>NZ_QEYD01000030.1 GCF_003122215.1 Pararhodobacter marinus | reverse complement strand
TGCTCCCGAAGGCGGGGGATCCTCCCCCGGACCCCCTGGGATATTTGGGGAACAAAGATGGCGCGGCAGGCTTTCGTTCACCGCGCCTCTTTGTTCCGGAAATATCCCGGGGGTGAGCCCGCAGGGCGAGGGGGCAGCGCCCCCTCTTTTGCGACCTCGACGCGCGCGCGGCGGTGGCGGCCTCAGTCCTGTGTGTCAGTCCTGCGCTTCAGTCCTGCGCCGCCAGCCAGTGCTCGGCGTCGAGCGCGGCCATGCAGCCCATGCCGGCCGAGGTCACCGCCTGCCGGTAGGTGTGATCCGTCAGGTCCCCCGCCGCGAAGACCCCCGGCACCGAGGTGCGCGTCGTGCCCGGCTCGACCCAGACATACTTGCCCGAATGCAGTTCCAGCTGGTCCGCGACCAGTTCCGAGGCCGGGGCATGGCCGATCGCCACGAAGAAGCCCTCGCAGGGCAGCACCGTCTCGGCGCCGGTCTTCACGTTGCGGATCTTCGCCCCGGTCACGCCCAGCGGCATCTCGGTGCCCTGCACCTCGACCACCTCGCTGTCCCAGATCACCGAGATCTTTTCATGCCTGAACAGCCGCTCCTGCATGATCTTCTCGGCGCGCAGGCTGTCGCGGCGATGGACCAGCGTCACCCTGGACGCGAAATTGGTCAGGAACAGCGCCTCTTCCACCGCCGTGTTGCCGCCGCCGACCACGACGATCTCCTTGCCGCGATAGAAGAACCCGTCGCAGGTCGCGCAGGCCGAGACGCCGAACCCCTGGAACTTCGCCTCGGAGGGCAGGCCCAGCCAGCGCGCCTGCGCGCCGGTGGCGAGGATCACGGCATCGGCCGTATAGGTCGTGCCGCTGTCGCCTTTGGCGGTGAAGGGGCGCTGCGAGAGGTCCAGCGACAGGATGATGTCGGTGATGATCTCGGTGCCCATCTCGCGCGCATGGGTCTCCATCCGCGCCATCAGGTCAGGCCCCATGACCGAGGTATCGCCCGGCCAGTTCTCGACATCGGTGGTGATGGTCAGCTGCCCGCCCGGCTGCATCCCCTGCACCAGCACCGGCTCCAGCATCGCCCGCGACGCGTAAACCGCCGCCGTATAGCCCGCAGGCCCCGAGCCGATGATCAGCACGCGCGTGTGTTT
>NZ_QEYD01000002.1 GCF_003122215.1 Pararhodobacter marinus | reverse complement strand
TCATTCTGCCCGAAATACTCCCGAGGGGGCCCGGGGGAGCGGAGCCTCCCCCGGACGCAAACCAAACGCGCAGCGCCCGATTGACTCACCCCCGCCCGCGTCGCAGTGTCCCCCCGACCGACAGGAGCCCATCCCATGCCCACAGATCTCGTCTCACCCGATGACATCGCGGCCTTCCCGCGCGACGGGGCCATCGTCATTCGGGGGCTGTGGACCGATTGGATCGATACGATCGCGCAGGGGATCGAGCGCAACCTGGCCGAGCCTGGCCCCTACGCGGCCGAGAATCTCAAGCCCGGCGAGGGCGGGCGGTTCTTCGACGATTATTGCAACTGGCAGCGGATCCCCGAATTCGGCGACGTGATCCGCAACTCTCCGGTCGCGCAGGTCGCCGCCGCGCTGATGGGGTCGAAAAGCGTTCAGCTGTTCCACGATCACGTGCTGATCAAGGAGCCGGGCACCGCGAAGCCCACGCCCTGGCATCAGGACGGGCCCTATTACTTCGTCGAGGGCGCGCAGACCGTCAGTTTCTGGGCGCCGATGGAGCCCGTCACCACCGCCACGCTGCGCTGCGTCGCAGGCTCGCATCTGTGGGACAAGCCGGTTCTGCCGACCCGCTGGCTGGCCGAGACCGCGTTCTATCCCGATCCCGACGCCTATCGCCCCGTGCCCGATCCCGATGCCGAAGGGATGCGGGTGCTGGAATGGGCGCTGGAGCCGGGCGATGCGGTCGCGTTCGATTTCCGCACCCTGCACGGCGCGCGCGGCAATACCACGGATCGCCGCCGCCGGGCCTTTTCGCTGCGGCTTCTGGGTGACGATGCGCGTTATGTCGAGCGGCCGGGCCGCACCTCGCCCCCCTTCCCCGGCCACGACATGCGCCCGGGTCAAAGGCTGCGCGAAGACTGGTTCCCAATGCTGCTTGAGGACGCATGAGCCGGCCCGAGAAGCACTCGCTCACGCTCAAGGGCCACCGCACCTCGGTTTCGCTGGAACCGGAATTCTGGGAGGCCTTCCGCGGCTATGCCAAGCGGCGCGGACAGGGAATCAACGAATGCGCGGCCGAGATCGACGCGGCGCGGGGCGATACCGGGCTGGCAGGCGCGATCCGGCTGGCCGTGTTGCGCGACCTGACAGCCCGGCTGCCGGGCTGAGGCGTCAGAGCGCGCGCAGCCCGTCGCGGAAGCGGCGCATATTCGCCTGATAGCCCGCAGCCGAGGCTTTCAGCCGGGTGATCGCCGCCGCGTCAAGCTCGCGCACCACCTTGCCGGGCGAGCCCATCACAAGGCTGCCGTCGGGGATGCGCTTGCCCTCGGTGATCAGCGCGCCCGCGCCGATCAGGCAGTTCTTGCCGATCACCGCGCCGTTCAGGATGGTGGCGCCCATGCCGATCAGCGTTTCGTCGCCGATGGTGCAGCCATGCAGGATGACATTGTGCCCGATCGTGCAATCGCGACCGATGCTCAGCGGATAGCCCATATCGGTATGCAGCGTGCAGCCTTCCTGCACGTTCGAGCCTGCGCCGATCTCGATCCATTCGTTGTCGCCGCGCAGGGTGGCCGTGAACCAGACCGAGGAACCCGCCGCCATCCGCACCCGGCCGATCACATTGGCATCGGGCGCGACCCAGCTATCGGCGTCGATCTCGGGCGTGACATCTTCCAGCGCGTAGATCATGAGACGGCTCCTGTGCTGCGGGTTTCGAATTCGGCGTTCAGCGCGCGGACGAAATCGCTGAGCCCCGGCTGGCGGTCGCGGCGCATCCGCTCGGCGCGCAGGATCGTGCGAAGCTCTTCCTCGGCCTGATCCAGATCGTGGTTCACCACGACGTAATCGTATTCCGCCCAATGGCTGATCTCGTCGCGACTTTTCGCCATGCGCCCGGCGATGACCGCGTCGCTGTCCTGCGCGCGGGTGCGCAGGCGCGCTTCCAGATCGGCGATCGAGGGCGGCAGGATGAAGATCGACACCACGTCGCGGCCCAGCGAGGAATTGCGCACCTGCTGGCCGCCCTGCCAGTCGATATCGAAGAGCGTATCGCGGCCTTCGGCGCTGGCGGCTTCGACCGGGCCCTTGGGGGTGCCGTAGAAATTGCCGAATACTTCGGCATGTTCCAGCATCCCGCCCGAGGCCACGAGCGCGGCGAACTCGTCCTTCGACTTGAAGTAATACTCGACCCCTTCGCTTTCGCCCGGCCGGGGCGCGCGGGTGGTGGCGCTGACCGAGAATTTCAGCGACGGGTCCCAGGCCATCAGCCGCCGCGCCAGCGTCGATTTCCCCGCGCCCGAGGGCGAGGACAGGATGATCAGAAGACCGCGGCGCGACGGATGGGGGGCCATGGGCTACTCCAGATTTTGCACTTGCTCGCGCATCTGGTCGATGACGGTCTTGAGGTCAAGCCCGATCCGCGTCAGCTCGGCGCTCTGGGCCTTGGCACACAAGGTGTTGGCCTCGCGGTTGAATTCCTGCATCAGGAAATCCAGCTTGCGGCCGATCGGCCCGTCTTCGCCCAGAAGCGCCCGCGCCGCGCCGACATGCGCGTCCAGCCGGTCGAGCTCTTCGGTAATGTCGGTCTTGACCGCGATCAGGGCCAGTTCCTGCTCCAGCCGTCCGGCATCGACACCGGGCGCCACCTCGCCCAGCCGTGCGAGCGCGGTTTTCAGGGTTTCGGCCTGATCCGCGCGCCTGACCGGAAGGGCGCGCCGCGCTTCGGCGGCGAGCGCCTCGATCCGGTCCACCTGCGCCGCGATCACCGCGCCAAGCGCCGCACCCTCGCTGGCGCGCGCGGCCTCGAACGCGTCGATGAGCGGTCCGGCGCGGTCCAGAAGCGCGGCGACCAGCGCCACCTGTGCCTCGGCATCGAGCGGGGTATCGGGGCCGGTCTCGACCACGCCCTTCAGCGCAAGCAGGTCGCCGGCATTCATCGGCGCCAGCCCCAGCCCGCGGGCTTCGGCCTGCGTCTCGGCGGCGATGACCATCTCGACCGCCGCCGCCAGAGCCTGCGGATTGAGTCGGAGCGCCGCGCCGCTTTCGGCCCGAACCAACTTTAACGCCATGGTCACGTTGCCACGTTTCAGCCGCATTCCGAGCATTTTCCGCAGGCTCGACTCAAGCCCGTCCAGCCAGTCTGGCAGCCGAAACCGCAGGTCGAGCCCCCGGCCATTGACCGCGCGCAGGTCCCATTGGCACCCGTAAGTGACCGAGTTGACGTGGATTTCTTCGCTCGCCGCGGCGTAGCCTGTCATCGACTTAACCATATCTTCAGAAATCGCCCCCACACGCGGAAATTACGGCTAGATTAAGGCAACAGTAAGAAATCACAATCAAAGGTAAATGCCCGGCTGACCCCTGAGCCACCGCCGCCCGAATGGGCCGGCGCCGCGAAAGGTCAGCCCGGCGCCAAGGAGCAGAGCATGTCTGATCGCCCTTCCGGTTCCGGATCCGAACGCGCGCCGCAGCCCGGCGCTCCTGTCATCGCCCTGCCCCGGTCCGGGCGCAGCGAGGCGCCCGATTTCCCCGCCGCCCGCCATGTTCAGGACCATTGGAACGCCCTGCGCGGCGCCAGGCTTTGCCCCGAGCGGGCCGAGATCGACCCCAAGCCGCTGGCCCATTGTCTGGACGTGATGTTCATCGCCGAACTGGTCGCGCCCAGCGTCGCGCGGCTGCGGCTGACGGGTCAGCAACTGAGTGATCTTCTGGGCATGGACCCGCGCGGGATGCCTCTCAGCGTGTTCCTGACCGCCGAGGCTCGCGACGAGCTGGGCGGCGCGCTGGAACAGGTGGCGAAGGGCGCGCGCGCTGTGCTGCCGTTGCGTTCGGATACGGGGCTGCGCCAGCCCGCGCTGGACGGCGTGCTGGTGCTCTTGCCGCTGACCGATACCAAGGGGCAGATCACGCGCATTCTCGGCGTTCTGGAAACGCGCGGTCCCGCGGGTCGCGCACCGCGCCGCTTCCGGCTGACCGCGCCGGTGCAGACGGCCCGCGACACCGGCCCCGCGCTGGTAACCGGCAAGGTAACGCCGCCGCAACGACCAGCTGCGGTTGCGCCGGGGCGCCCGCTTGCCCGTCCCGCCGCGCCGCCGCGCTTCCGCGTCATTCAGGGTGGCAAGGCCTGAGCAAGCCGCCTTCATCCCGAAAAACCTGTCGAGCCACGAAAAAAGCGGCGACCGTCCCCCGGTCGCCGCCCGTTTTCGTCCTGTCGCGGCTCGGTTCAGACCGCCTTGCGCTGCATTTCCTTGCGGCGCTCGGACAGTTCCTCGGCCACGAGGAAGGCAAGCTCCAGCGATTGCGAGGCGTTGAGACGCGGGTCACAGGCGGTGTGATAGCGGCTCGACAGATCCTCGTCCGTCACCGCGCGCAGGCCGCCCGTGCATTCGGTCACGTCCTTGCCGGTCATCTCGAAATGCACGCCGCCGGGGATCGTGCCTTCGGATTTGTGAACGGCAAAGAAGTCGCGGACTTCCTGCAGCACGCGCTCGAACGGCCGGGTCTTGAAGCCCGAGTCCGACTTGATCGTGTTGCCGTGCATCGGGTCGCAGGTCCACAGCACGTTGGCGCCCGCCTCGCGCACGGTGCGGATCAGGCGCGGCAGGTGCTCGGTCGACTTGCCCGCGCCGAAACGCGCGATCAGCGTCAGGCGGCCGAACTCGTTCTCGGGGTTCAGCTTGGCCATCAGGACCTTCAGATCCTCGGAGGTCATCGAGGGCCCGCATTTCAGACCGATCGGGTTCTGCACGCCGCGCGCGAATTCGACATGCGCGCCGTCTGGCTGCCGCGTGCGGTCGCCGATCCAGATCATGTGGCCCGACCCCGCGACCGGCAGGCCGGTGGTGGAGTCGATCCGGCACAGGGCCTCTTCGTATTCCAGCAGCAGCGCTTCGTGCGAGGTGAAGAAGTCCACCGTCGACATCGCGCCCATCGTGTCCTTGGTCACGCCCGCGGCCGTCATGAAGTCCAGCGCGTCCGAGATCCGGTCCGACAGTGCCTTGTACTTCTCGGCATCCTCGGACTTGGTGAAACCCAGCGTCCAGCTATGCACGCGGTGGATATCGGCGAAGCCGCCCTTTGAAAAAGCCCGCAGCAGGTTCAGCGAGGCCGAGGCCTGCGTATAGGCCTGCAGCATCCGCTGCGGATCGGGCACCCGCGCGGCCTCGGTGAAATCGAAACCGTTGATGATGTCCCCCCGGTAGCTGGGCAGTTCGACCCCGCCCAGCGTCTCGGTCGGTGCCGAGCGCGGTTTGGCGAACTGGCCCGCCATGCGGCCCACCTTCACCACCGGCACTTTCGCGCCATAGGTCAGCACGACCGCCATCTGCAAGAGCACCTTGAAGGTGTCGCGGATGAGGTCCGCGTTGAATTCCGAGAAGCTTTCGGCGCAATCGCCGCCCTGCAGCAGGAACGCCCGGCCCTGAGCGGCCTCGCCCAGCTTGCGCTTCAATTCGCGCGCCTCGCCGGCAAAGACCAGCGGGGGAAAGTTCGCCAGCTGTGCCTCGACCGCGTTCAGCGCGGCCGAGTCGGGATAATCGGGCATCTGGATGCGCTCTTTCGCGCGCCAGGCCGACTTGCTCCAGGCTTCGGTCATCGTGTCCTCCGTCGATGCACGCCGACGTCCCGAGAACCCGGCGGAATCCTCGTGTCAGCGGTAGCATCGGCTCTTACACCCGCCCGAAGTCCTTGCAAACCCGCAACTCGCAAAAACGCGCGCGCGCGGGTTCTTGCGGAAGATCGGGTTTTCGTGTTGGAATCATTCCAGTCGGCCCTCGCCCCGCGACCCGGCCCCTTCACCGGATGACGAGATGAGCGATACTCCCGCCTCACGGCGCAACCCTGCCCCCGCCGCCAGCAAGCTGCCAGGTATCCGCACCGGAGCTGCCGCGCATTCGGTCCGATCTCCGGCGACGGTGACGGCCCCGGCGGCGAAACGCACGCAATCGGCGCCTGCGCGGCAGCGGCATTTCGTCTTCGTGCTGCTCAACCAGTTCACCATGCTGTCTTTCGCCGCGGCGATCGAACCTCTGCGCATCGCCAACCGGATGAGCGGCCAGGCGCTCTATCGCTGGAGCCTCGTCAGCGCCACGGGCGGCGAGGTGTCGTGTTCGAACGGCACCCGGGTGATGGTGGACGGGCCGCTTTGCGAAACGGGTCGCGACGATATCGTCATCATCTGCGGCGGCATCGACGTACGCACCAATACCACCCCGCCCGTGGTCAACTGGCTGCGCAAGGTGGCGCGCAAGGGCGCGGTGATCGGCGGGCTGTGCACCGGCGCGCATACGCTCGCTGAAGCGGGGCTACTGGAGAACCGCCGCGCGACGATCCACTGGGAAAACCGCGACGGCTTCCTTGAGGAATTCACCGATACCGAGCTGACGAAATCGGTCTTCGTGATCGACGGCAACCGGCTGACGGCAGCGGGCGGCACGGCGGCCATCGACCTTGTTCTGACGATGATCGCCGACGATCACGGCAAGGATCTGGCCAATTCGGTGGCCGATCAGCTGATCTACACCACAATCCGCACCGACCGCGACATCCAGCGCCTGTCGATCCCCACCCGCATCGGCGTGCGCCATCCCCGCCTGTCGCGGGTGATCGAGCGGATGGAGCAATCCATCGAAGAGCCCGTCTCGCCCGCCGATCTGGCCGAGGAAGTCGGCATGTCGACGCGTCAGCTCGAACGGTTGTTCCGGCGTTACCTGAACCGCTCGCCCAAGCGTTACTACATGGAATTGCGGCTTGCCCGCGCGCGCAACCTGCTGATGCAGACCGAATTGTCGGTGATCAACGTGGCGCTGGCCTGCGGTTTCACCTCGCCGTCGCATTTCTCGAAATGCTACCGCGCGCAATATGGCACGACGCCTTACCGTGAACGCGGTGCGCATGGGCTCGATGACGAGCTCGGCGCCGAGCCCGGGGACGAGGATCCGCTCGGCGATCTTGACGATCTCGACTGAGCGGCGGCGCGTCGGCATTGTCCTGACCGGCGGGAACCCACCGTCGCGCGCGGGATCCGGTCCGCGGCCGCTGGTCAATCGCCGCGCCGCCCCCTACCTTCCTGCCGACACGTATCACAGCCCGAGGTTTCACCCCGATGACCCTGCGCCCCTTTGCCGCCTGCTTCGCCATCGCCTTCGCCTCCTGCGCCGGGGCGAATGAGGAATTGCGCATCGTCGATTGCAGCTACACGACCGAATGCGACCTGTCCTCGGCCGAATGCGTGTCGGGCACGGACGAAATCCTGTCCTTTACCATGGTCATGGAGACCGATGGCGACGATGTCTGGTACGAGGGCGAGCGCGACCTGCCGCCGATGAAACAGACCTTTACCGAGGATGGCGTGATGGTCGTCCATGATGCCCGCCGCTCGACGCTGACCAGCATCGGCGCGAATGGCGTCTCGGTGCATTCCTCGAACCTGATCCTGCTCGCCAGCCAGATGCGCGCCTCGCAATGGGCGGGCACCTGCCGGACACGGTAAATCGCGTGGCAGACCTTGCCTGCGTGCTACTGGCCGCCGGTTCTTCGCGCCGGATGCGAGGCGCCGACAAGCTGCTCGAGCCGGTCGACGGGATGCCCTTGCTGCGCCGTCAGGCGCTGGCGCTGCTGGCGGCGGGCTGTGGACCGGTCGCGGTGACGCTGCCGCCGGATCGCCCCGCCCGCGTGGCGGCGCTGGAAGGTCTGACATTGCAGATCCTGCCTGTCCCCGACGCTGCAAGCGGCATGAGCGCGTCCCTGCGGCGGGCGGCGGAATGGGCTGCCGGCCGGCCACTGATGGTCGTGCCCGCCGATATGCCCGAGATCACGGCCGACGATTTCACCCGTATCGCCAAGGCGTTCGACGGCGCAACCCCGCTGCGCGGCTCCGCCGAGGATGGCACGCCGGGGCATCCCGTGGTGTTTCCTGCCGCATTACTCGGGTCGTTGGCGGATCTTCACGGCGACGAAGGCGCGCGGTCGGTTCTGAAAGCGCATCCGGCTGCCTTGCTGGCCCTGCCCGGAGAGCACGCGGTGACGGATCTGGATACGCCCGAGGCCTGGGCCGCGTGGCGGGCGCGCTAGCGGGACCAACCCCCGCGCAGATTTAAATGCGGGGCCAGCCCCCGCACAGGTTTGATTGCGGGGGCCAGCCCCCGCACCCCCGGGATATCTGGAGAACAAAGATGGGCGGTCGGGCTCAGGACCTGTCGGGGTCACGTTTGTGACCGTCCAGTTCGCGCGCGGATTTCTCGCTTCGAGCCTTTGCCAGCTCTTTCTGCGCCTTGCTCAGCCCGTGCTGCGCGGCGTTGGCATCGGCCCTGGTCCGCGCGGTCTCCCGCGCGGCCTGTTTGCGCCGGGTCCTGAGGTTGATGATCTCGGCCATCGTCTCGTCTCCCTTACAAGTTGCGCGCCGAGAACGTGTCGCACCGGCCCGGATCGCCCGAGCGGTAGCCGGTGAAGAACCATGTCTGACGCTGCTCGGCGCTGCCATGGGTGAAGCTGTCGGGGACGACGCGTCCTCCGGCCGAGCGCTGCAGCGTATCGTCGCCGATGGCGGCGGCGGTGTCGAGCGCTTCGCGGATATCGGCCTCGGTCACCTGAAGCCCGGCGGCGGCGCGGCTGGCCCAGACCCCGGCATAGCAATCGGCCTGCAATTCCAGCCGCACCGAAAGCGCGTTTGCCTGCCTCTCGTCCGCGCGCTGGCGCTCGGCATTCACCTGCCCCAGCGTGCCGGTGAGGTTCTGGACGTGATGGGCGACTTCATGCGCGATGACATAGGCATTGGCGAAATCGCCGCCCGCGCCCATGCGCTGTTCCAGCACCCGGAAGAACGAGGTGTCGAGATACACGCGCCGGTCGCCCGGGCAATAGAACGGCCCCATCGCCGCCTGCGCCATACCGCAGGCCGAACCGGTGCCGCCGGAATAAAGGACCAACGTGGTGGGTGTGTAGCGTTCGCCGGAAGCCGCGAAAATCTCGGACCAGACCTGTTCGGTCTCGCCCAGCATGGTGGCGACGAAGGCTTCTTCGTCATCGTCGATCGTGTTGGGGCCGGCGGGTGCGGCGCCTTGCGTGGCATAGCCGCCCTGCGATCCGCCCAGCAACCCGGTCATGTCGACGCCGAAATAGGCGCCGATCAGCAACACGACGATGGTAGCGAAGATCCCCATCGGGCTGCCGCGCCCGCCCCCCCGGCGACCGACGCGGATACCGGGCATGCCCGCCTGGCGGAAACCGCCGCCGCGGCGCCGGTCCTCGATATGGCTGCTGGTCCGTTTTCCGCGCCATTGCATGGCCTGATCTCCCCTGTGCCACGCATGTTCCTATGACCGCGCGACAAGAGCAACGTCGCTTGCGGCCCTTCGGTTCCCGCGCGTGGAACGCGCATGAAAAAAGCGGCCCCTCGGGACCGCTTTTCCTGCCTGCGTTGCGTGGATCAGCCCTTGGGGCCGATCATGTCCTCAGGCCGCACGATGCGGTCGAAGGTCTCGCCATCGACATAGCCGAGCGCGATCGCTTCCTCGCGCAGGGTCGTGCCGTTCTTGTGCGCGGTCTTGGCGACCTTGGTCGCGGCGTCGTAGCCGATGGTCGGCGCCAGCGCCGTCACCAGCATCAGCGATTCCTTCATCAGCTTTTCGATCCGCGCGGTATTGGCCTGCGTGCCCACGACCATGTTGTCGGTGAAGGCCGAGGCCGAATCGCCCAGAAGCTGCATCGATTGCAGCACGTTGTAGGACATCATCGGGTTGTAGACATTGAGCTCGAAATGCCCCTGCGACCCGGCCATGCCGACGGCGGCGTCATTGCCCATGACATGCGCGCAGACCATGGTCAGCGCTTCGGCCTGCGTCGGGTTCACCTTGCCGGGCATGATCGACGAGCCGGGCTCGTTTTCCGGCAGGATCAGCTCGCCCAGCCCCGAGCGCGGGCCCGACCCCAGAAGCCGCATGTCGTTGGCGATCTTGAACAGCGACGCGGCGACGGTCTTCAGCGCGCCCGAGAACATGACCATCGCGTCATGCGCGGCCAGCGCTTCGAACTTGTTGGGCGCGGTGACGAAGGGAAGACCGGTGATCGTGGCGATCTCCGCCGCGACCTTCTCGGCAAAGCCCTTGCGGGTGTTCAGCCCGGTCCCCACCGCGGTGCCGCCCTGCGCCAGTTCGTAGATGTCGGGCAGGCACATTTCCACGCGCTTGATCCCCTGCGCCACCTGATGCGCGTAGCCGCCGAATTCCTGGCCCAGCGTCAGCGGCGTCGCATCCTGCGTATGGGTGCGGCCGATCTTGATGATATCCTTGAACTCTTCCGACTTCGCGGCGAGCGCCGCGTGCAGCTTCTTCAACCCCGGCAGCAGCACATCGCGCGCCTGCATGCCGATGGCGACATGCATCGCCGTCGGGAAAGTGTCGTTCGAGGACTGGCCCATATTGCAATGGTCGTTGGGGTGAACCGGCTTCTTCGAGCCCTTCTCGCCGCCCAGCATCTCGATCGCGCGGTTCGAGATCACCTCGTTCGCGTTCATGTTCGATTGCGTGCCCGAGCCTGTCTGCCACACGACCAGCGGGAAGTTGTCGTCGAACTTGCCCTCGATCACCTCGGTCGCGGCAGCCTTGATCGCGTCGGCCAGCGTCTTGTCCAGATCGCCGAACCCTTCGTTGACCGTCGCCGCCGCTTTCTTCACCACACCCAGCGCGCGGATGATCGGCACCGGCTGCTTTTCCCAGCCGATGGGAAAGTTCATGATCGAACGCTGGGTCTGGGCGCCCCAGTACTTGTCGGCGGGAACTTCCAGCGGGCCGAAGCTGTCGGTCTCGGTGCGGGTCGCGGTCATGGGACACTCCTCGGGTGATTTGGCGTCGTCATAGCCAGCACCGGCCCGGAAATCAATCGGTATGCCGTTGCATGCCGGAACTGGCCTCATACGTGGCTGCGCAGCACCAAGACTTGTCTTCACGCGGACATAAAGTTTCCGTGACAAGTTGCCGAAATTCAACACTTCCGCACTGTTCTTCCGGCTGGCCCCGGCGTGATTTGCGCGCTGAGCGGCTTTGTTGCAGGCTCGCCGCCGATACGTGTCGCGGGACCGGGCGCGGGGTTTTTCAGGCCCGCCGCAGCCGCCCCGGGACGCCGTGGCCGTGACAGTAATTTTCAGGAGTAAGACATTGATCAACCCCGGCTCCCTGGCCCCCGACCGTGCCCCCTTCCGCAAGGCGGCCTCGCTTCTGGCCCTGGTCGCCGGCTCTGCGGTGATGGCCCCGGCCCCGGCGGCCTGGGCTGACACGATGGCGCCGTGGTACATGCCCGCTGCCGACCGCGCCGCCCAGTTCGCCGAGTTCCGCGAGGATTTCCGCCGCACGGTCATCGAGTTTCAGCCCTTCCGCGCCGAGCTGAACGGCATCGGCGAAGATGGCACGCCGCTGCGTCTGATTTCGCTCAACCCCTATGTGAATGCATGGTTCGTGCTGGAAACCGGCGAGGGCCGTTCGCTGCGCCAGTGGCATCTCGAGAACGCGGCGCCCGAACTCTTCACCATCGCCCTGTCCGAGGACGGGCGCAGCCTGCAGATCGAGAGCGAGGCGGGCACCGTCACCTGCGCCCCGTGGGAGGGCGAGCTGGAAGCGGCCGCCGCCGCCAATATCCCCTATTCGCCGATCTGCGAACAACGCATGTTCCTGCGCAATCAGGGTTCGGGCAGCCGCACCACGCGCGAAGCGGTGACCGAGTTCCTGCGCGGCTACGTGCCGTTCGGGGAAAGCCTGATCAACCTGATCAAGGACACGCTCTACGAAGATGCCTATCTTACCTCGGCCCAGACCATGGACGAGGCCGAGGCGGGCGCCGCCGTGGCGCTTCTGGGCACCGCCGATCTGCGCAGCCACCCGGTGATGCGCTCGAATCTGCGCGTCGATCTGGTCGGCGCGGATTCGACGGCGATGGAGGCCGGCAGCTGGTACGCGGTGCAGAACGCGCCGGGTATCTACGCCTCGGTCGTGCAGCCCGGCATGGTCAGCCAGGAGGTGCTGTCCGTCTCCGGCGCCAACGGGCTCGACGGGGTCGAGAACCGCTCGGACGTGCATATGTGGGCCTTCGACATGTCGCGCTTCGACCTGCGCTACGAAATCGGCACCTCGCATCCCGAAGTCGACTGGTCGCCCCGCCCCTCGGGCGCGGGCCGCGATTACAACCTCCCCGGCCCCGACGGCTTCGGCACGGTCGATCCGCTCAACATGACCGGCATGCTGAACCCGATCTTCATGGACAGGCTCGCGGGCATCTTCGCGGGCGGCTTCAAGCGCGATCACGGCGCGTGGCGGCTGACGGATTTCGCCTATACCAACCATGGGCACCATTACGGCTTTGTGGTGAACGGCGTCGTGCTGTCGCGGCTGCAGCCGGGGCTGGCCACGCTCTATGTCCTGCAGGACGGCACCGTGCAGATGGAGACATGGTCCGAAGATCTCGATTTCCTGCTGCCGCATATCCGCTTCGCGCGTCAGAACGGGACGCCGATCATCGAACCCGACGAAAACGGCGTGGGCGTTCCTGGCAGCCAGGTGCGCAGCTGGATGGGCGGCAACTGGTCGGGCTCGGCCGAGGCGCAACTGCGCACGCTGCGCTCGGGCGTCTGCATGCGCACGATCGAAGGCCGCCAGTTCCTGCAATACGCGGTCTTCATGTCGGTCACGCCCTCGGGCATGGCGCGCACCTTCCAGGCCTATCACTGCGATTACGCGATGCTTCTCGACATGAACTCGCTCGACCTGACCTATTCGGCGATCTACCCGCGCGAGGCAGGCTCGGAAGATTTCGACATTGTCCATCTCGACCGCCGCATGGCCGAATCCGATTCGCGTCACCGCGACGGCACCCCGATGGGCCGCTTCATCGAGTTTTCGGATAACCGCGACTTCTTCTACCTTCTGCGCCGCTGAGGAGAGCCCGCACATGACCCGACTGACACACCTGGCCCTGGCGCTGTCGATGGCGCTCGCGCCGCTCGCCGCGCAGGCCCAGACGCTGGCGCAGAACAACGAGACGATGTTCCGCCAGATGCAGGAATGGCGCGGCGTCCCGGATGCGGCGATGGGCCGGATCCGCGCGATCTTCGGCGAAAGCCCCTATATCGGCCAGGGCAACCCGGCGGTCACGCAGCACCCGATGACCCCCGAGGAAGCCGCGCAGCGCCAGGGCGGCTCGGTCGACAGCGTGCGCCGCGCCTATCGCAACGCCCGGTTCGAGCGGATCTGCGGCCACCCGTTCGAGGTCCCGCTCTACGATCCGCAAAGCCAGCAACCCGAAGACGCCACCGTCTGCGCCTTCATGTTCGAATATCCCAATGTCCCGCTGACCTATCCGGTCACATGGGTGCGCGCCGATCAGGCCGCACGCCTCTGCGCCGCGGAAGGCGCGCGGATCGGCGACGCGCATGAATGGGAAGGCGCCGCCGCCGGGCGTCTCACGCCGCCCGATTACAATTTCGCGCTGGGATCGGTGCAGGCGATGCGGTCATGGCACAACAACCGCTATGCCGGCGAACGCGGGGTCTACTCGATCGGCGAATGGCGTTCGGGCGTCTGCGCCACGGGGTCGTTCAAGACGCCGGGCTGCAATGGCGGCGACTGGCGCGGCTGCGGGTCGAACACCTATCCCTCGGGCTCGTTCCCGCAATGCCACTCGCCCCTGGGCGTCTACGACATCGACGGCAACGCGGCCGAACACATGAACCTGCCGCTGAGCGAGGATCAGATGGCCTCGCGCGGGTCGACCACGCTCGGCGTGACCGAGATGAAGGGCTCGTGGTTCATCTGGGACCAGATCCGCGCGCATGAACACTGGGCCCGCTGGCGCGCGCCTTACTGGCACGGCACCCGCGTCATGTCGACATCGAGCCACATGAACTATCACCTGGGCTTCCGCTGCTTCCGCGACGTGCGCTGACGCGACATTCGGAACAGATGCCGGATCAGCGCTTCGTTGACCCGGCATCTTTGCGCCGGAAATATCCTCGGGGGTGAATTTGCCGACAGGCAAAGAGGGGGCAGACAGCCCCCTGCCCGCCTACCGTCCGTGCGAGCCGTCATAGCCGTTGAGCGCCGGCGGCGTCCAGTCGCCCAGCACCGCGGCGGGCGTTTCGAACACATCGATCTGGAGCGGATGGCAGGCGGCGCTGTCCGAGGAATGTTCCGCGCCACAATCCCCGCCCGGGCAGGCCGACAGCACGCCCAGAAGGTCGATCTCGGCGAAGAACTCCACGTGGTCGCCGGGGCGCACGGGGCTTGCCTTCATGAAATACTGCCCGGTTTCCTCGGTGAAGCCCGTGCACATGAACACGTTGAGCACGTCATGCACCCGCGTCTCGGCCTCGGCCACGCCCTCGGCTTCCAGCGCGCGGGTCAGGTTCGAATGACAGCAATGATGATACATGTCCCCGCCCGAAAGCTGCCAATGCGTATAGGGATCGCAGCGCGTGCCGATCACGTCGTGGACCCGTCCGCCGAAGGCATCGCGCCCGTACCAGCCCAGGGTATCGGCGACCATCGTGGCCATCGGGCGCAGATGCGGAAAGCCCGACCACATCCGGTGTCCCACCGAAAGATGCGTGCCGTGCAACGCGCGGGTCTTGCCGGAATAGAAGCGCTCAACCGGATCGGCGGCGCTGAACAGGTTGAGATCGCCCACCTGCGGCCCCTCGATACAGGTAATGCGGAAAAAGCCCCCGGCAGGGACATGGAACGCTCCGCCATCGCGGGCGGGGATGGTGTGACGCGCGACCGGCTGCGCGGCATCGCGGAACCGCGCGTACCGGGCAAGGTCGGGCGCGGGCAGGCTGTCTGTCGGATAGCAGATCACCGGCGCCACGTCGCGCCGGGCCTGTGCGTCCCCGGGCGGCGTCAGGTCGGATGGGGTCATGGGCGGGTCTCCTTCTGGACGGCCATCTTGGCCTCAGCTTGATGGCAGCGTGCACCGCTGACAAGCAGGCGGAGCGGGGTCTTGGTGGCCCTGCGCGCTGTTGTGAGCCGCACGCCCGTCCGAAGCTCTTTCGGCGCCCGTTCGGGAGCCCCGACAATTTGTTGACCGAAATTCAAGCTGGAAGCGTTTGAAGAGAATGATATGCTCGCCTGAGATGAGACCGCGAGGATTCCGGCATATGGACGACGGCCGAAACCTGGCAAGCCGCGACGACGACTCGGCACGCGACGGCGGCGCCCACGAGGTGGTGATCCGGGCCCTCGGTCGGTTGCTGCGCGCCGAAACGGATGACCTGTACACGGCTATCGACGACGTGCTCGCCAGCCTGTGTTCGGCGCTGACCGGCCAGCTGGGCTGCCTGTACCTTCCGCTCTGGAACCGCGCCGAGGATCGTCAGCCTGCGACTCGGCACGCCGAGGCGACGACATCGGACGCGGCATCGGAGGGGGAATGGCGGCTGGCGCATCTGATGGGCGAGGCCGCGGCCCAAGGCGGCGCACCGGCCGATCCCCGCTTTTGCACCGCCCTGGCCGCAGCTTTGTCCGAAGGCGGTCAAAGCGATGACGGCCGAAATTTCCGGGGCCGGGCGATCGCGGATTGCGCGCGTCTTCCCGAGGGGGCGCTCCGGGACGGGCTTGAGGCGCAGGGGATGCAGTCCGCGCTGATCGAACCGCTGCTCGACAAGGGCGGGCTGGCCGGCATCCTGTGCGTGATGCGCAAGGCCCGCGGCAGCTTCACCGGGACCGAGGAATGGATCTTGCAATCCGTCGCGAGCGGGCTTTCAGCCGCGCTGAAGCGCGCCGGGGCCGAACATCGCCGCCGTCACACCCTGTTCGAGGCCGCCAACAAATCGGCGCGATTGCGCGACGCGCTGGCGGGAATGCCCGAATTCCTGATCGAAACCGATTCCGAGGGGCGATGCATCGATTACCACCTGCCCGAACGCGGCCTGCGCCCGGCCAATGTCGCGCAGATGATCGGCACCCTGCCCGAGGACAACCTGCCCGCGACGCAGGCCGCCCAGGTGCGCCACTGCATGGAACAGGCGCGCCAGGGCATGGATTGCACGGTGCCGCGCTTCACGCTCGACACCCATCGCGGGCCACGCACCTATGACATGATCGTCGTCTACCGGCCCAAGCTAGGCGGCAGCGACGGGTTCGTTCTTCGCCTGCGCGACGTCACGCACGAGTTGAGAAGCGAGGGCGACCCCGAAAACAGCTTGCTGGCCACCGTGACGGGACAGATGACCAATCTGGTCACGGTCCTCGATTCGGAATCCCGGATCGTCTGGGCCAATCCTGCCGTTACCCAGCAGGCGGGATGCTCTTTGGAGCAGCTCCGCGGCTGGCATTATGCCGAGCTTCTCGACCGTACTCTTGACCCCGATGCCCATGACCGCGTCCTCGACGCGCTGTCCCGGCGCGAGGCCGCGCAGATCGAAATGCGCCGGACCACCGCCGACCGCCGCGAGATCTGGGTCGAGCTGGGGATCCGGCCGCTGACCGACCATGACGGCCGCAACGGCGAGTTCCTGGTCATCGAGAACGAGATTACAGGGCGCAAGCGCCATGAAAGCGAGCTGTCGCGCCTCGCGCACGAGGCCGAGGCGGCGCATACGCGGCTGCATGCGGCGATCGACGCGATGCAGGACGGATTCGCCCTGTTCGATGCCGACGACCGGCTGGTGATCTGCAACGAACGCTACCGGTCGTATATTCCCCGCGTCCGCCATATGGTCAAACCGGGCGTCACCTTCGAAGAGATTGCCCGCGCCTGCGCGGCGACGGGCGAGCTGGTCTCTGCCGACGCCGGAACCGAGGGATTCGTGAAAGACCGGCTCAGGCATCACCGCGATGCGGCGAGCCATTATGACCTGCATTTCACCGATGGGCGCTGCATCCGCGCCTACGAGGCGCCGACCCCCGATGGCGGGCGCGTGGGGATGCGTGTCGATATCACCGCCCTGAAGCAGGCCGAGCAACGGCTTTCGGACATCATCGAAAGCGCCGAGATCGGGACATGGGAATTCGACATCGGATCCGGCACGACCGAAATCAACAAGTTCTGGTGGCAGATGCTGGGCTATGTCTCGGCAGGCACCTCGCGGCTGGACCGTGACCTCTGGGATTCGCTCATCCATCCCGAAGACAATGAAGCCATGAAGGCGATGCTGCGCGAAATGCGCAACGGCGCTCTGGATGCGGTCGCGGTCGAGATCCGGCTGAAGCATCAGGAGGGCCATTGGGTCAGCGTCCTGTGCCGGGGCCGCGTCAGCCATCGCACGCCCGATGGCGAGCCCCAGCGTATCAGTGGAATCGGGCTGGACCTGACACAACGGCGTCGGGTCGAGGAGCGGCTGCGCACGATTCTCGAAGCCTCGTCCGTCGGGACATGGGAGCTCGATTGCCGGAGCGGGCGCGTCACCATCGACGCGCAATACGCGGCCATGCTGGGCTACACGCTGGAAGAATTGCTGCCCTGGACCCGCGACAAGTTCGAAGCCCTTGTCCATCCTGAGGATCTGAAGCGGCTGCATGCCAATGTGTCGGGGCTCTATGGCACCGACACGATGTCGGCCAGCCACGAATTCCGCATCCGCCACCGCGACGGCCACTGGATCTGGGTCCTGTCCGAAACCCATGTCCAGAGCTGGTCCAGTCCCGGCGTGGCGGCCGAAGAATCGGGCGTGCATATCGACATCACCAAGCGCAAGCTGCGCGAAGCGGCGCTGAGCGAGGCGAAACAGGCGCTGGAAACGGCGCTCGATGCGCAGCGCGTGAGCCAGCAGCGCTATACCGATATCGCCGAGGCCAGCGACGAATGGTTCTGGGAAATCGCGCCCGGCGGGCTGATCACGCATCTGACCTCGGGCTTTCAGCGTACCACGCAGATCCCCGCCAGCCTGTTCATCGGCCGTACGCTGACCTCGCTGGGCCTGGTGCCCGGATCGGCGCATGCCAAGGGCGACTGGGACAAGGTGATGCGCCATGCCGCCGCTCATGAGCGATTCAGCGGGCTTCTGTTTTGCTTCCACCCGCCGCGCCGCACGAAGCCCATCTGGCTGCGCTGCTCGGGCGGGCCGTTCTACGATGCCAACGGCAAGTATGCAGGCTATCGCGGCGTCGGCTCGAACGTGACCGAACTGATCGCCACCGCCGAACGCGCCGAGGCCGCGAGCGAGGCGAAATCGCGCTTCCTTGCCAATATGAGCCACGAATTGCGCACGCCGCTGACCGGCGTTCTGGGGATGACCGACCTTCTGGGCGAAACCAGCCTCAGCTCCCAGCAGCGCGACATGATCTCGGTCATCCGCGACAGCGGCGAGGGGCTGCTGGCGATTCTGAACGACATTCTCGACCTCGCGAAGATCGAAGCGGGGAAAATGACGATCGAGAACCAGCCTTTCGTTCCCCGGGCGTTGTCCGACCGCGTGAAAGCATTGTTCGAGCACCGCGCGGCGGGGGCCGGGCTGACGCTGTTCACCAGCGTCGGCGCGGGGTGCGATATATCGCGCGTCGGCGATGCGAACCGGATGCTGCAGATCCTGCATAACCTTGTGGGGAACGCGATCAAGTTCACACGTGCGGGATCCATTACCTTGACCATCAATGTTGATCCCGGCGACGCCCAGATGCTGGAAATCGTGGTAGAAGACACGGGAATCGGCATGACGGAAGAACAGGTCGCCAAGGTGTTCGACGAGTTCGAACAGGCCGAATCCTCGACCGCGCGCCGCTTTGGCGGCACCGGGCTGGGTCTGTCGATCACCCGGCGCCTGACGGAACTGATGGGCGGGGACATCCGGCTGGAAAGCGAAATCGATCGGGGCACCACGGTCTCGCTGCGCCTCCCTGCCCCTCTGGAAAGCGACGCGGACGCCCTACATTCCCCCGTGATCGTGCCCGAACCGGCCCCGTTGTCCCCCCCGGTTCAGGCTCATGTGCCGAGCGAAGACAGAAAGGTTGTTGGCGTGCCCCATCCAGATCCCAGGCACCAATCCCGCCCTGAACCCGCCAAGCGCGACGAGATGAACCTGCGGATGCCGGTTGCCGAAGACCGCGCCAACCTGCCGCTGACGGGCATGCGTCTGTTGGTGGCCGATGACAACGCGACCAACCGCACGATCCTCGAAGCGCTGCTCGCCATGCAGGGCGCCGAGATCACGCTGGCCGAAGACGGGCAACATGCCTGCGAACTCTACCAGCCCGGCGCCTTCCATGCCGTGCTGCTGGATATCTCGATGCCGGTCGTCGACGGCATCGCCGCGCTCAACAAGATCCGCGCGATCGAAGCCCAGACAGACGCGCCCCCGGTTCCCGCCCTCGCCGTGACCGCGAACGCGATGCAGCACCAGATCGACGAGTATTTCGCGGCGGGATTCGTCGGCCATGTGCCCAAACCCTTCCGCAAGGACGCGCTGACCGAAACGCTGGCGAAGATCCTCAGCGACGCGCCCGACGCGTGACGGCCTGATCAGGCGAAACGCCACGAAGGGGCCTACAAGGCCCCTTCCCTTTCCCCTCGCCGCATTCTAGCACTTTGCTGATCTGCGCGGAGGCGGGCTATGGCAATTCTTCTGGGCCTCGATACGGGCGGAACCTTTACCGATGCCGTCCTGCTGGACGACGAGGCCCAGCGGGTCGTGGCCAAGGCCAAGTCTCTGACCACACGGCCCGACCTGTCGCTGGGCATCGGTCGCGCCATCGACGCGGTGCTGGCGCAGGCTCCCGATATCGCCCCTGCCGAGATCGCGCTGGTCTCGGTGTCGACGACGCTTGCCACCAACGCGCTTGTCGAAGGCCAGGGCGACCGCGCGGCGCTGGTCCTGATCGGTTTCGACGCCGCCATTTCCCGCCGCGACAACCTGGCCGAGGCGCTGGGCGATGCGCCGCTGATCGAGCTTTCGGGCGGCCATACCCATGCCGGGGCCGAGGCCGCGCCCTTCGACCCCGAGGCCCTTGCCGAAGCGCTGGACGCCCTGCCCGGCGATATCGCCGCGCTTGCCGTCGCCGCGCAATTCGCCACCCGCAACCCGGCGCACGAGATCGCCGCGCGCGAGCTGATCCGCGCCCGGCGCGGCCTGCCCGTCACCTGCTCGCACGAACTCAGCGCCGGGCTGAACGGCCCGCGCCGGGCGCTGACCGCGCTGTTGAATGCCCGGCTCGTGTCGATGATCGACCGGCTTGTCACGGCCTGCGAACGCCATCTCGCCGCGCGCGCGATCTCCGCGCCGCTGATGGTCGTGCGCGGCGACGGCGCGCTGGTGTCGTCGGCGCTTGTGCGCGAACGCCCGATCGAGACGATTCTCTCGGGGCCTGCCGCCTCGGCCGCGGGGGCCGCGTGGTTGACGGGGCTGGACACCGCGCTCGTCTCCGATATCGGCGGCACCACGACGGATGTCTGCCTGTTGCGCGACGGCAAGCCCGCCATCGATCCCGACGGCGCCCGCGTCGGCGGCTGGCGCACCATGGTCGAGGCGGTGGCGATGCGCACCACCGGCCTTGGCGGCGACAGCGAGGTTCAGGTCGGCGACGGGCTCGACGGTGCGTTGACGCTGGGTCCTCGCCGCGTGCTGCCGCTGGCGCTGGCCGCCAAGCAGTTCCCGGACCTCGTCCACGCGATGCTCGACGATGCCCTTACGCGCATCCCCGCGCCCGATGACACCTGGCAGCTTGCCGTGCCGTTGTTCCGCGCGCTTCCCCCCGATCTGCCCCCCGAGAGCCGCGACGCGCAGATTGCCACCCGCCTGCTGGACGGGCCCGCGCGCGTGGCGGCGCTGCTGCGCAGCCGCATCGACGCGCCGGCTTTGACCCGGCTGGTCCGGCGCGGGCTGGTGCAGATGACGGGGCCGACGCCCTCGGACGCCGCCCATGTGCTGGGGCTGCAAACCGGCTGGGACGCCCGGGCCTCCGAGAAAGCGCTTACCCTGTTGGCCCGACGCCGCGCGGGCAACGGCCAGCCGCTGGCCCCCGATGCCGCCGCGATGGCGCAGCGTATCGTCGACCGGCTGACCGCGCAGAGCGCCACCTGCCTTCTGGAAGCGGCCCTGGCCGAAGATCCCCGCGACTGGCCGCTCGGCCCCGATACGCTTGCCCGCCATCCGCTGATGCAGGCCGGACTGGACCGGGCGCCGGGCCTTGTGCGGATCGACGCGCGGCTCGACGTGCCGGTCATCGCGCTGGGGGCCTCGGCGGGTTGCTATTACCCCGCCGTCGGACGCAGGCTCGGCTGCGAGGCGGTGGTGCCCGATCATGCGGGCGTCGCCAATGCGGTGGGCGCGGTGGTCGGACAGGTCTCGATGAGCGTCGAGGGCGTCATCACCTTCCCCGCCCCGGGCGAGATCATCGCCCATCTCGAATCGGGTCCGGGCCGCTGTACCGACGCGGACGAGGCGCTCGCGCTGTTGCAGGCAGACCTGACCCGCCGCGCGACGGAACGGGCCGCGCGCGCAGGCCTCGACGCCCCGCGGATCAGAATCGTGCGCGAGGATACCGGCGCGCAGATCGAAGGCCGCGACATGCCCGTCGAAACCCGCCTGCGCGTCACCGCCTCGGGCCGCCCCCGGCTGGGCACGACACCGGGCACTGCACCGGCCACTGCCTGACGAAAGCCCCGCTTGCAGCCCCCCGCACCGCCCGCTAGAACCCGCGCAACGGATGGGTGGCCGAGTGGTTTAAGGCTCTGGTCTTGAAAACCAGCGTGGGGGAAACCCCACCGTGGGTTCGAATCCCACCCCATCCGCCACATTCAGATACTGAATCCGTCCAGGGGCCCCAATTGGGGCCTTTTTTCTTTTTTGTTTCAATGGGCGTTGGCAGGGCCATCCGCCCTCGGAGACTGGGCGCTTGACGCGGAATGGGTCTCCGAATGGCCTGCGTCTCTCTTCGAGCGCCCCTCGACGACCATGGGACGGCACAAAACATCCTCGCATTTCCAATGGCTTGCTGCATTCATGGGCTCGCCCCGTTCGCGAGATAATCCGGTGCCCTCGCGCGCCGTCCGCGTCTTGGGCGCGGCCTTCGGTTCGGTGGGGGTGTCCGGCGCGGGCTCCTCGGTCGCCGCGTCCGTCGCGCCCGCAGGCGCGGTTTTCCCGTCCTCGGTCTCGATGCCGATGGCGGCGAGGCCCGCGTCGGTGGCGACCAGCGTGACGCCGTGGCCGTCGCCGGTCTCGCGCCAGACGGGCTCGCCGTTGCGCATGTCGGCGTCGACCTCTTCGAGGAAGCCCTTCGCGAGCATTGCGCCGACCACCTTGGCGGCGGCCCCGCCGCGCAGGCTCTCGGGTAGCGGCAGGGCGATGTGCTCGGGCCGCTGGGCCGCAGCGCTCAGGATCAGGGCTTGGGTGTCGGAAAGTTTGGTCATCGTCGTCTCCCGTATCGGGGCGCGCGGAATGCGGGCCCTTCTACGAGGCCGAGCCCGCCAGCCGGCGGGCGGGATCGGGAGCGGGTCGTCTCACTCGCCGTGTTCGCCTTCCCTGAAGGCCATGTCGGTGATCTCGCCCACCTTCTGCAATCACGTCGTCTTCAAAGGAGAAATCATCATCCTCGCTTTCGACAGAAGTCCTCTAGGCACCGAGAATGTAGGATAGACGAAAGCGTTGTAGACCGCGCAACGCAGCTTGCGCACCACCTTAGATTTTTCGGGCGGCTTCGTCATGTCCGCCCCCTGTGGTTCTTCAGGCCGAAGAATACCCAGCCGTTCCAGCGCGTGCCGGTGATGGCGCGCGCGATGGCCGACAGCGACTTGTAGGGCCGACCCTTCCACTCGAAGCCGTCGGCAGTGACGGTGACGACCTGTTCGACGCCCTGCCACTCGCGCAGCAGCCGAGTGCCGGTGATCGGGCGGTCGCGGTCGGCGCGAATCCTGCGTTTCGTCGTGTCGCCGCCGTCCAGTTCCTCGCCCAGCCGTTCCAGCCGCCGGATCGTCTCCGGTTTCAGCCCGCCATAGGCGAGTTCCTGGATGCGGTAGGCCAGACGGCTTTCCAGGTAGCGGCGGTTCGCGAGCTTTTGGACAAGGAAAGCTCTAGCGCCGATTGATTGCGTCCTCGGCGACCTGAAGTTGTTCCATGATCCAGTCGAAAGGCGGTGCCTCGCCGAGCATCATGCCCTGCATCGCCGCATAGTCCTCCTCGATCGCCGCGCGCAACTCGGCGGTCGGCACGACGCAGATCGAGCCTGGCGTGGCCTCTTCGAATTTCTTCCATGCCTGCCTGAAAGCGATGAGATTGTGTTCGCGCACGGCCGCAAGCAGACCTTCGTCGGCCAGGGCAGAGCGCCCAATCTGCGTGCCGGTGATCATGGCAACGTCATAGTGGTGGCGGGAAATCCTGTCGCTGTCGGCAGGCACCCGTCCTTCGTCACGATGACCGCAGAACGCGCCGTGCAAAATCAGAAGTTTCTCCAGGTAGGTCCGCTGCGGGGCGATGACGTGGATGTTGTCGACTGCGAATGACCATCCGTCGGTCAGTTCCTCAGCGATATAGGGTATCACGCTGGCGGTGGCGTTGGGATCGAGCGCCGAGCGCGCGCCCGCTTCGAGTTTCACGCGTGGCAGGACGTAGGAGATCTCGGTGCTCGGATAGAGCGCCGGGTACTCGATCAGCAGAGTTTGCTGATCACCGTCTTCATCGTCGGGCGCGATGCTGCAACGTGCGTCGAGTAGCGGCTTCAGCGCTTCAGCAAGATCACCGCGAATATAGGAGCTACAGGCGTTCTTCAGGTCATCAAATAGGGCCTTGCGCTTCTTGTTCGAAATTCCCTCTGGGTTTGTCGGGTCGCGCTCGGCTGCAAAGCCGAGACCATCCCGATAAACGACAAGATCGATGTCCTCCGAGAAGCGGCGGATGAGCCCATAGGCCTTGGATAACGCCGTGCCACCCTTGAACAGGAGTTGCGGGTGGCCGTCCGGCAAGCGCTTGTAGAGCGCGTCCAGCACGAAGCAGACCCAGAAATCCTTCTCGACATAGCTCGGAAGGGTGTCGAGGCGGTCAGCAGCCGCCTCGAACACGTCCTTCTGGTCGCGATCAGAAAGCGCGAGAAACCGCGTATAGCTCTCGCTCATGGTGTGACGATCTGCGGATCGACAAGGCTATGCGCGATGGGCGCTGCCCAGCTCGGCAGGCCGCCGCTGTTACGGACGAGATCCTTTTTCACGGCATCTGGCAGCTTGCGCTTGAGCGTGGTCGCAACACGTGTGTCCAACGCTGCTTGCGGTCCGAGCCAGCGCAGCGCCTGCGCGACTGGCGCGGAGGTTTTACCCGCCCACGCCATCACACTCGGACCTGCATGCCGCAGCCGCACGGTCCGATTGCCGATCTTCACGTCCCGCGTCGCCCCGTCCGTCACATAGCTTGTCTTCGCGGGGACAGCATTGGTCAGGCCCAGCTGGTTCGCTGCGGCGATGCCATCGGGCATGATGCGAACGCTGTCGCGCCGCGCGAGGGCTGCAACCGCCTTGTCCATATCGACCGGTGCGGGCCGCTTCAGGACGCCGCTGGTGCGGGGAAGATCGTAAAGCCCACGGCCGACACGACGCAGATCACCA
This sequence comes from Pararhodobacter marinus, assembly GCF_003122215.1. GTDB lineage: Bacteria > Pseudomonadota > Alphaproteobacteria > Rhodobacterales > Rhodobacteraceae > Pararhodobacter > Pararhodobacter marinus. The sequence continues at coordinate 463,382 of NZ_QEYD01000002.1, read as the reverse complement.
CTCTTCGCCAGGCGCGACAATGCCTGATCGATGGCCGCACGGCTACCGAGGTCGAGGAAGTCCTTGGGGGTGCAAACCCACTTCCCGCGTCCCTTCGAACGAAGGCGCTTCATGATTCTATCAGAAATACCAGTCATCTGAGCGGTCCTCGTAGGCCTTTCCTTGTCAGAAACATAGAGGATTTTTCTGACGAAATCAATTCCTCCCCGAACGCCCCCCTTTCGCCTCCCTCAGCCCTCCCACCCCCCTCCGCCATGTTGAACCCGCAAGTGTTCGCGGAAATCCCAAGGAGGTTCACATGGCGACCAGGCACCTTTTCCAGATCGAGCTGGCGGCTCGCTGGAACATTTCGCACCGCACGTTGGAGCGCTGGCGGTGGACGGGCGAAGGCCCGAAATTCATCAAGCTCGGCGGCCGGGTGATCTACCGGCTCGAGGATGTCGAGGCCTTCGAGGCCGAACAGATCCGCGGCGTGGATCACGAACCCCATCGTCCGATGTCGGCGTGAGGGGGCGGAACATGACGATCTCCAACCACATCACCCTGGCCGATATCCACCGCATGCCGGTGGGCCAGATCGCGGCGCTGCCCGCCGATCAGCTCGCGCTGCTGAAAGGCGCGGCCGACGAGCAACTGACGCAGGCGAAGTCGGTCGCGGACTGGCTCGATGGCGCCATCTCGCTCAAATACGCGGACCGCGCAAAGGACACCCGCCAGGAGGCGGGCAAGGACACCGCCACGATCCGGTTCGAGGATGACGGCGTCACCGTGATCGCCGAACTGCCCAAGCGCATCGACTGGGATCAGGCGTTGCTGGCGCAGATCGCCGAAAACATCGCCTCGGCGGGCGAGGACCCGACTGAATTCATCGAGACCAAGCTGTCGGTGTCCGAGCGCAAATACACGGCGCTGCCGGAAAGCTGGCGCAAGGGCTTCGAGCCCGCGCGCACGGTCCGCACCGGCAAGCCGAAGTTCCGCCTCGTGCTGAACGAGGAGGTGCGCTGATGGCCATTTCGCTCGCGTCCCTGCGCACGACCTCGGTGCTGACCCCGCCGCGCATCCTGATCCACGGCGTGGCCGGGGTGGGCAAATCCACCTTTGCGGCCGATGCTGACCGGCCTGTCTTCCTCATGACCGAGGATGGTCTGGGCAAGCTGCAGGTCCCGCATTTCCCGCTCGCGACCAGCTATGCGGAGGTCGCCGAGGCGCTTGATGCGCTACTGAACGACGACCATGATTTCGTTACGGTCGTCGTCGACAGCGTCGATTGGCTGGAGCCGCTGATCTGGGCCGAGGCTTGCAAGCGCAACGGCTGGGCCTCCATCGAGGCGCCGGGGTTTGGCAAGGGCTATGCCGAGGCGCTGACAATCTGGCGCGAATATCTCGACAAGCTGAACGCGCTGCGCGACCGCAAAGGCATGGCGGTCATCCAGATCGCTCATACCGATATCAAGCGTTTCGACAGCCCCGAGCACGAGCCCTACGACCGCTATGTGATCAAGCTGCAGACCCGCGCCTCGGCGTTGCTGCAGGAGCATTCGGACGTGGTGCTTTTCGCCAACTATCAGATCTCGGTCGCGAAATCCGATGTCGGCTTCAACAAAAAGGTGAACCTGACCGCGCAGTTGTTGGGCATCGGGGGAGCGACCGCCGACAACTACAACCGGCTGTCGGTCAACACGCCCGCAGTGCTCCTGAACAACGCAGGCGCCGGGATCGAGGCGACCATCAACAAGGCCGCGCCCGCCAACGATGCGAGCTTCGCCTTCAAGACCAACTGGTCGGCCCGGGCACTGATCGGGCTTCTGGGCAGCGACGATTTCAGCTTCAAGGTCAGCCCGGACGGCTCGGCCTCCGAACGCCCACCCTCTCTTTCCACCCGCCCCTCGCTCTCGGCGAGACGGATTCAAGACTTCCATGCATTTCAAGGAACTGGCGGGATCGCGTTGCGCCCCTGTTTCGCTGGTTCCGGCTTGTCTCAAAGCAGATGGCGAGGCGACACGGGCGGCGTGGTCGTTGGTATGCCTTGGGAGTTTTGCGCGAAGTCTCTGATGACAAAAGCAGTTTCCCCATTTACCGTGCCCTCCTGTCGGCTGGCCCTGGCTGTCTGGCCAATTCAGCTTTTGCCGCTTGCTGAGTTTCAACTGATCCGGATTTTGACTATGCGTTTCGCGGCCGAAGACCTGTTGTCCGCCCTTCTTGAAGCCTCACCCCGCCCGACCGCCCAGGCGCCGCGCGATGCGCGCGGCCTCTACGGCCTCGTCGATCACCATGGCGATCTGCGCTACATCGGCTCGACCAGTTCGACCGACCAGACCTTCTACGAACGGATCCACCAGCGCCATCGGACCGGATCGGAGGGCATGAGCCACTACTTCTCGCAGATGTACAACACCGGCCGGATGTGGCGCGACCGCAAGGATGGGCTGACCAAGGCCGATGGTGACATTGCCAAGGCACTGCGCAACGAATTCGTCGTCGATCACTGCCGCGCTGTCTGGCTGCCCATGCCCGACACGGCGGATATCGCTCGGCTGGAAGCCGAGGTTCTCTCCCTCGCGCCCGACCACGCCATCGCCTGGAACCGGCGCCGGATGCAGGCCTATGACGAGCCGGTCGATCTGGTCGAAGCCACGCTGCGCCGGCTCGGGTGGGGCGCGCGCGAACTGGCGGCCATTGAACGGCAGCGCCTGCGCTACCTCTCCGCGATGGTTGGACCCATCTCGGCGCCTGCGCCGAAGTCCGCGGCCATCCGGCAGACGCGTGTCACGCCTTTCCCTAAGGGCCCGTTCTGCTTCTTTGCTTTGGACGTCGAGACGGCGAACAACGACCGTGGCAGCATTTGCCAGATCGGTGTTGCCTGCGTGCGCCCCGACAATTCCATCGAGACCTGGGTGACCTATGTTGACCCTCAGGTGGAGCGCTGGGTGTTCACCTATCTACACGGCATCAGCGCCCGCACGGTGAAGGGTGCACCGACCTTTGCCGAGGTGCTGCCGGTGCTGCGGGATGCACTGAGCGGGGCGACGGTCTATCAACACTCTGGTTTTGACCGCAGCGCCGTCGCCGCTGCCTGCGGCAACTGCGATCTACCAGTCCCGGAGTGGGACTGGCGCGACAGTGTCCACGTCGCCCGCGCCGCCTGGCCGGAGCTTCGGGGCAACGGCGGCCATGGCCTTGCAAGCCTCAAGCAGCATCTGGGCCTCGTGTTCGAGCACCATGACGCGGGCGAGGATGCCCGCGCGGCAGCCGAAGTGGTCCTGCGCGCCGAAGGCTTTCAGCCCGTTCGCATGCAGCCTTCGGTTCAGACGGCCCGGACGGCGATTGCGGAGGACGAGGATTTCGACTTGTTCGATGATCACGACGACACCGTGATGGTTATCCGGGAGGCTCCGGTCGCACCGTTGCCGCCGCCAGACGAAATCCCGCGCCAGCACACCGGGCGCCTCATCGGCACGGCCGAAATCACGCAGGGCAACATCGACAACAACCACATCTACCTCAGGAGCTTCTTCGAGGAGTTTCCGGCTGATGCGATCGGCGGCTCGAACCGGGCCTCTGCTGCCCAGCGTGAAATCGCCGTCGACTGGGGCGGCAACACGGTGGTCACGACCGACCTCGACGGTGCCAAGAAGTTCTTCCGGAAGCGCGGGTGGATCCGGGAGTTCTTTGATCGGCATGGCGTGCGTGCCGGGGACATGGTGACGGTCGAGGAGATCGCGCCCTACAGTTATCGTGTGGCACCGCAGAGGCGTTCCTAGTGATGGGTCTGGGAATGCGGGCTCGCCTGTCAGCTATTCGGGGCAGCGAAACGCCCGCTCAGCCTGCTCCTGCCATGTGTCCACCGCCAGAAAGCACAGGTCGTAGAGACTGACCGCCGACGCCTCGCGGCCGCAGGTCAGGCGCTTCAGCACCTCCGGCGCCAGATAGGCGAGACGCAGCTGGCGGCTGACATGGCGTTCGGCCAGACCGACGGCCTCGGCCAGTTCCTGGATTGTGCTGAACTCGCCAGCCTCCATGCGCCGCCGCCAGCCCCATGCCCGGCCGATGGCGCGCAGGATGTGAGGGTCCTGTGTCTGATCCTCGCTCGGGCAGCAATCGGCGGGCGGCATGATCTTGGGTCGCCCGTTCTTCTTGCGCAGCTTCAGGGGGATCAGCACGCGGATCGTGTCATTGCTTCGGGTCATTCGGCGGCCTCCATATCGCGTGGGGCGATCATCTCGCGGATGACGCCCGCGACACCTTCGCGCCGGATGTCGACCTCGAGCCCGGCGGCGGTGACAGTGACGCGCCGGACCAGAAGCTGGATGATCCGCGCCTGTTCGAGCGGAAACAGCTGGGCCCAGAGCGTGTTGAAATCATGCAGCGCCGCGATGGCCTCGGCCTCGGACACCTGATCGCGCTTCAACGCCGCCAGCACCTGCGTGACCACCTCTGGCGTCTGCAAGATGCGCCGGACCTCGGTGACGATGGCGTCCTCGACCATGCCCGCAGGCAAGCGGGGCGGTGCTTGATCGCCGCCGCTGTCGTCCTCCGTCGTGCGGTTCTTGATCACGTCCATCGACACGTAATAGCGGTAGAGCTTGCCGCGTTTCTTGGTGGCGGTCGGGGTCATGGCCGCCCCGGTGTCGGTGAAGATCAGGCCCTTCAGCGGCGCAGGCGTCTGCATGCGGCTATTGCTGGACCGTTCGTGGCGGTTGCCCTGCAGAATCGCGTCGACCTGATCCCAGACCTTGTCGGTGACGATGGCCTCGTGCTCGCCCGGATAGGCCTTGCCCTTGTGGACGGCCTCGCCGCGATAGACGCGATTGCGGAGCACCCGATAAAGGTAACCCTTGTCGATCAGCGTGCCCTGCTTACTGCGAAACCCTTCCCGCCGCAGCTCCTTCGCAAGCATCGCGGCCGATGGTAGCCATCCAGGCATACTCCTGGGCGCGGATGAAAAGATTTGCCCTGGAGACCCGAACCGTCTATCTCTTGCGTACCACCACGAGAGTGCTTCGGACTCCGGAGCCACGGCGGCTGGGTGCGCCTAAACCCTTCCGACGTGTAGTGAAAAGCGGGGGTGCCTTGCCGGGCGCCCCGCTTAATCTTTATGCGGCATCCTCCATCAGCAGCGGTCTCACTTCATTCGTGCCGACGAATTGCGAAAGAAGCCGATAGTTGTGCATCTCATGACGGATGCGCCCGGCAACGATGGCGGGGTGCACGTCGGCCTTCCGCGCTAGCGAGAGGACGTTCTGAACGCTCGGGCTGACACGCGCCGGATGCTCTTCCCAAAGCTCTGACGGAATCAACGCCTCCTGCGCCCACTCGTCAGCTTCGCGTTCGCGCTCGTCATCGCGCTCATGGTTGCGCTCGCGAAGCTGAAGATCGTCAATGAAGATCTCGCCGTCTCCATCTGGGAAATGGCGACCGATGTGCGCAAGTTCGTGCAGCAGGCAGAACCAGAAGTTGTCCAGGCGGTCATAACGGATCGTCATTCCGACGACGGGAACCTTGTCGACGGTCCACATCGCGGCGCCGTCGAGATAGGTCTTCGGCAGGTGGGCTGCGACGACAAGGGCGATACCGTGCTTCGCGAGCTTCTCTTGGGCCAGTTTCGGGCCTTCGTCGAAAGTACTTAGCCGAGCGAGCTCTCGCATGAAAACACGGTCGATAGTCCCGGTTTTGTAGACGCCCGCAAGCCCAGCACGGCGTGCCACACAGAGGATATGGAGGCACCACGCTTGCAGGGCATGCACATCAGACTTGGCGTTCGCGCGAGCGCCGCCACCTTGGCGAAAGAGCGCCTGTGGAAGCGCATTCGGTCCGCCGGCGCACGCTATCAGCTCACGCACGATTTCCTCGGTGCGATCCTTCATGTCCGCAGTCTTCTTGATCCAGCCTCGCTTCGCCATCTCCGCGATCGGGAAGTGATCGAGCTCAATACCCGCTGGAGCCTTTGGCAGGCTTCCCCCATCCCGGATCAACACTTCAGCGGGAATGCCCAGATGCTCATGCAGTGCGCGGATCATCTTCAGAGTCAGATCGCGCTTACCGCTCAAAATCTCAGAAGTCTTGGCCCGGCTTCCGAAGATCGGGGCTAGGTCACTTTGGCTCATCCCAAGCTGTTGCATACGGAATTTGATCGCTTCTACGGGATTGGGCGAATCCATTGGAAAACGCCGGTCTTCGTAGACCTCAACGAGAGTCGCGAGCACGTCGAGTTCGTCATCCTCCGCGGGAGAACGACCCATATCCATGAGCATTTCAACGCGGGCGAGAGCGGCTGCGTAATCCTGCTCAGAATGAATTGGCCGAATACGATGTTCTCTCATCATCACACTTCCTCCGCGTTGATCTCGTCATACTCCTTGTGTGTCCCTAAAAAACGGACAAACCCTAGCCGATGCCCTCGCTCCCATCCAGATGAAGGCTGTCAACCAGCACCGAGCGGATGGCCCGGACCACGGGACGCAACCGCAGGTCTGACCGCGCCGGTGCGATGCCGAAAACCGCCCGGCCGAAGGCCGACCGGATGCGGGCGAGCGTTTGGATGAATTGGTTGTAGACACCCTCGAGCCCTTGGCAGCCGACCTGCTTCGATCAGGGACAAGACCGGCTCCAATCCCCGGTCGCCGAACCCGTAGCGGTGCAATCCGCAGTCAAGTTTCAGCAAGACACGGACATCGGGCGCGGCGGCGCGGAGGGCGTCGATACTGGCGCGATCATGCACCGACGAAAGCACCCCTGCCCGGCTCAGCGCCGGCAGATCGGGGGGAATCGACGACGGAAACAGCAGCACCTGCGCCTCTGGCCAAGCTCCGCGCAGAGCCAGCGCGTCCGATGCAGAAGCGGGTCACACCGCTTTTTCTCCCCGTTCGGGCGGTCCGCACCGCGCGCGCTGGAGACCATCGAAACCACGCTGAGCCTCGATACCGAGGCCGCGCGCATGACCGAAGACATTGTCAACGGTGCGGGCGACGGGCTGTTGCCGCAAGTGGGGCCGACCGGGCGCGTCTTCACCGCGATCACCGGCTCTGCCGAAAACGTCAGACCTTAGCGCAAGGCGCTGACATCACGACGCTTCCGCGCGCTTCGCGCTTTGTCGGTTCAGGGCCAGCAGAACGACGATCAGCGCGGCGCCCGCCGCCTCGGCCCAGAGTTCCGGCCAGAAGATGCCGATCACGCCGGGGATCAGCGCGAGCCGCATCCAGACCGGCATCGGCCCCCACAGGAAGCCTTCGAGCACGGCGGCAAAGGCCACCAGCGCGATGATCACGATCAGCCCGTTCCACAGCACCAGCGGGATCGGCCCGCCGGTGATGATTGGCTCGTTGAACACCATGAAAAGCGGGATCAGGTAAAGACCCTTGGCGAATTTCCACGCCTGAACGCTGGTTTCCATCGGCTTCGATCCGGCAATCGCGGCCCCCGCGAACCCGGCCAGCGCCACGGGCGGCGTCACGTTCGAATCCTGCGAGTACCAGAAGACCAGCAGATGCGCGATCAGGATCGGCACGCCGAATTCGTTGCTCAGCGCCGGGCCGACAAGGATGATCAGCACGATATAGGCCGCCGTCACCGGCAGACCCAGGCCCAGGATCAGGCTGGCGATCACCACGAGGAACAGCGCGATCAGCAGGTTGCCCTGGCTCAGCGCCAGCATCATCGCGCTGAATTTCAGGCCCAGCCCGGTCAGCCCGACGATCCCCACGATGATTCCCGCCACCGCGCAGGCGACCGATACCGCGACCGCGTTGCGCGCGCCCAGCTCCAGCGCCTTGCCGGTATTGGCCAGCCCTGCCCGGCACATCGCCATGAACCCCGCGCCCGACGCCCCCGTCGTGGCCCAGTTCCACAAGGCCCGGGCCGAGGCGGCGGCGGCGATCGACAGGACCGCGTAGAAGCCGACCCGCATCGGCGAATAGCCCATGATCAGCAGCGCGACCAGCGCGGCGAGCGGCAGCAGGAAATGCCAGCCCTCGGCCAGAACCTTGCGTGTCAGCGGCAGCTCCGCCGCCGTCATCCCCGTCATCCCCTGTTTCACCGCCGCGATATGGACCAGCAGGTAGATCACGCCGAAATACAGGATCGCCGGAAAGATCGAGATCAGCACGATCTCGATATACGGCACCTGCGTGAATTCGCTCATCAGGAAGGCGCCTGCACCCATCAGCGGCGGCATGATCTGCCCGCCCGTCGAGGCGGCCGCCTCGATCCCGCCCGCCTGCGCGGGCCGGTATCCCAACCGCTTCATCAGCGGAATGGTGAAGGCGCCGGTCGTCACCACGTTGGCGATGGCCGAGCCCGAGATCGACCCCATCCCCGCCGAGGCCAGCACCGCCGCCTTGGCCGGGCCGCCCCTCTGGCGCCCGGTCGTGGCATAGGCCAGGTCGATGAAGAACTTGCCCGCGCCCGTCACTTCCAGCACCGCACCGAACAGCACGAAAACGAAGATGAACGTGGCCGCGACCCCCAGCGGAACCCCGAAAATCCCCTCGGCGCCCAGCGTCATCTGGCTGGCCACGCGCTCGAACGTGTAGCCGCGATGGTTCAGGATGCCGGGCATCCAGTCCGAAAGCCATGGCAGCTCGCCCCGGTTGCCGGCGAAGGCGTAAAGCAGGAACACCCCGGCAATCAGCGTCATGGCCAGACCGACCGCCCGGCGCGCCGCCTCCAGCACCAGAACCACGGTGATCCAGCTGACGATCACGTCCATCTCGCGCGGGAAGATCGCGTTGGCGATGGCGTCGATATTCGAGGGCACCCAATAGCCGACCAGCACACCGCCCGCGATCAGCGGCCCGTCGATCAGCCAGCCCAGCACCCCGCGCGGCCGCTCGGGGCCGAAAACCGGGTAGATCAGGAAACACAGGACCAGGATAAAGCCCAGATGGATCGGTCGCAGGAAGAAAAGCCCGGTGCGAAACAGCTCGAACGGCAGAAAGTCCGAGGTCTGGAACCCGCCCGCGACACCCATCTGATAGATCGACAGCACCACGCCCACGACGGCGATCAGCTTGAGAACGAAGCCGGGCTGCACGGGTTTGGGCGCGGCGGGATCGGGCTGGTCGGCACGGGACGCGGTCTGATCCATCACTCTGTCTCCGGTAATAACGCGATCGAAACGCGGGCATGTTCGGCCAGCGCACTGAGGGGAATTTCGCCCGAGCGGGCGCGCAGGCGGTGGTTCACCGGCCCCGCGCCGGGGCGCAGGACGTAGGCGTTGCCGGGCACCGGCTCGTCGATATCCTCGATCCAGTAGCCGCCCTGCCCGTCCGAGACCTGCCGCCCGCGCCCGGGGATATGCCCCAGCCCCGCGCCGAAATCGGGCAGGTGCGACCGCACGAGGACCATCGCCCCGTTCCTGTTTTCGTAAATGTCTTCAACTTCGTAGCCGTCGACCGAATGGTTCCAGACCACGCTCCAGCGCGCGCCGTCCTCGATTGTCAGACAACCAAGCCGCACCTGGTCTTCAAGGCGCGTGGCACAGAGGCTCTCGCCCTGCGCCACACTCGCCAATGCCAGAAGGGCGGCGCTGGCAAGGCCAGCGCCGCCAAGGCGTGAAACGATCACGACCGACGGCTCACGGACGCATACGGTCCGGAACCTCGGCGCCCGTTTCCTCGTAATAGCGGATCGCGCCGGGATGCAGCGGAACCGGGGTCGCATCGAGCGTGAACTCGATGGTGGTCTGGTTCGCCGCCGGGTGCACGGCCTGCAGATCGGCGATGTTCTCGAACATGGCCTTGGTGATCTCGTAGGCCAGTTCCTCGTCCATCTCGGACGACACGGTCAGCACGTTGGGCACGCCCACGACCGCCACGTCGCCATCGACGCCCGAATAGGTGCCGCCCGCCAGCGTCGTGCGCGCGAAGATCGGGTTGGCTTCGATCGCCGCGTCCATTTCCTCGGCCGACAGCTCGATCACATGGATCGACTGCGTGGTCGCAAGGTTCAGGATCGACGAGGTCGGCGCGCCCACCGACCAGAAGCCCGCATCGATATCGCCATTCGCCAGCGCATCGGCGGTTTCGTTGAAGTTCAGGCGCTGTTCCTCGATATCGTCATAGGTGATGCCGTTGGCTTCAAGGATCTGCAGCGCGTTGACCTCGGTGCCCGAACCCGGCGCACCGACCGACACGCGCCGGCCAGCCAGGTCGGCCAGCGTCTCGATGCCCGAGCCTTCCAGCGTAACGATCTGCACCATGTTGGCATAGAGCGAGGCCAGGCCACGCACCATTTCCAGCTGCTGGCCTTCGAAACGCCCGGTGCCGGTCTGCGCCTGCGCGACCGTATCGGCCAGCGCGATGGCCAGATCCGCATCGCCGGTGGCGATCAGGCCCATGTTCTCGACCGAAGCGCCGGTGACTTCGGCGGTCGCCGAATAGCCGTCGATATGGGTGTTGATGATTTCGGCCAGGCCGCCGCCCATCGGGTAATAGACGCCGCCGGTGCCGCCCGTGGCAATCGAAAGCTGCATCTGCGCGGCGGCCGGAACGGCTGCGCCGATCGCCAGAGTCGCGACGCCAAGGTGAAGAATGTGCTTCATTGGTTTTTACCTCCCTTTATGTGCCCCATAGAAAGAGCCATGGCGCGATAAGACAAGAAGTTCGTGACGGAACCCGGGAATTTTTCTGCCGCGCGAAGGTCTGACAATCGAAAATAGGCGCCCGGCCCTTTCGCCCCCGGCCCGGTCACGCCATGATGCCGCCGATTTTCCCTTCGCTTCGAGGACGCCATGATCGACCAGCCCCCCGCGTTTCTGCGCCGCCTTTTCGACCGCGCGGTCGAGGTTGCCGACCCGATGCGCACGCTGGCCGGATCCCTGCCGCCCAAGCCCGAAGGCCGGATCGTGGTGATCGGCGCGGGCAAGGCCAGCGCGCGCATGGCCGAAGCGGTCGAGGCCGCCTGGGGCCCCTGCGAGGGGCTGGTCATCACCCGCTACGGCTATGCAAGGCCCTGTCAGGGAATCGAAATCGTCGAAGCCGCGCATCCCGTCCCCGATCAGGCCGGCGCCGATGCGACCGCGCGGATGCTGGACCTGCTATCCGGGCTGACCGAAGACGATTTCGTCCTCGCTCTCATCTCGGGCGGGGCCTCGGCCCTGCTGATCGCGCCCTGCGAGGGTGTCAGCCTTGAGGACAAGAAAGCCGTGAACAGCGCCCTCCTCGCCTCGGGCGCGCCGATCGGCAAGATGAACATCGTGCGCAAGCATCTGAGCCGGGTAAAGGGCGGCCAGCTTGCCGCTGCCGCTTATCCCGCGCGCATGCTGGCGCTGATGATCTCGGACGTGCCGGGGGATGATCCGGCTTTCATCGGCTCGGGCCCTACGGTGGGCGACGCGTCGGGCGTCGATGATGTCCGGGCGGTGATCGAACGCTGGAACATCGATCTGCCACCCTCGGTTCGCGCCGCGCTCGACCGCCCGACCGGCGTTATCGCGCCCGGCGATCCGCGCCTCTCGCGGGTCGAGAACGTGATCTACGCAGCCCCCGCCCAATCGCTTGCCGCCGCTGCCGAACGTGCACAGGCCGAGGGGATCGAGACCGAGATCCTTGGCGATGCGTTGGAAGGCGAAGCACGCGAGGTCGCGGCCGACATGGCGCGCCGGGCGCTCGATCTGCAAGCGACGCTTACGGCCGGCGATGCGCCCCGCCTGCTTCTGTCGGGGGGAGAGCTGACCGTCACCCGGCGCGGTGACGGATCGGGCGGGCCCAACGCGGAATTCTGCCTTGCCCTGGCGCTCGCGCTCGACGGCGCGCCCGGCATCCATGCCATCGCCTGCGATACCGACGGCGTCGACGGCGCGGCCGAAGTCGCGGGCGCGATCATCGGCCCCGAGACGCTGAAAGGCCACCGCGACGATGCTGAACGGGCGCTCGCCAGCAATGACGCGCACGGGTTCTTCGGGCGGATCGGGGCGCAGGTCGTGACCGGCCCGACGCTGACGAATGTAAACGATTTCAGGGCGATACTGGTTGAAGCTAAGCCCTGAATTCGCCCGCCACGCGGGTCTTTGCCCATTCCCAGCGAATGTTGCTGCGCGCGCGGCGCGCGGCGTGATACCGTCCGGTCATTCATCCAGCCTCGTTCAACCAGCCCTTTGACAGAACCGGATCCCGCTCATGCCGCTCATCACCCGCCGCCATGTCCTCGCCGCCGCCGCGACCCTGCCGCTTCTGCGGATGGCCCATGCTTCGACCGGGGCGGAGATCGGCGAGGTGCTTTCGGTCACGGGCGACGGGATGCTGGAGCGTGACGCACAGGAGCTTGCGCTGGAAACCGGCGCCGGGCTGATGAACGGCGACACGGCCAGCACCGGCGAGGACGGCCTGGCGCTGCTTTATCTCAACCGCGACACGCGCATCAATCTGGGCATCAACAGCCGGATAGAATTGTCGAATTTCCTGTCCGAGGTCGGCGGCGTCATCCATGTCGGCGGCGCGATGATCTTCGACCGGCCCGACGACATGCCGCCGCTCGATCTGCGCGTCGTCACGGCCTTCGGTGAGATCGGCGTGCGTGGCACGCGCTTTTTCGTCGGGCCCTCGGCGGATGATTACGCGGTCTTCGTGCAGCGCGGCAGCCTGACGGTCAGCAATGCCGATGTCACCCGCACGCTCAATGCGGGCGAAGGCTGCGTCCTTCAGGACGGCGCCGCGCCCGGCGTCGTCACCCAATGGTCCTCGCCCCGGATCGATGCGGCCTTCGCGAGCCTTGGGGTTACCCCCACAGGCGAGCCGCTCGACGAGGCCCCCGGCAACGAATGAAAGCCGCGCGCGGTCAGGGCTTTACGCCTTCCTCTTGATGCGGCACCATCGCGGTGCGGCAAAGGGGACCCGACATGCGCAATCGCGGCTTCTGGAAGTCCTTCGAGATGTTCGAAAGCCTCTCGGGCGACGCGCTCGATGCCGTTGCCGACGCCGCGCGTCCGCGCCGGTGGGCCCCGGGCGAAGTGTTGTTCCAGCGCGGCGATCCGGGCGACTGGCTCGTCGCGATTGAGGACGGACGGATCCGGGTGTCGCTGGTCACGCAGGCGGGCAAGGAGCTGGTGTTGCGGCACGCCGAAGCGGGCGAAATGCTGGGCGAGATTGCGCTTTTCGACCGTCAGCCCCGTTCCGCCGATGCCACGGCGGTAGGGCCCGTGACCGGGCATGTCCTGTCGCGGCGTGATTTCGACCGGCTGGCGGCGCAGGATCCGGCGTTCTACGAGGCCGCGCTAACCCGCCTGTCGACGATGCTGCGCGCAACCACCCTGCAGCTTGAATCCATTGCTCTGTACCAGCTTCGTGCCCGCGTCGCGCGCTTCCTGCTGATCACGCTCGAACAGCTTCATGGCGCCGACATCCCCGAGGGCGCGGGCCTGTCGCTGGGCCTCTCGCAGGGCGAGCTTGCCGCCGTGCTGGGCGCCACGAGGCCCAAGGTGAACAAGGTCCTGCAGGACTTTCGCGACGACGGGCTGATCCTTGACGATGCCGGTGCCTGGCGGTGCGATATCAAGGGCTTGCGGGCTGAAGCGGGCGGCGATGCCTGACCAGCCGCGCCGCCCGCTCGCAGCCCTTGTCGTGCTGGGCCTGTGTCTTGTCGGTGCTGCGCTCTTGTGGACGCGCCCGCCCGCGATGACCGCCTGGCAAGAGCGTGCGCTGGACACGCTGGTCCGGTTGGGCCCGGCGCCCACGATGCCCGCCTTGCGCGTCATCGACATACCCCGCCATGACGACACGGGCGCGCCGTGGTCGCGGGCCAGCTCGGCGCGGCTGGCGGCGCGGCTTGCGGAAAGCCGTCCTCGGGTGATCGGCTGGGACGTGGTTTTCGCCGGAAATTGCGAAGCTTCCGCCGAGAACTTCGCGCTGGCTGCGAGCTTTTCGCGCGCGCCCACGGTGCTGGGCGTCTTGCTGTCGGCCAGCGGCGCAAGCCTGCCGGGCGCGCCTGCTGCATTGGGCCTGACGCAGGACGCCGTCGCCCGCCTGTGGTCCGCCCCGGGGGCCGAGGCGCCATGCCCGGGCTTCCTGTCCGACAGCGTCACGCTGGCAAGCCTGTCATTGCCGGGCGATTCCAGCGCGCGCGTGCGGCTGGGTCCGGTGGCGATGCGCATCGGGGACAGGGCGCTGCCCTCGCTGCCGCTGGAACTGGTCCGCCGTGCGCGCGATGTCCCGGCCCCGGTGATCGCGCAGGCCGCGGACGGATTGCGCTTGATGCTGGGCGATCTGTCGATACCGCTCGATGCGCTGGCCAGCCTGCGCCTGCGCCCCCGCGACGCCACGGCGCGGGCCGCCCGCACGCTGGATGCCGCGGCCGTCCTGTCCGGCGAAGCCGCACTTCCCGAGGGCCAGATCCTGATCGTCGGGTCTTCCGTCCCGCAGCGTGGCGGGTTGCGCCCTACCTCGGCCGCGCCGCTTTACCCGTCCGTGCAGATCGCCGCCGACCTGACCACGGACCTTCTGGCCGATGCCGTGCCCTGGCGCCCCGGCCATGCCGGGCGGATCGAGGCCGCAGGCCTCGCGGTCGCAGGCGGGCTCCTTGCCGTGGCGCTGCCGGTGATGACGCCGCTCTGGGGCGCGGCGCTGGCCCTGGGCCTTGGCGCGACGCTCTCTGCGGGCGCGATGCTGGCTCATCTGGCGGACGGACGGCTTCTTGATCCGCTATTGCCCGCGCTCATGCTCATCGGGGCGGCGACGATCGCGCTGATTGCGCAGGCCGCGTTGACCGCCCGGGCCGAGCGTGCGCTGCGCCACAGGATGGGTCAAAGCCTGCCGCCTGTCGTCGTCTCGCAGCTGGCGGCGCGACCGGGTCTTCTCAGGCTCGCCGGGGAAAGGCGTGAAGTCACGGCATTCTTCACCGATCTCGAAGGCTTCACCGAAGCCACCCGCAACCGCGATCCCGAAGCGCTGATCGCTGCGCTGGATCGCTATTTCGACACCGTCTGCGCAGTGATCCTTCGCCATGGCGGGATGGTCGACAAGATCGTCGGCGACGCGGTTCATGCGCTGTTCAACGCCCCGCTCGATCAGGACGGGCATGTCGATCACGCCCTGGCGGCAGCGCGCGAAATCATCCGCGAAACCGACGCCTTGCGCGCCGATCTTCAACTCGGGCGCACGCGGATCGGGATCGAGAGCGGCGCGGCGGTTCTGGGCGATGTCGGCACCGCGTCGCGCATCGATTACACCGCGCATGGCGCCTGCGTGAATCTGGCTGCGCGACTGGAACAGGCGGGCAAACGCCTTGGCCCCGCCGCGGTGATCGGCCCCGGCGCCGCAGCCCTGGCCCGAACGCCCCTGCGCCCGCTCGGTCGTCACGAGATCCGGGGTTTCGGCCCGCTCGATCTGTTCACGCTGACGGATCGCTGAGCCTGTTCCCTGCGGAACCGCGCCGCTCTGTCGCGACGCCTAGAAAGACGGTGCCGGCCATGTCGCCGGGCAACCCGATCTTTTGAAAGGATTTCATCGCCATGTTCCGCAATCTTCTCATCGCCGCCACGCTGACCCTACTGCCCGCCGCCGCTTCGGCGAGCGAGGCCTGGACCACCGGGGGAGTCAATTTCCGCAGCGGCCCGTCGACGCATTATGCCGTCATCACCACCTTGCCGCGCTGCGCGGTGATCGACACCCACGAATGGCAGGACGGCTGGGTCCGCGCCAGCTGGCAGGGCCGCTATGGCTGGCTGTCCGGGCGCTATGTCTCGGACAGCAACGCGCATTGCAACGCGGGCTATCGGCCGGCGGCGTCCGGCGGGCATTCGGGCTATTCGCGCGGCTACTGATCCTTGCAGGTTTGCCAAGAACGGGCCCCCTTGGCGGGGCCCGTTTCGCGTTCGTGTTCCCTGTGGAACCGCGCGATCCGCGGGGACCGCGCATAAAGCAAGGATCGAACCGCAAACCCAAGGGAGATCCCATGATCCGCGCCATCCTTCTGACCCTCGCCGCCTCGGCCGCGCTGAGCCCCGCCCTTGCCACCACCTATGGCTATCAGCAGCGCTACACCACCGGAGCCGAGCCGCAAGCGCCACAAACGTTCAGCGAGCGCTACGGCGCGCCATCCGAGGGCGAGATCGGCACCGCCTTGAGCACGCGCTGCACCCGTTTGCACGGGCGCCACGGGGTGCGTGAACTGTGCCGGATCGTCGAGACGCCTGGCAGACGCGGCTGGGGTCGTGACGCGCAATTCTTCTTTCGCTGATCGCTCCGATCAAGACACCCCGAAACGGACCCGCGAGGGTCCGTTTTTTCATGCGTGCTCAGCCGGTCTGCGCGCCCCTGTTCCCCCGGGAACCGCGCGGAATCGCGACTCGGGGCAGAGTGAAGACATCGAAAGAGACAACCCAACCCGAACCCCTGAAAGGACCTGCCCCATGTTTCGCAACGCCATCTTCTCGCTTACCGCCGCCGCGACCCTGATCAACGCCCTGCCCGCTCATGCCAGCGATTACGGCACCCCGGTCGAGCCCACCGCATCCGGCTCCGTCTATTTCTACCCCGTCGTGCGCCCCGCTCAGCCCCATCAGCCGCAGCGCCCGCGCCAGAACCCGCAGACCCAGACCGATATCGCCGTGGGCGCCGCTGTCGTGGGTCTGGCCATCGGTCTTCTGCTCTCGCGCCGCTGATCCCCACGCAACCGAAAGGATCCTGCCATGGTCCGCAAGTGCCTGCTCGCCGCCCCGCTCGCCCTCGCCGCTTCCGTCGCTTCTGCCGATACGGCGCTTGTCACCTCTACCAGCCCGCTTTTTGCCCGGCCCGATCCCGAAAGCGCGATGACCGGTGCGGTGCGCGAATGCGGGCGGGTCGAGGTGCTCAGCCTGCGCTGGGGTTACGCCCTGGTCGAGTTCGAAACGGTGCGCGGTTGGTATCCGGCCGACCGCCTGCGCCCGGTCGAGGCGGGATGCCACAGCGACGCCCCCTACCGGATGGAGCGCGACGACCATGCCCGCGAGGTCATCGGCGCGCTGGCTCTGGGGGCCGTCATGATCGGTGCCTTGTCGCGCTTCTGACGCCGCAGCCGGGACAAGATCCCTGACACAGGCCCGCCCGTCGGGCACACTCACCCCCACTGGATAAAGTCATTCACACCCTTTTTGGAGATTTCCCATGTTCAGAACAGCCCTTGCCGCCGCCGCCCTTGCGCTTCTTGCCCCCGCCGCCGCCTCGGCCGTGACCTTCTACGTGGTCACGCCCGGCATCGCGCAGGCCCAGCCGACCGTGAACAGCGAACAGCTTTATCGCTTCAATGCCTGCATGCGGATCGAGGCCTTCCAGATGGTCGATGGCTGGCTTCTGGTCGAGTTGGAAGGCGGCGATGCCTGGTATCCCGGCATCTGGGTCTCGACCGAGACCGGCCATTGCCCGAACGGCACGCACTGACCCCTGCATGACTGAAAAGGCCCGGCTTTCCCGCCGGGCCTTTCGCCGCGTCACGCCTCGGCGCGGGCTTGCCAGCGGCGCCAGAGCGGCAACACCACCTGTGCCCCGATGATCGCCAGCGTCGCCAGGAACAGGATCAGCGAAATCGGGCGGTCCAGGAAGGTCGTGTATTCCCCCCGCGACAGCATCAGCGAGCGGCGGAAATTCTCTTCGATCATCGGTCCCAGCACGATGCCGAGCACCAGCGGCGCGGTCGGAAAGGCGAGGATGCGCAACAGCCATCCCAGCACCCCGAAGGCCAGAAGCTGGTAGACATCGAAGACCGACAGGTTGACCGAATAGGTGCCGATCACGATCAGCACGACGATGGCGGGATAGAGCCAGCGATAGGGAATGCGCAAGAGGCTCACCCACAGCCCGATCAGCGGGATGTTGAAGATCACGAGGATCAGGTTGCCGATCCAGAAGCTGGCGATCAGGCCCCAGAAAACCTCGGGCGTATCGTTCAGCATCGCCGCTCCCGGCTGGACCCCGTGCACGATCATCGCCCCGAGCATCAGCGCCATCACCGCATCGCCCGGCACGCCCAGCGTCAGGGTCGGGATGAACGCGGTCTGCGCGGCCGAGTTGTTGGCGGCCTCAGGCCCCGCGACGCCTTCGACGGCGCCCTGCCCCATGGTCTTGGCGTTGCGCGCGACCTTGCGTTCGACCGCATACGAGAAGAAGGATGCGATGGTCGACCCCGTCCCCGGCAGCGCGCCGAAGAACGACCCGATGGCCGAGCCGCGCCAGATCGCGGGCCAGCAATCGCGCAGCTCCTGCCGCGTCGGGATCATCGAGCGCATCGTCACCTTGTAGGCGCTGACCGCCCGGTCGCCCTTGCCGATATTCACGAGGATCTCGCTCAGACCGAACAGCCCCATGGCCGAGGCCACCAGCGAAATCCCGTCGACCAGCTGCATCTCGCCATAGGTAAAGCGCATCGTGCCGGAAATCGTGTCGAGCCCGACAATGCCCAGGACCAGCCCGAAGATCACCATGGCCAGCCCCTTGACCGCCGATCCCTCGGACAGGGTCGAGGCGGCGACAAGACCCAGCACCATCAGCATGAAGTATTCCTGACTGCCGAAGCGCAGCGCGAATTCCGCCAGCGCAGGGGCGAAAGCCGCCATCAGGATGATGCCGATCGACCCGCCGATGAAGGACGCCACCGCCGACAGGAACAGGGCCGCCCCTGCCCGGCCCTTGCGCGTCATCTCGTAGCCGTCGAGACAGACCACCGCGCTGGACGCCGTACCGGGCAGTCTGAGCAGGATCGAAGCGACCGAGCCGCCGTATTGCGCGCCGTAATAGATGCCCGCCAGCATCACCAGCGCGTTGGTGGGCGTGGTGTAATAGGTCAGCGGCAGCAGCATCGAGATCGCCGCCAGCGGCCCCACGCCGGGCAGCACGCCGATGAACATGCCGATGGACACGCCGAGGAAGCAGTAGAACAGCGTCGAGGCCGAAAACGCGACCTCGAACCCCAGCATCAGGTTCTCGATCATCACACGTCTCCCGGATACATCGGCAATTGCAGGTTCAGCCCGATGCGGAACACCAGCCACACCAGCGCCACCAACACCACCGACAGGACAAGCAGCTCAACCGGTCCGCGCCCGCTTTCGGCCAGGGCGGCAATCACCACCAGCACGATGATCGCCCCGCCCGCACCGAGGAACGGGAATGTCAGGCAAAAGCCAGCGATGGCGGCGATCATCATCGCGGGCGGTCTGAGCGGGCCGAATTCTACGCTCACCCGTCCCGGCGCGATGGCCTGCACCAGCAGGATCACCGCGAACAGCACGAAAAGCCCGCACAGGATCGCCGGGAAATAGCCCGGCCCGACCATGCGCCCGCGCCCCATCGACAGGCCCGAGGCCTCGATCCCCACGACCAACGCGCAGATGAGCAGGAACAGCGCGCCCAGCCCCTCGCGCGAGGTCAGGACACCGCGCAACCCGCGCGGCGGCGTCCCCTCGGGCCGGGGCTCAGCGGCCATGGAACACCGGCTTGCGTTTGGCCTTGAAGGCTTTCAGCGCGTTGACGGCATCCTCGGACGTCATCACCCGCTCGACCCGCGCGGCCATGTCGATCTGCATCTGCATCGGCGCATCGCCCAGCGTGTCCAGCGACATCCGCTTGAGCATCTCGACCACCAGGGGCGCGTTGGCGGCGATCTTCTGCGCCAGCGCGCGGGCATGGGCGACATGCTCGCCCGGCGGCACCAGCGCATTGGCCACGCCCACCTGATAGGCACGCTCGGCGCTCAGCGGCTCGCCCGTAAACATCATTTCCAGCGCGACGCGCAGCGGCATCCGCTTCGTCAGGATCGACACCGCGCCCTTGGCGACGCCGACCTTGGCCTCGGGATAGATCAGCGCGGCATCCTCGGTCATCACGACAAGGTCGCACATCTGCGTCAGCACGACCGCCGCGCCGATCACCTTGCCGCTGAGCGCGGCGATGATCGGCTTGTCGCAGCGAAAGCCCAGCTCGGGCACGCCTTCCCAGAAGCGCTCGGGCGGATCGGTCAGATCGGCGCCCGCGCTGAACACGTCGTCGCTTACGGATTTCAGGATCGCCACCCGCGCGTCGCCCGCCGCGAAAGCGTCGAAACAGGCGCGCAGATCGGTGAACATCTGCGACGTCAGCGCATTTTTCTTCTCGGGGCGGCGGATCGTGATCTCGGCGATGCCGCCCTGTTCGAGATAGTCGATATTGTCGAAATTCATGAATCCCACCCGATGGCAAAGCCCCCGCCGTTTCGGGCGGGGGCCGAAGGCCTTATTCGATCGTGATGCCGGCCGCGTCGCGGATCTCGGCGAAATCGACCATCATCGCGTTGACCGCCGCATCGGTGGCCGCCGGATCGCGATAGATCGGCAGGATCCCCATGCGCAGCACCTGCTCACGGTAATCGTCGCTGGCGACCAGATCGGCCAGGGGCGCCGACATCGCCTGCAGATAGGCGGGATCGGTGCCATCGGGCGCCCAGACGCCGAACCAGCCTTCGATCGCCATGTCCACGCCCTGCTCGCGCGCGGTGGGCATGTCAGGCAGGTTCGGATGGCGGTCGGCGGTCAGGGCGGCGATGATGCGCAGGTGGCTGTCGCCCGCCTGCGTGGCCGCGACCGGATCGGCCATGAAGTCGATCTCGCCCGACATCACCGCCGCCATCGCGTTGTTCGATCCCTGATAGGGGATATGCGTGGCGTCGGTTTCGGTCGCCAGAAGGAACATCTCGGCGGTGAACTGCCCCATCGAGCCCACGCCCGCCGTGCCATAGGTCGCGTCGTTCTCACCCAGCCAGCTCACGAATTCTTCGACATTGGTCACCGGCAGATCGCCGTTGACAGCGAGGAAGCTCGCCGCGTCGGCGACGGTGGCGACGCCCACGAAATCGGCCTGCGGGTCATAGCTGACGGCCGGATTGATCAGCGGCTGAACGACCTGCGTGGCATTGTTGCCGAAAAAGATCGTGTAGCCGTCGCCCTCGGCCTGCGCGGCCTGCGTGGCGCCGACGACACCGCCCGCGCCGGGCCGGTTTTCCACCACGACGGGCTGCCCCACGGCGGCCGAGATCGCATCGGCGGCGCGGCGGGCCAGAATGTCGGTCGTGCCGCCGGGGTTGTAGGGCACGATCATCGTGATCGGACGCTCGGGCCATTCGGCCAGGGCCTGCGTTGCACCAAAGCCGACGATCAGCGCCAGCGACGAAGCCAAAGTCTTCCGCATGAAATCCTCCCATGTCGGCGCCCTGCGCGGGCGCTGTCCTCCCAGACGAGTCGGAGGCTAGCACGCGCGTTTTTGTCTCGCAATACTGGAGTGCGTTCTGAATATTGGAACACTACCTTTCCATAGCCCGCATTGACCTTGCGCCGCCGCCCCTCGTATCCTGCGCCAAAGAGGAGCGCTGGCGTGGACCGCACATTGCTGAAAGGTCTCGATGTTTTTGAGCGGGTGATCGCGGCGGACGGGCCCGTCCAGATCGCCGACCTTGTGCGCGAAACGGGATTGCCGAAATCCAATATCCACCGGACATTGTCGACGTTGGTTGCGGCGGGCTACGTTTTGCACGACCCGGTTGAGCGGCGTTACAGCGCGTCCCTGAAGGTCGCCTTGTTGGGCCAGCGGGTGACCACGCGCACCCGCTACCGCGAGGCGCTCTTGCCCCATTTGGAAGACCTCGCCCGCCGGACCGAGGAAACCGCTTCTTTCGCGCTGCCCTCGGGCGCGGGAATCGTCATCATCGCCAATGCATTGCCGCCGCGCTCGCTGGCGGCGATCCTGCCCGACAGCCAGACTTTCGCGCCCGAGGATACCGCGTTCGGGCTTGCGCTTGATCCCGGCGCCCCGCGCGATCCGGCGCATGGTGCGTACGGGCTGATCACCGATCATCCGCAACGCCACACGTTCGAAATCGCCCTGCCCCTGTCGCCGGATGCGAACCCGGCGCTTGGCGCGATCGGGCTGGTCGGACCCGCCAGCCGGTATGGCGACGAGCGGCTGCCCCCCCTGCTCGGCGCGCTTGCCGGCCTGCGCGCGGGCGCTTTCGCGGGCAACAATCCCAGCCTTGGAAGCCCGGAACACGCGGCATGATCAAGTCGGTCGAGAAAGCTTTCCGGGTGCTTGAAGGGCTCAGCCGCGCCGATGGCCCGATGCGGCTGAGCGACATCGCCCGCGCCAACGGGATCACCCGCTCGAACGCCTTCCACCTGCTGCAGACGCTGCAGGAACTCGATTACGTCCGGCAGGCCGAGGACAGCACCCTCTACGAAGCCACCTTCCGCAGTTTCGAGATCGGCGCGAAGCTTCTGTCGCGCAACACGCTGGTGGCGGTGGCGCATCCGTTCCTGTTGCGACTGTCCGAACAGGTGCCCGAGAATGTCATGCTGAACGTGCGCGACGGCCTGTGGAACGTGGTGGCCGACCGGATCGAAAGCCGCTCGGTCGTGCGCACGCTGGCCTATCTGGGCGCCCGCGCCCCGCTGCAATCGGTCTCCAGCGGCAAGGTTCTGCTGGCCCATGCGCCCGCCTCGGTCATCGACGAGGTGGCGCGTTCGCTTGTCGCCTATACCGCGCGATCGATCACCGATCCCGACGCGCTGCGCGAACAGCTCGCCCGGATCCGCGAACAGGGCTACGCGGTCGCCATCGGCGAGGTGAACGAGGACGCCAAGGGCGTCGCCAGCCCGGTGCGTGACCGGCATGGCGACGTGGTGGCCGCGCTCAGCATCGCCGGGCCGATGAACCGGCTGGGCGAGGACACGATCGCCCATTACGTCGCTTTGCAACACGACACGATCCGCCGGATCGAGGCCGCCTGGGCCAATGGCTGGCGGGGCGACGCCGCCCCGCCGCAGTTTCCCGGTCAGGCCAGCGTCGCGCGTCCGTCCAGCGCATAGGCGCCGTCGGGCGTTGAGCGCAAAGGGTTGACCTCCATATCGACCAGCGCCTCGCCCAGATCCGCCGCCAGCTGCGAAATCCGCGCGATGGCGTCGCAGAGCGCGGACATGTCGACGGGATCCTGCCCGCGCGCGCCCGTCAACAGCGGCCACAGCTTGAGCCGCCGCAACAGCGCTTCGGCCTCGTCCGGGCAGATAGGCGCGCTGGCCTGAGCCACGTCTTTCAGAAGCTCGACATAGACGCCGCCCGCGCCAACGACGATCTGCGGCCCGAAACCCGGCTCGTTCGTGACCCCGACCAGAAGCTCGACCCCCGCGCCGATCATCTGCTGCACATCCACCCGCACCGGCTGTCCCGGGGCGTGTTCGGCAAAAGCCGCGACGATCTGGGCATAGGCGTCGCGCAAGCTGGCCTCGTCCCCGATGCCGACCTTGACCAGCCCGGCATCCGACTTGTGCACGACATCCGCCGCGACCCCCTTCATCACCAGCGGGAATCCGATCCGCGTGGCGGCCTCGAGCGCTTCGTCCAGCGTGCCGCAGCCTTCGGCGCCCGGCACGCGAATGCCGGCGGCGGCCAGCATCGCCTTGACCTCGGGCTCGGTCAGGAAGCCCGCGCGCGGCGCCACCGCCAGCGGCTGGTCCCCGATCCGGGCAGGCACGCCGTCGCGCACCAAGGCATCGCGCCGCGCCACCATCGCCTCCATCACCCGAAGCGCGTCGTCGACGCGGGTGACATGCGGCACGCCCGCGTCCAGCAGCATCTCGCGCAGATCGCCCGCAAAACGCGAGGTCGTCTGCACGATCAGAACGGGTTTCGTCTGCCGTTTGAACGCGTCGATCAGGCAGCGCATCGTCTCGGGCATCAGCGGCTGGGGCGTCAGCACATAGGTCAGCAGGCCGACATTCGGATCCTCATGCACCGCGTGGATGGCCCGCTCGAAGATGCCGAATTCCAGCGCGCCCTTGTGGGCGCCCAGGTCCAGCGGGTTGTTCTGATGCGCACGCTGGAAATCGCCGTCCATCCGGTCGCGCGTGTCCTCGGAATAGGTCGCGACCGGCAGCCCGGCCAGATCCATGCGGTCGGCCAGAACGGCACCGCCCCCGCCCGAGGAGCACACGACGCCGATTCCGCCCGTCCCCATCGGCGGATTGGCATCCATCAGCCCGGCCACAAGGATCATGCTGTCGGGATCGTCCATCACCACGATGCCGGTCTCGCGGCAGAGCGTCTCGAAGGCCGAGAACGACCCGGCCAGCGACGAGGTATGCGAGCGCGCCATGACGCTGCCCGCCTCGGTCCGCCCGGCCTTGACCGCCAGAATGGTCTTGCCCGCCGCGCGCGCCTTCAGCGCCAGATCGCGCAGCCTTGCGGGCGATTTCAGGCCCTCGACATAAAGACAGATGACCCGCGTCGCCGGATCGGCGATGAAGCCTTCGACGAAGTCGCACAGTTCCAGATCCGCCTGATTGCCGATGCTGACCATGCCCGACAGGCCCACACCGTGATCGTGCGAGGCGACGTAAAGGGCCCCCATCAGCGCGCCCGACTGGCTGACCAGCGCCACCCCGCCCTTGCGGAACGGGCCGGTATAGCGAAGCGTGGGGGTCGAGGACAGCGCCATGTCGGCCGAGGGCACGATGAAGCCCATGCAATTGGGCCCGACGATCCGCATCCCGTAGCCGCGGGCGATCTCGACGATCCGCGCCTCCAGCGCCGCGCCCTCGGCACCGAATTCGGCCATCTGCGCGGTGACGACGACGCAGGCGCCCACGCCCGCCTCGCCGCAGTCGGTGATCATCTCTTCCAGCTTCAACGCTGGCACCGCGACCAGCGCGATATCGGGCGCGGCGGGAAGATCGCGCACGCTGGGATAGGCCTGAAGGCCCAGCACCGTCTCGCGGCGCGGATTGATCGGATAGATCGTGCCCGCATAGCCATGCTCGACGAGGTGATGAAAGATCCGCCCCCCGAATTTCGCGTAATCCTCGGTCGCGCCGATCAGCGCGATGGATCGCGGCGCGATGATGCGCGCGATTCCGATACGGTCGCCCATATCCGTCATCCTTCCTCGCAAAGTTCCAAATATTGGAACTGTGTTTCCCTATTTGGCAGATTGCGGAGGATGCCGGGCGAAGTCAAGCGCGCGCTGGTGTTCAAAACATGCCGCGATCGAGAATGAATTTATATCCGGGCTCCGTTTCGTGATCTGGATCAAAGTCGCGCATCCTGCCTCTGCCTAGGAAATGCGCGCACCGGAGGCGGATTATGCCCGCCCCGCCAAGCGCTTCGCCGTCGGCCCGGGCCGGCCCGCTTTTCCCAGATGGACCTTTCATGCGATTGACCCTCCGAACGAACCTCGCCATGCGAACGCTCATGCATTGCGCAGTAAGCTACCCCGACAGCCTGCGCACCGCCGATGTGGCGCAGGCCTGCAATGCCTCGTTTCACCACGTCGCGCAGGTCGTGAACCAGCTCGAAAGCGCGGGTTATCTGATTACCTCGCGGGGACGCGGCGGTGGGATCGTGCTGGCGCAGAAGGCCGAGGACATCTCGGTCGGCACCGTTTTCCGCATGTTCGAAGCCGATCTGCCCTTCGCCGAATGCATGGACAAGCGGCGCAACACCTGCCCGCTTTCCGGTGCCTGCCGGCTGAAAGGCATCCTGTGCGAGGCGCTGACCGCCTTCTATGGCACGCTCGACCGCTATACCGTGCGGGACCTGATCGACGGCAATTCCGCGCTCGAGGCGATCTTTCTGGACGGCATGACCGGGGGATCGCGCGAAAGCGCCTGATCCGCGTTCCGCGGGCTGAAACAGAAATTTCACAAATTAAATACCCCGCGCATCTTGCCTTGGCTGCCCTGAAACGCCAGTTTACAGCGCGACGCGCCATATTTCGCGCCTGTCCAATTCGAGATCCCATATGAATTCGCCAGAAACCTCGGCCGCTTCGGCCGGCCCCGACACGTCCGAACCGTCACAACCCGTCAATATCCGTCTGGTCATCGGTTCGGTCGCCACCCTTCTGCTGCTTGCTGCGCTGGATCAGACCATCGTCTCGACCGCGCTGCCGACCATCGTCGCCGACCTTGGCGGGCTCGAGCACCTGTCATGGGTCGTCACGGCCTATATCCTCGCCTCGACCGTCGCCGCGCCGCTTTACGGCAAACTCGGTGATCTTTATGGCCGCCGGCTCATGGTGTTCATATCGGTCGGGCTGTTCCTGCTGGGCTCGCTTCTGTGCGGGCTTGCAGGCAGCATGACCGCGCTGATCCTCGCGCGCGCGGTGCAGGGGCTGGGCGGCGGCGGGCTTTTCGTGCTGGCGCTCTCGGTCGTGGGTGACGTGCTGTCGGCCAAGGAGCGCGGCAAGGTGCAGGGCATGTTCGCGGCCGTCTTTTCGGTCTCGTCGATGGTCGGGCCGCTTATCGGCGGCTATTTCGTCGAGCATCTGAGCTGGCACTGGATCTTTCTCATCAACGTGCCGCTCGGCATCCTGGCCGTGGTGGGCTTTGCCGTCAGTTTCCCCGCGCATGTCGCCACGCACAAGCACCGCATCGACTGGGCGGGCGCGGCGCTGCTGTCGGTCACGCTGGCCTCGTTGACGCTGGTCACCGCGCTGGGCGGCACCACCTTCGCGTGGCTTTCGGTGCAAAGCGCGGCGCTGGCCGCCCTCGTGCTGATCGCCGGGCTGGGCTTCGTCGCCATCGAGCGCCGCGCGCCCGAACCGATCCTGCCGCTGGAGCTGTTTCGCGGCAACGTGTTCCGCAACACGTCGCTGCTGAGCTTCCTGACCGGGGCCATGATGTTCGGCGCCGTAACCTTTCTGCCGATCTATCTGCAGGTCTCGCGCGGGGTTTCGCCGATGGTGTCGGGACTGCTGATGGCGCCGATGACGCTGGGCATCATCGCGGCAACCACCGTTGCGGGGCGCTACATGCGCAGCACCGGGCGCTACCGGCTTCTGACGCTGGTGGGCATGGCGCTGCTGATCGTCGCGGGCGGACTTCTGTCGCAGATCGCGGTCGATACCTCGGTCTGGATGTTCTCGGCCATGCTGCTGCTTTTCGGCTTCTCGCTGGGCCTGAGTTTTCCGGTGCTGACGACGGCGGTGCAGAACGCCGTTCCGCGCGAAGTGCTGGGCACCGCCACCGCGTCGAGCGTGATGTTCCGGCAGATCGGCGCCTCGATCGCTGTCGCGCTGTTCGGCGCGCTGATGGCGACGCGGCTTGCCAACAGCTTCAACGGTCTGGCCATCCACCCCGAGGTCGGCCCGGCCCAGCTGGCGCAGATGGCGCCCGAGATGCGCGCGACCATCGCCGTGCATGTCGTCGATGCGATCTCGCCCATCTACTGGATCGTCGCGGGGCTTGCCGTCGTGGGGCTTTTGACCGCGTTCTTCCTGCGCGACATCCCGCTCAGCGCGCAACCCTCCGTGGCGCGGGCCGAGTGATCACAGGACGGGGCACCGCCCGGGCTTGATGTCCAGAAGCGGTGTCCCGTCCAGCGCTTCCAGCCCGGCCACGCGCAGCGTGTTCCCCTCGATCCCGAGCAGCCTCACGGTCGTCACGGCGATCGGGTTCGGGCGCACGGGCGAGCGTACGGAAAACACGCCCCGCAGCCCCTCGGCATGACCCGGCGCGATCACCAGAAGGTCGCGCCGCGCCTCGTGAAACCACAGATACAGCTCGATCCACGCGAAATCTCCGACCCCCAGAAGCGCCCGGTCCCAGGGCGGATCGACCACCACGAGCGATACGGGCCCGTCGGGATCCGCGCGCTTGGGGCAGTCCGCCAGCGTTTTCCAGGGCGTTTCGACATGGCCGATGAAGCCCAGCGAAGCGTCGGCGGACAACGCCGCCTGCGTCACCTCTTCCCCCGGTTTCAACGGCTTGTGGTTCATGTTTCATCCGCGATGAAGGTCGGCACGATGCCGGTCGCCTCGATGAAGCTGTCAGGGTCGACGCCCTTGAAGAACCCGTGCCCGGTGATCAGCACCGTGGCGCACCCCGCTGCGTGACCGCCGAGGATATCGGTATGCAGCGTGTCGCCCACCATCGCCACCTGCTCCGGCGGCAACCCCATCGCGGCCAGCGCCGCATCGAAGGCGCCCGCGAAGGGTTTGCCGTGATATTCGACCGGGACCGGCAATTGATGCGCCCAGTGGCCGGGCTCCCAGGTGAAGCCGTCTTCGCGCGGGGCGACGATGTCGGGATTGGCGCAGATCACCGGACGCGGACGGGCTTTCAACGCGGCGACCAAGGCCGCCTGTTTCGCGTCGGTCCAGTCTTGCGAGCCAAGGAACAGGAACCCGTCGGCGCGGCCCAGCAGATCGTTGTCCAGCGCGCGCACATCGCCCGGCAGATCTGCGAACCCCGCCCCTTCGGGCGCGATCCCGGCCCAGAGCCCCCCGCGCCCGGCCAGAGCCGCCGCGGCCAGATCCCGGCTGGCGATCACCTCGGTATCGGCAAAATCGAATCCCCAGCCGCGATACTTGGCCAACGCCTCGGCGCGTGGGGCCGAGGCGCCGTTGGTCAGCACCATGACCTTCTTGCCCAGGGCGCGCATCGTCGCCACGCGCTTCAGCGCCTGCTCCAGCACGCCCTCGCCGATATTCAAGACGCCGAACGCGTCCAGAATGAAGCCGTCATAGCGCTTCAGCACGTAATCGAGATCCAGAATCCGATAGCTGTGCTTCGGCCAGGGCCGCGCCGGTTGCGGCAGGCGGTGCGCGATCGCGCGGTAGCGGGCAAAGGCCCATCTGGCATCGGGTCGCATCGTTTCGGTCTGCCGGCGATCAGGTTTCAGCGCCATGCTGGCAAACTTCGGGCGCGGGCGAAAGCGGCAAATCGCCCCGGCTATGCGCAAGCTTTGCCCGATCCGCGGTCGGTGCCCGTCGTCCAAGCCCCTGAGTCGGGGAGCATTCTTCCGATCCGCCCAGAGAATAGACACCCTGCACAAATCGAAGGCAATCCCGTCGCCCGGATGCCCCGTAACCGCGCCTCTCCGGTGCCTTGCGCTGCCGCCTCTTCCCGCCCGCCAGCAGGGCGCGGTATCCCCGATCCATGCATGCCCAGCCCCAGATCCTGCACCAGCGCACCCGAGGCACCGCCGATGTCGCCTTGCAGGGCGGGCGGATCAAACGCCTGTTCACCCAGGGCTCGGCCAAGGCGATCACCCTGCCCGATCCCCGGCGCCCCGAGATCGTGTTCCTGAACACGTCGGGCGGGCTGACCGGCGGCGACCGGCTGGGCTATGCCTTGCAATGCGACAGCGACACCACCGCGACCACCCAGACCGCCGAGCGCGCCTACCGGGCGGGCGGCGGCATCGCGCGGATGGATGTGGCTTTGGACATCACGCGGGGCCGGCTGGACTGGCTGCCGCAGGAAACCATCCTGTTCGACCGCTCGGCCCTGCGCCGCCGCACCCGCATCGCGCTGGGACCGGAAGCCGAGTGCCTGACGCTGGAAGCCATCGTGCTGGGCCGCGCGGCGATGGGCGAGACGGTGCAGGATCTGCTGTTGCACGACACGCGCGAGATTTCGCGCGCGGGCCGCCCGGTCCTTGTCGAACCGTTGAAACTGACCGCCGCCGCGCTTCACGGCTCCGCCACGCTGGCGGGCGCCCGCGCCTTCGCCTCGATGGCACTGGTCGCGCGGGGGGCCGAGGACGCGCTGGCCCCCGTTCGCGCCGCGCTGGACGAGCCCGGCGTGCGGGGCGCGGCCTCTGGTTTCGATGGAAAACTGACGATACGGTTGATGGCGGCGGATGGCTGGCCACTCAGGCGCCAGATCGCCCGCCTCGTGCAGGTCCTGCGCCCGGGCCCCTTGCCCCGCGTCTGGCAGATCTAGGAGACCCGAATGTCCCGGAGAATGGCATGAATCTTACCCCCCGTGAAAAGGACAAGCTTCTGGTCAGCCTCGCCGCGATGGTCGCGCGCGGGCGGCTGGAACGCGGCGTGAAACTGAACCATCCCGAAGCGGTCGCACTGATCACCGATTTCGTCGTCGAGGGCGCGCGCGACGGTCGCGCCGTGTCCGACCTGATGGAAGCGGGCGCCCATGTCGTCACCGCCGCGCAATGCATGGAGGGCATCCCCGAGATGATCCATTCCGTGCAGGTCGAGGCCACCTTTCCCGACGGGACAAAGCTTGTCACCGTCCACCATCCGATCCGCTGACCAAAGGATTTCCCCATGCGCGCAATCGCCCTCGCCCTGCCCGTCGCCCTGCCTCTCGCCGCCCTGCCCACGCTCGCGCTGGCGCATAGCGGTGGGCATTCCGGTCTGTCCTTTCTGAGCGGCCTGTCGCATCCGCTGGGCGGTCTGGACCACGTTCTGGCAATGCTGGCGGTGGGCCTGATCGCGGCGCAGCGCGGCGGAGCCTCGGTGCTGGCCACGCCCGCCACCTTCGTCTGCGCGATGCTGGCGGGCGGCGCGCTGGGCGCGGCCGGCCTGACCTTTCCGGCGATGGAGCCGATGATCCTTGCCTCGATCATCGTTCTGGGCGCGCTCATCGCCATGGCCGTCCGCGCGCCGATGGCGCTGCTGTTGCCGGTCGTCGCCGCCTTCGGGCTTGCCCATGGCTGGGCGCATGGCGCCGAAGGTCCGGCCACGGGCCTCGCCCTCTATGCGCTGGGCTTCGCGCTGGCCACCGCCGCGCTGCACGGCGCAGGCATCGCCGTGGGCCGCGCCGTCAACCGGCTGGCGATCCGGGGCCTCGGCGCCCTGACCGCCGGTGCCGGTCTTGTTCTCGCCTTCGCCTGAGGAGCGCGCCATGATCCCCGGAGAGCTGTTTCCCGCCGAAGGTGACATCACCCTGAACGCCGACGCGCCGGTGACGGTGATCGCGGTTGCCAATACCGGCGACCGCCCGGTGCAGGTGGGCTCGCATTACCATTTCGCCGAAACCAATCCGGGGCTCAGCTTCGACCGCGAGGCGGCGATGGGCCAGCGGCTCGACATCCCCGCCGGCACTGCCGTCCGCTTCGAGCCGGGCCAGACCCGCGAGGTGCGGCTGATCCCCTACGAGGGCGCGCGCAAGGTCTATGGCTTCAATGCCCGCGTGATGGGGGCATTGTCGTGATCTTCGGCACCCTGCCCGATCTTTTCCGCCTGACCCTGCAAACCGGGCTGATGCTGGCGCAGGCCCAGCAGGTGGTCGCCATGCGGCTTCTGGGCGCGATGGGTGTCTGGCGGCTGCGTCCGGGGGAATACACCCGGATGCTGGTGGAAAAGATCGACGCGGCAGGCGACGCGCAGCGCGGCGTCGCGAAGGCCCTTGGCCAGTCCAAATCGCCCATCGTGGTGGCGCGCGCGGCGCTCGACCCCTATGCCAGACGCACCGGGCAGAATGCTCGCACCCTGACCCGGCGCGGTCCGGGTCGCCCGCCCAAGGGACCGGGCGCATGATGGCCCGGCTCGCCCTTCCCGCCACCCTGCCCGCGACGCCGCCGCAACCGGCGCCCCGGGCCGAAACCGGGACGGCGCACCGATGAGCGGCCTGTCGCTTGAGGGAAGCTGCCATTGCGGCGCGGTGCGTTTTGCCGTGGCCAGCCACACGCCGGTGCCCTACCAGCTTTGCTATTGCTCGATCTGCCGCAAGACGTCGGGCGGGGGTGGCTATGCGATCAATCTTGGCGCCCGCATGGACAGCCTCAGCATCGAAGGCGCGGAACATCTGGGCGTCTTCCGGGCCGAGATCCACGACGAGGACGGCGCCTGCCGCCTGTCCGGCGCCGAGCGGAATTTCTGCACCCGCTGCGGCTGCCACCTTTGGCTTTACGATCCGACCTGGCCCGAACTGGTCCATCCGCTGGCCTCGGTGATCGACACCCCGCTGCCTGAAGCCCCCGCGCGCACGCATATCATGCTCGATTTCAAACCCGACTGGATCCCTCTGCAGGCCGCGCCGCAGGACCGGACCTTCGCCCGCTATCCCGATGCCTCGCTCGAGGACTGGCACAGGGCCCACGGCCTCTGGGCCGAGTGACCGCCTCCCGCCCGCAAGAAAGGACACCGCCATGCCCTATCAGATCCCCCGCGCCCAATATGCCGACATGTTCGGCCCGACCACCGGCGACCGGCTGCGGCTGGGCGATACCGAGATCATCATCGAGGTCGAACGCGACCTGACGATCTATGGCTCCGAGGTGAAATTCGGCGGCGGCAAGGTGATCCGTGACGGCATGGGCCAGAGCCAGATCACCCGCGCGGGCGGCGCGATGGACACGGTCATCACCAATGCGCTGATCCTTGACCATACCGGCATCTACAAGGCGGATGTGGGCCTGCGCGACGGGCGGATCGCGGTGATCGGCAAGGCGGGCAACCCCGATACCCAGCCGGGCGTCGACGTGATCATCGGCCCGGGGACCGAGATCATCGCAGGCGAAGGCCGGATCCTGACGGCGGGCGGGTTCGACGCGCATATCCACTTCATCTGCCCCCAGCAGATCGAGGATGCGCTGCATTCGGGCCTGACCACCATGCTGGGCGGCGGCACCGGCCCCGCGCATGGCACGCTGGCCACGACCTGCACGCCAGGTCCGTGGCATATCGGCCGGATGCTGCAGGCGGTGGACGCGGTGCCGATGAATATCGGGCTTGCGGGCAAGGGCAATGCGTCGCAGCCCGAAGCACTGGTGGAAATGATCAAGGCCGGCGCCTGTGCGCTGAAACTGCACGAGGATTGGGGCACCACCCCCGCCGCCATCGATTGCTGCCTGAGCGTGGCCGATCAGATGGACGTGCAGGTGATGATCCATACCGACACGCTCAACGAATCGGGCTTTGTCGAGAACACGCTGGCGGCCATCGGCGGCCGCACCATCCACGCCTTCCATACCGAGGGCGCGGGCGGTGGCCACGCGCCCGACATCATCAAGGTGGTGGGTTCGCAGAACGTGATCCCCTCTTCCACCAACCCGACCATGCCCTACACCGTCAACACGATCGAGGAACATCTCGACATGCTGATGGTCTGCCACCACCTGTCGCGCAAGGTGCCCGAGGACGTGGCCTTCGCCGAATCCCGCATCCGCCGCGAAACCATAGCCGCCGAGGACATCCTGCACGATATGGGCGCCTTCTCGATCATCTCGTCCGACAGCCAGGCCATGGGCCGCGTGGGCGAGGTCATCACCCGCACCTGGCAGACCGCGTCCAAGATGAAGCAGCAGCGCGGCCGCCTGCCCGAGGAAACGGGCGAGAACGACAATCTCCGCGCCCGCCGCTATGTCGCGAAATACACGATCAACCCCGCCATCGTGCATGGCATGGCCGACGAGATCGGCTCGGTCGAAATCGGAAAACGCGCCGATCTGGTGCTCTGGTCGCCCGCCTTCTTCGGCGCGAAGCCCGAAATGGTGCTGATCGGCGGCACCATCGCCATGGCGCAGATGGGCGATCCCAATGCCTCGATCCCGACGCCCCAGCCGGTCTATTCCCGGCCCATGTTCGGCGCGATGGGCCGCTCGGTCGAACGCTCGGCGGTGACCTTCGTCTCGCAGGCCGCGGTCGATGCGGGCGTGGCACAGGCGCTGGGTCTGGCCAAGAGCGTGGTTCCCGTCAGGGGCTGCCGGGGCGTCAGCAAGTCCGACATGAAACTCAACGACGCCACCCCGGAGATCGAGGTCGATCCCGAAACCTACGAGGTCCGGGCCGACGGCGTGCTGCTCACCTGCGAACCGGCCCGCGAATTGCCCCTCGCGCAGCGCTATTTCCTGTTCTGAACGGGCAGCAGCGGCGCGCTTGGGCTGCGTCCGGGGGCCAGCCCCCGGACCCCCGGGATATTTATGGAACAAAGACGGGAAACGTGCGGGTCACCATCAAACTCAATCTGACGGGATCGTTGGGGGGCCGGCCAGCCTCCTTTTCCTTGCGACCTGCGGGCGCGCCCGCAGGAATGCTGCGTAGCAGCGTGCGGTATGCTGCGCGCGCAAAGCAACCATGCCGAATGGTCAGTGGTTCCGTCAGCATCCGTGTCCTATCCTGACCGTATGGGAGGAAACCCGCGAGCCCAAACGAGGTTTCCACAATGGCTTACACCGCAACCACCCCCGCCTACCCGCGTCTGCTGACCAAACTGGATGCGCTTCGGGCGACCTTCGCCAGGGCTTTCGACGCCCTTATCGAGGCCCGGTCGCGCCGGAACGAGATCGAGCGGCTGCAAAAGATGTCGGATACGCAGCTTGCACGGCTTGGCCTTACGCGCGACGGCATCGTGCAGCACGTCTTCCGCGACCATCTCGGGCTTTGAGGACCGCGCATCCGGCGATTGTTTCGTCCGGATACGCCAGTGGAGTACGCCGCCAGATCCGTGGATCGCGGGCCCAAACAGGCCCCGCCGCGGGTCTGCGCCGCTCCCGGCATCCCTGTCCTGCACACTGATCCGCTCTTAACCCTTTGAAGGTTTTATAGGGTTCGCGTCGGCCAGACTCATGTTGCGGCGCCTGCGGGCGATCCACATGCCGGGCGAAACGCGGTACTGCCCGGGCCTTCTCGAGCGTGTAATACAGGAACCGGCGCGCTGCCTTGATGGTCGCCTCGCCTGCATAGGTCTGTGCGTGCGCCGTTTGGCGCCAGCAGGCGACGGAATGCTGCCTCCTCGCTCGCATCCGTTACTGCAGATCCACCGGCCAATCAGTCGGGCCTCGCCCGCCCTCGCCCCGTCCGCGGTACAGCGCCCGCCGTGCCTGTCGTGCCGTGCGCGTCATTCAGACCGCCCCCCGGAGGTCACCGGACGACGCCCCTGCACCATCCCGGCATCCGCGCGGCGCGCCCGCCGATTGCGACGGTTCATCCCCGGCAAATCAGTTCCACGCGCCGCCGCCCTGCTGGGTGAGCGCGATGAAGGCGGCGTCGGCGCAGTCGGGGCCTGGCGGAATCGTCAGCGTGCGCGGCCCGCCGCCCGCGCCGGGAAGAGGCGCTCGGGGGCCGTCCCTCAGGCTCAGTTCTACGACGATTTTCGTCCGCTCGCGCCAGTAATGCGCATCGGCCTGCAGATCGAGCGGCAGCAGCCGGTGGTCGAAGACCCGGATGCAATCCTCGCGCAGATGGGCGACGGTCCAGCGCCCTTGCCGCATCGCGGCATCGCCGGCGATCAACCGGGCGCTCAGTTCCGCTTCCCGTTCGCGAAGCCGGGCGATGCGGCTGCGCACCATCGCCAGTTCATCGACTTCTGCCGATATCCTCATCCGTTCCTCCATCACTTGCGTCGCCGATGGTGCAATGCGAGGGTAAACATGACGTTTACGAGGATGCCGGGATGCATGATCTGCCCAAAACCGACCTTCCGCCGGTGGCCCGCCTGCTGCGCGACCCTCAGCCGGACAGCTATGACAGCGTGGTGCTCGATTACGATGGCCGGATGCTGCGGCGCAAAAGGCTGCAGACGCAGCACGGACAGGGTTTCATGGTCGACCTGCCCGCCGTGACCAACCTGGACGAGTATTGGGGTTTCGAGCTTGAAGACGGGCGGATCATCCGGATTGTCCCTGCGGGCGAGGCGGTTTTGCGCGTCACCGGCGACCTGCCAAGGCTGGCCTGGCATATCGGCAACCGGCACACGCCCTGCGAGATCCATGACGATCACCTGCTGATCCGCGAGGACCATGTCCTGGAAAAGATGCTGCACGGTCTCGGCGCCCGGACCCTTCGCGTGACTCAGCCCTTCGCACCGGAATCGGGTGCCTATGGCACGGGTCGGACGATGGGCCATGACCACGGCCCGGCGCAGGAACCGGGCGATCATCATGCGCATATTCATCATGGCGATCATAAGCATGGAGATCATCAGCATGGACAGGATGTCCCGACGGATGATGAGCATGGACACTATCCCGACCACGACCATAGCCGCGTCTCGGGCAATGTTCGGCACCATGGGGCGACCTCCGACAGTCGCCCGGACGCAGAATGAAACTGTTCGCTCCGGAAAACCGCCATGCCTCGCCCGATCACGCGCGGGTCTGGGCGACCTATGAAATCGCCTACACGCTGGTCGATTTCTGCGCCGCCGGGTTGTTCGTGGTCGGCTCCATCCTGTTCCTTTGGGAAAGCACGATGACCATCGCGACCTGGATGTTCATCCTGGGTTCGGTCTGTTTCGCGCTCAAACCCACGATCCGGCTTGCGCGGGAAATCAGGATGGTGACACTCGGCGATGTCGAGGATGTCGCCAAGAGGCTCAATGACTGACACCGCCAACGCAGCCGATCTGCTCTGCGTGACGCAATGGCTTTCGCCGGCCTTTCCGACCGGCGCCTTCGCCTATTCGCACGGGCTTGAACGGGTGATCGCGACGGGTACGATCCGCGATGCCGCCACGCTCGAGGATTGGTTGACCGGCATCCTGTTGCATGGCGCGGGGTGGCAGGACGCCGTGCTGCTGGCGCAGGGGCTGCGGGCCGGAACCGATCTGGACGCTCTGGATGCCCTGGCGCGGGCGCTGGCGCCGTCCGCCGAGCGGCTGAAAGAGACGCTGGACCAGGGCGCCGCGCTGTCGCGCACGATCGCGGGGATGGACGCGTCCGGAGGGAAAGCCACGGGACCGGATCGCCACGCCGCCGATGGGGCGACGCCCGAGGGACCCGTCGCGCCCCTCGGCGCATCGGCCGGAGGCTTGCCCTCTGATACCGGCGCGCTTGGCTTCATGGCGTCCGGGCAGCGCGACGGTATGGCACATGGAAGGGGCACAGCGATGACCCCGACCGAGGGCGCGGCGGCCGCAGCCTCGGCCCCCGCCGTGACTTCTGCCTTCGACCGCGCGACGACGGGGCCTGACCCGGCGATCCCGAGCGCGATGGCGCCCGGTGCCGGACAAGACGCCCCCCGGGCTTTCAGCGGCACCGAAACACTGGGCGGCGACGGCGGCGCTGTGCGGAAAAGCGCTTCGCCCGGGGCCAGGGAAGTACCTGACAATGGACGTGTCGCCTCCTCGCCGCCGAGATCGGGGGAAGTCGCGCCTTGGGTCTCCTCGACGCCGGATCCGGCGGGCGGGGCGCGCGCTGGCGCCGCCGGGGTACCGCTCAGTTCTGTCGCCCGGACCGCCGCGACCCGGGTCACGGCATCGGCGACGATGATCTCTGCAAGCGCGGAAACCGTGCCCGATACGGCGCGCGGCTTGGTTCCCGTGGACCGCGAAGCGCCGGGCCCAGGACAGAGCGGCGCGCAGAGCGGGTCAGAGGACCACCCGGCGGGCCCAGGCGGCAACCGGAAGGATGACGGCGCCGGAACTCTGCGCGGTGCCCCCGACGCGCAGGACCGGAGCGCCACCTTGCCCCCCGCCGGCCCCGACACCGCGGCGGCCGACCGTTCTAATCCCGAGACCACGGATCCGCGCAATCCCCAAGCCGGAAGAACCGCACAGCCCGCGCGGCATCCCGGCGCGCTTCGAACGTCGCGGACGCTGCCCATTGCTCTGGCCGAGGCCGCGCGGCGCACCGCGCTGCCCCCCGCCACGATCATCGCGCTGTTCCTGCAGGGTTTTGCCGGGAACCTCGTCACC
Source organism: Pararhodobacter marinus (assembly GCF_003122215.1). GTDB lineage: Bacteria > Pseudomonadota > Alphaproteobacteria > Rhodobacterales > Rhodobacteraceae > Pararhodobacter > Pararhodobacter marinus. The sequence continues at coordinate 426,079 of NZ_QEYD01000002.1, read as the reverse complement.
ATCGCCGTGCGCCACGTGCCCCTGGGCCAGACCGAGGGCCAGACGGTTCTGGCCCGGCTTGCGCCGGTGATCGTGGCGCTGGCGGCGCAGGCGGCCGAGGCCTCGCTCGAGGATCTGGGCGGCTCGGCATTGGCGGGCGATCTGGCCGCTTTCGAACATGAAACACAGGATGTCAGGATTTTTCGGACATGAGCAAACATGGGCCCCTCCGGGTCGGCATCGGCGGCCCGGTGGGCTGCGGCAAGACCTCGCTGACCGAGCAACTCGCGCGCGCGCTGGCCGGGCGCTGCTCGATGGCGGTGATCACCAACGACATCTACACGCGCGAGGATGCCGATTACCTGCTGCGCGCGCAGGTGCTGCCCGAGTCCCGCATCCGGGGCGTTGAGACCGGCGGCTGCCCGCATACCGCGATCCGCGAGGATGCCTCGATCAATTTGGCTGCCGTCGATGAGCTGACGACCGGAATCCCCGGCCTGGACCTGATCCTGATCGAATCGGGCGGCGACAACCTGGCGGCAACCTTTTCGCCCGAACTGGCCGATCTGACGATCTACGTGATCGACACCGCCGCCGGGCAGGACATTCCGCGCAAACGTGGGCCGGGGCTGACGAAATCGGACCTGCTGGTGGTCAACAAGACCGATCTGGCGCCGCATGTCGGGGTCGACCTGGCGCTTCTGGAAGCGGATACGCAAAAGGCGCGCGGGACACGGCCCTATGTGATGGCGCAGGTGCGCAACGCGGTGGGTATCGACGCGGTCGTGGACTTTCTGGAGCGCGAGGGCGGGCTGAGCCTGAACTGAGCGCCTTCGCGCGAGGACGGGCGGCGCCTCAGCCCGTTCGGGTCGGGCGCGGCGCGGGACGCGGCGTGTCCGGCTTGCCCTGCGACGTTCCGGCCGTGGGCGCCGGGCGCTTGGTCGGGCCCTGCGGATCGGGGGTGGACGGAGTCTTCGGCGATTGCCCCGCGGTTCCGGTGGCAGCGGGTTTGCCCGCTTCGGCTTTCGGCGCCCCGGGATTGCCGGGTTGCGCCTTGCCCGGTTGCGCCTTACCCGGTTGCGATTTTGCAGCTTGGGGCTTGGCCGCTTTCGGCCCGGCGGCCTGCGGTCGGGCGCCCGCTTGCGGCCCCTGCCCGCCCGCGGCGCGCGGCGCGGCGGCGTTCTGGCCTGCACCACCCTGACCCGCTGCTTTCCACGGGCGCGCCGCTCCGGCTGCCTGGCCCGCAGGCGGTGATGAGGGTGCCGCCCGGGATTTCGGCGGCCCGTTCGGTTGTGCACCGGGATGCGTCCCGGACTGCGTCCCGCTCTGCGGACGGGGCTGCGCAGGAGCCTGTCCACCACCCGCCGGGGACGCGGTGTGCCGGGCATTGCCCCCCTGCGCCCCGGGCGCCGCATTCGGAGCCTTCGCCGCTTGCGCCGCTCGCTGAACCGGTACCGCCCCCTGCCCGGATCGGCCCGGGTTCGGTCCCGGCGCGGAACTGGCCGAAGCGGGCGCATCGGGCTCTCGCCGACCGGGCGTGCCGGCGGCCGGGCCCATCAGCCGGACCTCGCGGTGGCCCTGCGCCTCGGCGGCGAGCGCCGATTTCGCCCGCCGCCAGCGGGGAAGTTTCACCGTCGAGGCGCCGATCACCAGCGCCAGCCCGGCAAAGGCGAGAAGCGGCAAACGTTCGTCGCGAAAGATGATGCCGAACACCACGCTGAACGCGGGCATCAGGAACATCGCAAGCGCCGCGCGGTTCGCGCCCGCCTGCTGGACCAGCGCGTAATTCAGAAGATTGGGCGCCACGGTGGCCAGCACGACCAGCGCGCCCAGCGTGCCCAGCACCGTCAACGAGGGCTCGGCCGCGACGGGCCCGTCGATCAGAAGCGCCAGCGGCCAGATCGCCAGCGTGCCGACCGCGAACATCGCCGCCGACAGCATGAGCGGGGCAACGCGGCGACGGCGGCGGAACCAGACATTCCCCGCCGCATAGCTCAGGGGCGAGATCAGCGTCAGCAGCGTCCCCAGCCCCGCCTGCCCGAAACCGCCCGCGGCAATGGCCGGAACCGAGATCAACAGGACGCCCATGATCCCCACGCCGATCCGCATCCCCTGTTCCAGAGTTGCGGGCTCGTCGGGCAGCACCATCGCCGCCATGGCCAGCGTGAAAAGCGGCATCGTCGCATAGAGCATCCCGCCCATGCCCGAGGGAATGTATTGCATCCCCGCCGCCATACTGACGAAGGGGATCGCCACCACCAGCGTCCCGCCGACCAGCGCGGTCAGCAGGTCATAGCGCGTGAAGCGCTTTTGCGGCCCCAAGGCCCCGGCCGCGAGGATCAGCAGCGGCAAACCCAGCGCCGAGCGCAGGGCGGCCAGCGTCCAGGGCGGGAAATAGGCCACGGCCTCGGCAATCAGCAGCGGCGAGGCACCGAAACCGGCCGCGGTGAGGATCAGAAGCAGGGAAGTGGGCATTGTCGGGGTCCCGTCCAGGACGAGGGATCAGGCGAAAGGTCGGATCGGGGATCCGCCAAGTGGCCTCCCGTACCGAACGCCGCCTGCGCCGTCAATCGCCGCGCCCGCTCATCGACCGTTCATCGGCCGGTCCGGGCCTGCTCCGCAGCCTGGCTAACCGCGCCCGCGCGGGGCAGTTCCGGACGCAGGCCCAGCCCGATGAACCGAGCCGGGAAGCGCCGCAGATAGGGCACGCGCGCCAGAAGCCGCAAGGGCAGCGGCGGCGGGGCGTCGGGCGCGTCCAGCGCCGGGCGGATCACGCGGTCCTGCAGCAGGACCTGAACGCGCTGCGTCACCCGCGTCGGCCATTCGCGGCGGCGCTGCACCTGCCGCAAATCATCCACGATCAGCGTCCCGTTGCGCAGCGGCGCGGCCAGGATATTCGCCGCCGCCACCGCATCCTGCACGGCCAGGTTGATGCCGACGCCCCCCACCGGCGACATCGCATGCGCCGCGTCGCCGATGCACAAGAGCCCCTCGCGCCACCAGCGCGTCAGGCGGTTCACCTGGACACTGAGAAGCTTTACCTTGTCCCAGTCGTCGATCTCGTCAAGCCGCGCGGCCTCGATCCCCGTCGCGGCACCCACCCGCCGCCGGAATGCCTCGAGCCCCTCGGCGCGCACCGTATCGGCGCCGTCCTTGGGGACGACGAAGGCCATCTGCCAGTAATCGCCGCGGTTGAGCTGAATGATGATGCTGCCATCCTTCAGCCGACCCAGCGATTCCGGGTTCTCGCCGCCCTCGCGGCTGACGCGGAACCACAGGACGTCGATCGGCGCCCCCAGATCGCGCAGGGCCAGCCCCGCGGCATCGCGCAGGCCGGAATGGCGCCCATCGGCCACCAGCACCAGATCCGCGCGAATCTCGACCGGCCCCGACGGCCCCCTGGCCCGCAGGCCGGTGACGCGGCCGCCTTCCTCGATCAGCGTTTCGCTCTCGGTCTCCATCCGCAGCGTGAATCCCGGACAGGCCGCCGCCTGCTGCGCCACGAAATCCAGAAAATCCCATTGCGGCATCATCGCCACGAAACCGGTCCGTTCGCCCAGCGGCGTGAAATCCACCACCGGCACCGGCCTGTCGCCAAAGCTGAACTCCATATGCCGGAACGGGTAATGCGGCAGCGCCAGAAGTTCGTCGAGCAGCCCCAGCGCTTCCATGATCCGCAGCGTCGACGGGTGGATCGTGTCGCCCCGGAAATCCCGCAGGAAATCGCGATGCTTTTCCAGCACCACAACCTCGACACCGGCGCGCGCCAGCAGGAACCCGGCCATCAGCCCCGCCGGGCCGCCGCCCGAGATCACACAGCGTGTCATCATCTGTTCCATGGCGACCACCATGCGCCCGAGGCGGCGCCCGCGCAAGGACGCTGGACCCGGGCTGCGCGGCTTGCTACGCCTTTGCAAAACCGGGAGGTCAGCCATGTATTCCAAGGGTCAGGTCCAGTATCAGCCCATCCCCCTGCCCGACCGGGTACAACGGTCCGAGGCCGAGACGCTCGCACAGGCAGAAGCCTTCCTTGCCTACATGAAGAAGCGCCACTCGGTGCGCGATTACGACACGCGCCCGGTGCCCGAAGCGGTGATTGCCGCCTGCATCGCCGCCGCCGGCACCGCCCCCTCGGGCGCCAATCACCAGCCGTGGCATTTCGTGGCGATCTCGGACCCGGCGATGAAACAACAGATCCGCGACGCTGCCGAGGAGGAAGAGCGCGCCTTTTATCAGGGCGGCGCAAGCGACGAATGGCTGGCCGCGCTCGAACCCATCGGCACCGGCGTGTCGAAACCCCATCTCACCGATGCGCCCTGGCTGATCGTCGTCTTCGCGCAGCGCTGGGGCGTCACGCAGGACGGCGCGCGCTACAAGAATTATTACGTCCCCGAAAGCGTCGGCATCGCCACCGGGATGCTGATCGCGGCCCTGCACCATGCCGGGCTGGTTTGCCTTGAACACACGCCCAACCCGATGAAATTCCTCAACGCCCTGTGCAACAGGCCGGAATCGGAAAAGCCGGTGATGATCCTGCCCGTGGGCTTCCCCGCGCCCGATGCCACCGTGCCGCAGGTCGCCAAGATCAAGAAACCGCTCGACGAAATCCTGAGCGTTTTCCGCGCCTGAGGGATCGGCGTCCCCTCATCCCGCCGGCGCCGCGCGTTGCAGGTGCAGATAGGTCTCGTTGAAGCGCTTTTGCAGGTGATCCTCGGCCCGGACCACCCGGCCCGAGCCGATCGGCGCCACGTTCACATCGGGCGAGGGATTGAAGAACAGCGGCACCGAGATCCGCTCCGAGGCCGAACCCACCACCCGGTGCAGCGTGGCCCGGACGCGCCCGCCCGACCAGCTTTCCAGCATCTCGCCGAAATTCACCACGAACCCGCCCGGCGCGGCCACCACCGCCTGCCATGTCCCGTCCCTCATCTGCACCTCAAGCCCCGGCACGCCGTCGCTCGCCAGCAAGGTCAGGCATCCGTAATCGGTATGCGCGGCAATGCCGAAATCACGCGCGCCCGCCCAGTCCGGCCGCTCGGGATAGAAATTGCCGCGCAGCAAAGCCATGGGCTGGTCGAACTTGTCATCGAACCAGTGCGGATCTTCGCCCAGAACCCCGGCAATCGCCCCCAGAAGCCGCAGCGACAAGGCCCGCGCCTCGGCGTAGTACGCCTCCAGCGTCGCGCGGAAGCCTTCGGGACGGGCGGGCCACAGGTTGGGCGCATGAACCGCGCGGTCCGATCCGGGCACCGCGAAACCCATGTCGTAGACTTCCTTGTAATCGGGATTGGCGCCCGGATCGACCCGTTCCGACAGCGGCGCGCCCCAGCCCCGGTTCGACCCGGTCCGCGCCATGTCGACCGCCGCCTTTTCAGCGTCGGGCAGCAGGAAGAAAGCGCGGTAGGCGGCGATCACCCCGGCCACCCGCGCCGCCGGGATCGGCGTGTTGACCAGCGTCAGGAAGCCCACCGCCTCGACGCCGCGCCGCAGCTCGGCGCGCGCCAGCGCATCGCCCGCAAACAGCGCACCCACATCGACCTGCGGGATCGCGCGCGGATCACCCTCACTCATCGGGCAGAGCCTCGACCAGCGCCAGGTCCAGCGCTTCCAGACCCTCCCAGCCGGGGCAGCTGTCGACCGCCACGGTGACACCCCAGCCGCCGCGCCAGAGCACCGAATAGGCCGCGGCCTGAACGTCCTCCATGCACAGCATCCCGTTATGCCACCAGATCCAGTCCTCGCCCAGCGGACGCCCGACCATGCCCAGCCCGTAGACCACGGGCGCGTTGATCACCGTCGCCGGCCCCTGCGCCGGGCGATCGCCATAGAGCATCGCGTGGAACATCGCGTAATCGGCCAGCGGCGCCTGCCAGCCGCCCATCGGCCCGAACGCGCCCGTGGTCTCCGAGATCGACGCCGCCGGCAGCACACCGTCGCAGGCCACGCCGTAAGGCTGTCCCGTCACCGCCTCGACGACGCTGCCCAGAAGCGCGTAATTCTCGTTGCTGTAGCGATAGCCGGGGGGCGTGTCGTCGGCGGTCGGGATCAAGTCCGCCATCGGCCACTCCGCCACCGAACGCCAGTCGCCCTCGGTCAGCCAGCCCGGCATCGCCTCCTGCGTGCGGTCCGGCAGCCCGGCGCTGTGCGTCACAAGCTGCGCCACCGTGATCGCCCCCGGCGCGCCGGTCCAGCCCAGCCGCGCGGCCATGGTGTCGCTCCAGCGCAGCCGCCCCTCTTCGACCAGCCCTGCAAGGCATTGCGCGGTGATCGCCTTCGACATCGAGGCCAGTTCGCGCGGGGCGCCGGGCTCGACTCCCTCGGCCTGAGTCAGCACGACGGCGCCGCGATAGGTCACCGCGATCTCGGGCGCGGCCGCGCCCTGCTCATGCGCCCAGTCGAAAAACGCGCGGGCCAGAGCCTCGGCCGGGCTGATCGCGGCAGGGGCTTCCCCGGACTCCGCCGCCTCCGCCGCCGCCTGCTCCGGCATCGTGTCCTCCGCCTGCGCGACGAGCGTCCCGCCACCAAGCATCAAGGTTAACAGCGCCCAGAACCGGATCGACACGACACCCTCCCGTCTTGCAATGCCCCGAAATCTCCCGGCAAGATACCCGCGCCGCATTGCAGCGCAACTCCCGAACGCGTGACCGCCCCGCGAACGGCAAAAGGGCGCGGCCCCGGCCACGCCCCTCAGTCTCGTCCCGGATTTGCTCCGGGACATGGCCGTCACGCGAAGCAATCGCCGACGGCCCCCGCGCACCGGCCCGTCACAGATGCGGCGCGTAGATCTGCGCCAGCCGGTCGACGGCCGCATCGGCCGACAGTTCCTCGCTCTCGCCCGTGCGGCGCGAGGTCAGTTCGACCACCCCGTTCTTCAGCCCGCGCGGCCCCACGGTGATCCGCCACGGCAGCCCGATCAGGTCCATCGTCGCGAATTTCGCCCCCGCCCGCTCTTCACGGTCGTCATAGAGCGGATCGAGCCCCTTCGCCTTCAGCGCCGAATAAAGCGACTCGCAGGCCGCATCCGCCGCGCCGTCGCCCTGCTTGAGATTGACGATCCCCGCATGGAAGGGCGTGACGCCTTCGGGCCAGATGATCCCGTTCTCGTCATGGCTCGCCTCGATGATCGCGCCCAGAAGGCGGCTCACACCGATCCCGTGGCTGCCCATATGCACCGGCACCCGCTCGCCCTTGTCGTTGACCACCGTCGCGCCCATCGGCTCGGAATACTTGGTGCCGAAATAAAAGATCTGCCCGACCTCGATCCCGCGCGCCGAGCGGCGGCGTTCCTCGGGCACCTGCGCCTCGAACGCGGCGGCATCATGCGTATCGTCGGTGCGCGCATAGCGCGAGGTGAATTCCTCGAGCACCGCGCGGCACTGCGCCACATCGTCGTAATCAATCGCCCGATCGCCGAAGCGCAGATCGGTGATCTCGCTGTCGTAGAACACCTCGGATTCGCCCGTCTCGGCCAGAACCAGGAATTCATGCGTGTCGTCGCCCCCGATGGGCCCCGACTCGGCGCGCATCGGAATGGCCTGCAGGCCCATCCGCTCGTAGCTGCGCAGATAGCTCACCAGATGGCGGTTATAGGCATGCATCGCGTCCTCGTAGGTGAGGTCGAAATTATACCCGTCCTTCATCAGGAATTCGCGCCCGCGCATCACGCCGAAACGCGGCCGGATCTCGTCGCGGAATTTCCACTGGATGTGATACAGCGTCAGCGGCAGGTCCTTGTAGCTCGACACATGGCTGCGGAAGATGTCGGTGATCATCTCCTCGTTCGTGGGTCCGTACAGAAGGTCGCGCTTGTGGCGGTCCTTGATGCGCAGCATCTCCTCGCCATAGGCCTCGTAGCGGCCGCTCTCGCGCCACAGATCGGCGGGCTGCAGCGTGGGCATCAGAAGCGGGATATGGCCCGCGCGCTGCTGTTCCTCATGCACGATCTGCTCGATGCGCCGCAGCACCTTGAAGCCCAGCGGCAGCCAGGAATAGATCCCCGCCGCCTGCTGGCGGATCATGCCCGCGCGCAGCATCAGCCGGTGGCTGACGATCTGCGCCTCGGACGGCGTCTCCTTGAGAACGGGCAGGAAATAGCGGCTCAGGCGCATGGTTCACCTTCAGGTCAAAGTTCGCACCGTGTCTAGGCGATTGCCGCGCGCCCTACAAGAAGTGTGGTATCGCTCCCGCCCGATGAACCGTGCGCCGAGGGACGCCCATAGCCCGCGCCCTTTCACTTTGCCTCAAATACTCAATACCCGCCGCCCCTCACGCGCGCGCGGACGCCCGTGAGCGCGCGGATCTGCCCAGACGACGCCTCACAGCCCCCAGACCAGGACGATCAGCGGCACCGAGACCGCGACGATCACCGCCTCCAGCGCCAGGCCCAGTTTCCAGTAATCCCCGAACCGGAACCCGCCCGGCCCCAGGATCAGCGTGTTGTTCTGATGCCCGATCGGCGTCAGGAACGCGCAGGAGGCGCCGATCGCGACGGCCATCAGGAAGCCCTCGGCCCCGGCGCCCAGCTGGGCCGCGATTCCCAGCGCAATGGGCGCCATCACCGCCGCCGTCGCCGCGTTGTTCATCACGTCCGACAGCACCATCGTCACCACCAGCACCACCACCAGCGCGGCCAGCGTGTTCCCCTGCGCCAGCCAGTCCACCATGCCGCGCGCCAGCAGATCCGCCGTGCCCGTCTCCTGCATCGCCGCCGCGACCGGGATCAGCGCGGCCAGAAGCACGATCACCGGCCCGTCGAGCGCGCGATAGAGTTCGCGCAGCGGCAGCGTGCCGGTCAGCATCGTCGCCAGCACGCCGCCCGCGAAGGCCACAGCCGAAGGCAGGATGCCGAACGCGGCGACCAGCACCGCCGCTGCCATGATCGCCGTCGCCAGCCACGCCTTGCGCTTGTCGGGCACCCAGAGCGGCGCGGTATCGAGCGGAACGCAGCTGAGATCGCGGGCGAAATCCGACAGCACGTCGGCCTTGCCCCGCAACAGCAGCAAATCGCCCGATTTCAGCGTCAGCGTCCCCAGCCGCCCGCGCGGACGCGCGCCCTCGCGCGCGACGGCCAGTAGCGACACGCCCCAGCGAAAGCGCAGCCGGAGCTGGCGCGCCGAACGGCCGATCAGCGACGAACCCGGCAGCAGAGCGAATTCGCGCAGCACGAATTCGTCGTCGTTCTCGTCCTCGTCGCGCGTGCCCAGCCCCTCGAGCGCGATCTCGTGGCGCGCCGCGCTTTCGGTCAGCGCCTTGGCCTCGGCCTCGACGATCAGCACGTCGCCCGCCTGGATCTTGCGCGAACCGTGGGGGTTGTTCTGCCGCTCGGTGCCGCGAATGAGCGCGAGGATCACCAGATCGACGCCTTCCAGCTCGGCCTCGAACTTGCGCAGCGTGAGACCCACGGCCTTGCTGTCCTCGGGCACGCGCAGCTCGGTCAGGTAGGTGCCGGTCTCGAACGGCATGTCGCCCGCCGGGCGCCGCACCGGCACCAGCCGCCAGCCGATCAGCGCGACGAAGGCGATCCCGGCCAGCGCCACGGGCAGGCCCACCCAGGTATAGTCGAACATCCGGAACGCGCCGTCGGGGCGGAAGGTGGCGACGATCAGGTTGGGGGGTGTCCCCACCAGCGTGACCATGCCGCCCATGATCGTGCCGAAGGCCAGAGGCATCAGCACCTGTCCCGGAGGCAGGTTCAGCCGGCCGGCAAGCTGGATCGCCAGCGGCATGAGCAGCGCCATGGCCCCCACATTGTTCATGAAGGCCGACAGCGCCGCGCCCAGCCCCATCAGCGCGGCCACGGCGCTGAGGCGCCCGGCCTCGGCGGGCAGCACCCGGCGGGCCAGCACATCCACGGCGCCCGTATGTTGCAGCGCGCGGCTCAGGATCAGCACGCAGGCCACGGTGACGACGGCCGGGTGCCCGAAGCCGGTGAAAGCCCGGTCGGCATCGACCAGCCCGGTCACCACGCAGGCAATGAGCCCGAACAGCGCCACCGCGTCATGGCGGAACCGTCCCCACAGGAACCCGCCGACAACCAGGAAAAGGATCGCAAGAATGGTCAGTTGCGGGGTGGACATGGCCTCTCCTGCGGGGTCATCACTGCGGGACAGCCGATTCCGCCCCGCATCGCCGCCAAGGTGACCTGTCTCGGGCGCGGAAGCAAACGCCTTGGCGCGCGACGGGTTCCCTGCGGCAGCGGTGTCCGTGACGCGAAGGCCCCGGTTTCCCTGCCCCGCGATCCACGGTATAGGGGCGCGATCCCTCCGGGCCTTTCCGCGTGAGCCAAGTGTCGACCCCGAAAAAGAAATCCAAATCGGAACCGCTGCCGCGCCGCGCCGACCCGGCGCGCGACCGGGCGCTGGCGCGCTGGTTCTGGCACAATCACGTTCGCGGCTGGCTGCCCCATATCCTGTTCGGCATCGTGCTGATGGCGATGGACGGGGCGATGGCGGGCGTGCTGAGCGCGCTGCTGAAACCGATGTTCGACGATGTTCTGGTCGCCGGCCAACAGGACATGGTGCTGTGGGTGGCGCTGGGGATCGGGGGCACATTCGTGGTGCGCGCGGTGTCGTCGCTGACCTATCGCACGCTGATGGCCTATGTGGCCGAGAAGGTCGTGACGCGCTTGCAGCTCACGATGACCCAGCACCTGATCGGGCTGGACCAGTCGTTTCATCACCGCCACCCGCCGGGGCACCTGATCGACCGGGTGCGCGGCGATACGCTGGAGCTGAACGCGGTTTTCGAAAAGATCATCCCCAATCTCGGGCGCGACATGGTGTCGATCGTCGTCCTTCTGGGCGTGGCGATGTGGATCGACTGGCTGTGGACGTTGATCGCTTTGGTGGGCGTGCCGGCGCTGGTGCTGCCGGCTGCGTTCCTGCAGCGGGTGGTGCGGGCGATGGGCGTGCGGGCCCGCGAGAGTTCCGCCGCCGCCTCGACCCGGCTCGACGAGATCTTTCACGGCGTACAGACGATCCAGCGTTCGGGCACCGAAGAAACCGAGACCGCGCGCCTCAGCCGTGTCTTCACCCGCTTCGTGAAAGCGCGCGTGCGCGTGGCGGGCGGTCAGGCGGCCATGGGCTCGATGTCGGATCTGGTGGCGGCCCTTGGTTTCGCGCTGGTGATGATCTTCGCCGGCAGCCAGATCGCCGCCGGAGAACGGACGGTCGGCGATTTCATGACCTTCTTCGCGGCCATCGCCTTTCTGTTCGAACCGCTGCGCCGGCTCGGCAATCTGGCGGGCGCCTGGCAAAACACCCTCGCCTCGCTCGAACGGATTCACCGGCTGCTGGATGAAAAGCCGCGCATCACCCAGCCCCAGGGCGATCTGGCCCCGCTGCCGCAACCCGGTCACGAAGACGTGGTCTTCGACAACGTGACCTTCGCCTACGAGGCCGAGCCGGTGCTGCACGGGCTCAGCTTCACCGCGAAAGCGGGACAGACCACGGCGCTGGTCGGCCCGTCGGGAGCGGGGAAATCCACGGTCTTCATGCTGCTGACCCGGCTTGCCGATGCGCAATCGGGGCGGATCCTTCTGGGCGGCGAGGACATCACGCGCATGGATCTGCGCGGCCTGCGCAGCCAGTTCAGCGTCGTGGCGCAGGACAGCGCGCTCTTTGACGAGACGCTGCGCGACAACGTCCTGATGGGCAAGACCGACGTGTCCGAGGAACGCCTGCAGCGGGCGATCAGCGCCGCGCATGTCGACGAATTCGTGCCCGGCCTGCCGCAGGGACTTGAAACCCGCGTCGGCCCGCGCGGCTCGGCGCTGTCGGGCGGCCAGCGGCAGCGGGTGGCGATTGCCCGCGCGCTGGTCCGCGAGGCGCCGGTCCTGCTGCTTGACGAGGCGACCTCGGCGCTCGACGCGCAATCCGAGGCTCTGGTGCAGCAGGCGCTCGACGATCTGAGCGCGCAGCGCACCACGCTGGTGATCGCGCACAGGCTCTCGACCGTGCGCCATGCCGACAAGATCGTCGTCATGGAAGCCGGCCGCGTGGTCGAGGAAGGCAACCACGACACGCTGCTGGCGCTTGGCGGGGTTTACGCAAAGCTGCACGCGCTGCAATTCAGCGGGACCTGAGGACCCGGCGCGGCGGACTGTCCGCGCCGCCCCTCACTTTCTTCTTTCCATTCCGCCCCGGCTGCGCTATGGCCAGCCCCGCTGCGCATCCACCCTTGGAGGGGCGTGGCTTATGCAACCTAATTCATGGAGAACCGATATGGCTGGTGAGATCCAGGATCTGATCGCCGAGGTCCGGACGGGGTCGGGCAAGGGGGCCGCTCGTCAAGCTCGTCGCGAGGGCAAGGTGCCCGGCGTCCTCTACGGGGGCGGCGCGGACCCGCTGAACGTCAATTTCGACTTCAACTACCTGCTGAAACTGCTGAAGCAAGGCCGCTTCAAGTCGCAGCTGTGGAACCTGAAGGTCGAGGGCCAGGAAGACGTCCGCGTCATCTGCCGCGACGTGCAGCGTGATGTCGTCAAGGACCTTCCGACGCATGTCGACCTAATGCGCCTGCGCCGCACCTCGCGCATCAACCTGTTCGTGCACGTGGAATTCATCAACCACGCAGCCGCGCCGGGTCTGAAGCGCGGCGGCACGATGGTCGTGGTGCGCCCGGACGTGGAACTGAACGTTCTGGCCGGCGAGATCCCCGAGAAGCTGGTGGTCGACCTGACCGGCAAGCAGATCGGCGACACGATCCACATCAACGACATCGAACTGCCGAGTGGCGTGAAGCCGGTGATCAACCGCAACTTCGTCATCGCCAACATCGCGGCCCCGTCGGGTCTGCGCTCGGCCGATGCCGAAGACGAGGGCGCCGAGGAAGAAGCCGCCGAGGACTGATCCTCAGGCTGTCGCTTCAGGCAAAATCACGCGAAACCCCGCCCCCCGAGGGCGGGGTTTTCCGTTGCGCGGGGCACATTCAGTGGCTGCGCAGTGCGTCGATCAGCTCGTCCTTGCTCATCGCAGAGCGCCCGTCGATGCCGATCTCCTTGGCCCTGTCGTAAAGATCGTCGCGCGTCCAGTCCTCGTAAGGCGGCGCCTTGCCGCCCTTCTTCGACGGATGCATGTCGGGATTGGCCTTGGCGTTCGAGATCCGCGCCGCCTTTTCCTTCGACATGCCGTCATCGCGCAGGCTTTCGTACAGGTCTTCGTCCTTCAGGCTGGGATTGGGCATGGGTTTCTCCTTTCACAGGCTAACCCCCGCGCGCCGCTCCTGTTCCCCCTGCCGGGACCTTTGGGCCGGATTCCGCCCGCGCGCGGCCCTGCTGGCGGCCCCGTCTGTCCGTCCGGCGCCGATGGACACCCCCGGGGCCGCGCGCTAGAACAAGCGCCATGAAACTCATCGTCGGCCTCGGAAATCCCGGCGCGAAATACGCGCAGAACCGCCATAATATTGGCTTCATGGCCGTGGACCGGATCGCCTCGGATCACGGGTTCAGCCCGTGGAAATCGCGCTTTCAGGCGCAGGTGGCCGAAGGGCGGCTGGGCGGCGACAAGGCGGTGTTGCTGAAGCCGCAGACCTTCATGAACCTGTCGGGGCAGGCCGTGGGCGAAGCGATGCGCTATCTCAAGCTGACGCCTGCCGACATCATCGTTCTGCATGACGAGCTTGATCTCGCGCCCGGCAAGCTGCGGCTGAAACAGGGCGGCGGGCATGCCGGCCATAACGGGCTGCGCTCGATTCACCAGCATATCGGCGAGGCCTATGCGCGGGTCCGGCTGGGCATCGGCCATCCCGGCCACAAGGACCGCGTCGCGGCCTATGTGCTGCACGACTTCGCCAAGGCCGATGACGACTGGCTCGACGACCTGATGCGCGGGATTTCTGACGGCGCCGATCACCTGGCCGCCGGGGACGGGGCGAAGTTCCAGAACGCGGTCGCCGCGCGCACCGCGCCCGCGCGCAATCAGGGGCGCGCGAAACCAGCCCCCGAACCGAAGACCAAGCCAGAGCCCGAACCCGAACCCGAACCCGAAGACACCCGCTCGGCCCTGCAGAAACTGGCCGACAGGTTCCGATGACCGGCGCCCTGCCCCAGGCCTTCCGCCAGCAAAGCGACGCCTGCGCGGCGCTCGGCTCGCCCTTCATGGCGCGGCTCTGCGCGCTGCTGGCCGACAGGCTGCGCCCCGACCGGCCCCTGACTCGCCGCCTGTTCGACTGGCCCGGCGACATGACGGCGGCGGGCGATGCCGTGCCCCTGCGGCTGGCCGGGGCGCTTCACGCGCTTGTCCTGCGCGGGCATGCGGGGCTGACAGCCGTCTACCCGCCGCACGAGGCCCCCGACGACGCGCTCTGGCAGGCCATCGACACCGCGCTCGACAGCGAGGAAGGTTTCATCGCGCCCTTCATCGACCGCGCGCCCCAGACGAACGAGGTCCGCCGTGCCGCCGTACTGATCGCCGCCGGTCACTGGCTGGCCGAGCGTTTCACGCTGCCCTTCGTGTTCTCCGAACTGGGGGCCAGCGCCGGGCTGAACCTGAACTGGGACCGCTTCGCGCTGCAAGCGGGACAAGCCCGGCTTGGAAGCCCCTCGGCCAGGGTGGTCCTGACCCCCGACTGGTCGGGCGCCCTGCCCTTCGCCGCCGATATCACGGTGGCCCAGCGTGCGGGCGTCGACCTGGCGCCGATCGATCTTCAGGATCCCGAGGCCCGCCTGCGTCTTCTCGCCTATCTCTGGCCCGACCAGCCCCATCGCCGCGCACTGACCGAAGCCGCCATCGCCACCAGCCCGCCAAAGCCCGACCGCGCCGATGCCATCGACTGGCTGCAAACCCGGCTATCCCCGAAACCCGGCCATCTGCACCTCGTCTGGTCGACCGTGGCCTGGCAATATTTCCCCCGCGCCGCGCAAGCGCGCGGCACCCGGCTGATGGAAGAGGCCGGCGCCCGCGCGACCCCCGATGCCCCGCTTGCCTGGCTTTCCTACGAAGCCGACGGCACCAGCCCCGGCGCCGCGCTGACGCTCAGGCTCTGGCCCGGCAACCGGACCCTCGATCTGGGTCGCGCCGATTTCCACGGCCGCTGGGTCGACTGGCGCGCGCCCTGATCTCTTCACTTTGCCGCAAATACTCAAAAGACGCCGCCACCGAGAGGCTCCATGACCGATTTCGAGATCCGCAAGACACAGGCTGCCGACTGGTTCCGCAGCCTTCGCGACACGATCACCCGGGCCTTCGAGGCGCTCGAGAACACGACCGACAGCGACCGCCCCGCCGGGCGGTTCGAAGTCACGCCAACCCAGCGCGACGGCGGCGCGGGCGGCGGCGGGATCATGTCGGTGATGCGCGGCGGACGCCTGTTCGAGAAGGTCGGCGTCAACTGGTCGGCGGTGCATGGCACGCTGGGCGAGCGCGCGCAGAAGGCGATGGCCGCGCGGGGCGTGCCCGGCATGGCCGAGGATCCGCGTTTCTGGGCCTCGGGCATCAGCCTTGTCGCGCATATGCGCAACCCGCACTGCCCGGCGGTGCATATGAACACGCGGATGTTCTGGACCCCCGGCGCGTGGTGGTTTGGCGGCGGCGCGGACCTGAATCCCTGTCTCGAATACGCCGAGGACACGGCGCATTTCCACGCCGAGCTTCAGCGCGCCTGCGACGCGCATGATCCGGGCTATTACGACCGGTTCAAGGCCTGGGCGGACGAGTATTTCTTCATCCCCCATCGCGGGCGCGCGCGCGGCGTCGGCGGCATTTTCTATGACGACCTCAATTCGGGCGGACAGGATTCCGACAGCTGGGACGCCGATTTCGCCTTTACCCGCGCGGTGGGCGAGGCGTTCCTGCCCGCCTTCGTGCCGCTTTGCGAAAAGCGCCGGGTGCAGGACTGGTCCGAGGCCGAGCGCGATGCGCAGCTCGTCCATCGCGGGCTCTATGCCGAATACAACCTCGTCTATGACCGGGGCACCAAGTTCGGGCTGGAAACCGGCCACGACGCCAATGCGGTGCTGATGAGCCTGCCGCCGCTGGCGAAATGGATCTGAGCCAATGCGCGGCCGATCCCCAGGCCTGAGCAACAGGAGACAGCGATGACCGATATGCAGGCCCTGTGCTACGACCGCACCGGCCCCGCGCGCGAGGTGCTCGCCCTGCGCGCCGTCGAACGTCCGGAACCTGGCCCCGGCGAGGTGCTGGTGCGGGTGGCCTATTCGGGCGCCAACCCGTCCGATGCGAAGACCCGCTCGGGCGCCCGCGCGCCGATCCCCTTCCCGCTGGTCATCCCCGACAGCGACGGCGCCGGGCGTATCGTCGCGACGGGTCCGGGCGTCGATCCCGCGCGCCGGGGACAGCGCGTCTGGCTGTGGAACGCGGCCTGGCAGCGGCCCTTCGGCTCGGCCGCGCAGTATGTCTGCCTGCCCGAGGCGCAGGCCGTCCCCCTGCCCGACGCCGCCAGCTATGCCCAAGGCGCCTGCCTCGGCATACCGGCCATGACCGCGCATCGCTGCCTTTTCGCCGACGGGCCGGTGACGGGCGCCAACGTGCTGGTCACCGGCGGCGGCGGTGCGGTCGGCGCCTATGCGGTGCAGATGGCGAAGCGGGGCGGCGCGGCGCGGGTGATCGCCACCGCCTCGCCCGCCAAGGCCGACCATGCGCGGATGATGGGCGCGGATGCGGTGATCGATTACCGCGACCCCGATGCGGCGCTGCAGATCCGCGCCGAAGCGGGCGGCGGCATCGACCGCATCGTCGAGGTCGAATTCGGCGCCAACCTGCCCGTCACCCGCGCGGTTCTCAACCCCAATGGCGTCGTAGCGACCTACGGCTCGATGGCCGAGCCCGAGCCGGTCCTGCCGTTTTACCCGATGCTGTTTGCCAGCCAGACGCTGCGCATGGTGCTTGTCTATATCCTGCCGCCCGACGCCCGCAGCGCCGCCATCCGCGACATCAATGGCTGGCTCGAAACCGGTTCGCTGACGCATACCGTCGCGCTCGAAGCGGCCTTCGCCGAGGGCTGGCGCGCGCATGAAGCCTGCGAAGGCAATGACCGGATCGGCGCCGCACTGATCGCTGTCGATCCGGAGGCCTGACCGCGCTTCACTCGGGACATACTCCACCGGAAGAGGGCCGAGGGGAGAGCGCCGAGAGGGGGGCGTGTCCCCCTCTCGGTCCGGGTGCGGGCGGGCAGCCCGCGCGGGTGACGGGGGCTCGATGCCCCCGTCGCCCGCCCCTCCCGGACCCTTGCTAGCGCCCCTGACTCAGCGCTGAACGATCAGCTGCTCGAGCCCGTGGAAATGGTATTTCATCGCGTAATCCGCCGGTCCGGCAAGCCGCAGGTCGGGACAGGCCGCGAACAGCTTGGGCAGCGCGCGCACCAGTTCCATGCGCGCCAGCGGCGCGCCCACGCAGAAATGCAGCCCCACGCCGAAAGCCAGATTGGGCTTGGCAGGCCGCCCCGGATCGAAGACCGAGGGATTCTCCCACATCGACGGATCGCGATTGGCCGCGCCCAGCATCACCGCGACCTCGTCGCCCGGCTCGAAGACATGGCCCATCACCTCGATCCGCTCGTAGGCCCAGCGGGTGAACATGTGCAACGGCGGATCGAAGCGCAGCGTTTCCTCGATCGTCGCCTCGACCTTGTCGGGCGCCAGCCAGTCCTTCGGTCCCCCCGCCTCGAGGATCGTCTTCACCCCGTTGCCGATCGCGTGGACCGTCGCTTCATGGCCTGCGTTGAGGAGCAGGATGCAGGTCGCGATCAGCTCGTCCGTCGACAGCTTGTCGCCCGCCTCCTCGGCGCCGATGAGCGAAGTGATCAGGTCGTCGCCCGGGCGCCGGCGGCGCGTCTCGACATAATCCCGCAGGAAGGCGGTAAACTCGGTGCTGGCGCGGGCGGCGGCATCCTCCATCGCACGCGTGCGGCCCGCCTGGTACATGCCGACCATCGCGTGGGACCAGGCCAGAAGCTGATCCTTCATCTCCTCGGGCACGCCCAGAAGCCGGGCGATGATGATCACCGGGATGGTTTCGGCGAAAGCGGGCAACAGGTCGAACGGCCCCTCGGGCAGCTTCCCGATCAGGTCGTCGACAAGGCTGTCGATCTCTGGACCCAGAGCCTCGATCCGGCGCGAGGTAAAGGCGCGCAGCACCAGGCCGCGCAGACGCTTGTGGCGCGGCGGTTCCAGTTCCAGCATCGAATGCGCCTCGATGGCGTAGAAGGGCGCGGTATGCGGCGCGATGGGCGGGCGCTTGTCCTCGGGGATCTCGCGCCCGAAGCGGCGGTCGCGCAGGATCTGGTTCGCGGCGGCGAAACCGAAGACGCAGGGCAGATTGTAATCCTCCCAGAACACCACCGGGCCTGCGGCGCGCGCGCGGTCGTAGAAGGCATAGGGATCCTGCACGAAGGCGGGATCGGTGGGCGATTGGCTCAGGCGCTGCATGAAGGGGCTCGGATCGTGGCTGCCGGTCGGTGAAAGCGGGACGTTGCCCAAACCTGACCGCAAGGTCAAGAATATCGGCAAGACGACGCGGCGGAAGATGGACGGCGGCGGAAGACGCACGGAGTGCTGGTCCCGCGTTTGAACCCTTGGCCCGCGTCGCGCGTCTCACGGCCATGTCCCGCATCGCCCGCCTTTCGGCCCCGCCCTCGCCCGCCTTTCCCTCTGCGCTTGCCGCGTCCGCGCGCGGCGCCGGTCTGCTTGTCACGCTTGCCCTCGTGGCCGGTGCCGCGACGCTGGTGCCCGTGCGCGGCGAGCTACTGGCGCTGATCGCCGCCATCGGCGGGATGCTGGCGGTGCCGCTGATCGTGCCGCAGCCCGAGCGCCACCTTGCGCTGGCGCTGAGTTGGAGCGCGCTGGCCCTGTGTCTGCCGCTGGCCCTGGTCCTTGCGCGTCCCGACCTGCCGCTCGGTGCCGGGCTGACGCTGGGCGCGGCGGGGGCCTGGACGGCCCTCGCCTGTCTTGCCGGGCGGCGTCTGTAACCGCCCCGCGCGCCGCCCTCAGGCTTTCGACAGCGCGTCGAGCACGCGCACCCAGCTGCGGATCCCCTTGTGGAACGCGGTCAGGTCGTATTTCTCGTTGGGCGAGTGGATCTGGTCGTCATCGTTGCCAAAGCCGATCAGCATCGAATCCATGCCCAGGATCGTCTGGAAATGCCCGGCGATCGGGATCGACCCGCCGCAGCCGATGAAAGCCGCCGGTTTGGGCCATTCGTCGCTCAGCGCCTGCCGCGCGGCTTCGAAGGCGGGGTTCTCGACCGGCATCGTCGTCGCGCTGCTGCCTTCGGGCTCGTTGATGACATAGCGGCAATCGGCGGGCATCCGCGCCTTGATATGCGCTTCCAGCGCCTTGAGCACGGCCTTGGGATCCTGCGTGCCGACCAGCCGGAAGCTGATCTTCGCCGTCGCCTTGGACGGCAGCACGGTCTTGAACCCGGCGCCGGTGTAGCCCGAGGTCATCCCGTTCACCTCGCAGGTCGGGCGCGACCAGATCATTTCAAGTACCGAGCGCCCCTTCTCGCCCGCCGGCACCGACAGGCCCACGCCGTTCAGGAACGCCTCGGCATCGAAGCCCAGATTGTCCCATTGCGCCTTCTGAGCGTCGGAGAGTTCGGGCACGCCGTCATAGAACCCCTCGAGCGTGCAGGCGCCGTTCTCGTCATGCAGATCGGCCAGGATCTTCGACAGGACATGCGCGGGGTTGCGCGCGGCGCCGCCATACATGCCCGAATGCAGATCCTTGTCGGGGCCGGTGATGACCAGCTCGATCTTGGCAAGTCCGCGCAGGGCGGTGGTGATGGCGGGCGTTTCGCGGTCGAACATGCCGGTGTCGCAGATCAGCGCCAGGTCGGCTTTCAGATCCTCGGCATGCTCTTTCATGTACGGCACGAGCGAGGGCGAGCCGGATTCCTCTTCGCCCTCGAAGAACATCGACACTTTCAGCGGCAGGTTGCCGTGCACCGCTTTCCACGCGCGGCAGGCTTCCACGAAGGTCATGAGCTGACCCTTGTCATCGGCCGCGCCGCGGCCCCGGATCACCCGGCCCCTGGGCGTCTCCTCGACCTGAGGGTCGAACGGGTCGCGCGCCCAGAGTTCCAGCGGATCAACGGGTTGCACGTCATAGTGGCCGTAGAACAAAAGGTGCATCCCCTCGCCTTCGTCATCCTGCGCCACGACCATCGGGTGGCCCGGCGTGGGATGCTTGGCGGCGTCGAAGCCCAGATCGGCCAGCTCGTCGACCAGCCAGTCGGCAGCCTTGTCGCACTCCGCCTTGTAAGCCGGATCGGTCGAGATCGAGGGGATTCGCAGCAGGCCCTTCAGGCGCTCGAGCGACTCGTCGAGATGCATGTCGACATGAGCGAGGACGGGGGTGGCGGCGTCGGAGGTCATGGAACTTCCCTGTTGTTGCGGTCCAACCCTAGTCCCGCGCGGGCGGCGAAGTCCAGATGCCGGGTCGGCGGTCTGCCCAAGGGCGGCGATTGCGCGGCGTTCAACGGAATGTGTGCACGAAAAGCGCCGGAAAAACGCCGGTCAAGGGGCTGCATTCGCGCTATAAAGTGGATAGAAGTGTGGGCCGATGATCGACCCGGAGTCACGCATGTCGCACCGCCCCGTTACCGCCCTGACCTGTGCCCTTGCCGCGTTGACGGCCTCCGCCGCGATGGCGGATCCGGTCCCGTCGCAAACCGCGCAGGCGATGGTTTTTCCCGCCGGCCAGATCGAGATCGCGCGCTACGATCTGCCGGGCCTGAGCGAACAGGAAATCAACGCGCTGATGACCGTGGCGCGCAGCCAGCAATTCTATGCAGCCGTGGCTTACGCCCCGGATGCGGGCATCCTGTCCGAACCTACCGTGATGGCCGCGAATTACCACTCGCCCGACGCCGCCCGCAGCGCCGCGCTCGAGGGCTGCAACGGGCGCCGGTCGGGGGGAAGCGCCTGCACGCTGGCGCTGGAAGTGCGTCCCGCCGGGTGGGAATCGCGCCCGGTGATGCTGTCCGCGGACGCCACCACGGGCTTTCTGACCGACTTTGCCGCCGCTCCTGCGCCGCGCGCTCTGGCCATCTCGGCCAGCACCGGGCAATGGGGAATCGGCACCGGAAGCGCGGCCGCATCGGACGCGGTGAGCGCCTGTACCGGCGGGATCGAGGTTTCCGATTGCGAAGTCGTCATCGCCGATTGACGGAAAAAACGTCGTATTCCGACGGGTGCGACGTTTTTTTCAATTGATCCAGGTCATGTTAATGTCGCAAGCAAACATGCACAGATCGTCCAGCTTTTGAGCTGGCCACACAGAAGAGTGCCCAGCAGGACGCCAGGAGAAGACCCTTGACCTACGATTCCGCCCTCGATTCCGCCCTGCAACGTCTCCATGACGAAGGGCGTTACCGGACCTTCATCGATATCGAGCGGAAACAGGGTCATTTCCCGCGCGCGGTCTGGACGAAGGCGGACGGGTCGAAGAAGGACATCACCGTCTGGTGCGGCAACGATTATCTCGGCATGGGCCAGAACCCCGCGGTTCTGGCCGCGATGCACGAAGCGCTCGACGCCACGGGCGCGGGCTCGGGCGGCACGCGCAACATTTCCGGCACCACGGTCTATCACAAGCGTCTCGAAGCCGAGATCGCCGATCTTCACCAGAAGGAAGCGGCGCTGGTCTTTACCTCGGCCTATATCGCGAACGACGCGACGCTTTCGACACTTCCCAAGCTTTTCCCGGGACTTATCATCTATTCCGATGCGTTGAACCACGCCTCGATGATCGAAGGCGTGCGCCGCAACGGGGGCGCCAAGCGCATCTTCCGGCACAATGACGTGGCCCATCTGCGCGCGCTTCTGGAAGCCGACGATCCCGCGGCGCCGAAGCTGATCGCCTTCGAGTCGATCTATTCCATGGACGGCGATTTCGGCCCGATCAAGGCGATCTGCGATCTGGCGAACGAGTTCAACGCGCTCACCTATATCGACGAGGTTCACGCGGTCGGCATGTATGGGCCGCGCGGCGCCGGCGTGGCCGAGCGCGACGGGCTGATGCACCGCATCGACATCATCAACGGGACGATGGCGAAAGCCTATGGCGTGATGGGCGGCTATATCGCGGCGAGCGCGAAAATGGTCGACGCCATAAGGTCTTACGCGCCGGGCTTCATTTTCACCACGTCGCTTCCGCCGACCGTTGCGGCCGGCTGCGCCGCCTCCATCGCCTTCCTGAAGACGGCCGCCGGGCAAGAGCTGCGCGACAAGCAGCAGCTTCATGCGCGGATCCTGAAGATGCGCCTGAAAGGCCTGGGGATGCCGATCATCGACCACGGCAGCCACATCGTGCCGGTGCATGTGGGCAATCCCGTGCACTGCAAGATGCTGTCGGACATGTTGCTGGAAGATCACGGCGTCTATGTGCAGCCGATCAACTTCCCGACTGTGCCGCGCGGGACCGAGCGGCTGCGCTTCACGCCCTCGCCGGTGCACGATCCCAAGGAAATCGACCGCGTCGTGGGCGCCATGGACAAGCTGTGGTCGCATTGTGCGCTGAATCGCGCCGAGTTGTCGGCCTGACAACGTGTTTGTCTTCAAATGCTTTTGATGATCTGCTAAACCTGTTCCCAAGAGATCGTTCCGGGCGACTCGGCCGCGTTCATCCCGTCGCGGCGGCGACTGACCGGGCAAAGCGATCCATAAAAGAGCAGGCGGTCAAGGGACAGGGCAGATGATCTGGCGGAAGGAACAGCCTCCGGTACAGCAGGATGAAAGTCCACGCGGTTTCGATGATTTCGAACTGCATCTCGGCGATATCCTTCGGGGCGAGCGCGCCACTTTGGGCAAATCGCTGCTGGACGTTCAGCGCGAACTTCATATCCGGGCGGCCTATATCGCAGCCATCGAGAATGGCGATCTCGACGCGTTCGAGACACCCAGCTTCATCGCCGGGTTCGTGCGGTCTTATGCCCGCTATCTGGGGATGGAACCCGAATGGGTGTACGAGCGCTTCTGCGCCGAGCACGGCTTCCAGGTTCAGGTCCAGGGCATGGGCGGTATGTCGGGGCTCAACAAGCCCTCGCGCAGCGAACCGATCGAGGCCCGTGGCGGCGCGCTGAAAGGCGTCGGCATCCTGCCCGATCCCGAACCCTTCTGGCGCCGGATCGAACCCGGCGCGCTGGGATCGGTGACGATCCTCTGCGCGCTGATCCTCGGGCTGGGCTATGCCGGCTGGACGGTGCTGAAGGAAGTTCAGCGCGTGCAGGTCGCGCCCGCCGACATCATTCCCAACGTCGCCAGCGACATCAATCCGCTGGGCACCGATATGCGTGCGGCTCCCGCGATGCTGGCCGAGAATGACACCGACCCGCTGCTGGGCGCCGGCACCGCGCCGCGGTCTCCTTCGCTCAGCGCGACGGATGAAGGCTCGATGCAGGGCGAAGGAAGCGGCGGCAGCGCCGAAGGCATGGTCCGCATCGCCCGTGCGCCCGCGCTCGACGTGCCGGTCGTGGTGCCCCGCGACGGGCCCATCGCCGCGATCGTCCCGGCCGCCTCGACGCCCCGCCCGGCCGATGCCGCGCAGCGTGCGGCGACCGACGACGCGGTTCTGGCGGCGCTTGCCTCGGGCGACGACGCCGCCGATCCGGCCGCGCCACGGGTTCTGGCCGCCGGCCCCGACACCGTCGAATTGCTGGCCGTGCGCCCCGCATGGCTGCGCGTGCGCGCCGCCGACGGTTCGGTCATCTTCGAGCGGATCCTCGATGCGGGCGAACGCTACACGATCCCGCAGACCGAAGACGTCCCGACGCTGCATGCCGGCAATTCCAGCTCGGTCTATTTCCTGATCAACGGTCAGGCCTATGGCCCCGCCGCGCCCACGGCCTCGGTCGTGCGCAACGTGGCGCTGGAAGCCGATGCGCTGCAGGGCAGCTACCAGGTCGCCGATCTGGAGCGCGACGACGATCTGGCGGTCTTCGTGGCCCAGCTCCAGGCCGAATAAGCCGAAACGTGAACGACAGGGGCCCGCGCGATGCGGGCCTTTTGCTTTTGCAGCATTGCCGCCATCCGCCGCAGGCCTTATCTCAGCCCCAGACCCTTTACTCAGGATCGACACAGATCGAGGAGCCCGGCCCCATGTCCCTGAACCCGATCCGCCCCTGGCGCAATATCGAGCGCCGCGTCTCGCGCCAGATCATGGTGGGATCCGTCCCCGTGGGCGGCGACGCGCCGATCTCGGTGCAGACGATGACGAATACCGACACCACGGATGTCAAGGCGACGCTGGCGCAGATCCTCGCTGCCGCCGAGGCGGGTGCGGATATCGTTCGCGTCTCGACCCCCGATCAGGCCAGCACGCAGGCGCTGCGCGAAATCTGCCGCGAAAGCCCGGTGCCGATCGTGGCCGATATCCATTTCCACTACAAACGCGCCATCGAGGCCGCCGAAGCCGGGGCCGCCTGCCTGCGGATCAATCCCGGCAATATCGGCGACGAAAAGCGCGTCCGCGAGGTCATCCGCGCCGCCAAGGATCACGGCTGTTCGATCCGCATCGGCGTGAATGCTGGCTCGCTGGAAAAACACCTGCTGGACAAATACGGCGAGCCCTGCCCCGACGCGATGGTCGAGAGCGGCCTCGATCACATCAAGATCCTGCAAGACAACGATTTCCACGAATTCAAGATCTCGGTGAAAGCGTCCGACGTGTTCCTGGCCGCTGCCGCCTATCAGCAGCTGGCCGAGGCCACCGACGCGCCGATCCATCTGGGCATCACCGAGGCCGGGGGATTCGTGTCGGGCGCGGTGAAATCCGCCATCGGCATGGGCAACCTGCTATGGGCCGGGATCGGCGACACGATCCGCGTGAGCCTGTCGGCCGATCCGGTCGAAGAGGTCAGGGTCGGGTACGAGATCCTCAAATCGCTGGGCCTGCGGACCCGCGGCGTTCAGATCATTTCCTGCCCGTCCTGCGCGCGTCAGGGTTTCGACGTCATCAAGACGGTCGAGATCCTCGAAGACCGGCTGTCGCATATCAAGACGCCGATGAGCCTGTCGATCATCGGCTGCGTGGTGAACGGCCCGGGCGAGGCGCTGTTGACCGATATCGGCTTTACCGGCGGCGGCGCGGGGTCGGGCATGGTCTATATGGCGGGCAAGCAGGACCACAAGATGTCCAATGACCGGATGATCGACCACATCGTCGAGCTGGTCGAGAAACGCGCGGCCGAGCTGGAAGCGCAGAACGATCCCGTCGCTGCGGACTGATCGCCCGGCCCCGTTGGCACCGCGAAAAAAAGCGCCGCGAGAGCCAGGTCTCGCGGCGGCAAAGTCGCCCGGATGCAGGGAGGTGCGCCCGGAAACGGGAGATGAAGATCGGACAAGGCCCGGCCCTTCGCTGTCCTGTCTAATCGCGGTGGCGGTGTCGGACCTTGACATGGATCAACTCGGCGCCACCGGGCCGCGAAAGGGTCCCGACCGGGGCGAAAAATCCACCGGGAATTATCGGTCGATTAACCGTCCTTGACGCATCCTGTGCCAAGCCAGCACGGATGAGCCGATGTCCCAGGACCTTGCCAAGTTTTCTTTTCCCTCGCTCGACACCGACACCGCCTCGGCGGCGCTGAACCATGCCCATGCCGCCTCGGGGCGGACGATCCGCAAGCTGACGGGCCGCCAGAAAGCGGCGATCATTGTCCGGCTGCTGGTTGCCGAAGGCGCGGATCTGAAACTCTCCGCGCTGCCTGAGGACATGCAGACCGCGCTGACCGAAACCATCGCCGAGATGCGGCTGGTGGATCGCGATACGCTCAACACCGTGATTGCCGAATTCGTCGAGACGATGGAACAGGTGGGGCTTAGCTTTCCCGCCGGGCTGGGCGGCGCGCTGAAGGCGCTCGACGGCAAGCTCAGCCCCGGTGCCAGCTCGCGCCTGCGCCAGCGCGCGCGCGCGGGCGAGGATCCGTGGGAAAGGATCACCAGCGCCGATACGCCCAGCTTGCTCAGCGTGCTGGAGCCCGAAAGCGCCGAGGTGGCCTCGGTCGTGCTGTCGAAACTGCCGGTCGGGCGCGCGGCGGAAATCCTGGGCAAGATGCCGGGCGAACGGGCGCGCCGCGTGGCCTATGGCGTGTCGCTGACCGAAGGCATCGCGCCCGACATGGTCGCGCGGATCGGGGCGTCGATCGCGCGGGAACTGGACGGACGGCCGGCGCGCGCGTTCCCCTCTGCCCCGGCGGCGCGGGTGGGGGCGATCCTGAACTCGACCTCGTCGCAGCTGCGCGACGATCTGCTGACCGGGTTGGAAGAAGACGACGCCGCTTTTGCCGAAGGCGTGCGCAAGGCGATCTTTACCTTCGCCAACATTGCCGAGCGGGTGAATCCGCGCGACGTGCCGAAACTTCTGCGCGAAATCCCGCAGGCAGAGCTGATCACCGCGCTGGCCGCCACCCTGCCCGCGCCCGACAGCCCCGACGGTCAGGCCGCGACCTTCCTTCTCAACAACATGTCCCAGCGCATGGCCGCCGCCCTGCGCGACGAGGTCGAAACCCGCGGGCGTATCAAGCCGAAAGAGGCCGACGCGGCCCTGGCCGCGGCCGTGGCCGCGGTGCGCAATCTGGTCGAGATGGGCGAGATCACGCTGCTCGAGGAAGACGAGGAATAAACAGCGCGCAGGGGTCCTGCGCGTTCAGTCCTGTTCCGGGTCGTCGAAGACATCGTCCTCGGGCGCGTCCGTCGGGGCGAGCAGGCTCTGGAACCGCCGCTTCTGGCGCGCCGACCAGCTCAGCGTCAGCGTGATCCCGTCATCGCCCGCGACTTCGCTCTCCACGATGCCCTCGGCATAGGCCCAGGCGCGCGCCCTGCCCTCGCCATGGTCGATGGTCACGGTTTCCACGCGCCGCTCGTCGCCAAGCGCGCGGCCCACCGCCTCGACCAGCCGGTCCATGCCAGTGCCGTTCAGCGCCGACACCGCGATCACGTCCTCGCGCCGGTCGGCCACGGTGATCTGCGCATCGTCGGGCGCCAGCAGGTCGATCTTGTTCCAGACTTCCAGCGTGACGACATCCTGTCCCACACCCAGATCGCGCAGGATCGCCGCGACATCCTCGGCCTGCGCCTCGGTCTCGGGATGGGCGATGTCGCGCACATGCAGGATGAGGTCGGCTTCCAGCACCTCTTCCAGCGTGGCGCGGAACGCCGCGACAAGTTGCGTGGGCAGGTCCGAGATGAAGCCCACCGTATCGGACAGGATCACCGCCAGCCCGCCGGGCAGAGTCACCGCGCGCATGGTCGGGTCGAGCGTGGCAAAGAGCATGTCCTTCGCCATCACCTCGGCCCCGGTCAGGGTGTTGAACAGCGTCGATTTTCCGGCATTGGTATAGCCCACCAGCGCCACGATCGGATAGGGCACGCGGCGGCGTGCGGCGCGGTGCAGTTCGCGCGTTTTCACCACCTTTTCCAGCTGGCGGCGCAGGCGCACCATCTGCGTGTCGATGGCGCGGCGGTCGGCCTCGATCTGGGTTTCGCCGGGACCCCCCACGAAGCCCAGCCCGCCGCGCTGACGCTCGAGGTGGGTCCAGGCCCGCACCAGCCGCGTGCGCTGATAGCTGAGCGCCGCCAGTTCGACCTGCAACACCCCTTCGCGCGTGCGCGCGCGGTCGGCGAAGATTTCAAGGATCAGACCGGTGCGATCCAGAAGCTTGACGCCCCATTCCTTTTCCAGGTTGCGCTGCTGAACCGGCGTGACCGGGCCATCGACGAGCACGAGCTCGATCTCGTCCTCTTCGATCCGGGTCTTGAGTTCGGCCACCTTGCCGGTGCCGAACAACAGGCCCGGCTGCGCCTTGGGCAACCGCACGACCAGCCCGCCCGTGACATCGATCCCCGGCAGCGCCAGCGCAAGTGCCAGCGCCTCGTCCAAGGCGGCCTCGGGCGAGCGCGCGGCGCTGTGGCCACGGATATCGGGATGCAGGACCAGCGCCCTCTGGGGATGCGCCTTTGGCCCCCTGTCGTGGTCGAACCTGTCGTCAGTCACGATAAGACGTCCGGTGCGCGATCAGTCGTCACCATTATACAGCGAAATCGGCTGGCCCGGCATGATCGTCGAGATCGCATGCTTGTAGACCAGCTGGCTCTGCCCTTCGCGGCGCAGCAGCACGCAGAAATTGTCAAACCAGGTGATGACACCCAGCAACTTGACCCCGTTGATCAGGAAAATCGTCACGGGGACCTTGTTCTTGCGAACGTGGTTTAGAAATGCGTCCTGCAGATTCTGTTTGTCGACGGCCATTGTCTTGCCTTTTCTTATTGGCCCGCGCAGCCGTTGCGGCCGGCGCAGTCTCCCCCTGTCGCCAGAGTATGGAGATGGAACAGGCAAGTTTCCAGCCCGAAAACTCGCCTTTTCAGCGCATTACCCGGTCAAAAAGCGTCGCGCTCCCGGGTCCGCAGCGACAGGACGGTCAGTTTCGCCGAGAACGGTCCAGGATCGCCGCCAGCAAAACAAGAATTTCCAACCTACCGAGAATCATCGCAAGCGCAAGCACAACGCGCTGGGTATCGCTCAGAAGCACCCAATAGAGCGGCTGGTCGCCCGCCACCTGCACCAGCTGGCCGGTATTCGTCAGCGCGCCCAGAGTGTAGATCATCGCCGTTTCCAGCCGCATCCCGCTGAACAGCAGCAAGGCCACGATGACGATCGAGGTCAGCGCGAAGACCATGGCGAACAGCCAGGCCGAGCGCGCGGCCGAAGTCGCCAGGAAGCGGTCGTATTCGTTGCCGCCGATCACCATCGACGGATAGATCATGCGCATCATCTCGTAGCGGCCCATCCGCCCCAGCGCGTAGATCCTGAGCAGTTTGATGCCGCCGGCCGTGGTGGCCACCCCGCCGCCCAGAAGCGCCACCGCCATCAGCACAAGCCCCGGCGGGGTCAGCCCCGACCAGGCGCGCGAGGCGATCCAGTCCTGATTGACGAAGCCCGTGGTTGTCAGGAACGACAGGGCCGTGAAGGCCGCGCCCCAGGCCGCGCGGCCGATGGCGGGCAGGTTCTCGCCCTCGGCGGTCTCGAAGGCGCCGAACCAGTGGCGGGCGACGACGAACAGCGTGACCAGCCCGATCACCAGCGCCGCCGTCAGCAATTCGGGATCGCGGTGAAGGGGCCGCGCGCGGGCGGAATAGCCGGGCAGGAATCGGCGGCTGAGCGCGATGCACAGGAAACCGAAGATCGCGATCTCGCCCGCCAGCCCGACATTGCCCAGCGTCTCGCGCGGCAACACGCCCGAGGTCGACAGCGTCGCCATGGCCTGCATCAGCGCGTCGAAACCCGGGACGCCGACGATGGACAGGATCAGCCACAAGGCCAGCGTCAGCCCGGCATAGGCGGGCAGCACGACCGCCGCATGAACCCTGAGCCGCATCCCGTGCCCGGCCCCGACACCCGCATTGCGCAAGGCCGTCGTCTTGCGGCGGATCATCTCGTAGCCGCCCAGCCGCAGGGGGGCCAGCAGCGCGGTCGCGGCGGCCAGGATGAAGGCGCCGCCCAGCCAGCCCGCCAGCCCGCGCCAGACATGGATCGCCTGCGGCACCCGGCGCGGCAATTCGATGAGCGAGGCGCCGGTCGTGGTGAAGGCCGAGATCATCTCGAACCACGCATCGAGGTAGCGCATGTTGGGCAGGGAATCGGCCATTGGCAGCGCCATCACCGCCGGCAGGGCCAGGTAGATCGTCGCCAGCAGCGGAAACGGCCCTGTGGGAACGCCGCGGCGGCTTTGTCCGGCCATGGCGATAGCCACGAAACTGGCGACCAGAAGGCTCAGCAGGCCCCAGTAGAAAAAGGTTCGCGCCAGCGCCGCGTTGCCGTCCAGCGCCGCGACCGCCGCGGGCACCAGCATCAGCGCGCCCGCCAGCGCGATCAGCGCGACCAGCGGCGGCACCCGGGACAGGCGCGCATTCATGTCAGAAATACTCCACCGCCACCTGCAACAGCCGCTCGATCACCGGCACGTCGTTGCGAAGGGCGAAGATCACCAGCAGGTCGCCTTCCTCAAGCTCGGTCGATCCGGTGGGCTTGATGAACTCGCCCCGCTTCTTGACCGCGCCGACCAGCGCGCCCTCGGGGAAGCCGATATTGGCGATGGTGCGGCCCGCCAGCGGCGAGGTGGAAAGGACCTGCGCCTCGATCACCTCGGCCTCGCCGTCGCCGATCGTGTAGATCGAGCGCACGCGACCCAGCCGGACATGGCGCAGGATCGAGGACACGGTGGTCGCACGGGGGTTGATATGCGCGTCGATCCCCAGATGGGCCATCAGCGGCACCAGCGACGGGTCGTTGACCAGCGCGATGGTCATCTTGCAGCCCATCGCCTTGGCGCGCACGCAGGCCAGCAGGTTGGTCTTGTCGTCATCGGTCACGGCAAGCAGCGCATCGGCGGAATCGATGGCGGCTTCGCCCAGCAACTCGCTGTCCATGCCGTCGCCATGCAGCACGATGGTCCGCTCCAGCAGGTCGGCGGCGGTTTCGGCCCGGCTGCGGTCACGCTCGATCACCTTGACGCGGACACGCTCCTTGCGGTCTTCGAGCGCGCGCGCGACGCCAAGCCCGACATTGCCCGCGCCCACGATCACCACGCGCTCCTGCTTGGCCTGCGGCTTGCCGAAAATGGCCAGCGTGCGGGCAAGGTCCGTCGCTTCCGAGACGACATAGATCTGGTCGCCGTCAAAGAGCTGGTCGCCCGGCTCGGGCGCGAACAGCTTGCCGCCGCGACGCACGCCGACGACGATGGCGCGCAGGGATGAAAACAGCTCGGTCAACTGCCGCAGCGGCGTGTTCAGAACCGGGCAATCCTCGTCCAGTGCCAGACCGGCCAGCTGCACGGAACCGTCGAGGAAATCCTGCACATCGAAGGTCGAGGGCGCCGCGAAACGCCGAAGCGCCGCGCGCGAGACCTCCTGCTCGGGGTTGATCACCACGTCGATGGGCATGTGATCGCGGCGGAACAGGTCGCTATAGACCGGCTCCAGGTAGCTTTGCGCGCGCAGGCGGGCGATCTTGCGGGTGACATTGAACACCGAATGGGCCACCTGGCAGGTGACCATGTTCACCTCATCCGAATGCGTGGCGGCGATGATCATGTCGGCCTCGCGCGCGCCGGCCTGTTCCAGCACGTCGGGATGCGAGGCGAACCCCACGATCCCCTGCACTTCCAGCGCGTCGGTGGCCCGGCGCACCAGCGCCGGGTTGTTGTCGACAATCGAGACGTCGTTGAACTCGCCCGAGAGATGCCGCGCGATCTGCCAGCCGACCTGGCCCGCGCCGCAGATGATGATCTTCATCGTCCGTGTCCCAATCTGGCCTCAGCAGGTCCGACTCAGTTTGCCCGCGCCGTCAATCGTCGCGGTTGCTGCGACCGCCCGAAAGGGCGGCAGTGTTCACGCCAAGCGACTTGAGCTTTCGGTGCAACGCCGAGCGCTCCATACCCACAAACGCGGCGGTACGCGAGATGTTGCCGCCGAAGCGGTTGATCTGCGTCAGCAGGTATTCGCGCTCGAACAATTCGCGCGCCTCGCGCAGCGGCAGCGTCGCCAGCCCGCCCGCCAGCACGACGCGTCCCTCTTCTTCGGCCCCCGCCGGGTCCGAGGCCAGATCGCGCGCCTCGATGGCACCCTGCCCGTCGCCCAGAATCAGCGCGCGTTCGATGACGTTGCGAAGCTGGCGGATATTGCCCGGCCAGTTCATCGACTGAAGCTGTGTTTCGGCCTCTTCGGACAGGTCCCGTTTGGGCAGGCCCTGCGTCTGGTGCAGCAGGTCGATGAAATGGCGCGCCAGCACCGGGATGTCGTCGCGCCGTTCAGCCAGCGCAGGCACCGAAATCGGCACCACGTTGAGCCGGTCATAGAGTTCCTGCCGGAAGGTGCCCGCCGCAATCTCGGCGCGCAGATCGCGCGTGGTCGAGGAGATCACCCGCAGATCCACCTTGACCCGGTCGGCGCCGTCAACGCGGGTAAAGGTCTGCTCGACCAGAACGCGCAGGATCTTCGACTGCGTCCCCAGCGGCATGTCGGCCACTTCGTCCAGATACAGGATCCCGCCATTGGCCTGTTCCAGAAGCCCCGGAATCACGCCGCGCGCGCCGCTTTCCTGCCCGAACAGCACGGTCTCCATCTTGTCGGGCTCGATCGCGGCGCAGGAAACGGTGACGAAGGGCGCATCGGCGCGGTTCGAGTTGAGATGGATGTAGCGCGCCGCCACTTCCTTGCCCGATCCTGACGGCCCGGTCAGCATCACCCGCCCGTTCGAACGCGTGACCTTGCCCAGCTGCGAGCGCAGGAATTTCATCGACTGGCTCTGGCCGATCATCTCGGTCGGGCCGGTATCGCGTTTCTTCAGCTTGGTGTTTTCACGCCGCAGACGCGAGGTCTCCATCGCGCGCCCGATCACCACCAGAAGCTGGTCGGTATTGAAGGGCTTCTCGATGAAGTCATAGGCGCCCTTCTTGATCGCCTCGACCGCGATCTCGATATTGCCGTGCCCCGAGATGATGACGACCGGGATATGCGGATATTCGCGCTTCACCGACATCAGGATGCCGATCCCGTCCATCTTGGAATCGCGCAGCCACAGATCGAGGATCATCAGCATCGGCGGATCGTTGGCGACGGCGGACATCGCCTCGTCCGAATTGGCGGCGAGACGGGTGGAATACCCTTCCTCGCGCAGGATTTCGGCCACCAGTTCCCGGATGTCGCGCTCGTCGTCGACGATCAGGATGTCGCTCATGCCTCGGCTCCTGTTCTTTCGTTGCGGCTGCCGCGCGGGGTGCGCAGGATAGGCAGCCGGATTTCGGCCAGAGCGCCGCTATGCGCGCAGCCCGGCATCACCGGGGCGTCACGCAGAACCAGCGAGCCGCCGTGTTCCTCGATGATCTTCTTCACGATCGGCAGGCCCAGCCCGGTCCCGCGTTCGCGTGTGGTTACATAGGGTTCGAACAGCCGCGCCCGATCCTCGGGCAGACCGATCCCGTTATCGGCGATGGTAATGGTGGCGCGGTCCTCGGCCACGTCCATGCGCAGCGCGATGCGCGGCTGGTAGCCTACGGGGGCGTTGCCTGCCTCGATCAGGCCCTCGGTCGCCTCGCCCGCATTCTTGATCAGGTTGGTCATCGCCTGAGAGATCATCGTCGCGTCGATCTCAATCACCAGCGGCGCGTCGGGCAGCGCGATGTCGAAGGCGACCGCTTCCTGCCCGGCCTCCTGCAAGGTGGCCACGTCGCGCAGGATCTGCACCAGGTCATGCGGCCGGCGATCGGGTTCGGGCATCCGCGCAAAGCGGGAAAACTCGTCGACGATGCGGCGCAGATCGTTCGTCTGGCGCACGATCACATCGGTCAGATTGCCCAGCGAGGCCGCGTCCTCGTCCCCCATCACCTTGGAAAACTTGCGCTTGATACGCTCGGCCGACAGCTGGATCGGCGTAAGCGGGTTCTTGATTTCATGCGCGATGCGCCGCGCCACGTCGCCCCAGGCCGCCATCCGCTGCGCCGAAACCAGCTCGGTCACGTCGTCAAAGGCCACCACGTAGCCCTCCAGCTCGCCGCTCGCGGTGCGACGCTCGGCGAAACGCACGAGCAGGCTTTCAAGCCGCCCGTTGCGGCTGAGCCGGATCTCGTCCTGCACGCGGCCGCCATGCATCCGGCCTTCGCCGCTGCGCAGGCGGGTCAGCAGGACCTCGAATTCGGGCACGATCTCGGTCAGCGGGGAATGCACGGCGCCTTCGGCCTCGACCCCGATCAGGGTCTCGGCGGCGCGGTTGACGAAATCGACCCGGCCCTCGGCATCGAGACCGATCACCCCGGCGGTGACCGAGCCCAGAACCGAATCGAACAGCCGGCGCCGTTCCTCGATCTGCCGGGTGTTGAACAAGAGCGCCTCGCGCTGGCCCTTCAACTGCCACGTCATCTGGTTGAAGACCCGGCCCATCGTCGCGATCTCGTCATCGCCGCGCTCTTCGGGCACCTGCACATCCAGATCGCCCTTGCCGACATTCTGAGCCGCCGCTGCCAGCCGCCCGATGGGCCGCGACAGCCCCTCGGCGAACCACATGCCCAGCCAGACGGCGGCGAGGATGAGGATCAGCGCGAAGCCGATATAGACAAGTGCGAAGTTGAACAGCACGGTGCCGCGCTCGGCTTCGAGCTGGGTGTAAAGCTGGATCGTCTGCTGGGTTTCATCGAGCAGGCTCAGGATCTCGCCATCGACGGCGCGCGCGACATAGAGCAGCCGGTCGACATAGCCCGGCAGCGCCACCAGCGCGCGGAATTCGCTGTTGGGCCAGTCCTTGATCAGGACCAGTTCGCCGTCGAGCGCGCGGGCGATGTCCTGCCCGGCGGGTTCGATGAAATCGAACAGGTACGACCGGTCGCCCCGCAACAGAAGCTCGCCGTCGGAATTGATGATGAAGGCCACCCGCAGCCCGCGCTGGATCGCCGCCTGCGCCTGGCTGAGAAGCTGACGCACCTCGCCCTCGCTGATCGTCGGACTGCGGCGGCGCGCTTCGGCCAGCACGTCGGCCACGGCCTGCGCATCCTCGATGAGGTTACGCTCCTGTTCTCCCTGATAGGCTTCGGCGGCGGCCAGCGAATTGCCCACCACGTTGCGCACCCGGTCAGAGAACCAGCTTTCCAGCCCCAGATTGATCGTCACCACGGCGAAGACCGCGACGGTGATCGCGGGCAGCAGCGCGATGACGGCAAAAAGCGAGGACAGACGCAGGTGCAGCTTTGCGCCCACCGCCTGCGAGCGACGCGCGCGGATCAGCCGCACGATACGGGTCAGAACCAGCACCGCGACGACAAGGATATAGACCAGATCCGCGAACAGCACGACGCGCAGCGAGGGCAGCCCCGACACGAACGAGAACGGCCCCAGCACCAGCACCGTCGCCGCCACCAGAACCGGCGCCAGCAGCACCAGCGCCAGCGTGCCCAGAGTCTGAACCCGCCTTTGCAGCGGGCTGCGGCGGGGCGGCCCGAAGGCTTCGGCCTGTTGGGCCGGATCGGCAGGAGAGTCGGGCGAAGTCATGGATGAATATCAGGCAACACAGGCGCGACCGCGGGGTTGAACGCATGGGGTGCGGCAATTGCGCCACGCCCTGTTGCCTGACTACATCAATTTGCGGCGCCGTGTCACGCGAATATCCAGCTCGTTGGTTTTCTTGCGCAAGGTATTGCGGTTGATTCCCAACAGATCGGCACACCGCGCCTGGTTGCCGCCGGTATATTCCAGCGCGATGTCGATGAGCGGCGCCTCGACCTCGCGCAGGATGCGCTGGTAAACGCCCGGCGGCGGC
Source organism: Pararhodobacter marinus (assembly GCF_003122215.1). Lineage (GTDB taxonomy): Bacteria > Pseudomonadota > Alphaproteobacteria > Rhodobacterales > Rhodobacteraceae > Pararhodobacter > Pararhodobacter marinus. The sequence continues at coordinate 390,849 of NZ_QEYD01000002.1, read as the reverse complement.
AGGTCGGCGCCGTGCAGTTCGAAATACCGGCGCACATGCCGCGCGACCGATTCCGCCAGCGTGCCCGCCTCGCTCGATTCGCCCGAGGGCGCGGCGGCGGGATGGGCGTTGAGCGCGCTCTCGATCTCGGCGCGGCCGATCTCGGGCTCTTGCCCGGTGATGACCAGCCGGCGGATCACGTTTTCCAGCTGACGCACATTGCCCGGCCAGCGGTATTGCCGCACCAGTTCCAAAGCCGAGGTCGACAGGCGGCGCGGATTGCCGCCGTCGCGCGCGGCGCGGGCCAGGAAATGCTCGGCCAGCAGCGGAATATCCTCGATCCGTTCGCGCAGCGGCGGGACATGCAGCGTGACGCCCGACAGCCGGTAATACAGGTCATGGCGGAAATTTCCCGCTTCGAGCGTGCCGTTGAGCGTGCCGTCGGCGATGGCGATGATGCGCGGCCCGTCGGGCGGCATCGAATCGAGCAGCCGCACCAGCCGCGCCTGCGCCGTGGCATCCAGATCGCCCAGCCCGTCGATGACCAGCGAACCGCCGCGCGCGCGGGCCATCATCGCCGTTCCGGCCGAGTTCTGGTCGCCGGTGAAATCCTGCGCCGAGGCCAGCACGAAAGGCTGCGCCCGCCGGTCCGAGAAATCATGCAGCGCACGCGCGAGCAGCGACTTGCCGGTGCCCGATTCCCCGGTAATGAGCGCGGGCAGTTCGGCATTCATCACCCGCGCGACCAGCCGGTAGAGCGCCTGCATCGACGGCGTGCGCCCGACCAGCGGCAGATCGGCGGCGGCGGCGGGTTCCGGGGCGACGACGGGGGCCGCAGCCGCGGGCGCCGGCGCCTTCACGCGGACGCTGCCTCGGCGCGAGCTTTCCATGGCCTTGCCCGCGCGCGACAGAAGATCGGGCAGGTCGAAGGGTTTGGGCAGGTAATCCCAGGCCTCGGCCTCGGTCGCCTGAATGGCGGTCATGATCGTGTTCTGCGCCGAGATCACGATCACCGGCAGGCCCGGGCGCATCGTCTTGATCTGCGGCAGCATCTCGATCCCGTTGCCGTCGGGCATCATCACGTCGGTGACGACCAGATCGCCCTTCCCTTCCTCGACCCAGCGCAAAAGCGTCGTCAGGCTGGAGGTGGCGTGCACGCGGCAGCCGGCCCGCGTCAGCGCCTGGGTCAGCACGGTGCGGATCGTGCGGTCGTCATCGGCTACCAGGACGGTTCCATCCATCAGCGGGGCTCCTTGCTTGTCACCGGGGCCATGGGAAGAGACACCCGAAAGATCGTCTGGCCGGGACGAGATTTCACCTCGATCCAGCCTTCATGTGCGGCGATGATCTTCGACACCAGCGCCAGTCCCAGCCCGGTGCCGTTCTCGCGGCCCGACACGAAGGGCTCGAAGACATTTTCGGCAATCGCGTTGGGCAGGCCGGGGCCGTCATCCTCGATATGAACATGTATCGGCAGCGCGACGCGCTGACCGTCGAGCCCGCTGACCTGCAGCCCGCGTTCGAATTGGGTGCGGATGCGGATCGTGCCGCCCTCGGGCTGTGCCTCCGAGGCGTTCTTCAGCAGGTTCAGAAAGACCTGCTGCAACTGGTCGGGATCGGCCCAGACCTCGGGCAGCGACGGGTCGTAATCGTCGCGGATCTTCATATGCGCGCCGAAACTGACCCCGGCCGAACGCCGCGCGCGCTCCAGAACATCGTGGATATTCGTGGCCTTGCGGTCGGGCGGGCGCTGGTCGCCGAATTGCTCGACCTGTTCAAGAAGCTTCACCACGCGCCGCGTCTCGGCGACGATCAGGTCGGTCAACTCGCGGTCGGCGGCATCCAGTCCCATCGACAGAAGCTGCGCCGCCCCGGCAATCCCCGCCAGCGGGTTCTTGATTTCATGCGCCAGCATATCGGCCATACCGATGGCCGATTTCGCCGCCGCCTTGACCACCTGCGTGCGCCCCAGCCGCCCGGCAATGTCGCGCGGCGTGACCAGCATCAGCAGCGAATCGGAATTGTCGTTCATCGGCGCCAGTTGCAGCGTGCACAGGATGGGCGGACGCTCGCCGGTCGTGACCTCGCAATCGTTGATGAAGATCGGCGCGCGGTTCTTGCGCGCACGCTCGACCGCCTCTTCCATCGGCGCGTCGATGAGCAGCCGGTCGAAAGCGGGCTCGCCCCTGAGCACCTGCGACGAGACCGAGCAGAATTGCTCGGCGGCCGTGTTGCAATCGAGGATGATTTCCTTCGTGCCCTCGGCCCCGGTCAGGAAGGCCGGCATCGGCAGCGCCGCGAAGATCGCGCCGGGGACCGGAACGTAGCTCATGCCGCCGCCCGATCCGGTGTCAGCGCATCGGGCAAGGCATGGATGACCCGCGCCGGATCGCTTTCGCGCATCAGCACGGCGCGCAACCCGGCAGAGCCCCCGGCCGCGTCGATATACCAGCCCAGATGCTTGCGCGCGATGCGCACACCCAGCTCGGCGCCGTAAAAGGACAGGATCTGTTCGTAGTGATCGGCGACCAGATCGGCGAGCGCCGCGCCTTCGGGGATCTCGGGCGCCGGCGTGCCATGCAGCGCCGCGCCGATCTGCGCCAGAAGCCAGGGGCGCCCCTGCGCGCCGCGCCCGACCATGATGCCCGCCGCGCCCGACGCCGCCAGCGCGGCGCGCCCGCTTCGCGCATCGGTGATGTCGCCATTGGCGATGACCGGGATCGACACGGCCTCGACCACGCCGGCAATCGCCTCCCAGTCGGCCCGGCCCGTGTAGAACTGCGCCCGGGTGCGGCCGTGGATGGTCAGCATCCGCACCCCCGCCGCCTCGGCCCGTTTCGCGATCTCGGGCGCGTTCAGGCAATCACCGTCCCAGCCCAGCCGCATCTTCAGCGTCACGGGCACGCGAACGGCGCCCACGACCGCCTCGATCAGCCGCAGCGCCAGATCCGGCTCGCGCATCAGCGCCGATCCGGCGGCGCCGCCCACGACCTTCTTGGCCGGGCAACCCATATTGATATCGATAAGCGGCGCACCCTGCCCCTCGGCGATGCGCGCGGCCTCGGCCATCGCGTCGGCGTGGCGTCCGGCCAGTTGCACGGCGGTGGGGACGCTTTCGTCGACCTCGGCCCGCGCGCGGCTCGCGGCACGGCGCGACGGACGCGCGGTGACCATCTCGCCCGAGGCGATCATTTCGCTGACCACCAGACCCGCACCGAACCGCGCCACCATGCGGCGGAACGGCAGATCGGTGATCCCCGACATCGGGGCCAGGACGATGGGAGGCGTCAGGGAGACGGGAAACGCTGAGGAAGTCATCAGGCTCGGTTCGGCAATGCGTGCTGTGCCCATCTAGCGCGCAGAAGCGGCAAACGGAAAGGCGAGCGCACGGGTTTCTGCTTTCTGTTTCATCGCTTGCACAATTATTGGTCATCAATCAAGCGGCGACGCTCTTTTTTGCATCTTCGCCGTTCTGCGCATTCGCTTGCAGGGTCGCGACACATCCCCTAATCCACATCGCATGACTGGGAAAACCGACATCGCCGTGATCCTTGTGGCTGCCGGTCGCGGCAGCCGGATGGGCGGCGGCGTGCCCAAGCAATGGCGCCCGCTGAACGGCCGTCCGGTGCTGGCGCATACGATCGCGGCCTTCCGCGCGGCGGGGCTTCACAACATCCTTCTGGTGATCCACGAAGACGACCGCGAGCGGGCCGCTGCGCTTGATGTGCCCCATGTCCTGGGCGGCTCGTCGCGGACGCAATCGGTGCGCGCGGCGCTGGAGGCACTGAGCGCCACCCCGCCCGCCAAGGTGCTGATCCACGACGGCGCCCGCCCGCTGGTCGAACCCCGCGTGATCGACGGCGTGGTGCGCGCGCTGGACCAGCATCCGGGTGCCGCGCCAGCGCTGCCGGTGACCGATGCGCTGTGGCAGGGCGAAAACGGTCACGTCGTCGCGATGCGCGACCGCGACAACCTGTTCCGGGCCCAGACGCCGCAGGGATTCGACTATGCCCGGCTCTTGGCCGCCTATCGGGCGCATGCGGGCGACGCAGCGGATGACGTGGCCATCGCGCGGGCGGCGGGGATCCCTGTGTGGATAACTCAGGGCTCGGAAACCAATATCAAACTCACCTATCCTGTTGACTTCGAACGCGCGGAGCAGGCGCTGGTCGAACGTCAGGCAACCAAAGGTCAGACAATGGATATACGGCTGGGCAATGGCTATGACGTGCATGCCTTCACCGAGGGCGATCACGTCTGGCTCTGCGGTGTGAAGGTCCCGCACACGCGCGCGCTGCTGGGGCATTCGGATGCCGATGTCGGCATGCACGCGCTGACCGATGCGATCTACGGCGCCATGGCCGAGGGCGATATCGGCCGGCATTTCCCGCCCTCGGATCCGCAATGGAAAGGCGCCGAAAGCCATATCTTCCTGCGTCACGCCGCCGATCTGGCCCGGTCCAAGGGTTACACGATCGCCAATTGCGACGTGACGCTGGTCTGCGAGCGGCCCAAGGTCGGACCGCATGCCGAGGCGATGCGCACGGCGCTTGCGCAGATCATGGAGATAGAGCCCGACCGCGTCTCGGTGAAGGCCACGACCTCGGAACGGCTGGGCTTCACCGGGCGCGAGGAAGGAATCGCGGCACTCGCCACTGCGGCGCTGGTGCGGAGATGAGAGTCGCGCGTCTCGTCTCCATCGGCTTCGGCGCCGGGCTGATGCGCCCCGCCCCGGGCACCTGGGGCTCGGCGGCGGCGATTGCCGTGGGGCTGGTCATCGACCGCTATCTGGGCGCGCCCATGCTCGTCATCGCCGCGCTTGCCGCCACGGCCGCCGGGCTGTGGGCCTGTCACGCCGAGCTCAAGGACAGTCCCGGCCTGGACCCCAGCGAAATCGTCATCGACGAAATCGCCGGCCAATGGATCGCGTTGGCCTTTCCCGCCTTGGCCTTCTGGTGGCGCGGCTGGGACGACTGGATGCCCTATCCCGGCTGGGTCGCGGCTTTCCTTTTCTTCCGGCTGTTCGACATCTGGAAGCCGTGGTTCATCGGCCGCGCCGACAAACGCCATGACTGGCTGGGCGTCATGCTGGACGACCTGTTCGCCGGGCTCTGCGCCGGTCTGGCGGTGATCGTCGCGGCCGGGCTCGCGCATGGATACCTGATGTGAGCCTCGCCGCCGAAACCCTTGATCTCGCTCGCGCAAAGGGCGTCATGATCGCCACCGCCGAAAGCTGCACGGGCGGCATGATCGCGGCGGTGCTGACGGATATTCCCGGCTCGTCCGACGTGGTCGACCGGGGTTTCGTCACCTATTCGAACGCCGCGAAGCGCGACATGCTGGGCGTGCGCGACGCTACGCTGCAGGCGCATGGCGCCGTCAGCGAGCAGATCGCGCGCGAGATGGCCGAGGGCGCGCTCCGCCACAGCGCCGCACAGCTCGCGGTTTCGACCACCGGGATCGCCGGCCCGGGCGGTTCGGAGCACAAACCCGAAGGACGTGTCTGTTTTGGTCTTGCCCGAAAAGACGGCACCACCCGCACCGAAACCGTGGAATTCGGTGCCATCGGCCGGGCCAAGGTGCGCGCGGCCTCGGTCGCGCATGCGCTTGCATTGCTCAAAGCCGCCCTTTCCTGATTCATCTTTGCCGTTTTTCAGGGCGAACCGCCTTTTTCGAAGGCTGAATGCCGTGCATTTCGCCGATTGCCCGGCATATTTTCGTCCTTCCGGCGCTTTGCCCGTTTTCTGACCTCTCGCAAGACGCTCTAGAAGCGCGATCAAACCTGAGGGGGGACAGATGAACGCTGCGGATACCGCTTTCCTGATCACCGCGACAGCCCTTGTGCTGTTCATGACCCTGCCCGCGCTGGCGCTGTTTTATGGCGGGCTGGTTCGGGCGCGAAACGTGCTGAGCGTGTTCATGCACGTCTTTTCCATCGCCTGCCTGATGTCGGTCCTGTGGCTGGCCATCGGCTATTCCGTGGCCTTCGGCGAGGGCAACGCGGTCTGGGGCGGCCTGTCCAAGGTCTTCCTGACCGGCATCGACGCCGAGACATTGTCGGGGTCGGTCCCCGAAGTGCTGTTCTTCGTCTTCCAGATGACCTTTGCCATCATCACGCCCGCGCTGATCGTCGGTGCCTATGTCGAACGGATCGGCTATGGCTTCGTGCTGGTCTTCTCGGCCCTGTGGATGATCCTTGTCTACGCGCCGGTCACGCACTGGATCTGGGGCGGCGGGTTCCTGGCCGATGGCGGGATTTTCGGCGCGATCGGCACGCGCGATTTCGCGGGCGGGATCGTCGTGCACGAAACGGCGGGGCTCGCCGCGCTGATGCTGGCGATCGCGCTGGGTCCGCGCACGAACCGGGTCACGCCGCCGCATAACCCGGGGCTGGTCATGATGGGCGCGGCGATGCTGTGGGTCGGCTGGTTCGGCTTCAACGGCGGTTCGGCGCTGGCGGCGAACGGTCAGGCGGCGATGGCGATCACCGTGACGCATCTGTCGGCGGCCGCGGCGTCTCTGACCTGGGCGCTGTGGGAGCGGATCAAGTTCGGCCGCGCCTCGATGGTGGGGCTTGTGACCGGCACGATCGCCGGGCTGGCCTCGATCACGCCCGCCTCGGGCTTCGTGGGCCCGGTCGAGGCGCTGATCATCGGCGCGGTTGCCGGGATCCTGTGCCAGGAAGCCGTGAATTTCGTGCGCCACAAGATGAAGGTCGACGACACGCTCGATGTGTTCGCGGTGCATGGCGTGGGCGGCATCTTCGGCACGGTGATGCTGGCCGCCCTGGGCCACGCCGCATGGGGCGCGCAGCTGGGTGCGCTGATCATCGTCGGGGTCTATACGGTCGGGATGTCCTGGATCCTGATCAAGCTGGTCGGCCTGATCACCCCGCTGCGCGTCGATGCCGAGACCGAGACCAACGGGCTCGACCTGTCGGTCCATGGCGAGCGCGCCTACGACGTCACGTCGTGACGCCCTGACCCGTGACGCCCTGCCCCGCCCGTCAGCCGTAAAGCTGGCGGGCGCGGGCCTCGAAGGCGCCGACGACGCGGCGCATGGCCTCGTTGAAGACCAGCCCGATCACCCGTTGCAGCATCGCGTTGCGGAATTCGAAATCCACCTCGAAGGTCACGCGGCAGCCGTCGCCCTCGGGCTCGATCTGCCAGAAGGAATGCAGGTACTTGAAGGGGCCATCCAGGTAATCCGTCTCGATCCGGTTCTCGGTCGGGATCAGCACCACGCGCGAGCCGAATTTCTCGCGGAAGACCTTGAAGCTGATGACCAGATCCGCCTCCATCACCTCGGCGCCCTCGCCGCGTTCGGGCAGGGGCTCGCGCGAGCGGATGCGCGCCGCCGCCGTCCAGGGCAGGAATTCGGGATATTTGGCGACATCGGCCACCAGATCGTAGATCTGATCCGCGCGATACGGAAGCTGGCGGTTTTCGCGATGATGGGGCATTGCGACCTCTGGCGTGTGCGGTGGTCTTTTCCTATTGTGTGACCGGCTTTTCAACCCCCCCTTCGACAGGACGCGACGCCATGACCCAGCCCGCCTATGTGATCGACCAGATGATCTCGGCCAAGCGCATCGCCGCGCGGGTCGAGGCGCTGGCCGAAGAGATCACCCAGGCTTTCGCCGGCACCGACAAGCTGGTCGTCGTGGGATTGCTGCGCGGCTCGTTCGTGTTCATCGCCGATCTGGTGCGCGAGATCGACCTGCCGGTCGAGGTGGATTTCCTCGAGGCCAGTTCCTATGGCGACAGCATGGAATCCAGCCGCGAGGTGCGCATTCTCAAGGATCTGCGCGGCGAGATCGCCGGGCGCGACGTGCTGGTGGTCGAGGATATCGTCGATACCGGCTTCACGCTGCACCACGTCAAGCACCTGCTGACCGCACGGGGCCCAAGACGGCTGGAAATCTGCGCCCTTCTGGACAAGCCGACGCGGCGTGAGGTCGACATCAAGGCCACATGGACCGGGTTCGAGATCCCCGACGAATTCGTCGTGGGCTATGGCATCGACTACGCGCAGCGCAACCGCAACCTGCCCTATATCGGCAAGGTACGCTTCCCCTGATGTGCGCTTGACGGGCGGGGCGCCGGTCAGTTGCCGGGGCTGCGGTGCAGGTAGACCATCGGCATGTCTCGGATCATGGTCGGGCGCTTGGTGCGGCACCAGCCGGCGTCACGCGCGCGGGCCTCGATCTCGGCGATATAGGGCGCCGGGTCGCCCCAGGTCGCGTAAAGCTTGAATTCCGTGTTGGCGATGGGCCGCAACCCTTCGTTCAGGATCGCCTCCCATACCGCCGCGCCGCACCCCATTGCGCCCGCCTTGCGGTAATCGTCGAACACGACGACCCCGTCGTCGCGCAGCAGGGTCCGGGCCGAGGCGGTATCCGCGCGCACAAGGTCATAGGTATGGCCCGCATCGACATGCACAAAGCGCGCCGAGCCGGGGGCGACATGCCGGGTGATGACCGCGGTCGGCGCCCGCACGATGCGCGGCAGCTCACGGTGGAAGGCGAGGTAATTGCGCTCGAATTCCATCTGCGACAGCGATTGCCCCTTGAAGAAGCGCTGCTCTTCGGGGTCCGCATGGCTGTCGGTTTCGATATCCTCGAACAGGTCGCAGACGGTAAAGACTTCGCCCGGGCGCTGGAAATTGCCCATCACGACGGCGCTCTTGCCCTTGAAGACGCCCAGCTCGACCAGGCCGCCCAGGGGCTGCGCGCGGTTCTGATGCTGCAGGACCCAGCTGAACGCCGCCTGATCGATGGGCATGAACCACCCGGGAATATCGTCGAATTTCATCTGCTGCCCTGCCTGTGCGTCCCGCACCGTTTGCCGCGCGAGGCTATGCCGGCGGCCAGCGCCTCGCAAGCCGATGCACATTGTTTCCTTTTAATAAACGGTAAAATCTTATCGTTTCCGCGCCGCCCCGCGATGTCACCGCAGGGTCACGATTGCACCGTTTCAAGGTCCGCAACATTGCGCTAAGCTCGGTCATGATACGGCGTCGGCGGCGCGCCTTCGTATTCCAGACAGGCATTCGTGTTCCAGACAGGCAGATGTGACGGATGAGTGACGATTCCATCGAGATGTTCGACGCCAGCGAGGCCAGCACCGATTCCGACTGGCTGTCGATCATGCAGGAAATCGGAGACGAGTCGGGCTATTTCGAGCCGCTCGGCGACAAGCATTCGGCGTTTTTCTCGGATCTGGGTCCCGTTCTGCTGGTCAGTTTCGAAACCGTTTCGGGCGTTCGCGGCGCGGGTGGCGGGCAGATGCCGCTGGGCTACCAGATCGCCGCGCCGCGCGGCTGGTCGTCGCTGACGATCCTGGCCCAGGGCGACACCTGGTATCGCGACGCGGCGGTCTACGGTTTTTTCGATCGGCTGATCGACGACGCGTTCTTCGAGGATTTCGACCGCGTGGTGTTCTACGGCGCGGGCATGGGTGGCTATGGCGCGGCAGCGTTCTCGGTCGCGGCGCCGGGCAGCACGGTGCTGGCCCTTGCCCCGCAATCGACGCTGCAGACCGAGGCCGCCGAATGGGACCGCCGCTTCCTGCAGGCGCGGCGGCTCGATTTCACCAGCCGCTTCGGCTTTGCCCCCGACATGGTCGAGGGCTGCGAAACGGTATTCATCGTCTACGATCCGATCCAGCAGGTCGACGCCGTCCATGCGGCGATGTTCCGCGCGCCGCATGTCCACCGGCTGCGCGCGCGCAATATCGGTCGTGATCCGCAGGCCGAACTGGCGCGCATCAACGTGCTGCGCCCGCTGATCGACGCGGCCTGTACCGGCAGCCTGACCCCGCAGCTTTTCTTCCGGCTCTGGCGGCGGCGGCGCACCAATGCGCATTATCTCGGACGGCTGATCGGCCGGCTGCAGATCCAGAACCGGCCGGCCTTGCTGCTGCGCGCGCTGACCGTGGCCAATTCGCTGGTCGAGCATCCGCAGCTGCGCAAGGCGCTGGAGCGCGTGCAATCGGGCAAGCCGCTGCGCGACTAACACCCTTCACACCGTCAGGGCCGCGCGCTATGGGAACGCCATGACGCGCTTGACCCTGACCCGCCCCGACGATTTCCACCTGCACCTGCGCGACGGCGCCATGCTCGACGGCATCGCGCCCGAAACGGCCCGCGATTTCGCCCGCGCGATCATCATGCCGAACCTCGTGCCGCCGGTGGTCACGGGCGCGCAGGCGTCGGCCTATCGCGACCGGATCGCCGCAGCTCTGGACAAGAGCCTGCCGGGCGCCGATTTCACGCCCCTGATGACGCTCTACCTGACCGAAGAGACCGACCCCGCCGATGTCGTCGCCGCGCACCAGGCGGGCATCGTCACGGCGGTCAAGCTGTACCCGGCGGGCGCGACGACGAACTCGGCTTCGGGCGTGCGCGACTTCGACAAGGTCGCCCCGGTTTTCGAAGCGATGGCGAAAGCCGGCGTGCCGCTTTGCCTGCATGGCGAAGTCACCGATCCCGAGATCGACATCTTCGACCGCGAGGCGGTGTTCATCGACAAGGTGCTCGACCCGATCCGCCGGCAACATCCGGGCCTGCGGGTGATCATGGAGCATGTCACGACCAAGGACGCGGTCGAGTATGTGCGCGCGCATGACCGGGATCTGGCGGCGACGATCACCACGCATCACCTGATCATCAACCGCAACAGCCTGCTCGTCGGCGGGATGCGGCCGCATTACTTCTGCCTGCCCGTCGCCAAACGCGAGCTGCATCGCCAGGCGCTGGTCGAGGCCGCGACCTCGGGCGATGCGCGGTTCTTCCTGGGCACCGACTCGGCGCCCCACAGCGATGACCGCAAGGAATGCGAATGCTGCGCGGCGGGCTGTTTCACCGCCACCAACACGATGCCGCTTCTGGCCCAGATCTTCGAACGCGAGGGCGTGCTGGACCGGCTGGAGGCATTCACCGCGCATTTCGGGGCGGATTATTACGGGCTGGCGCGCAATAACGGCACGCTGACGCTGGAAAAACAGGCCGAGCCCGTTCGTTTCCCGGCCAAGATCGAAACCGGCGCCGGCCCGGTGACGGTGTTCGATCCCGGCTTCGATGTCTATTGGAAAGTGATCGCCTGATCGCGGATCAGGCGCGGCGCGGGATTATTGCGAATAGCCGAGTTCCGGCAACTGCGCGACCGAGGCATCGTCGAACGCAGTCTGCATCCGCTCGCCCACATCGTCGGGCCCCGAGCCGAGCGTCACGAAAACCAGAATACCGAACGAGGCGGCGATTGCGGTCAGGATCACCCAATCGACCGTGACCGCCCCGGCATCGCAACGGACGAAGTGTCTGATGGCATTCGGCATGGCTACCTCTGGTTGCGGTCGGCGCCACAATGACCGGGGATTCTGACCGAAATATGGTCGCGCCTCTGCAGAAAATCGGCTTTCAAACATATGGTTAACGGAATGTTTGGGCCGGTTGCCGCTGCACCCATTCCGCCGCCTCGTGCCACCCCTGGGCGAGTTGTAGGAGCCCCAGATCGTCCCCGTGCCGTCCGATCAGTTGCAGCCCCATCGGCAAGCCGCTGGCCCCGAACCCCGCCGGCACGCACAGCGCCGGCAACCCGATGAGCGAGGCGGGAATCACCACCTCCATCCAGCGGTGATAGGTATCCATCGGGCGGCCCGCGATCTCGGTCGGGTATTCGAGCAACAGATCGAAGGGCCAGACCTGCGCGCTGGGCAGGATCAGCGCGTCGAAATCCCCGAACAGACGCGCGGCGGCAGCGTACCATTGCGACCGGATCAGGCTGGCCGCCTTGACCTCGGCCAGTGTCAGCGACTGCCCCGTTTCGATCTCCCAGATCGCCGTCGCCTTGAGCTGCCGGCGCCATTCCGGGTTGCCATAGAGCGCGCCCAGCCGGTCGGCATTGGCGAAGGCGCGCAGATGCAGCCAGCTTTGCCGCAGGGCGCCGGCATCGAAGGGTGCGTTGATCGCCTCGACCGTGACGCCCAGCGTGTCGAAGACGCGCAGCGCCGCCGTGCAGGTGTCCAGAACGCCCGTCTCCATCGGATAGGCGCCGCCCCAATCGCCCAGCCATGCCACGCGACGGCCGCGCAGATCGGCCTCGATCCGGTCGAGAAAGCTTTCCTGCGGAAGGGTGAAGGGCCGTTCCGCCATCGGCCCGGCCTGCACCTCGAGCAGCGCGGCCAGATCGCGCGGGTTGCGCGCCATCGGGCCATTGGTGGCCAGCGGGTGCAGGAACGTGTCGCCCTCGGCCTCGTCCGGAACCCGGCCCCAGCTGGGGCGCATACCGTAGACGTTGTTCCAGCCCGCCGGGTTGCGCAGGCTGCCCATCATGTCCGAGCCGTCGGCAATCGCAGTCATGCGGCAGGCCAACGCCACCGCCGCGCCACCCGACGATCCCCCGGCGCTGCGCGTCGGATCCCAGGCGTTGCCGGTCGGCCCATGCACCGGGTTGAAGGTGTGACTGCCCAGCCCGAATTCCGGAGTGTTGGTCTTGCCGATGAACAGCGCCCCTGCCGCGCGCATCCGGGCGACCATCAGGTCGTCGCGACGCGCGACCTGCCCGGCCAGGATGGTCGAGCCCATGCTGGTAGGCAGACCCGCGACATTGGCCAGATCCTTGACCGCCATGGGAAGGCCATGCATCCAGCCCTTGCGCGGCTCGGTATCGGCGTGGCGGGCCTGCGCGAGCAGTGTTTCGGGATCGGCAAGGCTGACGATCGCATTCACGCCGGGGTTGCGCGCCTCGATTCGCGCCAGCGTCGCGCGCATCAGCGCCTCGGCCGAGACCTCGCGCCGTGCAAGCGCCGCCGATTGCTCCAACGCGCCGAGATCCAACAAGTCGTCCATATCCGCCCCCCGTCCTTCACCGTCTTCACGCTAACCCAGCCGCCAGGCCGAGGCGAGGGCGTAGGCAAGGACGCGGCAAGCGACGCGCGATGCGAATCGATTCGGATAACAATCGGGCGACAGGCTTCGGACCGGCCTTGACCGGAACGGAGCGCCCTCGCAGGCTATGCGGGCTTTTCAGGACCAACCCCGCGCCGGCATTGGACAACCACGGCACGGGCGGTCATTTTCGGCGCCGGCACATCAGCAAGCGGAGACACGCGTGGACATCATCGACCAGGATGGCCTGACCATCCCCCTGCCCGACGGCACCAGGCTTTCGGCCCGTATCTGGCGCCCGGCATCGGGCGCGCCCGTCCCCGCCATTCTGGAATACATTCCCTATCGCAAGCGCGACAACACGCTGCCGCGCGACGAGACGATCCATCCGTGGATGGCGGCGCAAGGCTATGCCTGCCTGCGCGTCGATGTGCGCGGCAATGGCGACAGCGAGGGCGTGTTCGACGACGAATATTCGCCCACCGAGCTGCAGGATGCCTGCGACGTGATCGCTTGGATCGCCGCTCAGGACTGGTGTTCGGGCAATGTGGGGATGATGGGCAAAAGCTGGGGCGGGTTCAATTGCCTGCAGACCGCCTTCCTGCAGCCGCCCGCGCTGAAAGCCGTGGTCAGCGTCTGTTCCACCGTGGACCGCTTTGCCGACGACATCCATTTCAAGGGCGGTTGCCTGCTGGGCGAGAATTTCGGCTGGGGAACGCTGATGCTGTCCTATGCCTCGCGCCCCGCCGATCCGCTTCTGCGCCCCGACTGGCGCGAGGATCTGCGCCAGCGGATCGAGACGCTGCCCCACCTGTCCGAGATCTGGTCGAACCATCAGGCGCGCGACGCTTACTGGAAGCACGGCTCGATCTGCGAGGATTACGGCCGCATGAATGCCGCTGTTCTGTCGATCGGCGGCTGGGCCGACAATTACATGAACACCCCCGCGCATATCGTCGAGAATGTCGCGATGGGGAAGGCCATCGTCGGCCCCTGGGTGCACCAGTATCCCCATACCGCCGTCCCCGCGCCGCGCATCGGGTTCCTGACCGAGATGAAGACATGGTGGGACCGCTGGCTCAAGGGGATCGAGAACGGGGCCGAGGACTGGCCCGACTACCGCGCCTACATGATGACCTCGGCCCCGCCCGACGCCTCGGCGGCCGAAAGGCCGGGCTATTGGGTCGCCGATACGCTGCCCTCGCCGCATGTGAACTGGCGCGCGCTGCCGCTCTCGGCGGGCGGCGTGCTGGGCGACGGGCCGGCGCCCGACGCCACGATTCGCACCAAGCAGACGCTGGGCGCGGCGGCGGGCGAGTATTTCCCGATGGGCCTGAACGGCGAAATGGCCGGCGACCAGCGCGACGACGATGCCCATTCGGTCTGTTTCGACACGCCGCTGCCCGATGGTCTGCGTTTGCTCGGTGCCGCGACGCTGTCGCTGCGGCTGACCTCGGACAAGCCCTTTGCCTTCGTTTGTGCCCGGCTTTGCGATGTGGCGCCCGACGGATCCTCGACCCGGATCGCCCATGGGTTGCTGAACCTCCATCACCGCAGCGATCCGCCGACCCCGCTGACACCCGGCGAAGAGATCGAAGTCGAGCTGGTTCTCGACCAGATGGCCTATGAGATCGCACCCGGCCACAGGTTGCGGCTGGCGCTGTCGAATACCTACTGGCCCTTCGTCTGGCCCTCGCCGGAAATCGCGGCGCTACGGCTGTCGGCGGGGACGCTGTCCCTGCCCGTGCATGACGGCAAGGCGCCCGGCTGGACCTTCGCCGACCCCGAGGTTCCGCCGCCCGGACGCCTGCAAACATTGAGCGAAAGCCGCGATGCGCGCAGCCGGGAAATCGACATGGTCAGCGGCGTGGAAACCTATACGGTGATCTCGGACAGCGGCGAGACCCAGAACCCCGATCACGGGCTGATCACCCGCAACACGATGGTCGAGATCTGGTCGATCCACCCCGACGATCCGCTCAGCGCCAGTTGCCGGATCACCTGGACTCAGCACTTCCGGCGCGGCGATTGGTCGGTCGATACGCGGGTCGAAGCGCGGCAGACCGGCACAACCGACGCGCTTGTTCTGGATGCCAGCCTGAGCGTTCACATCAAGGACGGCGCGGAAGCCCCCGAAACCATCGACAGAAACTTTCATGCGCAGGTTGCCCGTCAGCACGTCTGATTGTTACACATAGCGCAAACATAATGATTGCTTCATCCGGCAGCCGATTGTTATTGATTCAACAGTCAAGAAAAACGGGACGCTGGAGAAGCGCCATAACCATGACCTTCCCGTCGGAAGGCTAGTCAGGGAGACATCCATGAACGACGAATTTCGCTATCTGCTGACCCGCGCCGCGCGCGGCAAGCTGGACCGCCGGGCCTTTCTGGGCCGCGCCGCCGCGCTTGGCGTGACCAGCACCGCCGCGACCGGCCTGCTGTCGAAAGCCGTGCTGGCGCAGGGTCCGCGCCGGGGCGGGAGCCTGGTGATGGGCATGCAGGGTGGCGAAAGCACCAACTCGCTCGACCCGGCGCTGGCCGCCAGCCAGGTGCCCTATGTCTATCTCCGGGTGTCGGGCGAACCGCTGGTCAACATCATGCCCGACGGCAGCCTTGACGGGCGCATCGCCGAGGAATGGACCGCGTCGTCCGACGCCACCAACTGGCGTTTCAAGATCCGCTCGGGCGTCGAGTTCCACAACGGTCAGACCGTCACCGCCGAGGACGTGGCCCAGACCCTGCGCCGGCATTCGAACGAGGAAAGCCAGTCGGGCGCGCTGGGCATCATGCGCGGCATCACGGACATCGCGGTCGATGGCGACACGCTGGTTCTGACCACCGACGGCCCCAATGCCGACCTGCCCTACCTGCTGGCCGATTACCACCTGATGATCCAGCCCAATGGCGGCATGGACGACGCCACGGCGGGGATCTTCGCGGGCGCCTACAAATGGGTCGAGAACGAACCCGGCGTGCGCCATGTGCTGGAGAAGTTCGAGAATTACTGGGATGACAGCGCGGGTCACTTCAACTCGATCGAGATGCTGGTCATCAACGATTCCACTGCGCGCAACTCGGCGCTGCAATCGGGTCAGGTTCAGTTGATCAACCGCGTCGAGCCGCGCGTTGCGGGCCTGCTGTCGCGCGCCCCGGGCGTGACCGTGGAATCGACCGCCGGTCGCGGGCATTACGTGTTCATCATGCATTGCAACACCGCGCCCTTCGACAACAACGATCTGCGCATGGCGCTGAAGCTGGGCATCAACCGCCAGGACATGGTCGACCGCATCCTGCGCGGCTATGGCTCGGTGGGCAACGACATGCCGATCAACGCCTCGTATCCGCTGTTCGACGACACGATCCCGCAGCGCGAATACGATCCCGACCAGGCGCGTTTCCACTACGAACGCTCGGGGCATTCCGGTCCCATCGACCTGCGCGTCTCGGACGTGTCCTTCCCGGGCGCGGTCGACGCAGCCCAGCTGTTCAAGGAAAGCGCCGCCGCCGCCGGGATCGACATCAACATCATCCGCGAGCCAGGCGATGGCTACTGGTCCGAGACCTGGAACGTGCAGCCCTTCTGCGCCTCGTATTGGGGCGGGCGTCCGGTGCAGGACCAGATGTACTCGACCGCCTATCTGTCGACCGCGGACTGGAACGACACGCGCTTCTTCAACGACCATTTCGACGAGCTGCTGCTGGAAGCCCGGGGTGAGCTGGACCAGACGCGCCGCAAGGCGATCTACAGCGAAATGGGCATGATGGTGCGCGATGAAGGCGGGCTGATCTGCCCGATGTTCAACGACTTCATCGACGCCTATAACGACCAGATCACGGGCTGGGTGACCAACCCCAATCTGGAACTGATGGACGGCCGGGCGCCCGTCCTGATGTGGTCGGCCGAATAAGGCCGATGCATCCTGTCCTGACTCTGGTGATCCAGCGCCTTGCGCTGGGTCTCCTTCTCCTCCTCGCAGCGTCGGTTCTGATCTTCGTCGGAACCCAGATCCTGCCCGGAGATGTGGCCCAGGCGATCCTGGGTCAGGGTGCCACCGAACAGGCCCTGCAGAATCTTCGCGCCGAGCTCGGGCTGGACCAGCCCGCGTTCACCCGGTATTTCGACTGGCTTTTCAGCGCCCTCCAGGGCGATCTTGGCACCGCGCTGTCGAATGGGCTCGATATCGCCACCTCGATCGGCGGCCGCCTTCAGAACACGCTGTTCCTTGCCGCTGTCGCCGCCTGCATCTCGGTTCCGCTGGCCATTTTTCTGGGCCTTCTGGCCGTGCGCTACCGCGACCGCTGGCCCGACAGGCTGATCTCAGCCATCACGCTTACCTCGATCTCGCTGCCCGAATTCCTGCTGGGCTACGTGATCATGTATTTCTTTTCGGTGCAGTGGGGGCTGTTCCCGTCGGTGTCGAACATCAACGACGGCATGACCTTCCTGGAAAAACTGAACGCCGTGGCCCTGCCCGCGATCGTGCTCACGCTCGTCGTGCTGGCCCACATGATGCGGATGACCCGCGCGGCGATCCTGAACGTGATGCAATCGGCCTATATCGAAACCGCCGAGCTGAAGGGTCTGCGCCGTTTCACCATCATCGCCCGCCACGCGATGCCCAACGCCATCGCGCCCATCGTCAACGTTGTGATGATCAACCTCGCCTATCTGGTGGTCGGGGTCGTGGTGATCGAAGTGGTCTTCGTCTATCCCGGCATGGGCCAGTACCTGGTCGACCATGTCGCGAAACGGGACGTGCCGGTGGTGCAGGCCTGCGGGCTGATCTTCGCGACGATCTATATCGGACTTAACCTGTTGGCGGACATCATCTCGATCCTGTCCAACCCCCGGCTGAGGCATCCGAAATGAGGGGCATTCCCATCTCTGCCCTTCTCGGGCTCATCATCACCGCGGCCTTCTTCATCGCCGCCATCCTCGCCCCCTGGATCGCGCCCTACGGCATGTCCGAAATCGTCGGCGACATCTGGGAACCGGCGTCTGACCAGTTCCTTCTGGGCACCGACAATCTGGGCCGCGATCTGCTGACGCGCATGATCTATGGCGGGCGCACGACGATCTTCGTGGCCTCGATGGCGACGGCCGTGTCGTTCTGCACCGGCGCGATCCTGGGCTTCACCGCCGCCGTCTATGGCGGCTGGGTCGATCAGGCGATGTCGCGTTTCAACGACCTCATCATGTCGATCCCGACGCTGATCTTCGCGCTGGTCGTGCTGTCGGTGATGCCGGTCACGCTGCCGATCCTGATCCTTGTCATGGGGCTCCTGGATTCGACGCGCGTGTTCCGTCTGTCGCGCGCGGTCGCGGTCGATATCAACGTCATGGACTTCGTAGAAGCGGCCCGCCTGCGCGGCGAAGGCCAGCGCTGGGTCATCTTCCGCGAGATCCTGCCCAACGCCCTGTCGCCGCTGGTGGCCGAGCTGGGCCTTCGCTTCATCTTCGCCATTCTCTTCATCTCGACCCTGTCGTTCCTGGGCCTGGGCATCCAGCCACCCAATGCCGACTGGGGCGGTATCGTGAAGGAAAACCGCGAAGGCATCGTCTATGGCATCTCGGCGGCGCTGATGCCGGCCATCGCCATCGTCACGCTGTCGATCTCGGTCAACCTCGTGGCCGACTGGGCGCTCAACCGCACCACCAGCCTGAAAGGAGGTCGCGGTGTCTGATCACGCTCAAGAACCCCTGCTCGAGATCCGGAATCTCAGGATCGAGGCCACGGCCTATGCGCCCGGCGAAAAGCCCAAGGACATCGTCATCGTCGACGATGTGTCGCTGTCGCTGGAGCGCGGCAAGGTCATGGGACTGATCGGCGAATCCGGCGCGGGCAAATCCACCATCGGGCTGTCGGCTTTGTCCTACGGGCGCGGGGGCATCCGGCTGTCGGGCGGCGAGATCCGGCTCAACGGGCGCGAGATCCGCACCGCCGGACCGGGCACGCTGCGCAACCTGCGGGGGCGCGAAGTCACCTATGTCGCGCAATCGGCGGCGGCGGCCTTCAATCCGGCGAAGAAGCTGATGGAACAGGTGACCGAGGCCACGCTGAAACACGGCGTGATGTCCAAGGAAGACGCCGAGAAACGCGCGGTCGAGCTGTTCCGCACGCTGTCCCTGCCCGACCCCGAGCATTTCGGCGACCGCTATCCGCACCAGGTGTCGGGCGGCCAGCTTCAGCGCGCGATGACCGCGCTGGCGCTCTGCCCGAAGCCGGACCTGGTGATCTTCGACGAGCCCACGACCGCGCTGGACGTGACCACGCAGATCGACGTGCTGGCGGCGATCAAGACGGCGATTGCCGAAACCGGCGTCGCCGCCCTGTACATCACCCATGACCTGGCGGTCGTGGCGCAGGTCTCGGACGAGATCATGGTGCTTCGGCACGGCAAGATGGTGGAACACGGCACCGTCCAGCAGATCATCGAAGCCCCGCGCGAGGAATATACGCGCGCGCTGATCTCGGTCCGCTCGATCGAGCACGAAGAGAAGAAACCCACGCCCGAGCCCCTGCTCAGGGTCGAGGGGGTCTCGGCCCGTTACGGGTCGATGACGAAGGACGTGCTGTCGAATATCTCGGTCGAGCTGCATGCCGGTCAGACGCTGGCGCTGGTGGGGGAATCCGGGTCGGGCAAATCGACCATGGCGCGGGTGATCACCGGGCTGCTTCCGCCCCGGACGGGCAACATCACCTTCGACGGCAAACCCCTGCCCCCGGCGCTGAAACAGCGCTCGCGCGAGGAATTGCGCCAGTTGCAGATGATCTACCAGATGGCCGACGTGGCGATGAATCCGCGCCAGACGGTGGCGACGATCATCGGCCGGCCGCTCGAATTCTATTTCGGGCTGCGCGGGCGCAAGCGCGACGAACGGGTGCAGGAGCTTCTGGACGCGATCGAACTGGGCAAGGGCTTCGCCGACCGCTACCCGGCCGAGTTGTCGGGCGGGCAGAAGCAGCGGGTCTGCATCGCCCGGGCGCTGGCGGCCAATCCCAAGCTGATCATCTGTGACGAGGTGACCTCGGCGCTCGATCCGCTGGTCGCGGACGGCATCCTGAAGCTGCTTCTGGACCTGCAGAAACGCGAGGGCGTGGCCTATCTGTTCATCACCCATGACATCGCGACGGTCCGCGCCATCGCCGATTCCATCGCCGTGATGTATCAGGGCCGCGTGCAGCGCTACGGTACGAAAAGCGAGGTCCTGACCCCGCCTTTCGACGATTACACCGACCTGCTTCTGTCCTCGGTCCCCGAGATGAAGCTGGGCTGGCTGGAAAGCGTGCTCGACCATCGCAAGATGACCAGCGCCGGCAACTGAGCCCCGCCCGCCCTCAAGACGCATTGCGCGCCCTGTCCGGTAAGTCTAGACAGGGCGCCAATTCGTTGACGATATCCCCAGAGACCGCCATGTCCGACACGCCAGACGCCAAAGACCGACCGCAGCTCTACCTCGTGACGCCGCCCGCTTTCGACGCCGAGGAATTCGCGCCGGTTCTGGCGCGGATCTGCGACGGAATCGAGGTGGCCTGCCTGCGCCTGTCGATGGCCTCGGGCGACGAGGACGCGATATCCCGCGCGGCCGACCAGCTGCGCGAGCTGGCCCATGCCCGCGACATCCCGCTGGTGATCGACCGCCATGCGGTGCTGGCCGAACGGCTGGGGCTCGATGGCGTGCACCTGCCCGAGGGCGCGCGCGACCTGCGCAAGCTGCGCAAGATGCTGGGCAATGACGCGATCATCGGCGCGGCCTGCGGCGCGTCGCGCCATGACGGCATGAACGCGGCCGAGGCGGGCGCGGATTACGTGAGCTTCGGCCCGGTGGGCGAAACCGGGCTGGGTACCGGGCAGCGCGCCGAGGCCGAGCTGTTCGGCTGGTGGTCGGAAATGATCGAGGTGCCGGTCGTCGCCGAGGGCGCGCTGACCCGCGATCTGGTCGAGATGCTGGCGCCGATCACCGATTTCTTCGCCATCGGATCCGAAATCTGGGGACGCGACGACCCGCTTGCGGCGCTGAAGGACCTGACCGCGCCCCTGGGATGACCGGGATCAGGGGGCTGTCTGCCCCCTCTTGGCCTGCGGCCAATTCACCCCCGAGGATATTTGCGGAACAAAGACGAGGGGCGCACGGCTGACGGCGTGCCGCGCGCGATCAGGCGAAGGCGATGCCCATGATGACCATCATCAGGCCGATCACCGAGACGAAGAGCGCGGCCATGTTGGCCATCACGCCTTTCTGCAGGCCGCGGCGCAAAGCGGCGTCGTCGAGCCCCTGACGGCGCAGGCGCAAGACCCAGATCACGCAGGCCACGAGGCCCACCACGCCCAGCAGCGTCACGCCCGCCCCGCCCCAGATCAAGAGTTCGCCCGTCGTCATCACCGGTCTCCGTTTTCGTCGCGTGCGGTCTAGCCGCTGCGGGCGGGCGCGGCAAGCGCCTTGCCCCCTCTGGCGCGCGCGGCTAGGAACGGAAACCAGAACCAGCACCAGAAAGAGGCCGGACCATGAGCAGCACCGACACCGCCTATGACGTCACCGCCGACGAGCTGCGCAGCTTCGTCGAGCGCTACGAGCATCTCGAGGCCGAGAAGAAGGACATCACCGACCAGCAGAAGGAGGTGATGGCCGAGGCCAAGGGGCGCGGCTACGACACCAAGGCGCTGCGCAAGATCATCGCCCTGCGCAAGAAGAAGCCCGACGAGATCGCCGAGGAAGAAGCGGTGCTGGACCTCTACAAGGCCGCGCTCGGGATGCAGTGAGCGGGGTGCCCGGCGCCCTGCGGCGGCCCGTCAGGGTTCGAGCAGGGTCACGCCGGGGATCGACGCGGCGAGGTCGATATCGGCCTCGTAGATCTCGGTCAGGCGCTCGATCGTGTCGCCGGTCCAGCCGGGGATCAGCGGATCGGGCGCGACCGCATCCTCTTTCACGAAGCGGCTGAGCAGCACGCCCAACATCTTGCGCCGCGCGGCATCGTCGGCGGGCGGGTTCCTGTCGAACCAGCGGCGCATCGCGGCATGGGTCCTGGGCGTCACCAGATCCCAGTACCAGGCAAGCCAGCCCTCGAGCACGGTATCGGGCGCGTGCCCCGACACCGCGCGCAGGATCTCGGGCCACAGGAGCGGCGTATCCTCGTCGCACCAGATGGTGATCGGCACGTCGGGCACGGCTTCGGTCACGCGCGCCAGCATGTCGGACCAGCGCAGCAGGCCCGGATCGCCCTCAGCCAGCCGGCGGGCGAGCGCGCCGCTGGAATCACCGGCCGCAAGCGCGGGCAGCAATGTCGCGGGATTGCGAATCGCCAGGAAGAATTCCAGCCGCGCCTCGGGGAAAAGATGACGGATCATCGCCGCCCGGTCGGCGGCGGCGTGATAGAGCTGGCCGTCATTCACCACCCAGGGCGGCATCGACAGCAGATTCTCGGACGAGAACACGACGCGGTCGACCTCGTCCTCGTCGAGGATGCCGTCGAGCAGGATTTCCTGCGTCTCGGCCGAGGTTTCCCGCTCGCGCATGTCGAAAGCGATCTGGCGCAGCTGCTGACGGTAGCGGCCCGGCCCGGGGACGGCGATGCCCTGTTCCAGCAGGGTCGCCCGGTTGCGCATGAGGCATTGCACGAGCGCATCGCGGTCGGTGCAATGCGCGCCGAGGTGAAAAGCGATTTCCATGCCGGCATCTAGCCCGCTGCCCGGTTCCGAAGCAAGAGCGCAGCCCGGCCTGCGCGCGCTCTTGGGTTCTTGTCGGCGCGCGGGAATACCGCTATCAGGGCGCAGCGCCGGTATAGCTCAGCTGGTAGAGCAGTTGATTTGTAATCATCAGGTCCCGGGTTCGATTCCTGGTGCCGGCACCACCCCTCTCCCTTTACCAACCGGCACCGTCGACAGGCACCGTCGGTGACATGTCCGTCGCGGCATGGGCGCAGGACTGCCCCTCTTGCGTCTCAATTGCCCCGCATGGCATTTTCCGTGACACAAGAACCGGACAAACGCGCAGGGACGTACGAGATGGATCAACTGGCCGATACCCGTCCTGCCACCGAGCGCGTTCTGGCGGTGGATCTGGACGGGACGCTGGTGCGCTCGGACATGCTGTACGAATCCTTCTGGGCAGCGATGGCGCAGGACTGGCGCACGCCGTGGATCGCGCTGCGGGGCCTGTCGGGCGGCAAGGCGGTGCTCAAGGCGCGGCTGGCGGCGATGGCGCTGCCCGATCCGGCCACCCTTCCCTATGACACGGCGGTGCTGGACGAGATCCGCCACTGGCGCGAGGCGGGCGGGCGCGTGGCCCTCGTCACCGCCGCCGACAGCCGCGTTGCGCTGGCGATTGCCGACCATCTCGACCTGTTCGACGAGGTTCATGCCTCGGACGGGCTGACCAATCTCAAGGGCCCGGCCAAGGCCGCCTGGCTGCGCGAGCGGTATGGCGCCGGGGGCTATGTCTATGCGGGCGATTCCACCGCCGATCTGGCGGTCTGGCAAGAGGCGGGCGACGCGCTCACGGTGGGCGCCGCCCCCTCGCTGCGCGCACGGGTCGAGGACCTGCATCCCAAGGCCCGCCACCTGTCGCCGCCGGAGCCGGTGCTGCCCGCGGCGCTGCGCGCGGTGCGGCCGCATCAATGGCTGAAGAACATGCTGATCTTCTTCCCGATGGTGGCCGCGCATGATTTCAACCTGATGGCCTTCGCGATGGGCGTGCTGGCCTTCGTGTCCTTCAGTCTGGTGGCCTCGTCGGTCTATCTGCTGAACGATCTGCTCGACATCGCCTCGGACCGCGCGCATCCGCGCAAACGGATGCGACCGCTGGCGGCGGGCACGCTGCCGCTGAAAACGGGCATGATGCTGATCCCGCTGCTGCTGCTTGCGGGGATCGGGGTCGGGTTGTTCCTGCCGCCCGTCTTCCTGTTGGTGCTCGCGGGCTATTACGCGCTGACGGTGGCCTATTCGCTGTGGCTCAAGCGCCGGCCGATCATCGATATCTGCGCGCTGGCCAGCCTGTACACGATGAGGGTGATCGCTGGCGGCGCCGCGGCCGGGATCGGGCTGTCGGTCTGGCTTCTGGCCTTTTCGGCCTTCCTGTTCTTCGCGCTGGCGGCGGTGAAACGGCAGGCCGAGCTGGTGGATATGATGCAGCGCGGCGTGGACGAGGCGGCGGGCCGGGGCTACCGCGTGTCGGACCTGCCGCTGGTGACGCAGATGGCGACCGCCTCGGGCTTCGTCGCGGTGCTGGTGCTGATGCTTTATCTCAACGAACCCGAAGTGCTGGTCCTCTATAGCCACCCGGTGCTTCTGTGGGCCGCCTGCCTCGCCATGCTGTATTGGATTTCGCGCATGGTGCTGGTGGCGAGCCGGGGCAAGATGGATGACGACCCGACCGTCTATGCCGCGCGCGACCGGGTGAGCCTGACCATCGTCGCGCTGATCGCCGCGCTTTTCATCGCGGCCAAGGTGTTATGAGCGCGACGGGCTGGACCCTTCTGTGGCGCTACAGCGCCTTTGCCGCCATCGCGACGCTGGCCAATCTGGGCGCGCAGCGGCTGGTGCTGCGTCTGGGCGACGGGCCTTTGCTGTTCGCGCTGGCCGTGGTGGCGGGGACCGGGCTGGGGCTGGTGGTGAAATACGCGCTCGACAAGCGCTGGATCTTTGCCGACACCGAAACCGGGATGCGCGCGCATTCGCGCAAGTTCGGGCTCTATACCGTAATGGGGCTGGTCACGACGGCGATCTTTTGGGGCACGGAAACGGCGTTCTGGCTGGCCTTCGAAACGCATGAGGCGCGCGAGATCGGCGCGGTGCTGGGCCTTGCCGTCGGCTACGTGGTGAAATACCGGCTCGACAAGCGCTTCGTGTTCACCGGGCGCGTGGCCGAGGGGGTGTGATGGAATTGTCGGGCTGGGGACGCTATCCCCGCATCGAAGGCAAACTGAGCGCGCCGCGCAGCGCCGAGGGCATCGCGGCGCTCTTGCGCAATGGTCCGGTGATCGCGCGCGGCATGGGCCGGGCCTATGGCGACGCGGCGATCGGACCGCATGCCATCTCGACCCGTCACCTCACGCATATGATCGCCTTTGACGAGACCACCGGCCAATTGGTGGCCGAGGCAGGCGTCACGCTCAAGGACATCTTGTCGGCCTTCCTGCCGCGGGGCTGGTTCCTGTCGGTGACGCCGGGCACGCAGTTCGTCTCGCTTGGCGGCGCGATTGCCTCGGACGTGCATGGCAAGAACCACCATTCCGAGGGCTCGTTCGGCACCTTCGTCGACTGGTTCGACCTGATGGGGCCCGATGGCCGCGTCACCCGCTGTTCGCGCGACGAGAATACCGATCTGTTCCACTGGACGCTGGGCGGCATGGGGCTGACCGGGATCGTCCTGCGCGCGGCGATCCGGCTGAAACGGGTGGAAAGCGGCTGGATCCGGCAGACCACCATCGCCGCCCCCGATCTCGACGCGGCGCTCGACGCGTTCGAGCGGACCTATTCCGCCACCTATTCGATGGCCTGGATCGACTGCGCCGCCACCGGCTCGGCCATGGGTCGGTCGCTGGTGATGAATGGCGAACATGCCACGCTGGCCGAATTGCCGCCCGCAAAGCGCGCGAAACCCTTTGCCGCACGCGGGCATCTGTCGCCGCGTGTGCCGGTCGATTTCCCCGGATTCGCGCTGAACCCGTGGTCGATCCGGGCCTTCAACCAGCTTTACTGGACCAAGGGACGGCTCTCGGCGGGGACCGCTCTGGTGGGGTGGGAGCCGTTCTTCTACCCGCTGGATGCGATCCGCGACTGGAACCGCATCTACGGTCGGCGCGGTTTCATGCAATTTCAATGCGTCGTCCCGCTGGAAAGCCGCGCCGAGGGGCTGCGCGCCATCCTGCGCGCGATCAGTGACAGCGGCGCGGGTTCCTTCCTGGCCGTGCTCAAGCGTTTCGGGCCGCAGGACAGCCGCCTCAGCTTCCCGATGGAGGGCTATACGCTGGCGCTCGACTTTCCCGTCAACCGCCGGTCGCTTGACCTGATGCCCCGGCTCGACGCGATCACCGCCGATCACGGCGGACGGTTCTATCTGGCCAAGGACAGCCGTATCTCGGCCCAGACCCTGCGGCGCACCGATCCCCGTTGGGCGGATTTCGCGGCGATGCGCCGCGACAGCGGCCTTGCCGCAAGCTTCGCCTCGGCCCAGAGCGAAAGGCTCGACACATGACCCCCACCCTGCTGATCCTCGGCGCCACCTCGGACGTGGCGCGCGCCTGCGCCCATCGCTATGCGCGCGAGGGCTACGACCTGATGCTGGCGGGCCGCGACCCCGAAGCGCTGGAGCCCGAGGCGCAGGATCTGCGCCTGCGCCATGGCCGGATCGTCACCTGCCACGCCTTCGACGCGCTCGACACGGCCGGTTTCGCGGGGTTCCTCGATGGCCTGCCGCATCTGCCCGACAGCGTGATCTGCGCGGTGGGCGCGATGGGCGACCAGACCGAAAGCCAGATTGATCCCGCCGCCGCCGCGCGCGTGATGCGGGCGAATTACGAAGGCCCGGCGCTGATCCTCGGGCTTCTGGCGCAGAAGATGCAGGCGCGCGACCATGGCGTGCTGATCGGCATCTCGTCGGTCGCGGGCGACCGGGGCCGGGCGTCGAACTACGTCTATGGCTCGGCCAAGGCCGGGTTCACCGCCTTCCTGTCGGGCCTGCGCAACCGGCTGGCAAAGACGGGCGTGCAGGTGATCACCGTCAAGCCGGGCTTCGTGGCGACAAGAATGACCGAAGGCATGGATCTGAACCCGCGTCTGACCGCCCTGCCCGAGGAAGTGGCCGAGGCGATCTGGCAGGCCCAGCGTCACAAGCGCGACGTGATCTATGTCCGCCGGATCTGGCGCGCGGTGATGACGATCATCCGCCTGCTGCCCGAGGTGATCTTCAAGCGCACGCGGCTCTGATCCGGGCAATGTGATTCGGCGGTACGCGTGCTTAAACGGGCGTCGCGGCGCCTTGGTTGCCGCGCCGCAGCATCCCGCAAGGACCAAGAGCGCAACGCGCGCGGTTCCGGCGACCTCCGACGCGGGAATGAGCCGCCGCGTCATGCGGGCTGGGAGGCCCGGCGGGCGTGGCCCCTAACCGCTTGACCTGTGGATAAAATCGGGGCGACGAGCGCACCACGCCCTCCGCCAGGCCGGTTTCCGACCGCCCGATCGGCGCTTTTCGGTCGGCGAAACATGGCCGATCAACTTAGCCCTTCGTTTGCCGTTCATTGCCGGTTATCCTTTCGGTCGGTAGATCGACTGCCATGACGAGGGACATGAACGAAACGCGCGCCGCAAAGGCGCGCATCTCCGCGGTCGCGGGGCGGCTTTCACTGGTGGCTACGGGGCTTGGCGCTCTGACGCTGATTGCGATCAGCGCCCAGATGATGCTGGACCATCCGGGCAGCACACCGGCGGGAAGTACCCCCCTGGCCGGCATGATGCGCGCGACGGACGAGCCGGTCACCACCGCGCCGGTGCCCCGGCCGATGCCGGCGGTTGCATCGCTTGGCGCAACGGCACCGGCGGCGCTGCTGCCCGACACCGGTATATCACCGCAGATCTGGTACAGCGCCCTGCCCGACAGCCTTCCGCCCGCGGCCTCGCAGGATTTCGATCACTCGGTGATGGTCGCGCGCCCGATGGCCGGTCGCAGCCGCGCCCCGGCGACGGAGGCCCCGCAGGCAACGGTTACGCTGGCCGCCTATGACCCGCAGGACATTGCGCGCCTTGCCACGCTGCGCGATCCGCACGAAACCGATCTGGGCAGCCTTGTCGGCGGCCGCCGTGCCGAAGGCAGCATGGTCCCGGCTCCGGCGCAACGCCTGTTCGCGCTCGCCCCTCAGGATACGGCCACGACCGAGGCGCAAGACCCCGCTCAGCCCGACACCGCCGTCATCACGCGCGCCGAGACGCAGGCCCTGCGCGCCTCGCTGATGCCGCGCGCCCGACCCTTCGTCACGGCGCAAGCGCCTGAGGAGACGCCCGAAGCCGAGGAACAGGCCGAAGCGCTGGCGCTCGCCGAAACCCCTGAGACCCCCGCCTTCGAGAACCGCGGCGCGCCGCTCACCTCGCCCGCCCCGCAACGCCGCCCCCGGATCGAACGCGCGCTGGCCGAAGCCCCGCGCGACGAGGCGCCCGTTCTGCTGGCCAGCCTGTCTGGCGACGCAACGGGCAGCCGGACGGCCAGCGACGCGCCGGCGGCCCTGGAAATCCCGGCTCTGACAGGCCGCACCAACGACCAATGCGCGGGCAGCATGACCCGCGCGATGCCCGGCCGCTCCCGCAATGCCGAAGCCGGCAGCACCGTGATCGGTCGCCTGACCGGCTCGGGCGGGCGCGAGCGTGATGACGCCATCACCGCCGAGATCCTGCGTGGCAACATGCCCGAGTTCCTGCGCGACCTCGTGCCCGTCAGCTTCGACGGCACCGATGCGCGCGGCCGTCCGACGCGGATCACCATCTGCGTGACGCCCGATTACCTTTCGGTCGGCTCGAACCGCGATTTCGTTCGCGTCCCGCTGGGCCTGCCCGCCGCGATGCGCATCGCCGAGCGTTTCGACATGGTCCTGCCCACGACCCGGATGGTGGATGAAATCTACCGTCAGGCGCAGATCCATCTGAACCCGCGCCCGATGGACCCGACCTCGGCCATGGTGACGACGGGATACTTCCTGCGCCACAACGCCACCGTGCAGGGCCAGCTTCAACAGGCCGGCGCGCGCCTGGGGCAGCTCGTCTCGGGGCACAAGAAGGATCTGGTCCTGACCAACCGCCTGCAATCGCGGCCCGGTCAGGTGGCGATCTATGGCTGGCACCAGCGCAACGGCCGGGCAATCCAGCCGCTCAGCACCGTGCATGGCGCACAATACGCCGATTACAGCCACGGGATCCGGCTGGTCTCGCGCCGGGCTTTCGTGAACGGACGCGAGGTGGATCTGCGGGATCTGCTATCCAACAGCCAGGTCGCGGGCCTGCTGAGCGAAGAAGGCACGATCACCAACCGCCAGCTTCTTGCACTGGCCGACTAAGCGCCGCCCAAGGCCGGGTCTATATCCTGACAGGTATCAGGCGCCGCGCGCCGCCGCCCCGGGCGGCGCGCCCGGTCGCGCGAGGGCCAGAGGCCGGAGGCCTCTTGTCCGAGGGCGAAACCGCTCACCCGTTCCGTGGAAGCTCACTCCTGCGAGCGCACCAGCAGTGGCATCAGCGCCTGCACCAGCGCCATCGCCCCGCCCGGCTCGTAATCCCAGCCCAGCCAGCCCCGCTTTTCGGCCGCGGCCACATTCGCCGGCGTGTCGTCGATCATCAGGATCTCGTGCGGCAGCATGTCGAGCGCCTGCTCGACCTGCTCGAACGCCTTGCCCGACGGTTTCATCACGCCGGTCTCGCCCGAGGCGAACACCGCGTCCACCTGCCCGGCCCAGCCCGCCTCCTGCGCGATCCAGCGCGCGCGGCGCGCCTCGTTGTTGCTCAGGATGACCTGCGCCAGCCCTGCCTGTGTCAGCAACGGCAACAGGCGCTCCAGCTCGGGATCGGGGTCGTGGTCGGTCTGAAACCAGATCTCCAGCACGTCCTCGGGATCGAACGCCGCCCCCGTCTCGCGCGCCCAGTCGGCCAGCCGGTCGAGCACATCCTCGCGCCCCTCGAACAGGGCCGCCTTGTCGCGCCCGAACACCGCCTGTCCCATGGCGCGCGCATCGATGCCCAGTTCCTCGCCGACCTTGCGCTGCCAGGGGAACAGGCCCTCGCCGTCGCGCTTCCCCGCCCGATTCAGAACGCCATCGAAATCCCAGACGATGGCGCGGACCGCCTCGATACCGTCGATCTTCTCGCTCATGCCAGCCGCGCCCGCAGTGCTGTCAGGGCCTCGGCATCTGCGCCCTCGCATAGGGCCGAGCGCGAGGCGAACAGCGTCGCCTGGCTGCGCAGCACCGGCTCGCCTTCGAGGATCTTCAGGTGATTGGCGCGCAGCGTCTCGCCGGTCGAGGTGATATCCGCCACCGCCTCGGCGGTCAGGTTGCGGATCGTGCCCTCGGTCGCGCCCTGGCTGTCGACCAGCTGGTAATCGGCGACCCCATGCGCGCGCAGATGGTCGCGGACCAGCCGGTGATACTTGGTGGCGATCCGCAGGCGGAAGCCGTGATCAGCCCGGAAGGCCGCCGCTGCCGCGTCCAGATCGTCAAGCGTCTCGACATCAACCCAGCAATCGGGCACGGCGATGATCAGGTCGGCATGGCCGAACCCCATTTCCGCCACGACTTCGACCACGCTGGGCCAGTCGCCCAGCTTCTCGCGCACCAGGTCGGTGCCGGTGACGCCCATATGGATGCGCCCCGCCGCCAGCTCGCGCGGGATCTCGCTGGCCGAAAGCAGGACCAGGTCCACGCCCTCGATCCCTTCGACCGCACCCGAGTATTCCCGCTCGGCCCCGGTGCGCTTCATGGTGATACCGCGTTCGGCGAACCACTCGAATGTCTTGTCCATCAACCGGCCCTTCGAGGGCACGCCGATTTTCACGCTCATTGCCCGCCCTCCAGTTCCACCAGCAGCGCGGGCCGGATCACGCCCCCCACCGCCGGGATCGAGCGTCCCTGCCCCAGAACCTGCGTCAGCGCGTCATAGCGCCCGCCCGAGGCAACCGGCGGCAGGTCAGGGCGCGTTTCGGCGAAAAAGCCAAAGACGAAGCCGTCGTAATATTCCAGCGTCGTGCGCCCGTAAGAGGCTTCGAAATCCAGCCCCGCCACGTCGACGCCATGCGCGGCCAGTACGGTGAGCCGCTGCTCGAACGTGTCGAGCGAGGGCGTGATCCAGGGCATCACCGCGGCGATGCCGCGCATCGCGCTCAGCGCCGCGGGCGCCTTGTCGGCCACCCCGACCAGCGCCTCCAGCGCATCGACCACGTCGGCGGGGATGGCGGGAGTCGCCGAATCCTCGGCCAGCCGCGCCAGCCGCGTCTCGATCTCGGCGCGCGAGCGCAGACCGATCTGCGGCGCCGGGCTTTCCACCGGATCGCCCGCCTTCATCCGTGCCAGCAGCGCCGCCCGCCCCTTGGGCAGCGGCGCGCGGCCCGCGAAGCGCTCCAGGAGCGAGCGAAACCGCACCGGGCGCCACAGATGACGCATCAGCGCGGCCTTGCGCGTGTCGCTGGTGGGCAGGCCCCGGACGGCGGCGATCAGGATGCCGATATCGCCAGTCGCCGCGCGCAGCCCCTTGCCCGCCAGCATCCGCGCGAACAGCGCGAAGACCTCGGCATCGGCCCTCAGCGGCTGATCACGATCGAAAACCTCGTAGCCCACCTGCAGGTATTCGCTGGCGCGCTCGGCGCCCTGCTCCTGCTTGCGGAACACTTCGCCCAGGTAGCAATAGCGCGCGGGATCGGCCCCGCCCGCCATATGCGCCTGCACCACGGGCACCGTGAAATCCGGGCGCAGCATCATCTCGCCCTGCACCGGGTCCTGCGTGACATAGGCGCGCGCGCGGATGTCTTCGCCATACAGGTCCAGAAGCGTCCCCGCCGGCTGCAGCACCGCCGCCTCGACCGGCGCGGCGCCCCAGGTCTGGAACGCGCCGAACAGGCGCTGGCCCTCGGCGCGGGCGGCGGGCGTGACGATGCTCATCCCGCGCGGTCCTTGTCCAGCATGTCGCGCACCGTGGCCACCAGGTCGGCCACCGGCACCTCGACCTGCGCTGGGCGGTCCTTCCATTCCTCCAGCGTCGCGCTCTCGGCGATCTTCGCGCCCAGGACCAGATCCTTGATCTGCACGACGCCGCGCTCTGCCTCGTCCGAGCCCTGGATGATCGCCACGGGCGAGCCGCGTTTATCGGCGTATTTCAACTGGTTGCCGAAGTTCTTGGGATTGCCCAGATAGACCTCGGCGCGGATCCCCGCGCGGCGCAGCGCGCCCACCATCTTCTGGTAATCCGCCATCCGCGCGCGGTCCATGACCGTGACCACGACCGGCCCGTCCGCGTCTGTCTGCGTGCGCCCCTTGGCGGTCAGCGCGGCAAGCAGCCGGTCCACACCGATACTCACCCCCGTCGCCGGCACCGCCTGCCCGGTGAAGCGCTTCACAAGGTCATCGTAACGCCCGCCCCCCGCGACCGAGCCGAATTGCCGCTTGCGGCCCTTCTCGTCGAGGATCTCGAAGGTCAGTTCCGCCTCGAATACCGGGCCGGTGTAATAACCAAGGCCCCGCACGACGGACGGATCGATGACCACGCGGTCCGAGCCATAGCCCTGCGCCTCAAGCAACGCGGCCATTTCCTCAAGCTCGTCAACACCTTCCGCGCCGATCTTCGAGTCGCCGACCAGGCGCCGCAGCTCGGCGCAGGTCCCGGCGCCGTTCTCGCGGCGCGCGGCGGTGAAGGCCAGCACCACGTCGGCCGCGCTGTCGGGGAGACCTGCGCCCTTGGTGAAATCGCCCGACTCGTCCTTGCGCCCGGCCCCCAACAGGGCGCGCACCCCGTCCTCGCCCAGCCGGTCGAGCTTGTCGATGGCGCGCAGGACAATCCCGCGCTCGGCTTCGAATTTCGACGGATCCTCGGGGTCCAGGACGCCCGCAGCCTCCATCACCCCGTTCAGCACCTTGCGGTTGTTGATCCGCACGACGAAGTCGCCGCCAAGGCCCAGATCCTCGAACACATCGGCGAGCATCGCGCAAATCTCGGCGTCGGCGGCCACGCTCGGCGCCCCGACCGTATCCGCATCGCATTGATAGAATTGCCGAAACCGGCCCGGCCCGGGCTTTTCGTTGCGCCAGACAGGACCCATCGCATAGCGCCGGTACGGCGACGGCAGATCGTTGCGATACTGCGCCGCGACCCGTGCCAGCGGCGCCGTCAGGTCATAACGCAGCGCCAGCCAGTCGCCCGCCTTGCCCTCCGCGCCACCGTCTTCCTGCCAGGCAAAGACCCCCTCGTTGGGGCGATCCACATCGGGCAGGAATTTTCCCAGCGCCTCGACCGTTTCCACCGCCGAGGTCTCGAGCGGGTCGAAGCCATAGCGATGATAGACATGCGCGATGCGATCCAGCATCGCCTTGCGGGCCGTTACCTCGGCACCGAAATAATCGCGGAACCCCTTGGGCGTCTCGGCCTTGGGACGGCGGATCTTGGTCTTGCTCATCATCGCACCCGGTTTGTCCGCGCGTGGTCTAGCCCAGCCGGGGCGCGGCGGCAAGCCGGGCCTGCCCCGGGCGCGGGCGCGCTTCGCGATTGACCCGGCTTCGGCGCGGGCGCATCATGGGGCATGTCCCGTATCGAAGACCTCGAAGAACGCATCGCCCATCTCATCCGGACGGTTGACGACCTGTCCGATATCGTCCGCGCGCAGGGCGCGCAGATCGACCGGCTGACCTATCGCACCGGGATGCTGATGGAGCGCGAGGCCGAGCGCGAAGCGGATAGCGGCACGCAGATCCCGCTGGC
Organism: Pararhodobacter marinus; assembly: GCF_003122215.1. GTDB lineage: Bacteria > Pseudomonadota > Alphaproteobacteria > Rhodobacterales > Rhodobacteraceae > Pararhodobacter > Pararhodobacter marinus. The sequence goes on along the minus strand of NZ_QEYD01000002.1, from coordinate 357,543 downwards.
CGATCAGCGCCCGCCGCATTGGTGACATGCTGCTGCGCTGCACCAGCGAAGGGGACAGCGCGCTGGTCTTTACCCGCCGCCTCGATGCCGCGCCGGCCCGGGTCTGGCAAGCCTATACCAGCCCCGCGCTCTTGGGCCGCTGGATGATGGGACCGCCCGGCTGGCCGATGACCCGCGCGCAGTTCGATCCGCGCGCGGGCGGGCTCATCCATCTCGAATGGTCCGACCGGATGGGTCAGGCCCTTGCCCTGACCGGCGAGGTGATCGAGGCCGAGCCGCCCTACCGGTTGTTGCATGTCGAGCGCCTGCACCTGCCCGAAGCCTCGCCCGAGAATGTCGTCGAGACCCTGCTCGCCCCGGAGGCGGGCGGCACCAACCTGATGCTGCACATGCGCCTGCCCGATGCTGCCGCGCGCGACGAGATGCTCGCGGGCGGCCTCGCCGAGGGGCTGGAGGACAGCTTCGTGCGGCTCGAAAGCCTGCTCGCCTCGGGCTTCTGACTGCCCCCTCACCTTATCTCAAGCACTCAAAACGGCCGCCCCCTCAGCCGGGCCTTGTGGTGCCCTGCTTTCATTCTGCCCCAAATACTCAAGCCTCCAACGGAAAAGGGGCGCCCCGACGGAGCGCCCCTTCCCAAGTCCGATGAACCGGCAGATTACATCATGCCGCCCATGCCGCCCATGCCGCCCATGTCGGGCATGCCGCCACCGGCGCCTTTGGGCTCCGGCTTCTCGGCGATCATGGCTTCGGTGGTGATCAGCAGGCCTGCGATCGAGGCCGCGTCTTCCAGCGCGGTGCGGGTCACCTTGGCCGGGTCGATCACGCCGAACGAGAACAGGTCGCCGTATTCTTCGGTCTGCGCGTTGAAGCCGAAGTTGACGTCCGACGATTCGCGGATCTTGCCGGCGACGACAGCGCCGTCGACGCCCGCGTTGTCGGCGATCTGGCGCAGCGGCGCTTCCAGCGCGCGGCGCACGATGGCGATGCCCGCATTCTGGTCGCTGTTGGCGCCCGACAGGCCTTCCAGCCCCTTGCCGGCCTGAACCAGCGCCACGCCGCCACCGACGATCACGCCTTCCTGCACGGCCGCGCGGGTCGCGTTCAGGGCGTCGTCGACGCGGTCCTTGCGCTCTTTCACTTCGACTTCGGTCAGGCCGCCGACGCGGATCACGGCAACACCGCCAGCCAGCTTCGCCAGGCGCTCCTGCAGTTTCTCACGGTCGTAATCCGACGAGGTCTCTTCGATCTGCTGACGGATCTGCGTGACGCGGGCTTCGATCTCGGCCTTCTCACCGGTGCCATCGACGATGGTGGTGTTGTCCTTGTTGATCTGCACCTTCTTGGCCACGCCCAGCATGTCGATGCCGACGTTTTCAAGCTTCATGCCCAGGTCTTCCGAAATCACCTGGCCGCCGGTCAGGACGGCGATGTCCTGCAGCATGGCCTTGCGGCGATCACCGAAGCCCGGCGCCTTGACGGCGGCGATCTTCAGGCCGCCCCGCAGCTTGTTGACCACGAGGGTCGCCAGCGCTTCGCCTTCGACGTCCTCGGCGATGATCAGCAGCGGCTTCTGCGACTGGATCACGGCTTCGAGCAGCGGCACCATCGGCTGCAGCGACGAGAGTTTCTTCTCGTGCAGCAGGATGTAGCAATCTTCCAGCTCGGCGATCATCTTGTCGGGGTTGGTGACGAAATAGGGCGACAGGTAGCCACGGTCGAACTGCATGCCTTCGACCACTTCGACCTCTGTCTCCATGCCCTTGTTCTCTTCGACGGTGATGACACCCTCGTTGCCGACCTTCTGCATCGCATCGGCGATGAAGCGGCCGATCTGGGCTTCGCCGTTGGCCGAGATGGTGCCGACCTGGGCGACTTCGTCCGAGTCCTTCACCGGGCGGGCAGCAGCCTTGATCGCCTCGACGACCTTGGTGGTCGCCATGTCGATGCCGCGCTTCAGATCCATCGGGTTCATGCCGGCGGCGACGGCTTTCATGCCTTCGCGCACGATGGCCTGGGCCAGCACGGTGGCGGTGGTGGTGCCGTCACCCGCTTCGTCATTGGTACGCGAGGCGACTTCCTTCACCATCTGCGCGCCCATGTTCTCGAACTTGTCGGTCAGTTCGATTTCCTTGGCGACGGTGACACCGTCCTTGGTGATGCGCGGGGCGCCGAAGGACTTGTCGATGACGACGTTGCGGCCTTTGGGGCCCAGCGTGGTCTTCACGGCATCGGCGAGGACGTTCACGCCCTTCAGGATCTTGTCGCGGGCATCGGTGCCGAACTTGACGTCTTTAGCAGCCATTGTGGGTGCTCCAATTTCTGGTTTCTTGCGGGGGATGCGCGGCGCCGCGCATCGTCAAAGCAACGCTGTAGGGTGCGTGCTTGCACGCACCGCCGCGCGACAGGCTCAGCCGATGATGCCGAGGATGTCGCTTTCCTTCATGATCAGCAGCTCTTCGCCGGCGATCGTGACCTCGGTGCCCGACCATTTGCCGAACAGGACGCGGTCGCCCGGCTTCACGGACATGGCGATCAGTTCGCCCGAATCCTTGCGCGCGCCTTCGCCCACGGCGACGATTTCGCCTTCCGCCGGTTTCTCTTTGGCCGAATCGGGGATGATCAGACCGCCCTTGGTCTTGTCGTCGCTCTCGACGCGGCGAACCGTCACGCGGTCATGGAGGGGTTTGAATGCCATCTGTGAACACTCCCTGGGTGCTACGTTCGAACAGTCTTAGCACTCACATCCGGTGAGTGCTAACGACGCCGAAATAGGCAGGGCGCGTCCGTCTGTCAACAAGGGTGCGGCAGATTTTTTTTCTTCGCGCGGGCCCGGACGTCACGGACCCGGCAAGGCCTCGGGCAATCCGCCCGGGCCGCCCCGCGCGAAGCGCTCCCAGACGCCGGGCGCCAGCCCCTCGACCCGCGCGCGGCTCAGCGCCGTGCCATCGGGCGCGACCGCCCGGACGCCCCCGGGCCCGGCCAGCAGAATGGCCAGCGGCACAAGGCGTCCCTGCGCAGCAAGGCTACGCGCCTGCCCCGAGACGTAGACATCGACCGAGCGCTCCACAAGGGCGGCTATGCGAAAGCCCCGGATCCCGGCGATTTCCTGCATGCAGATCGTCACGCCCGCCTCCGGTGCGCCTTGCCCGTCAGACCCCCGGGCCGCAGCGCCCAGGCAAGCCGGGCGGCGATGGGCACAAGCCGCGCCGGAACGACGGAGAGGATCACTACGCCGTCACCGTCGAGCGTCGCGCGATCGAAAACCGGGACAAGCTGAAGCCGTCCGCGCAACGGGGTTGCCGCCACCAGCCCCATCGCGCGCCCATAGGCCTCGCCGGTCAACGCGGGATCGCCCAGCCCGAGGCGGATCACGCCCTCGGCCCGCTCGATCCGCAGGCAGTGCAGGGTATCGAGCGCCGCGCGCGGCAAAGCGCGCAGAAACCGCCCGCGCCGGGCACCCGAACGCGACCTGCGCGGGGCGGTTTCCACGGCGGGCGCCGGCTTGGCCTGCGGGCTTTCTTCGGCCGGCCGGACGCTGTCAAAGACCGGGATGCGCAACAATCCCGCCGCCAAACCCAGCCAGAGCCGCAGCCGCGCCTGGTCACGGCCCAGCCGGGCTTCAAGGCGAAGCGGCAGGACCAGAAGACCGGCCAGCAGCACCAGACAGGCGACCAGCAGCCAGATCAGAACCGAGGCCATCTCAGCCTTCGGGCGGTGTCGGGGTCTCGGTGTCGGGCTTGTCGCCCTTCCGCGCCTTCATTACCCGGCTGACCGTCGCGCCCAGGGCCTCGGCAAAGCTGGCCGCGTTCGAGCGCACCGGCTCGACCCGCGCGCCGTTGTCGTCAAGGATGATCGCCCCCACGGGCCGGATCCCGCCCCCCGCCGCGCTGCCGGTGCCGCTGGGCCGTGCGGCGCCCTCGGTCCCGCCGCCCGCACCGAAGCCGAAGCCGTAGCTGACCAGCGGAATCACCGTGGCATTCTCGCGGTCGATCGGTTCGCCCAGCACGTTCTTGGCGCTGAGCAGTTTTTCAAGCTCGGCCACCGTCGCCTTCATCAGGCCCACTACGTCGTCCATTCCTGCCTCCTGTTGCGCATCATCGCGAGTGTCGCGCGAAACCGGAAAAAGCGCCATGACCTGAATCAGACCCCTGGCGACGCAATGCCTGCTTGCGATGCGCGCGGGGCCGCAGTAGCTCCATGCCATGACGTTCTCGATTTCCTCCCTTGCGCTGCGCGGCGGGACGCTGGCCTTGTGTCCCCTGCCCGTCACCCCGGTCGAGCGCGCGGCCGTGGCGGCCTTCGCGCCGGATCTCGTCGTGTCGATGACGCGGCTCGACGAGATGACCGCGCTCGAAGCCGGGGATCTGCCGGATTGGCTGCGCGGCCAAGGGATCGGCTGGCGGCACTTTCCGGTTGCGGATTACGACGTGCCGCCCGACGACGCGGACTGGACCGGGCTTGCGCAGGCGGTGTTCGCCGTGCTCGACCGTGCGGGGACGGTGATCGTGCATTGCCGGGGCGGGCTGGGCCGGTCGGGCATGCTGGCGCTGCGGCTGATGATCGACAGCGGCGAAGAGCCGGACGCGGCGCTGACGCGGCTGCGCGCGGCCCGGCCCGGCGCGGTCGAGACCGATGCCCAGGTGGCCTGGGCCCGTCGCGGGCTCAGCCCGGCGTGACAGGGCCCGCCAGCTGCGCGGCGATCACCGGGCGGCGCAGGCGCAGCGTCCGCGCGGCTTCGTCCGCACGGCCCGTGCGCATCAGCGCTGCCACATAGGTCAGTTCCAGCAGATCGCGCTGCGCCCGGCTGCCGCCGAAGCGTTCCTGCTGCGCCAGAGCCGGCACCAGCGCCCCCAGCGCGCTGTCCCAGTCACCGCGCGCAATCGCCCCGAAGGCCGCCGCGACCGGCGGCACCAGATCGCCCGCGAAGCCCCCGGGGTTTTCCGCCAGCCTGGCCAGCCTGTCTCCCTGCCCGGCCATCGCATGGCACAGCGCGTTGTGCAGATCGACGAAGCTTTGCCCCGGATCGGGAAAGAAGCGCGCGGCGTAATCGCTCAGCACCCGCCAGTGGTCGGGCGGAACGGGCACGCCGGCCAGCTCGGCCCGCCACAGAAGCGACGCGGTATCCGTGAGCTTGTTGATCGGCAGCCCCTGCGAGCCGCCCGGCGCCACGCTGTCATCCAGCACCCGCCACATCGTCGCGATATCCCCGTCGAAAAGCGCCCAGAGCGCCGAATGCCAGCTCAGATGACCATGCAGCGCGCAGCGCGGGTCGAAGCCCGACAGCCACCCGTCCAGAAACTGCCGCCCGGCCCGTGTCTCGCCCAGCTCGTACAGCGCATGGCTCTTGAAATGCGCGGCATTGGCGTTCAGCGGGTTCTGCGCCAGCGCGCGCTCCATCACGGCGAGCGAGCGGTCAAGCTGCCCGGTTTCGCAAAGCGAGATCGCGTGCAGGGTGTGGATGAACCACTCATCCCCGTAATGCGGCAGCAGCGAGGCCACGTAGTCCAGCATCTCGGCCTCGCGGCCCGCCCGGCCCGAGAAGCCGATCAGCCCGAAAACGCTGCCGCAGAGCTGCACGATCATCACGTCGCGCGGATAGGCGCGGGCATGGACCTTGACCGCGTCGCGCGCCTCGGCGGCGCGACCGTTCAGCACCAGCTTCAGGATGCCGATATGCGCCCTCTCGCGCGCGTCCAGCCGATCCGACAGCGCCTCGGCCCGGGCAAGGGTCTGCCGGGCAAGGGGCGCATCGGTGGCCTGCGCGCGGGCAAGGCCGGTCAGGGCCATGGCGAATCCCGGATCGGCGGCGAGCGCCTCTTCGAAAACCGCGCCCGCGCCCCAGCGATCCGACAGGAACATCTCGACGCCCCGGTCATAGGCCGCGACGGCCTTGGCCGAGCCGGTGCTCACCGGGTTTCCGTAACGGTCTTTCAAAGCCATCGCGTCCTCCGTTCCCTCAATCGCATTTCAATCCGGCAAGGCGCCGTCCCAGTCGGCCAGCCCCGTCCGCCCCTCGGGCGTCAGCGCGTAGATGCCCGTCGCCACGCGCCGGAACCAGCCGTAATGGTTGTCGGCCATCAGGCGCGTCGCCACCGGCACGCCCGTATCGCGTGCCACCGCCGCCCCCTTGGACGGGCCGTATTCCGCCAGATAGGCCGCGCAGCGCAGGGCGTCCTGCCGATAGCCCGTCACCAGCCCGTGGCGCGTGGCACCGCCCGAATTGGGGTCGCCCTGCCGCCGCGCGAACTCGGCCTCGAGCCGCCGACGCTTTACCTGCGAGCCACGCGGCGCATAGGGGCCGGGTTCGGCCAGAAGCTCGACATGGCCGTCGCGGGCGCGCACGGTCAGCAGGCCCAGCCCCAGCCTGCGGCACATCGCGGTGTTGTCCTTGATCATGCGCCGCGCCTGCTTGCCCTCGGGGCGCATGACGGCCAGATAGACCTGCGGGCTCACCGCCAGCCGGGCGATGGCCTGATGATACAGCGTCAGCGAAAACCTGAGCTTCATCTCCACGATGACCGGATCGCCCGCCCCCATCGCCACCAGGTCGGCGGCGCCGATCTCGCCCTTCACGTCCAGACCGCGCCCTTCGAAAAAGGCTTTCAGGGGCGGATAGAGATCGGCTTCGCGTAGGGTCGGCATGCAGGATTGTCTAGCCCGGCGCGGAACCGAAGGGAACGGGCCGCGTTCTTCGCTCATGCTGACAACCATCGTGGTGCTCCTTATCGTCGCCGTGGCCCTGCTCATCGGGGCGGGATGGGGGCTGTGGGCACCGCTCCCCAAACGGCTCGAGGGCTTCCTGATCGCGCTGGCCGGCGGGGCGCTGATCGTGTCGATCATGTCCGAACTGGTGGACCGCGCGGCGCCGCATATCCCGTGGCTGGTGCTGGCGGCATCGCTGATGGCGGGGGCCGGGGCCTTCGTGCTGCTCGACCGTTTCGTCAAGCGAAAGCTGGGCGCGGAATCGGGCGGCGGGCTTCTGGTCTCGGTGACGCTGGACGGCGTGCCTGAAAATCTCGCGCTCGGCGTCGCGCTGATCGGCGCCTCGGGGCTTGAAGTGGCGGCGCTGGCGGGCTCGATCTTTCTGTCGAACCTGCCCGAAGCGGCAGGCGGCGCCAAGGGGATGCGCGATGACGGCTATTCGAAAGCGAAGGTTTTCGGCATCTGGGCGGGAACGGCGGTCCTGCTTTCCGTGGCGGCGCTGATCGGGAACCTCGCGCTGTCGGATGTGGGCGAATCCGTGCTGGCGGTGATCCGGGTGTTCGCGGCGGGCGTGGTGGCCGCCTCGCTCGCCATCGAGGTCTTTCCCAAAGCCTATGACGAAGACCGCTACGCCACCGGCTTCGCCATCGCGCTGGGTCTCGTCGCGGCGCAGGGTCTGGGGCAACTGGCCGGCTGAGACTGCGACCAAAGCGCGGCAGTGGCACCTAGTGACAAGCGCCGACCCCGCGCCTATAAAACCCGCGAAAAATCGCCCTTACATTCGCGTCATTACGGGACAGACCTCATGACCATCCAAGTTTTCGGCCACAAATCCCCCGATACCGATTCGACCGGCTCGCCCATCGTCTGGGCGTGGTATCTGTCCGAAGTGAAGGGCACCCCGGCGAAACCCGTACTGCTGGGCGAACCGAATACCGAAGCCGCGTTCGTGCTGAAACACTGGGAACTGGACAAGCCCGAGATCATCTCGGACGTCGAGGCCGGTGCGCCGGTGGTCATCGTCGACACCAACAACCCCGCCGAGCTGCCCGACGCCATCAATACCGCCGATATCCGCGCGATCATCGACCATCACAAGCTGGTCGGCGGGCTGGAAACCAAGGGGCCGATCGACATCACCGTGCGCCCGCTGGCCTGCACGGCCACCATCCTCTACGACCTGATGGGCGAGGCCGTCGCGCAGGCGCCGCGCGGGATCAAGGGCGCGATGCTGTCATGCATCCTGTCCGACACGCTGGAATTCCGCAGCCCCACCACCACCGACCACGACCGCAACGTCGCGCAGGCGCTGGCGACCGATCTGGACGTGGACATGAACGCGCTGGCCACCCGGATGTTCGAAGCGAAATCCGATGTCTCGGCCTTCTCGGATGCCGAATTGCTGCGCATGGATTCCAAGGAATACACCGTCGCGGGCAAGGAATTGCGGGTCTCGGTGCTGGAAACCACCGCGCCCAAGGTCGTGCTGGACCGCAAAGACAGCCTGATGGCCTCGATGGTCGACGTGGCCAAGGAAGACGGCGCCGATCAGGTTCTGCTGTTCGTGATCGACATCCTCAAGGAAGAAGCCACGCTGCTGATCCCCAACGATCTGGTCAAGGACATGGCCGAGAAGAGCTTCGGCGCCAGCGTCACGGGCGACACCGTGGTCCTGCCGGGCATCATGAGCCGCAAGAAGCAGATCATTCCGTCGCTGACGCTCTGATCGGGCCCGGCCCGGACAGGCAAAAGGCGCACCCGCCGGGTGCGCCTTTTTTCATGGGTCCAATGCCGGTGCGCTCAGAAAAGGTCGCGTTCTTCGAGCACCTTGGCGATCTCGGCGCGAACGAGCTTGCGGACCTGCTGGGTGATCCGCTCGCCCAGTTGCCCGCGCAATTCCTCGCGCACGATCTGCGCCACGAACTGCCGCAGCTCTTCTTCGTCCAGGATCGTATCGGCCAGACCATCTTCGTCGATCTCGTCCCCGGGGCCAGCAGGCGCGGCGTCCTCGGGTGCCGGGGCGGCCTCAACCTTTGCCTCGACTTCTGGGGTCGCGTCGGGCGCGAGGGCCGCGGGCTCGACCTCGGCCGCGTTTTCGGTCGCGAGGTACCCGTCGGCGGGGGCCGGCTGGTCAGCGTCAGGCTGGGAAGAATCCGGCCCGGCAGGATCCGGCTGGGCGGCGTTCGCGGCGCTGACCGGCTGATGGGAAAAACTCATCTTGCCGTAAAGCTCGGTCACGTTCGACGGTTTCGACGGAGCCGGCCCGTGGACCGGCTTTGCCTCGGCGCCCTCGCCCTCGACGCCCGACACCGCGGCTTCCAGTTCGGCGATGGTGGCTTCGAGCTTGCTGAAATCGGGCGCGGGGATCGTCACGTCGTCGCCCTTGGCGGCGCGTTCGACCAGAGCGGCGGCCTCTTCATGCTCGCCGCCAAGCGCCCTGACCTGCTCGCTCACCCGGTGGGCTTCGGTCAGGATCAGGCGCCCGTTCTCGGCTCCCCGGTCACCTTCCTGGGCCACAAGCCTGCGAATCGATGTGAGAACGTCCTCGATCTCGCGATTGGACATCGGATCGGACATGCCGTTTTTTCCCCTGCTCGTTATCGGCAAAGGATACTCTGACCGGGGCGCTGAAACAACCGCCGATGACGCTCAGTCGGCATAACGGCTCATGATCCGGTCCAGGCGCGAGCCCTGAACCGACGGGGTCGTGCCCGACGGGCCGTGCTGCAGCGCGCTGGAATAGGCTTCGATGTCGTAGGTCGGGATTCCCAGACCCAGCGACTCGACCGTCAGCTGCCCCATCGCTTCCAGCAGCGAATACGCCGCCAGCTGCACATTCGCCGCCGCCAGGATGCGCGACGAGCGGGCGTCCAGAAGCTCTTGCTCGGCATCGAGAACATCGAGCGTCGTACGCGAGCCCAGCTCGGCCTCGGCGCGGACGGCATCATAGGCCGATTGCGCCGCCGAGATCTGCAGGTCCCCCGCCGCCAGCGTGGCGCGCGCGATCTGCAGCCGGGCCCAGCTGGCCGCGACCGATTGCTGAACGATCGCCACGGTCTGATGCAGGTTCGCGCGCTCGGCCTGACCGCGCGCGACGCTCTGCCGCTCGACCGAGCGCAGGCGCCCGGCATCGTAGAGCGGCACGGAATAGGTCATCGACGCGGTGACATCCGCGCTGCGCGCGCTGGGAAGCGGATCGACGCGCCGGATCCCGGCATCGGCCGAAACCGACCCGCTCACCGTGCCGTAACGCTGGCGCCGCGCGATATCGGTGGTCAGATCCGCCACCGCCACCAGGTGCTGCACCTGCGTGATCGCCGGGTGATTGCGCCGTGCGATCGACTGCGCGGCCTCCAGCGAGGCGGGCAGTTGCGGCAGGTTGGGCGGGGAATCGAGACTGTCGGGATACATGCCGATGGCAAGGTTGAGCTCTTCGCGCGAGATCGCGACATCGCCCTGCGCGGCGGCCAGCGCCGAACGCGACGCGGCAAGCCGCGCTTCGGCCAGCGCAACATCGGTGCGGGTGGAATCGCCCAGCTCGAACCGCTCGCGCGCGGCGCGAAGCTGCTGCGAGATCACCGTCACGTTGTTGCGCTGAAGCTGCAGCGTCTGCAGGTCGGAATAGAGCTGCATATAGGCCGAGACGGCGGTCAGAAGCACGCTCTGCTCCACCACGACCAGCGCCGCGCGGGTGGCCATCACGCCCTCGCGCGCGGCTTGCACGGCCAGTTCGCCGCGCCCGAAATCGATCAGCGGGATCGTCGCGGACAAGCTGAGCGTCACCGCCGCATGGGGGCTGTTGTCGGAATTGGTCAGCGCGGTGGCGGCGAAATTCAGCACCGGGTACAGCTGCGCGATGCTTTGCTGCACGTCTTCGTCCGCGGCGCGCAGAAGCGCGCGGTTCTGATCCAGAAGATGCGAATTGCGATAGGCCGACACCAGAACGTCGGCCAGCGAATCGGCATCGGCGGGCACGGCAAGGGAACTTGCGATGGCGAGGGCGCTCACGGCGGCAGCCAGACGTTTAGCGATGCGCATCAAAGTCTCCAGTGTCACGGCCGAAGCCAGGCAGGCGCGGGCCCGGCAGGCCCCGCGCGGTCGCGTTCATCCGCTCTCAGAGCGCGAAGGCGCGCGTGGTGGCGAAGCCATCCAGCACCGGGGCCGAGGCGTTGAAGATATCGCGCCAGCGGATCGTCCCGGCATGTTTGACGCCCAGCTTCACCGTCCCCAGTTCGCCCGACATGAACAGCGCGACGACGCGGCCGTCTTCCTTCAGCTGCTCGGCCAGCGGCTCGGGGAAGGTTTCGACCCCGCCCTGGACGATGATCGCGTCATAGGGCCCGTGACCCGCCGCGCCCGAGGCGATCTCGCCCACTTCCAGCGCGACATTGTTGGCCCCCACAGCGTCCAGCGCGTTGCCCGCATCCTCGGCCAGCGAGGCATCGGATTCGACCGCGACGACGGCCTGAACCATATGCGCGATGACGGCGGTCGAATAGCCGGTGCCGGGCGCGAGGTCGAGCACGAGGTCGGTGGATTTCAGATCTAGCGCATCGAGCATTTTCGACAGCGTGCGCGGGTCGAGCAGCACGCGCCCGTTCCCGAGATCGATATTCTCGCCGATATAGGCCGCCTCGGCCAGCGCGGCAGGAACGAAACGTTCGCGCGGAACGGTGAGCATCGCCTGGATGATGGGCAGTTTGGTCACGTCCGAAGGGCGCACCTGTGTATCGACCATCGTCGTCCTGCGGGCGGCGAAATCGGGCATGGATCTGGCTCCGTCTGGATCTGTCAGACCCTCTTGCCACAGCGGCAGAGAGCTTGGCAATGCTGCCCCCGGTCGCAGGGTCCCGCGACCGGGGGCTGTGGCTTCGTCGCACGGCTCCGCCAGAGGCGCAAGGCGAAAGTTCAGCCGACACTGAACAAACGCGCTGCCGCCCTGCCCCGACCCCGCGCCTGCCCGGTTTCGCGCCGTTCCGGGCGCCGGCGCTCAGCTTTCTGCCGGAACCGTCATGCCCCGCTTCACGCCGGGCCGGTCGAGAAAGCGGTCCAGCCAGCCGGGCACGTGGCGCAGCGCGTCCCAACCGACGATATCGGCGGCGCCATAAAAGTCCCTTAACGTCCGCACCCAGGGCGCGGTCGCGATATCGGCGATGGAATAGTCGTCCATGATCCAGTCGCGCCCGTCGAGCCGGTCGTCCAGCACCTTAAGCAGCCGCTCCGATTCGGCGCGATAGCGCTCATGCGGGCGCGTGTCCTCGATCTCTTTCCCGGCGAATTTGTGGAAGAACCCAAGCTGGCCGAACATCGGCCCGATGCCGCCCATCTGCCACATCACCCACTGGATCGTGTGCCAGCGCTCGGCGGGATCCTGCGACAGGAATTGCCCGCTCTTCTCGGCCAAATAAAGCAGGATCGCGCCGCTTTCGAACAGGGCCAGCGGTTGGCCGCCCGGCCCGTCCGGATCGAGGATCGCGGGGATCTTGTTGTTGGGATTGAGTGCCAGGAATTCCGGCGTGGTCTGGTCATTGTCGCCGAAAGACAGTCGGTGCCCTTCATAGGCCAGCCCGCATTCTTCAAGCATGATGCCGACCTTCATGCCGTTCGGGGTGGGCAGCGAATAAAGCTGAAGGACGCCGGGATCGGCGGGCGGCCAGCGCCGCGTGACGGGGTGGTCGGTGAGTGTGGCCAAGAGACTAATCCTTTCGCGGGTGAAAAATTACGCTTTGACTTGTCCCCAACCGGACGCATCATCCCTGTCGTACCGAGGTAAGCGCCCCGGTGAGACGGATCAACCGTCACGGCACAAGAGGAACGCATGGGAAATGCGGACGAAAGGGATCGAGAGTGATCAAGGAATTTCGCGACTTCATCGCCCGCGGCAATGTCATGGACATGGCCGTGGGTATCATCATCGGTGCGGCCTTTACCGCGATCGTCAGTTCGCTGGTGGCCGACATCATCAACCCGGTGATCGGCCTGTTCACCGGCGGCATTGATTTCACCGACAAGTATCTGGTCCTGTCGGGCGAGGTCGCGGCAGGCACCGGGCTGGACGCGGCGCGCGAATCCGGCGCGGCGATCTTTGCCTGGGGCAAGTTCGTGATGGCGGTGATCAACTTCCTGATCGTGGCCTGGGTGGTCTTCGTTCTGGTGAAGATGGTCAACCGGGTGAAGGACGCGGCGGTGCGCAAGGATGCCGAGCCCGTGACCTCGACCGAGCCGGCTGCGCCCCCGCCGCCGTCGGCCGAAGCGCTGCTGACCGAGATCCGCGACCTGCTGAAAGAGCGGACGGCGTAACCGCCCGTCCCGGCCGCACCGGCGCCCTCAGCGGGTGTCGGTGCGGAACACCTCGTCCCCATGGCGCCACGCGTCCCAAAGCGCGGCTATCGTGTCGCTGCGGCTTTGCACTCTCAGCGCCAGGCTGTCCGCGCCGATCAGCGCCGCCACCCGCCACGCATCATGCGCCGCGCGCCTGGCCTCTTCGCCCGCGCCCAGCACCTCTTCAAGCGCCCCGGCGGCCAGCGTGAAGGGCAAGGCCAGCGACAGGGCGGGCATGTCCGGGCTTTCGACGGCAAGACGCCCGGCCAGCCCGAAGGCGACCGAGCGCGCGCTTTCCCCCTCGACCAGAAGCCGCGACACCACGGTTTCCGTCAGGGCGTCGATGGCCATTGCATCCCACACCGGACGTCGTCCTCATCCTGCGGTCGCGGTGCAAGCCAGGCGACCGGGACAGACGGTAGCGCATCCGGTCAGTTGTCGGAACAACTTCGGATCGTTCCCATGTGAAATATCCGTCAGATCGGCGCGCGCCCGCCTCTCTCGAGGCGGGTCCGCGCGTTTCGTGGGCTCAGATCGACGTGCTGGTCGTGCCCGGCTCGGGCGGCGGCACTTCGCGGACGCCCCGCGCGGGGCCATCCGCCGCATAGCCTGCCCAGCCCACGGAATCGGGCGCCTCGGGCAGGGTGTCGGGGGTTTCGCGCAGATGCAGGTGAACCTTGGCGATGAACAGCGCACTGATCGGGGCGGTCAGCAGCAGGAACAGCGTGATCAGCAGCTCATGCATCGACACCCGGCCCTCGGTGGCAAAGACATAGACCATCGAGGCGATCAGCACCCCGCCCACGCCCAGCGTGGTCGCCTTGGTCGGCGCGTGCAGGCGGGTGATCGGATCGGGCAGCTTGACCAGCCCGATCGATCCGACCAGCGCGAAAAGGCCGGCGACGATCAGGAAGACGGTGACGGTAATCTCACCCCAGAGCGGAAGGTCGTGCGTCATGGCGTTCTCCTCACTCGATGATGTCGCCGCGCAGCAGGAAGCGGCAATAGCTGACGGTGGACACGAAGCCCACAAGGGCAAAGAGCATCGCCACCTCGAAGAAGATCGGCGATCCCAGCGAGAAGTTCAGCAAGATGAGCAGCGCGATGCAGTTCACGGTCATCGTGTCCAGCGCCAGGATGCGGTCCGAGATCCGGGGCCCGACGATGACGCGCCACAGGTTCAGCAAAAGCCCCAGCGAGAAACAGGCGATGGCAAAGATCAGGGCATAGGTGATCATGCGAAGATCTCCTTGAGACGGCGCTCGTAGCGCTGTTTGATCGTGTCGCGCACGACGTCGGGATCGGGCGCGTGAAGGGCATGGATCAGGACCGCGTGACCATTGGCCGCCAGGTCGCACGATACCGTCCCCGGCGTCAGCGTGATGGTGCCGGCAAGCATGGTGATGGCCTCGGGCGAGCGGACGTCGAGCGGCACGGTGATCCAGGCGGGCCTGAGGTCGCGGTTAGGCTTGAACAGCACGATAAGCGCGACCTCGATATTGGCCTTCACGATGTCGTAGAGGACCACGAAGACATACTCGATCGCCCGGAACGGATGGCGCAGGCGCGGCATGTCGGGCCAGTAGGGCCGGGTGATCACCGGGATCACCAGCCCCAGGATCACCGCGAAGACCAGCGAGTTCACGGTGATCTGGTTGACCAGAAGCATCCAGGCGACAACCAGCGTAAGCGACAGCAGCGGATGCGGCAGGAAACGCGAGAGCATGTCAGTATCCTTCCTCGTGGCCGTTGGTTTCGCGGCGCACGGGCGCGCCGTGATCCGCGCCGTGCAGGTCATCGGCGAGCGCCTCTTCGGCGGCGGCGCGCGCGGCGCGTTCCTCGGGCGAGCCAAGCACCGCGTAGATATAGGTCTGGGTGTCGAACAGCTGCGCCGAGGTCGCCTGAACATAGCGCGTCACCGGCCCGGCCGCGACGGTCAGCAGCACGATCAGCGCCAGAAGCGCGCCCATGACGGCGGTGCCCAGGGGCGCGGTGGTCCCCGGAACCACGGTGAAATCGTCATCCTGCGGCGAGGCATTGTCGAAGGGTCGCCAGAACAGCACCGAGCCCGCGCGCGACAGCCCCACCACCGCGATAAGCGAGGTGCACAGGATGAAGGCCCAGCCCCAGACCCACCAATCCTCGACCCGGATCGCCTGCATGATCATCAGCTTGCCCAGAAAGCCCGACAGCGGCGGCATCCCGGCGATGGCGATGGCCGAGACGAAGAACAAGGCAGAAACCAAGCCCGCGCCCTCCATCGGGGATTGCGGCAGCAGGGTGGAATTGCCCCGCCGCGCGCGGACCTGGTCGACCACCAGGAACAGCGCGGCCGAGGCCAGCGTGGAATGGAGCAGGTAATAGAGACCCGCGGCAATTGAGGTTTCGGTAAAGGTGCCGATGGCCAGAAACAGCGTCCCCATCGAGCCGATCACCCCGAACGACACCGTCCGCGCCAGCGTGCCGCCGCCCAGGACGCCGATCATGCCCACCGCCAGCGTGACCATCGCGGCCGGCACCATGACATCCGCGACAAGCCCGCCGACCGCCCCCAGCGTGGTGGGGAAGATCAGCGTGAAGACGCGGATCACCGAATAGGCGCCCACCTTGGTCATCACCGCGAACAGCGCGGCCACCGGCGCCGGGGCCAGCGCATAGGTGTTGGGCAGCCAGAAATGCATCGGCAAAAGCGCGCCCTTCAGGACGAAGACCATCAGCAGAAGCACCGCCGTCACCCGCACCAGCGCCTCGTCGCTTGCCGGCAATTGCGGCGCGCGCTCGGCCAGATCGGCCATGTTGAGCGTGCCGAAGACGGCGTAAAGCGTCCCCAGCGCGAACAGGAACAGGGTCGAGCCGGCAAGGTTGTAGATGACGTATTGCACGCCACCGCGCATCCGCATCCGCCCGCCGCCATGCGTCATCAGCCCGTAGGACGCGATGAGCAGGATCTCGAAGAACACGAACAGGTTGAAGATGTCGCCGGTCAGCATGGCGCCGAACAGGCCCATGATCTGGAACTGGAACAGCGCATGGAAATTGCGCCCGCGCTGGTCCCAGTTGGTGGCGATCGCATAGCACAGAACGACCAACCCCAGCACGGCGGTCAGCAGCACCATCATCGCGCTCAGCCGGTCAAGCACCAGCACGATGCCGAAGGGCGCGGGCCACGAGCCCAGCTCGTAGCTGAACACCTCGCCCGTTCCGGCGCCGACCAGAAGCGCAATCGCCACGGCCAGCGACAGTACCGACGAGACAAGCGACCCCACGCGCTGCAGCAGCGTGTCGTGGCGCATGGTCAGGATGATCATCGCACCGAACAGCGCGGGGATGATCACGGGGGCAACAATCCAGTGAACCATGGCTGGCGCTTAACCCCCGGTTTCCGGCTGCTCGCCGGGCTTCTCGATATCGATTTCGTCGGTGCCCGCGTTCAGATAGGCGCTGAGCGCCAGCATCACGACCAGCGCCGTCATCCCGAACGAGATCACGATCGCGGTCAGCACCAGCGCCTGCGGCAAGGGATCGCTCAGCGTGTCGAGCGAGCCCAGGATCGGCGGGGCGCCGGTCACCAGCCTTCCCGAGGCGAACAGGAACACGTTGACGGCATAGGTCAGCATCGACAGACCCAGCACGACGGTAAAGGTGCGCAGACGCAGCATCAGGTAGATCCCCGATGCGGTCATGGCGCCGATGGAGATCGCGACAAGCACTTCCATCTCAGTTCTCCTTCTGCCTGTCGGCGCGCATCTCGGTGCGCGAATGGTCGGCGCTCGGATCGACATCCATCGGGGTCAGGTTGACCCCCTCGCCCGCCCGCAGGCCGATCCGGCTGAGGCTGGCCAGCGCCAGCATCACCGCGCCGACCACGGTCAGGAACACGCCCAGGTCGAACGACACGGCCGAGGCCAGGTGAATCCGCTCGAGCCCCGGGATATACAGGTATTCATTGGTCGAGGTCAGGAAGTTCCAGCCCAGCACGACGCTGGCCAGCCCCGACAGCACAGCGATCAGCACGCCGGCCGAGATCATCCCGTGATAGGCCACCCTCTGCCGTTCGGTGCTGAAGGCGAAACCCGACGCCATGTACTGCATCAACAGCGCGATCGCCACGACCAGCCCCGAGATGAAGCCGCCGCCCGGCTCGTTATGCCCGCGCAGGAAGATGTAGATCCCGACGATCAGCGCGATGGGCAGTGTCATGCGGGTGACGACGACCATCATCAGCGGGTGACGGTCGCGGCTTTGCGGCATGTCGGGCACCCAGTTGCGCAGCCGCCGCGAGGCCGGGCCCTGCAGGGCCGCCTCGACGATGGCGAAGATGACCAGCGCGGCGATGCCCAGCACGATGATCTCGCCCATCGTGTCGAAGCCCCGGAAATCCACCAGGATCACGTTGACCACGTTGTTGCCGCCGCCGCCGGTATAGGAATTGGCGACATGGTAATCCGAGATCGTCGGCAGGCTGGGGCTGCGGGTCAGCAGCGCATAGGCCAGACCGCCCACCGCGCCGCCGGTAACCAACGCGATCACCACGTCGCGCACCCGTCGCGGGAAGGTCGTGCCGACGGGGGTCTCCTTGGGCATGTAATTCAGCGCCAGAAGCAACAGGATGATCGTCGCCACCTCGACCGTCAGCTGCGTGAGCGCCAGGTCGGGCGCCGAGAAGCGCACGAAGGACATCGCCACGACCAGTCCGCAGATCGAAATGACGATCAGCGCCACGAACCGCATCCGGTGCATCAGCACGACACCCAGGCTGCAGGTGATGAGCACCGCGAAGAACACCATCTCGACCGGGCCGATCGGCAGCAGCTCACGCGTGCCCGGCACATGCGTGCCCGAGACGAAGGCCCAGACCGCATAGCCCAGAATGACCACTGTCAGGATCCCCAGATAGCGCGAGATCGCGCCGTCATGCAGCGCATCGGTCAGCTCGTTCGCGCCCTTGGCCGCGCGCGAGACCAGCGCGTCGAACATCGCCTTCGCCTCGGGGCGCGGGGCCTTGTCCCAGACCGGCGCCAGCCCCCGCTGGAAGGCCAGCACGACGATGCCGACGCCGACGGCGATGATCGACATGATCAGTGCGGGCGTGACCCCGTGCCAGATGGCCAGGTGTTCGTGGACGTAATTGCCGACCACCGCCGAGGCGACGACATCGACGAAGCCGCCCACGGTCTGCGCCGGGAACAGGCCGATGACCACGACCAGAACGCACAGGATGGCCGGCGACACCCACATGCCGAAGCCCGGATCATGCGGGCGGTGAGGATAATCGTCGCGCACCGGGCCCAGGAAGGTATGGACGATGAAACGGAACGAATAGGCGACCGAGAAGATCGCGCCGATCGTGGCGATAACGGCGAACCACAGGCCCGTTTCCTCGGCCGCCTGCAGCATCATCTCCTTGGACAGGAAGCCGTTGAACAGCGGGATCCCGGCCATCGACAGCGCTGCGATGGTGCCGATGGTGAAGGTGATCGGCATCAGCCGCCGCAAGCCGCCCAGAAGCCGGATGTTGCGGGTATGCGCCTCGTGATCGACGATCCCGGCGGTCATGAAGAGCGCCGCCTTGAAGGTCGCGTGATTGATGATGTGGAACACCGCCGCATAGGCCGCATACTCCGTCCCCAGCCCCAGAAGCAGGGTGATCAGGCCCAGATGCGATACGGTCGAAAAGGCCAGAAGCGCCTTGAGATCGTCCTTGAACAGCGCGATCACGGCGCCGAGAACCATCGTGATCAGCCCCGCCACCGACACGATCCAGAACCATTCCGGCGTCCCCGACAATGCCGGCCACATCCGCGCCATCAGGAACAGCCCCGCCTTCACCATCGTGGCCGAGTGCAGATAGGCCGATACCGGCGTCGGCGCGGCCATGGCGTGGGGCAGCCAGAAGTGGAACGGGAACTGCGCGGACTTGGTAAAAGCGCCCAGCAGGATCAGGATCAGCGCGGGCAGGTACAGCTCGCTCTCGCGGATCGCATCGCCATTCTGCAAGATGACGTGGATGTCGTAGCTGCCCGCGATCTGGCCCAGGATCAGCATCCCGCCGATCATCGCCAGCCCGCCCATCCCGGTCACCGTCAGCGCCATCCGCGCGCCCTGCCGCCCGTCGGGCAGGTGCTTCCAATAGCCGATCAACAGGAAGGACGAGAGCGAGGTAAGCTCCCAGAAAATCAGCAAAAGCAGGATGTTATCGGACAGAACGATGCCCACCATCGCGCCCTGGAACAACAGCAGATAGGTATAGAAATTCCCCATCGGGTCCGAGCCGGCGAGGTAGAAGCGCGCGTAGATGATGATCAGCAGCCCGATCCCGAGGATCATCAGCGCGAACAGGAACCCCAGACCGTCGAGCATGAAATTCACGTTCAGCCCGATCTGCGGAAGCCATTCGTAGCTTTCGAGGATCGTCTCGCCGCGCAGGAACACGGCGGGCGCGTTCATCAGAAGACCGATCAGCGCCAGCGCGGTCGCCGACAGGGTTATCGAGGCGCAGACATTGCGGCCCGCGCGGATCATCAGGCCAGGAAACAGAGCGCCAATGAAAGGCAGCGCCGCGATCAGGGCAAGGGACATGTCGGTTCCTTTGTCCGAGGGCGGCCCGCCGGGGGCCGATCACAAAAATGGCCGGAAAGCCCCGGCCTCATTCCTAAAAATTGTTTACTGAGCGTCGGTGTCAAGCGAAACCGGAGGCCGTGATCCGCGGCAGGGTGCGACAAAATAAAACGGGCGGCCAAAGCGGCCGCCCGTCTTGAAAGTCAAGGGGATACGGGGATCCGTATCGATCACACCAGCGCGAGGTTGGTGGCCGACTCGCGGCCGTCACGGCTGGTTTCCAGATCGTAGGTCACTTTCTGGCCGTCATTCAGACCGCGCAGGCCCGAACGCTCGACAGCGCTGATATGCACGAAGATGTCCTTCGAGCCGCTTTCCGGCTGGATGAAGCCGTAACCCTTGGTTTCGTTGAACCATTTCACGGTGCCATTGGCCATCGTGAGTACTCCTGTCAAAATGCTGCCCACAGTATGCGGCAACCCGGCTCGGTAACATCGTAATCGAGCAGAGGAGGCCGATAAGGGCCGACAGGTCGATGCAGATAACGTCGCAGGCCTACTTATGGCCGAAAATGCGTCGAAGTACAAGAGCAGCGTGGCGCAAGACGGCTCGTGCCTGTCCGGACGGCGGCTCTTTGCCGGGTGCCGGGCGGCGGTTTGGTGCGACGAGGGGACGCAGCAGGAGGGCGGCCCGGCCCCCCGTCAGGGCACCGATCCGGCGGGCGATGCGGCGTCTTGCCCTTCCCCTGCGCGGTCAACGCTTTGTCAACCATACCCGCGCTAGGCTGCGCTTGCCCTGCCCGCTCCGCTTCTTTGTCTATCCTGCCCACGCCCCGGTGAACGCGATGAAGAAATCTCGCCCCCGTCCCGCTGCGACCAAGGCAGCTGCCCTGGCGCTGGCCCTGCATCTCGCGGCGGCGCCCCCTGCCCTTGCCCGTCCGGAACTGTGCGAATCGGCCGCCGTCAGCGCGGCGCGCGAGGCGGGAGTACCCGCCGAGGTGATGCTGGCCATCACCCTGACCGAAACCGGCCGCGGCGGCGATGGCGGCCTGCGCCCCTGGCCCTGGACCGCCAATGCCGAAGGGCGCGGCCACTGGTTCGACACCCCCGACGAGGCGGCGCGATTCGCCCGCAGCCTGCTGGCGCGCGGACAGGATCTGTTCGATCTGGGCTGTTTCCAGATCAACTGGCACTGGCACGGCGCGCATTTCACCCGGCCCGAGGACCTGCTCGACCCGACAACCGCCGGGCGCTACGCCGCGCGCCTCATGGCCGAACTTTACGACGAATTCGGATCATGGGAGGGCGCGGCGGGAGCCTACCACTCGCGCACGCCCCGCTTTGCCGACCGCTACCGCGCCCGCTTCACGCGCATCCGCGCGGAACTGCGCGACCGCCCGACATTGAGCGCGCTGATCTCCGCGCCCCGCGCCGGCGCGCCCCGGGTCAATACCTACCCGCTTCTGGGCGGACGGGCCTCGGGCGCGTCGCTGGTCCCGGATACCGCAACGGGCCCCCGCCCCTTCATCGAGGTCCGCCCATGACCCGCCTGTTCCAGCCCACCGTCCTTCTGGCCATGGCGCTGATGGCGATCATCGTGATGATGATCCTGCCGATGCCCGCCTGGATGCTGGATATCGGCCTCGCCGCGTCCTTCGCGCTGGCGATCCTGATGTTCACCATCACGTTGTTCATCGAGCGACCGCTCGATTTCTCGATCTTCCCAACCGTGCTGCTGGCCTCTTTGATGCTGCGCCTGTCGCTCAATGTCAGCTCGACCCGGCTGATCATCGGCGAAGGGCATACCGGCCCGCAGGCCGCCGGCAGCGTGATCCAGGGTTTTGCCAGCTTCATCATGGGCGGCAGCGTGTTTCTGGGCGTGGTGGTGTTCTGCGTCCTGCTGATCGTCAATTTCATCGTCATCACCAAGGGCGCGGGACGGATGGCCGAAGTGGGCGCCCGCTTCGCGCTGGACGGGATGCCGGGCAAGCAGATGGCGATCGACGCGGATATGTCGGCGGGCGCCATCACCCATGTCGAGGCCCGCGCCCGGCGGGAACGGGAACAGGCCGAGACCACGTTCTTCGGCTCGCTCGACGGGGCGTCGAAATTCGTCAAGGGCGACGCCATCGCGGGCCTGTTGATCACCGTGCTCAACATCGTCGTCGGCCTGCTGATGGGCACGCTCGTGCATGACCTGTCGCTGGGCGAAGCGTTCGAAACCTACGCGATCCTCACCGTGGGCGACGGGCTGGTCAGCCAGATCCCCGCCGTCGTCATCTCGATCGCGGCGGCGCTTCTTCTGGCGCGCGGCGGGGCCAGCGGCGCCACCGATACCGCGCTGATGGCGCAGTTGGGCCGATACCCCTCGGCGCTGCTGACGGTGGCGATGCTGATGCTGCTTTTCGCGCTGGTGCCGGGCCTGCCCTTCACGCCCTTCGTCATCGGCGGCACGCTTCTGGGGGCCGCCGGCTGGGTCGCGCGCCGCGCCGCCCTTGCGCGCCAGAAGACCGAGGCAGCGCCGCCCCCGGCCGAGAAACCCACATCGCTGGGCGACGTGCTGGATCTCGACGAGATCCACGTCACCTTCGCGCCCGATCTCGTGCCGATGGTGCTGGACCCCGCGACCGGGCTCGACGCGCGGATCATGAACATGCGCAACCACGTGGCGCGCAGCTTCGGGCTGATCCTGCCCGAGGTCCGGCTGACCGACGATCCGGCGCTCAACCCGGGCGCATACGCGATCCTCATCCAGGGCGTCGAACAGGGCCGCGACCGCCTGCGCCCCGATCAGCGGCTGGCGCTGCTGCCCGACGGCGCGGCCGATACCGCGCCCCCCGGCACCGATGTGCGCGAGCCGGTCTATGCCGCCCCCGCCCGCTGGATCGACCGCGCCGACGAGGAAAGCGCGGCGCTGAGCGGGCTGACCGTGGTCTCGCCCGCCGAGGTGCTGGCGACGCATCTGCTCGAAGTGCTGAAATCGAACTTCGCGCGGCTTCTGACCCTGCGCGGGCTGCGCCGGATGCTCGACGAGATGACCAATCTCTCGGACCCCGCGCGGGCCGAGGCCAATCGCCGCCTGATCGATGAACTGATCCCCGACAAGGTGCCGGTGGACACGCTGCTGGCGGTGCTGCGGCTTCTGCTCGATGAACGGGTGTCGATCCGCAACCTGCCGCTGATCCTTGAAAGCATCGCCGAATTGCGGGTGCAGCATCTGACCCCGGAAGCGGTCTGCGAGCATGTGCGCCAGCGCATGGGGTTTCAGCTTGTCGCGGCGCTCAAACGCGCCGATGGCACGCTGCCGCTGGTCCAGCTGGCACCCGAATGGGAAGAGGTCTTTACCCGCTACCAGATCGACGGCGAGCGCGGCGCCTTCGACATCGCCCTGCCGCCCGAGGATTTCGGCAAGCTCGCCACCGCGCTGGCGCGCACCTTTGCCGATCTGGCCGACGAGGGGACGCAGGCCGCGCTGGTCTCGCCCGCGCGCCGCCGCCGCTTCCTGCGCACCGTGATGGCCGCGCGCGACGTCTCGGCCCCGGTTCTCGCCTTCGAGGAAATCGGGATGGAGGCGCGTCCCGCGCTTGTCGGGCAGATCGCCGCATGACCGATGCACTGAGCGCCGAGATGATCGCCGCGCTGACCGCGCTCGCCGCGCAGCTTCAGGCGTGGTTTGCAGGCGGCGCGCTGGTCTTCGCGCGGATCGGACCGGTCTTTGCCGTGGTGCCGGTTTTCGGCGAGCGTGTCGTGCCCGCGCGGATCCGGCTGGCGGCAGCGCTGGTGACGACCGTCGTCGTGGCCCCGGCAGTCGTGGAGGCGGTGCCTGTGCCCCCGCCCACGCCGCTGGGTTGGGTGATCTTCTCGGCGCAGGAAACGCTGATCGGCGTGATGCTGGGCATGGCGCTGCGGCTGATGATCCAGGCGCTGATGATGGCCGGCACCATGGCCGCGCAGGCGACCTCGCTGTCGCAGGCCTTTGGCGGTGCGGGCGTCGATCCGCAACCGGCGATCTCGCAGGTGCTGGTCATGGCCGGGCTCTGCGCGGCGGCGATGGCGGGACTGCCCGAGCGGCTGGTGCAGTATCTCGTCCTGTCCTACGAGCTGTTCACTCCCGGCCAGTGGCCCGATCCGGCATCGGTCGCGCAATGGGGCGTGGCGCGGGTCGCTCAGGCTTTCGCGCTGGCCTTCTCGCTGGCCGCGCCCTTCGTCATCGGCGCGGGGCTCTATAACCTTGCGCTTGGGGCGATCAACCGGGCGATGCCACAGCTGATGGTGGCTTTCGTGGGCGCCCCGGCGCTGACGCTGGGCGGGCTGTTCCTGCTCTTCATCACCGCACCCATCATGCTGAGCGTCTGGATCCCCGCTTTCCTGGCCACGCTGGGCAACCCGGTGGCGCCATGAGCGGCGAAGACGACGGCGCCGACAAGCCGCACGAGGCCACGCCGCGCAAGCTGGACGAGGCGCGGCGCAAGGGCGACCTGCCGCGCAGCGGAGACCTGACCGCCGCCGTGGCGATGGCGGGTTTCCTGTGTCTGGTGCTGCTGCCCGGCGGCTGGGTCCCGATGAAGCTGGGCGAGCTGGGGGTGTCGCTGCTGGATCATCCCGACAGCCTGGGGCCGCTGCTTCTGGGTGGCGGGACGGCGCTGGGGGGCACGATCCTGAACGCGGTGATCGCGGCGATGGCGCCGATCCTGATCGTGCCCGGCGCTCTGGTGATCGCCGCGCTGATCGCGCTGCGCGGCCTGGTCTTTGCGCCTGAGAAACTGCAGTTCAAGGCGCAGCGCATCTCGCCCATCGCGAATGCGAAGAACAAGTTCGGTCTTTCGGGTTTGGTCGAATTTGCGAAATCCTCGATCAAGCTGGCGATCTACTGCCTGCTGCTGTGGCTGTTCCTCTGGGCCCGGATGCCGGATCTGGTGATCACGATCGAGCAGAGCCCGGGTCAGGCCAGCGTCGCCCTGATGCGGATGCTGGCCGAGTTCATGGCGCTGGTCGTGCTGATCATGCTGGCGATCGGGGGGCTGGATTACCTGTGGCAGGTCTTCGATCACCGGCGCAAACAGAAGATGTCGCATCAGGAGCTGCGCGAGGATCACAAACAGGCCGAGGGCGATCCGCATCTGAAACAGGAGCGGCGCGCGCGCGCGGCCGGCTATGCCTCGAACCAGATGATCGCCGAAGTGCCGCGCGCCGCCGTGGTGATCGTCAACCCGACGCATTACGCCGTGGCGCTGGCCTGGGCGCCGGGATCGGCCGGGGCGCCGGTCTGCGTGGCCAAGGGCACCGACGATACCGCCGCGCGCATCCGTGAGGTGGCGCGCGAGGCGGGCGTGCCGATCCATTCCGACCCGCCCACCGCGCGGGCGATCTTTGCCACCGTGCCCCTGGGCGCCGAGATCGCGCCTGAGCTTTATCAGCCCGTCGCCGCCGCGATCCGCTTTGCCGACACGATGCGGGCCAAGGCCCGGGCACGGGGCACCCGCCGCGGGAAGAGACGCTGATGGACCGTCGGAAGCTCGAGACCCTGCAGCGGCTTGCGGCGCTGAGCGCGATGAAGCGCGATGCGGAACTGGCCAAGCTGGCCGCCGTCGCCCAAAGCCGCAACCGGCTGAAGACGGCGCTGTCGGCGCTGAAGACCACCGAGGCGCCGCTGACGGCCGAGGACGAGGGCGGCTCGGTCGACCCGGCGATGCTGGCCGCGCGGCTGGCGCACCGACGCTGGATCGAGACACGGCATAGCCGGCTCAACCAGCAGCTGGCCGCGACCACCGCCGACTGGTTGCGCCAGCGACCCGCCGCGAGCCGCGCCTTCGGGCGGGCCGAGGTGCTGGAAACCCTGCGCGACCGCGCGCAGGCCGCCTGTCGCGACGCGCGCGGGAAAGAGCGCTGAGCGGATCAGGCCGGCATCCGCTGCTCGACGATCCCGGCCCACCACGAACACCCCGCCGGGATCGCGTTGTCGTCGAAATCATAGGCCGGATGGTGCACCATCGCGGTATCGCCGTTGCCCACGAGGATATAGGCGCCGGGCCGTTCCTCGAGCATGTAGGCGAAATCCTCGCCGCCCATGACCAAGGGCGCCTCGGCGCAGTCGCCCGAGACCTTGGCCGCGACCTCGGCGGCGAAAGCCGTCTGTTCCTCGCTGTTGACCATCACCGGATAGCCCGGGCGCCAGTCGACCTCGGCCTTCGCGCCGAAGGTCGCGCCGACGCCCGCGGCGATCTCCTTGATGCGCTGTTCGGCCATCTTGCGGGTTTCGGGATCCATCGTGCGCACCGTGCCGCGCAGTTCGACATGCTGCGGGATGACGTTGAACGCTTCGGATTCCGTGCGGAACGACGTGACCGAAACCACCAGATTTTTCACCGGGTCGTGGTTGCGGCTGGCGATGGTTTGCAAGGCAGTGACCAGATGCGCGGCGACCACGGTCGTGTCGACGGTCTCATGGGGCTTCGCGGCATGGCCGCCCAGCCCTTCGACCAGAATGCGGAACTGATCGGTGCCGGCAAAGAAAGCGCCCGGGCGGATCGCGAAGGACCCGACCGGCATGCCGGGCCAGTTATGCATGCCGTAGACTTCCTGAATGCCCCAGCGCTCCATCAGCCCGTCTTCGCACATGAAGCGCCCGCCGCCGCCGCCCTCTTCGGCGGGCTGGAAGATCACCACGACGGTGCCGTCGAAATTGCGCGTCTCGGCCAGGTATTGCGCGGCACCCAGCAGCATCGCCGTATGGCCGTCATGGCCGCAGGCATGCATGGCGCCCGGCACTTTCGAGGCATGGGGCGCGCCCGTCGCCTCAAAGATCGGCAGCGCGTCCATATCCGCCCGCAGCCCGATCACCTTGCCCGAGCCGGTCGCCTTGCCCCGGATCACGCCCACGACGCCGGTGCGCCCGATGCCTTCGACCACCTCGTCACAGCCGAAGGCGCGCAGCTTCTCGGCGACGATGCCGGCAGTGCGATGCACCTCGAACAGGATTTCGGGATTCTCGTGGAAATCGCGGCGCCAGGCGGTGATATCGGGCAGCAATTCGGCGAAACGGTTCTTGACCGGCATGGATGTCTCCTCAGGCCGTGATCGGCATACGTTGTTCGGCGAGGGCCGCGAACCAGCTGCAACCGGCCGGGATCGCCTCGTCGTTGAAATCGTATTTCGGATGGTGAAGATCGGCGCTGTCGCCATTCCCCAGCAGGATGAAGGCCCCCGGGCGCTGTGCCAGCATTTCCGAGAAATCCTCGCCGCCCATCGACGGCTCAAGCGTGGTATCGACGCGGCCCGCGACCGCTTCGGCGGCGGCTATGGCGTGGCCGGTTGCCTCTGGCGCGTTGATCGTGGGCAACACGCCGTCGACATAATCCATCGCGATCGTGGCCCCGTAGGCCTGCGCCGTCGCCTCGGCCACCGCCTGCATCCGCTCGCGGACACGGTTCTTGGTGGCCACGTCGAAGGTGCGGACGGTGCCGGTCAGCCGCGCGGTATCGGGGATCACGTTATGCGCCATCGTGTCGGTGGCGAAGCCCGTGACCGACAGGACGACGGGTTGCAGCGGGTCGATATTGCGCGACACGACCTGTTGCAGCGCCATCACCACCGCCGCGCCCGCCAGCGTTGCGTCGGCGGTCACATGCGGCTGCGCGCCATGGCCGCCCTTGCCCTTGACCGTGATCTCGAAGAAGTCCGCAGCAGCCAGCAACGGACCCTCCTTGATCGCGAAGGACCCTACCGGCGCGCCGGGGTTGTTGTGCAGACCATAGACTTCCTGGATGCCGAACCGGTCCAGAACGCCGTCCTCGACCATTGCCTTGGCACCGCCGCCGCCCTCTTCGGCAGGCTGGAAGATCAGCACCACGGTGCCATCGAAATTCCGCGTCTCGGCCAGGTATTTCGCGGCACCGAGCAGGATCGACGTATGTCCGTCATGGCCGCAGGCATGCATCTTTCCCGCATGGGTCGAGGCGTAATCCGCTCCCGTCGCCTCGATGATCGGCAGCGCGTCCATGTCGGCGCGAAAGCCCAGCACGCGGCCCGAAGCCGCCTGCCGGCCCCGGATCACCGCGACCACGCCCGAGCGCCCGATCCCCTCGACCACCTCGTCGACGCCGAAATCGCGCAACAGCGATGCCACGCGCGCCGAGGTTCGGGGAAGCTCGAACTGCAATTCGGGATGGGCGTGGAAATCCCGCCGCCACGCGGCGATCTCCGGCAGAAGTTCGGCGAAACGGTTCTTGATCGGCATCGGCGTTACTCCAGCGGCATCCGGCGTTCGGCAAGCGTGACGAACCAGCTGCATCCATGCGGGATCGCCTCGTCGTCGAAGCGATAGGCGGGGTGGTGGCACATCGGCGTGTCGCCATTGCCCAGGAAGATATAGGCGCCCGGCCGCGCCTCGAGCATATAGGCGAAATCCTCGGCCGGCATCACGGGCTTCGTCGCGCGGTCCACATGGGCCGCGCCCGCGACCTCGACGGCACAATCGGCGGCAAAGGCGGTCTGCTCGGGATGGTTCATCGTCACCGGGTAGCCCCAGCGATAATCCAGCGCGGCGCTGGCGCCAAAGGCCGATGCCGTGGCGGGCACGAGCGCCGCGATCCGTTCATGGGCGAGCTTGCGCAGCGCGGGGTCAAGCGTGCGCACCGTGCCTTTCAGCACGACCTCGTGCGCGATCACATTCGACACGACCGAATCCGTGTGGAAACTGCCCACCGTCACCACGACCGAGCCGAGCGGGTCGATATTGCGCGCGACCACCGATTGCAGCGCCACGACGATATGGCTGGCCACCAGCGTTGTATCGACTGCCGCATGCGGCATCGCGGCATGTCCGCCGCGCCCGGTGACGGTGATCTCGAATTCGTCGGCTGAGGCCAGCAGCGCGCCCTCGCGGATCGCGAAATGGCCGACCGGAAGATCGGGCATGTTGTGCAGCCCATAGACCTCCTGCACGCCCCAGCGATCCATCAGCCCGTCATCGACCATCGCCTTGGCCCCTGCCCCGCCTTCCTCGGCGGGCTGAAAGGCCAGCACCACGGTGCCGTCGAAATTGCGTGTCTCGGACAGGTACTTGGCCACCCCCAGCAGGATCGAGGTATGCCCGTCATGCCCGCAGGCATGCATCTTGCCCGGCGTTTTCGACGCGAAATCGAGCCCCGTCGCCTCGGTGATCGGCAGGGCGTCCATATCGGCGCGGAAACACACCACCTTGCCCGAGCCGGTCTTGCGCCCCCGGATCACCGCCACGACGCCTGAACGTCCGATTCCCTGCACCACCTCATCGCAGCCGAATTCGGTCAGCTTCCCGGCCACGAAAGCCTGCGTGCGCGGCAGGTCATAGAGCAGTTCGGGATGCTCGTGCAGGTCGTGGCGCCACTCGGTGATTTCGGGGTGCAGCTCGGCAAGACGGTTACGGACGGGCATCGATACGCTCCTGCGGTTTCCTTATAGCCGAGCGTGACGCGGAAACGGCGCCCGGACAAGAGTGGTGATACCCGCTCTTACAGCGCCGGACCCGGCGTCACCACGCTGCCATCGCGAAACCGCGCCAGACGGAAGCGCGACAAATCGTGCCCTGGATCGCCCCCGGTCGCCAGATCGGCCAGCACCCGCCCGATGGCCGGACCGATGCCGAAACCATGGCCAGACAGCCCGCATCCGACGGTCAGGCCGGGCAAAGCGTCGATCGTGTCGAGAACCGGCACCACGTCGGGCATCGTGTCGATCATCCCGCCCCACCACGCGCGGATCGCCGGTTTGCCGATCGTGGGATAGGCCTTGCCGAACGCCGTCAGGGCGGCGTCGAGCGCTTTCCCGTCAGGCTTGGGGTCGAGGATGCGCATCTTTTCGAACGGCGATGGCTGGTCGGGCGCCCAGTGACGACGGGTCGACCATGCATCGGGGAAGCCCGCCGGCGCATAGGGGCGCAGCTTGGTGCTGCGCCAGTCGGTTTTCAGCACGGTCAGATAGGCGCGCAGATGCCGGAACGCGTCGGGCCCCACATACATGACATGGGTGTCGCCCGGCGCGACGGTATAGCCGCCATCCGCCCGGCGCCTGAGCGCGAATTGCGGGTCCGATGCCGCGCCGTCGAAGCCCTCGGGCAATGGCACCGTCGCGCAGGCCGAGGCCAGAACCGACAATTGCGGGATGTCGACACCGTGGGCGCGCAGGAAAAGCGACGACCACGCCCCGCCAGCCAGCACCACCGCGTCCGCGCGGACCGGCCCGTCCTCGGTCACCACGCCGCGCACGCGCCCGGCTTCGACGATCAGGCTGCGCACCGCGCAGGATTCGCGGATCGTCACCCCCGCCCCGGCCAGGGATCGCGCCATCATCGGCACCGCGACCCAGGGCTCGGCCTTGGCGTCCGAGGCCGTGTGCATCGCGCCGATCCAGCGGTCGGGCGCGGCATTGACCATCCGCTCGGCGGTCTCGGCCCGGCTCAGCATCCGCGTGTCGAGATCATGCGCGCGGGCGTGTTTCATCCACGCCTCGTCCTCGGCCAGTTCGGCCTTGGTGCGGGCCAGATAGGTGACGCCGACGACCTTGTAGCCCAGATCGGGCCCCAGCCTTTGCGCCCAGCTTTCCCAGATCCGCCGCGCTTCCAGCACCAGCGGGATCTCGGACGGGTCACGCCCATGCACCCGGATCCAGCCCCAGTTGCGCCCCGATTGCTCGGCCCCGACCCGGCCCTTGTCGCACAAAACGACCTTCAGGCCCTTCCCTGCAAGCTCCCACGCGGCGCTGACACCGGCGATGCCGCCGCCGATCACCACGACATCCGCCTCGGCGGGAAGAGCGTCGGCATGGCGTCGGGACAGGGCTGCGGTCAGAGGAAAATCGTTCATGCGAAGAATCCGGAAAGAAAGCTGTTGAACCACGTGTCGATCGCCGCGTCGTGGCGATCCATCAGCGCCTGCTGCTCGGCCCGTGTCTGGGCGCCGGGCGCGCCGAAGGGCGCTTCGGGCAGGCTTTGCCAGTGACGCATCAGATCGGCGGTGACTTCGGGATGGAACTGGAAGCCGATGGCCGATCCCAGCCGGAAGGCCTGTGTCGGGAACATCGCGCTGGACGCCAGAAGCTCGGCGCCCTCGGGCAGCGCGGCGCCGTGCCAGTGCCATTGCGGCATCGTCATGGGGGCGGGCAGCAGCGCCTTGCCCGCCGCGGTCGGCGCGATGTCGTAATAGCCGAATTCATAGGCCGCGTCGGAGCGCGGGCGCACCTCGGCGCCATGAGCATGGGCGATGCATTGCGCACCAAGACAGATCCCCAGAAGCGGCACGTTCCCGGCCACGGCGCGGCGGGCAAAGGCGTGTTCATCGGCAAGGTAGGGATAAAGGTCGGTCTGGTAGATCTCCTGCCCGCCGCCATAGATCACCACGCCGCCGAGGCCCGCCATGCTGTCGGGCAAGCTGTCCCCGGCATGGGGCGCGACCACGTCGTAGGGCCGGCCCGTGCGCTCGAGAAACAGCCGCACCCGATCGGGCACCGGCCCGTCATAGCCATGGCTGACCAGAAGGATCCGGCTCATTGACAGAGTTCGTCCAGCAGCTTTTCCATGAAGACCTGCCCGGCTTCGAGCTGGGCGATGTCCAGAAACTCGTTGGGCTGATGCGCCTGCGCGATGTCGCCCGGCCCGCAGACCACGACCGAGTAGCCGCGGCTCTGGAATTGCCCGCCCTCGGTGCCGTAGCTCACGACATGCTCGCCATTGTCGCCCGTCAGGCGGCGGGTGAGCAGTTCGGCCGGGCCGCCCTGTTCGGGCGTCAGCGGCGGCACGCCGAAGCCCATGTCCAGCGCGATCCCCGTCTCGGGGCGGATCGCCTGCATCCCCGCCTCGATCTCGCGCGCGGCGGCTTCGATCTTCTCGCCCCAGCCGGTATCGCCCGGCACCTGCCGCACCGAGATCAGGAAATCGCAATCCTTGGCGGTGATGTTATGCGCGGTCCCGCCCGAGATCACGCCGACATGCAGCGTCGTGAAGGGCGGATCGAAGGGCGCGGCCAAGGCGCTGGGCGGCGCGTCGGCGGCATTCGCGGCATTCATCTCGTTGCACCACTGGATCAGCCGCGCGCCCTCCATGATCGCGCTCACGCCGTAAGGCTGCATCGAGGAATGGACCTCGTAGCCGCGGATATGGACATGCACGCCCAGCCCGCCCTTGTGGCCGGTCACCACCTTCATCATCGACGGCTCGCCCACGATTACCGTCTCGGCGCGCGGCAGGTCCGAGCCGATCATCGCCTCGACCAGATCGGCGACCGCCATGCAGCCCACCTCTTCGTCATAGCTGAAGGCCAGCTGCAGCGGGCGCGTCAGCGGCAGGCGTGACGCCCGGGCCATCGCCCAGAGCGCCAGCGCGTCGAACCCCTTCATGTCGCAGGTGCCGCGACCGTAAAGCCTGCCGTCCTTCTCGGTCAGCGTCCAGGGGTCGGTATCCCAGGCCTGCCCGTCGACCGGCACCACGTCGGTATGGCCCGACAGGACCACCCCGCCCGGCGCATCCGGCCCGACCTGCGCGTACAAATGCGCCTTGGTGCCGCAGGGCGACATCACGCGCGTGCTGTCGATGCCGTTCGACGCCAGAAACGCCTCGACCCACTCGACCAGCGGCAGGTTGGTGTCGCGGCTGACGGTCGGAAAGGCGATCAGCGATTGCAGGATCTCTCGCGGGCCGGCCTCGGGGTTCAGGGCGGCGCTGTCGGGGGTCGTCATCAGGGTCTCCAGGGGGTTGGACAAGGCCATCCTCGCCACGCGCCCATAGAGAGGTCAAGCCCCGCGACGCCGCAAGCCAATGACGTTGCGGCAGGCAGAAACCGGCGCATAGGCGATTATTTTCGCGGAAAAATTGAGCAATCCGCGCTTTTATCGCGCTTTCGGGGCTCCGCGTTTTTTCTTGCCGTAACGCGGGAATGTTGCCAAGCTTCCCCGATAAAGACCGAGTCAGAACACTGACCGGAACAAAAAAACACAACGGGGAGACGCCCATGCATGACGGGGCGGTGCCGGTTCTTGATGTCAGGAACCTGAAGACGGTGTTCAGCACCCGGTCGGGTGAGGTCCATGCCGTCAATTCCGTAAGCTTCGATCTGCGCCCCGGTGAGCTGCTTGGCGTCGTGGGCGAATCCGGCTCGGGCAAGTCCGTCACCATGATGTCGCTTCTGGGGCTTCTGCCGTCTCCGCCCGCGGAAATTCGCGGCGGCGAGGTATGGCTTGGGGATACGGACCTGCTGACGCTGGGCGAGGACGGGCTGCGCAAGGTCCGGGGCCGCGAAGTGGGGTTCGTGTTTCAGGACCCGATGACCTCGCTGAACCCGGTATTCACCGTGGGCTTTCAGCTGACCGAACCGCTGCGCACGCATCTGGGCATGTCCAAGACCCGCGCCCGCGAACGCGCGGTCGAATTGCTGGAGCTGGTGGGCATTCCGGATGCCAGGCGGCGCCTGGGCGATTACCCGCACCAGTTCTCGGGCGGGATGCGTCAGCGGGTGATGATCGCCATCGCTCTCGCCTGCGATCCGAAGGTGCTGATCGCGGACGAGCCGACCACCGCGCTTGACGTGACCATCCAGGCGCAGATCCTCGAACTGGTGAAAGAGCTGCGCCAGAAGCTGGGCATGGCGATCATCTGGATCACCCACGATCTGGGTGTCATCGCCGGAATCGCCGACAGGGTCATGGTGATGTATGGCGGTCAGGTGGCCGAGCATGGCCCCGTGCGCGAACTCTTCGCCAATCCCGCCCATCCCTATACCCGCGCGCTGTTGCAGACGATGCCGAAGATCCACGGCGCGCGCGACGCCAAGCTGCGGGTGATCGAGGGCCAGCCGCCGGTCATGGGCCGTCACCCCGAATCCTGCCCCTTCATGGCCCGCTGCGCCCATGCGTTCGACCGCTGCGCGCGCGAGAACCCCACGCGGCGCGATATCGGCGCCGGGCACGATGTGGCCTGTCACTGGGATCACCGTACCGGCGAGCCGGTTCAGGATCTCGCCGAGGTGGCGTCATGAGCGGTCCGCGTCCGCTGGTCGAGGTCCGCGACCTGAAGATGCACTTTCCCATTCTGGGCGGCATCCTGCGCCGCCAGGTCGGCGCGGTGAAGGCTGTGGACGGCGTGTCCTTTGACATCCAGCCCGGCGAGACGCTGGGCGTGGTGGGGGAATCGGGCTGCGGCAAGTCGACGGTGGGCCGCGCCGTGCTGCGCCTTTACGAGGCGACGGCGGGTTCGGTGATCATCGACGGCGAGGATATCGCGGCGATGCCTGCCGAGAAGCTGCGCCGCAAGCGCCCGACCATGCAGATGGTGTTCCAGGATCCGCAGGCCAGCCTGAACCCGCGCATGACGGTGGCGGGCATCATCGGCGAGCCGCTGGACGAACATACCGACTGGCCCCGCGCGAAAAAGCTCGAGCGGATCTACGAACTGATGGATGCCGTGGGCCTGAACCGCGACTTCGCCAACCGCTATCCACATGCGTTTTCCGGCGGGCAGCGTCAAAGGATCGGCATCGCCCGGGCGCTGGCGCTGAATCCCAAATTCATCGTCTGCGACGAGCCCATCGCCGCGCTCGACGTGTCGATCCAGGCGCAGGTGGTGAACCTGCTGGAACGGCTGCAGGACGAATTCGGGCTGACCTATCTGTTCATCAGCCACGACCTGTCGATGGTCCGCCATATCGCCGACCGGGTCGCGGTGATGTATCTGGGCAAGATCGTCGAGATGGCACCGGTCGGCGTGCTCTACGATGCGCCGCGCCATCCCTATACCGAGGCGCTGTTGTCGGCCGTGCCCGAACCCGATCCCTCGCTCGAAGCGCGCAAGGACCGGATCGTGCTGAAAGGCGATGTCCCCTCGCCCGCGAATCCGCCGAAAGGCTGCAATTTCTGCACCCGCTGTCCCAGGGTGATGGAGATCTGCCGCGATATCGACCCCGAGACGGTGCAAATCGCGCCCGGGCATGTCGTGGCCTGCCATCTTGTCACGCAACACCAGACCACCGGCGCAACCGGCGGCACCGAGGCCGAGCACCCAAAACACCAACAAGGAGAGGTTCTATGAAACGCAGAATTGCCCTGTACGGGGCGGCTGCCGCACTTGCGCTGATGCCGCTGGCGGCATCGGCGGAGCGCGGCGAAGACGGCCATCTGAACATCATCTACTGGCAAGCGCCGTCCATCATGAACCCGTATCTGTCGGGTGGCACGAAGGATGTCGAAGCCTCGTCGCTGGTGCTCGAACCGCTCGCCCGCTACAACGAATCCGGCGAACTGGTGCCGTGGCTCGTCGACGAAATCCCGACCGTCGAGAATGGCGGCGTCTCCGAAGACCTGATGTCCATCACCTGGACGATCAGCGAAGGGATCCTGTGGGCCGACGGCACGCCGGTTACCTCGGCCGACCTGGCCTTTACCGCCGAATATTGCATGCATCCAGAAGGCGGCTGCGCGCAGGGCGCGCGCTATCAGGACGTGGAAAGCGTCGAGATCGTCGATGACCGCACCGTCACCGTGCATTTCTCGGTCGCCAAGCCCGTTCCCTACGGCCCCTTCGTGACCGCGCAGGCGCCGATCCTTCAGGCCGCGCAATTCGCCGATTGCCTGGGCGCCCGCGCACCCGAATGCACCGAGGCGAATTTCAACCCGATCGGCACCGGCCCCTTCGTGGTGACCGATTTCCGTCCCAACGACGTGATCCAGCTGGAAGCCAACCCCAATTACCGCGACCCGATGCTGCCGCATTTCGCGACCGTCACGCTCAAGGGCGGCGGCGACGCGGCCTCGGCCGGACGCGCGGTGATGGAAACCGGCGAGATGGACTACGCCTGGAACCTGCAGCTGGCGCCCGACGTCATCCAGACCATGGCCCAGGGCGGTCAGGGCGTCCCGGTTTCGGCCTTCGGCACGCTGGTCGAACGGATCGAGGTCAACATGACCGATCCCTCGCCCGACCTGCCACCTGAAATCCGCTCGACCCGCGAGGCGCCGCACCCGATCCTGTCGGATATCCGCGTGCGTCAGGCGCTGTCGATGGCCATCGACCGCGAGCTTCTGGTGGAAATCGGCTACGGTCAGGCCGGTCGCCCGACCTGCAACCTTGTCCCGGCCCCGCCGATCTTTGCCTCGGAGGCCAACGATGCCTGCCTGGTGCAGGATCTGGACGGCGCGCGCGCTCTGCTCGAGGAAGCCGGCTGGACCGTCGGCGGCGACGGCATCCGCGTCAATGCCGATGGCGACCGGCTGGTGCTGGATTACCAGACCTCGACCAACGCCGTGCGTCAGGACTTCCAGGCGCTGATCCAGCAATGGTGGCGCGAGATCGGCATCGAGGCCAACCTGCGCAACATCAACTCGTCGGTCTTCTTCGGCGGCGATCCGGGTTCGCCCGACACGTTCCAGAAGTTCTATGCTGATGTCGAGATGTACGCCAACAACTTCCCCGGCACCGATCCCGAGCAATATCTCGGCGCCTATCGCTGCGGAATGGAACCGCGTCCGTCGAACCAGTGGCAGGGCGAGAATATCAACCGCTTCTGCGATCCCGAATACGATGCGCTGCATCTCGAACTGGCGCAGACCGCCGATATCGAGGAACGCGGCCGTATCGGGCGCGCGCTCAACGATATCCTGATGCAGAACTTCGTCATCATTCCGCTGGTGGATCGCGGCCGTGTCTCGGCCCATGCCAACAGCCTGGGCGGCGTACTGCTGAACACCTGGGATTCCGAGCTGTGGAACGCGGCCGACTGGTATCGCGTCGAAGGCTGATCGCCTGACCCAAGACCGGCCCGCCCCCTTCGGGACGGGCCACCCGCTCGCGTTCTGCCCGCGTTGCCGGCCCGGAGCCCGGGCCTGCCCGACACGCAGGCAAAGCCCGCCACGCCCCCCTGACCAAAGGCGCCGTCTTCGATGTTCAATTACACGATGCGACGATTGCTGCTGGCGATCCCGACGCTTCTGTTCATCGCCCTCGTCATCTTCCTGCTGCTCGAATTGTCGCCGGGCGATCCGATGGCGGACATGCCGCTGACGATCCCGCCCGAGATCCGCGAGCAGATGCGCCTGGCGCTGGGACTGGGCGAGCCGTGGTATACCCGCTTCTTCAAATGGCTCTACCTGTTTTCGGTGGTCGAACCCAGCCATGTGCTGGCCAGCATCACCGGGCTTGAGAACCTCGCCATCGACGGCCAGCGCATCATCTCGTTCCAGACCCGTTCGCCGGTGGGCGACATCATCGCGCAGCGCCTGCCGCAGACGCTCTGGGTGGTCGGGCTGAGCTATCTGTTCGGCATCCTCGTCTCGCTGCCGATCGGCATCTATTCGGCCTATCGCCAGTATTCGTGGTTCGACCAGGCCGGAACCTTCGTGTCGATGGTCGGCTTCTCGCTGCCCACCTTCTTCACCGGACCGCTTCTGATCCTGATCTTCTCGATCTGGCTGGGCTGGTTCCCGATCATCTACGACACCACGCTGGTGGTCGACAGCTGGTACGATTTCGCGCTGCAGATGCGGCAGATGGCGATGCCGGTTTTCGTGCTGACCCTGTACAACGCGGCGCAGATCACCCGCTTCATGCGCGCCTCCATGCTGGACAACCTGACGCAGGATTGCGTCCGCACCGCCCGCGCCAAGGGCCTGACCGAGCGTGTCGTGGTGCTGGTCCATGTGCTGCGCAATTCGATGATCCCGGTCATCACGGTGATCGCGCTGGGTATCCCGCAGATCTTTACCGGCGCCATCATCACCGAGCAGATCTTCCGCGTGAACGGGCTGGGCCAGCTTCTGATCACGGCGATCTATGCCACCGATATTCCCATGGTCCTGACGTTGTCGGTCGTCTTCGCGATCCTGATCGTGGTGTTCAACCTGATCGCCGACCTGCTCTATGCCGTCTTCGACCCGAGGATCCGCTATGACTGACGCTGCAACGCCCCCCTCCCCGGAGACCGCCCGGATCCGCCCGCCGCGCAACCAATGGTGGGATGTCTGGGACCAGTTCAAGATCCATCGCGGCGCGCTGGCAGGCTCTGTCGTGTTCCTGGCGATCGTGATCTTCTGCTTCGTCGGGCCGCTCGTCTGGCCCTATGATGCGACCTATATCGACATCCGCTCCCGCAATCAGGGCATGAGCTGGGCGCATCCCTTTGGCACCGATCAGCTGGGACGGGACATCATGGCGCGGATGATGTCGGGCGGTCAGGTCTCGCTGGCCGTGGGGATCGTGGCGATGGCCCTGGCGATGCTGATCGGCACCGGGATCGGGGTGCTGGCGGGCTATTTCCGCCGCATCGACGGGCTTCTGATGCGGATGACCGACCTGTTCCTCGCCCTGCCCCTGCTGCCGCTGCTGCTGGTCATGTCGATGCTGTTCCGCCAGCCGCTCTCGGCCGCTTTCGGGGTCGAGACGGGGATGTTCCTGCTCATCGTGACGGCGATCGGCATCACGTCCTGGATGCCCACCGCGCGGGTCGTGCGCGGGGATGTGCTGGCGCTGAAGGAACGCGAATACGTTCTCGCCGCGCGATCCATCGGCACGCCGCCGCGACGGCTGATCCTGCGCCATGTGGTGCCCAACGTGCTGTCGCCGGTGATGGTCTCGGCCACGCTGATGATCGCGACCGCCATCATCACCGAAAGCGCCCTCAGCTTCCTGGGGCTGGGCTTTCCGCCCGATTTCCCCACCTGGGGGCGGCTGGTCAATGACGGGATCGACTACCTGCAGCAATATCCCTCGCGGGCGATGCTGCCGGGCGTGTTCATCTCTCTCACGGTGCTCAGCGTGAACTATATCGGCGACGGTTTGCGCGACGCGCTGGACCCGCGCATCCGCGGGCGCTGACCCGAGGTTCCCGGCCGGCAACACAGTCAGCGATATCAGGAGGGCGCGAGCCCTCCTTTTTTCGTCTCCCCGGGGGCATCCCAATATGCCGCGCCCGGCCCTTTCCGAATGTCTGACGAACTGCCCCATGCGGCGGGGCAGCACTCAACTCTGGGACGTTTTTTGAAACTGTTCTGCCACCGGAATCGTTTACCAAGTGTAGCCGCATTTTCCACCGCGGCGACCTACCGAGAGAGGAGACTGACCATGAAACGTAACAATTCCATAGTTTTGGCCCTCATTGTTGCCGGCGCGAGCCTTCCTGGCGCGGCGCTCGCTCAAGGGGCGGCCTTTTGTGAACGCTCGGCCCGCGATCTGACGCCGGAACAGCTGCAAATGGTTCTCGACGGCGAATGCGAGAACATCTTCGCGGATGCCGGCGAGCCCGGAACACCGCCCGGCACCGACCCCGAGTCGCCCGATCCCGACTCTCCGGGAGATGGTGACGGTGAGGGCGATGGCGACGGTGACGGCGCTGATGACGGCGATGGCACGATCAGCGTCACCGCGGGCGGCGACGGCATCAATGTCGGAATCGGCGAAGGCGCTGCCCAGTCGAACGACGGCGGCGTGAATGTCGGTGTCGGGACGGAGGCCGCGTCCGACAATGACGGCGGGATCAATGCCGGCGTCGGCTCGGATGCCGGGTCGGACAATAGCGGCGGGATCAATGTCGGTCTTGGCGAAGGCACCGCCAGCAACAATACCGGCGGGATCAACGCCGATATAGGCGGCGGTGGCACCGGCGACGGGTCGGACAACGATGGCGGCATCAATGCCGGCATCGGCGGCGAGGACGGTGTCGGCGTGTCGCTGGGCAGCGGCGGCCTGTCCGTGTCGGTCGGGGACTGATCGCCCCACGGGCTGGCACCTAGCCGCCTGCCCTGACGATCATCGGCTGACAATCAGGAAGGGCCGGGGTTACCCCCGGCCCTTTGCGCCTCTCCGGCCTTGGGCGCCGGGATCAGCTACAACCGCTCGTCGAGCCGCAGGTGTTGCACTTCATGCAGGTGCCGTTACGCACCAGCGTGTAGTTGCCGCACTCGCCGCAGGGATCGCCCTCGTAGCCCTGCATCCGGGCCTTGGTGCGCGCATCCATCCCCATTGCCGAGACCGCCTCGACCGAGGTTTCCGTCCGCGCGGCGATCGAAACGCCGCCCAGCGGCGGGATCGGTTGCGGCGCCATGGTGCCGTCGGCGGTCCGGGCCAGAGGCTGGACCGAGGAGACCGCGCTCACCGACGACGACCCGCCCTGCAGCACCACCAGCTCCTGCGGCAGGCGCTTGCGCAGATACCCGGTCGACGAGATCTGGCGCAGCACTTCCAGCCCGCGCGAGGCCGCGTCGTCCGAGACCGGGCTCACGTTCTTCTGGCCTTCCTTGTCCCCCGAACCCAGGTCGTCGAACGACGCGCCCGAAGGTTTCACATGCGCCAGATCCGTGCGGTCGAGATACGAGATCGCCAGCTCGCGGAAGATGTAATCCAGGATCGAGGTCGCGTTCTTGATCGCCTCGTTGCCCTGCACCATGCCCGCCGGTTCGAACCGGGTGAAGGTGAAGGCGTCCACGAATTCCTCCAGCGGCACGCCGTATTGCAGGCCCACGGACACTGCGATGGCGAAGTTGTTCATCATCGCCCGGAAGCCCGCGCCTTCCTTGTGCATGTCGATGAAGATCTCGCCCAGACGCCCGTCGCCGTATTCGCCGGTGCGCAGATAGACCTTGTGGCCGCCGACGATGGCTTTCTGGGTATAGCCCTTGCGGCGCTCGGGCAGCTTTTCGCGACCGCGAGCAATTTCCTTGACGATCACCTTCTCGACGATCTTCTCGGCGATCACCGCCGCTTTTTCCTGCAGCGAGCCGTTGGCGAGGATCTCTTCGGCTTCCTCGTCATCCTCGATCAGCGCCGAGGCCAGCGGCTGCGACAGTTTCGAGCCGTCGCGATAAAGCGCGTTGGCCTTGATCCCCAGCGACCAGGACAGCTCGTAGGCTGCCAGGGTCTCGTCGATCGTGGCCGAGTTCGGCATGTTGATCGTCTTCGAGATCGCGCCCGAGATGAAGCTCTGCGCCGCCGCCATCATGCGGATATGGCTGTCGACCGACAGGTATCGCTTGCCCTTCTTGCCGCAGGCATTGGCGCAGTCGAAGACCGCGTAATGCTCGGGCTTCAGATGCGGCGCGCCTTCCAGCGTCATCGTGCCCAGCACGTGATCGTTGGCAGCTTCGACCTGCGCCTTGGTGAAGCCCAGATGCTTGAGCAGGTCGAAGGACGGATCATTGAGCTTGGCCTGCGGGATGCCCAGCGTCTCGCGGCAGAATTCCTCGCCCAGCGTCCACTGGTTGAACACGAAGCGGATGTCAAAGGCCGTGGCCAGCGCGGTTTCGACCTTCTTGATCTCGGCCGGGCCGAAGCCGTGCCCGATCAGCGCGGTGTGGTTGATGCCCGGCGCCTGACCGATCGTGCCATGTCCCACGGCATAGGCGACGATTTCCTCGATCTGGCTGGGTTTGTAGCCCAGTTTCGTCAGCGCGGCGGGGACCGACTGGTTGATGATCTTGAAATAGCCGCCGCCGGCCAGTTTCTTGAACTTCACCAGCGCGAAATCGGGCTCGATGCCGGTCGTGTCGCAATCCATGACCAGACCGATCGTGCCGGTGGGCGCAATGACGGTAGCCTGCGCGTTGCGGTAGCCGTGCTGTTCCCCCAGCGCCAGCGCTTCATCCCAGGCCGAGCGGGCCAGAGCGACCAGCGAGGCATCGGGGCAATTGGCCGCGTCAAGCAGAACGGGCGTGACGTTGACGTCTTCGAAATCGGTCAGGCCATGCGCCGCACGGCGGTGGTTGCGGATCACGCGCAGCATGTGCTGGCGGTTGCGGGCATAGCCCGGGAAGGCGCCCAGCTCGGCGGCCATCTCGGCCGAGGTGGCATAGCTCACGCCCGTCATGATCGCGGTCAGCGCACCGGCCAGCGCGCGGCCCTCGTCGCTGTCATAGCCGAAGCCCATGTTCATCAGCAGGCCGCCGATATTGGCATAGCCCAGACCCAGCGTGCGGTAATCGTACGAACGCTGCGCGATTTCCTTGGACGGGAACTGCGCCATCATCACCGAGATTTCCAGCGTGATGGTCCACAGGCGCGAGGCGTGGATATAGGCTTCGGCGTCGAATTTCTGGCCGTCGAAGAATTTCAGCAGGTTCATCGAGGCCAGGTTGCAGGCCGTATCATCGAGGAACATGTATTCCGAGCACGGGTTCGAGCCGCGGATCGCGCCGTCTTCCGGGCAGGTATGCCAGGCGTTGACCGTGTCGTGGAACTGGATGCCGGGATCGGCGCAGGCCCAGGCGGCATGGCCGACCTGATCCCAGAGCTCGCGCGCCGAGACGGTCTTGGCGACCTTGCCGTCGGTGCGCTGCAGCAATTCCCACGGCGCGTCTTCCTTGACGGCCTTCAGGAAGGCGTCGGTCACGCGGACCGAGTTGTTCGAGTTCTGGCCCGAGACCGAGACATAGGCTTCGGAATCCCAGTCGGTGTCGTAGGTCGGGAACTCGATCGAGGTATAGCCCTGACGCGCGTATTGCAGCACGCGGTTGGTATAGGTGTCGGGGATCATCGCCTTCTTGGCCGAGCGGATCGCCGCCTTGAGCGTCGGATTCTTCGCCGGATCGACGGCGTCCTCGGACGAGCCGTCCCAGGTGCGGATCGCGTCGAAGATCTCGTTCAGGCGCGCTTCATGCGCCTTCGAGCCGGCGACCAGCGAAGCCACCTTCTGCTCTTCGATGACCTTCCAGTTGATGAAGTCCTCGATATCGGGGTGATCCATGTCGATGATCACCATCTTCGCCGCGCGGCGCGTGGTGCCGCCTGACTTGATCGCGCCTGCCGCGCGGTCGCCGATCTTCAGGAAACCCATCAGACCCGACGACTTGCCGCCGCCCGAGAGCTTCTCGCCCTCGGCCCGCAGGCTGGAGAAGTTGGTGCCGGTGCCCGAGCCGTATTTGAACAGCCGCGCTTCGCGAACCCACAGGTCCATGATCCCGCCCTCGTTCACCAGATCGTCGCTGACGGACTGGATGAAGCAGGCGTGGGGCTGCGGGTGTTCATAGCTCGACTTCGATTTCACCAGCTTGTGGGTGAAGGGGTCGACGTAGAAGTGACCCTGCGACGGGCCATCAATGCCGTAAGCCCAGTGCAGGCCCGTGTTGAACCATTGCGGCGAGTTCGGCGCGGCCATCTGGCGCGCCAGCATCACCCGCATCTCGTCGAAATAGGCCTGCGCGTCGGCTTCGGTCGAGAAGTAGCCGCCCTTCCAGCCCCAATAGGCCCAGGCGCCGGCCAGGCGGTCGAAGACCTGCTTGGCCGAGGTCTCGCCGGTGAAACGCTCGTCCTCGGGCAGCTCGGCCAGCGCTTTCTCGTCGGGGACCGAGCGCCACAGGAATTCGGGCACGCCCTTTTCCGAGACCTTTTTCAGGCGGGCGGGGACACCGGCCTTGCGGAAGTATTTCTGGGCGATGACGTCCGAGGCAACCTGCGACCAGCCCTGCGGGACTTCGACCTGATCGTTGCGGAACACGATCTTGCCGTCGGGATTGCGAATCTCCGATACGGTGGTCGTGAAGGCGAGAGCCGCGTAGGCGTCCTTGCCTTCGGTCGTGAATTTGCGCTCGATTTTCATAGGCCCGGTCCCCTGTGTCCTAAGAATGATAGTGACAACAGGACGGCGGCACGAACGCGCCCGCGGTTGGCTGGAACTCTCGACATATCCTCTCGCTCGGCGCACCTGTCCGTGCGCCGATTGCTCCGGAATCCCGGTAGCGGCTGCGATTCTGCTCGGTCTGTCCCTGCCTCGGCGAGCCTTACTATATCTAGTGGCCCTGTTGTCGGCCCATACAACTTGCAGCAAATTGGCAGGGATGGTCAACGCGATTCTTTGCACCGGGCACCGGATTTTGCGCTTGACCCGGGAAGTGCCCACAAGGGGTGCACCGATTCACGATCGGGCGCCCTTTTGTTTACCAGTGTTTCGGCCCGCTTGCCGACCGAATCTCTCATCCCTGCGCCGGGCGAAAAAAATCCGGGGCCCGCGCGGGGCCCCGGTTGTCTTGCAACGGTGATGCAGGAAAGCCTCACTCGGCGGTCATGGCATCCGTGACGGCATGGGTCCAGGCGCCTTCGGGCTCGGCGGTGATCACCGGGTCAGAGCCGCCGCCCAGCAGCGTGGCTACGGTGCGCTCATAGGCTTCCTCGTCCAGCACGCCGGTCGAGCCTTCGGTCAGCAGCGCGACCTCGCCCATCATGCGGACCTGATGCTCCAGCGTCTGGGCGCCGGTCTGGTCGTTATCCAGCACGATCTCGGCCGCTTCCTCGGGGTTCTCGGCCGCCCATTCCCAGCCGCGCATCGACGCCGCGACAAACCGCGCCATGCGGTCGACGAAGGCCGGATCCTCGAGGTTCTCTTCAAGCACATAGAGACCGTCTTCGAGCGTGGCGACGCCCTGGTCTTCGTATTTGAAGGTGATCAGTTGATCCTCGGTGATGCCCGCGTCGATGACCTGCCAGTATTCGTTGTAGGTCATGGTCGAGATGCAGTCGGCCTGCCCCTGCAGCAGCGGATCGACGTTGAAGCCCTGACGCAGGACCTCGACACCGTCCTCGCCGCCCTCGGTCGGAATGCCCAGATGCGCCATCCACGACAGGAACGGGTATTCGTTGCCGAAGAACCAGACGCCCAGCGTGCGGCCCGGGAAATCCTCGGGCGAGGTGATGCCCGATTCGGCCAGACAGGTCAGCATCATGCCCGACCGGGTGAAGGGCTGGGCGATGTTCACGACCGGGGCGCCCTGCTCGCGCGCGGCCAGCGCCGAGGGCATCCAGTCGACCATCACATCGGCGCCGCCGCCCATCAGCACCTGCACCGGCGCGATGTCGGGACCGCCCGGCAGGATCGTCACGTCGAGCCCGGCTTCCTCGTAATAGCCGTTCTCAAGCGCGACGTAATAGCCCGCGAACTGGGCCTGCGTGACCCATTTCAGCTGCAGCGTCACCGCGTCCTGCGCCTGCGCCATGCCGGCGGTCAGGGCGAGGGCCGATACGAAACCGGCAAGGGTAATCTTCTTCATGGTTCTCAACCTCCTTGTTGTCGGCCCCTTTTGCGGGACCGGTCTTATCTGCCGCGCTGCGAGGGG
This sequence comes from Pararhodobacter marinus, assembly GCF_003122215.1. Taxonomy (GTDB): domain Bacteria; phylum Pseudomonadota; class Alphaproteobacteria; order Rhodobacterales; family Rhodobacteraceae; genus Pararhodobacter; species Pararhodobacter marinus. The sequence continues at coordinate 312,913 of NZ_QEYD01000002.1, read as the reverse complement.
TGCCAGAAGGTCACCCGCCGTTCGAGCAGAGCCCAGACGCCATAGAACGCCGACCCGAGGGCCGCGGCCACGGCGATTTCTGCCCACACCATCGGAAGCTGCAAGCGCCCGACCTCGGTGGAAATACGGAAGCCCATTCCATAGGTGGGCGAGCCGAAGAACTCGGCTACGATCGCCCCGATCAGGGCCAGAGTGGCACAAATTTTGAGCCCGTTGAAAACGAAAGGCATCGCCGCCGGCAGCCGCAGGCGGATCAGCGTCTGCCACCAGCTGGCCGAATAGGTCCGCATCAGGTCGCGCTGCATGCTGTCGGTGGCGGCCAGCCCCTGCACGGTGTTGACCAGCATGGGAAAGAACACCATCGCCACCACGACCGCCGCTTTCGACGGCCAGTCGAAGCCGAACCACATCACGAAAATGGGCGCCGTGCCGATGATCGGCAAAGCGGCCAGGAAGTTGCCGACCGGCAGAAGGCCCCGGCGCAGGAACGGGTAGCGGTCGACCACCAGCGCGAACAGGAAGGCAGAGCCGCAGCCGATGACAAAGCCCGACAGCGCGCCGCGCCCGAAGGTCTGCACCAGATCGGTCCAGAGCGTATCCGTGGAATTGACCAGCCGTTCGGCGATCTCGCTGGGCGCGGGCAGGATCACGCGCGGCACATTCAGCCCGTGCACCGCCGTCTCCCAGGCCCACAGGATTGTCGCGCCGAAGATGAGCGGCGCGGCCAGCGCCGCAAGGCCGGATTTCTGCGGCAGTTCGGCCACGAAGGCCACCAGAACCCAGGCCCCCAGCCAGACCGCGACGAAGCCCGCCCAGAAGGCCGGGCCCTCGCCCCCGGTTTGCGCGGCGGCCAGTTCCAGCCCGGCAAAGACCAGCGCCGCGCCGAGCGCCAGGGTCAGCACGACGCGTGCTGCGCCCTCGGGCAGCTCGTCATAGAGCCAGGCCAGCACCGCCGCGCCCACCAGCACCCAGCAGACCGGATCGGTGGGCTGCGCCCCTGCCCCGCGTTCCAGCCAGCAGGTCAGCAGCACCGCGAGCGAGAACAGCACGCGCAGATAGCCACCGCCGATTGCGAAAAGCCCGTTCATGCCGCCATCCCCATTCGTTTGAGCACCCGCCGCTCGATCAGGCCGACAATGCCCACGAGCCCCGCCGCCAGAATCGCCGCGACCAGAAGCGCGGCCCAGATCTGGATCGTCTGGCCGTAATAGCTGCCTGACAGAAGCCGCACGCCCAGCCCGCCCTGCTGCACCGGCAATTCACCGACGATGGTGCCGACCAGCGCCGCCGCGATGCCGATCTTCAGCGAGGCGAAGAGATAGGGCATCGACATCGGCAGCCGGAGCTTGGCGAAGATGTCGCGCCCCGGGGCGGAATAGGTCTTCATCAGGTCGAGCTGCATCGCATCGGGCGCCCGCAGCCCCTTCACCATGCCGACGACGACCGGGAAGAAGCTGAGATAGGCGGCGATGATCGCCTTGGGGATCAGCCCCGAGATGCCGATGGAATTGAGCACCACGATGATCATCGGCGCCAGCGCGATGATCGGAATCGTCTGGCTGGCAATCGCCCAGGGCATGACCGACGCATCGGCGGCCCGGTTATAGACGATCCCGATCGCCAGCAGGATCCCGCCGCCGGTGCCGATCAGAAAGCCCAGAAGCGTCGCGCTGAGCGTGATCCCGGCATGGTAGATCAGGCTGCGGTTCGAGGTGAAGGACGCGGCGATCCGCTCGCCGAAGCCCTGCAGCGTCAGCGGCGTCGTCTCGCGGCACATCCGGCGCCCGACAGCATCGCAGCCCACGGTCTGCTCGTAGACGCCGATCACCACCTGATGCGGTGCGGGCAGAACCGGGCGATCCTGCGCCATGGTCCGCGCGACCATCTCGCCGAAGGGCAGCTCTTGCCCCGCGCGCGCGGCCTGATCGTATTCCCATTTCGCGTTCATCGGGATCACGGCGACATACCAGATCGCAAGGATCACCGCGACGACGACAAGGACGGGGCCAAGAGCCGGAAACCGTTTGCGCATGGCTCAGACATTGTCCTCGTAACCCGCCCGCAGCCCTTCGCGGACGCGGTGGGCGATGGCGATGAATTCCGGGCTGTCGCGGATATCGAGCGGCCGCTCGGCGGGCAGGGTCGATTCGATCACGTCGGTGATCCGCCCGGGACGCGGGCTCATCACCACGATCTTGGTGGACAGGTAGACCGCCTCGGGGATCGAGTGGGTGACAAATCCGATGGTCTTGTGCGTGCGCGCCCAGAGCTTCAGCAATTCCTCGTTCAGCCGGTCGCGCACGATCTCGTCGAGCGCCCCGAAGGGTTCGTCCATCAGCAGGATATCGGCGTCGAAGGCCAGCGCCCGCGCGATCGAGGCGCGCTGCTGCATACCGCCCGACAATTGCCACGGGAATTTCTTCTCGAACCCCGACAGCTCGACCAGTTCCAGAACCTCGCGCACCCGCGCGGACTGATCCTGCCGGGAATAGCCCATGATTTCCAAGGGCAGGCGCACATTCGCCTCGATCGTGCGCCAAGGATACAGACCCGCGGCCTGAAAGACATATCCGTAAGCGCGCGCCTTGCGGGCCTCTTCGGGCGTCATGCCGTTCACGCTGAGCGTGCCGCCGGTGGGCGATTCCAGATCCGCGATGGTGCGCAGGAACGTGGTCTTGCCGCAGCCCGAGGGACCGATGAAACTGACGAATTCGCCCTTGCGGATCGTCAGATCCACGTCCTTGAGCGCGTGAACCGGCCCGTCATTGGTCTCGAAGGTCAGATTGAGACCCTTCGCCTCGATCACCGCGGCGGACGCTCCTTCAGCGCGGGCCGTCGTTGCGTCCGTCATCGCCATGTTGATCCCATCCTGTCCGTCCCTGTTCTTTTGTTCTGTTCGGCCCGGGGGGGCGCGCGCTGCGTCCCAAACCCGCCCGCGCGCCCCGAAGCCCGATGCTGCCACAGCCTTCCGCGCAGGACAAAGTCCCGCGCGCGTGGATCAATCCCCCTCGGCCCAAAGCTTGGGTTCCGCGAACTCGATGCTGTTTCCCGCCGGGTCGCGCACATAAATCGAGCGCGCGCCATTGGGCCAGTTGAAATCCGCCTCGATCGGCACACCGGCCTCGGGCAGGGTTTTCGCCCAATGGTCGAGCTGCGCGGCATCGGCGGCAAAGCACAGATGCCCCGGCCCCGTCGCGCCATGCGGCGGCACCGGCAGCGGCGAGGTCGGATCGACCTCGCGCGTGGCCTCGGCGATGAAGGTCAGCACAATGCTGTCGCCGGCGCGAAAGAAGGCGTGGCGCCCGTCCTTGCGCACGACGACCGGCAGGCCCAGCACCCCCGAATAGAACCGCTCGGTGGCGTCGAGATCATCGACATAGACCGCCGCCTCGAGAATGCCGTTCAACCTTGCCGTCATCGTCACACGCCCGTCGCCGGGATGCCCGAGCGCTCGACCGGGCGCGGCGAGGTCAGCTCTTTCCACGTCGACAGCGCCTTCGAGACCGACCCGTTGGGCTCGCGCTTGACGAATTTGCCATGGCCTTCCTCGGTGCGGATCTCGCCGTCATGCACGGCCACCTGCCCGCGCGTCAGCGTGAAGCGCGGCAGGCCCTTCACCTCGAACCCCTCGAACACGTTGTAATCGATGGCCGATTGCTGGCTGGATGCGCTGATCGTCTTCGATTTCGCGGGGTCCCAGACCACCAGATCGGCATCCGCCCCCACCAGCACCGCGCCCTTCTTGGGGTACATGTTCATGATCTTCGCGATGTTGGTCGAGGTCACGGCCACGAATTCGTTCATCGTCAGACGCCCGGTATTGACCCCCTGCGTCCAGAGCATCGGCATGCGGTCTTCCAACCCGCCCGTGCCATTCGGGATCTTCGAGAAATCGCCGACACCATAGCGTTTCTGATCGGTGGTGAAGGCGCAATGGTCGGTCGCCACGCAAGACAGCGTGCCCGCCTGCAGACCGGCCCACAGGCTGTCCTGATGCTTCTTGTTGCGGAAGGGCGGCGACATCACGCGGCGCGCCGCATGGTCCCAGTCCGGGTTGAAATACTCGCTCTCATCCAGCGTCAGGTGCTGGATCAGCGGCTCGCCCCAGACCCGCTTGCCGTTCTGCTTGGCCCGGCGAATGGCTTCATGCGCCTCCTCGCACGAGGTATGCACGACATAGAGGGGCACGCCCGCCATGTCGGCGATCATGATCGCGCGGTTCGTGGCCTCGCCCTCGACCTGGGAGGGGCGCGAATAGGCATGCGCCTCGGGGCCGGCATTGCCGGCCGCCAGCAGCTTCGCGGTCATCTCGGCCACCACGTCGCCATTCTCGGCATGGACCATGGCGATGCCGCCCAGCTCGGCCAGACGGCTGAACGACGCGTACATCTCGTCGTCATTCACCATCAGCGCGCCCTTGTAGGCCATGAAATGCTTGAAGGTGTTGATGCCGCGCTCGCGCACCACGGTTTCCATCTCGTTGAAAACCTGCTCGCTCCACCAGGTGACGGCCATGTGGAAGCTGTAATCGCAATTGGCGCGGGTCGACTTGTTGTCCCACATCTGCAGCGCGTCCATCAGCCCCTGTCCGGGGCTTGGCAGCGCGAAATCGACGACCATCGTCGTGCCGCCCGCCAGGGCCGCGCGCGTGCCGCTCTCGAAATCGTCGGTGGAATAGGTGCCCATGAAGGGCATTTCCAGATGGGTATGCGGATCGATCCCGCCGGGCATCACGTAGCAGCCCGTGGCGTCCAGCTCGGTATCCCCTTTCAGCCCCTTGCCGATCTCGATGATCACGCCATCCTCGATCAGGACATCCGCCGAATAGGTCAGATCCGCGGTAACGATGGTGCCGTTCCTGATGACGGTGCTCATGGTCTCTCCTGTTGGTTCATACCGAGGCGAAACAGGCCAGGGCCGGCCCGTGCACCCCGATGTCTAAAGGTCCGAAATCGCTGTCCACGCAAAGCGCGAAACAGCCCGCGCGCGGCACGTAGAGGACGCTGTAACACCCGTCCGAGCGTACCACCGTCCAGCAGGTCTGCGTGATCCCGCCCGAGAAGTTGACGGTGATCGCCCGATGCCGCTTTACCCGCCGCGCCTGAAAGTCCCGCAGCGTCATGGCCCCTGCGCGCGACGAGGCATCGAACCCCGCGATCTCCGCCTCGATCAGGGCGTCGATCTGAACTGCCATGGCCGCTGCGCCTGTTGCCATCTTTGTTCTCTAAATATCCTCCGGGAGGGTCCGGGAGGGTGGAAAACCCTCCCGGCGGGGGGTGCGGGGGGCTGGCCCCCCGCACCCTTTCAGCTGACCACTTCCGCCGCGTCGAGGACGGCGTGCAGCAGAACATCCGTTCCCGCCGCCGCCCAGTCCTTCGAAATCTCCTCGGCCTCGTTATGCGACAGCCCGTCCACGCAGGGACACATCACCATCGCCGTGGGCGCCAGGTCGTTGATCCAGCAGGCATCGTGGCCCGCGCCCGACACGATATCCATATGGCTGTAGCCCAGCCGCTCGGCCGCGGCGCGGACCTTCGCCACGCAGCCTTCGTCGAAGGCCGGCGGCTCGAACTGGCCCACGACCTGCGTCGACAGGCTCACGCCGATTTCCTCGCACAGGCCTGGCGCGCGGTCGTAGAACTCGGCCTCCATCGCGTGCAGCACCTCGGGCAGATGCGAGCGGAAATCGACCGTGAACACGACCTTCCCGGGGATCACGTTGCGCGAATTGGGATAAACGTCGATATGCCCGATGGCGCCGACCGCGCCGGGCTGGTTCTTCATCGCGATCTCGTGCACCAGCTCGGTCAACAGCGCCAGCCCGCGCCCGGCATTCCTGCGCATGGGCATGGGGGTCGAGCCGGTATGGCTGTCCTTGCCCGTCACCGTGCATTCGATCCAGCGCAGACCCTGGCCGTGGGTGACGACGCCGATCTCCTTGCCCTCGGCTTCCAGGATCGGCCCCTGTTCGATATGCAGCTCGAACAGCGCGTGCATCTTGCGCGCGCCGACCTCTTCCTCGCCCTTCCAGCCGATCCGCTCCAGCTCGTCGCCAAAGCGCTTGCCCTTCGCATCCACGCGGTCATAGGCCCAGTCCAGCGTGTGGCGGCCCGCGAACACGCCCGAGGCCAGCATCGCCGGCGCGAACCGCGTGCCTTCCTCGTTGGTCCAGTTGACGACGACGATGGGATGCTTGGTCCGGATGCCCAGATCGTTCATCGTGCGCACCGCTTCCAGCGCGCCCAGAACCCCCAGCACCCCGTCGTATTTTCCGCCCGTGGGCTGGGTGTCCAGATGGCTGCCCATATAGACCGGCAGCGCGTCGGGATCTTCGCCCGGGCGGGTGGCGAACATGTTGCCGATCTGATCGACACCCATGGTCATCCCGGCCTCTTCGCACCAGCGCTGGAACAGGTGACGGCCCTCGCCGTCTTCATCGGTCAGCGTCTGGCGGTTGTTTCCCCCCGCGACGCCGGGGCCGATCTTGGCCATGTCCATGAGGCTGTCCCACAGCCGGTCGGGATTGATGCGCATATTCGCGGCAGGCGCGGTCATGGTGACTCCTGTTGGCTATTCGCAGTTTGGCCCGGCGGTCTGTCGCCCCCGTGGCGCGGCGACGGCGCGGGGGGAGGCCCCGCGCCGCGCGGTCGTCGTCAGTCGAGCGCTTCCAGCACGTCCTTGATGGTTCCGACCAGCTGGTCGACATGCTCTTTGCCGATGATCAGCGGCGGCGACATGGCGATGATGTCGCCCGTCGTGCGGATCAGGATGCCCTTCTCATAGGCTTTCAGGAACGCGCTGAAGGCGCGCTTCGTGGGCTCGCCCGCGATCGGCTCCAGCTCGATCGCGCCGATGAGCCCCAGGTTGCGGATGTCGATGACGTGCTTCGTGCCCTTCAGCGAATGCAGCGCCTCTTCCCAATAGGGCGCGATCTCGGCCGTGCGCTGGAACAGCCCCTCCTCGCGGTAGACCTCCTGCGTCGCCAGCGCCGCCGCGCAGGCGATGGGCGAGCCGGAATAGGTATAGCCGTGGAACAGCTCGATCATGTGCTCGGGGCCGGTCATGAACGCGTCGTGCACCTCGGCGGTGGTGAACACCGCCCCCATCGGCACCGTGCCCGAGGTCAGGCCCTTGGCCGTGGTCATCATGTCCGGCATCACGCCGAAGAAATCGGCGGCAAAGGGCGTGCCCAGACGGCCGAAGCCCGTGATCACCTCGTCGAAGATCAGCAGGATGCCGTGTTTCTTCGTGATCGCGCGCAGCTTTTCCAAATAGCCCTTCGGCGGCAGGATCACACCCGCCGAGCCCGCCACCGGCTCGACGATCACCGCGGCGATCGTGTCCGCGCCGTGCAGCGCGATCTTGCGCTCCAGGTCCTCGGCCAGCCAGGCGCCGTGTTCGGGCAGGCCCTTCGACCAGCGGTTTTCTTCGGGCAGGTAGGTATGCGGCAGGTGATCGACGCCGTTCAGAAGCGTGCCGAAGACGCGCCGGTTGTTGACCAGACCACCCACCGAGATGCCGCCGAAGCCCACGCCGTGATAGCCCTTCTCGCGGCCGATCAGGCGGGTGCGCTGCCCCTCGCCGCGCGCACGGTGATAGGCCAGCGCGATCTTCAGCGCGGTATCCACCGATTCCGAGCCGGAATTGGTGAAGAAGATATGGTTGAAGGCATCGGGCGCCATGTCGACCAGCCGGTTGGCCAGCTCGAACGCGGCGGGATGGCCCATCTGGAACGCGGGCGCGTAATCGAGCTCCGCCGCCGAGCGCTGGATCGCCTCGACGATCTTCGGACGGCAATGCCCGGCATTGCAGCACCACAACCCCGCCGTCCCGTCCAGGATCTGGCGGCCATCGGCGCTGGTGTAATGCATGTCCTTCGACGCCACCAGCATCCGGGGGTTCTCTTTGAACTGCCGGTTCGCCGTGAACGGCATCCAGAAGGCCGAAAGGTCGTTGGGGGCCACGGCAGGCTTGCCGGTATGGTCGAGGCTCATGTCTGTCTCCCAGGTCGGCGCGGGCGCGGCGGCTCCGTGACGCCCCGGCATCGGCCGCCGGATCGTCACCGGGTTGTCACTGGCGGGGCGCTTGCCTATTCTCGTTGAAACCGGGCCGCAAAGCCCCGGTGCAGAAACGACGCTAGCAGACCTGACCAACCAGTCAAGGTGCCGCGAAATCGGGCCTCCTGCGGCGTCAGGGGGATGGCAGGCAGACGGCTGAAAGACAGCCGCACGGGGGGCAAGGCGCGCATGGCTCAGACCGGGGGCGCTGAAAAAACAGGCAGCCGCGCCATCATGCGCGAAGAGACCGAACGGGCGATCCTCGATGCGGCGGAAGTGGTTTTCGCCGAGAAAGGCTTCGGCGGCGCCACGATGCAGGCCATTGCCGACAGTTGCGGCCTGCCCAAGGCCAATCTGCATTATTATTTTGCATCGAAGGAAAAGCTCTACCGCCGCGTGGTCGAGCGGATCTTCACCATCTGGCTGGAAGCCGCGGACAGTTTCGACACCGAGCTCAGCCCCGAAGCGGCGCTGCGCAGCTACATCGCGCGCAAGATGCAGCTGTCGCGCGAACATCGCTACGGCTCCAAGGTCTGGGCCAACGAGGTGATGCACGGCGCGCCGATCATTCAGGATTATCTGGAAACCACGCTGCGCAGCTGGACCGAGACCCGCGTCGCGGTGATCCGGCGCTGGATCGCCGAGGAACAGGTCCGCCCGGTCGATCCGCGATGGCTTTTGTACATGATCTGGGCCACGACGCAGCATTACGCCGATTTCGCGCATCAGATTGAAACGCTCAATCACGGGCCGCTCGACGACAGCCAGTGGGCCAGCGCGACGGAAACCGTCTGCGACATCATCCTGCGCGGGATCGGCATCCGCCCCGACGCGGATCGCCCCGCATGACGACCCGCATCCAGCGGCGCAACCGGCGCGTCATCCTCGAAGCCGCGCTCGACGTCTTCTCGGCCCAGGGGTTCCGCGGCGCCACGCTCGACCAGATCGCGGGCGTCGCGGGGCTGTCGAAACCGAACCTGCTGTATTATTTCGACAGCAAGGAAGCGATGCACCGCGCGCTTCTGGCTGATCTGCTCGACACCTGGCTCGCGCCACTGAGGGCGATGAATCCCGACGGCAACGGCCGCGACGAGATCAAGGCCTATATGCGCCGCAAGCTGCAGATGTCGCGTGAATTGCCGCGCGAATCCCGGCTCTTCGCCAACGAGGTGCTGCAGGGCGCGCCCCGGCTTGCCGACCTGATCGGCGGCGATCTGAAACGGCTGGTCGACGATCAGGCGCAGGTCATCCGCCGCTGGATCACCAACGGGCAGATCGCGGCCGTGGACCCCTACCACCTGATCTTTTCGATCTGGGCGCTGACCCAGCATTATGCCGATTTCGACGCCCAGATCCGCATGATCCGCACCGGCGCCGACCCGATGGATGGCGCCGAGACCTATCTCGAGACGCTGTTCGACAAGCTGCTGCAACCCTGAGCCGACCGCGCGCCAGAATCAGCCTCTCAGGGACATCCTGCGAGCGATGAGGGGGGTTAAAGCCTCGTTAACGCCCCATCTTTGTTCCATAAATATCCTCGGGGGGTGAGCGCGTCAGCGCGAGGGGGGCAGACAGCCCCCCTGCCTGCCCGCCGCACCCGCTATGGCCGGCTCAGCGTGCCCCCGCCCACCGGCGCGGCGACGCCCGTCGTGCCGGGGGCCGAGGTCGGCAGCCCCCGCGCGACGCGGGCGGCGAGATAGGCGAAGGCCTGCGCCTCGATCATGTCGCCGTCGAGCCCCGCGGTTTCGACCGGCGCCACCGGGCAATCGCATCCCGCCGTGATCATCGCCATCAGCGTCGCGTTGTGCCGTCCGCCGCCGCAGACCAGAAGCCGCGCGGGCGGTTCGGGGAAATGTTCGAAGGCCAGCGACACGCCTGCGGCGCAGGCGGCGGCAAGCGTGGCGAGCGCGTCCTCGGGGGACAGGCCCTGAACATCGGGCACCGGGGCCGCGCGGTCGAGCGATTTGGGCGGGATCCGGCGAAAGAACGGATGGGCGACATAAGCTTCGAGCCGCGCGGCCTCGGGCACGCCGCGCGCCGCACGCGATCCGTTCTCGTCGCGCGGGCATCCCAGGTGGGTCGCACAATAATCGTCCATCGGCGCGTTGGCCGGTCCGCAATCGAAGGCCAGGCAGGCATGGTCGGGCGCGGGGATGCGCGGATCGCACCAGGTCACATTCGAAACCCCGCCCAGGTTCAGGAACCCGAGCGGCCCGTCCGCGCCTATGAAACGCGCCAGAGCGTGGTGATAGAACGGCGCCAGGGGCGCGCCCTGCCCGCCCAGCCGGACATCGGTCGAGCGGAAATCCCACACGACCGGCCATCCCAGCGCCTGCGCCAGATCCTGCCCCGAGCCCGCCTGATGCGTCCCCCGACCGCCCGGATCATGCGCCAGGGTCTGGCCGTGGAAACCCACGAGGTCGATATCGCGAAACTTCGCCAGCAATTCGGCATGGGCCAGCTCGACCACTTCGGCCGCCGCCTCGGCCAGCGCCGAGCCGGGCCAGCTGCCAAGCGCCGCGCGCAGGATATCGCGTTCGTCGTCGCTGTAGGGACGATAGGCCGTTTCACCGAAGCCGCCGATCTCGACCCCGTCGGTCAGCAGCACCGCCGCGTCCACCCCGTCCAGCGAGGTTCCCGACATCGTACCCAGCACGCGCTGCATTCCGGCCTTCTTCATCGCGCAACCTTTCGCGGCTCTTTCCCTTCACGGGCGCTTCGGTCTATAGACAGCCCGACCCGCGCGGTGAAGACAAGCGAAATGACCGGACAGACGCCATGACCTATCAGCCCAAATCGGACTTCCTGCGCATCATCATCGAGCGCGGCTTCCTTGCCGATTGCACCGATCTTCAGGGCCTCGACGAGGCGCTGCTCAAGGGCGGCGTGCCCGCCTATATCGGCTATGACGCGACGGCGAAATCGCTGCATGTCGGGCATCTTCTGAACATCATGCTGCTGCGCTGGTTCCAGAAGACCGGCAACAAGCCGATCACCCTGATGGGCGGCGGCACGACCAAGGTGGGCGACCCCTCGTTCCGCTCGGACGAGCGCCCTCTGCTGACGCCCGAGGCGATCGACGGCAACATCGCCAGCATGAAGAACGTCTTCGCCAAGTACCTCGCCTATGGCGACGGGGCGTCGGACGCGATCATGCTCAACAATGCCGAATGGCTGGACGGGCTGAACTACCTTGAATTCCTGCGCGATATCGGGCGGCATTTCTCGGTCAACCGGATGCTGTCGTTCGAAAGCGTCAAGTCGCGCATCGACCGCGAGCAATCTCTGTCCTTCCTCGAATTCAACTACATGATCCTGCAGGCCTATGACTTCCTGGAACTGCGCCGCCGCTATGGCTGCCTGTTGCAGATGGGCGGGTCGGATCAATGGGGCAACATCGTCAACGGCATCGACCTGACGCGCCGGGTGATCGACGCGCAGATCTTCGGCCTGACCACGCCGCTTCTGACCACCTCGGACGGGCGGAAGATGGGCAAGTCGCAGGGCGGGGCCATGTGGCTCAATGCCGACATGCTCAGCCCCTACGAGTTCTGGCAGTTCTGGCGCAACACGACGGATGCCGATGTGGGCCGGTTCCTGAAGCTCTATACCGAGTTGCCGGTCGAGGAATGCGACCGTCTGGGGGCGCTGCAGGGGTCGGAGATCAACGAGGGCAAGATCGTCCTTGCGCGCGAAGTCACCACGCTGTGCCATGGTGCGGACGCGGCCGAGGCGGCCGAGGCCACGGCGAAAGCGGTGTTCGAGCAGGGCGGCCTGGGCGAGGATCTGCCCCGCGTCACGCTCACCGCCGCCGAAGCGGCCGAGGGCGTGTCGATCGTGCAGCTTTTCGTACGCGCGGGACTGGCGAAATCGGGCAAGGACGCGAAGCGTCTGATCGCGGAAGGTGGCGCGCGGGTGAACGACGAAGCGCTGGGTGACACCGGACTGGTGATCACCGGTGCCGACCTGTCGTCGCCGCTGAAACTGACCGCCGGACGCAAGCGTCACGCGCTGGTTGCGCTGGATTGATATGTCAGGCATTTAATTGCCTGACATGAGCAGGCAAGCTTATCTACAAGTTATCGCTAAATAAGTTCAAGATCCCGAGCGCATCGGCAGCTTTCATCCACAGGAAGGCGCCGGAACGCCCCGCGCCCAGCTGAGGCGCAGTCCAACTGGCAAAATCGTCAGCCCGTCCCCGTCCGCGCGCTTCTCATCGCGCGCGGGGGGTGACCGAAACGCCGCCGGAACGCGCGCGAAAAACTGGACTGGTCGCTGAAGCCGAAGCGCAGGGCAATTTCCTGCACCGGATGCGCGGTATCGGCCATCATCCGCCGCGCGCCCTGCAGCCGTAATTCCAGATAGGCGGCACCCGGTCCCTGCCCCAGCCCGTCGCGGAACACTTGCTCCAGCCGACGGACGCCGACCCCCTGATCCTGCGCGATCCGCTCAAGACTCAGCGGCTCTTCCAGATGGCGGCTCATCAGCGTCAGCGCGGCCGAAAGCCTCGGGTCGCGCGCGCCCGGGACCAGCCCCGTGCGCTGCGGCCGGGCGCCGTCCGCGCGGGCGTCGTACAGGAACGAATCCGCGACCTGTCCCGCAACGCCCGCCCCGCAACGGCTGCCGATCAGATGCAGCATCAGGTCCGCCGCTGGCACCGCGCCGCCCGCCGTGAACCGGTTGCGCGAGACGACATAGCGGTCCGCCACCACGTCCACGGCGGGAAAGGCGGCGGCGAAATCCTCCATATCCTCCCAGTGGACGGTCGCGCGGTGGCCATCCAGCAAGCCCGCGCGCGCCAGCACCCACGGCCCCGCATCGACCCCCCCGACCGCGCGGAACCGCCCGGCCATGCGCCGCAGACCGGCGATGACGCTGCGCGGCGCCCCCTCGGACTGCCCGTAGCCCGCCACCGCGATCAGCACGTCCGCGCCCTCGGCTGCCGCCAACCCGCCCTTCGCGGGCAGTTCGATCCCGCAGGTCAAGGGCACCGGCCCACCATCGGGCGAGACCACGCGCCAGCGGAAGCCTTCGCGCCCCAGATGCCGGTTGGCCGAGCGGATCGGGTCCAGCACCGAGGCCACTTCGAGGATCGAGGCGCGCGGAAGGACCAGCACGGCGATCTCCAGCGTGGCGTTGGACGGCGCAAAGATGGTTTCGGAATTTGCCATATCGATTTCGTACTGCGCCAATTCTTATGCCGCAACCCTGTTACGCTGCGCCCGAACACGGGAGAAACCAATGCCTCTGACCATGAACCGCGAGGTCTTCATCACCGCCGCCATCACCGGCTCGGGCGGGACGCAGGACCGCAGCCCGCATGTGCCCCGCTCGCCGCAGCAGATCGCCGACAGCGCGATCGACGCGGCCAAGGCGGGTGCCGCCATCGTCCATTGCCACGTCCGCGACCCCGAAACGGGCGTGCCCTCGCGCGATCCGGCGCTTTACCGCGAGGTGACCGAGCGGATCCGCGATTCGGGCACCGATGTTGTCCTGAACCTGACCGCCGGGATGGGCGGCGACCTGATGTTCGACGGCACCGAGGCGATGAACCGCATGTCGCAGAAATCCGACATGGCCGGCGCCGCCGAGCGCGTGCAGCACGTCGTCGATTGCCGGCCCGAGATCTGCACCCTCGATTGCGGCACGATGAACTTCGCCGAAGCCGATTACGTCATGGTCAACACGCCCGGCATGTTGCGCGACATGGCGCAGCGGATGACCGATTCGGGTGTGCAGATCGAGATCGAAGCCTTCGATACCGGCCATCTGTGGTTCGCCAAGCAACTGGTCAGCGAAGGGATCATCAAGGACCCGGTGCTGGTGCAGCTTTGCATGGGCGTGCCGTGGGGGGCGCCGGACGATCTGAACACTTTCATGGCGATGGTGAACAACGTGCCCGCCGACTGGCACTGGTCGGCCTTCGCCCTGGGACGTCACCAGATGGCCTATGTCGCGGCCTCGATCCTTGCGGGAGGCAATGTGCGGGTGGGTCTGGAAGACAACCTGTGGCTCGACAAGGGCGTGCTGGCGACCAACGCGCAGCTGGTCGAGCGCGCCGTCACCATCGCCGAGAACATGGGCGCGCGCGTCATCACCCCCGACGAGGTGCGCACCCGGCTGAAGCTGGAAAAGAGGGCGCCGCTGTGAAATTGCCGCTGATCCTGTCGGTCGCGCTGGCCCTTGCCGCCTGCACCCCGTCCGGCGACGATTCCCCGCCTCCGGCCGACCGGCTTGCACCCGACGCACGGGCGCAATGCGAGGCGGCGGGCGGACAGGTCCTGATCGCCGGGCTCAGCGGCAACGAGATGTGCGCGACACGCTCGCCTCAGGCCGGTGAAAGCTGTTCGGTCGCGTCCGACTGCTCGTCCTATTGCGACGCCGACACGCGCACCTGCGCAATCTACAACTACCCGTTCGGCTGTTACGCGTTCCTCGCCGAAGATGGCGAACGCGTCGACATCTGCGTCGACTGACCCGGAGAACTCCATGTCCAACAATCGCAAGGCCGCCATCATCGGTGGGGGCGTCATCGGGGGTGGCTGGGCCGCCCGCTTCCTGCTCTCGGGCTGGAACGTGTCGGTCTTCGACCCCGATCCCGAAGCCCCCCGCAAGGTGGCCGAGGTTCTGGCCAATGCCCGCGCCGCGCTGCCCGCTCTGGCCGACGTCCCGATGCCGGAAGAAGGCACGCTGACCTTCGAAGACAGCATTCACGACGCCGTCGAAGGCGCTGATTATATTCAGGAATCCATCTCGGAGCGACTGGACCTGAAACACCGCGTCTATGCCCAGATCCAGCAATCGGCGCCGCATGTGCCGATGGGGTCATCCACGTCGGGCTTCAAGCCCTCGCAATTGCAGGAAAACGCCGCCAATCCCGCGACAATCTTCGTCGCGCATCCGTTCAACCCGGTCTATCTGTTGCCCTTGGCCGAAATCGTCCCGTCCGACAAGAACGACTCGGGAGTGATTGAAAACGCAAAGGAAATCCTGCGCGAAATCGGGATGTTCCCACTCCATGTGCGCAAGGAGATCGACGCCCACATCGCCGACCGTTTCCTGGAAGCCGTCTGGCGCGAGGCGCTGTGGCTGGTCAAGGACGGCGTCGCCACGACCGAGGAAATCGACGAGGCGATCCGCATGGGCTTCGGCCTGCGCTGGGGTCAGATGGGTCTGTTCGAAACCTATCGCATCGCCGGCGGTGAAGCCGGGATGAAGCACTTCCTCGACCAGTTCGGCCCCTGCCTGAGCTGGCCGTGGACGCGGCTCATGGACGTCCCGGAATACAATGACGAACTGGTCGAGCTGATCGCCGGGCAGTCGGATGCGCAATCGGGCATGCATTCGATCCGCGACTTGGAACGTATTCGCGACCGCAACCTGATCGGCTTCATGC
Source organism: Pararhodobacter marinus (assembly GCF_003122215.1). Lineage (GTDB taxonomy): Bacteria > Pseudomonadota > Alphaproteobacteria > Rhodobacterales > Rhodobacteraceae > Pararhodobacter > Pararhodobacter marinus. The sequence goes on along the minus strand of NZ_QEYD01000002.1, from coordinate 297,460 downwards.
GGGTGCTGAAAGACAGCAACTGGGGCGCCGGCAAGGTGCTTCTGGAGCATGACGCCCGCCGCCGTGCGACCGCGCCCGATCCCACGCCCGAGACCGCCGCGCCGATGGTGATGGCGCATATGCAGGTGCTGCCCGGCTGGATCGACTATAACGGGCACATGACCGAAAGCCGGTATCTGTTCGCCTCGTCAGAGACTTGCGATGCGTTCCTGCGCCATATCGGGGCCGGGCTCGACTATGTCGCGGGCGGTCACAGCTACTACACCGCCGAAAGCCACATTCTGCACGCGGGCGAAGCGAAGCTGGGCGACCGGCTGACCGGTTCGGTTCAGGTTCTGTCGGCCGACGAGAAGCGGCTCCACCTGTTCATCCGCATCCAGCGCGGCGACACGCTGGTCGCCTCGATCGAGCAGATGCTGCTGCATGTGGACATGAAAGCGGGCAAGACCTGCGCGGCGAAACCCGCAGTGCTGGACCGGCTGATGCCCATCGCCGAGGCACACAAGGCGCTGGAGCGTCCCGCCGCCGCCGGTCGTTTCGTGGGCGCGCCGCGGGGGTGACCCGGGGCGACCTGCTTCCCAAGGTGCCCGGAATGCCGCGGGCGCCGGTGGCCCGACACCATAACGTCGACCCGTAAGGAGCTGACAAAGATGCATTTTGGACTGACCGAAGAACAGCGCATGATCGTCGATACGACGCGCGCCTTCGTCGAGACCGAGCTTTATCCGCACGAAGCGCTGGTCGAGCGGACCGGCCATCTGCCGATGGAATTGATCCGCGAGTTGCAGAAGAAGGCCATGGAGGCCGGGCTCTATGCCGCCAACATGCCCGAAGAGGTCGGCGGCGCGGGACTCGATACGCTGTCGTGGCTGCTCTACGAGCGCGAGCTGGGCCGGACGAATTACGCGCTGCACTGGACCTGCGTGGCGCGGCCGTCGAACATCCTGCTGGCCGGCACGCCCGAGCAGCGTGAGAAATACCTCATGCCCTGCATCCGCGGCGAGACCTGGGACTGCCTGGCCATGACCGAGCCGGGCGCCGGATCCGACCTGCGCGGCATGAGCGCCTCGGCCCGGCAGGACGGCGAGGACTGGATCCTGAACGGCACCAAGCATTTCATCAGCCATGCCGATGTCGCGGGCTTCACCATCGCTTTCCTGGCCACCGGCGAAGAGGACACGCCGCGCGGCAAGAAGAAGAAGATCACCGCCTTCTTCGTCGACAAGGGCACCAAGGGCTTCACCGTGCGCGACGGCTACCGCAACGTCTCGCATCGCGGCTATACCAACTCGGTTCTGGAATTCGACGATTGCCGCGTCCCGGCCCGGAATATCCTGGGCGAGGTCCACAAGGGGTTCGACGTGGCCAATGACTGGCTGGGCGCGACCCGGCTGCAGGTCGCCGCGACCTCGATCGGGCGGGCGCAGCGGGCGCTCGACCACGCTTTGTCCTACGCCGCCGAACGCAAGCAGTTCGGCCAGCAGATCGGCAAGTTCCAGGGCGTCAGCTTCAAGCTGGCCGATATGGCGCTGGAGCTGAAGGCGGCCGAACTTCTGACCTACGAGGCCGCGTGGAAATTCGACGAGGGCAGCGTCACCGATGGCGACATGGCGATGGCCAAGCTGAAAGCGACCGAGGCATTGGCGATGATCGCGGACGAGGCGATCCAGATCCATGGCGGGATGGGCCTGATGGACGAATTGCCGCTCGAACGCATCTGGCGCGACGCAAGGGTCGAACGGATCTGGGAGGGGACGTCGGAGATCCAGCGCCACATCATTTCGCGCGAGATGCTGCGATCGGTCGGCGGGTAAGCGGGGGGCCAGCCCCCCGCGCCCCCCGACCAAGGGGGCTGTCTGCCCCCTTGGCAAACCCCCGAGGATATTTGGAGAACAAAGATGGCAAGCTTGGCCCGCCCCTTGCGACAGGACACGCGGCTCTCGCGGCTTATGCGGCCTCGCTCGATCGCCGTTCTGGGCGCGGGCTGGGCGGCCAACGTGATCGAGCAATGCCGGAAGATGGGCTTCGACGGGCCGGTCTGGCCGGTGCATCCGACGCGTGACGAGATCGGCGGCGTGGCCTGTTTCCGACGCCTTGCCGATTTGCCCGAGGCGCCGGACGCGGTGTTCATCGGCGTCAACCGCCACGCGACGCTCGACGTGGTGGCCGAATTATCGGCCATGGGCGCGGGCGGCGCGATCTGTTTCGCCTCGGGTTGGGGCGAAAGCGGCGAGGCGGCCCTGCAGGCGCAGCTGGTCGAGGCGGCCGGCGACATGCCGATCCTCGGGCCCAATTGCTACGGGGTGATCAATTATCTGGACGGGGCGCTGCTTTGGCCCGACCAGCATGGCGGCAAGCGCGTGGAACGCGGCGTCGCGCTGATCAGCCAGTCCTCGAACATCGTCATCAACCTGACGATGCAGGCGCGCGGCCTGCCGGTGGCCTATGTCGCCTGCTTGGGCAACGCGGCGCAGGTCGGTCTGGCCGAGCTGGGCGAGGCTTTGCTGGCCGATGCGCGCGTGACGGCTCTGGGGATCTATGTCGAGGGCTTCGACGATGCCGGCGCCTTCGCGGAACTGGCCGAAGCCGCGCGCGCGGCGGGCAAGGGGATCGTCGCGCTGAAATCGGGCAAGACCGAAGCCTCGCGCGCGGCGGCGGCAAGCCACACGGCAGCGCTGGCCGGTGGCGGCGCGGCGTCGCGCGCCTTCCTGCGGCAGCTGGGCGTGGCCGAGGTCGCCACCCTGGGCGGCTTGATCGAGGCGCTGAAGATCGTGCATGTCCACGGGCCCGGACTGGGCGGCCGCCTGTGTTCGCTGTCCTGTTCGGGGGGCGAAGCCGGGCTGGTAGCGGATCTGGGCGCCGCTGCCGGGATTACCTTCGACCCGCCCTCCGACGCGCAGAAGGAAAAGCTGGGCGCCGTGCTGGGACCGCTGGTGATGCTGGCGAACCCGCTCGATTACCACACGTTCATCTGGGGCGATCTGGAGAAGACGACCGAGGTTTTCGCGGCCATGCTCGACGGGTATGACGCCGGGATATACCTGATCGACCCGCCGCGACCCGACCGCTGCGACCCGTCGAGCTTCGAGGCGGCGTTGCAGGCCATCGAGGCCGCGCAGGCGCGGACCGGCAAGCCGGCCTTCCCGGTCTCGTCGATGCCCGAGAATTTCGACGAGCCCCGCGCCGAGGCGATGATCGCGCGCGGCGTGGTTCCGCTGATGGGGATCGAGACCGCGCTCGAGGCGCTGTCGGCGCTGCGCACGGATTCGGTCGACCCCGGCTGGCGGCCCTGGCCTTTGGTCGGCGCATCCCCGGCCGAGATGCTGGACGAGGCCAAGGCCAAGGCCTTGTTGGCCCGTGCCGGCATCGCCGTGCCGCGGGGTGTGACCGCGCCAGCGCCCGGTGCGCTCGACCGATCCGGGCTTGTAGGGCCCTTTGCGCTCAAAGGCCTCGGGCTTGCGCACAAGACCGAGGCCGGGGCGGTCAGGCTGGGCGTCACCGATCCCGCCGCCGAGCCGCCGATGCCGGGCGTGCAGGGCTACCTTCTGGAAGAAATGGTGACGGACGGCGTGGCAGAGCTGTTGATCGGGATCCGCCGCGATCCGGTCTATGGCGCCACGCTGACGCTGGGTCTGGGGGGCGTGACGGCCGAGCTTCTGGCCGATACGGTCACGCTGGTGGCGCCGGTCACGGGGCCCGAAATCGCGGCGGCCTTGCGGCGGCTCAGGCTCTGGCCGCTGCTGGACGGCTGGCGCGGGCGCCCGCGCCCGGCTTTGGGCGCAGCCATCGATGCGGCGCTGGCGATGCAGGCGATGATGGCGACCGACCCCGCCTTGCGGGAAATCGAGGTGAACCCACTGATCCTCACGCAGGATCGCGCGGTCGCCGTGGATGCAGTGATATGGAGAGAGACATGAACGACCGGACCGACGGCCCGATCAGAACCCGGCGCGAGGGCGGGATCCTCGAGGTCACGCTGGATCGCCCGAAGGCGAATGCGATCGACCTTGCCACCAGCCGGATCATGGGCGAGGTCTTCAAGGACTTCCGCGATGACGAGACGCTCCGCGTGGCCATCCTCACCGGCGCGGGCGAGAAATTCTTCTGCCCCGGCTGGGATCTGAAAGCCGCGGCGGAGGGCGATGAGGTCGACGGCGATTACGGCGTCGGCGGCTTCGGAGGCTTGCAGGAATTGCCGCATCTCAACAAGCCCGTGATCGCCGCCGTCAACGGGATCTGCTGCGGCGGCGGGTTCGAGCTGGCGCTCAGCTGCGACCTGATCCTTGCCGCCGACCAGGCCACCTTCGCCCTGCCCGAGATCCGCTCTGGCACCGTGGCGGATGCGGCGACGCTCCGTCTGCCCAAGCGGATCCCCTATCACGTCGCGATGGATCTTCTGCTCACAGGCCGCTGGTTCGATGCCGAGGAGGCGCAGCGGTGGGGCCTGATCAAGGAGATTGTCCCCCAGGCCCAGCTGATGACCAAGGCCTGGGACCTGGCCCGCCATCTGGAATCCGGCCCGCCTCTGGTTTTCGCCGCGATCAAGGAGATCGTGCGCGAGGCCGAGGACATGCGATTTCAGGATGCGCTCAACCGGATCACCAAGCGGCAATTCGCCACCGTCGACCGGCTCTATGGCTCCGAGGACCTGCACGAGGGCCAGCGCGCCTTCACCGAGAAACGCGACCCGGTCTGGAAGGGCCGCTGAGCGGGCCCGGGTCGCTGCACGGATCGCGTCTTGCAATAAAATCAATCCCTTGACGATGCGCATTGCCCTGACACCAAGCGCCCCTCGTCTTCGTTCCTTAAATATCCTCAGGGGGGTGCGGGGGGCAGAATGCCCCCCGCCCGGGTCGCCCGCAGAGCCCGCGCGTCAGCGCGGGGGATAAGGGCGAAACCCCTCGCCCTTGCGCCACGCGCGCCCCCCGGCTATCCCCGCCGGGAAAGGATGCCCGATGCCGCTCTTGTTGCGCCTGTACCTCGCCTTTGCCGCCGTCTCGGCGCCCCTGTGGCGGCTGGTTCTGTGGCGGCGTCAGCGCACCGGGCGCGAGGATCCTGTGCGCGGGCGCGAGAAGCTGGGCTACGGACTGCCCCCCCGGCCCGAGGGCCTGTTGCTGTGGTTTCACGCCGTCTCGGTCGGGGAAGCGCAGGCGCTGGTCACGCTTCTGGACCGCCTGACCGCGAAGCATCCGGCCGTGCAGGTGCTGCTGACGACCCATACGCTGGCCTCGGTCCGGGCGCTCGACGCGCGCGGGCTGCCCCCCCGGGTGATCCATGCCTATGCCCCCGCCGATTATCCCGGTGCGGTCGGGCGCGTTCTGGCGCATTGGCGCCCCGATGCGCTGATCGTGGCCGAGGCCGATATGTGGCCCGTCATGCTGACCCGGGCGCATCGGGCGGCGGTGCCGATGCTGCTGCTCAACACCCATGTCACCGCCCGGCGCTACCGGCGGCGCAGCCGCATGGCCGCCACCAACGGCTATCTGATGAACCTTTTCGAGCGCATCCTCGTGCAGGACGAGGTCTCGATGGCGCGGTTCCGGGATCTGGGCGCGCCGGCGGCGAAAATGTCGGTGATGGGCGTGCTCAAGGCCGCCTCGGACCCGCTGCCCGACCGCCCGGACGAGCGCGCCGCGCTCGAGGCGCAGATCGGCGGGCGGCCTGTGTGGCTCGCCGCCTCGACCAAGGTTGTCGAAGAGCCGCTGCTCATGCAGGCGCAGGCCATGGCCTTGCAGGATTGTCCCGACCTGTTGTTCCTGATCGCGCCCCGCCAGCGGACCGAAGCCGACCGCACCGAAACCGCCGCCCGCACCCTGTTCACGCAGGCCCAGATCGCCCGGCGCTCGCGCGGCGAGCCGATCACGGTGGCCACCAGGGTCTATATCGCGGACACGATCGGCGAGATGGGTCTGTGGTACCGGCTGGCGCCCGTCGCCTATACCGGCAATTCGTTGCGGGTGCCCGGGACACCCCTTACCGGCAAGAACCCGTTCGAAGCCATCGCGCTGGGGGCGATGGTGGTGCATGGTCCCGATGTGGGCAATTTCGCCGATGCTTATGCGCGGCTGAAAGCGGCGGGCGGGGCGCTGGAAGTGGCCGATGCCGCGGCGATGGCGCGGGCGGTGGTCGCGGCGCAGGATCCCGACTTCCGCAAGCCCTATCTCGACGGCGCGGCGCGGGTTCAGGCCGAGAACATGCATCCGCTCGCCGTGTCGCTCGCCGCGATCGAGGCGCTGATCGCCCGGATCGGCCCGCGATGAGCCGGTGCTTGGGGCAGGACAGAAGGGGACAAGCGCGATGACGCAGGACGAGACCGAAGGCGGGATGTCGGGGCTGCCGCTGCTGGCGCGCAACCTGCGCAACCTGATCCGCGCGCCCCGCGCGCTGGCCGCCGTGGACCGGCGCTATGGCAAGGGCGTCGCGCATCGCAAGGCGTTGCGGCGGCTGGCGTTCTATCCGGGGCTTGGGCTTGGCTTCAACCGGATCAAGAAAAACGCCAATTCGGCGCTGATCCTGCTGCTGCACGAGCTGGAAACCGGCCAGTCCACGCTGTCGGACCAGGCCAAGGACGCGGCGGTGAAGCTGTTCGAGCTGTCGCCCGCCGATCTGGTCCGGTTCGATGACTTCGCCGTGTTCGTGACCATCCGGAACCCCTATTCCCGGGTGTTGTCGGCCTTTCTCGACAAGTTCCGTTTCGACGAATATCGCCGCAAGCATGGCGATTTCCCCCTGACGCCCGACGGGTTCGGCGCCTTTCTCGACTGGCTCGACGCGGGCGGTCTGTCGCGCGACGCGCATTGGGACCGGCAGGTGCGGCTGTTGGCGCTGCCGCTCGACCGCTACGACGCGGTGCTGCGGTTCGAAACCCTGCGCGCGGATGCCGTGGCGTTCCTGAGCGCGCGCGGCCTCGCCCTGCCCGAGGACGCGCTGGGAGGCGAGCACAAGGGCGACAAGGGCAAACAGACCGGCGCCGACCGGCAGCTCGGCAGCTTCTACACGCCCGCGCGCGCGGCGCTGGTCGCGCGGCTTTACGCCGAGGATTTCACGGCTCTGGGCTACGACCCCGAAGACCGTCCGCATCAAGAAAGCCCCTCAGAGGAACATCCGTGAGCCAGAAATACCGCGCCGATATCGACGGGCTGCGCGCCGTGGCCGTGCTGCCGGTGATTGCCTTTCACGCCGGTTTCCCCGGATTTTCGGGCGGCTTCGTGGGTGTCGACGTGTTCTTCGTCATCTCGGGCTATCTGATCACCGGCATCCTGGCCGGGGATCTGGCGGAGGGACGCTACTCCATCGCCCGCTTCTACGAGCGTCGCGCGCGGCGGATCCTGCCCGCGCTGTTCGTCATGATGGCGGTCAGCGCGGTGGTGGCGCATCTGTTGCTGATGCCACCCGCCTTCAAGGATTTCTCGGCCTCGGTCTTTGCCGTGGCGCTTTTCCTGTCGAACATGCTGTTCATCAGCGAGGTGGATTATTTCGGCCCCTCCGCCGACGAGGTGCCGCTGCTGCACACATGGTCGCTGGCCGTGGAAGAGCAGTTCTACATCCTATTTCCGCTGATCCTGTGGGCCTTGTGGAAGCTGGGACGCGGGCGGGCTTTGGCCTGGGGCGTGGCGGCGATCACGCTGGCCTCGCTGGTCTTTTCGGAATGGGCATGGCGCCATGACCCGGCGGCGAGCTTCTATTTCCTGCCCTCCCGCGCGTGGGAACTGGGCGCGGGCGCGCTTTGTGCCCTGATCCCCGCCCGTCCGGGCAAGGCCGCGCGCGAGGTGCTGGGGCTCGCCGGTCTGGCCGCGATCGTCGTCGCGGTGGTGATGCTGGATCGCTCCTATCCCTTCCCCTCGCTCTGGGCCTTGCTGCCGGTGGGGGGCGCGGTGGCGGTGATCCTGGCCGAGGGCAGCCTTGCCGGGCGGCTGTTGTCGTGGCGGCCGATGGTCGCGGTGGGGCTGATCAGTTACTCGGCCTATCTGTGGCACAACCCGGTCTTCGTCTTTGCCCGCGCCGCCGGCGACCGCGAGCCCGGTACGCTGGGAATGCTGGGGCTTTCGGTTTTGTCGCTGGTCCTCGCCTGGCTCAGCTGGCGGTTCATCGAACAACCCTTCCGCACCGGCGGGGTCCGCAAGGCGTTGCTGGCGCGCCGCTGGCAGGTTTTCGCAGCCTCGCTTGGCGGGATCGCGGCCTTCGTCCTGGTCGCGCTGTGGGGCTGGACCAGCGAGGGGCGCGCCGCGCTCTGGCTGCGCCACGCAAGCGAGCTCGAGCGCCGGACCTACGCCCTGTTCGCCCCCGCGCGCGAACTGATCCGCCATCTCGATGACGGCGATTGCCGGTTCAACGAACGGGTGGTCGGCCCCGGCACCCCTGCCCGGCTTGAACGCTGCCACGCTGAATACGGGCCGGGACTGGCGGTCATTGGGGACAGCCATGCCATCAATCTTGCCGATGCCCTGATCCTCGCCGAGGCTGCGCCGTTCGTGTACGGCATGACGCAGGGAAATTGCCGGCCCGACACGCCGCGCGGCGAATGCGGCTATGACGGGTTCTCGGCCCTGATGGACGAGGCGCCGCATCTCTTTTCCGACGTGGTGTTCGAAGTCGCGGGTCAGCGCCTGATCGAGGGACCGGGCGGGCGCCGGACGGAAAGCCTGTTTCGCTATTACGCCCCCGATGCCGAGATCCCCGAGGCCGATATCCGCCTGCTGGACGATGCGATTGCCGCCAATGGCGCCTATGCCGCGGCGCTGGCTCGACGGCTGCCGGTGGTCTGGCTGTCCCCCCGGATCGAGCCGCACATTCCCGACAGCTGGATCATGGAGCATGGCTGCGACTACCCGTTCGCGCTGAGGCCCGGGCAACTCGCGATTTTCGAGCGTCTGACATCGGCGATCGAGGACTTCGCCGCCGATGTTCCGAACCTGCGCGTCGTGGACCAACCTGCCGCGCTAGACCTGACGATGCCCGGGGATTTCCTCACCTGCGAGCGTCTTCTGTGGCGCGACGGCGATCACCTTGGGCGCGCGGGGCTCGAATGGCTGGGCGCTCGGCTGGTCCCGGTGCTCGCGCCCGGGGCACGGTGACGGGGGCGCCCGACCCTTCAGCCCGGCAGCCGCGCGATCCCGGGCGAATCGCGCGAAGGGATAACTTTGTGCATCGCTCAACACTGCCTGTGCAATCCACGCAGGGCGATCACGCATTCGCGACCACAACACCCGGCTTTCGTGTCTATCCTCGGGTTACGCAACGTACAGGGAGTTTCCGATGTTCCGTTACCTGAGCGCAGCCGCCATTGCCGCCGCGACGCTTCTGCCGGGCCTTGCCCAGGCCCAGGAGGCCACCGACCCCAATGTCACCGCGCGCCACGCGATGATGCAGCTTTACGCCTATAACCTCGGCGTGCTGGGCGGCATGGCGCAGGCGCGGATCGAGTACGATCCCGAGCTGGCGACCGAAGCCGCGACGGCGATTTACCATGTCTCGATGGCGCATGCCGACCGCATGTGGCCCGAGGGCACCGAAGCCGGCGCCACCGAGGATTCGCGCGCCCTTCCCGCGATCTGGGAAAACCGCGCCGAGTTCGATGCGGCCGCCGAGGCGCTGACGGCCGCGGCGGAATCCGCCATGGGCACGGTCGGGACCGATCTGGCCAGCCTGCAGGCCGGTGTCGGCGGTATCGGGCAAAGCTGCTCGGGCTGTCACCGCACGTTCCGGCAGCCGGAGTAAGCGGCGATGATCGGAAGACTGGCGGGGGGTGTCGCGGTCCTTGCCGTCCTTGCGGGCGGTGCCTTCTGGATGCTGACGCAGCCGGCCAGTCTGTCCGACGAAACGCTGGCCGCCCTGTCCGCGCATGATGCCGACGCGCAGGCGGGCGAGGCGGTGTTCTGGGCGGCGGGCTGCGCCAGCTGCCACAGCGCCCCGGATCTGGCCCCCGGCGCCGCGCCCGAAGCCCGCATGGTGCTGACGGGCGGGCGCAGTTTCCCCAGCGATTTCGGAACCTTCTACGCACCCAACATCTCGCCCGACCCTGAGCACGGGATCGGTGACTGGACCTTGCCGCAATTCGCCCATGCCGTGATGCAGGGCGTCTCGCCCGAGGGCGCGCATTACTACCCCGCCTTCCCCTATACGACCTATATCCACGCCACGCCCGGCGATATCGCCGATCTCTGGGCTTTCTGGCAGACCTTGCCCGCCGACGCGACGCCATCGCGCGCGCATGATGTCGGTTTTCCGTTCTCGTTCCGGCGAGGTCTGGGGCTGTGGAAACGGTTCAACCTGCACGACGATTACGCGACGCCCGCTTTCGACGATGCCGAACTGGCGCGCGGGCAGTATCTGGTCGAGGCTCTGGGGCATTGCGCCGAATGCCACACGCCGCGCGATGCCCTTGGCGGGCTGGAGCGGGGCCAGTGGCTGGCGGGAGCGCCGAACCCGGCCGGCGAGGGCCGTATTCCCGCATTGCCGCCCGAAGGCTGGAGCGCCTTCGACATTGCCGCCTATCTGGAGACCGGCTTTACCCCGGAATTCGACACGGCGGGCGGAGAGATGGCCGATGTCATTGACAACATGAGCCGGATTGCCGCCCCGGACAGGGCGGCAATCGCTGCATATCTCGTGGCGCTCAGATCATCGCCCAATCCGTGAACCGATGGGTCTGGCCCTTCTTTTCCGGGGCCGGCTTGGGCGTGTTCTTGCGAGCGGTGGTCGACATTGTCCTGTCCTTGGTTACTGCACGATACGGTTCTTCGAATCGCTGGCGTTACATCTATCTGTCGCTTGTCATGCACAAGAGGTTCATTTCCGAATGCGCCGATTCTATGGCGAGTTATCCACAGGCTGAGCGGAAGCTCGCCCAGCGTGTTTTCCCGCTTGACTTGACGCCGGGCCGGGGGCCAAACCACGCCCCATGAGCGCCCCCCTTCTGACCCTCGATCTCGACGCCCTCGCCGATAACTGGCGGCGGCTTGCGCAACTCTCCGGCTCGGAAACCGGGGCCACGGTCAAGGCCGATGGCTATGGCCTTGGCGCCAGCCGCGTGGCCCGCCGGCTGGCCGAAGCCGGGGCGCGCAGTTTCTTCGTCGCCTTGGCCGAGGAAGGGCTGGCAATCCGCAAGGTGCTGGGCAACGGGCCCCGGATCTTCGTCTTCTCGGGGCACATGGCCGGTGACGCGGCGATGCTGCGCGAGCTGGGACTGATCCCGCTGATCAACTCGGCCGAGCAGATGGCCCGTCACGCCGAAACGCTGCCCGATCATCCCTTCGGCATCCAGCTCGATTCAGGGATGAACCGGCTGGGGATGGAGGCGCCCGAATGGGCCGCGGTCCGGCAGATCGCGCTGCAGACCGCGCCGCAGCTTGTGATGTCGCATCTCGCCTGCGCCGACGAGCCCGCGCACGAGATGAATGCCAGACAGCGCGACAGGTTTATCGAGATGACCGCGGGTCTGGACGCGCCGCGCTCGCTGGCGGCGACAGGCGGTATGCTTCTGGGTCGCGACTATCATTTCGAGCTCAGCCGTCCGGGCGTCGGGCTTTATGGCGGGCTGCCTTTCGAGGGTGCAAAGCCCGTCGTCCATGCGGCGCTGCCGGTGATCCAGATCCGCGATGTCGAGCCGGGCGAGACGGTGGGCTACGGCAATACCTGGACCGCCGCGCGCCCCTCGCGCATTGCCACGGTCGCGGCGGGCTATGCCGACGGCATCCACCGCGCACTGTCGCACAAGCTTCAGCTCTGGGCAGGCGACACGCCCTGCCCGACGGTCGGGCGGATCTCGATGGACCTGATCGGTGTCGACGTCACCGACCTGCCCGACGAGCCCGAGGCGCTGGACCTGCTGAACGCGCACCAGACCGTCGACAAACTGGCCGACGCGGCAGGCACGATCGGCTACGAAATCCTGACCTCGCTGGGTGCGCGCTACAAGCGGCGCTACTTGGGCGGCGGGGCATGAGCCCCGCGGCGTTCCTGGGCGCGACCGGACGCGGGACGGCGGGAATCCTGGGCGCCATCGGTCGCTTCCTGGGCTTTGGCGTGCAGTCGCTGGGTTGGATCTTTCGCCCGCCCTGGTACCCGCGCGAGATCGGCGCGCAACTGATGCAGATCGGCTGGCTGTCGCTGCCGGTGATCGGCATGACCGCGCTTTTCACCGGCGCCGCGCTGGCCCTGCAGATCTTCGCGGGCTCGGCGCGCTACGGGGCCGAGTTTGCCGTGCCTTCGATCACCGCCATCGGCATGGTGCGCGAGCTGGGGCCGGTTCTGGGCGGGCTGATGGTGGCCGCGCGCGTGGCCTCGTCCATCGCCGCCGAAATCGGCACGATGAAAGTCTCCGAACAGCTGGACGCGCTGCGCACGCTGGCGGTGGAACCCATGCAATACCTGACCGTCCCGCGCCTGATCGCGGCGACGCTGGCGATGCCGGTTCTGGTGGCGGCGGGGGATTCCATCGGCATCCTGGGCGGCTACGCGGTCGGCGTGACGCGGCTGGGATTCGACGGCGCGACCTATCTGCGCAACACGCTGGAATTCCTGCAATTCTGGGACGTGGCCTCGGGGCTTGTGAAGGGCGCGGTGTTCGGCTTCCTGGTCGCGCTGGCGGGCTGCTTTTTCGGCATGAATTCCGGCCGGGGCGCGCAGGGCGTGGGCGAGGCCACGAAATCGGCGGTGGTTCTGGCTTCGGTGCTGATCCTCGCGGCCAATTACCTGCTGACCGAGGCGTTCTTCTCCGCATGATCCGGGCAAACGCATTACACAAGGCCTTCGGCGCCAAGCAGGTCCTGAACGGCGTGGATTTCACGCTGGACCGGGGTCAGAGCCTTGTCGTGATCGGCGGTTCGGGGACCGGGAAATCGGTGCTGCTGCGCTGTCTTCTGGGGCTGGAGCGCGCCGATAGCGGCACGGTCGAGATTGCCGGGCTGCGCGATCCGAAGCCGCAGGCGCTGGCCGCGCATGTCGGCATGCTGTTTCAGGGCGCGGCCTTGTTCGATTCGCTGCCCGTCTGGCAGAACGTGGCCTTCCGGATGCTGCGCGGCCCCCGGCGCGCGGGCGCGCGGGCGCTGGCCATCGAGAAACTGGCGCGCGTGGGGCTGGACGAGCGGGTGGCCGATCTCTACCCCGCCGAATTGTCCGGGGGCATGCAGAAACGCGTGGGGCTGGCGCGCGCCATCGCGGGCGACCCGCCGGTCTTGTTTTTCGACGAGCCGACGGCGGGGCTGGACCCGATCATGGCGGCGGTGATCAACGCATTGATCCGCTCGATCGTGACCGAAGCCGGCGCAACGGCGGTGACGATCACGCATGACATGACGACCCTGCGCGAGGTGGGCGATCGCGTGGCGATGCTGCACGACGGGCGGATCCACTGGCAGGGCCCGGCCGCCGAGGCCCTGACCACCGACGACCCGGTGATGCGCCAGTTTACCCAAGGGCGCGTCGAGGGCCCCATCGCCACCCTGCGCTGACAGCGCCAGCGGTGGGGGGAGCGAGGGGGCTGTCTGCCCCCTCTTGGCCTGACGGCCAATTCACCCCCGAGGATATTTGAGGAACAAATACGGGCGGCGCGCGCGGGCGGGTCAGTCATCGCCCGGTAGGTCCAGCGACATCGGCGCCAAGGCGGGGAACTCGTTGGCGGCATCGTCGGATTCGGGGGGGTCAAAGGCGAGAGGCGGCGCGTCTTGGGGGGCGCTGTGCTGCGTCGGCTCCTGGAACGACGCGCCAAGCGCCAAGCCGGACGCAAGACCGGTTGTCCCCTGAGCCCGCGGAGGGGACGCGTCGATCATCGTGTGGTGCTGCAACCCGCCGGGCCAGCCGGTCAGGCGGATGGCGCGCATGCCCCGGGTCTGGCCCAGCCGCCCGATGGCGTGCGGCGTGCCGTCGAGGGCCACGAGTTTCACTTCTTCAAGGTTGGACAGCGGCAGGGTCAGGGCGCCCCCCGGCCCAAGCGCCAGCACCTCGGCCAGAGGCAGGCGAAGGCGGCCCAGTTCGGCGCGCAGATCGGCGCTGGCCCCCATCACCGCGTCTTCCATCGCCTCGGCCCAGCTGCGAGCGGGGGGAGTGTCGTCGGTGGCGTCCGGTTCTTCGGGGCGTTGCGGCAGCGCAAGCATGAGCCGCAGCGGACGGGTGACATCGCCCGAGATCAGGACGGCGGTCAGCGCCACCAGATCGTAGGCGATTTCATCCAGAAGCACCGGCAGGAGGCGATGATCGGGAACCGGGCGCGCGCAGCGGAAGGCGGAAACGGGGTCCTCGGCACCCAGCCCATGCAACGCCGTGTCGAGGATGTCGCCCAGCAGCGCGGCATCGGTGCCGGTGGGGCGGCGGATGCCGGGCCGGGCGGCGCCGAGGCGGCCGATGGTCATCGCTTCGATCACCGTGGCGAAGCCTTCCTGATCGAGCGTGACAAGACCGGGCGGCCCGCCCGCCGTATCAAGCAGGGTGACGAAAGCGTCGGTGTCGATGGCGTCGAGCAGCTCTGGCAGGCTGGCCGTTTTCCAGTGGAGTGCCCCGTCTTCGGCAATGAGCGGCGCCGCGTCGGAAATGGCGCGACCGAAGGACCGCGCAAGCAACCCTGCGCGCCCCGACAGAACCGGGGCGTCCGGGTCGGGCGGAGGCGTGCGCGGCGTCAGTTTACGCCGGAGCACGGGGTCGCGGTCGGGGACGCTCATGGATCGGTCATGCCTGTCGTTCCTGCTTGGAGTGCAGGATCGCAGGCAGCCGTTAAGAAAGGCTTTCGGTCGGCGGGATTGGGCCCGCCTGCCCCGTGCCTCGGGCCGATCAGTCCGACAGGCGGCTGACGACCACGGTGACTTCGGGCTTCTTGCCGATCTCGTCGACGCAGGTCGAGCGGACGCGACGGCGGATCTGTTCGATCAGCTTGTCGTCGTTGCCCAGCACCTTCTTGGGCAGGCGCGCGACCTCTTCGGCGAGTTCGTCCTCGATCACCTCGTTCAGGGGCTTGCGCGACCGTCCCTCCCGCGCGAGCCCCATGCAATCGGCCCAGGCATCGCCCAGTGGCTGGCCGTCCTCGTCGATGATGAGCGTGACCATGACAAGGCCGTTCAGCGCCATGCGGATACGCTCGCGCACGATGCCGTCCATGGCGCCGTAGATCGCCGTCCCGTCGAGATAGAGCCGCCCGGTATCCACGTATTCCGCGACCACGGGTTCGGGGCCCGACAGGTCGAGCATGACGCCGTTGGGCGCGATGGCCGAGACCATGCCGCGAGACTGCGCATGCAGCGCGTGCTTGCGCAGGTGGCGGTGTTCGCCATGCATCGGCACGAGGATGCGCGGGCGGACCAGATCGTGCATCCGCTCCAGGTCGGGACGGTTGGCATGGCCCGAAACGTGGTACTGGCCCTGGCTGTTATCCACGACATCCACGCCCTTCTCGCTGAGCGCATTGACGATCTTCAGGACGTCGCGTTCGTTGCCGGGGATCGTCATGGACGAAAACAGGAACGTGTCGCCCTCTTTCAGCGAGAAGCCCAGATACGAGCCGCGCGCCAGCTGCGCCGAGGCGGCGCGACGCTCGCCCTGGCTGCCGGTGACGATCAGCATCAGGTTCTCACGCGGGATCTCGTTCGCTTCCTCGGCCGGGATGGTGGGCGGGAAGTCGTGCAACAGGCCGGCTTCAGTCGCGGTTCGGACCATGGTCTGCATCGCGCGGCCCAACAGGCAGATCGAGCGGCCCGCCGCGCGCCCGGCCTTGGCCAGCGTGCGCACGCGCGCGACGTTCGAGGCAAAGGTCGTCGCCACGACAAGGCCCGGGGCCTCTTTCACCAGTTCGGTGATCGCGTGGGGCAGCGAGCTTTCCGAGCGGCCGGGATGGGGCGAGAAGATGTTGGTGGAATCGCAGACCATGACATCGACGCCGCTGTCGCCGATAGCCTGGAACATCTCCTCGTCAAAGGCTTCGCCGACGCCGGGGGCCATGTCGAGCTTGAAGTCGCCGGTATGGACGAGCCGCTGGTGCGGGGTCTCGATCAGCATGGCCGAGGCTTCGGGCAGCGAATGCGCGATGGGCAGGAAACGGATCTTGAACGGGCCGATTTCCAGCGTCTCTTCCAGCGGGACGGTGATGATCTCGTCGACCGGCTGACCGGCTTCCAGCATCTTCTTGGCGGCGATGCGGGCTGTGAAGTCGCGGCAATAGACCGGCGCGCGCAGGCGCGACCACAGATGGCCCAGCCCGCCCACATGGTCTTCATGCGCATGGGTGATGAAGATCGCATCCAGCCGGTCGCGGCGCGCTTCCAGCCAGGCCATGTCGGCCATGATCAGATCGACGCCGGGCGTGCCGTCCATGTCGGGGAAGGTCACGCCGACATCGACCAGGATCAACCGCTCGCGTCCCTTGGGGCCGTAGCCGTAGACATAGGCGTTCATGCCCACTTCGCCGGCGCCGCCGAGCGGCAGATAGATCAGGCGGTCGTTGCTCATGCGGTGGTCAAATCCCTGTTGTAGCGGTTGATAAGCACAAGCCCGTGCATCGTGAGGTCTTCCTCGACACTGTCGAAGATATCGGTGCCCTGATCGAACAGGGGCGCAAGCCCCCCGGTCGCAATCACGCTCATCGGGCGGTCGCGCTCTTGGCGGATCTGGCGCACGATGCCTTCGACAAGGCCGACATACCCCCAGTAGATGCCCGACTGGATACAAGCAACCGTATTCGTACCGATGGCCGTTTGCGGCTTCGTCACATCGACATGCGGCAGCGCCGCCGCGGCCATGTGCAGCGCTTCCAGCGAGGTGTTCACGCCGGGCGCGATCACGCCGCCGATATAGGCGCCGTCATGGTCGACCACGTCGAAGGTGGTGGCGGTGCCGAAATCCACCACGATCAGGTCGCCGCCATGGCGGTCGTAGCCCGCCACGGTATTGACCAGCCGGTCGGGGCCGACCGTGGTGCCCTGATCGACGCGGGGTGCGACAGGCAGGTGGCAATCGGGTTTCCCCACGACGAGCGGACGGCAGTTGAAATAGCGGTCGCACAGGACGCGCAGGTTGAACACGACGCGCGGCACGGTGGACGAGATGATCACCTCGGAGATGTCGGCCTGAATGCCCTTGAGGCTCATCAGCGTCGACAGCCAGGTGTAATACTGGTCGGCGGTCTGACGGTGATCGGAGGCCGTGCGCCATGTGGCGATGAAGGCGTCGCCGTTCCAGATCGAGAACACGGTGTTGGTGTTGCCGCAATCAATGCACAGGATCATGGCGGGGCTCCGGGTCTTGCGGATCAGGGGAAGAAGATATCGGCGGCGGGGATCGCGCGGCGACCCTCGGCGGTGGCGAGGATCAGCGCGCCGTTGTCGTCGATCCCGTCGAAGGTGCCGTGAAACTCGTCCTTCAGGGTGCGCGCGACCAGCGGTTCGCCCAGCCGGGCGACACGGCGCAGAAAGCCCGTGCGGATCGGGTCGAACCCGTAGGTTCTGAGCCGCTCCTCCCAGGTTTCATAGGCGGGGGCGAGCCGGTCGAGCAATTGCTCGGGTCGGATCACCAGCCCGGTTTCCTGCCGCAGGCTGACGGGCGGAAAGGCCGCTTCGGGGTCGCGTTCGGGCGCGGAATGCAGGTTGACGCCGATCCCCAGCGACAGGATGCCCGGCCCATGGCTTTCCAGAAGGATGCCCGACAGTTTGCCGCCGTTCAGCAGCACGTCATTGGGCCATTTCAGGGCGAAAGCCTCGGGCAGACGGGTCAGATCCGCCAGCGCGTCGTGCAGGGCGAGCGCGGCCACGAACGAGCGCAGCGCCAGCCGCGCAGGGGGCTCGTCGCTCTTGCGGATCAGGGTGGCGGCGAAATTGCCCTGGGGATCCTGCCACGCCCTGCCCCGCCGGCCCCGCCCGGCGGTCTGCCGCAGGGCCAGGATCCAGGTCGGGCCGGCAAGATCGCCGAGGCGGCGCTGCGCCTCGGCCATGGTGCTGTCGGTTTCGGGCAGCACCACCTTTGCCACGCCCGAAGGCCAGACGCGGTCAGTTGACAAGTGCCTGCGCCGCGACGGCTGCCGCCCCTTCGATACCGAACAGGTTGATCACGCCCAGAACGGTGATCGCCGCCGCGCCCAGCGTCATCCAGCGCTGCGCCGGCGCGCCATCATCATCCAGCGGATCGACCTCGGTGCCGAAATACATGAAGTAGACGATGCGCAGATAGTAGAAGGCACCGACCACCGAGGCGATGACGCCGACCACGGCCAGCGTGACATAGCCCGAACCGATCACCGCCGAGAGCACCGCGAACTTGGCCCAGAAGCCGATCAGCGGCGGCACGCCCGCCAGCGAGAACATCAGCACCAGCATCGCCAGCGCCTGCATCGGCTGGGTTTTCGACAGCATGTTCAGATCGTCGATCGAGCTGACGACCCGGCCTTCGCGGCGCATGGTCAGCATGAAGGCGAAGACGCCGACCGACATGGTCAGGTAGATGGCCATGTAGAGCAGCGTGGCCTTCACGCCCGCCTCGGTCCCCGCGGTCACGCCCAGCAGCGCGAAGCCCATATGCGAGATCGAGGAATAGGCCATCAGCCGCTTGAGGTTGCGCTGCCCCAGCGCACCGACGGCGCCCACGACCATGCTCAGACCCGCCAGCAGGCCGACGATCTGCCCCCAGTCGCCCGGCACCGCGCCGAAGGCGTCGATGACCAGACGGGTAAGCAGCGCCATGGCCGCGACCTTGGGCGCGGTGGCGAAGAAGGCGGTGACCGGGGTCGGCGCGCCCTCGTACACGTCGGGCGTCCACATGTGGAACGGCACGGCCGAGACCTTGAAGGCCAGACCCGCCAGCATGAAGGCCAGCCCCATCAGCAGGCCCACCGGCAGATGCTCGCCCGTGATGACCGAGGCGATACCCTCGAACCGCGTCGTACCCGCATAGCCATAGACCAGCGACGCGCCGTACAGCAGCAGCCCCGAAGCCAGCGCGCCCAGCACGAAGTATTTCAGCCCGGCCTCGGTCGCCTTGACGCTGTCGCGGCGGAAGGCGGCCAGGACGTAAAGCGCCAGCGATTGCAGCTCGAGCCCCATATAGAGGGTGATCAGGTCCTGCGCGGACACCATCACCATCATCCCCACCATCGAGAGCGCGATCAGGATCGGGTATTCGAACTTCATCATCTTGGCGCGTTCGAGGTAATCCATCCCCATCACCAGCACGGCAGCGCCCGCCAGCAGCATCGCCATCTTGGCAAAGCGCGCGAAGCTGTCCTCGACGAAGAGGCCGCCGAAGGCTTCATGCGTCTCGAGGTCCTGCACGCCGACCAGCACGGCGATAAGGATGAACACCGCCACCGTCGCCCAGGTCAGGGCCGAGGCGAGCCGGTCCTTGCCGAAATAGGCGCCCGCCATCAGGGCCACCATCGCCCAGAGCGACAGCAGGATTTCCGGAAGCGCGATCGAAAGATCAACCGAGGTCATCGGAACGGGCCTTTCAGTGGCTGGAAGCCGCGGGCGCGGCTTCGGAAGCGGTTGCATGGGAGGCGTCGGTCACCGCGTGCAGCGAGGTCGCGGCCTCGGGCACGATGCCGTTCGCGTCGTTGTAGCCGGCGACGAGCGCCTCGGTCGACGGCCCGATCAGGTCGAGGATCAGCGCCGGGTAGACACCCAGCAGCAGCGTCATCGCCACCAGCGGCGCGAACATCAGCTTCTCGCGCCCGTCCATGTCGGTGATGGATTTCAGGCTGTCCTTGATCAGCTGGCCCCAGACCACGCGGCGATAGAGCCAGAGCCCGTAGCCCGCCGAGAAGATCACGCCGGTCGCGGCGATAGCGGCGACCCAGGTATTGACCTGGAACACGGCCATGAAGGTCAGGAATTCGCCCACGAAGCCCGAGGTGCCGGGCAGGCCCACATTGGCCATGGTGAACAGCATGAACACCCCGGCATAGACCGGCATCCGGTTCACCAGGCCGCCATAGGCGTCGATATCGCGGGTATGGATGCGGTCATAGACCACGCCCACCACAAGGAACAGCGCGCCCGAAACGAAGCCATGCGACAGCATCTGAAAGATCGCGCCGTCGAGCCCCTGCTGGTTGGCCGCGAAGATGCCCATCGTGACAAAGCCCATATGCGCGACCGAGGAATAGGCGACCAGCTTCTTCATGTCCTGCTGCACCATCGCCACCAGCGAGGCATAGACGATGGCGATGGCCGACATCCACAGCACCAAGGGCGCAAGGATCTCGGAGCCCACCGGGAACATCGGCAGCGAGAAGCGCAGGAAGCCGTAGCCGCCCATCTTCAAGAGCACGGCGGCCAGCACGACCGAACCGGCGGTCGGCGCCTGAACGTGCGCGTCGGGCAGCCAGGTGTGGACCGGCCACATCGGCATCTTCACCGCGAAAGAGGCGAAGAAGGCCAGGAACAGCAGCGTCTGCGCGCCGCCCGCGATCTGCCAGCCCATCAGCGAGATCGGGCCTGCGTCGAACTCGTAGCTCAGCAGCGTCGGGATGTCGGTCGTACCGGCCTGCCCGTACATGTAGATCATCGCCACCAGCATCAGCACCGAGCCGATGAAGGTATAGAGGAAGAACTTGAACGCCGCGTAGATCCGGTTCTGACCGCCCCAGATGCCGATGATCAGGAACATCGGGATCAGGCCCGCTTCGAAGAACAGGTAGAACAGCACCATGTCCAGCGCCACGAACACGCCGATCATCAGCGTTTCGAGCAGCAGGAAGGCGATCATGTATTCCTTGACCCTGTGCGTCACGTTCCAGCAGGCGCCGATGGCGATCGGCATCAGGAAGGTGGTGAGCATCACGAACAGGACCGAGATCCCGTCGACGCCCAGCTTGTAGGTCAGGCCCATGATCCAGGCGCGCTCTTCCACGAACTGGAAGCCGGTATCGGACGGATCGAAGCCGAACAGCAGGATCAGCGAAAAGGCAAAGGTGGCCAGCGTGGCCAGCAAAGCCAGCCACTTGGCGTTGCGTTGCGCCGCTTCGTCCTCGCCGCGCAGGAAGACGGCCGCGATCAGCGCCGCCACTGCCGGAGTGAAGGTGACGATGGACAGAAGGTTCAGCATTATTGCGCCCCTCCGGAGAGCGTGACGTAGGTCACCAGCGCCGCGATGCCGATGACCATGGCGAAGGCGTAGTGGAAGACATAGCCGGACTGGGCACGGGCATAGAGACGATTGAGCATCGGCATGACGCCCATCGACACCCCGTTGAGGAAGCCGTCGATCGTGTTGCCGTCGCCGCGCTTCCACAGGAAGCGGCCGAGGGCCAGCGACGGACGCACGAAGACGGCGTCGTAGATCTCGTCGAAATACCACTTGTTGAGCAGGAAGCGGTACAGGATCGGCTGGTTCTCGGCCAGACGGCCCGGCAGGCGCGGATTGACGATATAGAACAGGAAGGCCAGCGCCAGACCGCCCAGCATCGCGAAGAAGGGCGCGACCTTGACCCAGACGGGCGCCTCGTGCGCGTTGTGGATCGTGTGGTTCGTTTCCAGCATCGCGATCGAATGGCCGAAATATTCGTGCACCGCCTCGTGCGAGCCGAAGAAGGGCTCGTACCAGATCATGCCCGCGAACACGGCGCCGAGGGCCAGCACGCCCAGCGGGATCACCATGACCCACGGACTTTCATGCGCATGGTCATGCGTGTGATGATCGCCGCGCGGCGCGCCGAAGAAGGTTAGGAAGATCAGCCGCCACGAATAGAACGAGGTCATGGCCGCCGCGATCACCAGGATCCAGAAGGCATAGACCGCCCCGCCGCCGAACGCGCTTTCGATGATGGCGTCCTTCGAGATGAATCCCGCGAAACCGATATGCGTAAGCGGGATCCCGACGCCGGTGATGGCCAGCGTGCCGATCATCATCGCCCAGAAGGTATAGGGCATCTTGTGGCGCAGCCCGCCATAGTTCCGCATGTCCTGCTCGTGATGCATCCCATGGATGACCGAACCGGCGCCGAGGAACAGCATCGCCTTGAAGAAGGCGTGCGTCAGCAGGTGGAACATGGCGACCGAATAGACGCCCACGCCCGCCGCCACGAACATGTAGCCCAGCTGCGAACAGGTCGAATAGGCGATCACGCGCTTGATGTCATTCTGTACCAGACCCACGGTCGCCGCGAAGAACGCGGTCAGAGCGCCGATGAAGACGATGAACATCCGCGTGGTTTCGGCGTATTCCATCAGCGGCGACATGCGCGACACGAGGAACACGCCCGCCGTCACCATCGTCGCCGCGTGAATGAGCGCCGAAACCGGGGTCGGGCCTTCCATCGCGTCGGGGAGCCAGGTGTGCAGGAACAGCTGCGCCGATTTCCCCATCGCACCGATGAACAGGAAGAAACAGGCGACGTTCAGCGCGTTCCAGTCGGTCCACAGGAAGTGGATCGTTTGCTGCGACATCGCCTCGGCACCGTGGAAGATGTCGTCGAACTGGATCGAGTCGGCGAGGAAATACAGCATCATGATGCCGATGATGAAGCCGAAATCGCCCACCCGGTTGACGATGAAGGCCTTCATCGCCGCGGCCGAGGCCGATTGCTTTTTCCAGTAGAAACCGATCAGCAGATACGAGGCGAGGCCCACGCCCTCCCAGCCGAAGAAGATCTGCACAAGGTTGTCGGCCGTCACCAGCATCAGCATGGCGAAGGTGAAGAGCGACAGATAGGCGAAGAACCGGGCGCGATAGGCTTCGTCATGCGTCCAGTTCTCGTCATGCGCCATGTAGCCGAAGCTGTAGAGATGGACGAGCGCCGACACCGTGGTCACGACGATCAGCATCACCGTCGTCAGCCGGTCGAGCCGGATCGCCCAGTCGCCGACCAGCGTGCCGGAATCGATGAAGCGCAGGATATGGATCGAGGTCTCGGTCCCGTCATAGCCCAGGAAGACGATCCACGACAGCAGCGCCGACAGGAACAGCAGCGCCGTGGCGATCACCATGCCGGTCTTTTCGCCGATCATGCGCCAGAACAGGCCGCAGATGATCGCGCCGACCAGCGGAGCAAAGAGAAGCGTCGTCGCCATGCGCTTAGCCTTTCATCACGTTGACGTCTTCGACGTCGATCGTGCCGCGGTTTCTGAAGAAGGTCACCAGAATGGCAAGGCCGATCGCGGCCTCGGCGGCGGCAACGGTCAGGACGAACATGGTGAAGACCTGCCCGACCAGATCGCCCAGAAAGCTGGAAAAGGCCACAAGGTTGATGTTCACGCTGAGCAGGATCAGTTCGATCGACATCAGGATGACGATCACGTTCTTCCGGTTCAGGAAGATGCCGAAGATCCCGATGACGAACAGCGCCGCCGCCACCGTCAGGTAATGTTCAAGTCCTACCATTCTCGTCCCTCCGGGTTTTTCACCCGTTAAAATATCCGTTGGCGACCAGCACCGCCGTTATGATCGCCACCGCAATGGCTGTCCATGTGCCGGCGTTCAAAGCCCCTGCCCCGGTTTCACGTCCTTCAGCTCCATCGCCTTGGCCGGGTCGCGCCACATCTGCTGCAGCACGTTCTGGCGCTTGACATCGGCCCGGTGGCGCAGCGTCAGCACGATGGCGCCGATCATCGCGACCAGCAGGATCAGGCCCGAAAGCTGGAACAGGATGAAATACTGGTCGAACAGGATCAGACCCAGCGCACGGGCATTGTCGACCTGCGCCAGATCCGGCGTCACCGCCTGGCGAAGCCCGGGCGCGCCCTCGGCCGTGGACCAGGCGCCGTACAGAAGCGTGAGCTGCATCAGGATCACCAGCCCGACCAGAGCGGCGAGCGGGAAGTAGCGCGTCATCTCGGCCTTCAGTTCGGCGAAGTCGATATCGAGCATCATCACCACGAACAGGAACAGCACCGCGACCGCGCCGACATAGACGATCATCAGCAGCATAGCCAGGAATTCGGCGCCCAGCAGCACGAACAGCCCCGCCGAGGACAGGAAGGTCAGGATCAGCCACAGCACCGAATGCACCGGGTTCTTGGCCGTCACGACCAGAAGGCCCGCGATCACCGCGACGACGGCGAAGGCGTAGAAGGCAAAATCGGCAACGCTCATGCGTCCTTCTCCTTGGTTTCCGCGAAGACGCCCTGGGCCAGTTCCAGCGCCTTCTGCATGGCGGGCAACCCGCCGAACATGCTCATCTGCCAGATCACCTCGGCGATCTCGCGTTCCGTGGCGCCGGCTTCAAGCGCGTGGCGCACGGTCATTTTCAATTGCGGCTCGGCCTGCGCGCCCAGCACGGTCAGCGCGGCGATCGACACCAGAAGCCGCGTCTTGGCGTCGAGCCCTTCGCGGTTGAAGGTCTTGCCGAACCACATCTCCATCATGTCCTTGGACATGGTGGGGATCATCTTCTCGAAGCCCGCCAGCGACATGGTTTCCAGCGCCGGATTGAAGGCCCGCATCATTTCCTGCGAGCTTTCCATCATCTGCTGGAACATCTTGGTATAGGCTTCGGTCATCGGGTCCTCAGCGGTAGGGCGCGTCGAGTTCGAGATTGCGGGCGATCTCGGCTTCCCAGCGGTCGCCGTTATCCAGAAGCTTGGCCTTGTCGTAGAACAGCTCCTCGCGCGTTTCGGTGGCGAATTCGAAATTCGGCCCTTCGACGATGGCGTCGACCGGGCAGGCTTCCTGGCAGAAGCCGCAATAGATGCACTTCGTCATGTCGATGTCGTAGCGCGTCGTGCGGCGCGAGCCGTCCTCGCGCGGTTCGGCATCGATGGTGATCGCCTGCGCGGGGCAGATCGCCTCGCACAATTTGCACGCGATGCAGCGCTCTTCGCCGTTGGGGTAGCGGCGCAGCGCATGTTCACCGCGGAAACGCGGGCTGAGCGGCCCCTTCTCGTGCGGGTAATTCAGCGTGGCTTTCGGCTTGAAGAAATACCGAAGCCCGATGCCGAACCCTTTGAAGAAGTCGACCAGCAGGAAGTATTTGACGGCACGGGTGACGTCGACGGTCATGGATCAGCCTCCGATCGCCCAGCGGGCCCAGAAGCCGCCAAGCACCTCAAATTTCGCAAGGAACGCCACCAGAACGACCCAGCCGAGCGACATCGGCAGGAACACTTTCCAGCCGATGCGCATCAGCTGGTCATAGCGGTAGCGGGGGACGATGGCCTTGACCATCGAGAAGACGAAGAACGCGCCCAGCATCTTGATGACCATCCACCAGATGCCATCGGGCAGGCCCGGAATGGGCGACAGCCAGCCGCCGAAAAACAGCAGCGAGATCAGCGCGCACATCAGCACGACCGCGACCAGCTCGCCGATCATGAACAGCAGGAAGGGCGTGGACGAATATTCGACCTGGTAGCCCGCCACCAGCTCCGATTCCGCCTCCGGCAGGTCGAAGGGCGGGCGGTTGGTTTCGGCCAAGGCCGAGATCAGGAACAGGAACATCATCGGCAGATGCGGGATGAAATACCAGTTCAGCAGCCCGTAATCGCCCCGCTGGGCGTTGACGATGGCGGTCAGGTTCATCGACCCCGTCGAGATGATCACGCCGATGATGATCAGGCCGATCGACACCTCATAGCTGATCATCTGCGCGGCCGAGCGCAGCGAACCGAGGAACGGATATTTCGAGTTCGACGCCCAGCCGCCCATGATCACGCCGTACACTTCAAGCGACGAGATCGCGAAGATATACAGGATCGCCACGTTGATATTGGCCAGAACCCAGCCGTCATCGAAGGGGATCACCGCCCAGGCGGTCAGCGCGCAGACCAGCGTCACCATCGGCGCCATCAGGAAGACGAAGCGGTCGGCCCCGGCGGGGAAGACGACTTCCTTCACGATGTACTTGATGAAGTCGGCAAAGCTTTGCAGCAAGCCGAAGGCACCCACCACGTTGGGCCCCTTGCGCATCTGCACCGCCGCCCAGATCTTGCGGTCGGCATACATGAGGAAAGCCAGCGCCACCAGAAGCGGCACGACGATCAGCAGAACCTGCCCGACGATCAGCAGGAACATCCCGAAATAGTTCGTTGTAAAGAATTCAACCATGGTTCGTCCTCAGACCGTCGGTATCCCCTGCTCGGTGCAATCGGCCACCGTCACTTCGGCGTCGATCGTCCGCGACCCCCGGGGCAAGGCTGGCGAGACGGTATAGACCGCGTCGGCTTGCCAGAGGGTTCCCTCGTTTCCTGTTGTCGTGCGCACATGGCGCGCGAAACCCATGCCCCGGATCAGCGCATATTGCGCCGCCGCGCAGCGGGCATAGGCGATGACGTCGGACGCGCCGCGCGCATTGTCCATCGTCACCACGAAATTCACCAGATCGCCCTCCAGCAGGTAGGTATTCACCCCCCGATACACGGCGTTCTCGGGCGCGCCCATGGCCGGTTCCTCGGGCTGCGGCGCCGAGGCGACGCAGCCCGCCAGCGCCGGGCCTGCCAGCGCAAGGGAAAACAGGGACCAGGGGCGCGGGCGCATGCATCACTCCGCCGCCATCGACGGCGCGTTGCGCGCCGCGGCTGCCGCGCTGAGTTCGGCCATCAGGCTCGACGCGCGGGCGATCGGGTTGGTCAGGTAGAAATCCTTGACCACGGGGCGGAAGGTCGCGTCGCCAAGGCTGTCCTTGGGCAGCGGCTGCCACGCGTTCTCGGGCACCTCGTCGATGAATTCCAGATGCGGCACGGCCTCGATCAGGGCGCGGCGCAGCTGGTTCAGGCTGTCCCATGGCAGGACCTGACCGCATTCTGCCGACAAAGCGCGCAGGATCGCCCAGTTTTCCTTGGCCTCGCCCGGCGCGAAACCGGCGCGCAGGGCCAGCTGCGGGCGGCCTTCGGTATTGACGAAAAGGCCGTTTTCTTCGGTATAGGCCGCACCCGGCAGGATCAGGTCGGCGCGGTGCGCGCCCCGGTCGCCATGGCTGCCCTGATAGATCACGAAGGGACCGGCATCGATGTCCAGCTCGTCCGCGCCCAGATTGTAGATCACATCCGCGCCGTCGGTCGCAGCCAGCAGCCCGCCCTCGGTCACGGCGCCCACATCCAGCGCGCCCACGCGGCTGGCGGCAGTGTGCAGGACCAGCATCTTGCCCGACAGCGCCTGCGCAGCGGCAAGGACGGCAAGGCCATCGGCCTCGGTCACGGCGCCCTGCCCCACGATCACCAGCGTGCCGTCTTCGACCTTGGCGTTCGACAGCGCGGCACGGTCGGTGCCGAGATGCTCGTATTCATACGTCAGGTCCGCCGCCGGGCCGATCAGCGACACGGAGGCACCATGCGTCCAAGCGCGGCGAATGCGGGCGTTCAGCACCGGCGCCTCGTCGCGCGGATTGGTGCCGATCAGCAGGATGTGCTTGGCGGTGTCGATATCCTCGATCGCGGCATTGCCGACATAGGCCGAGCGGTTGTCACCCGGCACGCGCGAGCCATCGGTGCGGCATTCGACCGAACCGCCCAGCGATTCCACCAGCGTTTTCAGCGAGAAGGCCGCTTCGGTCGGGACCAGATCGCCGATCAGGCCCGACAGCTTCTTCGCGCCCTTCATCTTCTCGGCGGCGAGCGTCAGCGCCTCGCCCCAGCCCGCTTTCCGCAGCTTGCCGTTTTCGCGGATATAGGGTGTGTCCAGACGCTGGCGTTTCAGACCGTCCCAGATGAAGCGGGTCTTGTCGGAAATCCATTCCTCGTTCACGCCGTCATGGTTTCGCGGCAGGATGCGCATCACTTCGCGCCCCTTCACATCCACCCGGATGTTCGACCCAAGCGCGTCCATCACGTCGATGGTTTCGGTCTTGGTCAGTTCCCACGGGCGGGCGGTGAAGGCATAGGGCTTCGACACAAGCGCGCCGACCGGGCACAGGTCGATGATGTTGCCCTGCAGGTTCGAGTTCAGCGTCTCGTTGAGATAACTGGTGATCTCGGCATCCTCGCCGCGCCCGGTCTGGCCCATCTGCATGATGCCCGCCACTTCCGAGGTGAAACGCACGCAGCGCGTGCAGGAGATGCAGCGCGTCATGTGGGTTTCGACCAGCGGCCCCAGATCCAGATCTTCCGAGGCGCGCTTGGGCTCGCGGTAGCGCGAGAAATCGACGCCGTAAGCCATCGCCTGATCCTGCAGGTCGCATTCGCCGCCCTGATCGCAGATCGGGCAATCGAGCGGGTGGTTGATGAGCAGGAACTCCATCACCCCTTCGCGCGCCTTCTTGACCATCGGCGAATTGGTCTTGACGACCGGCGGCTCGCCGTCCTTGCCGGGGCGCAGGTCGCGCACCTGCATGGCGCAGGAGGCGGCGGGTTTGGGCGGGCCGCCCACGACCTCGACCAGACACATCCGGCAGTTCCCCGCGATCGACAGACGCTCGTGATAGCAGAAGCGGGGCACCTCGATGCCCGCCACTTCGCATGCCTGGATCAGGGTCATCGCGGGATGAACCTCGACCTCGCGGCCATCGATGATGATCTTGCGGAGATCTGTCATGGCTTACCTTGTTCTCATGAGTTGACCGGCGGGCGAGCCGGCTGCCATCTCGGCGCGCCCGAGGGCGCAATAGGTTTCAGCATTGCCTTCGACGACGCCGTTGGCCTCGTAATAGGCGCCGACTTCGTCACGCAGGCGCGCCTCGGTGGAATCGGCGGTCTGGAAGGCGCGGATCTGACGGCGCGAATAGCCATAAGCGCGGGCCTGATTGTAGAGCCCGAAGATATACGACGTCGCGGCGATCCGGCGCGGCTCGATGCTGTCGCAATTGTTGTCGATGTCCCACGCCATGGCGAGCTGGAACAGCCCGGCCCAAAGCTGCGGATCGGCCCCGAGGGTCGCGTTGACCTCGTCCTGGCTGACCTCCTGCGCGGTGGCGGGAGTGGCAAGGGCAAGGGCGGTGGCCGCAAGGGCGGTTTTCAGGGTTTTCATGCGAAGTCCTTTGGTTACGCGCCAATCGGCGCGCGCGGACCCTAGCATGACCGCCCGACGGGACGCGTTCACAGACCCGCGCTTGCGGCAGCGATCCGCCGACGCGCAGGCGCGGGCCGGATCGTGCGGGACAAGGGCGGGTTGCAGATGCATCGCGGGTTACTCGGCGGCGGTGAGCGACACGCGGCCGCCCTTGTGGATACGGATACGGTCTTCGATCTCGTCACGGAAATGGCGGATCAGACCCTGGATCGGCCAGGCGGCGGCATCCCCCAGCGCGCAGATCGTGTGGCCTTCGACCTGCTTCGTCACCGACAGCAGCATGTCGATTTCCTCGACCTCGGCCTCGCCCTTCACCAGGCGGTCCATGACGCGCATCATCCAGCCGGTGCCTTCACGGCACGGCGTGCACTGGCCACAGCTTTCATGCTTGAAGAACGCCGACAGGCGCCAGACGGCTTTGACCACGTCGACCGACTTGTCCATGACGATCATGCAACCGGTGCCAAAGGACGACTGGTTCTCGCGCATCCAGTCGAAATCGAAGATCGCGTCTTCCAGCTTTTCCTTGGGCAGGATCGGGCAGGACGCGCCGCCGGGGATGATGGCTTTCAGGTTGTCCCAGCCGCCCCGGATGCCGCCGCCATGCTTCTCGATGATCTCGCGCACGGTGAGCGACATCTGCTCTTCGAACACGCAGGGCGTGTTCACATGGCCCGTCAGGCCCATCAGCTTGGTGCCCGCATTGTTCGGCCGCCCGAAGCTGGCGAACCAGCTGGCACCGCGGCGCAGGATGGTGGGCACGACGGCGATGGATTCGACGTTGTTCACGGTCGTGGGGCAGCCGTAAAGGCCCGCGCCCGCCGGGAAGGGCGGCTTCATGCGCGGCATGCCCTTCTTGCCCTCAAGGCTTTCGATCAGCGCGGTTTCCTCGCCGCAGATATAGGCGCCGGCGCCATGCGCGAGGTACAGGTCGAAATCCCAGCCCGAGCCGGCGGCATTCTTGCCCAGCATGCCCTTGTCATAGGCTTCGTCGATCGCGGCCTGCAGCGCTTCGCGCTCGCGGATATACTCGCCCCGGATGTAGATATAGGACGCATGCGCCCCCATCGCGAACGAGGCGATCAGCGCGCCTTCGATCAGCGTGTGCGGATCGTGGCGCATGATCTCGCGGTCCTTGCAGGTCGCGGGTTCGGATTCGTCGGCGTTGATGACCAGGTAATGCGGACGGCCATCGCTTTCCTTGGGCATGAAGGACCATTTCAGCCCCGTCGGGAAACCCGCGCCGCCCCGGCCACGCAGCCCGGAATCCTTCATTTCCTGAATGATCCAGTCCCGCCCCTTGGCGATGAGGTCGGCCGTGCCGTCCCAATGGCCGCGTGCCATCGCGCCCTTCAGGGAACGGTCGTACATCCCGTAGAGATTGGTGAAGATCCGGTCCTGATCCTTCAGCATCGCCTATTCCTTGTTGTTCCGGCGCGCGCGCCAGACCCCGAATAACAACCACAGCGCCATCGCGAAGCTGGCCATCGCGGCCAGATCGAAAAAGGCGAGCGTGCGCTGGGACCAGCCCAGCTCTTCGCCGAGCGCCAGAACCAGCAGCCATGCAATGCCCGTGCCGGCGATCAGGAACGATGCGAAGCGTCCCTGTCTGGCCAGAGCTTGTTGCGTGTTGCGGGTCATGGCGTCCTGTCGGTCCCGTTTCATTGCGTCAGTACACGTCGCCCTTGTCGACGCGCTTGGAGAATTCCGTGTCCTCGCCCGCTGCAAGCTGCCGGGCCTGCGCGACCCAGTCGTCGCGGGTCACACGGCCCTTGAAGCCTTCGAGATTGCTGTCGACCCAGGCGATTTCCTCGGGCGTCCAGTTGGCGATCTGGTCGAAATGGTAAAAGCCCATCGAATGGCAGAGCTGTTCCAGTTTCGGACCGATCCCCTTGATCCGCTTCAGATCGTCCGCCCCACCCTCGCGCGGGGCGTCAAGCGTTGCGGGCCGGGTCTGTTCGGTCTCGGTTTGGGCCTCGCCTTCGGACGCCGCATTCGCCGCCGCCGCAGCTTCGGGCTGGGCGGGGTTCTGACCGGCCTTCTCGGCGGGGATCACGTCACGGGTGTCTTCGACCGGCGTCTTGACCTCGTTCGGAGCGCCGCCCAGACGCGACGAGACGGGCTTGCCCTTGGGCTTCGAGACCGGCTTGTCGGTGCGGTCGAGCCATGGCGTCAGCAGCGGCACCTCGGTGCCGTCGATCCGCTTGATCGTGTCGCCCAGATGCAGCGCAGCCGCGACCGAGGCGTTGTGTTCCTCGACCCGGTCGCCTTCGGTCAGCACCACGGGACCGCCCTTGGCTTCCGAGCTGAAACGCCCGTTCTGCGGGCCCGGCGTCGGCACGCGACCGGCGGCCAGTTCATCAAGGATCCAGCCCAGTTTCTCGGCGGTCAGATCCTCGTAGTAATCCTTGCCGATCTGCACCATCGGCGCATTGGCGCAGGAGCCGAGGCATTCGACCTCTTCCCACGAGAACTTGCCATCCGACGACAGCTGATGCGCGCCGGGCGCGATCTTGTCGCGGCAGACCGAAATCAGGTCCTCGGCGCCGCAGATCATGCAGGTGGTGGTGCCGCAAACCTGAACATGCGCCACCGAGCCCACCGGCGAGAGCTGGAACATGAAATAGAAGGTCGCGACTTCCAGCACGCGGATATGCGCCATGCCCAGCAGGTCGGCGACGTACTCGATGGCCGGACGGCTGAGCCAGCCTTCCTGCTCCTGCCCACGCCACAACAGCGGGATCACCGCCGAGGCCTGACGCCCCTCGGGATACTTGCTGATCTGGCCCTTGGCCCAGTCCAGATTGGCGGGCGTGAACTCGAAGCTCGCGGGCTGTTCGTGATGCAATCGACGCAGCATCAAAGGGCTCCTGACTGGCACCGGCGCTGGACGAAAGCCAGAGCCGGTCGGGACCCGCGCGCGAACACGGGCAAGACTTGGGGATGACGGATCATTCGCCGGCCCCCTCTTCGGTGGCGCCGTCCGCACCCGCGCCGTCCTGGGCGGGCATCGGGGGCATCTCGGGCATCGCCTGACGCTCGTTCCAGCTGGCGATCAGCGCGGCGAGCGTCGGCGCGTCCTGCGCGGGATCGGCGTTGCACAGAGTGTCCGAGAGCCGCAGCTCGGTACCGTCTTCGGACACGCTTGCCAGTTCGCCGTCCAGCAGCACCGCAACGATGTCGCGGGTCGATACCGGCGTGAAGCCCAGGGGCGGCAGCTCGGTCTGCGCGGCGGCGTCGGTCAGCGCGCAATCCTGCGCGCGGATCGCGGCGATCAGCTCGGCCCCGCGTTCGGGGTCGAAATCCGGCACCCAGGGTTCCAGCGTCGGCTCCTGGCGCGCGAAGGCCTCGACGATGATCTCCATCGCGGCGTCGCCTTCGGCTTCGCACAGCACGGGCGCAAGCGTCAGGGTCTGGTTGTCCTCGGACAGGCTGACAAGCCCCGCCGAAAAGAACGTATCGACGAAGGCCTGAACCTCGACCGGGTCAAGCTCGAGCGGCGAGAGCGCCGCTTCGGCCTCGTCTGCATGCATCGCGCAACCGTTGCCGCGCAGCGCATCGACGAAGATCCCTGCCCGTTCGGGCGTGAAGGCCGCGGCAGGCACAGCCGCGACCAGCGAGAGCGCGGTCGCGAGGAAAGCCGGTTTCACAAAGCTCAACGGTCCACCTCGCCGAACACGATGTCCATGGTGCCGATGATCGCCGCGACATCGGCCAGAAGATGGCCCGAGGCGACATGGTCCATGGATTGAAGATGCAGGAAGCCCGGCGCCCGCAGCTTGGCGCGGTAGGGTTTGTTGGTGCCATCGGCGACCAGATACACCCCGAACTCGCCCTTGGGGGCTTCGACCGCGGCATAGACTTCGCCGGCAGGGACGTGGAAGCCTTCGGTATAAAGCTTGAAGTGATGGATCAACGCTTCCATCGAGGTCTTCATCTCGCCGCGCTTGGGCGGCGTGATCTTGCCCCGGGCCAGGATGTCGCCCTGCCCGTCGGGCGCGCGCAGCTTGGCAATCGCCTGCCGGATGATCGAGGTCGACTCGCGCATCTCCGCCATGCGGACAAGGTAACGGTCGTAGCAATCGCCGTTCTTGCCCACCGGGATACGGAAGTCGAATTCATCATAGCATTCATAGGGCTGCGAGCGGCGCAGGTCCCAGGCCAGGCCCGATCCGCGCACCATCACGCCCGAATAGCCCCATTGCAGGATCTCTTCCTCGGTGATGACGCCGATATCGGCGTTGCGCTGCTTGAAGATCCGGTTCTCGGTCAGCAGCGTGTCGATATCATCAAGGACGCGCGGGAAGGCTTCGGCCCAGGCCTCGATATCGTCGATCAGCGCAGGCGGCAGGTCCTGATGCACGCCGCCGGGACGGAAATAGGCGGCATGGAAGCGCGCACCGCAGGCCCGCTCGTAGAAGATGACCAGTTTCTCGCGCTCTTCGAAGCCCCAGAGCGGCGGCGTCAGCGCACCCACATCCATGGCCTGCGTTGTGACATTGAGCAGGTGGTTCAGCACCCGGCCGATCTCCGAATACAGCACCCGGATCAGCGAGGCGCGGCGCGGCACCTCGACACCGGTCAGCTTTTCGATCGCCATGCACCAGGCGTGTTCCTGGTTCATCGGCGCGACGTAATCCAGCCGGTCGAGATACGGCAGGTTCTGCAGATAGGTGCGGCTTTCCATCAGCTTCTCGGTGCCGCGATGGAGCAGCCCGATATGCGGGTCGCAACGCTCGACGATCTCGCCGTCGAGTTCCAGAACCAGCCGCAGCACGCCGTGGGCCGCCGGGTGCTGGGGCCCGAAGTTGATGTTGAAATTGCGGATTTTCTGCTCGCCTGTCTGGGCGTCAGTGAATCCTTTCGATCCGTCCATCATCGCTGCAACCTCCGTCGCATCGTTAAGCCTTCCCGCCTCATGCCGAGGCCGGCGTGGAAGCAAAGCGCGCGTGCCATTTGCCGGGCACGGCCGCCTCCCCCATCGCCTTGCACACGGCGTCGTATTGCGGGCGCAAAAGTTCCGTCAGACGCGCGATCTGATCGGGGCGCATCGTCGCGTCCTGACCGACATTGCGCGCGTCGAGCAAGTCCAGCTCCTCGCGGTGAAGCCCGAGGAAATCCTGGATGCCGTCCACCGTATCGCGCTGGAACAGGGTCTCGAAGAAGATCACCTTGCGCCGCTCGGCCGGGACCGAGGCGGTCAGGCAATCGAGCGTGCGGGCGTAATCGCTGCGCTGCCAGTGCCCACCCGCCGGAACCTCGATCCAGGTGTCGAGCAGGCGGCGGCAGGCCTCTTCGAAACTGAGATCCCGTGCGGCGATATCCGCGGCTTTCGGCCCGGCCTTGGGCCCGCGCGCATCGTCGACGCGCATCCGCACCGAGGACCAGAACCGCGCCACAGGCTCGCGCAGGATGAACAGGAAGCGGGTATCGCCCAGCCCCGCCATCGCGCGAAACGCCTCGCCCGGCAGGAACGCATAAGCCGGCGTCGTGTCGATCGCCACCTGCCCCGGCTTCAGCCCTTTCGAGACGACATCCACATAACCCTGATGCGTCAGGTCATGCTGATCGACCGCCTGTTGCAGACGGCGCACGCGCGCGGCCTCGCCCGCCTTGCCCTTGGCGTCGAGCGTGGCGAGCCGGCGGCGGCGCATCTTGTCGCCGATCTGCGAGGGACCGTAGAGGCCATCGAAGTAATGCAGTTCCTTCATCGGCCCAGTGCGGGTCATGGAATGATGCCGCAGCACATCGTGCAGCCAGCTCGTCCCAGCCTTCTGCGCACCGATGCACAGAAAGAGCGACACACCG
This sequence comes from Pararhodobacter marinus, assembly GCF_003122215.1. Classification (GTDB taxonomy): domain Bacteria; phylum Pseudomonadota; class Alphaproteobacteria; order Rhodobacterales; family Rhodobacteraceae; genus Pararhodobacter; species Pararhodobacter marinus. The sequence goes on along the minus strand of NZ_QEYD01000002.1, from coordinate 262,807 downwards.
TCCGGCAGGCGGGCGGTGGTCGGGGCGTCGTTGCTGGCCGCGCTCTGGCTCATCCCTTGGCCCTTTCGTCGCCGGGCAGGATGTAATCCGCGCCTTCCCAGGGCGACATGAAGTCGAACTGGCGGTATTCCTGCACCAGCTTCACGGGTTCGTAGACGACGCGCTTGGCGGCCTCGTCGTAGCGGACCTCGACATAGCCGGTGGTCGGGAAATCCTTGCGCAGCGGATGACCCCGGAAACCGTAATCGGTCAGGATGCGGCGCAGATCGGGATGGCCCGAGAACAGGATCCCGAACATGTCGAAAACCTCGCGCTCGAACCAATTGGCCGAGGGGTGTTCGGTCACGATGGACGGCACCATCTCATCCTCGCGCACGGCGGCCTTCACGCGGATTCGCTGGTTCCGGTACATGCTGAGGAAGTGATAGACCACGTCGAACCGGGCGCGGCGCTGCGGGTAATCGACGGCGGTGATATCCACCAGCGTCGAGAATTTGCAGGTCTCGTCGGTCTTCAGGAACCGCACGAAGGCGGGCAGTTCGGCAACCGGCACGGTAACATTGAGCTCACCATACGCGATCTCGCAATCGGCGATGGCCTCGCCCTGCTTGGCGCTGATGTAATCGGCCAGTTCGGTCATGGACATGGCGTTCTCCTCAGCGGATCAGGGTGCCGGTGCGGCGGATCTTCCGCTGCAGCTGCAGGATGCCGTAGAGCAGCGCCTCGGCCGTGGGGGGGCAACCGGGAACATAAATGTCCACGGGCACGATCCGGTCGCAGCCGCGCACCACCGAGTAGCTGTAATGGTAATACCCGCCGCCATTGGCGCAGGACCCCATCGAGATGACGTAGCGCGGCTCGGGCATCTGGTCGTAGACCTTGCGCAGCGCGGGCGCCATCTTGTTGGTCAGCGTGCCCGCCACGATCATCAGGTCCGACTGACGCGGGCTGGCGCGCGGTGCGGTGCCGAAGCGTTCGAGGTCGTAGCGCGGCATCGAGGTATGCATCATCTCGACCGCGCAGCAGGCCAGGCCGAAGGTCATCCAGTGCAGCGAACCGTTGCGCGCCCAGTTGATGATATCGGCGGTCGAGGTCAGCAGGAAACCCTTGTCCTGCAGCTCGGCATTGAGCGCCTGCGTCGCGTGTTCGCGGTCGGCCCCGGCGGTATTGGCTCCGGTCATCACTCCCATTCGAGAGCCCCTTTCTTCCATTCATAGGCGAAGCCGATCGTCAGCACGCCAAGGAACACCATCATCGACCAGAAGGCGGTCATGCTCAGGTCGCCGAAGGCCACGGCCCAGGGGAACAGGAAGGCGATCTCGAGGTCGAAGATGATGAACAGGATCGACACCAGGTAGAAGCGCACGTCGAATTTCATCCGCGCGTCGTCGAAGGCGTTGAACCCGCATTCATAGGCCGAGACCTTTTCCGGGTCGGGATTGCGCACCGCGATGACCATCGCCGAGAGCATCAGGACGAGGCCAAGCGCGATGGCGATTCCCAGAAAGATGATGATGGGGAGATAATCTCGGAGAAGGTCGTCCAAGGGTGGCTCCTTTTGGCGTCCGCAAGGTCGGTCGCAGCTCAAGTTGGCTCGTTGCCCCGTTTACTCCCGCCTCGGTCGCGGGTCAACCGAGGGGGGGCCGCTGCAAGGGTCTGATTTTACGCTTTTCGCCCCCGGCACGCGGCGGGATGCGGGATTCACCAAGCCTGCCCGCGCGGCACGCGCTGCTCTGCGGCGAAAGCGCACGCTGCGGCACGGCGTCGCGCGACTCGGGGCGGATCGGGATTGATCGGGGCCCGAGGAATTGCCCCGTGGCTTGCGTCGCGCGGGGGCGCTGCCCCCGCACCCCCGGGATATTTATGGCGTAAAGATGAGGCGCGCGGCCGCACCCGACGCTCAGTCCGGCGCGGCCCAGCGGGGTTTGCGGCGTCCGAAGAAGGCGGCGATGCCCTCTTCTGCCTCGGCGCTTTCCCAGCGCGCGACCAGTTGGGCGATGGAATGCTCGACATCATTCGCGCCGATGGCCCCGCCCAGCCGCAAGGTCAGCGCCTTGGCCGAAGCCACGGCGCCCGGCGCGCAGGACAGGTAGGGCGCGATCTCGGCCTCGATGGCGGCGTCGAGCGCCTCCGGCGCCACGGCCCGGGCCAGGAGCCCCAGCGTCACCGCCTCGGGCGCGTCGAAAAGCCGCGCGGACATGAAGACACGCCGCGCCATCGCCTCGCCCATCCGGGCCAGCACGTAGGGTCCGATCGTCGCCGGGATCAGCCCGAGCCGCGTTTCGGTCAGGCCAAAGCGCGCCGTCTCGACCCCGATCGCCACGTCGCAGACCGACACGAGCCCCAGCCCGCCGCCATAGGCCGGACCCTGAATGCGCCCGATGACCGGCTTGGGCAGCGCGTTCCACGCCCCCAGCATCGACGCCAGCGCGCGCGCGCCCTCGGCCCGCTCCGCGGCGCTCGCCTTCATCTGCGCCTGCATCCAGCCCAGATCGCCCCCCGCGCAGAAGCTTCTGCCCGCCCCCGTCAGCACCACCGCCCGCACGGCGTCATCGGCACCCAGCCGTGCCGCCGCGGCGGCGAGTTCCTCGATCATCGCGGCCGACATCGCGTTATGCTTGTCGGGCCGGTTGAGCGTGAGCGTCGCCACCCCCCGCGGATCAAGTGTCAGGTCGAGGGTTTCAAAGGTCATCGCGGCTCTCTCATCGTGCGGGCCAAGGCGGCGGCGCGGTCGATCACCGCGCGGTCGAGGCCGGTGGAAAATCCCAGCGACTGAAGCCGGTCCATCGCCGCCTCGGTCGCCACATTGCCCTGCGCGCCGGGCGCATAGGGACACCCGCCAAGGCCGCCCACGGCTGAATCGAAGACCCGCAGCCCGAAGCCGAGAGCGGTCTCGATATTGTCGCAGGCCCGCCCGCCGGTATCGTGGAAATGCCCGGCCAGCCGCGCGGGCGCAACCGCCCCGGTCACGGCTTTCAGCATGGCGGCGATGCTCTCTGGCGTGGCGCGCCCCACCGTATCGCCGAGGCTGATCTCGTAGCAGCCAAGCGCGGTCAGCTGCTCGGCCAGCGCCGCCACGGCGCCGGGCGGCGTGGGCCCGTCAAAGGGGCAGTCGGTCACGCAGGAGACATAGCCGCGCACCGGCAGGCCCTGTTCCTTCGCCGCCTCGAGGATCGGCAGGAAGCGCGCGATCGACTCGGCGATGGTGCAATTGAGATTGGCCTTCGAGAATCCCTCGGAGGCCGAGGCGAAAATGGCGATCTCGTCGGCGCGGGCGGCGCGTGCGCCCTCATAGCCCCTCAGGTTGGGCGTGAGCGCGGCATAGGACACGCCCGGCGCGCGGCGGATCCCCGCCAGCACCTCGGCGCCGTCGGCCATCTGCGGCACCCATTTCGGCGAGACGAAACTCGCCACCTCGATCCGCCGGAACCCGGCCTGCGACAGCAGGTCGACGAGCGCGATCTTCTCGCCCGTGGGGATCGGCCGCTTCTCGTTCTGCAACCCGTCGCGGGGGCCGACCTCGAAAAGCTCCACGCGGTCCGCCTGGTCAGTCATGGTAACGCTCCTGCAGATACAGCTCGGCCGGGCCATCCTCGGCCTGCGCGGCGCGGAAGGCCGGGCGCGCGATCAGCCGGGCATGCCAGGCGGAAACACGCGAAAGACCCTCCAGCGGCACGAAACGCCGCGCCAGGTCGACCGAGGCCCCGGTCATGATATCGGCGGCGCTGAAATCCTTGAGCAGCCAGTCGCCCGACAGCGCCGCCTCCAGCCCCTCCAGCGCCCGCCGGAGGCGCAGCGCTTCGAGCTTCTGTACCACCGGGCTGCGATCGGCGGGCCTCAGCACGATGTGATGGAAGGTCAGCTGCGCCAGGTGCTGCGCCAGCGTCTCGCCGTAATGCAGCCATTCCAGATACGCCCCCCGCTCGGCGTGATGCGCGGTCCGGGTCAGCGCCGGCGCGCGGGTCTCGGCCAGGTATTCCAGGATCGCGCCGCTCTCGAACAGGGTAAGTCCGTCAACCTCGACCACCGGCACCCGCCCCGCGGGAGAGATTTTCAGGAAATCGGGATCGCGCAACCCCTTGCCGCCGAAGCTGTGATAGCGCACCGCATGCGCAAGCCCGGTCTCGTGCAGGAACCACAGGATCCGGAAACTGCGCGATTGCGGCGCATGGTGCAGCGTGATCATCGTCTCTCTCCCCTGACCCGCAATGAAACCGCAGCCGGGGCCGCGCGCAAGCGTGACGCAGCGGAGCGCCCCTTCCGTCGCCCGCTACTTCACTTTGCCACAAATACTCCGGGGGTCCGGGGGCAGCGCCCCCGGCACCTGCCCTCCCGTCACGACGCACCGAGCGAGGCGCCCGCCGGGGCGCGCAGCGCCCCGGCCCGGCCCAACGGGAGGGCCATGATCTGCGATCATGCGCCCGACGGGCGGGAGCCGCCAGGCTGCCGGTCAGTGCGGAAATGTCAGTAGATCCCACCCGCAGAAAGCGTGCCGAAATTGGTCTGCGCCGGAACCTCGATTGTCTCGCCCGGGGCTTGCTGGTCGACCGGGACCTCGATCCCGTCCTCGTTCAGCATCATCTGCACATCGGGTTCGAAGACCGGCAGCGACATGCCCATCGCAAAGCCGCCATCGATCAGCGCGTCGATGCCGAAGACCGGCTCTTCGCCGTCGCGGAAGTACTCGGACACCACGTCGCCGCCGCTGCCATCGGCCACGCGCTCGCCGGTATGGCGGTCGATGGCGATGAAATGTCCGCCCGGCGGCACGGCAAAGCGGCCGCCGCCGAATTCCTCGATCGCCTCCAGCATGAATTCCTGGAAGACCGGCGCGCACATGCCGCCGCCCGAGGCGCTGCGCCCCAGCGAACGCGGGCGGTCGAAGCCGATATAGCAGCCCGCCACAACGGTCGAGGAAAAGCCCACGAACCACACGTCGCGCGCGTCGTTGGTGGTGCCGGTCTTGCCCGCGATCGGCACCGGCAGGCGCACCGCGCCCGAGGCCGTGCCGCGCTGGACCACGCCCTGCATCATCGAGGTCAGCTGATAGGCGGTGATCGGATCCATCACCCGCTGGCGGCGCGAGGCGATCCACGGCGCCTGCCCGGCCGGCAGGTCGGGCTGGGTGCATTCGATGCATTGCCGCTCGTCATGGCGATAGACGGTACGGCCCCAGCGGTCCTGCACGCGGTCGACCAGCGTGGGCTCGACCCGCTCGCCGCCATTCGCGAACATCGCGTAAGCCGCCACGACGCGGAACAGCGTGGTCTCCTGCGCGCCCAGCGAATTGGCAAGGAAGGGCTGCAGCCGGTCATAGACGCCGAAGCGTTCGGCATAGCCCGCGACGACCTCCATTCCCACTTCCTGCGCCAGCCGAACGGTCATCAGGTTGCGCGATTGCTCGATCCCCAGCCGCATCGGCGCCGGGCCCAGGAAATCGTGTCCGGCATTGTTGGGTCGCCAGATCCCGTCGCCGGTATCGATCTCGATCGGTGCGTCGATGATGATCGTGGCGGGGGTGAAGCCCGAATCCAGCGCGGCGGCATAGACGAAGGGTTTGAAGCTGGACCCCGGCTGGCGCATTGCCTGCGTGGCGCGGTTGAACGAGCTTTCCTGATAGCTGAAGCCGCCCTGCATGGCGATCACGCGGCCGGTATTGACGTCCATCGCCATGAAGGCGCCCTGCACCTCCGGGATCTGGCGCAGCGACCAGCGCTGGAAGCTGCCATCTTCGTCCGAGGTGATGGCGCGGACATAGACCACGTCGCCTTCGCTCAGCGTGTCGGCCATCGATCCCGGCAGCCAGTTGATATCGGGGCGATCCACCTGGCCCGTGCCCTCGATCCCCTCGATGCCCAGCTCGGCGCGGTCGGGCGTCACCGACAGCACCACCGCCGGGCGCCACAGATTGTCGAGCGTGATGTCGCGCGCGAGGTCGGTCTCGGCCAGCGCCTGCCGCCAAGCCTCTTCCGAGGCCCGCTGCTCGTCGGTCAGGCGCACGCCGGTGCCGCGCCAGCGCCCCTGGCTGCGGTCGAAGCGTTCAAGCGCGCGCTGCAGCGCATGGGCCGCCGTCACCTGCAATTCGGGATGCACGGTGGCGCGGATCGACAGGCCGCCGGTGAAGAATTCCTCTTCCCCGAAGGTCGAGGACAGCTGGCGCCGGATCTCGTCCGAGAAATAGTCGCGGTCGGGCAGGCTCTGGCGGAACGCGTCGATATCACCGCCCTGCACGGTCAGGAGCGGGCGCGCGCGCGCCGCCTCGGCCTCTTCGCGGGTGATGTAGCCGTTATCGGCCATCTGCCCCAGCACCCAGTTGCGGCGCTCGGTCACGCGGTCGCGGGCGCGGACCGGGTGGTATTGCGACGGCGCCTGCGGCAGCGAGGCGAGGAAGGCCATTTCTTCGACCGTCAGCTCTTCGAGCGTCTTGTTGAAATAGGTCTGCGCCGCGGCGGTAACGCCGAACGAGTTCTGGCCCAGGAAGATCTCGTTGAGATAGAGTTCAAGGATCTCGTCCTTGGACAACGTCTGCTCGACGCGGAAGGCAAGGATGATCTCGCGGATCTTGCGCTCGACCGTGCGGTCCGAAGACAGCAGGAAGTTCTTCATCACCTGCTGCGTGATGGTCGAAGCGCCGCGCAGGTTGCGCCCGCGAGAGACGACCGCATCGCGCGCCGCCGAGATCATCGCCAGCGGGTTGAAGCCCTGATGCTCGTAGAAAAAGCGGTCCTCGGCCGAGATGAAGGCCTGCCGCAGAAGCGGCGGGATATCGTCGATCGGCGTGAACAGCCGGCGCTCGCGGGCGAATTCGTCCATCATCTCGCCTTCGCCCGAATAAACTCGGCTGATCATCGGCGGCTCGTAATTGGCCAGCTGTTCGGTCGAGGGCAGATCGTGCGTGTAGACCCAGATCACCCCGCCGACGGTCAGTGCGGCAAACACCGTGCCCAGCATGATAAAGCTGAACAGGCCGCCGAAGAACGAGAGAATGGCTCGGGTCAAGGATGCGCTCCGGGTCGAGGCAGGATGTCGAGGGGTTCGGGCTTCGTCTATACACAAGCGGCGCGCGGGTCAAAAGCCTAGCGCGCGCGGATGCGGGAAATCGCGCAAGCGTGAGCGCGCATGCGAGGACCGGAGACCGGGGCACGACCGCGACGGGGCCACGACGCAACCAAGACGGGACGACGACGGGCTGAGGGACCGCGCCCAACCTCCGGCGTCAGCGCAGCCGCAGGTCCTGCAGCGCCACCTCGCCCGCGACCCAGGTATCCAGCGCGGCAATCAGCGCGCGCTCCATCTGCGTGCGCCAGCGCCGGTCGCCCAGCCGTGCGCGGTCCGCGTCCGAGGACAGAAACCCAAGCTCGACCAGCACCGAAGGCACCGAAGGCGATTTCAGCACCGAGAACGCCGCCTGCTGCCACGGATGGCGGTGCATGTGCAGATCGGCGTCGCGGATGCCGCCCACAAGCGCGCGCGCCAGCCGGTCGGTGGCGGGACGGGTCTGCACCCGCGCCATGTCCATCAGCACCCCCGCGACGGTGTCGTCGGTGCCCGTCAGGTCCACCCCGCCCCCCATCAGGTCGTCGCGGTCATGGCGTTCGGCCAGCGCGGTGGCGGCGGCGTCGGCGGCGCCCTCGGCCAGCGTGTAAACGGTGGCGCCCACCGCCTCGCCATCGGCAAGGGCGTCGGCGTGAAGCGACAGGAAGACATCGGCCTGCGCGGCATGGGCGACGGTGATCCGCGCCTCGAGCGAGACGAACACGTCGCTGTCGCGGGTCAGCACGACCTCGTAGCGCCCCGTGCGTTCGAGTGCCTCGGCCAGCTCGCGCGCGAAGGTCAGCGTGACGTTGGCCTCCTGCGTCCCCTCATGAACCGCCCCGGGATCGACGCCGCCATGCCCGGGATCCAGCACCACCAAAGTGGGCCGCATCCCCAGGGGCGCCCGCCCGCCCCCGCCGCGCAGCGCGCTGTCGGGAATGCCGTTATCGGTGGCCGCCAGCGCGGCGGCCTGCCGCGCGAAATCCGCCTCGTCGATCGGCGAGAGCCGAAGTGCCAGCCGCGCGGCGCCGGTTTCGGCGTCCGAGGTCAGGCCCGCGCGGGTGAATCCCATGGGCTGGTCAAGTTCGATCACCAGCCGCGACCAGCCGCTGCCCGCATTGCCGGTCCGCAGCGCCGTGGCCTGCCCGTCCAGCGGGATCGTCGCCGGGTCCAGATCGCCCCAATCCAGCGTGCGGAAATCCACCACCGCGCGCGGCGGATCTGCCAGGAGCCTCGTGCGCCACGGCACCGGCTGGCTCAGCGGGATCCCGACCAGCAGGTCGCGCCGCTCGGATTCGAGCGTGATTTCCCCGTCCAGCCGCGCCACCGCGCCAAGCTGCGGATCGGCGTTCTGCGCGCGCAGAGGGGCGCTGCAAAGCATCAGCAGCAGGATCAGGAGACTGCCAAGCACCCCTCTGCTCCCGATGCGCGTTCCGATGCTGGGCATGCCGTTCTCCGCTGCTTGGGGACGCCGCGCCGGTTTCAGGGCGCGCGCCATTCTTCTGCTCGCTTCCGGTCGTAGCGCGAAAGTCGCGCCGGGAAAATCCCCGTGCCGCAGCCCCGGGTTGCGGGGGGCGGCGAAACGGTTCACGATTGGGTCAGAGATTGCACACAGGTCGCTATCCGGTCTTGTGTCGCGCCGCCGCGCCGCGCACTCTGCGCGCGTTTCAGATGACCAGGAGCCCGCCCCCATGATCCGCATGTCCGCGATCGCCGCAACCCTCGCCGCCTGTCTCGCGACCACGTCGCTGAGCACCCTGCCCGCCATGGCACAGACGGCACCGGCGACCGAACAGGAGCGCGAGGCATTCGGCGCCGCGGTGCGCGCCTATCTGATGGAACATCCCGAAGTCATCTTCGAAGCCGTCGGCGAATACGAACGCCGGCAGGAAGCGCAGCAGGCCGAGATGGACCTGGCGCTGGTCGAGATCAACGCCGACGACATTTTCGACGACGGCCATTCCTGGATCGGCGGCAATCCCGAGGGCGACATCACGCTGGTCGAGTTCATGGATTACCGCTGCGGCTATTGCCGCCGGGCGCAGCCCGCGGTCAGCGAACTGATCGCAAGCGACGGCAATATCCGGCTGATCGTCAAGGAATTCCCGATCCTCGGCCCGCAATCCGAGATCATGAGCCGCTTTGCCGTGGCCGTGCAGCAGGTGGGCGGCGACGAACCCTATGCCGAGATCCACGAAGCGCTGATGAGCTGGGAGGGCGATGTCACGCCCGAGGATCTGCGCGCCATGGCCGAGGATCTGGGCCTTGATGCGACCGAGATCATGGCGGCGATGAACGGCGATGACGTGACCCGGATCCTGCAGGCGAATCACGCTTTGGCCGAGCGGCTGCGCATCACCGGCACCCCCACCTTCGTGATGGGCGCCGAGGGCGGCGCGACCGAGCTTCTGCGCGGCTACCTGCCGCTCGACGCAATGCAGGCCAGTGTGGCAGAGCTGCGCGGCTGACGCGCGGACCGGACAGCCCGTGAACATCACCCGCCGATCCCAGCGCGGCCCGGGGGCGCCTTTCCGTCGCCTTCTCGCCGCCGCTCTTGCCGCCCTGCTGACCCTTCCGGCTGCGGGCGGTGCCGCTCTGGCCGGGCCCGTCCCCGGCTCGGACGACGACGATTTCCGCCGCGCACGCGCCGCTTGGCTGCAGGATGACGAAGCCTCGGCCTTGCCCGCGCTCGCGCAGCTGGCTGCCGACGGCAACCGGGCCGCGCGTCTGCTTCTGGGGCGGATCGATACGATGCCGATCCTGCAAGGCCCTTACCTGGCCCATCTGCCCGCCGCCGAGCGCAATCCGCTGATGCGCGCGCCGGGCGGGCTGTCGGGGCTGAACTGGCTGCCCTTTGCCGGGGAGCATCCGGTGGTCCGCGCGCTCGACACGCTGCGCCGCCCCTATTCGGCCGAGGATGGCGGCATGGAGGCTGCCGAGACGCTGAAGCGCGAGGGCGAGCCGCTGGCCGCACGCGCGGCGGCGATGGTGCTGGCGGGGCGCGGCCATCCCGGCCTGCGCCACATGACCCCCGAGACGCTGCGCTCGCCGCTCATTGACCGCGAGCTTCTGTTCCTCGTCTGGCGCCATGCCGATCGCGACGCGCGCGACCGGGTGGGCGCGATGGTCTCGGACATCCATCCGCAGCGCGCGCTGATGGGCCTGTCGGTCGCGCCCGAGGGCACGGCGCTGTGGTTACGCGAAAGCCGCGCCGCCGCGCCTCTGGTCGCGCTGTGTTCGGTGGTCTGCCCGGCGGATGCCAGCGCCTGCCTGACCGGCGCCTATCGCGCGGTGGGCGGGCACGAATTGCTGTTGCGCATCGCCTCGCCCGCGGAATCGCTGATTTCGCAGGAAGAATTCCTGGCCAGCCCCCGGGGTCGCGCCAGCGTGCTGCGGCGGATGATGCTGGCGCATACGCTGCGCGCACGGGGCGAGATGCTGGCGCGCCTGCAGGAACGGGCGCCGTGCCTCGCCGCCGCGCTCGAGGCCGAGATCGAGCGCTATCGCCGCCGTCTGCCCGCGCTCGAACCCCGGCCCTGACAGGCCGCGGGGTTTCCACGGGTTCCTTGTTTTCCACGGGCTTCATGCGAAAAACGCCGCCCCGAGGGGCGGCGTTTTCATAACGGGCCTGAAGGCCATGGATCGGCGACCACGGCAGCGGGCTGTCCCGCGCCGGATCAGCGTGGCGCGATCATCATCACCATCTGGCGGCCTTCAAGCTTGGGCATGTTCTCGATCTTGCCGATTTCCTCGACATCCGCGGCGACGCGGTTGAGAAGTTCCATCCCCAGCTGCTGGTGCGCCATTTCGCGCCCCTTAAAGCGCAGCGTGACCTTGACCTTGTCACCCTCGCCCAGGAACTTCTGCACCGAACGCATCTTGACGTCGTAATCGTGGGTATCCGTGTTCGGACGGAACTTGATTTCCTTGATCTCGATCGTCTTCTGCTTTTTCCGGGCTTCGGCTTCGCGCTTCTGCTGTTCGTATTTGAACTTGCCGAAATCCATGATCTTGCAGACCGGGGGCGTGGCATTGGGCGAAATCTCGACAAGGTCAAGACCGGCCTCTCCTGCCAGTGCCATCGCCCGGGCGGGCGGAACGACGCCGATATTTTCGCCTTCTGCCCCGATAAGTCGGACTTCGGGTGCGCGAATGCGGTCGTTCACGCGGGGTCCGGTATCGCGGCTGGGCGGTGCGTTGTGGGGTCTGCGAGCTATGGTCGGATTCCTTCTGTTGTCTGACGGGCGAAAAATAGTCCCGGCACCGCAAGGTTGCAAGGGAAAGCAGCGAAGGAACCGCATTTGCGCCGCGGACCGCCGGCACGCAGGCCCTCGGTGCTGCCGCCCGCACGGTTGCGGGGATCCGTCGCGGCCCTGGCAAGGGAAAACCCTTGGATCGGGGCCGGGCTGCCATTGCCTTTGGCGGTCCGGGATGCAACATTTTCAGGGCAAAGCATTGAGGACAAAGTCATGAAAAAGATCCTGATCATCGCGGCCATCGTGCTGGCGGCCGGTCTTGGCATCTGGGTCGCGCGCGAACAACCCGCGCCGCAGCCCGACCCGACCCCGGCGCCCGCGCCGCAGGAGCCCATCGGGGAAACCGCGCCCGTGGCGCCGGTGCCCGACGCGCCCGACACCCCCACCCCGCTTGAGAACGCCGCCGAAAGTGTCGAGCAGGCGGTCGAGGAAACCGCGCAAAGCCTGGGCGAAGCTGTGGACGGCCTGACCGAGAGCGCCGGACAGGCCATCGACGAGGCGGTCGGGTCGGCCTCGGACGCCGCGCGCGAGATTGCCGAGGATGCCGCCCGGATGTCCGAAGACGCCGCCGAGAGCACCGATGCCGCTCTGGACGCCGCCGGCGATGAGGCCGCCGAGGCCGCACAGGCGGCAGGCGAGGCGACCGAACAGGCCGCCGACGCCACGGGCGAAGCGCTCGATGACGCGGCTGCCACGACCGAAAGCGCCGCCGAGAACGCCATGGACGCCGCCGGCACGATCGCCAGCGATGCGGCCGAGGCGACCTCGGACGCCGCCGAAGGGGTGGTCGAAGGCACCGAGGCCATGGTCGAAGACGCGGTCGATGCCACGCAGGAGGTCGGAAGCGAAGCCGTCGAAGGGGCCGAGAACGCTCTGGACGACGCGGCGGGCGCCGCCGAGGAAGCCGCGAGCGAAACCGCCGAGGCGACCGAGGATGCCGTTCAGGCCACCGGTGACGCGGCGGAAGCTGCGGCGAGCCGGGCCGCTGAAGTGACAGAAGACGCGGCAGAGGCCACCGCCGAAGCGACCGGGGACGCCGCGCAAGCGACGGAGGAGGCGGCGGAAGCCACCGCCGAGGCGACCGGGGATGCCGCCGAAGCCACGGCAGAAACCGTGGGCGACGCTGCCGAAGCGACGGAAGACGCCGCGGGCGATGCCGTTGCCGCGACCGGCGCCGCCGTCGAGGAAACGGGCGAGGCGATCGAAGCGACGGGCGAGGCGATCACCGAGGAAGCCACCGAGGAAACCGCCGAGATGGCGCCTTCGGTCGCCCCGGCGCCCGAGATGGAAGCCGCGCCGGCAACCGAGGCTCCGGAAGCCGGGACCATGGATGCGTCCGACGCCACCGCGACCGAAGCGGTTGTCGACGGCTCGATGGCGACGCCCGCCGTGCCCGCGACCGAGGCCGAGATCGACACGCTCTTCACCGAGGAGGGCTATGATTTCGACACCGCCGTCGCGGTGGTCGATGCCTCGGACCTGAGCGACGCGGACAAGGCCACAGCGCGCGCCGAGCTGGAAGCCGCACAGGATGACCCCGACGCCCTGCCCGCCGCTCTGGAACAGGTCCGCGAGATGCTCGACCTCTGAGCCTTCAATCGGCAGAATCCGAAACGGGCGGCGGGGCGACCTGCCGCCCGTTTTCCTTTGCTGCGATTGCCGGTATCGCACACCTCCGCGAACACGAAGGAAGCCCCGATGATCCGTCTGGCCGTGGCGCAGGACGAAGCCGCGATTAGAGATGCCGCCGAGCGGGCCTATGCGCCCTATGTTCCGCTGATCGGGCGCAAGCCCGCGCCGATGCTTGCCGATTACGCGGCGCAGATCGCAGCGGGGCTTGTGCATGTCGCGCTCAGCAAGGCGGGCGCCTTTCAGGGCTTCATCGTGTTCCGCCCCCAAGGCCACGCCATGTCGCTGGAAAACGTGGCCGTCCTGCCCGAGGCGGCGGGACAGGGCATCGGCCGGGCGCTGATCGGCTATTGCGAGGACATGGCGCGGGCGGAAGGGCTGCGCGCGGTACGGCTTTACACCAATGCGAAGATGGCGGCGAATCTGACGCTTTATCCTAGACTGGGCTATGTCGAAATCGACCGGCGGGTCGAGGACGGCTTCGACCGCGTCTACTTCGAAAAACCCCTGCGCTGAACGCGAAACGCCCGCGGCCTTGGGGCGCGCGGGCGTCACAGGTGAGAGAGCCGGTTCAGACCCCGTCGCCGACGAAAGCTTTCTCCACCACGTATTCCCTGGGTTCGCTGTTGGCGCCCTCGCGCAGGCCAAAGCCTTCCAGCACCTCTTTCACATCGAGATTGAAAGCCAGCGAGCCGCAAACCATCGCGCGGTCCTCGTCCGCGTTCATGCGCGGCAGGTCGAGATCCGCGAACACCTTGCCCGAGGAAAGGTTGTCGGTGATCCGGCCCGTATGATGGAAGTCTTCGCGCGTGGTGGTCGGGTAATAGCGCAGCTTGCCCTCGACCATCTCGCCGATCAGGGGATCATCGCGCAGATCCTCGACCAGTTTGCGGCCGTATTCCAGCTCGGCCACGGTGCGACAGGTATGCATCATGATGACCTGTTCGAACTTCTCGTAGGTCTCGGGGTCGCGCATGAGCGAGGCGAAGGGCGCGATGCCGGTGCCGGTGGCCAGGAACCAGACGCGCTTGCCGGGCAGAAGCGCGTCATGGACCAGCGTGCCGACGGGTTTGGGCCGCAGGATGATTTCCTGCCCCACCTCGATATGCTGCAGTTTCGAGGTCAGCGGCCCGTCGGGCACCTTGATCGAGTAGAATTCCAGCTCGTCGTCCCAGCTGGGCGAGGCGATGGAATAGGCGCGCAGCAGCGGCTTTCCGTTGTCGCCCATCAGGCCGATCATGACGAATTCGCCCGAACGGAAGCGCAGGCTCTGCGGGCGCGTGCAGCGGAACGAGAACAGCGTGTCGGTCCAGTGGGTGACCTGCGTGACGGTTTGCGCGTCGGGCAGGGTCTTGACCTTCGGAGCGGAGCCGGGCGTCGCGGCATCGGTCATGATACGGCCTTTCGATCTGGGCGTTCGGTCAGGAAGTGCGCGTCGTGATACGGGGATTCCGGGGCAAAGAGAACCCCCGCTCTGGGCCTGCGGTGCTGCGTCGCGGCACCGGAGCGGGACGCGATCTCAGCGGATCGGCGCATCCCGGCGGGGCGCCCCGCCTCCGCGCCTTGCGGGCGACCAGTCGGGCACGTTGCGCCAGTGTTCGGCCGGTTGAAGCCGCGCCTGTTCGGGGTCGAGCTCGATCTCGTCGAAGCCCGCGCGGCGCGCCATGGTATAGATCCGCGCCAGCACCGCGCCATGCGCGCGCAGCCGTCCGCGATACCCGGTGCGCCGGATCGCCTGTGCCAGATCCAGCGCCGCGACATCGCCGAAATGGCGCATCTTCACGCGCACCAGCCCGATCTGCGGCAAGAGCCGGCACAGCCGCGCCCATTCTTCGCGGCCGAGCTGCGGCGTGGACAGGTCGACACCGGCCTGCCCGGGCGCATTCGACAGGGCCGCCAGCGGGACGTAGCCCGCCTGCCAGTCCTCGGGCATGAAGCCCCCGTCCTTCACGAGTATGGTCATGGTTCCCATCCGCCGCCTGTTTTCCCCAGACTGCGCGCCGGACGCGGCTCGCGCCATGACTGAGATCAAACCGCCGCGCCGCCCCGCTTGGCGGCCCGGGATCTCAGCCCCGCCCCGGCGCCGTGGCGAGGATGCGCTCGGCCCCCAGCCAGCCCATCAAGATCGCGGGCGCGTTGGTATTGCCGCCGATGAGCGTGGGAAACGCCGAGGCATCGCAGACCCTGAGCCCCTGAACCCCGCGCACCCGCAGATCGCTGTCGACCACGCTGGTCGCCGGGTCCGCCCCCATCCGCGCGGTGCAGGAGGGGTGAAAGACGGTGCCCGAGCGGGCGCGGAAATCGGCGATCAGCGCCTCGTCGCCTTCGGTCCCGGGACCAGGGCGCAGTTCTTCGGCGATAAGGTCGGCGATGGGCTTTTGCGCCGCGATCTGGCGGATGAACTTCACCGCCGCCAGCATCTCGGCCATGTCGCTCTCGGTCGAGAAGGCGTTGGCGGTGATGCGGGGCGCGGCGAAGGGATTGGCCGAGGCCAGCGCGATCTCGCCCCGGCTGGTCGGACGGCAGTTCGACAGGCCGATCGACAGGCCCGGAAAGGGATCGGGCGACAGGATCGGGCGTTCGCCCTCGCGCGGCATGAGGGTCGAGAACGCCTGGAAATACAGTTGCATGTTCGGCCGGTTCAGCGCCGGATCGGTGCGGAAGAAACCGCCCGCATGATTGATCGACACCGAGAGCGGCCCCTTGCCGGTCAGCAGGTATTGCATCCCCACCAAAGCCTTGCCCCACCACGGGCGCAGGATGTCGTTCATCGTCGGCACCGTCATGCGGTAGGTGTAGTTGATGCCCTGATGGTCGTTCAGGTGTCGCCCGACATTGGGCTGATCCAGCCGCACCTCGATCCCCTGCGCAGCCAAAGCGGCGCCCGGCCCGATGCCCGACAGCATCAGCAATTGGGGCGTGTTGATCGCGCCGCCTGACAGGATCACCTCGCCCGCGCGGGCCTGATGGCGCTGGCCGCCTCGCGCATATTCGACCCCGATGGCGCGGTTGCCCTCGAACAGGATGCGCGTGACATGGGCCTTCAGCGTGATCGCCACCCGCCCGGTTTTCAGCGCCGGGCGCAGGAAGGCGCGCGCAGCCGAATTGCGCCGCCCGCCCTTGATCGTCAGCTGGTAGAGACCCGCGCCCTCTTGCCGCTCGCCGTTGAAATCCGCGTTGCGCGGCAATCCCGCCGCGGCGCAGGCATCCAGAAACGGCCCGACCAGCGGATGCGCCGGAACGCGGCCCGAGCGGATATGCAGCGGCCCGCCCTGCCCGCGCCATGCGTCGGCACCGTCGGCATTGTCCTCGATCGCGCGGTAGGCGGCACGCACGGTTTCCCAGCCCCAATGATCCGAGCCCGTCGCCGCCTGCCAGTCCTCGTAATCGCTGGCATCGCCCCGGATCCAGACCATCGCGTTGATCGAGGACGAGCCGCCCAGCACCTTGCCGCGCGGCCAGTAATCGCTGTTGCCCGCAAGCCCCGGATCGGCTTCGGTCCGGTAGGCCCAGTTGACCCTTGGGTCATAGAAAAGCTTGCCGTAGCCCAGCGGCATCTGCACGAAGAAGCGCCGGTCGCTGCCGCCCGCTTCGAGCACCAGCACCCGCTTGCCCGCTTCGGCCAGCCGCGCGGCCAGAACCGAGCCGGACGAGCCCGATCCCACGATCAGGTAGTCGAAATCGCCGTCCATGATCTGCCGTCCCCGATCTGTCACGTTCCTTGCCCGTGGCTGTCATGGAAACGACATGGAGACCCGCGTTGCAAGGGGGCGGCGCTGGACGCTGGCGTGACGTGGCGATACACAGGGCCAGACCCGGAGAAGACGCGATGTCCCGTTCAGAGCTCGACCCTCTCGACCGCAAGATCCTGATGGAATTGCAAGACGATGCCAGCCAGTCACTGGAAGACATTGCGCGCAAGGTCGGCTCGTCCAAGACCCCGGTCTGGAACCGCATCCGCAAGATGCGCGACAATGGCGTGATCGGGCGGCAAACGGTGCTTCTGGATCCCGAATCGCTGGGGCTGGAGGCGTGTTTCTTCGTGCTGGTGCGCACGGCCGAGCACGATCCCGACTGGCAGGACCGCTTCCTGACCTCGGTGCGCACCCGCCCCGAAGTGATGGAGGCGCATCGGCTCGCGGGCGATATCGACTATATCCTGAAAGTCCGCGTGACGAATGCGCGCGCTTACGATTCGTTCTACCAGGCGCTGATCCGGGACGTGAAGATCCACAACGTCACCGCCCTTCTGTCGATGGAAGAGATCAAGTCCACGACGATCCTGCCGGTCTGATCCCGGGGATGGGAAACCTGCTGGAACCCTGGGTCCTGGTGACGCTGGCGGCGGCCGCCGTGCAGACTTGGCGGCTGATGCTGCAAAAACAGCTCAAGGGTCTGGGCCTGTCGACTGGCGGTGCGACCTTTTCGCGTTTCCTGTTCGCCGCACCGCTGGCGCTGGCCGGGCTGGCCACGTTGTTGTGGTATCACGACGCCCCCTTCCCCGCGCTCGACCTGCGTTTCTGGGCTTTCGCGGTGACCGGCGGGCTGGCGCAGATCGTCGCCACCTTCTGCCTCGTCGCGCTGTTTTCCGAGCGCTCCTTCGCCGTCGGCGTGGCCTTCACCAAGACCGAGGTCATCCAGGTCGCGGCCTTTTCCGCGCTGGTGCTTGGCGAGACCGTCAGCCTGCCGGGCCTTGGCGCCATCGCGCTGGGCACGCTGGGCGTGATCGTCCTGTCGCGCCCGCCCGAAGGCTGGCGCAGCGGCAAGGCGCTGAACCGCGCGACGGGTCTCGGCGTGGTGGCGGGCGCGCTGTTCGGCCTGTCGGCCATCGGCTACCGGGGCGCCACGGTCGAGATCGACCATCCCGACGCGCTGTTGCGGGCGATCGCCGCGCTGGCGATGGTCACGAGTTTCCAGACCCTTGCCATGAGCCTCTGGCTGCGCTGGCGCGAGCCGGGCGAGTTGTCGCGGGTCCTTAGCGCCTGGCGTCGGGTGCTGCCGGTGGGCGTGACGGGAATGCTGGGCAGCCTGGGCTGGTTCACCGCCTTCGCCCTGCAGAACGCGGCCTATGTGCGCAGCCTGGGACAGGTTGAACTGCTGTTCTCGATCCTCGTCTCGGCGCTGGTCTTCCGCGAGGTGCCGCGCCGATGGGAGGTTCTGGGCATCGTGCTTCTGGGCCTGTCGATCGTGGGGATCGTGCTGCTGGCGTGACAGCCGCCGCTCAGCCCTGCGCGTTCACCGCGTACATGCGCCGCACGAAGGTCTGCAGGATCCCCAGCCCGCTGTCGCGCTCGAACGGGTGATCGGCGGCCGCCAGCACCGCGAGCGTCATCACCCGCCCCGCCACCGGCAGGATCGCGCGCCAATAGGTCTCGTCGAAGGAAGACGGATTGCCCTCGTCGCGGATCAGCAGCCAGACCGCGCCATCGGCATATGTCGCTTCCAGCACCTCGACATCGCGCGGATCGCCCGACCGGCTGAGCTGCGCACGCCCGGGCGTCGAGCGCATGAATTCGGGCAGCGAACGGAACATGTCGGGCGTGCCATCGGTCTGCAAGCCGGTCACGGTCGCACTGAGCACCGGCGTCGGACGCAGCGTCATGCGGCACCGCACCAGCAGCACGAAGGCCTCGATATCGCTTTCGGTCGTGGCCTCGACATCGATGCAATACCCCGCCGGCCCGGCCACCCGCACAGCCCCCCTGAGCACCGTCACCTCGCTGGGCCCCGAAGCGGGCATCAGCCCGCGCGTCGCGGCTTCCGTCAAGGGCGCGGTCTCGAAACAGCCCGCCAGCGGCAGGATCAGCGCCGCGAGCGACAGGCGCAGGGACCGAAGCCAGCGCGCGGTCATCGCCGCCGCCCCGGCGCGCGCGGCTTCACCGGCACACAAGCCCGCCAGCCCGCCGTCGCGCCGCCAAAGCGGCCCGGCAGCGGGCAGCGAGGATCCTGGGGCGACCCGGTTCGGATCGCGGATATCTGGGGCGCGGTCAGCATGGTGACTATCGGGGATACTGAAGGACTGGCAGGCGGGCAAGCCCGGCATCCGATGACAGGGTTAAATTCGCCGCGATCCGGACCGCCCGACGCCATTCCGTCCGCGCGTTCCGGGCGGCGTGCCCCGGAAAGCGTGACCCGAAAGCGTGCCCCGAAAGCCCGCCCGCGATGGCAGCGCGATGACGCCGAAGGAAACGCTCGACAGACCGCGCGCGACAGGCTATGCGCATCGCATGATCGACCTGTGCACCCTCTCCGTTTCGCGACGCCGACGCCCCCGCGCCTGATCGATCCCGCATGTCCGGACGCCCGACGTCCGCCTGCGCCCCCCCACCTCCATCGCCGTCCCTGTCCCGTTAGTCCCGTGCCTTGACTTGGCCATGCGCCTTGGGCACCTATGGGCCTTCCCATTCAAAGGGTGTTTGACATGATCCCGTCTGTCCTGCCGACCTATAACCGCACGCCGCTTTCCTTCGTGAAGGGCGAAGGCTCGTGGCTGACCGAGGCGGATGGTCGCCGATTCCTCGATCTGGGCGCGGGCATCGCGGTCAACGCGCTGGGCCACGCCCATCCCGAGCTGGTGGCGACGCTGAGCGGGCAGGCACAGAAACTGTGGCATGTCTCGAACCTCTACCAGATCCCCGAGCAACAGGCGCTGGCCGACCTGCTGGTCGAACAGACCTTCGCCGATACCGTCTTCTTCACCAATTCCGGCACCGAAACGGCTGAGCTGGCGATCAAGATGGCGCGGAAATACCATTACGACAAAGGCACCCCGCGCGAGACCTTCCTCACCTTCGAGGGCGCCTTCCACGGCCGCTCGACCGCTGCCATCGCCGCCGCCGGCTCCGAGAAGATGGTCAAGGGCTTCGGCCCGCTGATGCCAGGCTTCCGTCAACTGCCCTGGGGCGACATGGAGGCCTTCGAAGCCGCCATGGATGACAGCATCTGCGCCGTCATCGTCGAACCCGTCCAGGGAGAAGGCGGCATCCGCCCGATGCCCGAGGACCAGCTCAGGGCCCTGCGCGCGGCCTGCGACCGCACCGGCGCGCTCCTGATCTTCGACGAGGTGCAATGCGGCATGGGCCGCACCGGCAAGCTCTTCGCGCATGAATGGGCGGGCGTGACCCCCGACATCATGATGGTGGCCAAGGGCATCGGCGGCGGCTTCCCGCTGGGCGCCGTGCTGGCGACCGAGGACGCCGCCTCGGGCATGGTGGCGGGCACGCATGGCTCGACCTATGGCGGCAACCCGCTGGGCTGCGCGGTGGGGCTGAAAGTCACGCAGATCGTCTCGGATCCCGCCTTCCTGGCCGAGGTCGGCCGCAAGGCGGGCCTCCTGCGCCAGAAGCTCGAAGGCCTCGTCGCCGGGCATCCCGACAGCTTCGACAGCGTGCGCGGGATGGGCCTGATGCTGGGGCTGAAATGCAAGGCGCCCGCCGCCGATCTCGCCGCCGCCGCGCGCGAGGCGGGCGTGCTCGTCGTGCCCGCCGCGGACAACGTGCTGCGCCTTCTCCCCGCGCTCAACATCCCCGACGAGGATCTGGCAGAGGCCGTCGAGCGCCTCGACACCGCCGCCACGGCGTTCGAATCTGCCTGACCCTCCCCGATGATCTTCACTTTGTTGCAAATACTCCGGGGGTGAGGCGCGACAGCGCCGAGGGGGCAGCGCCCCCTTCCCCGCGATCCCGAAAGCGTAACCGATGAACCATTTTCTCGATATCCACACCACCGACACCGCCGATCTGCGGGCGATCATCGACCAGGCCGCGGCGATGAAAGCCGCGCGTCAGGGCCGCCACAAGGGCACCCCCGATGACGAACAGCCGCTGAAAGGCCGCATGGTCGCGCTGATCTTCGAGAAACCCTCGACCCGGACACGCGTCAGCTTCGATGCCGGGGTGCGCCAGATGGGTGGCCAGACCATGGTCCTGTCGGGCAGCGAGATGCAGCTCGGCCATGGCGAGACCATCGCCGACACCGCCCGCGTCCTGTCGCGCTATGTCGACCTGATCATGCTGCGCACCTTCGAGGAATCGGTGATCCAGGAAATGGCGGAATACGCCTCGGTCCCGGTGATCAACGGGCTGACCAACCGCACCCATCCCTGCCAGATCATGGCCGATGTGCTGACCTATGAAGAGCATCGCGGGCCCATCGCGGGCAAGAAGGTCGTCTGGGCGGGCGACGGCAACAATGTCTGCGCCTCGCTGCTGCATGCGGCCGGGCAGTTCGGCTTCGATTTCACCTTCACCGGCCCGCAGCCGCTCGACCCGGAAAACGAATGGATCCGCTACGCGCGCGACAAGGGGCGCGACGTGGTGATCGAACGCGACCCGATGAAGGCGGTCGAGGGCGCGGATCTCGTCGTGACCGATACCTGGGTGTCGATGCATGACAGCCAGTCCACCAAGGAGCGCCGCCACAACCAGCTGCGCCCCTATCAGGTGAACGAGCGGCTGATGGCGGCGGCGAAACCCGACGCGCTGTTCATGCATTGCCTGCCCGCCCATCGCGAGGACGAGGTGACCTCGGCGGTGATGGACGGTCCGCAATCGGTGATCTGGGACGAGGCCGAGAACCGGCTGCACGCGCAGAAAGCCGTCATGCGCTGGTGCCTCGGCGTCTGACGGCGCGCCGGGACCGGAAGGCGTCAGGGGGGCTGTCTGCCCCCCTCTTTGCCTGACGGCAAATTCACCCCCCGAGGATATTTGCGGCGTAAAGATGCAGCGTTAACAAAAATCTCAACGCCACATCTTTGTTCGCTGCCTATCCCGGGTGTCAGGGGGCTGGCCCCGCTGGCGCATGCGGGCCCGGGAGCCGCCCGGGCATCACGGGTATCACGGGCCCGGTTAGAGGCCCAATTTCGCCGTGACCAGCGCGTTGACAGCCGCCGGGTTGGCCTTGCCGCCGGTGGCTTTCATCACCTGCCCGACGAACCAGCCCGCCAGTTTCGGGTTCTGCTTGGCTTTCTCCACCTGCGCCGGGTTGGCGGCGATGATCTCGTCGACCGCGGCTTCGATGGCGCCGGTATCGGTGACCTGCTTCATCCCCTCGGTCTCGACGATCTCGTTGGGATCTCGGCCGGTTTCGACATGGATCTCCAGCACGTCCTTGGCGATCTTGGTCGAGATCTCGTCCTTCGCCACCATCGACAGGATCGCGGTATTGACCGCGGGTGCGGCGATCTGGCGGGGCGTGACCTCGGCCTTGTTGGCGCGGCCCAGCACCTCGTTGATGATCCAGTTCGCGGTTCTCTTGCCGTCGCCGCCGCCCAGCGACTCTTCGAAATAGCGCGCCAGTTCGACATCCGCCGTCAGCACCGAGGCGTCGTAATCGGTCAGCCCGAAATCACTCATGAAGCGCGCCTTCTTGGCGTCGGGCAGTTCGGGCATCGAGGCCGCGATGGCATCGACCCAGTCCTGTTCGATCTCCAGCGGCAGCAGGTCGGGATCGGGGAAATAGCGGTAATCCTGCGCCTCTTCCTTCGAGCGCATCGAGCGCGTCTCGCCCTTGTCGGGATCGTAGAGACGGGTTTCCTGATCGACCTTGCCACCGTCTTCCAGGATGGCGATCTGGCGCCGGGCCTCGTAGTCGATGGCCTGCTGGATGAAGCGCATCGAGTTCATGTTCTTGATCTCGCAGCGCGTGCCGAGATGGCCGAAATCCTGCGTTTCCTGATACTTCTCGTACTGGCCCGGACGGCAGACCGAGACGTTGACGTCGGCGCGCAGATTGCCGTTCTGCATGTTGCCGTCGCAGGTCCCGAGGTAGCGCAGGATCTGGCGCAGCTTGCCGACATAGGCGGCGGCTTCCTCGGGCCCGCGGATATCGGGGCGCGAGACGATCTCCATCAGCGGCACGCCGGTGCGGTTCAGGTCGATGAAGGACATGTTCGGATCCATGTCGTGGATCGACTTGCCCGCATCCTGTTCGACATGGATCCGTTCGATGCGGACCACGCGCGCGATGCCTGCGCCCATCTCGACGATGACTTCGCCCTCGCCGACGATCGGGTGATAGAGCTGGCTGATCTGGTAGCCCTGCGGGTTGTCGGGGTAGAAATAGTTCTTGCGGTCGAAGGCCGAGCGCAGGTTGATCTGCGCCTTCAGGCCCAGCCCGGTGCGCACCGCCTGCTCGATGCAGAATTCGTTGATCACCGGCAGCATGCCGGGCATCGCCGCGTCGATGAACGAGACGTTCGAATTGGGCTCGGCGCCGAAGGTGGTCGAGGCGCCCGAGAACAGCTTGGCCTGCGTGGATACCTGGGCGTGGATCTCCATGCCGATGACCAGTTCCCAGTCGCCGGTCGCTCCGGCGATGACTTTGGGCTTGGGGGCATCGAAGCTAAGATCGAGCATGTCGGTTTCCTTTCTGAGGCCGCACGGCGGGCGCGGGCGGTCGGGACGGGGATCGGAGCGGTTCTAGAACGGCCCGCGCGCGGTGAAAAGCGGTTTCGAGGGCCCCTGCAGGATGGTTTCCGGCGTTTTCTTGCCGAGCGCGGCGGGCGCGCGGCCAAGCCTGCTTGCCACGACTCGCTTTGCAGAGCATGGGAAATGCGGTTGAAACAGTCTCGGACGAATCCATGCGCCTCGCCCTTTGCATCGTGCCTTTCCTCGCTGCCTGCGTCATGCAGCCCGTGGTCGAGGAAACCGCTCCCGAAGTCGCCGCGCGGTGGAACCACCGCCCCGAATCCGCCGAGTGGAACACCGCGATGATCGAGGCGCTGCTCACCGACGGCACCCCCATGGTTCACACCGTTCCCGCCGATATCGACCATTTCTGCCCCGATTACGAAGAGGCGACGCCGAGCCAGCGCGCGGCTTTCTATGTCGCGTTCTTCTCGGGCCTCGCGCGGTTCGAGAGCACCTGGAACCCGCGCGCGGCGGGCGGTGGCGGGCGCTACCAGGGGCTGTTGCAGATCTCGCCCACGACGGCGCGCTATCATGGCTGCGATCTGGGCGAGGACGGGCTTTACGACGGCGCCGCCAATCTTGCCTGCGCGGTGCGCATCGCCACGGCGGCGATCTCGCGCGATGGCGTTCTGGTTCAGGGGCGTGGCGGCGTGGCGGCGGACTGGCCGCCGATGCGCGACCCCGCGCGCCGCGCCGAGGTGGCTGAGTTCACCAGCGCCCTGCCGCAATGCAGCGATCCGGTCGAAACGGCGGCGCTGGCCGAATAAGGTGCAACCCGCACAATAATGTTCAACCCGGAACGGCGCGCCCGCAGGGAGCGGGCAGCGCCTGTGGGGAACGAATCCGCCGGCCTTACTTGCCGGGCGAGGTGCCGCCCGAAGAGCCCCCGGACGAGCCGACACCCGCCGCGTCATAGCCCGGATCGATGACCATCTCGCGGAACTGGCGCACGACAGCCTGCCACCATTGCACGGAATCGTCGAAATTGACGGCGCTGACCCCGCCCGCAAGGTTCACGTCCCATTCGATCGTCGCGTTGTCGCGGCTGTCGAGATAGGCGGCCGAGAAGCGGCGGTCGCGGTTCCACTGGTTCATCGCTTCCATGGAATGGGCGCCGTTCGATTCCCACCAGGCGCGGAACTGGACGGTCGAGCAATCGCCGCCCGCATCGTTGCAGTTGAGAAACGAGATCGTGTAGACGATGCCGTCCATATCGCCGCGCAGCCAGATGCCGTCTTCGTCCTGACGGCGCTCGATCGTGCCATAGGCGCCGGCGATTTCCTGAATGCGGTCCAGATCGTTGCCGGTGATCATCCCGCTGAGCGAGGATTGCGCCATCGCCGGGGCGGCCAGCATCAGGGCAAGGACGGAAGACGCGAAAAGCGTGCGAACAGGTTGCATGTGAATCCCTCCATCGAAATGTGTCCCGACGCTAGCACCGGCCAGCGCGGCCATGCAATCACATGCGCGTGGCAGGGCTGAAATCTTCATGCCGCAGGACGGCCGGGCGGCCAAAAACCCGCCGATGTGCGGCACGCAGCCGATGGCGGCCGAGGTCGCTTGCAATGGGTCGCCGATTGCCGCAAAAGGCGCGGATACGCCTCGACAATGCCTCAGGGAAGCTGCCGGAAACCTCCATGTTCGAATACAAGGTCGTCCCCGCGCCGGTGCGCGCCGTCCGGGTCAAGGGTCTGAAGACCACCGCCGAGCGCTTCGCGCATACCCTTGCCGAAAGCATCAACGCCGAATCCGCGGGCGGCTGGCAATTCGTCCGCTGCGAAACCATGCCCTGCGAGACGCGCTCGGCCTTCGGGGCGACGAAGCAATCGCAGCAGGTGGTGATGATCTTCACCCGCGAAACAGGCGTCCGGCGCCCCGATGCCGGGGCCGCGCTGGCCGCCGCTCAGGCCGCCCCGGCGGGGATCGACCCTGAAGCCGAGCGCGCCGCGCCACCGGTCGTTGCGCCGGCTCCGAAACTGGCCGCGAAACCGGCCCCTCAGCCCGCGCCGCAACCCGCTGCGGCGGTCGAGGACGAGCCCACCGCGCCTGCCAAACGGCGCGAGCCGCTGTTCCGATCGGGGGCGATGCTGCGCTCGGAAGGGGCGGCGCGCAACGAGCCGGTGCTGCGTCCCCGCGCGGATCCGGGCCCGGATGACGACGCCGAGTCCGACGGCCACGAGACCCGCCACGACGAGCGCTGAGGCCCCACGGCCTCACGCGCGGCTCACGGCCATGTCAGGGACAAAGGGAATGCAGGGCGCCGGACGCGGCGCCTTTCGCTTTTCTTTTGGTCCCTCAAAGCTGTAAAGTACCGCCTCCGAGTCGCAGGGATGGTCCGCCGTTGCGGAGCCTTGCGGTCAGGCAGGCTAAAACCACAGGCAATTCACGGCACCCATGTCACGCGATCCCTTCAGCTTCGATATGCGCGCGTCCAGCGACAAAAAGAAAAAAGCCCGCGGTCGCCGCGGGATGTCCGGGGCGGTCGAGACCTCGTCGCGCATCTGTCAGCATCCCGGCTGCAACGAGCCGGGCCAATACCGCGCCCCGCGCTCGCCCGATGCGCTGGACGACTACCTATGGTTCTGCAAGGATCACGTGCGCGAATACAATCTGAAATGGAATTTCTTCTCGGGCCAGACCGAGGCCGAGCAGAACGAGACCATGGAGCGCGACCGCGTCTGGGGCCGGGCAACGGATGCTTTCGGCACCGGAGAACGGCGGGACTGGTCGCGCCACGGCATCGACGATCCGTTCCAGATCCTGGGCGACAACGCGACCCGCCGGCGCGCCGATCAACCGGCCCCCGGGCGCGGTTCGGCAACCCGCAAGCTGCCCTCGACCGAGCGCAAGGCGCTTGAGATCCTGGACGCCCGGGACACCATGAGCCGCAACGAAATCCGCAAGCAATACAAGAGCCTGGTGAAAGATCTTCACCCGGATCTGAACGGCGGCAACCGCGCGGACGAAGAACGCCTGCAGGAAGTCGTCTGGGCCTGGGACCAGATCAAGGAAAGCCGCCACTTCCGCGAGTGACGGCACCCGGTCCGACGCGCAAGACCCCGGCCCGGTCCCTGCCGCGCCGGGGTTTTTTCTGGCTCAGCCGGTCTCGTGCTCAGGCCATCTCTGCCACCCGCGCCGCCGAGGCCGCGTCGCGCGCCCGCGTGCGTTGCGCCGCCGGGCGCTCTTCGCAGCGCCGCACCCAGTCGCGGATCGCCGGATGATCGGGGATCAGGTCGGGCAGCCAGCCGAACGGGCTAACGCAAAGCAGGTCCGCCGCGGAAAACCGCTCGCCCAGTAGCCACGGTCCGCGCTCAAGCGCCTCGGCCAGCCGGGCGGTCATCGTGTCCACATCGCGCAGCGTCTCGCCGATGACCGGGTGGCTGAGCCCGGCCACGCGCAGCAGCAACAAGGGCTCCATCACGCCCTGGTAATAGGACAGCCACGACAGATAGGCCCCGCGCCCGGGCGCGCCATGGACCGGCCCCAGCCCTGCCTCGGGATAACGGTCGGTCAGGTAGAGCATGATCGCCCCGCGCTCGCGGAGGTGCTCATCGCCGTCGACCAGGTAGGGCACCTTGCCTTCGGGATGGGGATTGGCGGGGTCCACCGCGCCGCTGCCATCGCCCCGGCGAACCGACACATCGCGGATGCCGACATCGGCGCCAAGCTCGTCGATCAGCGTCACCAGAGACGAAGAGCGGGTGTGATAGGCGTGGTAAAGAACGGGCATCGAAGGCTCCTTTGGTTTTCGATACCCGTGTTGTAAGCAGGGTCTGCTGACAGTTTACGGCAGGATGACATGGCCCGCACCGATCGCCTGATGCGCCTGATGACCGCGCTGCGCCGCTTGCCCGCGCCCGTCACCGCCGCCCGGCTGGCCGCCGAAACCGGCGTGTCGGCGCGTCAGCTATACCGCGACATCGCCACCCTGCGGGCGGGCGGCGCGCTGATCGACGGCGAGGCAGGGCTGGGCTATACCCTGACCGAGGATACCGCGCTGCCGCCGCAAAGTTTCTCGCGGCTGGAAATCGAAGCGCTGATGCTGGCGCAGACCGCGCTGTCGCATCTAGGCGACGATACGCTGACCCGCGCCGGGCGCGATGCGCTCGCGCGCATTGTCGCGACGCTCCCCGATGCGCAGGCGCGCGCGGCGCTGCACCACACGCATACGGCCTGGCATCCCGGCACCGCGCGGGCCGCGCCCGGGATCGACCTGGACCTTCTGCGGACCTGCTGCTGGGACGAGGTGAGCGTGCACATCACCTATCGCGATCGTCAGGAGCGCGTGACCGAGCGCGAGGTCTGGCCGCTCGGCGTTTCGTATAGCGAGCGGACGCTCATGTTGCTGGGCTGGTGCCGGATGCGAATGGATTACCGCTATTTCCACGTCAACCGGATCGAGAGCCTGTGCGCAGGCGGCAGTTTCCGCCCGCAGCGCGTCCCGTTGCTGCGCGCCCACTCGACGCGCCGGGCACGCGGTTCCGGAACCTAGCACTCAGGACATGCGGAAAAGTCGCAGGGTAGAGCATTAAGGTTACCGCGCTCCCTATTTTTGCCATGTTCCGCCTGCAATCAGGGGCTGAGACGCGCGTATGTTTGCGTCCCAGTGGAGAGTGTGATGCGTAAAAGTCCTCAGACCGTCTTTCCCCGATTCCGCGACCTCGGGGTCGCCTCCCTGCGCGCCCTGCGCGCCTTCGGTCCGGCGCTGAAACGCCGGGCCCGTGTCTCGCGCCTGTTTGACCAGGTTTTCGCCGCCGAGCCCGCGCCGCTCCGCGCCGCGCTGATCGCCCACTACCAGGCGCTTTACGGATGCGACCGCACGCATGCCATGCTGCGCGCGATCGAAGCCCATCTGCCGGACATCCGCGACGGTCGGCTTACGCCGCGATCAGTCCCCGGCCCTTCAGCAACGCATCGACACCCGGCATCGAGCCGCGGAACTGACGATACAGGGTCTCGGCTTCATCCGAGCCACCTTTCGACAGGATGAAATCCTCGAGCTTGCGGGCGGTTTCCGGGTCGAAGGCGCTGCCCGCTTCCTCGAACGCGGCGAAGGCATCGGCATCCATCACCTCGGACCACATGTAGCTGTAATAGCCCGAGGAATAGCCGTCGCCCGCGAAAACATGCGCGAAATGCGGCGTCGCGTGGCGCATCCGGATGGCCTGCGGCAGACCGATAGTCTCCAGCACCTCGGCCTGTTTCTGCATCGGGTCGGCCGGGGGCGGGCCGTCGTGGAATTCCAGATCGACGATCGCCGAGGCCAGGAATTCCACCGTGGCAAAGCCCTGATCCCAGGTGGACGCGCTTTTCAGCTTCTCGCGCAGCTCTTCGGGCATCGGCTCGCCGGTCTTCCAGTGCCGGGCATGGGTTTCGATCACCTCGGGCACATCCAGCCAGTGTTCGTACAACTGGCTGGGCAGTTCCACGAAATCGCGCGCCACCGAGGTGCCCGAGATCATCTTGTAGGTCACATCCGTCAGCATCCCGTGCAGCGCATGGCCGAATTCATGGAACAGCGTGCGCGCATCGTCCCATGACAACAGCGCCGGGTCGCCCTTGGCGAAGTTGCAGACATTGACGACGACCGGGCGGACCTCGCCATCCATCGCCGACTGGTCACGGAAGCTCGACATCCACGCCCCCGAGCGTTTCGAGGCCCGCGCGAAATAGTCGCCGATGAACACCGCCATGTGCCGCCCGTCGCGGGTGACGTTCCAGGCCCGCGCATCGGGATGATAGAGCGGCACGTCGAGCGGCTCGAAGTCCAGCCCGAACAGACGATGCGCGACGTCGAAGGCCGCCTCGATCATCTTGTCGAGCGACAGGTAGGGCTTCAGCGCCGCCTCGTCGAAATCGTGCAGCGCGTGGCGCCGCTTCTCGGCGTAATAGCGCCAGTCCCAGGGCTGAAGCGGACCCTCGTATCCGTCGGCATGAAGCATCGCCTCCATCGCCGCCGCGTCTTCCTCGGCCTTGGCCCGGGCGGGATCCCAGACCCGCATCAGCAGGTTGCGCACCGCATCGGGGCTGCCGGCCATCTCGGGTTCCAGCTTGAAGCGGGCGAAACTCTCGTAGCCCAGAAGCGAGGCCCGCTCCTGGCGCAGCGCCAGCGTGCGCGCGGCAATCGCGCGGTTGTCGGTCTCGCCGCCATTCGCCCCGCGCGCGCCCCAGGCTTCGTAGGCCTTCTCGCGCAGGTCGCGGCGGGTGGAATATTGCAGGAACGGCACGATCAGCGACCGGTTGAGCGTGACGATATGGCCGTCCATCCCGCGCTCGCGCGCGGCCGCGGCGGCGGTATCGGTGACGAAATCGGGCAGACCGGACAGATCGTCGAGCGGCATGAACCACGCGGCCTCGTCCGCCAGCAGGTTCTGGGTGAATTGCGTGCCCAGCGAGGCCAGCTCGGATTTCACCGCCGCCATGCGCGCGGCGGCGTCCCCGTCAAGCGCCGCGCCCGCGCGCCGGAACAGGCGGTGATAGAGCATCAGTACGCGCTCCTGCTCCGGTGTCAGGCCCAGATCGTCCTTGCGCGCCCAGAGATCGGCAATCCGCCCCCAGAGCGCGGCATTCGAGGTGATCTCGCTCGAATAGGCCGAAAGCTTCGGCGCCAGATCGCGCTGCAGCGCCTGCCGCGCGGGGTTCGAATCCGAGCCGGCAAGGTTGAAGAACACTCCCGCTACCCGATCCAGAAGCCCGTCCGCGCGCTCGAGCGCCTCGATCGTGTTGGCGAAGGTCGGGGTCTCGGGGTTCTCCGCGATCGTGGCGATCGTCGCGCGACCCTGCTCCAGCGCCGCCTCGAAAGCGGGCGCGAAATCCTCGTCGCGGATCTGGTCGAACGGGGGCAGCGAGAAAGGACCTTTCCAGTCGGTCAGCAGCGCATTGGTCATCGTCGGGCCTTTCAAGGGGTCATTCCGTTTCCCCTTAGATGGGCACGAAACGCCGCCGGATCAAACCCCCCGGGACGCCTGCGCCGCGCCCCTCGCATCTTTACGCCGCAAATATCCTCGGGGGGTGAATTTGCCGTCAGGCAAAGAGGGGGGCAGACAGCCCCCCTGCCCCGTCAGCCCGACGGCGCCGCGGCCGGGCCGGTGACCGAGCGGCGGATCACCGGGCTCAGCGCCACCAGCACGATCACGATCGAGAACAGGCACCAGATCGCCGGGACCTCGTTGGGATTCGAGGTCAGCAGCCCCGCCGCCACCGGCCCGGCCAGCAGGTGGAAGATGACCAGCCGCCACGCGCCGTAGACGAGCGGCAGCGCGAAGGCCACGAGCATGTAGCTGGGAAAGCCCCAACTTGTCCCCGTCGCCCGTTCGAGCCCCACAAGCAGACCGTTATAGGGTACGTCCCAGGCCTGGTGCCAGTCGCCCGACACGGTGCAGAGCCGCTCGGCGCAAAGCTGCGAGCCGGGCGCGCAGGTCCCGGCCCATTCGAAGGGATAAAGCTGCATGAGCATCAGCACCGACGAGGCCGCGCAGATCGAGAAGACCCAGACCTTGATCGCCGTACTGACGGGTTTCGCCACCAGCGCCATGGCGAAGGCGTTGATGAAGAGCGGCTGGAAGACGATATGCATCACGCTCAGCCAGGTCACCGTTTCGTTGACCGGCGTGCCGCATTGGTCGATCACCGCATAGCCTGCGACCTGCAGCGCCTCCATCAGGGTGAAATAGCCCAGCGTCACCGGGATCGCGAGCGGATCCTTGCGGCGCGCGCTCACCACGGTGCCCGCCCCGCCAAGCGCCACCATCGCCGCGGATACCCCCATCGTCCAGCACATCGCCCGGTCCCCGTCCTTCCGTGATCGGGGTCAGTCAAGCACGCTCAGGGGCGGCGTGGCAAATGCTCAATGCGCGGGCTTGTTGCCGCCGGTCAGCGCGCCGATCACCGGGTTGATCACCCAGGTGGCCAGCGGGATCAGCAAGAGCCCGTAGGCCAGCCCGAAGATCCCGTCGAAGAACGCGGTCACCGCCCAGGCGACGAAACCTTCCCAGCGGGCCACGGCCTGGGCCACGGCCTCGGCCTGGTGGTGGATCCAGTCATAGGGCGCGTGCAATCCGAAGACATCGAGCCCGTGCAGGATGATCGAGCCGCCGACCCAGATCATCGCCGCCGTGCCCACCACCATCAGCGCCTTCATGAACCACGGCATGAAGCGCACGATGCCGCGTCCCAGCGCGCGGGTCCCCGACAGGTTGCCCACCCGCGCCAGCCACAGGCCGAAATCATCGGCCTTCACGATCAGCGCAACCCCGCCATAGACGGCCACGGTGATCCCGATCCCGGCAATGGCGAGCGCCGCCGCTTCGATCCAGATGCCCTGATCGGGGTCGAGATTGGACAGGATGATGGTCATGATCTCGGCCGAGAGGATGAAATCGGTCTTGATCGCGCCTTTGACCTTCTGTTCCTCCAGATGCTCGGGATTGACGTCGCGCACCTGTCCATCGGCATGGGGCGCGTGCGGGCGGAACAGGTGATAGACCTTCTCGGCCCCCTCAAAGCACAGATACGAACCGCCCAGCATCAGAAGCGGCGTGATCAGCCAGGGTGCGAAAGCCGACAGCAGCAGCGCCGCGGGCAGCAAGATCAGCAGCTTGTTGCGGATCGAGCCGAGGGCGATCTTGCCGACGATGGGCAACTCGCGCGCAGGGGCGAAGCCGTGGACGTATTTCGGCGTCACGGCCGCGTCGTCGATCACCGCCCCCGCCGCCTTCGCGCCCGCCTTGGCCGCCTGTCCGGCGATGTCGTCGATCTGGGCCGCGGCCACCTTGGCGATGCCCGCCACGTCATCGAGTAGCGCCAGAAGTCCGCTCATATCCGCCCCGTCCGTTTTCTGCGGCCAAGGTAGGGGCAAGCGGGGGGCTGTCAAGCGCGGCTCGACCCGCCGGGCGCGCGCTGCTAGGGAAGGCCGAGCAGAGCGAGGAGCACGTCATGACCCTGTCCGTCTATCTGAGCGGCGAGATTCACACCGACTGGCGCGAGCAGATCACCGCCGGGGCCGAGGGGCTGGACGTGGTCTTCAGCGGGCCCGTGACCGATCACGCGGCCTCGGACGATTGCGGCGTGGCGATCCTGGGCGCCGAGGACACCAAGTTCTGGCACGACCACAAGGGCGCTATGGTCAACGCGATCCGCACGCGGAAAGGCATCGCCGATGCGGATGTCGTCGTCGTGCGCTTCGGCGAGCAGTACAAGCAGTGGAACGCGGCCTTCGACGCGGGCTATGCCGCCGCGCTGGGAAAATCGCTGATCGTGTTGCAGCGCCCCGAGCATGACCATGCCCTCAAGGAAGTGGATGCCGCCGCGCTGGCCGTCGCGCGCGATCCCGTGCAGGTGGTCGAGATCCTGCGCTACGTCCTGACGGGCGCCCTGCCCGGCTGAGACCGGGCTCAGGCGCTCAGCCGGTCCGCAAGGAAGGCGACCAGCGGCAGCATCGGCAGGCAGAGCAGCGTCTGCCAGGTCAGGATCGCCGCGTAGAGCTCCGCATCGCCCCCCATCTGCCGCGCCACGACATAGCCGTTGGCCGCCGCCGGCACCGCAAGCACGAAGGCGCCGGCCAGGAAGGCCGCGTGCGACAATCCCAGGGCCCAGGCCCCGGCGGCGAAGATCAGCGGCGCGATGACCGGGCGCAGCATCAGCCCCGCCCACATCGGCGCCGAGGCCGACACGAGCCGCCGCGGCATCAGCCCGGCGCCCACGCAGAGCAGCCCCACCGGCAGCGCCGCGGCTGCCGCCATCCCCAGCGTGTTCATCAGGACCTCGGGCACCGGAACCGCGAACAGGTTCAGCGCCAGCCCCAGAAGCGAGGCCTGCACCATCGGGTTGCGGAACACGCTGTGAAACATCGCCCCGAGCCCGGTGCGCGCACCTTCAGGCGGCGTGCCCCAGATCTCGAGCACGAGGATGTTCACCATGTTGATGACGGCGATGGTGGCGGCCATCGCCACGGCCAGCCAGGCCAGCGCCTCGCGTCCGGCGAATTGCTCGGCGGCGCTGAGGGCGATGAAGGCGTTCCAGCGCGTGCCGGTCTGGAAGATTGTCGTGAAGCTGGCATCGGGCAGGCCCGGCATGACAAGCCGCAACAGGAAGGCGCCGAGCGCCACGAGCGTCAGCGCGACCACGAGCAGCGGCACGAAAGGACCGGCGGCCACCTCGCCCAGATCGGCGTGATAGATCGCATGGACGACCATCGCGGGGATCAGCAGCCGGAACCCCAGCATGTCGATGCCGGCCCAGAGCGGCTGGGCGATGGTGCCGCTGGCGCGCAGCGCGTAACCGGCGCCCACGAGCAACAGCACCGGAAGAATCGGCAGGATCAGGGACATGGGGAAGCCTTCGGATATCGGGACCGGGCGGAATCGCCGCACCGGGGGAAGCTAGGCCCTGTCGCCCCCGGGGACAAGCGCGGGGGCCATGCCGCGGGGGACATGCGGTGCCCCGGCCCGAGGCGAGCGGGTTTCGCTGCGGGGCGCCCTCTTGCACCGGGCGCAGGAATGCTCCACAAAACCCCAGACCGCGCGGCCTGTATGCGAACCGCGCGCCCGCGTAAGAACAAAGGCGATCTCCATGCTCGACACGAATGCGAAACCGACCGAGGAACTGGATGTCCGCGAGGTCTTCGGCATCGACACCGACATGAAGGTGAAAGCGTTCGCCGAAAGCTCGGACCGGGTGCCCGCCCTGGACCCGACCTACAAGTTCGATCCCGACACCACGCTCGCGATCCTTGCCGGTTTCACCTATAACCGCCGGGTGATGATCCAGGGCTATCACGGCACCGGGAAATCGACCCATATCGAGCAGGTTGCGGCGCGGCTGAACTGGCCGACGGTCCGCGTCAACCTCGACAGCCATATCAGCCGGATCGACCTGATCGGCAAGGACGCGATCAAGCTGCGCGACGGCAAGCAGGTGACCGAGTTCCACGAAGGCATCCTGCCCTGGGCGCTGCGCAACCCCTGCGCCATCGTGTTCGACGAATACGATGCAGGCCGCGCGGACGTGATGTTCGTGATCCAGCGCGTGCTGGAGCATGACGGCAAGCTGACGCTTCTGGATCAGAACGAGATCATCACGCCCCACCCCGCCTTCCGCCTGTTCGCGACGGCCAACACCGTGGGTCTGGGCGATACGACG
The DNA here is from genome assembly GCF_003122215.1 of Pararhodobacter marinus. Lineage (GTDB taxonomy): Bacteria > Pseudomonadota > Alphaproteobacteria > Rhodobacterales > Rhodobacteraceae > Pararhodobacter > Pararhodobacter marinus. Next base: position 228,339 of record NZ_QEYD01000002.1, on the reverse strand, counting down.
GGCCTGTATCATGGCACGCAGCAGATCAACCAGGCGCAGATGGACCGCTGGTCCCTCGTCGCCACGCTGAACTACCTGAGCCATGACGCCGAAAGTGCGATCGTGCTGGCCAAGAACCCGCATTACAACAATGCCAAGGGCCGGCAGGAAATCAGCCAGATGGTCACCGTGGCGGATCTCACGCGCACGGCTTTCATGAAGGGCCAGCTTTCGACCGTCATGTCGCCCCGGACGGTCATCAACTGGGCCGAGAACGCGCGCATCTTCCGCAATATCGGCTATGCCTTCCGCCTGACCTTCCTCAACAAATGCGACGAGCTCGAGCGTCAGACGGTGGCCGAGTTCTATCAGCGCTGCTTTGGCGAGGAACTGCCCGAAAGCGCCGCCTCGGTCGCTCTGGGCTAAGCTTTCCGCATCACGACTTTTCCCAACGCCCGCCTCAGGCGGGCGTTTGTCGTTTGCGGGTCGCGTTTCCTGGCGTCGCCCGATGAAAAAGGCGGCCCCGAAGGGCCGCCGTCACGCGTTACAAACGAGGTCGTGTCAGCCGCGCGCGGCCTTGGTGGCGCGGGTCCACCAGTCCAGCTCGCCCAGCATCGCCTTGGCCGAGTCGCCGATCGTGGCTTCGATATCGGTCATCGGCTTGTTCTGCTGGCCCAGCGGGTGGACGGCGAAGAAATCGGCGCCGGCGATATGGACGGCCGCGCGGGTCGAGGCCATTTGCAGCTCGACACCGATGGTGCGCATGTGCTCGGCCGCGCGTGCCGCGCCGAGGGCCCCGTAGCCGACGATGCCAAAGGCCTTGCGGTTCCACTCGACATAGGCCTGGTCCAGAGCGTTCTTCAGGGCGCCGGTGATCGAGCGGTTATATTCGGCCAGCACGAAGATATAGCCGTCGAACTCGCCCACTTTCTTCTGCCACGCGACCGCCTTGGGGTCCGACGAGGGCATCCACGCATTCGAGGCCATCTCGTTGAAGAGCGGCAGGTCGTAGTCTTTCAGGTCGACCAGCTCGACATCCCAGTCCGGATGCAGTTCCTGCGCCTTGGCGAGGATCCACTTGGCGGGGGTGTCGCCGAAACGCGAGTCGCGGGTCGAGCTGATGATGACGGCAATCCGGGGATTGGACATGGGAAACTCCTGTCGGTTGGTCGGTGGTTGCTTGCTTGGCGTACAGATCGGCGCTCAAGGGGAGATTGTCAGTTCCCCAGACTCGCACACGCGCTGTGCATCCGTGCAAATCCGCCACCGGAGCGTCGCGCCGGCGGCTTGGGCGGTCGCCTCTTGTTCCCATCGCGCTTGAATGATTTACCTGTCAGCAAAGGAGCGCGCGCCCTTGCCGCGCTTCCCCCTCCAATTGCCGAATGGTCCCCGCGACGCGATGCAGAAGAACTCCGACAACCCCGCCGATCCGTTCAAGAAGGCGCTGACCGAAGCGACGCGCACGCTGTCGAACGATCCCGACGTCGCGGTCAGCTTCACCGTCGACCCCCCGGGCATGACCAAGGAGTCGATGCGCCTGCCGCAGATCACCCGCCGCATGACCCGCGACGAGGTGTTGCTGGCGCGGGGCACGGCGGACAGTTTCGCGATGAAGCGGCGCTATCACGATGACGGCGTCCATGCCCGCTACATGCCGCAGGGCCAGATGGCGCGCGATCTTTACGAAGCGATGGAAACCGCCCGCTGCGAAGCCGTGGGCGCGCAGCACATGCCCGGCACCGCGTCGAATATCGATGCCCGCATCGCGCACGAGGCCGAGCGCAAGGGCTACGCGCAGATCCGCAGCCAGGCCGAGGCGCCGCTTTCTGTCGCGGCCGGGTATCTGATCCGCGAGATGGCCTCGGGCCGGCCCCTGCCCAAGGGCGCCGAGACGGTGGCCGAGATGTGGCGGCCCTTCTTCGAGCAGCAGGCGAGCGGCACGCTGGAGACGCTGGACGAGGCGCTGAGCGATCAGACCAGCTTTGCCAAGCTCGCCCGCAAGGTGATCGAGGATCTGGGCTACGGCGACCAGTTGGGGGACGATCCCGACGATATGGGCGACGAGCCCGAGGGCGACGAGGACGAGCAGGAAGAAGCCGCCGACGATCCCGAATCGCAGGGCGACGACGACAGCCAGCAGGACGAGACCGAGCAGTCGGAGGACGGCCCGCAGGAAGAAACGGCCGAGACCGAGACGGTCATGGACGACCAGTCCGAGGACGAGATGTCCGAAGAGACCGAGATGCCGCAGGCCGAGGCTCCGCCCGAGCCGCCCGCGCCGCAGCCCGTTTCGGATGCCGACCCGACCTATGCCGTCTTCACCACGAAATTCGACGAGGAAATCGCCGCCGAGGATCTGGCCGAACCCGCCGAGCTGGAACGTCTGCGCGCCTATTTGGACCAGCAGCTTGAACCCCTGAAAGGCGCGGTGAGCCGGCTTGCCAACAAGTTGCAGCGCCGTCTGCAGGCGCAGCAGAACCGCAGCTGGGAATTCGACAAGGAGGAAGGCATCCTCGATGCCGGGCGGCTGGCGCGCGTGGTGGCGAACCCGACCACGCCTTTGTCTTTCAAGTGGGAAAAGGACACCGAGTTCCGCGATACCTGCGTGACGCTTCTGTTGGACAATTCCGGCTCGATGCGCGGCCGTCCGATCTCGATCGCGGCCATCTGCGCCGATGTCCTGGCCCGCACGCTGGAACGCTGCCAGGTCAAGGTCGAGATCCTGGGCTTCACCACCCGCGCCTGGAAGGGCGGTCAGAGCCGCGAGCAATGGCTGGCCGAGGGTCGCAAGCAATCGCCGGGCCGTCTGAACGACCTGCGCCACATCGTCTACAAGGGCGCCGACGCGCCGTGGCGGCGGGTGCGCGACAATCTGGGCCTGATGATGAAAGAGGGCCTGCTGAAGGAAAACATCGACGGCGAGGCGCTGGAATGGGCCTATCGGCGGATGTTGGCGCGGCGCGAGCAGCGCAAGATCCTGATGGTCATCTCGGACGGGGCGCCGGTCGATGACAGCACGCTGTCCGTCAACGCCGCGAATTTCCTAGAAAAACACCTGCGCGACGTGATCGCGATGGTGGAAAAGCGCAAGGCGGTGGAACTGCTGGCCATCGGCATCGGCCACGATGTGACCCGCTATTACGAACGCGCGGTGACGATCACCGATGTCGAGCAGCTGGCGGGCGCGATGACCGAGCAGCTTGCGGCCCTGTTCGACTCCGATCCCCGCGCGCGGGCGCGGGTGATGGGGATGAGCGCAATGGCCCGACGCTGAGCCCCTGCGCCCCAACTTCTGATCCTGACGGCCCGCGCCGGGCCTTTCTGACCCTACGGACGCGAGACAGCCATGTTCCAGACCTATACCGCCTCGACCCGCCCTTCGGACGGCCCGCCCCGGCTGGCCGCGTTGCGCAACGAACTGGACGCGCGGGGCCTCGGCGGTTTCATCGTTCCGCGCTCGGACGCGCATCAGGGGGAATATGTCAGCGACCACGACGCGCGGCTTGGCTGGCTGACGGGCTTCACCGGCTCGGCCGGGTTCTGCATCGTGCTGCCCGACATCGCGGGGGTGTTCGTCGATGGCCGCTACCGGCTGCAGGTACGCGATCAGATCGCGATCCCCGATTTCACCCCGGTCGACTGGCCCGAGATCCAGCCCGCCGACTGGCTGCGCGAACATGCGCCCGAAGGCGCGGTGATCGGCTTCGATCCGTGGCTGCATACCCCCGATGAAATCGACCGGATCGAAAAGGGGCTGGCGGGAAGCGGCCTGACCCTTCGGGCGGTCGAGAGCAATCCGCTGGATGCGGTCTGGCCCGAACAGCCCGCGCCTGCGGCGGGTGCCGTGCGCGAGCATCCCCTGAGCCTGGCCGGGAAATCCGCCGCCGACAAGCGCGCCGAGCTGGCCGCGGGACTGAAGCGCGATGGTGTTGCCGCGAGCGTGGTCACGCTGGCCGACAGTCTGGCCTGGCTGATGAACTGGCGCGGTTCGGACATCATCCGCAACCCGGTGGTGCAGGGTTTCGCGATCCTGCACGACGATGCGCGGCTCGATCTGTTCATCGACCCAGCCAAGGTTTCGCAGATCCCCGAAGAAGACGGGGTTGCGCGGCGCGCTGTTTCGGACTTTCCCGAAGCCCTGCGCGCGCTCAATGGCGCTACCCGCTTTGACCCGGCGACCGCGCCCGTCGCGGTCAAGACGGCCCTGGCCGACGGCGTGGCGGGCGCCGATCCCTGCCTGATGGCCAAGGCGATGAAGAACCCGGCCGAGCTGGACGGGATGCGCGCGGCGCATCGGCGCGACGGCGCGGCGATGGTCGAGTTCCTGAGCTGGTTCGATGCCAACGCGCTGGCGGGGCTGACGGAAATCGATATGGCGCGCAAGCTGGAAGAATGCCGCGCGGCAACGGGCGACTTGCTGGATCTGAGCTTCGATTCCATTTCCTCGACCGGCCCCAACGCGGCGATCAACCATTACCGCGTGACCGAAGAGACCAACCGGCGGCTGGAACCGGGCGATCTGTTCCTGATCGATTCGGGCGGGCAATATCCCGACGGCACAACCGACATCACCCGCACCCTGCCGGTGGGCGTCGTCGAGGCCGAGCGCCGCGATGCCTATACCCGTGTCCTGCAGGGCATGATCGCGCTGAGCCGCGCCCGGTTCCCGCGCGGCGTGGCCGGGGGCCATCTGGACGCGCTGGCGCGCTATCCGCTGTGGCTGGCAGGTCAGGATTTCGATCATGGCACCGGGCACGGCGTCGGCGCGGCGCTCAGCGTGCATGAAGGGCCCGCGCGGATCAGCCGGGTCTCGACCCTGCCGCTGCAGCCGGGGATGATCCTGTCGAACGAGCCGGGCTATTACCGCGCCGGGGGCTGGGGCATCCGCATCGAGAACCTCGTCATCGTGCGCGAGGCCGCGCCCATGGGCGACAATCGCAAGATGCTGGATTTCGAAACGATCACGCTCTGCCCGATCGACAAGCGGCTGATCGTGGCCGAGATGCTGACCGGGGACGAGACCGCGTGGCTCGATGCCTATCACGCCTGGGTCGAGGCCGAGCTGTCGCCGCTGGTCTCGCCCGAAGCGCGGACATGGCTGGAACAGGCCTGCGCGCCGCTCAGGAGCAGCTGAGCACCCAGATATCGTAACGGGGATGGTCGAGCGCGTTCAAAGCCGGGCTCGACCCGATCATCCAGCCCTGGAACACCCGCTCGTCGCTGCGGGTATCGCTGATCGTGAGGAAGGCGAAGGCATCCGACGCCGGATTGTCCGCCGGGTAACGGCAAGCGGTCAGCGCGACCGAGAGCCGTCCGAACGTCACCGTGTCGCCCACCGCGACGGGCAGGTCCTCGACTTCGCCCGACACCTTGTCGAGCCCGCGCAGCACGGCCTGCGTCCCGGTTGACATCTGCGGTCCCTCGGGACGCTGGCCCTGCGCCGCTTCGCCCGCGCCGAGCGGGGTCCATTCCACCGGGCCGTCGCCCAGCGGGCGCCATTCGACCTGCGCCTGCGCCGCCGGGGCGGCGATCAGCGCAAGGGCGGTGAGGGCGACGGCGGTAAGGCTTGCGCGGATCATTGCGCGACCTCCGAAGCGTCCGAGCCGGTGAAGGCGCGCAGCAACAGGGTGATCAGGCTGACCGCACTCTGGGTGTCCTGAAAGCTGTCGCCGGGCTGCAGGTTGTCGAAATCGCCGCCGGGCAGGATTTCCACGAAGGTGCCGCCCAGGATGCCCTCGGACGCCACCTGGATCGTCGAATCGAGCGGCAGGGCCAGATCCTGCTGGATCGCCACGGTCAGCTGCGCGCGAAAGCTCTGCGGGTCGAGCGTCAACGCCGTGACGCTGCCGATCTTCACGCCGCCCAGCCGGACCTCGGTGCCCGGGCGCACACCCTCGGCCGAGCGGAACGAGGCATGCAGGTCGTAGCTGTCGGATTGGGTCAGCACGGTGCCGGTGCTGCGCAGGGCGAACACCACGAACACGATCGCGGCGGCCATGACCACGGCCCCCAGCGCGACCTCCCAGGCGCGATAAGCCATCGGTTACTCGGGCTGCCAGGCTTCGTAGTCGCGGCGCTCGACCGGAGCATTGCGAATGGATCCCGGCGGGGCGTAAGCGGCCATCGTGCCGGTGAGATTCTCGTGATGGGGCTTTTCCCAGCTCTTGCGCGGCAGCGGACGCTCGCTCGGCGGCTCGTCCCAGGTATTGTGCAGCCAGCCATGCCATTCCGGGTCGATGCGTGAGGCTTCGGTTTCCCCGTTATAGATCACCCAGCGGCGCTTGCCGTCGGCGGTGCGGTAGAACACGTTGCCCTGGCTGTCCTCGCCCACCTTGACGCCCTTGCGCCAGGTGAAAAGCTGCGTGCCGATGGTCTGGCTGTTCCACCATGTCAGGATGCGAAGCAGGAATTTCATGGCGCGGCCCCCGAGGATCTGCATTTGCCCCGACATATGAACCAAGTCGGGTGGAAAATAAAGCCCCGCCGCATCGCGGCGAAGCCGGTGGGGCGGGTTTCCCCGCCCCTTTCAGACGGGCGTTATTGCACGACAGACACGTCGACCATCACGTCGGGTTCACCCAGAACAGCGCCGTTCTGACCGCGGCCCAGCTTGATCTGGTCCAGCACGTCGAGCCCGTCGACCACCTGACCCAGCACGGTGTACTGGCCATTCAGATAGGCGGCTTCGTCGAACATGATGAAGAACTGGCTGTTGGCCGAGTTGGGCGACTGGCCGCGGGCCATGCCCACGACGCCGCGCACGAAGGGCTCGTCGCTGAACTCGGCCGGCAGGTCGGGCAGGTCCGAGCCGCCATAGCCCGCGCGCGACCGGTCGCCATCCGCGCGACCATATTGCACGTCGCCGGTCTGCGCCATGAAGCCCGACATCACGCGGTGGAACACCACGCCGTCATAGGCGCCGCTTTCGGCGAGTTCGATCACGCGGGCAACGTGCTGCGGAGCCAGATCCGGGCGCAGGGCGATGCGGATCGTGCCATTGGCCTCGCCCGCGACCTGGATGACCAGCTCGGGCGCATCGGCGGGCGGCTGGGTCTGGGCGACAACGCCCAGCGGCAACAGGCTGAAGGCCGCAGCCAGAAGGAGATTACGACGCAGCATCGGCAGCCACTTTCATCGAGATCATCTTGTCCGGGTTCGCCGGCGGCTCGCCGCGCGTGATCGCGTCGACATGCTCCATCCCGGAAATGACACGGCCGTAGACCGTGTACTGACGGTTCAGAAAGTGGTTGTCGCCGAAATTGATGAAGAACTGGCTGTTGGCCGAGTTCGGATTCTGCGAGCGCGCGGCGCCCAGCGTGCCGCGATCATGCGGGACGCCCGAGAATTCCTGCTTCAGATCCGGTAGATCCGACCCGCCCGTGCCCGCGCGGCGCAGGTTGAAGCCGTCCTTGTCGGCATTGCCGTGCTCGACATCACCGGTCTGGGCCATGAAGCCGTCGATCACGCGGTGAAAGACCACGCCGTCATAGGCCCCGGCGCGCGCCAGTTCCTTGATCCGCGCGCAGTGCAGCGGCGCGATATCGGGCAGAAGCTCGATGGTGACGGTGCCGTCCTTGAGTTCAATCAGGATGGTGTTTTCGGGGTCCTTGATCTCGGCCATGCCGGTCTCCTTTCGGGAATTTGGCGCAACTTATCGCGCCCGGCCTCCGAGGGGAACGGGACTTTGTCGAAAATCGCGTGATGGATCAGCAGGCTTCGCGCCTCACGCCGCCCGGGACTGCGCGCGGGCCATGTACTCGGAGAGCCAGGCCACCTGCCCCGCATCCAGATGCAGCCCCAGCTTGCCGCGCCGCCACAGCACGTCCTCGGGGGTGCGGGCGTATTCATGCGCGATGAGCCAGTCCACTTCGCGCGCGGTCAGGGTCGCGCCGAAATCCGCGCCCAGATCGTCGGCCGAGGCCGCCTCGCCCAGGATCGCCCGCGCTTCGGTGCCATAGGCCTGCACCAGCCGCCGCGCCCAGCGTTGCGTAAGGAACGGGTAATCGGCGCGCAGATCGGCGATCAGGTCGGGCACGCCGTCGACCGGGAAATCGCCCCCCGGCAGCGCCACGCCTGCCGTCCAGTCGCCCTGCATCGGCAAATGCGCAGCAAGCTTGTGCAGCGCCGATTCCGCAAGCTTGCGATAGGTGGTGATCTTGCCGCCGAACACGTTGAGCACCGGCGCGCCGGCGCTGGTGTCGAGGTCCAGAACGTAATCCCGCGTCGCCGCCGTGGCGCTGCGCGCGCCGTCATCGTAGAGCGGGCGCACGCCCGAATAGGTCCAGACCACGTCCTCGGGCCGGACCGCGCGCTTGAAATACCCGGACGCGAAGGCGCAAAGATAGTCCCGTTCTTCCTCGCTGCAGCGGGGCGGCGTGTCGGGGTCGGAATGCTCGGCATCCGTCGTGCCGATCAGGGTGAAATCCTGCTCGTAGGGAATGGCGAAGATGATGCGCCCGTCCGTACCCTGAAAGAAATACGCCTTGTCGTGCTCGTAAAGCTTGCGCGTGACGATATGCGAACCGCGCACCAGCCGGATGCTGGCCCCGGTATTCTTGTGCAAGACGTCGCGCACCACCTCGGCCGCCCAGGGACCCGCGGCATTGACCAGGGCTCGGGCCCGGACGCTGTCCTCGCCCATGCTGACGCGCCAGTGATCGCCCTCGACCCGCGCCTCGGTCACAGCGGTACGGGTGAGCACCCTTGCGCCGCGCCCCTCGGCATCGCGGGCATTGAGCACGACAAGGCGGGCATCCTGCACCCAGCAATCCGAATATTCGTAGGCGGTCTTGAAATGCTCCTGCAGCGGGCCGCCTTCGGGCGCGTGGTCGAGATCCAGCTTGCGCGTGGCGGGCAGGATCTTTCGTCCGCCCAGATGATCGTACAGGAACAGACCCAGCCGGATCAGCCAGCGCGGGCGGCGGCCTTTCATCCACGGCATGATCGTCGACAAAAGCCGCGAGGTCGGCGTCTCGGAGTCGAAGCGCATGTCCTTGTGATAGGGCAGCACGAAACGCATCGGCCACGAGATATGCGGCATCGCGCGCAACAGCACTTCCCGCTCGATCAGCGCTTTGCGCACCAGACCGATCTCGAAATATTCGAGATAGCGCAGCCCGCCATGAAACAGCTTGGTCGAGGCCGACGAGGTCGCGCCCGCCAGATCGCCCTTTTCCACCAGCAGCACCTTCAGCCCCCGACCGGCCGCGTCGCGGGCGATCCCGCAGCCATTGATGCCGCCGCCGATGACGACAAGGTCATAGATCGGATCGCTGTCGGATGACGGGGTCATGAGAGGCTTCCTGGCGAGTCGCGCAGAGGGAGGCGCGAAAATGTTCGTTTAGGCGCGATTATACGCGCTTTTGTGACGTTTCAACAGGGCGCGCGACGAAATTGATCCGGATGCTGCGGGTTTTTCACGGAAACAACGCGGTTCTGCGGTATGCGATCCGAAAATGCCGCAAAAGGATGCGACTCATGGCTCAGGGCTTTCGGTTGCCCGAAATCCTCGACATCGCCCGGTCGGAAGGCCGGGTCACGGTGGACGATCTGGCCGCGCGGTTCGGGGTCACGGCGCAGACGATCCGCCGCGACCTGGCCGAGCTGGACGATGCGGGCGAGCTGGAACGCGTGCATGGCGGCGCGATCCTGCGCTCGGGCGTGGCGAATATTGGCTATCACGACCGCGCGGCGCTGAATGCCGACGGCAAGCGCGCCCTCGCCCGGGCCTGTGCCGAGGCGATCCCGCATAACGCCGCGATCTTCATCGCCATCGGCACCACGACCGAGGCCGTCGCGCGCGAATTGCGGCGCCATGACGGGCTGATGGTTGTCACCAACAATCTGAACGTGGCGAATATCCTGGCCGAGAACCCGGCGGCGCAAGTGATCGTCACCGGGGGGGCGCTCAGGCGCTCGGATGGTGGACTGACCGGCCCCCTCACGCAGAACGCGATGGGGCAGTTCAAGGTGGATATCGCGGTGATCGGCTGCTCGGCGCTCGATGCCGAGGGCGACATGCTGGATTACGACATCCAGGAGGTCGATGCGAGCCGCCGTCTGATCGCGCTGGCGCGGCGGACATGGCTGGTGGTGGATCACAGCAAGCTGTCGCGCACCGCGCCCGCGCGCATCGACTCGCTTCGGGTGATCGACACCGTGTTCACCGATTGCCCCCTGCCCCCGTCGCTGGCCGCGAAATGCGCGGAATGGGGAACCCGGGTGGTGATGCGGGCTGCAGACTGAGGCCGGTGCCCTTCACAGTGCTCGTCACAGCGCGCGCCGCGCGGCCACGCCCCGCATCGCCCCCGTCAGGTCGTGCAGCAGGCTCCCGGCCATCGAGCGGAAGACCGCAAGCTCGAACGCTTCGGGGCCGGTGCGGATCACGATCGCCTGCATATGCCCCACAAGCGACCGGGCCGAACGCCCCGGGGGAAACGCCGCAGCGCGCAGGTCCAGCGGACACAGGCGGGCCAGCACCGCCACGGCATCGCGCCCGGCCAGCGTGAGCCAGGCCCAGCCGTCGGTCTGGTCGGTGGTGGCGGCAAGGCCGGTCAGGTCGGGCGCCGGTCCCCCCATCAAGAAGGCCAGGTCGCGCCCGGCCCAGACCAGCCGCAGGCCCGCGGCTTCGCTGATGGCACCCGGTTGGGGAAACGCCAGCGGCGCCAACGCCCGGGACAGGTCGCGGCCGGGATAGGGCGCGACGGATGTCACGGGGCCGGGATCGAAAGCGGTGAGCGTCACGCGCCCGATGGTCAGGGGCAGACCCGTAAAGGCCGTGGTCGTCGTCAGGTCAATCACGCATCCGTCCTCCGTCCGGGTCGAAGAAGACCGGGTCGCGGACCTCGACCAGCACCGCGCGGCGGCGCAACCCGTCATCGAGCCGGATCACCTCGCCATGCCGCGCGCGGCCGTTCTTCAGAAAACCAAGGCCCAGCCAGCAGCCCAGCGTCGGCGACGGGGCGACCGAGGTGACATAGCCCTGATTGAAGGCGCGCTCGGCGGGATCCTTCTCGTTGTAGAGATGCGCGCCCGCACTCAGGTCCTCGCCCTGGTTGACCGGCATCAGGCCCACCAATTGCTCGCGGTTTTCCACCAGTCCGGGACGTTGCGCCGCGGCCTTGCCGATGCAATCCTTGGCGTCGCTGACCATCCGCCCCAGTCCGACATCCCCGGCGGTGACGCGGCCATGGATCTCGGCGTGGGTCAGGAACCCCTTCTCGACCCGCAGGACATTCAGCGCCTCCATCCCGTAGGCGCCGCCCTCCTCGGCCTCGGCAGCGGCAACGAGCGCGTCGAACAGCGCGGCGCCGTACCGGGTGGGCACGGCGATCTCGTAGCCCTCTTCGCCCGAGAACGAGATGCGGAAGAGCCGCGCAGGAACACCGTTCAGCGACAGCCCGCGCCAGCCCATGAAGGGCAGCCCGGGCGTGATGCCCAGACGCCCGAGCACCTCTTTCGACCGGGGCCCGGCCACGCTGAACTGCGCCCAGGCTTCCGTTACCGACAGAAGCCGCACGTCCCAGTCCGCGCAAAAGGCCTGATGCACGAAATCCAGATGCCGCATGACCAGCCCGGCGGCAGAGGTGGTGGTGGTGACAAGGAAATGCTCGGGCCCCAGCCGGGCGCAGGTGCCGTCATCCATGACGAAGCCATCCTCGCGCAGCATCAGACCGTAGCGGACCTTGCCGGGCCTGAGGCTCGACATGGTATTGGTATAGACGAAGTCCAGAAACCGCCCCGCATCCGCGCCCTGCACGTCGATCTTGCCAAGGCTCGACACATCGGCGACGCCCGCCTTGACGCGGACCAGCCGCACCTCGCGGTCGCAGGCTTCGCGCCAGCCGGTTTCGCCCGGACGGGGGAAATAGCTGGGCCGATACCATAGCCCGGCCTCGATCATCGGGGCGCCCATTGCGCGGCTCTTCGCGTCCGAGGTCAGCCGCCGCACCGGCGCGAACCCCTCGCCGCGCCCGCCGGCGCCGAGGGCGGCGATGGATACGGGCCCGTAGGGCGGACGATAGGTGGTCAGCCCGGTTTCGGCGATCCCTTGCCCGGTCGCATCGGCCAGCACCGCCAGCGCCGCCACATTCGAGCTTTTGCCCTGATCGGGCGCCATTCCCTGCGTGGTGTAACGCTTCATGTGCTCGACGGCGGTAAAGCCTTCCTGCGCGGCGAGTTTCACATCCTTGGTGGTCACGTCATTGGCAAAATCGAGCCATGCGCGCCCGCCCGCATCGACCGCCCAGAAAGGCGCGATGGCATAGGGCGTGTCCTCGGCCTGCGGGATGTCGGTCACAGCCGCGCGCAGATCCAGTGCGGACAGGGCCGTCAGCGCCTTGTCGCGCCCGTCGATGAGCGCGGCGCGGGTGGACAGCAAACCCCCGGCCGCGCCGGCGATGCCAAGACCCGGCGTACTGCCCGGCGGCATGACGAAGCTTTGCAGCACCGGTTCCCAGACCGGGCGCGCGCCCAGATGGCAGGCCAGCGCGATATTCGGGTTCCAGCCGCCCGCCAGCGCCAGCGTGCGGGCCGCGATCACCGAGGTTCCGCCCTTGTGCCGCACCGCCACGTCCCGCAGCCCCAGCCGCCCGCGCGTGCCGGTGATCTGCGCCTCGGGATAGACCGGGAAATCCTCGGTCACGGCGATTGGGCGCGGATCGACATAGGCGGCGATTTCGACGCCCTGCGCGGTCAGCGTGCGTGCGGTTTGCAAGCCACTGTCATTGTTGGAAAAGATCACCAGCGGCCCGGGATCGACGCCATAGCGCCCGAACTGCGCGCTCACGCCCGACGCCAGCATCACGCCCGGACGGTCGTTGTCGGGATGCGCGAGGGGCCGTTCCAGCGCGCCGCTAGCAAGGATCGCGTGGCGCGCGACAATGCGCCAGAAACACTCGCGCGGGGCCTCGCCGGGTGCCTTGTGCAGGCTGACCCGCTCGAGCGCGCCGAAAGTGCCGTGGTCATAGCGGCCCGTCACGGTCGTGCGCGTCATCACCCGGATATTGGGCAGGCTTCGCAGCTCTGCCATGACGGAATCGACCCAGAGCGGCGCGGGCTGGCCGTCGATCACCGGCTGATCGGACAGCAGCCGCCCGCCCGGCTGCGTGTCCTCGGTGGCCAGGATCACGTCGGCCCCCGCCCGCCCGGCGGTGAGCGCGGACATCAACCCTGCGGGCCCCGCGCCGATGATCAGCAAATCGCAATGGGCAAAGGCTTTCTCGTAGGCCGCTTCATCCGCCCGCCCCGACAGCCGCCCCAGCCCCGCCGCGCGCCGTATGGCGGGTTCGTAGAGCTTTTCCCAGAAGGCACGCGGCCACATGAAGGTCTTGTAGTAAAAGCCCGCGCCAAGGAACGGCGACAGCCGGTCATTGACCGCCAGCAGGTCGAAACCGAGCGATCCCAGACGGTTCTGGCTGCGCGCGTCGAGACCCTCGTAGATCTCCTGCATCGTCGCACGGACATTCGGGGTCTGCTGCGCGCCTTCGTGGATCTCGACCAGCGCCGAGGGCTCCTCGGAGCCCGCCGTCATCACGCCGCGCGGGCGGTGATACTTGAACGACCGCGCCATGAGCCGCTGACCATTGGCCAGAAGCGCCGAGGCGAGCGTGTCGCCGTGGAAGCCCTGAAACACCCTGCCGTCGAAGGTGAACTGCACCTTGCGCGCGCGGTCGATGAGTAGGCCCTTGCCCGGAAAGCGGTAAGCCCGGGTCATGCGCGCCGCCCCGCCACGGGAGCCACGGAATGGATGGCATGGGTGACGGTGTCGCGTTCGACCTGAAGCCAGCTCTGACAGGGATCGTGATACCACAGATCGCGTGTTGGCCCGGCGGGGTTGTCGCGCAGGTGCAGGTAGCTGTCCCAGGCGTCGAGCCCCGCGTCGGGCGCCGGCCGGTCCAGGTAATCGGCCGCGCCGTAATAGGTGAATTCGCGCCGGTCGCGCGGGCCGCAGCAAGGACAGGACAGGCGCATTCGTTACTCCGGACGGGGGCGGCGATGAGGGGCGGCGTTCGTCATTCCATGCCCCGGCATTGCCCGGGCGGCAGCGGGCGCAACTGATGGCGGGTGATCGCCTGCCCGGGCGCGGCGATGTCGAGATTGGCGGCCTCGGCGCCGAAGATCAGGAAGCGCCCGGTCGACAGCGCCACGCCGTCGCCCAGCGGGGCGATCGCCAGCGCGCCCTCGTCCACGCCCGAGCGGCACAACCCGTCGCGGGTCGAGCACCAGACCGGTACCGACAGCCGCGCGCCGCCGAGCCCCGCCGCGGCGGCGCGCCCGCCCTCGGGCAGCGTCACGAGAAAGGTGCCCTCGGCCTGCGGAAAGGCGTAGCCGTCATCGGCGGGATGCAGAAGCAGCCGCAGCCCCAGAAGCCCCTGCCCGTGGCCCATGTCGGAGTAATCCATACCGTAGCAGCCCGGCTCCGGCAGCGGATGGCGCTGCCAGAGGGCCTGGCAGATTTCGGGCGCGGCGGCGCTGAGGCGGTAGCGCGTCTCCTCGCCCGGCCTTTCGGCCAGATCCGAGCCGCCACCGCAGGCATCGCCCTCGCCCAAGGCGAAGAACCGGGTGGTCAGGTGCAGATCCCCATCGGGCAGACGCTGCGTCTCGAACGTGCCGCCATCGCATTCCACGAAACAGGCGCCGTCGGCGTCGCAAAGTGCGTATTGCGTCAGCACCTCGCCGCCGACCCCGTCGCGTGCGCCCTGCCCCTGATCGGCCATCCGCGCCTCGACCAGCGCGGCGGAACTGGCCGGATCGTCGCTTTCGTGAAAGAACCACAGCCGCAGCGCTGCAACGCCCTGACCCGGATGCTCGGCCAGATGCTGCGCGGAGTATTCGCGCGCGAAACAGCCTTGCGGCAATGTCTCGGCCAGAGCCGGCGCCGAGGCCGCCACCGACGCCAGCACCGACGCGGCAAACGCGACCAGCGCGACCGTATGACGGGCCGGGTCAATGCAGGTTGTGTTGCGAGCCTGTGCCTTCTTCATCCATCAATCCCTGTCCGGTGCGGAAACGGTCAAGCCGGAAGCCTTCGGCCACCTTGTGCGGCGCGCCGGTCGCCATCAGATGCGCAAGGCACCAGCCCGACGCAGGAACGGCCTTGAAGCCCCCGTAGTTCCAGCCGCAATTCACGAAAAGGCCCTCCACGGGCGTGCGGTCGATGATCGGCGAGCCATCGGGCGACATATCCATGATCCCGCCCCACGAGCGCAGCACCCGCGCGCGTCCGATCATCGGCATCAGCGTCATGCCCGCTTCCATCACATGCTCGACCATCGGCAGGTTGCCGCGCGCGGCATACGAGGCGTAGAAATCCAGATCGCCGCCGAAAACCAGCCCGCCCTTGTCGGACTGGCTGATATAGAAATGCCCCATGCCGAAGCTCACGACATGGTCGATGACGGGCTTGAGCCCCTCGGTGACGAAAGCCTGCAGGACGTGGCTTTCGATGGGCAGCCGCAGCCCCGCCATCGCCGCGACCTGGCTTGAACGTCCGGCGGCGACCATCGCCACCTGTCGCGCCCGGATCGGCCCGCGCGTGGTCTGCACGCCGGTGACGCGGCCCTGCCGCGTGTCGATCCCCGTCACCTCGCAGTTCTGGATCAGGTCGACGCCCAGCCGGTCCGCGCCCCGGGCATAGCCCCAGGCGACCGCGTCGTGGCGCGCGGTGCCGCCGCGCGGGTGATAAAGCCCGCCATGGATCGGAAAACGCCCCTGTTCGAAATCGAGATAGGGCAGTTTCTCGCGCACCCCCTCGCGGTCGAGCAGCACCGCATCGTCGCCCTGTGCCAGCATCGCGTTGCCGCGCCGCACGAAGGCGTCGCGCTGGCCGTCCGAATGGAACAGGTTGATGAGGCCGCGCTGCGAATGCATGACATTGTAGTTCAGCTCGGCTTCCAGCCCTTCCCAGAGTTTCAGCGAATGGCTGTAGAATTCGGAATTGCCGGGCAGGAAGTAATTCGCGCGCACGATCGTGGTATTGCGCCCGACATTGCCGCCGCCGAGATAGCCTTTCTCCAGCACGGCGATGTTCCTGAGCCCGTGGTTCTTCGCCAGGTAATAGGCCGTCGACAGGCCATGCCCGCCGCCGCCGATGATGACGATGTCATACTCGGCTTTTGGCTCGGGCCGGCGCCAGACGGGCTTCCAGCCGCGGTTGCCCGCCAGCCCCTGCGCGAAGACGCGTAGCCCTGAATACCGCATTGCCTGCCTCTCGGTTCCTGCGCTCAGACAAGCGCGTCGGTCCCGCCAAGACAAGCATTATCCGCATCCTTGGCCAGCTGGCCGGTCAGTCCGCCTTTCCGGCGCCCGCCGTATCCAGCTCGCCCGTCAGGCCCGTCGGATGGTCGGCGATGCAGCGGGCATGGTCGGCCAGCGTCTCGATCACGCGGCAATGCGCGGTGTCGGTATGGTCGCAGCCCGAGACCATGCGTTCGAGTTCGGTCTCCAGCGCACGGAGCGCGGCGATTCGTTCACGCACCGCCGACAGATGCCGCCGCGCCAGCGAATCGGCGGGCGCGCAAGATGCGCCGGGCTGGCCCTGCAGCGCCAGAAGGTCGGCGATGTCCTCCAGCCGGAACCCCAGGTCGCGGGCGTGGCGAATGAAACCCAGCCGCTCGACCGTGGCCGTGTCGTATATCCGCCGTCCGCTATCGCTGCGCGGGGGCGCAGGCAGAAGTCCGCGTTCCTCGTAGAACCGGATCGTCGTCACCTTGATGCCGCTTCGCCGCGCGGCCTCGCCGATGGAAATCTCGCGCATGGGTGTTTTTCCGCTTGCTTCTACAGTCGCTGTAGAAAGTAGGACGGGGCCAACACGAAACAAGCGGAGGGCCGGATATGCCCCATGACCATTCCCATGACGATCTCGACTTCGACGGGACCAGCCCCGCCTATCGCCGCGCGCTGATCGCGGTCATCATCCTGAACGGCGGGCTGTTTCTGGTCGAGATGACCGCGGGCGCGCTGGCGGGAAGCCGGGCGCTGCAGGCCGACGCGCTGGATTTTGCCGCCGACGCATTGACTTACGGGCTGTCGCTGGCGGTGATCGGACGCTCGCTGCAATTGCGCGCGCGCGTGGCACAACTGAAGGGCCTGTCGCTGGCGGCGATGGGGCTGGCGGTGCTGGGCTTTGCGATCAGCGACATGCTGGGCCCCGAGGTGCCGCGCGCCGAGGTCATGGGCGCCGTGGGCTTTGCCGCGCTTGCGGCCAATGTGGCCTCGGTCCTGATCCTGATGCGCTGGCGCGACGGGGATTCGAACGTCCGCTCGGTCTGGCTGTGTTCGCGCAACGATGCAATCGGCAATATCGCGGTGATGGGCGCGGCCTTGGTGGTCGCCTGGACCGGATCGGGCTGGCCCGATCTGATCGTCGCGGTGGCGATGGCGGGGCTGTTCCTGTCGTCCTCGGTGCAGATCCTGCGCAAGGCGGCGCAGGAGCGCGCGCACGGCCACCATCACCACGGCTGAGATCAGCGGCGGCGGTCCGCCAGATGCAGCGCCGCCGCCCCGAGCCGATACCCGGCGCCCCGCACTTTGCGCAGGGGGTCGGGTTTCGCCACCGGCAGCACGGGCAGTGCCGATTGCAGGCCAAGCGCCGTGCGCGCCAGTTCCCGGCCCAGCACGGTGCCCGGCCCGATCCCGCGCCCGTTGAAGCCGGTGACACCGTAGGCGCCCGGCCCGGTCTGGACCATCCGGGGAACCGCATCGGGCGTGGTGCCGATGCGCCCGAACCAGCGATGCGCGAAGGGGATGCCGGCTAGCTGCGGGAACAGCCGGCGCATCTGCCGGCTGGCCCAGGCCTCGTGCACGGCGGTATCGGCGCGGCCCAGCTCTCCGACCGAGCCGATCACGAAACGCCCGGCCGCATCCAGCCGGAACGAGGTCAAGACCGTCGCCGTATCCCAAGCCCCCTCGCCGCCCGGCAGGATCGACCTGCGCAGATCGTCGGGCAAGGGATCGGTGGCGAAGTTGAAATAGGGCATGATCGTCAGCGAGTCGTTGGCGGCGGGCCCCGTGCCATAGGCGTTGCCGGCCCAGATAAGACGCGCGGCGCCGACCTTCCCGCGTTCTGTCTCCACCTCCCAGCCCCTGCCCTGCGCGCGGGCGCCCGTCACGCGGGCGGGCGCATGGATCACTGCGCCTGCTTTCATCGCCGCGCGCGCAAGGCCCCGCGCATAGGCCAGCGGCTGGATCGTCCCCGCGCGGGGATCGAACAGAGCCCCCAGGTATCGGTCGGTGCCGGTTCGCGCGCGCGCCTGGGCCGCATCGAGCAACGCGACCGCGACCTGCCGCCCCTGCCATTGCCGCGCGCGTTCTTCCAGCGCCTGCATCCCCGCCGCGTCGGTGGCGCAATGCAGCGTCCCGGCAGGGCGCGCTTCGCAATCGATGCCGTGGCGCTCGACGGTTTCCCAGACGGCGGCGGGCGCGGCGCTGAGCAGCTCCAGAAGCCCGCTTTCCGCACCGAGCCGCGCCTCGACCTCGTCGGGCATCAGCCAGAGCCCCGCATTGACCAGCCCGACATTGCGCCCCGAGCCGCCCGCACCGACGCCCTCGGCATCCAGCACGACGACCCGCGCGCCCGCCTGCGCCGCTTCGAGCGCGGCGGAAAGCCCGGTATAGCCCGCGCCGACGATGGCGAGATCGGCCTCGATCCGCCCCTCAAGCGGTGTGAGTGCTGGAAAGTCGGGGGCGGTAACGGCCCAGAGGCCCGGCGTGTCGCGTGTCATGTGGTCCCGGCGGTTTGTCTGCGGCCGAGCCTGTGGATCCGAAGGCGCGCGGTCAAGGGCGGCGTTTAACGCGCGCCCGCCATCGCCGGGGTCAACCACGCATGACAAAGGCCCGACGCTCGGCGCCGGGCCTTGAAAACCGTGGAACATCAGCCGTTTACTCGGCGGCCTTCAGTTCAAACCCGCGTTCGATCATGTCCGAGGGCGCGACCGGATACTCGCCCGAGAAGCAGGCATCGCAGAATTGCGGGCAGGAATCGTTGCGTCCTTCCAGTTCGCCGGCGGCGCGGTACAGACCGTCCAGCGACACGAATTTCAGGCTGTCAACGCCGATGTAATCGCGCATCTCGTCCTCGCTCATGCGGGCCGCGAGAAGTTTCGAGCGCTCGGGCGTGTCGACGCCGTAGAAGCACGGCCAGGTCGTCGGCGGCGAGGCGATGCGGAAATGCACTTCGGCCGCGCCCGCTTCGAGGATCATCTGCTTGATCTTCTGCGAGGTGGTGCCGCGCACGACCGAATCGTCGACCAGAACCACGCGCTTGCCTTCGATCAGCGCGCGGTTGACGTTAAGCTTCAGCCGCACGCCCATGTTGCGGATCTGTTCGGACGGTTCGATGAAAGTCCGGCCCATATACTGGTTGCGGATGATCCCCATCGCGAAGGGAATGCCCGATTCCTGGCTGTAGCCGATCGCGGCAGGCGTACCCGAATCGGGGACCGGGCAAACCAGATCGGCCTCGACCGGGGCCTCGCGGGCCAGTTCCACGCCGATCTGGCGCCGGGTCTCATAGACCGAGCGGCCGCCGATGATCGAATCGGGGCGCGAGAAATAGACCTGTTCGAAGATGCAGAAACGCGGCGAGGTACGCTCGAACGGGCGCGACGAAACCACGCCCTTGGCGTCGATCACCACCATTTCGCCCGGCTCGATTTCCCGCAGGAACTCGGCGCCGATGATGTCGAGCGCGCAGGTCTCCGACGCCAGCGCGTAGCCGTCGCCGATCTTGCCCAGCACCAGCGGGCGTACGCCCAGCCGGTCGCGCACACCGATGAGCTTGGTGCGCGTCATGGCGATGACCGAGAACGCGCCTTCGCAACGCCGCAGCGCGTCTTTCAGCCGTTCGGCATGGGTTTTCTGGATCGAGCGCGCCATCAGGTGGATGATGCATTCCGAATCCGAGGAGGACTGGAAGATCGAGCCGCGCTCAATCAACTCGCGGCGGATGGCCTCGGCATTGGTGATGTTGCCGTTATGCGCGATTGCCGCGCCGCCCATCGAGAACTCGCCGAAGAAAGGCTGCACGTCGCGGATCGCGGTGGCGCCCTTGGACCCGGCGGTCGAATAGCGGACATGGCCGATGCCGATCGACCCCGGCAGGGTCTCCATCAGCTTGGCCGAGGTGAAATTGTCGCGCACAAGGCCGAATCTGTGCGCCGACTGGAAGCCCCGTTCTTCGTGGTGGGTGATGATCCCACCGGCTTCCTGTCCGCGGTGCTGAAGCGCGTGCAGGCCCAGAGCGACGAAATTCGCCGCGTCCTGGACGTTCACTGCTCCGAAAACGCCGCATTCCTCCTTCAACTTGTCGTCGTCGAAGGGATGGCTGAGCCAAGGCTCCATGGTCGGGCCCCCGATAGCTGCGATGCGCACCGTTTAGAAGGAAGGCCGCGCGGGAGCAAGGGCCAAGGCGGCATCCGGCGTCGGATTTGCGACAGCGGCGTGACGGATGCTCACCCTTTGGTCGCGCGGCGCATCGCCTGGGCTACCGCATGGTTGCCGCGGCTCTCCAGCGCCTGCGCCACCGCGTCGATATCCGCCACGCTCCGGTTCTGGTTCAGTTTCGACTTGGCCTCGATCCGCGTGACCTCGATCCGGAACGCGACGATCCGCGCCAGCATATCGACGAGAAAATCCTCGGGCGCGTCGCCCATCCGCCACGCCGTCTTGCCGTTGGTCTCTTTCTCGTGCCGCGCGGTCAGCAGCGCCACGGCGCGGCGCTTGTCCTTGTCTTCATGCGACCAGCGGATCGTGCCATGCACCTGCACGACCTGGTAATTCCAGGTGGGCACAGCCTTGTGCGTCTCGGCCTTGGACGGGTACCAATTGGGACTGACATAGGCGTCGCCCGCCCGGAAGATCGCCAGGACAGGCGCCCCGTCCGGCAGTATGCGGTGTATCGGGTTGGCCAGCGCGACATGGCCCAGGAACCCCGCGCCGTCGCGCAAAAGCGGCAGGTGATCGGCGTTCAGCCCGTCGCCGGTCTGCGCGACGACCGCCGCAAGCGGGCAGGCATGGATCAGCCGCTCGATCTCGGCCTGATCGGTTTCGGTGAAATGGGTGGGGTTATACATGGCGCCGGGTCCTCGGATCAGGGCGCAGGATAGAGCCGGGCGGCGCTTGTCCACAAGCGGGCATCCCCCTATCGTCGCGCGCCAAAGCCCCGGAGATCGCCCCGTGACACCCCCTCGCCCGCTTGCCACCCTGACCGCGCTGCTGGTGCCCGTGGTGCTGGTCAACCTGTGGATCTATGCGCGCTTCACGGTCGACGATGCCTTCATCACATGGCGATACGGGCTGAACCTGATCCATCACGGGATCTGGGCCTATAACCCCGACGGTTTCGACCTGACGCAGGCCTATACCAACCCCGTTTTCGCCGCGCTCTCGATCCTGCCGGCCGCCCTGGGGCTAGACATGGTGCTGGCCTTCAAGCTTGTGTCGCTGGCGGTGCTGATCGTGCTGGCCACGCTGTTGCTGCGTGAAGCCGGGGACAAGCTGCGGATGGGGTTCGTGCTGGCGCTGCTGATGGCGGTCCCGGCGACCGTGGCCCATGCGTTTTCGGGGCTGGAGACGCTTGTCTATGGCGGCGCGCTCGGCCTCTTCTTCATTCTGCAGCAAACCCTCAGATGGCGCGCGGCCCTCGCCTGCGTCGCGCTTCTGGTCCTGACCCGGCCCGAGGCATGGCTGCTCTACATCCTTTACCCCGCGCTGATGATCGCCGCACGGGCCGAGGTGCGGCTTGTGGCGATCCATTCGGCGTTGCTGGCCCTGCTGGCGGGCGCCTATTTCGGCTTTCATCTGTGGTGGTTTGGCGAGGCGCTGCCGAATACCTATTTCATCAAGGCTGGCGACGGGTTCCGGGTCGCGCAGGCGGTGGCGATCCTGCCCTATATCCTGCCCGCCTTGGCGGTGCTCGTCTTCGGCAACCGGCGCACGGGCGCGGCGATGCTGCTCTATTTCGGCGCGGTCGGCTATTCCTATGCGGGCTCGGACCTGCTGATGAACTATTTTCAGCGCTTTCCGTTCCAGATCCTGCTGCCGATGGCCTTGTATCTGGGCTGGGCCGTGTCGCGCATGGACGGCGCGCGGGCGCACGCGGCCTTGCTGTGTCTGGCGCTGTATATCGGCGCTTTCGGCTGGCACACCGCACGGGTGGCCGAGCTTCTGGTCTATGCCAATTACTATCCCCGGGTGCTCGACAGCCACGCCCTTCTGGGCCATGCGCTGCACGGTCTGGGGCGCGAGGGCGCGATGTCGGCCGTCGCCCTGGGCGATGCGGGCGCGCCGGCCTATCACTCGGACCTGCGGGTGCTCGATACCTACGGGCTGGCCAGCCATCGCGTCGCGCGCGAGGGGCTGAGCGACGCGGTTGTCGCGGCCTATGCGCCCGACCTGCTGGCCTTTTTCGCCACCGAGGACGGCATCCGCGACCAGCCAGCGCAGCACGAGGCGCTCGCAGCTTATGCCGCTGCGGAAGGCTTTACCGAATTGTGCGAGCTTTACTGGGCGCGCCAATACACGTTGCGGCTGTTCACCCGGACCGAGATCCCGGCGCTGCAAGAGGTCTGCGCGACCAGCCGCGCGCGAAACGGCGCCGATGAGGTCGCGTATGCCGCGACGCAGCTGCGCCGCCCGCCCTGGGCCTATTGGCACGAGTGAACCGACAGCGCCGCCCCTGCGGGCAGTGTCGGCGCGAAAGCGGTCAGCGCGTCGCGCATCGCGGCCTCGAGATCGCGGTCGATCAGGTAGAAGCTCACGCTGTCCGACGCCGCGATCACGCGCGAGGTGGTAAGCGTCGCAATGCGGCACCATTCCGGCGGGATCGCGCCCTCGAACGCGATGTCATAGACCATCGCGTAATCGGCGCGCCCGTCGCTGAGCTGGCGCAGGGTCCCTACAGTTCGCCCCTGCGCGGCGGTCAGTTGCCGCGCCTCCTCGCTTCCGAGCCCCCAGAGATCGAGCACGGGCCCCTCGTTGTCGTAGGCGACCCAGCCGATATCGTTGACGGCGACGGGGTGCGGGAAGAACGCGGTGGCAAAACGGTGCATCTGGTATTGCTGCTGGTAGACCGACAGCGCGGCGGCGGGCGTTTGCTGCAGCGTCGGCAGATAGGTCCAGCCGTAGGCGGCAAGCGGCAGAAGCAACACGGCCCCCGGCAGATGGCGCGGCACGATCAGCCCCAGCCCGGTCAGGGTCAGCGCCACGGCGTAGACCTCGTAGCGCGCGAACCAGCCGAAGCGACCGACGAGGAAATGCGCGGCCAGCGCGGCAAGAAGCGGCCAGACGACCGCGCGGGACACCCGGTCGGGCCGCCAAACGACCAGCGCCAGCAAAACCAGCCCGGCCAAGATCATCAACGCGCCCTGCGGCGTCTGCGCGCCCCGGATCGCGTTGACGATGACCGCGATCAACGCCGAGCGGCCATCCGCCCCGAGCGCCGCCGCCGAGGCCGCGCTTTTCACCATGACCGAGCTGGGCAGAAGCGGCAGGCCCAGGGCCTGCATCGCCAGCCCGTAAGCAAGGCTCAGCGCGACAAGACCGGCCAGCGCGAGAAGCGCCATGCGCCGGTGATCGAGGAAACTTAACGCGGCGACGGCAGCAAGCGCCTGCGCGTAGCCTTCGAACCGCAAAGCCGGGGCGAGCAGGATCGCCACGAGCAGCCATCCGGGCGCCGGCCCCGTGGCGGCGCGGGCGAGGCCCAGCAGGATCGCCACCGACACCGCGACATGCAGGGGATGCTCCATCCCCGTCAGCGGCAGGCCCATCGCGTTGATCGCCAGCGCCAGAAGCGGCCCGGCCACCAGCGCCACCGCGCGCCGCAGGGCCAATGGCGGGGCCAGGGCGCCCGCCAGAAGCCAGATCGCCACCCCCTGCCCCGCCACGGAGAGCACCAGCGGCGACAGCGTGCCCAGCCCCAGCGCGAGCAAGGGCGCCAGAGCCAGCGCATACAGCATCGAGGACGAGGGCGAGGCCACCTCGCCCGGATTGATCCCGTAATTGCCGCGCAGAATCTCTTCGGCCAGCGCAAGATGGATGTAAGGATCGTCGAGCGTGTAGAAGAGCGCGCCGCCCGTGCGCCAGGCGATCACCCCGCAAAGCGCCGCGATGCCCGCCAGCGTGAGCGTCAGAGCATAGATCTGAAAGCCGCGTGTCGTCATCGTCACCCCGTTCCGGGCGGACGATAGCGGGCGGGTGGACAAAGCAAAAGGCGCGACCGAAGCCGCGCCTTTCGACAAGATCTGCCTGAAGCGATCAGCGCTTCGAGAACTGGAAGCTGCGGCGAGCCTTGCGCTTACCGTATTTCTTCCGCTCGACCGTGCGCGAGTCGCGGGTCAGGAAGCCCGCAGCCTTCAGCGCACCGCGCAGGCTGGGATCGTAGAGCTGCAGCGCTTTCGACACGCCGTGCTTGACCGCACCGGCCTGACCCGACAGACCGCCGCCGACGACGGTGGCGTAGACGTCGAACTGGTTCTCGACACCGGCGATGGTGAAGGGCTGGCGCAGGATCATCTGCAGCACCGGACGCGCGAAATAGGCGTCCATGTCCTTGCCGTTGACGGTGACCTTGCCCGAGCCCGGCTTGATCCAGACGCGCGCGATGGCGTCTTTCCGCTTGCCGGTGGCATAGGCGCGGCCCAGCGAGTCGCGCTGCGGCTCACGGGGGGCGGCGGTTTCGGTACCTTCGGCACCGGCGGGCGCGGCCGAGGCAGCGCCGGCGACGGCATCCTTCAGCGCGTCGAGGGATTTGATCTCGTCAGCCATGATCAAGCGCTCCGGGTGTTTTTCTTGTTCAGCGACTTGACGTCGAGAACGGTCGGTTGCTGGGCTTCATGCGGATGCTCGGCGCCGGCATAGACGCGCAGGTTGGTCATCTGCTGACGGCCCAGACGGTTGCGCGAGATCATGCGCTCGACGGCCTTGATCACGACGCGCTCGGGATGAGCGCCGTCCAGCACCTGCTCGGCGGTGCGGAACTTGATCCCGCCCGGGTGGCCGGTATGCCAGTAGTAACGCTTGTCGGCGCGCTTGTTGCCGGTCATCTGCACCTTGTCGGCGTTGATGATGATGACATTGTCACCCATGTCCATATGCGGCGTAAACGTCGGCTTGTTCTTGCCACGCAGGATGTTGGCGACGATCGTGGCGAGGCGGCCCAGAACGACACCTTCGGCGTCGATCAGGATCCACTTCTTCTCGATCTCCGCCGGTTTTGCGGTGTAGGTTTTCATGGTCCAGCCCTGAAAATGAGAAGCATTGACGCAACCGGCGGAACCCGGCTGCGGGATGGCCGTGTTCTAGCGATTCCATCCGGCAGGTCAAGTGCGGTTGCGCGAAGCGTCTTTTCGATTATCCCATATATTTCATATGGTTACGATTTGGGTATTATTTTACCCCACACTTTTCCGGCTGTCGACGCGGTCGCCGTCCTCTGCGCCGCGCTCGGCCCACGGGATCCGCGCGTGATCGAAGCCCCGGTAGATCGTCGGTTTGACCACCGCGAAATAGGGCGACAGGTCGAAGTCGCGCGGCACGATGAAGCTGGAATCGCGGGCATACCAGACGGTGCGCAGCGGACGGCCCGAGGGCGCGCGCAGCATCTCGATCTCGGGCAGGATCGGATAGCCCACCGACTGGAAGGCCTGTGCGGCCAGCGATGAACAGATCGCCCGCGTGGGATCCCCGGCCCCAAGGCTGAGCAGCGGACGGCGCCAGCGGACCGGGACCGGCGGCGTCGGAATGAAATAGCGCATTAGGTCGACGATGTTGCGCATGTCATATTGCAGACCGATCCGGTCGACCATGTAGCGGGCGACCGCCGCGCGCTCGTCCTCGGACAGCCCCGCCGCGCGGCACAGGCGGGTGTTGTAGCTGGCGTATTTCGACAGCGGGACGCGGTGCGCGCCCTCGTGCATTGTCACCTCGACCAGTTCGACCGCCCCGCTCCCCGATGAAAGGTCCTGCACGCAGATCGCGGCATGGGACCAGGTGCTCTGGGTCAGGTACTTGATCGCCGTCGACACCTTGGCGCGGCCTTCGACCAGCAGCACGTCGCCCACCCGGATCGTTGCCGTCAGCGCCGCGTGGTCCTGGGCGACGACGGGCTGCGTTTCGGGCTGGTCGCGTTCAAGAAAACGACCGATCCAGTGTCCGAGACGGTGGCGTAATCCCGCAAGCATGGCAGCCTCAGCGCAGCTTGGGGGGCCGGCTGGGATCAAGCCCGGGATTGGCGCCGGGGGTGATCGCCTGGTCTTCGTCCATGGCGAAAGGCGCGGGCGACAGCGGCAGCCCCACGGCGGCGATGGCCTGCATCATCCGCTCGGGCGGGAAGATCACGTCAAGCGCGCCCGCCTCCAGCCCCGACAGCGCCAGTGCCTCGGAGACCGCGCGGGCAACGGCGGGATGCGTTTCCTCGGGCAGCCCGGCCAGCGCCAGCGTATGCCCGCGCGTGCCATCCTGCCACAACACCCCCGCCAACACCGTCCCCGACAGGCCCGGCATCCCCGACAGGCGCCGTTCGAGCGCGGCGACCAGCGGCTCGCGGATGCTGTCGGGCAGATCGGGCGCGGCGAAGCTTTGCGCCACGCCCTGCCCTTCCGAGGGCGCGGGGCCGGAAAGCGTCGCCGCCAGCCATTCGACCGCCTCGGCCGACATCAGCGAGGCATGGGGCGCATCGGCATTGACCAGAAGCGACAGCCCCTCGCCCGATTCGGCCAGCATCGACACCAGGATGCGCCCGGGCAACGCCGCATAGGCCGCTGCCGTCCCGGCGAATTCGGCCAGCCGGTATTCGCTGTCGAACGCCAGCACCGCGCGCACATCGGACAGATCGAAGACGCGCGGCGCCATGCTGTCGCCGGTGATCTCGGCATCGAGCAGCACGAACAGCTCCGCGCGGCTGAGTTCGGCGTGAAAGGCCAGGCGCGCGCTGATTTCCGCGGGCGTGTCGGCGGGGGCCGCGGCAAGGCGCTGCATCGCGGTGTCGAGATCGGTGGGAGGCGCGTTGCTCATGGCGGCCCTGCTTCTCGTGTCCTTGGCCGGATCGGCCCGGTGGTCGGCCGGATCGGCCCTGTGATCGTCTGGCGGTCAGGCCGCGGCGCGGCGCCGTGGGCGTGCGCGTGACCCTGCTTTGCCCTTCCTAACCTCTGCCGCGCGGCCGCAACAGTCCGAACACGCAGTTTTCACTACACTCAGAGCCCGTAATGCTTCATAATGGCGGGACAATTCCGGCCCCGACGGGCCGCAAGCGGGGCCGCGACAGATGCCCCTACAGGGCCCGACCGCGCCGAAGCCGCCGGACGGACCGGCAAACCGAGGCGCGAGCGATGCTGGAGTTCTACAACGTCAGCAAGTCCTTCTGGACCGGAAAGGGCCGCAAGGTCATCCTGCACGAGGCGTCGTTCCGCGTGGAGCTGGGCCATTCGGTCGGCATCCTCGCCCCCAATGGCACCGGCAAGACGACGATCATCAACATGATGGCGGGGCTGGAAAAACCCGACGAGGGCACGATCACGCGGACCTGCCGGGTCTCGTTCCCGCTGGGCTTCATGGGCGGTATCAACCATCGCCACACCGCGACCGAGAATGCGCGCTATATTGCCCGGCTCTATCAGCTCGACCCGGACGAGGTCGAAGCCTTCTGCCGCTGGCTGTGCGATATTGGCGATTATTTCGACATGGCGGTCGGTACCTACAGCCAGGGGATGCGCTCGCGCTTCGCCTTCGCGCTGATGCTGGCGATCGAGTTCGACCTTTACCTGGTCGACGAAGGAATGCCCGCGACCACGGATGTGAAGTTCAACAAGCGGGCGGGCGCGATCCTGAAGGAACGGCTGGAGGACGCCACCGTCCTGATCGTGTCGCACCAGGCGGAAACGCTGGAGAAATACTGCAAATCGGCGGCGGTGCTGCGCGATGGCAAGCTGCAGTTCTTTGACTCGCTGGAAGAGGCGAAAGCGCTTTATGACTACGAAACCCAAAGCTAGGCGGTTCCGGCTCAAACTGGGCGACGACAGTTCCGAGGCGCTGCGCACCAGCGTCGCGCCGCAACGCGCGGAAGCACCCGATGCGCAAAGTGCGCCGCGCGACGGCGCAAGGCGCGCCGCCTATACCCCGGCAGAGAGCGCGAGCCCCCGCTCGGCCGGGCTGAGCGACGAGGCGCAGCCTTCGCCACAGCCGGCACGCCCGGCCCGGCCCAATACCGGCGGCGCTGGCACCAGCCCGCGCCCGCCGCGCGACACCCCGGCGGCGGACCGACCGGCGCCGCAGAGCGGCGATGCGACGCCCGGCACGGCAGGGAACAAAGCGCAGCCCGCCGGCCAGGCCCAAAGCGAGTCAGAGCTGACCGGCCGCCAATTGCGCATGGCGATGCGGGTCGCGCAGCGCAACGGGATCAAGGCGACCTCGGGGCTGGAAGCCGTACGGCTTCTGCGCCAGCAGGGGATCGACCCGTTCGAGCGCTCGACGCTTCTGGACATCGTCAAGGAGGAAGGCTCGAAAAGCCGCGCCCTGACGACCACCGAACAGCCGCAGCTGCCCAAAGCCTACCGCCAGCCCGGCACCCCCGCGGTGGCGGAACCCGCCTCGGCGCCGAACCAGCGCAAGGCGGAAATCTCGCGCATCCAGAAAGACATCCGCAAGCGGCGGCGCCGGCGGATGCTGTTGCTGGCGGCCCGGCTGGGGATCTTCGTCACGTTGCCCACGCTGATCGCGGCCTGGTATTTCTTCGTCGTGGCGACGCCGCTCTACGCGACCAATTCGGAATTCGTCATCCAGCAGGCCGACAGCAATGCCGGCGGCGCGGCGGCCGGGGCGCTGTCGGGCATGTTCGGCGGCGCGGCGATGGGGTCCAACCAGGACTCGATTACCGTTCAGAGCTTCCTGCAATCGCGCGACGCGATGCGGCGGCTCGACCGCGAGGAAGGCTTCAAGAGCTATTTCCAGAACGAAGAGATCGACCCGTTGCGCCGCCTGCCGCCCGACGCCACCGACGAGGCGGCCTACAGGCTGTATCAGGACATGGTGCAGGTCAGCTTCGATCCCACCGAGGGCATCATCCGCATGGAGGTGATCGCCGCCGACCCCGAGACCAGCGAACGCTTCGCCCGCGCGCTGGTCAGCTATGCCGAGGAACAGGTCGACCAGTTGACCCAGCGCCTGCGCGAGAACCAGATGGCCGATGCGCAGGAAAGCGTCGAGCAGGCCGAAGCGCGCATGAACGAGGCGCAGCTTCGGGTGCTGGAATTGCAGGAGCGGTTCCAGATGCTGTCCTCCGAGGTCGAGGTGACGCTGCTCACCCAGCAGATCACCAACCTGGAGACGCAGCTGAACATGGAGCGGCTCAGCCTTGCCGACCTGCGCGCCAATCCGCGCCCGAACCCGGCGCGCCTGGAACAGGCCGAGCGGCGCGTGGCGACGCTGGAAAGCCAGATCGCCGATCTGCGCGGAAGCCTCACGCAGGGCGGCGACAACACCCCCTCGGTGGCGCGGCTGCAGCGCGAACAGGTGATGGCGGAATCCGATGTCGCGACGCGGCAGATGCTGCTGGCGCAGGCGATGCAGCAACTCGAGGCCGCCCGGATCGAGGCGAACCGCCAGGTCCGCTATCTGTCGCTGGGCGTGAGCCCCGTGGCGCCGGACGAACCCACCTATCCGCGCGCCTTCGAAAACACCGCGCTCGCCTTCCTGATCTTTGCCGGGATCTACCTGCTGATCTCGATGACGGCGGCCATCCTGCGCGAGCAGATCACGGGATAGACGACCGGGTCAGCGGCCCGCCCGGCGGCAACCGGCAATTGAACGCCGGTCCCGCCCGGGCCGACGTATTGTCTCTGGCACCCGCCGAGCCCCCTCGTTAGGCTGGTGCCAAATCATTTCGCTAAGGGAGATTTCAATGCGTATGATCCAAGCTGCGGCGCTGGTTGGCGCGATGGCGCTGTCGGCCTGCGTCGATGTCGACATGACCGCCACGATCGAGGGCGCCGATCAGGCCAGCGTTTCGGGCCACATGACCGTTCAGCAGCAAATGCTTGAAATGATTGGCGGCGGCGCGTCCTTCTGCCCCGAGGACGAGGGCGGCACGCTGACCATCGAGGGTGAGACCGCGCGCTGCGACGTCATGACCTCGGGCACGTTTGCCGAGGTGTTCGAAAGCGAGCCGGGCGAGCCGTCGCCCACCGCCGAGGATCTGGGTGACGGCACCGTCCGCGTGACCTTCCCCATCGGCGAGATGGGCGCGCAGGGCGCCGAGATGCGCAACGATCCGCAGATGGCGGCGATGATGCGCCCGATGCTGGAAGGCCATTCCTTCACGATCCGCGTGGCCGGTGCCGAGGTCGTCTCGTCCACGGGCGAGATTTCGGAAGACGGCACCTCGGCCTCGTTCAGCTTCGACCTGGTCGAGATCCTGAACCCCGACGTGGAACTGCCCGAAAGTTTCGAAACCGTCGTGCGCTACTAAGCGCGCGCGTATGGACGACGAAGGGGCCCCGCGGGGCCCCTTTTTTCATGCGCCGACAGCCTGCGTGGCGAAACGATCGAGCGCCTCGGCGATGCGGGCGAAAGACTCCGCCGCGCCGGGCGACATATGCCGCGCGCGCAGATAGCCATGCACCATGCCCGGTTCTTCGGTCAGCGACACGTCCACGCCCGCCTCGGCCAGCCGCGCGGCGTATTCGACCCCGCCCGAGGCCAGCGGATCGGCCTCGGCGATGAAGATCGCGGTCGGGGGCAGATCACCGTAGTCCTCGGCATCGAGCGGGCGCGCGGTCACGTCGCCCACGGGCACCGGACCGTCATAGCGCACCGTCTCGTAATAGCGGCATTCATCGGCGCTCAGCATCGGGGCCTTGGCATGGCGGGTGAAGCTGGGCAGCCCCTCTCCCCCCAGCCCCGGATAGATCAGCACCTGCCCCGCCAGCCCCGGCCGCGCCGCGCTGACCGACGCCGCCAGCGTCCCGCCCGCGCTGTCACCCGCCAGCACCTTGGGCCCGGGCACCGCATCGACCACGGCCAGGCAATCGAGATAGGCGGCGGGATGGCGGTGTTCGGGGACCAGCCGGTAATCGACGGCGATCATCGTCAGGCCGGCACGCTCGGCCAGTTCGGCAACGATGGCATCGTGGCTTTCAAGCCCGCCCACCACGAAACCGCCGCCGTGGAAATAGATCCCCGTCACGCCGCCCCTGGGCCGGGTCGGCGTGTAGCGGCGGCAGGGGATTTCAGCGATGGTGAGATCCTCGGTCGTCAGGCCGGGCGGATGAGGCTGATCGAAATCGGCGCACAGCCTGTCATAGAAGGCACGCTGCTCGGCGATCGAGAAATTCACCGCATCCGGGGGATAGGCGGCTTCGGTCCGGGCGATGAAGTCGCGGATCTCGGACGGGAGCCACGCGTAATCGGTGAGCGTCTCGAGTTGGGTGTCGTCGGTCATGCGCCGCGCCTCCGGGCTGGGTTCGGCGCATCGTGTCCGCGCCGGGTGCGGAAGGTCAAGGGCGCGCGCTCAGATCCCCGGCGGCAGCGCGCCTTTCAACACCATCGGCAGTCCGGCGGCGGTGAAGACCACGGTATCGGCCATGGCCGCGATGCGCTGGTTGCAGCGCCCGGCATGGTCGCGGAACGCCCGGGCCAGCGCGTTGTCGGGGACGATGCCAAGCCCGACCTCGTTTGCCACCAGAACGGTCGGGCCGGGGCGTCCCTGCAGCGCGTCGATCAGGCCCCCGACCTGCTGGTCGATGGCATGCTCGGCCAACAGGTGATTGGTCAGCCAGAGCGTCAGGCAGTCGATCAGCACCGGGCGCGCGGGATCCAGATCCGTCAGCGCGCCGGACAGGTCGAGGGGCGCCTCGACGGTTTCCCAGCCCTGCCCGTCCCGCTGCGCCCTATGCTGCGCGATGCGCGCGCGCATCTCGTCATCCCAGGCCTGCGCGGTGGCGATATAGACCGGCGCACCGCCCGCCCGCAGCACGACGCGCTCGGCCAGCGCGCTTTTGCCAGAGCGCGCGCCGCCCAGAACCAGCGTCACGGCGCGGGCCATGCGAGCCTCCGCCAATGGCCGAATTCGGTCTGCGCGTCCCAGCCATCCGACTGCCCCGACAGCGCCAGCGCGGCCTTGATGACGCCCGCATGGGTGACAACAAGCGCCGGCACCGGCCCCTCGGCCACGGCATCGAGCCCCGCGCGTGTGCGCTCGCGCAGGTCGCGCACGCTTTCGCCGCCATGCGGGCGCGCATCAAGAAAGTCGTCGCGCCACGCGTCGATCTCGGGGCGCGGGATCTCGGACCAGGCAATGCCCTCCCACCGGCCGAAATCCATCTCGACGAAGCGGGTATCGGTTTCGACCGGCAGGCCCCGCGCCTCGGCAATGGCACGGGCCAGACGCTGACAGCGCGACAGGGGGGAAGAGAGGATGCGCTCAACGGGCGGGAGTTCGGCGGCGATGCGGATCGCCGTGTCGTCGAAACATTCCGCCAGCCCCAGATCGGTGCGACCGTAACAGGTGCCCTCGATCACATCGGGCTTCGTGTGCCGCAAGAGAATCACAGACATGCCAGCAGCCCCAGAAGAAAGCCCAGATCGCCCAGAGCCTGGGACGCGCCAAGGGTGTCGCCGGTGATGCCGCGCAGCCGCGCCACCGCCCAGCCCCGGATCGCCAACTGCGCGACGACAAGCCCCGCAAGACCGCCCAGGACCGCCCAGCCCAGCGTGACGGCGGTGATGACTATGGCAAGCGCCACGGCCCCGATCAGCGCCCAGCGATGTGCCCCCATCGGGCCGGTCATCCCGGTCGCGGCGCCCGTGGCGCGGACATAGGGCCCGCGCCGCAGCATCAGCGTCATGCCCGCGCGGCTGAGCGCCTGCCCGGCGATCAGCGCCACCGGCGCGCCCAGTCCCAGCGCGGCCAGCGCCGCCACCCGCGCAGCCAGCACGATGCCAAGCGCGATGGCGCCGAAACTGCCGATCCGGCTGTCGCGCATGATCTCGAGCGCGCGTTCGGTCGGGCGGCCCGAGCCGAGACCGTCGAACGTATCGGCCAGCCCGTCCTCGTGCAGCGCGCCGGTCATCATGAGCAACGCCACGACGGCGGCCAAGGCGGCCAGAACCGGCGGCCAGACGCAGGCGGCGAGCCACCAGATCCCGGCCGAGGCGATGCCCAGCCCCAGCCCCACCGCGGTGAACCATGCGGGTGCGCGGGCGAAATCCGCGCTGTCGAGCGGCCCGGCCGGTAGCCGGGTCAGGAAGGCCAGCGCGGCGCGGGCTGCGCGCACCGGATCAACCGGCGCTCGAGACGCCGGCGGTCTCGAAGCTGGCCATGTCGGTCATCATCGCCGCTGCGGCCTTCAGAAGCGGCCAGGCCAGCAGCGCGCCCGTCCCCTCGCCCAACCGCATGTCGAGCGACAGAAGCGGATCGGCCTCCAGCTCTTCCAGAACGACTCGGTGGCCCGATTCGTGCGAGCGATGGGCGAAGACCAGCGCGCGCCGGGTCTCGGGCTGCAGCTTGGTGGCCAGAAGCGCCGCGACACTGGCGATGAAGCCGTCGACGATCACCACGCGGTTTTCGCGCGCGGTCTCGATCATCGCGCCCGCCATCATGACGATCTCGAACCCGCCATATTCGGCCATTGCCTGTTCCGGGCTCAGCGCGCCGGTGCGCGCGGCGGCGCGGGTCAGGATGTCGAGCTTGCGGTCAAGCCCGGCATCGTCCAGCCCGGTGCCCCGCCCGACCAGCCCGGCCAGCGGGCGGCCCGTCAGCTTGTGCGCCAGCGCGGCGGCCGTGGCAGTGTTGGCGATGCCCATCTCGCCGAAGGCCAGCGCCTCGCCCGTCGCCGCATGGGCAACGCCCGCGCCGTGATCGAGCGCCTGCTGCGCCTGTTCGGAGCTCATCGCCGGGCCGTCGAGGAAATTCGCGGTGCCCGCGGCGATGCGACGGTCGATAAGCTGCGGATGCTCGATCCGCTCGCCCGCAACGCCCGCATCCACCACCTGCAGCGCCACGCCGTTGACGGCGGCGAAGACATTGGCGGCGGCACCGCCCGCCAGAAAATTCATCACCATCTGCGGCGTCACTTCCTGCGGGAAGGCCGACACGCCGGTCGCGGCGATGCCGTGATCGGCGGCGAAGATGGTCAGTGTGCATTGCGTCATGCGGGGCGCGTCGGTCCCCTGCAAAAGCGCGATCTGCTCGGCCAGGGTCTCGATCCGGCCAAGCGCGCCCAGCGGCTTGGTCTTGGTGTCGATCACGTGGCGGATACGGGCGGCAAGCGGGTTTGTCACGGCAAGGTCCGATCTTGGGATATCGGCGCCTTTCCTAGCAGTCCGCGCGCGCGGTGCAAGGACCACGCGCGACGGGTCAGGCCCGGGAGGCGACCTGCCGGGCAGAGGCAGGCGCAGCGGGAGACGCAGGAGGCTGCCTGCCCGACTGGCGCGAGAGCTGGCCCGCGATGGTCTCGCTCAGATCCTTCAGCGAAAAGGGTTTGCCCAGGAAAATCGCGCCCGGGATGCCGCTGATCGTGGCGCGCAGCGCGTCCTCGGTGTAACCCGACACGAACAGCACGGGCGTGCCGGGCCGGTTCTCGAGCGCCTTGGCCACCCAGCCCGGCCCGTCGATCCCCGGCATCACCACGTCCGAGACGAAGAGATCGACGCGCAGGCCCGGATCCTGCAGGAAATCGAGCGCCTGTTCGCCGTCCTGCGCCTCGAACACCTGATAGCCCTGCAGGCGAAGCGCGCGCGCCGCGAAGGCACGGACGGGGGCCTCGTCCTCGACCAGAAGGATCGCGCCGCCGCCACGCGGCGCCCCCGGGGCCCTCACGCGCGGTTTCAGGGCGGGATCTGTCGGCGCGCGGGGCCGCGGGGCCGGACCCGTGGCTGCGGTATCCGTGGTGGCGGGCATCTCTTCGGCCACGCGGTCGAGAGCGGCCAGCGTGTCATGCACCGACAGGCCGTGCCCGGCATCGAGATCGTCATGTGTCTCGGAAAGCGTCGCGGCCCCTGCGGGCCGCGGATCGCGCCGGACCGCGGGCCGCTCACCGATGGCGCCGAAATACAGCGTGAAGGTCGTGCCCGCCCCCTCGACGGAGTCCGCAAAGATGTAGCCGCCCATCTGCTTGACGATGCCATAGGCCGTGGACAGGCCCAGCCCGGTGCCCTCTCCCAGTTTCTTGGTGGTGAAGAACGGTTCGAATATCTTGTCGATCACCGAGGGCGCGATGCCGAATCCCTGATCGATGACATGGATCAGGACGTAATCGCCTTCGGGCAGCCGCGCGCGTCCGACATCCGTTTCGCGGGCGAGATGCCGGATCTCGGTCTCGATCCGGATCGTGCCGCCCATCGGCATCGCATCGCGGGCATTGACCACAAGGTTGAGGATCACCTGTTCGAGCTGCCGCTTGTCGGCGCGGATCGCGCCGACATCGGGGTGGTGGCGCAGGTCGAGATTGATACGCTCGCCCACCAGCCGGGTCAGCAGATGGGTCAGGTCTTCAAGCAGATTCTCGACGCCGACGATTTCGGGGGTGAGCGACTGCTTGCGCGAAAAGGCCAGAAGCTGGCGCACCAGCGCTGCGGCGCGGTTGGTGTTCTGGTGGATCTGCAACAGATCGCTGTAATCGGGATCGAACCGGTCGCGGTTGAGCAGAAGCAGGTCGCAATGACCGGCAATCGCGGTCAGCAGGTTGTTGAAATCATGCGCGATTCCGCCTGCAAGCTGACCGATCGCCTGCATCTTCTGGCTTTGCACGAACCGCGCTTCCAGCGTCTTGAGTTCGGTCGCGTCCGAAATCACCGCCACCAGCGCGCCGCTGTCGGGCCCGTCCTGCGCACGCCGCAGGATGATCTGCACGAAGGTTTCCTGTTCCCTGAGCGTCACGCGCAGCACTTCGGGCCGGCCAAGCGCCCGGCCCAGCCGCGCATCGTCGAGCCAGTCGTTGACCGGGCGCCCCAGCCCCTCGACCACCTCCGAGAACCAGGGCCGCGCATCGGGTTCGAGCCCCAGAAGCGAGCGGGCATGGCGATTGCCCTGTCCGACGCGACCGTCGGGGCCGATCTGCAACAGCGCCACGGGAATGTCTTCGAAGGCGGATGCGTGCGGCGCGGCTTGGCTGTCGGTTCCGGCCGGGAGTGCCGGGAGAAGCAGCAGGTCGCGCCCGCCCGTTCCGCTGGCCGTATCCGACGCAAGCGGCACGGCCTGAAAGGTTCGTCCGTCGCGCAGGGTCAGCAACACTGGCAAAGATTCGGCGCCGCCTGTCTCTGCGCCGCGCCGATCGGGGCGCAGGTCCCCGCCCGGCGAATCGAGCCCCGCCAGAAGCGGTCCTGCCTGCGCCGCGTCGCAGCCCAGAAGCGTCAGCGCGGCAGGATTGGGATGCACGCCCTCGTCATCGACGGACAGGACCGCAAGCCCGAGCGCATCGACCGATCGCCCGCCGCCGCGTCGGATCGGGGCGAAGCGCCAGACCACGACGCCGTCGCCGAGCGCCCGCTCCACGCTATTGCAGGTGACGCGCAACCCGCCGCTCCGGCGCCAGAATTCGCGCGAGGCCGCGCCCCGCCGCGCGGTTTCGGCGAGGAGCGTGTCGCGCATGACCTCGGGCGAGACGCACCAGCCCCGCATCCCGTCCACGGGATCGAGGGCCTGCGCCGCGCCTGCCTGATTCGCCGCGCAGACCGTCCCCTCGGGATCGGTGACAAGAACCGGATCGGGGTCGCTTTCCATCGCTTGGGCCAGCGCATCGCTGACGCGGGCGCGACGTTTTCGGCGGTGGCGCGCGCCAAGGGCCGCGATTAGTGCGAGCACCATGATGCTGATCGCCGCCACCGCGACGACCAGCGCCGCCACCGGCATCCCCGCCAGCGCCAGTCCCCCGCCGCAAACGGCCAGGAACAGCCCCAGGCCGCCCAGGATCTGTACCACAGGCACCAGCCTTGCCAACGCGGCGACCGCGAAAGCCGAAGCCGCACGGCCATCGCCCCCGCGCGGTTTTCGGGAGGCTTGCGAAACGAAAGAAACATGGTCTTCGGGCACGGACATGACGCGAGTGTCCTGCGATACCGTTAATGCACTCTTAACGGCTCACGATACCACCGAAGGTTGTTTTCCCCAAGCGCGTTGAGGCCTATTGCTTTCGCAACACGGCCAGAAAAAAGCCGTCCCCGCCGTCGAGTGGCGACAGGCGCAGGTCCGAAAGGCTTTGCCAGCCGGGATGACGCTTCAGAAAGGCCGCGACGCGCTCTTCGTTTTCGGCGCGCAGCATCGAGCAGGTGGCATAGCCCAGAATCCCGCCCGGCGCGGTCAGCGCCGCGCAGCGATCGAGGATCTGGTCCTGAATGCGCAGCAATTCGGCCAGACGCTCGGCGCTGAAGCGCCATTTCGCCTCGGGCGCGCGGCGCCAGCTGCCCGAGCCCGAACAGGGCGCATCGGCAAGGATCGCCTCCCACCCCCCCGCAGACACGTCGCCCAGAACCCTGATCCGGGCCCCGGCGCGCTCGGCTCGTGCGGGCAGGTCCGACATGCGGCGCGGATCGATGTCATGGGCCGAGACGGCCAGCCCCTCGGCCGCCAGCGCCAGCGCCTTGCCGCCGCCCCCCGCGCAGAAGTCCAGGACGCGCGAAGCCGCAAGCGCCTTGGCTTGGGCGGCGAAAGCCAGCGCCACGGCCTGGCTGGCCGCATCCTGCATCTCGATCTCGCCCTCGGCCAGGGCGGCCGAATTGCGCAGGCGGCGCGGATTGGCGGTCACCTCCAGCGCGGTCTCGGCCAGCGGATGGGGCCGCGTCTCGATCCCGTCGCCGGCCAGCCGGGCCGCGACGGCCTCTAGCGTCGTCCGGGCAGTGTTGACGCGCAGGAAGACCGGCGCGCGGTCCCGCATGCGCCGCAACACCGCTTCCGCCTGCGCGCCAAGGGCCGCGTCGACGTCAGGCAGCAACCAGTCGGGGCAATCGAGCGCGACGCCGCGCGGCAGATCCGGCAATGGCGCGGCCAGCAATGCGCGCTCGGCCTCGGACAGCGGCGCGGGCGCGTGCCCCTCGCCGTTCCAGGTCGACAGGTCCTGCCCTGCTTCGCGCGCAAGGCCCAGAAGCAACGCCCGCCCGCTTTCACCCTGCCCGAGGGCCGCGGCGGAACGCCGCCGGCGAACCGCCTGGAACACCAGATCGCGCACCGCCTCGCGGTCGCCGGAGCCCGCGAAACGGCTCGCGCGCGCCCAGTTGGTCAGCGCGGCTTCAAGCGGCTGGCCCTCGAGCCAGCGGTCAAGGAGGGTTATCGCGGCGGCGTCACGCGCGGCAGGGGTCATGGGCGGCTCCGGTCGGTTGCCCCCCACATGCGGCAGCCTGCCCGGCTTGGCAAGGGCCGAGCGGGCCACGATCGGGACCCAAGTGGCGGCCGCAAGGGCGTTCACCGGCTTGCGCCGCCCTGCCCGCCCCACTAGCGTGCGCGCGACCTCTCGACGGAAACGGACCCGTGACGCTTCTCTTCCTGCTTGGCGCGCTGGCGCTGACCTTCGCGCTGGCCGCGCTTTTCGCCCGCCTCTTTGCAACCCCGCTTGCGCCCTATCCCCGCCGCAGCCGCCGCACGCTGACGCTGGCCGCGGCCTCGGGGATCGTGGGCGCGCTGGTCTGGGGGGCGGCGCTGCAAGGGAGCCTTGGCTGGGACGCGCCCGGACCGGCTGTCCGGCTCGCGGCGGCGATGGGGCTTTCGGCGGCGGCGGTGCTGGTCAGCGTGATGCAAGCCCCCTCGCCCGCGCGCCTCCGCTTCGGGCTGGGCGTCGTTGCCACGGGGCTGGCGCCGATGCTGGTGCTGATGGGGCTCTTTCACCGAGAGATCGCCGATTGGAGCCGCCCGGTGCCCTGGGTTCTGGCCGGCTTCGGGACGGTGCTGTCGGTCTGGGCGGTGCTGGAAATGCTGAAATCGAAAGACCTGCGCGCGGGGCGCAGACCGCAAGCCGCCGAGCGGGTCCTCTGGGCCGCGATGACTGCGCTGACGGGCCTGCTTGCGGCTTTGTGGATGCTCTGGCCCTGGGGGATCGGAACCGCGCTCTGGCCCTTTGCGGACCGGGTGGGCGCCAACGTACTTGCGGGCGCCGGGATGCTGGCGCTGTTCATGATGGGCTGGATGGCCCGCAACCGGATCGAACTGGGACGCCCGGCCGCTCTCGGGCACGCGGTTTTCGGCGCGTCCGGCCTTGGTGCGCTGACCTTCGGCATGGTGCAGGGGGCGCCTCTGCCGCTGGCTCTGACCGTCGCCCTTGGCGCTGCCACCGCCCTGGGCCTCTGGCGCGCCTTGCGGGCCTGACCCGCCTGCGCCCGCTTGCACCCCGGCCTCCCCTGCGGCACTCTGTCCGCGCCCAAGACGAGACACGCATGTCCCTGATCCTCAATCCCGCCTTCGCCCGGACCTTCGCGCCGCCGGTGATGGAAGCCCGGCGCTGGCTGAGCGAAACCACGCTGCCCGAGGGGCTGTCTCTGATGAACCTCTCGCAGGCCGCGCCGGTGGACCCGCCGCCCGCCTCCCTGCGGCAGGCCATGGCCCGGGCGATGGAGCAGGATCCCGAGGTGCATCTCTACGGCCCGGTGCTGGGCAATGCGCCGCTGCGCGAGCGTCTGGCGGCGCGGATCGCGGCGCTGTACGGTGGCACCGTCACCGCCCGTCAGGTCGCGCTGACCTCGGGCTGCAACCAGGCGTTCTGCGCCACCATCGCCACGCTGGCCGGGCCGGGCGACGCGGTGATCCTGGCCGCGCCCT
This sequence comes from Pararhodobacter marinus, assembly GCF_003122215.1. Lineage (GTDB taxonomy): Bacteria > Pseudomonadota > Alphaproteobacteria > Rhodobacterales > Rhodobacteraceae > Pararhodobacter > Pararhodobacter marinus. The sequence goes on along the minus strand of NZ_QEYD01000002.1, from coordinate 188,630 downwards.
GGTATTTCAACCATGTCATGTGGCTGTCGATGTCCGGGATCGAAGCCGTGGCGCTGCCGACCGGCGCCGACCTTCTGCCCGATCCGGACCATGCCGAGGCGCTGATCACCCCGCGCACCAGGGCGATCACGCTCGTGTCGCCCAACAATCCCGGCGGCGTGGAATACCCGCCCGCGCTGCTGGCCGCCTTCGCCGATCTCGCCCGCCGGCACGGGATCGCGCTGATCGTCGACGAGACGTACCGCGATTTCCACACCCAGGATGGCCCGCCACACGCGCTGTTCACCGATCCCGACTGGGACGAAAGCTTCATCCATCTCTACAGCTTCTCGAAAGCCTACCGGCTGACCGGCCACCGCGTCGGCGCCATCGCCGCCTCGCCCGCGCGGCTGGCCGAAATCGAGAAGTTCCTCGACACGGTGACGATCTGCGTCTCGGGGCCCGGGCAGATGGCCGCGCTCTGGGGGCTGGAGAACCTCGAAGACTGGCTCGCCGGGGAACGCGCCGAGATCCTGCGCCGCCGCGCCGCGATGTGTGAGGGGTTCGGGCAGATCGACGGCTGGGAGCTTCTGGGCTGCGGCGCCTATTTCGCCTATGCCCGCCACCCCTATGACGCGCCCTCGCCCGAGATGGCCAAGCGCCTCCTGGCGAAGGCTGGTGTCCTCATGCTGCCCGGCACGATGTTCCGGCCCGACGGCGACCCCGAGGGCGCCAGGGAAATGCGCATCGCCTTTGCCAATGCCGATGTCGGGCAGATCGGCACGTTGATGGAACGGCTTCGGGCGGCGCTCTGACCGGGGACGGTATGAGGGGACGTCCTGCCCCCGCTTGGCCTGCGGCCCCTTCACCCCCGAGGATATTTCGGATCACCGACGCGGCGTTGACGCACCCGTTGCCCGTCTCCTTGTTCCGGAAACATCCATGCGCGAGGTCAGGGTTTGGATCAGAGGGGAGGTCCGGAGGGGGCGCTTGCGTCCCCTCCGGGCGGGTGCGGGCGGCAGCCCGCCGGGCCGAGGGGGCTCGATGCCCCCGAGGCCCGGCCTATTCCGCGGCAAAGGTGAAAACCGGCTCCATCCCGTCAAGGATCTCCTGCGACAGGTGGCATTTGAGCTGCAGCCCGCCGCCCACGTCACGCAGCGGCGGCACCTCGGTTTCGCACAGATTGCCGGGGACCTGCGACTTCCACCGGCAGCGGGTCTGGAACGGGCAGCCGGGCGGCGGGTTCACCGCCGAGGGAATGTCGCCTTCCAGCACGATCCGCTTCTTCTCGATCCTCGTATCGGCGATCGGGACCGCCGAGAGCAGCGCCTCGGTATAGGGATGATAGGGCGGCGCGAAGACCTGTTCGGTCGTACCCAGTTCCACGACATGGCCCAGATACATCACCAGGACGCGGTCCGAGAGGTAGCGCACGATGCTCAGATCGTGCGAGATGAACAGCAGCGTCGTCTTGTTCTTGCGCTGGATATCCATCAGCAGTTCCGTCACCGCCGCCTGCACCGACACATCGAGCGCCGAGACCGGCTCGTCGGCGATCACCACCTTGGCATTGCCGGCGAAGGCGCGGGCGATGCCCACGCGCTGTTTCTGGCCGCCCGACAGCTGGCGCGGCATCCGCGTGGCGAATTCGCGCGGCAGCTTGACCAGGTCGAGCAGTTCCAGCATCCGCTGCTGGCGTTCCGCGTCGTTCTTCCCGACGCCGAAGATTTCCAGCGCGCGGACGATCTGGCGACCCACGCTCATCGACGGGTTGAGCGTGTCGAACGGGTTCTGGAACACCATCTGCAGCGATGACACGGTATCGGTGTTGCGCGCCTGGATCGGTGTCGACTGCACGTTCTCGTCGAACAGCATGATCTGCCCGCCGGTCGCCGTCTCGAGCCCCATCAGCACCTTGGCGAAGGTCGATTTTCCGCAGCCCGATTCGCCGACGATGGCCAGCGTTTCGCCCTCGCGCGCGTCGAAGCTCAGCGTCTCGTTGGCTTTCACCACCTTGGGATCGCCGCCCCGGAACAGGGTCGAGGCCGAGACCTCGTAATATTTCCGCACCTCCTGCATCTCCAGCACGACATCCCCGATCGGCGCGCGGGCTTCGCCGGTCTCCGCGGCGCGGCTTGCGCTCCAATCGATCTCGTCGATCCGCAGGCAGCGGCTGTCATGGCGCTCGTCCCCCGCGACCGGCACCATCGGGATCTCGCGCGCGTCGCAGCGCCCGGCTTCGAAATAGGTGCAGCGGGGGCCGAAATTGCACCCCGGCGGGCGTTCATGCGGCAGCGGGAAATTTCCGGGAATGGCTTGCAGCGGGCGCGCGGTCTTCGAGGCGCCGGGCAGCGGGATCGAGCGGAACAGCGCCTGCGTATAGGGGTGGCGCATCTTGTCGAACACGTCCTTGATGTCGCCCGTCTCGACCGCCTCGCCGGAATACATCACGGTGATGCGGTCGCAGACCTCCATCACCAGCCCGAGATTGTGTGAGATGAACAGCATCGACGTGCCGTATTTCTCGGCCAGCTCGCCCACCAGATCGACGATCCCCGCCTCGACCGTGACGTCGAGCGCAGTGGTGGGTTCGTCGAGGATCAGCAGCGCGGGCTTCGACATCAGCGCCATGGCGATTACGATGCGCTGCTGCTGACCGCCCGACAGCTGGTGCGGATAGGCGTCGAGGATGCGGTCGGGATCGGGCAGCCGGACATCGGCCACGACCTGCCGGGCGAGTTTCAGCGCCTCGGCGCGGGCCATCTTCTGATGGATCATCGGCACTTCGGCAAGCTGGGCGCCGATCTTCATCGCCGGGTTCAGCGACGCCATCGGTTCCTGGTAGATCATGGCGATTTCCGAGCCCCGGATCTTGCGCAACGCCTCCTGGCCCATATTGGTCAGGTCGCGGCCCTTGAAGCGGATCGTCCCGCCGGTGATGCGGCCGTTGACGCCCAGATCGCGCATCACCGCCAGCGCCACCGTGGATTTGCCGCAACCCGATTCCCCCACGAGGCCCATCGCCTCGCCCGCCATGACGCGGCAGGAGAAATCCATCACCGCCGGGATCTCGCGCAGGCGGGTGAAGAAGCTGATCGACAGGTTCTCGATCTCGAGGATCGGTTGGTTCGGGGTCCAGTCGCTCATGCGGGCTCTCCTGTGGCGGGTTCGGGAACCGGGGGTTTCACACCCCCGGACCCCCGTGGAGTATTTGGAACAGAGTGAAAGGGGCGCGCGGCCTCAATCCTTCAGGCTTTCTTCGCGCAACCCGTCGGCGAGCAGGTTGAGGCCCAGAACGAGGCTCATGAGGGCGATGGCCGGGACCAGCGCGGGATGCGGGTAGACCGTGAGCAGCCGGCGCCCGGCATTGATCGTCGAGCCCCAGTCGGGACTTTCGGGGCTGACGCCCAGCCCGAAGAAGCCGAGCGTGCCAAGGAGGATCGTGGTGTAGCCGATGCGCAGGCAGAAATCGACGATCAGCGGTCCGCGCGCATTGGGGAGGATTTCCCACAGCATGATGTACCACGGCCCCTCGCCCCGCGTCTGCGCGGCGGCGACGTAGTCGCGCGACTTGATGTCGAGCGTGATGCCGCGCACGATGCGGAACACGGTGGGCGCGTTGACGAAGACCACGGCGACGAAGACGTTGAGCAGGTTGGGCGACATCGACCAGAGGCCAACCGGGTCGGCATCGAAGACCAGACCGGCATAGGCCCAGACGCCCACAAGCAGCACCCCGCCCACATAGAGATTGCGTTTGGCGGGCTGGGTGAAGAAGCGCGCGTTGAGCAGGATGGTCACGAACAGGATCGGCACGAGGAACAAGATGCCTGCCATGACCGAGGGGATGATGGTTTCCTGGATCTCGGGCGCGACGAGGAGGAAGAACAGCAAGATGACGGGGAAGGCCAGCACCAGGTTGGCGAGGAAGGTCAGCCCGGTATCGAGCTTGCCGCCGAAATAGCCCGCGGGCAGGCCCAGCGTGATGCCGATCATGAACGAGATCATCGCCGCGAAGGGGGCGATGCGCAGCACCTCGCGCGCGCCCATCACCATGCGCGAAAACACGTCCCGCGCGAGGCTGTCGCCGCCCAGCAGATAATAGGGATAGAGATCTCGGGGATCGCGCAGCGCGCTGCCCGGCGGCTCGTTGCGCATGCCGCTGACCTGCGAGAGCGCGTCATGGGTGACGATGAGATCGGCGAAGAGCGCGGTGAAGAGCCAGAACAGGACGATCCCGAAGCCGATCATGCCGACCGTGGAATCGAAGAGTTTGCCGTAGAGGCCCAGACGGCGTTTGAACCGGATGGAAAGCGCGTAGGTCACCACCAGCGCCACCCAGACGGGCAGGAATTGCTGGGCCATGCGGGCGAGGATTTCGAACCAGTTGAGCGGGTCCATGGCGGGCTCTCCTTACGAAATCCGGATGCGGGGATTGAGATAGACATAGCCGATATCCGAGATCAGCTGCGTCACCAGCACCACCACGACCGCCACCACCGAGGCGGCGAGCAGAAGTTCGATATCGTTGTTCACGGCGGCCTCGTAGAGGGTCCAGCCGAAGCCCGGATAGGAAAACAGCACTTCCGAGATGACCACGCCGTTCAACAGCCACGGGATCTGCAGCATGATCACCGTGAATGGCGCGATCAGCGCGTTCCGGAGCGCGTGCCTGAGGACGATCTTCGAGAAGGCCACGCCTTTCAGCCGCGCGGTGCGGATATATTGCTGGGTCATCACCTCGGTCATCGAGGCACGGGTGATGCGCGCGACATAGCCCATGCCGTAGAGCGCGATGGTCAGCACCGGCAGGGTGAAGTTGGACAGGGTGATATCCTCGATGGCCGAGCGGGCATTGCCCTGAAACAGCACGCGCCCGTCGATCCAGCCCCATTCGGCGAGGATCGGCGAGATGCCCACGGTGGACGATGCCAGAAGGGCGATGAACAGCACGCCCGAGACGTATTCCGGCGTCGCGGTCGAGGCGATGGCGAAGGTCGAGAGCGTGCGGTCGGTGCGCGAGCCTTCACGCATCCCCGCGAGCACCCCCACGATCAGCGCCATCGGCACCATGACGATGAGCACCCACATCATCAGAAGCCCCGTCGCCCCCAGCCGCGCGGCGATGACATCGCTGACCTCGGCGCGGAACCGGGTGGAGAAGCCCCAGTCACCCTGGAGCAAGCCGCAACGCTCGCCTGCCGCATCGTCGGTGCCACGCAGGGCCACACAGCGGCCCGTGACGCTGCCATCCGCGTCGACCCGCACCCAGCCCGGCATCACGCCCAGCCATTCGCCATAGCGCACCAGCATCGGCTCGGCATAGCCGTTGCGTTCCAGCCAGCTCGTGACCTCGGCGTCGGACATGCGGCTGCCGGCCTGCGTCTTGGCCAGCGTTTCCAGCTTGGCGGGCATGTTGGTAAGCGCGAAGACCACGAAAGTCAGGCAGAGCGCGGTGACAAGCATCAGACCGATGCGCCGCAGGAGGAAAAGCAGCATGGCGTCTCCGATGGCGGGCCGCGATTATCAGGGAAGCCGGAGGCAGGGCGGCATCCGGGTGTCGCGGCGGCGAAGGAGGGAACCCTTGCGGGCAGGAAATGCGGGTCTGGAAACAGGGGGGCGCGCCGGAACCCGGCGCGCCCGAAGGGAAGATCAGCTCTTCCAGTACTTCACGTAATCGACGACGAAGGTCGGGTGCATTTCCGCACCATGAACGTTCTCGGCCGCGTTGCGGAAGATCGAGCGCCAATAGGGCTGAATGAGCACACCCTCTTCCTGCATGATGGTCTCGATCCGCGCCATCACCTCGCGGCGGGCATCGGCGTCGGCGATGCCGTTGGCCTCGTCGAGCAGGCTGTCGAACTCCTCGTTGGAGAAGGCCGTCTCGTTCCAGGCGCCACCGGTCCGGTAGGCGAGGTTGAGCACCTGAACCCCCAGCGGACGCATGTTCCACTCGGTGGCCGAGAACGGGTACTTGGTCCAGTCGTTCCAGAAGGTCGCACCCGGAAGGATCGTGCGGGTGATGTTGATGCCCGCATCCCGCATCTGGGCCGCCACCGCGTCGCAGGTCTCGGCCTGCCACGGCTCGTCAATCGAGATCAGTTCGAACTCGGTCGTGGCATGGCCCGCTTCCTCGAGCCGGGCCATCGCCGCCGCGGCGTCGGCCTCGATCGGCGGCAGCTCGGCATATTCGGGGTGGATCGGGCAGACATGATGGTTCTCGGCGACAATGCCCAGATCGTTGTAGCCCAGCTCCAGCACGATGGCGTTGTTGACCGCCTTCTGCAGCGCCAGACGCACGTCCTTGTTGTCGTAGGGCGCGTTGTCCTGGTTGAAGCGGACGGCGATGGTGGCGGCGGTCACCGCTTCCGAGCGCGGGTAGCCGATGGCATCGAAGATGTCGATGATATCGCCCTGCGCCTGATAGTTCAGGTCGATCTCGCCCGCCTCGGCGGCGGCGATCCACGATGCCGGATCGGTGCCCAGGTCGATGAATTCGATCCGGTCGAGATAGGCGCCGTTGCCCTCGTTCCACCAAGTGTGGTCGGGATTGCGCTCGACCACGGCGCCGATGCCCGGATCGTAGCTGACCGGCAGGTAGGGTCCGGTGCCGATCGGGTTGGCGACCGGGTCGTCGCCGGTAAAGGACGGATGCACGACCGCGGCCGGGTAATCGGCCATAGACACGATCAGCGCGATATCGGGGCTCGACAGGTTCAGCCGCACGGTCAGGTCATCGACGACCTCGACCGCGCCTTCGCGCATCGCGTCGTTTTCCATCAGCGAGCCCATGCGGCTGGCCATCGAGTTGCCCTCGACCGAGGCGTCGCACCAGCGCTCGATATTGTGGGCGACATCCGACGCGGTGAAGGGATCGCCGTTGTTCCAGGTCACGCCGGGACGGACATGCAGCGTATAGGTCGTCGCGTCGTCAGAGGCTTCCCAGCTTTCCAGCAGCACCGGCTGCAGCGAGCCGTCGCGCTGGTAGTCGACCAGGTATTCAAGCCAGCCGCGGCAGGCATTGGCCAGCTCGGACCAGTCCCAGGTGCGCGGGTCGCGCTGCGCCTTGATCGCCATCTGCATCCGCAGCGTGCCGCCCATCTGCGGCTCCTGGGCATGGGCTTCGGGCGCGGCGAGGCCCAGAAGACCATAGGCCGCCGGAACCGCCACGCCGAGCGCGGTCGCGCGGGTCAGAAATTCCCGACGATCGAGTTTGCCCGCCGCGCATTCCCGCGCGTACATCTCGGCCACGGGATGCCGAACAGCCTCCCGCTTCGCGTGAAGATCTTTCATGGTTCAACTCCCTGTTGGCTCGGATTCTTTGCGCGGTCATGTCGCTGGTCCGAATTAGCTCATGCGGCCCAAAGGTCACGCGTCACACCGCCTTAAAAGCGACACCCTACCATCCAAACGCGACAGGGCCCGAGTTTCAACCGAATTTTCCCTCGACGGCGGCGCGGTTTCAGGCCGGGCGCGCGCGGGACGCCGGCGGCGCACGAGCTGCCCCGCGCGCCTCAGTCGCGCGGCGCGCCGCCCTGAAAGGCATTCGCGGCGGTGTAGTCGCAGGGCGCTTCCTGCATCTGCAGGTGGAGCGCATCGCCGTCATAGGCCTGCGCCCGCGCAAGGTCCTCGTCGAACGCGATGCCCAGCCCCGGCGCGGTCGGCACGGTGATATAGCCGTCCTCGACCACCAGCGACTCGCGCGTCAGCGCGCGATGGAAGGCGCCGCCGGTCTGGATGCTTTCGACCAGCAGCAGGTTGGGCAGGGTCGCGCCCAACTGGACATTCGCGGCCCATTCCACCGGTCCGGCATAGAGATGCGGTGCCACCTGCGCGCCGAACGCCTCGGCCATGGCGGCGATCTTCTTCGTCTCCAGGATCCCGCCCGAACGGCCCAGCGCCGGCTGCAGGATCGACGCCCCGCCCGAGCGCAAGAGCGTGCCGAATTCGGCCTTGGTCGTCATCCGCTCGCCCGTCGCCAGCGGGATGCGCACCGCCTGCGCCACCTGGGCGAAGTCGAGCAGGTTGTCGGGCGGGATGGGCTCTTCGAACCAGAGCGGGCTGTAAGGCTCAAGCGCCTGTCCCAGCCGGATCGCGCCCGAGGGCGTGAACTGCCCGTGCGTGCCGAACAGAAGGTCCGCGCTGTTGCCCACCGCCTTGCGGATCGCCGCACACATCCGCACGCTCAGGTCGATATCCCACATCGCCGGCTGATGCCCGCCATGGATCGTGTAGGGCCCCGCCGGATCGAACTTGATCGCGGTGAAGCCCTGCGCGACCGCCGCGCGCGCGGATTCGGCCTGCATCTCGGGCGAGGACCAGAAATCGCGCGCCTCCATCCCGTCCAGCGGGTAAAGATAGGTATAGGCCCTGAGCCGTTCGTTCAGCCGGCCGCCCAGCAGGGCATGGACCGGCTGGCCCAGCGCCTTGCCCCACAGATCCCAGCAGGCGATTTCCAGCCCCGAGAAGGCGCCCATCACCGTCAGGTCCGGGCGCTGCGTGAAACCCGAGGAATAGACCCGGCGGAACATCGTCTCGATATTGGCGGGCGCCTCGCCCTGCATGTGGCGCGCGAAGACATCCTCGATCACTGCGACCATTGCCCTGGGACCGACCGAGGCCGCGTAGACCTCGCCATAGCCGCTGATGCCGTTATCGGCGGTCAGCTTGACGATCAGCCAATAGCGCCCGCCCCAGCCCGGGGGCGGCGTGCCCACGACGAAGATCTCGAGATCCTGCAGTTTCATCGCACCCTCTCTGACGGAAATGCCCGCCGATACCGCGCCCGGATCTTGCCCCTCCGGCCTGTTACCGCGCCATGACGATCACGTTGCGGCGAACATGGCCCTGCCGGGCATCGGCGATGGCCTGATTGATCTCCTCAAAGGCGTAGCGCGCGGTGATCAGCTCTTCCAGCTTCAGCCGCCCCTGCCGCCACATCTCGACCAGATAGGGGATGTCGCGCTGCACCACGGTCGCGCCCATGAAACTGCCGCGATAGCTCTGGGCGGTGACGGCGGCGATGACCGGCTCGACCTCCATCTTCGCACCCGAGGGCGGCATCCCCACCATGACCACCTGCCCCCCCTTGCAGGCCAGCGAGGCCGCCTGGTTATAGGCAGCAACCGCGCCCACGGCGACCATCACATGCTCGGCCCCCTGCCCCTCGGTCAGCGCCATGACGGCCTTGCGCAGCCCCTTCATGTCGGCCCGCAACACATCCGTCGCCCCGAATTCCTTCGCGGCGTCCAGCTTTTCCTCGGCGAGATCCACGGCGATGATCTTGCCCGCCCCGGCCAGCCGCGCGCCCTGAATGGCGTTGAGCCCGACGCCCCCCGCGCCGATCACCACCACGTTCTCACCCGCCCTGACGCCCGCGGTGTTGATCACCGCACCGGTGCCGGTGATCACCCCGCAGGCCAGAAGCGCACCCAGCTCCATCGGCAGGTCGTCGGGCACCTTCGCCACCTGGCTGGCATGAACCACGCAGGCCTCGGCAAAGGCGCCGGTATCGAGCCCGTGCTCGACCACGCTGCCATCGGGCAGGCTGAGCACGCCGTTGGCCCGGTTGTAGCGCGTGGCGCAGAGATAGGGCTTGCCCAGGCGGCAGGCGCGGCATTGCCCGCAGGCGCGGATCATCGTCACCACGACCGCATCGCCCACACAAAGCCCCTGCACCCCCTCGCCCAGGGCGGTGATCCGCCCGGCGGCCTCGTGTCCATAGACCGCAGGAAGCTGGCTGTGCCATATCCCGTCGAGATAGCCGATATCGGAATGGCAGATCGCCACGGCCTCGATCCCGACCTGCACCTCGCCCGGCCCCGGTGCCCTGAGCACGACCTCCTCGATCGTCAGCGGCTGACCAAAGTCCCGACAGATTGCAGCTTTCATGACTCGTTCTCCCCCCGGTTTCGCCTCAGAGAACACACCCGGCGCGTCCGGAGCAAGCCCGCCCTTGCGTCGCGCAGCGCCCGCACGGATCCCTGCAGGCATCAGGGGGGCTCTCTGCCCCCCTCTTGGCCGAAGACCAGTTCTCTCGCCCCCGGAAGATACTTTCGGAACAAGGACGCGGCCGCGCGGCCCTGTTCATCTTTGTTCCATAAATATCCTCGGGAGGGCGCGGGAGGGCGAAGCGCCTCCCGCCGGGGCGGCGAGCGGCCCCCTTGCGGGGCCCGAGCCGCCCCGCCCCCGCTACATCCGCATCCTCGTGCCCGTCGGGTCGAAGGGCGGCTCCAGCGCAATCCGGGCCGCGCAGCGTTCGCCCAGGATCTCGACCTCGAACAGACCCGCTTCGCCGCGATCGGCCAAAGCCGCCGGCAGGTAGCCCTGCGCCATGGATTTCTCGACCCAATGCGCGTAGCCGCCCGATGTCACCCAGCCCACGACCCGCCAGTCGCCATCGCGCGACGGGTCGGGCTTGGCAAGCGCGTGCCCGCCCGCGTCGAAGCGCGGAGCGCCGTAGCCATGCGGGGCGCCGATCGTGCCGTGATCGGTGTCGCCCACCCGCGCCCAGATCGGCTCGTCACCCATCACATCCGCGCTGCCTGCCTCGATCACCAGCGAGACGCGGCGCAGTTTCGGGCCGTCGTCACGCTCGCGCATCGCCGCTTCGCGGCCGATGAAATCGGGTTTCTGCAGTTTGACGAAGCGGTCCATCGCGCTCTCGAACGGCCCGTAGATCGGCCGCAGTTCCGCGAACCATGTGGGGAAGTTCTTTTCCAGTCGCATCGACAACAGCGCCCGCATGCCGAAATCTGCGATGCCGAATTCCGCCCCCGCCGCCTTGATTGCAGCGTAGACGCGCCGCTGGGCTGCCGGTTTCATCCAGATCTCGTAGCCCAGATCGCCGGTATAGGTGATGCGGTTGACCATGCAAGGCGCGCCGGCCACGTCCATCTCGAGGAAATCCATGAAGCGGAAGGCCGCGTTCGACACGTCCGTATCCACCAGTTTCGCCAGCACGTCGCGCGATTTCGGGCCGCAGACCGACAGCCCCACCATATCCATGTGAAAGCGATGAACCCGGACCGAACCGTCCCCGGGCAGGTGGCTTTCGAACCAGCGCATGTGGTAGCGCGAGGCACCGAGCGAGCCCCAGATCAGGAAACGTTCCTCACCTGCCTTGGCGATCGTGAAATCGCCGATCAGTTTGCCGCGCTCGTTCAGCATCGGCGTCAGCACCAGCCGTCCGGTCTTCGGCATCGTGTTGGTCATCAGCCGGTCGAGCCACGCCTCGGCGCCGGGGCCCGTCACCGCGTATTTGGCGAAGTTGGCGATCTCGGTCACGCCGACGCTTTCGCGGGTTGTCTTCACCTCGCGCGCGACATGGGCGAAATCGTTCGAGCGGTGGAAAGAGGGGATATCCTGCGCCTCGTCTGCCGAGGGGGCGAACCACAGGGGCGTCTCCAGCCCCCAGCTATCGCCCATCACCGCGTTCTGGGACAGCATCAGGTCATAAAGCGGCGTGGTCTCGGCCGGGCGCGCGGCGGGCAGTTCCTCGTTCGGGAAACGGATCGAGAAGCGGCGCGAGTAGTTCTCGCGCACCTTCGCGTTGGTGTACCGGAGCGTCGCCCATTCGCCGAAGCGCGCGACATCCATGCCGAAGACATCATGCCCGGGATCGCCCCCGGTCATCCAGTTGGCCAGCACGAGACCCACGCCGCCCCCCTGCGAAAAGCCCGCCATCACCGCACAGGCGGACCAGAAATTCGTCAGCCCCGGCACCGGCCCGACCAGCGGGTTGCCATCGGGGGCAAAGGTGAAGGGGCCGTTGATCACCTGCTTGATGCCCGCGCGTTCGACCGCCGGGAAATGGCGGAAACCGACCTCCAGCGAGGGCGCGATGCGGTCCAGATCGGGCGCCAGCAATTCGTGCCCGAAATCCCAGGGCGTCTTGACCGGCGACCAGGGCTTGCAGGCTTTCTCGTAGGTGCCCAGCAGGATGCCCTGGCGTTCCTGCCGCGTGTAGATTTCCCCCTTGAAATCGATGACGCCGACCAGCTCGCGCCCCGTCGACTGGTTGAATTCCACGACTTCGGGCATCGTGTCGGTGAGCAGGTACATATGCTCCATGGCCAGAACCGGCAACTCCAGCCCGACCATCCGCCCGACCTCGCGCGCCCAGAGGCCGCCGGCATTGACCACATGCTCGCAGGTGATGGGGCCGTTCTTCGTGTGCAGGGTCCAGGTGCCATCCGGGGTCTGGGTGATGTCCTCGACCGGGTTGCGCAGCTCGATCTCGGCGCCCAGAACGCGCGCCGCCTTGGCATAGGCATGGGTGGTGCCCGACGGATCGAGATGGCCTTCGACCGGATCCCACAGGGCGCCGACGAAATGGCCCTCATCCATCAGCGGGAACATGGCCTTGGCCTCGGAGGGCGTGATCAGCTCGGTCTCCATGCCCAGCGCGCGGCCCCGCGCATGGGTCAGGCGCAGGAAGTCCATCCGCTCGGGGCTGTCGGCCATCATCACGCCGCCCGTCAGGTGCAAGCCGCAGGATTGGCCGCTGATCTGTTCGAGCTCTTCGTAAAGCGACACGGTATAGGCCTGAAGCCGCGCCACGTTGGGATCGCCGTTGAGCGTGTGAAAGCCCCCCGCCGCGTGCCAGCTCGACCCCGAGGTCAGCTCGGAGCGCTCGATCAGCAGCACATCCGTCCAGCCCGCCTTGGCGAGGTGGTAAAGGACCGAGGCCCCCACCACGCCACCGCCGATCACCACCGCCCGATAGCTTCGTGTCATCCCGTTTCCCTTCGTTCAGCGTGGCGCCACCGGGTGACACCCGGCAGCCAGCAGACCTTCGCGCATGGCCGTCACCGCCGAGGCCTCGGTGGCGCGGCTGGTGACATAGGCGATGCCGGGCTGTTCGCCGGTCCAGCCGATCACCTCGAGCCGCGACGCCGCCTCGGGCTCGAATCGCTGCGCGAGCGCCCAGGAGCGGCAGTCGATCACGGCAATGTCGGCCTCGTGCTGCGCGACCATGCGTACCGAATTGCGGTGCCCGCCCGACAGGATCGCCTGCGCCGCAAGCGTCGCGGGATCGGCGCCCAGATCGGCGGCAAGGCCGCGGTAGCCCGACAGCGACTCGGTATCGTTATAGGCAAAGCGCCGGCCCTTCAGCGCCCCGTCCGGCAATTCCGCCGCTGACCCCGACGGCAGCGGCGCCGGAGCGCCCTCGCCTTTGCGGACCACCATGGCAGAGCGATAGAACGGCCCGCGCCCGCCGGGCCAGGCGCCGTAATCGGGCTGCGCCAGCGGGATCAGGAAGCCGATCATCCCCGCATCCAGCGGCCCCCAGCAACACTGGCTGAACACCAGCGCCGGATCGCGCCAGTGATCGTTGAGCTTGTAGGGCCCGGTATCGGGACGGGTCAGCGTTTCGGGCAGGTCGACGCAGGCCATGGCGGCACGCAGGGCCTGCCATTGGGCATCGGTTTCGGCGTGAACCTCGGGCCAGTCATACATCGGCAGGCTGGCAAGCGGTGTCGTCTGGGTCATGAAGTCTCGGGCTCGCGTCTCAGGACAGGATGGGCGACGGGCTCTTTCGCCCGCAGCCCCCACTGGCGCCACAATGCCCAGTAGTGCGGAAAGACGTAACCCTTGTTCAGCGCCTGCCATTCCGTGCGCCGCGACCGGTAGAGCGCCGGCAGCGCGTACCATGGCGTCGAGGGATGGCGGTGATGGACGATATGCAGGTTGTTGTTGAGATAGAGCCAGGCGAGCGGAGAGCGCTCGACGATGATGGTCCGGCCCTCAGGCGCCTCGTGCCATTGATGCTCAGCAAAGGTTCTCAGCGCGATCAGCGACAGCCCCGGCCAGCAGACCGCCAGAAGGTAGAGCCACAACGGGATCCCCATCGCCTGGACCGCGATCAGCACCGCCAGCATCGCCGGCAAATGCAGCCCCCAGGCAAGCCGCACCCCCCAGGCATTCTGGCGCAAGAGCCGCGCCTCGGCGCCCAGAAACCCGATCGCCGCCAGCCAGGGACCGATCACGACCCGCCCCGTCAGCGTATTGTTGGCCCGCAACAGCCCGCGCAGAACCGCCGGAAGCGCCCGGTAAAGCCAGCGCTCGCGATAATAGCTTTCGGGATCGTCCAGCGGATCGGTCAGCCTTGTGTCGTGATGATGCGCCAGATGCAGCGCGCGGTACCGACGGAACGGATAGACCAGCGACAGGGGCAGCGTGACCAGCGCCTCGTTGATCAGCCGGTGGCGCGTGGGATGGCCGTGCAGGCATTCGTGCACCAGCGAGGAATGCAGCGCCGTCATCAGCGCCATCACCGCCAGCGCCGCGAGGGGGGCGCGCGGATAGAGCCAGAAACCGGCCCCGAGCCACGCGCCGTAGCAAAAGGCGATCAGCCCCAATGTCGGCCATTCAAGGCGCAATGCCCGGCGCATCCTGTCTCCCGTCATGAAAGAATGCCGCCAGTGTGAGCGTTTTGACGCGCACGGCAACGCGCGTTTGCACGTCAGTATGGGCCGCGATTGACGCATCAAGTCACATCTGTTTACTGAAAGCGACAGATAACCCCGGGGAAGCCATGGACAAACGCGAGACCGCCGCCGCCTTCCGCAAGCGGCTGGCCGATGTGCAGGCGCGCTCGGGCCTGTCGCAGACCGCCTTCGCCGCCGAGATCGGCATCGACCGCTCGGCGCTGTCGCAACTGGTTTCCGGCCAGAACCCCCGCCTGCCCCGGGCCGAGACCCTGCTGGCGCTGGCCGCGCGGTTCCGGGTATCGGCCGACTGGCTTCTGGGCCTCAGCGACGAACCGGGGCGCTCGATGCAGGTGCTGGGCGCGGTCGAGACCGAGCAGGCGCTCGATGCGGAGAACCGCACGGCGATGGAGCGCTGGCACCACGAAGCCAGCGGCCAGAAGGTGCGCTACGTCCCCGCCTGGCTGCCCGACCTGATGCGCACGCCCGAGGTGATCGCCTACCAGGCCGCGTCGAACGAGCAGGAACGCCGCAGGCTGCAAAGCCAGACCGACCGCAGGCTGCATTTCTCGCGCATGCCCGAAAGCGATATCGAGCTGTGCATGCCGTTGCAAACGCTTGAGATCTTCGCGCAAGGCGCGGGCATCTGGACCGGACTCGACGCCGAAGCCCGCGCGCAGCAACTGGCGCATATCGCCGCGACGCTCGATGAGCTCTACCCGGCCTTCCGCATGTATCTGTTCGACGGCCGCAAGCGGTTCGCCGCGCCGATGACCGTGTTCGGCTATACCCGCGCGGCGGTCTATACCGGCGATACCTACATGCTGGTGCGCTCGAAACCGCTGATCCGCGATCTGGCGCAGGGCTTCGACCGGCATATCCGCCATGCCGAGATCCACGCGCATGACGCGGCGCGCTGGGTCCGGGCGCTGGAGGTGCGGTGAGCGGGTCGAGGGGGCTGTCTGCCCCCTCTTGGCCTTGCGGCCAATTCACCCCCGAGGATATTTCCGGCGTAAAGATGCGCCGGGTTGACACGGTGTGAAGGCGGCATCCTTGAACCATGGCTCTCCTGCGGGAGGGTCCGGGACGGTGCAGATGCTCTCGCGCGGGCCAAGGGCCCGGCTGCGCAGCGCCCGCGACGTAAGCGCCCGTCACTTCGCGCCACCTAGCGCTGACTTCTCTCGCATTGCCGCCGTATGCCGGAGCGCTCTAGGCTTTTCACCGGACAGACGGAGGCGCCGATGGATGACAGCGTGGCCCGCAGGACGCGGCAGGGCGGGCGGGGCGGCAATGCGCGGCGGGCGAGCGGGTTTCAGCTGGAACAGAGACCCTGGCGGGTACCGCGCAACACCGACCGTCCGGTCGAACCGGTGGACGAGGCCGGCGTGCAGGCGATCCATGCCGGCGCGATGCGCATCCTGTCGGATATCGGCATCGAATTTCTCAATGACGAGGCGCTGACGATCCTGCGCGACGCGGGATGCCGGGTGGACGGGCAGAACGTTCGGATGGACGCCGATTTCGTCATGGAGATGGTGGGCCGTGCCCCCGCCTCGTTCACCATCACCCCGCGCAATCCCGCCCGGCAGGTGACCATCGGCGATGGCTACATGGCCTTCGTCAATGTCTCGAGCCCGCCGAATGCCTGGGACCTGGTGCGCGGCAAGCGGCCCGGCGATTTCGCCACGTTCCGCGAATTCATGATGCTGACGCAGGCGTTCAACTGCATCCATATCGCCGGCGGCTACCCGGTCGAGCCGATCGACATCCACCCGTCGGTGCGCCATCTCGACTGCCTCTACGAGAAGCTCACCCTGACCGACAAGGTCTGCCACGCCTACAGCCTCGGTCGCGAGCGGGTCGAGGACGTGATGGACATGGTGCGCATCGCCGGCGGGCTCAGCCATGCCGAGTTCGAGGCCGCGCCGCGGATGTATACCAACATCAATTCGGTCAGCCCGCTGAAGCACGATTTCCCTATGATAGACGGCGCGCTTCGCCTTGCGCGGCGCGGCCAGCCGGTGATCGTGACGCCCTTCACGCTGGCGGGCGCGATGGCGCCGGTGACGATGGCGGGCGCGGTGGCGCTGTCCATCGCCGAGGGACTGGCCGCCGTGGCGCTGCTGCAATACGCGGCGCCGGGCTGTCCGGTGGGGATAGGCACCTTTACCTCGAACGTGGACATGCGCTCGGGCGCGCCGGCTTTCGGCACGCCCGAATACATGCGCGCGACGCAGATCACCGGGCAGCTGGCGCGGTTCTACGGATTGCCCCTGCGCTCTTCGGGGGTCTGCACCGCGAATGTGCCCGACGGGCAGGCGATGTGGGAGACGTCGAACTCGCTCTGGGCGGCGGTGCAGTCGGGGTCGAACATGGTCTATCACGCCGCCGGCTGGCTGGAGGGCGGGCTGATCGCCAGCCCCGAGAAATTCGTGATGGATTGCGAGTTGCTGCAGATGATCGAGCGCTACATGGAGCCGGACCTGGTGGCGACCGACCCCGAGTCCATCGCGTTCGACGCGGTGCGCGACGTGGGCGCCGGCGGGCATTTCTTCGGCTGCGCGCATACGCAGGCGCGCTATGCCACGGCGTTCTACGATCCGCTGGTCAGCGACTGGCGCAATTACGAGGCCTGGGCACAGGCGGGCGCGGTCGAGACACCCGAACGCGCGCACCGGATCTATCGCGGGATCGTCGACACGTTCGAGGCCCCGCCCATGGACCCGGCGATCCGCGAGGAATTGCAGGCCTTCGTGGCGCGCCGCAAGGAAGAGGGCGGCGCGCCGACGGATTTCTGAGCCTAAGAACGATTGGCAGCTTGCAAGAGCGGGTTGGAGGAAGCGATTTCCAGCAGCCCGCGTATCATCAGTTTTCCGAACTCAGGATTTGCATGATGCTCGTCCCTAGGGTCAGCGTGACGGAATTCCGACCGCATGAACCCTTCGTCATCAAGGCACTCGGGCGGAATATTGACGACCGGCACTTTCCGCCGTTCAAGTTCCTTGAGCATGATCGCACGATAGTCCTGAAACATGGTGAGAACGCGTGTCGGTTCGTCCTGACGCAGGGTGTAGTGATCGCGAAACAGCCCCGGCGCCGAAACGGCGATGACCTGCACACCGCTATCGCGCAAGAATTCTGCCAGCCTTAGCACGTGATGCTGATCGTCGAGCACCATGCGGCGAAACATCGAGCGGGATATCGCGTGCCGTCCGGGGATGTCTTCGGCGACCGAATGCTTGCCAGCCACCAGCGGACGCAACACGCGTGCCGGCCATAACGGCATGCAGAATGCGACCGTGTCCGTGGTTGGATCCGGCGGCAGGCGCTTGACGCCGATGTCCTTTTTCATCGTCACCGTAATCTCGGCGTGGTCGCCCGCGTCCCTCCAGAATTCTGTGCGAAGCTTGTCGCCTCCGCTTACCGGCTGGACGCTGACGGAAATGCCGTCCGGGATTTCGCCACCAGCGTTCATGGACCTGACGGCAAGGTTCAATGCGCCGGTATGCGAGTCCCCCGTCACCAAGATCTTCATGCGTTTCTCTCCGGGGCGAAGGCGCTCAGAAGTTCTTCGTCGCATTTGATTTTTTCCCGTACCTCGTCGGCGGTCATGTCGCGCTCGAAAGACGCCTGATCGGCATCGCTGGCAGCGGATCCTGTCGCCACCGATGCTTTGCCGCCAGGAACCGGATGCTGTTCGAAAAAGACCGACATGACATGTTCGACCCCACGAGGCAGGATTTCGCGGCCGTCGGGCTGGAAGAAATACCCACGCATGAAAGGCGAGGTAATGATTTCGAATGACGGGAAATAATCGATGAACTCATGCGCCGCCACAAGATCGCCTGCCACCGCTCGCAGAACCGATTTGGAATAGGCTGTGGCAACGGCCACCTGAGTGTCGGTCGCTGTCGCGGCCAGTGGAACCGGGCTCACGGTCAGCAGAAAGCGCAGCTTGGGATTGATGTCACGCACGCCCGCGATGAAGGCTTCCATATCAGCACGCACTTCGGTGTAATCCAGGTTGCGGAAGGCATGCACCGTCTCGTCGAAGACCCCCGCAACCGTGCCTGGGCAAAGCGGATAGCAGGCACCGTCGGTTTTCGAAAGCCACGCTTCGGTTAAGCCGAGCGTAAAAACAAAGACATCCGCGTCGCGCAGCAGTCCGGATACACAATCCAGATGGCCTGCTCGAACAGCCCTTAATTCTTCGACCGAACCGAAGGGTTCTGGTTCGATCGTGGGACGAAATGGATCGACTACGCCATCGCCCTTGATCCAGTAATCTTCGGTCGGTCTGAACGTCCCATTCGCACGCTGGAGCAACTGGAGCAATTGTCGCGCGGTATAGATGTTGCCGTACCGAGCCGAGTACATTCCGTAGCCGTATTCCGACGCAAGCGCAGGCGACACTTGGGCCGGAGCGGGCTCGGCGTCCAAGTATGCGAATCCTTTTTCGCGTAGGTTGCGACCGATATGCTGTGCAAAACAGCTTCCCGCTGTAGCAATCCGGGCGCCGTCTATCGAAAAGCGTCGCGTGTACCAGTCCGGAACCTCGAGCGGGTGATAGGCCGGAACCGTTCGTTTCCAGAAGGCTTTTGCCGGCTGACTGCGATAAGGGTGTTCCATGCAGTTTCCAATCGACTGAACACTGTTGCGGTCATGGCTTCGAGAACCGGCGCCAAGGACGACCGCGAAAATTGGACCTCGTCACCCCTTGCCCGGCTTGCCGAAGGTGTTGAGCAGTTCCTCGTCGCACTTGATGTCGTCTTCGTCGGGATCGATGCCCGACAGATCGACCGGCGCGGATCGCGCGGGAGCCGGGCGCGCGGGAGCGGGACGGGAGGGCACGGGCCGGGCGGCGGGTTTCTGACCTTGGGGCGCGGCCGGAGCCGTCGTTGGTGCCGGCGTCGGACGGTCGGCCCCCCCAGAAGGCTGGTGCGGGGCCTGACGCGGTGCCATCCGGGGCGCGATGTCGGGCGCGGCTTCCGGCCGGACCGGAGCGGCCGGGGCCTCGCCCGCGCCGGGCGGGCGGTGCTCGGACAGGAAATGGCTCATCACATAGGCCACGCCCTCGGGCGCGACCTCGCGCATCCCTTCCTTGAAGAACGCGCCGCGCGCAGCGGGCCCGACGACCATGTCATAGGACGGGAAATAATCGATATGGTCGTGCGCCGCGTAGAGCTCGCCCGCAACGGCGCGCAACACCGACTTGGTATAGACCGTGGCGACCGAGACCTGCTGTGGCGTCGCCGTGGCCATCATCGACACCGGCGAGACGGTCAGCAGGATTTCCAGCCGGGGATTGATGCGTCTGACCTTGGCCAGAAAGGCCTCCATATCCGCGCGGACGTCGGCCGAGCCGAGGTTCTGCAGGAAGTGACGGTCGGGATCATAGGTGCCGCCCGCCGTGCCGGGGCAGAGCGGGAAGCAGGCGCCGTCCTTCTTCGACAGCCACGCCTCGGTCAGGCCCATGGTGAAGACGAGCACATCGGCGGTGCGGAAGACCTCGGCCGTGGCCGCAAGATGATCCTCGCGCAGGGCGCGCAATTCCTCGACCGAGCCGAAGGGTTCGGGCTCGATCGTCGGGCGGAACGGGTCGACCACGCCGCCATCGCGCTCCCAGTAATCCTCGACCGGGTCGAAGATCCCGGTGGCGCGGTCCAGAAGCTGCACGAGCTGGCGCGAAGTGTAGACGTTGCCGTAGCGCGCCGAATACATCTTGTAGCCCCAGTCGAGATAATCGCTTTCGGGCAGGCCGGTGGGCGGCAATTCGCAATCGACGTAATCGAACCCCGCATTGCGCAGCTGGCGCCCCAGATGCTGGGCAAAGCAGCTTCCCGCCGTGGCGATGCGTTTGCCGTCGAGCGAGAAGCGCTTGGTGTACCAGTCGCCGATCTCGTGCGGCATCCGGTCGCCGATGGCGCGGCGCCAGAAGGCGCTGTCGGGCTGGTCGTTATAGGGATGGGACATCGGGTGTTCCTCAGCCGACGGCGTTGCGGGAGGCCGGCGCGGTGGCGATCCGGCGCAGATAGGGCACGGCGCGCTTGAGCATCAGCGCGCCGAATTCCGCGTTGACATGGTGGGTATCGGTCGGGTCCTCGGACCGGTGCTGCGGATCCATGAAGCCGTCTTCGAGGATGCAGCCTTCGGGCAGCTCGATCACCGGCATCCCCGCCTCGTCGACGCAGGCGCGCTGGATCGCGCGGACCTCGGCCTGCAGCGCAAGGCAGGTCTCGGCGCCGAAGGGCCGCACATAGCTCCAGTGGCGAAACAGCGTCGGCGGCTCGATGGCAAAGACGGGATAGCCCAGTTCGCCCAGATACGCGCCCAGCGCCATGATGTACTTCATGTCCGACAGCACCATGTGGCGCAGCAACGCGCGCGACATGACATGCCCCTGCCCCGGCAGCCCGTGCACCACGTAGCCGCTTTGCAGGATCATCCGCATGATGCGTCCGTTCCACATCGGCATCGACAGACCGATCGCATCGGGGCGCGGGTCGTCGGGCGGCAGCTTGGGCATCATCTTGCCGTATTGCGGATCGGTGATCACCGCGTGGTCGCCGGCCTTCTTCCAGAACGGCGTGTTCATGCGTTTGCCCGGGCCCAGCGGCTGGATCCGCCATGTGATCCCGTCGGGCGCGGTGCCATCCTGCACCATCAGGTCATGGCCGCGCTTCAGGGCACCGGTATGGGAATCCCCCACGATCAATACTTGCATCAAAACCCTCGTCATCCGCGCGCCGACTATCCCGCATGCATCGGGGCCGGTCAAGGCAAGGCCATAGCGGCGACAAGGGCGTCATTGATGGCCGCAGCCGGGCGCCATGGGCGGCGGGCCGCGCGCCGCGCCCCGGGGAAGGGTGTCCCGGCTTGTCGTCCGGGCGCCCGCCGCAGTATGGTCGCGCCCACCCGATGGAGTCCGGATGCCCCGTATCACCCCCCTCTCCGCGTTGCGCTGTCTGGCGCCCGCCGCGCTGTGCCTGTGGGGGTCGCTCGCGCAGGCTCATCCGCATGTCTTCGTCGATGCCCGCGCGGGCTTCGTCGTCGAGGGCGGAACGCTGCAGGCCCTGCGGATCGAGTGGCGCTATGACCTTCTGACAAGTCTCTACATGTTCGAGATCCTCGATCTCGACCGCGATGGCGACGGCGCGCTCGACGATGAGGACCGCGCCGCCATCGTCGCGGGGGAAACGGAATGGGAGCCGGGCTATGACGGCGATATCCACCTGACCCTTCACGGCGCGCCGGTCGCGATGGGCCAGCCCGAGGACGGCTCGGCCATGCTGATCGAGGATCAGGTCGTCGTGCGCTTCACCCTGCCGCTGGCCGAGCCCGTGAATGTACCTCCGGGGGACGACGGTGACAGGAACGGTGACGGGATCGTGCTGCGACTTTTCGATCCGATCTTCTATTACGCCTACACGATCGTCGAGGGCACGGACGCCCCGGCCCTGCCCCCGGGCTGCGCGTCCCGGATCACGCCTTTCACTCCCGACGAGGCCAGCGAGGCCCTGCGCGCGCGCCTTGCCGCCCTGTCGCGCGAAGAAATCCCCGAGGACGAGAATGTCGGCAGCCTTTTCGCGGACCGCGTGACGCTGGAATGTTCGGGGGTATCGGGGTGACGCAGGGGTGCGTTCTTGTTCCGCCGGGGGC
Source organism: Pararhodobacter marinus (assembly GCF_003122215.1). Taxonomy (GTDB): domain Bacteria; phylum Pseudomonadota; class Alphaproteobacteria; order Rhodobacterales; family Rhodobacteraceae; genus Pararhodobacter; species Pararhodobacter marinus. The sequence goes on along the minus strand of NZ_QEYD01000002.1, from coordinate 166,560 downwards.
TCCCGCGCCCGGCGCCGGTGGAACGGGGCGCGATCCCGGCGCGCAGGCTTGTGCATGCGCCGCAAAAGGCCCCGGCACCCCGTCTTCGTCGCCAGATCGCCACCCGGAGCAAAGCGCGGCCTGCCTGCCCACCGGTCACGCCCGGCGCTTTGCCGCGACGCCTGACGCGTTGCGCTCGGCGACCGGCGGCGATGCGGGAAGGGCGGCACAGAACGCGGCGGGGCCCGGGCATGAAGGCGGGGACGGGTCCGCCGCGAAGCGGGCGCGCAGGCAGGAGCATGGGCGTGTGACCAGGCTCCGATTCGCAGCCCTGAACTCGCCCGAGGCGAGGCCCCTGGCCGAAGCCGTCCAGGTTTCCGCGGCGAAACGCCCCGGCGATGGGGATATCCTTAACAAAGCTCAGATCCCGTGCGCGCCTGATCGCGCAACCGGGAAGCGCCTTCGATTCCGGGCAGTGCCTCCGCCGGCTGGAACGCCGCGCGAAGCGGGGCCCGGGCTGAAACAGCGGCCGTCCGCGCTGGCAGCAGAGGGCACGCATTCCATGGCGGAGCGCCGCAATAGCGTGTCCCGGGGCGCGCCAGAGCGTCGCGAGGCGCCGTCCAACCTGCGGGTAGCGAGCCCTGAAACCGCGGCCTGCCCATGGCACGGAAAGCAACGGCAAGCGGCGAGGCGCCGGTCCAGAGCGACTCACCGGCTTGGGACCGGGCACCCTCTTCGCACAGCGCACGATCAAGACACAGAAAACCCGCGCGACGCCGAGAAGCGGGGCCTTGCGCCCGAGCGGCAAGCGACACACCGCCAGCAATGGGCGCAACACCCGTCCGTTCCGGACCATCGGTGCGGGGCCGGTCCGCGCTACGGCACGACGCATCGGCAGGACTTATCGGCAGGACGCACACCATTGACCCGACCTGTAGCACCGGCCTGAGGCGAGGGAGCAACGCGAGATGGATCACCGGCACGACACAGCGCCCCGGTCCGATGCGGGGGCGCGATCGGAGACGAGCCACCCGCAGGAAGCGGACAATTGGCAGGACGCGGGGCACCGTCAGGAAGCAGGGCACCGGGATGACGCGGGGCCGCTTCATGGACCGGAGGCGCGGGACCAGCGGGCGTTTCCCGCTCGCAACGATGTCCGCCCGCAGACGCCGTCGCTGTCCGTCCCCGATCCGGTGTCACCCGCCGCGGCCGGGCCTGAAGATCCGGGCGTCCGGGCGCTATGGTCTTCGATTCTGTGGCTGGCTTGCGCGGCTCTGCTCGGTGTCGCCGCCTGGGCCCTTCTGCCCTGGAGCGCGTTCCTGGACTGGGCCGCAACGGCGCAGCGTGAGTTCCAGGACGGGATGGCGCGTGCCTTGCAGGCCGTCCGGCGGAACGAGCCGCAGGCGATCTGGTCGCTTTGCGCGGTGACCGCCGCCTATGGGTTCGCCCATGCAGCGGGTCCCGGTCACGGCAAGGTGCTGCTCGGCGGCGCGGCGCTGGCCAGCGGCGCGACCCTGCGGCGCCTCTGGGCGCTGAGCCTGGCCGCAGGGCTGGCACAGGCTTTCGTCGCCATCGCGCTTGTGGGGGTCGTGGCGCTTATGCTGCGCGCCAGCAGCGCGGCGCTTGTCGAGATCACTGAAACCTGGCTGGTGCGCGCCAGTGCGCTGGCGATCGTGGCGATCGGTCTTGTCCTGGCCTGGCGCGGCCTGCGCGGCCTGCTTCGCCTGCGCGTATCCGCGCGTCGCGACGCCCGGGGCACGGAGAGCGGCTCCGGGATGGGCGGACCGAATAGTGTCCATGCTTATCATCAGCATGGAGACGATGAGCAGGGTGACCATAAGCATGGACATCATCACCATGGACACGATCACCATGGACATGAAGGCTGCGGCCATGCCCATGGTCCCAGCCTGGACGAGATCCGCTCGCTGACGGGATGGCGGGACGCGGCGGCGCTGGTCGCGGGGATCGCGATCCGGCCTTGCTCGGGGGCGCTGATCGTCCTGCTGATCGCCGCGCGATTCGACGTCTTCGCCGCGGGCGCTGTTTCGGTCGTGGCGATGGGACTGGGCACCGCCGCCTTCAACGCGCTGGTCACGACCGGCGGCGTCGCGGCGCGCGCGCTGGCGCTGGCCGGCGGCGACAACCGCACCCTGCCCTATCTCAGCGCGCTGGCGCATCTTCTGGGCGGCGTGCTGATCGTGGGTCTTGCAAGCGGTTTCGCGCTGTAAACGCGCGATGCACCGAAAGGATGGCACCGCATGGCGATCTTCGTGGGGCCTGCGTGAAGGGATCGGCCTTACGAACGGCTCACGCAAGCAGGTTCGGTCGCATCGATCAGGCGGTGCGTCAGGACGGTGGCTTTGTGACGAGGCGTTCAGTGGAACGGTCGGACAAGAAGATCAGACAAGACGGTCGGACAAGACATTCAACCTGCCCAATCTGTCGCTCATTCGGACCGAACAGTCCAACATGACCTACTGATGAGGCACTCGGACAAGGCGCTCAGATAAGACGCACTGACAAGGCGCTCTGACCCGTCGCCCGAGCAAGGCGGGCGTACGGGGCGAAAGGCCGCTCGGATTCCGCCATCGCACCGGGCATCCGCTCCGGCGATCGTACCAGCGAACGGAGCCGGTTCCTGCACGGTCGAACCGCCTTTCCCCCTGAGCGAACCGCATGAGCGAGCGCATTGGCGGAGCGAGTTTGCCAAACCCTGGCTCCGAGGCCGGTTCGGCCTTGTACGCAACGGACGGGGAAACCGTAGTCTTGCCGTCGTAGGGCGGGAAGCATGGGCACGGGCCGCGCGGCACCTGCCCTGCCGAGGAAACAGTCCCGACACGGAAAGCGCCGCTGGCACGACGATCACCGCAAGCATAAAGATCACCGCGGATACGTGGATTACCGCTGGCATGGGGATCATGGTGAGGCACCAGGATCACCGTGAGGCACGAGGATCAAAGGGCCACGAAGGTCACCGGGACGCAGGCGGATCAAGGATTGTAGCCTGCGCGAGCATCTCGGCAGAGCCGAGAACCCTGACCGGCGACCGAAGGCCATGACGCTCTCAGGCCACCCGCGCCGAACCTTGTTACACAAATGCACAAAAAACGATTGCGCCCGCAACCTGTTTCGGCATTATCGGGCTAGTGAACTAAAATAACAGGAAATTCCGTTGCATATCTGCGAGACGAACAGCTCCGTGCTGTGCGAACAATTGCGCGCGGCCGTCGCTGACGCGCCCGGCACCCGGCTCTCCGTGACCAATAACGAGAGACTTGTCCCCGACCTCTATCTCAGCTGGGATGACAGCCAGGGCGCGGTGCAATGCCACCGGATCCTGAGCGAGGGTACGCTGCTTGACCTCAACGTGATGATCTCGGGTGAACCGGGATGGGTGTCGCTGAACATCGAGCTGGGCACGGCGAGTTTCACCCCGGGCGCCACGCTGATTGCCATTCTCAACGCGCAAGCCGAGGGGCTGGGAACGATCCGCCCCTTCATCCGCACGCAGGGACCCGAGGGCTGGGAATCGACGCCCGACTGGCGCGATACCGCTTTCGACTGGGAAGCGGATATGGGCTATGACGGGGTCAAGATCCTGCCCTGCAGCGTCCGGGACGACGCGCCGCTGGCGATCCCCGAAGGCTTTCACACGCTGGTCGTGCCGCTGCCCACCGAAAGCTTCCGCCTGACGCTGAAGGACCTGCGGATGGTCGTCATCGCGTGATCGCGCCCGGCGGCGCGCCCCGCAGCGCGCGCCGCCATTCAGGCGTCTTCGCCCAAGGGTACCATGTCGACCGCGTGGCGGCTGTCCTGCCCGCCCGCGCTGCGCAGCGCGCCCCGCACCGGGGCCACGTCGAGATAATCGCGCCCCTGGGCGATGGCCACGTAATCCTGCCCCGCCGTCTGATCGTTGGTCGGGTCGAACTCGACCCAGCCGATCCCCGGCCCGGCCCAGGACCGGACCCAGGCATGCATCGCATCCGCCCCTTCAAGCCGGGGCTGGCCGGGCGGCGGCGTGGTGCGCAGGAAGCCTGACACATAGCCCGCCGGGATGCCCAGCGCGCGCAGCCCCGCGATCATCACATGCGCGAAGTCCTGGCAGACGCCCGAGCGCTGCGCGAAGGCCTGTTCCGGCCCCGTCTCGACCGAGGTCGCGGCGGAATCGAAGCGCATTTCGGCATGAAGCGCGTGCCCCAGCGTCCGGATCGCGTCCTGCGTGGTCATGTCCCCGGTGACGAGGCCACGCGCGAAGCCGGCGATCTCCGGCACATCGGGCACACGGGGCGACGGGCCCCGGAAGTGATGCGGCGATAACGGGCCAAGTCCGGTTTCGGCGGCCAGCGCCGCCGGCAGCGCGCGCAGGGTCGGGGACAGGTCGGCGCGGGCGGGAATCGCCAGGCGCTCCATCCGCAGGGCCAGCTGGAACTGCAGCGACGGGATCGGCCCGTGCCACACCGCCATGACCGTGCGGTTGCCGAAAAAGTCGCGTCCTTCGCGCCGTTCATCCGGGCGCGGGCGGATGTCGAGACGCTGGGACAGGACGCGCTGCACACCCGGCGCATCGGCGGGCAGCAGCCGGACGAGCGTGCGCGAGCGGTCCGAGGCGGCGGCGTAGTCGTATTCGATGGTCAGCCCGATATCGTACAGCACAGCCGGGTCCTAACGCAGATAGGCAGAGGTGACGAGGTTCGAGATCTGGCTCAGGTCGCCGCGCAGTTTCAAAAGCGCGCGCGGGGTCAGGCGGTCGGGCGTGGCGACGCTGAGAAAGGCCTCGATCGGGACGATGGCGCGCGACAGGGCGGCGAGACGTCCGTGCTCCATCGCGCCCGGAAGGGCCGCCGCCTGTTCGCGCATCGCCTGTATCTGGAACAGGATCGAGCGCGGGTTGTCGGCATCGAGCGCCAGCAGGTCGACGACGGTATCGCGCGAGGTTTCCACCGCATAGCGCCGGCGGTGCGTGATGACGCAATCGGCCACCTCGACCGCGAGATCGAGCGCGCCATCGGGCGCGTCGGCATCGCTGAGCCCGTGCAGCAAGGCGGTCAGCGCATCGGCCCGTTCCAGCGCCCGCCCGAGCGACAGGAAGCGCCAGCCCTGAAAGCGGTACATGTTGTCCTGCACGAGACCGGAAAAACCGGTGATCTTGCGCACCAGCACGAACATGGCCTTGGCCGCGTCGTCGCCCGGCTCGACATCGCGCAGGGTTTGGGCGGCGGTCTTGTGCAGGTCCGACAGCGCCGCCCAGCCATCGACCGAGAACCGGTCGCGCACCTTGGCCGCGCAGGCCTGCGCCATGGTGATCCGCTCGATCAGCGCATCGGGCACGGGCTTGCCCAGGTCGATCCCGTAGCCGCCGAGGAACGCGCGAAGGCGCCGCAGCAGCGGGTCGGCAGGGTTGTCGGTGGTGGCAAGGCGCAGGTGATAGGCGCGGATCAGGCGGATCGCATCCTCGGTCCGCTCGACATAGCGGCCCAGCCAGAACAGGTTGTCGGCCGCGCGCGCGGGCACGACACCGGGCGTGGCGCGGCGGAAGGGCGCGTTGCCTTCGGGCACCATGGTATATTTGGGCACCTGCCGGTCCGAGACGATCCAGACATCGGCGACCGACCCGCCCTTCTGCATCGCCAGCGCGGTGGCATCGCCGGAATGGCCGATCCGCGCGTAGCCGCCCTTCATGAAGCGCCAGCCGGCGGGGGTGCGCGTCGCGAAGACGCGGATGGTCATCGGGCGCGGCTCCATCCGGCCTTCGGCCAGCGTCTGGCCCGGCTCGGTGACCCAGGCGGGGGTGGTCGACAGCGCGACGGCCTCCTGCCCGACCAGACCGGCGGCGTTCGCCTCGATCCAGTCGCGCAGGTCGCCCTCGGCCCCGCCGGCAAAGCGCCCGCCCATCGCGGTGCGCGCGGTCACGTCGAAGGGCAAAGCAGGCGTCAAGGCGGGGCCGATGAGCATCTTCTCGGCCTTTGACAGCACGTAATCGCGCTCGGTCTCGCCGCCGCACCACCACGTCGCAATATTCGGCAGGGCCAGTTTCTTGCCCGTCAGCACTTCGCTGATGCGCGGCAGGAAGGCCATCATCGCGCGCAGTTCCAGCACCCCTGCCCCCAGCGCGTTGACCATGGACAGATTGCCCTGCCGCACCGCTTCCAGCAGACCCGGCGTGCCGATCCGGCTGTCGGCATTCAGCTCGAGCGGGTCGGCAAAGGCCGCGTCGATCCGCCGCCAGAGCGCGCCGATGGGTTGCGGCCCTTCGATGGTGCGCACTTTCAGCGCGCCGTTCTCGACCAGCAGATCCTCGCCTTCGAGCAGCAGCATCCCCAGATAGCGGGCAATATAGGTATGTTCGTAATAGGTGTCGTTGGACGGCCCCGGCGTCAGGATCGCGGATTGCCCGCCCGGCCGCCCCTCGGCCTGCGCGAGCCGCTCCATCTGCGCGCGGAAATCGTGGAAGAACCCGGCCAGCCGGTGGATATAGGCGCGCGGGAAGCGTTCGGGAAAGATACGCCCCGTGGCCATGCGGTTTTCCAGCGCGAAACCCGCGCCCGAGGGGGCTTCAAGCCGGTCGCCCAGCACCAGCCACGAGCCATCGGGCGAGCGCCCGATCTCGAAGGCGAGCAGGTGCAGGTAATGGCCATCGGCGGGCGTCACCCCCACTATCGGCCGGAGCCATTGCGGCGAGCGCGCGATCAGCGACGCGGGCAGATGCCCGTCGCGCACCAGCTCGGCGGGTCCATACAGATCCGCCACCACCCGTTCCAGAAGATCGGCGCGCTGGGCAAGACCCGCGCAGATCTCGTCCCATTCGCTGTCATGCAGGATGACGGGAATATGGGACAGAGGCCAGTCCCTTTCGGCCCCCGGTTCGGTGGAATATTGCCGGAAATACACCCCGGCATCGCGCAGGTAATTGTTGCCGCGCTCGAACCGGGTGGCGATCTCGGTCGGACTCAGCTTTGCGAAACGGTCAACGAAACGACGCCAGACGGGGCGCATCTGTCCCCCAGCGTCGAAAAGCTCGTCGGCTACCCCCGGAAGCCGGTTGTAGCCCGCGAACAGATCCGGGCGTCGTGGCGAGGACGCGGCAGGCATCAGGGGTCAGTCCCTCACATCAAACCCGCCGGGCGCCGCAGGTCCAGCGTCATCGGGAATTCCGGATGCGGCTGTTCGGGCGCAGGACGGTAGCTTCCGGGCGTGTGGCCATGCGCTTCGAACCGCGCAAGGCGCCGCGCCTCGGCCTCGTAGGCGTTGACCGGGAAGGTGTCGTAATTCCGCCCGCCGGGATGCGCGACGTGATAGGTGCAACCCGCGATCGCCCGGCCCGTCCAGTCATCGTAGACGTCGAAGACCAGCGGCGTGTTCACCGGCAGGACCGGATGCAGCGATTCGGGCGGTTGCCACGCCTTGTAGCGCACGCCGCCCACCGCCACGCCCGAGGTCGAGGTCCGCGCCATCGGCACCGGACGCTGGTTGCACATCACCCGGTAGCGGTCCTGATGCAGCGTCGTCAGCTTGACCTGCAACCGCTCGACCGAGCTGTCGGTATAGCGCACCGTGCCGCCGATCGCGCCGGTCTCGCCCAGCACATGCCAGGGCTCCAGCGCCTGCCGGACTTCCAGATGCACGCCCTCGGCCTCGATCTGGCCGCAAAAAGGGAAACGGAACTCGGATTGCGCCTCGAACCAGACGGGGTCCATGTCGAAGCCGTGCTCGCGCAGATCGGCCAGCAGGCTGAGCAGATCCTCCCACAGGAAATGCGGCAGCATGAAGCGGTCATGCAGCACCGTGCCCCAGCGCACGGGCCGCCCCACGACCGGCGCGTTCCAGCACCGCGCGATGATCGCGCGCAGCAGCAATTGCTGGGCAAGGCTCATGCGGGGATGGGGCGGCATCTCGAATCCCCGGAACTCGACCAGGCCCAGACGCCCGGTCGGGCCATCGGGGGAATAGAGCTTGTCGATGCAGATCTCGGCCCGGTGGGTGTTGCCGGTCACGTCGGTCAGCATGTTGCGCAAGAGACGGTCCACCAGCCAGGCGGGCGGCAGATTGCCGCCATTGACCGGGTCGCCGATCTGGTTGAGCGCGATTTCCAGCTCGTAGAGCGTGTCGTGGCGGGCCTCGTCGATGCGCGGGGCCTGAGACGTCGGGCCGATGAACAGCCCCGAGAACAGGTAGCTGAGCGCCGGGTGCCGCTGCCAGATCAGGATCAGCGATTTCAGCAGGTCGGGGCGGCGCAGGAAGGGGCTGTCGAGCGTGGTCGCGCCCCCCACCACGACATGGTTGCCGCCGCCGGTGCCGGTATGGCGCCCGTCGATCATGAACTTGTCGGCGCCCAGACGGCTGGCGCGGGCCTCGTCATAGATCGCCTCGGTCGTGGCGACGCATTCCTCCCAGCTATGGGCGGGGTGAATGTTCACCTCGATCACGCCGGGATCGGGCGCCACGCGCATCACGTCGAGACGCGGATCGGTGGGGGGCGAATAGCCCTCGATATGGATGGGCAGGCCCAGCTCGGCCGCCGTGATCTCGGCATTGGCGATCAGTTCGAGATAATCCTCGAGCGTCTCGCAGGGCGGCATGAACAGGCACAGCTTGCCGTCGCGCGGCTCGATTGCCAGCGCGGTGCGCACCGCGCCGAATTCGGGATCGACGCCCTCGACGGTTTCCATCGGCCCCTGCGGGCGCATGTCCTGACGCTCGGCCTCGGTCGCGCCGGGCTGCGAGGGCTGCGTGCGGCCCTCTGTGGTCGGCGGCACCATCGCGCCGCGTTCGGCATCCTCACGCTCGGTCCTGTCGACCTCGGCCCGGACCTGCGCACGCTGCGCGTCCAGCCGGTCGTGGAAATCGGGCAATTCATCTTTGGGTACGGTCGGATCGGCGGGATAGGAATAGGGGTACTGCGCGGGCGGGATATAGGGCAGCGAACCCAGCGGCAGGCGAAAGCCCACCGGGCTGTCGCCGGGAATGAGGAAGATATGCCCGCGTCGGGGCTTCCACAGCTCGGAGCGCCAGCGCGCGGGCTTGTCCGCCGATTGCCACCAGCGCTGCAACGGCAAGGCATAGCCCGACGGCTCGGTCAGACCGCGGTCGAACACACGGGCATAGCGCGCGCGGTCCTCGGGGTTCTTCAGCTTGGAATTCTCGGGGCTGACATTGGGCGGCAGGTTCGCTTCCTTCAGGATCCACTCGGCCGGATCCTCGTAAGCGGGCTGCGCAAAAGCCTCGTCCAGGCCCAGATTCTTCGCGAATGCCGCCAGAAAGCGACCGGCTTCATCCGCCGTCGCCGGCTCCTCGGGGGTTTCGGTCGCGATCAGGTCGGGATTCTTCCAGACCGGCTGCCCGTCGCGGCGCCAATACAGCGAGAAGGTCCAGCGCGGCAGGCTTTCACCGGGATACCACTTGCCCTGCCCGTAATGCAGGAAACCGCCCGGCGCGAAGCGGTTGCGCAGACGGCGGATCAGATCGTCGGCCAGCCCGCGCTTTTGCGGCCCGACGGCGGCGGTGTTCCACTCGGCGCTTTCGAAATCGTCGATGGACACGAAGGTCGGCTCGCCGCCCATGGTCAGCCGCACGTCGCCTTCCTGCAGCTGGCGGTCGACGTCTTGGCCAAGCGCGCTGAGACGCTCCCAGCTTTCATCCGAAAACGGCTTGGTGATGCGCGGATGCTCGGCCACGCGCCTGACCGTCATGTCGAAGGCGAAATCCACCTCGGGCTCGCCATCCGAGGAAAAACCGCCCGAGATCGGCGCCGCGTTCTGATAATGGGGCGTCGCCGCCAGCGGGATATGGCTTTCGCCGGTCAGCAGACCCGACGTCGGATCGAGCCTGATCCAGCCCGCGCCGGGCAGAAACACCTCGACCCAGGCGTGCAGATCGGTGAAGTCGACCTCGGTCCCCGACGGGCCGTCGAGCGATTTCACGTCGGGCTTCAGCTGGATCAGGTAGCCCGACACGAAGCGCGCGGCGAAGCCCAGATGGCGCAGCACCTGCACCAGCAGCCACGAGCTGTCGCGGCACGAGCCCGAACGCAGGGTCAGCGTCTCTTCGGGCGTCTGCACGCCCGGCTCCATGCGGATGGTGTAATTCACCTCCTGCGCGATGCGGGCATTGAGCGCGACCAGAAGGTCGATGGTCCTCGTGCGCGAGAAATCCAGCGCGCCGATCAGCTGCGCCAGTTTCGGGCCTTCGGGATCGGGCCTGCGGTAGATCGACAGATCCTCGCGCAGCTCGGCGGGATAGTCGAAGGGCCAGTACTCGGCGCTTTCTTCGACGAAGAAATCGAACGGGTTGTAGACCGACATGTCGGCGGTCAGGTCGACCTCGATCTTGAATTCGCGCACCGGCTCGGGAAACACGAACCGCGCCAGCCAGTTGCCGTATGGGTCCTGCTGGTGGTTCACGAAATGGCCGCCGGGGCTGACCTTCAGCGAATGCGAGATCACCCGCGTGCGCGAATGCGGGGCAGGACGCAGGCGGATGATCTGCGGACCCAGCGTCACCGGGCGGTCGTATTTGTAATGCGTCAGGTGATGGATCGAGGCGTAGATTGCCATGCGGGGCCCTTGTCGCTGTGTGCTCTCCCACCATAGGGGGCGAGACGCATCATGCCAGCGCGAATGCGGAATTTCCGCGGCAGAACCAAGATTTCCGCCCGCCCTGCCCGTCTGTTCAGCAACCGCAGCAGCGCCGTGTTCCCGCCGCCCGGGCAAGGCCGGAAACGAAGAAAGGGGGGCTGTCTGCCCCCCTCTTTGCCTGCGGCAAATTCACCCCCCGAGGATATTTGTGGCGTAAAGATGCGCGCCGGACGGTTCGCCTGCCCGATCAGGGGATCAGGCGGGCGATGATGATGTCGGCGGCCTCGTCGGGCGTCATCGACGTGGTGTCGATGCGGATCTCGGGGCTGTCGGGTGCCTCGTAGGGGCTGTCGATGCCCGTGAAGTTCTTCAGCTGCCCCGAACGCGCCTTGGCGTAGAGCCCTTTCACATCGCGCTCCTCGGCCACGCTGAGCGGCGTGTCGACGAAGACCTCGACGAATTCGCCGGGCTGCATCATGCCGCGCACCATGTCGCGTTCCGAACGGAAGGGCGAGATGAAGGCGGTGACCACGATCAGCCCCGCATCGGTCATCAGCTTCGCCACTTCGCCCACCCGGCGCACGTTCTCGACTCGGTCGGCCTCGGTGAAGCCCAGATCCTTGTTCAGCCCGTGACGCACATTGTCGCCGTCGAGCAGGAAGGTATGCCGGTTCATCCGTGCCAGCTTTTTCTCGAGCGCGTTGGCGATGGTCGACTTGCCCGATCCAGAAAGCCCGGTCAGCCAGACCACCGCCGGCTTCTGGTGCTTCATGCTGGCATGGTGTTCACGCGTGATGTCGGTCGCCTGCCAGTGGATGTTCTGGGCACGGCGCAGCGAGAAGTGGATGATGCCCGCCGCCACGGTGGCATTGGTCATCTTGTCGATCAGGATGAACCCGCCCAGATCGCGGCTGTCGGCATAGGGCGCGAAGGGGATCTCGCGGTCGGTGGTGATATTCGCCACGCCGATCGAATTGAGATCGAGCGTCTTCGCTGCCAGGTGCTCCTGGGTGTTGACGTTGACCTCGTATTTCGGCGCGCCGATCGAGGCCGAGACGGTCTGTGCACCGATCTTCATCCAGTAGGCGCGGCCCGGCACCATTTCGTGCTCGTCCATCCAGATGACCGAGGCTTCGAACTGGTCCGACACTTCGAGCGGCGATTTCGCCGCGACGATCACCTGCCCGCGCGAGCAGTCGATTTCGTCGGCCAGCGTGATCGTCACCGATTCCCCGGCCACGCCCGCCTCCAGATCGCCGCCCAGCGCCACGATGCGCGACACGGTCGAGGTCTTGCCCGATGGCAGCACCCGCACCTCGTCGCCCGGACGCACGACGCCGTCGGCGATCAGGCCCGAGAAGCCGCGGAAGTCCAGGTTGGGGCGGTTGACCCATTGCACCGGCATGCGGAAGGGCTTGCGCTGATCCGCCGTGGTGTCGAGTTCGACCGTTTCGAGGAAGGGCAGCAGCGAGGGGCCGGTATACCACGGCGTGTTCTCGCTGGGCGCGGTGATGTTGTCGCCCTTGAAGCCCGAGATCGGCATCGGCGTGAAGCTTTCGATCCCGATAGACGCGGCGAAGGCGCTGTAATCGGCGACGATCGCGTCGAAGACCGCCTGATCGTAGCCCACGAGGTCCATCTTGTTCACCGCCAGCACGATGTTCTTGATGCCCAGCAGGTTGACCAGGTAGCTGTGGCGCCGGGTCTGGGTCAGCACGCCCTTGCGCGCGTCGATCAGGATCACGGCCAGATCGGCGGTCGAGGCGCCGGTCACCATGTTGCGGGTGTATTGCTCGTGTCCCGGCGTGTCGGCGACGATGAACTTGCGCTTTTCGGTGGCGAAGAAGCGGTAGGCCACGTCGATGGTGATGCCCTGCTCGCGCTCGGCGGCGAGGCCGTCGACCAGGAGCGCGAAGTCGATCTCCTGCCCCTGCGTGCCGACGCGTTTGGAATCCGCTTCCAGCGCCGCCAGCTGGTCTTCGAAGATCATCTTCGAATCGTACAGCAGGCGGCCGATCAGCGTCGACTTGCCGTCATCCACCGACCCGCAGGTGATGAAGCGCAGCATGGTCTTGTGCTGATGGGTTTCCAGATAGGCGTCGATGTCCTGCGCGATCAGCGCGTCGGTCTTGTAAATCGGATCGGTCATGTCGGTTCACCTCAGAGGGTGTTGAAAGTCTTGGCGAAAAGGCGGCGGCTCAGAAATAACCTTCCTGCTTCTTCTTCTCCATCGAGGCGGCCTGATCGTGGTCGATGGCGCGGCCCTGACGCTCGGACGTGGTGGTCAGCAGCATTTCCTGGATCACCTCGGGCAGCGTGGTGGCGTTGCTTTCGACCGCGCCGGTCAGCGGGTAGCATCCCAGCGTGCGGAAGCGCACCGAGCGCATCACCGGCTCTTCGCCCGGGTTAAGCGGAAAGCGGTGGTCGTCGACCATCAGCAGAAGCCCGTCGCGGGTGACGGTCGGACGCGGCGCGCTGAAATAGAGCGGCACGATCTCGATCCCTTCGAGATGGATGTATTGCCAGATATCCAGCTCGGTCCAGTTCGAGATCGGGAAGACGCGCATCGACTCGCCCTTGTTCTTGCGCGCGTTGTAGAGCCGCCAGAGTTCCGGGCGCTGGTTCTTCGGATCCCAGCGGTGATTGGCCGAGCGGAACGAGAACACGCGCTCTTTCGCGCGCGATTTCTCCTCGTCGCGGCGCGCGCCGCCGAAGGCCGCATCGAAGCCGTACTTGTCGAGCGCCTGCTTCAGCCCCTCGGTCTTCCACATGTCGGTGTGCAGCGAGCCGTGGTCGAACGGGTTGATCCCCTTCTCTTTCGCCTCGGGGTTCTGGTAGACCAGCAGCTCCATGCCCGCTTCCTTGGCGGCCTTGTCGCGCAGCTTGTACATCTCCTGGAATTTCCAGGTCGTATCGACATGGAGCAGCGGGAAGGGCGGCGGCGAGGGATAGAAGGCCTTCTTGGCCAGATGCAGCATCACCGCGCTGTCCTTGCCGACGGAATACAGCATCACCGGCTTCTGCGCTTCCGAGACGACCTCGCGCATGATGTGGATGCTCTCGGCTTCCAGGCGTTGCAGGTGGGTCAGGGTTTTCACGGACATTCCCGCTTCCTTGTCAGTTCGCATGTGTTTTGCATTGCCGGGGCAGATAGCAAGCGCTAAGCCGGGTTTCACCCCCCATATGGGGGGCTCATTGCGAAATGGCCGGGATCCGCCGATGCTGCAACAGGCGAATGACGTCGAAATCCTGCGGTTCCTCTATGCCGATGCCCGCGCGGCGGGGGGCGACTGGGCGCAAAGCCTGCCGCTTCTGGGCGGGATGACGCGGGCGCGCGCCGTGGCCCTGCGGATCGAGGCGCGCGGCGTGGTCCACCGCCTTGGGGACGCGGCCCCCCTGCCCGCGCAGGCCCGGCTGGAAACACTGCGGCATTCGCGGGTCTATGCGCAGGACGAATTCGACGCGCAGGAGGGGATGCTGCGGGTCATTCGTGTCGATCCGCAGCCCGGCCTTCGCGGCTGGCTCTGCCTGTGGCATCCCTTCACCGATTTCCGCGCGGTGGACAGCGTCCTGCTGGGCCGTATCGCGCCCTATCTGGAACAGGCGATCGAGATCTGGCTCGACAGCGGCACCGCGCGCGCGCGGCAGGCACAGGCCGACGCGCTGGCGCGACGGCTGGGCGCGGGATGGCTGTGGCTCGACACGACCGGGCGCGTGGTCGAGGCCAGCGAGACCGCGCGCGCCCTGCTGGCCGGGAGCGGTGCGCTGCGGCTGGCGCCGGGCGGGCGGCTTGAGGCGGGAAATCCGGTCACCGGCCGCGCCTTTCGCCGGGCCCTTGAGCGGGCGGCGGCGGGTGACGCGGGGCCGCATGGGGTGACGCTGGCCGAGCATCCGCCGACCCGGATGGCGATCCTGCCGGGCCTTTCCGTGCCCGCGCCGGGGCTGGAGCCCTGCCTTTGTGCGGTGCTGCGGCAGATGCCCGGGATCGCCGGGCGCGACGCTGGCGCATTGGCGCGGGGCCTTGGCCTCAGCCGGAGCGAGGCGCGGCTGACGGCGCTGATCTGCGACGGCTTTTCGCTGGCCGAGGCGGCGGAACGGCTGGGCTGGACGATCGAGACCGCGCGCAGCACGTCCAAGAAGACCTTCGCGCAGACCGGGACCCGCGGGCAACCCGATCTGGTTCGCGCGGTGCTGAACGGTGCCGTGGTCGCGGCGCTCGACCCCGGTCCCTGATCCCGGCGCGGATCCCGCGCGTCCCCCTTTGACCCCCCCGGCGGCGCCCGCTAGGGTCGCGGCGAACAAACGGGGACGACGATGCGCTGGCTCGGGGTGGATATGGGCGGAACCGCCACACGGTGGGCGCTGGTCGAAACGGGCGGCAAGGTCGTCTCGCGCGGCGAGACACCGGGCGCGAGCGGGCTGGCTTTCGATGCCGCCGGGCGCGCCGCGCTCCACGCCGCGCTGGCGCCGCTCCGCGCGCAGGGGCCGGTCGACGGCGCCTATCTGGGCGTCACCGGCGCGGGTTTTGCGGACGATCCCGACTTGCGCCGCCTGATCGCCCGCGCGCTGGGTCTGCCTGAGGAAAAAATTCGCGTCGTCAACGACATGGTTCTGGCGTGGCGGGCCTGCTGGCCCAAGGGCGGCGGGCATCTGGTCGCCTCGGGCACCGGCTCGGTCGGGTTCACGATGCAGGGCGAAACGCTGCTGATCGGCGGGCGCGGAACGCTGATCGACGATGCCGGGTCGGGCGCGTGGATCGCGCTCAGGGCGCTGGACGCGCTGTGGCGGCGGATCGACGAGTCCGGCAAACCCGAGGGCGCCGAAACGCTGGCCCGCACGCTTGCCGCAGCGATGGGCGGCAGCGACTGGGAGGCCACGCGCCGCGCGGTCTATGGCGCGGATCGGGGCGCCATCGGGCGGCTGGCGCAGCCCGTGGCCCAGGCCGCAATGGCGGGCGATCCGCTGGCCCTGGAACTGATGCGGCGCGCGGGCGAGGAACTGGCACGGCTGGCGCGGATCCTGGTCGCGCGGGCGGGGGCGGCGCCGGTCGCGGTGATCGGCGGCGTGTTGTCGCTGCATCCCGACATACGCGCCGCGCTCGAAGCCGGGACACCCGGCATCACGCTGTGTTATCCGCAACCCGACGCCGCGCTGACGGCGGCGCGACTGGCGCAGGAGGCTTTCGCATGAGCAGCACCGAACAGGCCGCCCCCCGTTTCGCAGGGATCGAGGACTGGCCCTCGGACGATCTGGCGGCGGCGCTTCTGGAAACGCAACTGGCCGCCGTGGCCGCGGCCGGGGCCGCGCGCCCTGCCCTTGCCAAAGCCATCGACGCCTGCGCGGCGCGGCTTCGCCAAGGCGGGCGGCTGATCTATCTGGGCGCGGGCACCTCGGGACGGCTGGCGGTGCTGGATGCGGCGGAACTGCCCCCGACCTTCGACTGGCCGCCCGAGCGCGCGGTGGCGCTGATGGCGGGCGGTCCCACGGCCGTGACGGAGGCCGTCGAAGGCGCCGAGGACAGCGAGAGCGAGGCGCCGGACGCGCTGGACGCGCTGGGACTGACGCCGGCGGATGTGGTGATCGGCGTCGCGGCCTCGGGGCGCACGCCCTTCGTCCTGGCGGGCATTGCCCATGCGCGGCAGCGTGGTGCGCTGACCCTCGCCGTGACGAACGCGCCCGAGGCCGCCCTGGCCGGGGCCGCCGAGATCGCGCTGGTGGCCGAAACCGGCGCCGAGATCATCGCGGGATCGACCCGGATGAAGGCGGGCACGGCGCAGAAGGTGCTGCTGAACTGCCTCTCGACCGGGGTGATGATCCGGCTGGGTTATGTCCACCGGGGCCGGATGGTCGAGATGCGGCCCACCAACGTCAAGCTGCGCGCCCGCGCGGTGGCAATGGTGGCCGATCTGACAGGAGAGGACCTTGGGGCGGCCGAAACCGCGCTGGCCGAGGGCGGCACGATCAAGCGCGCGGTGGTGATGCTGACGCTGGGGCTGGATGCCGGGGCCGCCGAGGCGCGGCTGCAGGCGGCGGGCGGATTGCTTGGGAAGGCGTTGAAGGGCTGAACGCGGAGGGGCGCCAGTTTCTAGCGTAGGATCAGCGCCTTAGCCCGGAGCAAGCCGAAGGCGCCGGGCAAGCGGTTCTGCCTATCTCGCCATCCCCGCGACCTGCACCCCCTGCACCCAGACCCGCGCGATATTGGGCTTCGACGTGCCGTAGAGCACCCGCTCAAGCAGCCGTATGCCGGTCTCGCCGTCGAAAGCGCGCAGGGTGCCCGCCTCGACCGACGGATCGATCAGCATCGCGTCGAACGCCATCCCCGGCACGAAGGCGCCAACCGGCAGGCCCAAAGTTTGGGCCCCGCCCCGCGTGGCTAGGTGGAAGGCCGTCACCGCGTCGATCCGCGCGCCGGGCCGGCCACCGCGCGCTTCGGGCGCGAGCGCAGGGTCGACGCCCGTCTCCAGCATCCGCGCGGCGGTGACGGCCATGCGGGCGGTCTCCCAGATCGTGCCCGCAGGCCCGCCCGAAATGTCCGAGCCCAGTCCCACAGACACGCCCGACCGCAGCGCCTTGCGCAGCGGAAAGACCGAACCCGCGAAATAGGCATTCGACAGCGGACAATGCGCCACGCCCGCGCGGTGCCGCTTCATCAGCGCGAAATCGCTGTCCGACAGGAAATTGCCATGCGCCAGGACCGAATGCGGCGTCATCAGGCCGAAGCGCGCGAGGCTCTCGGCATCGCTCATCGCATGGCGTTCCAGCACATGGCCGTGTTCCCAGTCGCTTTCCGAGACATGGGTATGCACCCGGCATCCCGTCTCGGCAGCCAGCGCGCCCAAACCTGCCAGCGCCTCATCCGTGCAAGCGGGAATGAAACGCGGCATGACCACCGGCTGGACCCGCCCGTCATTGCCGGGCAGCGCGCGGATATGCGCGATCAGCGCGCGGGTGCCCTCGATGGCGTCATCGGCGCTGGCATCGCGGTAATAATCCGGGCAAGTCTCAGGGTGGTCCATCGCCACCTTGCCCACCAGCGCGCGCTGGCCAAGCTCAAGACACAGCTCGGCCAGCCGCTGGGTTGCGGGCAGATGGACGGTGCCGAAATAGAGCGCCGTGGTCGTACCCGAGGCCAGCAGGTCGCGCACCAGCCGCGCATAGACCCGCTCGGCGAATGCCGGATCGGCATAACGCGCTTCCAGCGGAAAGGTGTAGCGCTGCAGCCAGACCTCCAGCGGCTCGTCCAGCGCGGTGCCCAGCTGCGGATATTGCGGCGCATGGATATGCAGATCGACGAAGCCGGGCAGCAAGAGCGTGCCTTCGGGCAGGCGGACCGCATCGGCGGGCACTGCGTAGCCGTCCGCGCCAGGCCGGCGCACGCGCGTGATCACGCCATCCGCGCCGATCTCGATGGCGAGTTCTGCAAACGGGTCGAGCGTTCCGTCCGGGCAATGAAAGCCGCGCGCGACAAGGGTCCGTCCGGACAGGTTCATGCCGCGCTGGCACCCTCGCCCAGCGTCGTCCCGTAGGTCAGACCCTTTTCCTTCAGCCAGCGGCGATAGGCGACCGAGGACGCATCGGCGCGCGTCGGGATCTCGGCCCGGGGTTCAAGCGGCAACAGGACGGGCCGCTGGTTCTCGAGAATGATGCGGTCCTGCAGGAAGATCGTCTGCTGAAACCCGATCAGATCGGCAAGCCGCGCGGCATCGTCGATCAGGAACATCACCGGATGCGCGCGACAGCGATCGGGGTCGAGCGGCTGAACGAACAACCCGATGACATCCCAACGGTCGGTGGCCATCGGGCAGGTCTTGTACAGCACGGTCACGAAGGGCGTGGCGATACGGTACATGTAATCGGTCTTCAGCGCACCACCCGCCGACAAGGCGGCCCTGGGCTGCACGAAGGTGCAGTTGGTGGCCCAGACCTCGTCGACATCGCGGCGGATCTCGCAATCGTAGTGCGCGACCTCGGTATGCGGCTCGGACCCCAGGATATCGGTATGGACGAAGGGAAAATGCGCCATATCCAGGAAATTCTCGACGATCCGCAGACCCGAGGTCCTTACCGTGAACGCGCCGCAGGGAACGTAGCGGCGGTCGGATTCGTCGGCTTCGGGAATCGCGGGCGGATCCGACGCGGCGGGCTCGCCCAGCGAGGTCCACAGATAGCCGTAGCGCTGGCGCACCGGCAATTGCCGGCCCCGCGCCGAGACCGAGATCAACTTGCCCGCGCGCCCGATTGCCAGGTCCACGCCCAGCAACCGGTTCCCGCTTCCCCCCTGCGGCACATCCGCGAGGTTCTCGATGCAGTACCATTGATCCAGAGCGGCTTTCTCGGCCATGGCGATCCCCTTGCCTTGGGCTTTGCGTCGCGGTCCCGACGCCCCGACGCGCGATGTTCGGCCAGCGCCGCGCCGATGTCGATGCGCGCGCAGGCCCCGTCGGCGACAAGCTGTACGCTTTTGATGACGATTTGATCAACCTTGAAGGGATCGCCCATCGTCCCGGCGGCCGCGCAACCGTGCGGGGCGCCGGGGCGCGACGCCGAACGCGGCGGCCAACGCAACTCTTGACGGGCAGAGCTTCCCGCCGCTTACTGTTTCCGCACTGCAGCAAACCCGCCCGGCCCAAAGCCATCGGAGTCCGCATGACGGAACCTGTCCTTCTGGAATTCACCGGCACGCTCACGCCGGCCAGCATGGACGCCTTCGCCCGGCACCGGGCGCAGCGGCTGGATCTGGGCCTGGAGATACTCGAATCGGCGCCCGACCGGTTTCTGGTCGCCGTGAGCGGCCCGACCGAGCTGACCGCCGCCTTCGAGATGGCGCTCAGCCTTGGACCCGCAGACAGCCTGATCCGCGCGATCAGGCATCACCATGACGATGGCCTGCCCCCGACGACGCGGCGCAGCCAGGAAGGATGACAGGATGACCATCAACGGCTGGTTCCCGCTCGCCTTGTCCGGGTCGATTCCGCCCGGCATCCCGGCGGGCGCGATCGTGAAGGGAACCGAGATCGTGGTCTGGCGCGATCAGGCGGGCGAGGCGCATGCCTGGGAAGACCGCTGCCCGCATCGCGGCATGAAGATGAGCTTCGGTGTCGTGCGCGGCGACCACATCGCCTGCCTCTACCACGGCTGGCAATACGGACCGGACGGCCAGTGCCGGAAAATCCCCGCGCATCCCGATCTGGACGTGCCGCGAAGCATCTGCGTGAAGACCTATGGCGCGGCCGAGGCCGGGGGCATGATCTGGGCCGGCCTCGGCGCGCCGGGCGATGCGCCCGTGCTGCCCGAGGCGACCGGCGTGCGCAGCCTTTATGTCGATGTGCCGCTCAATACCGCGCTGGCGGCGCTGCCCTCGGCTTTCGACGCCGGAGGCATGACCGCCCGGGGACCGGTGGTGACGCTCGACACCCGCTGGGGCACGCTGCGGATCGGTCTGCAGGAAATCGGCGAGGCGCAATGCGCGCTGCATGTCACCGCCGCCGGGAATCCCGGCGCCGAAGCCCGCGCCGGGATCGCGCGGGCGGCAACGCGCCTGCGCGACAGTGTTGAAAGCGGAACCGACACCGGGGTCGCGGCATGAGCGGCGCGGTTCTCTACAATTACGATCTCGACATCGACTGCTACACGGTGCGGATGATCGCCGGCTGCCTGGGCATCGCGCTCGACCTGCGCCAGGTCGACCTTTATCCGGGCCACAAGCATCTGAGCCCCAAGATGCGGGCGCTCAGCCCTCAGGGCCGTCTGCCGGTGCTGGTCGAGGATGCGCTGGTCCTGACGCAGCCGCTGGCGATCATCCTGCATCTCGCGGAAACGCGCTGCCCCGATCACCCGCTCCTGCCGCAAGACGCGATCACCGGCGCGCGGATGCTCGACTGGATGACTTTCGCCGCGCGCGAGATGGGGGTCGCGGCGGAGGCGCGGGCGACGGCGATGCTGGACGCGCCCGGCGACCTCGCGGCGCTCAAGGACCGGGCCAAGCGCGCGTTCCGTCTGCTCGACGACCACCTGACGCTGCAAGGCTTCGACGGGCTCGGCTTCGTGGCCGGCCCCGAGGTCACGCTGGCCGATCTCATGCTGTTCGCGCCCTTCGCGCTGTCGCGCGATTTCGGCCTCGACCACGACGCCTTCCCCGCGCTGCGGCTGTGGGCGCGCCGGGTCCGCGCGACGCCGGGTTTCTCGACCATGCCCGGGATCCCGGACGAAAGGTAATGCTCGCAGGCCTCCTCCCCGGACCACTCCCCCCCCCCGCGCCCTTTCACTTTGCCTCAAATACTCCACGGGGGTGCGGGGGTGTGAAACCCCCGCTCACCCTCACCGCCGGGCGCCCCCGACGATGCCGCAGCAACACTTTCGCCGCCAACGCAGGACGCCGGCTCAGGGCGACCACCCCCGGATTTCGTGCCCCGGCCGCGCCCGGATCTGGCACCCGGGAGTCATCCGACCGGTATCGGCGGCAATCCGCGCAGGGCCGTTCGGGCCAAGCAGCACTGCGTTTTCCGGCCCGGATCGCCCCGTCGGCCGCGCCCGCAATCCCTTCGGGCATGGCGGCGGCCGGCCCCGGGGGCTTGAGACTTCCCCCGGGACCGGGCCAGTGTGCGGGGTGATTTTCGGGGCCTGAGCGTGCCGCGCCGTGGCGCGCCCCCCAGAGCTAACCGGGTTGGAGACCGACATGACGCCATCGTTCTGGGATGCGGAGACGCGCTTCTGGCTGGACGGGACGACAAGCTACGTGACCAATATGGCCAGCGAGGCGCTGATGGTGTTCCCGCCGCCCACCGGCATCCTGTCGGGCGAGGCGATCCTCGAAAGCCTGAAGGACGCCCCGCGCTGGGACGAGGTCGAGTTCCACGACCGCAAGGAAACCCGCGTCGGCGACACGATGGTGCTGGCCTACCGCGCCACCGGCCATCGCGGCAAGGACCGCCCCTATGTCGCGCTCTGCTCGTCGACCTATGCCCGGCAGGCGGGATCGTGGAAGCTCGTCGCCCATCAGCAATGCCCGCAGGGTTGAGGGCGCCCTCCCCGCTTTCCCCGATTGCGCAGGCTGGCAAAGCCGGGTAGACCCCAGGCCGCAATCTGACCGAAACACTCAGCAATACAGAGCCAGGCGCCCGGTCGTACCACCAGACGGATGTCGCGATGAAATCCTTGCTCTCGTTGCTGGCGCTGGCCCTGTGGCCGGTCGCTGCCTGGTCTCCGGCCCTTGCCCAGGAGATCACGATCCCCACCTATGCCGGCCCGGCCCGCGCCCCGCTCGCGCCGCGAAGCGTGGTCGCGTTCGACCTTGCGGCCATCGATTCGCTGCAGGCGCTGGGTGTGGCGCTGGACGGCGTCCCGGCGATCCGCCCGCCCGCCTATCTGGCGCCAGCCTTCGCGGGCGTTCCCACCATGGGCACGCTGTTCGAACCCGATTTCGAAAGCCTCGCCGTGCTGGGGCCCGACCTGATCGTCGCGGGCGGGCGCTCGCAGCCGCAAGTCCCGGCGCTGAGCCGCATTGCGCCCACGCTCGACATGACGATCAGCGGCGACGTGATGGGCCAGAGCCGCGAGCGGCTGCGCGCCTACGGACAGATCTTCGGCCTGCAGGCGCGCGCGGAAAGCCTGCTTTCGGAGTTCGACGCCCGGCTTGCAACGGCGCGCGAGATGGTCGACGGCCATGGCGATGCGCTGATCGTGCTGACGAATGGCGGCACCGTGTCCGCCTATGGCGGCGACAGCCGGTTCGGCTGGCTGCACGGCGCGCTGAACCTGCCCGAAGCCGCGCCCGGGATCACCGCCGAGAATCACGGCGAAGCCGTCTCGTTCGAGTATATCGCCGAGGTGAATCCCGACTGGCTTCTGGTGATCGACCGCGCCGCCGCCATCGGGCAAGAGGGCGAGGCAGCGGCAGTGACGCTGGACAACCCGCTGGTGGGCGGCACGACGGCGGGGCAGCGCGGACAGATCGTCTATCTCGACAGCGCCGCGCTCTACCTTGCCGGGGGCGGCCTTCAGGCGATGTCGCGCATCGTGGACCAGATCGCCGGGGCCTTCGCCGCCGCGCAAGACTGATCCCATGCGCCGCCTGATCCCCGCCCTGATCGCGCTGGCCGTTCTGGCCATGGCCAGCCTGCTGACCGGCGCCACCAACCTTTTCGACAGCCCGCTCGACCGCTCGATGGTGCTGGCGGTCAGCCGCCTGCCGCGCACGATGGCGGCGCTGCTCGCCGGCGCCGGTCTGGCGCTGGCGGGCGTGGTGATCCAGCAGACCATGCGCAACCGGCTGGTCGAGCCGGGCCTGACCGGCACGCCCGAAGCGGCGATGATCGGGCTTCTGGGCGTGACGCTGATCGCGCCCGGCGCGGCGCTCCTGACGAAGATGTCGGTGGCCGCCCTGGCCGCCCTTCTGGGCACGGCCGGTTTCTTCGCCCTCAGCACCCGCGTGCCGCGCCACGATCCGATGCTCTTGCCGATCGTCGGTTTGATCTATGGCGGTATTCTGGGCGCGGCGGCTCTGTTCATCGCGTGGACCACCGATCTCGTGCAATTCGTGGGGATCTGGCAGACCGGCGATTTCTCGGGCGTGCTGCGGGGCCGATACGAGCTGTTGTGGCTGATCGCCGCGCTGGCGGGCTTGCTGTGGCTGTTCGCCGACCGGCTGACGATCCTCGGCCTGGGCGAGGATCAGGCGCGGTCGCTGGGCCTGAATTACCGCCAGACGGTGTTGGCGGGGCTTGCCATCGTCGCCATGGCGGTGGCGGTCGTCGTGGTGACGGTCGGGTCGATGCCCTTCGTCGGGCTGGTCGTACCCAATATCGTCTCCCGGTTCCGGGGCGACAATCTGCGCGACAATCTGGGGCTGGTCGCGGTGGCGGGCGGCGGCTTCGTGCTGGCCTCGGACGTGATCGGACGGCTGGTGCGCTGGCCCTATGAAATCCCCGCCGCGACGATCTTCGCCATCGCCGGTGCCGCGATCTTCCTGGGACTTCTGGGCAATAGGAAGGCGCGCGCCCATGGCTGAGCGGCGGTTGATCTGGCTGGCGGGCGGGCTGGGGCTGGCGGTGGCCCTGTTCCTTTTATGGAACCTGCGCGCGCCCATGGGATTCATCCTGTCGCTCAGGGCAGGAACGCTGGCCGCCCTGGTTCTGGTCGGCGCGGCCAGCGGGGCGGCCACGGTGATTTTCCAGACCCTTGTCGCCAATCGCCTGCTTACGCCCGGCATCGTCGGCTTCGACGCGTTGTTCGTGTTTCTGCAAACGGCCCTCTTAGCGTCGCTGGGCGCGGCGGGCTTCGCCGCCCTGCCCACGATGCCGCGCTTTGCACTCGAGGCCGGCTGCCTGATCGCCGCCGCGATGGCGTTGTTCGGGCTGGTCTTCCGCAAAGGGGCCGATGACATCATCCGCATGGTTCTGACCGGCGTGATCCTGGGCGTCCTGTTGCGCGGGCTGGCCGGGTTCGCGCAACGACTGCTCGACCCGTCGGAATTTGCCGTCCTGCAACAGGCCAGCATCGCCAGCTTCAATGCTGTGCCGCGCGATCACCTGGGCATCGCGGCGCTGGCGCTGAGCGTGGCGCTGCTGGCGGCATGGCGCCTCTCGCCACGCCTCGACGTGGCGCTATTGGGACGGACCAAAGCGCGCTCGCTGGGGCTCGATCACGACAGGCTGGTTCTGACCGGGCTGGGGCTCGTCGCTGCACTGGTCGCGGTGTCCACCGCGCTGGTCGGGCCCGTGACCTTCCTGGGGCTCCTGGCCGCCAGCCTTGCCCGAGCGGCCCTGCCCGACAGCCGCCACGCCCTGCTGATCCCCGCCGCTGCCGTGATCGGCGCGACGATCCTCGTTCTGGGGCAGACCGTGTTCGAGCGCATTCTCGGGCTGCAATCGGCGTTGGGCATGGTGGTCGAGTTCCTGGGCGGGCTGTTGTTTCTTGCGCTCGTCCTCAGAAGGCCCGCCCCATGATCGAGATCGACCACCTGACCCTCACGCGCGACGGCCTCGCGATCCTGGACGATATCAGCCTGCAGATCCCGCGCGGCGGCATCACCGCGATCATCGGCCCCAACGGGGCGGGAAAATCGACGCTTCTGCATTGCCTGGCCGGATTGCTGACGCCCGCGTCCGGTCAGGTGCGCGTTCTTGGCCGCGATATTCACCGTATCGCCGCGCGCGACCGCGCCCGGCTTCTGGCGCTGCTGACCCAGAGCCCCGGCGCGATGCCGCGTCTCAGCGTGCGCGATCTTGTGGGTTTCGGGCGGTGGCCGCATCACAGAGGCCGGCCGGGGCCCGAGGATCACGCGATCGTTGCGCAGGCGATCGAGCGCTTCGACCTGGGCGCCATGGCCGCGCGCGATGTCGAAACGCTGTCGGGCGGTCAGAAACAGCGCGCCTTTGTCGCCATGGCCTATGCCCAGACGACGCCCTGGATGCTGCTGGACGAGCCGCTTTCGGCGCTGGACCCGAAATATACCCGCGACATCATGGACCGGCTGCGTGATCTTGCGCCCCCGCCCGGACGGAGACCCGTCGAGCCCGCCACCGTCGAGGAAACCCGCAGCGTGCTGCTGGTCCTGCACGATCTGCAGAGCGCGTGGCGCTATGCCGACTGGTTCGTGTGTCTCAAGGACGGCAGGGTGCTCAGCCACGGGCCGCGCGACACGACCATCACCGCCGATCTGCTGTCCGAGCTCTACGACACGCCGCTGCGGCTGGAGCGCGCCGGCGATACGTCGGTCATCCTGCCCGCCTGACACGGCTTGTGCGGCGCCGTGGGCCGGGCCATGCTGCGGCCATGACCGATGCCGATGCCCTGATCGCCGCCCTTGACCTGCAGCCGCATCCCGAAGGCGGGCATTACCGCGAGACGTGGCGGGCCGATGCGCCGCAAGGCGAACGGCCGGCGGGCACGATGATCCTGTTCCTGCTGAAAGCCGGCGAGGTTTCGCATTGGCACCGCGTCGATTCGACCGAAATCTGGCTTTATCATTCGGGCGCACCGCTGCGCCTGTCGATCAGCCGGGACGAGACCGGCCCTGCCTCGGAGCGGTTGCTGGGGGCGGACCTTCAGGCCGGGCAGGCGCCGCAACTGGTCGTGCCCGCCGATCATTGGCAATCGGCGCGCAGCGAGGGCGCATTCACGCTCGTCTCCTGCGCCGTTTCGCCGGGCTTCGAGTTCAGCGGATTCACCCTGGCGCCGCCCGGGTTCGACATCCCGCGCGGGGGCTGAACCCGGAGCGGCGGCACACGGACAGCGCCGGTTTGCCGGCCCCGGAACCGGGGCACATTTTTCGCGCCCAACCCTCTTGCACCCGCACGCCGCATTCGCTACATCGCCCCCACGTTGACCACCGAAGCGCGGAGAGGTGCCGGAGCGGTCGAACGGGGCGGTCTCGAAAACCGTTGTGGGTGAGAGCCCACCCAGGGTTCGAATCCCTGTCTCTCCGCCACCCTTTTTGGGGTTCTGATTTCCGGATAGCCTGTTGTTTCCGTGCTGGTCCACGCCTTGTCGTTACTCCTGTACTGTTTCGATAACTCCTTAAATATTTATCAGTTTCTGAGCGTCGTGACTTGAACTTCCGCCGCCGATCTGCGTGTATGGCGGCATGTTTTCACACGTCTGAGTAGCGACACGCGCCGGTCTTCCCCGGCCGTGTCGGTTGGGTCCCCGTTTCCATTCCGTTAGCGAGTCGTGGCCGATACTCGGATCCGCATGAAACTTTACCTCATCGCCCCCCTTCCGGACTTTGGCCACAACGCCAATGCGTCCTCGCGGATGCTGAATATCGGCGAGTCCTATGCGCTCATGGCCTCGGCCGGCATCACCACCGTCGCCGCGCTTCTGGGCGACGATGTCGATCTGCGCCTGTGCGACGAGATGATCGAAGAGGTCGATTTCGACGTCGATTGCGATGTCGTGGCGATCAGCATGAATGTGGGGCAAGCCGCGCGCGGTCTCGACATTGCCCGCCGGTTCCGGGAGATGGGCCGCACCATCGTCGTCGGCGGGCCGCATGTATCGCTTTCGCCCGAGACCTTTGCCGACGCGGCGGATTGCCTGGTGATCGGCGAGTTCGAGACGGTCGCCGAACAGTTCCGCGCCGACCTGAAGGCAGGAACGCTCAAGGCCCGCTATCGCTGCGGGCAGGCCGATCTGGCCGCGGCCCCGATGCCGCGCTGGGATCTCTATCGCAACGACCGGGCCCTGACGGGCGTCATCCAGACCAGCCGCGGCTGCCCGTTCGAATGCAATTTCTGCGACGTGATCCAGTATCTGGGCCGGGTCCAGCGTCACAAGCCCGTGGACAAGGTCGTGGCCGAAGCGCAGCAGCTTTACGACCTTGGCTATCGCTCGATCAATCTGTCGGACGACAATTTCACCGTCAACCGCCGCAAGTCGCGCGCCATGCTGGACGGTCTGGCCGCGTGGAACGGCCGCGAGGGCCGCGCGCCGGTCGAATTTGCCACGCAATGCTCGATCGACCTGTCGCGCGACGCCGATCTGATCGAGATGTGCCGCCAGGCCGGGCTGCGCGAAGTCTTCATCGGCATCGAGACCAGCAGCGAAGAGGCGCTGAAGGAATCCCAGAAGCGTCAGAACCTGCGTCAGGATCTGGTGGAAACCGTCAGCCGCATCGTCTCGGGCGGGTTGGTGGTTACCTTGGGCATGATGGTGGGATTCGACAGCGACGATGCCACCTGTTTCGAGCGTCAGTTCGATTTCGGCATGTCGCTGCCGGTGGTCAATCTGCGCCCCACCGTGCTGGTGGCGCCGATCGGCACGCCGCTTCACGCGCAGATGCAGGCCGAGGGCCGGCTTTACGACGATGATCTCAGCGTCTTCCCGGGCGGCGGTCTTCTGACCAATTTCCGGCCCGCGAAGATGAGCCGCGAAGAACTGGCCGACGGGGCCCGGTGGCTGGTCGAGGCGCTGTATGCGCCCGACAACGCCATCGCGCGCTTCGAGCATCTGGCCCGGCTTCTGCGCCCCGCCCCCGATCATCTTGTCCGCGCGCATGAAACGCTGGCGCCCGGCAAGGGGGCTGCGGGCGTGCTGAAGCTGTTGCGCCAAAGCGCGCGCGATCCCGGTGCGCGGCGGGTGATCGACGCCGTCAACGACCTGTCCCACCAGCGCCCGGAAATCGCGCGCGACCTGTCCACGATCCTCGCCGGCTATCTCAACACCTACAGCACGCAATCCGGATTCGTGGGGCAGCCGGGACGCGCCGCGCCGCCGGCGCTTGCCTCGGCCATTGCCTGATACCGACCCCGCAAGAACCGCCGCCTGAGGAACCGAAGACGATGAACGATACGACGCTGCGTCCCGATCTGATCGATGCCCTCGCCGGTCGCGGGGACGCGCCGATGATCACGGTGCTGGGACGGCGCGGGCAATCGGTCAGCCTGACGGGCGCCGAGCTGCGCGTCCGGTCAGAGGCGATGCAGGCGATGTGGGACCGCTGCCTTGGCCCCGGACCGCAGATCGTGCTGACCGCCCTTCCGGCGGGCGAGGATTTCCTGATTGCCCTGCTGACCACGCTTCTGGGCGGCGGCACGATGGTGCCGGTGGCCCCTCCCCGCGCCGGGGACCCGCCCGCGCGGCTGGCGCGCATGGCCCGCACCTGTGGCGCCAGCGCGGTCTTATGCACGACGCGCAACCGGGATGCGGTGGTGGCGCAGCTGTCCGACGGCGACGGCGCCCTGCCGTGCCCGGTCCTGGCACTCGACGCGCCCGAGCCCGATACCGCCGCGCTGTCACGGCCCCCGCGCCCGGTCAGCGCCTTTCCGGTGATCCAGCACACTTCGGGCTCGACGCGGTTTCCCAAGGCGGTTCCCGTCACCGCCGACCAGATCCGCGCCAATTGCGCGCTGATCCAGCAACTATGGGGCATGGACCGCAACACGGTCATGGTGAACTGGCTGCCGCATTACCACGACATGGGGCTGATGGGCTGCATCCTGTACCCGCTTCTCTCGGGCTCGCATTCCGTGCAGATGAGCCCCTTCGACATGATCCGTCGCCCGCTTTCGTGGCTCGAGGCGGTGTCAGAGTGGCGCGGCACGATCAGCGGCGGGCCCTCGTTCGCCTTTCTCGAATGTCTCAACCGGATCGAGCCGGACGCGGCACAGGGCCTCGATCTGAGCAGCTGGCAGCGCGCCTTTTGCGGCGCCGAACCGATCCCGGCGGGGCTGCTGGACCGGTTCCGCGCGCGCTTTGCGCCGCAGGGACTGGCGCCCGGGGCGGTGTTCGGCTGCTACGGCATGGCGGAATGCACGCTCTTCGCGGCGGGCGAAGCCGGAGCGCCGGGCGCCGCTGCCCCCGCCATCGGCGCGGCGCTGGTCGAAGGCTGTCTTCTGAGCGACACGACCCGCGCGGGCCTGCGCATCGCCGATCCCGCCAGCGGTCGGCCCCGGCCCGAGGGCATCACGGGCGAGATCTGGCTTTCGGGCGCCTCGGTCATCGACGGCTATCTGGGCGAAGACGATCCCGACGCCTTTGCCGCGGATCGCGATGGCCGGCATTGGCTGCGCACCGGGGATCTGGGATATGTCGCCGACGACCGGCTGTTCATCACCGGGCGGATCAAGGACATCGTCATCGTCAACGGCCGCAACATCGCCGCGGCCGAGATCGAATGGATCGCCGCGCAGGCGCATCCCGATCTGAACCCCATGGGCGCCGCGGCGTTTGCTGCCGCGCAATCCGCGAGCGGCACCGCGCATCTGCTGATCGAGATCCGCGCCGGGGCGCCCGCCCCCGCTGATCCCGACGCGCTGGCCCGGAAGATCCGCGCCAGCGTCCTCGGGCATTGCGGGGTTGCGCTGGCCGAGATCCGGATCCTGCCGCGCGGAACGCTGGCGCGCACCAGCAGCGGCAAGATCCGCCGCCGTCAGGTCGCGCAGGATTTCCTGTCGGCGCCGCGTTCCGTCGCGCTGGAGCCGCAGCGATGAGCCGCCATGTCTGGTCCGATCCGGCCGGTTTCGTGCGCGATCCGCAAAGCGCGGCCGAGGTGCTGCGCGTGCTGGACCTGCCCCGGCTCGACACCTATCACGAGGCCGTCGCGCGCGCCTCGGGGCTCGACCTGAGCGCCCTGCACCGGCTGTCGCGCAACACGCTGGTGGCGATGACGGGCGACGACCATCTCAGGACCCGCCGCGTGATCGCGCCGTTCTTCAGCCGCGCGGGGCTTGCGCCGTGGCGCGACGCGGTGGAACAGGCCAGCCACGCGGCGGCGGAGACGCTCGCGACCGCCCCCAAGCCGGACCTCGTCCGCGATTTCAGCGCGCCGCTGTTTCTGCGCACCATGCCGGCGATCCTGGGGCTGGACCTGCCGCAGGATGCTGCGCATTTCGACGCCGTCGAAACCGTGCAACGCCTGACAGAGCCCTATCTGTCGGTTCCCGCTCTGCGCGCGCTCGATTCCGCGGTCCGCCAGCTTCTGCCGACCTGCCCGCCGCCCGGCAGCGACGCCGACGGCAACGAGGAAGGGCCGCAAAGCCTGCTGGCCTATCTGCGGATGCGGCAGGCCGACCTGCCCGCCTGGCTTGAGCCCGAATATTTCGTGCTGGGCATTCTGGCGGGATCGAACTCGGCCACGCAATCGCTGTCCTTCGCGCTGCACGGCCTGCTGACCGGCCCGGCCGAGGACTGGGCCGCCGCCGCCGCGCCCGGCTGGGCCGGGACCGCGCCGCAGCGGTTGCTGGGGCTCTACCAGTCGACGCGCACGCTGGTGCGGGTGGCGAGCGAACCCGCCACCGCCGGCGGCTGCCCCTATGCGGCCGGTCAGACCGCCGTGGTGGATATCGTCGACGCCAATAGCTGCCTGCGCGCGCGCAGTGGCAATCCGGCGGCGCATATGACCTTCGGCAGCGGCCCGCACAAATGCCCCGGCGCCTTTCTGAGCGAGCAGGTCTTCGAAACCGCGATCCCCGTCCTGGCCCGCCGTTTCCCCGACCTGACGCTGGAGCCCGAACGCTGCCGGTTCGTGCTGACGCCGATGATGCAGGCGCCGACCGCCCTGCCCTGTACGCCGAGGCAGGTCTCGCAGCGCCGCTCGGCCCGGCTGTGCGACATCCGCGACATGCCCTCGGCCAAGCGGATCCTGCGCGACGACGCGGTCTTTGCGCCGCCGCCGATGGAACGCCATCTCGCGCTTCTGGCTGACAAGAGCGGCCGCGATTTCGGCACCGCCATCCGGATCGCGCGCAATGCCATGTTCTTCATGGAAGGCCCGCGCCACACCGCGCTGCGCGCCGCGCTTGCGCGGGATTTCGACGCGGCGATGCTGGCACGCTGGATGCCGCGGATCGACGCCGCGATCGCGCGCGCCCTCGACGCGCTGGCGCAGGCGGCAAAGCCCGATCTGGTCACCGGGTTCTCGGACCCGCTGCGGCCCGAGGCGGTCAGGGCGGTTCTGGGGATCCACATCGAGGATCCCGAACGGTTCGAGGCCCTGGCACCGGGCCTGCAGGAGGTGCTGGAGCCGTGGCTGTCGCTGCGCGATCTCACCCGCGTTCAGGGCTGTTTCGCCGACGCGCTGAGCCTGATGCGCGACCCCGTCCCCGGTGACGGGCCACGCCCGCTGCTCACCTCTCTTCTGGCCGATCCGCCCGAGGGTTTCACGCCAGACGACCTGCGCGCCGTGGTGCTTGTGCTTTACGGCGCCAGTTTCAACCTGTCGCACACGCTGGCCAATATCGCGCTGTGGCTGCTCTCGCGACCGGCCGAGGAGCGGCGGCAGGCAAGCGATCCGGCCTGGATGGACGCCCATCTGGAAGCGCTGATCGCGCGCGGCAGCGGTCCGAAATACATCTACCGGCAGGTGCGCGCGGATCTGCGCCTTGGCGATCTCGACCTGAAGGCAGGCGATACCGCGCGGCTGGTCGTGCATGGGCTCAACCGCGCCTGCCCGGCCGGGGCGGGCCATGTCTCGTTCGGGAAGGGGTTGCACCGCTGCGTCGGCGCCCGCCTCTCGCGCGAGATCATCCGCAAAGCCATCCCCGCCCTGTTCACCCGTTTCCCCGGACTGGCCCCGGTGGGACAGGCCCAACGCTATCACCCGATGTCGCAGACCGTGGCGCTGAGTGCCCTGCCCTGCGCGTTAACCTCCTGAAGGACCCCAGACGATGACCGCCCTTATTGAAACCGAGCTGTTCCAGTTCCTGCGCGCGCAGGTCGTTCAACGCAGCCGGGCCCCGGCCGAGCGCGTGACGCCCGACGCCAAGCTGTCGGATCTGGGCATGCAGTCGATCGACGCGGTGCTTCTGTGCGGCGAGATCGAGGACCGTTTCGAGGTCGAGATCGACCCGTCCGAAATTTTCGAACACGAGACCGTCGGCGATTTCGCGCAATCGGTGCTCGGGCGCCTGGCGGCCTGATGGCGCTGTTTCACCTGGGCCTTTCGACATCGGGCCATGACCCCGCGCTGGCGCTGGTTTCCGAAACCGGCGAGATCCTGTTTGCCGAAGCGACCGAGCGTTTCGTACAGGACAAGCGCGCCTGGGGTATCGTGCCCGACCATTTCAACCATCTCGCCAGCGCGCTGAAAGTGGCGGGCTTCGACCCCGCCGGCGACCGGCTGCGCGTCGCCACGAGCTGGAGCCGGGCCAAGGCCGATCTGCCAGTGCAGCTGTCCGACGAGTTGCTCGAGGCGCCCGATGTGACCTGGGTGCGCGAGTTGCAGGCCGACATGCACCGGATGGCCGGGGCCTCGCTGATGCGGCTGGGCGTGGTGGCCGAGATGCCAGAGCGGCGCCATTTCGACCACCATCTGTGCCACGCGGTCGCGGCCTGCGCCTTTGCCCCGGTCGAGGATGCCGCCTGTCTCGTCATCGATGGCGAGGGCGAAGTCGGCGCGGTCTCGCTGTTCGATCTGCGCGGACGCAGCCTGAAACGGCGCTGGCGGTCGTGGGGGCCGGGCAGCCTGGGTGCGCTCTACAGCGCGCTGACGCAGCTTTGCGGCTTCGACTGGCGCCTGGGCGAGGAATGGAAGGTCATGGGGCTTGCCGCTTTCGGCACCGTGCGCCCCGATCTGCGCGATGCGCTTGCCGCGATGGTCGAGGTCGATAACGGGCGCCTGCGTCTGGCCGACCATGCCACGATCACGAAAATGACCGCGCGGTTGCGTAAGGCCGCACGCGCGCCCTCGGCGCCGATCATGGAGGCCGCCGACCTGGCGGCAAGCGGACAGGCGGCCTATGCGCTGCTGGTCGACCGGATCCTTGCCGATTGCGCCGGGAATGGCGCGGATTCGCTGATCCTGTCGGGGGGCTGCGCGCTCAATTCGTCGTATAACGGCACCATCGCCGGGCGCGCGGGGTTCGAGCGGCTTCATGTCCCGCCCGCGCCGGCGGATGACGGCAACGCCATCGGTGCGGCCTTGCTGAGCTACATGGAAACCGCCGGCACAACGCGGGTCCCGCTGGGCGACGGCTCGCCCTATCTGGGGACGCCGGTCGATGGGCGGGGGGGCCGGTTCCTGGACGCGGTCCGTCGCACCGCGCGCGTGACCGATCTGGGTGACGACAGCGCCGGGCGCCTGGCCGCCTGTCTGGCCGAGGGCAAGATCGTCGGCGTCATGCGCGGGCGGGCGGAATTCGGACCGCGCGCGCTGGGCAACCGCTCGATCCTCGCCGATCCGCGCCCGGCGGGGATGAAGGACCGCATCAACGCGGCGGTGAAGGGCCGCGAACCCTATCGCCCCTTCGCGCCGGTGATCTGCGCCGAGGACCTGCCCGACTGGTTCGACGCGCCGCAACCCGCGCCTTACATGTCTCTGACCCTGCGCTGGCGGCCCGAGCGCTGCGCCGAAGTCCCCGCCGTGGTGCACGAGGACGGCACCGGGCGGTTGCAAAGCGTCACCGCCGGGGACATGCCGTGGATGCACCGGCTCGTGCGCCGCTTCGGCGAGCATACGGGCGTTCCGGTGATCCTGAACACCAGCTTCAACGTGATGGGCAAGCCGATCGTGCATTCCGTCGAGGACGCGCTGGCGGTCTTCATGACCACGGGTCTCGACGCCGTGCTGATCGAAGACACCCTGATCGAGAAAAACCCCTCAGCCACATGAGCCTGCCCCCCCGGGCCGGCCCGGAGCCACGGAGCCACTCTGCAGACGAAGGCCTCGGAATGATGACCGACGACACGATCCCCGCCCGACAACCCGGCACGACACCCCCTGCGGCCCCGTCGCGGGACGCGGTCTTCGCCACGCTGGGGGCGCTGGAATCGCGCCGCGATTACGCCGGGGCGCTGGCTTGCGTGGACGAGGCGCTGGCAATCATGCCCCGCGATCCCAAGCTGAAATTGCGCCGTGGCATGATCCTGCGGCAGCTCGGACAGCACGACGACAGCGTGGCGCAGCTTGAACGGCTGGCAAAGGAGCGGCCCGACGATCTGTCGGCAAAGCACGAATTGTCGGTCTCGCTGCGGTTCGCGGGCGATTGCGCGCGCAGTCTCGCCCTGAGCGACGAGATCCTGTGCGCGAACCCGACCTGTTCGGGCGGCTCTACACCCATCTTCACGCGCAGGACTTTCCCGCCGCGATCGAGGCCGCCCGTGACCTGCGCGCACGGCTTCCCGACGACGGCGAGGCGCTCTTGCGGCATGCCCGCGCGCTGCGTCTGGCCGGCCAGCCCGACGCGGCCCGGCTCGAGATCGAGGGCGCGCTGCTGGGGGGGCCCCGGCTGGTGATGAATGCCGATACCGAGCGACGGCTGCGGCTTGAACAGGCGCGCGCGCTGCTCGAAGCGCAGCAGATCCGCAAGGCGGCGGATGTCGTGGCGGACCTGGCCGAAGCCTTCCCCGACGAGCGCGACGTTCTGGTGCAGGCGCAGGCGCAGGCGCGCGCCGCGCTCGACCCCGACGCGGTGCTTGACGCGACCGAACGGGCCCTGCGCCTTTGGCCCGACGACCCCCGCTTCGCCCGGGACCGCATCCTGGCGCTGATCGCGCTGGGCGATCTGGTCGCGGCGGAGGAAGCGCTGGACACCCTGCCCGTGCCCGATGCGGAATTGCGCGTCCGGCTGCTTGTCGAGTGGCGTCGCTTTGACGAGGCCCGCGCGCAACTTTCCGCCCTGCCCGAGAAGCAGGCGCTTCATCGCGACCGGCTCACGGCGCAGATCCTGCAGGCCGAGGGACGGCCGGGTGCGGCGTTCAGCCTGCTCGACGCACGCTATCGCAAACGGCCGCTTCCCGAACTGGCGCCACAGCTGTTGGGTCTTCTGGTCGGTCTGCACCGGCCCGACGAGGCTCGGGCTTTTGCGGACGCCCTGCCCGACAGCGTCGCCGAAAGCTCTGCCTGTCTTCTTGCCCGGTCCGAAATCCTGCGCCTTGAGGGCGATGTCGACGGCTGTTGCGCGATGCTTGCACAGGCCGCGACGGATACCACGCGAAGCCTGAATGTCGTCCGGCGGATGGTCTCGACCGCGGTGCAATGGGGGATCGGCACATCGCGTTCGCGGCAGATCCTGGCCGCGCTGGACCGCCTGATCGCCGGGCTTGCCCCGGCGCTGCCCGACAGGACCCTCGCGCTGTTGCGGCTTCACCGCGCCTTCGGGCTGGGCGACTGGCCGGCGGTGCTGACCCTGACAGACACGGCCTGCGCCCGGGCTCCGCGCGATCTCACGCTGGCGGCGATGCAGGCCCGCGCGCTGGCCGAAACCGGCGCCATCGAGCGCGCGGCCGAACATTGCGACCGCATCCTGCGCCACTGGCCGACGATGGGCCCGATCATCGAATTGCGGCTTGCCCTGCATATCGTGCAGGGCAAGCCGCAAGACGGCGCGGATTTCCTGTGCAACGCGCTGATGCGTAACCACATCGCGCTGACCCTGCGGCTGGCCAACCATCTGCAATTCACCGGGCGGACCGAGGTTCTACGCGCGGTCGTCGCGCGGGACTGCGCGCGCGAGGCGGACGAGGCGCCGCGCTGGCTGCGCGCGCTGAGCGACACGCTCAACGGCACCGATACCGCCGGCCCGCCCGAGCACCCGTCCCATCCGGTCCCGGAGCCGCTGTCCTCCGAAGAGACGGCGGCGCTGGTGGATACCGAAACCAGCCTGCTCGCCGGCCCCGACCTGTTCCTGGCCGAGGCCGCGACGCTCTGGCGACTTCAGGGCAAGCCCGCCAATCTGCAGCGAAGCTGGATGCGCCATGCGACGCGCGCGACGCATGCGTTCCGGACCGTGATCGCCCGCTCGGCCCTGCCCGAGGCCCGCCTGCCGCTGCGTGAGACGCCGGAGCTGCGCGCGCTTGTCGACCGGCTGGAACGGCGCGAACCCAGTCTGCTGGTCAGCACCCATGCCAGCCCGCCGGGCAGCATCACCCTGGCGCCGCATCTCCCCAATCTCACCTACCTGATGCAGGACGGCCCGCGTCAGCCCGAACTGGAGCAGCGTTTCCGCGCGATCCTGGCCGTCCGGGGCACGCCCGCGGCGCGCATCGTCAAGGAGCTGCGCGCCGGCAACAGCGTGATGTCGACGCCGGATTTCCCGGCAGAGATGCGCTGGAATGCACAGGATGTATCGGCGGCGACGGGCACGCTGTTCGGACAGGAATGCCACCTGGTCGACACCGTGCCGAAACTTGCGCACGGGATGAAGGTCCCGGTCTACTGGATCCAGCAGCGCCTTTCGAAAACCGGGATCACCGTCGATATCCGCCGGATGTCCGACCCCGCCCCGGACGAGCCGCTGGCGGCATGGCTGGGGCGCTGGACGCAGGAATATCTGGATCTGGTGGCCGGGATCCTGACCTCGGATCCGAGGAACCAGAACCTGACCGGGCCACTGACCCGCTATCTTGCCGCGCGCGGCGCCCGGCTTCCCTGAGCGGAAGACGGGGCCGAAACGGAACACGCGGATTGTCCCCGCTCAGGCGTCACGTGCCGTCATAGGTCCAGCGATAGGCCGGAGGGGTCGGTCCCTTGTTGCGACCGCCCTGCTGGCGTTGCTCCCAGGCATGCGCCAGGATCCCGACCGAGCGCGAAAGCCCGAAGAACCCGCGGGCCAGCGGCGCCGGGCAGCCCAGTTCGGCATAGATCACCGCCGTCGCGCCGTCGATATTCATCGGCACGGGTTTGCCCCTCTCGGCGGCCAGATGGGATTCGATCGCGCTGGCGATCTGCGCGAAACGACCCGACACGGCGCCCTGCCGTGCTGCGTCCCGTACCAGTGCCAGAAGGCGCGGCGCGCGCGGATCGACGGGTTTGTGAAAGCGGTGTCCGAAACCCGGCAGGTAGCGTCCCTGCGCCGCGCGCCATGCATCGAGCGTCTCACCCAGCCTGTCAAACCCGGCCGCGTCCACCGCCGAATAAAGCTCGACCGCCTGCTCGCCCGCGCCCCCGTGAACATCGCCCAGCATGTTGAGCCCGGTCGCCATCGCCGATTGCAGCCCGACGCCGCAGGTCGCGGCCATGCGGGCGGCGGCGATCGACGGTGCTTGCGGGCCATGATCCACCGCCGCGACCAGCGCTGCCTCGAACAGGTCGGCGCGGGGGCCGGAAATCTCGTCGCCGGTGACCATCAGCCAGATCATCGGCGCGAAACCGGTAGTGCCGATCAGCTCCTGCACCGGACGGCCCCGCAGGGAAATGCGCCCCGGCTCCATGTCGATGATCGCCGTGCGCCACCAGTCGGAAACGTCGCTCATGTCACCCCCTCGCGCCGAAGCGTGTCGATGTCGTCGTCGGAATAGCCAAGCTCGCGCAGGATCGCGCCGCTGTCTTGCCCCAGAGCGGGCGGTGGCGCCTCGACCGAGGGCCGGAGCCCGTCGAACATCGCCCCCATCCGCACAAGGTCGATGGGCCGCCCGACCCCCGGCACGTCGGCGAAATGCGCAAGGAAGTCACGGCCGGCGACCTGCGGATGCGCCAGGATCTCGGGCACGGACAGCACCGCGCCGGCGGGCACGCCAAGCGCGTTGAGCTCGCGCGCCCAGTCGCGCGCGGGCCGCGTGGCCAGTACGGTTTCCAGCTCGGCGCGCAGGCGAAAGCGGTTGGCCTTGCGGTTCTCGCGGGTGGCGAAATCCGGGTGCCCGATCAGATCGTCGCGGCCCAGGTGGCGCGCCAGCAGCACCCATTGCTCGTCCTTGTTGGCGGCGATGTTGATCGGCGCGTCGGCGCATTGGAACGTGCCCGAGGGGGCCGAGGTGGGGTTCTCGTTCCCCTGCGGCTGCGGATCGACGCCGCCGATCAGGTGGTTCGACACGACCCAGCCCATCGTCGCCAGCACCGCCTCGAGCATGGACACGTCAATGAAGCTGCCGCGTTCCGGGGCGTTGAGCGCCGCGCAGATCGCCATCGCGGCGGTCAGCCCGCCCACCGTGTCGGCCAGCGGGTAGCCCACGCGCATCGGCGCGCTGTCCGCGTCGCCCGTGACCGCCATGACACCCGAGGCGCCCTGCACGATCTGGTCATAGGCCGGGCGCCCGGCCCATGGCCCGTCCTGCCCGTAGCCCGAGATCGCGCAATAGATCAGGCGGGGATTTTGCACCTTCAGCGTCTCGTATCCCAGCCCCAGCCGGGTCATCACGCCGGGGCGGAAATTCTCGACCAGCACATCGGCGCACGCGACCAGGCGCAAGAGCGCCTCCTTGCCGCGCGGATCCTTCAGGTTCAGCGTGAGGGATCGCTTGCCCGCGTTCTGGGCCAGGAAACTGATCCCCATCCCGCGCGCCGACAAGTCCGGATCGGCGCCCAGATTGCGCGCCAGATCGCCGCGTCCGACGGCTTCGACCTTGATCACCTCGGCGCCCATATGGGTGAGCTGGTGGCAGGCAAAGGGCCCGGCCAGCACATTCGTCAGGTCCAGCACCCGCACCCCCGACAGGGGCGCGGATGCGCGTGTTTCAATCGCCATCGGCGACCCCTTGGGCGCGTTTGCGCGCGCGACGGGCCCGGTAGCTGGGCAACAGCACCAGAAGAACGGCCAGCACCAGTAGCCCCAGCGTCATCGGCCGTTCGACGATGAAATCGAGCCCCCGGTAAAGCTGCATCGAGCGGGCGAAATTGTCTTCCAGCATCGTGCCCAGGATGAACCCGATCAGCAGCGGCGCCAGCGGATAATCGGCGAAGCGGAAGATCGTCGCCATCACCCCCAGCCCGACAAGGATCAGCAGCTCGGTCGCGTTGTTCTGGCCGATATATGCCCCCATCAGCGTGAAGAACAAAATGAAGGGGATCAGGTAGTTGCGCGGAATGGCCAGGATCTTGGCGATATAGGGGATCAGTGGCAGGTTGAGCACCAGCAACACGAGATTGCCGATGAACATCGAGATGATGACGGCCCAGAAGATTTCGGGCGTGTCGGTCATCAGACGCGGCCCCGGCGTCACGTTCAGGGCGATCAGCGCCCCCAGCAGGATCGCCGTCGTGCCCGAGCCGGGAATCCCCAGCGTCAGAAGCGGCACGAAGGACCCGGTGCAGGCCGCGTTGTTCGCGGTTTCGGGCGCGGCCAGCCCCTTGACCGAGCCATGACCGAACTCGGCCTGTTCCTCGCCCTTGGCGATGTTGCGCTCGACCGCGTAGCCCAGGAACGAGGCGATGGTCGCCCCCGCCCCCGGCAGCACGCCGATGAAGAAGCCCTGCACCGATTGCCGCGCGATCACCGGGGCAATGGCGCGCCCTTCCTCGCGCGAGAAGCGCAGGTTGGTGATCTTGTTGCTGTCGGACCCGGCGCTGGCGCCGCGCTGGGGGTTGAGGACGAGGAACATCGCCTCGGGCAAGGCGAACATCGCCATGGCGAGCGTGATGAACGAAATCCCCGACTGCAGGTCCATCAGCCCCAGCGTGAAGCGCGGCATGTTGAACAGGGCGCCCTCGCCCACGGTGGCCAGGATCAGGCCCAGAATCGTCATCATCAGCGCCTTGGCCACCTGCCCGGTGCCCGCGAAGGCGGCGATGGCGCTGAGCCCCACCACCATCAGCGCGAAGTACTCGGCCGAATGGAACAGCAGAGCCACGGTGCTGAGCGCGGGGGCGAAGATCATCAGCAGCACGGCGCCGATCGTGCCGCCCGCGAAGCTGGCCACGGCGGCGATGGTCAGCGCCTTGCCCGCCTGACCCTTCCGGGCCATCGGGTAGCCGTCGAAGCTGGTGGCGACGGTGCCCGCGACCCCCGGCGCGTTCAGCAGAATGGACGAAGTCGAGCCGCCGAAGATCGCGCCGTAATAGACGCCCGCCAACAGGATCAGCGCCGCCGCCGGATCCCCCAGCGAGATCGCGACCGGGATCATGATGGCGATGATCGACATCGGACCAAGGCCCGGTAACATGCCGATGAAGGTGCCGATCAGGCAGCCCGCGACCACCATCAGCAGATTTTGCAGCGAGAACGCGGCCGACAGGCCGATCAGGATGCCTTCAAGCATGGTTCAGGTCCCCATGAAATACGGCAGCGGCCGCAGGTAGATGCCCAGCACCTGCTGGACCAGGTACCAGACGCACCCTGTCGCCAGCATCGCGACGGGAAGCATGACATGCCATTTGCGCTCGCCCAGGATGGCGCTGCCGGCGACCAGGAAAACGGTGGTGGCCAGCAGGAAACCGGCAGCCCGCAGCGACAGCGCATAAAGCACCATCAGGCCCAGAAGCAGCAGCGCCTGGCCGATCTTGTATTCGTGCAGCCGCGCCAGGTTGATATCGGTGGCCGACGGGCCCTTGCCCGCCTCGGGTTTTTCCAGCCCCAGCAACACCACCAGCCCGGTCAGCGCGCCCAGCACGGCCAGCACCTTGGGAAAGGTCGAGGGCCAGACGGGATTGCGCTGCATGAAGGGCGGCAGAAGCTGGTCCATCGTGAAGAAGGCCAGATACCCGTAGGCGCAGCAGAATGTAACGAAGATAAGCGCGATCCAGCGATCCAGCGCCATGACAGCCCCTCCTGTCCGGTAATGGGTCATGCGGCGCGGCGAGACGGGCCCCCCGCGCCAAAGGTGTGAGGGCCGGTTACAGGAAGCCCAGCGTGCGCATCAGATCGCCGATTTCCTGTTCCTGCGCTTCGAGAAAGGCGCTGAAATCGTCGCCCGGGTGGAAGATGTTCACCCAGCCGTTGCGCGCG
Organism: Pararhodobacter marinus; assembly: GCF_003122215.1. GTDB lineage: Bacteria > Pseudomonadota > Alphaproteobacteria > Rhodobacterales > Rhodobacteraceae > Pararhodobacter > Pararhodobacter marinus. The sequence goes on along the minus strand of NZ_QEYD01000002.1, from coordinate 125,975 downwards.
CGGACCTCTTCCCAGGCCTCTGTGTCATACATCGCCTCGAAGGCCGCGACGTATTGCGCGACGCGCTCTTCCGAGGCTCCGGGCGCCGCGAAGAACCCGCGCCAGTTCACGAAAGTCGTGTCGATGCCCTGCTCGGTGAAGGTGGGCGCGCTGTCATAGGCCGGGACACGCTCGTCGGCGGTCACGCCCAGGATGCGGACCTCGTCCTGCTCGGCCAGCGCGATGGCTTCCGAAAAGCCGGTCGACAGCGCGTCGATCTCGCCCGACAGCAGACCCGCCATCGCCTCGCCGCCCGCGTCGTAGGGGATGTAATTGACGGCGATCGGGTCCTCGCCCGCCGCCTGCATCACCATCGCCGCGACGAGGTGATCCATGCCGCCCGGCACCGAGCCGCCGCCAATGGCGAAATCCTCGCCCTGTTCGTGATACTCGGCCAAAAGGCCCGCCATGTCCTGAATGGGCGAATCCGCCGGCACGACGATGGCCGCGTAATCGCCGATCGTGCCCGCCACCAGCGTCAGGTCGCGGAAGCTTTGCGGGAAGACCCCGGTCAGCGACCGGATGATGATCGGCGTCGAATTGACCATCAGCGTGTAGTCGAGGCTTTCGGCATTCTCGATCATGTAGGCGATCGCCACACCGCCGCCGCCGCCCGACATGTTCTCGTAGCTGGCCGAGCCGACCAGCCCGGATTCGGTCAGCGCCTCGCCGGTGCCGCGCGCGGTCCCGTCCCAGCCGCCGCCGGCGCCGCCGGGAACGACGAAATGCAGGCTGTCGAGAATCTGGTGATTGTCGGCCCGCGCCATGCCGGTCATGGCCAGCGTCGCCGCAGCCGCGGCCATCACGACCCGGCGGGTCATGTCCTTGTTCATCTGGAATCCTCCCGTTTGACAGGCCGCTCCTCGCCGCCCATGGTCAGACAGAAAGCACATGAAGCTGACACGGGCCTGACACCGGCGCCCTAGTCCGCAAGGGAGGTCGGGTGCGCTATCTTCTGGTCGAGGACAATCGCGAACTGGCCGAGGCCGTGGTGAACAGGTTGTGCCTTGACGGGCACGCGGTCGATCATGCCGCGACCCTGGCCGAGGCCGAGGACTGGCTCGCCGCGACGGGCTACGACCTGATCCTGCTCGACGTGATGCTGCCCGATGGCGACGGGCGCGATTTCCTGGCCCGCAGCCGCGCGCGGATCGAAACCCCGGTCATCATGCTGACCGCGCGCAGTCAGGTGTCAGACCGGGTGGGCGCGCTGGATCAGGGAGCGGACGACTACATCACCAAGCCCTTCGATTTCGAGGAACTCGAAGCCCGCTGCCGCGCCGTCCTGCGCCGCCGGGGCGGATCGGCGCGCAACGAAATCACGCTGGGCGAGGCCGTGTTCGACCCGATGGCCGGAACGCTGCGCCATGGCGATATCAGCGTCGAGCTGCGCAACCGCGAGATCCGGCTTCTGGAGATCTTCGCCCGCCATACCGGGCAGATCCTGTCCAAGGGCCAGCTCATGGACCGGCTGTTTTCCTTCGACGCCGATGTGACCGAGAACGCGATCGAGGTCTATGTCGGGCGCCTGCGCCGCCGCATCGACGGCATGGGCGTGCGGATCGAGACGGTGCGCGGGCTGGGCTACCGGATGGAAACCTGAGATGATGCGCACGGCTTCGATCTGGCAGCGGCTGACGCTGCTGCTGGCCGGTGTCGCGGCGCTGCTGTCGCTGCTGTCGTGGAGCATGGTGAGCGCGCTTGCGCGCGAGGCGGCCGAACGCACACAGGACAACGTGCTGGCCGCCTCGGCCACGATCATCGCCGAGACGCTGCGCAGCGAGCAGGGCGAGGTCCGGCTGGAACTGCCCTATGCCGCCTTTTCGATGCTGGGAGCGATCAGCGAGGATCGGGTGTTTTACCGCGTCACCGCCGAGGACAGGCTGCTCACCGGCTATGCGGACCTGCCCGCGCCGCGCCCGCCCGCCAGCGGCACGGGCCGCGTGGGCTTCGAGACCGCCGATTATCGCGGCGAGGCCGTGCGCATGGCCAGCATCACGCGACAGATCCTTGCGGGCAGCGCGCCGGTCGCCGTCACCGTCACCGTGGCCCAGACCCGGGCGGGCGTGTCGGCCATCGCCAGCGCGCTGTCGCGCACGGCGGCGATGTTGTCGGTGGCGTTCTTCGTGGTGGCGGTGGGCCTGTCCGCCTTTGCCGCGCGCGCCTCGCTGCGCCCGCTCAACGAGATCGCCGCCGCCGTCGCCCGGCGCGGCCCCTCCGACCTGCGCCCGCTGCGCCGCAAGGCGCCCGCCGAGCTGGCACCGCTGATGACCTCGCTCAACCGGTTGATGGAGCGGCTGGGGTCGTCGATCCGCCGCTCCGAGGATTTCATCGCGGAAGCCGCGCACCGCGTGCGCACGCCGCTGGCCACGGTGCGCGCGCAGGCCGAGGTCGCCTTGCGCTCGGTCGAGGATGACGACACCAAGCAGCGCCTGCGCCGGATGATCCGCGCGGTCGATGAAAGCTCGCGCTCGGCCGGGCAGCTGCTTGACCACGCCACCGTCGCCTACCGCGCCGACGATCTGGCCCGCAGCCGGATCGACCTGGCCGATCTGGCCGCCCGCACCACCGCCGCGCTGTCGCCCACCGCCGCGTTGCGCGACATCGCGCTCAGGCTCGACACGATGCCCGCCGAGGTGACGGGGGATGCCGTGCTGCTGGACAATGCCCTGCGCAACGTGCTCGACAACGCCATCAAGTACTCACCCGAAGATACCTGTGTCACGCTCGCTATCCGCCGCGAAACCGGCACCGCGCGGATCAGCGTCACCGATGAAGGCCCCGGCCTGGGCGACGGCGCCGACGGCGATCTGACCGAGCGCTTCCGCCGGGGCGCCAATGCCGAGGGTATCGTCGGCTCGGGGCTGGGGCTGACGATTGCGCGCGACGTTCTGGTCGCGCATGGCGGGCGGCTGGAACTGGGCGCCGGGCCTGATGGGAGGGGTGCATGCGTATCGCTTGTCTTGCCGTTGTCCTGAGCCTGTGGGCCGGGGTCGCGGCGGCGTTCGAACTGGAAGATCACGCCCGGATCGACGGCACCGGGCCGCGCGTGCTGCGCATCGTCTCCACCGCCGATCTCGAGGTCTTCGCGCCCTATCTCGACGCCTTCCACCGCCGCTATCCGCAAATCACGCTGGATTACTCGGTCGCCTCGTCCTCGGATTTGCATCGCGCGATCCGCGAAGAGGCGGCGTTCGACCTGGTGATTTCCTCGGCGATGGATCTGCAGTTCCAGCTGGTCAATGACGGCTACGCGCGCAGCCACCAATCCGAGCATGCCGAGGCCCTGCCGGTCTGGGCGCGCTGGCGCGACCAGATCTTCGCCTTCACCACCGAACCCGCTGTGGTGGTGATCTCGACCGAGCGTTTCGCGGGGCTGGCCATCCCGTCGACCCGGCAGGAGCTGACGGCGATCCTGCGCGACAATCCCGAGCGTTTCCTGGGCGCCGTCGGTACCTATGACGTGCGCGAAAGCGGGCTGGGCTACCTGTTTGCCACGCAGGAAGCGCGCGCCACCGATGCCTATTGGCGCCTGTCCGAGGTGATGGGGCGGCTGGATCCCCGGCTTTACTGCTGCTCGAACGCGATGATCGACGATGTGGATTCGGGGCGTCTGGCACTGGCCTATAACGTCTTGGGCAGCTACGCGGCGGACCGGCTGGCGGGCGGGTCGGGCGGACGGCTGCAGATCCTGCGGATGAGCGACTTCTCGAACGTCATCCTGCGCACGGCCTTCATCGCGCACAACGCCTCCGAGCCCGAGGCCGCCGGCTGGTTTCTGGACCTGCTGCTGGATATCGGCCTGCGCGACACGCCGGGACCCTGGCCGCTGCCCCCGGTGGGCGACGGGTCCGGGGATGCGGGCACCGTGTTCGGACCGATCCGCCTGGGCCCGTCGCTGATGGTCTACCTGGACCCGCTGAACCGTCAGGCTTTCCTGAGCGAATGGATGGACGCAATCGTCCAGCAGTGAGCGGCGGAGACGCTGCTACGCCATCGCCGCGCGCAACTCGCGCGCCAGCACGGCGACAAGCTCTCCCGCGGGCATCGACCGGGCCAGCGGCGCCCCCTGCCCCGCCCAATACGCGCCGAAGCCGGTCTCGCCCCGCGCCTTGGCGGCCGCATGCAGCGCCTTCCCGGCGTCATAGGCGATCGGATAGGCGGGCGGTGTGCCCGCCAGCATCCCGGACGCTTCCTGCGTGAAACGGTTCTCCAGCGCCCGGGCGGGCCGGCCTGAAATCGCCGCCGTCAGCGTCGTGCGATACGCCCCCGCGCCGTGCAGCGCCTGCCGGTGCGCAGGCTCGGCGCTCGATTCCGGGCAGTCGATGAAAGCCGTGCCCAGTTGCGCCGCCACCGCGCCCAAACTCAGCGCCGCGGCAATCCCGGCCCCGTCCATGATCCCCCCGGCGGCGATCACCGGCAGGTCCTGCCGCGCAACCAGCAGCCGCGTCAGCGCCAGGGTGCTCAACTGCGGGTCGGGCGCGTTGCAATCGAAAACGCCGCGATGGCCGCCTGACTCGATCCCCTGCGCGATGATCCCGTCAAGCCCCGCATCGCGGATGCGCCGCGCCTCTTCGAGATTGGTGGCCGTCGCCAGAAGCAGGATCCCGGCCTTGCGCAGGGCCGCGAGAGCGTCGGGCGCGGGCAGACCGAAATGGAAACTGACCACCGCCGGGCGGGCATCCAGGAGCATGGCCAACATGTCGGGGTTGTCGTTGAAACTGCGATAGATCGTTCGCAGCCTCGCCGGAGGCTCGGCCCCGAAAGCGGCGAAAAGCGGGCGCATCGCCTCGATCCACGCGCTTTCGACGGCCGGGTCGGGCTGCGGGGTCCGGTGCGTGAAGACGTTGACGTGAAAGGGCCGGTCCGTCGCGTCGCGGGTCTCGGCGATCATCCGCGCGGCGGTGGCGACATCGCTGGCACCAATCCCGATCGCCCCGAGTCCGCCTGCATTCGACACGGCAGCGGCCAGCGCCGGGGTTGAGACACCCGCCATTGGCGCCTGAAAGATCGGGAGAGAGAGGCCGAGACTGTCGAACATGAGGCGTCCTTTCGGGGATCAGGCAGGGAGTTCATTCTTATAATCGAAATCATATTTGACACTCATTATAGAAATGAGAAGATATAGCGCAAGGCTTTCGACCTGTTCGTCCGCTCTGGAAACCCCATGGATCTTGCCACCCTGTCCGTCTTTCGTGCCGTCGCGCGCGAGCAAAGCGTCACCCGCGCGGCGGCGCTTCTGGGGCGCGCGCCGTCGAATGTCACGACGCGCATCCAGCAGCTGGAGACCGAGCTGGGCACGGCGCTGTTTCACCGGCATCGCAATCGGTTGTCGCTGTCCGACAAAGGGCGCCTGTTTCTGGAATATGCCGAGCGGATCCTCGCGCTTGAGGACGAGGCCCGCCAGCGTCTCGATCCCGCCACGCCGCGCGGCACGCTTCGGATCGGGTCGATGGAGAGCACGCTGGCCAGCCGCCTCGGCGCGCCGCTTGCGCGGTTCGCCCGCGACTGGCCGGACGTGACGCTGGACCTGACATCGGGTCCCAGCAGGCCGTTGATCGACGCCGTGACGGCGGGCAGGATCGACGCGGCTCTGGTGGCCTTCGCGCCGGGCGACGACCCCAGCGAAGCCGGGGATCTGGAGGCGATACCGATCTACCGCGAGACGCTTCTCCTGATGTTGCCGCCCGATCACCCCGACATGCGGGACCCTGCCCTGCTGCGCCCGCGAACGCTTGCGGCTTTCGCCCCCGGCTGCACCTACCGGGCGCTGGCCGAAGATTGGCTGGCGACGGAAGGCGGCCCGCCCGTCCGGGTGCACGAAGTGCCCTCGTACCACGCGATGTTCGCCTGCACGGCGGCAGGCGCGTGCCTCAGCGTGATGCCGGAAAGCGTGGTGGCGCTCATGCCCGATCGGGCGGCTTTGCGCACGAGGCCGCTGATGTCCGTCGATACCTGCCTGATAAACCGGCGCGGTTTCGACACGGCCGCGTTCAGCGCCTTCCGGGAACGGCTTCTCGAAGGGGCGGATTTCACGGCGGACCAACCCTGACCGGCAAGACCAGTCAGGGTTCGCCCCGGTTCAGGCGTCCTTGCGGGCCTCGGCGACGGCCAGTTCCGCCATGCGCAGGATCGCCGCCCGCGTCTGCGCCACGGCGATGAACCGGGCGGAATGGCAGAATTTCGCGCCGTTGACGCCGCTGGCCGCTTCCAGCGCGGCATCGGCAAGCCCGGCCCAGCCTGCGGGCAGATCGGCGCGGCTTTCGAACGTGTCGCTGCCCTTGCGGATCGTCGTCAGCGCCCAGTCGTCGTCGCGCGGGTGAACGACGAACAACAGGTGATCCGCCCCCGCCTTTTCGACCGCCGAGCGGAACGGCATCCCCATCGGCAGTTCCAGGATGGCCGACGTGCCGGCCTCGTCGATGGCACTCATCACCAGAGCCTCGGCCCGCAGCTTGGCCGCACGCGCGCGGATGGCCGATTCGACAAAGGCGCGCGCGACCGGCAGCGCGTCGAGAAACGCGCGGTCATCGGCTTCGGGGCTGCGGTCATCGAAGGCGGGTTTGAGCGATTCCAGCAGCACCGGCAGCGTCAGCCCGGCAAGGGGCCCCGCGACCGAAGGCTCCATCGCGCCGTTATCCATCAGGTCGACGGGCAGCACGAATCCCTGATCGAAGCTTTGGTGCAGCGCGTCGATATGGCCCTCGGGGATACCGGCGGCGCGCAGGTAATCGTGGCCGAAACGGGCCCAGATCAGCCCGAACGAGCTGTAGGGCTGTCCGTCTTGGCGCAGCGGCCCGGGGCGCTGGTGGTGATCGAAGATCCCGGCCGCGGGGTCATAGGCGCGGCCCACGTCATAGACGATACGGCCCTCGGCCGGGGCGATCCATTCGGGCGCGCGCGAGCGGACGATCTCGGCCTGCGGAAAAAGCCGCATCAGGATCACGGTCGAAAGCAGTTCATCGGCGTGAAAGCCGCCGGAATGGGTGACGAGATGGGTAATGGTCATGCGGGCCCGCGCAAGGAATAAGGCCGGTCCGGGGGGACCGGGGGGAATGGCGCAGGGCTTGCCGTGGATGGTGGCCGGGTGTCAAGCCAAAGACGGGGCGGTTTCGCCCCGTCCGTGCCGTCGCGCGGTCTCAGATCTTCTTGACCGTGGGGTCCAGAAGCACGCGGATCGATTCCCCCAGCGCGTTGAACGCCAAGGCGGTGAAGAGGATCGCGAAGCCCGGCGCGTACATCTGCGCGGGGGCGATCTCGATATAGGAATAGGCCCGCGCCAGCATCCCGCCCCAGCTGGCCTCGGGCGCCTGCACGCCCAGCGACAGGAAGCTCAGCCCCGCCTCGGCCAGCAGCGCCACGGCGAGAAGCAGCGTCACCTCGACGATCACCGGCTGGATCGCGTTGGGCAGGATATGCTTGCGGATCAGGTGAAAGCGCGAGGCACCGAAGCCCACCGCCGCATCCACATAAAGCGCGCCCTTCACCACCAGCGTCTGCGCGCGCATGGTCCGGGCAAGATAAGGCGCGAAGGCGAAACCCACCGCCAGCATCGCGTTGGTCAGGCCGATCCCCAGCGCCCCGGTGATGGCCACGGCCAGCACGATCGGCGGGAAGGCCAGAACGGCGTCGATGACCCGGCTGACGACCTCGTCGATCCAGCCGCCGACGAAACCGATGAACACGCCGACCGGCACGCCGATCAGCACCGCCACCCCGACCGCCAAACCGGCGGCGTAAAGCGCGTTGCCCGCGCCGTACATCAGCCGGGTGAGCGTGTCGCGGCCCAGATCGTCGGTGCCCAGCCAATGCTCGGCCGTGGGCTCGGCGAGCATGTTCATCACGTTCTGCTCGGTCGGCGAATAGGGCGCGATGAAGGGGGCAAGGATCGCTGCCAGCACCAGCACCGCCAGATAGGTGAGCGCCAGAGCCGCGCGGGTATCGCTGCGCATCCAGCGCCAGAACGAGAAGCCCTGCGGCCTGCTTGCGGCGGGCGTCGCCGCGCCGGCGCTGCCCGTCATGGTTTTCGGGTTCGCGTTGAGATCGGTCATGTCGAAGCCGCCACCCTCGGGTCAAGGATCGAGTTGAAGACATCCACCAAAAGGTTGACGCAGATCACCAGCACCACCAGCACAAGGGCCACGCCCTGCACGACGGGGAAGTCCTTGTTCAGCGCGGAATAGCTGATGAGCGACCCGACGCCCGGCACCGCATAGACCGACTCGACGATCACGGCGGACGAGAACAGCAGGTTGAATTGCAGCCCCGCCACGGTGAGGATCGTTGCGGCGATGTTGCGCAGACCGTGGCGCCACAGAACCGCCTGCGGGCGCAGGCCCTTGGCGCGGAGCGTGCGGATATACTGGGCGCTGAGCACCTCGAGCAGCGCCGAGCGGACCTGCCGGGTCAGCACCGCGGTGACATTGGTGGACAGCGCCACCGCGGGAAGCGTTGCATAATAGATCGCCTGCAGCGGGTCTTCGAAGACCGACACCGCGCCGGTGGCCGGGAACAGCCGCCAATCCAGCGCGAAAGCCGACACAAGGATGATGCCGAGCCAGAAATTCGGCACCGCGACCCCCAGCGAGGCCAGGCTGGTGATCGCCTTGTCCAGCCGTGTGCCCTGCCGGGTGGCCGCCAGGATCCCCAGGGGAATCCCGGTGACCGCCCCGAGGATCAGCGCGTAGAACACCAGAAGCAGGGTATGGGGAAGGCGCATGAGGATCAGCGTGCTGACCTCTTCGTTCGAGAACAGCGAATGGCCCAGATCGAACTGCAGCGCGTTCCACAGCCACCGGCCATATTGCACGATGAACGGCTGATCGAACCCGTAGAGCGCCCGGATCTCCATGATGCGCTCTTCGGTCGCGAAGTCGCCTGCCAGCGTCACCGCCGGATCGCCCGGCATCAGAAAGACCAGCGCGAACACCACGAAGGTGGCGATGATCATCACCGGGACAAGCTGCGCCGCGCGCCGCGTCACCATTCTGCCTACGCCATGCATGGCGTCCCTCCCCTTTCGCCTGCCTCAGGCGTTCTCGTCGAGCCAGACGGTATGGAACCGCGGCGCGGCAAGGATTCCGAAGGTGAAATCCTTGACCTTGCCTGTCTGGATCGCCATCCCCGCCGACATGTATTGCGGCAGGTGCAGCGCGTTTTCGGCGACGAACAGTTCCAGCTCGAAGAGCTTCTGCTGACGCTCGTCGAAATCGTAGGTGGTCATCGTCGCGTCGAGCAGCTCGCGGTAGCCCGGCAGTTCGACCTTGCCCGCATTGCGCAACGCCGTGGCCGAGAACTGGCGGTCGAAGGCCAGCGACGGATCGGGGTTGCCACCGGTGGGCGAGATCAGCATGTCGCCCTGTTGCTCGATCATGAAGACCTGGATCGCCTGCGCGGGCTGGACCGGCGTCACGTTCAGCCGGATGCCCACCTGGGCAAGCTGGTTGCCGATGATCTCGGTGCGCTGCATCGCGGCCTGGTCGGGCCAGGACAGCGTGGCGATCTCGACCCCGTCGGGATAGCCCGCCTCGGCCAGCAATTCGCGCGCGCGGTCGGGATCGTAGGGGTAGTAGTCCTTCGCCTCGGGACCCGAGGCCCAGAACTCGCTGGGGAAGATCGAGCAGGTCGCCTCGCCCAGACCCATCATCAGCACCTGCTGCAGATCGGCGCGGTTGAGCGCGTAGTTCATCGCCTGCCGCACGCGCACATCCTCGAGCGGACCGCGGGCATAGTTGAAGAAGGCGGTGTAATAGGTCATCGACGTCGTCGCCGTGGCGATGATGTTGTCGGTGCGGCGCGCCACCATGATCTGTTGCGCGGCCAGTTGCAGCGCCAGATCGGCCTGCCCCGAGGTGACCGTGCGCGCGGCGGTGTTGAGCTCGTTGATGATCCGGTACTCGATCCCGTCCAGATACGGCAGCTCGGGGCCCTGCCAGTAGCCGTCGAAACGCTCGACCCGGATCAGGTCGTTGTCGCGCCATTCGACGAAACGGAACGGACCGGTGCCGACCGGCGCGCGGTCGATATTGCCGCCTTCCGCCGCCTGAACGGCCGTGGGCGACACCATGCAGCCCGCGCGGTTCGACAGGATCGCGGGCAGCGCGGCATTGGGCGCGGCCAGCCGCAGCGTGACCTGCATCGGGCCGGTCGCCTCGACCTCCTCGACGCCGTTGAGGTCGGATTTCACGTTCGAGCGCTCGTAATCCAGACCGCGGCGCAGGTTGAACACCACCGCTTCGGCATCGAAGGGCGTGTCGTCATGGAATCGGACACCTTCCTGCAGTTCCAGCACCAGCGTGCTGGGATCCGACCATTCCCAGCTTTTCGCCAGCATCGGCTGCAATTCCAGCGTTTCGTCGTCGAACCCGATCAGCGCGTCGTAAAGCGCGTAAAGCGAGTTGAAATCCGGCAGGTTACGCCCCGTGATCGGGTCCAGCGAGGCCGGGTTATAGGGCATCGACACGCGCAGCGTGCCGCCGCGCTGCGGCGTGGCGTCCTGCGCCCGGGCGCCGCCCGGCATCATCATGCCCGCGCCCACCGCCGCGGCGCCCATCAGCACCGAGCGGCGGCTGGGACGAAGGGTGTTGTCGTAAAGCACTCTATGCATTTTTCTCTCTCCCTGTTTGCGGCATGCGTTGCCGCGACGTCTTCGGTTCAGCCGACCTTTTGATGCTTCTGCCCGCCTCCGTCGGGCGCAAAGCGGGCCAGCATCTCTTCGGCGAAATGGCAGGCGACGAAGCGGCCGGGGGCCAATTCGCGCTGTTCAGGTTCGGTGCTGGCGCACATCTCGACCGCACGCGGACAACGGGTATGAAACCGGCAGCCCGAGGGCGGGTTCAGCGCGCTGGGAATCTCGCCCTGCAGGATGATGCGTTCGCGCGACCGCTGCTGATAGGCGGCGATTTCCGGCTCGGCCGAGCGCAGCGCCTCGGAATAGGGATGCAGCGGGCGGTTCATCACCTCGTCCGCCGGGCCGATTTCCATGATCTTGCCGAAATACATCACCGCCACGCGGTCCGAGATGTGGCTGACCACGTTCAGATCGTGGCTGATGAACAGGTAGGTCAGGTTGAAGTCCCGCTTCAGCCGCCAGAACAGGTTCAGCATGTCCGCCTGGATCGACACGTCGAGCGCCGCGACCACCTCATCGCAGACCAGCACCTCGGGGTCGAGCACCAGCGCGCGGGCGATGTTGGCGCGCTGTTTCTGCCCGCCCGACAGGTCATGCGGATAGCGCTCGCTCATCTCGGGCGACAGCGCGACGGTGTCGAGCATCGCCAGCGCCCGCTCGCGCCGCTCGGCGCGGTTGCCGATCCCGGCGATATACATCGGCTCCATCACGCTTTCGAGGATCGTCATCCGCGGGTTGAAGGCCGCGTTCGGGTCCTGTGCGATGATCTGGTACTTGCGCCGATGGGCGTTGAGCTGCTTGCGCGTCAGCGCGAAAGGGTCGACCTCGCCGTGACGGACCTCGCCCCCCGAGGGCGTGACCATGCCGACCGCGGCGCGGCCAAGCGTCGACTTGCCCGATCCGGATTCGCCGATAATGCCGAAGATCTCGCCCGGGGCGACGGTAAAGGACACCCCGTCAACCGCCCGCACCAGCGTCCGGCTGCGGCCGAACGAGACGGTCATGTCCCGGACGCTGACTGCAGGGACCTGGGCCGTGCCGGTTTCTGGGGCCTGGGTTGCGGTCTGTTGGGACGAGGTCATGGCGATCCTTCGGTCGTGGAGGTCAGCTCTTGCCAGCGGTGACAGCGGATCTGCCGGTTGCCGATATCCTCGATCGCCACATCCTGCTGGCACAGGGCCTTCGCATGGGTGCAGCGCGGCTCGAAACGGCAGCCCGGCGGCATGGCGCGCAGGGACGGCACTCGCCCGGGAATGGCATTGAGCGTGCCGCGCGCGCGGTGCGCATCGGGAATCGAATGGACAAGGCCCTTGGTATAGGGATGCAGCGGCTTGGACAGGACATCGTCCACCGGCCCTCCCTCGATGATCTGGCCGCCATACATGGTGATCATCCGGTCGCAATTCTGCGAGACCAGCGCCAGGTTATGGGTGATGAACATGATCGCCGTGCCGCGCTTTTGCGACAGGTTGAGAAGCAGATCCATGATCTGCGACTGGATCGTCACGTCGAGCGCGGTGGTCGGCTCGTCGGCGATCAGCAGATCGGGCTCGCAGACCAGCGCCATGGCGATCATCACCCGCTGGCGCATCCCTCCCGACAGGCTCATCGGGTAAAGCTGGGCGATCTGGCGGGGCGCGGCGATACCCACGCTGTCCAGCGCCTCGATCGCACGCTCGTCGGCTTCGCGCTTCGAGACGTCGAAATGGCACTGCACCGTCTCGCGGATCTGCGCACCGACGGTAAAGACCGGGTCCAGCGCGCTCATCGGCTCCTGGAAGATCATCGAGATGTTGCGGCCCCGGACCCGGCTCATCTGCCGGCGCGACAGCTTCAGCAGGTCGCGGCCCTGGAAATTGATCTTGCCATCCAGCCGGGAATACCGTGGTGCCTGAAGCTGCATCACCGACAGCGCGGTCATGGATTTGCCGCAGCCGCTTTCGCCCACCACGCCCAGCGTCTCGCGCGGCTTGATGTCGAAGGACACGCCGTCAAGAACACGAACCCAGCCGGATTCGTCACGCAGGTCGAGTTTCAGATCCTCGACGCTGAGCAGCGGCGCCGTCGCGGCGGTCGTGTCAGCATCGGACCGCACGGCCTCGGTGACAGACATGCGCTTCCTCCCCTGCGGGCATGAGCCCGCCTTTCCAACTCTCGGCAATCCCGGACGGACAGATCAGGATCCGGGTCTGACGATGGAGTTGCCTCTCCTCAATGTATGCAAACACAGCGAAGTTTACTTAGCAACATCCAAAATGCATCTTTCGGTCAGATGTTTTCGCCGGTATCGGCAACCCCTTGGCACGGCCTCGGGCAGCAGCGGCCTGGACAGATGAATTTCCTTTTTTTACAATACAGTAAAAAAGGTTCACCCGCCAGACCGACGATATGACGCGGGCCACTACATGGCGCAGCCCAAGTCACCCGGCCCGAGCCGCAAAACATCCCTGAGTTGCGCCCAGCCGGTAGTGTATACAAACCTCGGCGCCGGAGGCTTCCGGCGCCCGACGTCACTGATCCAGCCGGAACAGCGCCATCGCGTTCTCGCGGAAGATCTTCGCGCGGTCGGCCGGGTCCAGCGGCGTGCGGAACGCAAAGCGCGGATCGTCGAAATCCCAATGCGGATAATCGGTCGAGAACATCAGCCGGTCGGCGCCGATCCAGCGAAGCAGATCGTCCAGATGGCGATTCTCTTCCGGCTCTTCGATCGGCTGCGTGGTGAACCAGAAATGGTCGCGCAGATACTCGCTGGGCTTGCGCTTGACCTGCGGCACTTCGGATCCCATCCGCTTCCATTCCCGGTCCATCCGCCACGCCAGCGACGGCACCCAGGAAAACCCGCCTTCGACCACGACGATCTTCAGCCTGGGGAAGCGCTCGAACACGCCCTCCATGATCATCGACACGATCACCGTCTGCAGGCTGTTCGACGCGGCGTAGTGCTCTTCCAGATAGAAGGACGACCAGCCCGAGGGCGTGTTGGGCCGCTGCCCGAACGCGCCGGTATGCAGGCCGATGGGCAGGCCGTAATGCTCGGCCGCCTCGAAGATCGGCCAATAGCGGCGGCGACCGATCGGCTCGATCGTGCGCGGCGGGATCGAGATCTGCACGAATCGGCGATCATGCGCGCGGCGGTCGATCTCGGCCACGGCCTCGGTCGCGTCTTCCTGCGCCACGCAGATGGACGCGCGCAGACGCGGTTCGGGCCCGGCGAACTTGTCGATCTGCCAGTCGTTGATGCCCACGCAAAGCGCGGCACCCAGATCCTGGTTGTTCGTCACGGCCCCGGCGGCAAGCGGCTGCAGGACCCCGTGGTCGATATTGCACTGGTCGAGAAGCTGTTCGCGCAGGAAGGGCAGGTCCGAAGCCGGCGGTTTGCCGTTTGGCGGCCAGCTGTCGCGGCGCATCCCGTTGCCGGGCGTCATGCGCGGATAGATCATCGCGCCCAGGAACGGGCTGGGCGTACGCAGCGCGAAGTCGCGCAGGTGATCGCGCCAGCGCTGCGGCAGGTACTTGCCCAGTTCCTGCGGGTTCTCGAAAGACGGGTGAATGTCGCAATCCACCACACCCAGACGTTTCGGCGCGGTCTTCTCGCGGTCGAGTTCGGTCGCTTCCATATCAGCCTCCAAGACGGGGATAGGTGGCCAGCGCGTTGGCGCGCATCGCCTTGTGCAGCATCGCCTCGGGGACGCCATGCGGCAGCACGTCGAGCCCCTCGTAATGCCAGTGGGGATAGTCGCTCGAGAACAGAAGCATGTCGTCGGACAGAAGATGCGACAACATCTTTTCGACCTCGGCGGGGTCCTCGGGCGCATCAAATGGCTGCGATGTCAGGCGCACATGCTTGCGGATCAGAGCGGCGGGGCTGTCCTTGACCCAGGGCACCTCGACCCGCGTGCCGCGCCAGTCCTTCGACATCCGCCACATCAGCGGCGGCACCCAGGACACGCCCGATTCGATGGCCACGACCTTCAGCGCCGGATACTTGGCGAACACCCCTTCGGCGATCAGGCTGGCGATCTGCGTGGCAAAGCCATGCGTCATCGCGATGTGATCCTCGATCAGGAACGAGTGATAGCCGCTATGGCTGGGCGCGTGGCGCAACATGCTGCCCGCATGGATGCCGATGGGCAGGCCATGCTTTTCGGCGGCCTCGAAGATCGGCCAATAGACCTGACGGCCCAGCGGCAACTCGCCCGCCGCCAGCGTCAGGATCTGCACGAAGCGCTTGTCGGCGGCGAGACGTTCGATCTCGGCCACGGCGCCCGCCACGTTCGAGAACGGCACGATCATCGAACCGCGCAGCCGGTCGTCGCGCGCGAGCCACGTCTCGGCCAGCCAGTCGTTGGTGGCCCGGCACACGGCAAGCGCCAGATACGGATCGAACAGCGCATGCGCGCCCGACACGACATTGAGGATCGCGTGGCCCAGCTCCAGCGGGTCCAGCAGGTTCTTCTGCATCGCTTCCAGCGCGTCGCCCTCGCCCACCCAGTCGGGGCGGCGATAGGGCTTGGTTCGTTCGGGCGCGCTCATCAGTTCCAGCACGTCGATATCGCGCGACTGGAACGTCTCGCGCCAGTAATCGTCGACATAGGGCAGAAGGTCGGCCTGACGCGGCAGCGGCGGGTGGACATCGGTGTCGATGGCGCCGGCCGTGGTGATCGCGCGCGGCCTGTCGAGTGTCTCGCTCATTCGTGCTTCTCCTGTGATGTGGCCGCTCAGAGCGTCACGATGACGTAATCGTCCTGGACCGACACGTCGTAGATTTCGATCTGGTACGGCCCCTCGGCCAAGGTCTCGCCGGGGGCGATCTTGACGTCATAGCTGCGCACCTTCATGCGCGCGGGGTCGCAATAGGATTTGCCGGTCAGGATATCGAATTCCCAGCCGTGCCACGGGCAGCGCACCATCTCGCCCCGCCGCTCCAGCCGGTATTCGCCCGGCTGGTCGCCCGAGACGAGCGACGTGATGACGCCCTTGCACAGGCTCGCGCCTTCATGCGGGCAGCGGTCGGCGATGGCGTGCAGATTTCCCTGCACGTTGAAGATCGCGATATCGCGCTTCCCGGCGGAGAATCTGCGCGACTCGCCGGCGGGAATGTCGGTCAGCTTGCAGACGACGTATTCTGGCATTCTCGGTTCCTCAAAGATTCAGCGATCATCGGGACAGGCCGCGATCGCAGCGCCCGGCGAGGGGAGGAAGGACCGACCGACGGGTCCGGCGACAGGGGTGATCCGATTTCGAGTTGCAAAATCAACCGCATGGCCGGGAACCAGCCTGGGGTTTCCTGTTCTATCGGATCCGGCATGTGGGCGCGCGGTTGCCGGGCAATGGTGCAAACGAAGGTCGCTGTACCGCGTGAAAGCCTCACTTGTATACAGACGGACAGTCAGAACGCGACGCCGCGCCTCGTCAGGCTGTGCCGAAAGCACTGCTCCAATACGTTGCCGCGCACTCTCGCCGTGAAAAGCTGCGACCTTCCGAGCGCAGGGCACGTCGTGGGCGAGCCCCTCGCCCCGAGCAGAAAACTGCATGATCCGCGAGGCTTGCCCCGCGCGCACGCCAAGGACCGAACCGCTCACAGACCGGAACTCCCCGACCGCATGGCACGGGGCACCCGTCTTCGATCCAGTCAGGGCGACCCGCCCTTCCCGTCTTGCCGCCATGTCTCCTCCCTCGAGCCGGCATGGCGTGCCGACTCTCTCCTTGTATACACGAAGCGGGGGGATTGGTGTAGCCCGAAACGCGCCCGGAACACACAAGTCCGTCAGCCGAACGCCCTTGAGCCAGGCAATCCGCCGCAGGATTGAGCGTTTGATGAATTTGTCGACAGGGAAAGTGGCGCGCGGCCCCTGTCCTAGCGCCCGGCGGTCCGCGCCATCCGTTCGGAATGGGCAAGGCTCAGCACATCCGCGGTGAGCCGGTAATGCGCGGTCAGCAACCCGACCGCGCGCGCCGCGTCACGGGCCAGCGCGGCTTCCGAGATGGCGCCATGCTCGGCCATCAGGTCGCGCGACGGGTTCGACGGCATGTTGCTCAGGCTCGGCATCCGGTAGCGGACGGATCCCAGGTAGAGATTGTCGATGATCTGCTCCAGACGCCGCGAGCCGCTGGCCGAAACGAGCGCGACGTGAAAGTCGCGGTGACGCTCTTCCAGCGCGGCGAGGCTGTCGGGATCGTCCGGTTGCGTGCGCTCGTTCTGACGCCCCAGCGCGTGCAGGCTCGAGACGATGCGCATTTCCCATTCGTCGCCGCCCCGCTCGATCGAGCGCCACAGCGCCTCGGCCTCGACGAAGATCCGCGTCTCCATCGTGTCGCGCAGATCGTCCAGCGACAGCGGCGCCACCCGGAAGCCGCGCATCGATTCGGACACCACGAGCCCCTCGGCCGCAAGCCGCGTCAGCGCCTCGCGCAGGGGCGAGAATCCGGCGCCGCACCGTTCTTGCAGCTGCGCCAGCCGCAGCGGCTGATCGGGCGCGAAAACGCCGCTGATGATCTCGTGGCGGATTCGCGCATAGGCCTGTTCGCCCAGCGATTTCGACGGATTGCTTGTCGTTCTGGCCAATTGCCGCCCTCGTTCCCGCTGCTGCGCGATGCCCGCGAAGTCACGTTCTTCCTGAAAACACGCCCATATTTTCGCCTTTCCGACAAGAAATAGCAAGAAACACATATTTTCGAAAATCTTTTGATTTTCTACAAAGACGCCCGTATGGTCGCTTCAAGACGCGAATGGAGGATGCGATGAGCAAGCCCAGAGACAGCTACCGCGAGGACGTGGCGGGACGCGCCAATGTCGAGGACACGCCCGAGCTGCTGGCCTATTACGACGAGCTTGAAAGCTTTGATGCGGGCGCGCTCTGGACCGTGGCCAACAAGATCGAACCGTGGGAGCCGCAAAGCAGCTCGCAGCCGGTCCTGTGGCGCTACAAGGATCTGCGCGATCACGTGCTGCGGTCGGTCGATCTGGTCACGCCGGAAAAGGCCGGGCGGCGGGTGATCTATCTGAACAACCCGGGCCGCACCGATGTCGCGGCGGCGGTGGGCTGGATCTATGCGGGCCTGCAGGTGATGCATCCCGGCGAGCAGGCCAGCGCGCACCGTCATTCCGCCAGCGCGATCCGCTTCATCATGGAGGGCACGGGCGCCTATACCGTGGTCGATGGTCACAAGATGACGTTGGGCCACAACGATTTCGTGCTGACGCCGAACGGCACCTGGCACGAGCATGCAGTGTCGGCGGACGGCTCGCCCTGCATCTGGCAGGACGGGCTGGATATCCCCTTCGTCAACGCGATGGAGGCGAATTTCTACGAAGTTCACCCCGATCTGACGCAGGCCGTCGCCTATCCGGTCGACGACATGACGAAGACCTGGGGCAATCCGGGCCTGACACCGCGCGGCGGCGACTGGACCAAGGGCTACAGCCCGATGTTCAAATATGAATGGGCGCCGACCTACGAGGCCTTGTCGAAGCTCGCCGGCTGCTCGGACGGATCGCCCTTCGACGGGATCCTGATGGATTACGTCAACCCGGTCACCAACGGGCCGGTGATGAAGACGCTGGGTGCCAGCATGCAGATGCTGCGTCCAGGCGAGCGGACCAAGGCCCACCGCCACACCGGCAGCTATCTGTACCACGTCGCCAAGGGCAGCGGGCATTCGATCATCAACGGCAAGCGGTTCGACTGGAACGAGCACGACATCTTCTGCGTCCCGTCTTGGGCCTGGCACGAACATGCCAATGCCTCGGACCGCGACGATGCGGTGCTGTTCTGCCTGAGCGACCTGCCGGTCATGCGGGCCATGGGCCTCTATCGCGAACAGGCTTTCGGCGAGAATGACGGCCATCAGCCCGTCCTCTGACGCGCTTACTTCAAGGAAAACACAATGAAACTGGTAACGTATCGCAGCGGCGTCGAAGCCGCGGCACGGTTGGGTCTGTGCCATGGGGATCAGGTTGTCGACGTGGCGGCGCTGGCAGCCTCGCAGGGGGAAAGCCTGCCCGACACGATGCTGGGGCTGATCGATGCCGGGCAGGCAGGGCTGAACGCGCTGCGCAGGCTGATGGACCGCGTGGGCGACGCCCTGCCCGCCGGCACGGCCACCGCGCTGGCCAATGTCACCCTGCTGGCGCCGATCCCGCGCCCGCGCAAGAACGTGTTCGGCATCGGCCTGAACTATACCGAGCATGTCGCGGAAAGCGCCAAGACGCTCGACACCAATCCCGACCTGCCGCGCGAACCGGTGGTGTTTTCCAAGCCTCCGACCAGCGTGATCGGCCCGGGCGAGCCGATCCTGCACGACAGCAGCATGACCAAGCAGCTGGACTGGGAGGTCGAGCTGGCCGCGATCATCGGCACCCGTGCCAAGCGCGTCAGCCGGGCCGAGGCGCTGCAGCATGTCTTCGGCTATTCGGTGATGATCGACGTTTCGGCGCGTGACAACCGTCGCGCCGGGCAGTGGATCTTCTCCAAGGGCATGGACAGCTATGCGCCCTTCGGGCCGTGCATCGTCACCGCCGACGAAATTCCCGATCCGCATGCGCTGGATCTGTGGCTGACGGTGAACGGCGTCGAAAAGCAGCGGTCGAACACCGCGAAGATGCTGTTCAAGGTCGATGAGCTGATCGCCGATATCAGCCGGGGCATCACGCTCGAACCCGGTGACATCATCGCCACCGGCACGCCCGAGGGCGTCGGCGCGGGCCGCGATCCGCAGGAATGGATGTGGCCGGGCGACGTGATCGTGGCTTGCGTCGAAGGCGTGGGTACGCTGCGCCATCCCGTCGTCGACAGCACCCCGTCGGGGTCCTGAGATGAACCCACCGCCCGCCCCCGAACTCGATCCGCAGCTTGACCGCGACTACGACGCGCGCGGATCGGTGGCCTCGTTCGAGGACGAATACGCCGCGCTCGTCGCGTTGAGCGAGGCCGCGCGCCGCGATATCCCGGTGCTGCGCGATCTGGTGTTCGATCCGGCCTCGGGGATGGCGCTGGACCTTTATGGCGCGGCGCCGGGACGGCCGGTCATGCTGTGGATCCATGGCGGGTACTGGCGGGCGGGGAACAAGGCCGATAACGGCTTTGCCGCACCGGGGCTGGCGGCGCATGGGGTCGCGGTGGCGGTGATGGATTATTCCCTGTCGCCCGACGCCCCCCTCGCTGAAATCGTGCGGCAAGTCCGGCAGGCCGTAATCTGGCTTGCGCAGAACGGCGCGGCGCAGGGGCTCGACACCCGGCGCATCCATGTCGGCGGCTCGTCGGCGGGCGGGCATCTGGCGGCGATGACGCTGCCCACGGGCTGGCAGACCGAGGCCGGTCTCGAGGCCGGGCGGCTGGGGGCGGTACTGGCCCTGAGCGGGCTTTATGACCTTGAGCCGCTCTTGCGTACCAAGGTGAACGGATGGCTCGGCCTGACAGCCGAAGACGCACGGGAACTGTCGCCGATCCATCATCTGCCCGCCGCGTCGGGGGCCCCGATCGTGCTTTCGGTCGGCGGGCAGGAGACCGGTGCCTTCCGCGATCAGACCGCGCGGTTCGAAGCCGCGCTCGCCGCGGCGGGGCATGATGTGCGGCCAGTCGCCATGCCCGGGCACAACCATTTCGACATCACCGGCACGCTCGCCGACCCCGACGGGGCGCTGACGCGGGCGATGGTCGCAGCGATCAGGGAGATCAAACCATGAGCGCGACAGAAACGGCCCCCTTCACGGTGGCGGTGGCGCAGATCGCCTCGGTCCCCACGGATACCGGGGCGAGCATCCGCAAGGTTGCGGACACGGTGCGCGAAGCGGCCACCAAAGGCGCGCGGCTCATCGTCTTTCCCGAGGCGGTGATCGGCGGCTATCCCAAGGGCGCCAGCTTCGGCGCACCGATCGGTGTTCGCAAACCCGAGGGCCGCGACGCCTTCGCGCAATATTACGCGGCTTCGGTGGATCTGGCGGGCGATGCGCTGGATCCGCTGATCGACGCCTGCGCGGAAACCGGGATGGTCGCGGTGGTGGGGATCATCGAACGCGGCGGCGCGACGCTGTATTGCACGGCCCTCTATCTCGACGGCGCCAAGGGGATCGTCGGCAAGCATCGCAAGCTGATGCCGACGGCGGGCGAGCGGCTGATCTGGGGCTTTGGCGACGGCGCAACGCTTCAGGCCGTGACGACCGATCTGGGCGTCGTGGGCGCGGTGATCTGCTGGGAAAACTATATGCCCGCGCTTCGGATGCACATGTTCGATCAGGGCGTCACGCTCTATTGCGCGCCGACCGCCGATGACCGCGACACATGGCTTCCCTCGATGCGCCACATCGCGCTTGAAGGCCGCTGCTACGTGCTGACCGCCTGCCAGCACATCACCCGCGCCGCCTATGCCGAGGCGCATGAAAGCGCCCTCGGCGACGCGCCCGAGACGGTGATGATGCGCGGCGGATCGGCCATCGTCTCGCCCCTGGGCGAGGTTCTGGCAGGGCCGGATTTCGACGGCGAGACGGTGCTGTACGCGCAGGTGAACCCCGCCGAGGTGGCGCGCGGGAAGTTCGATTTCGACGTCACGGGCCATTACGCCCGCCCCGATGTCTTCGCCCTGCGGGTCAATACCGCCGCGCAGAAGGCCGTGACGGCGACGTCCTGGGGGGAGCGCGACGATGCGCTATGACCTGACGCCCGATACCCGCGCCTTGGGATACAAGCTGCTGACCGCGACGGTGACGCCCCGGCCCATCGCCTGGGTAACCAGCGTGTCGTCCGGCGGCATCGTCAACGCCGCGCCCTACAGTTTCTTCAACGTGATGGGGGATGCCCCGCCGGTCGTGGCGCTGGGGATCATGGGCAAGCCCGACGGCGCGCCCAAGGACACCGCGCGCAATATCCGGGAAACCCGGGATTTCGTGGTCAACCTTGTCAGCCGCGATCTGGCCGAGGCGATGAACCTGACCTGCATCGACGCGCCCGCAGAGGTGAGCGAGGTGGAACTGGCCGGGCTGGAAACCCTGCCCGGCGTGCATGTCGCGGCCCCGCGCATCGCGCCGGCGCCTGTGTCCATCGAATGCGTGTTGCAGCAGGTCGTCGATACCGGCCCCGCGCAGCATCTGATCATCGGCGAGGTGAAGGCGATCCATATCGCCGATGCCTGCCTGCTCAATCCCGAACGGGGCCATGTCGATACGCCCGCGCTCGGGCTGATCGCCCGGATGCACGGGGCGGGCTGGTACGCCCATGCGCCGCAGATGTTCGAACTGGAACGCCCGGTCTACGCCGACCGGCAAGACTGACATCCAACAGAGAAGGAAGAACGACATGATGATTTCGAGGCATCTGAAGGCCGTAACGGCGGCCGGACTGCTGGCTCTGGGCGCGGCGCCCGTCATGGCCCAGTCGCAGGAAATGCGTTTCGCGATGGTGACGCCGCCCTCGCATGTCTGGACGCAGTTCGCCAACCATTTCGCCGAAGGCGTGGCCGAGGCGACCGGGGGCGAGATCACCGTGTCGGTCTTCCCCGCCGGGCAGCTGGGCAACGAGGCCGAGATGCTGCAGCAGATCGCCGCCGGCGTGCTGGAAATGGGCATCATGACCGCCGGCACGATGAGCCTGCGCGCGCCCGATTTCGCGGCCTGGCAGGATCCCTTTGCCTTTGCCGATGTGTCCGAGGCGATCGCCGCCGCCGATACCGAGGCCGCGCAACAGATGCTCGACGCTCTCGCGCCGCAGGGGATGCGTGGCATGGGTTACATCTTTGCCGGGATGCGCCACATCCTGATGGCCGACCGGGACGTTACCTCGCTTGAAGATCTCGCCAGCCAGAAGATCCGCATCCTGCCCTTCCCGGCGGCCCTGACATGGTGGCGCGCGGCGGGGGCAGTGCCGACACCCGTTGCTTTGGGTGACGTGTACCAGGCGCTCAGCTCGGGGCTTCTGGACGGGGTCGATATCGATCTCGACGCGCTGGTCGGCTTCTCGATGCAGCAGGCGGCCGAGCATCTGATCCTGACCAACCACATCGCCTTTCCGGGCGTGGTGGTCATGTCGGACAGCGCGTGGAACGGCCTGACGCCCGAGCAGCAAGAGGCAATCACCAGCGTTTCCGAAGAGAGCTTCGAGTGGGGCAACGCCTTGCAGGTCGAGGCCGAGGCCGCGAACCTCGCCGCGCTTGAAGACCAGATCGCCATCACCCGGCTGGATAATGCGCGCGAGATCTTCGCGCAGGCGAACGAGGCCTACGAGGCCGAATTCGGCGAGCTTCCGCTGCTGCAGGCGCTGCGCGCGCAGACCGGACGCTGACGAACCTGACGGGACGGCGCCGCCCGCGCCGTCCCTCCCCTGCCTTGCGGATGGAGACGAGCCTTGGCGATGTTGGAGCGAACGGGACGGCAGGTCGAGCGCGTGAACCGCGCGCTGGCCTGGATCGAGCTGCTGGTATGCCAGTTTCTGGTCGCCGGTTTCGCGCTGCTGCTCCTGGTGAATGTCACCTTGCGCTACGTCTTCTCGGCGCCGCTCTATTATGCCGAAGAAACCGCGATCTACATGCTGATCTGGATGACCTATCTGGCGGCTGCCGCGGCCATCGCGCGCGGTGACATGGTCGCGCTGACGATCCTGACCGACAAGCTGCCGCTTCGCCTGCAACAGGGGCTGAAGGTCGTCGTGAACCTGCTGATCGCCGCCATGTGCGCGGTCCTGCTCGACGCGACGATCACCTGGCTGAACGCGCCCGGCACGGCCTTTGATCTTGCCCTGACGCTGGGTCTGCCCAAGCGGCCCTTCTACGCGATCATGGCGATCTTCTTCGCGCTCGTCTGCCTGCACGCGCTGGCGCATGTCTTTCTGGGCGGCCTTCGGTTCCTGAACGGCCAGCCGGAACCCGCCTCGCCCGATCTGGGAGCCTCGTCATGAAAACCGGCCTGAGTTTCGCGATCCTGATCGCCATGGCGATGCCCGTCGCCTTCGTCCTGATCGGTGCGACCTTCGCCTTCATGCTGTTCGAAAGCAATTTCCGCGTTCTGGCGGTGCTGCCGGGCGTCATGTTCTCGGGGCTCGAGGTGTTCGACCTGCTGGCGATCCCGCTCTTCATCCTGCTGGGCGAGATCATGAACGCGGGCAGCATCACCCGGAAACTGATCGACGCCGCGCGCCTCGCCTTGGGCCGCATCCCCAACGCGCTGGCCTATGTCTGCCTGACCGCGAACCTGATGCTGGCCTCGATCGTCGGCTCGGCCACCGCGCAGATCGCGATCATGACCAAGACCATGGTCGGCGAGATGGAGCGCGACGGCTATCCCAAGGGCTTCTCGGTGGCGCTGACGGCAGCGGCGGGGATTCTGGGGCCGATCATCCCGCCCTCGATGCCGTTCATCCTGTACGGCGTGATCGCGCAGGTCTCGGTGGCGGACATGTTCCTTGCGGGCATCCTGCCCGGCATCCTGCTGTTCGCCGGGCTGGCGCTGCTGATTACCCTGCGCCGCCCCCGGCGCGACGCGGATCTGAAGGCCTTGCAGGCGGCCGCGCGCGATCCCGCTGTGCCCGCGATGCGCGTTCTTCTCGAAGCGCTGGCGGCGCTGAGCATCCCGGCGGTGATCGTGATCGGCATCACCTTCGGCATCGTGACGCCCACCGAATCCGCCGTTCTGGCGGTGGCGATCGCGCTGGTTGTGGGCGGGCTGATCTTTCGCGACCTGTCATGGCGCGACTTTCCGCAGATGCTGAGCCGCACCGCGCAGGGCTCGGCGCTGGTGCTGATCCTGATCGCGGCGGCCAAGGTCTTCGGCTGGGTGCTGACCTATTACCACGTCCCGCAGGCCATCGCCGGGGCGCTGCAGATGATGACCACCGATCCCACGCTGTTCATGCTGCTGGTCTTTGCTTTCTGTCTGGTGGTGGGCGCTTTCCTCGACGGGATCGCGGCGATGATCATCCTGGTGCCAATCCTGCTGCCGGTGGCGACCGGCATCTATGGCGTGAACCCGGTGCATTTCGGTGTTGTCGTCTGCATGACCTTCGCCATCGGGCTGCTGACCCCGCCCGTCGGGCTGGGCCTGTATATCTCGGCGGCGATTTCGGGCCTGCCGATGATGCAGATCGTGCGCGACATCACGCCCTTCGTCGCGCTGACCATCGTCGTGGTCGCGCTCATCGCCGCGTTCCCGGCGCTGACGCTGGCGTTGTTCTGGATCTGAGGCGCCGGCGCGCCCGCTCAATCCACGCCGAACAGGTCGCGGCTGAAAACCTTGTCGCCCAGTCCCTTCAGATCCGGCGTGCGGCGGTTGGCGATGATGACATCGGCCTCGTCGCTGAAGGCCGCGAAATCCGCGATCACCCGCGCACCCGAGAATTCGCTCTCCGTCAGCGCGGGCTCGTAGATGATGATCTCGATCCCGCGCGCGCGCAGCCGCGCCATGATCGACAGGACCGAGCTTTCGCGGAAATTGTCGCTGCCGTTCTTCATCACCAGCCGATAGATCCCCACCGTCTTAGGATCGCGCGCCGCCACCTGATCGGCCACGAATTCCTTGCGCGTGCGGTTGGCATCGACCACCGCCGCGATCAGGTTCTGCGGCACATTGTGGTAATTGGCCAGCAACTGCTTGGTATCCTTGGGGAGGCAATAGCCGCCATAACCGAAGGACGGGTTGTTGTAGTGGTTGCCGATCCGCGGATCGAGCCCCACGCCGTCGATGATCTGCCGCGTATCGAGCCCGCGCGACATCGCGTAGCTGTCGAGTTCGTTGAAATAGGCCACCCGCAGCGCAAGATAGGTATTGGCGAAAAGCTTGATCGCCTCGGCCTCGGTCGAGCCGGTGAACAGGATCGGGCAATCGGGCTCGACCGCGCCTTCTTTGAGCAGGTCCGCCACCTGGTGCGCCCGGGCATCGGTGCCGCCCACGACGATCCGCGTGGGATGCAGCGTGTCGTGCAGCGCCTGCCCTTCACGCAGGAATTCGGGCGAGAACAGGATCGCCTCATGACCGCTTTCGCGCCGCGCCTCTTCGGTGAAACCGACGGGCACGGTCGACTTGATGACGATCTGCGCGTCGGGCGCATGCTTTCGGCACAGCGCGATCACCGCCTCGACGCTCGACGTGTCGAAGACCTTGGTCTCGTCGTCGAAATTGGTGGGTGTCGCGATGAAGACGATCTCGGCACCCGAAAGCGCGGTGGCGGGGTCGGTCGTTGCCGCAAGGCTCAGCGGTCGGGTTTCCAGATAAGCGGTGCACAGGTCGTCGCGAATGGGCGAGCGGCGCGCATTGACCTGCGCCACACGCTCGGCCGAGATGTCGAGCGCCTGCACCGCGTGGTTCTGCGCCAGCATGATGGCGTTGGCCAATCCCACATATCCCAGACCCACAACCGAAATTCTCATTCACGCGACCTTACATGCAGACGGGTTGCCCCGGAACGGCGCCTGAGAGCCGGGCCTTTGGCAAATCCGGGCGCCAGACGATACCGGTCGCATAGTACCGGCTGCGCATGGCAGCGAAAGGCGAAAATGGGCACGGGTCTTTTCCCGGGCCTTGGGCTGTCCCCTGCCCTGCGCGGCGCTTCGGACAGCGGCTGTCCCGGCGCGTGGCTCAACCAGACAGCTCAACCAGTCGGGGCCTCGCATTCCAGCGCGAAGGCCTTGCGCAGATGCGCTTCGGCCTGATCCGCATCCAGGATCTGCGCGGGCGACAGCAACAGCCCGGCCAGCCCGTCGTAAAGCGCCCCCAGCCTGAGCGCCGTGGCCTGCGGGTCGGCCAGACGCCAGACCCCCTGCGCGGCCCCGGCGGCCAAAAGGTCGGCCAGCCCGGTCCGCGCCTGCGCGCTGGCCTTGCGGAAGGCCGCCTGCATGAAGTCGTCCGAGGCGGCAAGCTCCGTCGCTTCGAGCCACAGATGCCAGAACCGGCGGGCATCGGGCGTGAAGGCGGTGGCGAAATACCGTTCCAGGGCGGCCTCGGGGTCGTCCGCCTGCGCGAACTGGTCCCTGGCCACGGCCTCGAAGATCTGCGCCCAGGCCAGCGCCCGCAATTCGGGCCAGCGGAAGTAATGGTTCAGCAGCCCCGTTCCGACGCCCGCACGCTGGGTCACGGCGCGTGTCGTGACCGCGCGCAACCCGCCTTCTAGCAAAAGCTCGATCGTCGCCTCGACAAGTCGGCTCTGTCGGTCGGTGGCGGGCGGAACGGGATCGGGCATCGGGCCTCTCTTGACACGATTGAGCACTTGCTCAATAACCGTTGAGCAAGTGCTCAATCGGGGAAAAACGATGCTCGGACCGGAACGCAACACCGCCGTGGATTTGATTCGGCTGCTGGCGCTGGTCGGCATCTGCGTCGTGAATGTGCCGTTTCTGGCCCTGCCTGTCGAGACGACCCTGGCGGCGCCCGAGACCCTGCCCGACCGCCTGGCCGTCTTTGCCGTCGAGGCGTTGTTCCAGTCGAAATTCTTCCTGTTGTTCTCGTTCCTTTTCGGCTGGGGCCTTCATGTGCAAGAGGCTTCGGCGCGGCGGAGCGGGGCCTCGTTCGGGGGCCGCTATGGGCGGCGTCTCGGGGCATTGGCGCTGATGGGCTGCCTGCACGCGGTGTTGGTCTTTACCGGCGACATCCTGCTGATCTACGCGCTGCTCGGGCTTCTGATCTGGCCGTTTCTCGGGCTTGGCCCCCGGGCGCTCGTGCGGCTGGCCGGGGCGATGATCCCGCTTGCGGCGATAAGCCTGCTGGGCCTGTCGGTGATGCTGACGGAGGTCACCCTGCCGGTCGAGGGCGCCGGTTTGGGTGGCGGCTTCATCGAGGCGACGCGGGCGCGGCTTCACGACTGGCCTGAAACGCTGGGTTTCCTGCTGCTGTTTCAGGGACCCCTGGCCTTCGGCGCCTTCGCTCTGGGTCTTGCCGCGGGCAAGTCGGATTTCTTTTCCCCCGACAGTCCCGGTCGGCGGGCGTTGCGCCGGGCGGTGCCCGGGCTGGCTGTGGCGGGGATTCCGATCAATGCGCTCTACGCGGCCTCCATGGGTGGCCTGATCCCGCCCGAGCAGGAGTTGCTGTCGCTTGCCGGTTTCGTCGGTATCGCGCTGGGCGGTCCGATGCTGTCGGCGGTCTATCTGCACCTGATGCTGGGCCTGGCCGA
This sequence comes from Pararhodobacter marinus, assembly GCF_003122215.1. GTDB lineage: Bacteria > Pseudomonadota > Alphaproteobacteria > Rhodobacterales > Rhodobacteraceae > Pararhodobacter > Pararhodobacter marinus. The sequence goes on along the minus strand of NZ_QEYD01000002.1, from coordinate 98,222 downwards.
CCGGCTGCGGCTGCCGGGGATCTTGCAAGCGGCCGGCCGGAACTCGCTTTCGGTCTACGTTCTGCAGGGCATCGTCGCGGGTTTCGTCTTCGGCGCCTACGGGCTGGGCCTGTTCGACCGGATCGGATGGGCGGGGCTGGTGCCGGTCAGCCTGCTGGTCGCGGCGCTTGCCATCCTTGCCGTCGGCCTGATCGCCCGCCGGTCAGGGCGCGGCCCCCTGGAGATCGTCCTGCGCCGCGTGACGTATGCCGGCAAGACAAGGCCGCGCCCCCAAGCCGCCCATCCCGGAGATGCGCTCTGAGGTCAGATCAGGCCGAAGAGCACCAGAAGCACGAAGCCGCCCGTGGCCATCAGCAGTAGCGCCACGGCCAGCGATCCCAGGTCCTTTGCGTCCTTCGCCGCTTGCGACCATTCCGGGGAAACCCGGTCGCACAGCACCTCGATCGCCGTGTTCAGCGCCTCGGCCGCCAGAACAAGCGCCAGCAGGAACGCGCTGACGACCCAGTGCCAGAGCGCGGCGCCGGTCCACAGATAGGCAAGCGCGATCCCGATCCCGGCCGCCAGTTCAAGCCGCGCGGCGGTTTCCCTGAACAGGCGGCGAGAGCCCGCGGCCGAGTAACGGGCGGCATCGACCACATGCAGCACGCCCCCGCGCGGCGGCTCGATGGTCGGGTTGCGGGGCTCTCCGGCATGGATCGTCATGCATGGTCCTCGCGGCGGCAGGTGGCGGCAAGATCCAGAGCGGGATCGCGCACCTCGGTCCGGATGTCGAGAAGGCCCAGGATGCTGGAAAACACCATGTCATGGCTTGTCGGGGCCTGCGCCTGCTCGCGCAGGCAGGCATCGTCAAGGATCATGGCCGCGCTGTAGCGGGGATCGAGCCACAACAGCATCGGGACATGGGTCTGTTCCTCGGGGGCCATGAACATCGGGGCCGCGTGAAGGTAAAGCCCGCCTTCGCCCAGCGACTCCCCGTGATCGGACACGAAGAACAACGCGGGCGTCACCCGGTCGGACGCCTGCAGGATGTCGATGGCGCGCGACAGGACGTAATCGGTTTCCAGCACCGCGTTGTCATAGGCGTTGACGATTTCCTCGCGGCTGCAATCGGCGAATTGCGAGGTCTGGCAATCGGGCGTGAACCGAGCCCGCGCGCGGGGGTAGCGCAGGGAATAGGCCGGACCGTGATTGCCGATCATGTGCAGGACCAGAACGGTATTGCGCGTGATGGTCGCGGCGGTCTGCTCGATCAGCGGCAAGAAGACCTCATCGGTGCATTCGGTCTCGCAGGCGGCGGGGTCCAGCGTTTCGTCGACCCGCGCCCAGCCGAAACGCGCGGCGATGTGCTGGTCGCCCGTGTTGTTGTCGACCCAGCGCACGTCGAAACCGGCGCGCGCCACGACATCCAGCAGGTTCTCGCGCCCCAAGAAGCCGTCGCGGCTGTACTCGGCCTGCGTCAGCGGCGAGAACATGCAGGGCAGCGACACCGCGGTCGCGGTGCCGCAGGATTGCACCTCGGGCAGGTTGATGACCTCGCGGGCGGCCAGACCCGGCGTCGTGTCCCGGTCGTAGCCGTCGAGCCCGAAATTCGTGGCCCGCAGCGTCTCTCCGACGAAGAGGACCAGCAGCACGGGCGCGGGCGCGGCTTCGAGCTGCGGACCGGGCACGGCATCCGTCCCGACCGGCAGCACGGTCCGCTCGCCGCTGTCGAATTGCTCCTTGCCGTACCGCACGAGCGCGGCAAGCGTTGCGCCCGGCTGATAGGACCCGGCGATTTCACGGTGCGCACGCAGGGTCGACGAGGCAGCGGCGTAATCCATGAACAGCGCCGACAGCATGACGAGCAGCGACGCCGCCACTGCAACCGGCCAGCGCCAGAGCTGGTGCCAGACTCCCACGCGCGACACGCGCGGCCAGAAGACCAGCCCGGCGGGAAGAACGCCCGTCAGGAAAATCCAGAGCACCGCCCCCGGCGTGACAAGGTGCTGGGCTTCGGTCGGCGTGGTCTCGAACACGCTGCGGACAAGCTCGCGGTCCACGAGAACGCCGTAGGTCCGCTCGAAATAGGCCGCCGAAGCCGCCAGCAGGATCAGCAACGCCGCGACCGGCTTCTGCAACCGCCAGGGGCCCAGAAGCTCCAGCGTCAGCAAGGTCAGGGCCGAGAATGCCAGGACAAACAGCGCCACGTTCACAGGCCGGTCGGGGAACTGGCTGAACAGGCGGGTCCAGACCCCGGTATTGAGGACGCCCATGATATAGGCCGTCACCAGCAGGTTGAGGGCAAGATGGCCCAGCCTGGGGCGTGGAAGGCGGCGGCGGGGTTCGGGTTGGTCGGTCATGGGCTCGGCTCCGGTGAATTGCCCGCGTTTTCGGGCCCGAACCTTGCGCCTGACTTACGAACGCGACGGGTGTGCAATTTTTTCTCGCGCATGGGCAGGCGCGGCGGTAAGGACCGACCATGCGCCTCCTGCTCGTGGAAGATACCGCCGATCTCGCCGAAAGCGTGCTGCGCGCGCTGCGGGCCGATGGCCACGCGGTCGATCACGCGCCCGACGCCGCCACCGCCGAAGCGGCGATGGCCGTGGCGGATTACGCCTGCGTCGTGCTGGATCTGGGCCTGCCGGACCGGTCGGGACTGGAGGTGCTGAAGGCGCGGCGCCGCGCGGGCGACCGCACGCCGGTGATCATCGCCACGGCGCGCGACCAGATCACCGACCGCATTGCCGGTCTCGATGCCGGGGCCGACGATTATGTGGTGAAGCCCTTCGACTTGGGCGAGTTGCTGGCCCGGGTCCGCGCGCAGGCCCGGCGCGGGCAGAACGCGCCCGCGACCCGCCTGCATCTGGGCGCGCTCGACATCGACCGAAGCGCCGCCAAGGTCTGGCGCGACGGCGAGGAAATCCGCCTTACCGCCCGGGAATGGGCGCTGTTCGATGCCCTTCTGGGGGCGCGCGGCCGGGTGCTGGGAAAACCCGCGCTTGAAGAGGCGCTCTATGCTTTCGACGCCGCAATCGAAGGCAACGCGGTCGAAGTCTATGTCTCGCGCCTGCGCCAGAAACTGGGGGCGGGCGTGATCGAGACGCGGCGCGGGCTGGGATACGTTCTGCCATGACGTCGCGCCCTGCCCGCCGCTGGTCGCTGGCGCGGCGCCTGACGCGGCGCGCTCTGGTTCTGGCGGCTTTCGGCTGGCTGGCCACGGTCGCCCTGTCGCTCATTGCGCTGAACCACGAACTTGAGGAGATGTTCGACGAAGAGTTGCAGGCGCTGGTCGAGACCACGATCCTGTCGCTCGACGCCACCAGCGAAGCGCCGATCCCGCGAAGCTGGGGCGTGGGCACGGCGGATGGCGAGCGGCTGCTGCGGGTTTTCCCGGCCGCGGGTCCTGCTCCGCTCGCGCCCTGGCCGGCGCTTTCCGGGAACGGATTCTTCGACAGCCAGGGATGGCGCATCTTGCGCCGCGAAACCGACGAGGCGGTGATCGAGATCGCCCACAGCAAGGCCTGGCGGCACGAAGAGATGATCGAGGCGGCCTCGGCGCTTCTGGTGCTGATCGTGCCCCTTGGCCTGCTGCTGCTCTGGGGATTGCGCCGCCTGACCGCGCGGGCGACCGCGCCGGTTTCGCGGCTTGCCCAGTCGGTCGCGGCACGCCGTCCCGACGATCTGTCGCCCGTCGACCCCGACGGTTTGCCGGACGAATTGCGACCGCTCGCCGTCTCTGTTTCGGCCTATCTGGCGCGCATCGACACCCTGCGCCGCTCAGAGCGGGATTTCATCGCCAATGCCGCGCATGAATTGCGCACGCCGCTGGCCGCGATCCGCGCGCGGCTGGACCTGTCCGGGGATTCCGACGCGAAAGCCGCCATCACGGGGATCGACGCGCTGACACGCCGGGTCGAGCGGCTGCTGCAGCTGTCGCGGCTGGAGGCCGGGGTGGGCATCGGGAAAGGCCCGGCCGACCTTGTGCGCCTTCTTCGTCTTCTTCGCGACGAGATGGCCCCCCGTGACACCGCGTCGATCCTGTTCGATGACGGCGATCTGGAAACCTTCACGGTTGCCGTCGACCCTGACGCCCTGGCGATCCTTCTGCGCAACCTGATGGAAAACGCGCGCGAACATGGCGATGGCACGATGACGCTCCGTCTCACACCCCGGGGAAAGCTGAGCATCGGCAACCCCGTCGCAGGCCCCGCGCCGCTGGCGTTCTCGCGCTTTTCGGCGGGGGCAGGATCGAACGGGCAAGGGCTCGGCCTGTCCATCGTTCAGGCCATGTCGCGCGCGATGGGGATCGGGCTGGACTTTGAAAGCGCAGAGGGCTTCGTGACCGTCACGCTCGATTTTGCGGGACTGGCCGTCCGGTCCGATCACGCGACCTGATCCAGAACCTCCAGAACGAAGTCGACCCGCGCCTCGACCGTGTCCAGGGGCAGCGGCAGCAGGTCATAGCCCGCCATGGCATAGGCCTGCGCCATGGCCTCTGCCGTCGCGACCGCCTCGTCGAAATCCTGCCCGCGCTGCGCATCCTGACCGAAGATCTCGGGCCAGGGCGGCGCCAGAAACACCGTCGGGCGATACCGGTAGATCTCGGCCGCGGCGTGGACATGAGGGGGCGCCTCGCCCTCGTAGAGCTGCAGATAACCGATCACATCGGGAATGCCGCGATCGAAGACCACCGGGCCGCGGATCCCCTGGGCTTCATGCCACGAGCGCATTTCCCAGCCGAGCATGAGCTCGGCGAAGAGCCGCCGGTCCTGACCGTGCCACCCGGTCCCGCCGATCCGGGTCTGATCCTGAATGATCGCGCGTCCGGCTTCGGGCATCGTGGCCAGACCCCGCTGCGCCAGCGCGGACAAAAGCGTTGTCTTGCCCGATCCCGGGCCGCCGGTAAGGACGAATAGTCGGTCGTTCATCGTGATCCTGCCGAAAGGAACGCTGTAGCCCCGCCGCAGACAGGGTTCGCCCCGAACCGCCCCTCGGCAGGTGGCCGGAGCGTCTGTCGGAAACGGGTCAGGTGTCAACCGAGTGGCGAGCGACAGGCCGCGCGCAACAGGACGCTGCGCCGTCGGGTGCCCGGTTTCCCGACCGGCCCTGACCGTTCCGGCGCTCAGTGATCCGTCAATTGACGCACCGCCGACCGGTACCGCGAGAAAACGGCGTCCCGGTCGACATGCCGGCCCTCGCTCACCCGGTGCCGCCCGGCCGACCAGACATCGGTTATCACGTTGTCCTTGGCCGCGAAGGCCAGACCATCGAGGATCTTGTCCGCCGGCAGGGCACAAAGCGCCGGGCTCTGGCTGTCGATCGCCACCAGATCGGCCAGCCTGCCCGTCTCGATAACCCCAGCATCGCGGGCCAGCGCCTGCGCCCCGCCGCGCGCGGCGGCGGTATAGAGGAACGCGCCGACCGAGCCCGCGCCCGCGATCATCACGTTGCGGCTCGTGTCGCGCAGGCGCTGCGAATATTCCAGCGTGCGCAGCTCTTCCGTGAGCGAGATGTTGACGTTCGAATCCGATCCGATCCCGAACCGCCCCCCTGCCGCTGCATAGTCGGGGCCGTTGAACGGCCCGTCACCCAGATTGGCCTCGGTGATCGGGCACAGACCCGCCACCGCGCCGGTCCGGGCCATGGCGCCGGTTTCCGCCTGCGTCATGTGCGTGGCATGGATCAGGCACCAGCGTTCATCGACGGGCTGGTGATCCAGAAGCCATTCAACCGGTCTGGCCCCCAGCCACGCCTTGATGTCGCGCACTTCCTGCGGCTGTTCGGCGATGTGAATGTGGATGGGCCCCTGCCCGTGCGCCGCAACGACCCGGGCCAGATCGTCGGGACAGGTGGCGCGTAGGGAATGGGGCGCGATGCCCAGGCGGGTATCCGCCGGCAGGTCGCGCAGGGCCGCTGCCGCGCGCTCCGTCAGGCGCGCGAAACGGTCGACATCGTTGCCGAAACGCTGCTGCCCGGCGCTCAGCGCCGCCTGCCCTGCCCCGCCATAGGTATAAAGCACGGGCAAATGGGTGAGACCGATTCCCGTCTGCGCGGAGGCGGCAAAGATCCGTTCGGATAGCTCGGCGATATTGTCATAGGGCGCCCCGCCGGGCTGGTGGTGGACGTAGTGGAACTCGCCCACGCTGGCAAAGCCCGCCTCCAGCATCTCGACATAGACCTGCGCGGCGATGGCTTCGACCTGGTCGGGGCTCATGCGGTCCATGAACCGGTACATGAGTTCGCGCCAGGTCCAGAAACTGTCCCGCCCCTGTTGCCGGAACTCGGTCATCCCCGCCATGGCGCGCTGAAAGGCATGGCTGTGCAGGTTGCCCAGCGACGGCAGCAGGGTGTCGACGCAAGTGTCGCCGGCCTGCGGCCCGACATCCGTCCGCAGGCTTGAAATGGTGCCGTCCCCGACCATCAGGCGGACATTGACGGCCCAGCCATCGGCCAGAAGGGCCTGTTTTGCATGAATCACGGCCTTATCTCCACGCTTATACATTTTATGTATAGACATATAATCAGCGCAGCGCTAGGAGAAAAGCAGAATATGGAGGGAACCCGGATGCCTGACGCGATTCAGCTGATGACCAATCTGACCGCCGCCACGCTGATCGGCGACGCCCCCTATGGCCTGATCGAGGATGCGGCCATCGCCGTCGCGGACCGCAGGATCGCCTGGGTCGGCAAGCGCTCCGATCTGCCGCAGGATCTGTCGGCACGCGACGCCGTCGACATGGGCGGGCGACTGGTCACGCCGGGGCTGATCGATTGCCACACGCACCTTGTCCATGGCGGCAACCGCGCGGTCGAGTTCGAGATGCGGCTGAACGGCGCCAGCTACGAAGAGATCGCGCGCGCGGGCGGTGGCATCGTCTCGACCGTCCGCGCGACGCGGGAAGCCAGCGAGGATACGCTGCTGCGCGAGGCCCTGCGCCGCGCCGATGCGCTGATCGCCGAAGGCGTCACCACGCTTGAAATCAAGTCGGGCTACGGGCTGGACCTCGAAACCGAGCTGCGGATGCTTCGCGTTGCGCGCGCGGTCATGGCGAACCGGCCGGTGCGGGTGAAAACGTCATTCCTGGGCGCCCATGCCGTACCGGCCGAGTACAAGGGCCGCGACGACGCCTATATCGACGAGGTCTGCATCCCCGCCCTGCGCGCCGCCCATGCCGAGGGACTGGTCGATGCGGTCGACGGGTTCTGCGAGGGCATCGCCTTTTCGCCCGCGCAGATCGCGCGTGTCTTCGATATGGCGCAGGAACTGGGACTGCCCGTCAAGCTGCATGCCGAACAGCTGTCGAACCTCGGCGGCGCCGCGATGGCGGCGGGTTACGGCGCGCTGTCCGCAGATCACATCGAATACCTGGACGAAGCGGGCGTGGCGGCGATGGCCAAGGCCGGAACGGTGGCCGTGCTGCTGCCCGGCGCCTTCTACACGCTGCATGAAACCCGGATGCCGCCGGTGCAGGCCCTGCGCGACAGGCAGGTGCCGATCGCGCTGGCCACCGATGCCAATCCGGGCTCGTCGCCGCTGACCTCGCTGCTGCTGACCATGAACATGGGCTGCACCCTGTTCCGCCTGACACCCGAAGAGGCTTTGCGCGGGGTGACGGCCAACGCTGCCCGCGCGCTCGGCCTGTCCGATGTGGGCACCATCGCGCAGGCCCAGCGCGCCGAACTGGCCGTGTGGGATATCGAGCACCCGGCGGAGCTGTCCTACCGCATCGGCTTCAACCCGCTGCATTCGCGTATTTTCGGAGAAATCGCATGACGTCCCTGACCCTGACCCCCGGCGCCGCCACCCTGGCCGACCTTGCGCGCATCTATCGCGAAGAGGCAGCCGTCACGCTGGATCCGGCCTGCCACGCGGATATCGCGCAGGCGGCGGCGCGGATCGACGCCGCCGCAAAGGGAGAGACCGCCGTCTACGGGGTCAATACGGGCTTTGGCAAACTCGCCTCGGTCAAGATCGCGGCGGAAGACACCGCGACCCTGCAGCGCAATCTCATCCTGTCCCATTGCTGCGGCGTCGGCGATCCGATCCCGCGCCGCCATGCCCGGCTGATGATGGCGCTCAAGCTGCTGTCTCTGGGGCGCGGCGCCTCGGGCGTCAGGCTGGAGCTGGTCACGCTGATCGAAGCGATGCTGGCGCGCGGCGTGACCCCGGTGATCCCGGTTCAGGGGTCTGTCGGCGCCTCGGGCGATCTGGCCCCGCTGGCGCATATGGCCGCCGTGATGATGGGCCATGCCGAAGCGGAATACGAGGGCGAGACGCTGCCGGGCGCCGAGGCCCTTGCCCGCGCCGGGTTGCAGCCGGTCGAGCTGGGCGCCAAGGAGGGGCTCGCGCTGATCAACGGCACGCAGTTCTCGACCGCCTTCGCGCTGGCCGGCTTGTTCGATGCCTGGCAAGCGATGCAGGCGGCGCTTGTCACCTCGGCCCTGTCCACGGATGCGATCATGGGCTCGACCGCGCCCTTGCAGCCGGAAATCCACGCCCTGCGCGGCCATGCCGGCCAGATCGAGGCGGCGGCGACCCTGCGTGCACTGCTGGACGCCAGCGAGATCCGCGAGAGCCACCGCGACGGCGACACCCGCGTGCAGGACCCCTATTGCATCCGCTGCCAGCCGCAGGTGACCGGCGCCGCGATGGACATGCTGCGCATGGCCGGCCGCACGCTGCAGATCGAGGCGAATGCCGCGACCGACAACCCGCTGGTGCTGAGCGAGGCGGGGCTGATCGTCTCGGGCGGGAATTTCCATGCCGAACCCGTGGGCTTTGCCGCCGACATGATCGCCCTTGCCGTGGCCGAGATCGGCGCCATCGCCCAGCGTCGCGTCGCGCTGATCGTCGACCCGACGCTGAGCTTCGACCTGCCCCCGTTCCTGACACCGAATCCCGGGCTGAATTCGGGCCTGATGATCGCCGAAGTGACCACCGCCGCGCTGATGAGCGAGAACAAGCACCTGGCCAATCCCTGCGTGACGGATTCGACGCCGACCTCCGCCAATCAGGAAGACCATGTCAGCATGGCCGCCCATGGGGCGGTCCGGCTGGGGCGCATGGTGGCCAATCTCGAACGCATCCTCGGGGTGGAGCTGCTCTGCGCCGGCCAGGGGATCGAGTTCCGCGCGCCGCTCAGGACCAGTGCGCCGCTGGCATCGGCGCTGGCCCATCTGCGCGACTCCGTCCCCTCGGTGGTCGAGGATCGCTACATGGCCCCCGACCTGGAGCGCGCCGCAACGCTGGTCCGCAGCGGTGCCCTGATCGCAGCCACGGGGCTGAAAATGCCGGAGCTGAGCGCATGAACCCTGTCGAGATCACCCGCGGCAACGGCCCGGTCGTGCTGGGATTGCCGCATACCGGAACCTGGCTGCCGGACGATGTCCGCGCCCGTCTGAATGAATGCGGGCGCGGGCTCGACGATACCGACTGGCACATCCATACGCTCTATGAGGGGTTGCTGCCGGGGGCCACGACGGTGCGCGCGACCTTCCATCGCTACGTGATCGACGCCAATCGCGACCCGTCAGGGCAAAGCCTTTATCCCGGGCAGAACACCACGGGCCTCGTGTCGCTGACCGATTTCGACGGGCATCCGATCTGGGACATCGAGCCCACGCCCGACGAGATCGAGGCCCGGCGCGTCGCCTATCACGCCGCCTATCATGCCGCCCTGAAGGCCGAGATGGAGAGGGTCCGCGCCGAGCATGGCGTCGCGATCCTCTACGATTGCCATTCGATCCGCAGCCGCATTCCCTTCCTGTTCGACGGTATCCTGCCGGATTTCAACATCGGCACCAATGGCGGCGAGACCTGCGATCCGGCCATCGAGGCGGCGGTCCGGGACATCTGCGCGCGCGCCGATGGCTATAGCTCAGTGCTCAACGGGCGTTTCAAGGGCGGCTGGACCACGCGGCATTATGGCCGTCCCCACCAAGGCTATCACGCCATCCAGATGGAACTGGCCCAATCCACCCACCTGACGGCCGAGGCCGCGCCCTGGACGCTTGACGCCGCCAAGGCTGAAGCGCTGCGCGCCCCCCTCGCCGAGATCCTGAAAACACTGGCCGATCTGGCCCCGACCCTTGGAGGCAAACGATGACCAATCCCCGTCACAACATCCGCGACGTCTATCCCGATACCGGGACCGAGATCACCGCGAAAAGCTGGCTGACCGAGGCGCCGATGCGGATGCTGATGAACAACCTGCATCCCGACGTGGCCGAGAACCCGCACGAGCTGGTCGTCTATGGCGGCATCGGTCGCGCCGCCCGCACCTGGCAGGATTTCGACACCATCGTCGCCAGCCTGAAAGAGCTGGAAGACGATCAGACGCTGCTGGTCCAGTCCGGCAAGCCCGTGGGCGTTTTCCGCACCCACAAGGACGCGCCGCGCGTGCTGATCGCCAATTCCAACCTTGTGCCGAACTGGGCGAACTGGAAGCATTTCAACGAGTTGGACAAGAAAGGTCTGGCCATGTACGGCCAGATGACCGCCGGCTCGTGGATCTATATCGGCAGCCAGGGCATCGTTCAGGGCACCTATGAAACCTTCGTCGAGGCCGGGCGCCAGCATTATGACGGCTCTCTCACCGGGCGCTGGATCCTCACCGGCGGGCTTGGCGGCATGGGCGGCGCCCAGCCTCTGGCCGCAGTGATGGCCGGGGCCTGCTGCCTTGCCGTCGAATGCGACGAGACCCGCGCCGATTTCCGCCTGCGCACCCGGTATGTCGATGAAAAGACCCATTCGATCGACGAGGCGCTGGAAATGATCGACCGCTGGACCAAGGCGGGCGAGGCGAAATCCGTGGCGCTGATCGGCAACGCGGCCGACGTGTTCCCCGAACTGGTCAGGCGCGGTGTGCGTCCCGATATCGTCACCGATCAGACCTCGGCCCACGATCCGATCCACGGCTACCTGCCACAGGGCTGGACCGTCGCCGAGTGGCGCGAGAAGCAGGAAAGCGATCCGGATGCGGTGGAAAAGGCCGCGCGCGCGTCGATGAAGGTGCATGTCGCCGCGATGGTGGATTTCTGGAACGCCGGGGTGCCGACGCTGGATTACGGCAACAATATCCGCCAGGTCGCGCTGGAAGAGGGGCTTGAGAACGCCTTTGCCTTCCCCGGTTTCGTCCCCGCCTATATCCGCCCGCTCTTCTGCAAGGGGATCGGTCCGTTCCGCTGGGCGGCGCTGTCGGGCGACCCCGAGGACATCTACAAGACCGACGCCAAGGTGAAAGAGCTGGTGGACGATCCCCATCTGCACAACTGGCTCGACATGGCGCGCGAGCGGATCAGTTTCCAGGGGCTTCCCGCGCGGATCTGCTGGGTCGGTCTTGGCGTGCGCCACAAGCTGGGCCTGGCGTTCAACGAGATGGTGCGCAACGGCGAGCTGAAGGCGCCGGTGGTGATCGGCCGCGATCATCTCGACAGCGGCTCGGTCGCCTCGCCCAACCGCGAGACCGAGGCGATGATGGACGGCTCGGACGCCGTGTCCGACTGGCCGCTCCTGAACGCGCTGCTCAACACCGCGTCGGGCGCGACCTGGGTGTCGCTGCACCATGGCGGCGGCGTCGGGATGGGCTTTTCGCAGCATTCCGGGATGGTGATCTGCTGCGACGGATCCGAGGATGCCGACCGGCGGCTGGCCAATGTTCTGTGGAACGATCCGGCCACCGGCGTCATGCGCCATGCCGATGCCGGCTACGACATCGCGAAGGATTGCGCCCGCGAACACGGGCTGAACCTGCCGGGTATTCTCTGAATGTGCGGTGACGTGCCGCGGCGCCCTGCCGCGGCACGTCAGTATTTCGTCGTCATCCTGTGGCCCCGACGATAGGTCAGCCGCACCAGCGTCACTGCCGTTTCCCTGAGCCATGTCGTGCGCTCGGTGCGAAACAGGGCATTCCCGGCGAAGCATCCCATGTGATCGGCAATATCCTGTGTCGCCTCCACCGCCGAGAAGCTGATCTCGGCATTCGAGAACGGCACCTCTGCCAGCAGCCATTCGTTCGGCCCGCTCTTGGCGAAATCCGCCTTCAGGACAGAGGGGACCACCTCGGGATTGATCCAGCGCTCTTCGTGTTGATACGGGATTCCATCGGCCCAATGCATGCAGACCACGCGAACGACCTGCTGGCCCGGCTCCAGCGCAAGCCGTCCGAGCAACCAGTCGGGAACATCCATCACCGACCGGTCGATCAGCGCATAGCGGTACTCCGCGCGCTGCGCCTCGATCTCTTCGCGCACGATGGGGATCGAGAACCGCGCCTGACGGATCGGCGCCTTGCGCACCCGCGTCCCGGCCTTGCGCTTGCGCTCGACGATGCCTTCGTCTGCCAGTTCGCGCATCGCCCGATTGACCGTCGCGCGCGCGCAGCCGTATTTTTCGGCAAGGTCCATTTCGTTCGGCATCAGGGTGCCGGGCGCCATGACACCGCGCGCAATCTGGTCCAGAAGATCCGCTTTGACATCCTTGAAGGTCACGGTCATTGGCATCGCCCCTTTGTCACTTCAGCCAATCTAACCAATAGACCAACCCAGCTATCCGAACTTCGGGTATACAGTCGCGTGTAGACCTCGATAATGATATACATAATGAAATAACATTAGACAATAGGACCGAACCCTTGTCGCCCATTCTCAAGATCACCCTGTCCCGGCTTGCCATGGGAATCGTCACGCTTCTGATCGTGAGCGTGCTGATTTTCTCGGCCATCGAGCTCTTGCCCGGGGACATCGCGACGGAAACACTCGGCCAGTCCGCGACCGAGGAAACCATCGCCGCATTCCGGGAGCGTTTCAACCTGAACGGCCCGGTTCACATGCGCTATATCGAGTGGCTGGTAAACGCGGTTCAGGGAGATTTCGGTGTCTCGCTGTCCAACCAGCGGCCGATCTCGGAACTGATCGCGCAACGCGCAGGCAACACCTTCTTTCTGGCCGCCTATGCCGCGCTGATCGCGGTGCCGATCGCCATCGTCCTGGGGATGCTGGCCGCGCTCTATCGCAATTCGGTGTTCGACAAGACGATCTCGGGCGCCACGCTTGCTGCGATTTCCTTCCCCGAATTCTTCGTCGCCTACATTCTCGTGCTGCTGTTCTCGGTCACCTTCGGCTGGTTCCCCAGCCTTGCCAGCGTCGATGCCGGCACCGGGTTTGTCGAGCGGCTCTATCGCACCTTCCTGCCAGCGCTGACGCTGACGCTGATCGTGGTCGCGCACATGATGCGGATGACCCGTGCGGCGATCATCAACCTTCTGGCCCTGCCCTATGTCGAGATGGCGCATCTCAAGGGGATGAAGCGCTGGCGGGTCATCGCCATTCATGCGCTGCCGAATGCCATTGCGCCGATCATCAACGTGGTGGCGCTGAACCTTGCCTATCTGGTCGTGGGGGTCGTGCTGGTCGAGGTGGTCTTCGTCTATCCGGGGCTGGGCCAGCTTCTGGTGGACGCGGTATCCAACCGGGACGTGCCGATCGTGCAAGCCGCCTGCCTGATCTTCGCCGCGACCTACATTCTTCTGAACATGGCTGCGGACATCCTGTCGATCATCGCCAATCCCCGCCTGCTGCATCCGAGGTAATCGCCGATGACGCCCTTTCTCAGAAAACTCGGCGCGGCGCCGGTCTCGGCCTGGTTCGGCATCGTCATCGTGACGCTGATCGCCCTGACCGCCATTTTCGCGCCGCTTCTTGCCCCCTTCCCCGAATTCGAGGTCGTGGGCCCGCAATACAGCCCCTGGGCCGCGCCCTATTACCTGGGGACGGATGCGCTGGGCCGGGACGTGCTGTCGCGCCTGATCTACGGCGCGCGCAATACCGTGGGGATCGCCCTGTTGACGACCGCTCTCGCCTTCCTCCTGGGTGCGAGTTTCGGGCTTCTGGCCGCGACGCTGGGCGGCTGGTTCGACATGATCGCCAGCCGGGCGGTCGACGTGCTGATGGCCATTCCGTCGCTGATCTTCGCCCTTCTGATCCTGACGATCACCGGCACCTCGGTCCTGTCGCTGATCCTTGTCATCGCCGTCCTGGACAGCACCCGGGTCTACCGGCTGTCCCGCGCCGTCGCGCAGGGCATCCTGACGATGGATTACGTCGAGGTCGCCCGGATGCGCGGCGAGGGCCTGTTCTGGATCATCCGGCGCGAGGTCTTGCCGAATTCCGCCGCTCCGCTGATCGCCGAGTTCGGGCTGCGCTTCTGCTTCGTCTTCCTGTTCATCTCGGCGCTGTCGTTTCTCGGGCTTGGGCTGCAACCGCCGATCGCGGATTGGGGCGCGATGGTCCGTGAAAGCGCCCGGCTGATCTCGTTTGCCGATTTCTCGACCTGGCAGACCGCCACGTTCGGGCTCGCCCCGCTCTTGCCCGCGGGCGCCATCGCCCTGCTGACGGTGTCCGTAAACCTGATCGTCGACTGGGTGCTGCACCTGGCCAGCGGCCTGGAGGAATAACGCATGACTGACACGTCCGACCTTTTGCTGGATATCCGCGATCTCGTCATCGAGGGCCGGTCAGGCGGCACCTGGCAACCCATCGTCAAGGGGATCGACCTGTCGCTGAAACGCGGCGAGATCCTGGGCCTCATCGGGGAAAGCGGCGCGGGGAAATCAACCCTGGGCCTTGCCGCCATGGGCTACACCAAGTCGGGCTGCCGCATCGCCGGGGGCTCGATCAAGCTCGCCGGCGAGGAGCTTGTCGGAGCCCCGGCCGAGACCCTGCGCCATCTGCGCGGCAAGCGCGTGGCCTATGTGGCGCAATCGGCGGCGGCGGCCTTCAATCCCGCCTATCGGCTGATCCGGCAATACAGCGAGGCCCCGGTCAGGCATGGCGTCATGTCGCGGCAAGAGGCCGAGCGCGACGCCGTGCAGCTTTACCGCGAGATGCAGCTGCCCAATCCCGAAGAGATCGGCTTCCGCTATCCGCACCAGGTCTCGGGCGGGCAGCTGCAGCGGGCGATGACGGCAATGGCCATGGCCTGCCGTCCCGACCTGATCATCTTCGACGAACCCACCACCGCGCTGGATGTGACCACCCAGATCGAGGTGCTGGCCGCGATCCGCAAGGTCGTGCGCGAGCATCACACGGCGGCGATTTACATCACGCACGATCTGGCCGTGGTGGCGCAGATGGCCGACCGGATCAAGGTCCTGCTCAAGGGCGACGAGATCGAAGAGGCGGAGACGCGGCAGATGCTGGCCCATCCGCGCGAGGATTACACCAAGTCTCTGTGGGCGGTGCGCGAATTCCGCCGCGCGCCACGGACACCCGACGACACCGGCAAGCCGATCCTGACCCTTCAGGATGTCGACGCCTCGTATGGCACGCTTCAGGTGCTCGACGGGATCAACCTGAGCGTCGACCGGGGCCAGACCATGGCCGTTGTCGGCGAAAGCGGATCGGGAAAGTCGACGCTGGCGCGGGTGATCATGGGGCTCTTGCCGCCTGACAAGGGCAGCGTTAGCCTGGACGGAAAGACGCTGTCACCGCTCAACCGCCATCGCGACAAGGGCGTGCAGCGCCGGGTCCAGATGATCCACCAGATGGCCGATACCGCGCTCAACCCCAAGCACCGCATCCGCGAGGTCCTGGGCCGGCCTCTCGAATTCTTCCTCGGGATGAAGGGCGCCGCCAAGGAAGCGCGCATCCGCGAGCTTCTGACGATGATCGAACTCGACCCCGATACGTTCATCGACCGGCTGCCGTCGGAATTGTCGGGCGGTCAGAAACAGCGGGTGTGCATTGCCCGGGCGCTTGCGGCCGAACCGGATTTCGTCATCTGCGACGAGGTGACGTCCGCGCTGGACCAGATCGTTGCCGAGGGCATCCTGCGGCTTCTGGACCGGCTGCAGCGCGAGATGGGGCTGACCTATCTCTTCATCACCCACGATCTGGCGACGGTGCGGTCGATCGCGGATTGGGTGGTGGTGATGCAGAAGGGGCAGATCGTTGAACAGGGCGCCAAGGACCAGGTTTTCCAGCCGCCCCACCATCCCTATACCGAACTGTTGCTGTCCTCCGTCCCCGAGATGGACCCGGACTGGCTGGACGGGGTGCTGAACGACAGACGCGCGGCCGGATAACGACCGCGCGTCTGCGCCCTCCGGAAGACCGGATCTTCAGAGTTCGAGCACGACGCGGCCTTCGGGCCGCGCGCAGCAGATCAGAACCTGCCCTGTGGGCGGGGTCTCGAGCGGCTCTTCGACATACGAGACCGTGCCCTCGACCAGCGTGCAGCGGCAGGTGTTGCAGATGCCCGACCGGCACGAGAAATCCGGCTCCAGCCCCGCACCCTCGGCCAGTTCCAGGATCGTGCGCACATCGCCGCCCATGGTGGCCGTCACGCCCGATCTTGAGAAGTGAACCGTATCCCCGGCGGCCCCATCGGGCGCCTCGCGGTTCCGGTCGCTTGCCATGGGGACAAGGGTTTCGGGAACGGCCCAGGCTTCGGGGTCGGTCAGGTTCACCAGCGCGGCAATCGCTTTCGGCGCCTGCGACGCGGCCCGGGTCCCGGATACGGGTTTGGCTGCCAGGGTCTCAAGCGAACTGGCCGTGCCGAAGAATTCGTAAGCGATCCGGCTCCGGTCGATGCCCAGCGCGGTCAGGGTCCGATACAGGGCCACCATGAAGCCGGTCGGCCCGCACAGATAGACCTCGTAATCGTCGAGCGGCAGATGCGCCTGCAACAGCGCCTTGTCGATCACCCCTTCGCTGTCGAAACGGGCCTCCGCGCGGTCCCGTCCGGTCGGGGCGCGGTGCGTGACATGCAGCGTGATCCGGCCCTCGGACGCATCGGCCAGTGCCTTCAGCTCGGGCCCCAGCGCCTGAACGTCGCCGTTCTCGCAGGCATGGAAGATCCGGACACGGCGCTTTGCGCGCGAAAGGACCTTGGCCATCGCCAGCAGCGGCGTGATCCCGATCCCGCCGGCCAGAAGGAGGACGGGACGCGTGCTGTCCTGATCCAGCACGAAGCCGCCGCGCGGCGGCGCGATGTCGAGCGTGTCCCCTTCGCCCACATGGTCGTGCAGCCAGCACGAACCGACCCCGTCGGGAACTTCGCTGCCATCCGGCGCGCATTCGCGTTTCACCGAGATCCGGTGAAACGAGTCCAGCTGCACGTCGCCGGACAGCGAATAGGTCTTCAGGACCGACCCATCGCCGTTCGGGACCCGAAGGGTCAGGTATTGCCCCGGCAGGGCCTGCCAGAGCGGCCCGCCATCGACCGGCGTCAGGTGGAAAGAGGTGACGACATCGCTTTCGCGCACCTTCGCGGCGACGCGAAACCGGCGGAACGCATCGGCCATGTCACGCGTCCATCTTGGCGTCGACCATCTGCTCTTCGGCGATCATCGCCTCGAGCTGGCGGCGGAACCGAAGCTGGCCCGCGTCGATGCTCAGGTCGATATGCGGCGATTGCTTGTTGGTCATGCCGATCTGGACCTCGTGCAGGACGGCGCGGTCTTCCTCGAAGGCGTGGCGCACGTCTTCGGCCATCATCCTGGACAGCTTTTCATCGTCGGGCCGCACATTGCGCAGCTGGAACCAGTAATAGCGCGTCTCGGTTTCGGTGACCGGCGTCATGAAATTGTAGCTGTCCATCACGAAGGTCTTTTCGTGCAGCGGGCCATCCGGCCCGCCGGTCCCCGCCGGGGTAAAGACCGCGCGGATCAGCGCGTGCGAGGGATAGCGCACCTCGTAATGCTGAAGCCGGTCGCAATTGCCCTCGAACTCGACCACCTTCTTGTAGAAGGGCGCCGGTTCGTGATCCATCATCCAGCGGTGCACGATGATACCGGTTTCGGTCTTGGTCACACGCAGCGGCGTGTCCTTGGTCGCGGGCGCGGCGAACGAGCTTTCATGCACCCAGGCGACGTGGCTGGGGTCCAGCAGGTTGTCGCACATCAGCAGGTAATTGCACTGCAATTCCATGGCATCGCCCGAATTGATCCCCCACTCGGGGCTGTCGAAATTCGGGATGTCGATGATTTCCTCGGGGTCGGCCATGGCGGCATTCCCCATCCAGATCCAGACGAGACCGTATTTCTCGTGCACCGGATAGGGACGCACCTTGGCCGCCGAGGGGATCCGCCCGCCACCGGGCGCCCAGACGCATTGGCCGGCGCAGTCGAAGGTCAGCCCATGATAGCCGCATTCGACCGTGTTGCCCTTGATCCGGCCCTTGGACAATGGCAACTTGCGGTGCGGGCAGGCATCCTCAAGCGCGATGACCTCGTCCTCTTCGGTACGGAAGACACAGATCTTCTCGTTCAGAACCTTGATCTGCTTCAAGTCCCGGGTGACTTCGGAACTCCAGGCAGCGACATACCAGGCATTGCGTAAGAACATTGGCGACCTCGTGAGTAGCGTGGTGTTATTCGCAATATGTCTGATCATGACGCCGTTAACAGGCAGAAATGGCCGACGATACTTTAGATATCCTGTTCATCGGTCGTGTATTTCCGGCTGGTGGCCATAAGCCAGTTCAGAAATTCTCGGGCTTTCGGCTGGTTCAGCGTCGTATCGCCCCAGCAGACGAAATAGGGTTCCGGCATCGACAGGCTGTCCTGTGACAGCCGCACCAGACGGCCCAGTTCAAGATCGAAACGCGAGAACGAGCGCTGCGCCAGCACGACGCCCTGCCCGCCCGCCGCGGCTTCGAGCGCGCTGCTGGACAGGGAATGCACCGCCACCGGCTTGAACGACGCGCCGCGCACGCCGTTTGCCGCGAACCAGTCGGCCCAGCGCGGCACCGAGCTATAGGCCGGACCCCAGTCGATTTCGATCAGCGGCAGCCGCAGCAGGCCCTCGGCGGTGCGCGCCTCGGGGTGTTGTTTGAGAAAGGCGGGCGAGCAGGCCGGGAAGCTGTGATCGGTGAACAGGACCCGGGCATGGGGAAAGCGCTGCGCGATGCTGCCATAGGTCAGGCGGAACATGTCGTTCGTCAGGTCCGGGTCGGGTTCCAGATGCGTCGCCTCAAGCCGCAGGGGCACATCGTCCAGATGGGCCTGAATGTCGTGCAACAGCGGATTCAGCCATTTCAGAAGAAGCGTCGGCAGCCCCGAGACCTTCAGATCCGCGCCCATCTTCGTGCGCTGCACCAGCGTATGGGCCATGCGCAGGCGGTCGAACCCTTCGGCAATCAGCTTGTGATAGGCCAGCGCTTCATTCGACAGCGCGGCCCGTCGCCCGTCCTTGTTGATCAGCTTCATCGACAGGTGCTCTTCCAGCACCTTGAGCTGCTGACTGATCGCACCCGAGGTCACGCCCAGTTCCTGGGCGGCGCCGGTGACAGAGCCCAGACGCCCGAAGGCTTCGAAAGCCTGCAGGGCGCGCAAGGGGGGCAAGTAGGATTTCACGGTCACCTTCCCCGGTTGGCTGGTCCCCGAATCGTCCGGAGGCCGGTTTAGCTGCGCTACACAGTATAGCAGGAATATTGAGTTGTCCCGGCCTTATGTCACCACTTACGATATTATGAATAGACATATTAATAAACCAAGACCCCAAACCATCTCTGCAGGGAGAGACCCATGACCTTATCCACCAATCGGCGTACATTGCTTCAGAGCGCGGCGGCCTTTGGCACGCTTGGCGTTCTCGGTCTACGCGGGCAGCCCTTGAAGGCGCAAACCACCCCTCAACAGGGGGGCACGTTCCGCCTTGCGATCAATGACTTCGACAGCGGCGAAACGCTGGATCCGCAGGTCAACGAAAGCAAATTCATGCAGAACCTGCAATACCAGATCCGCAATGCGCTGATCGAGGTCGGCCCGGGCGGCGTGATGGTGCCCGAACTGGCGACGGAATGGTCCAGCAATGCCGATTCGACAATCTGGACCTTCAAGCTGCGCGAAGGGGTCGAGTTCTCGAACGGTCAGCCTTTCACCGCCGAGGATGCCGTGTTCTCGCTGAACCTGCATCGGGGCGAGCAGAGCATTTCGGTGATCAAGTCGCTGATGGCCGGCGTGACCGATATCCAGGCCACCGGCCCGCACGAAATGACCATCACCCTGTCGGGCCCGAACAGCGGCTTCCCCGCCGTTCTGACCATGGCCGCGACGGTGATCGTTCCGGCCAATACGACGAATTTCGACGAAGGCATCGGCACCGGCGGGTATATCCTTGAAAGCTACGAACCCGGTGTGCGGGCGCGTGTGGTGAAGAACCCGAATTACTGGAAAGAGGGCCGCGCGCATTTCGACGCGGTCGAAACGCTGGCGATCCGCGACGTGAACGCCCGCACCACGGCGCTGCGCACCGGCGAGGTGGACGCGATGAACGCCGTCGACGCGACCACCGCGCAGCTGATCCAGGCGATGCCCGGGATCGACCTGATCCAGGTGCAGGGCAAGATGCATTATTGCTTCAGCATGAACACCGCCGAGACCCCCTATCAGGACCCGGATGTGCGCCTTGCGATGAAGCTTGCGATCGACCGCGAGGACATGGTCAGCAAGATCCTCGGCGGCTTCGGTTCGGTCGCCAATGACCAGCCGATTTCAAGCGCCTATCCCTATCACAACCCGAACCTGCCGCAGCACAGCTACGATCCCGAACAGGCCCGCGCCCTGATGCAGAGGGCCGGCTTCGCAGATCATCGGCACGTCCTGCACGTGTCGGAGACGCCCTTTGCCGGGGCGGTGGACGCGGCCCAGCTGTTCAGCCAGCACGCTGCGGCGGCGGGGATCAACATCGAGGTCGCGCGCGAACCCGAGGATGGCTACTGGTCGAATATCTGGGGCAAGACGCCGTTCTTCGCCTCGCGCTGGTCGGGCCGGGCGAACGAGGACCTGATGCTGACCCAGGCCTATTCGCGCGAGAGCCTCGGTAGCTGGAACGCGACCCACTGGGATAACGACGCCTTCAACACCGCGCTGATCGCCGCGCGCGGCGAGCAGGACGAAGAGCGCCGGCGCGAGCTGTACTGGGAATGCCAGCGTCTGATCTACGAGGATGGCGGCATGATCGCCCCGATCTGGGCCGACATCCTGGACGCGAAGTCGAGCAATATCGCCACGGGCGAAGAGATCGCCAGCGATTGGGATATGGACGGCAACCGCGCGTCCGAGCGTTGGTGGTTCGCCGCCTGATCCCGATTGGCGGGCCGTCGCTCCCCGGCCCGCCACCCCATTCCGACGAGGCCCCATGACACAGCATACCAGCCCGCTCGACACGGTTCTCTCTGCCCTGTCGCCGATCTTCGGCGACCGCCTGTCGACAGAGCGGGCGATCCGCGATCAGCACACGGCGGTGGAAAGCTGGCTGACGCCGGCCGCACCGGACGCCGTCGTCATGGCCCGTAGCACCGACGAGGTGGCCGCGGTCCTGAAGCTTTGCCATGCGCATGGCGTTCCCGTCGTGCCGTTCGGCGCCGGATCGTCCATGGAAGGCCAGGTCAACGCACCCCACGGCGGGATCTGCCTTGATCTTTCGCCCATGGACAAGGTTCTGTCCGTCAATGCCGAGGACATGGATTGCACGGTGCAATGCGGTGTCATCCGGCAACGCCTGAACGAGGATCTGCGCGCCTCGGGCCTGTTCTTCCCGGTGGATCTGGGCGCGCATGCCACGCTGGGCGGCATGGCCGCGACCCGCGCCTCGGGCACGACGACGGTGCGGTACGGCTCGATGCGCGAACTCGTGCTGGGGCTGACCGTGGTGCTGCCGGATGGCCGCGTCATCAAGACCGGGGGACGCGCGCGCAAATCCTCGGCCGGTTACGACCTGACGCATCTCTTCGTCGGCGCCGAGGGCACGCTTGGCGTCATCACCGAACTCACCCTGCGGCTGGCGGGCATCCCCGAGGCCAGCAGCACCCTCATGTGCAGCTTCGACGATATCGGCGCGGCCACCGCTGCCGTGGTCACTGCGCTGCAATTCGGCCTGTGCCTGAACCGGATCGAACTGGCGGACGCGGTGCAGATGGCCGCGATCAATGCCTATGGCAAGTCCGACCTGCCCGAAGCGCCGACGCTCTGGATCGAACTGGCCGGGTCCGGGTCGACCGTGGCCCATGATTCCGAGGTTCTGCGGGACCTGATCCGGGACGCGGGCGCGACAGGGATGGAACATGCCAGCGATCCCGAGGCGGCATCCGCGCTCTGGCGGATCCGCCACTCCGCCCTTTATGCCTCGCGCGCCCTGCGGCCCGGCATCAAGGGGCTGTCGACCGATGTCTGCGTCCCGGTCTCGGCCCTGCCCGCCTGTATCGAGGGGATCGGCAAGGTCGTGGAGACCACGTCGCTCAAGGCGCCGCTGATCGGGCATGTGGGAGACGGCAATTTCCACATGGTCCTGCTGTTCGATCCCGAAAATCCCGAGGAAACCGCCGAAGGGCGCCGCGTCAACGCGGCCCTGATCGAGCTGGCGCTGTCACTGGGCGGAACCTCGACGGGCGAACACGGCGTCGGGCTGGGCAAGAAGGCCTATATGGAGGCCGAACACGGCACGGCGCTGGACCTGATGCGCCAGCTCAAGCGCTGCATCGACCCTGCGAATATCATGAACCCCGGCAAGATCTTCGATCTTTGACCAAAGGACCCCCGATGAAATCCGACCTGATCCGTCCCGAAATCGCGGCGCTGCCAACCTATAATGCCGGGCTTGCGCTGGACCGGTTCCGCGCGCGCTACGGCATCGACTGTCTGGCCAAGCTCGACAGCAACGAGAATCCCGCAGGCCCCTGCCCCGGTGTCGTGGCGGCGATCCGTGACGAGGCCGCCGGCATCGCGCGCTATCCGGATGCCGGCAACGGTGCGCTGCGCGAAGACCTTGCCGCCGCGACCGGCTCGACCGCGGACCGCCTGATTATCGGCAACGGGTCCGAAGACCTGATCGGCGCCGTTTTCCGCACGGTTCTGCGCCCCGGCGATCATGTCGTCACCATCTGCCCCAGCTTCGGGCTGCACGAATTCGGCGCGCTGGCCTCGGGCGCGCATGTCACCAAGGTGCCGTTCAACGCCGACTGGAGCTTTCCGGTCGAGGGCATGATCGCGGCCATGGCGAGCGAGGCGCCGCGCGTGCTGATGTTCTCGTCGCCCAGCAATCCCGCGGGTCCAGCGATCTCGGCGGAAGAGTTCGACGCGCTGCTGACGGCCACGCGGCGCGACACGCTGGTCGTGTTCGACGAAGCCTATCTCGAATATCTCGATCCCGCCGCCCGGTTCGACGCGATGGCGCGGCTGGAAGCCGGTCCCAATCCGTGGCTGATCCTGCGCACCTTCTCGAAGGCGTATGGCCTGGCCGGGATCCGTGTCGGTTATGGCATCGCCTGCGATCCCGAACTGGCCGCGCAGATGATGAAGGCGCGCAACCCGTTCGGCGTCAATTCGCTGGCAGTGGCCGCCGCCCGCGCCGCGCTGCGTGATACCGATTATCTGGCGCATTCGGTGAAACTGGCGGCTGACGGGCGGGTCCAGCTGGCCCGCAAACTGTCCGACGCCGGCTTCGCCTGCGCGCCGAGCCAGACCAATTTCGTCTTCTTCGACACCGGCCGGACCGCCACCGACTTTGCCGAGGCGCTTCGCCACAAGGGCGTGCTCATCAAGCCCTGGCTGGAAGAGCCCTATACACGCTGGGCCCGCGTGACGATCGGCACGGAAGAAGAGAACCGGCATTTCCTGGAGGCTGTCGAAGCCATCCGCTGCCCGGCGTGACCCGTCCCGGCCCGCCCGATCCGGCGGGCCGCTCCATTTTGTGGGCCGTTCTTCAACCCAGCCGCACGATCACGCAAAGCGCCTCGGGCCCGAGCGTGATCGTCGCCCCCTGCCCCAGCGCGAAAGCGCCCTCCGGCAGCGATGTCTCCCCCACCACGGCCTGCCCCATATGGCACAGGATGCCGGTCAGCCCCGGGCCGGCATCGACCTGCGCGGGGCCTTCGATCACCTCGACCGAAGGCGAGAGTGCGCTGGGGTCGTAGATCAGGTTCAGATCCCGCACCGGCCCGTTGACCATGCGGCTGTCCACCGGCGTCTCGCCCGAGAAGGCGAGCGGCTGGAAGGGCCGCGCCGCCAGAACGCCGTCGGGCGTGTGCAGGTCAAGCCCGTCTCCGTCGATCACGGTCAGAATCCGCGCGAGCCCCTCGAAGACCGAGAACGGGCCGTCCGTCGACACTTCGGCGATGCTGATCCGCCACCGCCAGGGCTCGGCCCCGTCGTCGCGCAGAACCTCGTGCGTGACGCCGCCCCCGTTTTTCCAGGGGGTCGTCGTGAAATCTTCGGGCGTGACGATACGGAACATGGTCTTTCGCTCTCTGTCTGGGCTGGCTCCGCCCTCGGGTCCGGGCGGAAATCGGGATATGCCTGATGCTGACGCGTTCGGCTCGGCTTGGCGCTCAGGTCTCGGGCGGCGGCGTTGCCGAGGGCGCCCCCATGGCGGCCGCGGCCTCGGGTCCGCCATAGCCCGCGATCATCGCGTCCTGATCGGCGAAGGCGAGATCATTCGTCGCCGCCGGATCACAGATTGCGCCGAGATCCGCATAAAGCGCGGCCAGCACCGCCGCGCAGGCCGGATCGGCGGCGCGGTTGGTGGTTTCCTCGGGATCGGCATGAAGGTCGAAGAGCTCCGGCTGGAACCCGTGGTAATGGATCAGCTTCCAGCGCCCCTTGCGCAACATGAACGCGCCCGAAACCGCGCCCACCGCGTGATATTCCGAAAACACCACGCGATCTGGATCCGTCCCGCGCGCGGCGATATCGAGCAGGCTCTCGCCGGGACGGTCGCCCTCCAGCGTCGCGCCGAAATGGTCGATGATGGTCTGCGACACGTCCAGCAGGCTGACGGGCGTGGCGCAGGTGCCGGGCGCGATGCCGGGGCCCGCGACGATCAGCGGGACGGCCACCGATTCCTCGTACATGTTGCCCTTGCCCCAAAGGCCACGCGCCCCGACATTGTCGCCGTGGTCCGAGCTGTAGATCACCGTCGTGTTCTCAAGCTGCCCGCTGGCCTCGAGCGCCTCCATCAGCCGCCCGATATTGTCGTCCAGAAACGTGCAGAGCGCGAAATAGCACGCCGCGGCCAGCTTGCGCTCGTCATGGTGCTTGAACCCGTTGTCGGCGATCATCGCGGCGGCCTGTTTCTGCAGCCATGGATGGTTCTCGAATCCGTCCATCGGGTGCAGCTTGAACGGCGGCAGGTCGTCCAGCGGATACAGGTCCAGATATTCCTGCGGCACGATCAACGGGAAATGCGGCGCGACAAGGCCTACGTACAGACACCACGGGTCGGGCCGCCGGGCGGCATCCTTCAGCCAGTCCTCCGTCCGGCTGACCACGGCCCTGTCATAGCGGGTATAGGCGCTGTCGCCCGGACCGATATAGCTGCCCAGCATCCGCGTATCCGTGCGCACCCGCTCTTCCTCGCGGCGCAGGGACCCCCAGACCATGCCGACCCCGTCGGCCACCTGCATCGGGATATGTTCGACATCAAAACCGGCCGGATCCTCGTTGCTGCGGTAATGCAGCTTGCCGATGGATTCGACGCGGATCCCCTTGTCCTGAAGCGCGTGACCCCAGCCGCGCGGCGTGCCGCAATAGGGCATCGCGTTGTCCCATAGCCGGATGTCATGCACATAGCGCCCGCTAGCAAAGGCCGCCCGGGCAGGCACGCAGATCGGACAGGGCGTATAGGCATCGGTAAAGCGGATCCCCCGCGCCGCCAGCTTGTCCAGATTGGGGGTCTTCACCAGCGGATGACCGGCGCAGGACAGCGCCCGCGACTGGTGTTCGTCGGACAGGATAACGAGCAGGTTCCCCGGACGGGTCATTCGTCATCTCCCTTTGAGAAATCGGTGATCTCGGCGGCGCGGCCAAGTTTGGAAAGCGCGGAGCGGATGACCTTGAGTTCCTCGGGCGCAAGCGCCTGCAGGAACAGATCGTTGCGCGCGTCGAGAACCGGCCCCAGCCGGTCCAGCACCGCGCGCCCGGCCTCGGTCAGCGACAATTGCAACTGGCGACCATCCTCGGGATGGGCGGACACCGTCAGCAATCCGCGCGCGCGCAACTGGTTGACCGTCTTGGAGAACTGGCTCTTGTCGAACCCCATGAGCTTGCGCAGGGCGGTCGATCCGTCGGGCGCCTCAAGGCCGATCACCCGGATGACCCGCCATTGCGGCAACGTCAGGTCGCTGTGACGGGCGACAAGGGCACGCCCCTGCGCGTCGATCTTCAGCGACAGCTGATGGATGACAAGGCTCAGCGGCAGTTCCCGGCGGGGCCTGTCCGATTGCCCGTCGTCTGTGATCCTGTTTTGCGGCATCCCCGACCCTTTGTTCCCCATGTCATCGGCCGATTTGGTGGACAAGTCAACCTTATTCGTGCCTCTCGGCAACCACCGGGCCTATGCAGGCCGAAGCGCACCTTGTGACGGATGCCGCTCCTGCACATGCTCTTCCGGCCGCGTGCCTGGCGGCTATTCAAAGCCCTGATCCTGGGTATCGCTCCTGAAATCCAGCCGCCTGTGGCAGGACAGCGCGGCTAAGTTTGGTCGTTCGTCAACAAGTCCCCGACGCCCCCTGGCTTTCAGTATCATCAAAGTGTATTTGTTGACTTATAACAGGCTTCCTGATACGAAAAGCGACGACAGACGCTTGGGAGGGCGCCATGAAATCAGTAAAAGGTATTCTGTCCGGACTCGTCATGGGAATCGCGATGCTGGGGGGCAGCGTGCCCGCCGTCATGGCGCAGGACAGCTATCCCAGTCAGACCATCAACCTGATCACCGGATTTCCCGCCGGATCGGGCGCCGATGTTCTGGTCCGCTATTTCGGGAATGAACTGGCCGAACTGACGGGCGAAACCGTCGTGGTCGTCAACCGCGCGGGCGCGGCGGGCAATATCGGCGCCGAATTCGTCGCGCGCTCGGACCCGGACGGCTACACGATGTATATCCATGCCGCGAGTTCGATCGCCGGCAACATGCATCTGTTCCGCGATCCGCCGATCAACGTGGCCGAGGACATCCGCATCGCCGCGACGCTCAACCAGCAGGCCTTCATGCTGATCGTCCCAGCATCGAGCCCCTATGAAACCATCGCGGACCTGATCGAAGGGCTGCGCGCCGAAGGGGCCGAAGGCTCTTATGCCACGTCGAACACGACGGGCCGCGTGATGGGCCGCATCTTTACCGATGCCGCCGGTCTGGAAACGGTCGAGGTTCCCTATCGCACCGATACCGACATCATTCCCGATCTGGCCGCCGGTGTGCTGGATTTCGCGATGATGAACCCGGTCTTCTCGCTGGCCCAGGTGGCCGAAGGGCGCGCACGGATCCTGGCGGTCAGCACGCCCGAACGTCTGCAGGCGGCGCCCGATTACCCCACCTTCGCGGAAGCGGGCATGCCCGAGCTGGTGATGCTGAGCTGGTTCGCGGTGATGGTGCCCTCGGCCACGCCCGACGACGTGGTCAACACGATCAACGGCTATTTCAACGAGATCCTGGCCCGCGAGGAAACCGCTGAATTCCTGAACTCGAATGGCGGCGATCCGTTCATCTCGACGCCCGAGGAAGGTCAGGCGCTGCTGCTTCAGCAGATCGAGGATTGGGAGCGTTACGTCGCCATCGCCAATATCGAACCGATCTGACGCATGAGCCTGCACGACACGATGCCCGCGAACGGCCTGTCGCCCTTCGCGGGCATGGATGCCGCCTCGGTGCTTGCGCACCGCGCGCGCCAATTTGACGACCGGCCGCTGATCCTGTGGGCGCCCTTCGACGGGCCCGAGCGCGTCTGGACCTATGCGGCCTTTCTGAACGATGTACAGGAACTGGCCGGCGGGCTCAGCGCGCGGGGCATCGGCCCCGGCGACAGGCTGCTGATCCATCTGGAAAATTGTCCCGAGACCCTGCTCGCACGCTTTGCCTGCCTCTGGCTGGGCGCGGTGGCGGTGGTCAGCAACGCCATGGCCTCGGCCGCCGAACTGCGCGGCATGATCGAACAGACCGGGGCGCGGGCGGCGATTACCCAGCCCCGGCTTTCCTCAACTGTGCACAGCGCCGGTTCGGGCCTGCTGGATTGGATCGCCGTCACTTCGACCGATGCGGGCGAGTCCGCCGGCGCCGAAACCCTGCCCGAACCCGGCGATCTGTTCGACGCGCTGATGGGCGCCCCGGCGCCGCAACGCGCGCCCGATACCGCGCAACTGGCGCTGATCCTGTTCACCACCGGCACGACCGCACGGGCGAAGGCGGTGGTCTGGACCCATGAGAACCTGCTCTGGGCGTCGAGCCTGGGCGCGCGGCAACAGGGGTTCCGCGACGGTGATGTGGCGCAGGTCTTTCTGCCGCTGTTCCACGTCGTCGGCTTCTCATGGACCTTCCTGCCGCTTCTGTGGGTCGGGGGCGCGGCACTGTTGCAGCCCCGCTTTTCCGCCTCGCGGTTCTGGAGCGCGGCGCAACGCCACCGCGCGACGATCAGCCCGCAAGTGCCCTTCACGCTGGGCGCGCTGGCCGCACATCCGGTGCCCGAGCGGCACGATTTCCGCTTCTGGATCGTCAACCGCCAGATCCCCGACGAACAGGCGCGGTTCCGGGTGCCGGGCATCGTGTCGGCCTGGGGCATGACCGAGATGGTCTCGCAGCCGATCGTCGGCGTTCAGGGCGACGGGGACCTGCCCGCGCAGGCGATGGGCCGGCCCTCGGCCGCCTACACGATCCGCGTCGTCGCCGAAGACGGCACGCCCGTTGCGCCGGGCGAGATCGGTGAGCTGCTGGTGGGCGGCGTGCGGGGGCGGTCGATCTTTCTGGAATACGACGCGAACCCCGCCGCCAATGCCGAGGCCTTCACCCCGGACGGCTTTTTCCGCACCGGCGACCGCGTGCGCCAGATGGAGGGCGGCGCGCTGCTTTTCGTGGACCGGATCAAGGATGTGCTGAAAGTCGGTGGCGAAGGTGTTTCGTCGGCCGAGATCGAAGCCGTGATCCGCCGCGCCGCCGGGGTGCAGGACGTGGCCGTCGTCCCCCGCGCCGACGCGCTGCGCGGCGAGGTTCCCGTGGCCTTCGTGGTGGCCGATCTCGACGGAGCCGCCGCCGGTGACGCGCTGCGCGACGCCATCCTGGCCCATTGCAGCGCCGAAATGGCCCGCTTCAAGGTGCCGCGCGAGATCCGGTTTCTCGACGCCCTGCCCCGCGTCGGCTTCGGCAAGATCGCCAAGGGCAAGCTGCGCGCGATGGCGGCCGAGGCGCAGCCATGAGCGGCGATCCGGTCGACTTCTATTTCGATCCCGTCTCGCCCTATTCCTATCTTGCCACGACGCAGATCGAAACACTCGTCACCCGCCACGGACGCCGCGTGAACTGGCATCCGGTGCTGGTGGGCGTGACGGTGATCAAGGTGATGGGGCTGAAGCCGGTGCCGCTGACGCCGCTGAAATCCGACTATTCGCGTCTCGATCTTGCGCGGCAGGCCGAGATCTTCGGCGTGCCCCTGAACCGCCACGGCCTCAAAGGCGTAAGCTCGGTGGCCGCCTGCCGGGCCTTCCTGTGGCTGAACGACCGCGATGCGCCGATGGCGAAGGCCCTGATCACCCGGCTTTCCGCGCGGCTCTGGGTAGAAGGCGTCGATCCCAGCGCCCCCGAAACGGTGGTGGCCGAGGCGCGGGCGCTCGGCGCGGACGGCGAGGCCTTGCAGGCCGCGCTGCAGGATCCGGGGGTCAAGCAGCGCCTCGATCTGGCGGTCGACAGCGCCATTGCGCGCGGGGTTTTCGGGGTGCCCTTCTTCTTCGTCGACGGCCAGCCGCTCTGGGGTTGTGACCGGATGTGGATGCTGGATTACCGGCTGGCGCATGGCCACTGGCCAAAGCCCGACACGCTGCCCTGGAACGCCCCGTCCGACCCTGCCTGAGACGTCCGCGTTGCGCATCCCCGCCACGAAGCAACTGCGCCCCGGTGTACTTCAGGGTGCAACGACAGGCGCCGCGAGCGGCTGCGTCGCGGGACAGAGTCCAGACGCGGAACGCAAACACCCACCTGACCATACCGCGCGAAACCGATCAGCGCAGGACCATTACGACCGCTACGTCGTGATCTCGGACCATCAAGGAGAATGGCGCACCCAAGAGGATTCGAACCTCTGACCTCTGCCTTCGGAGCAATTAATCGTGGCCTATCCGAAATGCGCGACGCAGCACGCCACGGCACGCTAACATCTTAAAATCGCTTGTGTTTAAGTTCGCTCGTCGTCGAAACCAGTAGCCGCAACTACTCCGTAGCTTTCGCCCGACTGCTTACGTGGTGCTTACGCGGCTCAGTTGCTCTGATGACGAGGTTGATGATGCCAAAGATCACAAAACGGCTGGTTGAAAGCGTCAAGAGCCAGAAGAAGGACTACGTTGTCTGGGACAGCGACCTGCCTGGCTTCGGGTTGCGTGTTTTCGCTTCTGGGAAGCGCAGCTACGTGATCCAGTATCGCCGTGACGGACGGTCGCGCCGCTATACGATTGGCCTCCACGGTATCTGGACTGCCGAAACAGCCAGACGAGAGGCCAAGGTCCAGCTAGGGCGCGTCGCTCAGGGCGATGATCCCGCCGAAGAGCGCCACGAAGACCGACAGGCCATGACCGTGCAACAGCTCTGTGAGCGCTACGTCGAAGACCTGCACGCCGGCCTCATCCTCGGGAAACGTGGGCAGCCCAAGAGACCATCAACGGTCTCCACCGATATCGGGCGGATCAATGGGCATATCATCCCACTGATCGGCAAGAAGAGGGTGCGTGATCTGACCAAAGTGGATGTTACGAAGATGATGAATGACATTATCCTCGGCAAAACCCGCGCTACGCGAAAGACCAAAAAGCTAAGGGGCAAGACGATCTTGCGGGGTGGTCAGGGGACAGCAACCCGGGCGGTCGGCTTGCTGGGCGGTATCCTCACCTATGCTTCGGAGGCGGGCATCGTCGATACGAACGTCGCGCATGGCATTAGGAAGCCCAAAGATCGCGTTCGCGAGCATAGCGCACGAACTCGGCTTCAGCGAAATCACCATTGCGGCCCTCCTCGGGCACTCGAAGGGATCTGTAACGAGCAAGTATGTGCATACCCTCGACAGCAGCCTCGTCATGGCCGCCGATACCGTCGCGGGCTACATCTCAGGACTTCTGACTGGCAACCAATTCAAACAACCAGCTTACGCTTTTGATCGGTCTGCCAGAAAGCGTTCCCTGGACCAGTTCCTCGACGGGGTGGCAATGGCGCGCGACGAGTTGGGTACATGACGCTTGGGCCGTCTGGGTAAACGCCCGGCCGCCAGGTTGATCGAGGCGGGCATTTTTTGCAACGCCTCGAATTAGGGCTTCCACGACAACAGCAGCGCCAAGGCAGCCGAGATGGCGCCTAAAGCGCATGTGCCACTCCAGCCCCATGCTGCATAGGCAGCACCACCAATGCCGGCTCCGACCGCGCCACCAGCGAGCATGGTTGCCATGAATATGGTGTTAAGCCGGCTGCGCGCGTTCGGATCGAGTGCATAGACGCGCGACTGGTTGGCAACCTGGGAGGATTGCACAGCGAGATCCATGATCACGATGCCGGCGACCAACCCAATAATAGAATCTTGCCAGAGCCCGAAAATGAGGAAGGCCAGTATCACGAGCCCCGCGCCCATCGACGCAACCATGGCGGGCCCACGCCTGTCTGAGAAACCGCCTGCGATAGGCGCGGCAAGTGCACCGACGACACCGACAAGCGCCAGAAGACCTACAGCTGTTCCTCCGAGTTCATACTGGGGCTCAGCCATCAGAAGCGCGAGGTTCGACCAAAAACTGATGAAAGCCGCAAAGATCAGGAATTGCACCGAGACCACGCGCCGGAGAACGCTATGCTTGCGTACCAACGTCCAAATAGAGCCAAGCAGGCGCAGATAACCCAAGTTGGTCGTCGGCATCGCACGCGGAAGCCAACGCGCCAGCGCCGCGCCGACAATGCTCATCACCACCGCGGCCAGCCAGAAGACGTAAGGCCATCCCCAAAGGTCCGAGACTATGCCGCTGACCGTGCGGGCAAGCAGAATACCGATCAGGATGCCACCTGTTACCGTGCCGAGTGCACGACCTTGCTTGTCGGGCGGAGCCAGATGCACGGCGAGCGGCACGATCTGCTGGGCGACCGTGGCGAACAGGCCGACCGCGAAACTAGCAACAGCGAGCCACACGAAGCCGGGTGAGGCAGCCGCACCGATCAGCGCCGCCACGAGGGCGGCGATGGTCACGAGGATAAGCGACTTACGCTCGAGGCGGTCCCCGAGTGGTGCGAGGAAGAGCACCCCAAGCGCGTTGCCCGCTTGCGTCAGCACGAGCACGATGGCGGCGGTGCCAGCCGTCAGCCCGAAATCGGCTGTCAGATGGCCGAGGAAAGCCTGATTATAATAGCTGTTGGCGACGGCCGCGCCGGCACCAACTGCCAGAAGGCGGATCAGAGCGGCGGATAGATGTTCGGAACGGACACGGCCTGTTTGCATAGCATCAGACATGCACTACGGCCTTGTTCGCACAACTGACGTCTCTTGCCGAGAGAATGAGATTTTCTAATCTTGCCCGCTTCCTGCGGGACGCAACGCACCTTTGCTGAGGTCGGTAGGGACGGAAACATCAAGCTTTCTGCAGAGGGCTGAGCTTGGCGCCAGGCGCGGTGCGCTTCCATTTCGAAGAGCCGCGCGATGGATGCAAATCGGCGGTATGCCCCCCACGATTGATGCCCTAGAGGTCGGCGGCAGCGTCGCGGAAAGTCTCCATGCTGTCGCGACGCTCGATCAGGTTCTGGCCGATGCCGATCAGGGTCTCCAGCTGGACGGATTTGACTTCGCTGCCGTCCTGTTCGCGCTGAAGGCGCTTCTGGGCCTGCTCATTGTCATCAAGTTTGATCTCGATCCGTTCCACGGCGCGGTGGAAGGTGTTGACGGTGGACCACATTATCTCGTCGAGGTCGAAATCGAGGCTGGTGTCGGCCATGGTGGAAATCAGAGCATCGAAGATGTCGGCAACCGCGCCCTGGATGGCGGTGTCCTCGGGCGTGATCCGTGGATCGGCCTCGCCCTCGGCTGGACGGTAGCCATAGAGTTCGAGCGCTTCAATGACATGGCCAGTGGGAGATGTGCTGTGATCGGGTTCGAATTCGTCATGGGCATACATGGGATGTGTCCTTCGGCTGGACCGCGACCGTCGCGGCCTTCATGGCGACGACAAGCCCACGGGCGCTCCGGTCTGACAGCCCGAGCTCTTTGCGAGGGCCTTGATGGCAAAGCCCGGCTGATTTGTTTCGCGCTGTAAAGGAGCCTCCGCCGCCGACGGAAATCAGTCGGGCGCCGCCATTGCCGGGCCGGAGCGCTTGTGGGCCGCTCGCCCTCTCAGAAGGCCAAGGCGCGTTCCTCTTGCCGAGGTGCTGCAATCCTTTGCCCATGGCGGGATCGTTTGTCCCAGATCACGGCCCTCTCTGGCTATTGCGCGCGTGACATGAAACGGCTGACGTCCTCAGGGGCAATCTGCACCCGGATCTGCGCCCGAAGCGCCTCCAGGCCGAAGCTGACGAGGTCGTCGTTGAAATCTCCCAGCATTGGCGAGAGCGTGATGGCCTCGATCCCGGCCTCGATGGCCCGGTCCACCAGGCTGTCCCGTGCGGCGTCGCCTGCCGGATCGTTGTCGCGGACGATATAGAGCCTGCGCAGATGCGGCGGGAAAAGGACAGCAGCGAGATGCCCGGCCGAGAGCGCGGACAGCATCGGCACCATCGGCACTGCCTGCCGCAGCGACAGGATGGTCTCGATGCCTTCCCCCGCTGCCACGACATCCTCAGCCAATCCGAACCGGACGGCGTTGCCGAGCAGGTCGCCCATCGCCTTTCTCGGCGGATCGAGGGGCGCCTTGCCGGAGCCGTCGCACATGAGCCAGGTGCGATGCGCGCCGGTAATCTTGCCGTCGAGGTCGGTGACAGCGGCAATCAGCGCGCGCCAGGTTTCCGTCGGGCCATCATCCTTGGGCCGCCAGTAGCAGTTCGGATGAAAGCGCAGGTTTCCGGTTCCACGTAAATCCGTAATGCCGCGCCCGCGCAAATACGTTTCTGCGACGCTGCCGGTCAATGGTTCAGTCATGCGCCAGAGCCTTCGCGCCGCCTCCGATGAACCGGATGGCGCCGGAGGCGTTCGGGATCGGCGCGTCGGTGGTTCGGGCTCTGGACGCGGCAGACTGAGGAAACGCCGGGCTTCTTCGGCAACATCGGCAAAATCGACCAGGCCGAGGGTTTCGCGGATGACGTCAAGCAGGTCGCCATGTTCAGAGCTTGCGGCATCCGTCCATTTTCCGACAGCGCCCTTGCCCGAGGCGGACCCGGTGAGGCGGACGAACAGGGAGCGGCCGGGCGTATTGCGCACGTCTCCGACTTGCCAGTAATTGCCCTGCTTGCGCCCGTTCGAGAGATAATAGCGGCACACCGCCTCGGCCTGTCGGCCGAGACGTTGCGCCAGTTCGGTGGCATTGAGACGCGCCATTACGCGGCCTCCCGCTCAGAGATGCGCTCGACCGGGTAACGGTCGAGGAGCTTGCCGATAATCTCCGGTCCGGAAGCATCGACCGGCACGAAGAAGCGCAGCCGCCACGAGATGATCTCGCTGAAGAGGCCATAGGCGCGCAGGCGCTCCCGCATCGCGTCGGTGAAACCCGAAAGCTCGATGCGGTTCGCGCCCATGACGCGGGTGCGGCGCAGCTGCAGACCTTCGGCCAGATCGAGAATCGTCCGGCCCTCCATCAATGCGGCATAGGCCGCATCGGGGGTCAGACCGGCGGAAACACCGCTCGCCAAAGCATTCGCCGCCCATGCCGGCGAGAAGCGGCGACCGATGATCCGCTCACCCTCGTCGGTCTGAAAGCGATAGACGCGGGAAGACTCCTGCGGCAGGCACTTCCAGATCGGCAGCAAGAGCCCCGTCACCATATGCAGTGTGCTGTCGGTGAACTCCGGGACTTCCGCCAGTTCGGCAGTCCAGGCCGACGCGAAGTCTGCACGTTCGGCCTCTTGCCAACGGGTCTCACCCATCATGCGCACGGGGATGTGCCCACAGCGAACAAGCAGGAAAAGTGTGTGAAATAGTCGGCCATGTCAGGCTCCTGAAACGTGAAAAACCCGGTGCGAGACCGGGCCGGATTGTTGAACCGGGGCGCGCTCAGGCGGCTCGTGGCAGGCTAAGCAGATCAGCCGCGGTTTCGCGCCAGAAGGGATCGACCAGCAGCGCCTCCAGCAGGCTGGCACGGAGGCGCAGGTCGCGGGCGGACGCGTGATCGCCATCACCTGAGGCCGAGAAAGCCATGCCGCGCAACCGGCTGGCTTCGGTCTGCAATCACCCTCGTGCGTTCGGGCCTGCCCCGAATCCGCGAGGGCGGCACGCATAGCGTCAAGCCGACCCTTTGGGGTTGAATGCAAAGAGGCGGATCAGACCAAGGTTCGCGAATGGAAGCGGGGGTGGTGCTCTGCATCTGGCAGGAGTCGGCTACCCGTCGCAGGTGCCTCGCCGCGCTTGCCTTGCAGCCGCGGTGATGTCGGGAAGCGTTCCTTCAGGCCGATGACCGCATCCAATGCCGCGCGGTGCCATTGGAAGGCGCCATGGTGAGGCTGGAAATGGAGCTATTCACGGCGTTGAGAGCCCACTTTAACCGATGCCGCTAACGCAACGAGTGTCTGTATCACTTCTCGACATTTCGGCTTATCAAAGTGACGTGTGGCGCTTGCGCTGCCAGGAGCAGGCCTTCCATCGCCGAGGGGCGCGGGAAGACGTTTCCATCCTGCGCCTATTCTAGTGACCTACGACTCTGAGTTCATCATGGGCCAAGCGAAGCAAAAGAACCGAATCCGTGAAGAGCGCCAGAAGCTCAGCCGTCCGATGTCGCGGGCGCGCTTCAACGTTTTCGCTATCGGCACGCGAATGTCGCCAACGCGGTACATGTCCGAGGAGATTTCCTTCTGGAGCGACCAGGAGGAGCGTGTCCTCGGCTTGGTCTTTCGCGACACCACGGATGACGACTACGGCTGGATCCTTCTCGCTCGCGATCGCCTCGGGCGTTTTCGAAGCGTCGACCTCGCCGTCAGCCTGCGTTCTCCCGAGTACGCCACAGTTGGACTCAGACAGCGCATCGCAAAAGCCGTCGAGGATGGCGACTTTGCCGCCCTCGGCCATCAGGACGACGAGACCAATTACGCGACGAACCTGCTCGACGTGCCGCCAGGCACGGATCCCGAGAGGCTCCACCCGCACTTCCGGGTACTCCTTGATGAACCCAGTCGTGCGCCTGCCCGTGCTGTTTTCAGGGAGATCGGCCCTTGGCTGACGCCGAGCGACCCACATTTCGTCAGCGAGTTCCAGTTC
This sequence comes from Pararhodobacter marinus, assembly GCF_003122215.1. Taxonomy (GTDB): domain Bacteria; phylum Pseudomonadota; class Alphaproteobacteria; order Rhodobacterales; family Rhodobacteraceae; genus Pararhodobacter; species Pararhodobacter marinus. Next base: position 61,909 of record NZ_QEYD01000002.1, on the reverse strand, counting down.
AAGCAGTTCGACCAACGTCTCTGGGAAGTCTACCTGTGGTCGGCGCTGCGCGAGATGGGCTTCGACATCACCCAGCCCGAGGCGCCTGATTTCCTCTGTCGCGCTCCCAGGGTTGAGTTCACGGTCGAGGCGACCACGGTCACGGCGTCCACATCCGGCGCCCTGGTGAACCACCCGGATCCAAAGACCCCAGTAGAGATGCGCGCTTTTCTTGCCGACTACATGCCAATGAAGTTCGGTTCGAGCCTAAAAACAAGCTCAACAAAAAGAACGCAGCCGGCGAAAGCTACTGGGAGCGTGGCGCGACCGCCGGGAAGCCATTCGTTATCGCCATAGCTGACTTCCACAAGTCGGGCGGCGTCGGCGACCGCGAAGGTGGATCGATGACGTACACGCAGTCGGCGATCTGGCCGTACCTCTACGGCAGTCGTGTCGACTGGGAGGTGCTGGACGGCACGCTTGTCATCCGTGCTGTGCCGGTGGAGAGCTTCACCTACAACGGCAAGGTTGTGCCTGCTGGTTTCTTCGATTTGCCCGGCGCCGAGAACGTCTCGGCGGTCCTCTTTTCAAACGCAGGGACACTCGCGAAGTTCGACCGGATGGGTGTTGCTGCTGGTTTTGATGCCCCGGGTTACCGCTACTTCCGGGTGGGCCAACGTGTGGACCCCGACCCCAATGCTGCTCATGGGCGCCCCTTTTCTGAAGAGATTGCGGCAGACGGCTATTCTGAGGGTTGGGCAGATGAGTTGCAGCTATTCCACAACCCAAAGGCCAAGCATCCATTGCGGAAGGACGTCTTCACCGGCATCACCCAACATTTCTTCGAGGATGGCCAGCATGTGTCCTATTCTTCCGGGGAGCCCGTCCTGAGTTCGCAGACGCTTATCATGAAGATTGGTGCCGACGAGGCGAACCAGGGCTAGCGCCGCAGCCGGTCCTCGCGAATGCCTGCGAAAGCGGATCGTGGGCGTGGTCGGGCAAGGTCCGCGTTGTCCCGCTATCCTACCAAAGAAAGAAGCCCGGTCACGAAGACCGGGCGAGTTGCGGAAACGCATCGATTGGTTGGCAAGGTGATGGCGCTGGCCGAGCAGAAACGACGGGGCGGCCGGGGCCGCCCCGCGCGAATGTCATTCCGCGGCGACCATGTGCCGCGCCTCGTCCTCGTCTTCGGTCGGATCTTCCTCTTTCTCACCATCCGCGGTCAGGAAGTCCGGCAGATCGTCCGTCTCCGTTTCGACACTTGCGGCGGTGTCAGCTTCGGGACCGGGATCGTCCATGCGCAGCGGTTCGGGCAACCAGCCGGTCTCGGCCAGCAGGCGTTCGGCCTCCTTCGCCATGTCGCCCTTCTTCAGGTGGTCGATGAGCTGGGTCGCCCGTTCGCCCGCACCCTCGCGCACCGCCTCGATGATGCGCGGCTTGGTCACGCGGCCAAGATAGTTGCCGACGGTCGGCCGCCAGCCAACGGCCACCATGTCGAGGCCGGTCGCCCGCGCCAGCCGGTCGGCCTGGGACAGACGCACATCCAGCCCGTGCTGGCTGACACCCATGCCGCTATAGGGGTTGGGCTTCTCGTAAAGCGCATTGACACCGAAGCTCACGCAATGGGCGAGCAGTTCCATGCGGGTCTCGTCGTCGTGACCCTCCAGCCAGTCCCAGAGCGCCCCGTCATCGGCCGGGATGTGATCGCCCCAGCGTTCGTGCCGCTCGGTGATGGACCGGGCCGAGGCGCTCTCGCCCAGATCCTCCGCCTGCGCCGGGAAGTGAACCTCCCGGACATGGGCTTCAAGACAGCCCTTGGTGGACTGTGGCAGGAAGCAATCCGTGGCCGCGGTTCGCAGCACGGCGGATCGACCGCCGTGCGCAGTCCGCGCACTGGGTGGGGAGCGTGCGGCCGCAATATGCGAGCTACTCGCTGGAGATCCGCTATGAGGTCGGCTCGTTCCCAGAGGTGCGGGTGCTCTCACCCGAACTGGTCCGGTTGCCCGGCAATTCCGAGGGGCAACTGCCCCACGTCTATCCGCCGGCGGAGGATCCCACCATTTGCCTGTTCGACCCCCGCGAAAGGGAATGGACAGCGGCGATGACAATCGCGAGCACGACCGTCCCTTGGGCGCTCGACTGGCTCGCTTGCTACGAACTTTGGTTGATGACCGGGCGTTGGACTGGCGGGCGGACGCCACGCCGGACAGGACCTCGGCGAGGCAAGGGAGACAGAAGGATGAACCATGTTCCGCCGCGACGATCGGACGGCACCATTCAGCACGCCCGTCTGAAGCAGCCGTGGCCCCAGGGCCGCCCGTTCCGGATTCTCTCCATCGACGGTGGAGGCATTCGCGGCGTCTTCCCCGCAGCGGTGCTGGCCGAAATCGAAAGCCGCTTCCTGGGCGGCGCTTCCATCACCAATCACTTCGACATGATCGCCGGCACCTCAACCGGCGGTATCATCGCGCTCGCCCTTGCTCACGGAATGACTGCCCGACAGGCGTTGAACATCTATCTTGAGCGCGGCGAGCGCATCTTTCCGCCGGCGGCTGGGCTCGGCAAGGTGTCGAGGGTGCTGCGCTGGACGTTCAAACCGAAGCACGACCAGGCCGCTCTCAAGGAGGAATTGCTGCGGATCTTTGGTGACAAGGTGCTCGACGATGCCGCCACACGCCTAGTAATCCCCAGCTTCGAAGGGCGTCACGGCGAGCCGTTCCTTTACAAGACCCCGCACCACCCGGACTACCAGAAGGACCGCCACAAGAAGTTCGCGCATGTCGCGCTCCACACAACTGCGGCCCCGTCCTATTACCCCGGCGTCGAGGACGACGGCTACATCATGATCGATGGCGGCATCTGGGCCAACAATCCGGTCATTAACGCCCTGGTCGATGCCCTTGCCTGTTACGACATTGCGCGCGAGGACGTGCGTATCCTGAGCCTGGGAACGGGTGAGTCCACTTTCACAGTGGATGAGCGGGCGCGCAACGGCGGTATCAAGGATTGGGCGTTCCTGCGCTCTTTCAATGCAGCCGCCCGCGCACAGTCCCGAAATGCACTCGGCCAAGCCTATCTGCTCGTGGGTAAGAACAATGTCACGCGGATCGATGTACCGGAAAGCGACGCACCGATAGCGATGGATGACGTGCAGCGCTCGGTCCGGGAGCTGCCGCTTATGGCACGCAGTCTCGTCGAAAGCGCCGGGCATCATATCGAGCGGGTGTTTCTCGACGGCGCGGTCGAGCAGTTCATCCGTTGCCCGATGACGTAGATGTCTATCGGGCACACATCCCTACCGGGCTGTGAGCAAACGACAGGCGAGCTCGCGCTCGCCCCAGCGGGTCGAGAAGGTGTCGGAGACCTCGAACCAGGAACCGTCGTTGCCCATGCCATGATTGGCGCCCATGCAGGAGCACTGGCATTCGTGCCCCCGAGCTTCCTGGCAGGCCCGCGCGCAGATCTCCTGCTCGCGAAAGGGTTGGATAATGTAGACCTTGCCGTAGCGCCGCAACGCCCGATCGACGAAGTCGTTGAACCAGGATTTCGGCAGCTCCCAATAGGCTTGATTTCCACCGATCCACTCCGGTGCCGTTCGCCGGCCGTTCCGCAGCCATTGCCGGTTGTCGTCGGCAAATGGCAGTCGCACCCGAAGCTTCTCGCCACGCCCGGTCCGGCGCAGCACGACCGGCGTTGATTTCTGCTTCCAGACGTAATTGAGGGTGAGCCGATCCATGGATGCCTTCTTCAGATCACCGACCGCCGCGTCAGGCTCGGCCAAGATTTCGTCCTAGTTCGACCTTCGCCGATGAGCGGTGTCCATATTCCCGATTTTCATGTCGACAATGGAGGGCTACCACACCACGGTTTCAACTAACGGACCAGACCGAAGCCGAACGACGGTGGCTCTATGACGAAAGAAGAACTGCTTGATTTGTTGCAGGCGCGCAAAGCGCTCATTGTTCATTGCTCCCGGCCTGGTAAAGCTGACGAAGGTGCAGGAGGCCTGTTTTTTCCCGATGATCTGAAGAACGCCATCGAGATCTGCGCCAACCAGGGCAAGGAGCTCAGTTGCTCGCTCATCTGGCCCGCTCATACCAACACGTTCGGCGCTATCGGTATTATCCTGTGCCCGCGTTCGACAACCTCAATCGGATCCATCAGCCCGGATGACGCCGGAACCTCCTATGATCCAGTCTCCGGCAAGAGGACAGGGGCCGGCAGCCCATTCTCGCGGCATGCGGTCGAGGAAACTTTCGCCAAGGCAAGCGACTATAACGAATGGACCGTAACGGACGCCGATACGGTCGGAGTATTCGTCAACCTCGCCGAAAGCCTGGTCGTCGCCAAGGTGGTCCCTTTCACGGAAATCCCCGGCTACGACCGGTCAATGCCTGACCCTGGCCCAATTGTCGGACAGGTTGGGCTCGCACTCGCGGATGTGATTGCCGCTTTTCCGGGTTTGCCCGTTTACGGCTTCCTTGGAACAGAGATCATCGAAATCGGTATCGACGCCGCCCGCTTCTATTCCTAATCAAGCGCATCCACGTTTCGTCGCGCCGCGTCGTCCGACACGCGAGCGAGACCCTGACGCAAGCAACGTTTCCTGCTATTTTGCCTGCGTCGGGGAGGAAACAACGTGGACACAACCAAAGATCAAGATGAGGCGGCCGAGCCGCCCACAAAGGTGAAGTCGGTCGCGGCCACTATCCTTGGCGAGTTCTTCGACACCCTGGAAAAGGAAGAAGGCTTCGGCGAAATAGCCCCCAGGCTACGCAAGGTTGTTCTCGAGGACGGCGTCTTCGCGGAACCCACGATTCGCGCCGCTCTGTTTTCGGACGCCTCATGATTCGGATCGAGAAGATACATATTAGGGAATTTCGTGGTATCCGAGAGTTGACGCTTGAGCTCAAGGGTCAGAACTTCGCCGCTTGCGGACCGAATGGGACCGGCAAGAGCGGTATCGTGGATGCGATCGAATTCGCCCTGACGGGCAACATCTCGCGCCTGGCCGGCGCCGGGACCGGAGGTCTCTCGGTCAAGGCGCACGGTCCGCACGTTGACAGCCGTAACAAGCCTGAGGCGGCGTCGGTCACACTCGACGTTACCATCCCCTCTCTTGGGAACAAGAAGGCCCAGATCCGGCGCACTGTGAAATCGGCGAATGCGCCGGAGATCAAGCCCGCCGACAAGGACGTCATCGGCGCATTCGAGAGCGTCAACCTTCACCCGGAGTTCGTGCTCTCGCGCCGCGAGCTGATCCGGTACGTCCTCTCCGAGCCGGGACAGCGCTCGAAAGAGGTCCAATCGCTCCTGCGCCTCGACGACATTGAGAAGTTGCGGGGCGTGCTGCAGAAGATCGCCAACGCCAGCAGCAAGGACCTTCCGGGGTTGGAGCGCGGAGAGAAGGATGCCACCACCAACCTTCTCGCCGTACTCGACTCAGCCCAACTTACCAAGAATTCTGTCCTCGAGGCAGCCAATCCGCGCCGAGAACTGCTCGGCCTCCCGCCGTTGACCGACCTCGACGCCAACACCTCGGTCAAGGACGGGCTGACCACGGCCAACGCCAACGCACCCGGCCGCGTGCCGAAGGTGCAGGCTGCCGCCGATCTTGCGACATTGCGAGAAGCGCTCCACGCGCTCCAGACAGAGCCATTCAAGCAAGCATGCTCAACCGCTGACGCCAACGCCGCGGAGCTCGGAAAGGATGCCGAGAGCCTCAACAGCCTATCACGCGAATCCCTCCTGACATCGGCGCTGGAGCTGTATGACGGGGCCGCTTGCCCGGTGTGCGACACGCCGTTCGAGCCCGACGACTTCACGGGTCACTTGGCCGGAAAGCTGGCGCACCTTGAAGATGTGAGCAAAAGGCGCGTTGCGCTCGAAACTGAACTGAAGCCGATCCTCGACGCTCGTCATGCCGCAGGCACGGCCTTGAACACCATGATCGATCACGCCAGTCTGTTTTCGCCGAAGATCGACGCCACCGCGCTTGCCGAATTCAGGACCGTTCTCCGTGGACGATACCAGCAACTGCAACAGCTCCTGCCGCTTAACGACACGCGCGCCATCTTGTCGTCGGCTCACAACGTCCCGGACATGGAGCCAACTTTGGCCGCGCTTGCGGCCGCGATTGCCGAAATACCGGAACCCTCCAAGCAGGACGCCGCGCGCGACTTCCTGGTCCTCGCGCAGGAGCGGCTTGCGATCTACCGAACCGCGCGGCTGAAGCACGCGGCCGGTAAAGTCCGCGCGGAACGCGCCACGAAGGTCTTCAGCAGCTATGGCGCCCTGACGACGACCGCGCTCGAGAAAATCTACAAGGACGTCGAGACCGCCTTCGCCAGCTACTACCGTAAGATCAACGAGGACGATGAGAAGGCATTCACGGCAAAGCTGATGCCCTCGATCGGTAAACTCGGCTTCGACGTGGACTTCTATGGTCGCGGCCACTTCCCACCGGGCGCGTATCACAGCGAGGGTCATCAGGACGGAATGGGTCTTTGCCTGTACCTCGCGCTGATGAACCATCTGCTCGGTGCGAATTTCACATTCGCGGTCCTCGACGACGTGCTCATGTCGGTCGACGCCGGCCACCGGCGTCAGGTCTGCACGCTGCTCAAGGAAATATTCCCGAACACGCAATTCATCTTCACGACGCATGACGAGATCTGGCTTCGCCACATGAAGTCGGAGGGTCTAATCAAAGACCGCAACTTCGCCCACTTCCGGACGTGGACGGTGGAATTTGGACCTACAGAGTGGGATGATCGGGATGTCTGGGCCGAGCTCGAAGGGTACCTTGCCAAGAACGACGTTCGGGCCGCCGCCGCTCTCCTGCGGCACTACCTTGAGCACTTCGCCAAGGAGGCATGCGATCGCCTGCGCGCCAATGTTGAATTCCGGGGCGACGCACAATTCATGCTCGGCGATCTACTCCCGAACGCGACCGGTACGCTGGGCGATCTGCTGAAAAAGGCCAAGGTCGCCGCGAATTCCTGGAACCAGAAGGAGGTCGTCGAGCGGATAAGCGCCATCGAGGTTGCCTTCGGAGTCGCCAAGACCAACACTGGATACGAAACCTGGCAGATCAACACGGCCGTCCACTTCAACGAATGGGCAGATCTCAAGAAAGAGGACTTCGCCCCAGTGGTCTCCGCGTTCCGGGGTTTCACCGGCGCGTTCGGCTGCGAAACCTGCAACGAGATGTATTTCGTCGCACCCGACCGCGGCAAAAAGGAAGCCTTGCGGTGCGGATGCGGCACCCTGAACCTGAATCTCCTACAGAAAAGCGGCTAGTTGCCGCCGACAAATGGTTTCTCCAATTGGTCTCGCCATTCATCGATCCCCCATTTCCCGGGAGCGCCACCGGCTGCTGCGATATCAGGCTCGCTCATTTGTATCACTTTGGCCTGCATCGGTCTTCTCCTGGTCTTCTGACTCGGCCAACGCTGCTATTTCTTCGTTGATTTCACTTAACCGGCTTTGAAGTGTGGGACGATCCGCGACCTTTGTTTCACGGGATGAGCCAGGCGCACCCGACAATACGCCGACAATCTGATCACGCTCGTCCTCGAGGTTACGCAGGCGCTCGGCATCACCACGGGCCTGCTCGTCCAATCTGCGTTTCGCCTCCTCATCAGCGAGCAGGCTCACCTCCACCTGACCGAGGTTTTCCTTGATTTCAGGATGCCGCTCAGCGGCGAAACGAAGAAACTGGCTGAATTCGTATATGTGGAAATCCTGCCCACTCTCAGCCTTGAACTCCTCGATCAGCTCCGGACGTGGACCAAGTTTCCGTCCCTTATGAATCCACCACCAGTCCTCCTTCACATCGTCGGAAATGAATATGATGGGGCGGCCCTCGGCCTTCGCCGTCGCCATCATCTCCTTCCAGATGATCAGATCACCGAACTTATCCAGATCACCAGAATCCTTCTTCGCGTCCTTATAGCCAGGCGGGATTTTCCGGTTGTAGCGATCATCTCCTTCCCTTTTGATCGCGGTGAACTGCTCCGGCTTTCGCAGGGACTCAAGGTCCGCGTATTCCCAGAACCGCCCCTCCTTGATGACCGGCTTGTGGTCGGGCACATCCCTATTCGCCATGCGCCGGGCGATGGTCTCCTTCTCGCCATCCTCCAGCTCTTCATAGAGCTCCACACCGGACACCTCTGCCATTGTGGGAATGGCCCGCGCGATGTCGCCAAGCACCGAGGTCGCCAGGGCGATTATTTCCTGGGGATCCAGCCTTGTATCGACACAGTATTGCCGTCTGAAATCAGCGAGGACTCCCGCGACAGACGGGTCCTGCGATTGCCCCCTTAGAAACTCGACCGTGCGATGCGTGAGTTCCGTCAAGAGACCATCAAGCGGCGTCATTGTGGTTGACCGAAACACGTCGTGCGCAGCGTCAACGAGGAAACCATAGGTTCTCGTGGCGACATCATCGAGCTTCAGCACCCACGGAAGACCGCTCGGTAAGTCCGGATCATCCGGCTCCACCGCATATGCCTGGACGTCGTATTCGACCCGGAAAGTCGGATGAACGTATTTCCTTGAGAGCTCATACAACTGATGACGAACGGGCGGAGGTGGTGGTGCTGGAGGCTCCGGCTCAGGCTCACTCTCAGGCGGGGTGCCCTCCCCATCCGCCGGCGTCGCGTCGTCGTCGACAAAGCCCGCCGGAAGAGGCGTCTCGCCGGCATCGCACGGCGTGTCCCCCAAAACCTCCTTATCCTGCTCCTGGACAAGCTGCCACCAGCGCTCATCCGTCAGATAGTCCGGGTCATCGGCCTCGAAGAGCTCCGCCATCTGCTGCGCTCGATCGTTGTCACGGACAACGAGCACGCGCGACCACAATCCGTTTTTTCCCTGCGGACTGGAGCGCCGGAAGGCCTGATATAGCCGGTACAGCGGGCTGTCGTTGCCCGCGTATCCACGCTGCTTGGCCACGATCGGACGAAGCGGCCCATCGCCCCGCACGATGCGCACCATCTCATTCCATGCCGGATCATCGCGCTCGAATCTGTCCTTCGTGTAACTGACACGACAATGATCGATATGAATCTCGCCGACGAAACGGCCTCGGTTCCGCTGATCGTCCGTGGGGTACTCGACCTCCGGTGTCTCGCCGTCACTCCAAGAGAAGAGATCCTTGTTCGAGATCTCGATCTTTCGGCCATTCCGGATGAAGTCGATCCCGAACTCGGTGTTGTGCAGATACCGCTGCAAGCCAATCCAGCCGTGAATCCGCCTTTCCGTTTCGACGATCTGGCAACTCGGGCTTCCTGTGGGGCATTTCTCCTCGCTCGGCGCCAAAGTGCGCATGCAATGAGTGCAATATCGCCGTGGCGCCAACTTGACGTCGATCATCTCGACGGCGCGCGCGACCGTTCCATCCGGATACGAAACAGTACGTTCCTCGTTCCACACGCAATGCCGGCGCGGCGACAGCCGGCTGCCGCCAACCATCAACCGGATCTTTCCGGCCTCGGACTTACCAAGCAAGGAGGAATAGGCCCGCGAAAGATGCTTACGGATGGTCTTCTGGTTGTTGCTTCTCGCCAAATAGGCTCGTTGATCCGGCTTAAGCCCGGTGATCACAATCGAGGTGCCATGAGCATTGTGATCCGGTTTAGCCCGGGTTTGCCTGGGAACCTTGAAATTTCCGGTGGCGCGCAGATCGTTCAGATCGATCCGGACTCCCACCTCCTCTGGGTCACCCGCCCGGCTGGTCCAAACCTCGGTCACAAGCCCAAGTCGCGCGGTCGCGATGTTGAAGCCCATGCCGAACAGACCGAGACTTGAAAGAGGACTGTTTCCCGACCAGCCAGCCTTCACCGCGTTCTCAAGAAGCTCGAACGACATACCCGGCCCGTTGTCCTTGACAACAACACGGGCGTCCTCGTTATCCGCCGTGGGAAGGCTCACGCCTATCTCCGGAGCATCAACCGGGGATCCCGAGCGGGCGGCATGCAGAAATCCGTCAATGGAATTGTCTATAAGCTCCGCCAGGCAACGCCATTGGTGAAGGTTGATCTCGCCCAGCATTTGTAGGACCCTCGGGTCCGGCGTGAGATCGAAGTCCTGGTTCATTTCCTCACCTGTCCTTGCCTTCCGCCAAGCGCGCCCTGACGATATCCCGCACCTCGTCGGCGAGCTGTCCCAATTGACCTGACTTGGTCTGACACTCCCAAACCTCGATCACCGCCCAGCCCAGTTCCTCCAGCTCCGCCCGAATCCTTTCGTCGCGCGCGCGATTCCCCTCCAGCTTGGGCCGCCAGAATTCCAGTCTCGACTTCGGCATGCGCGCGAGCTTGCACGCCGGGTCCGGATGCTGGTGCCAGAAGCAACCGTGAACAAACACGACGACGCGGGCACGTGGGAAAACGATATCTGGCTTGCCCGGGAGCCCCTTCGCGTGCAGCCTATATCTCAGCCCGGCGGAATGCAGCGCGCGGCGCACCCGCATCTCTGGCTTCGTGTCGCGCGCCCGAATACGCGCCATCTGGGCGCTGCGCGCAGTCCGCGTATCACTCGTCGTCAGCACCACCAGCCTCGTCTGGTTGAGGCCCCTCCACGTCGTCACCAACCGGGGGAGTATGTGATTCAATCGCCGCGTCCTCCTGTCGGAAGCCCTCCAGCATTTCCTCCAGCAACGCGGCATGATCCCGGCGAACCGGCACCCTTTCCAGGGTTTCCGCTATTCGCTGCCCGATTTGGTCAGGCGTTAGCGAGTCCACCAAACGCTCATCAAGTGCCCAAGCGCGGCCGGGATGCACGACATCCCATGGCGAGCGTTTGTTCGCCCTGGTCTTGGCGGCGTCCCCGTGCTTGCTCATGCCCCAGCAAGCCTTGGTCTCCGAGTTCCATATCGGCCAGAATGTTCGAATGAGATGCTTTTCGGCGACCAGTTGAGCGTTCGTCGCGCAGACCAGCCTCCTGCAAACGAAATCACGCAGATGAATCGGCGACAAATGCGCCGGCAATTGATCGGCGTAGGCCTCAGCGGTTCCGATGGTGCCGGCATGCTCCAGGAGCCGCGCCGTCAGCTTGGCGCCCTGCTCCCGCGCCGTGCTCGCGTCATGATTGGCTGGGTCTGCCTTTCCCACGTAAATGGGCGTCTCGGATCCCGAGATGCTGGCGTAGAGTGGATGCTCGCCGCGATAGTAGATCGCGTACACCCCCGAGCCATAGGCGGGCTGGATATCCTCGAGCGCGATCAACGGCTGAGCCAGAAGCGCTATCGAGACCATCCGGCCAATCGCCTTCGGGTCCGCGGGATCAAAGGTCGCGCGCGGCATTCGGATCGGATCGGTGGATGAGCGCGCCGCCTCGACGGCCTCCGCGTGCGCGGCGAGCCCGTCACGAATACGCCGAACAACAGCCGGAGGAGGATTATCCCCGGCGGCGGCCAGCACCGCCTCCAGCGCCTTCTCCAGCTCATTGATCGCTGTCCGATCCGGCGAACGCACCATAAATTAGGCCTCCCGGTTTGCCGATACGAGGTCTCTCGGTCGCGATTCGCCCCCGGCTGTTTACATCGGCAATACTATGCCGCCTTCCGATTTGAATCCAATTCGCCCGGCCGTTGCTTGTTGATCATTCCGGAAAGCCATCTTCCAGCCGCCGCTCCAAGCTGCGCCGGTACCGCGTTTCCGAGTTGACGCATGCTCTCCGTCCAAGAGCGCGGAAACTCATAATCATCCGGCAAGCCGACCAGACGCGCCGCCTCACGAGTGGTGAAGTAGCGAACCGAGCCGTCATCGCGAACCATCATGTTCTCACCGCCGGGCACGCCATGGTCGCCAGCCTTCAATGCCTTCGCCGGCAGATCCAGTGGGCTCCCCGTATGTCCGGGATAAACCTTCGCCCCCGGCTGAAACACATGGTTTCCAACACCATTCGGATCACCCAGGTCGGCAAGGGCGTCGCGAACCGTCACCCAGGGCAACCCCTTGGGCTCCCGACCCTCGCGTCTCAAGGCCGCCACCCTCGTCTGGTCCTGCCGCAATTGCGGCTCGGCTCGGACCTTGAGGCCGTGACGCTCCCAGTATTCTCCCGTCACATACTGATCCCAGAGCAATTTGTCGCGGGAATGGGACGGGGTCATTGGCAGCGGATCCACAGCCATGTCGGCGCGAATACCAAAAATGAGCACGCGATGCCGGATTTGCGGCGCGCCGAAGTCAGCAGCGTTCACAAGCTGCCACACCACCCGATATTCCGGCTTCGCTCGTGACGCGAGCAGCCGCTCGAGATGCTCATCGTGCGTCTCGTTGGTCTTACGCTGTATCGAGGGTCGCTCGAGATGCGCGAGTATCCAATCGAGATAAGGCCGGAAACGCGGCCCGGAAATATTTCGCACGTTCTCGAAAAGGAAGGATCGTGGCTGCGCTTCCCGCACCGCGCGAATCGCCTCCGGCCACATGTCACGGCTATCCGCCTGGCCCAGCTTTTTTCCGCCAATCCCGAAGGGCTGACAAGGTGGACCGCCCGAGACCGCGTCCAGAGCGCCAAACGCGCTCCAGTCGATTTCCCGAACGTCCTGGAGATTCATCGGCCACGCATGGACATGCTCAACGCCATTGGCCTTGTTGTGCAGAACGGTCGCCACCGCGTCCCGGTCGAATTCAGCCATGTGGCGATGCTTGAAACCAGCTTGGGACATTCCCAAAGCAAGTCCGCCGCATCCGGCGAAGAGTTCAGCGCTTTCCATCCTCGCCCCTTTCCAGCTCGAGCGGGAGCATTGGCCCCCCAGCGGCTTCTTCCAAATAACGCTCGACCGCGCGACGGACGAGCCAGGCGACCTTCACCCCCTGCGACTTGGCAAGGCGATCAAGCTCGGCCTTCTGCGTCCTGGTCAAAGTCGTGGTAACGCGCTCGGCGTCCTTACCATCTTTGCCCACTTGAGACCTCCGCGGTGATCCGCAGCATTCCGCGGCGCACCGCCACATTGCCCCAAGCGCTCCTAAATAGCAAGGTAGCAGATGAAAGTGAACAAATAAAGAACATACGGCCGGCGACCCACTTGCGAGAGAGCGAGGGGATAGCCTCTAAACAACTTAGATGCACATTTTGCCACTTCGTCGTGTGACTCCCGATGGGCCGCGAATTCGCCGAGGTGCCCAGGCCCAAGTCCTCACGTGGAACAGCGACGCCGCGAGCGAGTTGCCGAGATCGGAACCCTACTCCAGCTTATCCGGTGGAGCACGACCGCAGTTCACGGTGCCCTGCTGGTTAATGAGATCGGTCTGAATTGCAGAGCAAGGCCCCGAAAATTGAGGCCCTAGACTGCATTAGAGCGCTGTGGCGTACTCCTTCGCGCGAACGAAAAGGAAATAATACAAGAACCTTCGTGTGCAAAATTTGCACACAAACGAACGCAAGTCATTGATATTTATAATTAATATTTCCATTCCATCACTGGATGAACGGCAACCGCGCGGCAAACTTGGCAGCGCCGCGGCAACCTGACCAGCGAGCCCAAATCGTGGAATTTCGAGGTTAATGGCGCACCCATCAGGATTCGAACCTGAGGCCTTCGCCTTCGGAGGGCGACGCTCTATCCAGCTGAGCTATGGGTGCGCAGTAGAACCGTCAGGCCCTGACTGCTTACGCAGTGCTTACGCGACTTCTCCAGCCTTTAAATCGAAAAACGATCTGCTCGGCAAGAGTTTGGTATCACGTATCTTTCTTAGTCCTATTCATCACGGCATCCCCTTGACATCAGCCTTCGGAGGGCAGCGCTCTATCCAGCTGAGCTATGGGTGCAGCGCAGCCCTCGTATAGGGGAAAGGTCCGGGGGCTGCAATCGGTGTTTTTCGCTTCGGGCGGGGTTTGGTGAGACGGCCCCGCCGTCCCCCCGCGCGCGCCGTCAGGGGCCGGCCGGGGTCAGGCAAAGAGCTCGTGACAGAACTCCAGCCCCTCGACCAGCGCGTCGACCTCGGCGCGGGTGTTATAGAGCGCGAAGGACGCGCGACAGGACGCATTGATGCCCAGATGCTCCATCAGCGGACCGGTGCAATGCTGGCCTGCGCGCACGGCGATGCCCTTCTTGTCCAGCACGGTCGAGATGTCATGCGCATGGGCGCCGTTGCTCATGGTGAAGCTGAAGATCCCGCCCTTGCCCGGCGCGTTCCCCTGGATGTTGAGCCAGTTCAGCCCCGACAGGCGCTCGTGGGCATAGGCGCACAGATCGCGCTCATGGGCGGCGATGGCCTCCATCCCCAGCCCGGTCATGTACTCGATCGCCACGCCCATGCCGATCTGCTGCACGATGCCGGGGGTACCGGCCTCGAATTTGTGCGGCGGATCGTTATAGGTCACCGCGTCGCGGGTGACTTCGCGGATCATGTCGCCGCCACCGATGAAGGGGCGCATCTCGGCCTGACGCTCGCGGCGGATATAGATCGCGCCGGATCCCGAGGGACCATAAAGCTTGTGGCCAGTGATCGCGTAGAAATCGACGCCCAGATCCTGCACGTCGACCGGCATGTGCACCGCGGCCTGGCTGCCATCGGCCAGGACCGGGACCCCGCGTTCGCGGCATCCGGCGGCGATCGTCCTGATATCGACGACCGTGCCCAGCACGTTGGACATATGCGTCACCGCGACCAGCTTCGTGCGCGGCGTGAGGGCGTCAAGCACGCGCTGGGGATCGAGCGAGCCGTCGGCCTCGGGCTCGACCCAGACCAGCTTCACGCCCTGCCGCTCGCGCAGGAAATGCCAGGGCACGATATTGGCGTGATGCTCCATGACCGAGAGCACGATCTCGTCACCCGCCTGCAGGCGCGGCGCGGCCCAGCCATAGGAGACGAGGTTGATCCCCTCGGTCGTGCCCGAGGTATAGAGGATCTCGTCCTCATGCGCGGCGTTGAGGAAGCGCTGCACGACCCCGCGCACGGCTTCGTACTTGTCGGTGGCGAGGTTCGACAGGAAATGCAGGCCGCGATGGACATTGGCGTATTCCTGAGAATAGGCCTGCGTGATCGCGTCGATCACCACTTGCGGCTTCTGGGCCGAGGCGCCGCTGTCCAGGTAGACCAGCGGCCGGTCGTTGACCTTGCGCGACAGGATCGGGAAATCGCGCCGCACCGTATCGACGTCAAACATTGCTTACCTCCGGGGGTGCGAATCCGAACAGCAGAAGGATCATCGACAGCACGAAGCTGAGGATGACGAAGGTCATCATCCCGCCCATCAGCACCGCGATGCGCGAGGAAAAGCCATGCACCGCGCAGATATAGCCGACAAGGATCCAGATCGTCGCCGCGACCGAGGCCACGCCGACGGGAATGTTGAGAACGGGCAGGAACAAGAGCGTGACGATCTGCACCAGAAGCAGCCCGGCGGTGAGGATCTGCAGCCAGCCGACCAGCCAGAGGACATCGGCAAAACGCCCCTTGCCGCCAAAGCCCTGCCCCACCAGCGTGATCGCGGCGATGACGATGACGTTCATCACCCCCTGCGTCAGCGCGAAGGCAAAGGGGGACGGCATCAGCTCGGTCTCGCCGGTCAGGACCGGCAATGTGTAGAGCATCACCACCGAAACCAGCACGGCGGCAAGCAGCAGCATCCAGCGGGTGGACATTTGCGGGCTGCGCGTCAGCAATTGCCGGCCGCCCTCGACCGGGTCGGTCAGGGACAGGATCAGCATCGCGGGATAAGTGGCGGGCGCGGTCATGACCCCTCGTAGGGCGCGGGGGCGCGGCCTTCAAGCGAAACGCGCAGCCCGGCGATGAGATTGGCAAAGAAGGCCAGCGCCGCCGGCACGAAGGCCAGCGCCGCCTGCGGGCCGGGACCGATCATCCCCGCCGCCAGCCCCTGCAGCAGCATCAGCGGGCTGGCCACCAGCACCGCCCAGAACACCGCCAGCCGCACGGCAAAGGTATCGACCGGGCCGGTCAACCGCAGCATCAGCGCCAGCAGCCCCGCCAGCGCGTAGAACACCAGCGGCGCCACGAAGACCCAGGCGAACAGCGCGCCCGCCATCAGCGCTTCAAGCGGGATCGTGTCGTCGAGATGCGCCTCGCGCGCCAGCCGGGGCCATTGCGCGACGAAGATCAGCGCGCAGCCGATGATCAGGTAGACGAGAATGCGCGCCTCGCGGCGCGCCTCGCCCGGACGGCCCGCCTGCCGCCGCAACACGGTGCGCGGACGGCGATAGCTGGCAAGGATGTCGGTGGTCAGCGCCATGGCTCAGTGCGAATGCTTCTCGAGCCAGCGGCGCAGACGCAGGCGCATGTCCTCGGCGATATGGTCGTTCGAGATTTCATCCAGCGTCTCGGCCAGGAAGGCCAGCACCAGAAGCAGCTTCGCCTCTTCCTCGGACACCCCGCGCGAGCGCAGGTAGAACATGTGGTCCGGGCTGATCTCGCCCGAGGTCGAGCCGTGCGAGCATTTCACGTTGTCGGCGTAGATCTCGAGCTCGGGCTTGGCGAGGAACTGGCAATTCTCGTCCATAAGCAGAGACTGGCTCAGCTGGTAGCCGTCGGTCAGCTGCGCGGCCTGCTCGACCAGGATCTTGCCCTGGAACACGCCCACCGCGCCGTCGCGCAGCACCTTCTTGTAGACCTGACGGCTTTCGCAGCCCGGCGCCTCATGGGCGATGAAGACGGTGTCGTCGTGGTGGAACGTGCCGTCCCCCATCGCCGCGCCCGCCAGATGGGCCGAACCGCCCTCGCCCGTCAGCCAGACCATGGCCTCGTTGCGCATGAGCCGGCCATTCATCGACAGCGAGAAGGATTTGAACAACCCGCCCTTGCCCACGCGGGCGAACAGGTTGGTCACGCCCTTGCGTTCGTGGTCGCGGCCCATGGTGCGCACATGGTGCAGCACGGCCCCGTCGCCGATCTCGGCTTCCAGACACATGGACGACCGCGCCGCGACCGGCCCGTTTTCCAGAAGCGTCAGTTCGGCGCCCGCTTCCAGCTTCACCACGTGATGCAGCACCGCGGTGGCGGATTCGGACTTGCGGTAATAAGCCAGCGAGACCGGGCGCGAGACCTTGCCGGTCACGCGGATCAGCACGCCGTCACGGGCCTGCGCGGTATTGAGCGCGGCCAGCGGGCGCGCGACGGGCTTCTGCCCCTTGGCTTCCAGCGCGCCGTAGAGATCCTTGGCCCAGTGGATATCGCCCGCTTCGGCCAGCCGCGTGATCTCGAGCCCCTCGCCTTCCAGCGAATCAGAGGCTTCGGCATCGAACACGCCATCGGTGAAGACCAGCTTCAGCCGGTCGATGCCCTGATACATGGGCGGCTCGTCGGTGATCCGGAACACCTCGGCCGCGCGGACCTCCTGGGCGATCAGCCGCTCGGGATTGGTGTAGCCCCAGTACTCGTCGCGCCGGTCGGGCAGCGTCAGCTCGGCCACGCGGGACATCGCGTCCTTGCGCAGACCCGTCAGCCATGCCGGGCCCTCTGGCAGCGTCAGCGTCTCCAGATAGGCCGCGGTCGAGGCCTGTCGCGCCTCGCGCCGGGCCGC
This sequence comes from Pararhodobacter marinus, assembly GCF_003122215.1. GTDB lineage: Bacteria > Pseudomonadota > Alphaproteobacteria > Rhodobacterales > Rhodobacteraceae > Pararhodobacter > Pararhodobacter marinus. The sequence continues at coordinate 44,443 of NZ_QEYD01000002.1, read as the reverse complement.
GCGGGGGGATTTGGCAGCGGCGGTGGTCATGCCTGCACCTCGGCGAGGATGTCGGCATAGCCGTTCTTCTCGACCTCGAGCGCCAGTTCCGGGCCGCCCGACTTGACGATCCGCCCGGCGGCCATGATGTGCACGACGTCGGGTTTGATATGGTCCAGAAGGCGCTGGTAGTGGGTGATGACCAGAAACGCCCGATCCGGCGCACGCAGCGCGTTCACGCCGTCCGAGACCAGCTTCATCGCGTCCACGTCCAGACCCGAATCCGTTTCGTCCAGAATGCACATCTTGGGTTCCAGCATCGCCATCTGCAGGATCTCGTTGCGCTTTTTCTCACCGCCCGAGAAGCCCACATTGACCGGGCGCTTCAGCATCTCGGCGTCGATCTTCAGATCCTTGGCCTTGGCACGCACCAGCTTGAGGAAATCGCCCGAGCTGATCTCGGCTTCGCCGCGCGCCTTGCGCTGCGCGTTGAGCGCGGTGCGCAGGAAGGTCATGTTGCCCACGCCCGGGATCTCGACCGGGTACTGGAAGGCCAGGAACAGGCCGCGCGCGGCGCGCTCTTCGGGCTCGGCATCGAGCAGATCCTCGCCATCGAGCGTGGCGGTGCCGTCGGTCACTTCGTAACCGTCGCGGCCCGACAGAACGTAGCTGAGCGTCGACTTGCCCGAGCCGTTCGGCCCCATGATCGCGTGAACCGAGCCGGGCTCGACCGTCAGGCTCAGACCCTTCAGGATCTGCTTGTCTTCGTCTTCCAGCTTGACGTGCAGGTTGTTGATTTCCAGCATCGTATCCTCTTTCTCATTCTTCGCGCACAGGGACGGGACGCACCGTCGCGCCGCCCGGCTGCAGCAGGTAATTGGTGTGTTTCGTTTCGGCACTGAGCAGATCGACACGGTAATCCCGCGTGCCTGCCCAATGCATGAAGTCGTCGTCGCGATCCTCGCGGACCTCGATCATGATCACCGGACGGGCCCGTGCGATCAGCGCCTCCAGCCCGGCCAGAACCTCCATTTCCATCCCCTCGACATCGATCTTGACCAGATCGGGCCGCAGGTCGGGAAAGACCCCGTCGCCCCGGCGCACGATCAGATCGCCCTTGCCGGCGAACATCTTCGTGGCGCCCAGATTGCGGTCATGCTCTTTCATGCCCCAGCCGGCGCTGTCCTCGGCCCCCAGGCCGAAGCCCAGATACGACAGGTCGACCAGCCCCTGCAGCCGGTTGGCCAGCACGTTGCCCACCAGAGGCTCCAGCGCCAGCGGATTCGGCTCGACCGGGATCACGCGGGCGGCGCCGGTGAACATGGCGAAAAAGAGCGTGTGATTGCCCACATTCGCGCCGATATCCAGCACCGTGCCGCCGGGGGCCACGTGCCCGATCACCCGCGTCAGGTCCGCGCCTTCGTAAAACCGGCCCTTGCGATGGGCGCCCTGGATCGGGTCGTCCTGCATCGTCAGGCAGAACACGACGGGCCGGCCGCGCACGGTCGCATGCACCGTCTCCATCGGCGGCAGGGACAACGGCGCCCCCGCCCGCCACGCCGCCAGACGCCCGGCCATCGGCTGCGCGCGCGGGCGCTCGGCGGTATGGTCGAACCACGATGTCACGCGCAGACCCTCCCGCCCCGCGCGAAGCGGGCCGGCACAAGGGCAAGGCTGAACATCGGGACGGTCATGGTCATCGGCTCCGCATCACCAGCTTGGCCGAGACATGCGACAGGATCACCGCGCAGATCGCGGCAAAGGCCGCCATGCCGCGCCCGCCCGGATACCAGATGGAATAGGTCAGCGTCATCATCAGCACCACGCCGATCGCCACCAGAAGCACGTAGCGCGAGCGCGGTTCGGCCGTCGAAAGCCACCATTTGAGGTTCATCGCCTGTTCCTTACCCCAGAGTGACAGCCGTGCCCGACGCCGAAACCATCAGCATCGAATCGCCCACCACTTCGTAATCCAGGTCGACGCCGACCACCGCGTTGCCGCCCAGCCTCGCGGCCCGATCCTGCATTTCCTGAAGCGCGATCTCGCGGGCATCCTGCAGCTTGGATTCGTAGGCGCCCGAGCGCCCGCCGATCACATCGGTGACCCGCGCGAAGAAATCGCGCACGACATTGGCGCCGACGATGGCCTCGCCCACGACGATGCCGTGATAGGCCCGGATCGGGCGGCCTTCGACATTGGGTGTGGTGGTCACGATCATCTCAGCGCATCCCCATATAGGTGATCAACATCATCACGGCCATCGCCAACAATCCCGCCGCCAGCGCGGTCAGCGGCACCGAGCCGGCCAGAAGCCCCTCGGTCTTGCCCTTCGAGCGGCGCAGGCCAAGGCCGATCATCGTGCCCACGAACACGCCGATCCCGACGCCCGCGGATTTGAGGACGAGGTATTGCAGCAGCGCCATCGCTCAGCCCCCGACGGAGGCGAAGAGCAAAGCGGTGCCGATCGTCACGCCCAGAAGCGTGACGAAAGACACCAGCAGTTGCCGCCCGGCATCGTGCCGGGCCTGCGCAACCGCCCGGCTACCCGTCTGTTCGACCCGGTCAAAGCTCACCCGACCGACCCTTCCAGCGAGATCGCGACGAGCGCTTGCGCTTCCATCGCGAATTCCATCGGGAGGGCCTGCAGCACTTCGCGGCAGAAGCCGTTCACCACCAGGGCGACCGCTTCCTCTTCGTCCATGCCGCGCTGGCGGCAATAGAACAGCTGGTCGTCATCGACCTTGGACGTGGTCGCCTCGTGCTCGACGCGGCTCGAAGCGTTCTTCACCTCGATATAGGGCACGGTATGCGCGCCGCATTGATCGCCGATCAGCAAGCTGTCGCATTGCGTGTAGTTGCGGCTGTCGGTGGCGCGGGGATGCATCGACACAAGGCCGCGATAGGTGTTCTGCGCGTGGCCCGCCGAGATCCCCTTGGACACGATGCGCGAGCGCGAATTCTTGCCCAGATGCACCATCTTCGTGCCGGTATCGGCCTGCTGGTAATTGTTGGTGATCGCGATCGAGTAGAACTCGCCCGACGTATCGTCGCCGCGCAGCACGCAGGACGGGTATTTCCACGTGATCGCCGAGCCGGTTTCGACCTGCGTCCACATCACCTTGGCCCGGTCCTCGCGGCAATCGGCGCGCTTGGTGACGAAGTTGTAGATCCCGCCCTTGCCGTCCTCGTCGCCCGGATACCAGTTCTGGACAGTCGAGTATTTCACCTCGGCATCCTCCAGAACGACGATCTCGACCACCGCCGCGTGCAGCTGCGCGGTATCGCGCTTGGGCGCGGTGCAGCCTTCAAGGTAACTCACATATGCACCTTTATCGGCAATAATGAGCGTGCGCTCGAACTGACCCGTATTCTCGGCATTGATGCGGAAATAGGTCGACAGCTCCATCGGGCATTTGACGCCCGGCGGGACATAGACGAACGAGCCGTCCGAGAAGACCGCGCTGTTGAGCGTGGCAAAGTAATTGTCGGTCACCGGCACGACCGAGCCCAGATATTTCTTCACCAGCTCGGGATGTTCGCGGATCGCTTCCGAGATCGAGCAGAAGATCACGCCCGCCTTTTTCAGCTCGTCCTTGAAGGTCGTGCCGACGCTGACGGAATCGAAGACCGCGTCCACGGCGACCTTGCGCTCGGGCGCGATCTCGCCGTCCGGATCCTCGATCCCGGCCAGAACCATTTGTTCCTTCAGGGGAATGCCCAGTTTCTCATAGGTGGCCAAAAGCTTGGGATCGACCTCGTCCAGCGATTTGGGCTTTTCCGCCATGCTCTTGGGCTTGGCGTAGTAATACTGGTCCTGATAGTCGATCATCGGAATGTCGAGCATCGCCCAGTCGGGCTCTTCCTTCTGCAGCCAGCGGCGGAAGGCGCCCAGACGCCATTCCAGCATCCATTCCGGCTCGTCGTTCTTTTCCGAGATCAGACGCACGATGTCTTCGTTCAGCCCCTTGGGGGCGAACTCCATCTCGATTTCGGTTTCCCAGCCGTGCTTGTACTTGCCAGCCATCGACTGGACGGTCTCGACCGTCTCGCGGTCCACGCCGTCGCGGACCTCTGTGGAAGTGTCCAAAGCCGCCATAAGTCAGTTTCCCGTTTGTCGCGGCAGGTCTGCGCCCGCCTGTTTCATGCGTTGGCCCGCCCGTTTCCAGGCTTTGCCATAAGCCGCGGCGAACCGCAGCGCGTTCTCTGTGCCAAGTCCGGGCCCGATCGACAGCCGCAGCGCCGATCCCGCCTCGGCCTCGGAATAGCCCATGGCCGTCAGGACGCGGCTGGCCGTGACCTTGCCTGACGAACAGGCAGAGCCGGCCGAAACCGCGAAACCCTGAAGATCCATGGCCATGACCTGGGTTTCACCCTTCCACCCCGGCGCGATCAGGCTCAGCGTGTTGGGCAGCCGGGGCTTGCCGTTTGACACCAAGATAATCCCTGGACATTCGGCTTCCAGAGCCTGTTCCAGAAGATTTCGGGTTTCGGCCACCGCCTCCCAGACCCCGCGTTCGAGATCGCGCGCGGCGGCCTCGGCGGCGGCGCCGAAGCCGGCGATCCCGATGACATTCTCGGTGCCCGCGCGGCGGCCCATCTCCTGCCCGCCGCCCCGGATCGTCGCCGTCACGTCAAGCCCCTGCCGCAGCGCCAGCGCGCCGATCCCCTTGGGGCCGCCCAGCTTGTGCGCCGAAACCAGCCCCATGTCGCAGCCCAGCCAGTTGAAGGCGAAGGGCAACTTGCCGAAAGCCTGCGTCAGGTCGCTGACGGCCAGCCCCTGCGGCAGATCCTGCACGATCCCGGTTTCGGAATTGGCCAGCTGCAGGCTGCTCAATGCCGGGTCGGCCACCTGCACGACCCCGTCGCGATCCACCGGCAGATCGACATCGCACCATGCGGCGACCGCGTCATGTTCGATCCCCGCGCAATGCAGGCCGCGCCCGGCATGCGCCAGCGCCGCCGCCTCGGTCGCGCCCGAGGTGAACACCAGATCCGCTCCGTCGGCGCCCAGGGCCTGCGACACTTGCGCGCGGGCGCGTTCGATCAGGCCGCGCACGGCGCGTCCCTCGGCATGGATCGAGCTGGCATTGCCCACCACATCCATGGCCGCGATCATCGCCGCGCGCGCCTCGGGCCTCAGGGGCGCGCTCGCGTTCCAGTCGAGATACAGACGCTCAGCCATCGGCGATCAGGCCGTGACCTGGAACAGGCTGGGCACCGCCGGACAGGGCCGCAGCCCGTTGCCCGCGACATCGGCCAGCGTGGTCTGATGAAGGAAGACATAGACATGGGCCGACAGCCCTTCCCACAGCCGGTTGGTCATCGACTGCGCCTGGCTGCCCGACACCCCACCCGAGGCCCCGGCCCCCGATTGCAGCGCCGAGACCGATTCTTCGACCGCTTCGAGAATGTCGGCCACGCGGATATCCTCGGGGGCCAGCGCCAGCCGGTAGCCGCCGCCAGGCCCGCGCACCGATTCGACCAGCCCCGCGCGGCGAAGCTTGACGAAAAGCTGCTCCAGATAGGCCTGGCTCACATCCTGACGGCGCGCGATCTCGGCCAGCGAGACATGCCGCGCCTCCGACCGCCTTTGCAGGATGGCCAGATCGACCATGGCCACGGTGGCGTAACGACCCTTGGTGGAAAGCTTCATGGCACGAACCCTCTCTTGTGCCGCCACGGCAAGTCGCGGACGCAAAGTAATTGACGGATGACGTGGCCTTGCTTAACTGCTATCCCGCCTGAACCGGCTTCGCCCGCGCTTGGGCAGAAGTTAGAACCGTTCTAGAATGGCCGAGCGCTTTTGTCAACAAAGCCCGCGACGCCCGGAACACCCAAGGCAGCAGAAGGTCCTTTATGCCCGAAGTGATTTTTGCCGGTCCAGATGGCCGTCTCGAAGGACGCTACCACCCGCAACCCAACCGCGACGCCCCCGTTGCCATCGTGCTGCACCCGCACCCGCAGTTCGGCGGCACGATGAACAACAAGGTTGTCTACAACCTGCATTATGCCTTTCATTCGATGGGCTTCTCGGTGCTGCGCTTCAACTTCCGGGGCGTGGGCCGCAGCCAGGGTGAATACGACCAGGGCGTGGGCGAGCTTTCGGATGCCGCGGCAGCGCTCGACTACCTCCAATCGCAAAACCAGAACTCGCGCCATTGCTGGGTCTGCGGGTTCAGCTTCGGTGCCTGGATCGGCATGCAATTGCTGATGCGCCGGCCCGACATCACCGGCTTCGTGTCGGTGGCGCCGCCCGCGAATCTGTATGATTTCAGTTTCCTTGCGCCCTGCCCGGCCTCGGGGCTGATCATCAACGGCACCGCCGACCGCATCGCGCCGCCCAAGGACGTGACCACGCTGGTCAACAAGCTGCACGAGCAGAAGGGCATCACCATCACGCATGAGCAGATCGAAGGCGCGGATCACTTCTTCCGCGACGAAGAGCAGCACATGAACCCGATGCTCGACACCGTGAAAACCTACGTCACCCGCCGCCTCTCCGAGGTCACGCGCTGACACTGCACCCGCAGCATCGCGGCGCCCCCGAGAACGCGCCCGCGATGCTGCCGCTGCAAAAAACCCTTCTTTTGTCGCCAAACGACTGCAGACCTGCCCGCTTTTGGCCCTGTTCCGGCGGAATACCGGATTTCAAGGCCCCTTCCGTGCCGGGGCCATTGTAACGATGTGCCGAACAGGAGCAGGGAATGCGTACGAACCGATCCATGACCTTCGACAAGGGGACGAGCAGCCTGAGTGGCTGGAATCCCACCAAGATCAGCAAGGACACGTTGCCGATGAGCGCCACCGAACTGCGCGATGCGATCCTCAAGCACCTCGAATACTCGCAAGGCAAGGACCTGGCCCATGCCAGCCTGTACGACATGCGCATGGCACTGACGCTGGCGATCCGCGACAAGGTGATCGAGCCCTGGTTCCGCGCCACCCGCGCCACCTATGCCGCGCAGTCGAAGCGCGTCTATTACCTGTCGATGGAATTCCTGATCGGGCGGCTTCTGGAAGACGCGATCATGAATGTGGGCCTGACCGAGTCGGCGCGCGAGGCGGTGCTGGGTCTGGGCTTCGATTTCGAAGCGGTTCTCAATGACGAACCCGACGCCGCGCTCGGCAATGGCGGGCTGGGGCGGCTGGCCGCCTGTTTCCTCGATTCCATGTCGACGCTGGGCTGCCCCGCCTATGGCTACGGCATCCGCTACGAGCACGGCCTGTTCCGCCAGAGCTTCGGCCCCGACGGTCGCCAGATCGAAACCGCCGAGGATTGGCTGCGCCAGTCGCATGGCTGGGAATTCGAACGCCCTGAAGCCGCGTTCCGCATCGGCTTTGGCGGCACCGTGGCCGAAAGCGGCCGCTCGGCCGTGTGGACGCCCGAATCCGCGGTGATGGCGAAAGCCTATGACACGCCGATCGTCGGCTGGCAGGGCAAATGGGCCAATACGCTGCGGCTGTGGGGGGCCGAGCCCCTGCGCGCCTTCGACCTCAACGCCTTCAACAAGGGCGATTTCACCGGCGCCGCCGCGCCCGAGGCGCTGGCGCGCACGATCAGCCGCGTGCTGTACCCCGACGACACCACCGCGCAGGGCAAGGAATTGCGGCTGAAGCAGGAATTCTTCTTCACCGCCGCCAGCCTGCGCGACATCCTGCGCCGTTTCGCGTCCGAGCACAGCGATCTTTCCGCCTTGTCCTCGCGCGTGGCGATCCAGATGAACGACACCCACCCGGCCATCGCCGGCCCGGAACTGGTGCGCCTGTTGCATGACGAGCGGGGGATGGAGTTCGACAAAGCCGTCGAAACCGCCCGCGCCTGTCTTGGCTATACCAACCACACGCTGATGCCCGAAGCGCTGGAACGCTGGCCCGAAACGCTGATGGCGCAGGTCCTGCCGCGCCATATGCAGATCATCGAGCGCATCGATGCGGGCCATGCCCGGCAATATCCCTCGCGCACGGTCTCGATCGTCGAGAATGGCGAAGTGAAGATGGGCGAATTGTCCTTCATCATGGCCAACAAGGTGAACGGCGTCTCGGCGCTGCATACCGAGCTGGTCAAGGACACCGTCTTTGCCGAACTGCACGCGCTGCATCCCGACCGTATCGTCAACGAAACCAACGGCGTGACGCCGCGCCGCTGGGTGAAGGGCGCCAATCCGGGCCTTGCCGGCCTGATCACCGAGACCATCGGCGAAGGCTGGGAAGACCATCTCGAGCGTCTGGTCGAGCTGGAACCCGCGATCGGCGATCAGGGGTTCCGCGACCGTTTCGCCGCGATCAAGGCCGAGAACAAGGTCGCGCTGGCCAACTGGATCGGGACCGAGATGGGCATCCCGGTCAATCCCGACGCGATGTTCGACGTGCAGATCAAGCGCTTCCACGAATACAAGCGGCAGCATCTGAACATCCTTGAAACCATCGCCCTGTGGCAGGAGATCCGTGCCAATCCCGATGCCGGATGGGCGCCGCGGGTGAAGATCTTCGGTGGCAAGGCCGCGCCGGGTTATGTCATGGCGAAAGAGATCATCCACCTGATCAACAACGTCGCCCGCATCATCAATGCCGACAAGACGACGCGCGAGTTGCTGACCGTGGTCTATCCGCCCAACTACAACGTGACGATGGCCGAACGGCTGATCCCGGCCTCGGACCTGTCGGAACAGATCTCGACGGCGGGCAAGGAAGCCTCGGGCACCGGGAACATGAAATTCAGCCTGAACGGCGCGCTGACCATCGGCACGCTTGACGGCGCCAACGTGGAAATCCGCGACCTGGTGGGGGCCGAGAATTTCTTCCTGTTCGGCATGACCGCCGACGAGGTGGTCGAGTGCCGCAAGACGCCCGACCATGCCGCGCGCGCCATCGCGCAGAGCAAACGGCTGAAGGCGGCTATCGAGATGATCGAAAGCGGCGCCTTCTCGCACGGGGACAAGGCGATGTATCGCGGCGTGACGCAGAACCTGCGGACGCATGATTACTTCACCGTCTGCGCCGATTTCGACAGCTACTGGGACGCCCAGCGCCGCGTCGATCGGGCCTGGTTCCAGCGTGACGACTGGACCCGGATCGCGGCCCTCAACACCGCCCGCACCGGCTGGTTCAGCTCGGACCGGACGATCAAGGGATACATGGCCGATATCTGGAAAGTGGCGCCGATGATCTGATCTGCCTCGTTTTCAATCGAGAGACGGATCGTTCCCCAAAAGCCAATAAATCCATTGCCTTTCGCCCGGACCTGCGCGACAAATTCCGCATGGCCCGGGCGAAATCCAATACATCGCGAGACATCTCAGACGCGGATATTTCCGCGATTTCGGAAGGTGTTGTCCGCGATCCTTTCGACGTTTTCGGCCCCCGCCATCGCGGCAGGCCGGGCGTTCTGGTCGCGTTCGATTCCTATGCCAGAAGCATGGAAGCGGTCACGCCGACTGGTGTGATCACACTTCAGCCCAAGGGCAACGGCGTGTTCTGCGGCGACCTTGGCCGGCGGCGGACTTACCGTCTTCGCGCCTCGGACGGGGAACGGTCATGGGAGTACGAGGACCCCTTTCGCTTTGGCCCGGTGCTGGGCGATCTGGACCTGCATCTGATCGGCGAAGGCACGCATCGGCGGTTGTGGGAGGCGCTTGGCGCACACCCGATCACGCATGAGGGTGTCGAGGGCGTGCATTTCGCCGTCTGGGCCCCGGCTGCGCGCGGGGTTTCCGTGGTCGGCGCCTTCAACGGTTGGGACGGACGCCGCGCGCCGATGCGCCACCGGGGCCACGGCATCTACGAGATTTTCCTGCCCGGCCTGCAACCCGGCGAGGCGTATAAATACCAGATCCGCCCGCAAGACGGCGCGCCTTTCCTCAAGGCCGACCCCCTCGCCCGCGCGACCGAATGCCCGCCCGCCACCGCCTCGCGCATCCCCCCGGCCCGGACACGCGACTGGGGCGACGAGAGATGGATGCAGACCCGCGCGCAGGCCAATAGCCGCGAAGCGCCGATCTCGATCTACGAGGTCAACCTTGCCTCGTGGCGTCACCGCGACGGGCGCGCGCTGAGTTACCGCGAGGCGGCCGAGGAGTTGGTCGACTACGCCCATGACATGGGTTTCACCCACATAGAATTCATGCCGCTGGCCGAATACCCGTTCGGCGGGTCGTGGGGCTATCAGCCCACCGGCCTTTATGCCGCGACCAGCCGCTTCGGCAGCGCCGACGATTTCCGCGCGCTGGTCGAGGCCGCGCATGACAAGGGTCTGGGCGTTCTGATGGACTGGGTGCCCGCGCATTTCCCCAACGATGCGCATGGGCTGGCCTATTTCGATGGCTCGGCGCTTTATGAACATGCCGATCCGCGCGAAGGGTTCCACCCCGACTGGAACACCCATATCTACAATTACGGCCGCACCGAGGTGCGCAATTTCCTGTCCGCCAACGCCGTCTACTGGCTGCGCGAGTTCCATCTCGACGGGCTCCGGGTCGATGCCGTGGCCTCGATGCTGTACCGCGATTATTCCCGTGCGCATGATGCCTGGATCCCCAACCGGGATGGCGGGCGCGAGAATTACGAAGCGATCGACTTCCTGCGCGAGATGAACACGCTGGCTTACGGCGAAGGCCCGGCGGGTGCCATGACCGTGGCCGAAGAAAGCACCGCCTGGCCCGGAGTGACGGTGCCCGTGCATCACGGCGGGCTGGGTTTCGGGTTCAAGTGGAACATGGGGTGGATGAACGACACCCTGCGCTACATCGAGAAGGACCCGATCCACCGCCGCCACCACCATGAGCTGATGACCTTCGGTCTCGTCTACGCGTTCAGCGAGAATTACGTGCTGCCGATCAGCCATGACGAGGTCGTGCATGGCAAGGGCTCGATGCTGCAGAAGATGCCGGGCGACCATGCCGCCAAGCTGGCCAATCTGCGCGCCTATTACGGCTTCATGTGGGGCCATCCGGGCAAGAAGCTGTTGTTCATGGGCTGCGAATTCGCTCAGGGGCATGAATGGAACCACGATCACGCGCTGGATTGGGGCGTCCTGGACGTGCCGGGCCATGCCGGGCTGCAGACCCTGGTGCGCGATCTCAACACGCTCTACCGGGGCACGCCCGCGCTCTATCAGCGCGATGCCGATGCCGAGGCCTTCCGGTGGATCGACCGCGACGCGGCGGCGGAATCGGTGTTTTCCTGGCTGCGACTGGGCCATGAAGGCACGCCGCCCGTGGTCGTCGTGTGCAACTTCACCCCCGTCGAGCGCAACTGGACGCTGGGCCTGCCGCAGGCAGGCGCGTGGCGTGAGGCGCTGAATACCGATGCCGCCCGCTATGGAGGAGGAAACCATGGCAATCTGGGACGCGTGACCGCCGATGGTCCGCCCCGCAGCGGCCAACCCCACAGCGCGACACTGGTGCTGCCGCCCCTGTCGGTGCTGTATCTGATACCGGAGGAGAATCCATGACACCGGCGACGCAACGCCTGTCCGCGCGCTCGATGGCCTTCATCCTGGCCGGGGGACGCGGATCGAGACTTCACGAACTGACCGACAACCGCGCCAAGCCCGCCGTCTATTTCGGCGGCAAGACGCGGATCATCGATTTCGCCCTGTCGAACGCGCTGAATTCCGGCATCCGCAAGATGGCCATCGCCACGCAATACAAGGCGCATTCGCTGATCCGCCATTGCCAGCGCGGCTGGAACTTCTTCCGTGCCGAGCGCAACGAATATCTCGACATCCTGCCTGCCTCACAACGGGTCGATGAAAACCACTGGTACGAAGGCACCGCCGACGCCGTCTATCAGAACATCGACATCGTCGACAGCTACGACATCGATTACGTCGTCATCCTGGCCGGCGACCACATCTACAAGATGGATTACGAGGTGATGATCCGCGAGCATGTCGAGAGCGGCGCCGACGTGACCGTGGGCTGCCTGACCGTCGCTCGCCCCGAAGCCACGGCCTTTGGCGTGATGGCCATCGACGCGTCGGGCCGGATCACCGATTTCGTGGAAAAGCCCAAGGACCCGCCCGCGCTGCCCGGCGATCCCGACCGCGCGCTTGTGTCGATGGGGATCTATGTCTTCCGCTGGAAGTTCCTGCGCCAGTTGCTCATGGACGACGCGGCGGATGAAAGTTCGCAGCACGATTTCGGCGGCAACATCATTCCCAACGTGGTGCGCAACGGCAAGGCCGTCGCCCATCGCTTCGAAGATAGCTGCGTGCGTCACAGCCCCGAGGCCCCGTCCTATTGGCGCGACGTTGGCACGATCGACGCTTTCTGGAAGGCCAATATCGACCTGACGGATTTCGACCCCGATCTGGACCTGTGGAACCGCGACTGGCCGATCTGGACCTATTCCGAAACCGTCCCGCCCGCGAAGTTCATCCATAACGAGGAAAGCCGCCGCGGGCTTGCGCTGTCCTCACTGGTGTCGGGCGGCTCGATCATCTCGGGGACCGAGGTGCGCAATTCGCTCTTGTTCACCGGCGTCCATTCCAATTCCTGGAGCACGCTGACCGAGGCGGTGGTCCTGCCCTATGTGAATATCGGCCGCCATGCGCGGCTGAGCAAAGTGGTGATCGACCGGGGCGTGACGATCCCCGAAGGGCTGATCGTCGGCGAAGACCCCGAGGAGGACGCGAAATGGTTCCGCGTGACGCCCGGTGGCGTGACGCTGATCACCCAGACGATGCTTGACCGGCGCGCGGGGCAGCGATGACGCAAAGCGCCCGCTGCGAGGGCCCGCGCCCGGTCCTTGCCGTTGCCTCGGAATGCGCGCCGCTGGTCAAGACCGGCGGGCTGGCCGATGTGGTCGGCGCCCTGCCCCATGTCATGGCGCGCCAGGGCTGGGCGATCCGCACGCTACTGCCGGGCTATCGCAAGGTGATGACCGCGCTTGACCGGCCGAAGGTCGCGCTGAAGATCCCTGACCTGCTGGGCCATCCCGCGCGGATCCTGGCGGCGCAGGTGGCGGGGCTCGACCTGCTGGTGCTGGACATTCCGGCGCTCTTCGACCGCGAGGGCTCGCCCTATCTCGATGCCGATGGCAATGACTGGCGCGACAACGACCTGCGCTTCGCCGCGCTGTCGAAAGCGGCCGCGCTCATCGCCCGCGACGGCCTGGACGGCTGGTGCCCCGAGGTGATCCACCTGCATGACTGGCAGGCGGGGCTGACGCCCGTCTACCTGGCACAGCTGAACGCGCCGCAACCCAGCGTGCTGACGATCCACAACATCGCGTTTCACGGCCTGACCGGCCCCGAACGGTTGCCCGCGCTCGATTTGTCGTCCGAGCGCTTCACCGTCGACGGGTTTGAGTATTACGGTCATGTCTCGGCGCTGAAAGCCGGGCTGACCGGCGCCAGCGCGATCAACACGGTCAGCCCCAGCTACGCGCAGGAACTGACGACCGAGGCGTTCGGCATGGGGCTGGAAGGCGTGATCCGCAAACGCGCGGCGGATCTGTGCGGTATCCTGAACGGGATCGATACCGACACCTGGGATCCCGCGCGCGATCCGATGATCGCGCCGTTCAAGACGCCCGCCACGAAAGTCGCCAATACCCGTATCCTCAGGGCCGAGTTCGGGCTGGACGAGGCCAGTGGACCGCTTTCGGTCGTCGTCTCTCGCCTGTCGGACCAGAAGGGGCTGGACCTGCTTCTGGGCGCCCTGCCCGACTATCTGGCCGCGGGGGGGCAACTGGCGCTTCTGGGCTCGGGCGACCGGCGGATGGAGCATGACTGGCTGCAGACCGCCGCGCGCCATCCGGGCAAGGTTGCGGTGCGGATCGGCTACGATGAATCGCTCTCGCACCGGATGTATGCGGGCGCCGACGCGGTGCTGGTGCCGTCGCGGTTCGAACCCTGCGGTCTGACGCAGATGTACGGGCTGCGCTATGGCGCGGTGCCGGTCGTCGCGCGCACCGGCGGGCTGGCCGATACGGTGATCGACGCCAATGCCGCCGCGCTGGCCGCTTGCTGCGCCACCGGCATCCTGCACGCGCCCGGCTCGATCCCGGCGCTGGCCCATGCGCTGAGGCATCTGTGCGCGCTGCATGCCCAGCCCGAGACCTTCCGCAAGATCCAGCGCAATGCCATGAAGCACCCGGTCGGGTGGGAAGCCAGCGCGCCGCTCTACGCCGCGCTCTATGCCCGCCTTGCCGATCAGAGGAATCCGCAGGCATGACCCTGACCATCGAACGCGGTCGCCACGACCGTATCGGCGCGACCTTCGACGGCGACGGCGTGAATTTCGCGCTGTTCTCGGAACATGCGACCGCGGTCGATCTGTGTCTCTTCGCCCCGGACGGTCAGCGCGAGACGCACCGCCTGCGCCTGCCCGAGCGCACGGGTTATGTCTGGCATGGCCGTGTCCCGGGCCTGTTTCCGGGCCAGCAATACGGCTACCGCGTGCATGGCCCCTACAAGCCCGAGGAAGGCCACCGCTTCAACGCCAACAAGCTGCTGCTCGACCCCTATGCCAAGCGGCTGACCGGCCATGTGCGCTGGTCGGATGCGCTGTTTGGCTACAATACCGGGTCGAAAACGCAGGATCTGACCTTTTCCACCCGCGATTCCGCCCGGTTCATGCCCAAATGCGTGGTCGAAGACCCCAGCTTTTTCTGGGGCAACGACCGCCCGCCCGTCACGCCGTCGAGCGACAGCGTGATCTACGAGGCGCATGTGAAGGGCCTGACCCAGCGTCTCGGCGGCAACAATCCGGGCACCTTTCTGGGCGTGGCCTCGGACCGGGTGATCGACCATCTGGTCGATCTGGGCATCACCGCGATCGAGTTGTTGCCGGTTCAGGCATTTCTCAACGATCGCTGGCTGGTGGAAAAGAAGCTCACCAATTACTGGGGCTACCAGACGCTGGGCTTCTTCGCGCCCGATCCGCGCTATCTGGCGCATGGGCAGATCAACGAGTTCCAGCACATGGTCGCCCGGCTGCACGCGGCGGGGATCGAGGTGATCCTGGACGTCGTCTACAACCATACCTGCGAAGGGTCCGAGCTGGGCCCGACGCTGTCCTTCCGGGGCATCGACAACAAGAGCTATTACCGCCTCGCCCCCGATCCGCGCCACTACATCAACGACACCGGCTGCGGCAACACGGTCAACATGGACCATCCCATGGTGCTGCGGATGGTGATGGACAGCCTGCGCTACTGGGTCGAGGTCATGCATGTCGACGGCTTCCGCTTCGATCTTGCCTCGACGCTGGCGCGCGACGATGCGGGGTTTCAGCCCAATTCCGCCTTCTTCGCCGCGATCCGGCAGGACCCGGTCCTGAACCGCGTGAAGCTGATTGCCGAGCCCTGGGATATCGGGCCGGGCGGCTATCAGCTGGGCGCCTTTCCGCATCCGTTCCACGAATGGAACGACAAGTTCCGCGACGGTGTGCGCCGGTTCTGGCGGCGCGACGATCGCCCCGCGCCCGAGCTTGCGGCGCGGATCACTGGCTCGGCCATCCAGTTCGACCATTCCGGGCGCGGCGCGACCAGTTCGATCAACTTCCTGACCGCGCATGACGGGTTCAACCTGATGGACCTGGTCAGCTACAACCACAAGGACAACACCGCCAACGGCGAGGACAATCGCGACGGCCATTCCGAGAATTTCTCGGATAACATGGGTGTCGAGGGGCCCTCGGACGATCCCGCCATCGTCGAGGCCCGTGCGCTCAGGCGGCGCAACCTGCTGGCCACGCTGCTGCTGAGCCAGGGCACACCGATGATCCTTGCGGGGGACGAGATCGGCCATACGCAGCAGGGCAACAACAACGCCTATTGTCAGGACAGCGAGATTTCGTGGCTGGACTGGGAGAACGCCGACAGCGACATGCTGGCCTTCACCAAGCGGCTCATCGCGTTTCGAAAGAACCACCCGATCCTGCGCCAGCGGCTGTTTCTGCATTCCAAGGCACGCAGTTCGGACGGCAAGGCGGATGTGCTGTGGTGGCACCCCGACGGCCGCCGCATGACGCCCGAAGACTGGGAGGATCCCGCGCTGGGCTTCGTCTGCGTCGAGCTGCGAACCGCCTCGGGCACGCCCGCCTATTCCGATCTGGAGGACGCGCTGTTTCTGGCCTTCAACGCGGGCGATGAGATCGAGGTCACGCTCACGCCGGCCCCCGATGGCAAGGTCTGGTCGCGGCGCATCAACACCGTGTCCCCCGGCGCCCCGCCCGAGCGGATCGCTTTCGGCAAGCTGGTGGTGCCCGCGCATTCGGTCTCGGCGCTGGTTCTGGTAGACGCGTGATGTCGGCGCTGGACGATCTTTGCCGCGAGGCCGGGCTGGTCTGGGTCTATCGCGACGGCGCGGGCCGGATGCAGGAAGCGCCCGAGGCCAGCCGCGAGGCGGTGCTGGCGGCACTTGGCCATGGCAATCCCGAGGCAGCGCTGCCGGAGGCGCTGCAACGGGCCACCTCGCGCGCGATCCCGGCGGGCGTCTCGGTCGATTGGGGCCCCGGCCCGTGGCGGCTGCAGACCGAGGACGGCGCGACGCTCGACGGCGAAGGCCCTCTGCCGCCGCTGCCGCTGGGCTATCACCGGATCACCCATAACGGCTGGCTGGTGCACCTGCTGGCCGCCCCGCCGCGCCTGCCCCTGCCGCCCCGCCGCTGGGGCGCGACCCTGCCGCTTTTCGCCTGCTGGGAAGAGGCGCAATCGGGCATGGGCAGCTATCCGCAGCTGGGCCTTCTGGCCGAGGGGCTGGCGGCCAGGGGCGCGGCCTTTCTGGGCATCAACCCGATCCATGCGGGCTTCCCCGAGGATGCGACGAATTTCTCGCCCTACGCGCCGTCGCATCGCCGGCGGCTGAACATTCTTCATATCGACACCGGACGCCCGTTGCCCGAAACCGGCGCGCTGATCGATTACGCGCGCACAATACCCGCCCAGCGCGCCGCGCTCGAAGCCGCCTTTGCCGCGTTCGAAGGGAGCGAGGCTTTTGACGCATGGTGCATGGCGGGCGGCGCCGCGCTGGAAGAATTCACGATCCATCAGGCGCTGAGCGAGGTCCACGGCGCCTATTGGCACGCCTGGCCCGACGCCGTGCAGGATCCCGCGAACCCGGCGGTCCGCGCCTTTGCCCGCGAGAATGGACAGCGCCTGCGCTTCCATGCCTGGGCGCAGTGGATGGCCGAAACCCAGCTTTCGGACAGCCAGCACCGCGCGAAGATGGCGGGGATGCCCTTTGGCCTGTATCTGGACATCGCCGTCGGCACCCATCCCCACGGGGCCGAAACCTGGGCCGAGCGCGGCTCGTTCGCGCAGGGCGTGAGCCTTGGCGCGCCGCCCGATCTGCTGGGGCCTTCCGGCCAGCGCTGGGGCCTTGCCCCGCTGCGTCCCGACGTGTTGCGCGCCACGGGTTACGCGGCCTTCGCCCAGACCCTGCGCGCACAGCTCAGATATTGCGGCCTTCTGCGCATCGACCATATTCTGGGGCTTGAGCGCAGTTTCTGGCTGCCCGACGGCCTGCCCGGCCTCTATGTCACCATGCCCCGCGACGAACTGCTCGCGGTGCTCAGGATCGAGGCCCAGCGCGCCGATGCGCCGGTCATCGGCGAGGATCTGGGCACGATCCCCGACGGCCTGCGCGCCGCGCTCGACGCGGCGGGGGTGATGGGCTGCCGGGTCGCGATGTTCGAGCGCGACTGGAACGGCACCCGCGCCTTCCTGCCGCCCGAAGCCTATACGCCCACCGCGCTCGCGAGCTGGGGCACGCATGACCTGCCCACATGGGAAGGCTGGCGCAAGGGGCGCGACATCGACTGGCGCGCCCAGCTGGGCGAAGTCCCCGACGAGGCCGCCGCGCGTCAGGCGCGGGCCGAGGATGTCGCGGCCTTCGACGCCCTCACCGGCGGCTCGGACATGGCCGCCCTTCACCGCCATCTCGCACGGAGCGCCAGCGCCCTCGTCGCCATTCAGGGCGAGGATCTGGCCGGCGCCGTCGAGCAGGCCAACCTGCCCGGCACGGTCTTCGAGCACCCCAACTGGTGCCGACGGCTTCCGTTGCCGCTGTCGGGCCTCATTTCCGCCCCATCGCTTGAGCACACCAGCGCCATCATGGCCGAGGCTGGAAGGATACCCTGAGAATGACCGAACACACCCGCATCGCCACGCAACCCATCGCTGGCCAGAAGCCCGGCACCTCGGGCCTGCGCAAGAAGACCCGCGTCTTCATGCAGCCCGGCTATCTCGAGAATTTCGTTCAGTCGATCTGGAACGGGATCGGCGGGATCCGGGGGCGCACGCTGGTCGTCGGCGGCGACGGGCGGTTCTTCAACGAAAGCGCGATCCAGACGATCCTGAAGATGGCTGCCGCCTCGGGCGCGGCCAAGGTGATCGTCGGCCAGAACGGCTTTCTCTCGACCCCCGCCGCGTCGAACCTGATCCGCATGCGCAAGGCCGATGGCGGCGTGATCCTGTCGGCCAGCCACAATCCCGGCGGCCCGGACGAGGATTTCGGCATCAAGTACAACATCGCCAATGGCGGCCCCGCGCCCGAAGGGATCACGCAGGCGATCTTCGAGGCGACCGAGACGATCGACAGCTACGACATCTGGGAAGGCCCCGATGCCGATCTGTCCGCCCTGGGCGAGCGCGATTTCGGCGGCATGGCGCTGGAAATCGTCGATCCGGTCGACGCCTATGCCGCACTGATGGAACAGCTTTTCGATTTCGACGCGATCCGCGCGCTGCTCGCGGGCGGGTTCCGCATCCGCTTCGACGCGATGCACGCGATCACCGGCCCCTACGCGACCGAGATCCTGGAAAACCGGCTGGGCGCCCCCAGGGGGTCGGTCGTCAATGCCGTGCCGTCCCCGGATTTCGGCGGCGGCCATCCCGACCCGAACCCGGTCTGGGCCAAGGACCTGATGGACGCGATGCACGGCCCCGACGCGCCCGATTTCGGCGCGGCCTCGGACGGTGACGGGGATCGCAACATGATCGTCGGGCGCGGCGCCTATGTCACGCCCTCTGACAGCCTTGCCGTGCTGGCCGCGAATGCGCATCTGGCGCCGGGCTATGCGGGCGGGCTGAAGGGCGTCGCGCGCTCGATGCCCACCTCCTGCGCCGTTGACCGGGTGGCCGAGGCCCGTGGCATGGATTGCTATGCCACGCCCACCGGCTGGAAATTCTTCGGCAACCTGCTCGATGCCGGAATGGCGACGCTGTGTGGCGAGGAATCGGCGGGAACCGGCTCGGACCATGTGCGCGAGAAAGACGGGCTCTGGGCCGTGCTCTTGTGGCTCAACATCCTGGCCGTGAAGAAGCAATCGGTGGCCGAGGTGATGGCCGATCACTGGGCTGAATTCGGGCGCACCTATTATTCGCGCCACGATTACGAGGCGATCGACAGCGATGTGGCCAACCGGCTGGTCGATGATCTGCGCGCCGAGCTGGGCGGCCTGCCCGGCTGGACGCATGACGGGCTGGTGATCGAAAGCGCCGAGGATTTCAGCTATACCGATCCGGTCGACGGCTCGGTCGCGGCGAAGCAGGGCCTGCAGATCCGGTTCGAGGGCGGCGCGCGCGTGGTGATGCGGCTTTCGGGCACCGGGACCGAAGGCGCTACGCTGAGGGTCTATCTGGAACGCTTCGACCCGCAGGATTTCGGTCAGGACCCGCAGGCCGCGCTGGCGCCGGTGATCGCGGCGGCGGATGTGCTGGCGGGGATCTCGAAACGGACGGGGCGTACGGGGCCGGATGTCATCACCTGAGATGGCGCTCAGGTCCTTTCGAACGCGCGCAAAGAAAAGGCCGGGTGCGCTCACCCGGCCTTTTTCTGATGCCGTACTGGTCGGGCCGGGCGCGCGGGGCGCAAGCCCCGCCGGCGCGGCGAGCGGCCCCCCTTGCGGGGGTCCGAGCAAGCCGCCCTGCCCCGACGCCCATGCTGGTCAGACGAACCAGATCGCGAAGTCGCGCGCCTGCTCTGCCGTCATGTCCTTCGTCTTGTCGACCTCGACGCGCTTCATATGGACGTGGTGGGCGCAATACTCGGCCCCCATCGCCGCGACCAGCGCGCTATCCGCTTCCAGATCGTCGAGCGCGTCGCTCAGCGAAGCCGCGACGCCGGTCTCGGTATCCTGACCCATGAAGCAATCCTGCGTCTCGGCCGCCTGCAGCGCCTGTCCCGCCTCATAGCCCAGCCGCGCCGCCTGCAGAACCGCCGCCACCGCGCCATAGGGATTGGCCGAGGCATCGGCCATCCGGTGTTCCAGCCGCGCCTTCTTGCCGCCCTCGCCTGACACGCGGGCGGTGACGCCGCGATGATCGACGCCCCAATTGGCCCAGTAACCCGCCATCGAGGCCGGTTGCAGCCGCGCATAGGAATTGACCGAGGGCGCGACCAGCGCCGCCAGCCCCTTGTGATGCGCCATCCAGCCGGCGATACAGCCGCGCGCTAGGTCGGTCATCCCGGCGATGCCGCCCTCTTCGCCCTGGCTCAACGCGTTCTCGCCCGCGCCGTCGGCGAAGCTGAGATTGATATGCATCCCGTTGCCGCCCTTCTCGAACAGTGGCTTGGGCAGGAAGGTCAGGATCACGCCCTTGCGGAAGGCCACCTCGCGCGCCAGCTGGCGGAACATGACCAGATCGTCCATCGCCGCCAGCGCCTCGTCGAAGGCCAGCGTGAACTCGAATTGCGGCGCGTCGTATTCGGTGGTGATCAGGTCCAGCCGGAAACCCGCCGCCTCGGCCGCTTCCCAGATCGCATCGGTGAAGCCCAGCGGGTCGTTGAAGGGTCCGCCGCCATAGACATGCGCGCCGGGCGTATCATAGGGCTGCAGGCTGCCATCCTCGCCCCGCACGAAGGCGTAAGCTTCCAGCTCGATCCCCACTTTCGGGGTCAGCCCGTGTTTCTGCCAGTCGGCGATCGCGGTCTTCAGCGCGTGCCGCCCGGCGATGCGTATCGGCGCGCCGTCGCGGTCGGTCAGGTCGCCCGTGACCATGTGCACGCCCGGCTCCCAGCCCGGGCGGATATCCTGCGCCTGCCAGCTCAAAGTCATGTCGGGCAACCCTTCGAGACAATTCGTGCCCGGGGCATCGACGATCAGGTCCTTGTCGTAATGGACGGCAAAACACGGCTGGGCGAAGCGGGTCGAGCCGGTGCCGATCTTTTCCTGCGGCAGGTACTTGCCGCGCAGGATGGACAGGTGGTCGCACCAGACGGGTCTGAGGCGGTCGCGCATGGGTTTCTCCCTGATGTTGGTCTGTTCTTTTCTTGGTTTTGTCAGGCACGCGTCACGCGCACCGGAAGTTCCTTGATCCCGCCGACGAAATTCGAGCGGAGGAATTTCTGCTCACCGGCCGGTTCCACCGTTGTGATCCGGCGGGCCAGTTCCTGAAACAGCACCCGCACTTCCAGCCGGGCCAGGTGCATGCCCAGGCACAGATGCGGCCCGCCCTGCCCGAAGCTCAGATGCTTGTTGGGCTTGCGCGCCAGATCGACGCGGAACGGATCGTCGAAAGCGGCCTCGTCGCGGTTGCCGCTGGCGAACCAGTAGAGCACCTTGTCGCCCGCTTTCACAGTCTTGCCATGCATGTCGAAATCGCGCGTGGCGGTGCGGCGGAAATACAAGGCCGGCGTGGCCCAGCGGATGATCTCGTCGGCCATCGTGTCATCGACCGCGCCCGATTGCATCTGTCCCAGCAATTCGGGCTGATGCGCCATGGCCTGAATGCCGGCAGCGATGGAATAGCGCGTGGTATCGTTGCCGGCCGCGACCAGAAGGCAGAAGAAGTTGCGGAATTCCGTCTCGCTGATCACCTCGCCATTCTCGTCGGGCTGCAGGATCAGGTGCAGCACGCCTTCGGCATCGCCACGCGCGGCTTTTGACGCCATCAGGTCCTTGGCGTAATTGTAAAGCTCGGCCCCCGCGGGCGAGTTGAAGGGCATGAGCCGGTATTCATCGGTCGTCATCCGGTCGAGCACATGCTCGGTGAAATCGGGATCGGTATTGGCGATCAGCGCGTCGCCTTTCTCCACCAGCCAGGGCAGATCCTCGTCGGGCGTGCCGATGATCCGACCCAGCATCAGCATCGGCAACTGGCGCGCGATGAGTTTCGTCGCGTCGAACGTGTCGTGCTGCAGCGCCTGATCGAGGATCGTGTCGCACAGATCGCGGATCTGCCCTTCGAATCCCGCCACCACGCGGGGCGAGAAGGCCTTCATCACCTTCATGCGGGTGCGGGTATGCTCGGGCGGGTCGGTCTCCTGAAAGGTGCGCCGCGCGAGGTATTCCTCGTAGGTCTGGTCCTCCATCCGGATCCCCCGGGCCGAGGACAGCAAGTCGGTCTGGCGGTTGAGCGACAGGATGTCGGCATGGCGGGTCACGGACCAGAACCCCTCGCCCGCCTCCCAGTCGGTCCAGGCCATCGGATCCTCGGCACGCATCCGCGCGAAGGTATTGTGCGGCGGGCCGTTCACGAACGTGTCGTGCGAGGTCAGATCGGCGTGGCCGTCATCGCTGGGCGTCCAGATGGTCATGCGACACTCCTTGATTGCCTACCCCTTTATGTATATTCATGTCACCTTACAGTATGCAAATGGAATGTTCATGCATATCGCTCTTCTCGACGCCAACACCGACCGCTCGGCTTTTGCCGCCCGGCATTCCAGCGAAGCCGAGAAATTCCAGGCGCTTCTGGCGCCGGTGACGCAGGGCTGGCGGTATACGGCGTTCAAGCTTCCCGATGGCGAGGCGCCGGACTCGCTCGCCCCCGGAACCTTCGATGGCGTGATCGTTTCGGGCAGCCCGGCTTCGGTTCATGACGATGCCCCCTGGGTGGCGGGCCTGCTGGCGATGCTGCGCGATTCCATTCTGGCCGGGATGCCGGTTTTCGGCGCCTGTTTCGGCCATCAGGCGGTCGCGCGCGCTTTGGGCGGGCGCGTCGGGCGCAATCCGGGCGGCTGGGTTCTGGGTCGGGTCGAAAGCGATCTGCGCGATCCGGCGTCCTGGACCGCGGCCGGCCCTGTCGCCCTGAACGCCGCGCATAATGAACAGGTCCTCATGCCGCCCCCGGGCGCTCGCGTTCTGGGCGGCACCGAGGCCACGCCTTACGGTCATCTCGCGATCGGCAACACCGTCTTCACGACCCAATATCACCCTGAAATCACACCGGATTTCATGGCCGCGTTGATCGAGGAACTGGCCAGTCACGACCCCGCCGATGTTCCGGCCGAGGCGCTCGCCCGGGCCCGCGCGTCGCTGGACCAGAATGTCGACAACGGCCGGATGGCCCGGTGGATTGCCGATTTTTTCGCGCAAGCCTCTTCGCGCTGAGCCGTGTTAGCCTTTTGGCAAGGACTGGCTGTCTTTGATGTCCATGCTGATTGTAACCATGGACATGATATGCGGCACCGTCCCAGCCTCGGCGCTCTCGTCTGGTCGCTCTCTCTTCGCTGGCGCAACCTGACCGATCGCGCGCTCGCCGATCTCGGCCTGACCCACGCCCAGTTCGCGGCGCTCGATCTTCTCGGTCAGAGCAGCGAGCCGGCGTTTTCTGGTTCGGGCCAAGCGCATACACCGTCTTCCGCCCCGCCCTTCATCCAAAGCCATCTTGCCCGGGCGCTGGACATCTCGCCGATCTTCGCCTCGAAACTCGCCCGCGCGCTGGAGCGCGATGGCCTCATCGCGCGGGCCTCTGTCGCCGGCGATGCCCGGGCCCGCGGTCTTGTTCTGACCGAACGCGGCAGCACCGTTTTGCGTCAGGCGCGCAGCCGGGTTGCCGCGCTTGAAGCGCGGCTGGTCGAACCGTTGGGAGACAGCGAAACCCAGGCGGGATTGGCGATGCGCATCCTTTTGCGCACGCTCATCGCCCATGAAAATGGGGCGCGCGAACAGGGTCTCCGTGGCGCCTCTTGGCGGTGACCCTGTCTTCACGCTTTGTTAAACCGAATCGGGTTTCCTGGTTCTGGATTGGCGAAGACGGCGTCCCCGCAAGCATCGGGCCTTCGGTCCCGATACTTCGCCAATCCGCCTAGCCCAATCCGCCTAACCCAGCGCGGCCAGCACATCCATCGCGGTAAGCTGGTCAAGCTGGACATGGTTCCGCATGGCGGCTTCGGCCCCGGAAGCATCGCCGGCCAGGATGAGGTCGGCAATCGCGCGGTGATCGCGCGCGGATTCAGCAATGGCGCCGGCATAACGATAGCGTGCCCGATAATAGGCCATGAGCTTTCGCGCATTCGTCTTGATCAGATCCAGCAGGAACGGATTGGACGCCGCTTCGCCCACAGCGGCGTGAAAGCGCAGGTTCAACTGGTAATAAGCATCGGGATCGTGATCGCCATGACGCGCCGCGTGGTCCTCGCAAGCCTGCGTGATCAAGCGCAAATCCTCGCGCCCGGGGGTCGAGATGCGCCGCGCGGCTAGCCCCGCCGCCTGCCCTTCGAGCTGAGCATGGATTTCGAGAATGGACAGGAAATCACTCAGGGTAGGCTTGAACACCACCGCTCCCTTGCGCGGCAAACGCCGTACGAGACCCGTTGCCTCGATCTGCATGAGCGCTTCGCGCACCGGGGTGCGCGAGACGCCGAAATGCTGCACCAAGGACGCTTCATCGATCTCGTCCCCGGGGTTGAGCCGCCCCGCATCGATCCAGTCGTGAAGCGCCGCAAGGATGGTTTCAGTCTGGTTGGCCACGGGATCCTCCATCAAGACCCGCTCTATGTATACACAAGCACGCGCTAAACGTACAAGAGCGCGCGATCCGTTGCTGGCGTCTGGCGTGATAATTCCGCGATGGGCAGGACCCCGTTAGCGTTTCGATAAGATGTTCCCTTCATAACGGGGCGAGGCTTCGAATCCGTGTTCCTTAAACGCCGCGCGCAGACGAAAGGAGGTGGCATCGGTCCAGATTGTCTTTCTGAAAGGGATTACCCGGCGCCGGGCGTCGGGACGCAAAAGGTGCAGACCAGGCAACTGAGACACGTGCTGATAATAAAGAAGCGGGGAAAGCAGGCTCTTGGACGTCGACGCAAGGGCCTCGCCTGCGGAATCTCCGCGGTCAGCATACGGTCAGACGAGCCAGTCGTCCCACAGGCCTGTCCTAACACGGGCCTCTCCGACAATGGGCCTGTCCGGCAGCGTGCGGTGCGCTACCTGCGGTTCAAACGAACCGGAGATGGTCATGATCCTGTATATCGCTACTGCCGTAATCTTCCTTGCGCTCGACGCTGTCATGTTGAGCCTTGTCATGAAACCGCTCTTTGCCCGTCACCTCGGCGATGCGATGCGCGATTCGCCCATGCTGGGCGCGGCGGGCGCCTTTTACCTCGCCTATGTCGCGGGCCTTGTCGTGCTGGTTTCGCTGCCCGCCTTGCGCGACGCGGATCCGATGCGCGCGCTGCTCTACGGAGCTCTCGTCGGCGCCATGGCCTATGGAACCTACGAGTTCACCTCGATGTCGGTGATGAAGGACTGGTCGTGGTCGATGGTCGTGACAGACACCTTGTGGGGCACCGTGCTGACCGGCTTCTCCGCCTTTGCCGGCGTCATGATCGCCCTTCGGTTCCAAGCCTGACGCCAGATCGCGTGACTCGATAGACGTGTTCTGTCCGCGACGCGCGAACGGCTGCCGATGTTGCGGTGCGAAAGCGGACGGGAGCGTCTGGCGAATGGCGGCAGGTCGGTTGTTGCCGGTTGCTGTCATTCGCGTGGAAAGAAGAGCGAAACGTAAGCGGGAAGAAGAGGGAGGGACTCCACCGGCAAAGGGAATGAAGATACCCGAGCGTAGCAGCCGCAAGCGAGCGATCAGGGCCGCGCCGATGCGATCGTGCGGGAGCCGAACCGGAGCAGATGACCGGGCGGTGTTTTCGTCAGCCGCAACCTGTAGCGGATAGTGCGATACCCTGCGCTGCTGCCCCTTCTGCGGCCCCCAAACAGCCCTTGCTTCGCCAGATCAGGCCACGTTCAGCGTCCAGGTGCGGCGAGCGATCCGACGATGACCGCGATTGTTTACAGATGTATCTCAAAAAGCGCGTTGAGGACGGTTGCAGAGGGGGCCCCGCTTCAACGGCCGGTCTGGAATCGGAAACCGGCCTGAAGGCAGGACGACATTCGGGAGCAGCACGTCACCGACCGGCCGCGACACTCCGGCGACGAGACATCCGGATCGCGCCCTTCGCCCGACGGCAACGGCAAAGAAGGGGCCGGCCCCCGAAAGAACCGGCCCTGCCGACGGCGTTTTGTCCGGGAGGATCAGAACGGGCTGTCGGGATAGTAGTACTGCTCGGCATTCTCGGGCGTGATCAGCACCGAGCCGATGGTGAAGGTACCCGAAACCGGCGCGTTCGACGTCATGCCAACCGCCGTCATCTCGATGGCCGTGGCAATCATCGCCGGCGGATAGGTGACATTGGCGGGGACCATCTCGTCGCCCTCCATCGTGCGCTGGATCATCTCCTTCATGCCCGCGCCGCCCAGGACGAACTGGATATCATCACGGCCGGCGGCATCGATGGCGGCCATGGCGCCGATGGCCATGTCGTCATCCGACGCCCAGACCGCGTCGATCTGAGGATAACGCGACAGGAAGTCCTGCATGACGGTGAAGCTGTCGTCGCGGTTCCAGTTGCCGTGCTCGGCGGCGAGGATCTCGATCCCCGACCCTTCGATCGCTTCCTCGAAGCCCGCGAGACGCTCGTTGTCGATGGTGGTCGGGATGCCGCGCAGCACGACGATCTGGCCGCCATCGGGCATGGCTTGGGTGAAGAATTCCCCGGAGACGCGGCCGAAGCCCGGATTGTCGCCGGCGACATAGAGATCCTCGATCCCCTCGACCGAGAGGCCGCGATCCACGACAGTGATCCAGATGCCGCTTTCCGACAGCGCCTGAACCGGGCCTGTCAGCGGCTCGGATTCGAAGGGCAGAACGACCAGCGCGGCGATGTCGCGGGTGGCGACCATGTCCTCGATATCGTTGACCTGTTCGGCCGCGTTCGAGGCCGTGGCGAGCACGAAATCGAGCTGCGGATAGACCTCTTCCAGCCGGTCCACGGTGGCCTGGGCGTGGTAGTTCATGCCCCCCGCCCAACCATGGGTGGCGGCGGGAATGGACACGCCGATCACAGTCGTGTCCTGCGCGACCGCGGGTGCGGCGAGCGCCAGAAAGCTGACCGCGAGGGCGGCTTTGGGGAAATGGCGGGTCATGTCGGTTCTCCTCCCTGTTTGACCGATGGATAGTCTTCCGGCAGCGGCCATCGGGGCCTATTTGCCGGTCTTCGCTCCGCGCTGCAGGATCACAGCGAGAATGATCATCACCCCCTGCACCGCGCCGTTGAGATAGGGCGACACGTGGTCGGTGAGATTGAGGATGTTCTCGATCAGGCTCAGGATCAGCACGCCGATCACCGTGCCCCAGACGCGCCCGAAACCACCTTTCAGATAGGTGCCGCCGATGATCACGGCGGCGATCGCCTCAAGCTCCCAAAGAATGCCGGTCGTCTGCGAGGCCGAGCCGAGGCGCGGCACATACATGATGGTGGCCACCCCCACGAGCAGGCCCAGAAGCACATAGGTGGCGAGCCGCACGCGGGTGGTGTTGACGCTGGAATAATGCGCGACCTCGGCATTGGCGCCGGTCGCGGCGACATGGCGGCCGAAGACACCGCGAGACAGGAAGATCTCGCCCACGATCACGCAGAGCGCGAAGACGATGATCGGCCAGGAAATGCCAAGGATGCCGTCGTAATACACCGGCCGGTAAAAGGTGCGCAGGCCGAAATCGAGCGACAGCGTGCCGCCATCGGCCATCCAGGTGACCAGCGAGCGATAGATCCCCATCGTGCCCAGCGTGACGATGAACGCCTCGATCCCCACCTTGGTGATGAGCAAGCCATTGATAAGGCCCGCGATCAGGCCCGCGATCAGCGCCGTGGCGACCCCCAGCAGGATGACGGGCAGCCCCACGCCCAGAACCGGGAGGGCCGCATTCATCACCACGATCATCAGCCCGGCGATGAAAGCCGCCATCGAGCCGACCGACAGGTCGAGCCCGCCGGCTGTGATCACAAACGTCATGCCCACGGCAATGATGCCGATGAAGGCCGAGCGCGACAGCACGTTCGTGAGGTTCGCGTAACCCAGGAAATTGGGATTGAGCATCGCGCCGATGACGATGAGCGCGATCAGCGCCACGACCGGGCCGATCACGGTCATCGGTGGCAGGCGGCGCGCGGGTCTGGCGGTTGCGGTATCGGTCTGCGTCATGTGGGTCGGTCCGCGTCAATGGTGTTGGAAGCGGGCGTCACGTCGCCCTGCCCTGTCCGGCTACCCGGCTCCTGCGCGATGCCCATCGCCAGCCGGACGATGCCGCGCTCGGTAATGTCACGCCCGGCCAACTGGCCCGTGATCCGGCCCAGCCGCATCACCAGCACGCGGTCGCACAGGCCGATGAGCTCCTGCATTTCCGACGAGACGACGATGACCGAGGTGCCCCGATCGGCCAGCCCGCGCAGGAAGCGATAGATCTGTTGCTTGGTGCCGATATCGATGCCGCGCGTGGGTTCGTCGGTGACAAGGATACGCGGTTCGGATTGCATGACCTTGGCCAGCAACAGTTTTTGCTGATTGCCGCCCGACAGGTTGCCCACCCTAACCCCGCGCGCGCCGCGGATGTCGAAATCGCGGATCGCCTCGTCAAGGATGCGCTCTTCGCCCGCGCGGTCGATCATCATGCCTGCGCGGCGCGGCAGCGCCTGAAGCGTGACATTCTCGCGCATGGATTTGTCCAGCAGAAGGCCGCGCGTCTTGCGGTCCTCAGTCAGGTAGCACAGCCCGCGATCCAGCGCGTCCGAGGGGCGGCGAATGGTGACAGGCTCGCCCTCGATCTCGACCGCGCCGGTGGCGGGCCTCAGGCCGCAAAGCCCTTCCATCGCCTCTGTCCGGCCCGAACCGACAAGCCCGGCGATCCCCAGAATCTCGCCGCGATGCAGCTCGAAGCCGATATCACGGGCATGGCCCGGCACGTCGAGATCGCGCACGCGCAGCACCACCTCGCCGGGCACGGTTTCCGGGCGGGCGGGATACAGGTCGGACAGCTCGCGCCCGACCATCGCCTCGGCCATGTCATGCTCGCTCAGACCCTCGGCCGGTCCCGAGAAGACAACCTTGCCGTCGCGCATGATGGTGACCCGGTCGGCAATCGCCTTGACCTCGTCGAGCTTGTGAGAGGTGAACATCACCGCCGTGCCCCGCTCGCGCAGGGCGCGCACCTGCTGAAACAGGATCTCGGTCTCGTTGCTGGTCAGAACGGCGGTCGGCTCGTCCATGATGAGCACCCGTGCGTCGCGCGACAGGGCCTTGGCGATTTCCAGCATCTGCTTGTCGGAATTGGATAATTCCTGCACCGGCGCGCGCGGATCGGCATGGCATTCGACGCGGGCGAGATGCTCGCGCGTCTGGCGCTGCATCTCGGCGCCGCGCAGGAAAGGCCCGCGCCGCAGCTCGCGTCCCAGGAACATGTTCTGCTCGACGGTCAGCAATTCGGCCAGGTTGAATTCCTGGTGAATCATCACGATGCCCTGCTCTTCGGCGTCGCGCATCGTGTCGAACGTGACGGCCGCGTCGTTGAGCAGGATCCGACCGGAACTCGCCGGCTGATAGCCCGCGAGGATCTTCATCGTCGTGGATTTCCCCGCGCCGTTCTCGCCGATCAGCGCGTGGACCTCGCCGGGATAGAGCGCGAAGGACAGCCCGTGCAGCACCTCGACGGGGCCGAAATGCTTCGAGACGTCATCGAGCGCAAGGATCGGCGTCACGGCGACACCCAGGCGGCGTCGCGGCGGCTGCTTTCGACGCAGGCGCCGACGAAGCGCATGCCCGCCATTCCCGCCTCGATCCCCGGCACAAGCCGGGCGAGCTCGGGCATGGGCTCACCCGCCTGATGGGCGCGGATGCCAAGCGCGGCGCCGGTGTAAAGATTGGCGAAGCCTTCCAGGTACCCCTCGGGATGGCCGCCGGGAATGCGGCTGACGGCATCGGCGGCGGCGCTCGCGGCGGCCCCGCGCCGGGTGATCAGGCGCGTCGCCTCGCCATGCGGGGTGAACCACAGCCGGTTCGGATCTTCCTGCGCCCAGACCAGCCCGCCCTTGTCGCCAAAGACCCGCAGTTTCAACCCGTTCTCGTTGCCCGGCGCGACCTGGCTGCACCACAGCATCCCCTTGGCGCCGCCCTGATAGCGCAGCAGCACATGCGCGTTGTCATCAAGCGCGCGCCCCTCGACAAAGGCGTCGAGATCGGCAGCCAGACGTTCGACGGCAAGCCCCGAGACGAACCCGGCCAGATTGTAAGCATGGGTACCAATGTCGCCCACCGAGCCGCCTGCCCCCGACCGCGCGGGATCGGTGCGCCATTCGGCCTGCTTGTTGCCGCCCGAGCGTTCGACCGGATCGGTCAGCCAATCCTGCACATATTCCACCTGCACGAGCCGCAGCTTGCCCAGGGCACCGCTCTCGACCAGCTCGCGCGCTTGCCGGACCATCGGGTAGCCGGTGTAATTATGCGTGAGGAAAAACAACGCCTTCGAGCGTTTGACCGCCGCCTGAAGCGCTTCGGCTTCATCCAGCGTCGCGGTCAGCGGTTTGTCGCAGATGACATGGATGCCGGCTTCGAGAAAGGCGATCGCGGGGCCCGCATGGACATGGTTGGGCGTGACGATCGCGACCGCCTCGATCCCGTCGGGACGCGCGGCCTCGGCTTTCGCCATCTCTTCGTACGAGGTATAGGCGCGCCCGATATTCAGCGCCTCGGCGCTCGCCTTTGCCTTGTCCGGCGAGGCCGACAACGCCCCCGCCACCAGGTCGTAATGCCCGTCGAGCCGCGAGGCGAAGCGGTGCACTTCACCGATAAAGGCGCCCTGCCCGCCGCCGACCATGCCCAGTCTGATCGGTTTCATGCTCAGATCCCCAACATGCGGCGGTTTGCGGCGTCGTCCGCACCCCCATCGGCGAAATCGTCGAACGCTTTCTCGGTCACACGGATGATGTGATCCCGCACGAAGGCCGCGCCCTCGCGCGCGCCGTCCTCGGGATGTTTCAGGCAGCATTCCCATTCGACCACCGCCCAGCCGTCGAAGCCGGCAGCGGTGAGTTTCGAGAAGACCTGTTTGAAATCGACCTGCCCGTCGCCCGGCGAGCGGAAGCGCCCGGCGCGGTTGACCCAGGACTGGAACCCGCCATAGACGCCTTGCCGCCCGGTCGGGTTGAACTCGGCATCCTTGACATGGAACATCTTGATCCGGTCCGCATAGATGTCGATATTATCAAGGTAATCAAGGCATTGCAGGACGTAGTGCGACGGGTCGTACAGCATGTTCGCCCGCGCGTGATTGCTCACCCGCTCAAGGAACATCTCGAACGTGACACCGTCGTGCAGATCTTCGCCGGGGTGGATCTCGTAACAGATGTCGACGCCGCATTCCTCGGCATGGTTCAGGATCGGCAGCCAGCGCTTGGCAAGCTCGTCAAACGCGGTCTCGACGAGCCCTGGCGCCCGCTGCGGCCACGGGTACAGATAGGGCCAGGCCAGCGCGCCCGAAAACGTCGCATGGGCTTTGATGTCCATGTTTACGGATGCGCTGAGCGCCTTCTTGACCTGGTCGACGGCCCATTCCTGCCGCGCCTTCGGATTGCCGCGCATTTCGGGAACCGTGAAGCCATCGAAACCCGCGTCATAGGCCGGATGCACCGCGACCAGCTGGCCCTGCAGATGGGTTGCAAGTTCGGTCACCTCGACGCCGTTGTCTCGGGCGACGCCGAGAAACTCGTCGCAATAATCCTTGCTGCTGGCCGCTGTGGCGAGATCGATCAACCGCGCGTCCCAGCTTGGCACCTGCACCCCCTTGTAGCCGCAATCGGCGGCCCAGCGGGTGATGCTGTCCCATGAGTTGAACGGCGCCTCGTCCCCCGCGAACTGCGCGAGGAACAGGGCCGGGCCCTTGATCGTCTTCATATATCCTCCCTGCGTCAAATGGCGGTCTTGCAGCCGCGAATCGACGTCGTGTAATCGATTACATCGCACCTCATGCCGTCTGGCAAGCCTTGACTTTAGGCGCGCGCTGGCGTCCCCAGATGCGTCATGAACAAGAACATCCGCATCGCCGACGTGGCCCGCGCGGCCGGCGTCTCGACCGCGACGGTCAGCCGGACGCTGTCGAATCCGGCGGTCGTGGGGATCGAGACACGCGCCCGGGTCATGGCCGCGGTCGAGGCGACGGGCTACCGCGTCAACACAGCCGCGCGCGATCTGCGCCAGCGGCGCGCACGCTCGATCCTGGTGCTGGCGCCGAACCTTGCGAACACGTTTTTCGGTCGGATCATCGCGACAATTCAAGAGGTTGCCGGGTCAGCGGGGTTAAGCGTTCAGGTCTCGGACAGCCGCGCCGAGGCCGGCCGGATCGAGGCGCTGGGCCATGACGGGCGCGCCGACGGCATCATCCTTCTCGACGGCTCGCTCGCCCCCGAGATCCTCGCCCGTTGGCGTCTTCCGGTGATCGAGCTGTGCGAATGGAACACGCGCGCGACGCTGCCGGGGCTCGCCATCGACAACGCAGCCGCGGCGCGGCTGGCGGTGGATCATCTGGCCGATCTGGGCCACCGGCGCGTGCTGCATATCGCCGGGCCCGAGGGGAACGTGCTGGCGGTCACCCGGCGCGACGGCTTCCTGACCAGCGCGGCACAACGCGGTGTCGCAGCGTCGATTGCGGCGGGCGATTTCACCATGGCCTCGGGGGCGCGTGCGGCGCGGGACTGGGTATCCCGGCCAGACCGTCCCAGCGCGGTCTTCGCGGCCTCAGATGAATGCGCCTTCGGCTTTATCGCCGAGTGTCACCGTATGGGGATTTCGGTTCCCGATGATGTCAGCGTGGTGGGTTTCGACGATGTGGATTTCGCGGATCACTATATTCCGGCGCTGACGACGATCCACCAGCCCCGCGTGCGCCTTGGCCGCTTCGCCGCGCAAAGACTGATCGCCGCCCTGACCGAACACCGCCCCCTCGCCCCCGGTCGAGAGTTGATCGACGCCCATCTCGTCGTGCGCCACTCCACCGCTCCGCTGCAGGGCTGAGGGAATACGATCCATGCTGACGATAAGCATGGACACTATTGCGCCGGAGCCGACGCCACCCAGCTGACGCAATCCCGCATCGACCGAGCTTCCCCCCTCTTGCCTTGCCTGCCCCGCACCGGTATTGCTGCGCCCACGGAGCGGTGGCCGAGTGGTCGAAGGCGCACGCCTGGAAAGTGTGTAGGCGGGAAACCGTCTCGAGGGTTCGAATCCCTCTCGCTCCGCCACATTCAGCTACTGAATGCGTCCAAGGGCCCCGATTGGGGCCTTTTTTCTTTTTTGTTTCAAAGGGCGTTGGCAAGGTCGTCCGCCCTTCGGAGACTCAGCGGTTGACGCAGAATGGGTCTCCGAATGGCCCGTGTCTCTCTTCAAGCGCCCCTCGGTGGTCACGGGACGGCGTGAAACATCCTCGCATTTCCAATGGGTTGCCGCGTTCATGGGGTCGTCCCGTTCGCGACATAATCTGATGGCGGAGACCTACACGAAAGCGCAGGACGGTCGGGAGGACGGTTCCGTAGCGGCCGATCCCGAAGGCAGGCGGCAGCGTTCGAAGCGAGCCAGAACCCTGCCAGAAGTCTCTGATGACAAACAGACTTCACGCCCATAGCCTGGCGCAATGTCGAACAGGGCGTGGACAGATGAAGAGAACGACCTGATCGTCGCGGATTACTTCGCGATGCTGGCCGACGACATCTCCGCGCGCCGCTACAGCAAAGCCGAACACCGCCGGGCGCTCTTGCCGCTGCTGAACGACCGGTCCGAGGGGTCCGTCGAGTTCAAGCACCAGAACATCAGCGCGGTGCTGAAGGGGCTCGGCGAGGACTGGATCCCCGGCTACAAGCCCGCCTTCAATTTCCAGATGACGCTGGTCGACGCGGTGGCGCGGTGGCTGGAGCTGCATCCGGACTGGCTCGGCCGCTTACCAGGCATGCGGCCCGCGGACGGCTTGCGCGAGGCGGCACCGATCTGGATCGGTCCTCCGCCCACGCTCTCCAACCAGCCTCCGCCAGAGGAGATGGATCAGATGCTGCACATCGCGAGGAAGTTCGACGTCGCGGGCCGGGACGAGCGCAATCGCATCGTTGGGCGCGCGGGTGAGGAGCGCGTCCTGGCCCATGAGCATGCCACGCTGAAGGCTGCAGGACGGGATGATCTGGCGCGCAAGGTCCGCTGGGTCTCGGAGGAGGACGGCGACGGCGCGGGCTACGACATCGCCAGCTATGCGCCCGAGCTTTGTAGCGACATCGAGGATTGGGAGGATAAGGTCGGTGTCAGTAGGCCGGGACGCCCTGATCGGAAGTGGCATTCATCACGTCGCGTTCGAAGGCCTCGATATCGGCGATACGATAGACGACGCGCCCTCCGATCTTCATGTATGCAGGACCTTCGCCGGCCCACCGCCACCGCTCCAGGGTGCGGTGCGAAATGGTCCAGCGTTCCGCCAGTTCTTTCTGGTTCAAGCAGTTTGGTTTCATCGTCATCTCCTTCTTCGCAACTCACGGCGGTTGCAGGAGTACGAAGGCGTGAAAGAAAAAGAGAGGCAAGTCAGTGTCTTGAGGCGCTGTGCGCAAAGGAGCCGCGGCCGCGCAGAGCCGTCAACGCACCCGGCGAGAGCGAGAGAAGGCAATCGTATCGGACGCTATGCTTGGAGAAACGTGGCAGGTGGCCGGGATTCGAACCTGCCCGCTGAGCGGAGTTTTTGCGTATCGCTTTCCCTCCGCCATCATCCCTGTTGCGAACACGGACAGGCGCCCCCTTCGGCGCTGAGATAGTTGTGTTTTCAAAGGACTTTGCCTCCGCCATGCGAACCTCTGAGACTGCGCGCCAGGCCTGTTTCGGGCTCTGAATGGCCCTCCGTCTCTGTTCGGGCGAACCTCGCCAAATTCGGTTCGGTCGAATTTCTTCACGCTTTTCCAATGGCCTGAGTTTCAACTCCGCCAAAAACTCTCCCCCTGTTTCCATCGCTCTCAAAGGGAACAGAGCCGCAACAAGCGAGAGGCGTAGCCGCTGGGTGCGCTGGGCGAATGGCGCGCAGCGGTGACGATGCTCTAAGCTTGCCGGAGGCGAACTCGAAGCGGGTTTGCGTAATCACCGTTCCGATCCCAAAGCCGTCGTGCGCGATCAGATTTTGTGGAAAGGAACGGGTTCCGAAGATCGGTTTCACCAGCGAGGATGATGACCTGTCGTGGTTCAACACGAGCTATCGGCGGCGCTTCGGCCAGACCTCGCGCACGACGCGGATCGAGGCGATGACCGCGCAGAGGTCGTCCTAGCCCGCGCGCCCTGCCCGTTCCTGCGGGCTGTCGGTTAACAAATCGCCCGTTTCTGCCGTCCAGCCCGCAAGACTTCCGCCGGGGCCAAGACCACGCCGCCGGGTTGCGGGTAATCTGGCGTCGAATCGTCGGCGACCCGGCCCGCTTTCCGGCACGGTCAGGCGCGTCGCGGTTCCTCCACGTGAGCCTTTTGCAATGACCTGATCCTTTGTTCCCGGCGGCGGGCCCCGTGCCTGCCGCCTCCCTTTTCAGGAACGGCCCGTCTTCAGCGTCCGAAAAGCGGCGCCATGGCGCGGGCGAAGGCGTCGGAATGCAGCCAGTCGTGCAGCAAGTCGAACGCGTTCCGCGTGATGCGCGCGCGCAAGGCGTCGTCCTCCAGCACCTGGCGCGTGACCGCTTCGAAATCCGACAGGTCCCAGGCCACGGGAACATAGGTCTCCCACGGCCGGAAGATATCGGGCGCGGTTTCGATATGGCTCATGTCCTGCTTGAGCAGCAGCGCGCCCGCCATGACGGATTCGTAGTCGCGCCAGCAAACCTCGCCATAGCCGAAGGGTGAGAAGCCGATCTTCGAGCTGGTCATTTCGACCATGAAGCGCGGCAGCGGCACGCCCTCGCCCTTCACGATATTGAGGTCCGGCAATTGGTTCAGCGCCTCTTCCGCCTCGCCGCGCATTCCTGCGTACCACGGCGTGCCGCCGACGGCGAAGCGGGCATGCATGTCGATGGGACGGCGTCCGCCGGGCATCCGGCCCATCAGGGCGGGCAGGATATTGGGCGCGGTGGCAAAGGACGGGCCGACCACCAGCTTGTCCCAGAAGCCCGGCGGGACCTCAAAGCATTGCTCGGGCTCGTCGATGCCATAGCGACGGTTGTAGTAATCGGTCAGGTTGGTGTCGCCCAGCGTCGGCTGACCGTAAAGCGAACGGTCGCGCAGGACGTGTTTCTTGACGTAAAGATCGACCAGAGGATCCATCCGCGCGGCGTTGCGCAGGTCGGTCGGCGCGAACCAGTCCAGACAGACGATCCGCGCACCGGGATTCTGCGCCCGCAGGGTCTCGACGAGCTTGTGCAGCTCGTCGTCGCCGATATCGAACGGCGTCTGGAAGGCGACGGTGCTGGCGCCCTTTGCCGCCGGTTCCTCGCCCCTCAGCACGGCCCATGTATCGGCCTCGCGCACCTGCGCGCCGTAGAGCCGCTTCAGGTCACCGGCGTAATGGTGGAACGGGTAGATCTGCGATTGCGGGATCCGTTCGGGCTGGGTGACGAGCAACAGCGTCTCGCCCGCGCCCGCGTCGAAGGGCTTGTCCATGGCGCCCGCCCGGGCCTTTTCGGCGCGGCGGCGGCGGGCATAGAGCCGGATGCGGTTGATCTGGACTTCAAGCGCCGAGATGGACATCGCTCACCAGCTCCTGCCGTTTGGGGGCGGCGGCCCGAAGGCGCCGGTCGAGA
Organism: Pararhodobacter marinus; assembly: GCF_003122215.1. Classification (GTDB taxonomy): domain Bacteria; phylum Pseudomonadota; class Alphaproteobacteria; order Rhodobacterales; family Rhodobacteraceae; genus Pararhodobacter; species Pararhodobacter marinus. The sequence continues at coordinate 7,670 of NZ_QEYD01000002.1, read as the reverse complement.
CTCATGAGATGGCGCGCCCGTTGCGGATCCATCCCGCGCACCATCTCGTCATGCAGGCGCAGGATATCCGAAGGGCCGCGTTTGAGCGGCGTGGATTTCAGCGCCGCGCGCATCCCCGACAGCGCGCCCTCGCGCCCGGTCAGCGCGGCGATGCGCAGGCTGTCGAGCGCGTTGGTCAGCCGGTGCGCGCGCAGGCGCGGCAGCGGCTGGTTGCGGAAGCCCGAGGCGAAGGGAATGTCGGCATAATCGGGATAGGCGCGGAAAATCGCGTCGTCATGCAGCTTCTGGTCGCAAGTCACGTCCCACGGCAAAGACAGGCCCAGCTCGACGAAATCAGGATCCAGATAGGGGCAGAAGACCATCGGCGCCCCGCCCATCACGGCGGTCGAGACAAAGGAAATCTCGCGCCGCGTGCGGTGGTAGAACCAGAAGCACTGATAGGGATCGGGCGCGTCCTTGTAGACCGCGATGGCCCGCGCAAGCCGGTCGATCGCGGCCTCTTCCAGGTCGGGAGAGAAAACCGCCCCGGCGCCGCCGTGATGCCCCGGACGGCTGATCACGCCGCCATGGCCATCCGCCATGCCCCGCGCGATGCCTTCCCAGTCGCCGCGACGCGCGCGCTCCATGAAGCCCGCGGCCCAGTCGTCGGGATTGGTCAGGATGTCGCCGCCGATCCCGTCCACCGCGCAATAGTCGCTGCCCGACAGGAAATCGTGCATCGGCATCATCTGCGCATGCTCGTCAGCGCAAAGCTGGGTCATCAACAGCCCGCGCAGCGCGTCGCGCATCCGGTAGCGGGGATGGCCCAGAATGGTATGTTTCACCCCCACCCGCGCGGCCACGGCCCGCGCCGCCTGCACCTCGGCGTTCATCACCTTGCCGCCATGATGGAAGGTCACGCAGGTATCGGGCAGCCGACCCTGATGGGCCATTTCCAGAAGGATATGACGGGAATCGCGCCCGCCCGAAAGCGGCAGCGCGATGGGGCCGCCCCAATCCTGCAGGAAGCGGCGGATCGCGGCGCGGGGCAGGTCGATGAAAGCCTCGACCGCCTGATCGCGGGTGATGTCGAGCGGTTTCGGGATCGGCTCGCCGCCCTCGTAGCGCGCCTGCCCGGCGCGCCATGTCAGGCGGCTTGCGGGCTGCATCACGCGGATATGCTGGAACGGCGTGTCCCCGCCGACGAAAAAGCCCACGCGGTGGAAAACGGCCAGCGCCACGGGGTCGATCTCGGCATCGGCGCCATGCGCGAGAAGCTGGAAGATCGAGGGCGAGACGCCGATCTGGTCGCCCTTCTGATAGACGAAGAGCGTGAAATATCCCAGCGCGTCGACCTCGGCCGTCAGCGTCTCGCCGTCCCAGCGCCAGGCGCCCCACAGCCCGCGCGGCCGTGCGTCGCCCGGCACGCGCATCTTGTGCCCGACCGTCGCCACCGCCTGCCCCTGCACCATCGCCTGGGCGCCGCCCGGCCCCGCCGTGCGGTCGATGAAGAGGAACGGCGCCGCATCGCCCTGATCGACCCAAGGATGGGATTCGAACGAGGCCGCGCCGAAGGACGCACCGTCTGTCATGTTGTCTTTCACTGCCCGAACTCGCTTGCCCCGGTCTGTGCCGGGTTGACGCAAGGGTAAATCCTCCCTCGCTCCCGGACAACAGAAATACAAGAAAATCAGCCGCCAAAGCCGCCGTAATTGCCACCCTGGAACACCAGGGGCGCCCCCTGCCGATGCCGCGCGGCCAGCACGCGGCCCACGACGATGGCGTGATCGCCCGCGTCATGCACGGCCTCGCGCGCACATTCGAAAACCGCCAGACAACCCGGCAGCACCGGCACGCCCTGGGCGTTCAGCGCCACGCCCGGCAGGTCGAAATCGTGGCCCTGCCGCGCGAAATGCGCGCCCAGATCGTATTGCTCGGCGCCCAGCACATGGATGGCGAAATGATCGGCCTCGATGAAGCCGTCGAAACGGCGCGAGAACTTGCCGGGCGACCACAGCACCAGCGGCGGGTCCATCGACAGCGAGGCGAAGCTGTTCGCGGTGATGCCCAGCGCGCCGATGGGCGATTGCGCCGTGATCACCGTGACTCCGGTCGCGAAAGCGCCCAGCGCATCGCGGAACTGACGCTGGTTCCCATCGCCGGGTACGAAGGTCTCGGGCTCGGTCGGGTCGCTCATACGCTCCGCGCGTGCATAACTCATTACGGTCTTCCTAGCCTGTGTTGCGCCCGGTATGCCAGTCAAACCGGGCCATTTTGCGGCAAAATAACCCTGCGTCGCGCCGCGACCACCTCCCTCGACACGGAGGGGGGAAATGCCTTAGGCAGGTCGCTTCCGCAAAAGATGCACTGATTCTGAAGAATTGGACCCTGAATGCCCCGCAAGATCATCATCGACACCGATCCCGGACAGGACGACGCCGTTGCCCTGCTGCTGGCGCTGGCCTCTCCCGAGGACATCGAGGTGCTGGGCATCACCTGCGTGGCGGGCAATGTCCCGCTGCCGCTGACGGCGAAGAACGCGCGGATCGTCTGCGAACTGGCCGGGCGCACGGACGTCCGGGTCTTCGCGGGCTGCGATGCGCCGCTCAGGCGCAAGCTGGTGACGGCCGAGCATGTCCACGGCAAGACCGGGCTGGACGGGATCACCCTGCCCGACCCGCGCATGCCCTTGCAGGACCAGCACGCGGTCGATTTCATCATCGAGACCTGCCGTGCAGAGGACGATGTCACGCTGGTGCCGATCGGGCCGCTGACCAATATCGCCACGGCCCTGACCCGCGCGCCCGACATTGCCGGACGGATCGCGGAAATCGTCATCATGGGCGGCGCCTATTTCCAGGTGGGCAACATCACGCCCACGGCCGAATTCAACATCTTTGTCGACCCCGAGGCGGCCGAGATCGTGTTCCGCTCGGGCGTCAAGCTCACGGTGATGCCGCTCGACGTGACGCACAAGGTCCTGACCACCCGCCCGCGGATCGAGGCGCTGCGCGCGCTGGGTCCGGTGGGCGAGGTCGTCGCCAGCTGGACGGATTTCTTCGAGCGGTTCGACATGGAGAAATACGGCTCCGAGGGCGCGCCGTTGCACGATCCCTGCACCATCGCCTGGCTGATCGACCCCACGCTGTTCAGCGGCCGCCAGATCAATGTCGAGATCGAGACCGTCTCGGACCTGACGCTGGGCATGACGGTCGCCGATTGGTGGGGCGTGACGGACCGGGCGAAGAACGCGTATTTCGTGGGTTCGTGCGATGCGGACGGCTTCTACGCGCTGCTGACCGAGCGTCTCGCGCGGCTCTGACCCTGTCGGGCGGCGCGCCCCGCGCCTCCCCGCTCTCAGCGCCGGTTGATCAGGAAAAGCCCGCCCACCAGAAGCGCCAGCGCCACGGGCGTCACGATCCCCACGCTTTCGCCCAGGACCAGCCAGCCCAGCCCGGCACTGAGCACGGGCGTAAGGAAGCTGAAACTGGCCACGGTCGAGGATTTGTAGATCCCGATCAGCCAGAACCACGTGATGAACCCCACGGACACCACGCCCACCGCCTGCACGATCAGAAGACCGGCCTGAAAGCCGTCGAAATCGCGCACCAGTTCGTCCGAGAAAAGCGGTGCCGCGGCGGTCAGCAGCAGGGCCGAGATCAGCACTTGCCAGAAGATCTGCGTCTCGGCCCGGGCTTGCCCGATCGGGTTCAGCCGCGACACGATCACCAGCCCCGCCCAGCTCATGCCCCCCAGGACCGCCGCCAGATCGCCCCAGACGCTGCCCCCCGCATTGACGCTGCCCCTGCCCGCGAAGGTCAGCACCACCCCCGAGAACCCCAGCGCGAAACCCAAGGCCCGTTTCGGCGTAAGGCGTTCGCCCGGAAACAGGAAATGCGCGGCCAGCGCCAGCCAGATGGGCATCGCGTAGAACAGGGACGAGGCGCGCACGACCGAGGTATTGTCGAGCGCGAGGAACAGGAAGAAGAACTCGCACGAGAACAACAGCCCCAGCATCAGACCGCCGCGCCACAGGTCCCAGCGGGGCGAATAGCCGCGCCACGCCATCCACGCGCCGATCACCGGCACCGCCAGGATCGACCGCACCCCGGCGAAGAAAACCGGGTGCAGCCCGTCATTGCCGATCTTGATCATCAGGTTGTTGGCGGCGAACAGGGTGGCGAGCCCCAGCATGATCCAGAAACCCGGGACATCGAGAGGGCGGCGTTCTGCGGGTGACATGGTGGTCCTGCACAAGTTAAGGGTGGAGACTGAACCGCCGATCCGGGCCGGGGTCAACCCCGGGTCGGGGCATGGCGCGCGGAACGTCGCGTCGGGGGACCAGGGGCCCAACTTCGCCCTTTCCGCCCCCTGCCCGCCCGGGTATTCGGTCCGGACCAGAGGAGAACGATCCATGTCCAGTTCCCAAGCCGGTTCTCGGGCCGGGGATCAGTCCGGCGGCAATTCCAGCCTGAAAGGGCCGCTGCTGATGGCGGCGGCGATGGGCGGCTTCGCCATCGAGGACGCGTTCATCAAGACGCTTTCGGCCAGTGTCCCCCCAGGCGAGGTCGGGCTTGCGCTGGGGCTGGGCGGCGCGCTTGCCTTCTGGGTCGCGCTGCGCCGCAAGGGCGAGCGGTTTCTCGACCCTCGCGCGATCCGCGGCGCGGCGCTGATGCGCAACGTGATGGAGATGTGCGCCGCCATGTGCATGATCCTGGCCGTCGCGCTGGTGCCGCTGAGCGTGGTCTCGTCGATCCTGCAGGCGATGCCGCTGGCGGTGACGCTGGGTGCGGCTCTGTTCCTGAAGGAATCGGTGGGCTGGCGGCGCTGGACCGCGATCCTTGTGGGCTTCGGGGGCGTCCTGCTGATCCTGCGCCCCGGCACGCAGGGCTTCGACGCGCTGGCGCTGATCCCGCTGGCGGCGGTTTTCTTCCTCAGCGCCCGCGACATCGCCACGCGCAAGGTCGATCCGACGATCTCGTCCCTGCAATTGTCGGCCTGGGGCTTCTTCTCGGTCGTGCCGGGCGGGATCCTGCTGCTGCTGATCCGGGGCGAATCCCTGGTTGTGCCCACGCCCGTCGAAGCCTTGCTGATGGCGCTGACCGTGGCCGTGGGCATGGGCGCCTATGTCATGCTGGTTCTGTCCACGCGGCTGGGTGACATCGCCTCGACCACGCCGTTTCGCTATGCGCGCCTGCTCTTCGCGATGCTGATCGGCGTGATCGTCTTCGGCGAGCGTCCCGACGCGCTGACGCTGATCGGCTCGGCCGTGATCGTGGGCGCCGGGCTCTATACGCTGATGCGGGAGATCCGGCTCAACCGGAAGCCGGTTCCGACCCCGGAAACGGCAACCCTGCCCTGAGCGGTCAATCGGGCGCTACCGGCAGCGGTAACGCCACAGGGGCGCCCTTTCATCGCCACAAGCGCTGCCGTATAGAGTCGCCAACCAGTTTCCAAAGAGGCGCATCATGACCACCATTCTCGACATCGTCGGCCGCGAGATCCTCGACAGCCGGGGCAACCCCACGGTCGAGGTCGACGTGATCCTCGAAGACGGCTCGATGGGCCGCGCCGCCGTGCCCTCGGGCGCATCGACCGGCGCGCACGAGGCGGTCGAGCGCCGCGACGGCGACAAGGCACGCTACCTGGGCAAGGGCGTCCTGCACGCCGTTGCCGCCGTCAACGGCGAGCTGGCCGAGGCGCTGGTGGGCGCGGATGCGACCGATCAGGTGGGCATCGACCGCGCGATGATCGAGCTCGACGGCACCGCCAACAAGGGGCGGCTGGGCGCCAACGCGATCCTTGGCGTATCGCTGGCCGTGGCCAAGGCCGCCGCCGATGCCTGCGGCCAGCCGCTCTATCGCTATGTGGGCGGCACCTCGGCCCGGATCCTGCCGGTGCCGATGATGAACATCATCAATGGCGGCGAACATGCCGACAACCCGATCGACATCCAGGAATTCATGATCATGCCGGTCAGCGCGGGCAATATCCGCGACGCCGTGCGCATGGGCTCGGAAGTGTTCCACACGCTGAAAAAGGAACTGACGGCGGCGGGCCTGTCGACGGGTCTGGGCGATGAAGGCGGGTTTGCGCCGAATCTCAGCTCGACCACCGCCGCGCTGGACCTGATCCTGAAATCCATCGAAAAAGCCGGCTACAAACCGGGCGAGGACATCTACCTCGCGCTCGACTGCGCCTCGACCGAGTATTTCAAGGACGGCAAGTACGAGATGAAGGGCGAAGGCCTGTCGCTGACCTCGGAAGAGAATGCCGAATATCTCGCCAAGCTCTGCGCGCAATATCCGATCATCTCGATCGAGGACGGCATGTCCGAGGATGACTGGGACGGCTGGAAGATCCTGACCGACAAGCTGGGCGACAAGGTGCAGCTGGTGGGCGACGATCTGTTCGTGACCAATCCCGCGCGTCTCGCCGAGGGCATCAAGGCCGGGGTCGCGAACTCGATGCTGGTCAAGGTCAACCAGATCGGCTCGCTCTCGGAAACGCTGCGGGCCGTCGATATGGCCCACCGCGCGCGCTACACCAACGTCATGTCGCACCGCTCGGGCGAAACCGAGGATTCGACCATCGCCGATCTGGCCGTGGCCACGAATTGCGGGCAGATCAAGACCGGCTCGCTCGCGCGCTCGGACCGGCTGGCCAAGTATAACCAGCTGATCCGTATCGAGGAAATGCTGGGCGACGTGGCGGAATATGCCGGCCGCTCGATCCTGAAGGGCTGATTGCCGCCCAGAACGGACGGCGCCAATTGACGACCGCCGCGCGGGAAAACCTGCGCGGCGCTTTTTGTTGGGGCGCCAAGGTATCAGGCGGGGTCTGGTCGGTCTAAACTTCGAACGAATTTTATCTGTTAAGGGAGTGTTAAGCGCGATCGGCTTATCTGGAGCGAAGGCACCCGGCTTCGCGGGCCTCCCCGTAAAGGACCTGCGGATCACCGGGACATTACCGACCGTAACGGTTTCCCGTTGACGAGGAGTTCACGATGACCAGCGTCCTCTCGCCGATCTCTCCGACGATGCCGCCCGCGCTGCGCGACGCCGCCGGATCGCCGCCGCCCACCGCCCCGGCGAACGCGCCGACCAATGCCGCGCCGGCATCCGCGCCCCTGACCGCGCGCGCCCCGCAACCCCTTGACGCCGCGCACCGCCCCGACACCGCGCGCAACCAGGCGCTGCCCGAAGTGCCGGCCGGACGCCCGGTCGGCCCGCCGCCGGCTTTCGATATCAACGTGTTGCAGGATATCCGCTCACGGCTGACCACGCCGCCGACAGAGCCGGCCAATGAGCCCCCCGCCAGTGCCGCCCCGCGCGACACGCCCCACACCGATGCGCCCGGCGCAGGCGACGAACCCGATCCGCCCCGGCAAGCGCAGGACGACCGCGCGGCCCCTTCGCGCGAGCCGGTCGACCTGCCCGACGACGGGCTGCGCAGCCCGCCCCTTCTTGGCACCGGCGCCGAACCGCCGCACGCACTGGACAAGAAGGTCTGACACCGCGCCCGCCGGGCTTGCCGGCATGGGCTGTGCACCTGCTTGGCGTCGCGGCCTCGCTCGAAACGACGGAGGTCGGCAGCGAGGGTAACAAGGTCTAAGCTGGTGCTGGTGCTGGTGCTGGTGCTGGTGCTGGTGCTGGTGCTGGTGCTGGTGCTGGTGCTGGTGCTGGTGCTGG
>NZ_QEYD01000029.1 GCF_003122215.1 Pararhodobacter marinus | reverse complement strand
CCGACGGTACGGCCGCCTTCACGGATGGCGAAGCGCAGCTTCTCTTCCATGGCGATCGGGGCGATCAGCGAGACTTCGAACTTCAGGTTGTCGCCCGGCATCACCATTTCAGTGCCTTCCGGCAGCTTCACGGTGCCGGTGACGTCCGTGGTGCGGAAGTAGAATTGCGGGCGGTAGTTCGCGAAGAACGGCGTGTGACGGCCGCCTTCTTCCTTGGTCAGGATATAGGCCTCGGCTTCGAACTCGGTGTGCGGGTTGACCGATTTCGGCTTGCACAGCACCTGGCCGCGCTCGACGCCGTCACGCTCGATGCCGCGCAGCAGGATGCCGACGTTGTCGCCCGCTTCCCCGCGATCCAGCAGCTTGCGGAACATTTCCACGCCCGTGCAGGTCGACTTCTTGGTGTCGCGGATGCCGACGATCTCGACTTCGTCGCCGACATTGATCACGCCACGCTCGACACGGCCGGTCACAACCGTACCGCGGCCCGAGATCGAGAACACGTCCTCGATCGGCATCAGGAAGGGCTGGTCCACGGCGCGCGCGGGCGTCGGGATGTACTCGTCGACGGCTTTCATCAGCGCGTGGATCGAATCCTCGCCGATCTCCTTCATCTCGCCGATCATCGCCTGGAAGGCCGAGCCCTTGATGATCGGGGTGTCGTCGCCCGGATACTCGTACGAGCTGAGCAGCTCGCGCAGTTCCATCTCGACCAGCTCGATCAGCTCTTCGTCGTCAACGAGGTCCACCTTGTTCATGTAGACGACGATGTAGGGGATACCGACCTGACGGCCGAGCAGGATGTGCTCGCGCGTCTGGGGCATCGGGCCGTCCGAGGCGGCGCAGACCAGGATCGCGCCGTCCATCTGGGCGGCACCGGTGATCATGTTCTTGACGTAGTCGGCGTGGCCGGGGCAGTCGACATGGGCGTAGTGGCGCGCTTCGGTCTCGTATTCCACGTGGGCGGTCGAGATGGTGATGCCGCGGGCCTTCTCTTCGGGCGCGCCGTCGATCTGGTCATAGGCCCGGAAGTCGCCGTAGTACTTGGTGATCGCCGCGGTCAGCGTGGTTTTGCCGTGGTCAACGTGGCCGATCGTGCCGATGTTAACGTGCGGTTTCGTCCGTTCAAACTTTGCCTTCGCCATGATGGC
>NZ_QEYD01000028.1 GCF_003122215.1 Pararhodobacter marinus | reverse complement strand
AGGAACGTCTGAAAAACCTGCGCGTTCTGGCGTGATCTGGTAGGGTCTTCGGGATGTGACGAGGAGCCCCGCCGATGCCGAAACAGCCTACCATTCCTGGCCTCCGCGATGCGATGAAGAAGAAGGTGACGCGGCGCGAGCAGTTCCTGGCGGAGATGGATGCGGTGGTTCCATGGGCGCGGCTGGTCGGGTTAATCGCGCCGCACTACCCGAAAGCCGGCGCGAAGGGCGGGCGCCCACCGATGCCGCTGGAGACGATGCTGCGGGTCTACTTCCTTCAGAATTGGTATGCGCTGAGCGATCCAATGGCCGAGGAAACCTTATATGATAGCGAGGCGATGCGCCGCTTTGCCGGGATCGAGCTGGGTGATGACCGCATTCCCGATGAGACCACCATCCTGAACTTCCGCCACCTGCTGGAGCGCCATGAGCTGACCGAGGCGCTCTTCACCGAGGTGAACGCGCATCTGGCCGACAAGGGGATCAGCCTGCGCTCGGGGACGCTGGTCGATGCGACGATCATCGACGCACCGTCCTCGACCAAGAACAAGGCCGGGGCGCGAGACCCCGAGATGTCTTCGACGAAAAAGGGTAATGACTGGTATTTCGGCATGAAGGCGCATATCGGCGTCGACGTGGACAGCGGCGTGACCCACAGCCTCGATACCACAACGGCGAAGGTCCACGACAGCCAGGTCTGGGGCGAACTGCTGCACGGCGACGAGGATTCGGTCTGGGCCGACAAGGGCTATGTCAGTGCCGAGCGCGAAGTGGAGTTCAAGGCGGCGGGCAAGATCTGGGGTGTCATGCGCAAGGCACCGAAGGGCGGCGACATGCATCCCCTCGACGCGCGGATCAACCGCATCATCGCCAGCGTCAGGGCGAAGGTCGAGCATCCGTTCCGGGTGATCAAGCGCCAGTTCGGCTACGTGAAGACCCGCTATAGGGGCCTCGCCAAGAACCGCGCCCAACTGTTCACGCTGTTCGCACTCGGCAACCTGTTCCTGATGCGGAGAAAGCTTCTGGCATGAGGACGAGTCTGCCCGAAATCCGCAAAATGGCCGCTGCTGCGGTCCAGAGAGCACGAAAAAAGCCGCCAGGGGCATGTCCTCGGCTGGTTCAGCCGCTCAGCCGACCTTCTCGGCGCAGCCGAACCCGTTAATCAGATCTTCC
>NZ_QEYD01000027.1 GCF_003122215.1 Pararhodobacter marinus | reverse complement strand
CCGGGCCGGGCCTCGAAATCGCCGCCCTGCCGGATCGAGGCCGAGCCCGAGCGGATCTGCAGGTCATAGGTCCCGGCGACGGCGCGCCCGGCGGTCAGGATGCCGCTGACCCGCGTGCCGCCGGGGATCGCGTCGAGGGCGATCTCGCAGGTGACCGGGGAGGCGGTTCTCGTATCGGCGGTGGCGCTGCAGGCGGCGGCGAAGCCCAGCACGGCGAAGCCCAGGAACAGCGAGGCGGCCTTGCGGCGCAGGGTGAGGGTGGAGAGGGAAACGGGGCTGTGCATGGGAAACTCCTGTGACGAAAAGGGGGCCGCGGGGGCGGGGATGTCCCCGCGGCGCAGGGCCAGGGCGGAGGGGAAGCCGCCCGGCCGGATCGGGGCTTACTGCTGGACGATGGCGACGACGTTGTCCGAGCCGGCCTGGGTGACGCTGGCCGAGCTGCCGCCGCCCTGGATCACGGCGGTGACGTTGCGGCGGCCATACTGGCGCACGGTGGCGTCGTTATCGTCGCCATACTGGCTGACGCCGGCGACGTTGCGGCGGCCCCATTGATCGACATCGGCCCGGTTGTCGTCGCCGGTCTGGCCGACGAAGGCCTCGTTGCGGCGACCGTCCTGGGTGGCGATGGCGATGTTCGAGCGGCCGTCCTGGATCACCGAGAGGCGCTGGCGATGGCCCGACTGGCCGCCGCCGATCTGGTTGTTGTAGCCGTATTGCTCGACGCGGACGCGGTGGCCGCCGGTGGCGAGCGCCGGCAGCGCGACGGCGCCGATCAGGGTGGCGAGGATGGCGGTCTTGAAGGTCTTGGCGAACATGGGTGGGTCTCCGGAATGGGGGGCCGTGTGAAAGGGGCCGGGGTTGGTGTGTCGGGTTGGTGTCTTGTGTGAATCGGCAGGCGCCCTGGCCGTGACGTGTCGTGTCTTGCGGCGTCGGGTGCTTCCGATGAGACCAACCTGCCCCCGCCGCCGCCGACAGACAAAAACGCCGCGCGGCAGGGCGATAACCGGCCGCCGGTTATCCGATAACACCCAGCCCCACGCGCCCCCGAGGCTCTGCGCCAGCTGCGCAAGGCCTTGATAAACCTATACTTATCCTCAGCGCGCCACAGGCATCCCGTCCCGCCCGCCTCCTGCACAAAAGCCCGCCCCTCCCGCGACTCACCCCCTCTCCCCGCCGCTGGATCCACCCCCGGGAACCGCCCACACCCCGCCCGTTATCCCATGACACCCGCCCGCCCCTTCATTCTGCCCGAAATACTCCCGAGGGGGCCCGGGGGAGCGGAGCCTCCCCCGGACGCAAACCAAACGCGCAGCGCC
>NZ_QEYD01000026.1 GCF_003122215.1 Pararhodobacter marinus | reverse complement strand
GGGAGTGGACAGAACATGGGGGTCGTCGTCGGTGATCTGGCCTGTGCTAAGGTAAGCTCTTTGTATGGGGGGCTGCCATGGACGTACGGATTACAATCGAAACGACCTTCGACAACGGGGAGAAGCGCACTCATCAGCTTGACGGCATTTCTCGACCATACCGGGTGACCTGCCCAGACGGGATCGGGCTGCGCCTCGAGGATGGGAAAAGGATCCTCGAACAGATCCAGAGGGTAATCCTTTACGATCAGGTCGATGAGATCATTCGAGAAAGCCGCGTATGCCCGGATTGCGCCTCGGTTCGTGCCATTCATGACTATCGCACGCGCGATCTCGACACGCTCTTTGGGCGGGTTCGGGTCAAAGCCGCGCGCATGCGCCGCTGTTCGTGTGATGCCAGGTCAGCGGCGATGCCCGGTGGACCTATTTCTCCGCTGGCCTATTTCTTTCCTGACCGGGCTACCCCGGAGCTGCAACGGCTACATGCGGACCTTGGTTCCCGGCATACCTTTCGCGAAGCGGCGCGGCTGATGAAAAGCTTCCTCCCCTGCCATCCGCCCCATCACACCACGGTGCGTGACCGGTTGGGAAGAGTAGCCACTGGGCTCGAGAAAAGTCGAAGGGCATCAGGCGATCCCGCTGAAGCACTTCCCAAAGGGGGTTTGACGGTTTTTCTGGACGGTGCGCATATCCGCTGTCGACCGGAGTATCAGCAGCGACACCTGGATCTTGTGGTCGGTAAGATTGAAAGTCGCAATATGTGCCGACGATTTGGCTTGGTCGCCAATGCGACGGCATCGCCAAGCAGCCGCATGCGAGAAGAGCTGTCCGACTATGGATGGAAGCCGGGCCGTCTGTTGACGGTAATCTCTGATGGCGAGCTTGCTCTCCCGAACCTCATACGGAATGCCGTGGGTGGCGACGGTCAGGTGAAACATATCCTCGACTGGTGGCACATCTCGATGCGCATTCGACATGTCGAGGCCGCCGTTCAGGGTCTGGTCCAGATACCGGGATTCACTGGAATTCCGGTACTGTTCCAGCGTCCCGCGAGAAGCCTCCGCTGGTGGCTTTGGCATGGCAGAGCACGGGTCGCGGAAACTTATCTGAAGGGGCTCATGCACGATTGCACCCGCCTTGCGGAAGAGCCCCTGGCTGTCCGCACCGCTGCCGCTCGTGTGCAGGCCCGCTGCGAGACACTGTACACCTATCTCGCGAACAACATAGAATCCCTCGTCGATTATGGCCGACGGTACCGTAGCGGGCTGCCCATCTCGTCATCTCGTGCCGAAGGATCAGTCGAAGACATTGCCAATGCCCGTATGGGAAAGCGCAGAAGGATGCGGTGGTCGCCCAAAGGGGCTCACCGAGTAGCCGTCACAAGGGCCGCAGTTCTCGATGGTCGGCTGACCGTCGCAAACAGAAAACGCGCCGCATGACCCCCATGTTCTGTCCACTCCCG
>NZ_QEYD01000025.1 GCF_003122215.1 Pararhodobacter marinus | reverse complement strand
CTGCAGATCAGCACGAGGACCACGGGCGATGCCACGCCCCCGAGCCTCCCGTCCAATCACCGCAACCTGTTTCTCTCGGCCGAGCGCCGCGTGAAGTAATCCAGAAAGGAGGGCCGCATGACGACGGTCTATCAAACCGGAGCGATCTCGGTCGGATCCGGATCAACCAGCGTGACCGGATCGGGGACCGCCTGGACCACCAGCGGCACGCGGCCGGGGGATCTGCTGATCGCGGGCGGCGCGGTGGCCCTGATCGCCTCGGTCAACTCGGCCACCAGCATCACGCTGGCCAATAGCTGGCCGATCGAGACGCAGTCGAGCGTCAGCTATTTCATCCTTCAGCTCGACGATGGTCTCCGGGCGCTCGCGGCGTCAAACCTGCTCCTGCAAGCGCTCAATGGCGGCGCCCTGACCTCGCTCGCGGGCCTCTCAGGGGGCGCCGACAAGCTCGCCTTCTATAACGGCAACAACACCTTCGGCCTGACCGACTTCGGCGCGGCGGCACGGACGTTCCTGGCGGCTGGGCCGGTGGTGACGGCGAACGCGCTCGACGCGACGGCCGGGCGGTTGCTGAAAGTCGGGGATTTCGGGCTTGGTATCGTTGGCGCCCCCAATCAGCTGGCCGACCTCAACTCTTTTGACAGCGTAGAGGGTATGTATGCCGCAGGGTCTGGGACGCTCAATCGAGCCAGTAGCCCCTGGGGAAACAGCTATCATATTGTTCAGATCCATCGCTACGGCGCAACGTCTCTGCTTCAGGTCGTGCGAAAGGATATGGGGGCGTACGTTGAAACCTATGTCCGAGAGGGGGACTCGTCGACCGGGTGGGGGCCGTGGCGTTTGCAGTACGGGGCTGCGAACATCCTCGGTGGTGTCTCGCAATCTGGCGGCGTGCCGACCGGCGCGATCATCGAGCGCGGCAGCAACGGCAACGGTGTGTATGTGCGTTTCGCTGATGGGACTCAGATTTGTTGGCGCACCGTTTCGGTCAACCTAGGCTCTACCGATGACCAGACCTTCGCAATGCCGGCAGTTTTTGCGACCGACACTGTGTTCACCAGCATGAATCCCGTCAACAACACCATGGGAGGTGACGCGTTCGCGTCGAATGCCCGCGCGCGGATCTCGGGTTCCGCGACTTGGTCCGTAAGGAACCGTACTTCCACAGGGCATACTGGCTCTGAGACGTTTGTTCTCTTCGCCACTGGCCGCTGGATCTAAGGAGACATCCCCATGCATCTGATCCTTTCCGCTGTCCGGGGCTTGCCCGGACAGGCCGAAACCGCATTGTCCGTCGCAGGCGACGTGCTCACCATCGACGGCGTGGCCTATGACCTCGGCCCCGTGCCCGAGGGCGGCCGCGCCACCCCCGCGCCGGGCGATCATCCGTTCATCGGCCTGATCACCCGCGAAGGCGGCGAGATCCACGCAACTGTCCGCGTCATGCTCGATGACACCGCCGCGCCCGACCAGCCCGCCAGCCCGTGGGCCGTCACCGTCACCAGCGGCCCCGTCACCATCCCCGCCGACCG
>NZ_QEYD01000024.1 GCF_003122215.1 Pararhodobacter marinus | reverse complement strand
GAGAGAAACAGGTTGCGGTGATTGGACGGGAGGCTCGGGGGCGTGGCATCGCCCGTGGTCCTCGTGCTGATCTGCAGGGCGTAGCGGACGTTGTTGTAGACGCCGCCCAGCACCTCCGAGGCGTTGCGGTCACTCCAGTCGCTGTCCGTGGGAATGGCGAAGCTCACGATCTGCCGCTCAGGCCCCCAGACCGCGCTGCCCACAGGCTGCGTCTGGCGCACGAGGCGCAAAAGCCCCTCGCGCAGCCAGAAGCGAGGCGCCTGGGGATCCGTGTTGTCGGTGTATTGCCAGAGCCGCACATCGCCGCCGGCGACGATGGTCCACATATCGCCAAGCGCCGTGGGGCCGAGCTCGACCACCAGAAGGTTTTGCCAGCCGGGCGTGTACGCCCCGCCGGGATACCATCCGCCATAGGTCTCGGACTGGAAGTCGGTCGCGGCGCCCAGCTCCAGGATCTCGCGCGAGATCACTTCCTTGCCCTTGATCTGGCCCGTCTCGCGGTCGAGCTTGAAGCCCGCGACCGGCAGGCCCTCGTCCTCGTCGTAATTGTCCGATTGCAGCGCGCCGGTGATCTCGCCGAAACCGATCGACACATTGGCGATGCGCGCCCAGTCCATGAACACCTGCCCGCCATCGACGAAGAACGGGGTCTCAAGGCCGCTGCCCGTCGCGATGACGAACTGGTCGGCATAGACACCCACGCGCGAGGGCGTGTTCCAGTCCGAGGATACGTCAATAAAGAGCCCGGCTTCCTTGAAGCCATAGCCGCTGGCATAGCGCGCCATCATGCCGATCCGGGCATAGCCGCCGGGGCCCGCGACGGTTTCCATCTTGAACGTGGTCCCCGCCGTGGCGTCATCGACGGTGCTTTCCAGCGCGGAGATCGAAGAGGCCAGCGCACTCAGCTCGCCGTCGATCTCGGAGACCTCGACCGAGAGCGCATTCAGGGCGGAGGCGCTGGCGCGGGTGGCGAGTTCGTCGTCCAGATCGGACAGATCCGCCGTCAGCTGCGTGATCGCGTTAGCATTGGCGGTAATCGCCCCTTCGGCGGTGGTCACGCGCGTGGTCAGGGCATTGAGGGCTGCAGCGCTGGCACGGGTGGCAACATCACCTTCGAGCGCATCGAGACCGCTTTCAAGCGCAGTCACCGCGCTCGACAGGCTGTCTATCTCATCCTCGGTCGCCGTGACACGGGCCGTCAGCGCGCTGACCGCGCTTGCGCTTGCTTTGGTCGCGAGGTCGCTTTCGAGATCGTCGATGCTCGCCTCAAGTCCCGTCACGGCGCTGGACAAGACATCGATACTGTCTTCGGTCGCCGTCACGCGCGCTGTCAGGGCGTTGACCGCCGAGGCGTTGGCCTTGGTGGCCAGATCGCTTTCCAGACCCGCGACGCTTGCCTCCAAGGCCGTGACCGCGCTGGAAATCGTGTCGATCTCACCCTCGGCTACCGTGACGCGAGCGGTCAGTGCAGACAGAGCCGAGGCGCTGGCCTTGGTGTCGAGCTCGTCGTCGAGGCTGCCAACGGTTGCTTCCAGCGCCGTGATCGCGCTCGACAGCGCATCGATCGAGGCGCCCTGGTCGACAACCTCGACCGACAAGGCCGACAGGGCGTTGGTGTTCGACAGGATGTTGCCGTTCGCGTCGAGGACCTGCGCCGTCAGCTCGGTGATCGCGGCAACGTTGATCGAGACCTGCCCGTCCGTCGCATCGATGCGCGAGGTCAGCGTTTGCGAAACCCCCGCCACATAGTCCCGCACCACGGCGCGTTCGTTCTCGTCGCGCGCGTTCGCATTGAGACCTTCCAGCGCCACGCCGCGCAGCTCTGTCTGCAGGTTGCGGATCGCGGCGGCGAAGGAAGCGAGCGAGCCATCGTCCAGCGTCTCGACCTGCGCCACCAGCTCGTCGAGCGCCGAGGCCAGCGCGCGGGTTTCCAGATCGTCCTCGATGCTCGACAATTCGGCATTCAGGTTTGTGACCGAAGTCGCGAGGGCGGAAAGCCCGTCTTCGTTGTCCGTGACCCGGATCGTCAGGGCATCAAGGGCCCCGGCGCTTGCCTTGGTATCCAGCGCATCGTCCAGCCCAGCGATGCTCGCTTCCAGCGACGTGATGGCCGCCGCGTTGATGTCGAGAGCATTGCCCTGGTCGATGACCGTCAGCGTCAGGGCGTCGAGCGCGCCGGCATTGGCGATGATATCGCCCTGCGCATCCAGCACCGCAGCATCGAGCGCGGTGATCGCCTCGACATTGATCGCGACCTGCTGGTCGGTCGCATCCACGCGCGTGTTGAGCGTCTGGGTTGCGCCGGCCACGTAATCGCGCACCGCAGCTCGCTCGTTCTCGTCGCGCGCGCTGGCGTTCAGGGCTTCCAGCGCCACACCACGGACGCTGGCCTGCAGGTTGCGGATTGCCTCGGCATAGGAATATTGCGAGCCGTCCGAGAGCAGTCCGACCTCGACCGTCAGGCTTTCGACGATCCCAGCGATCGCTGCGAGCCCGGTTTCCTCGTCGTTGACCGTGGCTTCGAGCGCCGTGATCGACGTGGCGGCGGCGGCCAGACCATCCTCTGTGTCGGTGACGCGGACTTCCAGCGCGTCGATCGCGTTGGCATTGCCGGTGATCGCCCCCTCGGCGTCGGTCAGATCCGCTTCCAAGGCGAGGATGGACGAGGCCAGCGCGCTATCAGCCGAGATCCGCGCTTGCTGCTCGGTCAGCAGCTCGGCCGAGGATGCCCCCGGCGATGGCCGCCCGATCGCAACCCAGTCGATCTCGTAATAGTTCGAGGCGTCCGCACCATCAGCCAGATCGAGCCGGATCGCATCGATATTGCCGGTCCAGCCGGGCGTCCAAGTCAGTTCGGCGATATCTTCGCTGCTGAAGGTCGGTTCTGCCAGCGTGTCGCGGCGACCGGCATCCCAGCCTTGCCCGGCATCGGCCCACCAAAGTTGCCCCAGCCAGGTGGGCGAGCCCACGCGACGGATACGAGCGCGGGTTTGCGAGTACATCGCACCATCGACACCGAGCCCCGTCGGCGACAGGGCGGACGAGGCCGCGCCGGGAACAAGGAAGCCGTCCGCAACACTCGGGCCGGTCGGCGCGCCCGTCCAGTCCTCGACCGTCGTGTCGAAGTACCAGATCTCGGCATGGTCGAATTGCTGCGCGGTGCCGACGGCCACGGCCGCGACCAGCGAGGCCAGCGCATTGTCCCCGTCGATCCGCGCCTGTTCCACCTGCTGGATGGACGCGGACAGGTCGTCGCTGCTGGCTTCGAGCGTGATGATCCGCGCCGTCAGCGCGAAATCCGCATCGGCCAGCACCAGGATCTGTTCGTCAAAGCTGGCTTCCAGATCGCCAAGCTGGACCTGTAGCGAGCGGCGGATTTCTTCGCGCTCAGCATGGTCATTCGCCGCAAGCTCGACCACTTCCGCCGCGACCTGACGAATGCGATCACGCTCTGCACGGATCTGGTC
>NZ_QEYD01000023.1 GCF_003122215.1 Pararhodobacter marinus | reverse complement strand
GAGAGAAACAGGTTGCGGTGATTGGACGGGAGGCTCGGGGGCGTGGCATCGCCCGTGGTCCTCGTGCTGATCTGCAGCGCGTAGCGGACGTTGTTGTAGACGCCGCCCAGGACCTCCGAGGCATTGCGGTCGCTCCAGGCGCTGTCCGTGGGGATGGCGAAGCTCACGATCTGCCGCTCAGGCCCCCAGACCGCGCTGCCGACGGGTTGCGTCTGGCGCACGAGCCGCAAAAGCCCCTCGCGCAGCCAGAAGCGGGGCGCTTCGGGATCGGTATTGTCGGTGTACTGCCAGAGGCGGACATCGCCGCCGGCGACAATGGTCCACATATCGCCAAGCGCCGTGGGGCCGAGCTCGATCACGAGCAGGTTCTCCCAGCCGGGGCTGTAATCTTCGCCGGGATACCATGCGTTGTAGGTCTGGGACTGGAAATCGGTCGCGGCGCCGAGTTCAAGAATCTCTCGCGAGATCACTTCCTTGCCTTTGATCTGGCCCGTCTCGCGGTCGAGCTTGAAGCCCGCGACCGGCAGGCCCGCGACCTCGGCATAATTGTCCGATTGCAGCGCGCCGGTGATCTCGCCGAAGCCGATCGACACATTGGCGATCCGCGCCCAGTCCATGAAGACCTGCCCGCCATCCACGAAGAACGGGGTCTCAAGCCCGCTGCCCGTGGCGATGACGAATTGATCGGCATGGACGCCGACGCGCGAGGGCGTGTTCCAGTCGGACGACACGTCGATGAAGAGGCCCGCTTCCTTGTAGCCGTAGCCGCCGGCATAGCGGGCCATCATGCCGATGCGGGCATAGCCGCCGGGGCCTGCCACGGTTTCCATCTTGAACGTGGTCCCCGCCGTGGCGTCATCGACGGTGCTTTCCAGCGCTGAGATCGAAGAGGCCAGCGCACTCAACTCCCCGTCGATCTCCGAGACCTCGACCGAGAGCGCATTCAGGGCGGAGGCGCTGGCGCGCGTGGCGAGCTCGTCGTCGAGATCCGACAAATCCGCCGTCAGTTGCGTGATGGCGGACGCGTTGGCGGAGATCCCGGCCTCGTTATCCGTGACCCGCACGGTCAGAGCATTGAGCGCGGCCACGCTGGCCTTGGTGCCGAGGTCATCTTCCAGATCTTCGATGCTGGCGCCGAGCGAGGTCACGGCGCTGGCCAAAGTGTCGATCTCGCCCTCGGCTGCGGTAACGCGGGTCGTCAGCGCCTGGACCGCCGAGGCGCTGGCCTTGGTGCCGACCTCGTCTTCGAGATCTTCAAGGCTCGCTTCCAGCGACGTGACCGCGACCGACAGCACGTCGATCTCGTCTTCGGTCGCGGTCACCCGGGCGGTCAGGCTGGTAACGGCCGAGGCGCTGGCCTTGGTGGCCAGATCGCTTTCCAGATCCTCGACGCCTGCTTCGAGCGCCGTGACCGCGCTGGAGATCGTGTCGATCTCACCCTCGGCCACCGTGACACGGGCGGTCAGCGCCGACAGAGCGGAGGCGCTGGCCTTGGTGTCGAGTTCGTCATCGAGGCTGCCAACAGTTGCTTCCAGCGCCGTGATCGCGCTTGACAGCGCATCGATCGAGGCGCCCTGGTCGACAACCTCGACCGACAAGGCAGACAGGGCGTTCGTGTTCGACAGGATGTTGCCGTTCGCGTCGAGGACCTGCGCCGTCAGTTCGGTGATCGCGGCAACGTTGATCGAGACCTGCCCGTCGGTCGCATCGATGCGCGAGGTCAGGGTTTGCGAAACCCCGGCCACGTAGTCCCGCACCACGGCGCGTTCGTTCTCGTCGCGGGCGTTCGCATTGAGGCCCTCAAGTGCCACGCCGCGCACCACTGTTTCCAGGTTGCGGATCGCAGCGGCGAAAGAGGCGAGCGAGCCATCGTCGAGCGTCTCGACCTGCGCCACGAGCTCGTCGAGCGCCGAGGCCAGCGCGCGCGTTTCCAGATCGTCCTCGATGCTCGACAATTCGGCATTCAGAGCCGTGACCGAGGTCGCGAGAGCGGAAAGCCCGTCTTCGTTATCCGTGACCCGGATTGTCAGGGCATCCAGGGCCCCGGCGCTGGCCTTGGTATCCAGCGCATCGTCCAGCCCCTTGATACTCACTTCCAGCGACGTGATCGCCGCCGCGTTGACGTCGATGGCAGTGCCCTGGTCGATGACCGTCAGCGTCAGGGCATCGAGAGCGCTGGCATTGGCGATGATATCGCCTTGGGCATCCAGCACCGCGGCGTCGAGCGCGGTGATTGCCTCGACATTGATCGCGACCTGCTGGTCGGTCGCATCCACGCGCGTGTTGAGCGTCTGGGTTGCGCCGGCCACGTAATCACGCACCGCCGCGCGCTCGTTCTCGTCGCGCGCGCTGGCGTTCAGCGCTTCCAGCGCCACACCACGGACGCTGGTCTGAAGGTTGCGAATAGCCTCGGCATAGGAATATTGCGAGCCGTCCGAGAGCAGGCCTACCTCGACCGTCAGGCTTTCGACGATCCCGGCGATGGCTGCGAGCCCGGTTTCCTCATCGTTGACCGTGGCTTCGAGCGCGGAAATCGACAGCGCCGCAGCTTCCAGCCCGGCCTCCGTGTCTGTGACGCGGACTTCCAGCGCGTCGATCGCGTTGGCGTTGCCGGTGATCGCCCCCTCGGCGTCGGTCAGATCTGCTTCCAGAGCAATGATGGACGATGCCAGCGCACTATCGGCCGAGATCCGCGCCTGTTGCTCGGTCAGCAGCTCGGCCGAGGATGCTCCCGGCGATGGCCGCCCGATCGCAACCCAGTCGATCTCGTAATAGTTCGAGGCATCCGCACCATCAGCCAGATCGAGCCGGATCGCATCGATATTGCCGGTCCAGCCGGGCGTCCAGGTCAGTTCGGCGATATCTTCGCTGCTGAAGGTCGGCTCCGCCAATGTGTCGCGGCGACCGGCATCCCAGCCTTGCCCGGCATCGGCCCACCAGAGCTGCCCCAGCCAAGTGGGCGAGCCCACGCGACGGATACGAGCGCGGACCTGGGCATAGGTGTCGCCAGACGCTGCCAGACCGGAGGGAGACAATACTGACGAACCCGCGCCGGGAATGAGAAATCCGGCGGAAGCAGAGGGAGCGTTGGGCGCCCCGGTCCACCCATCGACAGTGGTGTCGAAGTACCAGCGTGCGACATGGTCGAATTGCTGCGCGGTGCCAACCGCGACGGCGGCAACCAGCGAGGCCAGCGCATTGTCCCCGTCGATCCGCGCCTGTTCCACCTGCTGGATGGACGCGGACAGGTCGTTGCTGCTGGCTTCGAGCGTGGTGATCCGTGCCGTCAGCGCGAAATCCGCATCGGCCAGCACCACGATCTGTTCGTCAAAGCTGGCTTCCAGATCGCCAAGCTGGACCTGTAGGGAGCGGCGGATCTCTTCGCGCTCGGCATGGTCATTCGCCGCAAGCTCGACCACTTCCGCCGCGACCTGACGAATGCGATCACGCTCTGCACGGATCTGGTC
>NZ_QEYD01000022.1 GCF_003122215.1 Pararhodobacter marinus | reverse complement strand
CGCCGGTGATCGGTGATCAGCGCATTGGTGACGCGCACCACCTGCATCGGATAAGGCACCACGGGCAGCGAGAGCGAGGCGGTCAGGCGGCGGTCGCCATCCTCGGCTTCCCAGTCCGCATTCGTGATCAGCTCGCTTTCCGTCGATTCCCAGTTCTGCTCGGGATCGGGATAGGTGGCCGAGATCGCGTTGAAGATCTGATCGATCGGCGGGAAAGGCCGGAACTCTTCGGCCTCATCGGCAATGATGTGGTGATCCTCGAAGAACAGGACCGGCAGACGCGGGGCACCGAGGCGCAGGGTCCAGACGCCGCCCGTTTCGCTGACCTGCCCGTTGCAGCCCTTGAGCACTTCCTCGATGACGGAGAACGGCTCATCATCGGCCCGGACCTCGACCCCGGCGCGGTACTGCGGCTCGGTGCCGTCGTCGCCGTCATCGACCAGCTGGTCGGCCAGGTCCATTTCCGCCATCCACGCGACCAGCGGCAGATCGGCTTCGGGAATGTTCCCGCCCCAGACCTCGCCCCCGGGCAGCACGATCCCGCGCTTGACGTTGTAGGCGAGCACGGCGGCATTGTTCGACGGCGCATAGGTGGACGTATCGCCCCAGCGCTGCGGGCCATCGCCGCCCACGCTGCTATCCAGGCGCGGATCGTAAACCGGCACCGAGGACAGAACGAACCGGCATTGCGGCCAGCCCGACCAGACCTTGCGGTCATAGCGGAACGTCAGGACCGCGTAGCAGATGCCTGCGCCCACCATGTCCGCCGACCAAGGCCGCACGTAGGGCGCGGGATAGGTCGCGACCAGCATCGGATCGGCTTCGGTTTGCGTGCCGTCGTAATAGCGGATCCAAGCCCGGTCCTCGTACTCCCCGCCGATGCGCTGCCCATAATCGGGATGCGGATCATCCGCGAGGATCTCGACCGCCTCGCCATTGAGGCTGAGCCCGTCGAGCTGGTGGCCCGGAATGCCCGCCAGCTCGATGACATAGGTCAGATACGCATTCGGCGTCTTGCCTGCCTTGCCGTGCGACATGGGCGGGCAGACCATCGTGCCCCCGGTCGCGCTGCGGCCCAGCAGGAAGACCTCAGGCGTGGTGCCCCCGCGCAGGGTGGTCTCGGTACGCAGGCCCGCCGCCTTCGGCGTCGGTTGCAGCGCCATCGACAGCGCCGACAGGGCGACCGAGGCCAGCAAGTTGGTCGCGATCCCGCCGAAGGTTGTTGCGGCGAAGACAGCACCAAGCTTGAATGCACCAGCCGCACCGATTGCGCCCGCAACACCTGAACCGACACCGACAGCGCCAAGTAGAAATCCGCCGACCTGAGGCATTACGGCACCTCGAAGACAGTCACGGCCTGCGCCAGCGGCATCAGCGCTAGCCGGTCAGGCGCGAGGACGTAGACCGAGGCCCCCTGCACAACGCCGAGCGCCGGACCGGACTCGGTCGGGATGACAGCGAGATCACCAGGGCGCGCCCGCTCGCTATCCGCCCGCGCGCGCAGATGCGCCGCTGCGAGCGCGACGTGATCGCGATACCCGTCCTTGCGCAGAATGCGGATGCCGCCGCGCTCGGTCGTGTAGCGGCCACGATAGGGCGCAGCGAGATCCACGCCCGTCATCGCCGCCAGCGCGCCCGAGGCGAACAGCGCGCAATCGTGCTGCCCCGGCACAAACCTCTCCCGCCCGGCCGCCGCGAGGAACGCGACCAGCCGGTTCTGCCAACCTGGTGTCTTCTGCATTTACCTGCCCTGCCAGCTCGGGTTCGGGTCTTTGAGCGGCGGACGGGGCCCGCCGCCGCCCGGATCCGTCGCGGATTGCTCGCCCCACCAGACATTGATCCCGACGAGGCTGTTGTAGCGGCGGAACCGATCGGCCCCATCCGTGCGCGCTTGCAGCGCCTCGTCGCTGCGTTTCGTCGTCAAGCCCCGGGTCAGCCGATACGCATCCGACACGATCTGCAGCGTAGCCGCGGTGTCCTGACCCTCGGGCGGGGTCGGGATGTTCAGCTCCATCAGCGTCCCGCGCACAACGCGCACCGGGTCCGCAAGCGGCAGATGCGTCAGCGGGTCATGGTGCCACTCGTGCACCTCGACGGGTGCAAGACGGGCGTCATAGGTCCGCACGGCCTCGGCGATCTGCGCATCCAGCGGGGAGGCGGAGAGCGACCAGGTGAGCTCTTGCGCCGATGACACCGACGCCACGGGCTCGATCTCCAGAAGCGCACCCACGCCATAATAGGTCCGCGCTTCCCCCTCGACCTCGATCACCTGGTGATCGGCACCGGTCCAGAAGCCCAGCGAGTGCGGATCACCCGTCACGCGGTCGCGCGCCGTGATCCAGACCAGCACCTGAACATCAGCATGACCGCCCGCCGCATAATGCGCGGCGACGGCTGAGGGGAGTGAACGCATGGAAGATCCTGTGGAAGTTCGGGAGAGCTGCCGGGGGCTGGACTCAACCCCCGGCAGTCATCACCATCGGCGGTCTGTCAAAACCAGTACCGAGGGAGATTCGATTGAGGATGGTTAGTGTGCCGATCGCTTGGCGACTTCCTGACGGAACGGAGGTTCACGAAGCGCACCCGATGGCCGGCCCGTTCATGGATGTCACCTTTCGAGCGAATGGGAATTCAGTGACGTCTAGGGCATTGGTCGACACAGGCGCATCCTTCACGATGGTTGGCCAGCCAATTCTGGATACCCTCAAAGCGGCTTTCGCTCGGCATGTAAGGATTTCCGGAATGCACTCGACCGAAGAAACCAAATTCTACTACGTGAACATCCACTCCGTAGCCTTCCCGCCTTTATTCATGGCCGCAGAAGTGGGCACCTTATCCACAAAGACCGATCTTGGTTTTATCCCTGCTTCGGTCGGCAATGATTATCTTCGCTTTGGCACCCTGGTTCTTCGCGCTCCTCAATACCCAAGTAGCTTCGATATTCAGATTGATGAACCGGAAGCGATATCCCGGAGCGCCCTTTTGGGCCGGCAGTCGAATTGAAGCGGTGTAACCGGATGCAATCCTCGTCGTGAGGGCGGTCCGACTCACTGCTCAACTTTAGCTCCGCCCCTTGGTTCATCTGCGCCTTCATCTGGGCGATAGCGGCCCCCAGTCGACCTTCCCCGTCCTGAGCTTTGGCGTCCTGCCCAACGAATTCAGAAACTAAGGCGGAGCCGATTGAAGCCTGAGCCACGACCTCGGCAAGCTCACGTTTCTCCGCCTCCTTGTCCGCAACCAACTTGTCAACGGACTCTTGGAGTTGCGTAAGCTGCTCTTCCAGTGCCGTCAGCGGCGCGGGCGTCGCGGCCTCCGGGCCATCGCCCGCGTCGATCCATTCCCGCATCTCTTTGAGCCAACCGCCCCAATTAGCCTGCCCCGAGGAATCGCGCCGACGCGGTTGGCTCTGGATCGCTGAAACGCGGGCCGGGAGCGCGCGGTCATAGGCCTTGAGGGCTACAGCAACGCCGTCTGCGACCAGCTTGCGCAGGCGGTGGTCTTCATCAGAGCCCTCAACCCAAACCTCGCACGACAAAGCCGAAACCTTCGTTTCATCAGTGTCGCTGACCGTCGTGACCAAGTTGTTGAGGTCGGAAGTAAGAGTGGCTTCTTCGCTCGGGCCCTCGCGGTCCGCGCGATCGCGCGCCACTCGGATTATGGGCCCATATATCTTTAGCAGGCCTGTCTCTCGATCCAGCTGGAAACCACTCTTCCCTTCCACATAGTCCGCAGACTGCCAGACCGCCGGCCCGTGCTGATCGGAATCGACAGCCTCAGCCACGCGCTCTTTGTCGCGCCAGAGCTCGCCCGTCAGCCAGCCAATCAGCGCAATATCGGTGAATGGCACCGACTCGCCGCAGCACTCCCGATACTTTGCCGCGCTTGCTGCAAGAGACGCATTGTCGATCAGCTTGTCGTGGCCCACGGCATCGATCAGAGCCTCAATCCGCCGGCGCGTATCGGCTTCGCATGGCATGCCAATACTGAAGTAGCTGACGAGCCGGTCACAAAGCGCCTGGGTTTTCAGATCTCGTGCCATTTTCTCCCCCCACTCTCAGGACGTCACATGCCGCTTGGCGCTGTCGGCACCCTGCCGGATCAGCGTGGCCGCCATCACCAGCTTCTGCGAGGCCAGTTCGGACCCTGCCGGATCGGTGCCGCCGATCGCGTGCAGCTGGGCGATAAACTGATCCGCGAGATCGTCCAGCTTTGCGATTTGCGCGGCCTCATCTTCCGAGACTTCGCGGCGCGAGAAGGTCGGGCGCTTGGGATTGGCCATGGGGTTTCTCCGGTTCAATTCACGGTTTCGGTGGGTTCGGCCTGTTCAGGCGCGGCGGCGGCCTTGGCTTCGGCTTGGCCTTTCGG
>NZ_QEYD01000021.1 GCF_003122215.1 Pararhodobacter marinus | reverse complement strand
CTCGAGAAGTCCGGGGTGTGAAGCCGCACCCGCTGCCCAAGACTGTCGCGCCGCTGCCAGACGAGTTGTTGTCAGGTTGGTTGTCTCGGCTGGCGGCGGCCAACTACTGTGATGATGCGGAACTGCTGGCCCATATCGAAATCGATACAACTCATGGCACGTCCTTGGACTTCAACATCGACGCGGCAGCGGCGGCGAAGATTGCCAACGCCGCACGGATTGACCCAGATGTTGTGCGATCTTTGACCTTCCCAGCAATGGCGACACGAGAAGCCTCGCTGACGGCCCAGATACCATTCCAGCATTGCCTGCAATGCTCCAGAGAGGGCCTTTCGCTCAAGCATTGGAGGCGAGCCTGGGCATTCGACTGCCAGGTTTGTGGGACGAGACTTGTACCGACGCTCGGCAAGGCCAGTGGCGAACAGATGCCCGAAAAGCTGATAAATCGTGCGCGCAACGGCGCCGCGCGGCTTGAATACGCCGCGCGATTACGCAGCTCCAAGCAACTTCGGCGCGCAATGCGCGCGGTCACCTTTGCCATATCATTAAAGGCCTTCCGCGGAGATCCGTTACACGCTCTTCAGGGCCACAGGCTGGAAGTAAGGCTGTTTTGCCTTGCTGCAATTGATGCAGCCCAATCCCGTCCACTGGTCAAAGCGGCCATCTCAAGCTCCGGCATCGACGACTATGCAAGGGTTGCTCTATTGCGCGCCTTCGATAAGGAGCCACGTCTGCTTGCCGCGGTCGATTACATCGCCCGGCAGCGCGCGAAAAGCATAGGCGCGATGGCAGTGGAATCTCATAATTAAGGGCAAAAAATATCCCCGAACGCGTCGTGTCTCAGATTTAAGGGCAACGCGACACGGGGATCGGGACACCCCAGGGGGTCAAGGCGCAGAAAGCGCGCAATTTTGATTGGGACCCGATCCGCGGACTTCATCTGGGCCAGCGGCTAGACCGCACCACAAAGGCCGTAGACATGACTGCTTTCGGCATAGGCGCGTCAATTCCCAGCTTGCGCAGCAGGGGTCGTCCAGACATGGGAACACTTGCCCTCGCCAGAGATGCCCACTGCGCGTTGGCGACGGTCCACCAATGACTTGCGCCACCGGACCTGTGGGGGAACCGGCGCAGCGCCAGTTCCCCATCGGCTCATTCTGCCGGAACCCAGGGCCGGTTATAGGCTGCCACGCGCCAATCACCGTGTTCGATGAACCGGGGGGCGCTCCCGGTTTCCAGCGCCTCGGCTGCGGCGTTCAGCGCCTCGGGCGATGTCTCGGGCCAGGCGCCCGTTTCGATCCGTTCGACCAGGGTCTCGACGATGGCCGTGCTTTCGGCAGCCGTGAACTCGCAATGGCCCGTGCCCTGGACCAGCGACTGCCGATACAGATCGCCGGTACCCTGCTCCTGCACCAGCGCGCCGTAGCCTTCCATCAGCGTGTAGGGAATGGCCCAGTCGCCCAGCATGTGGATGCGGATCGCCGGAACCTGCAGATCGCCGGTCGTCGTGCGCCCGTCTGCGGCCCAGAAATCGCGCGCATAATCCGAGGCCGCGATGCGGGGGGCGGCGTCGATCCTGGCAATGTCGGCCTGAAGGTCCAAACCGGCCTGTTCGTAGAGCGCCTCAACCGTCCGCGCCATCGCGGGTGCGGCATTCTGGTAGAAGGCGGCATAGTCGACCCCCTCGTTCCCGGAAAGTTGCTGCCCCGATGCGGCGTTTTCGAACAGAAGCCGCGAGGTCCCGCCAACATTACCGCCGATGCGCAGCGCCGAGGCCACGATCATGTCGGCCATGGCGCCGGCATCCGCGGTGTCGGGTAGTTCGGTCCCCTCGACCATCCACGGCGACCACTGTCCGATGGCGAAGGCAAGCGCCAGCCGCGCGCGGCCCTCCGGGCTTTCGCCCGCCGTTTCGATGGCGGCCATCCAGGACGCACGGATCGCGTCAAGGCTGCGCTCGCCACCCGCTCCGGCATTGGGCAGGCCGACGATGGCGAGATCGCTGGCCGGACCGTGCCCAGCGGCCTCATAGCTTTCGCCCAGCAGGGTCTGCATGGCGAACCAGCCATCCAGGAAACTGCTCATGATCCAGACCGGCGTATGGGCGGCAAGCACGGCGGCACCGTCGATCCTGTCCGGGTAATCCTCGGCCGAAGCGAGGCTGTCGAGCCCTCCGCCAGAACAGCCGTATTGCAGCACCATGTCAGGAGCGCGCTCCAGGTCCGTGAAAATGTCCTGAACAGCTTGTAGATTCAGGATTTCACGCTGCGGATCGTATTGCCACAGGCGCAGCGGGTGCCGGGCGAGCCCGGCGAAGGCATAGCCACGACCGAGCAGGTCGTCATACCGCTGGACCGCTGACGCGACCGAAACGTTGCTGGCGAAATCCAGATCCCTGAGTAGTCGACCATTCCAGTTCTCGGGCACGCGGATCAGCCATGCCGTCCCGTCCGGCAGGGTTCCCGCATGTTCGTTGAAGGCGGGCTGCTCCTGCGCCGACGCGAGCGGGGCGAAGCCCGCGGTCAGAGCGAGGCAAAGCACCACCATTCCGGTCCGCGAACGCGGGCCGGCCAAATTGGCTGTCCGTGACATGAATTTCCTCCAGTTTGATGCAGCGATGAAATCCGGCTCCTCTTCCGGGGAACCATCGCCGGGAAAAAACATAGATAGCTAATTATTTAGTGTCAAGGGCTCTGATGCACAAATCGGCTTAAGGCCGAGGTTCCCCTTTCCCCGGACGGACTTATCCCACAGCTTCCGTGACGGGTATTCCGAGCGCGGTGTAGCCGTTCAGGACGGCGATGCGGACCTGGAGTTCGGCGACCTGTCGATCGAAGTCCCGTGCCATGAGCCGCTGGCCCAGCAACTTGATACAATGCATCTTTGTCTCGACGCGGCTTCGGCGGTGGTATCCACTCCATCGTCGCCAGAGCGCGCGGCCCAGGTATTTCGCCGCGCGCAGGGCCTCATTTCGCGCCACGGCTCCGGCGGTGATCGTCTTCCAGGGCTTCGCGTTCTTGCGGGGCGGGATGACGGCATGGGCACCGCGATCTGCAATCGCATCGTGGCATTTGCGCGTGTCGTAGGCGCCATCAGCCGTAACGCTACCGATTTCCTGGTCCTGCGGGATTTGGTCGAGAAGGTGGGTAGGATGGGCGCATCACCGATGTGGCTCCCGGTGACTTCGACGGCCCGGATCTCCAACGTTTCTTCATCGATCCCAAGGTGGAGCTTGCGCCAGACGCGCCGTTTCGGGCCGCCATGCTTGCGTGCGTGCCACTCGCCTTCACCTTCGACCTTGATCCCGGTGCTGTCGATCAGCAGGTGCAACGGCCCCTTGGAGCCGCGGTAGGGGATGTTCACGGCCAAGGTCTTCTGGCGGCGAGATAGCGTGCTGAAGTCGGGCACCGTCCAGTTCAGGCCGACCAGCCGTAGCAGGCTCTCGACGAACCCGGTCGTCTGCCGGAGCGCCATGCCGAACAGCACTTTCATCGAGAGGCACGTCTGGATAGCGGCATCGCTGTAGGTCTGCTGGCGGCCACGCCTGCCTGTCGGCGCGGCATCCCAGCTCATCTCGGGGTCAAACCAGATCGTCAGCGAGCCCCGGCGCTTGACTGCTTCATTGTAGGCTGGCCAGTTCCTGGTCTTGTAGGTCGGGGGTATGGGTCTGCTCATGCAGCCTGACTAACAGACTGGATTCGCAAGGTGAAACCTTCACAGCATTTGCGCAACATGTATAACCGCCCCTTGCGCAAGAGGGTTTCTGGATCAGTTTCGCGCGGTGTCGGGTGCTGACATGTATCCGGCCTCTGTTGCGGCCATCATCACGCCGCGGGCCCGTATGGTGTTCGCAGGTCGGGTCCAGATCAAAGCCGCGTGCTCGATGGCACTCTGTTGCGCTCTGGTTCTCCCGATCCCGTCTCACGACCGTGCGCCAAACGTCTCCTTGCCCTCTTCCGCTCCGACGTCCTCGCGACCAGTGACGGCTTACGCCGCAGCGGTCGGAGACTGGTAGGCGCCGCCTCGGGCCATCAGCGCCCAGACGATCCGCGCCATTTTGTTCGCCAGCGCGACCCGCACCAGCATCGGCGGCTTGCGCGTCAGCATCTCGCCAAGCCATGTGCCCGGCCGGGCAGCGGCATGAACATGCCGCTTGATGATGACGCTGTTGGCCCC
Source organism: Pararhodobacter marinus (assembly GCF_003122215.1). GTDB lineage: Bacteria > Pseudomonadota > Alphaproteobacteria > Rhodobacterales > Rhodobacteraceae > Pararhodobacter > Pararhodobacter marinus. Next base: position 292 of record NZ_QEYD01000021.1, on the reverse strand, counting down.
GATGATCAGCAATCGCCGCAACGACCGTTCGCCCATCTTCGTGTTGGCCCCGAGACGCTGCTTGCCTCCTGTGGAATGCTGACGGGGCGTGAGCCCGAGCCAGGCCGCGAAGTCGCGCGCTTTGCGGAACGTCTCGGGGGGCGGAGCCAGAACCGCTATGGCCGTGGCAATCAGAGGACCTATCCCCGGGACTGTCATCAGGCGCCGCGCCACCTCATTCTCCTTGGCACACCGGGCGATCTCGGCATCGAGCTTGCCGATTTCCGTTCCGAGATGGGCGAGTGACGCCACC
>NZ_QEYD01000020.1:2500-5560 GCF_003122215.1 Pararhodobacter marinus | reverse complement strand
CATCGTATAGAATGAGGTTTTTTTGTTTCTTATCAGGTTTGGCGGTGACCTACTCTCCCACGACTTGGGTCGCAGTACCATTGGCGTTCGTGCCCTTATCCATCGAGTTCGGGATGGGATCGGGAGTTTAGCACGGGCTATGACCACCAAACCGGATAAGAAACAATATCGGCTCTTCCTTATTGGAAGCGCTGTTCAAGTATTATGCTTTGTCCAGTTTGTCTTGCTGTTACTGGATCAGATCAAGCCAATCGAGCCATTAGTACCGGTCAACTGAATGCATTGCTGCACTTACATCTCCGGCCTATCGACGTGGTGGTCTACCACGGCTCTCAAGGGAGACCTTGTTTTGAAGGGGGCTTCCCGCTTAGATGCCTTCAGCGGTTATCCTGTCCGATCATAGCTACCCTGCACTGCGGCTGGCGCCACAACAGGTCCACCAGTGGATCGTTCACCCCGGTCCTCTCGTACTAGGGGCAACTCTTCTCAAGTCTCCTACACCCACGGCAGATAGGGACCGAACTGTCTCACGACGTTCTAAACCCAGCTCACGTACCTCTTTAAACGGCGAACAGCCGTACCCTTGGGACCGACTTCAGCCCCAGGATGAGATGAGCCGACATCGAGGTGCCAAACGATGCCGTCGATATGGACTCTTGGGCATCATCAGCCTGTTATCCCCGGCGTACCTTTTATCCGTTGAGCGATGGCCCACCCACGTGGGACCACCGGATCACTATGGCCGTCTTTCGACTCTGCTCGACGTGTCAGTCTTGCAGTCAGGCTGGCTTCTGCCATTGCACTCAACGAGCGATTTCCGACCGCTCTGAGCCAACCTTCGCGCGCCTCCGTTACTGTTTGGGAGGCGACCGCCCCAGTCAAACTCCCCGCCATGCATGGTCCCGGACCCCGATGAGGGGCCGCGGTTAGACATCAAGAGTGCGAAGGGTGGTATCTCAAGGGAGGCTCCACAGAGACTGGCGTCCCTGGTTCGATGCCTACCACCTATCCTGCACATCACAATCCTGATGCCAGTGCAAAGCTGGAGTAAAGGTGCACGGGGTCTTTCCGTCTAACCGCGGGTAGTGTGCATCTTGACACACAGTTCAATTTCGCTGAGTCCACGTTTGAGACAGCGGGGAAGTCGTTACGCCATTCGTGCAGGTCGGAACTTACCCGACAAGGAATTTCGCTACCTTAGGACCGTTATAGTTACGGCCGCCGTTTACTGGGGCTTCAATTCGGAGCTTGCACCCCTCCTTTTAACCTTCCAGCACCGGGCAGGCGTCAGACTGTATACGTCGCCTTACGGCTTCGCACAGCCCTGTGTTTTTAGTAAACAGTCGCCACCCCCTGGTTTGTGCCCCCGGCCACTGCTTGCGCAATAACCGGGCCTCCTTCTCGCGAACTTACGGAGGTATTTTGCCGAGTTCCTTAAACGTGGTTCTCTCAAGCGCCTTGGTATTCTCTACCAGTCCACCTGTGTCGGTTTCGGGTACGGTCTGATGGAGGGCTATTTCCAGGAACCGCTCAGCAGCCCAGACAATCCGATAAGTCTGAACTACCCCTGCGATCCGTCACATCCTCCTGGCTCAGGAATATTCACCTGATTCCCATCGACTACGCCTTTCGGCCTCGCCTTAGGGGCCGGCTTACCCTGCTCAGATTAGCTTTAAGCAGGAACCCTTGGACTTTCGGCGAGAGGGTCTCTCACCCTCTTTGTCGCTACTCATGTCAACATTCTCGCTTCTGAACGCTCCACGGGTCCCTCACGGGCCCGCTTCACAGCAGATCTCGCTGTCTCCGGGGTACCCTGGGGCACCAAAGAGACATGAGATACAGAACAGAACGCTCCGCTACCACGCACAACTAGTGTGCATCCTAAGCTTCGGCTCGTGGCTTGAGCCCCGTTACATCTTCGCCGCAGGACAACTTGTCTAGACCAGTGAGCTGTTACGCTATCTTTAAAGGATGGCTGCTTCTAAGCCAACCTCCTGGTTGTTTTGGTCGTCCCACCTGCTTTCCCACTTAGCCACGAATTGGGGGCCTTAGCTGTAGGTCAGGGTTGTTTCCCTCTCCACGACGGACGTTAGCACCCGCCGTGTGTCTGCCAGATAGTCCTCTCGGGTATTCGGAGTTTGCTTAGGCTCAGTAAGTCTGTGGGACCCCATCACCCATGCAGTGCTCTACCCCCCGAGGGATACGTCTGACGCTCTACCTAAATAGATTTCGCGGAGAACCAGCTATCTCCGAGTTTGATTGGCCTTTCACCCCTAGGCACAAGTCATCCCGACCCTTTTCAACGGGTGTGGGTTCGGACCTCCAGTTGGTGTTACCCAACCTTCATCCTGCTCATGCCTAGATCACTCGGTTTCGGGTCTGATCCATCTAACTCATTCGCCCTATTAAGACTCGCTTTCGCTGCGCCTACACCTAACGGCTTAAGCTTGCTAGATAGACCAAGTCGTTGACCCATTATACAAAAGGTACGCCGTCAGGTCTCGAGGACCCTCCGACTGCTTGTAGGCGTCCGGTTTCAGGTACTGTTTCACTCCCCTCGTCGGGGTGCTTTTCACCTTTCCCTCACGGTACTGGTTCGCTATCGGTCAGCAAGGAGTACTTAGCCTTCGGGGGTGGTCCCCCGATCTTCAGACAGGATTTCACGTGTCCCGCCCTACTTAATACGTCCGATCATGCTTCCTGTACGGGGCTGTCACCCTGTATCGCTGCCCTTTCCAGAGCATTCCAGTCACAATCTCGGCTCGGCTGGTCCGCGTTCGCTCGCCGCTACTGACGGAGTCTCTGTTGATTTCCTTTCCTCCGGGTACTTAGATGTTTCAGTTCCCCGGGTTTGCTCTAAAACCCCTATGTATTCAGGGTAATAGTACCTGTTTCAGCTCGATATAAATCACCCGAGGGCAATTATATCAAACTGTCAGGTGGGTTGCCCCATTCGGAGATCTTGGGATCAAAGCCTATTCCCGGCTCCCCCAAGCTTATCGCAGGGTATCACGTCCTTCATCGCCTCTTGCTGCCAAGGCATCCACCAAACGCCCTTAT
>NZ_QEYD01000001.1 GCF_003122215.1 Pararhodobacter marinus | reverse complement strand
CGATATGCAAACGTCCGATCCATCGAAACGAACCAAACCGCCCGCATATCCCTTCATACACCAAATTTTCAAAAAGCAGAGGACAAAAATTCCAGCGGCGCTTCCAGAGGTTTCCGGCTGCGCTGCCGTTCTTTGCTGTCCTGTCCGTGTCTTCCGGGTCTGTTTCCAGCGTCCCTTCCGGCGCGTCCCTCAGCGTCTCCGCTTCGGTGAGGCGGTATCTAGGGGTATCCGCCGATAGCCGCAAGAGGAAAAAACGCGCTTCGACAAAAATTCGTCACACCAAACGGCGATCTGTGAATAACCAGTTGAAAGTTAACGTTTCTTTTTCAGAAAGGTCAGAAGCGCCCCCCGTTTTTCAGCGTTTTGTGGTTCTTCCGGCGCCAACCACGACATGCTGAGGGGGTCCTCGCGGACCCCCTCTCTTGCCCTGTTCAGGACCGTATCGCGCGCGCCGAAATGGCCAGGCAAAGCTGTGCAGCAAGGGCCATATCCTGCGCCGAGATCCATTCCAGCGGCCCGTGGATGTTCTGCATGCCCGTGAAGAGATTCGGGCAGGGAATCCCCATCTCCGTGAGTCGAGACCCGTCGGTGCCGCCTCGAATCGGAATCGACACCGGCTCGAGTCCGATATCGCGGGCCGACTCGCGGGCCAGCTCGACCGGGGTCATGTCGTCTTCCAGCCAGTAGCGCATGTTCCGGTACTGGGGCGTGATCTCGCAGGTGATGCTGGCGCGCGGTTCGGTTGCCGCGACCGCTTCGCAGACCTTGCGCAGAATCGCCCCCTTCTGTTCCAGCCCCTCTCGTTCGAAATCGCGGATGATGAGCTTGAGGCGCATCTCGGACGCGCCGCCCTCCATATCCGTGGCATGGATGAAGCCCTCGCGCCCCGCCGTCGTCTCGGGCGTCATCGTCGCCTGCGGCAGCGTTTCGATGATCCGCGCCGCCAGGTGAATCGCGTTCACCAGTTTCCCGGTGGCATAGCCCGGATGAATCGACACCCCCCTGATCGTCACCACCGCCCCGTCGGCCGAAAAGGTCTCGTCCTCGATCTCGCCGACGCGACCGCCATCGAAGGTATAGGCGAAGTCCGCGCCCAGGTCCGCAGGCAGCCGCGCATCCACCCCGCGCCCGATCTCCTCGTCCGGGGTAAAGGCCAGCCGCAGGGTGGGACGGGGAATCGACAGATCGGCCAGCATCCGCCGCGCGGCGCTCATCAGGATCGCCACACCGGCCTTGTCGTCGGCGCCCAGCAGGGTCAGCCCCGAAGCGGTGACGATGTCATGACCTCGCTTCTCGCCCAGGTACGGGAAGGCGTCGGGCGTCAGGCTCAGCGACGGGTCGTCGGGATAGGTGATCGCCCCGCCATTGTAACCCCGGATGACGCGCGGCTTCACGCCGGTCGCGTTGAATTGCGGCGCGGTATCGACATGGGCCAGGAACCCCACCACCGGTCCCTCGGCCGTCCCGGGAATCGTCGCCAGCACCGCGCCGTAATCGGTCAGGGTGACGTCCTGAGCCCCCATCGCCGTCAACTCGTCCACCAGGAGCCGCTGCATGTCGAGCTGGATCGCGGTCGAGGGGGAACTGGGACTGTCGGCATCCGACTGGCTGTCGATCGCGCAATAGCGGACCAGCCGCTCGATCAGTTCCTCGGTGAGATCGGTCATGTCAGCGCCTCCGGTTTGCCGCCGATCAGGCCCGCCGGCGCGAGGCAAGTCAAGGATCCGCCCGACCCGGCACGCGACAGAGCCTCATCTTTGTTCCGGAAATATCCCGGGGGGTCCGGGGGGCAGCGCCCCCCGGCCGGTCGCCCGAGGGGCCGTCTGCCGCAGGCAGGCGGGTCCGAGGGCGAAACCCCCTCCTATACGTCCCAGGCGACCGGCATCCGAAGCGGGCCACGAAAGGCCCAGCCGCCGAACGGCACCGCGCCGTCCAGACGCAGGCCCGGCAGACGGTCGAAGATCATCGGCAGCGCCACCTCGGCAACAAGGCAGCGCGCGCCCCAGGCGCCGGCGCAGAAATGCGGACCGGCCCCGAAGGCGATCGCCGGTCCGCAATCGCGCGACAGGTCGAAACACTCAGGATTGTGGAACACGTGCTCGTCGCGATTGGCCGAGCCGAACATGAAGAACAGCCGGTCCCCGGGCTGCAGCGCAATGCCCTCCACCACATGCGCGCGCGCGACGCGGCGGGGCGACATGCCGATGGGCGAGATCCAGCGGGTATATTCGTCGAAGACCTGCTGCCACGCCACCTCTCCCGTGCGAACGCGGCGAAGCTGGTCGGGATGCGTCAGCAGCGCCCAGACCGCGCCACCGATCACGTCGCGCGGTTCGTTCTGGCCACCCGAGATCGCCAGTTTCACATTGGCGCGGATCTGCGCGTCGGACAGGCCCGCCTGCATCTGTACCGACAGCAAGGACGCGTCGGGCTGCGCCTGCAACGCGGGGATGCGTTCGTCGATATAGCGGTCGATCGCGGCGGTGCAGTCGTGGCAGCGGGCCTCGACCTCAGGGTCGCCGGCGTAATTGGCGATGCCGTCCATCATGCCCTGGCTCACGCGGTCCATCTCGGCCCAGCCGATCTGCGTCAGGCCGGTGATGCATTTGAGCGCCTCGCCCGAGATCGGCATGGCGATATCGGTCACCATATTGGCACGGCCCAGTGGGCGGACGCGGTCGAGCACCGCCTCGGTGGCGCGTTCGAACTGCGCTTTCCAGACATCGCGCACCGTCCGGGGCGAGACGGTGGGAAAGATCGCCGTGCGCTCGGCCTTATGCGCCGCGCCGTCCTTGCGCATCATGTTCTGGCCCATCAGCTGCGTCATCAGCCCGTCGGGCTGATCGGACGAGAAGATGTCGGTCTTCTTTTCATTGACAAAGATGTCGTCACGCCGAGTCATCAGCACGGCGCCCAGCTGCGGCACGAAGGCGACGGGCGCCTCATCCCGCAGGCGCCTGAGAGCGGGGTACGGATCGTGCCAGAAGGCCTCGGGGTCGATCTCGAAAACGGGGGCCGGGCGGGCATCGGCGGTCAAGGTCTGGGACATGGCGGAACGGGCCTCCTCTCCCGCGGGACGGGGTCATGAGAGACGAGCGGCGCTGCGCTGTCAACGACCCGCGGGACGGGGAGTCGGTGCTGCGTCGGCTGAGAACGGGGCGGTGCGTGGAATCACGCACCCTACGCCCGCGCCCATGCGAAAGGGCGCGCCCGGCCGGACGCGCCCTTTCATCGTTCCTTGTGCCGTGGCTCAGGCCAGCGACGAGTCGATGCTCTTGCAGGCTTCAACGAGGCCCTTCACCGCGCTGACCGACTTGTCGAACATTTCCTGCTCGGCATCGTTCAGCTTGATGTCGACCACGCGCTCGATACCGCCGGCGCCGATGATCGTGGGCACACCCACATACATGCCGTCGAGACCCAGCGCGCCGTCCACATAGGCCGCGCAGGGCAGCAGGCGCTTCTGGTCCTTCAGATAGGCTTCGGCCATTTCGATGGCCGAGGTGGCGGGCGCGTAGAAGGCCGAGCCGGTTTTCAGCAGGCCGACGATCTCGGCGCCGCCGTCACGGGTGCGCTGCACGATGGCGTCCAGGCGCTCCTGCGTGGTCCAGCCCATGTCGATCAGGTCGGGCAGCGGGATGCCGGCGACGGTCGAGTACCGGGTCAGCGGCACCATCGTGTCGCCGTGGCCGCCCAGCACGAAGGCGGTCACGTCGCGCATCGAGACGTTGAACTCGGTCGCCAGGAAGTGGCGGAAGCGCGCCGAATCCAGCACGCCGGCCATGCCCACGACTTTCTCGGCCGGCAGGCCCGAGAATTGCTGCAGCGCCCAGACCATCGCGTCGAGCGGGTTGGTGATGCAGATGACGAACGCGTCGGGCGCATGGGCCGCGATGCCCTCGCCCACGGATTTCATGACCTTCAGGTTGATGCCCAGAAGATCGTCGCGCGACATGCCGGGCTTGCGCGGCACACCGGCGGTCACGATGCACACATCGGCGCCGGCAATGTCGGCGTAATCGTTGGTGCCCTTGAAGATGCCGTCGAAGCCTTCGGACGGGCCCGACTCGGCGATGTCGAGCGCCTTGCCCTGCGGGATGCCCTCGGCGATGTCGAACATGACGACGTCGCCAAGTTCCTTGATCGCGGCGAGATGGGCAAGGGTGCCGCCGATCTGGCCCGCGCCGATCAGAGCGATTTTGGGTCTGGCCATGGGTATCTCCGGTCAGGTTGTGTCACTTGGCGACCTGACTAAGACCCTCGGGGCCGCCGCGCAAGCCTCGGCACGGGGCGGGGCCCGGGAATATGGGGCTGTTAACGCTGTCAGCCCCGGAATCGCGTCCTGCGGCCAGGTTTTGTGATCACGTTGGGTTTCCGCGCGCGGGCTGCAACTCGGGCTCGGCCCGGAAATTCCCGCCATTGGCCAGAAGGCAGCTCCGTCCGTCGGGCAGATTGAGCAGGAGCGTCCAGCCACCCCCGGGACCGGCGAACAGCTCGATCGTCGCATTGCCGCGCGCCTCGCCGGTCGCCAGGCGGGTCTCGCCGCGCTGATCCATGACGAATTCCAGCACACGCTCGCGCGGGGCACAGGGAAGCTGCTGCGAGAAGGCCGGAAAGGGCAGCGCGAGCAGGACAGGCAGGAGAAAGCGCATGGTCGGGACCTTTCGATAAGACCCGTCAAGCGTCGCCGAACAGGGAAAAACAGCCGTGAAGGCACCGCGCCCTCTGCGCTGCAGAATTTTAACTCTTGCCTGATGTGTCCGAATCTGGTGGGTTGCGCGCAAGATTGTTTCAAAGAGACCCGGAGACCGCCATGGACAGCCGCCCGTTCCGTTCCGTCCTTTACATCCCCGGCTCGAAAGAGCGGGCGCTGGAAAAGGCGCGCGGTCTTGCCGCCGACGCGATCATCTTCGATCTGGAAGACGCGGTCGCGGTCGAGGAAAAGGCGAAAGCCCGTACCCTGCTGGCCGAAACGCTGGCCGGTACCGATTACGGGCCGCGCGCCAAGCTGGTGCGGGTGAACGGGATGGATACCGAATGGGGGCTCGCCGATCTGGACGCGCTGGCGGCCGCGCGCCCCGAAGCGGTGCTGCTGCCCAAGGTGAACGCGCCCGAGGATGTGGAAGCGGTGGCGACGATCCTCGATGCCCGGGCCGAAACCGCCGACACCACGATCTGGGCGATGATGGAGACGCCCGCGGGCGTGCTGAATGCCGGCGCGATCGCGCGCGCGCCGCGCATGGCGGGCTTCGTCATGGGAACCAACGATCTGGCGAAAGAGTTGGGCTGCCGGTTCCGGGCCGACCGGCTGCCGATGCAATACGCGCTTCAGACTTGCCTGATGGCGGCGCGGGCGGCGGGAATCGTCGCGGTCGACGGCGTCTATAATGCCTTCAAGGACGAGGCGGGGCTGCGCAAGGAATGCGAACAGGGGCGCGATCTGGGCTTTGACGGCAAGACGCTGATCCATCCCGCGCAGCTGGAGATCGCAAATGCGGTCTTCGCCCCCGACGAGGCCGCCATCGAACTGGCCCGCCGCCATATCGCGGCCTTCGACGAGGCCACGGCGCGCGGTGAAGGGGTTGCGGTCGTGGATGGCAAGATCGTCGAGAACCTGCATATTGTTACCGCCCGGCAGGTGCTGTCGCGTGCCGAGGCGATCGAACAATTGCAGAAGGCTATGGGCTGATGGGATATACGCTACTGATACTGGGTCTTCTGGCCTGGTCGGGCAGCCATTTGTGGAAACGGGTGGCCCCAGCGAGCCGCGCGAAGGCCGGGGATGCCGGGCGCGGCATGGTCGCCCTGGTCTCGCTGATCGGCATCGTGCTGATGGTGCTGGGCTATCGCTGGGCGCCCTATGACCAGGTCTGGCCGGAATCGCGCAGCCTGGTGCATCTCAACAACCTGCTGATGCTGCTGTCCTTCTACCTGTTCGCGGCGTCGGGGATGAAGACCAACGCCACCAAGATCGTGCGCCATCCGCAGCTTTGGGGCGTGCGGCTCTGGGCGATCGCGCATCTCATGGTGAATGGCGATCTGGCCAGCCTGATCCTGTTCGGCGGCCTGTTCGTCTGGGCGCAGGTCGAGGTGTCCTTCATCAACCGGCAGGAGCCGGTTTGGGTGAAATCCACCGCCCCCACCAACAAGGGCAAGGAAATCGGCGCCATCGTCGGTGCGGTGCTGCTGACCGGCGTGGTCGGCTATATCCACATCCTGCTGGGCTACCAGCCCTGGGGCTGAGAAAGGCGTGACATGAAGCTTTACCGATTGCTGACCGAGGACGATACCTCGGCCTTCTGCCACAAGGTGACGGCGGCTTTGAACAAGGGGTGGGAGCTGCATGGCTCGCCCTCTTACGCCTTCGACGCTCAGCGCGGCGTGATGCGCTGTGCGCAGGCGGTGGTGAAGGACGCACCGGGGACCTACACGCCCGACACGAAGCTGGGCGAGCAGTGACAAGGGCGGGACCGGGGGTTTCACACCCCCGGACCCCCGTGGAGTATTTGAGGCAAAGTGAAGGGGCGCGGGCGGTGAAGACCAATCCGGGACGGTTTTTCGAGGATTATTCGGTCGGCCAGGTGATCCGCCATGCCGTGCCGCGGACGCTGTCGGGAGGCGAGCGGGCGCTGTACCACGCGCTTTACCCCGCGCGCGGGGCGCTTTATTCCTCGGACGATTTCGCCCGGTCCTGCGGTCTGCCGCAAGGCCCGCTGGATGACCTGATCGTTTTCCACACCGTGTTCGGCAAGTCCGTGCCCGACATCAGCCTGAATGCGGTGGCCAATCTGGGCTATGCCGAGGGACGGTTCCTGAAGCCGGTCTATCCCGGCGACACGCTGTGTTCGTCCTCGGAAGTGATCGGGCTGAAGCAGAATTCCAACGGCAAGTCGGGCGTGGTTTATGTGCGCACGACCGGCACGAACCAGCACGGCGAGCCGGTGCTGGAGTATGTGCGCTGGGTGATGGTGCGAAAGCGCGACTTGGACGCGCCGGCGCCCGAGACATCGGTGCCCGAGCTGGCCGAAGCGGTGGCGCCCGGGGACCTGATCGTGCCCGAAGGGCTGCGCTTTGACGAGTATGACACCGAACTGGCGGGCGAGCCCTATCGGCTGGGCGATTACGCATTGGGCGAGGTGATCGAGCATGTCGACGGCGTTACCGTCGAAGAGGCCGAGCACATGCTGGCCACGCGGCTGTGGCAGAACACCGCGAAGGTGCATTTCGACGCCACCCATCGCGAGGACGGCAAGCGCCTGATCTATGGCGGCCATGTCATCAGCCTGGCGCGGGCTTTGTCCTTCAACGGGCTGGCCAATGCGCAGATGATCGTCGCGATCAACGGGGGCGCGCATGCCAATCCCTGTTTCAGCGGCATGACGGTCCGCGCCTGGTCCGAGGTTCTGGACAAGGCCGAGACCGCCGTGCCGGGGGTGGGCGCGATCCGGCTGCGGCTGGTGGCGAGTGCCGGTCGCGGGACGGAGCTGCGCGGCGCGGATGGCAAATATGCGCCGGATGTGTTGCTGGACCTCGATTACTGGGCGCTCATCCCGGCCTGACGTGATACCGTTATCATGTGATCACAGCATTTCCCCGCGTGATCACAATGCCCGGAATTTTACCCTGAAGGACCGGATTCCTGCGGCATTGCAGCAAATGGCTGCGTGACTTGGGCGAAAAATCCGCTATTGAAGGCGAGAGCCAGCCGGCCCTTGGCGGAGTGCGCCGAGGCCGGGCGCGCCAAGAGAGAGGGATTCCCATGGCTGACGTGAACCGGGGCAACCGGCCGCTTTCCCCGCACCTGCAGATCTATCGTCTTCCGCTGGTGGCAAAGATTTCCATCATGACCCGCATCACCGGCGTCGCCCTTGGCGGTGCGCTGTTGCTGATCGTCTGGTGGTTCGTCGCGGGCGCCTACTCGCCCGAGTATTTCGCAACCGCCGACTGGCTGTTGTCGAGCTGGGTGGGCATCGTGGTGATGGTCGCGGCCTTGTGGACGCTGTGGTTCCACCTCGCCAACGGCATCCGCCACTTCGTCTTCGATCTGGGCAAGGGGTTCGAGCTGAGCAGCGTCGCGCGGTCGAACTGGTACGTGATCGGCGCCTCGGTCGTGCTGACGATCCTGACGCTGCTGATCGTCATTCTGTGAGGGGGTCGGAGATGAGCTACAAGACCGATTACAACCGCGTTCAGGGCCTGGGCCGCGCCGGTGAGGGCGTGGGCCATTTCTGGATCCAGCGCGTCACCGCGATGGCGCTGGTGCCGCTGGCCATCCTGTTCCTGATCCCCTTCGCCAATGCGCTGGGCGGCGGCTACGAAGCGCTGGTCGCGACGTATAGCCAGTTCGGCAACGCGCTGACCGCCGCGCTGTTCATTCTGGTGGCGAGCTGGCACTTCTCGATCGGCATTCAGGTGGTGATCGAAGATTACACCCAAGGTGGCACCCGGCTGGTGCTGATCGTGCTGAGCAAATTCTTCAGCTTCGTGCTGGGCGCCGCGGGCGTTCTGGCCGTCGCGAAAATCCTGTTCAGCGCCTGAGGACGACCCAATGTCTGCATACGAAATCGAACAACATACTTATGACGTGGTGGTCGTGGGCGCCGGCGGGGCCGGTCTGCGCGCGACGCTGGGCATGGCCGAGCAGGGGCTGAAAACGGCCTGCATCACCAAGGTTTTCCCCACCCGCTCGCACACGGTGGCCGCCCAGGGCGGGATCGCCGCCAGCCTTAGCAACATGGGCCCCGACAACTGGCAATGGCACATGTACGACACCGTGAAGGGGTCGGACTGGCTGGGCGACACGGATGCGATGGAGTACCTCGCCCGCTCGGCCCCCGATGCGGTCTATGAGCTGGAACATTACGGCGTGCCCTTCTCGCGCACCGAAGAGGGCAAGATCTATCAGCGCCCGTTCGGCGGCCACACGACCGAGTTCGGCGAAGGCCCGCCCGTGCAGCGCACCTGCGCCGCGGCGGACCGGACGGGCCATGCGATCCTGCACACGCTTTATGGCCGCTCGCTGAAAGAGAAAGCGCAGTTCTACATCGAGTATTTCGCCATCGACCTGCTGATGTCGGAAGACGGCGAATGCACCGGCGTTCTGGCGTGGAAACTGGATGACGGCACGCTGCACCAGTTCAACGCGAAGATGACGGTGCTGGCAACGGGCGGCTATGGCCGGGCCTATTTCAGCGCGACCTCGGCGCATACCTGCACCGGCGACGGCAACGGCATGGTGGCGCGCGCCGGACTGCCGCTGCAGGACATGGAATTCGTGCAGTTCCACCCGACGGGGATCTACGGCTCGGGCTGCCTGATCACCGAAGGCGCGCGCGGCGAGGGGGGCTACCTGACCAACTCGGAAGGCGAGCGCTTCATGGAGCGGTACGCGCCGACCTACAAGGACCTTGCGTCGCGCGATGTGGTGTCGCGCTGCATGACGATGGAGATCCGCGAAGGCCGCGGCGTCGGCCCGAACAAGGATCACATCCACCTGCACCTCAACCACCTGCCGCCCGAGACGCTGGCGCTTCGGCTGCCCGGCATCTCGGAATCGGCGCGGATCTTCGCGGGCGTCGACCTGACGAAAGAGCCGATCCCGGTTCTTCCGACCGTTCACTACAATATGGGCGGCATCCCCACGAATTACTGGGGCGAAGTGCTGAATGCAGATGCCGAGAATCCCAACCGCGTGGCACCCGGCCTGATGGCGGTGGGCGAGGCGGGCTGCGCCTCGGTCCACGGGGCGAACCGGCTCGGGTCGAACTCGCTGATCGACCTCGTGGTCTTCGGCCGCGCGGCGGCGATTCGCGCGGGCGAGATCGTCGACCCGGCCTCGGCCAACCGCGACTCGTCGAAGGCCTCGGTCGACAAGGCACTCGCGCGGTTCGACCGTTTGCGCAACGCCAAGGGCTCGATCCCCACGGCCGAGCTGCGTCTCGAGATGCAGAAGACCATGCAGCAGGACGCCGCCGTCTTCCGGACCGACAAGACGCTGGCCGAAGGCGTCGAGAAGATGAAGGTCGTCGCCGGCAAGATGGCCGACATTCAGGTCACCGACCGCTCGCTCGTGTGGAACAGCGACCTGATGGAAACGCTCGAGCTGGAAAACCTCATGCCCTGCGCGATGGCCACCATCACCGGCGCCGAGGCCCGCAAGGAATCGCGCGGCGCCCATGCGCACGAGGATTATCCCAACCGCGACGACGAGAACTGGCGCAAGCACACGCTGTCCTGGGTCGACGGGGCGGATGTGAAGCTGGATTACCGTCCGGTCGTCGTGGATCCGCTGACCCCGCAGGATCAGGGCGGGATCGAACTCAAGAAAATCGCGCCCAAAGCGCGCGTGTACTGAGAAGGGACGCAGACATGGTACAGCTCACGCTTCCCAAGAATTCGAAAATCCGCACCGGCAAGACCTGGCCGAAGCCCGAAGGCGCGAAGAACCTGCGCACCTTCCGCATCTACCGCTGGTCCCCGGATGATGGCGAAAACCCCCGTGTCGACACCTATTTCGTCGACATGGACAGCTGCGGCCCGATGGTCCTGGACGCGCTGATCAAGATCAAGAACGAGATCGACCCGACCCTGACCTTCCGCCGGTCCTGCCGCGAGGGGATCTGCGGCTCGTGCGCGATGAATATCGACGGGACGAACACGCTGGCCTGCATTTTCGGCATGGACGAGATCAAGGGCGACGTGAAGATCTACCCGCTGCCGCACATGCCGGTGGTCAAGGATCTGGTGCCGGACCTGACGCATTTCTACGCCCAGCACGAATCGATCATGCCGTGGCTGGAAACCAAGTCGAACACCCCGGCAAAGGAATGGCGGCAATCGATCGAGGATCGCGAAAAGCTCGACGGTCTGTATGAATGCGTGATGTGTGCCTGCTGCTCGACCTCGTGCCCCAGCTATTGGTGGAACGGTGACCGGTATCTGGGTCCGGCGGCGCTGCTGCACGCCTATCGCTGGATCATCGATTCGCGCGACGAGGCGACGGGCGAGCGGCTGGACGGGCTGCACGATCCGTTCAAACTGTATCGTTGCCACACGATCATGAACTGCAGCTCGACCTGCCCCAAGCATCTGAACCCGGCCAAGGCGATTGCCGAGATCAAGAAGATGATGGTCGAGCGGGTCGTCTGACCCTTTCGAATCAGCACTCCCAAAGGGCCGCGATCCGTCGCGGCCCTTTTTCTGTCCTCGCCCGGTCCCGGCAGCCCGCCCCAAGCGGCTGTTCGCGCGGCCTGCCTGACAGGATCCGCAGTGTTTGGTCCTGTCCGGCCAGGGGCCCTGTTCCTGCCAGTGTGAATACCCCGGCGGGTGGTTGGATGGACATAGCGCAAAGCGTCGATGAGCCACCCATTCCGATCGCCGCCCGGATGCTCCCGTCTGTCTCCCAGAGCCTTGTTTCGACGTTGTTTCAGAGCGTTGTCATCTCGCAGAGCTGGTATCCGCGGGCTTCGGGCGTCTGGCCTGCCCTTGGGTAACGCCGAATTCATCCCCGTGTGCGCCAAGCACCGGAACGTTCTCTGGCTTGGACGCTCCTCTTTTCCACGGGCAGGGGGAGGGGACTTGCGCGATTCGTGGCTGGCGATTCTGATCAAGGATCACTTGCAGGGGTCGGCTCCTTTGAGCCGCCGCGCCTTGATCGCAACCGGACAGCGTCCATTTGGCAGAACCCGATCTCGCGCCGCGCGTGTTTTATCGGCCAAGCATCGCCCGCAAGCTCGATTGTCCCTGTTGCAAGAGCGTCAAGGCGCCACTGCCCGCGACAGCCGCGGCGTTGATCTGCTGCACCTGTTCGCCCAGGAAAAACCGCCGAATCAGGGTTTCGACGGCCTCAGGATCGGCAAACTGTGCCACCTCGTCCGAACCGGTCAGTTTCTCCGTCCGGGTCTTCAAGATATCGACCTGCCGCTCCAGATCCAGAGTGCCGAAACTGCCGGGCAGCATGAAAGCCGTCTCGAAAACGCGGCGCATCGAGGGCGTGCCAAGGATCGTGTACCAGCGCGTCGCCTCGCTGCTGGGCTGTGCCGCAAGGTCGGCAAGATCGCGTTCAAGCGCCAGCGCGAGCCGCATCGAATCGTTCTGCGCACCGACCGCGATCTCGAACGAGCGGTCCCGATACGTGCTGAGCAGCGCATCGGCGAATCCTTCAAACTGGTTCCGGGGGACAATCGAATCGCCGAATCCAAAAGCCTGGTTCAGCTTGAGATAGCGTTTGTCCGACAGCCTGTTGACGAAACTTCGGTCATCCCGGTGAGAGCTCTCCAGGACCTTTTCAACGAAAGCCCGGTTGGGGAGGTCGTCCTGCAAGCCGAAGGCCGTCAGCGCAACCGACAGCAACCTTCGGTCAGCGACCAGCTCTCGCGCATTGGAAACAGCGGCGATGTTCGCGCGAAAATACGCCTGATCCCGCTGCGACTGGGTAGAAGCGGCGTGTGTTTCCTGCTGCCTGTCCAACGTGCGCTGAAGGAAGCGCCAGCCGACATATCCGTCGAGCGGAAGGATCGGCTGGAAACTCATTGCCGTGTCCCGGCGGCGAAAAGCCGCTCTTCGCGGGGAAGCAAAGCGCGAAGGTGGCGCATCGACGGGTAGAAATCGCGCGCAAGCACCGCTTGGGTCGCCCTCTCCAGCAAGGTGCGGCTGTCCGGATCGGTCAGCACCTGGCTGAGTTGTTCGATGCCGCGCAGCAATTGCGGCGCGGCATCTTCCGGGTCGGCATCGCCCGAAAGGACAAGCTGCGCGATATAGGCAACCCGGCGCACAGGCGTGCTGACTTCGCCGGGATGGATCGCGTCCCGCAGCCGCAGGATATTGGCATTGGGTGTGACGATCGACAGCCGGCTCCGGCGTTCGCCATTCTCGATGACGGCCCCGTTGATGAGGACCCGCTCGCGCGGTGCAAGTTTGAGGATGAGCCCGCTCATGGCTCGCCCCCCTGGCCCTTCAGGCCGCGCATGACCGAGGTGTTGATCTCGGCCAGGATATCGGCCTTGGCCAGGCCCGTCAGCACCTGAGCGGTATGTTTGAGTGTGAACTCCGCAAGGTAGAAAAGCTGCGCGCGCAGCGGTTGGGGGAACGCGTTGCTGGGATGGGCCAAGTCCGCCGCGAAGGCGGCCCAGAGCCGGCGGTTGTCATTCAATGCCAGAGTCAGCCGACCGTTCACCTGGCCAAGGTCGTGCGGAAGCTGAGATTGGATACGCCCGGTAATCTGGGCGAGGACATCGTATTCGATGTCACGGGGGGTTTTCAGCGCGCGGGCGTGGTGCCCGTAATGGGTGCGCGCATGGGCTGCAACGCTCATATCAAGGCCTCATGGTGCGAAATCATGGGTGGGATAGGCCGGGGGGTGACCCCCGGCCCGAGGCCTTAGCGGAACAGTGCCAGGATGTTCTGCGGCGCCTGGTTGGCGATCGACAGAGCCTGGATACCCAGCTGCTGCTGAACCTGAAGCGCCTGCAGACGCGCCGAGGTTTCTTCCATATTGGCGTCGACCAGCGACCCGATCCCCGATTTCAGTGAATCCATCAGGTTGGTGACGTAATCGCTCTGGATCTCGATCCGGCCCTGGACGGAGCCGAAATTGGCCGCGGCTTCGATCGCGGTCTGGGTCAGCCCCTCGATGGCCGAGAGGGCCGCCGCGGCGCCGTCCTTGGTCGAGACGTCGATGCTGGCCAGGATTTCCAGCCCGCCGCCTGCGGTACCGCCGGAATTCACCGTCGTGGTGGTGGTGATGCCGGCGGTGGTGCCGTTGCTGATGGTGATCGCTGCACCCGAGACCGTCGACGAGATGGCGATCCCCGACTTGTTCGCTTGGAAGTTCAGCATGTCGTTCAGCGCCGAGGCGATGTCATTCACCGTGTCACCGTCGCGGGCAACGTAGCGAACGGCGCCGGAAACCCCGGTCAGGCCGCCGATGGTGTAGGAATCGCCAGCCAGAACCCGATTGCCGCCGCGCGCTGCGGTACCGACATCCCCGACGATGGTGATCGTGCCAGTGGCCGCCGCGGCGATGGCGCCTGCGCCGGTCGCTGCCGTGGCCGCCAGATCGGTGCCGGCACCCTGGACCGCGACCTGGGTGCCCAGATCCGCCTTGGATGCCGAGATGGACGATGCCGCCACCGCCCCGCTGCTGCTGCGATCGAGCGAGGACAGGATGCTGACAGAACCCGAGCCGAGGATGCCCGCCCCGGTGCCGGTATTCGCGACGATATTGGCGACGGTCGCGCCGCTTTCGCGGTTCGACAGCAGGTTCAGACCGTTGAACTGCGCGGCCCCGACGATCGTGGAGATCTGGCTGCGCAGCGCGGACAGGTCGGTCTGGATCTTGTCGCGGTCGACATTCTCTTCCTGCGCCGCGACGATCTTGCCCTTGATGTCGGTCAGCAGATCGGTGATCGCCTCGGCGGCAGAGCGTGCCGTGGCGACGGTGGACGAGCCGAGGGCAAGCGAATCGGCGATGCCTTTGAAGCCTTTGACATCCGATTCCATGGTCTTGGAGATTGCCCAGACGGCCGAGTTCTGGCGGGCGGTCGCAACCGATTTGCCCGTCGAGATCTCGTTCTGGGTCTTCGCCATGTTGGCGTTGATGTTCTTCAGGGTCTGAAGAGCCACCATCGCGGTGTTGTTGGTCAGAATCGAGGACATGGATTTTCCCTTGAGTGAGAGGCGTGTTTTCACGCCGGTTCGTGCCGTGGGATCACGGCGACCAAGCCCTTTCTGGACCTGCGGCTGTCCGCTTTACGGATGTCGCGCCACCGCGTCGGAGCCGTCATGTCGGTTCCCGCCGAGTGCGAGGCCAATCTCGGATCATTCCCTTAACAACCTCTTAAGATCCGCCACCGCCACACCGTCTCGACCCATCGTATTACTTTTAATTTTCAAAGACTTGACCTTTACGAAAGTTAACCAGTTTTGCAGATTCTGTCCCCTTCGGAGCCGTTATCCGCCATCCTTTCACGCACGCCGGTGCAGGCTGCCCGCCGGCGGGTTCAGATCGGCCCGGACGCCGTCGCGCGCGTAGGTCTTGCCCGATCCTCCCGTTTTCGCGCGCCTGATCAAAGCGCGCGCGTCCTTGATGCCGGCGATCGCCGCTTCGAACAGGGACGCGTTGCGGTCCGCCGCCCGCTGGACGATCCGCGCGAGACCCGCATCGGCGCGCGCAAGCGCTCCCTGCGATCGCTCGACCCGGTCGAGAATCGCGACCTTGCGCAGGGCCAGGCTTTCCAGCCGGCCGATATCGCCTTGCACGAGCGCCCGTCGCTCCTGCGTGAGAATCGCCGCAAGCCGGCGCAGATCCTTGCGACTCATGCCCGCGTCTCCGTCGTGCCTGACGGTGCTTGCGGCGTCAGCCCCGCCCGCAACCGCAGGCTCGATTCGATGGCGTCGGCCAATCCGATCCCGCCACGCGCGACGATCGCGCGCGCCTGTTCGTCGGCAAGGAACGATGCGAAATGCTGCTCGCCCTCTCCGCCGCCGTCCAAAGCCTCGGTCGGGCGGAAAAGTCCGGCGCTTTTGAACATTTCGGCCAGGAAACTTGCCTCGAGCGCCTCGGCGCTGCGGCGAATCGCCGGATCGGGGCGGGTCGCTTCGGGCTGGGATCGGGGCGGCATCGCCGCGGACGCGACGGGGAGGGGGGTCAGGGGTTGCGTCATAGTCCTCTCCTTTGGATCGGCCCTCAGGATGCGGGCTGGCGGTAAAGAAGCGGTAACCACCGACTGCTATTGCTGGCTTACCCAAACCGGAGGCCAAGAATGCGCCAAGTCCCGTCTTTCGACCCTGTCTTCACCGCGATTCCCACGCCACGCGCCGCGCCGCCCTCTGCCACCGGCCTGCAGGAAACGCTGGGTTTCCGGACGGTTCTGGCCAATCTTCGCGGTTCCGCCTCGGATGTCGCGCCACAGCCCGCGGCGCGGACGGGCCCGGTGATTCGCGGCGGTGATACGGGCGCGGAGGACGGCTCGATCGCTGCCGAGCGCCCCGTTGTCGAGGCGCCTCCTCCCGCTGACGGGGCTGGTGAAGACGAGCGCCAATCGACCGGCATTCCCGCTTCGGGCGAGCTGAGCCCTGTCGACCTGACGGCCATTCCCGACGACATTCCGCCCGCCGCGCGCGAAATGCCGATGCCGGATCCCGACGCCGGGATCCCGATCGCGGCGGATACGACGCGAGCACAGAACGGGGTCGCGGATGCGCCGATCGACGCGCCGCGAGCGCCGGCACAGCCAGCGCCGGGCCTTCCGGCCACGAGCGCCGGCTGGTCCCCCGATCCCGATCCGGTGACCGAAGCCACGCTGCCCGACACGCCCGCGCGTGTCCCCCCTGCCGAGCCGGCGATGCCTTTGCCTACGGCGACCCGTGCCCCCGCAACCCTGATCAGTGCGGAAGCGTCGGCAAGCGCCGCGCTGCTGCGGGCACGATTCGCCTTGCAGGCGGCGCCGTTGGACACTGTTCCGCGCCGCGATGCGCCTCCCGGAATCGCGACGCCGCCCCGACCGATCGACGCGCCGCGGGAGGGCGGGCTGGTCGCGCTTTCCCCGGGCCAGGCCGGTGGCGTGGCCGAGGGGCGCGCCGTCAGCGGGGCCAGCCGCACGCCGGGCGTTCCCGCAACGCCGGGACTGGGTGGCGATGATGAAAGCCCCGCGCATCCAGCGGGGCGCGAACCCTTCAGCGCACCCATCGGCCAAACGGTGATGGGTGCGGCGAACCACGCCGGAATGAACAATCCGGCGGCGACGTCAAGTGATGAGCCCGTTCTCCGCGGAGATAGGGCCACGGCTGACGCCGACACGCCTGTCGCGACGGTGCCGGTGCAGCAGGCGTACATGGGCGCCGGGACAGCACCCCCTTCACCGGAATCCGCCAAGCCCGAGGCCCATGCGGGGATGACACCTGTCCTGCACGCAGGGTCGCACGTGACACCTCAAGCCGCCGAGACCGTTTCCGAAATCACCGCGCCGACCCCAAACCTGTCCGGACCACAGGCCCCCGCGCCGGCGCTGTCGCTTGCCCGGGTCTCAGAGCCCGTCATGCCGGCACGCGCCGTCGCGCGGTCCGAATTGCCATCTTCCGGCAGCACAGCGCCCGCCCTTTCGCGGGAAAGCCCGGCAGCCTTTGTACCCATGACCGACGCAGCGGCCGCGCGGGCAGCGGCTGACCTCCCCTTTACCGCCGAGCTACGGCAGACGGGGGGCGCCGCTCCGGTCATGCCCGCCGCTTCAGCGCCCGAAAGCAAGATGACCTTGCAGCTCTCTGCGTCCGCCGACGCGGCCGGCGCCCTCCCGCGTGCCGGGCAGCCGAACCCGGCGTCCGACATCCTTTATGCGGCTCCGATTGCGCCATCGAATGCGCCGGGACCGAATAAGCCCCGTCGGGACAGCACCCTGCCCGACCCGAGCCTTTCCCTTGCGCCTCTGGCGTCACGATCTTCTCGCCCCCAGCGCGCGCCCGAGCTGGCCGTCGCAATCCCGATGGCTGTTCCGCCGGAATCGCCGCGCGGGACTGGGACCGCCGTGCCCGCCTCGGGTCCCATCGCCGTCACGCCGGATCAGGTGCGCACCCTGACCTCCGCGCGCGTAACCGAAGCGCCGGTGTCGGCAACTTCCGGACCAACGCCCCCGATGGTCGCGACCGCGCATCCTGCATCACCGATCTTGGTCGCGCCAAAGCCCGCTCGCACCCCACATTCGGCGCCAGATCTCGCCCCCCGGCTGACGGCGTCGGAATCGCCTGCCCCCTACGCGCCGGAATCGGTCAAGCCAGAGCCGACCAGGCTTGCGGAGCCGCTCCGAACGATGGCGAACGCCGCGCCTCCTGCCGCCGGACCCTCCACCCCGTCACCAACCCTGTCTTCGCCGCCCGCCGCTTCCTCTTTGCCCGACGCTCCGGTCGATATCCTACCCGACAGGTTCGAGCCGTCCGCGCGTACCGAGACACCCGGTGACAGCCGGGCCGCGATCCCGCATGCGAGCCCTCAGACCGCGCCCTCCCTCGCACCCGTCGCGCAGGCCCAGCGGATCGGCCAGCAGATTGCGGCACAAATCCAGCATCCGGGCCTGTCCGGCCCCGGCGGCTTTTCCCTTACGCTCGACCCCGAAGAACTGGGCCACGTCCGGCTCACCCTCGTGAACCACGAGGCCGCAAGCGTGCTCATGGTGCATGCCGACCGGCCCGAAACGCTGGACCTGATGCGGCGCCACATCGCGCTTCTGGAACAGGATCTGCGATCCCTTGGCCATGACGCCCTGTCGCTGCATTTCTCTGGCGGTGACGCGGGTCACTTCCAGGATCGGCCCCCGCAATCGCAGCCGGACGATGCCGGGCCACGGGCTCTGGCGGAACCCGCGCCACCCGATCGGCCGACAACGGCTGCGGCACCGGCCCGGGCGCTGGATCACCTCGACCTTCGGCTCTGAGAGGACAGGATGGAAATCGATTCGAGCTTTGGAAACTTCGCCGGCAACGCGCAGGGAGGCAGCTCTCCCGGTCAATCCGACTTCGTCACCTTCCTGCAGATGCTGACCACGCAGATGCAGAACCAGGACCCGCTCAACCCGATGGAAGCGTCGGATTTCGCGGTCCAACTCGCCACCTTTGCCGGGGTCGAGCAACAGACCTATACCAACCAGCTTCTGGCGACGATGATCGGCCAGACCGGGTTGTCCGATCTCGGCGGCTGGGTGGGGATGGAAGCGCGGATCTACGGCGGCGCGCATTTCAGCGGCACGCCGATCGAACTTACCCCCGACCCGGCCCTGGGCGCGGACGAGGTGTTGCTGATCGTGCGCAACGACAATGACGAAATCGTCGACAGCCGCAGCATCGGCCCGGAAACACAGAGCTATCTCTGGGACGGACAGGATGCCCAGGGCAATACGCTGCCCGACGGAACCTATCGCTTCGAAATCGAATCGCGGCTCGATGGAGAAGAGCTCGATACCCAGCCCGTCGCCGCCTATATCCCGATTCTCGAAGCGCGTTATCAGGACGGGGTCACCATGCTGGTCTTGCCCGGGGGATTGTTCGTCGAAAGTGCGATGGTCACGGGCCTGCGCCGCCCGGCCGATCCATCTGAGGCCGAAATGCCATAGACCGGGCGCCGTTTGGCGGCACCTGCGCCCGGGCGCCATGTTGGCCGGGTTCAGGATAGGCCCGATCAGGGGTGTAGTCCCGTCCTCTTCAGCCTTTCTGCAGGCGAGGCAGGCGATCCGGTCTGCCGTGGCGATATCCCGATGCGCAACACCCGTGGTTGCTTGCCCCGCCCGAGTATCGGTTGGGGCAGACCTATGGGTGTTTAAGGAAGGTGTCACAACCCGGCCTCATGGCGAAACATCGCGGCCCCGCGGCAACGCCCCGCACGAAGACCCGGGCCACGCGACGGGCGAGACAACAGCGGGCATATCCGCCGGACCGTCGCCTTTCGCCGGATCAAGCCGCCGGCGGTTTCGCGCGCCGGGCGGTGCCGTCCCGATGCGCGCCGCGACAGCGGCGCGCCCGGTCGCGCGAGGGCCAGGTGGCGGAGACACCTTGCACGAGGGCGAAACACCCCCGTTTGCCGCGGCCATTCCCAAGCGGAAGGGCCGGCGCCACAGACCCCGAGGATCTCAGACCAGCAGCACGGTCACCAGAACCGCCCAGGTCACCGCCGCGCCGGCAATGAACCACGCGACAGGCGCGAGCGACAGCCGCGCCGGTGGCGGGGTCTGCGGCTGGCGGACGCGGATCAGCGCCGCTTCGACCGCCCCGGGCAGATGCGGGCCGAAGCGCGACAAGACCATCGCCGCGCGCCCCAGGTCGCGCATCAGCGCGGCCGGGCCCAGCGATTTGCGGATGTAATCCTCGACCACCGGCTGGGCCACGCGCCAGATATTGATCGACGGGTTGAGCGAGCGCGCGACGCCCTCGACCACGACCATGGTGCGCTGCAGGAGAATAAGCTCGGTGCGGGTTTCCATGCCGAAACGCTCGGTCACTTCGAACAGGTAATTGAGCAGCCGCGCCATCGAGATCCGGCTGGCCTCCATGCCGAAAATGGGCTCGCCGACCGAGCGCAGGGCGCGGGCGAATTCCTCGACATCGCGGTCGGCGGGGACATAGCCCGCCTCGAAATGCACCTCGGCGACGCGGCGATAATCCTTGCGGATGAAGCCGTAGAGGATCTCGGCATAGACCCGTCGGGTATACTCGTCGATCTGGCCCATGATACCGAAATCATAGGCGATGATCTCGCCCCCGGCGCCGACCTTCAGGTTGCCCTGATGCATGTCGGCGTGGAAATAGCCGTCGCGCAGCGCGTGTTTGAGGAACAGCTCGAGCACCCGCTCGCCCAGTTCGGTGCGGTCGACGCCCAGCGCGTCGATGGCGTCGTTGTCGCCCAGCGACACGCCCTCGGCCCAGCCCAGCGTCATCACCGAGCGGCCCGACAGGTCCCAGACCGGGCGCGGCACCCGAAAGCCCGCATCGTCTTCGGTATTGGCCGCGAACTCGGCGGCGGCGGCGGTTTCCAGCCGCAGGTCCAGCTCGCCCATGACCACGCCTTCGAAATGCGCGATCACGTCGGTCGGGCGCAGCCGGCGGGTCGAGGGCAGCAGACGCTCGATCATCCCGGCGGCGAAATAGAAGGCGTCGATATCCCGGCGGAAGGCTTTGACGATGCCCGGGCGCAGCACCTTGACCGCGACCTCTTCGCCGGTCTCGCGCACCCGCGCCCGGTGCACCTGCGCGATCGAGGCGGCGGCGACGGGGGCCGAGAATTCCGAGAACAGCGCATCGACCGGCTGTTCCAGCTCGGCCTCGACCGTGGCGCGGGCCTGTTCGGTGGGGAAGGGCGGCAGCTGATCCTGCAGATAGCGCAACTGGTTCGCCATTTCGAAGCCCACGATATCGGGGC
Source organism: Pararhodobacter marinus (assembly GCF_003122215.1). Taxonomy (GTDB): domain Bacteria; phylum Pseudomonadota; class Alphaproteobacteria; order Rhodobacterales; family Rhodobacteraceae; genus Pararhodobacter; species Pararhodobacter marinus. The sequence goes on along the minus strand of NZ_QEYD01000001.1, from coordinate 523,468 downwards.
GCGTCGACAGGATCTGACCGAACTTGATATAGGCCGGGCCCAGCGCGGTGATCGCGCGCGTCACCGGCGGCAGCGACGGATCGCCCTTGTGCCCCAGCCATGCAAAGGGCCAGCCCATCACGCGGGCGACAAAGCGCAGCCGCGGCGGCACGTTCATCGCTTCCAGCGCGCTGCGCATGGCCCCCGTGCGCTCGAACGTGGCGCCGGTGCGGATCAGGCGCCAGAGATTGTGCGGCCCCCTCACGTCAGATCTTCCACCCCGAATGCAGGGCGGCGATGCCCATCGTCAGGTTGCGGTATTTCACCTGCTCGAAGCCCGCGGCGCGGATCATCGCGGCAAAGGTCTCCTGATCCGGGAATTTGCGGATCGATTCGACAAGATACTGGTAGCTGTCGCGGTCGCCCGCCACCATCTGCCCCATGCGCGGAATCACGTTGAAGGAATAGAGGTCGTAGACCTTCTGCATCATTTCGTTGGGGATCTGACTGAATTCCAGCACCACCAGCCGCCCGCCGGGTTTCAGCACGCGGTGGGCTTCCTTCAGCGCATCGGGAATGCGGGTGACGTTCCGGATGCCGAAGCTGATCGTGTAGACGTCGAAACTGTTGGCTTCGAAGGGCAGCGCCATGGCGTCGCCCACGACCCAGTCGAGCCGGTCGGCCAGGCGTTCGGCCTCGGCGCGTTTGCGGCCCTCTTCGAGCATCGCCGCGGTCATGTCGAGCACGGTCGCCCGCGCGGTATCGCCCGCCCGGCCCAGGAAGCGAAACGCGACGTCGCCGGTGCCGCCCGCCACGTCCAGCAGGTGCTGGCCCGGCCGCGGCGCCAGCCAATCCATCAGCGCATCTTTCCAGACACGGTGGATGCCCATGCTCATCAGGTCGTTCATGACATCGTATTTCGACGCCACCGACGAGAAGACGCCATGCACCATGCCGGCCTTCTGATCCTCGTCCACGGTCTGGAAGCCGAAATGCGTCGTGCGGTTGTCCGGGCTCATGCGGGTCCCCTGATCCTGTGCGCCGATCTTGCGCCTGGCTCTTCCTTAGCCGAGGATGGCGGCCCTCACAATCCAAGCCCCCGCCCCAGCCCTGCGACCCGGAGTCACCATTGCCTGAACTGCCCGAGGTGGAAACCGTGCGTCGCGGCCTTGTTCCCGCGATGGAGAGAAAGCGCATCCTGCAGGCCGATGTGCGCCGGCCCGATCTGCGCTGGCCGCTGCCCGAACGCATGGCCGAGCGTCTGACCGGCGCGCGGGTCGAGCGTCTGCGGCGGCGGTCGAAATACATCCTCGCCGATCTCGACATTGGCGAGACGCTCATCATCCATCTGGGCATGAGCGGACGCATGACCGTGTCGGGACTGGCCGAAGCCTATGTGCCGGGCGAGTTTCACCACGCCCATCCCCTGACGCTGAAACACGATCATGTCGTCTTCGACATGGAGGGCGGCGCGCGGGTGACGTTCAACGATGCCCGGCGTTTCGGCGCGATGGACCTGATCGACACCGCGCGGGCCGAGGAACATCCGCTGCTGGCCGCGCTGGGCCCCGAACCGCTGGGCAACGCCTTCAACGCCGATCTTCTGGCCGCGCGTCTGAAGGGGCGCAAAGGTCCGATCAAGGCGCTGCTTCTGGATCAGAAGCTGGTGGCGGGGCTGGGCAATATCTATGTCTGCGAGGCCCTGCACCGCGCGGGCATTCATCCCGAACGCGCGGGCGGACGGATCGGCCGGGCGCGGATCGAGCTGCTGGCCGTGACAATCCGGCAGGTCCTGCAAGAGGCGATCGAAGCGGGCGGATCCAGCCTGCGCGACTACCGGCAGGCCGATGGCGAGCTGGGCTATTTCCAGCATACGTTCCGCGCCTATGACCGCGAGGGCGCGCCCTGCCCCACCGCCGGCTGCGACGGAACGATCCGGCGCATCGTGCAGGGCGGACGCTCGACATATTTCTGCCCGCGCTGTCAGCGTTAGGCCGGGCAGAGAGTCCTTGATCCCTCCCCAAGGGCTGGTAGACACGTCGGGAATACCGGCCGGGCCCCCCGGCCCCGGGACAATGTCAGGGACACCTCATGGCCTATGAAACGATTGTCGTCGAAGTCGCGCAGCATGTCGCGACGATCAAGCTGAACCGCCCCGAAGCGCTGAACGCCCTGAACTCGCAATTGCTGGGCGAACTGGCCGAGGCGCTGAAAGCCGCCGACAAGAACGAGAAAGTCCGCGCCATCGTGCTGACCGGGTCGGAGAAAGCCTTCGCCGCCGGTGCCGATATCAGCGAGATGGCGTCGAAAAGCTTCGTCGACATGTTCGAAAGCGATTTCTTCACGCCCGAAACCGAGATGCTGCTTTCGGTGCGCAAGCCGATCATCGCTGCGGTCGCGGGCTATGCGCTGGGCGGCGGCTGCGAACTGGCGATGATGTGCGACTTCATCATCGCCGCCGAGAATGCCAAGTTCGGCCAGCCCGAGATCAACCTGGGCGTCGTGGCCGGGATCGGCGGCACCCAGCGCCTGACGCGCTTCGTCGGCAAGTCCAAGGCGATGGACATGCACCTGACCGGCCGCTTCATGGATGCCGAAGAGGCCGAGCGGTCGGGGCTGGTCAGCCGCGTGGTGCCAACCAAGAAGCTTCTGGAGGAAGCGCAGGCGGCGGCGCAGAAGATCGCGTCGAAATCGGGCATTGCCACCAAGGTGGTGAAAGAGGCGGTGAACCGCAGCTACGAAACCACCCTGCGCGAAGGTCTGCTGTACGAACGCCGGGTGTTCCACGCGCTGTTCTCGACCGAGGATCAGAAAGAGGGCATGGATGCCTTCCTGGAAAAACGCGAGCCGCAATTCCGCGACAAGTGATCCGCCGCGTCGGTCAGGCGGGGGCGATTCGGGCTTTTCAACCGGCCGCTTTTGCCGTATGGCCTGCCCCCACATGCGCGTGGGCCCGCTTAAGGCAGGAATCGACCTGATCCCGAGACGATGTCTCAACGGATCGGTGGGTCTGGGCGCAACGATATTGTCACAGACCCGAAAGAGCCCGAACCCATGGCCAATACGCCCCAGTCCAAGAAGCGCGCCCGTCAGTCGGAAGTCCGCTTCGCCGTCAACAAAGCCCGCCGCTCGCGCATCCGCACCTACCTGCGCAAGGTCGAAGAAGCGATCGCCTCGGGCGATGCCGCTGCCGCCAAAGCCGCTCTGGATGCCGCCCAGCCCGAACTGATGCGCGGTGTCACCAAGGGCGTTCTGCACAAGAACACCGCCTCGCGCAAAATGTCGCGCCTGTCGTCGCGCGTGAAGGCCCTGAACGCCTGAGCCGACGCCCGGACCGGATTTAACATTTTGTAAATCCTTGAAAAAGCGCACCGGCCGGTGCGCTTTTTTGGTTCTGCTCCGGCGTGCGACAGACCAAGTGTGGCAGGAAAACTACGCCCAGCGCGATTCCTTCGGACCCGCTGCCTGTCAAGCCCGATCTAGTCCTTGTCCCCGCGCCCCGCGCCTTGCTAGCGTGCCCTTGCGATTCACAAAGCCCTGGGGGGGTTTTTCCTGAGCGCGCGTTCCGATGGCCGGGGCTGCCACCCGGCTGTCCAGACGCGCGTCAAAGGGTCGGGCTGCCACCTGACAGCATGTCCCCTTAGACCACCGACCTGCAGCGCGGGCCGGGCGGGACTTTTGTTTCGCGATCCGTCGACCGGAAATACCGGGCGATACAATAATGAAAAAAACGGCCACGCCCCGGGCGTGGAATGGGTCGGGACAGAATGACAAAGAACGCGTGGGGCAAAGTACGCAGTAAGCTTCGTGAGACGGTCGGCGACCACAATTTCATCACCTGGATCGCGCCGCTCGAGCTGGCCGATATCCGCGACGGCGTCGCCGTCATCGATGCGCCGACGAATTTCATCGCCAACTGGGTCGACCGGAATTTCGCAGATCATATCCAGCGGGCGCTGAACAGCGAAGGCGCCGGCCTGCACCGCGTGCAGATCCGCGTCGTGCCGAAAAGCCAGCGCGCCGCCCAGCCGCAGGCCGCGGACAGCGCCGAGGCGCCGGATACCGCACCGCACCCCGCGGCCAGCGCCGCTGCGAGCGCGGTTCCGGGCGATGAACTGCCCGGCGCGCCGCTCGATCAGCGCTATACCTTCGACAATTTCGTCGTCGGCAAGCCCAACGCGCTGGCCCATGCCGCCGCGCGCCGGGTGGCCGAAGGCGCCTCGGTCACGTTCAACCCGCTGTTCCTGTACGGCGGCGTGGGGCTGGGCAAGACCCACCTCATGCACGCGATCGCCTGGGAATTGCAGCAGCGCAACCCCGAGGCCCGCGTGCTGTATCTCAGCGCCGAGCAATTCATGTACCGCTTCGTGCAGGCCCTGCGCGAAAAGCAGATCATGGACTTCAAGTCGCTGTTCCGCTCGGTCGATATCCTGATGGTCGACGACGTGCAGTTCATCGCCGGCAAGGAATCGACGCAGGAAGAATTCTTCCACACGTTCAACGCGCTGATCGACCAGAACAAGCAGATCGTCATCTCGGCCGACCGCGCGCCGGGCGAGATCAAGGATCTCGAAGACCGCATCAAGAGCCGCCTGCAATCGGGGCTGGTCGTCGATCTGCACCCCACGGATTACGAGCTTCGGCTGGGTATCCTGCAGCAAAAGGCCGACCTGAACCGCGCCAATTACGGCGACGTGTCGATTGCGCCCGACGTGCTGGAATTCCTCGCCCACCGGATCACCACCAATGTGCGCGTGCTCGAAGGCGCGCTGACCCGGCTTTTCGCGCTGGCCTCGCTTCTGGGTCGCGAGATCACGCTCGACATGGCGCAGGACGCGCTGGCCGATATCCTGCGCACCTCGGATCGCAAGGTCACGGTCGAGGAAATCCAGCGCAAGGTGGCGGATCACTACAATATCCGCCTGTCCGACATGATCGGGCCGAAGCGGCTGCGCACCATCGCCCGCCCCCGGCAGATCGCGATGTATCTGGCCAAGCACATGACCACCCGCTCGCTGCCCGAGATCGGGCGCCGTTTTGGCGGTCGCGATCACACGACCATCCTGCACGGTGTGCGCAAGGTCGAGGAACTGCGCGGCACGGATTCGCAGCTGGCCGAGGATCTGGACCTTCTGCGCCGCCTGCTGGAAAGCTGAGCCCACGGGACCCAAGAACAGCGCGTGAACCTTGACCTTGCTGTCAAACCCACGCAAACAAACACACAAAGAGTAAAATGGCCGGACCGGCGCCTGCCGGGACCGGCCTGACGTGTCGGAGGGATCGACGATGAAGATCAGCATCGAACGCGCAACGCTGCTGAAGGCCGTGTCACAGGCCCAGTCGGTGGTCGAGCGTCGCAACACGATCCCGATCCTGGCCAATGTGCTGATCGAGGCCGAGGATGCGACGGTCAGCTTCCGCGCCACCGATCTGGATATCGAGGTGGTCGACCGCACCGCCGCCATGGTCGAGCGCGCGGGCGCGACGACGGTCTCGGCGGTGATGCTGCACGAGATCGTGCGCAAGCTGCCCGATGGCGCGCTGGTCTCGCTGACCGACGATCAGCGCACCGGGCGGCTGACGGTCGAAGCCGGGCGCTCGACCTTCTCGCTGGCGACCCTCCCGCGCGAGGATTTCCCGGTCATGGCCTCGTCGGAATACCAGACGAATTTCTCGGCCAAGGCGGGCGATCTGAAGCGGCTGTTCGAGAAATCGAAATTCGCCATCTCGACCGAAGAGACGCGCTATTACCTGAACGGCGTCTACATGCATGTGGCCGAAACCGAGAATGGCCGCGCCCTGCGCTGCGTGGCGACCGACGGCCACCGGCTGGCCCGTATCGACGCGGCGCTGCCCGAAGACGCGGCCGGCATGCCCGGCGTGATCGTGCCGCGCAAGACGGTGAACGAGCTGCGCAAGCTGCTCGACGACGACGAAGCCGACATCGCCATCTCGGTCAGCGAAACCAAGGTGCGCTTCGCTACGCCGGAAATCGCGCTGACCTCGAAGGTGATCGACGGCACCTTCCCCGATTATTCGCGCGTCATCCCGGCGGGCAACACCAAGCGGCTGGAAGTCGATGCCAGCGATTTCTCGAAAGCCGTGGACCGGGTGGCGACGGTGTCGTCCGAGCGGTCGCGCGCGGTGAAGCTGATCCTCGACGAGGACAAGCTCACGCTCAGCGTCAACGCTCCCGACAGCGGCACCGCCGAGGAAGAACTGGTCGTGGCTTATGGCGACGAGCATCTCGAGATCGGCTTCAACGCGAAATACCTGCTGGAAATCGCCAGCCAGATCGACCGCGAGAACGCGGTCTTCATGTTCAATTCCTCGGGCGAACCGGCGCTGGTGCGCGAGGGATCGGATACCTCGGCGGTCTATGTCGTGATGCCGATGCGCGTCTGACGCGCGCCGCACAGGATGGACGGGTTGAGAGGGGGCTGTCTGCCCCCCTCGGCCATTCGGCCTCACCCCCCGAGGATACTTGGAGAACAAAGACGCGGGCCTTGACCCTTCGTTAACCTCCGCCGTCTTTGTTCCTCAAATATCCCAGGGGGTCCGGGGGAGGATCCCCCGGGTGCCGGGGTTCCTTGCGGCGCCGGGGATTGTTCCGTAACCCTTTCGCATGTCCCTGCGCCTGACCCGCCTCACCCTGTCGCGCTTCCGTTCGCATCCGCGAACCGAGGTGGCGTTCGACGGGCGGCCCGTGGTTCTGTTCGGCGCGAACGGGGCGGGGAAGACCAATCTTCTGGAAGCCGTGTCGTTGTTGTCGCCCGGCCGGGGCCTGCGGCGCGCGTCGGGGGACGAGCTGGGCGCGCAACCTGCCGGTCTGGGCTGGAAGATCGAGGGCGAGATCGGGCGCGACGGCACCGCGCACGAGATCGAGACCGGCGCCGCGCCCGGGCAGCCGCGACAGGTCCGCATCGACGGCAAGGCGGCGCCGCAATCCGGTCTGGGCCGGCTGGTGCCGATGCTGTGGCTCACCCCTGCGATGGACCGGCTTTGGATCGAGGCGGCCGAGGGGCGGCGGCGGTTCCTGGACCGGCTGGTGCTGGGCTTCGTGCCCGATCATGCCGAGGTCGCGCTGGCCTATGAAAAGGCCATGCGGCAGCGCAACCGGCTGCTGCGCGACGGCGTCACCGATCCGCGCTGGTACGGGGCCTTGGAGGCGCGGATGGCCGAAGCGGGTGGCGCGATGCGCGACAATCGTCGCGCCGCGCTGGCGCGGCTGGCGGGCGCCGTGGATACGGACAGCCCCTTTCCGCAACCCGAGCTGACGCTGGCCGATGACAGTCCCGAAGACCTGGCCTCGGCGCTGGCCGAGGGGCGGCGGCGCGATATGGCGGCCGGGCGCAGCCTGATCGGGCCGCATCGCGCCGATCTGTCGGCGATCTGGGCCGCGCGGGGATGGCCCGCCGCGCAATGCTCGACCGGCGAGCAGAAGGCGCTGCTGATCTCGACCGTTCTGGCTCATGCGCGCGCGCTTCATGCCGAGGTCGGCCATGCCCCGCTTCTGCTGCTGGACGAGGTGGCCGCGCATCTCGATGACGCCCGGCGCGCGGCGCTTTACGACGCGATCTGCGCGCTTGGGGCGCAGGCATTCCTGACCGGGACCGGGCCGGAGCTTTTCACGCCGCTGGGCGCCCGCGCGCAGGTGTTCCGCGTGACCGAGGATCAGGGCAATTCCCGTCTGCACGAAGAGGAGCTGGCATGAAGGCGCAGCGCATCACCCTTGTCACGCTGGGCGTGGCGGATCTGGAGAGGGCCAAGGCGTTCTACGCTGCGCTGGGCTGGCAGCCGGAAGAGGACGCGCCGGGCGTGGTGTTCTACGATCTGGGCGGCATGAAGCTGGGATTGTTCGGACTGGAATCGCTGGCCGAGGATCAGGGCCGGCCGGGCGCCGCCCTTGGGACCGGCGCCGTGACACTGGCGCAGAATTTCGACAGCCGCGAGGCCGTGGATGCCGCTTATGCGCGGGCGCTGGATTGCGGCGCGACACCGCTGAAGGCCCCCGAGGCGGTGTTCTGGGGCGGGTATTCGGGCTATTACGCCGATCCCGACGGGCATGTCTGGGAGGTGGCGCATAACCCGTTCTGGCCGCTCGATTCCGACGGGGCGCTTGCCTGAATACCGACCGGATGGTATGGTCACGCCATGCCCCGGCCCACAAGACAATCCCCCGAGCGCGGCGCCGCCCGTCTTCGCATCCTTGAGGCCGCGCGCGACGTGATCCGCGCCAAGGGTTATGCCGCGACCAGCGTTGACGAGATCTGCGTCCGCGCAGGCGTGACCAAAGGCGCGTTCTTTCACCATTTCGCCAGCAAGGAAGCGCTGGGCGTGGCCGCGGCCGAGTTCTGGGGCCGTTCCACGGGCGCGCTGTTTGCCTCGGCGCCGTATCACGCGCCCGAGGATCCGCTGGACCGCGTCTTCGCCTATCTGGCCTTTCGCCGCGCGCTGATCGGTGGCGCGCTCTGGGAATGGACCTGTCTGGCCGGCACCATGGCCGAGGAAGTGCACGCCACCCACCCCGCCATCGCCGACGCCTGCGGCGCCGCGATCTTCGGCCATGCCGCGACGCTGGAGGCCGATATCGCTGCCGCGATGGCCGCGGGCGGGATCAATGCGCCCGATGCGCCCAGCCTTGCGCGGCATACGCAGGCGGTCCTGCAGGGCGCCTTCGTCATGGCCAAGGCCGGCGGCGGCGAGGCGGCGGCGCGCGAGGCGATCGACCATCTGACCCGCTATGTCGCGCTGATTTTCGGGAGAGAGACATGAGCACGATCACCTGCCGCTGCGGCGACACCGCGCTGGAACTGACCGGCGGCCCGATCATGACCGCCACCTGCCATTGCACCTCGTGCCGTACAGCCGGGGCCGAGCTGGCGGCGTTGCCCGGGGCGGTGCCCGTCGCGGATGCCCATGGCGGCACGCCTTACGTGATGTGGCGAAAGGACCGGGTGACGGTTCTTCGCGGGGCCGGGCATCTGCGCGAACACCGGCTCTCACCCAAGGGGTCGCGGCGGGTGGTGGCCGTGTGCTGCAACAGCCCGCTATACCTGAACTTTCCCGGCGGGCACTGGCTGTCGCTTTATGCTGCGCGCTTCGACGCCCCGCCTCCGCCCGAATTGCGGACGATGCTGATGGACGTCGATGGCCCGCTGCCCGATGACGGCATTCCCGGCGCGAAACGGCAGACGGCGCGGTTCATGGGGAAATTGCTGCTGTCCTGGGCAGCGACCGGGTTCCGGCGCTTTCCGCTCGAACCGATGCCCCCCTTGGAGGTTACCCAATGAACGAGAAGATCGAGGTCGAGAACGTCAATTCCCCGGGCCGCACCACGCGGGTCGACCGCGCGAAATACGAGGCTGCGCGCGCGGCGCTGATGGCGGTTCTGCCTGACAGCGCGCCCGGCATGACCCCGCGCGAGGCACAGGCGGCCATGGTCGCGCACCTGCCCGGGGATCTGTTTCCCGGCGGCGAGAAAGTCGGCTGGTGGATGAAATGCGTCCAGCTGGATCTGGAAGCCAAGCGGCTGATCACACGCGCCCCGAAAGCGCCCGTGCGGCTGTGGCGCGCTTGACGCAGACGGGGCCCCGCGTCAGCATGGCGCTCTGATCCCCACCCCCGCCGGAGCCTTTCGATGCGCGCCCTTCTTGCCCTTCTGTTGCTCGCCGCCGCGCCCCTGAGCGCGCAGACCATCCCTACGGACCTGCAGGGACAATGGAGCGGCGAGGGATCGCAACGCGGAGGGACGGCATGGCGGATCGATATCGATCTGGACGCGGACAGCGGCGTAGCCTTCTATCCCGGCGAGGCCCCCTGCACCGCGCGCTGGCGCTTCCAGACGGGGCTTGAACCCTTCGCGTTTTTCTCCGCCGCCGGGCATGAACAGATCGTCACCGGGCACGAGCATTGCATCGACGGGCTGGGGCTGTTTCTGCGCATGGGCACCGACGGCGCGCTGGTGGTGGAGTGGCGCGGCGAGGACGGGGTGCCGATGGCGATCGCGCGGTTGGCGCGCGGATAGGGCAGGACCCGCTCAAACCGCGCTAAATCTTGTGTCCGAAGCGTGACAATACCCCCGGAATCCGCTATCGACGGGGGGCAACAAGGACGGACACACTCCATGACCGCACAAGCCGCTCCGCGCGAGGAATATGGCGCCGATTCCATCAAGGTTCTCAAGGGCCTGGATGCCGTGCGCAAACGCCCGGGGATGTATATCGGTGACACGGACGACGGCTCGGGCCTGCACCACATGGTGTACGAGGTCGTCGATAACGGCATCGACGAAGCGCTGGCAGGGCATGCGACCTCGGTCCATGTGAAGATTCACGCCGATTCCAGCGTCTCGGTGCGCGATAACGGGCGCGGCATTCCCACCGATATCCACGCGGAAGAGGGCGTCTCGGCGGCCGAGGTCATCATGACCCAGCTGCACGCAGGAGGGAAGTTCGACCAAAACAGCTACAAGGTGTCGGGCGGTCTGCACGGCGTCGGCGTGTCGGTGGTGAACGCGCTCAGCGACTGGCTGGAACTGCGCATCTGGCGCGGCGGCAAGGAATGGAAAGCGCGGTTCGAAAACGGCGAAACGGTCGAACACCTGACCGAGATGGGACCGGCGAAAGAGGGCGAGAAGGGCACCGAGGTGCGCTTCCTGGCCTCGGCCAAGACGCACCGCCCGGACGGCACGTTCAGCAATCTGGACTACGTGTTCAAGACGCTGGAAAACCGCCTGCGCGAGCTCGCCTTTCTCAACAGCGGCGTGCATATCGTGCTGGAAGACGAGCGCCCCGCGGAACCGCTGAAAACCGAGTTCTGCTATGAAGGCGGCGTGCGGGAATTCGTGCGTTTCCTCGACCGCTCGAAACAGCCGGTCATGCCCGAGCCGATCTTCATCGACGGCGAGAAGGACGGCATTGGCGTCGAAGTGGCGATGTGGTGGAACGACAGCTACCACGAAAACGTGCTGCCCTTCACCAACAACATCCCGCAGCGCGACGGCGGCACCCACATGGCGGGTTTCCGCGGCGCGCTGACCCGCACGATCACCCGCTACGCGCAGGAAAGCGGCATCGCCAAGAAGGAAAAGATCGCCTTTTCCGGCGACGACGCGCGCGAAGGGCTGACCTGCGTGCTGTCGGTGAAAGTGCCCGATCCGAAATTCAGCTCGCAGACCAAGGACAAGCTGGTCTCGTCCGAGGTGCGTCCGGCAGTCGAGAATCTGGTCAACGAAAAGCTGTCGGAATGGTTTGAAGAAAACCCCGGTCCCGCGCGGCAGATCGTCGGCAAGATCATCGAGGCGGCCTTGGCGCGCGAAGCGGCCCGCAAGGCCCGCGACCTGACGCGGCGCAAGACAGCGCTGGACGTGGCGTCGCTGCCCGGCAAGCTGGCCGATTGCCAGGAACGCGATCCGTCGAAATCCGAGTTGTTCCTTGTCGAGGGTGACTCGGCCGGCGGTTCGGCCAAGCAGGGTCGCTCGCGCCAGAACCAGGCGGTGCTGCCCCTGCGCGGCAAGATCCTGAACGTGGAACGCGCGCGCTTCGACCGGATGCTCAGCAGCCAGGAGATCGGTACGCTGATCACCGCGATGGGCACCGGGATCGGCCGCGACGAGTTCGACCTGAACAAGCTGCGCTACCACAAGATCGTCATCATGACCGACGCCGATGTCGACGGCGCGCATATCCGCACGCTGTTGCTGACGTTCTTCTTCCGGCAGATGCCGCAGCTGATCGAGGCGGGGCACCTCTATATCGCCCAGCCGCCGCTCTACAAAGTGTCGCGCGGCAAGTCCGAGGTCTATCTGAAGGACGTGCCGGCGCTGGAAGATTACCTGATCCAGCAGGGCATCGACGGCGCCGTGCTGCGGCTGAAATCGGGCGAAGAGCTGGCCGGGCAGGACCTGTACCGCGTGGTCGAGGCCGCGCGCGCCTTCAAGCGCGTGCTCGACGCCTTCCCCACGCATTACCCGCGCAACATCCTGGAACAGGCAGCGATTGCCGGCGCCTTCGATCCGGGCAAGGTCGATGCCGACCTGCAGGCCGTGGCCGACAATGTCGCCGCGCGGCTGGACATGGTGGCCAAGGAATACGAACGCGGCTGGACCGGGCGCATCACGCAGGATCACGGCATCAAGCTGTCGCGGATCCTGCGCGGGGTCGAAGAGATCCGCACGCTGGACGGTGCTGTCCTGCGCTCGGGCGAGGCGCGGCGCCTGGCCCGCGTGTCCGAGGACACGCGCGGCGTCTACACCAATGCCTCGTCGCTGGTCCGGCGCGAACGTCACCAGACGATCTATGGCCCGACCGACCTGCTGAACGCGATGCTGGAAGAGGGCGAGCGCGGGCTGTCGCTGCAGCGCTACAAGGGTCTGGGCGAAATGAACCCCAACCAGCTTTGGGAAACCACGCTGGACCCCGAGGCGCGCACGCTGTTGCAGGTCAAGATCGACGATGTGGCCGAAGCCGATGACATCTTCTCGAAGCTGATGGGCGACATCGTCGAACCGCGGCGCGAATTCATCCAGAAAAACGCGCTGAGCGTCGAGAATCTCGACGCCTGATCCGACCTCGACACCTGATCCGAAAAGGGTTCGCGCATAGCACTGCGCGAACCCTTTTTTTCCTGCACGGTCGGAAGCCCCGCGCCAAAACGCGTGCCGCCCCGGATCTGGCCCGGGTAGCCCCGCCCAGAACGAAGTTCAGATTGATCGGCACAAGGGTGCCGAGAGCATAGGGTCGACCGCGACGGGAACAAAGCGAACGAGCTTTTTCGGCGTCTCAAGGTCGACACCGTTCTTCGTGTGAAGCTGACCGGGCGCAGCGGCTACGAGGTTGTCCGATCGTTGCGAAGGCGGGCAGGCGATGCCGGCAACACTTTCAGCGCCGGTTCGCTGATCAGCGACCGGGCCACGAAACGCGCCATGATCGGTGACCGCGAAAGACAGATGTGCACGCGAAGTGCAGTTGCTGGAGATCCTGATCCGCAACATGGGCCGGGTACTGACCAAGGAAGATGTCGCCGCGTCCCGACGGGCGCCCGGAATGCGGATCTGGCGGCCGCGTTCATCGGCTTCCTTCTGTCCCGCGAAGGCCAAGGCATCCTTGCCGATCGGACGCCGTTGCTGCCGCTGATCCCGACACGCGCGCCAGGGACCCAGATCGAGCGTCAGGTCCGCAACCATATCGGAACCTTTCTTCCGGTCCGGCTGACACCCGGCCTGTTGACCTATCTCGACGAGATCAAACGCCGCGATTTCCTCTACGCCTGGGAAACGGCACTTGGCCGATAGGGAAGGGCTTCGGCGCCCCGAAACGGTGGGCGGCGATGCCGTGGCGCCGGGTCGTCGGGTCGCCGGACGGGACTCCCAACGCGGGGGACGGGGAACAGCGACTCACCCGTCGCGCAGCAGGTCCAGAAAGGCGGACGCGGCACGGCTGCGGTGGCGGGCGCGGTGCGTGACCGCGTGGAACAGCCGTCGGGGAAAGGCCAGCGACGCCGCGCGGACATGGCCGCGCTCCAGGTGCGGCGCGGCAGCCAGCGCCGACAGCACGGTCGCGCCATGCCCGGTTTCCACCGCCGCGATGCAGGCCTCGTTCGACGGCAATTCCAGCACCGGAAGGATCGCCACGCCCAGCGCCTGCATCTCGGCGTCGAATTGCGCGCGCGTGCCCGATCCCGGCTCGCGCAGGACCCAGTCGCCCTGCGCCAGATCGGCAGGCCCCGGCGCGCGGTGCTGCCACGGGTGATCGGGCGCCGTCAGCAAGAGCAGCCGGTCCTCGCCGATCACCTCGGTTTCGAATTCGGCGCCGTCGATCCGACCTTCGACCAGCCCCAGATCGGCCTCGCCCGCGCGCAATGCAGCCAGAACCTGCGCCGTATTGCCCTGCCGGAAGCTCAGCGCGATGCCGGGGTGACGGGCACGGAACCGCATCAGGTGGCGCGGCAGGGCGTAGCTGGCGACGGTCTGGCTGGCCTGCAGACGCAGGGTCCCGGTTTCGCCCCCGCGCAGATCGGCAAGCCAGCGCCTCGCCTCTTCGGCGCGGCGCAGAACTTCGGCCGCGCGGGGCAGGAAACCCCGCCCGGCCTCGTTCAGCGCGATACCCCGCCCGACGCGATCGAACAGTGCCACGCCATGCTGCGCTTCCAGCGCGGCAAGCGCCGCGCTGACCGCCGATTGCGTCAGGTTGAGCTGCTTCGCGGCGCGGGTGACATGCTCGTGCCGGGCCACGGCCAGGAAGATGCGCAATTGTTCAAGGGTCACGGGATGGGCCAATTGATCGATCAATCCGATCATTTCATGAAAAACATTCGGTTGGAATGATTTTTCGGTCCGCTCTATCTTCCCTTCGACGCGCCCGACCGAGGAATCCGGATGTCTGCCGCCCTGCCCCATATCCCCCGCAAGAGCCTGCTGCCTCTGGCGCCCGGGCTGGCCCTGGTCGCCGGGGTGACGGCGCTGGCCTTCGCGCTGCGCCTGTTGCCGGGCCTGCACGCCCTGAGCCCGGTGATCGTGGCGATCCTTCTGGGCATGGCGCTGGCCAATCTGCGCGCGCCGTCCGACGCGGCGCAGCCCGGTATCGCCTTTGCGGGCAAAGGGCTGATGCGCGGCGCGGTGGCGCTTCTGGGTGCGCAGATCACGCTTGGGGATCTGGGCGCCTTCGGGATCGGCGGCGGCGTGGCGATCCTGACCGCCGTGGCGCTGACCTTGCCCGCAAGCCATGCCATCGGCCGCCGTCTGGGCGTGGCCCCGGACCTGTCGCTGCTGATCGCCACCGGCAGCGCGGTTTGCGGCGCCTCGGCCATCGCCGGGGCCAATGGCGTGATCCGCGCGCGGGTCGAGGTCGTCAGCTATGCCGTGGCAACGATCACGCTGTGGGGAACGCTGGGCCTGTTCGCGATCCCGCTGGCCGCCGGCCTGCTGGGCCTGACGCCGGTTCAGGCGGGCCTGTGGGCCGGGCTGTCGCTGCACGAGGTCGCGCAGGCCGTCGGCGCGGGCTTTGCAGGGGGCGAGACGTCGGGCCAGGCCGCGCTGGCGATGAAGCTGGGCCGGGTGCTGATGCTGGCAGGGGTGATCGCGGTCCTGGCCCGAAGCCACGGCGCGGTCGCAAAGGGGCCCGCAGGGGAAAAAGGCCCGGGTGTGCCGGGATTCCTGTGGGTCTTCATCGCGCTGGTGCTTCTGAACTCGGCCGGTCTGCTGCCCCTGCCCTTGCGCGAGACCACGGCGCTGATCACCCCGGTTTTGCTGTCGGCGGCGCTGGCCGGGCTGGGACTGACCACCCGCTTCGACCGGCTGCGCTCGCTGGGGCTGGCGCCGCTGGCGCAGGGCGGCGCGGCTTTTGGCCTGATCGCCGCGCTGGGTCTGGCCGCCGCCTTGTGGATCGGCTGACCTGCCCGCTTCCCCGACGCTTGCAAAAGACCAGAGTTCGGGGCAGTTCAGGGGCGCGTTGCGCTGGCGGCGGGGACGAGGCAGGGATCGAGGGATGGACCGGCGAAAGCAGGCAGCACAGGCCGCGCGATGATCGAGCTGCGCGACGTCACCCACCGCTATGGCGAGCGCGTGGTGCTGCAGGATCTGTCCCTGCGGCTGGAAGAACGGCGCGTGGCGGTGATCGGCGGCAACGGGTCAGGCAAATCCTCTTTCGCGCGGCTGCTGAACGGTTTGCAACTGCCCAGCGAGGGACAGGTGCTGATCGACGGTCTGGATACCCGGACCGAGGGCAAGGCCGTGCGGCGCCGCGTGGGATTCGTGTTCCAGAACCCCGACAACCAGATCGTCTTTCCCGTGGTCGAGGAAGACCTCGCCTTCGGGCTGAAAAACCTGCGCCTGCCGCGCGACGAGATCCGCGCGCGGGTCGAGTCGGCACTGGCGCGCTATGACCTGACCGAGCTTCGCGAGCATCCCGCGCATCTGTTGTCGGGCGGGCAGAAGCAGCTTCTGGCGCTTGCCGGGGTGATGGCGATGGCGCCCGCGCATATCGTTTTCGACGAACCCACCACGCTTCTGGACCTGCGCAACAAGCGCCGCGTCGCCCGCGCCATCGCCGAGCTGCCGCAGAACGTGGTGATGATCTCGCACGATCTGGAATTGCTGCGCGATTTCGACCGCGTCATCGTGCTGGACGAAGGCCGCATCGTCGCCGATGACCGGCCCGGTCCGGCGATCGATTTCTATGAAAGGCGCATGGCGTGATCCTGTCGGATTACATCCCCGGCACCGGGCTGTTGTGGCGCCTGCCGCCCGGCAGCAAGCTGCTGGCGCTGGCCGCGCTGGGCACGCTTCTTCTGGCCGTGCCAAGGCTGGATCTGGCCGCTCTCACCTTCGCCGCCGTGATCGCGCTGTATCTGGGCTCGGGTCTTGGCTGGCGGGTGATCTGGCGCATCCTGCGGCCCATGCTTGTGATCCTGGCCGTCATCGCGGGCGCGCAATGGTGGCTGTTCGACGCGCTCTCGGCGGCGATGGTGGCGCTGAGGCTGGCGGCGCTGCTGCTGTTCGCCTCGCTGGTGACCCTGACGACGCGAGCCTCGGACATGATCGCGGCCTTCGAGCGCGCGCTGTTCTGGCTCAGACCGCTGGGCGTGAACCCGGCCAAGGTCAGCCTTGCGCTGTCGCTTGCCCTGCGCTTCATCCCGGTGCTGGGCGCGATCACCGCCGAGGTGCGCGAAGCCCAGCGCGCCCGGGGGCTGGAACGCAGCGTGATCGCCACCGCCGTTCCGGTCATCGTGCGGCTGCTGAAAATGGCCGACGACATTGCCGACGCCATCGAGGCGCGCGGCTATGATCCCGCCCCACAATCCCCCCGTCCGACAGGAGACACCCGTCCATGAGCACCCGTGACATCGTCCATATCGCGCTGTTCGCCGCGCTGACCGCCGCGCTGGGGCTGTTCCCCCCGCTCACCCTGCCCGCGGTGGGCGTCGCCATCACCGCGCAAAGCATGGGGCCGATGCTGGCCGGGGCGCTGGTCGGCGCGAAACGCGGCGGGCTGGCGCTGGCGCTGTTCTATGTGCTGGTCGCGGTGGGCATGCCGCTGCTGGCCGGCGGGCGCGGCGGCATGGGCGTTCTGTTGGGCGCTTCGGGCGGGTTCGTCCTGGCCTGGCCCATCGCGGCCTTCGCCATCGGCTGGGCCTATCAGCGAGCGCGGTTCAATCCCGGTCTGCCCGGCGAACTGGCGATCCTTGCCGTGTTCGGCATCGGGCTGGTCTACCTGATCGGCGTGCCGTGGATCTCGGCCGTGGCGGGGCTGAGCCTGTCGCAGGCCTTCATCGGCTCTCTCGGTTTCATTCCCGGCGACCTGATCAAGATCGCCGTGGTGATCGCCGTGACCCGGACCGTGCGGCGTGCCTATCCCGCCCTGTCGCAGGGCCGGTAAAACAAGCCGGTAACGAAGGGCTGGTTTGCGCCGGGTCGGGCTCTATCTGTAAGGCGGGCGAGGTTTTGTCCCCGCCCTTCCCCTGCCAAACGGGTTCCAGATGAAGCGTCGCACCCTTCTTCGTACCGCTGCCGGACTCGCGGGTGTGACCGCTGCCGGCGGCGCGGCCACCGCCGTTCGGCGCGGGCGCAACCGCTATTACGACGGCCCGGTCAGCGACCATTTCGACGGCGTGCGGTTCTTCAACCCCGGCGGCTCGGCGCCCAAAGGGTTCAGCGACCTGATGCGCTGGCGCTTCGGCCCGAAGCCCACGGAATGGCCCGCCTCGATCCCGATGATCCGCCCGGCCCGTCCAGCCGAACGGGTGCAGGACCTGACCATCACCATGGTCGGCCATGCAACGCTGCTGATCCAGATGCAGGGGCTGAACATCCTGACCGATCCGGTCTGGTCCGAGCGTGTCTCGCCCGTCTCGTTCGCGGGACCACGGCGCGTCATCGCCCCCGGCATCGCCTTTACCGACCTGCCGCCCATCGACCTGATCCTGCTGTCGCATTGCCATTACGACCATCTGGACCTGCCCACGCTGCAGCGCCTGAAAGCGGCGCATGATCCGCAGGTGATCACGCCCCTGGGCAACGATGCGATCATCGCCGGAACCGGGCTGCGGACCGAGGTGATGGATTGGGGGGACGACATCCCTTTCGGCCCCTTGGGCGTGCATTGCCTGCCCTGCCATCACTGGAGCGCGCGCGGCGTGACCGATCGCTCCATGGCGCTGTGGGCGGCCTTCATGCTGACCGCGCCGGGCGGGGCCGTGCATTTCATCGGCGATACCGGCTTCGATCAGGGCCGCCCCTATCAGGGGCTCGGGCGGTTCGGCCCGATCCGCGCCGCGATCCTGCCGATCGGCGCCTATGATCCGCGCTGGTTCATGGCCGATCAACATCAAAACCCGGACGAGGCCGTGCAGGGATTCCTTGCCTCGGGCGCGGCGCATGGGGTGGGGCATCACTGGGGCACGATCCAGCTGACGAACGAGGGCCGCGACGAGCCTCGCGACCGGCTGGCCGAGATGCTGGACCGCCACTCGGTCGACCTGTCCCGCTTCCGCGCGATGGAGCCCGCCGAGGTCTGGCAAATCCCGGCGCTCTGAGCGCGACTTAGGGTAGCCATGCCAACGGTTTTCAGGAACACTCCCTCTGCTGATCGTTGTCCAGAGGGAGGAATGGATGTCGAGACTCACACGAATCGCGGTGGCGTCGCTCGCCGCGCTCGCGGCGCTGCCCGCGCAGGCGCAAGAGACCGAGGCCGAAGCGCGCTGTACCGCCGCCATGGATCTTGCCGTCGAGGGCGTGCGGCTGACCGAAGCCAGTTATAGCCCGGCGGGCGACGATTCGCCCGCCGATCACTGCATCCTGCGCGGCGTGATGGCCGAACGCACCGGGGCCGATGGCCAACCCTATGCGCTGCGCTTCGAATTGCGGCTGCCTGACGACTGGTCGGGACGGTTCCTGCACCAGTTCAACGGCGGCGCGGATGGCGAGGTCGTGCCGGCCCTTGGTGGCGGCGCGGGTATCGGCGACGTTCCGGCGCTGGGACGCGGCTTTGCCGTGGTCAGCTCGGATGCCGGCCATGACGGTGCGGCCCGGCCGGATCGCGGACTGGCGGGCGGCACCGCCTTCGGCCATGATTTCGAAGCCCGGCGGATGTATGGCTATGGCGCGGTTGAGACGCTGCAACCCGCCGCCATGGCGCTGACCGAAGCCTATTACGGCGAGGCGCCGCATCACGTTTATGGCTATGGGCGTTCGAATGGCGGGCGTCACGGTCTGGTTCAGGCCGAGCGGATGCCGGGAGCTTTCGACGGCATTCTGGCAGGCTTTCCCGGCTTCAACCTGCCGCGCACCGGGCTGCAGAGCGCGCTGGACATCCAGCTTTTCCTGTCGCTGGGCGGCACGCTGGCCGACGCCTTCAGCCGCGAGGATCTGACGGTGGTCGCGCAGTCGATCCTGAATGCCTGCGACGCGCTCGACGGGCTGGAAGACGGCGTCGTCAATGCGATGATGGAATGCCAGCAGGAATTCGACCCGCAGGTCATGGTCTGCACCGACGGCCAGAACAGCGACTGTCTGACCGCCGAGCAGGTCGATGTGCTTGTGGCGCGCCATGCCGGGCCCGTGAGCGCCGGCGGCGAGCTGCTTTACAACAGCTGGTACTGGGATCCGGGCATTGCCTCGGGCAACTGGCGGTTCTGGAACCTGGAAAGTCCGATTCCGCCATGGGACCACAACCCGCTGATCGCCACCATGGCGGCGGGCGCCACCGCGCAGATCTTCTCGACGCCGCCGGTCGAGGTGGGCGGCTCTCCGCAAGAGCTGCTCGATTTCATGGCCGGTTTCGATATCGAGGCGGGCAGCCAGGCGATCTTTGCCCGGACCGGCGACTTCCCCGAAAGCGCCATGTCGCTGATCGCCGTGCCGAATGTGGATGACCCTACGCTCGAGGCCTTCGAGGCTGAAGAGGGGCGGCTGATCATCTTCCATGGCGCGGCGGACCCGGTCTTTTCGGTCAAGGACACGATCGATTACGTCGAGCGCGTTCAGGCGAACAATCCCGAGGCCGACGATTTCCTGCGGCTCTACCTGGTGCCCGGGATGCCGCACGGGCCGGGCGGAAACTCGGCCAGCCAGTTCGATCTGCTCGACGCGCTGGTCGCCTGGGTCGAAGACGGCGAGGCGCCCGGCACGGTTGAGGCGGCTTTCCCCGAAGGGGACGCGGAATCGGCGGCGAATGCGGGGCACACCCGGCCGCTCTGCGTCTATCCGCAGGTCGCACAGTATGCGGGCGACGATCCCGCCGTCGCGGCCAGTTTCGACTGCCGCTGAGCGCGTCCGAGGATGACCAGGATCAGGCGCCCCATTGAGGGGCGCCTGCGTCGTTTCAGGACCGCGTCAGGCTACCGAGCCCAGCACATCGCCCCGCCCGTGCGGCGTTTCGAAATCCAGAACCGGCCCGATGGGGACGATCCGGTGCGGATTGATCGTGTCGTGGCTGTAGTGATAGTGGCGGGTGATGTGGTCCATGAAGACCGTGTCCGCCACGCCCGGCACCTGATACAGCGCGCGCGTGTAATCCCACAGATTCGGATAATCGACGATGCGGCGGCGGTTGCACTTGAAGTGGCCGTGATAGACCGCATCGAACCGCACCAGCGTGGTGAACAGACGCCAGTCGGCCTCGGTCACGCGGTCGCCCATCAGGAAGCGCTTGTCCGACAGCCGCTCCTCCAGCCAGTCGAGCGAATCGAACAGCGGGTGGACGGCATCTTCGTAGGCTTCCTGCGAGGTGGCGAAACCGGATTTGTAGACGCCGTTATTCACAGAGTCATACACCCGCGCATTCACGGGCTCGATGGCCTCGCGCAGGTCTTCGGGCCAGAAATCCAGCGTGTTGCCGGTAATTTCGTTGAAAGCCGAATTAAACATCCGGATGATTTCCGAGCTTTCATTCGACACGATGGTCGCGCGTTCCTTGTCCCACAGGACCGGCACCGTGACGCGCCCGGTCATCAGCGGATCGGCGCGGGTATAGACCTGGTGCAGGAAGTCGAAATCGAACAGCCGGTCGCCCGTCGCGCCGGGGAAATCGTCGCGCAGTTCCCAGCCGTTCGACAGCATGTCGGGATGCACGACCGAGACGTCGATGTGATCCTCCAACCCCTTGAGAGACCGGAAAATAAGCGCGCGGTGCGCCCAGGGGCAGGCATAGGACACATACAGGTGGTAGCGCCCGCTTTCAGCCTTGAAACCACCCTCGCCCGAGGGTCCGGCCGAACCGTCCGCCGTGACCCAGTTGCGCCAGCTGGCTTCGCTGCGCTGGAATTTTCCGCCCGTGCTTTCGGTATCGTACCATTCGTCATGCCAGCGGCCGTCGACAAGTCTACCCATCACTCTATCTCCTTTTGCGTAAAGGTGGCTGTCCGGGCCGGATGGTCAATCAAACTTGGGAACTGAGACCTGCGCAGGCTCTGTGCAGGGCCACACAGCCGGAAAAAGATCCGGTCGCGACACAACGGTAACTTGTTTTCGCTAAGGTTGATGACAAGGATGCCCGCCAAGGGGAATCGGGAGGTCCGATCATGTTCGAATTTTTGCCAGAGGACGTGCTGAAGGGCCTGCATGCGGCGCAGGCGCGCGACATGCGCAAGGGGTCGCGGCTGTCGGTTCATGTCGGCGACGACGTCTATCCGATCCTGCGGCTGTGGGAGACGGGCTTTGCCGTCGATGCCACGCGCATTCCCGCGCTGCGGGGCTTCGTCGACATCTATAACGGCCCGCGCCATATCATTCAGGCGCTGATCATCGCGGTCGAGGATGAGCACGGCGAAATGCGCTATGAATTCAAGCGCGAAACCACGATCACCGACGCGCCGATCCGCGATTACGCCATCGACCGGCCGGAAAACAGCGGCTACCTGCCCAGCCCGACGTAACGGACGGCGATGCTGATTCGGACAAATCCGAATTAAAAAGGGCCCGTTTCAGGGCCCTTTCTGCTGCGCATCCGGCCCGCTTACTGCAGGTCGCCAAAGGCCGCGGCCAGACGTGACACGGCTTCCTGCACATGGGCGCGCGGCGTGGCGATGTTGAAGCGCATGAAGGTCTCGCCGCCGGTTCCGAAGGTCGAGCCGTGATTGACCGCGATCCGGGCCTCGGTTTCGATGCGGCGGATCACCTCGGCGCTGTCCATGCCGGTGCCCGAGAAATCGACCCAGGCCAGATAGGTCGCCTCGAGCGGCATCGAGCGCAGGCCGGGGATCCGGTTCACGGCCTCGTCGAACAGCTGCCGGTTGCCATCGAGATAGACCATCAGCTCATCGACCCAGGCCGCGCCCTCGGGGCTGTAAGCGGCGGTCTCCATGCGCAGGCCGAATGAGCCCGGCGACATGCCCAGCGCCATCATCGTCTCGCCGAAGGCTTCGCGCAGCGCGGGATCGGGAATGATGACGTTGCCGTTATGGGCGCCGGCAATGTTGAAGGTCTTGGTCGGCGCGGTCATCATCACCAGCCGGTCCAGCATGTCGGGCAAGGCGTTGATCGCGGGCACATGCGTCTGTCCGGGGAAGACGAGATCGCAGTGAATCTCGTCCGAGATCAGCAGGAGATCATGCGCCTTGCAGAACGCGCCCAGCGCCTTCAGCTCGGCATCGCTCCAGCAACGGCCACCGGGGTTATGCGGCGACGAGATCACCACCATCTTTTCATTGCCGGTGAGACGCTTGGCGGCGTCCTCGAAATCCATCTCGTAGCGGCCGTCGCGGAACGCCAGCGGGCATTCGGTGACGGTCCGGCCGGCGGCTTTGATGATCTTCGCGAAGACGTGGTAAACCGGCGTGAACAGCACCACCCCGTCGCCCTTCTGGCTCCAGGTGTGGATGCACAGGGCGGTGCCGTTCACCAGCCCGTGCGTGGTGAAGATCCATTCGGGTTCGACATGCCAGCCGTGACGCGTGCTCATCCACCAGTCGATCGCCGCCTTGTAAGCCGAATCGTCGCCGAAATAGCCGAAAACGCCGTGATCGATCATCGCCTGCAATTCGCGCGTGACCGATGCCGGCGGGCGGAAATCCATATCTGCAACCCACATCGGGATACCGTCGTCGGGAGAGACGCCGAACATCGGCTCCATCATGTCCCACTTGGCCGAATGCGTTCCGCGCCGGTCGATGAGTTCGTCGAAGTTCATCCGTGTCTCCTTAACATGTGTGGTAGAATGCCGCCGCAAACGGCAGGATCAACCCCACAAATGACAGCGGAACCGCCCAAAGCCCCCGGTTGTCGCGGGTTTGCGCGCTCGGCGCCGTTGCGCGGCGCCAAAGGATCGCCTAGATCAGCGAAATGAGCCTGAGATCCATCCTTCTGCACCCAGATCCCCGCCTGAAAAAGGTTTGCGACCCGATCGACAGCGTCACGCCCGAGATCGGCAAACTGGCCGAGGATATGCTGGAAACCATGTACGACGCGCCGGGCATCGGTCTGGCAGCGCCGCAGATCGGCGTCATGCAGCGCCTGTTCGTCATGGATTGCGTCAAGGACGAGGACACGGCGCAGCAGCCGATGGTTCTGATCAACCCGGAAATCCTGTGGGCCTCGGACGAACGCAAGAGCTACGAGGAAGGCTGCCTGTCGATCCCCGACCAGTTCGCCGAAGTCTCGCGCCCCGCCTCGGTGCGGATGCGCTGGCTGGGGCTCGATGGCAAGACGCATGAGGAAGAGTTCGATAAGCTCTGGGCGACCTGTGCGCAGCACGAGCTCGATCACCTGAACGGCAAGCTGTTCATCGATTATCTGGGCCCTATGAAACGGCAGATGATCACCCGCAAGATGGAAAAGCTGAAGCGCGACCGCGCGCGGGGCTGAACCGCAGCGACAAGACCGAGGACGCGATGATCCGACCCTGCCTGCCCTGGCCCGACCGCCGTCTGCGCAGCCCGGCCGAGCCGGTCGAGGCCATCACCGACGAGATCCGCGCGATCTGGGACGACATGATCGACACGATGGAGGCGATGCCCGGCGTGGGCCTTGCCGCCGTGCAGATCGGCGTGATGAAGCGGCTGGCGGTGGTCGATGCCTCGGAAGCGCGCGGACAGGCGGTGCGGATGGCCAATCCCGAGGTCCTGCATGCCTCGGTCCAGTTGCGCGCGCATGATGAGGCCAGCCCCAACCTGCCCGGCGTCCATGCGCGCATCGAACGGCCCCGCGCGGTGACGGTGCGGTTTCTCAACGCGGAGGGCGAGATCGAGGAGCGCGATTTCGTCGGGCTCTGGGCGACCTCGGTCCAGCATCAGATCGACCATCTGAACGGGCAAATGTATTTCGACCGGCTGAGCAAGGTGAAGCGCGACATGCTTTTGCGCAAGGCAAAGAAGGCGCAGGGCTGACGGCCCCGCCCGTTGCACCCCCGCCCGGTCTTTGTGTAGCTGATCCGCGAACCGGGCAATCCCGGCAAGGCAGCTCAGGAGGCATCGGATGCGCGTCATCTTCATGGGAACCCCGGATTTCTCGGTGCCGGTGCTGGAAGCGCTTCACGCCGAGCACGAGGTGATCTGCGTCTATTCCCAGCCGCCCCGCCGTGCCGGACGCGGCAAGCAGGAGCGCCCGACGCCCGTCCATGCCCGCGCGCTGGAGCTGGGGCTTGAGGTCCGCCACCCGGTCTCGCTGAAAGGCGCCGACGAACAGGCGGGTTTCGCCGCGCTCGGGGCCGATGTCGCGGTGGTCGTGGCCTATGGGCTGATCCTGCCCCAGCCTGTGCTGGATGCACCCAGGCAGGGCTGCCTGAACATCCACGCCTCGCTTCTGCCGCGCTGGCGCGGCGCGGCGCCGATCCACCGGGCGATCATGGCGGGCGATGCCGAGACGGGCGTGTGCATCATGCAGATGGAGGCGGGGCTCGATACCGGGCCCGTGTTGCTGCGTGAAGCGACGCCCATCGGCGCGGGCGAAACCACCGGGCAGCTGCATGACCGGCTCTCGGCGATGGGTGCGCGGCTGATCGGCGAGGCTCTCGCGCGGCTTGAGACCCTGACGCCCGAGCCGCAGCCCGAGGACGGCGTCACCTATGCCGCGAAGATCGACAAGGCCGAGGCGCGGATCGACTGGACCCGGCCCGCCGAGGCCGTGGCACGCAAGATCCGCGGCCTGTCGCCGTTTCCGGGCGCATGGTGCGAGACGCCGGGCGGGCGGCTGAAGCTGCTGGGGGCTGTGGCGGTGGAGGAAACCGGCGCGCCCGGCACATTGCTGCACGATCTGACCGTGGCCTGTGGCGACGGCGCCGTGGCCGTCGACCGCGCCCAGCGCGAGGGCAAGCGGGTGATGGACCCGGACGAGCTGCGGCGCGGGGCGGGCTGGCCGGACGGGGTGACGTTCACCTGAAGGCGGCGCCCGTGGATTCGGGCGCATGAGTATTTTTTGCAGAGTGAAAGCACAGGCGCGGGTCAGCCTGCCTGAGGGCAATTGGCCGGGCGTCAAACGGCATCGGCGGCCTTCGGGAGGCCGCCGGTGCGCGTTGTCGGGCCGGATTATCAAGTTGGGTCACTCGGCCGGGACGGCGGCCACGGCACGGGGGGCGCCGAAATGCCGGCGGTTCAGGGTGAAGACCAGCGCGATCATGGCGGCCTGCACGATCAGGGCGATGGCGATGAAGCCCCAGTAGGCGGGCGAGAACTTGTCCACCAGATGCGTGGCGACCAGCCCCTTGTGGATGAAGAACTGCATCAGCACCACGAAACCGACACCGGGACAGACCAGCGCGTAGCTCATGACCGAAGTTTCGCGGCCCCAGAGAAAGCGCTTGGCGTAATTGTGGCGGGCGAGGATCAGCCAGCCGAACAGCGCGAAGACAAGCTGGATCGAGATCATCCGCGCCAGGAAGGTGAAGGTCTGTGCTGCCGTGCTGTGGTCTTCAAAATGCACGCCCAGACCGTGCGACTGGCGCATCATCAGGATGCCGAGGATCGTCATCAGCGGGATCAGGATCATCAGCGTCGGTGCGGTTTCGGCATTCGTGCCGTGATCCAGCATCGAGCGGATGCCCAGGATCAGGGCCACGCCCGCGATCAACAGGACCGTCACCATCAGGAAGGTCGAGGCGAAGATCGACAGGCCGACCACGGCGGGACTGGTGCTCATCGCGGCAGGGGCGGCCATGCCGACGCCGATCATCGCGAAGGCGAAGGCGGGCAGGATCTGGCCGAAGCTGTTATTGGCGGCATGGTTGAACCCGCCCTCGACCTTGATGCGGGCGATGAAATGACCGTAGGTGCGGAACGCGAAGACGGCGATCGCGGTGAAGGCCGCCAGCGCCAGAGGGAACAGGTATTCGACCACACTCCACAGGCCCGGGACGAAGACGAGCCCGGCAATGAACAGCCCGTTGACGGACATGGCGAGCGCCAGCGGCATTGCCATGAGCTGGCTCTGCGCGTTGGTCTTCAGGAAGGCGCGGTAGGCGTCGGTCTGTGTCCAGGCGCGGAAATGCGTCAGGTTCCAGACCAGCGATTTCAGATTGAGGAAAACAAACAGCGCGATCCCGGCCCAGGCGCCCACGATCATCGCCTGCATCAGCGCGTCGCCGGACCGGAACGCCGCCATGATGTCTTCGAAGACCGGCACGGTCTTTCCAGGATGCGGCACCCAGAACATCAGCCACATGAAGAAGGTCACCGACAACCCCCCCGCGCCGAGCGAGGACAGGAAATACATCGGGGAATAGGTGTCGGAGGGGCGGGAAAGCGGCATGACTCGGCTCCATACATTCATTTTATGGAATTCATATAACATTCACTTTTTAGAATGTGAAGGGCCGGATTGTCGCAGGTGCAACGAAGCTTGATGGTTCAGAGGCGCCGCCGATAGGTGATCGAGGTGGGCCTGTCATAGCCCGGATGCGCCGTGCGGGCGATTTCCGCGAAGCCCATCGCCCGGAAGGCCGCGTGATTCGCCGTCAGCTCGACCCGCGTCTGCAACGTGACCGAGGGACGGCCCAGCGCCCGGGCGCGCGCGACGGCATGGTCGATCATGACGCGCGACACGCCCTGCCCCCGATGCGACGCCGCCACGGCCAGCTTGCCCAGATACAGCGTATCGCCCTTGTCCGTCAGGATCATGCAGGCGACGGGGCCGGGTTCCAGAACCCAGAGCTCGGACGCCTGCGCCTCGGCGGCCAGATCGGCGGGCGTCATCCGGCCCAGCGACGAGGGCGGGTCGATGATCCCGTCCATAGAGGCGAAGGCCGCCGTCAGCAGGGTATGAACGGGCGTCATATCCTCGTCCGGGCCCATCCGGCGCGGAACCGGCCTCACAGCGCAAGCCCCATGAACACCGAGGCGGGGCTTTCGCGGTAGTCGCCGAACGGGCCGCAACGCGTAAAGCCGTGGCCGGCATACAGCGCCAGTGCCTCGGTATTGCGCGGGCCGGTTTCCAGCTTGAGCGCGGGCAGACCCAGCGCGCGGCCTTCGCCGATCAGCCGGGCCATCAATGCCTTGGCGGCGCCATGGCCACGCGCGCCGGGGTCCACATACATCGACTTGATCTCGCCGTATCCCGCCCTGAGCGCCAGCGCCGCCGTGCCCACGGGCTTCCCGGCAAGCCGCGCGGTGAAGAAACGGATATCGGGCGCACAAAGCGCGTCGATGGACAGGAAATGATTATCCTCGGGGTCGTAGAGGCTTTGCAGATAGGCATGCGAGGCCTGCAGAAGCGCGCTTACCGCCGGGTCGCGCGGGGTATCGGGGGAAATCGAGACAGCCATCGGGAACCTCTTTTCGGGGTAGCCTAGATCGCCCGATGTGTGGCGACAATGCCCCAATATCTTGTGGATAACCGCCGGGCGCCAGCAAGATCCGGCGTGGTTTCTTGACACCGCGCCGGGCTGTGCAAAGACTGGCTGCCAGAGCAGAAACAGGACCCCGCCCTTGCATTTCACCCGCCTGCGCCTCAACGGGTTCAAGAGCTTCGTGGATCCCACCGAACTGGTGATCCGCGAGGGGCTGACCGGCGTGGTCGGGCCGAATGGCTGCGGCAAGTCCAACCTGCTGGAAGCGCTGCGCTGGGTGATGGGCGAAAACCGCCCCACGGCGATGCGCGGCTCGGGCATGGAAGACGTGGTTTTCGCCGGCACCAAGTCGCGCGGCGCCCGGGCTTTTGCCGAAGTGGCGCTCAGTCTCGACAATTCCGACCGGCTGGCGCCGGCGGGGTTCAACGATACCGACGCGCTGGAAGTGACGCGGCGGATCACCCGCGATGCGGGGTCGGCCTACAAGGTGAACGGCAAGGATGTGCGCGCGCGCGACGTGCAGATGCTGTTCGCCGATGCCTCGACCGGGGCGCATTCGCCCGCGCTGGTCCGGCAGGGGCAGATTTCGGAACTCATCAACGCCAAGCCCAAGGCGCGCCGGCGGGTCCTCGAAGAGGCCGCCGGCATCTCGGGGCTCTACCAGCGCCGGCACGAGGCCGAGCTGCGGCTCAATGCGACCGAGACCAATCTCGAACGCGTGGGCGATACGGTGGAACAGCTGGCACAGCAGCTGGCGGTGCTGAACCGGCAAGCCCGACAGGCCGCGCGCTATCGCGAGATCGCCACGGCGCTGCGCCGGAACGAAGGGATGATCCTGTACAAGCGCTGGCGCGAGGCCGCACAGGCCCGGGCCGAGGTGCAATCGGCGCTGGCCGAAGCCGTCACGCAGGCCGCCGCCGCCGAACGGGCCGCGCGCGAGGCCCGCGCCGAGCGCGAGGGCCGCGAAGACGCGCTGCCGCCGCTGCGCGAAGAGGAATCGATCGCCGGCGCCATCCTGCAGCGGCTGCATGTCCAGCGCGATACGCTCAGCGATCAGGAAACCCGCGCGCGCGAAGCGGTGCAGACGCTGATGGCGCGGATCGAACAGCTGCGGCTCGACGCCCAGCGCGAAGCCGGGCTGGCGGCGGATGCCGACGAGACCATCGAACGGTTGCAATGGGAAGAGGAACAGCTGGCCCGGGCCTCGGAAGGCTACGACGAGAAGCTGGCCGAGGCCGTCGAGGCCGCGCGCGAAGCCTCCGATGTGCTGGCCGATATCGAAGCGCATCTGACCGAAGCGACCGAGGATGTCGCCCGCCTGTCCGCCCGGCACCAGTCCCTGACCCGGCAGGCTGCCGAGGCCAACGCCGAAGGTGACAAGGCCGCTGCGGGCGCCCAGCGCGCCGCCGACGAAGCCGCGCAGGCCGAGGCCAATCTCGAAGCCGCCGAGGCCGAGCAGGACGCAACGCGCGAAGCGCTGGACGCCGCGCAGGACATGCTGGACGCCGCCGAAGAGGCCCTGGCCGAGGCCGAAGCCGCCCGCGCCGAAGCGCAGGCCGCCGAGGTCGAGGCCCGCGCCGCCCGCGCCGGGGCCGAGGGCGAGGTCTCGGCCCTGTCCGCCGAGCTGACCGCGCTGCAACGGCTCATCGACCGCGACAGGGATCAGGCGGGCGGTATCTTGGACCAGCTTCGCGTTGCGCCGGGATACGAGCACGCGCTGGGCGCCGCCTTGGGCGACGATCTGCGCGCGGCACCGGCCGAGGCGGGCTCGGGCTGGCGCACGCTGCCGGGCTATGACGACACGGCGCCGCTGCCCGCGGGTGTCGAACCGCTCGCCGCATGGGTCACGGCGCCCGCCGAACTGACCCGCCGCCTGTCACAGATCGGCCTTGCCGACGCCGCGCGCGCCGAGGCGCTGCATGCCGAGCTGCGCCCCGGTCAGCGGCTGGTGACCACGGATGGCGACCTGTGGCGCTGGGACGGGCTGATGCAGCGCGGCGAGGATGCGCCCTCGGCCGCCGCGATCCGCCTGACGCAGCGCAACCGGCTCGATGCCCTGCGCGCCGAACTGGACGAAGCCGAGGAACGTCAGGACACCGCGCGCGAGACTCATGAAGCGCTGCAATCCGCGCTGACGCAGCGGACCGAGGCCGACCGCATGGCGCGCGATGCCCGCCGCGCCGCCGAACAGCGCCTGACCGAAGCCACCCGAGCCCAGTCCCGCGCCGAGGCCGCCGCGAGCCTTGCACAATCGAAGCGCGAAAGCGCCGGGCTGACGCTGGACCGGATGCAGGCCGAAGCCGAGGACGCGCAGTCGCGCCGCGCCGAGGCGGAGGAGGCCCTGGCCGAGCTGGACGATATCGACGCCGCGCGCGGGGCGCTGGAAACCATCCGTACCCGGGTCGAGGCCGCGCGCGTGGCAATGCTGTCACGCCGCGCCGCGCAGGAAGAGATCCGTCGCGACGGCGCGGCGCGGCGCACCCGTTCGCAGGAAGTCGCGCGCGATATCCAGAGCTGGACCGCGCGCAAGACCAATGCCGCCGAGCGGATCGCCGATCTGGAGCGCCGCGCCGACGACGCGCAGGACGAACTGTCGGAAGCGAATGCCGCGCCCGAGGAAATCCTCGCCCGCCGGGCCGAGCTGTCCGAGGCGATCACCGAGGCCGAGGAACGCCGCACCGCCGCCGTCGAGGCGCTCTTGTCGGCCGAAAGCGCCCTGCGCGCCGCGCAAGAGACCGAGCGCAACGCCGAACGGGCGGCGGGCGAAGCGCGCGAGGCCCGCGCCCGCGCCGAAGCCCGGGTCGACGCGGCGGGCGAAGCGGTGACGCTGGCCGCCAACCGCATCGCCGACGAGCTGGACACGACGCCGCAGGGGCTGCTGAACCAGTTGGGCATCGCCGCCGACGAGATCCCCGATTCCACCACGCTGGAAACCGAGATCGCCCGCCTGCGCCGGGCCCGCGACGCCTTGGGCGCGGTCAACCTGCGCGCCGAGGAAGACGCGCGGCAGGTCGAAGAGGAACACGGCACGCTGGTAACGGAAAAGGCCGATCTGGAAGCCGCCGTGGCCAAGCTGCGCGGCGGGATCGCGGCGCTGAACCGCGAGGGGCGTGAGCGGCTGCTGGCCGCCTTCGATCAGGTCCACGCCAATTTCGCCACGCTGTTCACCCATCTGTTCAACGGCGGCGAGGCGCGGCTGGTGCTGGTCGAATCCGACGATCCGCTGGAAGCGGGGCTGGAAATCCTGTGCCAGCCGCCGGGCAAAAAGCTGGCCTCGCTGAGCCTCTTGTCGGGGGGCGAGCAGACGCTGACCGCGCTGGCCCTGATCTTTGGCGTGTTCCTGGCCAACCCGGCGCCGATCTGTGTGCTCGACGAGGTGGATGCACCGCTTGACGATGCCAACGTGGTGCGGTTCTGCGAGCTGCTGGACGAGATGACCCGCCGCACCGAGACGCGCTTCCTGATCATCACCCATAACGCGCTGACCATGGCGCGGATGGACCGGCTGTTCGGTGTGACCATGGCGGAACAGGGCGTGAGCCAGCTGGTGAGTGTGAACCTCAAGGACGCCGAATCGCTGGTGGCATAGCAGGTCCCGGGGGGCTGTCTGCCCCCCTCTTGGCCTATGGCCAATTCACCCCCCGAGGATATTTCCGGAACAAAGAGGGCGGGCGGCTCAGTCGCCGTCGGTCGGAATGCCGAGTTCAGAGGCGAGGAAGCGCTCGAAAGCGTCGAGATTGAGCGGCTCGAACTGGCCGAACGCCTGCATCCAGACCGAGGCGGCGCGCATCGCGTCGGGTTCGAGCTTGCACCATTTCACCCGGCCGCGCTTTTCCTGGCTGATGAGCCCGGCCTCGGCGAGGATCGACAGGTGTTTCGAGATCGCGGCGAGCGAGATCGGGAAGGGATCGGCGACATCGGTGACCGCCATGTCGTCTTCGAGCAGCATCGACAGGATCGCCCGGCGCGTGGGATCGGCCAGCGCCATGAAGACCGCGTCGAGGGTTTTGGCGTCGTTGACCGGGAGGCTCATGGCATCGGGCGTATCGGCGCCGCGTGGAGCGGTCAAGACATTCAACGGATCGGTTGAATATGACCGGGCGGCGCGGAGCCCGCTTTTCCGCCTGCGGCAGCGCGGCGCAGGATAATTTTATCATTCTATTTCATAAGCTTAGCTATCACGAATACTTGTTGACTCTGGCATCCCCCGACCCTAGGTTGCGCCCGACCGTCACCCCGACTGTCGCAGGGACCTTCGCCATGTCCGAACCGAACGATCTGGAGCGCCTGAAAGCGCTCGACGCGCGGCTCGCGAGTTTGAAGAAGGCGCAGGCGCCGAAGACGAACGGGGTGGCGCAGGGCCATGACATGGCGAATTACGCCTGGCGCATGGTCACCGAGCTGGTTGCCGGTCTTCTGATCGGTTTCGGCATCGGGTTCGGGCTGGATAAGGTGTTCGACACCATGCCGCTGTTCCTGGTGCTGTTCATATTTCTGGGCCTTGTCGCCGGGATCCGCACGATGATGCGGACCGCGCAGGAAGCCCAACGGAAGAGCACGCAGGCGGGGACAGCCGCCAAGAACGAAGGGGACTGACACGTGGCCGCAGAAGAGCATGGCGAAGGCCTGACCTTCCACCCGATGGATCAATTCATCGTCTCGCCGCTGTTCGGCGACGGTGACGTCGGCGTCTTCACCATCACCAATGCCACGCTCTGGATGGCGCTGAGCGTCCTGGCGGCCGCGCTTCTGTTCATCGCCGGCACCCGGGGCCGCGCCATCGTGCCGACGCGGATCCAGTCGGTTGCCGAGCTGGCCTATGGCTTCATCCACAAGATGGTCGAAGACGTTGCGGGCAAAGAGGCGCTGTCCTTCTTCCCCTATATCTTCACCGTGTTCCTGTTCATCGTCTTTTCGAACTTCCTGGGCCTGCTGCCCATGGCGTTCACGCCCACCTCGCATATCGCCGTGACCGCGATCCTGGCGATCGGCGTGTTCCTGACCGTGACCATCGTCGGTTTCGTCAAGAACGGCGCGGGGTTCCTGGGTCTGTTCTGGGTGTCGTCGGCGCCTCTGGCCCTGCGCCCGGTCCTGGCGCTGATCGAGGTCATCTCGTATTTCGTGCGCCCGGTCAGCCATTCCATTCGTCTTGCGGGCAACATGATGGCCGGTCACGCCGTGATCAAGGTGTTCGCCGCCTTCGCGCCGCTGATCCTGATCTCGGGGATCGGGGTTGCCGTGACGCCTTTGTCCATCATCGCCATCACCGCGATGTACGGGCTCGAAATTCTCGTGGCCTTCATCCAGGCCTACGTGTTCACCATCCTGACCTGCGTGTACCTGAAGGACGCGCTGCACCCGAGCCACTGACGGCCCGGCTGACTGGTCCCCGGATATCTCTCTATAGCCAATTCCAACCGTAAGGAGTGACGAATATGGAAGGCTCGATCGTTCAAATGGGTGCTTACATCGGCGCTGGCCTGGCCTGCATGGGCATGGGCGGGGCTGCTGTCGGTGTGGGCAACGTTGCCGGCAACTTCCTGTCGGGCGCGCTGCGCAACCCCTCGGCCGCTGCCGGCCAGACCGCGACGCTGTTCATCGGCATCGCCTTCGCCGAAGCGCTGGGGATCTTCTCGTTCCTCGTCGCTCTGCTGCTGATGTTCGCCGTCTGATCCTGACCTTCCCGTGATCCTTACGGCCGGGCGGGTCTGACGACCTGCCCGGCGGATACGGTCAATCAGGAGCATCCGATGGAAGAAACAGTTCTCGAGCACGGAGCCGAGCAAGCGGCCGAACACGGGGCTGCCGCCGCACATGGTGCCGAGGCGGCGTCGGGTGGCATGCCGCAGCTCGATTTTGCGACCTTCCCGAACCAGATCTTCTGGCTCGTGGTCGCGCTGGTCGTGCTCTATTTCATTCTCTCGCGCGTGGCGTTGCCGCGGATCGGTTCGGTTCTGGCCGAACGGACCGGGACCATCACCAACGATATCGCCGCCGCCGAGACCTACAAGCAACAGGCCGCCGAGGCCGAGGCCGCCTATCACAAGGCCCTCGACGACGCGCGCGCTGCGGCAGCCAAGGTGGTCGAGGAATCGCGCGCCGAGATCCAGAAGGAACTCGACGTGGCCATCGCCAAGGCGGATGCCGAAATCGCCGCCCGCACCGCGGAATCGGAAGCGCGGATCGCCGAGATCCGGGAAAGCGCCGCCGAAGCCGTGAGCGCGGTGGCCAAGGACACGACGCAGGAAATCCTGACCGCCTTTGGCGTGCAGGCCGATGCTGCCTCCGTCGGTTCGGCGGTCGACAAGCGCCTGAACGGGGGTGCCGCATGAGCCGCTTTCTGACCCTGATCACGGTCTTTGCCGCGTCGCCGGCTCTGGCCGCTACTGGTCCGTTCTTCTCGCTGCGCAACACCGACTTCGTCGTGTTGCTCGCGTTCCTCCTGTTCGTCGGGGTGCTGTTCTACTTCAAGGTTCCGTCGTTGATCGGCGGCCTTCTGGACAAGCGTGCCGCGACGATCCGCGCCGAGCTCGACGAAGCGCGCAAGCTGCGGGAAGAGGCCCAGGAACTGCGGGCGTCCTTCGAGCGCAAGAAGGCCGAGGTCAAGGACCAGGCCGAGCGTATCGTCGCGAAGGCCAAGGCGGATGCCGAGCTTGCCGCGAAACAGGCGCAAGCCGACCTGGAAGCCACGATCGCGCGTCGTCTGCGTGCGGCCGAGGATCAGATCGCGTCGGCCGAGGCGGGGGCGGTGAAAGCCGTGCGCGACCGTGCCATCGCGGTGTCGATCGCTGCCTCGCGCGAGCTGATCGCCAGCAACATGACGGCGGAAGACGCCAACAAGATGATCGAGAACTCGATCGCGACGGTCGACCAGCGTCTGCACTGACGCCTGTCCCCATCGCCCGAAAGGCCCCGCTTGCGCGGGGCCTTTTCGTTTGCGCGCCTCAGCGACGCTTCAGATTATCCTCGACCCGGAAGCCGTCGGGCACGGCGTCGTTTCCGTCCAGCAGCAGATCGGCCGCCAGTTCGCCCAGCTTGGGCGCCATGCCGAAGCCGATCTTGAACCCGCCGTTCAGAACGTAATGGCCGTGCCGCCCCGGCCATGGCCCCAGCATCGGCGCGCGCGACGGGCTGCGCGGGCGAAGGCCGGCCCAACGCTCGATCACCGGCGCCTGCGCCAGATCGGGGGACAGGGCGCGGACGCGGTCGATGATATCCTCAAGCTGGTGATCCACGCTGTCGGGCGCATCGAAGTCGCGCTCGGATGTCGAGCCGATGGCAACGGTTCCGTCAATGTGGGGCACGACATGCAGGCTATCGGCGAAAAGCTGCGGCGCGTCGCGGAAATCGGCCCTCAGCAGCGCGGCCTGACCCTTCACACCCGCGCCCATCGGCTGCCCCAGATCGGCCCCCAAAGCGGCGAGCCCCGCCGCGCCAGTAGCCCAGAGCACCACGCCACCAGGCGGTTCGCTGCCGGTCTCGACGCTCACGCCCTTCCTGGCCAGCGCCGCCACCAGCGCCTCGGCGGCACCGCGCGGGCGCATCCGGGCGCTGAGCGTGTCATGGATCACCAATCCGGTGGGCGAGGGCAGGCGCATCCCCGGAACGCTGCCCGCAGGGACCACGCGCCACTCGGCCCGCCCCTGCCACAGCGCGCGCGCGTTCTCGCCGCGCTCTATCGCCCGGGTGACGGCGGCCTCGTCGGCCAGCGGCTGGACCCGGCCCGTGCGCGCGTAACCCGGATCGCGACCGCCGGCCGCTGCCACGTCGCGCCAGAACGCCTCGGCCATGATCAGGCTGTCGAACTGGAAGGCCTTCTTGGTGTTCCAGTTCTCGGGGACATGCGGCGCCAGAGCGCCGACGATCCCGCCCGACGAGCCCGCACCGACGCGCCGCGCTTCGATCACCCGCACCGAGGCGCCGCGCCTTGCCATCGCCCAGGCCGCGCTCAGGCCCAGGATCCCGGCGCCCATGACGGTGATTTGTGCCATTGCCTTTCCCCCTCAGGCGCGTAAAGGTCGCCCGGTTTTAATTCTTCACACGCGCATGACCCATCCCGACCTGTCCTGGATCGACGGCGATACGCCGGTCGCCACCGCGTTCGACGATCCCTACTTTACCGGCGGGCTCGAGGAAACGCGTCATGTCTTCCTGCAGGGCAACGATCTGCCCGCGCGGCTGAAAGACGGCTTTCGCGTGGCCGAGCTGGGCTTCGGCACCGGGCTGAACCTGCTGGCGCTGGCGCAGGCCTGGGACGGGCCCGGCATCGTGCATTTCACTTCGTTCGAGGCTTTCCCGATGGCGCCCGCCGACATGGCCCGTGCGCTGAAACCCTTCGCGCAGCCGATGGCCGAGGCGCTGGTCGCGGGCTGGGCGGCGGCAGAGGGGTCCGTGCGGCGTTTCAGCCTGGGGCAGGTCGAAGCCGAGATCCGCATCGGCGACGCGCGACAAGTGCTGCCGGAATGGGTGGACAAGGCGGATGCTTGGTTCCTCGACGGCTTCGCGCCGGCCCGCAATCCCGAATTGTGGGACGACGGCCTGATGGCCGAGGTTGCGCGCCACACCCGCCCCGGTGGCACATTTGCCACCTATACCGCTGCCGGCCATGTGCGCCGCGCGCTGGAACAGGCGGGATTCGCCGTCAGCCGCGTGCCGGGCTTCGGGCGCAAGAAACACATGAGCATCGGCAGGATCCCGGCATGAGCGCAAAGCAGAACACCACGCTGGGCATCTGGCTGATGGTCGCCGTGACCTTCATCTTCGCGGTGCAGGACGGCATTTCGCGCTATCTGGCCGACGAATACAACGTCTTCATGATCGTGATGATCCGCTACTGGTTCTTTGCGCTGTTCGTGGTGACGCTGGCCAGCCGCATGGCGGGGGGCGTGCGCAATGCCGCGCGATCGGGGGTGACGAAGACACAGATCTTCCGCGCCGCCCTGCTGGCGCTGGAAATCTACGTCGCCATCATCTCGTTCGTCGTTCTGGGGCTGGTCGAGGCGCATGCCGTCTTCGCCACCTATCCACTGCTGATCGCCGCCCTGTCCGGGCCGGTCCTGGGCGAAAAGGTCGGCTGGCGGCGCTGGGTGGCGATCGGGATCGGTTTCGCGGGGGTCCTGGTGATCCTGGAACCCGGTTTCGGCGTGTTCCGCCCCGAGGCGCTGATCCCCCTGCTGGCGGCCTTCATGTTCGCGCTTTACGGGCTGGTGACGCGCTATGTCGCGCGCTTCGATTCCGCCGCTGTCAGTTTTTTCTGGACCGGCGTCATCGGCGCGCTGGTCACAAGCGCGGTCGGCATCTGGTATTGGGAGCCGATGAGCGGCCCGCACTGGATCTGGATGGGGACGCTGTGCCTGACCTCGGCCAGCAGCCATTTCCTGCTGATCCGCGCCTACGAGGTGGCCGAGGCCAGCGCGATCCAGCCTTTCGCCTATCTGCAGCTGGTATTCGCGGCTACCATCGGCCTGACGATCTTCGGCGAGACGCTGCGCCCCAATGTCGCCGTGGGCGCGGTGATCGTCGTCTGCGCCGGGCTGTTCACGCTGTGGCGCGCACGGCTGGCGGAAACGCGCGACTGATCTAAGGACAGTGGAACACAGCGAAAAAGGGGCGCGGATCCGCACCCCTTTCACGATCTGACTGACCGAAGAGAGCCCGCTTCAGCCGCACATCTGCTCGGCGCGGACGCCAAAGGCGCGGTAGCGCGCCCAGAATTCGTTATCGCGCGCCGTGGGCGACATGCGCACTTCCTGCGCCTCGTCGGGATTGGCGAAGAAACGCGCGGCGCGGCGCTGTTCGCTGCGCGTCAGCGTGTCGTCGGCGGCGGCATCGATGCACCGGCACAGCTGGCGCGAGGCGCCCGGGCGGTCCGAACGGTTGCAGGCGGATTCGATCGGTCCGGCGAAAGCGAGCGTCGGCGCCATGGCCGCGAGGACGAGCACGGACGCAGTGATAAGATGTTTCATTCTTGCCTCTGTCCAGGAAGGTGCGGTCTTTGGCGACCGTCTTAACAATGGTTTATAACCCGTTCGTAATCATAGCAAAAACCTGCCGCTTCGCCAACCGCTACGCTTGGTGTCGACAGGCCCGCCCGGCCCAACATACACGCATCATGACATACCCGTGATGGCCCTGTGAAATCACATCTTGGGGGTGCGGCCGATTGCGCGCGAATCGCCCCGCCGTTATCGTCATCCGCTGGTGGAGGAGACACCGGCATGGCGGACTGGGACTATATCATCGTCGGTGCGGGCAGCGCCGGCTCGCTGCTGGCCAACCGGCTGAGCCGCAAGCACCGGGTGCTGCTGCTCGAGGCGGGGGGTTCGGACAATTACATCTGGACGCATATCCCGGTCGGGTACCTGTATTGCATCGACAATCCGCGCGCCGACTGGCGGCTGCGGACCGCGCCCGAGCCGGGGCTCAACGGCCGCTCGCTGCTGTATCCGCGCGGCAAGATGCTGGGCGGGTGCTCGTCGATCAACGGCATGCTGTACCTGCGCGGGCAGGCGGCGGATTACGACCAGTGGCGGCAGATGGGCAATGCCGGCTGGGGCTGGGACGACGTGCTGCCGCTGTTCAAGAGCCACGAGGATTACGCAGCGGGCGATCCGGGCGACATGCACGGCACGGGCGGCGAATGGCGGGTCGAGAACCAGCGTCTGCGCTGGCAGGTGCTGGACGACTGGGCGCAGGCCGCGGCCGAAACCGGCATCCCCAGGGTCGAGGATTTCAACACCGGCGACAACGAGGGCGTGGCCTATTTCAAGGTGAACCAGCGCGCGGGGTGGCGCTGGAATACCGCCAAGGCCTTCCTGCGCCCCGCCCGCCGGTCCGGTAACCTGGAAATCCATACGCAGGCGCAGGCGACGGGGCTGATCATCGAAGAGGGGCGCTGCACCGGCGTGCGCTATCTGCGCGACGGCCACCCCGCCGAGGCGCGCGCGGCGGCCGAGGTGATCCTGTCCGCGGGCTCGGTCGGCTCGACACAG
This sequence comes from Pararhodobacter marinus, assembly GCF_003122215.1. Classification (GTDB taxonomy): domain Bacteria; phylum Pseudomonadota; class Alphaproteobacteria; order Rhodobacterales; family Rhodobacteraceae; genus Pararhodobacter; species Pararhodobacter marinus. The sequence goes on along the minus strand of NZ_QEYD01000001.1, from coordinate 484,788 downwards.
CTGCTGCAGCTGGCCGGGATCGGCCCGGCGGAGCGGCTGAAGGAGCTGGGTATCGTCCCGCTGCAGGATTGCGACGCGGGCGAGAATTTGCAGGACCATCTGCAATTGCGGCTGTGCTTCAAGATCACCGGCGGCAAGTCCCTGAATACGATGGCCAATTCTCTGATCGGGAAAGCGATGATCGGCGCCGAATACGCGCTGTTCCGGCGCGGGCCGATGTCGATGGCGCCGTCGCAGCTGGGCGCTTTCGCGCGGTCGTCGCAGGATGTCGAGCGCGCGGATCTGGAATACCATGTGCAGCCGCTGAGCCTCGACGCCTTCGGACAGCCTCCCCACCGCTTCCCGGCGATCACCGCCTCGGTCTGCCAGTTGCGCCCCGACAGCCGTGGCTCGATCCGCATCCACAGCGCGGACCCGCGCGAAGCGCCGGTCATCGCGCCCAATTACCTGAGCGCCGAGAGCGACAAACACGTCGCCGCCAACGCGATCCGCCTGACGCGGCGGATCATGCAGGCGCCGTCGATGGCGAAATACAAGCCCGAGGAGTTCAAGCCCGGCCCAGAGGCGCAGAGCGAAGACGCGCTCATTCGCGCCGCGGGCGATATAGGCACGACGATCTTCCATCCCGTCGGCACCTGCCGCATGGGCCCCGACCCGCGCGCGGTGGTGGGGCCCGACCTGCGCGTGAACGGGGTGCGGGGGCTGCGGGTGGCGGATGCCTCGATCATGCCGACCATCACCTCGGGCAACACCAATTCGCCGACGCTCATGATCGCCGAGAAAGCGGCGGCGATGATCCTGGGCGGTTAGCGGGCAGGGGGCTTTGCCCCCTCGGCCTTGCGGCCTCACCCCCAGGATATTTGCGGAACAAAGACACGCGCTCAGCGAAACCAGACCAAGGGGTCAGGGCCGATGATGACCGGATGCAGGCCGATCAGCGCGGCCCAGGCCAGGATCGCGGCGAGCGCGGGGGCGATGCGGGGAAAGCCGGGGCGCCAGCGTCCGGCGACAAGCGCCGAGAGCGGGACGAGCGATGTGTTGCGCGCAAGCGCGGGCCAGTCGCGCAGGGTACGGCGCTTGCGCCGGTCGATGGCCGCCATGCCCGCCAGCGCGAAAAGGCCCAGCGGCGCGAAAAGCGCGACATGGGCAAGATCGCCATTGGCGACCACATGCGCAATGGCCCAGAGCGCCAGTGCCAGCAGCACGGGATGGCGCGAGACGCCGGCGATTCCGGGCCGCGCGGGGTCGAAGGGTTCGGCGCGAGAGCCGAAGCTCAGCGGATTGGTGCCCGCCGCCGCATAGACGATGAGCAGGCAGGACGCGAGCATCAGCACGAGCGCCAGCGCGGCCTGCCAGGGGGCGGGGGCCCAGAGCGGCAGAAAGGGCGCGCGACCGGCAGCGGCGATGAGCCAGACCAGAAGCGCAAGCGACAGGGCGGAATAGAAAAGGGTAAAGCCCCGCGGACCGAGAGCCCGGACCAGCGGAGCCTTCAGCGCCGGGCGCACCGCCAGCACGTGCGAGGCGATGAAGAGGCCCATCGCCAGCGCGAATTCGCTCCATCCGGTCATCGGGTCTTCCTGTCGTTTCTGGTCCGGCATCTCGGGCCCGGCATTTCGTCTTCGGGGATGCATTGACGCCGGTCGGGTTTCGCCGACAATGCCCGGCAGGAAAAGCCGCAGCAACGGCGAAAGGATCAAGAGATGCAGACCGCGCCCGGCCCCGATGGCCTTCTTCGTTGTGGCTGGTGCCTGTCGACGCCGGATTACGTGGCCTATCACGACGAGGATTGGGGCTATCCGGTCACGGGCGACCGGGCGTTGTTCGAGAAACTCACGCTCGAAGCGTTCCAGTCCGGGTTGAGCTGGCGGACCATCCTGCAAAAGCGCGACAATTTCCGCGCGGCCTTTGCCGGGTTCGACCCCGAGCAGGTGGCAGCCTATTCCGAGGACGACGTGGCGCGGTTGCTGGCGGATCCGGGGATCGTGCGTCACCGGGGCAAGATCACGGCGACCATCACCAATGCCCGCGCGTTGCTGGCGATGCAGGCAGCGGGGCAGAGCCTGTCGGGGCTGGTCTGGTCTTACGAGCCCGATAGTCCGCCGGTCTACGGCGACACGACCTCGCCGCAATCGGTGGCCTTGTCGAAGGATCTGAAAAAGCGCGGCTGGGCATTCGTGGGTCCGACCACGATCTATGCCTTCATGCAGGCGGTGGGCCTGATCAACGACCACCACCCGGATTGCGCGCATCACGCAGCCGCCGAAGCGGCGCGGGCCGCGTTCGGGAGGCCCCGCGCGTGAGTCCTCCGGCCTATGAACCGCTGGTCGCGCCCGCCCGGCCAAGACGCCAGCTCTGGCGCACCGTGCTGGGGCTGTGCCTGATCGGCGGGGTGTATTTCCTGTGGATGGTGTTGACCGGCGTGGCGATCTGGCTGGTGCAAGGGCTCGACGGGTTCGAACAAAGCCTGCAGCGTATTTCGACCGGCGCCGATCCGTGGTCGCTGATCCTGCTTCTGTCGACCTTTCTGGGGGGCTGGCTGGGCGTGTGGATCGCGGTGCACCTGCTGCACCGGCGCGGGTTGCGCAGTCTTCTGGGCCGCGCGCCCAAGGTCTTGCGGGATTTCACGCTGGGCGTGGGCGCGATGATCCTGGTGGGCGGCGGCCTGACGCTGGCCGCTGCGCCGCTGTTGCCGCCGCTGGAGATGACACCCGATCCGGGTCGCTGGCTGATTTTCCTGCCGCTGGCCCTGCTGGGGATCCTGATCCAGACCGGGGCCGAGGAACTGGTGTTTCGCGGCTACCTGCAAAGCCAGCTTGCCGCGCGCTTCGGGGCGCCGGTGGTGTACCTGCTCGTGCCGTCGCTGCTGTTCGGCTTCGCGCATTTCAACGCCGCGACGCTGGGCGACACGGTCTGGTACGTCTTTGCCGCGACGGCCCTGTTCGGGCTGATCGCTTCGGACCTGACGCAGCGCAGCGGAGCCCTGGGGCTGGCATGGGGGCTGCATTTCGCCAACAACGTGATCGCCATCCTGATCGTCAGCGTGATGGGCGGGCTTGGCGGGCTGGCGCTGCTGCGCGCGCCGGGTGGCGCGCTGGCGGAGTCGGTGCTGCGGCCGATCCTGCTGGCCGATATGGTGCTCATGGTCATCGTCTGGGCCGTCTGCCGGTTGTGGATCCGGCGTCGGTGATGTTGCATTCCCGCAAAGCCCGGCCTATCTGGACCCAAGCGCAAGGGGAGACCCGATGAACTGGATCACGAACTACGTCCGCCCAACGATCAATTCGCTGTTTTCGCGCCGCGAGGTGCCCGAGAACCTGTGGTCCAAGTGCCCCGAATGCGGCACGATGCTGTTCCACCGCGAGCTGACCGATAACCTGCAGGTCTGCTCGAACTGCAATCACCACATGGCGATTTCGCCGCGCGAGCGGTTCAAGACGCTGTTCGATGCCGGAACCTTCAGCGAGGTCCCGGTCCCCGATCCGGTCGCCGACCCGCTGCAATTCCGCGATCAGAAGAAATATCCCGACCGTCTGAAAGGGGCCCAGAAGGCCACCGGCGAGAAGGAAGCGATGCTGGTCGCAGAGGGCGAGATCGGGCGCATGCCCGTGGTCTGCGCCGGGCAGGATTTCAGCTTCATGGCCGGGTCGATGGGGATGTATGTGGGCAATGCCTTCATCGCCGCCTGCGAGCGCGCGATCCAGCGCCGGGCGCCGCTGGTGGTGTTTGCCGCAGCCGGCGGGGCGCGGATGCAGGAAGGCATCCTGTCGCTGATGCAGATGCCGCGCACCACGGTCGCGATCCAGATGCTCAGGGATGCGGGCCTGCCCTATATCTGCGTGCTGACCCATCCGACGACCGGCGGCGTGACCGCATCCTATGCGATGCTGGGCGACGTTCAGATCGCCGAGCCCAACGCGCTGATCTGCTTCGCCGGCCCGCGCGTGATCGAGCAGACGATCCGCGAGAAACTGCCCGAGGGCTTCCAGCGCGCCGAGTACCTGCTGGATCACGGGATGCTGGACCGGGTGACCAACCGCAAGGACATGCGGACCGAGCTGATCACCATCCTGCGGATGCTGACGGGCCTGCCGCCGGCGACGATGGGCGATCTGCCCGCGCCCGAGGCCGATGTCGAAGCCGGTGCCGCCGCGCTTCCGCAACCGCCCGTGGCCGAACCCGCGCCGGTTCCCGCCAAGCCCGCCACCAAGGCCGCGGCCAAGCCGGCCACCAAGGGCGACGCCAAATCGTGAGCACCCCCTCGCCGAGCGCCCCGCGTTCCGACGTCATCCTTGAACGGATGATGGCGTTGCATCCGAAGATCATCGACCTGACGCTGGACCGCGTCTGGGCGCTGCTGGAAAAGCTGGGCAACCCGCAAAACGACCTGCCGCCGGTGATCCATATCGCCGGAACCAACGGCAAGGGCTCGACCCAGGCGATGATCCGCGCCGGGCTGGAAGCGGCGGGCAAGCGCGTTCATGCCTATACCTCGCCGCATCTGGCGCGGTTCCATGAACGCATCCGCATCGCCGGATCGCTGATCACCGAGGACGCGCTGACCGAGGTGCTCGACGAGTGCTACGCCGTCAATGGCGGCACGCCGATCACCTATTTCGAGATCACCACCGTCGCCGCCATCCTCGCGTTTTCGCGCGTGCCGGCGGATTTCCTGCTGCTCGAAGTGGGGCTGGGCGGGCGGCTCGATGCCACGAACGTGGTGGCGAAACCGGCGCTGACGATCATCACCCCGGTGTCGATCGACCATCAGCAGTTTCTGGGCGAGACGCTGGCGCAGATCGCCGGGGAAAAGGCCGGGATCATCAAGCGCGGCGTGCCCTGCGTGGTCGGCCCGCAGGAGGACGACGCGCTCGACGTGATCGAGGCCCGCGCAGCCGCGCTGGGTGCGCCGGTTCTGGCCTTCGGTCAGCATTGGCATTGCTTCGAAGACGCGGGCTCGCTGGTGTTCCAGGACGAGAACGGGCTTCTCGACCTTGCCCTTCCCAACTTGCCCGGCCCGCACCAGATCCAGAATGCGGGCGCCGCGCTGGCGGCCCTGCGTGCGCTGGGCTTCGATTCGGATGCCTGCGAGGCGGCGGTGACGCAGGCGCAATGGCCCGCGCGGATGCAGCGCCTGCGCGAAGGTCCCCTGCCCGACAGCGCGCCCGAGGCCGAGCTGTGGCTCGATGGCGGGCATAACCCGGCGGCGGGGGCGGCAATCGCGGCGACGCTGGACCGGTTGCCGCCGCGCCCCACATGGCTGATCTGCGGGATGCTCAACACCAAGGATATCGGCGGGTTCATGCGCCCGCTGGCCGGCCATGCCGAGGCGCTTTACGCGGTGTCGATCCCGGGGGAAACGGCAACCCTGCCCGCCGAGGCGACGGCGAAAGCCGCGACCGATGCCGGGCTGACGGCGCATGTGGCGGACAGCGTGCAGGCCGCGCTCGACGCGATCACGCGCGAGACGCCCCATGCCCGCGTGCTGATCTGCGGCTCGCTCTATCTGGCGGGCGGCATCCTGCGCGAGAACGGCTGAGCGTGCTCAGCCGTTCCCCTTTCGCGGCATTCACCGCCCGGTCAGCTTGCGGAACCAGCCCTTGTTCGGGGTGTCCTCGGCCGCCGCCTCCTCGGCGTCGGCCTCTTCCGGTTTCGGGCCTTCCACCGCGTCGGTGAACCGGTCGAAGAAATCGTCCGCCATCTTGCGCGCAAAGCCGTCGATGATCCGGCTGCCCAGCTGCGCCAGCTTGCCGCCGACCTTGGCGTCGACATCGTAGCTCAGCACCGTGCCCTCGGCCCCGCTGTCCAGCGTCACGGGTTCCAGCGTCACATGCGCCTCGCCCTTGGCAAAGCCCGCAGCGCCGCCCTTGCCCTCGCCGACCAGCGTCAGGCTCTGGCCTTCGACCACATCGGCGAAGCTGACCACGCCCTTGAACGTGGCTTTCACCGGGCCGACCTTCTGCACCACGGTCGCCTCGAAGCCGTCTTCGGGGTTGCCGGTCAACTCCTGGCAGCCGGAAACCGCGTCCTTCAGAACCTCGGGGCTCTGCAAGGCCGCCCAGACCACCGGAACCGGCGCTGCGATCGTGCGGGTATCTTTCATCTGCATGGCGTGTGCCTCCCTCTCGGCGCGCAGGATAGGGCAGCGATGCGCGGGACGAAAGCAGGCTTTGGTCTGTGAGACCTTGGTCGCAAGACCCGCGCGGGGCCCGCCACCTTGGTGCCGGTTCCGGCAGGCCGCCGGGCCTGTTATTCTGGGCCAGGAACACGGAGATCGCCATGGCCGCAGCCTCGCCAATCGCCCCGGACAATCCCGATGACCCGAACGGCCAGACCGCCGCGCGCGGCTTTGGCCGGGCGCTGATCGTCGACGACCACCCGCTTTTCTGCGACGCGCTGGCGCTGACCCTGCGCGCGGTGGCGGGCGTGATCGACATCGACACCGCGCATTCCCTGGCCGAGGCGCTTGCCCGGCTGGACACCGCGCCGCTGCCCGACCTGCTGCTGCTCGACCTGGACCTGCCCGATATCGACGGGCTCGGCGGTCTGCTGCGGCTGCGCGCCGCGCATCCCGACCTGCCGGTGCTGGTCGTGTCCTCGATGACCGAACCGCGGCTCGTCCGGGCCAGCGTAGCCGCCGGCGCGCGCGGTTTCGTCCCCAAGCATTCCGGCCGCGAGATTTTCCGCACCGCGCTCGATGCGCTCGCGCGGGGCGAAACCTGGCTGCCCGAAACCGCCCAGCAGGCCGCCGGGGACGAGGCCGACAGCGTCGCGCGCCTTGCCCAGCTTACCCGCCAGCAGGCGCGCATCCTCGACCTTCTGTGCCAGGGCCGGCTGAACAAGCAGATCGCCTTCGAGCTTTCGATCGCCGAGACCACGGTCAAGGCGCATGTCACCGCGATCATGCGCAAGCTGGGCGTGCAAAGCCGCACGCAGGCCGTGCTGATCGCGCAGCAGGCCCGGTTCACCAGCTTCCTCCCCGAAGGCTGACGCCTGCCCTCTTTGTTCCGGAAATATCCTCGGGGGGTGAATTGGCCAAAGGCCAAGAGGGGGGCAGACAGCCCCCCTTCCCTGTTTCAGCGCCGCATCCGTTCGAGCAGCGCGAGCGAGACATAGCCGTCGGGCGCCAGCCCGTTCTGCGCCTGCCAGTCGCGCACGGCGGCCAGCGTGCCCGATCCGACCCGCCCGTCGATATCGCCGTCGTAATGGCCCGCGCGCGCCAGATGCTGCTGCAGCTCCTCGCGCTCGGGGCGGCTGAGCGGCCGGTCGTCGCGCGGCCAGCTGGCCACGAAGCCCGGCCCGTCGCGCAGCCGGTCGGCCAGATGACCGATGGCGATAGCGTAGGCGTCGGCATTGTTGTAGCGCTTGATCACGCGGAAATTCCGGAAGGCCAGGATGGCGGGCCCGCGCGATCCGGCCGGAAACATCAGCGTCGCCTCGCCCGAGCGCGGCAACGACGCGCCGCGTTGCGGGCGCACGCCCAGCCGGGTCCATTCGCCGACATCGCGGCTGGTATTGGCGAGCCGGGGATTGAAGTTCGACGGGATCGTCACCTCGACCCCCCAGGGCTGACCGCGCTGCCAGCCGTGATCCGCCAGATAGGCCGCCGTCGAGGCCAGCGAGTCGGTGGGATCGTCCGACCAGATATCGCGCCGCCCGTCGCCGCGGAAATCGACCGCATAGGCCAGGTAGCTTGTCGGGATGAACTGGGTATGCCCCATCGCCCCCGCCCAGCTTCCGACCATGTGGCTGGCATCGACATCGCCCGCCTGGATGATCCGCAATGCGCCGATCAGCTGCTCTTCGTAGAAATCCGCGCGGCGCGAGGAAATCGCCAGCGTGGCCAGCGCCGGCAGGATCGGCGTGCGGCCGCGCAATTCGCCGAACGAGCTTTCCAGCCCCCAGACCGCGACCACGACCTCGCGCTCGACTCCGTAGCGCGCCTCGATCTCGCCCAGAAGGGTGCGGTAACGGCTCAGCGCGCGGCGGCCATTGTCGATGCGCGCCTGCGACACCGCGCTGTCGAGATAGGCCCAGATCGGGCGGCTGAATTCCGGCTGATGGGCCTCGCGTTGCAGGATCTCGTCATTGGGACGAATCCCCGCCATCGCGGTATCGAAAACCCGCGCGGTGATGCCTTCGCGCAGCGCGCGGGTGCGGAAATCGCGCAGCCAGGCATCGAACCGGGCATTCCCGCTGGCGCCCGGGACCGGCGCCGGGGTGGCGGGCCGCGCGGCCGCCCGCAGGCCTGCGGGCCGGGCATTGGGGCGCAGGCTGCTTGCCGGGGCCAGCAGCGCCAGAGCCGTGGCCCGCGCGCTGACCGTCGTCGCCTGCGGCGTGGCGGCACGGGTCGCAGGCTCGGGCGATTGCGGCGCGGGGGGAACCGCGGCCTGACGTTGGGCGTTCAGTTCAGGACGCGGCATCGGGCGCGGCGACACCTCGACCGAGGCAAGCGCCGTTCCGGCCACCGAGACCGACACAAAGGCCGTGAGCCAGAGGAATCCGGCACGAAAAGACATCTGAAGCCTGCTCTTTGCTTTGTTTTCCCGGATCATACCGCAAACTCGCCTTTTACGGAAGCGACGGGAACGGGTGTGAGCGGAACTACGCGATTCCACTGCTGCCATGTCTGCGCGGCGGGCTGAGCCGAAGCCGCCCTCAGGTCAAAGGCACGACGCAGTCGCAGATCCGCATGTTGACGCGCGTTCCATCGGGATGGTCCTGCCCGGGCCCCGAGATGACGACGAAGCAGGTTTCGTCCTTGCTCACCCAGTAGATCTGATCGTGACCGCGGAATTCGCGGCCGACGATCACCGCCGCCCCGTTCGGATCGGCTTCAAGCATGATCTGTTCGGGCCGCACGGCCAGCGAAACCGAGCCATTGGCCGCCCGCGTCATCGGCAGATCGCCAAAGGGCGTATGCACGTTCATCCCCTCGGCCCGGCCCGACACGATGTTCGATCGCCCGATGAAATTCGCCACGAATTCCGAGACCGGGTTGCGATAAATCTCGTCCGGGGTGCCTAGCTGCACGATGCGCCCGCCATCCATCACCGCGATACGGTCGGCCAGCGCCAGCGCCTCTTCCTGATCGTGGGTCACGAGGATCCCGGCAGAGCCCGTGGATTTCAGCAGTCGCCGGACCTCTTGCCGCGTTTCGATCCGCATTTTCGCGTCGAGATTCGAAAACGGCTCGTCCAGCAGGATCAGCTGCGGCGCCACCGCCAGCGCGCGGGCCAGCGCCACGCGCTGTTGCTGCCCGCCCGACAATTGATGCGGGCGCCGCCGGCCCAGATCGGACAGGCCGACCAGTTTCAGCATCTCCTCGGCCCGGCTTCTGGCCTGCGCGCGCGGCAATTTGCGCAGCCCGAAGCGGACATTGTCCAGCACCGACAGATGCGGGAACAGCGCGTAATCCTGGAACACGAAGCCGATGCCGCGCGCTTCGGGCGGCAGGCCGGTGATGTCGTGGCCGTCGAAGGTGATCGTGCCCTCGTCGGGCGTCTCGAAACCGCCGATCATCCGCAGCGTGGTGGTCTTGCCGCAACCCGACGGCCCCAGCAGCGCCAGCAACTCGCCCTCACCCAGCGCCAGCGAGACGCGCTCGACCGCGGCGGTCGAGGCATGGGGAAAGGATTTGCGCAACCGGTCGACCTCGAGCAACGGCTTGACGGGCCGCTGGCGAAAACCGAGGGGCGAGGCCTCGGCGGGCATTCTGAAATTGCGGGTCGCGGGCAGTTCGGTCATCCGAGCAGGCGCCTTTCAGCCAATTCCAACCGTTGCACTTGGGAATATGGGATTAGGCGCGGGGCGACGGGATGTCAATTTTCTTTGGTGTGAACGCCCGCAAGCGTAACAATCACAAGCGTTGGACCGGTGTCCGCGCAACGACGCCGCGTTTTTTGACCATCCGGTCAAGCCGGGATTGCAGGGGGGCGGGCTGTCGATCATACTTCTGTCTTTCATCGCTGCCGGAAGCCCCTCATGTCGCACGACCGTAACGCCGGACTGCCCCTGACGACCGACTGGTTCGACCGCATCCAGATCAACCGCCCCGCCGCCGAGCGCCGGGCGGCGAGCCTGCTGGCGCGGCGGTCGGTGAAGAAAGAGCATCAGGCGGCGTGGCTGGTGAATGCCATCCGTTGCATGGACCTGACGACGCTGGCCGGCGACGACACCGAGAACCGCGTGGCCCGGCTTTGCGCCAAGGCGCGCCGTCCCATCGCCGACCACATCGCCGAGGGGCTGGGCCTGACCGAGATGCCGAAAACCGGCGCGGTCTGCGTCTATCCGACGATGGTCGGCGCGGCCAAGCGGGCGCTGTCCAACAGCGGGATCCCGGTGGCCTCGGTCGCTACGGGGTTTCCCGCCGGGCTGATGCCCTTGGACCTGCGGCTGGCCGAAATCCGTTACGCGGTCGATCAGGGCGCCGACGAAATCGACATCGTCATCACCCGCGCGCATGTTTTCGACGGCAACTGGCAGGCGCTTTACGATGAGATCGCCACGATGCGCGAAGCCTGCGGCGACGCGCATATGAAGGCGATCCTTGCGACCGGCGATCTGGTCACGCTGTCGAACGTCTACAAGGCGTCGATGGTGGCGATGCAGGCAGGCGCGGATTTCATCAAGACCTCGACCGGGAAAGAAGGCGTCAACGCGACGATCCCCGTTTCGCTGACAATGGTGCGGGCGCTGCGCGACTATGGCGACCGGACGGGCGTAAAGATCGGCTTCAAGCCCGCGGGCGGGATGAAGACCGGCAAGGACGCGCTGTCCTGGCAGATCCTGATGAAGGAAGAGCTGGGCCGCGACTGGCTGGAACCCGACCTGTTCCGCTTCGGCGCTTCGTCCATGCTGGGCGATATCGAGCGTCAGCTCGAGCATTACGTCACCGGGCGCTATGCCGCCTCGCACCGCCACGCCATCGCCTGAGGAACCCATGCCCACTGTCACGGAAGCCCTGCAGATGATGGATTACGGCCCCGCCCCCGAGTCCGCGAGCATCGCGCAAGACTGGTTGAAGGACCGCAGCTTCGGTCACTTCATCAATGGTGCGTTCATCAAGCCTGGTGAGACCTTCGCGGTCACCAACCCCGCCACCGGCGGCGAGCTGGCGCATGTCGCGCAGGGCAGCGCCGAGGACGTGGCCGACGCGGTGAAGGCCGCGCGCGGTGCGGCGAAAGGCTGGGCGAAGCTCTCGGGCGGGCAGCGGGCGCGGCATCTCTACGCTTTGGCCCGGCTGATGCAGAAGCGCGAGCGGCTGTTTGCCGTGCTGGAATCGCTGGATAACGGCAAGCCAATCCGCGAATCGCGCGATATCGATGTGCCGCTGGCGGTGCGCCATTTCTATCACCATGCCGGCTGGGCCGAGCTTCTGGCCGATGAATTCCCGGGGATGCGCCCGCATGGCGTCTGCGGGCAGATCATCCCGTGGAACTTCCCGCTGCTGATGCTGGCGTGGAAGGTTGCGCCCGCGCTGGCCGCCGGCAACACGGTGGTGCTGAAACCCGCCGAATACACCCCGCTGACCGCGCTGCTGTTCGCTGAGCTCTGCATCGAAGCCGGGCTGCCCAAGGGCGTTGTCAACATCGTCACCGGCGACGGGCGCACCGGCGCCGCGCTGGTCGAGGCCGAGGTCGACAAGATCGCCTTCACCGGCTCGACCGAGGTCGGGCGCCTCATCCGGCAGGCGACGGCAGGCACTGGCAAAGCGCTGACGCTGGAGCTGGGTGGCAAGTCCCCGTTCATCGTCTTTGCCGAGGCCGATCTCGACGCCGCGGTCGAAGGCGTGGTCGACGCCATCTGGTTCAACCAGGGCGAAGTCTGCTGCGCAGGCTCGCGGATCCTGGTGCAGGAACAGGTGGCCGAGACCTTCACCAACCGGCTGAAAGCCCGCATGGCCAAGCTGCGCGTCGGCGATCCGCTCGACAAGTCCACGGATATCGGCGCGGTGGTGCACACAACCCAGCTGGAACGCATTCGCGGGCTGGTCGATCAGGCGGTGCAACAGGGCGCGGTACTGCATCAGGCGCCGGTGCCGAACGGGCCGGGCAGTTTCTGCGCGCCCATGCTGCTGACCGATCTGGGGGCCGCCAATATCGCCAATACCGAGGAAATCTTCGGCCCGGTCGTGACGCTGATGACTTTCCGCACGCCGGGCGAGGCGGTGGAACTGGCCAACAACACCCGCTACGGCCTTGCCGCGAGCCTGTGGACCGAGAACCTGACGACCGCGCTGGATATCGCGTCTCAGGTCAAGGCGGGCGTGGTCTGGATCAACGGCACCAACATGTTCGACGCCAATGCCCCGTTCGGCGGGATGCGCGAGTCTGGCTTCGGGCGCGAAGGCGCGCGCGAGGGGATGCTGGCCTACCTCACCTCGGACGAGGCCACGGGCAAGGAGCGCAAGGCGCCTGCCCCGCTGTCGGCCCTGCCCGCCTCGGCCTCGGGCGACGCGGTGGACCGCACGCGCAAGCTCTATATCGGCGGTGCGCAGAAGCGCCCCGATGGCGGCTATTCCTATGCCGTGGATGGCGCGCAGATTCCGCTGGGCGGGCGCAAGGACATCCGCAACGCGGTGGAAGCGGCGCACAAGGCGTCGGGCTGGTCCAGGGTCACTGGACACAACCGCGCGCAGGTGCTGTATTTCCTGGCCGAGAACCTGAACGCCCGCGCCCGCGACTTTGCTCCGAAGGACGAGGTCGCGCAGGCGGTCGAACGCGCCTTCTACTGGGCGGCCTGGGCGGACAAGTATGACGGCAAGGTCCATTCGACGACCGGCCCGAACGTCACGCTGGCGATTAAGGAACCCTTCGGCGTCATGGGCGTGATCTGCCCCGAGGAAGCGCCGCTTCTGGGCTTCGTCTCGACCGTGCTGCCCGCGATCGCCATGGGCAACCGGGTCGTGGCCGTGCCCTCGCAGGCGAACCCGGTGCCCGCGCTGGATCTGTACCAGGTGCTCGACACGTCGGACGTGCCGGGCGGCGTGGTCAACATCGTCACCGGCCCGCGCGCGGAACTGACCGACACGCTGGCCAAGCATGACGACGTCGCCGCGTTGTGGGTCTTTGCCGATGCCGAAACCTGCCTGAGCGCCGAGCGACACTCGGCAGGCAACCTGAAACCCGTCTGGGCCGAGAGCCGCGCGCGCGACTGGTCGGGTCCGGCCGGCCAATCGCGCGACTTCCTGCGCCGCGCGGTTCAGGTCAAGACGGTCTGGGTGCCCTACGGCGCCTGATTTTCCCAGATAACGCACGCGACCACGTGCCAATGATCCCGGTCGGGGGCCAACGCCCCTGTCCGGGCATTCCGGGTTGGGAAACACGGAAGGCAAAAGGGTCGGAGCGCGCGCCTTGACGGGCGGGCGTCCCGACCCTTTTCGCCAATATCCCGGCCATGCAATTTCAAACCCGGCGCCGTTTTCCCCGTCCTTGATTCAGCGCATTGCGCGACGCCCGCCGCGCGGTGATAGTCGTGGCATGCTCAGCGCCCTTGCCAACCCGGTCTATCGTCGCCTGTTCACCGCCCAGATCGTTGCGCTTCTGGGCACGGGCCTGCTGACCGTGGCGCTGGGGCTTCTGGCGCATGACCTTGCCGGGGCCGAGGCCGGGCGCGTTCTGGGCACCGCGCTGGCGATCAAGATGGTGGCCTATGTCGGTCTGTCGCCGCTCATGCAGGCGGTGATTACCCGGCTGCCGCGCAAGGCGGTGCTGGTCGCGCTGGATCTGGTCCGCGCCGCCGTCGCGCTGATGCTGCCCTTCATCGACGCGGTGTGGCAGATCTATGTCCTGATCTTCGTTCTGCAGGCGGCCTCGGCGGGGTTCACGCCGCTGTTCCAGGCCACGATCCCCGAGATCCTGAAGGACGAGGACACCTATACGCGCGCGCTGTCCCTCTCGCGGCTGGCCTATGACCTGGAAAGCCTGCTCTCACCGCTGCTGGCCGCCGCCTTGCTGACGGTGATGCCGTTCTCGTCGCTCTTTGCCGGCACGGCGGCGGGATTCGCTGTCTCGGCTGTTCTGGTGCTGGGCACGCGACTGCCGCCCCCGGCGCAAACCGCCAGGCGCGGGGTCTGGGAACGGACCACGCGCGGTATCCGGCTGTATCTGGCGACGCCCCGCCTGCGCGGCTTGTTGGCTGCCAACCTCTCCATCGCGGCCGCGGGGGCGATGGTGATCGTCAATACCGTGGTCATCGTGCAGACGGGCTTCGGCATGGATCAGAGCGCCGTCGCCATCGCCTTTGCCGCGTTCGGGGGCGGGTCGATGCTGGCCGCCCTGCTGCTGCCGCGCTTTCTGTCCACGCATCGGGACCGCCCGGTGATCCTGACCGGCGCCGCGCTGCTGGCCGTGGGAACAGCGCTGGGGCCCCTGGCGCTGAGTTTCGCTTTGCTCGCGATTCTGTGGCTGGTGATCGGCTTCGGCTACGGGCTGGCGCTGACCCCGGCGGGGCGCTTGCTGAACCGCTCGGCCCATCCCGAGGACCGGCCCGCCATCTTCGCCGCGCAATTCGCCCTGTCCCATGCCTGCTGGCTGATCACCTATCCGGCGGCGGGCTGGCTGGGTCCGGTGCTGGGCATGAACGCCACCTTCCTCGTTCTGGCCGCGATGGCGGCGCTGGGTGCGGTGCTGGCCTGGCGGCTGCTGCCGGTGGATGACGGGCAGGACGTGGTGCATCAGCATCCCGACCTGCCTCCCGATCATCCCCATCTCCGGGCCTATACCGATGCGCGGACCCACAGCCATCATCACCCGATCATCATCGACGACCTGCACCGCGACTGGCCGCGCGCAATGTGACAGCGCTCAGCCGTGGCGGGCGTGCAGCGCCGCGATATGCGCCGCACCGATGCCGCAACAGCCGCCGATCAGCGTGGCCCCGGCGGCAACCCAGCGGTCGGTCCAGCGGGTATAGCTGTCGGGCGTCAGGTCATCGCGGATCGCCGCCAGAACCTCGTTCGCCGCGCCATCCTCGCCGCGCGCGGTGAAGGCATTGGCATAGACGCCGACCGGGATGCGCGCGGGCAGGGCCGCGCGGGCCTCGGTCACGGCTTTTTCCATCACCTCGGGCATCGAGCAGTTGAATAGCACCGCCTCGGCGCCCTGCCCCATCGCCAGCGCGACGGCCTCGGCCACGCTTTCGCCCGAGCGCAGCGCCGGCGCGCGCCGATCATCGCCCGGATCGTCGCGCAGGCTGAACGAGATCCAGAGCGGCTTGTCCGAGCCCGCCACCGCCCGTGCCGTCACCCGCGCCTCGTCGAGGCTGCTCATCGTTTCGGCCAGCCACAGATCGACATGCGGCGTCAGGCCACGGACCAGCACCGACAAAATGCGCGCCCCGGCCACCGGGTCGAAATCGCGCGGCAGGTACGAGCCGCAGGCGGGCGGCAGCGAGCCGGCGACGCGCGCGCCGGAATGCTTGCGGGCCGCGTCGCGGGCAAGACGTCCGGCCAGATCGGCCAGCGCCTGCCCACGCTCGGCGAAACGCGCCGCGCCGATATGGTAGGGCACGACGGCATAGGTGTTGGTGGTGGCGATGCTGGAACCGGCGCGAAAGAACGCCTCGTGCGCGGCCTGCACCGCCTGCGGGTGGTCCATCAGCGCCCCGGCGGACCATTCGGGCTGGCGCAATTGCGCACCATAGGCCAGCAATTCGCGGCTCAGGCCGCCGTCGAGCAGGGTGATCGGGGACATGTCGGCCTTATACAAGCCGCCCTGGCAAAAGAAAACGGACCGGCGGGTTGCCCTGCCGGTCCGTTCGGATGCCCTGAACGCGGGATCAGTCGAGCGTGCGTTCGACCGTCGTGCGTTCGAAGATCTCGATGACGTCACCCTGGCGGATGTCTTCGTAATTCTCGAAGGCCATACCGCATTCCTGGCCGGACTGGACGTCCTTGACCTCGTCCTTGAAGCGCTTGAGCGTCTTCAGCGTGCCTTCGTGGATCACCACGTTGTCGCGCAGCAGGCGCACACCGGCCGAACGGCGGGCGACACCTTCGGTGACCAGACAACCGGCAACCTTGCCGACGCCCGACACCTTGAAGACTTCGCGAATCTCGGCGTAGCCGATGAAGTTCTCGCGCACTTCGTCTTTCAGCAGGCCCGAGGCCGCCGCCTTGATGTCGTCGATCAGGTCGTAGATGATCGAGTAATAGCGGATCTCGACGCCCTTCTGCTGGGCCGAGTTCCGCGCCATCGCATTGGCCCGGACGTTGAAGGCGATGATCGGCGCGCCCGAGGCTTCCGACAACCCGACATCCGAATCCGTGACCGCGCCGACACCGTAATGCAGCACGCGCACGCGGACCTCGTCGTTGCCGACTTTCTCCAGCGCCTGAACGATCGCCTCGGCAGAGCCCTGCACGTCGGCTTTCACCAGAACCGGCAATTCGGCCACGTCCTGATCGGCCTTGGCCTTGGCCATCATCTGTTCGAGCGTCGTCGCGGCACCAGCGGCAGCGCGCTTGTCTTTCGCGGCTTCCTCACGGTACTCGGCGATCTCACGCGCCTGCGCTTCGGTCTCGACCACGTTCAGGACGTCACCGGCTTCGGGCGTGCCGTTCAGGCCCAGCACCTCGACGGGAACCGAAGGCCCGGCTTCGTCGACGCGTTCGCCCTTGTCGTTGATCAGCGCGCGGACCTTGCCCCATTGCTCGCCCACGACGAAGATGTCGCCGCGCTTGAGCGTACCGTTCTGAACCAGAACGGTGGCAACCGGACCGCGACCCACATCGAGCTTGGCCTCGATGACCGCACCCTGCGCGGCACGCGCCGGGTTGGCCTTGAGTTCAAGGATCTCGGCCTGCAGCGCAATGGCTTCCAGCAGGCTGTCCAGACCCTGGCCGGTAATGGCCGAGACTTCGACATCCTGCACGTCGCCGCCCATCTTTTCGACGACGACTTCGTGCTGCAGCAATTCGGTGCGCACGCGGTTGGCATCGGCGGCCGGGCGGTCGATCTTGTTGATCGCCACGATCATCGGCACGCCCGCCGCTTTCGCGTGGTTGAGTGCTTCGATCGTTTGCGGCATGACCGAGTCGTCGGCCGCCACGACCAGAACCACCACGTCCGTCACCTGCGCGCCACGGGCCCGCATCGAGGTGAAGGCCGCGTGACCGGGCGTGTCGAGGAAGGACAGGACCGCCCCCGATTCCGTAGTCACCTGATAGGCGCCGATATGCTGCGTGATGCCGCCGGCTTCGCCGGAAACCACGTTGGTCTGGCGAATGGCGTCCAGAAGCGAGGTCTTGCCGTGGTCGACATGGCCCATGATGGTGATGATCGGCGGACGCGAGACGAGATCCTCGTCCTTGTCCTCGACCGTGTCGATGACCTGTTCGACATCGGCATCCGACACGCGGACCGCGCGGTGGCCGAATTCCTCGATCACCAGCTCGGCGGTATCGGCGTCGATGGGCTGATTCATCGCCACCATCATGCCCATTTTCATCAGCGACTTGACCACGTCGGCGGCGCGCTCGGCCATCCGGTTGGCAAGTTCCTGAACGACGATGGTTTCGGGCAGCTGGACGTCACGCGCCTGCTTTTCGGCGCGCTGACCCTGACCCATCGCCTTGGCGCGGGCCTTTTCCTGCTTGCGCTTCATCGCGGCGAGCGACCGCTGGCGGCCCCCCTCGTTGCCGCTGAGCGCCGCGTTGAGCGTCAGCTTGCCGGCACGACGGCCGCCGGCATCGCCGGCGCCCTTCTTGCCGCGCTGGTCGCGGTCGTCGCGTTCGCGGTCGGTCTTGCGCGGGGTCGGCGCACCGCCACCCCGGACCGGACCCCGGTCGGCCGCACCGCCGGGAGCGGCCCGGTCGGCAGGCTTCTCGGCAGCGGCGGGCGCAGCCTTGGCCGCGGCGGCATCGGCTTTCGCCTGCTCCGCTTCGGCGACCTTGCGCGCCTCTTCCTCTTCCTTGGCCTTGCGGGCCTCTTCGCGCTCGCGTTCCTCACGCTCGCGCTGCTCGGCTTCCTGCCGGCGCCGCTCGCGATCTTCCTCGCGCTGCTTTTCCTCTGCCGCGCGCTGCGCAGCTTCCTCCGACTCGCGGGCCTTGGCCGCGCGCACGGCAGCGAGGCGACGCTCCATTTCCGCGTCCGAGATCCCGGCGGGACGGCGGTTGCCGCCGCCACCCGAAGCCGGCTTGGAAGACGACGCATCGCCAGACGCCGCGGAGCCGGGTTTCGGCACCACCACGCGTTTGCGCTTCGTCTCAACCACAACCGCCTTGGTCCGCCCGTGGCTAAAGCTTTGCTTCACCTGACCGGGGGTCGAGCCGCCGCGCAGCCCAAGGGGTTTCTTGCCGTCTGTATCGCTCATGCGTCTCGTCAATCCTCTCCGGTGGCATCGGCACCACCGACTGTCCCGCGCATTCGCGCGAGTTTCGCCGCTTCCTCTACTACACGTGACGACAGACCGCCATAGGCAAGCGCGGCATGGATCACATGTTCACGGCCAAAAGCCGAACCCAGCTCTTCGGCGGTGAGGCAACCGATATAGCTGCCTCCCTCTGCCGGGGGTCTGAGCTTCGTCTTTCCCCGCTCGGATCCGTCCGAGGCCTGGATCAGCACCTCTGCCGTTTCCGTCGTCAACCAGTCGCGGACCTTTTCATAGCCCGCCACGGCCTGCCCCGCCTTGCGGCCCAGCGCGATCAATTCGATCACGCGCCGGGTCAGCAGGTCATGGACCAGGTCGTCCAGCCCGTCGGGCACCGTCACCGGCGCCCTTGCCGCCCGGGCGAACAGCTTGCGCTTGCCCGCCTGGGCGATGGCCGCCCTGTCGGCCGAGACATAGAGGCCCCGGCCCGGCAGCTTGCCCTCGATATCGGGCACGATCTGCGAGTCCGGGCCGACCACGAAGCGGATCAATCCGCCCCGGGGCTGCGTTTCGCCGGTGGCGATGCAGCGCCGCTCGGGCTCGTCGCGGTCCTTGATGCGCCCGCCCCGCGTCATGGTCAGGGCTCCTTACGCCTCTTCCTCGCCCTCGGCGATCTCTTCCTCGACTTCCTCGGATTCGAGGTCCGCCGGATCGACCCAGCCAAGCTGGATACGGGCCGTCATGATCAGGGTCTGAGCTTCTTCGAGGCTCATCTCGAAGGGCTCGAGAATACCGTCGTCTTTCGTCCGCTGGCCGTCGACCGTGGTCCAGCCACCGGCCAGTTCCCAGTCGGCGCAGGTGGCGAAGTCTTCGAGCGACTTCACGCCATCCTTGGCCAGTGCTTCAATCATCTGGGGTGTCAGACCCTCAAAGTCAATGAGGCTCTGCTCGACACCCAGAGCGCGGGCATTGTCCAGCGCCGCCTGATTGGCCGCTTCGATCTTGTCGCGGGCGCGGGCCTGCAGCTCGGTCGCGGTGTCTTCGTCGAAGCCGTCAATCGCCAGCAGCTCGTCGATTTCGACATAGGCCACTTCTTCCAGGTTGGTGAACCCTTCGGCCACCAGAAGCTGCGCCATCATCTCGTCGATATCCAGCGCTTCCATGAACAGGTTGGTACGCTCGGTGAATTCGGCCTGACGGCGGGCGGATTCGTCCGATTCCGTCATGATGTCGATGTCGAGACCCGTGAGCTGGCTGGCCAAGCGCACGTTCTGACCGCGACGGCCGATGGCCAGCGACAGCTGTTCATCAGGCACGACGACCTCGATGCGCGCGGCATCTTCGTCGATCACGACTTTCGAGACCTCGGCCGGCTGCAGCGCGTTCACAAGGAACGTCGCCTGATCTTCGTTCCACGGAATGATGTCGATCTTCTCGCCCTGCAATTCGTTCACCACGGCCTGCACGCGCGAGCCGCGCATACCGACGCAGGCGCCGACCGGGTCGATCGAACCGTCATAGCTGATCACGGCGATCTTCGCGCGCGAACCCGGATCGCGGGCCACGGCCTTGATCTCGATGATGCCGTCGTAGATTTCCGGCACTTCCATCTTGAACAGCGCGGCCATGAAATCGGGCGCGGTGCGCGACAGGAAGACCTGCGGGCCACGGGCCTCGCGGCGCACATCCTTGATGAAGCACCGGATGCGGTCGTTCGGGCGATAGCTTTCGCGACCGATCTTCTCGTTGCGGCGCAGGATGCCTTCGCCACGGCCGATATCGACGATGATGTTGCCGTATTCCTCGCGCTTGACGGTGCCGTTGATGATCGTGCCGGCGCGGTCCTTGAACTCGTCGTACTGGCGATCGCGCTCGGCCTCGCGGACCTTCTGCAGGATCACCTGCTTGGCCGATTGCGCGGCGATGCGGCCCAGCTCGACGGGGGGCACGTCATCTTTCAGCTCATCGCCGATCTGCGGGTCGGCCATGTATTGCCGGGCCTGCTCGACGGTGAGCTGCGCGTGGTGGTTTTCGAATTCCTCGTCCTCGACCACGGTGCGCACGCGGGTGAACTGCGCGCGGCCGGTCTTGCGGTCGATATGCACGCGGATGTCCATATCGGCGCCGTAACGCGATTTCGCGGCGCGGGCGAGGCTGTCTTCCATCGCCTGAACGACCAGTTCGGGGTCGATCAGTTTCTCGCGCGCGACCGCTTCGGCGGTTTGCAGCAGTTCAAGCTGGTTGGCGCTGGTAATGGCCATCTGTCACTCCTCCTCGGAAGCGCTGTCGGTTTCGATGGTGTCGAAGTCGGATTCGTTGATGACGCCCGCGGATTTCCGCGCGCGCAGGGTTTCCTCGATCAGCTCATCCGTGAGGATCAGCTTGGCATCGCTCAGCCACTCGAATTGCAGGCCGATGATCAGCGGCTCGCCGTGATCCTCGATCTCGATCAGGACCTCGTTGTCCTCGACGCCCTGAAGTGTGCCCTTGAAGCGGCGGCGGCCGTCGATAAGCTCGTTGGTTTCCAGCCGTGCCTCGTATCCCGACCAGGTGTCGAAATCCTTCAGCCGGGTCAGCGGGCGGTCGATGCCGGGGCTGGAGATTTCCAGCACATAAGCGTCTTCCAGCGGATCCTCGACATCCAGGACGGCGCCCACCAGCGTGGTGATCTCGCCCAGTTCGTCGATCTCGATCCCGCCTTCGGGCCGGTCCGCCATGATCTGCAGCGTGCGCGTCTTTCCCGCCATGAGGCGCAGGCGCACCAGTTCGAAACCGGCGGCTTCGATCGCGGGTTTGACGATGGCGGCAAGGCGCCGGTCGACAGCGGCACGGGCCACCAGATCGCCGATGTCTTCGGGTTGTGTCTGCTCGCTCATTGCGGCGAACTCCAGAAATAAAAAAACGGGCCGAAGCGGCCCGCGAATGTGTCCGGTGGGCTGAAGGTTTGGACCCCCCAGCACCGCTGTTGAAGGCGATATACGCCCGGGTCGCGCGAAATTCAAGCGATATATGCGTGTGACGCCCGGTGACGGATTCCCTCGTGCCCCGACGAGCGCTAGGATCGGCGCCGCCATGCGTTATTCCCGCCGCAACGTCTTGACCCTGGGCGCCGCCAGCGCCGCCACCGCTCTGCTGCCGGCAAGGGCGGCGCGCGCGCATATCGTTCAGCCCGACACGCTGCTGCGCTGGTCCGAACCGGGCGAGTTCTTCGGCGGCTTCTCGGGCCTCGAACTGAGCAGCGACCGCACGCGCGCGCTGTTTCTCAGCGACCGGGGCTTCGTGGTCCGCGCGCGGATGATCCGCGACGCGTCGGGCACCCTGACGGGGATCGAGCGGATCGAGCATTTCCGCCTGCGTGGCACTGCCGGTAACGCGCTGCGCGGCGGGCGCGGCGATTCCGAGGGGCTGGACCAGCGTCCCGACGGCACGCTCTATGTCTCGTTCGAGAACCGCCGCGGACGGATCTCGGTCTATGCCGACGAACGCGGACCGGCGACCGCGCTGCCGGTCGCGCAAAGCTGGGCACGCCTGCCGCAGAACGAAAGCCTTGAAAGCATCGCCGTCGACGATCAAGGCGCGGTCTATGTGCTGCCCGAGGCGCAGCTCGACGGCACCTTCCCGCTGTATCGCCTGCGCCAGAACTGGGAGATCCTGGCGCTGATCCCCGACCGCGACGGGTTCAAGCCGGTGGGGCTGGATTTCGGTCCGGACGGCAACCTGTACATGCTGGAGCGGAAATTCCGCCTGGCGTTTTTCGCAAGCCGCATCAGCCGCCTGCGCCCCGGCGCCTGGGGCCGGCCCGAAACGCTGGTCGAAACCGCGATGGGCGCGCTGGACAATCACGAGGGGATCTCGATCACCCGCGATGCGCAGGGGCATCTGTGGGCGACCACGGTGTCCGACGACAACCAGAACGCCCTGCAGCGCACCGAGATCGCCGAATACCGCCTGACCTAGGCGTCCAGAATCCCGGCGCTCTTGATCCCTTCCATCACCGCGACAAGTTCGCGGGTGATGCCGGGTTCGGACAGCGCATGGCCGGCCATCGGCACCAGCGACAGCGTGCTGCCCGACCATGCCCGGTGCAACCGCCAGGCGGTCACGGGCGGGCAGATCATGTCGAATTGGCCCTGCACGATGGTGCCGCGCACGCCGTTCAGCTTCCAGATATCCTCGAGCAACTGGCCGTCGCGCTCGAAGAAGCATTTATGCGTGAAATAGTGATTTTCGAGCCGCGCGAAGGCGCGGGCGTAATCCACCGGGGTCTCGTAGGGAAAGCGTGTCTCGACCGTGGCCAGCGCGTTCTCCCAG
This sequence comes from Pararhodobacter marinus, assembly GCF_003122215.1. Classification (GTDB taxonomy): domain Bacteria; phylum Pseudomonadota; class Alphaproteobacteria; order Rhodobacterales; family Rhodobacteraceae; genus Pararhodobacter; species Pararhodobacter marinus. The sequence continues at coordinate 462,168 of NZ_QEYD01000001.1, read as the reverse complement.
TCCGACCACAGGCGGGAATAGCGCGTTTCCTTGGCGAAGACGCCGGAGAACAGCCGCCGGTGATAGGCGGCGATCAGGTCGTGCTGTTCCTCGGGCGGGATCGCATCGGCAAAGCGCGACCACAGCTCGGGATAGAACCGCCCCGCGCCGCCGCCATAAAACCAGTCCAGCTCGGCCTGGGTGCCCATGAACACCCCGCGCAGCACCAGCCAGGCGGCACGGGCGGGATGCGCCTGCGCATAGGCCAGCGCCAACGTCGCGCCCCAGCTGCCGCCGAACACGATCCAGCGCCCGATTCCCAGCGTCTGGCGGATCCGCTCGATATCGGCGATCAGGTGCTGGGTGGTGTTCGCCTCGACACTGGCGTGAGGCCGCGAGCGTCCGCAGCCGCGCTGGTCGAACAGGACGATCCGGTAATGCCGGGGATCGAAAAAGCGCCGCATCATCGGGCTGCACCCGCCACCCGGCCCGCCATGCAGCACCACCACGGGCACACCGTCGGGATTGCCGCATTCCTCGACATACAGGCTGTGTCCGTCGCCCACCTCCAGCATCTGCCGGTTGTTGGGCTCGATCGGCGGATAGAGATGCGCGGCTGCGCTCTTTTGCTCGTGGGACTTGTCCATCATCCGGTCTATATACGGCTCGGCGGTGGCATTCCACGGGATGCGGACACAAAAGGCAAGGCGGAGCGCAGCATGAACAGCACCATCGACCCGGCAGAAGTCGCGAAATTCGAGGCCATGGCCGCCGATTGGTGGAATCCGCATGGCAAGTTCAAGCCGCTGCACATGCTCAATCCCTGCCGTCTGGATTACATCACCAGCCAGATCGCCGCCGAGTTCGACCGCGACCTGTCGCAGCCGCGCCCGTTCGACGGGCTGCGTCTGCTGGATATCGGTTGCGGCGGCGGGCTGTTGTCGGAACCCATGGCGCGTCTGGGCGCCGAGGTGGTCGGCGCCGACGCGGCCGAGCGCAACATTCCCGTAGCGCAGGTCCATGCGCAGCAATCGGGGCTCGACATCGACTATCGCCACACCACGGCCGAGGATCTGGCCGCGGCGGGCGAGCGGTTCGACGTGGTGCTGAACATGGAAGTGGTCGAGCATGTCTCGGACCCGCTGGCCTATCTGACCGCCTGTCACGACCTGCTGAAAACCGGCGGGCTGATGATCTGCTCGACCATCAACCGCAATCCGAAAAGCTATGCGATGGCGATCTTCGGCGCCGAGGTGGTGATGCGCTGGCTGCCGCGCGGCACGCATGAATGGTCGAAATTCATCACCCCCGACGAGCTTTACGCGCTGATCGGGCAGGCCGGGCTGGACCCGGTGGACCGCAAGGGGATGGTGTTCAACCCGATCCTGTGGAGCTGGTCCTTGTCCGAACGCGACCTGTCGGTGAACTATGTCACCGCCTCGATCCGCCGGGATTAGGGCGCGACCGGGCCGCTTGCGCAGAGCGGCGACACCCCGGCCTTGTCCCTTGCCCTGCGGCGGCGGTTCCGGTTTCTGTGAGGGCCGGATCGGAAGGATGCCGCGATGAAGACGGTGAACAAGGCGATGCGGCTGTTGCGCCAGTTCACGCTGGAACAGCCCGAGATCGGTCTCAGCGAGCTTGCGCGGGTGACCGGCGAGGACAAGGCGGTGACGCGCCGCCTGCTGGTCGCCTTGATGGAAAACGGGTTCATCGAGCAGAATCCCGAAACGCGGAAATACTTCCTGGGCTCGGGGTTCCTGTCGCTGGCGCGGCTGCGTGAGGCATCGGTGCCGATGGTCAGGGCGACGCAGATCGTCGCGCGCTGGCTGAGCGGGGTCAGCGACGAAACCGTCCATGTCAATGTGCCGGGACGCACCAGCATGACGACCGTCGCGTATCACCTGCCGCCGCGCGGAAATGTCATCAACCTGAAACCGGCGGAACGCTACCCCTATCACGCGGCGTCCTCGGGCCTGGCCTATCTGGCGCGCACGACCCCTGAGCGGCAGGCCGAGATTCTGGCCCTGCCGCGCGAGCGGCTTACCCCGGCCACCGTGATCGACGAGCCCACGCTGCGCGACCTTGTCGCGCAGGCCCGGGCGCAGGGCTATGCCGTCAGCCGCAACACCGTCGAACAGGGCGTGGCCGGCGTGGCGATGGCCTTTTTCCTCGAAAGCGCCACGGACCCCGCGGGGACGATCTCGATCACCGTTCCCGAGGCGGGCCTCACACCCGACCGCGAGACAGAGCTTGTCGCGCTGCTGCGGCGGGCGGTGCGCAATCTGGAAACCGCCCTGACGGGCCGCAGCCGCTCGTCGGTGCTATAATCGCACCGCTTCGGTGAATTCCTTTCCTGCAAGGCGTCCCGCTGGCAGTGTCCGCCGCAACAAGCCTGCCTGAACGGAACGTGCCCATGCCCCGCACCACGCAAACCCTGATCAGCGACCGCCGCCGGTATCTCGGCCCGAATGTCTCGACCTTTTACGACGAGCCCGTGCACGTCGTCCGGGGCGAGGACGTCTGGCTGTGGGATGCGGACGGGCGGAAATATCTCGATTGCTACAACAACGTGCCGCATGTGGGGCATTGCAACCCGCGCGTGGTCGAGGCGATCTGCCGGCAGGCATCGACGCTCAACACCCATACCCGTTACCTGCATGACGGCATTCTCGATTACGTCGCGCGCCTGACCGGGACGATGGATGACAGTCTGGACAGCGCGATCCTGACCTGCACCGGCTCGGAAGCCAACGACATCGCCCTGCGCATGGCCGAAGCGATGACGGGCAAGCGCGGGATCATCGCGACGGACGCCACCTATCACGGCAACACCGCGCTGGTCAGTCAGCTCAGCACCTCGAACCCGCCGAAAACGGGGTTCGGGCTGGGCCAGTATTTCCGTTTCGTCGAAGCCCCCGACAGCTATCGCCGGCCCGATCCCGACGGCACCCTTTTCGCCGAGGCCGTGGCCGAACAGATCGCCCGGCACGAGGCCGAGGGCACCGGCTTCGCCGCCCTGCTGATCTGTCCCTATTTCCTGAACGAAGGCTTCCCCGATCATCCTGATGGCTGGCTCAGGCCGGTGGCCGACGTCGTGCGCCGGGCCGGGGGTCTTCTGATCTGCGACGAGGTGCAATCCGGTTTCGGCCGCACCGGCACGCATCTGTGGGCGCACGAGAAAATGGGCGTGGTGCCCGATATCCTGACGCTGGGCAAACCGATGGGCAACGGCCATCCCGTCGGCGGCGTGGTCACGCGCTCGGAGATTTTGCAGCGTTTCCGCGAGGGCTATCGCTATTTCAACACTTTCGGCGGCAACCCGGTCTCTTGCGCCGCCGCGATGGCGGTGCTGGACGAGCTTGATGACCGCGATCTGGTCGCGCAGGCCGCGATCGTGGGGAACCACGCGCGTGCCCGCCTGCGCGCCCTCGGCGAACGCCACGCGGTCATCGGCGATGTGCGGGGTTCCGGTCTGGTCTTCGGCGCGGAATTCGTGCTGGACCGCGACAGCCGCGAACCCGCCGTGGCCTATACCGACCGCGTGGTGAATGCCCTGCGGCAGGAAGGGTTCCTGTTGTCGAAACTCGGCCGCCATCGCAATACGCTGAAGATCCGCCCGCCCATGCCTTTTACCACCGCGCATGCCGACAGCCTGATCGACGCGCTGGACGACGTGCTGTCGCGCCTGCCGGTGACGCCATGAGCGCGCCGGACGGGATGCTGGCCCGCTGGGGTCTGGACGGCGCCGCCACGCAATTGGTGGCCCAGCGCGAGAACAAGGTCTGGCGGGTCGAGCAAGGGGGCCGTGTCGTCGCCCTGCGGCTGCATCGCCCGGGCTATCGCACGCAGGCCGAGCTGGCCTCCGAGCTGGACTGGCTGCAGGCGCTGCATGAGGGGGGCCTCGGCGTTCCGCGCCCGGTCCCCGGCCTTGACGGTGCGATGCTTCAACCGCTGGAGAACGGCTATGCCAGCGTTCTGAACTGGCTTCCCGGTCGCCCGATGGGCGTGACGGGCACGCCGCTCGACCTGCCGGACCGCGCGGGATTGTTCCGCCAGCTGGGTCGCGACATGGCGCGGATGCATGACGTCAGCGATGCCTGGGCCCGTCCGGCGGGTTTTGCGCGCGCATCCTGGGACCGGGCGGGGCTGGTGGGCGAGGCGCCGCTCTGGGGGCGGTTCTGGGAGAACCCGATGCTCGACCCCCGGGACCGGGCGCTGTTCGAAGGGTTCCGGGCACGGGCCGATGCGCAGCTGGCCCAGATCGACGCAACCGCGGACAGGGGCCTGATCCATGCGGATCTGGTACGCGAGAACATCCTCATCGACGGCGCGCAGCTGCATTTCGTGGATTTCGATGATGGCGGTTTCGGCTACCGGCTGTTCGACCTTGCCACGACCCTGTTCAAGGCCCGTCCGGAACCGGATTATCCCGTTCTCAGAGATGCCTTGCTGGACGGGTACGGCGCCGTGCGCGCCATCGATACGCGCGCGCTCGACCTGTTCATCGCCTTGCGCGCGAGCAGCTATCTGGGATGGATCGTCCCGCGCCTGAGCGAGCCCGGCGCGTCGGAACGCAGCCAGCGGTTCCTCACCGCCGCGCGCGAGCTTGTCGCGCAGCAGGTAGCCTGAACCGGGCGGTGCAAGACCGCCACGGCAGGGCTTTCCGTCGCACCATCCCGGGTCCCCGTCGCGGCGCGTCCCGCGAGACGCCGGTGATCCGGCGCCCGCGTCACGCCCCCAAGGCTCAGAACGCGACCTTGTCGCCGCCCTTCAGATCGAGGATTTCGCGCGCTTCGTCCGGGGTGGCGACGGCGTGGCCGAGGTCTTCGATCAGCCGGCGGATCTTGGCGACCTGCTGGGCGTTCGATCCGGCCAGCTCGCCGCGGGTAATGAACAGGCTGTCCTCCAGCCCGACACGGACATGCCCGCCCATCTGCGACGCCGTCACCGCCATCGGGATCTGCGCGGCGCCCGCGGCCAGAACAGACCAGCGGTACTGATCGCCGAAGAGCTTGTCGGCAGTGCGTTTCATGAACACCAGGTTTTCCACGTCCGCGCCGATCCCGCCCAGGATCCCCAGCACGAATTGCAGGAAGATCGGCGCCTTGAAGTGTCCCTGATCCAGCATGAATTTCAGGTTATACAGGTGGCCGACATCGTAGATCTCGTGCTCGAACTTGATCTCGTGCGGGGCCAGCGTCTCGGCCGCTTCCTTGATGTCCTTGAAGGTATTGCGGAAAATGTTGCCCTCGGAGCCTTCGACATAGGATTTCTCCCAGTCGAATTTCCATTCGGCATAGCGGCTGGCCAGCCCGTGGAAGCTGAAATTGAGCGAGCCCATATTCATCGAGCACATCTCGGGCGAGAAGGTCTTGGCGGGGGCGATCCGCTCCTGGATCGAGGCCGTCAGCGACCCCCCGGTCGAGATGTTCACCACCGCATCCGTGGCCTGCTTGATGCGCGCGAGGAAGGGCGCGAAATCGCCGGGGTCGATCGAGGGCGCGCCGGTATCCGGGTTACGCGCATGCAGATGCAGGATCGAGGCGCCGGCCTCGGCCGCGGCGATCGCCTGCGTGGCGATCTGATCGTAGGTATAGGGCAGAGCGTCCGACATGGTGGGCGTATGAATCGCCCCCGTTACTGCGCAGGTGATGATGGTCTTCGGTTTGCGGGCCATGTCAGGCCTCCTTCTTGGCAAGGCCGCTCACCCGTCGGCTGAGCGGGAAAAGTTCAAGGCCCCAGCGATCACGCAGGAATCCCCACAGACCGCGCGGCGCGAACAGCATGATGACGATGGCGACGATGCCAAGCGCAATCAGATACAGCGTCCCCAGATCGGCGAGCGTCTCGCGCAGGGCGAAGAAGATCAGCGTTCCCAGGATCGGACCTTCGAGCGTGCCGATTCCACCGATCACGACGATGAAGATGACAAAGGCGGTCCAGTCATTGGCGCTGAAGGCGGCATCGGGCGAGATGCGCAGCTTTTGCAGGAAGATCAGCGCGCCGATGAGGGCCGTCAGGCCCGAAACCACGACATAGACGGTGAACTTGGTGCGCCAGATGTCGATCCCCAGCGACCGCGCCGCCAGTTCGTTGTCGCGGATCGCGGTCAGCGCCACGCCCTGGCGCGAGCGCAGGAGCCAGACCACGGTTCCCAGCACCAGCGCCGCCGCGCCAAGCGCCAGCCACCAGGCCACCGCCTCGCGCGCGTCGCGCCCGTCGGCCAGCGAACGGACGATGTCGGGCGCCAGCGACGTGCCCGAGCCGCCGCCGAGGCTGGAAATCTGGGCGAATGACAACCGGAAAACCTCGGCCACGACCCAGGTGCCGATGGCGAAATAGGCGCCCCGCAGCCGGAAGATCAGCACCGCGACCGGGGCCGAGATCACAAACCCCGCCAGCACGACCAGGGGCAGCGCGGCATAGGGATGCAGCCCGGCCAGCATGGTCAGCGCGAAGAACAGGTAACCGCCGAAGCCGACATAGGCCTGCTGGCCCACCGATACCAGACCGGCATAGCCCGCCAGCAGGTTCCACAGGATGGCCAGCGACATATAGAGCGCGATCTCGCCCATCAGCCGCAGGTCGGCGCGGCCCGCCCACCACGGAGCCGCGATCAGCAGCAGAACGATGGGCACCAGCAGGATCAGCCAGGTGGTCGAAAGGCGGGTGCGGCGTGTGACTGAAAGGGTCATCCGTCGATCCTCGGGAACAGGCCGCGCGGGCGCAGGGCCAGTATGATCAGGAAAACGACATGTCCGGCAAGGATCTGATAGCCCGGGTCGATCTTTGCCCCCACGGTCTGCGCAACACCCAGGATCACGCCGCCTGCCAGCGTCCCCCACAGATTGCCCAGCCCGCCGATGATCACCGCCTCGAAGCCGAAGATCAGCCGCGCGCCACCGGCGGCCGGGTCAAAGGCCGTGCGGATCCCGAGGAACACGCCCGCCAGCGCCGTCACCGCCAGCGACAGGGCCATGGCCAACCCGAAGACATGCGCCCGGTTCAGCCCCATCAGCTGCGCCACGTCCTGCCGGTCCGATGTCGCCCGGAACGCCCGCCCCAGGGCGGTGCGGTAGAACATCCATTGCAGCGCCGCGATGACCGCGACGGCGGTGGCGAAGACCATCACCGGCATCAACCCCACCGCCAGCGGCCCGAGCGTGACCGACGCCGTCTCGATCGCGCCCGCCTGCAGATTCTGCGGATCGGCGGAATAGCCCATGAGCAGCGCGTTCTGCAGGATCACCGACAGGCCGAACGTCACCAGAAGGGGCGGCAGGATATCCTCGCCCATCGTGCGATTCAGGATCAGACGTTGCAGGGCGTAGCCGATCAGCGCCATGGTCGGCACCACCAGCAGCAGCGCCACCAGCGGGTTCAGGCCCAGCGCGACGCCGAAGCTGAGCGCGATATAGGCCGACAGCACGATCAGGTCGCCATGCGCGATGTTGACCAGCCGCATGACCCCGAAGATCAGCGACAGACCCGCCGCGAACAGGGCGTAAAGCCCGCCCAGCAGCACTCCCTGAACAAGGGCGTTGAGCCAGTCCATGCGTCAGACTCCGAAATAGGCGCGGGTGATGTCTTCGCGCGGCACGGTTTGCGATTGGCCTTCCAGCGAGACGCGACCCTCCTGCAGGCAATAGACCCGCTGCGAGACCGACAGCGCCTTGGCGATGTCCTGCTCGACGATCACCGCCGTCAGCCCCTCGCCGACGATGCCGGGCAGGGCCTCGTAGATCTGGCGGATGATGACCGGGGCAAGGCCCAGGCTGATCTCGTCCATGAGCACCAGTTCGGGGTTTGCCATCAGCGCCCGGCCGATGGCGACCATCTGCTGCTGACCCCCCGACAGCGAGGTCGATTGCTGGTGGCGGCGTTCCTTCAGGATCGGGAACAGGTCGTAGACCCGCTGCAGGCTCCACGGCCCCTTGCGGCCGAGCTGCCCGCCGATGACCAGATTTTCCTCGACGCTGAGCGACGGGAACAGAAGCCGCCCCTCGGGCACCAGCGCGATCCCCCGCCCCGCGACCTGATCGGCACGCAGCGCGCCGATGGCCTGCCCTTTCCAGCGGATCGCCCCGGGTGCGTTCTTCAGAAGCCCGGCGATGGAGCGCAGCATCGTCGTCTTGCCCGCGCCGTTCGCGCCGATCACCGCCACAACCTCGCCCGGGTCGACCCGCAGATCGACACCGTAAAGCGCCTGAAAATCCCCGTAATGCGCGTTCAGCGCCTGAAGGGTCAGAAGGGCGTCAGGCATCGGCTTCGATCCCCAGATAGATTTCCTTCACCTCGCGCGACTGCATGATCGCGTTCGGCTCGCCCTCGGCGATCTTGCGGCCGAAATCGATCACCATCAGGCGACTGACCACGGCCAGAAGAGCATGCACCACATGCTCGATCCAGACGATCGACACGCCCGTCGCATGCACGTCGCGGATCGTCTGGATCAGCGACTGGCATTCATGTTCCGTCAGGCCGCCCGCGATCTCGTCTAGCAGGATCACGCGCGGCTTCGCACACAGCGCTCGGCTCAGTTCCAGCCGCTTGCGTTCCAGAAGCGTCAGCCCGCCCGCCTGCACGTTCGACTTGGCGACAAGGCCCGTGCGGTCGAGCACATCGAGACAATGCGTTTCGGCCGCGCGACCCGACAGGCCCGCGCCCTGCGTCGCCGCGACATAGGCATTCTCGAATACCGTCATATGCGCGAAGGGCTGGGGAACCTGGAAACTGCGGGCGATCCCGGCGCGGCAGCGCCTTGCCGCCGACCAGCCGGTGATGTCCTGCCCGTCAAGCCGGATCCTGCCCGCATCCGTCGACAGCGTCCCGGTGACGAGGTTGAACATCGAGGTCTTGCCAGCGCCATTGGGACCCAGCACCCCCAGCGCCTCGCCCGGGGCCAGCGACCAAGACTGATCGTCCGCCACGACAACGGCGCCGAAGGCTTTCTTCACGCCCTGAAGTTCAAGGATCGCAGACATCGTCTCTCCCGCAGGTACGGGACCGCCCCTTTCGGGCGGCCCCCTTCTTGGCTCAGGACAGCAGCATCAGTTCGCCGGTCGTGGGAATCTCGGGCGCCGTGGCATTCGCGACGATCTTCAGGTCGACGCCATCGCCCTCGCGCTGCCACTGACCGGCGACCAGCGGCGTCTTGGTGACATTGGGCACCGGCCCGTTCGCCCAGTTCACCGGGCCGACGATGGTGTTCATGTCGGTCGCAGCGATGGCGGCGATGATCGCCTCGGGATCTTCCAGATCCTCGGCCCGCGCCACGACATCCGCGACCACTTCGAACAGCGCGTGCTTGAAGCCGATGGGCTGGGTCCAGGGGCGACCCGTCGTCTGCATGTAGCCCCCCGCCAGATCGCCCGCAGAGGCCCCGGTCAGCGACGACGAGAACGGATGCGAGGGCGACCACCAAACCTCGGACGACAGGCCAATGCCCCGCTCGCCAAGGCCCTCGATCACCGACGGGAACAGAAGCGCCTTGCCGATGGTGACGATCTTCGGATTGAAGCCCTGTTGCGCGGCCTGGTTCCAGAACGTGCCAAAGTCCGGCGGGATCATGTTGCCCGTGACGATTTCGCAGCCCGCTTCTTTGAAGGCATTGATGTAGTTCGAGAAATCATCCGTCATCGGCTGATAGCGCCCGGGATCCGTCAGCGCGTAGCCGGCCGCGGCCAAGGGTGTCGGCAGCCCCAGTTCGGGATCGCCCCAGGCATTGCCGTCCGCGTCGTTCGGAAACAGGCCGCCCACGGACTTCGCCACGCCCGATCCATCCCACATGGCCAGGAAGGCGCCGATCACGTCCTCGAGCCCCCAGAAGAAATGGTAGGTGCTCAGGAAACCCTCGGCCGGGTTGCCGCCGCGACCGAAGAAATAGGGCTGCCACGGGCAATCGGTGGTGATGCAGGGCACCTCGTTGATCTCGGCCTGATCCGAGACCGGGTTGACCGTGTCGGGCGTCGAGGCGGCGACGATGATGTCGACCTCGTCGGACAGGATCAGCTCGCTCGCCACCTCGGCGGCGCGGTTCGGATTCGACTGGCTGTCCTTCGAGATGATCTCGATCTGCCAGGCGCGGCCGTTATTCTCGACCCCGGCGCCGAAGCGTTCCCCGATTGCCTGCAGGATATAGTCATCGGCCTCGGCAAAGCCCGCCAGCGGCCCGGTGCGCGGGCTCACATGGCCCACCTTGATCGTTGGCGTCTGCGCATAGGCGCGCGTGGCCCGCAAGATCGCGGGCGCCGCCAGAAGCGCCGAGCTTCCGGTCAGAAAATGCCGTCTGTTCAAGGTCTTCATCGTCTCGTCCTCCCCAGTTCGAGATGTTGAAAAGCGTCAGTCGTCCAGAATCGTGTCCAGTTTCTTCAGATGCGTGGTGACCCGGTTGCGGACCTTTGCGGCCTCCTCCGGGGTCCAGCGGCGGAACCCCTCGCCCGACTTCATGCCGAGCTTGCCGTCGGCGACCAGTTGCTGAAGGTAAGGCGAGGGGCCCTGGCGGTTTTCGAGGTCGGCCAAAACCGTTTCATGGATGGCGAGCGTCAGATCCGTGCCCACCAGATCGGCGTTCTCCAACGGGCCCAGCACCGACAACCGCCGCCCGAAGCAGGATTTCACCACGGTATCGACGGATTCCGCGTCGCAGATCCCGCGCTCGACAAGGCTCACGGCCTCGCGCCACAGCGCATGCTGCAACCGGTTGCCGATGAAGCCCGGCACGTCCTTGTCGACGCGCACCGGCGTCTTCCCCGCCTCGGCCAGCAGCGCCATCATCGTGGCCATCGCGGGCTCGGCCGTTCCTTCGGTGCGGATGACCTCGACCAGCGGGATCATGTGCGGCGGGTTCCACCAATGCGTTCCCAGCGCGCGGTCCTTGTGGGCGAGGCCCTGCATGATCTCCGTGATCGGCATGACCGATGTGTTCGAGGCCAGGATGCAATCGCGCGGCGCGTGGGTCTCGATCTCGGCAAAGATCGACTGCTTCAGCGCCATTTTCTCGGGCGCGGCCTCGAACACCGCATGGGCTTCGGCCACGGTCGCGGCGAGCGTGTCGTGCACCGCGATCCGCGACAGGGTGGCCGAGATCGTGGCCTCGTCATGACCCATCAGCGCCATCGAGTCGCGCACCCGGCCGGGCAGCGCCGCCCGCGCCTCGGCCATCGGATCGGTGATGGCGACGCGCAGACCCGAGCGCGCCATGACAAGGGCGATGCCGTGGCCCATGAGCCCTGCGCCGATCACCCCGATGATACGGTCCTGCCTCATCTCTCAGCCCGCCGTATATCCGCCGTCGGCATAGAGGATATGCCCGGTGTAGAAGTCGGACGCCTTCGACGACAGGAACAGCAGCGGCCCGGCCAGGTCCTCGGGCTCGCCCAGCCGGCCCTTCGGCACGCGGGCGAGGAAGCCCGCGCGCACGGTCCTGGCGTTGTCATCCTCGCCGAACATCCACGCCGTCAGCGGCGAGCGGAAGACCGTGGGCGCGATGGCGTTGACGGTGATCCCGGTCGGGCCCAGCTCGCATCCCAGCGCCTTGGTGATCCCGTCCACCGCCGCCTTCGAGGCACAATAGGCGGTGTAGCCCGCCGGATGACCCAGAAGCCCGCGGGCCGAGGACACCAGCACGATCTTGCCCCCCGTGCCCTGCGCCTTCATCTGCCTCGTCGCCGCGCGCGCCATCAGCCAGCTCTGCGTGACATTCGCGTCCATCACCGACAGGAAGGTGTCGGGCGCCATCTCGTCGATCTTGGCGACCGTGTTCATGCCGGACGCCACCACGAGGATGTCGCAGGCCCCGAACGCCTCGACCGCCGAGGCAATCAGCCCTTCGCAGGCGGCCTCGGTATCGGGGCGGACATTGGCCTCGTGCACCTCCGCACCGCCCGCGCGGCATTCCCCGGCGATCTCGGCCAGCGCGGAGGCATTGCCCGCGGCCAGCACCAGCCGGCAGCCGGCGCCCGCCAGCACGCGCGCCGCCACCATGCCGAAGGCACCCGAGGCCCCGGTGATCACCGCGACCTTGCCTTTGACATCGAACATCGACAGGGGATTCATCAGGCTCATGGCCTCACTCGCTTTTCGGCTTGGGCGGATAGGGGATGACGACCAGCATCTTGCAGACATGGTTCGAGCGGTTCTCGATGCGCCGAACCTGCCCCGGCGGGATGGTACAGCTGTCCATCGCCCGCAGCACCTCGGTCCGGCCGTCCCATTCGAGGGTCATCTCGCCCTCGAGCACGACATAGACCTTCTCGAAGGGCGTCGCGTCCGGCCCCGCGCCGCCGCCCGGCAGGAACTGGCTGTAGCCGATCCACTGGTTGGTCGGCCCGCCCTCCTCGAAGCCCTGCAGCCGCAACCCCGAGACGCCCCAATGGTGGGGCGCGTCATAGGGCCGGGCCTCCTCGAAGCGCTTGATCAACATCGGCCAGACCTCCCCTTCCGGCTGTGTTTCATTCTGCGGACAATACTCCGCGGGGGTCCGGGGGGCGCGCAGCCCCCCGGCTGTCCTCAGATCGCGTCGCCGCGCTCGATGCGGAAATTCTGTCCCTTGTCGATCATCGCCACCAGGCGGACGATGCAGCCGTCGCCGCGATCCCAGTTCCACGGGAAGAAGGCGAAGGTGCAGCGCTTGCCGGTCACCGCGTCCAGGTCGCCGCCGACATTCTCGATGCCCATGATCCCGTTCTTGAACAGGATGTTGTGCACGGGCTCCCATTCCGGGAACGCGTCCTTCCAGTCGACGCCGCCGGACCATTCCTTGTATTCCTCGGCCAGATGCGGCAGCAGCGGGCCGTTGCGCTGCGGGCCGATCGCGGTGGCCAGCGGGTGGTCGTTGGCCTGCGTGTCATGGCCCACCACCTTCACGCCCTTCTCGACCATCCATTCGCCGGCGGATTTCACGAAGCCGGGGCAATAGGCGAAATAGTCGCCGTCCTCGTATTGCTTGTGCCAGCCGGTATTGATGATCAGCACGTCGCCCTTGCGGATCGACGTGCCGCACGCGGCTTCCAGATCGTCATAGGTGATCGGCTCCCATTTCTTCTTGGGCATCGACACGACGATCCCCGAGCCGAAGAAATGCGGCAGCGGCACTTCGTCGATGAAGGGCGTGCCCTGCACCACATGCGCGGGCGCATCGATATGGGTGGTGGCATGCATGGTCGTGGTGATGCGCTGCGACAGCACGCCCGATTTCGCCATGTAGTGGATACGCTCGATCTTCGTATCCTCGAAATACGGCCAGTTCGGGTTCTGGAAACCGAAGCGGTGGCTCAGGTTGTAGAATTCCAGACCCATGCTGTTGTCGAGATTCCCCTCGAACTCGATGCCGCGGACCTTGACCATTTCGGCTCCTCCCTTCCGACTCATGCCCCATGCTGCACCGCAATATGGTGCACTATGTTCGATATACGGTACACTTGCCGCTCGCGATCCGTCAACAGGATTCTGGGACACCTGTACCGCATTGCAGATCGTGCCGCTTGTGCTGTATTGCAGAGCGGGAAAGAACGGGGGCAGGCATGAGTGACGGCGAGCAGGGACGCTCGGGCATCCAGGTGATCGCGCGCGCGGCCGCGATCCTGCGCGCGCTGCGCGACAATACCGAGGGAATGAGCCTGGGCCAGATCGCCGACCGGGTCGAACTGCCCCGCTCGACGGTGCAGCGCATCGTCGGCGCCCTGCAGGCCGAAAGGCTGGTCATTGCCACGTCGTCGGGCGGGTCGATCCGGCTGGGCCCCGAGATCACCGCGCTGTCCGAGGCCACGCGCTACAACGTGGTCGAGGAATGCCGTCTGCACCTGTCCGAACTGTCGCGCAGGCTGGGCGAGACGGCGGACCTGTCGGTGCTGCGCGGCGCCGGCATGATCTTTCTCGACCAGGTGCCCGGCACGCACCGGCTGCGCACGATTTCCGCGGTGGGCGATGTCTTTCCGCTGACCACCAGCGCCAATGGCCGCGCCGCGCTGGCCCTGCTGCCCGAGCCCGAAGCCCGCGCCCTGGTCGAGGCCGAGTGGCAGCGGATGCACCAGCAAGGCGACTGGCCCGGTTTCGCGGCCATGCTGGCCGAAGTGCGCCAGCACGGCATCGCCGAGGATGCCGACGAGCACACGCATGGAATCTCGGCCCTGGGCGGCGCCTTCCGCGACCGCAACGGCGAAATCCACGCAATCTCGGTCCCCGTCCCCACCCCCCGCTTCCTGCCCATGCGCCACAAGGTCAAAACCGAACTCCGAGAAACCCTGAACCACCTCCGCCAAAACCTCTCGCCCGCATAAGGGCCAAAGGGGCTTGGATCCCGGCGCGACGCTTTCCCGGCGCTCTTGACCGCGCGGACCGCGGTTACGGCCAGAGCGCCCACAGATAAGCGATATAGCCGGCCAGAAGGACCGCCCCTTCGCGCCGTCCGATCCGCAATCCGGTCGCCGCGAACAGCACCAGAAGCAGCGACACCCCAACCATCACCGGCGCGTCGAACGCGACGATCTCGGAGGGGACATGCGAGGGGGCGATAAGGGCCGTCGCGCCGCCGATGCCGAGGATATTGTAGATGTTCGACCCCACGATATTCCCGAAGGCCACATCGCCTTGCCGTTTCAGCGCGGCAATGACCGAGGTGACAAGCTCGGGCATCGAGGTTCCGACCGCGACGATCGTCAGGCCGATCACGGTCTCGGACACGCCGAATCCCCGGGCAAGCGCCACCGCCCCCGACACCAGGAACGATCCCCCCGCCACGACCAGCACCAGCCCTACCAGCGCGATCAGCAGCGGCATCGCCAGACGCCTGGCGGCATGGGGCGGCGCCAGCCCCGGATCGGCCCCGGCCAGCGCGACGCTCTTGTCATGCAGCGCGCCGCCATCGGCCGCGGCGCGCTCCTGACGAATGACGAAGCCGATATAGCCTATCAGCAGCGCCACCAGCACCGCGCCGCCGATCCGGCCCAACGGAACCGTCCAGGCCAGCAGCGCGAAACCCACCGCGACGGCCAGCATCACGGCAGCGTCCCGGCGCAGGGCCGAACGCGCCACGAGGATCGGACAGATCAGCGCCGAGACACCGGCGATCAGAAGGATATTCGCGATATTCGAGCCGACGACGTTGCCATAGGCGATGCCGGGCGATCCGTTCAGACCCGCCTGCACCGAGGTGACAAGCTCGGGCATCGAGGTCCCGAACCCCACGAGCGTCAGCCCGATCACCAGTGGCGAAATGCCGATCCGCTCGGCGGCCTGCACGGCACCGCGCACCAGCAGCTCGCCGCCCGCGACCAGCAAAAGCAATCCGCCCAGAAGCGGCAATCCCGTATCCATCATCGCTTCGCTCCTCCAGGTGCCGAACGGTCCGATCGCGCTTATCTGGACGGTGGGAGAGCTGCCGTAAGGGGCAGTGCCGGGTTTATTTTTGCCGGGGGCGATCCCCGGCGGGACCATCTGGCCGGCTTGCCCCCGCGATCAGGAGATCAGGCGATCAGCCGCGCGGCGATGGCGGGCAGGGCACTCCAATCGGCGAAAGCCTCGGTGTGGGGAATCGCGTCCAGCCCGGTCTTGCGATACCCCTCGGTGAACAGCGCGAAGGGCACGTCGGCCGCCTGCGCGGTCAGCGCATCGACCTCGCTGTCGCCGACATAGAGTGCGGGCCCGTCGCCCAGCGTCTGCAGCACCGCATGCAGCGGCGCCGGGTCGGGCTTCATCTGTGGCAGGGAATCGCCGCCCAGAACGGTCTCGAACAGGTCCGACCAGCCGAAATGCGCCAGCACGGCGCGGGTCGGCACCATCGGCTTGTTGGTACACAGACCGATGCGCCAGCCCTGCGCCCTGAGCGTGGCAATCGCTGCCTCGACCCCGGGATAGATCGCCGTGTGCCCGTGGGCGCGCTCGTATTCCGTGATGAAGCGGGCGCGCATGCGAGCGGTGCGGTCCGGTGCGTTCCCGCCGGCCGAGGCGCGTTCCAGCCGCTCGACGAAGACGCGCGCGCCGTTACCCACGAAACTGCGGGTCTGTGCCAGCGTCACCGGGGGCAGGCCCTCGGATTGCAGGACCGCGTTCGCGGCATGGGCGATATCGGGCGCGGAATCGATCAGCGTGCCGTCCAGGTCGAAGACGATCCTCATTGTCAGGTCCTCACTGCGCCGCCACCAGCGGGGCGTTGAGCGGCTTCTCTCGGATCGGCAGATGCACCAGCGCCGAGAACGCGCCCACCGCGACGCCGACCCACCAGACCAGCGTGTAATCGCCGTAGACATCATACAGCGCGCCGCCCAGCCAGACGCCCAGGAAACCGCCGATCTGGTGGCTGAGGAACACGAAACCGTACAGCGTGCCCATGTAGCGCAGCCCGTAGATATGCGCGACCAGACCCGAGGTCAGCGGGACCGTGGCCAGCCACAAGGCGCCCATCAAAAGCGAGAAGATCAGCACCGAGGCGGGCGTGATCGGCAGCAGGATGAAGGTCGCGGCCACCACGGTCCGGGCCAGATAGATCCCTGCCAGCAGGTATTTCTTCGACCAGCGCTTGCCCGCCCAGGCGGCGGCGATGGTGCCCGCGATATTGGCCAGCCCGATCACCGCGATGGCCACCGCGCCCAGTGCCGAGGTGGTGGTGATGCCCAGCGCGGCCAGATAGCCGTTCGGGGCAATCGCGCCGCACATCTCGGTCACCATGGCCGGAAAATGCGCGGTGATGAAGGCCAGCTGATAGCCGCAGGAAAAGAAGCCCAGGAAAATCAGCGAGAAGGACGGATCGCGAAAGGCCTGCAGCAGCGCCTGCCCCATGCTTTGTTCCAGCTCGGCCCGCGTCGCCATGGCGGGCGAACGCATCATCGGAAGCACCGCCAGAACGGCAAGGATGGCGACCGCGAAGATCATGAACACGGTCTGCCACGGGAAGGACGCCAGCAACAGCTCGGCCACCGGCGCGCCGAAGACCTGCCCCGCCGAGCCGGCGGCGGTGGCGATGCCCAGCGCCAGCGAGCGGTTCTCGTCCGAGGCGGCGCGGCCCACCACGGCCAGGATCACCCCGAAGCCGGTCCCGGCGATGCCGAAGCCCACGAGGATCTCGAGCAGCTGCATCGTGCCCGGCGTCATCGCAAAGGCCGACAGGACAAGGCCGGCGGCGTAGAACAGCGCGCCCAGCACGATGGCCCGGCGGTCGCCGAACCGCTCGGCTACCGCGCCGAACAGCGGCTGGCCGATGCCCCAGGCCAGGTTCTGAACCGCGATCGCAAGCGAGAACTCCGCCCGCGGCCAGCCGAATTCCTCGGCAATGGGGATCTGGAACACGCCGAACGAGGCGCGGATGGCGAAGCCGATCATGATGACCAGACAGCCGCCGATCAGGACGGGGGTGACAAGCGGGGTTTTCTGTTGCATCGGCGCAATCCGTGGCTGACGGGGACGCGGGGGCCAGCCCCCGCACCCCCGGAGTATTTCGGGCAGAATGAAAAGCCGCCCGACCGGTCTGGTGCGGCAAATCTGATCACGCCGGCGTGAGGGTCAAGCCCGGATCAACGGGCCTGACCATGATATTCCGGATTGGGTTCCATTCCGATCGCTGATGCGACGCGGTTCGACATGTTGTAGAAGCCGACGGTCGAGGCGATGTCGAAGATGTCGCGGTCCGAAAAACCCGCGTCGCGCAGCGCCTGACGGTCGGGTTCGGTGATCTCGGCCGACGCCTTGGTCGCTTTCTCGGCAAAGGTCAGCATCGCCGTCTGGCGCGCGTCGAGCTTGGCGTAGCGCCAGTTCATCACCATCGCCTCGCCCAGTTCCGGCGTGCCCAGCGCGCGCACCGCGGCGCCATGCGCCACCTGGCAATACCAGCAGCGGTTGATCGACGAGACCACGACCGCGATCATCTCGCGTTCCAGCTTCGACAGGCCGGACGGCCCCAGCATCAGGTCGTTATACATCGCCGTGAAAGCATTCAGCTTGGTGATGTCGAAGGCATAGGCCTGCAACACGTTCGGCACCATGCCCAGCTTTTCCTGGCAGATGTCGAAATAGCGCTGCGTTTCGGGCGGCAGCGGGTCCATCTGCGGCAGGTCCAGCGCGCTGATCCGGGTCATGGTGTCGTCTCCCTGTAGTGATAGGCAGCAACCTCGGACATGCCGAGAGCGGTGTAAAGCGCGCGCGCGCCGGTATTGGCCGCGACCACGGCCAGCGCGAAGGTCTGCGCGCCGTTCTGCTGTGCCCACCAGGCCAGCCCGCGCACCATATCGCGCCCGACGCCTTCGCGCCGGAAGGGCGGTTCGACATAGAGCGCGTGCAGCATGGCGATGCCCTCGTGCACCGACACGAAGCCCACGCCCGCGGGCTTGTCGCGGATACGGGCGATGGCGGCGGTCTTGGGATCGGCGGCGCGGTACATCACGGCGATCCGCTCGGGGCCGACCTGCGCCGTTTCCCAGATGCGCCGGTGGATCGCCAGCGGCGGCCAGATTACCGGCAGGGTGATCGGCCTGGGCTTTTCGGCGATCGTTCCGATCGGCGCGGTCATCAGCACGGTCGGATCGACGATGCGGTAGCCGCGCGCCTCAAGCGCGTGGTCCAGCGCTTTCTGGCCCTCGGTGACGCCGGGGCGGATCTGGAACAGCGGATCGGGGCCGAGCGCATCGAGCGCGGCCTCGGAAAAAGCGCCGTCCAGCACGGTCGCGCTGGTCCGCTTGCCGCCCCCCGCACCGTCGCGGCGGCGGAAAGGACCGGCAGAGGCGGAGGAAGCGGGCGGCCAGCTGGCCTCCAGCGCCTCGAACAGCGCGGCGCTCATTGCGCCAGCGCCGCCAGTTCGACCATCGCCCGGTCGAGTTGCCCGCCATCGGTGCCGCGCACGACCAGTTGCGTGCCATAGGCGCCGTTGCGCTGGTAGGGATAGCTGCCGAAGCTCAGGTCGGGGAATTTCTCGGCCAGCGCCTTCAGCTTGCCCGCAATCTCACCTTCGCCCCGGTCGATATCGATCATCTGGCTCAGCAGCGGATCGCCGCCCGTCAGCGTGGGCAGGACGCTGGCCACCATCGCCTCGAAAATCGCGGGGACACCGGCCATCACATGGACATTGCCCAGCGTGAAGCCGGGCGCGGCCGAGACCGGGTTGTCGATCAGCGTGGCGCCTTCGGGGATGCGGGCCATGCGCAGGCGCATCTCATTCAGCTCGAACCCGGTGCGCTGGTAATGCGCCTCGAGGATCGCGCGCGCATCCTCGCGCACATCGATGGGCACGCCGAAGGCGGCGGCGACGGCATCGGCGGTGATGTCGTCATGCGTGGGACCGATCCCGCCCGAGGTGAAAACCGTGTCATAGGCGCCGCGCAGGGCGTTCACCGCCGCGACGATGGCGTCTTGGTCGTCGGCCACAACGCGGGCTTCGCACAGGCGGATACCGCGATTGGCCAGTTCCTTGGCCAGGTGGTTGGTGTTGGTGTCGCGGGTGCGGCCCGACAGGATTTCGTCCCCGATGACGAGCATGGCGGCGGTAGGATTGCCCATGGCGCTGTATTACCTCTTTGGCGTTCGGCCGGAGGTTAGCGCGGTTGGGCGGGCTTTCCAATCGGTGCCGGAACAGGTTCAGCCTGGCTTCAGCGATGCGTGGTGAAGGGGATCTTCACGCCCAGCGACAGCGTCACCGGCTGCATCCCGCCTGACTCCAGACTGGCCAGCTGCCCGATCCCGGCCGAGATGCGCCAGCTTTCGCCGACCCGGTAGTCGATATCCGCCTGCAGCCCGGCGACGATGCCGCCCGCCGTGTTGACGCCGCCGCCCCCGGCCGCGCCCAGCAGGCCCTCGACCGACACGCTCCAGCGCGCGCTCAGTGGCATCTCGTATCCCAGCCCCACCATGCCCAGCGCATAGCCCGCAACACCGCCCTGCAGCGCGGTCATGGCGCTGCCGGTGGCATAGACCCGGTCGGTCAGGAAGTAATCGAACGCGCTGTGCTGCATCAGCACGTAATCGGTGCCCGGACGCGGGGTGATGAAAAAGCCCGTTTCGGCCGATTGCGCCTGAACGCCGCCGGTATAGGCCCAGCGCTGCGCGCCGCCGCCCATGCCGTCGCGGTTGAAATGCCGCATCAGGCCCAGGGTCAGCGTCGCCGCAGAGAAATCGCCGTCGGGCGCGACGGTGGCACCGACCGACAGCTCTACATCCAGCGTGCGGGTGATCGGCATGCTGGCGCCCAGCGCCGCGCCCAGAAGCAGGCCCGCGCCCGTATCGACCAGCCCGCCGCCCGCAAAGCCTGCCGACCCTTCCGCAAAGAAGCTCAGGCCGCCGACCGGGCGGATATAACGGGCCCCGCCCATGATCTGCATATACCCCTGCGCGCCGCGCGCCGCACCGGCGCCGCCGAACCACAGCTGCGTGTTGGGGCCGGTATCGACATGGAAGCGCGCGCCGACCATCGAGATATCGGGCTGCTGGGGCCCGGGCCGGGTCCGCGTGCCCGAAGGCGAGGTGGTCTGCGTGGCAAAGACCGAAATGGCGTCGAATTCCGGCACGCCGCCGGTGCTGAAGCCCATCCCGCCCGCGCCGACACGGTAACGCAGGCCAAGCCCGAAGGTCGGGCCGTCGATGGGCGCGCCGTCAATGCTGAGCCATGCGGCATGGGCCTGCACGTCCCACGACGGCGACAGCTGATAATCCAGCGCGACGCCCGCGCGCAGCATCAGCCCGTCGCCGATCACCTGCGCCGCGCCGCCGCCGCCGCCGACAAAGCCCGACATCGACAGCGACAGGCGCTGGCTGACGGGTAGGGTGGCCACGCCCTCGAACCCCCAGAAGAACGCGCCGCCAGCATCACCCAGCGCGCCCGAATAGATGGATTGCCCCACGCTGAAGGTGGGCGAGATGCGGCGCCCGATATAGAGCCGGTGCAGGCCCTCGATAAGCGTGTTGGGGGATTGCAGCACGTCGAGGCCGGTCTCGATCTCGAAGCCCTGCGCGCCCGATGCGCCGGCAAAGGCCAGGGCAAAGGCGGCGGGCGCCCAGAACGCGGTTTTGTGCTGCATGATCGTCGGTCCCCCGGGGTTGCGCTTCACTCTATGGGACCCGGGGTCAGAGGCAAGAGAGGCTTGGGCAGACTGCCTGAACGCGCGTCGGTCGCGACTTCGGCGCAACACATTGCGGGCCGGCTTTGCCTGAATGGCCTGCTGAACCCCGCCGAAAAGGCGCCCGACTGGTCATTTTCGCCGGGAACGCCTATTTAGGGCCTCAAAGAAAGAGGTCATGCCGTGTACGACAAGAAGGGCACCGTCACCCGCGAAGGGATCAGGCTTCACGATCCGGAAGATTTCGCAGGGATGCACAAGGCGGGGCAGGTTGCCGCGCAGATTCTGGACGATATCGCCGAGCATGTGTTTCCCGGCCAGAAGACCGGCGAAATCGACCGGCTGATCGAAGAGATGATCAAGACGGCGGGGGTGACCTCGGCGACGATCGGCTATCGCGGATACCAGCATGCCAGCTGCATCTCGGTCAACCATGTGGTCTGCCACGGGATTCCCGGCGACAAGGTGCTGCGCAACGGCGATATCCTGAATATCGACGTCACCGTCATCGTCGATGGATGGTTCGGCGATACCTCGCGGATGTATGTCGCGGGCGAGCTGGGTCGCAAGGCCGAGCGGCTGATCCAGGTGACGCATGACGCGCTGATGCTGGGGATCGAGGCGGTAAAGCCGGGTAATACCTTCGGCGATATCGGCTACGCGATTCAGAGCTACGTGGAAGCGCAGCGCATGTCCGTCGTTCGCGATTTCTGCGGCCACGGGCTGGGCCGGGTGTTCCACGCGCCGCCCAACGTGCTGCATTACGGCCGCCCGGGGCGCGAGGCACGGCTGGAAGAGGGCATGTTCTTTACCATTGAACCGATGGTCAATCTGGGCCGCGCGGAAACCAAGGTTCTGGCCGATGAATGGACCGCCGTGACGCGTGACAAGTCCTTGTCGGCACAATTCGAGCATTCGATCGGCGTGACAGCCGATGGTTGCGAAATCTTTACGCTTTCTCCCGTAGGCAAGTTTCATCCGACCTGGAGTTGAATGAAACGTCTTTCTGATCGGCGATAAGTAACCTTAAGTTGAAAAAAACGGCGACCCTTGGGCCGCCGTTTTTTAATGTTCCGAAGAATTGCGATGGCAATTGCCAACAATCGGAATTTCAAACCGCGATTATCACGAAACAGGCTCTCATTCATGAACCTGTTAAAAAAACCGCGTCAGAGCGCCATATCTTCAAGCGACTTCCCGTTGCTGAGGGCCGCTTCGATCCAGCGCGGACGACGGCCGCGGCCGCTCCAGGTCTGCGAGGGATCTTCAGGGTTGGCGTATTTCGCTGCAGCCGGCTTGCGCTTTTTCTTTGCGCCCAACTCGTTAAGATCGGCAACCGTCAACCCGCGCTCGCGCGCGAAAGCCTCGACTTCTTCCAAGGCACGACGGCGTTCCCGTTCGGCATACTCGATAACAGCTGCATCGACCTCTTTCTTGAGTTGCTTCAGCTCTTTTAACGAAAGAGCGTCCAGGTCGATCATGGTTTGATCCTGTCAATGAGTGGTAACACTCTTGCTGTGCACAAGAAGCCTTCTCAGGTCAATAGCATTTTGCAAAACCGGCTCATCCGGTATTACGCGTTTCCCGCCATATCAGATAAATTCCGGCGCCCAGGATCAGCGTGATTCCGATCCATGAAACCAGATCCGGCCATTCCCCGAACACCGCCACGCCCCAGACTATCGCCATCGGCATGGCGACATATTCCAGCGGCGCCACCAGCGCGGCCTCGCATAGGCGATAGGCCTGGGCGATGAGCAACCCGCCCAGTGCGGTACCGATCCCGGCAAGACAGAAAAACGGCACATCGCGCCATTGCGGCCAGATCCAGCCGCGCAAAAGGAAATCCATCGACGGTCCGGCATCGGCAGGCAGGAAATCGCCGCGCCCGGCAATCAGGCCGAAAACGATGCTGAAACCCAGAAAGGTGAATTGCGAATAGGTCGCCATTGTCGCCGCCGTCTCGCGCAGGCCGATATGCCGCGTCATCGTGTGCAGCCCGGCATAGGCGGTCGCGGCCAGAAGCGGCAAAAGCGCGATTGGCGTGAAGGCATCGGTGCCGGGCCGGATCATCACTACGACGCCCGACAGGCCCAGCCCGATCGCCGTCCACCGTCGCGGGCCGACCGTTTCGCCCAGGAACACGATCGAGAACAGGGCAATGACAAGCGGACTGACGAAGAAGATCGCCGTGGCATCGGCAATCGGCATGGCCGCCAGCGCGATGAAATAGGTCATGTTGGCCATGACAATGAAACAGCCGCGCAAGACGTGCTTGCCGGGCATCCGCGTGCGCAGGATGCCGTAGCCGCCCGAAAACGGGATCACCACGGCAAGCATGATCGCCAGCGCGATCACCGAGCGGATCAGCACGACCTGATGCAGGGGATAGGCGCCCGACAGGAACTTGATCGCCATGTCGTTGAGCGAAAAGCCCAGCGAGGCGCCCACCGCGCATAACCCGCCCAGAAGCGCGACGGGCAGGGCGGTTGCTGTCATCGGGCCCTCGTCAGCGCGCGGTCCAGCGCCTGGGCAAAGCGCGCGCGGTCGCGCTGGGTGAAGCTTTTGCCCGAGCCCTGCCGGAACGGATCGGCCGAGCGCAGATCGGCCGCCAGATCGCGCATCGCCAGCGCCTGTCCCACGCTTGACGCGGTCAGCTCGGACCCGTCGGGTTTCAGCACCAGCGCCCCGGCATCGACGCAGCGCGCGGCCAGAGGAATGTCGGCGGTGACGGCGACATCACCCGGCTTGCAGGCCTCGGCGATCCATTTGTCCGCTGCGTCCGCGCCCTGATCGACATAGACCATCCGCACCTTCGGATGATCCACGGGGCGGATCCCGCCATTCGAGACGAACACGATGGCGGCGTCATGCCTGAGCGCGGTGCGCAGGGCTTCGTCACGAACGGGGCAGGCATCGGCATCTATATAGATTGTGGGCATGGGATCCTGTTTGTTAACAGGTGCATCTATGCCCGCCCGCCGGCGAAAGACAAGCGCGCGCTAGTTGCCCAGCATGCAGCAGCCCGACAGGCCCTCGGTGCGCCCCCGCCAATAGACCTGCGCCTCAAGCCCGTAGAGCCGGTCGCTCATCCCGTCGTCACAGACCGCGTTGCGGATTGTCACCATGCCGTTGCGCGGCCCCGTAAACGGCACGGCCAGCGTATAGGGGCCGCGCGTGCGGGGCAGGTCGGGCGCATCGGTGGTAAAGGTCATCGCGCCCTCGGCAAGGCTGTCATAGCTCGCCGCGTTGCCCGGCAGAGACAGATGGAACGTCCAGAACGGCTCGGTTCCCATGCAGGTCAGGCTTTGCCGGCCGTCGATCCAGCTATCGGACCGCTCGGCCTCGAGATAGCGCATCGAGGACCAGCCGACCCTTTCCTCGGTGCGCACCAGGCCCCAGCGGCGGTCTTCGGACAGGCCGATCACCTCGATCCCGGTCTGGGTACGGTCGAACCGGCCGACGATCTCGGCCCTCGCATCGGGTTCGGCGCGGATATTGAGCACATCGCCCGCACGCACATCCACCACGCGGTGAAGCGCCGGAAATTCCTGCGCCAGCGCAGGGTTGGCCGTGAACGGGGCCACGAACAGACAGGTCAGAAGAATAAGGAAACGCAACAGCATGGAAAACTCCTATTGCTTGGCGCCCCAGCTCAGCGATGCACGCCTGCGGGTGTAGAATTCTCCCATCAGGCCAAGAAGCAGAAGCGCGAAGGTCACGACGACCGGGTAAAGCGTGCTGGTGTAATGCGGGTTGTAATTCAGAAACGCGAAACCGCGCGCCTGATCGATGATGTGGAAAAGTGGGTTCCACAGGAAATAGGGCAGCATGATTCCGGGCAGCGAATTGGCCACGAACATCTTGCCCGAGGCGAACATGTTGGTGCGCGAATAGATTTGCGACATCAGGCCGACGGCCTTGGGCGACCACGGTTTCATCGCCAGAAAGATCGTCCCCACCGCGACGCCGGAAAACCACGCCAGCAGCAGCATCAGGATACAGCCCAGCGGATCGTGGATCACCAAGGGCTCCCACGCGGCGTGGTAGATGAACAACACCACCGACACCGACAGGATCTGAACGTAAAGCTCGCCCAGAGCGGCGGCACCGATGGCGACAATGGTGTTCATCGGCGCGTGTTTCATCATCGCCGAGGTCGGACCCTCGGCCCCGACCACCGCGCTCATCGCCTTCACATGGCACATGAACAGGAACACGCCGGTCATCAGATACAGCAGGAAATCGCCCCGGATCCCGCCCGGCTTCCAGCCCACGAAATAATACATGCCGTAGAAAACGCCGACCAGAAGCAGCGTCTGGGCGATGTTCATCAACAGCCCCATCATGGCGTTGCCATGCTGGTTGCGCACCGACCGGACGCCGGCGTGATAGATCAGTTCAAGGATCGTGAAGGCCGAGACGAACCATCCGTCCTGACTGCGATTGCTGAGCATCGGTGATCTTTCCGCCGGTAAGAAACCCCGAACCTTGCATTCGGGGAGCGCCAGAGGATAAGTGCAAAGCCGAATTCGATCAACTCGCGCTCTGACGCGTCCACCCAAGGATATTATTGATGTCGGACGATTTTCATCAACTCATCGAGACCGCATTCCGCAAGATCGCCCTTCAGGCCGGCGCGGTCATCATGGAGGTCTATGGCCGCCCCGATTTCGAAGCCCGCGCGAAGTCGGACAATTCGCCGGTGACCGAGGCCGACGAGGCCGCCGACGAGGTGATCCGCGCCGAGCTGGCCAAGGACTTTCCCGAAATTCCCGTGGTGACCGAGGAAGCCGCCGAAACGCATATGCTGAAAGCCGACCGCTTCATCATCGTCGACCCGCTGGACGGGACCAAGGAATTCGTCCAGCGCCGCGGGGATTTCACCGTGAATATCGCGCTGGTGGAAAACGGCGTGCCGGTGCGCGGGGTGGTCTATGCCCCCGCCAAGGAACGGCTGTTCTATACCCGCGCCGATGGGGCGTCGGTCGAAGAGACCGGGCCGTTCGGCGAGAAGCAGGGCGAGGTGACGCCGATCCGCGTGTCCGAACCCGACAATGACGCGCTCTTGGTCGTGGCGTCGAAATCGCATCGCGACGCGGCGACCGACGCATACATCAACCGCTATGCCGTCAAGGACGCGAAAAGCGCGGGCTCGTCGCTGAAATTCTGTCTGGTCGCGACCGGCGAGGCCGATTTCTATCCCCGCCTGGGCCGGACGATGGAATGGGACACCGCCGCCGGTCATGCCGTGGTTCTGGGCGCGGGCGGCAAAGTGCTGCGATTCGACGACCACACGCCGCTGACCTATGGAAAGCCCGGCTACGAGAACCCGTTCTTCCTGGTTCTCAGCCCGGACGTGACGCTGAAATAAGCAGGTCCGCCCCCTGGCGCGCGTTTTGGCGCATTGCGGCGCGCGCCGGCCCCGCTTTTCTTGATTCATCAACAAAATCCCGGTTTCCGGACACAATCGCGCCCCGATTGGCCGCGATTAACCATCTTGTCGGTGGGCAGAGACCCACGATGTGTTTAGCAAGGTGGAGCGTCCCGATGCGCAAGAATAAAGTCACGAAAGCCGTCTTCCCCGTCGCCGGCCTGGGCACCCGTTTCCTGCCCGCGACGAAAGCCGTCCCGAAAGAAGTTCTGACGCTGGTGGATCGCCCGCTGATCCAATACGCGATCGACGAGGCCCGCGAAGCCGGGATCGAGGAGTTCATCTTCGTCACCTCGCGCGGCAAAAGCGCGCTGGAAGATTACTTCGACCGCTCGCCCGAGCTGGAAATGTCGCTGAAGGCGAAGAACAAGCAATCGCTCCTGGACATCTATAACGACACCTGCATGGAATCGGGCGCGATTTCCTATGTCCGCCAGAACCAGGCGCTGGGTCTGGGCCATGCCGTGTGGTGCGCGCGTCACCTGGTCGGCAACGAACCCTTTGCCGTGATCCTGCCCGACGACGTGATCGCCGCCGAGAAGCCCTGCCTCAAGCAGATGCTGGAAGCCTACGAGGAAACCGGCGGCAACATGGTTGCGGCGATGGAAGTGCCCGCCGACAAGGCCTCGTCCTACGGGATCCTCGACGTTCCCACCGGGATGAGCGCGGTGCTGCCGGTCTCGGGGATGGTCGAGAAACCCGCGCCCGGCACCCAGCCGTCGAACCTGGCGGTGATCGGCCGCTACGTGCTGTCGGCCGACGTGATGCGCGCGCTCGACAGCCATGAAACCGGCGCCGGTGGCGAAATCCAGCTCACCGACGCGATCGCCCGCCAGATCACCGAGAAGAACAACGTCTACGGCTATCGCTTCGAGGGCCAGCGTTTCGATTGCGGCTCGAAAGCCGGGTTCCTGCAGGCCACGATCGCCTTCGGCCTGGCCCGCGAGGACCTGCGCGACGAGCTGCAGGATTACATCTACGACATGATGGCGATGCGCAACGCGGCGCAGTAAGCCGCCCGCATCGGCAGAGAAAAAGAGAGGGGGCTTTCCGCCCCCTCTTCGCTTTCGCGAATTCACCCCCGAGAGTATTTAGGGCACAGTGAAACACGCGAAGGATTCCGATGCCCAGTGCCCGAAGCCTGTGGAGTGCCTATAAGTGGCGCCGGAGACGGCAGCTGCGGATCGCGCGCGCTTTCCTGAAGCGGCGTGAGCTGGCCGCGCTGGCCGACCGCACGGACCAGATCGCGCCGGGGGATGTGCTGGCCTTTACCTGCCTGCGGAACGAGGTTCAGCGGCTTCCGTATTTCCTGTGCCATTACAGAGGTTTGGGTGTCCGCCATTTCCTGGTCGTGGACAATGACAGCGACGATGGCAGCGGCGATTACCTGGCCGCGCAGCCCGACGTTTCGCTGTGGCACACGCGCGCCAGCTACCGCGCGGCGCGGTTCGGGGTCGACTGGATGATGGCGCTGATGCAGCGCCACGGGGTGGGGCATTGGTGTCTGGGCGTCGATGCCGACGAGCTGCTGGTCTATCCCCACCACGACACGCGCCCCTTGCCGGCCCTGTGCGAATTTCTGGAGGCCGAGGGCGAGGTGGCCCTGGGCGCGCTGATGCTGGATCTTTATCCCGAGGGCCCGCTCGACGAAGTGGCCTATCGGCCCGGCCAGAACCCGGTCGAGGCGCTGGGATGGTATGACCGGGGCAATTACACCATCGTCCGCAAGCCCGATACCGGCGCGCTGTGGATACAGGGCGGACCGCGGCCACGGATGTTCTTTGCCGACCGGCCCGAGCGCGGGCCCACGCTGACCAAGATCCCGCTGGTCAAGTGGCACTGGCGCTATGCCTATCTGAACTCGACCCATGTGATGTTGCCGCGCTGGCTGAACGGCTCGGTCTACGAGACGGGGGGTGGCGAGAAGCTTTCGGGCGTGTTGCTGCACACCAAGTTCCTGCCCGGGATCGACGCGAAATCCGCCGAGGAGAAAACCCGCCGCCAGCATTTCGGCGAGCCGGGGGCCTTCGACGATTACTACGATGCGCTGACGCGGTCGCCGGATCTGTGGACCGCGTCGTCCACGCGCTATCGGGACTGGCGCCAGCTGGAGGCCGAGGGGCTGATGTCTCGCGGCGGCTGGGGGTGATCAACCCGGACGGCAGTTAGGGGTTTGCCGGTGATCCGCTTCGGGTTACAGTCCGGCGCAGAAAAACGAGCCGGAACAGGCTTGGGCAGTGGGTGACGCGTGGGCGTTGTATCTTCATACCGTTTGCGGATGCGCCGTCGGCGCTGGCTGTTTCGCGCCCGGCGCAAGGGGCGCGAGTTGCGGGCGGTGAACGACCGGACGGGCGCGATCGACCGGGATGCGATCCTGCTTTTCGCCACGCTGCGCAACGAAAAGCCCCGGCTGCCCTATTTCCTGAAATATTACCGCGATCTGGGCGTGCAGCATTTCCTGATCGTGGATAACGGGTCCGAGGACGGGTCGGGCGAGTATCTGGGCGCGCAGCCCGACGTCTCGCTCTGGCGAACCGGGGCAAGCTACAAGGCGTCGCGCTTCGGCATGGACTGGATGAACGCGCTGTTGCGCCGCCATGGTCACGGTCACTGGTCGCTGGTGGTCGATGTCGACGAGTTCTTTCTCTATCCGTTCTGCGACACGCGGCCCTTGCGCGCACTGACCGACTGGCTGGACGATGCCGGATTGCGCAGTTTCGGGACGCTGTTGCTGGATGTCTATCCGCGCGGGGCGGTGAAGGATCAGCCCTGCATCGAGGGGCGCAACCCGCTGGAAATCGCCTGCTGGTTCGATAGCGCGAATTACACGATCACCCGCAACGCCGCTTTCCGCAATCTGTGGATCCAGGGCGGTCCCCGCGCGCGCGCCTTCTTTGCGGACCAACCGAAAGCCGCGCCGGCGCTCAACAAGGTGCCCTTGGTGAAATGGCACCGCTCCTACGCCTATGTCAGTTCGACCCATATGTTGCTGCCGCGCGGGTTGAACCTGACCTATGACACGCTGGGGGGCGAGAAGGCCTCGGGCTGTCTGCTCCACGCGAAATTCCTCGCCACGCTGGGCGACAAGGCCGAGGAAGAGCTGGCGCGCGGCGAGCATTACATGGGCGGACGCGAGTACCACGCCTATGCGCGCGGGCTGGACGACGAGACGAACCTGTGGACGAAATGGTCCGAGCGTTTCATCAACTGGCGGCAGCTGGAAATCATGGGGCTGATGTCGAAAGGAAGCTGGGCGTGAGCGCGCGGCTGGGCTTCATCATGCTGGTGCATACCGCGCTGGACCGGGCCGCGCAGGTGGCGCGGTTCGTCGCGCAAGCGGGCAGCCCGGTGGTGATCCATGTCGATGCGCGCACCCCGCCGCAGGACCGCGCCGCCCTGGTTCAGGCGCTGGCCGACCTGCCCGATGTGCGGTTCTGCCGGCGCTTTCGCTGCGATTGGGGCAAGTGGTCGCTGGTGGCGGCGATGCAGGCCGCGACCGAACGGCTGCTGGGCGATTTCCCGAAGGTCGAGCGCGTCTATGCGATGTCGGGCGCCTGCCTGCCACTGCGCCCCGTGGCGGATCTGCAGGCGTGGCTTGACCGCCATCCCGATACCGATTTCATCGAATCCGTCAGCGTGGCGGATGTGAACTGGACCAAGGGCGGACTGTCCGAAGAACGCTTCACGCTGCATTTTCCGGTAGGGTTCAAGACCAACAAATGGCTGTTTGACCGGCTGGTCGACGCGCAGCGATTGTTGCACGTGAAACGCGACATCCCCGACGGGATTGTGCCGCATATCGGCAGCCAGTGGTGGTGCTTGACGCGTGACACGCTCGAGGCGATCCTGAAGGACCCGATGCGCCCGGTCTATGACCGCTATTTCAAGCGCGTCTGGATCCCTGACGAGAGCTATTTCCAGACACTGGTGCGGCTTCACACACGCCGGATCGAAAGCCGCTCGCCGACGCTGGGAAAGTTCGACCACCAGGGCAAGCCGCATGTGTTCTACGACGATCACCTGCAACTTCTGCGTCGCTCGGATTGCTTCATGGCGCGCAAGATCTGGCGGGGTTCCGACCGGCTGTACCAGCATTTCCTGTCGCCCGGTTCCGGCGAGGTGAACCATGCCGAGCCGCAGCCCTCGCGCATCGACCGGCATTTCGCCCGCGCCACCGAACAGCGCATCCGGGGCCGCGCCGGGCTTTACATGGCCAGCCGCTTCCCGATGCAGAACCGAGAGAACGGCAAGACCGCCGAGCCGTATTCGGTGTTTCAGGGCTTCACCGAGGTGTTCCGGGATTTCGAGGGCTGGCTGTCCTCGGTCGCGAATTGCCGGGTGCACGGGCATCTCTTCGCCCCCCGCAAGGTCGAGTTCGCCGGGCGCGAGAAGACCTTCGCGGGCGGTTTGTCCTACAGCGCGAGCCTGCGCGACTATAACCCGCGCGCGTTCCTGACCAACCTTTTGTGGTCGGCGCGGGGCGAGCGGCAGTGCTTCCAGTTCGGGCCGGGCGACACGCAGGGGCGGCGCTATGATCTTCTGTGGTTCATGGCCACCGATTCCAACGCGCAGATTTCCGTCATTTCGGGCGCCTGGGCGGTGCCGCTCTATCTGTCGGGCCGCGACGTGGCCGAGATCCGGCGCGAGGCGGCGCGGCTGCAGCGCATCGAATCCGACATGATCGACATCCTGCATTCGCCCCATGTGCGCGCGCGGATTCGCATCTGGACCATGGCCGAGTTCCTGGAGAATCCCGCTGAACCCCTGCATCTGCTGTTCGACGAGATCGCGCCGCATGTGCAGTCGCGGATGATCCGCATTCCCGAACTGGTCGACCTGAACGGTTTCGGCTCGTTCCTGCAGGATCTGCGCAATCAGGGCATGCAGCCGGTGCTGATGGGCGATTTCCCGACCACGCCGCTGCCGCCCGGCCCCTCGCATCGGATGAAATGATGGCCTTCGACTATTTCGTGATCCTCGCCGAGATGCGGACGGGTTCGAACCTGCTGGAATCGAATCTGAACGCCTTCGACGGCATCGAATGCCATGGCGAGCTGTTCAACACGGGCTTCCTCAATACCCCCGGCACCGAAAGCTATCTCGGCGTGACCTTCGCCCAGCGCGAAGCCGATCCGTGGTCGCTGATGATGGCCGCGCGCGCGACGGGCGCGCGGATGCCGGGTTTCCGGCTGTTCCATGACCACGATCCCCGGATCTGGGACCATGTCCTGCGCGATACCGCCTGTGCCAAGATCGTGCTCACCCGCAACCCGCTCGACAGCTATGTCTCGCGCAAGATCGCGGCGGCGACGAACCAGTGGAAGCTGGGCGATGTGAAAAACCGCCGACAAACGCAGGTCAGCTTCGACGCCGGTGAATTCGAAACCCATCTGTCCCGGCTGCAATCCACGCAGATCGAGATTCTCAACACCCTGCAGTCCACGGGTCAGAGCGCGTTCTATATCGGCTACGACGATGCCAATGATCTCGACGTACTCAACGGGCTGGCGCGCTGGCTGGGTCTGGCATCGCGTATCGACCGGCTGCCGCGGGCGTTGAAGAAACAGAACCCCGAGCCGCTGGACCAGAAACTCTCCAATCCCGGCGATGTGGCCAAGGCGCTGGCGCGGATCGACCGTTTCGATCTGGGCCGCACCCCGAATTTCGAGGTCCGGCGCGGGCCCATGCTGGACGCGGCGCAGGGCGGGGCGCAGACGCGGCTCCTGTTTCTGCCCCTGCGCGGGGGGCCGGAAGCCGGGGTGATCCGCTGGATGGCCGCTCTCGATCAGGTGGCGCCCGAAGCGCTGACCACCGGTTTCGACGAGGGGCGGCTGCATCGCTGGCGTCGGGACCGCGCAGGGCTGCGCAGTTTCACGGTTTTGCGCCATCCGCTCGAGCGGGCCTATTCGGTGTTCTGCGCCCGCATCGTCACGGGAGAGGTTGCGCCGGTGCGCGATCACATGATCCGCCTCTTCGATACCGATCCGACGCGCGCCAGTTCATCGGAAGACGGTTTCCGCGATGCGTTCAAAGCTTATCTGAAATTCTGCCGCGCCTCGATCTCGGGGCAGACCGGGCTGCAACCCTGGCCGATCTGGGCCACCCAGGCGGCGCTGCTCGACGGCTATGCCAGGGTGATCTCGCCCGACCTCGTGCTGCGCGAAGAGGATCTGGCCGAGGATCTGCCCCGGCTTGCCCGCCGTCTTGGCCATGACGCTCCTCCGGACTGGACGCCGGAACGGGAAGGCGACAGCTCCCCTACGTCGCGCCCCGCCTTGTCCGAGATCCGGGACAGCTACATCACCCGCCTGGTACGCGAAGCCTATGGCCGGGACTTCGACACGTTCGGGTTTACTGATCTCTGACAGGTCAGCAGGACGGCGGAAAAGGGCCGCCGCGCCATGGCCGGGCAAGGGAACAGGCGCAGCCGGTGGGGGATGGCGCTGCGTGACGGCGGTGCATCGTGCCCGCGCGCGATAACAGCCCATAAGCGTAGGGAACTGCGCCCATGACGCGTTGCGCCACCGAAAGCGGGACCCGCAGTCATCCTGCAAGGGAACACCCCACGAAGCGACGGCATCAACGCCCAGCCGGGCGGTTCGCGGCGTCGCTCTGAAACATCGCGCAGAAAAAGCGATGGGGGTCCGATCGCCCGGAACCCCCATCTTCCCACGTGCCCTTCGCACCACACGTAGATCCGGATATGCCCCGGGCCGTCCTGGCCCTGAACTCACCCTGTCACAGCCGCGCGCTCAAGGCAAAGCGCAAGTACCTGGCATTTCAGTCAAATGCCGCGCATCGCGGTCCCGCGCTCAGGCGTAGACCGCTTCCTTGCCGAAATGCTTGCACAGCATGTAATAGACGACCGCGCGGTACTTGTTGCGCTCGGACTTGCCATAGGTCTCGATCACGCTGTTGATGGCCTCGTCCAGCGCCGGCCCGTCCGGAAGGCCCAGCTTCTTCATCAGGTACTTGGTCTTGACCGTCTCGATCTCGCCGGGCTGGCTGGCCGCCACGGTCGCAGAATCGGCGTCGTAGATCGACGGCCCGCAACCGATGGTGACCTTGGTCAGCAGGTCCATATCCGGCTCCATGCCGCATTTGGTGCGCAAATCCTCGGCGTATTTCGCAATCAGCTCGTCGCGGCGTCCCATCGTGGTCTCCCCATTGGTTTCTTTGACTTCCCGCCCGAGCTTACGAAGACGCCGCGCTTTCGGGCAAGCCAAAAGCGCGGCGTCGCGGGTCCCGGAAACCCGGTCAGGCCGAAATCACAACCGGCGCAGCAGATCCGGCGTCGGCCAGCCATCGGCCGGCAGGCCCAGCTGCGCCTGCACGTCCTGCACGGCGGCACGCGTCCCGGCACCCAGGATGCCGTCGGCACCGCCCACGTCGAAGCCCCGCGCCTGCAGGCGGCGCTGCAGATCCACCATCTGGTTCTGGTTCAACCCCGGCTGCGGGTTGCCCGCGTCATAGACCGGCGCACCTTCGATCCGGGTGGCGAAATAGGCCGCGGTCACGACATAGGTAAACGACTGGTTCCACTCGAACAGCACGCGGAAATTGTCGAAGATCATGAAGGCCGGCCCGCCCCGCCCCTGCGGCAGGATCACCGAGGCCGGCAACCCGCCCGAGGGCAACGAGGTTCCCCGCGCCTGCACGCCCAGCCGCGCCCAGTCGCTCACGCTCATGCGCGTGCGCAGACCGGTCTGGCGCAGGTCCAGCCCCTGCGGCACCGAGACCTCGACCAGCCAGGGCTCGTTCGGGCGCCAGCCATGATGACGCAGCAGCGCGGCCCCGGTCAGCACCGCATCGGCCATCGAACCCCGCACATCGACATGACCGTTGCCATCGGCATCGACGCCCAGCTCCAGAATGTCGCGCGGCAGCATCTGCACCATGCCGATTTCGCCCGCCCAGGCGCCCTGCGTTGTCCGCGGATCCAGATCGCCGCGGCGATACAGTTCGGCCATGGCCAGAAGCTGCGGGCGGAACAGCTCGGGCCGGCGGCAATCATGCGACAGCGTCGCCAGCGCATCGGCGGTGTTGATATCGCCCTGCACCGCGCCGAAATCCGTCTCGAAGGCCAGGAAGGCCAGCATCACGCCCGGGCTGATCCCGTATTGCGATTGCAGGCGCTGGAACAGGCCCGATTGCTGCGACAGAAGCTGGCGCGCGCGATCCAGCCGGTTCTGGCTGATCAAAGCGCGCGAGAATTCGATGAAGGGTCGCTGGAAAAACCCCTGCGCACGGTCGCGGCTCAGCACCGTCTGGTTCTGGCGCAACCCGCCGAAGAACGCATCCGCCACGTTCTGCGGAATGCCATTGCGCACCGCCTGCCCGCGCATGTCGTTGACAAAGGCCTGCCAGTTGCCGCCGCAGGCCTGCGCCTGCGCGATGGCCGGGGCCACCATGAAAGCGGCCAAGGCCGCGGCTCTAAAGAAACGCATGAAAACTCCTGTCGATGATGTCTCAGCCTAGCAACAATCGCGTCCAGCGGCCAAGGTATCGCGCCGCCGCGCCGCGTCTATCGCCCGGGCGACATTGGCGCCCCGTCTCTTTGTTCCGGAAATATCCTCGGGGGTGAATTTGCCGGATGGCAAAGAGGGGGCAGACAGCCCCCTCTCTCCCGTTTCCAAAGACTCGGCCTTCAGGCCGTCAGATGCGCCGCATGCCAGTCGAGATGCGCGCCCATGAAGCTGGAAATGAAGTAATACGAATGATCGTAACCTTCATGCAGACCCAGCTCCAGCGGCTGACCCGCAGCCTTGCAGGCCGCGTCCAGCTTTCCGGGCATCAGCTGATTGTCCAGAAACCCGTCCGCCGCACCCTGATCGACCTTCAGCGCGGCCACCCGCGCGCCGCCTTCGATCAGGCGGCAGGCGTCGTACTCGGCCCAGGTCTCCTGGTCCGGACCCAGATACTGGCCCAGCGCCTTCTGGCCCCACGGGCATTCGGTCGGTGCGCAGATCGGCGCGAAGGCCGAAACCGAGCGGAACCGCGCCGCGTTGCGCAGCCCGATCGTCAGCGCGCCATGCCCGCCCATCGAATGGCCCATGATCGCCTGACGGTCCATATCCATCGGGAAATGCTGGCGCAGAAGCGTCGGCAGTTCCGTCTCGACATAGGACCGCATGCGGTAATTCGTGGCCCAGGGCGCGCGCGTGCTGTCGACATAGAACCCCGCGCCCAGACCGAAATCATAGGCGCCTTCGGGATCGTCGGGCACTGCCTCACCGCGCGGCGAGGTATCGGGCGCCACGAAGATCAGGCCGTGTTTCGCGCAGGCCGCGCGAAACTCGCCTTTCTCGGTGACGTTCGACCAGTTGCAGGTCAGCCCGGACAGGTACCAGACGACGGGCATCGGCCCTTCGCCATCAGGCAGGAAGATCGAGAACTCCATCGGCGTTCCCGTCTCGGCGCTGTCATGACGCCAGACTTCCTGCCAGCCGCCATGCGACCGCCAGCGGTTGATCCGCTCCATCAGAACACCACGACCGAGCGGATCGACTTGCCCTCGTGCATCAGGTCGAAGCCCTTGTTGATCTCTTCCAGCGTCAGCGTGTGGGTGATCATCGGGTCGATCTCGATCTTCTTGTTCATGTACCAGTCGACGATCTTCGGAACGTCGGTCCGGCCCCGCGCACCGCCGAAGGCCGAGCCTTTCCAGACGCGCCCGGTCACCAGCTGGAACGGACGGGTCGAGATCTCCTTGCCCGCCTCGGCCACGCCGATCACCGTCGACACGCCCCAGCCGCGGTGGCAGGCTTCCAGCGCCTGGCGCATGACCATCGTGTTGCCGGTGCAGTCGAAGGTGTAATCCGCGCCGCCATCGGTCATCTCGACCAGCTTGGCGACGATGTCGCCGTCGATCCTGGTCGGGTTCACGAAGTCGGTCATGCCGAACATCTTGCCCCATTGCGCCTTGTCGTCGTTGATATCGACGCCGATGATCTTGTCGGCGCCGACCATGCGCGCGCCCTGGATCACGTTCAGGCCGATCCCGCCCAGACCGAAGACCACGACATTCGCGCCCGGCTCGACCTTGGCCGAGTTGATCACCGCGCCCACGCCGGTGGTCACGCCGCAGCCGATATAGCAGGCCTTGTCGAAGGGCGCGTCCTCGCGGATCTTCGCCACGGCGATTTCCGGCAGGACGGTGAAGTTCGAGAAGGTCGAGCAGCCCATGTAGTGATAGACCGGCGCGCCCTTGTAGCTGAAGCGCGAGGTCCCGTCGGGCATCACGCCCTTGCCCTGCGTGGCGCGGATCGCGGTACACAGGTTGGTCTTGCCCGACAGGCAGCTTTTGCACTGGCGGCATTCGGGGGTGTAGAGCGGGATCACGTGGTCGCCCGGCTTGACCGAGGTCACGCCCGCGCCCACTTCGCGCACGATACCCGCGCCTTCATGGCCCAGAACCGACGGGAACAGCCCTTCGCTGTCCAGCCCGTCCAGCGTGTAGGCGTCGGTATGGCAGATGCCGGTCGCCATGATTTCGACCAGCACTTCGCCCGCTTTCGGGCCTTCAAGGTCAAGCTCGACAATCTCGAGCGGTTTCTTCGCCTCAAAGGCGACGGCGGCGCGGGTTTTCATCAGAAGTCTCCCGGGTAAGTGGTTCGCGAAAATGCCCGGCGACCTTGCCGGAATCGGGCCGGAACATCCAGCCCGGACTTGCCGTCGGAAGCCCGCGAAAATCGCCTTTCCGACCGCTTACCGCTGCCGCCACGCGCGCAGCGCCTGACCCGGCAGGATCACGATACAGTCGAAATACCGCTTCGCCAGCCGCCGGGGATTCGACATCATCCGCCAGACCCATTCCATGGCAATCGCGCGCACCCATTCCGGCGCCCGCTGCTGACGTCCGGCCAGGAAATCCAGCCCCGCCCCGATCGAGGCAAAGCCGACCTGCGGGGCGATCTCGCGGCCGAAAGCGGCGAATTGCTCCTGCTTGGGCGCGCCCAGCGCGACGAAGCACAGCCTTGCGCCGGACGCCGCGATGTCGTGCAGGATGCGCCGGGCGTCGGGACCGGTGGGATCGAACCCCATCGGCGGCGCGATGCGCGACACGATCCGCAAGCCCGGCACCCGTCCCTCCAGCGCGGCGCCCGCCTCGGACAATGCCTCGTCCGTCGAGCCCATCAGCGCCACGGGGACCTCTTCGCGCGCCGCAAGGCTGGCCAGCGGCACCACCATGTCCGAGCCGGGCACCAGCGAGACGGGCTTGCCCGCCAGTTTCGACAGCCAGACGATCGGGTTGCCGTCGGCGCAGACCAGATCCTGCGCGGCATAGACGCGGCGGAAATCCGGGTCGCGCGACAGTTTCACCAGATGATCCAGGTTGATCGTCGCCAGCGCGAAGCCTTCCTGCGCGCGAAACCGGCGCCGCACCTCGGCCAGCAGCGCGCCGGAATCGGGCATGTTGACCGCGATCCGGTGCGGCGGGAATGAAAACTCCACGAATCCCCCATACTCTGGACGCAATTCGCCACCATGCTCCCAGGCTGAGGGCAGACAGCGCGTCCGGAGACGGTTATAGATACCCCCGCCGCGCCATGAAAGCCCGCAAG
This sequence comes from Pararhodobacter marinus, assembly GCF_003122215.1. Lineage (GTDB taxonomy): Bacteria > Pseudomonadota > Alphaproteobacteria > Rhodobacterales > Rhodobacteraceae > Pararhodobacter > Pararhodobacter marinus. The sequence continues at coordinate 424,156 of NZ_QEYD01000001.1, read as the reverse complement.
CGTGCAGTCAGGGGCGAGTAGGGCGGTTTGGGCAAAGAGCGGGCAATGAAACGGCGGAGACCCCTTGATCGGGGACCGTCGCGCGCAGGGGATGCGCAGGCATGATCCAGATCGGCAACATTTTCGCGCTGTTGGCGCTGGTCGGCTATCCGGTCGTGGTCATCGTCATGTTCCGCAAGATGTCGCAACAGCGGGCGCTGATCTGGTCGATCCTGGGCGCCTACATGTTCCTGCCGCAGATCAGCGCCATCAACTTCCCGCTGATCCCGCCTTTGAACAAGGAAAGCATCCCCAACCTTACCGCCTTTGCCGTTTGCATGTCCTATTGGGGCCGGATGCCGAACCTGGTGCCGCAGGCCTGGGTCGGGCGGGCGCTGGTGGCGATGTTCCTCATCAGTCCGGCTATCACCGTTTTCAACAACATGGACGCGATCCAGTTCGGCGTGGACCGCTTCGGCTCGATGCGGCTCGTTGATCCCAACGCGCTGGAACTGTGGGGCCTGCCGGGGCTCAGATTCTACGATTCCGGCTCGGCGCTGGTGCAGCAGATCTTCTTCATGCTGCCGTTCTTCCTGGCTCGCGAGGCCCTGCGCGGCCCCGACGGCATGCGCGAGATCCTTCTGGCCCTGGTCGTCGCGGGAATGATCTATGCCCTGCCGATGCTCTACGAAGTGCGCATGTCGCCGCAGCTGCACACCCGCCTCTACGGTTTTTTCCAGCACGATTTTGCTCAGGCGATGCGGCAGGGCGGGTTCCGGCCCTTCGTCTTCATGCCGCACGGGCTGTGGGTCGCCTTCTTCGCCTTCATGGTCACGATGGCCGCCGCCGGACGGTTCCGTATCGCCGACAAGGATCAGGCGGGCAAACGGCTGCTCATGGTGGGTTTCGGCCTGTTCCTGGTGGTGCTGACCAAATCCATGGGGCCGCTTCTGTACACGCTGGCCTTCGTGCCGGTCATCCTCTTGCTGAAACCCCGCATCCACCTGACCATCGCCACGATGCTGGTCACGCTGGTCATCGCCTATCCGCTGCTGCGCGGGCTGGAACTGGTGCCGACGCAGGCGATCCTCGATCAGGTGGCCGAGATCAGCGAAGAGCGCGAGCAATCGCTGGAATACCGCTTCAACAACGAACAGCGCATTCTCGATCATGTCGAGGAACGGCCGCTTTTCGGCTGGGGCGGATGGGGCCGGTTCATGGTCTACGACACCGCCACTGGCGAGACCGAGACCATCGTCGACGGTCAGTGGATCATCACCATCGGCCATTACGGCTGGCTGGGCTATATCGCCGCGTTCGGGATGCTGGCGCTACCGCTCTATGCCCTGGCCTTTCAGGCCGCGCGCCGCCATGCCGCCGCCGTGCCCATCGAAGTCAGCACCGTCGCGCTGATCCTTGCCGTGAACATGTTCGACCTGCTGCCCAATGCCACGCTCATTCCCTTCACATGGCTGATGGCCGGCGCGCTGCTGGGCTATGCCGAGGATATGAAACGCGCCACCAACGCCACCCGGGACGAGCGGTTGCGGCGCGCGCATCGCGGCGTCATGCTGGGCCTCAAGCGCGGCGGCCGGGGCAGGGATCCGAGGCGCGATCCGGGGCGCGATCCGGCCACGGGCGGGCCCAGAACCCTGATCTGACGCCCGATTTCAGCCCGATTGGGGCGCCACTCTCGCCCCAAAGATCAGGGACTTTCCCTTCGACTTCTGTTGCATCAAAGGTACGCCATGTCCGCCGATATCTCCGAGACCGACATCGCCATCGTGGGCATGGCCGCCCATCTGCCCGGCGCGCCGTCGGTCGATGCCTATTGGCAGATGTTGCGCTCGGGCACCCGCGCGATCCGGCAACTGACCGAGGATGAACTGATCGCCGCGGGCGAGGACCCGGCGAATATCCGTCAGCCCAACTACGTCCCCTTCGCGGCTCCACTCGACAAATTCGCCGAGTTCGACGCCGAGTTCTTCGGCTTCTCGCCCAAGGAGGCCGCGATCCTGGACCCGCAGCACCGCCAGTTTCTGGAAGTGGCATGGGAAGCAATGGAAAACGCCGGCACCACGCCCGAAGGCTTCGACGGCACGATCGGCGTCTATGCGGGCTGCGGCATGGGCAGCTATTTCTATTTCAACATCTGCTCGAACCGCGACATGGTGCGCGATGTCGGCATGTTCCTGTTGCGCCATACCGGCAACGACAAGGATTTCCTGTCCACCCGCGTCAGCCATATCTTCGATTTGCGCGGGCCGTCGATCAACATCCAGACCGCCTGTTCCACCTCGCTGGTGGCGCTGCATTATGCCTCGCAGGCGCTGTTGAACGGCGAATGCGACATGGCGCTGGCGGGTGGCGTGACCATCGAGCTGCCGCAGATGCGCGGCTATTTCTACAAGGAAAACGAGATCCTCAGCCCAGATGGCGAATGCCACGCCTTCGACCACCGCGCGCAGGGCACGGTGTTCGGCTCGGGGGCGGGTTGCGTGGCGCTGAAACGTCTGGACGATGCGATCCGCGACGGCGACCATATCTGGGCCGTCGTCAAGGGATCGGCCATCAACAACGACGGGGCGCAGAAGGCGGGCTATCTGGCACCCTCGGTCGAGGGTCAGGCGCGCTGCGTGGCCGAGGCACAGGCATTGTCCGACGTTCCCGCCGAGACGGTCGATTACATTGAATGCCACGGTACCGGCACCTATCTGGGCGACCCGATCGAGGTCGCGGCGATGACGCAGGCCTTTCAGCAAACCACCGACAAGACGCAATTCTGCAAGATCGGCTCGGTCAAGACGAATATCGGCCATCTGGACACGGCGGCGGGCGTGGCCTCGCTCATCAAGGTGGCCTTGTCGCTGCACCACAAGGAAATGCCCCCCTCGCTGGGTTTCGAGGCGCCGAACCCGACGATCGACTTCGAAACCTCGCCCTTTGCCGTCAACGCCGCGCTGACGCCGTGGGAAAACCGCGGCCATCCGCGCCGCGCGGGTGTCAATTCGCTGGGCGTGGGTGGCACCAATGCCCATGCGATCCTGCAGGAAGCGCCCGAGCGCGCCCCGTCCGAGGAAAGCGACTGGCCGTTTCAGCTTTTCACCCTCTCGGCGCGATCGAAAGCCGCGCTGGACGGGCAAGCGGCCAATCTGGCCGCCCATCTGCGCGCGAATCCCGATCAGAACCTTGCCGATATCGCCTGGACGCTGAAGCAGGGCCGCCGCGCCTTTGACAAGCGCCGCGCGGTGGTGGCCGAAACGGCCAAGGAAGCCGCCTCGCTACTGGAAACCGACAATCCGCGCCGGGTTTTCAGCCATACCGCGCTGGACAATCCCGACGTGGTTTTCCTGTTCCCCGGCGGCGGTGCGCAATACGCGGGCATGGCTCGCGATCTCTATGAGACCGAGCCGGTCTTTGCCGAATGGATGGATCGCGGGCTGGAGATCCTGCAGCCGCGCCTGTCCTACGATCTGCGCGCGCTCTGGCTGCCCGAACCGGGGACCGAGGATGCCGCGAACGAGACGCTGAAAAAGCCCTCGGTCCAGCTGCCGCTGATCATGATCACCGAATATGCGCTGGCGCAGATGCTGATGGCGTGGGGCGTGCAGCCCTCGGCCCTGGTCGGGCATTCGATGGGCGAGAACACCGCCGCCTGTCTGGCCGGCGTCCTCAGCTTCGAAGATTGCATCGGTCTGGTGCATCTGCGTGGCCAGTTGTTCGACACGGTGCCTGCGGGCGGGATGCTGTCGGTGCCGCTGGGTCTGGACGCGCTGACGCCCTATCTGGGCGATCTGGATATCGCCTCGGTCAACGCGCCCGAGCTAACAGTGGTCAGCGGCCCAGATGCGGGGCTTGAGGATCTGGCGAAACGGCTCGAGGCCGACGGCATCGAAACCCAGCGCATCGCCATCGACATCGCCGCGCATTCCAAGATGCTCGAACCGATCCTCGGTCAGTTCCGCGCCTATCTGGCGTCGATCCGCCTTAACCCGCCGCAACTGCCGATCATTTCCAACCGCACCGGCCAGCCTCTGACGCCCGAGCAGGCCACCAGCCCCGATTACTGGACCCAGCACCTGCGCGGCACGGTGATGTTCGCCGATTGCGTGACCCATCTGGCCGAAGTTCCGAACCGCATCTGGATCGAGGTCGGGCCGGGCAAGGCCCTGTCCTCGCTCACCCGGATGCACCGGGCGGTGCCACCGCAACAGGTTCTGGCCGCGCTGCGCCATCCCGACGAAGACATCGCCGACGATCTGTATCACATGGGCCTTCTGGGCCGGATCTGGGCACTGGGCGGCGCGTTCGACTGGGCGCAGATCTGGGGCGAGGCACGGCGGGTGAAGCTGCCGTTGCCGGGTTATGCCTTTGACCGGCGCGAATATTTCATCGCCCCGGCCAAACCCGCCACGATCACCGAAACCGCCCTTCCCGCGCGGATCGAAGACGTGGCCGATATGGGCACGCGGCTGGCCTGGGTCGCGCGCTCGGCCGAGGTGGATGTCGATGTCGAGAGCGAGCTGGATCAGGCCCCGGTGGAAAGCTGGTTGATCTTCGCCGATCAGGACGGCATCGCCGCCCCCGTCATCGCCCGCCTGCGCGAGGCCGGGCAAAAGGTGATCGAGGTGCAGACCGGCGACACGTTCCGCCGCCGGGGCGAGAATGCCTATTCCCTGCCGCCCGAGCGCGGGCGCGAAGGCTATGATCTGCTTATTCAGGACCTGGTCCATCGCGGCACTGTCCCCACCCGGATCGCGCATTTCTGGCTCGCCTCGGGCGAAGAGCGGTTCCGCCCCGGCTCGAACGCGTTTCAGGCGCATGTGGAACAGGGGTTCTATTCGCTGCTGTTCCTCGGTCAGGCCATCGCGGATGAAGGCCTCGCCGGGCCGCTCCATATGAGCGTCATCACCGCCGGCGCCCAGCAGGTCCGGGACGAAGCGCTGCGCTGGCCGGAAAAGGCGCTGATCGCCGGGCCCGCCCGCGTCATGCCGCATGAGGTCGCCGGGATCACCATCGGCACGCTGGATATCGACCCCCGCACCCGCAAGCGCGGCTCGGCGCCGGATCAAACGATCCCGATCCTTGAGGAATTACTCGCCCAACCCGGCAACCCTGTCGCCGCCCTGCGCGGGACCAAGCGTTATATCCAGAAACTGCGCCCGCAACCGCTGACCGACACCCCCGACCTGCCGCAGGGCGCGGCCTGGGTCATCACCGGCGGTTTCGGCGGCATCGGGCAATCCGTGGCCGAGGCGCTGATCCAACGCTCGGACGCGAAGATCGTGCTGATCGCCCGCACCGCCCTGCCACCGCGCGAGGACTGGGAATCCGCGAAGGCCCGGGGCGACGCCGCGACCCGCCGGATCCTGCAGGTCGAGCGGCTGGAAGCCATGGGCGGCGAGGTGATGATCGCCGCCGCCGATGTCTGCAATATTGACGAGATGCGCGCGGCTTTCGACGCCGCGCGCGCGCGCTTCGGCAAGATCCACGGCGTGATCCACGCCGCGGGCACCATCGACGATGCCCCGCTGGCCGCGAAATCGGTCAGCAGCGTGGAAAACGTCTTTGCCCCCAAGGTCCACGGCACGCGGGTTCTCGACAGCCTGCTGCCCGACGGCGCGGTCGAGCGGATCGTCGTGTTCTCGTCCACCTCGACCCTGACGGCCCCGGCCGGTCAGGTGGATTACGTCGCCGCCAACGAATACCTGAACGCATGGGCCATGGCGCGGTCGGGCAAGACCCGCGTCACCGCCATCGACTGGGGCATCTGGGCCGAGGTCGGCATGGCCGCCGATGCTATGGCCTCGCGCCTGGGCCACGGCCCGGCGATGCCCGAAACCCCCGTCGCGCTGCCTTTGCTGGAAACGGCGGGCTTTGACGCGGGAATGAACCGGCGCTTCAGCGCGACCTATTCCACCGATATGTGGCTGCTGGACGAACACCGCACCAAGGACAACCGCGCGCTGGTGCCCGGCACCGGGATGCTGGAAATCGCCGCGCAATCGCTGCACGGGCAGGGCGAGGTCGAACCTTTCGAAATCGCCGATCTGACCTTCTTCCGCGCGCTCGAGGTCGACGATCCCCGTGCGATCCGCGTGACGCTGACGCGCAACGACGCGGGCTATGACTTCGCGCTGCGCTCGGGCGTGACGTTGCGCGGGCGGGACGGCTTCGTGCTGAATGCAGCTGCGCAGATCAACATGCGCAACATCGCCCGCCCCGCGCCGCTGGACATCACCGCCGTCGAGGCGCGCTGCCAGACCGGGATCAAGGAAGACCCCTGCGGCATCGCCACGGGGCAGGAGACCCATCTCAATTTCGGCCCGCGCTGGCGGGTGCTGAACCGCGTGGCCTATGGCACGGGCGAAGGCATCGCCCGTCTGGCCCTGCCCGACGCGTTCCGCGCCGATCTGGATCAGGGCTATGTGCTGCACCCGGCCCTGATGGACCTTGCCACAGGCTGGGCGATGGACCTGATCGCGGGCTATGGCGGTCGCGCGCTCTGGGTGCCGGTGAGCTATGGCAGCGTGAAGGTCTTCCGCGCCCTGCCTGCCGAGATCGTCAGCCATGTCCGCATCGCCCCCGCCGAACCGGGCGTGGCCAGTTTCGACATCACCCTTGCCACGCCCGAGGGCGAGGTCTGCGCCGAGATTGCCCGCTTCACCATCAAGCGGCTGGAAGGAGGCTTTGGCGCACCCGCACCGCTTTTACCGTCCGAGGTCGAATTCGACGCCGGGACCGAGGACCGCGCGCTCAATCCCGGCGAGGAACGGCTGGCGCGCAATCTTGCGCAGGGCCTGACCGCAGCCGAGGGCGCCGAAGGCTTCCTGCGCGCGCTCGCCACGGATCGGCGGCAAGTGGTTGTCTCGTCGCTGACGCTGCCCGAACTGATCGCCGAGGCCGCGCAGCCCATCGAGATCGAAACCGGCGAGGGCCAGAAATTCGAGCGCCCCAACCTCGACAGCGCCTATGTCGCGCCGCGCAACGATGTCGAACGGATGCTGGTCGCGATGTTCGAGGAATTGCTGGGCGTGCAGGGCGTCGGCGTGCAGGACAGTTTCTTTGACCTGGGCGGCCATTCGCTGATCGCCGTTCGGCTGTTCGCGCGCGTGAAGAAAACATGGTCGGTCGATTTCCCGATCTCGATCCTGTTCGAAGCGCCAACCGTCGAAAAGGTCGCCGCCATGGTGGCCGAGCGTGCCGGAATTACCGAGACGGGCGATGCCCCCGCCGTGGCCGTGCCGCAGAAACGCTACGAGTTCCTCGTGCCGATGCACGAGGGCGAGCCGGGCGCGAAAACGCCGTTCTTCCTGTGCGCGGGCATGTTCGGCAACGTGCTGAACCTGCGCAACCTCGCCCAGCTTCTGGGCCGCGACCGACCGTTCTATGGCCTTCAGGCGCGCGGGCTTCTGGGCGGCGCCGAACCGCATCGCCGTCTGGACGAGGCCGCACGCGATTACCTGGCCGAGGTCCGGCAGGTGCAACCGCACGGCCCCTATCTGATCGGCGGTTTCTCGGGCGGCGGGCTGACGGCTTTGGAAATGGCGCGGCAATTGCGCACCGAGGGCGAGGAGGTCGCGCTGCTGACGCTGCTGGACACGCCGCTGCCCGAACGCCCGGCGCTGAACCGGGCGGACAAGGCGCTGATCAAGCTGGCCGAATTCCGCCGCAAGGGTCCGGGCTATTTCGCCGAATGGATGGCCGACCGCAAAGCGTGGAAGGAAGAGCTGGACCGCATGGCGCAAGAGGCCCAGGCCGAAGCCGATAGCGGCTTCCACAACCGCGCCATCGAAACCGCCTTCCGCAATGCCCTGCCGCATGTGGGCCTTGACCCCTATGACGGCCGGGTCGCGCTGTTCCGTCCGCCGCTGGACCGGCATTGGAAAGTCTCGGGCGGGCGCTGGGTGAGCAGTGCCAAGGAATACGTCCATGACGATAACGACTGGTCGCGCTACATGGCCCGGCTCAGCGTGCACGAGGTTCCCGGCGATCACGATTCCATGGTGCTGGAACCCAATGTCCGTGTCATGGCGTCCAAGCTGAAGACCCTGATCGCTGAGGTCGAGACATGAGCCGCGTTCTGTGTGTGATCCTGAACTGGCGCACCGCCGAGATGACGGCGCGCGCCGCCGAGGCCGCCATCACCGCGATGGAGGGGATCGAGGGCGCGATCACCATCGTTGACAATGACAGCCAGGACGGCAGCTTCGAAACCCTGACCGCCCGCGCCGAAAGCTGGCCGCGCGTGCGGGTGATCGCGTCGGACCGCAATGGCGGCTTCGGGGCGGGGAACAACGTGGGCATCCGCGCGGGCCTGCCGGACGGAACGCGGCCCGATTACGTGTTCATCCTGAATTCCGACGCCTTCCCCGAACCCGATGCGATCCGCGTGTTGCTCGATTACCTCGAGTCCCATCCGCAGACCGGATTCGCGGGCAGCGCGATCCGGGGGGAGGACGATGTGCCGCATGTCACCGCCTTCCGCTTCCCCTCGATCGCCAGCGAGTTCGAAGGCGCGGCAAAGACCGGGCCGGTGTCGAAGCTGCTCAGACACGCCATCGTCGCCCCGCCGCTGCCCACCGAGACCACGCAAGTCGACTGGGTCGCCGGGGCCAGCGTGCTGATGCGGCAGGACATGCTGGATGAGATCGGTCTCTTCGATGAAACATTTTTCCTGTATTTCGAAGAGGTTGATCTGTTTCTGCGCGGGCGGCGGGCGGGCTGGCGTGCGGCTTATGTCGTCGAAAGCCGGGTCGTGCATATCGGCTCGGTCAGCACCGGGATGAAGCAATGGTCCCGCGTGCCGGATTATTGGTTTCAGTCGCGGCGGCATTACTTTGAAAAGAACCACGGTCGTCTCTACACGCTGACCGCGACCGCGGCGCATATGGCGGGGCTGGGCCTGTACGGGCTGCGGGTGTTGCTGCAGCGCAAACAACCCCATACCCCGCCACATTTTGTCCGCGATCTTTTGCGACACAGTCTGGGAACGCGCCGACCGCAGGAGAGTTAAGAATGACGTCTTTTTCGAGTGTCCTGGTTGGGAATGAATCCCTGCTGGTGGAATGCGCCAAGATCCTTCTGGGACGCGGCCACCGGATCGTCACCGTCGCCAGCCGCAATGCCGAGGTGATCGCCTGGGCCGAGGCCGCCGGTCTGCCGGTCGTCGCCCCCGGCAAGGGGCTGGAAGACCGCGTCTCCGCCGATTTCGACTGGCTGTTGTCCATTGCCAACCTGTCCGTTCTGCCCGACGCGCTGATCGCCCGCGCCGTGAAAGGCGCGGTCAATTTCCATGACGGCCCGCTGCCGCGCTATGCCGGGCTGAACGCGCCGCTCTGGGCGATGCTGAAAGGTGAGACGCGCCACGGCGTGACATGGCACCGGATCGAAGGCGGGATCGACGAAGGCCGTGTTTTGCAACAGGCCGGTTTCGACATCCAGCCCGATGACACCGCCTTTTCCCTCAATGCCCGCTGCTATGCGGCGGCCATCGAAAGCTTCCCCGCCGTCGTGACGGCCCTGGAAACCGATGCGCCGGGCACCGCGCAGGATCTGAGCCAGCGGACGCTTTATCGCCGCGACGACCGCCCGGCCCACGCGGCGCGGATCGATTTCACCCGCCCGGGGGCCGAGATTGTCCGCCTGGTGCGCGCGCTCGATCATAGCGGCTACTGGAACCCTCTGGCGCTGCCCAAGGTGGAAACCGCCAAGGGCGTCTTCGCCGTGACCGGGTCGGAGATCGTCCCCGGCTCGGGCGTGCCGGGCACCGTCTTGGACACGGGCGACGCGCTGACCGTTGCCTGCGCCGATGGCGCGGTAAGGCTGACGGGCCTGACCTGTCTCGGTGGCCTGCCCGAAAGCGACATCGCCGAAACCGGCGACCTGCTGCCCGCCCCATCCGAGTCCCTGACCGGTGCCATGGCCCGCGTCACCCCGGGCGAAGCCCGCTGGCGCAAGGCGCTTTCCGCCTTTGCCCCGTCCGAACTGTCCGCCAAAGGCGCCGGCACGGGCCGGGCCGAGCGTGCGCTGGACAATGTCACCGCCCTGCGCGCGGCGGCGATCCTGTCGTCCTTTACCCCCGGCAGCTGGGCCTATCGCGGCCCGATGACCGACGACGCGCATCGCGCCGCCCCGGCCTATATCGCGTCCTGGGTGCCGATGAACGTCACGGGTGACAGCCTCGGCGCACTGGAAGCCGCGATGGCGGACACCACGGCCTTCACAGAAACGCATCCCTCGTACGCGCGCGACCTCATCGGCCGCGACCCGGCGCTGATGCCGCTTTCCGCCCCGGCGCTGGGCCTGTCGGAAACCGACGCGCCCATCGACGGCGTGGCGCTGTGCCTTGTGTCAGGGCCTGCGGGTCTGACGCTGAGCGCCGATCTGTCGTTGACGGACGAGGCCACGCTGGATCTCGCCGTTGCGCGCATCGCGCATCTGGCGCAGGCCGATGCGGCGACGCCGCTGAACAAGCTCGACCGCCTCAGCGCGCCCGAGCGCGCGATCCTCGACCGGCTCAACGACACCGCCGCGCCCTTCGACAACCAGCCTATCAGCCGCCTGTTCGAAGCTCAGGTCGCCCGGACCCCCGACGCGACCGCGCTGGTCTTTGAGGGCCGGTCGCTGACCTATGCCCAACTGAACGCGCGGGCCAACAAGGTCGCGCATGTCCTGCAAGGAATGGGCATCAATCCCGACACGCCTGTCGCGCTGTGTGCCCGCCGCTCGCCCGATCTCTTGATCGGCGCGCTGGGGATCCTGAAGGCCGGCGGCGCTTATGTGCCGATGGATCCGTCCTATCCCGCCGACCGGCTGAAGCATTTCGTCACCGATAGCGGCGCGCCGGTCATCGTGACGCAATCGGGCCTGATCGACAGTCTGCCGGACCACGCCGCGCAGCTGCTGGTTCTGGACACGGATACCCGCCTTGCCGCCGCCCCGGACACCAATCCAGAAACCGGCGCGTCGCCCGAAAACCTGGCCTATCTGATCTATACCTCGGGCTCGACCGGGCTGCCCAAGGGCGTGATGGTCGAACACCGCAACGTCGCCAATTTCTTCGCCGGGATGGATCAGCGCATCCAGCACGATCCCGCCGGCGTCTGGCTGGCCGTGACCTCGCTGTCGTTCGACATCTCGGTGCTCGAACTCTTCTGGACGCTGGCGCGCGGCTTCAAGCTGGTGCTGACCTCGGACGAAGACCGCATGATGGTCTCGGGCGGGTCGATGGCGATTTCCGACAAGAAGATGGATTTCAGCCTGTTCTACTGGGGCAATGATGACGGCCCCGGCCCGAAGAAATACGAGCTGCTGCTGGAAGGCGCGAAATTCGCCGATACCCACGGCTTCCGCGCCGTCTGGACGCCGGAACGCCATTTCCACGCCTTCGGTGGCCCCTATCCGAACCCCGCCGTGACCGGCGCGGCGGTGGCGGCGGTGACAAAGAATATCGACGTGCGCGCGGGCTCCTGCGTGGCGCCGCTGCACCACCCGCTAAGGATCGCCGAGGAATGGGCGGTGATCGACAACCTGACCAACGGGCGCGTGGGCCTTGGCATGGCCTCGGGCTGGCACCCGGTCGATTTCGTGCTGCGGCCGGAAAACTCGGTGCCCCACAACAAGGCCGCCCTGTTCGACACGATCGAGAAGGTGCGCAAGCTGTGGCGTGGCGAGGATGTCGCGTTTGACCATAATGGCGAGGAACGCATCGTTCAGTCGCTGCCGCGTCCTGTGTCCAAGGAATTGCCGATCTGGCTGACCACGGCGGGCAATCCCGAAACCTGGCGCGAGGCCGGGCGCATCGGTGCGAACGTGCTGACCCACCTTCTGGGCCAGTCGATCGACGAGGTCGCCGAAAAGATCCGCATCTATCACGACGCCCTGCGCGAGGTGGGCCGTGACCCGGCGGATCACACGGTCACGATGATGCTGCACACCTATGTCGCCCGCACCCGAGAGATCGCGCGCGAAACCGCCAGCGGCCCGATGAAAAGCTATCTTCTGTCGGCGGCCGCTTTGCTGAAGCAGTATGCCTGGGCGTTCCCCGCCTTCAAGAAGCCCAAAGGCACGTCGAACCCGATGGAGATCGACCTTGCCACGCTCAGCCAGGACGAGGTGGACGGGATCCTCGATTATGCGTTCAATCGCTATTTCGAAGACAGCGGCCTGTTCGGCACGGTCGACGATTGCATCCGCCGCGTCGAGCAACTCAAGGCCATCGGCGTGGCCGAGATCGGCTGCCTGATCGATTACGGCATCCCTACCCAGCAGGTGCTCGAGGGGCTTTATCCGCTGGCCGAGGTGCTGCGCCGGTCGAACGCGCCGGCCGAGCTGGACGCGAACGACTTCTCGCTCGCCGCGCAGATCCAGCGCCACAAGGTCACGCATCTGCAATGCACGCCCTCGATGGCACGAATGCTGGTCACCAATGACGAGGCCCGCGCGGCTTTGGGGCAGGTCAAGCACATGATGGTCGGCGGCGAGGCGCTGCCGGGGGCTCTGGCGTCGCAGCTAACGGAGATCACGGGGTCCCCGGTGCAGAACATGTACGGACCCACCGAGACCACGATCTGGTCCACCACCGCCTATTCCAAGGGTGGCGAGGGCGTGGTCGGCATCGGCTCGGCCATCGCCAACACGACGCTGCATGTGCTGGACGACGATCAGCGCCCGGTCCCGGTGGGGCAGGAGGGCGAGCTGTGGATCGGCGGGGCAGGCGTTACGCGCGGCTATTGGCAGCGTCCGCAACTGACCGCCGAGCGGTTCGTCACCATTGACGGCGCGCGGCTCTATCGCACCGGCGATCTGGTGCGGCTGCGGCCGGACGGGACGGTCGATTTCCTGGGCCGCGCGGATCATCAGGTGAAGATCCGCGGCTACCGGATCGAACTGGGCGAGATCGAGACGCAGCTCGACGCGCAACCCGGCGTCACGCAATCGGTGGTCATCGCGCGCGAGGATCAGCCGGGCGACGTGCGGCTGGTGGCCTATGTGCTGGGCCATGCCGATACGGGCGCTTTGAAAACGGCGCTGGCGGGGGTGTTGCCCGCGCATATGGTGCCCTCGGCTCTGGTGCGGCTGGACAGCTTCCCGCTGACGCCCAACAAGAAGATCGACCGCAAGGCCCTGCCCGCGCCGGGCGTCGTGCGGCCTGCGGTGATCGCCGCGCCGGTCGCGGCGAATGGCGGCGATACGCAGGCACGGATCGCGGGGATCTGGCAGAAGGTGCTTGGCGTGCCTGACATCAAGCCCGCCGACAACTTCTTCCAGCTGGGCGGGCATTCGCTGCTGGCCGTGCAGGCGCATCGCGAAATCCGCGAGGCGCTGGCACTGCCCGGTCTGTCGATCACCGACGTGTTCCGCTTCCCGGTCCTGCAGGCTCTGGCGGCGCATATCGACGCCAAGCTGAAGCCTGCGGGCAGCACCGCGCCGCAAACGCCCGAACCCGCCAAGGAAGTCGAGCAAGAGGCCGCGCGCGGACGCATGGACGCGATGTCACGGCGCCGCGCCATGCGGGCCGAACGGTTGAGCAAACTGGGATGATCCCTTCGTGAGCAACCTCGACACCGACACGACGCGCCGCCAGCTTGAAACGCTGGCGGCGCAGGTCTTCCGGCCTCCCTTGCGGGTCGCCGTGGTGGCCATCGGTTCTATTTCGCTTAAACCCGAAGAAGAACCCGCGGTCGAGCGTGCGGTCGAGCGTCGAAGGGCCGAGTTCTCGGCTGGGCGGCAGGCGGCGCGGCAGGCGATGGGTCGCGATGTCGCCATCCCGATGGCCATAGACCGCAGCCCGGACTGGCCCGAGGGCGTCACCGGTTCGATCTCGCATGCCGGAGGCTGGGCGATGGCGGCGGTGGGCAAGGGAATGATCGGGCTGGATCTGGAAGTCGATGCCGACCTGCCCGAGGATATCCGCGACACCGTGCTTTTACCGCAGGAGCGCGACCTCGATCCCCGTCTGGCCCGCGTTGTCTTCAGCGCGAAAGAGGCGGCTTACAAAGCGCAATATCCCCGCAGTGGCGCATTGTTCGGGTTCGAGACGCTCGCGATCACGCTGGGCGACGACAGTTTTCGTGCGGTGTTCCAGCGCGATGTCGGCCCGTTCACCGCCGGTCACGTCATTGACGGGCGCTTTGCCATTGGCGCGGGTTTCATCCTGACCGGGACGCAATGAACCGCACGGCGCCGTCGCCCGCCCAGCGGCCCGTGGCAAGACAGGCCGTCAGCAGATAGCCGCCGGTCGGGGCCTCCCAATCCAGCATTTCGCCCGCGGCGAAGGTGCCGGGCAGGGCACGCAGCATCAGCTCGTCGGTCAGGTCCGCGCGCCGGATCCCCCCGGCGGTCGAGATCGCCTCGTCCATCGGGCGCGGGCCGGATAGCGGGACAGGCAGCCTTTTCAGCGCCTGCGCAGCATCCCGGGGATCGGCGGGCAGGGGGCGCAGGAATTCCTGAACCAGCGCCAGACGCCCGCCGGCCAGCCCCAGCTTCCGCAAACGGTTCGCCGCAGATTCCCGGGCGGGACGCCGGGCGATCCGGTCGGTCAGCGCCTCGGCGCTCAGATCGGGGAACAGATCGACGAACAGCCCGGCGCCGTCGCGCAAGCTGCGGCTCAAGGCATAGATCCCGCCGCCTTCCAGACCACGCGCGGAAATCACCGCCTCGGCCCGCAGGCTCCGGTCGCCCGCGATCAGCGCCACGCCCTTCAGCGGCTCGCCGAAATACCGCGCCATCGGTTCGGACCAGTCGACGCGGAACCCCATATTCGCGGGTCTGAACGGCGCCGGCTCGACGCCCACCTCGCGCAGGATACCCGCCCAGGCGCCGTCCGATCCCAGCCGCGCCCAGCTTGCACCGCCCATGGCCAGCACCGTGGCTTCTGGCGTGACCGTCATCGGCCCGTCAGGCGTGTCGAAGTGACCGCCACCGCGCCAGCGCCAGCGCGTGCGCAGATCGAGCCCGCGCGCGCGCAGATCGGCCAGCCAGTGACGTAACAGGGGCGAGGCTTTCATCGATTTCGGGAAAACCCGGCCCGACGATCCGGTAAAGACCTTTTGCCCCTGCGCGCGCATCCAGTCCTGCACGTGAGCTGGGCCGAAAGCCTCCAGCATGGGCCGCAGCCAGTCGCTTGCTTCGTAATAATTCGAAATAAAGGCGTCGAGCGTCTCGTCCTTGGTGACGTTCAGCCCGGATTTCCCCGCCATCAGCAGCTTGCGCGCGGGCGAAGGCTTGGCCTCGGCCAACAGCACGGAGCATCCGGCGGCCAGCAGGCGGTCAGCGGCCATGAGCCCGGCAGGACCGGCGCCCACGACCAGCGCGTCAGGAGCCATAGCGCGCCCAGATCGCCGCTTCGCCCATCTTTTCGACCAGCTTGGCATGGGCCGCGGCCTCGTCCGCCGTCAGGCGGGAAGGCAGCGGCACCGGACGGGCGCGCGGGCGCCACTGGCTGTCGACCGAACCGCCGCCGCGCGACGACCCGGCCCCACCGAGCACCAGATCCGGCTGACGCCCGCCCATCAGTTCCAGATAGACCTCGGCCAGGATCTCCGAGTCGAGCAGAGCGCCGTGCAACGTCCGCGACGAGTTGTCGATGCCGAACCGCCGGCACAGCGCATCCAGCGAGGCGGGCGAGCCCGGGAAACGCCGCCGGGCGATGGCCAGCGTGTCGACGACCTTGTTCTGAAGCTTTGGGCGGCCGGATTTCTCCAGCTCGAAATTCAGGAACTTCATGTCGAAGGCGGCGTTGTGGATCACCAGCGTCGCGCCGGTGAAGAACGCGACGAAATCGTCCGCGATCTCGTTGAATTTCGGCTGCGGGCGCAGGAAATCCGCCGACAACCCGTGCACGTTGAACGCCTCTTCCGGCATGTCGCGCTCGGGGTTGATGTATTGGTGATAGGTCCGTCCGGTCGGCATGTGGTTGACCAGCTCGACACCGCCGATCTCCACCAGCCGGTGTCCCTCGGACGGCTCGAAGCCGGTGGTTTCCGTGTCCATGACGATTTCACGCATTGCGCGTTTCTCCGCTCAGCCCTGCCACCAAGTCGAACACGGCGCGGCGGGTCTGTTCAAGACCCAGCGTCTGGATCACGTGATCGGCGCGCGCGCGTTTCTCGGCATCGGGCATCTGTTTCGACAATATGGTCCTAAAATGCGCCTCGGTCATGCCGGGACGCGCCAGAACCCGCTCGCGCTGGACCTCGGGCGGGGCGGAGACGACCAGCACCCGATCGACGCCCTTCTCGCCGCCGGTTTCAAACAGCAGCGGCACATCGACGACGACCAGCGGCTTGTCGGCATGGGCGGCGATGAAATCGGCGCGCGACTGGCCGACCAGCGGGTGAACCACCGCTTCGATCTGCGCAAGCGCGCTCTTGTCCGTAGCGATCCAGTCGCGCAGCGCGGCGCGGTCGATGGCCCCGTCGACAACCGCCGCCGGGTGCAGCGCGGCCAGCGGCGCGACGGCGTCGCCGCCTTTGGCGTAAAGCGCATGCACGGCGGCATCGGCGTCCCAGACCGGCACGCCGGCCTCGCGGAAGAACCCCGCCGTGGTCGATTTTCCCATGCCGATCGAGCCGGTCAGCCCCAGAACCAAGGTCATCCGAGCACCGCCTTGCGCAAAGCCTCGTCAACGCGGGGGCGATGGCCGAACCAGCGCTCGAATCCCGGCACCGCCTGATGCAGAAGCATGCCCAGACCGTCGACTACCGGATTTCCCCGCGCGCGCGCGGTGGCCAGAAGCGGCGTTTCCATCGGTGTATAGACCAGATCGGTTACCAGCGCCGTGGCGGGCAGATCGTCCAGCGGCAGATCCAGAGGCGGATTGCCCGACATCCCCATCGCCGTGCCGTTGACCAGCGTGTCGCAGCCCGCCAGCATCGCCGCCCGCTCGTCCCAGGGGATGACGGTGATGCCGTCGCCCAGCTCACCGGCCAGTTCCTCGGCCCGGGCGCCGGTGCGGTTGGTCAGGCGGATTTCCTCGGCCCCGGCATCCTGAAGCGCCGCGATCACTGCCCGGCTGGCCCCGCCGGCCCCGATCAGGGACACGACGCGCGGAGCCCAGTCGGGATGCGCGTCACGGATATTCTGCGCAAAGCCATGGGCATCGGTGTTGTCGGCTTCGATCCCCGATCTGGTGAAGGTCAGCGTATTCGCGGCCCCGATCCGGTCGGCGAGCCGGGTCACTGTGTCGGCCAGCCCCAGCGCGTCGTGCTTGTGCGGGATGGTGACATTGACGCCGACGAACCCCATGCGCGGCAGGATGCGCAGCGCCTCGGCGAAATCGTCCGGCTTGATATGCAGGGGAACATAGTGCCCTTCGAGCCCGTAGCGCTGCAACCAGTGACGGAACAGGCGGGGCGAGCGGCTATGGGCAACCGGATCGCCGATTACCCCGGCGAGGCGAAGCTGGGTCATCCGTCGATATCCTTTCGACGCGTGAGGATCTGCAAAAGCTCGATCAGCGGCAGGCCCTGGATGCTGAAGAGATCGCCCTCGATGGCGGAAAACAGGCGCAGGCCCTCGGCCTCGATCTGATAGCCACCGACGCAATGCCGGATTTCGTCCCAGTTCCGGGCGATATAGGCGTCGCGATACGCGTCCGAAAAGTCCCGCATTGTCAGACGGGGCGTGGCGAAGTGACGCCAGACCGGCTCGCCCTGGGCGAACAGGACGGCGGCGGTGTGCAGACGGTGAGTCTTGCCGCGCAGCGTATCGAGCTGTGCGCGCGCCTCGTCGGGATCGCGCGGTTTGGCAAAGATCCGGCCGTCGCATTCGAGGATCTGGTCGCAGCCCAAGACCAGCCCCTGCGGATTCCGGCGCGCGACTTTCAGCGCCTTATGCTCGGCCAGGGCATCGGCCAGATCATGCGCGCCGGCGCCCTCGGCCAGAAGCGACTCGCGCAGCATCTCCTCATCGATTCGCGCCGGTTGGACCGCGATCTGCAATCCTGCGTTGCGCAAAAGCGTCGCCCGGATCGCGGAGCCAGAAGCGAGGGTGAGGACAGTCATGTGGATAAGTCTGCTCGAAATCTCTGGGTGGATTGGGGGCCACTGGGGGTGCTGGCGAGAGATCGCCGGTTACACCCAGAAAAGTCAAGCCGCCGGGCCGGTTTCTCCACACGGGAAAACCTCAATGCACAGGGTGTGAAAGATCTGAAAAGGGTCGGCGCCCCGGTGGGGAGAAAGGCAGATTCAGCGCTGAATCCCAAGGGTTTGTCGCGCGTTGTTACCGAAAGGCCCGCGTCGCCAGCCTGTGGACAAAGCTGGGGGCAGAGCCAGAATTCCGGTTATCCCCATGACAATCATCATCATCTATCCTTTCTCTCTTTTCTTATTTTTTAAGAAAGATGGGGACCTGAACGCGCCCGGCATGGATCCGGGGCGCAATTGACTCGGGCTGTGCATTCGCTTAGAGAAACGCCAAAGCGGACCCGTCCGGGACCCCGTGTTTTCCGAAGACTTTATGATTGATCCGATGCTGGCCCCGATCCGGGCGCATCGTGGAGGGCTATGCATGGCCGAGAACCGACTGAACCTGTCCGAGCTGAAAGCCCAGACACCCGCCGAGCTGCTGGCGCTGGCCGAAGAGCTGGAAATCGAGAACGCGCCGTCCATGCGCAAGGGCGAGATGATGTTCTCGATCCTGAAAGAGCGCGCCGAGGATGGCTGGGAAGTCGGCGGCGATGGCGTGCTGGAGGTTCTGCAGGACGGTTTCGGCTTTCTGCGCTCGACTGAAGCCAACTATCTTCCAGGTCCGGACGATATCTACGTCTCGCCCGAGATGATCCGTCAGTTCAGCCTGCGCACCGGCGACACGATCGAAGGCGTGATCGTCGCACCGGGCGAGAACGAGAAGTATTTCGCGCTGACCAAGGTGACGTCGATCAATTTCGACGATCCCGAGCGCGCGCGCCACAAGGTCCATTTCGACAACCTGACGCCGCTCTATCCCGATGAGCGGCTGAACATGGAAATCGAGGATCCGACGATCAAGGATCGCTCGGCGCGGATCATCGATATCGTTGTCCCGCTGGGCAAGGGCCAGCGCGCGCTGATCGTGGCGCCGCCGCGCACGGGTAAGACCGTGCTGATGCAGAACATCGCCCATTCGATCGCGTCGAACCACCCGGAATGCTACCTGATCGTGCTTCTGATCGACGAGCGACCCGAGGAAGTCACGGACATGCAGCGCTCGGTGAAGGGCGAGGTCGTGTCTTCGACCTTCGACGAGCCGGCGACGCGTCACGTGGCGGTGGCCGAGATGGTGATCGAAAAGGCCAAGCGGCTGGTCGAGCACAAGCGCGACGTGGTGATCCTGCTCGACTCGATCACCCGCCTGGGCCGGGCCTTCAACACCGTTGTTCCGTCCTCGGGCAAGGTGCTGACCGGCGGTGTCGATGCCAACGCGCTGCAGCGGCCGAAGCGGTTCTTCGGGGCGGCGCGGAACATCGAAGAAGGCGGGTCGCTGACCATCATCGCCACCGCGCTGATCGATACCGGCTCGCGCATGGACGAGGTGATCTTCGAAGAATTCAAGGGAACGGGCAACTCGGAGATCGTGCTGGACCGCAAGGTGGCCGACAAGCGCGTGTTCCCGGCCATGGATATTCTCAAGTCCGGGACGCGGAAAGAAGACCTGCTGGTCGACAAGTCGAACCTGCAGAAAACCTTCGTTCTGCGCCGCATCCTGAACCCGATGGGCACGACGGATGCGATCGAATTCCTGATCTCGAAGCTGAAACAGACCAAGACGAACAGCGAGTTCTTCGATTCCATGAACTCGTGATCGGGTCGTTCATCCGGAGGGACAGATGGACACGATTGTCGCCCTTGCCACCGCGCAGGGCCGAGCGGGCGTGGCAATCATCCGCGCCTCGGGCGAGCGGGCGTTCGAGCTTTGCGAAGCAATTGCCGGATTTGCGCCTGCCGGGCGCGATTTCCGCTGGGCGCGGTTCCGCGATGCGTCAGGATCGGTCATCGATACCGGGCTGGTCCTGACCTTCGAGCAGGGTCACAGCTTTACCGGTGAGCGGATCTGCGAGTTTCAGGTGCATGGCAGTGTCGCGGTCGTGGCGGCCATGCTGCGCGCCTGTCTTGCCGTCGAAGGCGTGCGAGCGGCGGAAGCGGGTGAGTTCACGCGGCGCGCCTTCCTGAACGGGCGCATGGACCTGACCGAGGTCGAGGCGCTGGCGGATCTGATAGACGCCGAAACCGATGCCCAAAGGCGCCAGGCGCTGGACGTCATGGACGGGTCGGCGCGGGCGATGGTCGAACGCTGGCGCGAGGACCTGTTGCAATCGCTGGCGATGATGGAAGCGGCGCTGGATTTCGCAGATGAGGAATTGCCCGACGATCTGACCGTACAAGTGGTGACCCCGCTGAAGGCGGTCCAGACAAGCTTGCAACATCAAATGGCCGGCCGCCGTGCCTCGGAATCTGTGCGCGGCGGCTTCGAGGTGGCGATCGTGGGGCGGGTGAATGCCGGAAAATCCACGCTTCTCAATGCTTTGGCGGGAAGGGAAGCGGCGATCACCTCGTCGCGCGAGGGGACCACACGGGACGTGATCGAAGTCCGGATGGAGCTGGACGGGTTGTCAGTGACCTTGATCGACACCGCCGGATTGCGGCAGTCGGACGATGAGATCGAGCAGACAGGCATCGAACGCGGGCAAGCGCGGGCCGCGCGCGCGGATTTGCGGGTGTTTCTGCAAAGCGCGCCCGACGAGGTGCCGATGAATGTGACCGAGGGCGATATCATTATCCTGTCGAAGGCTGACCTTTGGGGTCTGGAGGGGCTGTCGGTGCGCAATGGGCAGGGCGTCACCGAGCTTGTGGACCGGATTACGGCTGAGTTGCGGGAGCGGTCACGCGAGAGTTCCGTCTTCACCCGGGAGCGCCATTTCGACAAGCTGAGCCGGGCACTGGAGGGGATCGATACGGCCCTTACGGCATTGGAGCGCGGTCTTGACTGGGACCTCGTTGCGGAAGATGTGAAGGCGGCAATCCGGGCTTTGGATGGCATTATCGGGCGCGTAGATGTAGAAGACGTCCTTGGACGGATCTTTGCGTCGTTCTGTATCGGCAAGTAGGGCTGTTTCACGTGAAACAATATGATGTCATCGTCGTTGGTGCCGGGCATGCCGGTGTCGAAGCTGCCTTGGCCGCAGCGCGCCGGAATGCGCGCACTGCATTGATTACGTTTCGGAAAAGCGACTTGGGTGTGATGTCCTGCAATCCCGCGATCGGTGGGATCGGCAAGGGCCATCTTGTGCGCGAGATCGATGCACTGGACGGAATGATGGGCTGTGCCGGGGACTATGCTGCTATCCAGTACAGGCTGCTCAACCGGTCCCGCGGGCCGGCAGTGCAGGGACCGCGCGTTCAGGCGGATCGGGAACGTTACGCTGCGTTCGTTCAGCGCTATGTGGCGGCGCAGCAAGGCCTTGATGTCATTGAAGCCGAGGTAGTCGATATACGCGTCGATTCCGGTGAGGCAAAGGCGATCGTTCTGGCCGATGGCAGTGAAATCCTCGCCCGCGCGATCGTTCTGGCGACTGGCACTTTCCTGCGTGGGGAAATCCATGTTGGGACCGAGAGGATTGCGGCGGGTCGTCGGGGAGCTCCGGCGGCGGAACGGCTCGGAGATCGCCTCCGTGAAGCGGCGGACGGGATAGGGCGATTGAAGACCGGAACACCTGCGCGGCTGGTTGCGTCAAGCATTGATTGGGGCGTCATTGGCGAACAGCCGGGCGACGAGTATCCCGAATTTCTGTCCTTTCAGACAAGCACTGTCCAGGCGAGGCAAGTTCCTTGCGGTGTCACGGAGACGAACGCGCGGACGCATGAGATCATTGCCAAGAATCTGCATCTTTCCGCGATGCACGTTGGGAATATTTCCGGCGTCGGCCCGCGCTACTGCCCGTCAATTGAAGACAAGGTCGTTCGATTCGCCGAGAAATCGGGGCATAATGTCTTTCTTGAACCCGAGGGCCTGAGCAGCGAGCTTGTTTATCCGAACGGCATCTCGACCTCCCTTCCCGGGGATGTTCAGATTGAGTTTCTTCGGTCTATCAAAGGCTTGGAGAATGTTGAGGTTCGCCATATCGGCTACGCAATCGAATACGATTACCTAGATCCACGCGGATTGCGCGCGACCTTGGAGCATCGCCATATAGCGGGGCTTTTTCTGGCTGGTCAGATCAATGGCACAACGGGGTATGAAGAGGCGGGCGCGCAAGGTCTTCTTGCGGGCGCGAACGCTGCGGCCCGCGCGACGGGCGCTGAGGAGCTCGTCTTGTCCCGCTTCGACAGCTATATAGGGGTCATGATCGACGACCTGATCCATCGCGGTGTGAGCGAACCTTATAGAATGTTCACGTCACGGGCGGAGTATCGTTTGAGCATTCGTGCTGACAATGCCGATCAACGACTGACGCCGATTGGGGTCGATACCAATCTTGTTTCTGAAGATCGCAAGCAAGCCTTTGATGAGAAGATGAATCGCTTGCAAGCGTCGTCGAAAAAGATGAGTGCGGATTTTGTCGATCCCGACGTCGCTTTGGCGCTCAATCTGCTGGTTTCGAAGACCGGGAAGAAGCGTAGTTGGCGGGACGCCGCCGGCCAACTCGTTGCCGAAAAGCGCTCTTGTGCGGACTTGCTGCCCTATCTTCCCGGGATTGACCTGTCTGATCTTGAGCAAGTCGGGCGCGATGCTTTCTACGAACCTTATCTCGAAAGACAATTGCGCGAAGCTGAGCGTCTGAAGCGAGAGAATGCTGTGATGATCCCGCAGGAGATCGATTACACTCTGATTGCCTCGCTTTCGAATGAGTTGAAGACAAAGCTGTCCAATCACCGGCCCAACACGCTCGGTGAAGCTGAGCGGATCGAAGGCATGACACCTGCCGCCATGTCGGCGGTGCTGGCGCATATTCGTCTGCAGGAAAAGCGTCACCGTGTCGCGCGCTGAAGAGGCAGCTGAGGCACTCGGCTTCCCTGTTTCACGTGAAACATTGGAGCAGCTCGACAGGTTTTCAGAAGCCCTCGTCGCGTGGTCGAGAAGGATCAACCTGATCGCGCCAAACACATATGCTGATGTCTGGTCTCGGCATGTTATCGATTCCCTTCAGATTGTTCGCTACGTTCCGGCCGGTTTCCCCGACAGGTGGTGCGATATCGGATCGGGAGGAGGCTTGCCCGGAATCGTTGTCGCAATCGTCGCTTCTGAGAGAGCGCCGGAGACCACGGTGCTCCTCGTGGAAGCGGACAAACGAAAATCAGCTTTCCTGAAGATCATATCGCGAGAGCTCGGATTGAACACGGAGGTCGTCACTCAACGGATTGAAACCGCAGACGACGTAAAGGCTGGCATCGTCTCCGCGCGCGCTCTGGCACCAATGCCCGAACTCCTGGGCTATTGCGCGCGTCACCTTGCGCCGGGCGGTGCCTGTATCCTTGCAAAAGGGCGGAATTGGCGCCAAGAGCTTGAAGCGGCGCAGCAATCGTGGCACTTCGAATGTGACCGCCACGACAGCATCGTCGACCGTGACAGCGTTGTTCTTGTTCTCAGAAATCTTCGCCGATTGGGCAGCCTCACATGAAAATCATTGCGATCGCGAACCAGAAAGGTGGAGTCGCGAAAACGACGACAGCAATAAATCTCGCAGCCGGGCTTGCCGAAAAGGGACGAAAGGTTCTTGTCGTGGACATGGATCCGCAAGGGAACGCCTCCACAGGCCTCGGCGTGTTGCTCGATCAACGACAGGAAACGGTGTATGATCTGCTCTTGGCGGAAGCGACGCCGGAATCCACCATCGTCAAGACCGAAACGCCCGGGATCAGCCTCATTCCCTCAACGACCGAGCTGTCTTCGTCCGACGTTCAGCTCTACAATGTCAACAAGCGCAGCTACTTGTTGAAGGATGCCTTGGCCAGTCCGGCGCTTGCCGCGATGGGTTTCGACTATGTCCTGATAGACTGCCCACCGTCTCTGAACCTTCTGACCGTCAATGCGCTCGTTGCGGCGCATTCGGTGCTGATTCCACTCCAGAGCGAATTTTTTGCCTTGGAGGGCCTGTCACAGCTCATGCTCACCATCCGTGAGATCCGCCAGACGGCGAATAACGCGTTGCGGGTCGAGGGCATTCTGCTGACCATGCACGATCAGCGGAACAACCTTTCACAACAGGTGGAGCGCGACGCGCGCGATACGCTGGGGGACCTTGTCTATCAGACCGTGATCCCCAGAAATGTCCGCTTGAGTGAAGCACCGTCCTTTTCGATTCCGGCGATCAGCTACGATCCGAGCTCGAAAGGCGCCCAGGCGTATCGCGCCTTCTCGCAGGAATTTTTGAGGAATAACAATGATCTACGGGGAGAGTCCTGATGAATGAGCGAAAGCAGCCACGTCGGGGCCTGGGGCGTGGATTGTCGGCGCTGATGGCCGATGTCGGGATTGATGCGCAGGAAACGAACCGGGAGGTTCCGCAGACCCTGAGCGGTTCGCGGGTGGAACAGCTGCCGATCGAATCCATTGAACCGAATCCTGATCAGCCGCGGCGCAAGTTCGATGAGCGCGCTTTGGGTGAATTGACGGAATCGATCCGGTCCAAGGGCATTGTGCAACCGCTGGTCGTACGGCCTTCGCCCCGCCAGGCGGATCGTTATGAAATCGTCGCTGGCGAGCGGCGGTGGCGGGCGGCGCAGCTGGCCCAGCTGGCGACTTTGCCGGTTGTGGTTCGTCAGTTCGATGATCAGGAAGTTCTGGAAGTCGCGATCATCGAGAACATCCAGCGCGAAGGTCTCAACGCGATCGAAGAAGCCACGGGCTATCGTCAGCTGATCGACAAGTTCGGGCACACACAGGAAAAGATCGCCGAGGCACTCGGCAAGAGCCGGAGCCATATCGCGAACCTTCTCAGGTTGCTCAATCTTCCGGTCGACGTTCAGAACATGGTTGTCGCCGGGACCATTTCGGCGGGACACGCACGGGCCCTGGTCACAGCAGAGGATCCGGTGAAGCTAGCGATGAAAGTGGCGGGGGAAGGGCTGTCCGTTCGCGAAACCGAAGACCTGGCTCGGCGCATGACCATTCCGCCGGTCAGTCCG
The DNA here is from genome assembly GCF_003122215.1 of Pararhodobacter marinus. Taxonomy (GTDB): domain Bacteria; phylum Pseudomonadota; class Alphaproteobacteria; order Rhodobacterales; family Rhodobacteraceae; genus Pararhodobacter; species Pararhodobacter marinus. The sequence continues at coordinate 399,071 of NZ_QEYD01000001.1, read as the reverse complement.
TCGGTCCGTCGAAGCCCGCAAAAGGACACCGATACCCGCGCGCTGGAAGAGGATCTTTCGGCCAATCTGGGCATGGGTGTGGCGATCGATCACAGGGCCGGTGGGGAAGGGCAGGTTACCATCCGCTACAAGACTCTCGAACAGCTCGATCAGCTTTGCCAGTTGTTGTCGTCCGTTCGGTGAACGGTTCTATATCAGCTCTCTGAGGAGTGAGTTCAGCAGGGGGCGTCCGGTTTCCGTGGCGCCCATGCGGGCACCCTCTGTCCAGATGAGCCCCAGTTCGCCCAGATCACGCAGCGCTTCCTCACGTAGGGGGCGTCCCTTGAGAGCTTGGTAGCGGTTCATGTCGATCCCCTCGGACAGCCGCAGGCCCATCATCAGCATTTCATCTGCCTGCTCGTCTGCGGATAGCGGCGACACTGTCTCGGCTGATCCTTTGCCATCGACATGCGAGAGCCATTTACCGGGCTGCCGCTCGGCCACTGTGGCCAAGCGGCCAGCAGGCGTCGTGACGCGCCCATGGGCGCCGGGGCCGATCCCGACATAATCGCCGTAGCGCCAGTAGACGAGATTGTGCTGCGATTCCAATCCATTGACCGCATGGTTGGAGGTTTCGTAGGCGTTCAGGCCAGCGGCCTCGCATTGATCTTGCGTGATCTGCCACAGATCGGCACCCAGATCCTCGGATGGCAATCCGCCCAGTCTGCCCCGCGCGTGGCGGTCCCCAAAGGCAGTGCCCGGTTCAATCGTCAGCTGGTAAAGAGACAGATGGCTGGGCTTGAGGGCGAGGGCGGTGCGCAGCTCTGCGTTCCAGTCATCGGCCGTCTGGTGTTGCCGCGCATAGATCAGATCGAGGCTCGTACGGGGAAAGACGGAATTGGCGATGTCCCAGGCTTTCATCGCCTCTTTGACGCTATGCAGACGCCCCAACCGGGTGAGATCTGCGTCGTTCAGGGCCTGGACTCCAAGCGAAAGCCGGTTCACGCCGGCGCGTGCGAAACCCTCGAACCGCTCGAAATCCACGGATGTCGGGTTTGCTTCCAGCGTGATTTCCAGTGAGTTGGATGCATGCCAAGCGGACTTCGCAGCGTCGACAACCGCGCTTACCGTCTCGGGCTCCATGAGCGACGGTGTTCCGCCGCCGAAAAAGATCGAGGTCAGCACGCGGCCTTGGGTTTGCCGTGCGCAGCGAGCGATTTCACGCAGGTAGGCGTCGCGCCAGTCGTCGTGGGAAATGCGGGACACGACATGGCTGTTGAAATCGCAATACGGGCATTTGGCCGCGCAGAAGGGCCAGTGCACGTAGAGCGCAAACCCTCCGTTCCGCCAATCCTCAGCGATGGAGTGTTTCACGTGAAACGCTCGAGCAACGCGGTCAGCGCCTGCGCGCGGTGGGACAAGGCATTCTTCTCTGCTGAAGTCATCTCGGCAAAGGTCCGTTCCTCGCCATCCGGCACGAACATCGGATCGTATCCATGACCAAGCGTCCCCCGAACCGGCCAGACAAGTTGCCCGCTGACCGAGCCTTCGAATACTTCGTCGCGCCCGTCGGGCCAGGCCATGACCAGCGTGCAGCGAAATTCGGCAGTCCACGGGGCGTCCTTGCCCTGCAACTCTGCATAGGTCCGCGTCATCGCCCGCATGAAATCACGCCCGCCGGGTCCCTCCGCCCAATCCGCCGTGTAAACGCCGGGCGCACCGTCCAGCGCATCGACGCAAAGCCCGGAATCGTCTGCCAGTGCAGGGAGACCGGTAGCCTTCGCCGCGGCATGCGCCTTGATGCACGCATTGCCGACAAAGGTCGTTTCGGTTTCCTCCGGCTCGGGCAGCCCCTTCTCGGCGGCCGAGACAATCGTCACACCATATGGGGCCAGCAATTGCCGCAGTTCTTCGACCTTGCCCGCATTATGCGTGGCAAAGAGCAGGGTTTCGCCGCGCAGGGTCACAGCGCCGCCTTCTGCGCCGCGACCAGCTCGTCCACGCCTTTCGCGGCCAGCGCCAGCATCGCATCCATATCGGTCCGCGAGAAAACGCTGCCTTCCCCCGACATCTGCACTTCGATCATGCGACCGTCATCCAGAAGAATGAAGTTTCCGTCAACGCCCGCGGCGCTGTCCTCGTCGTAATCCAGATCCAGAACCGGCTGACCGGCGTACAGCCCGCAGGACACCGCCGCAACATTGCCCACGATCGGGTTGGTAGCGATGGCGCCCGACTTCATCAGGGTGCGGATCGCCAGTTCCAGCGCCACCCAGCCGCCGGTGATCGAGGCACACCGCGTCCCGCCATCGGCCTGGATCACGTCGCAATCGACGGTGATCTGACGCTCTCCCAGGGCAGAGCGGTCGATCCCCGCCCGCAGCGACCGCCCGATCAGGCGCTGGATCTCGATCGTCCGGCCGCCCTGTTTGCCGGTCGCGGCCTCGCGCCGGTTGCGCTTGTTCGTGGCGCGCGGCAGCATCCCGTACTCCGCCGTCACCCAGCCCAACCCCGTATTCTTCAGAAAGGGCGGCGTGCGATCCTCGACCGAGGCGGTGCACAGCACATGCGTGTTGCCCATCTTGATCAGACAGGACCCTTCTGCATGCCGCATCACTCCGGTTTCGATTGAAACCACTCGCATTTCATCTAGATTTCTTCCCGAAGGGCGCATGTCCGGATCCTCTTGTCGATGTGACTCCAGATACATCCCGCGCGCCCGGGGTTGCAACCTGAATAGACACCGCGACACTAGCGGTCAAAGAAGCGATGAGCGCAGAGAACAAGGCCTTCAGCGACATGAACGACCGCGCCCGCGAAGTGTTTCGCCGCGTCGTCGACAGCTACCTGCAGACCGGCGCCCCGGTCGGTTCGCGCACGCTTACCCGGGATTTCAGCGAAAAGCTCTCTCCCGCCACGATCCGCAATGTTATGCAAGATCTTGAATACATGGGACTCCTGGAAAGCCCGCATGTCTCGGCCGGTCGGGTCCCCACGCAGCAGGGGCTGCGGCTTTTCGTCGATGCCCTGCTCGAGGTCGATCCCGTGACCAGCGCCGACCGCGAACGGCTGGAAGCGACGCGGCACTCCAATGAACGCGACGTGACCGCGCTGCTCGACAGGGTGGGGCGGGCGCTCTCGGGCGTGACACGGGGGGCTTCCCTGGTGCTGGCGCCCAAGCACGAAGCGCCCATCCGGCATATCGAATTCGTGCCGATCTCGAACGACCGCGCGCTGGTGGTGCTGGTCTTCGATGATGGCCATGTCGAGAACCGGGTCTTCGCCACACCCCCGGGGCTGGTCCCCTCGGCCATCCGCGAGGCAGTGAACTTCATCAACGCGATCGCCTCGGGCCTGACGCTCAGCGAGCTGCGCGGCAGGATGCGGACCGAGATCAGGGCCCGGCGCCAGGAAATCGACACGCTCGCCTCGGACCTGATCGAACGCGGCATGGCCCTGTGGGAAAACGAGGGCGAGCGGCACGAACGCCTGATTGTCAGCGGCCGTGCCAACCTCTTGGAACAGACCGATACCGACAGCCTGCAACGCATCCGCGAGCTGTTCGACGATCTGGAACGCAAGCGCGACATTGCCGAGGTGCTCGAACATACCGAACAGGGCGACGGCGTGCGCATTTTCATCGGCGCCGAGAACAAACTCTTTTCACTGACGGGTTCCACTCTGGTGGTTTCTCCATATATGAACGCCGACAGCAAGATCGTCGGTGCGGTTGGGGTCATCGGCCCGACCCGGCTGAACTATGGCCGCATCGTCCCGATCGTGGATTATACCGCCCAGCTGGTTGGCAAGATGCTGACCGAGCTGGGTTCCGACTGATACGAGGACCCTATGGCTGACCCGCAGCAAAACCCGGCTGAAGAACCCGTCGAAACCGAAGATCTCGCCACGCCCGAAGAGGAACAGCTCGATCCCGTCGCCGCATTGGAAGCGGCACAGGCGCGGATGGAGGCCGAGCGCAACGAAATGCGCGACCGGCTGATGCGCGCGCTGGCGGATCTGGAAAATACCCGCAAACGGGCCGAAAAGGACCGGCGCGAGGCGGCGATCTATGGCGGTCAGAAACTGGCGCGCGACATGCTGTCGGTCTTCGACAACCTGAACCGGGCGCTGTCGCTGATGGATGACAGCCTGCGCGAACAGCAAAAGGGCCTGGCCGAAGGGCTGGATCTGACGTTGCGCGATCTGATGAACATCTATGCCCGCCACGGCATCGAGCGGGTGGCGCCCGAGGTGGGCGATACTTTCGATCCGCATTTCCATGAAGCGATGTTCGAAGCCCCGGTGCCCGGCACCAAGGCGGGCCAGATCATTCAGGTCGTGTCCGAAGGCTTCCGGCTGAACGATCATCTGCTGCGCCCGGCTCAGGTGGGCGTGTCGTCGACCCCGGGCTGAGCGGCGCAGGGGCTGTAGGGTGCGTGCTTCGCACGCACCGGCCCCGCATTGGTGCGTGCGAAGCACGCACCCTACACCCCATCGCCCAGCATATCCCTCAGCTCGTACAACATCGCCAAAGCCTCGCGCGGCGTCATCGAATCCGGATGAACGCCGCGCAACTTTTCCTCGACCACGGACACTTTGGGCGTCGCGGCACGGACAGGGACCGGCGGCGGTGCCGCCGCAAAGAGCGGCAGCTCGTCGATCAGGGCCTTCGCGCCCTTCTGCCCCTGATCGCCCGCTTCCAGCATCTCCAGCACTTCGCGCGCCCGGGCGATCACCGCGTCGGGCAGCCCGGCCAGCCGCGCCACCTGCACCCCGTAGGACCGGTCGGCCGCGCCCTTGATCACCTCGTGCAGGAAGACGACCTCGCCCTCCCACTCCCGCACGCTCACCGTTGCGTTCTCGATCCCCGGCAACCGTTCGGCCATCGCCACCATCTCGTGGTAATGCGTGGCAAACAGCGCGCGGCAGCCATTGACCTCGTGCAGATGTTCCAGGACCGCCCAGGCGATGGACAGCCCGTCATAGGTCGCCGTCCCGCGTCCGATCTCGTCGAGGATGACGAAGGCCCGCTTGCCCGCCTGATTGACGATCGCCGCCGTCTCGACCATCTCGACCATGAAGGTCGAGCGCCCGCGTGCCAGGTCGTCCGATGCGCCCACGCGGCTGAAGACCTGGTCCACCAGCCCTATCCGCGCCTCTCGCGCCGGCACGTAGCCCCCGGCCTGCGCCAGGATGGCAATCAGCGCGTTCTGGCGCAGGAAGGTCGATTTACCGGCCATGTTCGGCCCCGTGACCAGCCAGATCGCCGCCGCGTCCTGCCCCTTGGGATCCAGGGCCAGATCGTTGGCGACAAAGGGCTGACCCTGCCGCGCCAGCGCCGCCTCGACCACCGGGTGCCGCCCGGCCACGACGTCGAAGTCGCGGCTGTCATCGACCTCGGGCCGGGTCCAGTCGCGCAGCCGCGCCAGCTCGGCGAAGCCCGCCGTGACATCGATCTCGGCCAGCGCGCGGGCGGCGCCATGCACCTCGGCCGCGCGCTCGAGGATCGCCGCGCGCAGCTCCTCGAAGATCCGCCGCTCGATATCCAGGGCCCGGGCGCCCGCGTTCAGGATCTTGGTCTCCATCTCGGAGAGCGGCACGGTGGTAAAGCGCACCTGGTTGGCCGTGGTCTGCCGATGCTTGAACACCTCGTTCAACGGGGCGGACAGCATCTTCTCGGCATGGGTGGCGGTCGTCTCGATGAAATAGCCCAGCACATTGTTGTGCTTGATCTTCAGCGAGTTGATTCCGGTCTCCTGAATGTACTCCGCCTGCATCCGCGCGATCACGCCGCGCCCCTCGTCGCGCAGTTCGCGCGCGGCGTCCAGCTCTTCGTCCACGCCCGCGGCGATGAAGCCCCCGTCGCGGGCCAGAAGCGGCGGCTCGGCCACCAGAGAGCGCTCCAGAAGCTCCGCCAGCGCCTCGTGGCCCGTCAGGGCCTCGCGGGCCGCTATCAGCACGTCAGGCCCGTCAGCGGGCAACTGAGCGGCCAGCACGCCGGCTTGCGCCAGTCCCGAGCGGATCATCGCCAGATCGCGCGGCCCGCCCCGTTCCAGCGCCAGCCGCGACAGCGCGCGGTCGATATCGGGCACCGCTTTCAGGCAGGCGCGCAGATCGCCCCGCAGCAGGTCGTCGCCCACCAGCAGATCCACCGCCGCCAACCGCGCGCGGATCACCCCCAGATCGCAGGATGGCGCGGAAATGCGCCGCTCGAGCAGCCGCGCGCCGCCCGCCGTCACGCTGGTATCGATCGCGCTCAGCAGCGAACCCTCGCGCCCACCCTGCAGGGACGACGTCAGTTCCAGGTTCCGCCGCGTCGGCCCATCGATCTGCATCGCCGCGCCCGCGCTTTCTTTCACCGGCGGTCGCATCAGCGGCATCCGGCCTTTCTGCGTCAGGTCGAGGTAATCGACCAAGGCCCCCAGCGCCGAGATCTCTTCGCGCGTGAAGGTGCCGAACCCGTCCAGCGTCTGCACCCCGAACAGCGCGCAAAGCCGCTTCGTCCCGGCGGCGCTGTCGAAGGACGCGCGCCCCCGTTCGGCCAGCGTCAGGGCCATGTCGTCGGCCAGGTCGCGCAGGCTGGCGGCGTGCTCGTCGGCCACGATCAGCTCGCGCGCGCCCAGCCGCGCCAGTTCGGGCGCGAGCCGCACGCGCGGGCAGGGCATCACCCGCAGCTCGCCGGTGGAAATATCCGCCCAGGCCAGCGCCGCCTCGCCGCGTATGTCGCTCCAGGCGGCAAGGTAATTGTGCCGCCGGGGTTCCAGCAGCGCGTCCTCGGTCAGCGTGCCGGGCGTGACCAGCCGCACCACGTCGCGCTTGACCACCGATTTCGAGCCGCGCTTCTTGGCCTCGGCCGGGTCTTCCATCTGCTCGGCGATGGCGACGCGAAACCCTTTGCGGATCAGCGTCAGCAAGTAGCCGTCGGCCGCGTGGACCGGGACGCCGCACATCGGGATATCCTCGCCCAGATGCTGGCCGCGCTTGGTCAGCGAAATGTCCAGCGCCGCCGCCGCCGCGACGGCGTCGTCGAAGAACATCTCGTAGAAATCGCCCATGCGATAGAACAGCAGCGCATCTGGATTTTGCTCCTTGATCTCAAGGAACTGCGCCATCATCGGCGTGACTTGCTGGTTCATTCCGCCCCCGGTTTGCATCCGCCCGCGACTGTAATGCAGCCGGATTCCCGGCGAAAGAGCGATCCCGGCGAGCGCCCGCGCGCAAGCTCCCGAACAAGTTCCCGAACAGGCCCCTCACGAGGCAGCCATGTCCGGCCTGCGTTCGCCGGCCAAATCCCGCGTTGTTCCACGCGCGCCGGGACGCTAAGGAAAACGAGTTCCCCGGAGGAGGCCCCATGTCCCGCAAGTCCCGTATCACGCCCGACGAGGCGCTTCGCTACCATTTCGAACCCACGCCCGGCAAATACGAGATCACCGCCTCGAAGCCGATGGCGACCCAGCGCGACCTTTCGCTGGCCTATTCGCCCGGTGTCGCGGTCCCGGTGGAGGCGATCGCGCAGGATCCGGGGCTGGCCTATGACTATACCACCAAGGGCAACATGGTCGCCGTGGTGTCGAACGGGACGGCCATTCTGGGGCTGGGCAATCTGGGCGCGCTGGCCTCAAAGCCGGTGATGGAGGGCAAGGCGGTGCTGTTCAAGCGCTTCGCCGATGTCAACGCCATCGATATCGAGCTGGCGACCGAGGACGCGGACGAGATCATCAAGGCCGTGCACCTGATGTCGCCCACTTTCGGCGGCATCAACCTTGAGGACATCAAGGCGCCCGAATGCTTCATCATCGAAAGCCGCCTGAAAGAGCTGTGCGACATCCCGGTGTTTCACGACGATCAGCACGGCACGGCGGTGATCTGCGCGGCGGGTCTGATCAACGCGCTGGAAATCAGCGGCAAGAAGATCGAGGATTGCAAGGTCGTGCTGAACGGGGCAGGGGCCGCTGGGATCGCCTGTCTGGAACTGATCAAGTCGATGGGCGCGAAGCACGAGAACTGCCTCATGTGCGACACCAAGGGCGTGATCTGGCAGGGCCGTACAGAGGGCATGAACCAGTGGAAATCGGCCCATGCGGTCAATACCGAGGCCCGCACGCTGGAAGAGGCCATGGTCGGCGCCGACGTGTTCCTCGGCGTGTCGGCCAAGGGCGCGGTGACGCCGGAAATGGTGGCCAGCATGGCCGAGAACCCGGTCATCTTCGCCATGGCCAACCCCGATCCGGAAATCACCCCCGAAGAAGCCCATGCCGTGCGTCCCGATGCCATCGTGGCCACCGGGCGTTCGGATTACCCCAACCAGGTCAACAACGTGCTGGGCTTCCCCTACCTGTTCCGCGGCGCGCTCGACATTCATGCCCGCGCGATCAACGACGAGATGAAGATCGCCTGCGCCGAGGCCCTTGCCGCGCTGGCGCGTGAGGACGTGCCCGACGAGGTCGCCATGGCCTATGGCCGCAAGCTGTCCTTCGGGCGCGACTACATCATCCCCACGCCCTTCGATCCGCGCCTGATCTACACGATTCCGCCGGCGGTGGCGAAGGCGGGCATGGATACCGGCGTCGCCCGCCGTCCGATCATCGACATGGATGCCTATACGCTGAACCTGCAGCGACGGATGGATCCGACCGCCTCGATCCAGCAAAGCCTGTTCGCCCGCGCACGCCAGAGCCAGAGCCGCATGATCTTTGCCGAGGGCGATGACGAGCGCGTGCTGCGCGCTGCCGTGGCCTATCAGCGCGCCGGTCTGGGCAAATCGCTGGTCGTGGGACAGGACGACGACGTGAAGCGCCGGCTGGAAGCGGCCGGTCTGGGCGACGCGGTGCGCGAATTGCAGGTGGTGAACGCCGCCAATACCCGCCACCTGGAGACCTACAAGGAATTTCTCTACGGTCGCCTGCAGCGCAAGGGGTTCGATCAGCGCGACGTGCACCGCATGACCACCCGCGACCGGCATATCTTCTCGGCGCTGATGCTGCAGCACGGGCATGGCGACGGGCTGGTGACCGGGGCCACGCGGAAATCGGCTTTGGTCATGGACATGATCAACCACGTCTTCGACGCCCGCGCGCAGGACGGCGCGGTCGGGGTTTCGGCCCTGCTGCACAAGGGCAAGATCGTGCTGATCGCCGACACTCTGGTGCATGAATGGCCCGACGAGGAGGATCTTGCCGATATCGCGATCCGCGCCGCCTCGGTCGCGCGGACGCTGGGGCTTGAGCCGCGCGTGGCCTTCGTCAGCTTCTCGACCTTCGGCTATCCGATTTCCGAACGCGCGCAGAAGATGCACCTGGCCCCCGACGTGCTGGAAGCGCGCGGCGTCGATTTCGAATACGAGGGCGAGATGACGGTGGACGTGGCGCTGAACCCGCAGGCTGCCGCGCATTACCCCTTCTCGCGCCTGACGAAGCCCGCCAATATCCTCGTCGTGCCGGCGCGGCACTCGGCCTCGATCTCGGTCAAGCTGATGCAGGAAATGGCCGGCGCGACGGTGATCGGCCCGATCCTGACGGGCGTGCCGAAGCCGATCCAGATCCTGCCCACCAATGCTACCGTCAACGACATCATGAACATGGCGGTGATGGCGGCCTGCCGGGTGGGGATCACGTCGCGATGAGCGTCTATTGCCTGGGCTCGATCAATATCGACCACGTCTACCGGCTGAAGACGCTGCCTTTGGCGGGCGAGACGCTGTCGGCCACAGGCTACCAGCCGGGGCTGGGCGGCAAGGGCGTGAACCAGAGCATCGCGGCGCTCAGGGCCGGGGCGGCGGTCACCCATATCGGCGCAGTCGGGCAGGGCGACGCCTGGATCGCCCGGGCGCTGGCCGAGCATGGCGTGGCGATGGATTGCATCGCTGCCGTGGATCGGCCCACCGGGCACGCCATCGTCGCCGTCGACGATGCGGGTGAAAACCAGATCATCATCTATTCCGGCGCCAATCTGGCGCAGGATCCGGCGCTGATCGAGGCGGTGCTCGCCAAGGCGCACCCGGGTGATATCCTGTTGTTGCAGAACGAAACCTCGCACCAGCTCGAGGCCGCGAAAGCCGCCCGCGCGCGGGGGATGAAGGTGTTCTATTCCGCCGCCCCCTTCGCGCTTGATCCGCTCAGGGCCGTGCTGCCGCATGTCACGCATCTGCTGGTCAATGCGGGCGAGGCGCGCGCGCTGACCGAGGCCACCGGCACCCCGCTTCACGCCCAGCCGGTCGAGGCGATCATCGTCACCCACGGCGCCGAGGGGGCGGAATGGGTGACGCCGGGCGGCGAGCCGCTTTTCGTCCCGGCGTTCAAGGTGACGCCCGTCGATACCACCGGCGCCGGCGATTGTTTCGCGGGCTCTCTCGCCGCGGCGCTCGACTATGGGGCGAGCAAGTCCGAGGCGTTGCGCTATGCCGCGGCAGCGGCGGCGTTGCAGGTCACACGCCCCGGCGCGGCCCCGGCAATGCCCCTGAAATCCGAGGTTCAGGCCTTGCTTCACAGGGCCTGACGCATAGAATCACCACAACCCTGCCTTTTTTTCGCCTTTGTTAAGAGTTGATTCAGGAGTCGAGTTCAACCTGTTCCCATTCAGCCGGAAGGTGATCATGACCGCTCAGACCAACACCGCGCTTCATGTGGCAGCCACGAAGCCGGGTTCCTCGCTCCCTGCCGGGGCCGGTATCGCACTGGCCATGGTTCTTGGCGGGGCGATCTGGGTGGGCATCTTCGCGCTCTTCCTCTGAATCCTCCACCGTCGCGCAGCTCCTCCCCCAGGCAAGGCGACATCCGGACGTCACGTCCAAACGCAAACGGGCCGCGATCTTCGCGGCCCGTTTCGTTTTGCGTCCCCGGCGGTCTCGGCCAACGAAAACGGGCCACCCGAAAGGCGGCCCGCTAAAATTAAATCAAAACAGAGGCTTAGCCTTTATCGGCAACCCGCGCATTCCGCGTCGCGATCAGTTTCAGGCGCAGCGCGTTCAGGCGGATGAAGCCGGCGGCGTCTTTCTGATCGTAAGCGCCCGCATCCTCTTCGAAGGTCACGTGCTTTTCGGAATAGAGCGAGTAATCCGACCAGCGCGCCACGGTCCGCGCCACGCCCTTGTAGAGCTTCAGCCTGACCGTGCCGGTGACGTATTCCTGCGTCTTGTCGATCAGCGCCTGCAGCGCCTCGCGCTCAGGGCTGAACCAGAAGCCGTTATAGATCAGCTCGGCATAGCGCGGCATGATCGAATCCTTCAGGTGGCCCGCGCCGCTGTCCAGCGTGATCTGCTCGATCCCGCGATGCGCTTCCAGCAGGATCGTGCCGCCCGGCGTTTCGTACACGCCGCGCGATTTCATGCCGACGAAGCGGTTTTCCACGAAGTCCAGCATGCCGATGCCGTGCTTCGCGCCGTATTCGTTCAGCTTCGTCAGGATCGTCGCGGGCGACATCGCCTCGCCGTTGATCGCCACCGCATCGCCCTTCTCGAAGGTCACTTCGATGAATTCGGGCGTATCGGGCGCGTCTTCGACCTGGACGATGCGCTGGGCCACGTAATCGGGGGCCTCGACGCCCGGATCTTCCAGCACCGTGCCCTCGGACGAAGTATGCAGCAGGTTCGCATCGACCGAGAACGGCGCTTCGCCGCGCTTGTTCTTGGCGATCGGAATCTGGTTCGCCTCGGCGAATTCCAGAAGCTTCGTGCGCGAGGTCAGGTCCCATTCCCGCCACGGCGCGATCACCCGGATCGACGGATCCAGCGCCAGCGCCGACAATTCGAACCGGACCTGATCGTTGCCCTTGCCGGTCGCGCCATGCGCCACGGCATCGGCGCCGTGCTTGTGGGCGATCTCGACCAGATGCTTCGAAATCAGCGGCCGCGCGATCGAGGTGCCCAGCAGATACAGGCCCTCATAGAGCGCGTTGGCGCGGAACATCGGGAAGACGAAATCCTTCACGAATTCCTCGCGCACGTCGAGGATGTGGATATTCTCTTCCTTGATGCCCAGCATCAGCGCCTTGGCACGCGCCGGCTCCAGCTCTTCACCCTGGCCCAGATCGGCCGTGTAGGTGATCACTTCGCAGCCATATTCGGTCTGCAGCCATTTCAGGATGATCGAGGTATCGAGACCGCCGGAATAGGCCAGCACGACTTTCTTGGGCGCGGACATGAGCATCTCCCATGGAGTGGAACGCGCTTCGACTATCCGCTTTACCCTTGCTGCGCAACACCTCGCCGCGATTGACAGCCCGCGACCAGCGGGGAACACTCGGTTCCGGACAGGGAAATGGCGGTTGGTATGGGTATCAGGATCTTCGTGCACGCGATGCGCATGGTTTTCGGCAATCTTCGCGCGGCGCTGCGGATCGGCGGCGTCGCCCTGGTCGTGCTTCTCGCGCTGGGGATCAGCGCGGGGCTGACCCCGCCGCCCGGCGCTCTCCACGGTCCTTCCACCGCGGGGATGGCCACGAACCTGTTGCTGACGATCGCGCGCGTCATCGTCGGCCTCTGGGTCGCCGTCGCCTGGCACCGCTTCATCCTGCTCGAGGAAACCCCCGGCGCCCTTCTGCCGCGCTGGAACGGCGCGGCGATCTGGGCCTATGTCAAGGCAGGCGTCGTGCTGGCGCTGATCGTCCTGCTGATTATTCTGCCCATCGCCTTCGTCGGGGGATTGCTGATGGTCCCGATGACCGCGTCCATGGCGACCTCGGCCTCGCCGCGGCTGCTCATGGCGCTGATCGGGTTGATCATCACCTTCCTGCCCGCCTGCTACATCTTCTACCGCCTGTCGCCGGTCCTGCCCGCCGCCGCCGTGGGGTCAAGACTGTCGCTGCGCGAAGCGTGGTTCCAGACCTCGCCGGGCGCCGGCGCCCTGGCGATGCTGACCCTGGTGTCCATCGTGGCCAGCTGGCTTGTTCAGTATCCCGGATTGCTGATCGCGGGCGTCACCCCCGCCATGGCACTGATCTGGATCACGGTGGTGCAATGGCTGGTGCTCATGGTCGGCGTCAGCATCGTGACCACGATTTACGGCCATTACGTCGAGAAACGAGACCTGAATGCCTGAGACAGACACCAAACCCCGTCCCGAACTTCTGCGCGGGGTGGTTCATCCCTGGCACCACGACATTTTCGGCCATATGAACGTGCGCCATTACGCGCCGTTCTTCGACGATGCCTCGTTTTTTCTCTACACCACGCTGAACATCCCGATCTCGTGGATGATGGAGGAACACGGCGTGCATATCGTCTCGGCCAAGGCCGAGACAAATTTCATCCGGGAACTCAAGGCCGGCGACAGCTTCATCATCGACGGCGCCGCGCGGCGTCTGGGCGGCAAGTCGATGACCTTCCACCTGCGGATGATCCATGCCGAAACCGGCGTGCTGCACGCGACCTATGACCTGACCGAGGTCTTCTTCGACCCCAGGACGCGGAAATCCGCCCCCATGCCCGAGGCCGTGCGCGAACGGCTCACACCGCACCTGATCGCCGATTGACGAAAGGGGCCGCCTCGCCGGCCGCCCCATCTTTGTTCCATAAATATCCCGGGGGGTGAGGCCGCAGGCCGAGGGGGGCAGCGCCCCCCTCCCTGGATCACAGCACGTAACGGCTCAGATCCGCCGAGCGCGACAATTCGCCGATATTCGCCTCGACATAGGCCGCGTCCACCGTCACCGTCTCGCCGCCCTTGTCCGGTGCCACGAAGCTCAGCTCCTCGAACACCCGCTCCATCACCGTGTAAAGCCGGCGCGCGCCGATATTCTCGACGCTCTCGTTCACCTCGGCGGCGATCCGTGCCAGCGCGCGGATGCCGTCTTCGGTGAAGCTGACGCCGACCGCCTCGGTCTCCATCAGAGCCGCGTATTGCCGCGTCAGCGCGTTGTCGGTCTCGGTGAGGATGCGGACGAAATCGTCCTCGCTCAGCGCCCGCAGCTCGACCCGGATCGGCAGCCGGCCCTGAAGCTCGGGCAGCAGATCCGAGGGTTTGGCGACGTGGAACGCGCCCGAGGCGATGAACAGGATGTGGTCCGTTTTCACCGGCCCGTGCTTTGTCGACACCGTCGTGCCCTCGATCAGCGGCAGCAGGTCACGCTGAACGCCCTCGCGGCTGACATCGGCGCCGCGCGTCTCGGCGCGGGCGCAGACCTTGTCGATCTCGTCGAGGAAGACGATGCCGTTTTGCTCGACCGCTTCCAGCGCGGCGGCTTTCACGGTCTCTTCGTCCAGCAGTTTGTCGGCCTCTTCGCTCAGCAGGATCTCGTGGCTTTCCTCGACCGTCATGCGCTTCTTGACCTTGCGCTGACCGAAGGCCTTGCCGAAGATATCGCCCAGGTTCATCCCCTGCGCCTGCATGCCCGGAAGCTCGAGCATCGGCATCGCGGGCGGCGCGTCCGAGACTTCCAGCTCGATCACGGTATCGTCCAGCTCGCCCGCGCGCAGCTTCTTGCGGAACAGGTCCCGCGTGCCCGAGCGCGCCTCCTTGCCCGCGATCGCGTCCAGAACCCGCTCTTCGGCATTCTGTTGCGCGCGGGCGGCGACCTCGCCGCGCATCGCTTCGCGGGTCATCACCATGGCGCTGTCCACCAGATCGCGGATGATCTGCTCCACGTCGCGGCCAACATAGCCCACCTCGGTGAATTTCGTCGCCTCGACCTTCAGGAAGGGTGCCTTGGCCAGCTTGGCCAGACGGCGGCTGATCTCGGTCTTGCCGACGCCGGTGGGGCCGATCATCAGGATATTCTTGGGATAGACCTCGTCGCGCAGATCGGCGCCCAGCCGCTTGCGGCGCCAGCGGTTGCGCAGGGCCACGGCGACGGCGCGCTTGGCGTCGGCCTGGCCGATGATGAAGCGATCCAGCTCGCTGACGATTTCGCGGGGGGTCAGGTCGGTCATGGGAACTCCTTCGTGCGTTTCCCACTTGGGCGCTCACCGCCCGGATGGCAAGAGGCGGGGCGGTTTCCCGCCGCCGCCTCGCACCGGCGCGGGCACGCTCAGTCCTTCAGGAAATCCAAGAGCGCCTTGTTGAACGCCTCGGGATGGCTGGTATTGCAGCCATGCGGCGCGTCGGGGATCGTCACCAGTTCGGCATGGGTCACCATGCGGTGCGTGCGCTGACCCGAGCCTTCGAACGGCACGATCCCGTCGGCCAGCCCGTGCAGCACCAGAGCGGGGATCTCGATCTTGATCAGGTCGTCGCGGAAATCGGTGGTCGCCCAGGCCTGCATGCAGCCAAGCGCGGCATCGGGCGAGCTTTGCTTGCACAATTCCAGCGCCTCGTCCCGCTCTTCCCCGGTGACTTTCAGCGTATCGCCCGCGGTGAAGAAATCCTTGGTGAACTGCTCGAAGAACGCCTGCCGGTCGGCGCGCAGGTTCGTTTCGAAGTCTTCGGCGGTGGCGTCGTCCAGCGGGCCTTCGGGATTGTCGTCGCTCTTTTTCAGATAGGGCGGCACGGCCGAGGCGAAGACGACGCTGCGCAACCGGTCCTCGCCATGCGTGGCGACATAGCGCGCCACCTCGCCACCGCCCATCGAGAACCCGACCAGCGTGGCATCGCGCAGGTCCAGATCGGTCATCAGCCGGTCCAGATCCTGCGTCAGCGTGTCGTAATCGTAGCCCGTCGCGGGCTTGTCCGACCGACCGAAGCCGCGCCGGTCATAGGCGATGACGCGGTAACCGGCCTGGGTCAGGGCGGGGATCTGCTTGGACCAGGCGGCCGACGACAGCGGCCAGCCATGGATCAGCACGACGGGACGGCCCGTCCCGCCGGTATCCTGATAATAAAGGGGCATGCGGTTTTCTCCTGTTCATTGTCAGAGAGAAAACCGGCAGGCCCGGGTCAGGGTTCCTTGCGGATCGTTTCGACCGTCAGGTTGCCGTTGGTATAGACGCAGATCGACGCGGCGATCTCCATCGCCTTGCGCGCGATTGTCTCGCCGTCCCAGTCGGTCTCCATCAGGCCCCGCGCGGCGGCGGCGGCGAAATTGCCGCCCGAGCCGATCGCGGCGATGTCATGCTCGGGTTCCAGCACGTCGCCCGCGCCGGTCAGCACGAACAGCTCGGCCCCGTCGGTGACGATCAGCATCGCTTCCAGATTGCGCAGATACTTGTCGGTGCGCCAGTCCTTGGCCAGTTCGACACAGGCGCGTGCCAGCTGGCCGGGGGTCGATTCCAGCTTTTTCTCCAGCCGCTCGAGCAGCGTGAAGGCATCGGCGGTCGAGCCCGCGAAGCCCACGACGATCTCGCGCCCCGCCGGACCGACGCGCCGTACCTTGCGGGCGGTGCCCTTGATCACGGTCTGGCCCAGGCTCACCTGCCCGTCGCCCGCGACCACGACCTGTCCGCCGCGGCGAACCGCCAGAATCGTCGTGCCGTGCCAGCCGGGAAACTTGTCGTCTGCCATTGCGCATCCCTTTCCTGTTCCGGCCCTATATGGCTTCGGGGTCGCGCCGTCGCAAGGCACGGCCCCTCTGGCAGCGCCCGTCGCGCGCGGCTAGTCTGCGCGCATGAACGCCGTGCACCCCCCCGTTTTTCTGCCCGATCCCGACGCCACCGATGCGCTGGCCGCGCGGCTGGCCGCCCGTTTAGGCGCAGGCGACGTGCTGTTGCTGGAAGGACAGATCGGCGCGGGCAAGACGCATCTGGCCCGGGCGCTGATCCGCGCGCGGGGCGTGGCCGAGGACGTGCCGTCGCCCACCTTCACGCTGGTTCAGGTCTATGACAGCGACGCGGGCGAGATCTGGCACGCCGATCTTTACCGGCTGGGCGATCCCGACGAAGTGATCGAGCTGGGCCTTGCCGAGGCTTTCGACACCGCGCTCTGCCTTGTCGAATGGCCCGGCAAGCTGGGCCTCGACCGGCCCCGGGGCGCGCTGGAACTGCGCTTGTCGCTGAGCGGCGAGGGGCGCTGCGTGGCCTTTCTGTCCGACGATCCGGCATGGGAGACACGGCTTGCAGATCTTTGACCCCAGCCCCGCGCCCCGCGTCTTCGGCATCCCCCCCGGCGCCGATTTTCCCGCCGAACTGGCGCGGGGGCTTCGCGCACGCTTTGCCGGACACCCGCCCGAGGCCCTGGCCCGGTGCGAGGTGCTGGTCAACACCGCGCGGATGCAGACCCGGCTGAGGGACGCGCTGATGACCCACGGTCCGGGCTTTCTGCCCCGGATCCGACTTCTGACCGAGATCGCGGGCGGCGAGGTCGATCCGCCCCTGCGCACCCGGTTCGAGCTGTCCCGGCTGATCCGCCAACTGCTGCAGGCCGAGCCCGATCTGGGTCCGACCTCGGCGGCCTTCTCGCTGGCCGAAAGCCTGTTTCGTCTGCTCGACGAGATGCAGGGCGAGGGCGTGTCGATGGATATCCTCGACGATCTCGACGTCTCGCAGCATTCGCTGCACTGGGACCGCTCGCTGCGGTTCATCCGGCTGATCGCGCGCTTTCTGGGCCCGGCTTCGGGCGGGCAGGCGCGGCTGCGCGCCGCGGTGACGCAGCTGGTCGCCGACTGGCAGGACGCGCCGCCCGCGCATCCGCTGATCGTCGCCGGTTCCACCGGCTCGCGCGGGCCGAACGCGATGCTGATGCAGGCGGTCAGCCGTTTGCCGCAGGGTGCGCTGGTCCTGCCGGGCTTCGATTTCGACCTGCCGGGCGCGGTCTGGCGGCAGCTCAACGAACCGCTGGAATCCGAAGATCACCCGCAATTCCGCTATGCGCATCTGATGGCCGCGCTGGACCTGCCGCCGCGCGCGGTGCAGGGCTGGAGCGCGGCCCCGGCGCCCGATGCCGCGCGCAACGCGCTGATCTCGCTGGCGCTTCGGCCCGCGCCCGTGACCGACCAATGGCTGCGCGACGGCCCGGCCTTGGGCGATCTGCACGAAGCGACCGCGCATCTGTCGCTGATCGAGGCGCCCAGCCCCCGCGCCGAGGCGCAGGCAATCGCGCTCTGTCTGCGCGACGCTGCCGTGCAGGGCCGGCGCGCCGCCCTCATCACCCCCGACCGGAAGCTTGCGCGCCGCGTCACCGCCGCGCTCGACCGCTGGCATCTGGTCCCCGATGACAGCGCCGGGCGGCCGCTGGGCCTGTCCGCGCCGGGCCGCTTCCTGCGCCAGACGGCCGAGCTGATGACCGGGACCGTCACGGCCGAGGCGCTTATTGCCCTGCTCAAGCATCCGCTGGCCCACAGCGCCGGCGGGCGCGGCGATCACCTGCGCCACCTGCGCGATCTGGAGCTGTACCTGCGCCGTTACGCGGTGCCTTTCCCCGACGCCGACGCGCTGGCCGATTTCGCCGCCAAGGGGCCCGAGCGCGGCGATTGGGCCGCGTGCCTGTCCGGGGCGCTGGGCACGAAGCCCGACGAAGGCGAGCGCCCGCTGGAAGACTGGGTCGCGGCGCACGAGGCGTTCGCCGCGCGCCTTGCCGGAGGCACGCAGGAAGGCACGGGCGAGCTGTGGCTGAAAGAGGCGGGCCGCGCCGCCCGCGCGCTGTTCGACGAGCTGACGCTTCACGCCGAACATGGCGGCGACGTGACCGGGCGCGACTACCTGGCCATTCTGGACGCGCTGTTCGTCGGCAAGGAGGTGCGCGAGATTACCCAGAGCCACCCCGAGGTGATGATCTGGGGCACGCTGGAAGCGCGCGCTCAGGGGGCGGATCTGGTGATCCTGGGCGGGCTGACCGAAGGGACATGGCCCTCGGCGCCCAGCCCGGACCCGTGGTTCAACCGCCAGATGCGGCGCGATGCCGGGCTGTTGCTGCCCGAACGCCAGATCGGCCTGTCCGCGCACGATTTCCAGCAGGCCGCGGGCGCGCCCGAGGTGGTGCTGTCGCGCGCCGCGCGCAATGCCGAGGCGCAGACCGTGCCGTCGCGCTGGCTCAACCGGCTGACCAACCTGATTGCCGGGCTGCCGGGGCAGGGGGGTGACGCCGCGCTGGCGGCGATGCGCGAACGGGGGCGTCACTGGCTGCAGCAGGCGCAGATCCTCGACGCCGATCTGCGCGCGGTGCCCGAGCCCAGCAAGCGGCGCAATCCGCGCCCGGCGCCCGCCCCGCCGGTCTCGGCGCGGCTGAAGGGTCTGCCGGTGACGCGGGTCGAGATGCTGATCCGCGACCCCTATCACATCTATGCCGAGCGGATCCTGAAACTGTCGCCGCTCGACCCGCTGTCGCCGCAGGCCGATGCGCGGCTGCGCGGGACGGTGCTGCACCGGGTGCCCGAGGAATATCTGAAGACCCATCCGCCCGGCACGCCGCCCGACCGCGAGGCCTTTCTGCGGATCGCGGAACAGGTGCTGGACGCGTCTTGCCCCTGGCCCGCGACCCGCCAGCACTGGCGCGCGCGGCTCGATCCGGTGGCGCAGGATTTCGTCACCTGGAACGCGGCGCTTCCCGGCACACCGGTGCTGAGCGAACAGAAAGGCGCGATGACACTGGCCGAGCCGCCCTTCACGCTGACCGGGAAACCCGACCGCATCGACCGGCTGCCCGACGGGCGGCTGCAGATCTACGATTACAAGACCGGCGCGCTGCCCGGTGCGAAAGAGGTCGTGCATTTCAACATCCAGCTGAAACTGCTGGCGCTGATGGCGATGCAGGACGCGTTCGGCATCGGCGCGGGCGACGTGGCGCTGGCCGAGTTCGTCTCGCTCGGGTCGAAATTCGCGCGGCGCGATGGCGGCGCCGATCCTGACAGCGTGGCCGATACCCGCGCGCGGCTGTTGCGGTTCATCGCCACCTATCGCCGGCCGGATCAGGGCTTCACCGCCCTGCGCGCACCGAAATTCGAAGACCGCGCAGGCGATTACGATGCGTTGTCGCGGCGCGGCGAATGGGAGATCACCGACCGTCCCGAAACCCAGCGCGTCGGAGACCACGATGAATGAAGCCTCGCTGAACCAGATCCGCGCGGCCGATCCGCGGGCCTCGACCTGGCTGTCGGCCAATGCCGGGTCGGGCAAGACCAAGGTGCTGATCGACCGGGTGGCGCGGCTTTTGCTGAACGGCACGCCGCCGCAGCGCATCCTGTGCCTGACCTATACCAAGGCCGCCGCCAGCGAGATGCAGAACCGGCTGTTCGCGCGGCTGGGCGGCTGGGCCATGCTGGACGACGCGGCGCTGATCGCCCAGCTGCGCGAGATGGGTGAAGAGCATCTTGACCCTGACATCCTGCCCCGCGCGCGGCGCCTGTTCGCCCGCGCGATCGAAACGCCGGGCGGGCTGAAGATCCAGACCATCCACGCCTTCTGTTCGGCCCTGTTGCGTCGGTTCCCGCTGGAAGCGGCGGTTTCGCCCGATTTCACCGAGATCGAGGAACGCAGCCTGCAGCAATTGCGTATGGAGCTTCTCGACCGGTTGGCCAGCGGCGCCGAGGCGACGATCCTGCGCGCGGTCCTGACGCTCTTGGGGGAAGAGGCGTTCGCCCGGCTGCTTTCGGATCTGGGCCGCCACCGCGACGCTTTCACCGGCGATGCGCCCGATCTGGACCGGCTGTTCGACTTGCCCAAGGGCGCGACGCTGGACGGGGTGCTGGCCAGCGTGTTCGACGGGGACGAGGGGGATCTCTTCGCCCGCCTCATCCCCAAGCTGCGGCAGGGCGGGCCCAACGACAACAAGCTGGCCGATGCGCTGTTCGGTCTGGTGCCGGGGCTCGACGCGCTGCCGGTGCTGGAGGAAAAGCTGCTGACCGGCGCGGGCGCGAAAGAGCCCTTCGTCGCCAAGACCGGCAAACACGCGACGAAGCCCACGCAAAAGCTGATCGGCCCCGACGATCTGGATGCGCTCGACCGGCTGGGCGAGCGGGTCGAGGCCGCGCGCCTGTTGCGCCTTGCCCTGGCCTCGCGCGATGCCGCTGCCGCTTTGCATGCCTTCGCGCGCGCATGGTTGCCCGCGCTCGATGCTGCGAAGGCCGCGCGCGGCTGGCTGGATTTCGACGACCTGATCCGCCTTGCGCGCGACTTGCTGTCGAAAAGCGAAGTCGCTCAATGGGTTCTGTTCAAGCTCGATGGCGGGATCGACCATATCCTTGTCGACGAGGCGCAGGATACCTCGCCCGGACAATGGCAGGTGATCGACCTTCTGACGCAGGAATTCACCGTCGGCGAAGGCGCGCGCGAAACCGAACGCACGATCTTCGTCGTCGGCGACCGCAAGCAGTCGATCTATTCCTTTCAGGGCGCCGACCTGCAGGGGTTCGAGACCACGCGCGACCGTTTCGATGCCCGCATGGCCGCGTCGCAGCAGCATCTCAACCGGATGGAGCTGAAGCATTCGTTCCGCTCGTCCGACGCGGTGTTGCGGCTTGTCGATCAGTGTTTCGCGCAGGATGCCGGCGGGCTGGGCGGCACGCCCGAGCATCTGGCGTTTCATCCCGCGATGCCCGGTCGGGTCGATCTGTGGCCCGCGATTCCCAAGCCCGACAAGGCCGAGGAAACCGATTGGGAAGACCCGATCGACCGCCCGTCCCCCGACAATGCCGAAGCCGAGCTTGCCCGCCGTCTGGCCGCCGAGATCCGCGCGATGCTGGAGCGCGGCGAGCAGATCCAGACCCGCGACGGTCCGCGCCCGGTCCATGAAGGCGACGTGCTGATCCTTGTCCGCCGCCGCCGCCTGCTGTTTCACGCCATCATCCGCGCCTGCAAGGCCGAAGGGCTGGAAATCGCCGGGGCCGACCGGCTGGCGCTGGGTGAGGTGCTGGCGGTCAAGGACCTGATCGCGCTGTTGCGGTTCCTTGCCTTGCCCGAAGACGATCTGTCGCTGGCCACGGTTTTGCGCTCGCCGCTGTTCGGGCTGGACGAAGACGCGCTGTTCCGGCTGGCGCATGGGCGGCCGGGCTATCTGTGGGAAAAGCTGCGCAAGGACGAGGCGGCTTATGCCCCGATCCTGAGCGTGCTGAACGACCTGCGCGACCAGGTCGATTTTTTGCGCCCTTACGAGTTGATCGAACGCGTGCTCATCCGCCATGACGGGCGGCGGCGCATCCGCGCCCGCTTCGGCGCCGAGGCCGAGGATGCGCTCGAAGCCTTCGTCGATCTGGCGATGGCCTATGAACAGGGGCATGTGCCCTCGCTCGACGGGTTCCTCGGTTGGCTCGATGCCTCGGATGCCGAGGTTCAGCGACAGGCCGAAGGGAAGGGGCGCTGCATCCGGGTGATGACGGTGCATGGTTCCAAGGGGCTGGAATCGCCCATCGTCATCCTGCCCGACACCGCCTATCGGCAGGACCCGCGCGGCGGGGCCGTGACCGCGGCTGCGGGCGTGCCGATCCTGCGCGCGACGAAGGACAACGCGACCGAGTTGCAGCGCGAGGCCGATCAGCACGATCAGGACCTGCGCAGCGAAGAGGGCGATCGCCTGCTTTACGTCGCGCTGACGCGGGCGGAAAGCTGGCTCATCGTCTGCGGCGCGGGCGAGGTCGACAAGCCCTGCTGGTATCAGAGCGTCGCCATGGCCCTGCCGGCGCTGGGCACCGTACCTCTGGACTCGCCCACCGGGCCGGGCCTGCGGCACGCGCATGGCGACTGGCCGGCGGCGCAGCCCGGCACCGCGCGGCAGAAGACCGAGGCGGCGCCGTCTCTCGACCTGCCGCCGCTGCCCGTCCTGCCGCATCGCCCGCCCGCGCTGACCCCCTCGGCGCTGGGCGGGGCCAAGGCGCTGCCGCTTCTGGATGGCGGCCCGCCCGAGGACAGCGAACAGGCGATGGCGCGCGGCACGCTGATCCACCTTCTGCTGGAACATCTGGCCCCCCTTGCGCCCGAGACCCGCGCCGCGCGGGGCCAGATCCTGACCGCCGGGCGCGTGGGCGGGCCCGACGCGCTGGCGCAAGCGCTTGCCGTGTTGGAGAATCCCGACCTTGCCCCTGTCATGGGCCCCGACGCGCTGGTCGAGGTGGCTTTGTCGGGCATCTGGAACGGACAGCCGATCTGGGGCGTGATCGACCGGCTGATCGTAACGCCCGACCGGGTGCTGGCGGTCGATTTCAAATCCAACCGGCAGGTTCCCGCCCGTGCCGATGCGGTGCCCGAGGGGCTGTTGCGGCAAATGGGCGCCTATGCGCATCTGCTGCGTGGGGTCTATCCTGATCGCCGGGTCGAGTGCGCGCTGTTGTGGACCGCGACCGCGACGCTGATGCCGCTATCGGCCGAGGCCGTCGCGGCGGCGCTCGCACAGGCCGCCCTTGACCCCGATCCGGGGGGTTCCTAGTTAGAGACAGACCCTAAGTTCAGCCCCCCACAGCATCCGATTCCGTCAGGAGATTCCGACATGGCTACTTTTCCCGTGACCGACGCCACCTTCGATGACGAAGTGCGCAACAGCGACCTGCCCGTCGTCATCGATTTCTGGGCCGAATGGTGCGGCCCGTGCAAGCAGATCGGCCCGGCGCTGGAAGAGCTGTCGGAACAGTTCGAAGGCCGCGTGAAGATCGCCAAGGTCAATGTCGACGAGAATCCGCAAGTGACCGCGGCGATGGGCATCCGTGGCATCCCGGCGCTGTTCCTCGTGAAGGACGGCCAGATTGTCGCCAACAAGGTCGGCGCGGCGCCCAAGGCCGCGCTGCAAAGCTGGATCGAAGGCTCTATCTGAGCCCTTCATCCGTGTTGGCAGGGAAACGCCGGGTCGGAGGACCCGGCGTTTCTCGTTCCAGCGGGCGGTCGCCTGTCTTCAGGCGCTGGCCCGAAAGCCCTGCGCGGCGTTGCTTTCGGGATGCGCTCCTGCGCCCGGCGCGAAGCGGATCATGATCGCCCCGGTCGAAGTGCGGCGGGCATCGACTTGCAACGTTTCGCCATCGGCCAGCTGCATCGGGCCCCGGATCGTCGTCGCTTCGGCCCGGTTGACGCGGGCAAGGGCTGCGATCCTGTCCCATAATCCGGGGTCGTCGCCCGCCTCGCGCCAGTTGTCCAGCGCTTCGTTCAGCGTCACGGCGGTGAGCGTCTCTTCCCCGTCGAGCGTCCACAGCTCGGAAAAGGCGGCGTTCGTCAACACCAATTCGCCATTCGGCGCGAAGACCGCGATGGCTTCGTCAAGCTGGTTCAGCACCGACTGGCTGGTTTCCATCTCGGCGCGGACATTGCGGGTCAGATGCGTTTCCGAGGTGATATCCTCGATCAGGAAGGCCAGCGCGCCGTCGGGATGGGGACTGGCGGTGACGCGAAACGTCTGGCCCGAGGCCAGGCTCCAGGTTTCTTCGAAACCGCCGGTGGGCGCGCTCATCTCGATATCCAGCAACCGCTTGGCCCAGCTGCGATAATCGCGCGGTTCGGGCAGGACATGCTTGTCGCGCATCCGGTTCAGGAACCCCTCGATCCCCGGTTTGGACAGCAGGAATTCAGGCTCCAGCCCGGTCAGATCGGTCAGCGCCGGGTTGAACATCTGCAGCCGCCGCGACCGGTCGAAAACGGCCAGCCCGATCGGCAACGTGGCAAAGGTTTTCGTCAGGGTCTGCACGAAATCATGCTTCGCCCGCTCGGCCCGGTGCGCGGCATCGGCGGAGACGGCGAAATTCAGCGTGCCGCTCTCGTGTCCGACCCGCGAGATGTCGAACCACCGGTCGCGCAGGCCCCGGGGCGTGGCCCGGCAGGGCGCGCCGCCCGGCTCGCCCGTCGTGTTGAACAGCGCGGGCATCGGCCAGCGCAGCGCGCCGCCGGGATCGGCGTCGGTCAGGCATCGCAGATAGGCGGCATTGGCCCAGGTCACGCGCGCGCCGCCGTCTTCGCGCCACAACAGCAGCGGGGCGTGTTCCGTCACATCGCGCAAGAGCGTCAGTTCGTCATGCAGCGCGCGATAGCTCAGGCGGTCCAGAACCACGCTCGCATCTTCGGCGCGCGGGTCTATGACCACGATCCGGATCGCCCCCGCCACCCAGTCGAGCGCCAGCTCCAGCCCGGCGTCGGACTGCCCGGCAAGCCGCGCGTGCTGCGTCACCGGCAGATCGTCAAGCCGGGCCTGGAAATCGGCGAATTCGGCCATCAGGAAGCGCGACAGCCGGGGCCAGTCTTCGGCCGAGCCTTCATCGGCGTGGCGCAGCGAATCCAGCAAGGCGGCGCCCCGCGGATTGACATCGACCAGCGTGCCGGAATCGAGCAGAAAGGCCGCATCGCCCCCCGGCCCCAAAGCCTGGATTTCCGACCGGCGCGGGCCGCGCAGGGCCGCGGCAAAAAGCAGGATCGCGACCACGGTCAGGGCCGATGTCCCCGTGAGAACGAGCGCAAAGGTCAATGACGCGGCCATAATCCCCCCAAATCCACAGATCGGAAGCGATCCCGCACACAGCACTCGTTACGCGGAACGGCGATTCCCGGTATCGCTCAAGCCTTTGCCGGATTGGTTAAATCACCGTTAATGCCGGGACCGGGCGGTTTAGTGGATCGGCGCATTGTCCCCCAGCGCCCGGCGCGGATCTGCCTGGATGGCGGTGAGCGGCCAGCGGACCTCGGCCAGCGCGCCGCAGCGTGCCTCCGGCGCCTTGCGCGGATGCCCGTTGCCCGCACAGTTGCGAAACCGCACCTCGGCCCCGGTCCGTGCCAGCAGCGTCTTGGCAATGAACAGGCCCAGTCCCATCCCTTCGTATTCGGGCCGGGATTCGTCACGCGGGGCGGCACCGTGGCGGTCGCGCAGATAAGGGTCGCCGATCCGGGTCAACAGATGCGGCGGAAAGCCCGGCCCGTCATCGATCACCCGCACGGACAAATGGGTCTGCGTCAGGTCGGCCTCGATCCAGACGCTGGACTGCGCGAAATCGACCGCGTTCTGGATCAGGTTGCGCAGCCCGTGGATGATCTCGGGGCGGCGCTGGATCTCGGTGGTGCGGGCCTCGTCGCCGACGATATCGAGGATCAGAGCCTTGCCCCGGTCGGCATGGGGCGCGGCGGCCTCGTCCAGCACCGTCTCGATGGGCGCGTGATGCACGTGCAGGTCGGTCTTTCCCGCCTGTCCCATCGAGCGCAGGATCGCCCGGCAGCGGTCGGCCTGTTCGCGCAACAGCCGCGCATCCTCTTTCAGCTCGGGATCGTCCAGCGCGTCGATCAGCTCGGACGAGACCAGCTTGATCGTCGCCAGCGGCGTGCCCAGCTCATGCGCCGCGGCGGCCACCACGCCGCCCAGATCGGTCAGCTTCTGTTCCCGCGCCAGCGCCAGCGAGGTCGCCAGCAGCGCCTCGGTCAGCGCGTGTTTCTCGGCCGCGACCGAGCGCGAATAGAGCCCGATAAAGGCGATGCCGATCACCAGCGCGATCCAGAACCCGAAGCGGAACAGGTCGGGCAGGACCAGGATATCGCCGTTCACCGTGCGCAAAGGCTCGAACGAAAACGCCAGCAACGACGCCAGCGCCACCGCCAGCCCGCCGAGGATCAACACCGAGCGCAGGGTCAGCGCCGTCGCGGCGATGGTCACGGGCGCGATCAGCAACAGCCCGAACGGGTTGTTCATGCCCCCGGTAAGAAACAGCAACAGCGCAAGCTGGGTCGTGTCGAAGACCAGCGTGAGCAGCGCCTCGGTTTCCGACAGCCGGCGCGAGCGGGGAAACACCACCGTCGACAACAGGTTCGAGGCCGCCGACACCGCCACAACGGCCAGACACAGGCTCAGCGCGAAGTACAGGTCGAAGACGTAATGCGCGATCAACAGCGCAAAGACCTGACCGCTTGCGGCCAGCCAGCGTACGCGCGTCAGGGTCTGCAGGCGTACCCACTGGCCCTGAACATCGCGGTTCATCAATCCCCGGGCTTGTCTGTCCATCGGCGTCCTGTTGTCGCGGAGAGGGATTTGCGCCTTGTTACGCGCGCAGGGCTAAGGCATCAAGCGCGGGAAAGTCACATGAGGAATGCGGGAATGACACGCAGCTATGCCATCGGGGCCGCCGCCTTTGTAACGCTTATGCTTGTGACGCTGGCGGTGCTGGCCTTTCTGCAGCCGCCGTGGATGCGCCAGCTTCTGGGCATGTCCGACGATCCCTTCGCGCCCTGCCGCACCTCGGTGGCGATGGGCGGGCTCGATCAGATCGGCGGCCCGTTCGAGCTGATCAACGCGCAGGGCGAGACGGTCACCGATGCCGATGTGATCACGCAACCATCGATCCTGTATTTCGGCTATACCTTCTGCCCCGATGTCTGCCCGCTCGACAGCGCCCGTAACGCGCTGGCGACCGAGATCCTTGAAGCCGAGGGCGAGACCGTGCAGCCCGTCTTCATCTCGGTCGATCCCGCGCGCGACACGCCCGAGGTGGTGGGCGAATTCGCCTCGATCTTCCACCCGCGCATGGTGGGCCTGACCGGCAGCGACGAACAGGTCCGCGCCGCTTCGCGCGCCTACCGCACCTATTTCAGCCGCAACGACGGCGACGGGTCGGACGAATTCTACCTCGTCGATCACTCGACCTTCAGCTATCTCGTGCTGCCCGGTCACGGCACGGTCGAGATCTTCCGCCATGACGAAAGCGCCGAAGCGGTCGCGGAAAAGACCCAGTGTTTCCTGTCCAACGCCTGAGAGGATCGGGCTGTCGCGCGAACACGAAGGCGGCAAATCGCATCCGAATTTGATTTCCGCGCGTAAGCTGACTAGATCGTTAAAGGAAACCCGAGGACCTGCGCATGAGCGATGACACCCAGCTCGATCTTGGCGACGACCCGTCCCTTCTTCTGGTCGATGATGACGAGGTGTTCCTCAAGCGGCTCGCCCGCGCGATGGAACGGCGCGGATTCGTGGTCGATACCGCCGGTTCGGTTGCCGCCGGCAAGGCTCTGGCCGTCTCCCGCCCGCCCGCTTACGCGGTGATCGACCTGCGGCTTGAAGACGGCAACGGGCTCGACGTGGTCGAGGCCCTGCGCGCCAAGCGCCCCGATGCGCGTATCGTCGTGCTGACCGGCTACGGCGCCATCGCCACCGCCGTCGCGGCGGTCAAGATCGGCGCCACAGACTACCTGTCGAAGCCCGCCGATGCCGGCGAGGTGGTCAACGCCCTGCTTCAGCGCGAAGGCGACGTTCTGCCCGAGCCGCCGGAAAACCCGATGTCCGCCGATCGCGTCCGGTGGGAACATATTCAGCGCGTCTACGAGCAATGCGACCGCAATGTCAGCGAGACCGCGCGCCGGCTGTCGATGCATCGCCGCACCCTGCAACGCATCCTCGCCAAACGCTCCCCGCGTTAGGGCGGGCTGCGCCGGGGGCTGTGGCCGGATCTCTTCCGACTGATGGGGGTACGGGAAGTACCCGTGACGCGCTTTGCGCGGCCTCCGGCGCCTCCCTGCCGCGCGGATCGAGGGGTGTCGGGGGCCATCCCGCCGTGGTGTCCCATCTCATGGTTTCCCCCGGCAAAGTCGCGTCCCCGGACGCGACATGTCGGCGTCGCATCGCGCGGACAGAAATGCGAGGGACCTTGCGCTCAGAGTATCCCTCCGGGGGAATCGGCCCTGTCTCCGTGTTATCACGAACCGTGCGCCTCGCTCCGACAGGCGCTCGTTTCCTCAATCGTGTGGACGCCAGCGTTCCGGCACAACCCGCCGCAAGCTGCGCGATAGCCGCTCCGTCAGATCGATGGCCCGTCTCTGTAAGCGGCTCACCCGTCAGGCTTTTCCGTCGATCTCAGCCATGAGCGCGGCGTGGCGGGCGATGTAGTCGGCGCGGACTTCGGCGGGCGGGCGCGGGGTGATCCGGATGCCCTCGACCGCGTCGCCGGGGCGACCGAAAATGCGGTTGGCTTCGTCTTGCGAGAATCCCGCGATCTGCGTCGCTTCCAGCCAGGCGCTCAGTGTATCCGCGCGCTTGATCCGCGCCTTGATCGTCTTCGGCAGCGCCGAGGGCAGGCCGAAGCGCAGGTGGATCGCCGTCGTCAGCCGCGCATCCAGCGTCCCGTAACCCGGCCCCACGGCGGCTTTCACCGGCGAGATCATGTCGCCGATCACGTATTCCGGTGCGTCGTGCAGCAGCGCGGCCAGCCGCCAGCGCGCGGGCCAGCCGGGGTTGAGCCGGCCGACCAGCGTTTCCACCAGCAGCGAATGCTCGGCCACCGAATAGGGCCAGTCGCCGGTGGTCTGCCCGTTCCATCGCGCGACGAAGGCAAGGCCATGCGCGATGTCCTCAAGCTCGATATCCATCGGCGTCGGGTCCAGCAGGTCGAGCCTGCGGCCCGACAGCATCCGTTGCCACGCGCGCGGCTGTTTCATGGGCGGGTCTTCATGGGCGTCTCCGGGGGCGCGGTGCCCCGCGCCGGACGGCGGTGCGGGGGCCGTTTCCCGGTCGATACCCAATCCGATGGCGTCGCTCAACCCGTTCGGCTGGTCGGCTGAACGCCGTCCCCGGCGAAACCCGCGCGCTGTCCTACCCGCCGAACCGCGCGAACAGTCCCAGAACGACGGGACTCCCCGCCGCAGCCGCCAGCACCAGCACCGCGAGACCCAGCCACAGGGGGCCCCGGCGCGGCGCGGGCGGCGCAGGTTCCGGGGGGGCGGGCGTGTCGCCCTGCGGCCAGGGGGTGCCATCTGTCAGCGCGGCGCCGAAGGCCCGGCCCAGCGGGTCGTCGTCTTCCTCCTCGTCCTCGTCGAGCCAGGCGGCGGCGGTCAGGATTGCCGGTTTGCGGTCGGGCGCAGGCCTTTCGTCGTCGCCTCCATCGCCCAGCGCGAGGGCGGAATAGGGCGCGCGCACCCGCTCGGGCTTTCCGATCCCCGCGACCGAGGCCATGAGGCTTTCGATATCGATCGACGGCGCGTCTTTGGGACGCGTGCCGGAAGCGCGCGCCGGGCGCGCAGCCGTCCCGTCGGGATTGGCGACGGAAGCCGTCCGGTCAGCGGCCTGCGGATCAGGCGGTTCGGACGCGCCCTTGCCGCCCGCTTTCCCCCGTTTTCCCGAGGGTCGGCGCAGGCTGCGCAACGAAGGCCAGCGCCCCGTCAGCGCGGCCCGGCGCGGCGGCGGCGCGGGCGGCGCGTTGGGGTTGCGCAAGATCCCCACCCGGGCCTGCAAGTCCTTCCCATGCCGGATACCCCGCGCGGGCGGCGCACCGATGGCGGCGTCTGGGTCGGTCAGATCGGAATCGGCATGCTCCATGCGCCCAAGACTGCGCCGAAGATATTAACAAGATCCGAAGAGCGGAGGATGAAAAACGGCCGGGCACAAAGCCCGGCCGTCGGAAATGCGTCGCGCAAGGCGCGGTTCAGGAGATCTTCGTCCCCGCCGGCGCACCGGCCTGGGCTTGCCGCGCCAGTTGCTGGCGGTACATGCCCATGAAATCGATCATGTCGAGGTTCAGCGGCGGGAAGCCGCCGTCGCGGGTCACGTCCGAGATGATGCGGCGCGCGAAGGGGAAGACGATGCGCGGGCATTCGATCAGCAGGAACGGGTGCATCTGGTCCTGCGGCAGGCCGTCGATCAGGAAGATGCCGCCATATTCCAGCTCGACCAGATACAGGACCTTGCCGGTTTCCTTGTGCTTCGACTCGATCTTGTATTTCGAGATGACCTCGTAATGGCCGTCGGTGTCGCGCTTTTTCGCGTCCAGGCTGACCTGCACCTGAATGTCCGGCTGGCCCGGGGGCAGCACGCCGTCGCCGCGGACGACCGCGTTCTCGAACGACAGGTCGCGCACGAATTGCGCCAGAACCTGGAACTTCACCTGCGGTTGCCCGCCGGGCTGCGCGCCCGCCGGGGCGTCAGGCTGAGGCGTCGCGCCGTTGCCACTTTCGGCCATGAAACTCTCCTGCATCGGTCATGTGTCGCGGCGGTTCTAGCAGGTGCTTTGCGCTGCCTCAATGGCGCTGGGCCATACCCCCGCGCCATTCCCGGCCATCCGGGACGGCTTTCAGGGGCGCCGGTCGTCGATCCTGTGATCGGGGTCGATGGGGTCGGGGCGCGGCTCGTGCACGGTGAACTCGCCGTCGACCACGTCGCCGCGCCGATAGGTCGAGGTGGTCACCACCGTGGTCCGCGCGCCGATGCCGCGCACGATGGCGCGTTGCAGCGGCGGGATCAGCAGGACCAAGCCCAGGGCGTCGGTCAGAAAGCCCGGAAGGATCAGCAGGATCCCCGACAGCACGCTGAACGCCCCCTGCGCGACGAAGGTACCCGGCGCGACCCGCAGGCCGCCCTGCATCATCGCCACCGCGCGGCTTCGCTGGCCGCGCAGGATCGCGGCGCCCAGAAGCGCGCTGAGCACGATCAGCGCAAGGGTGGCGCCCACGCCGATCTCGCCGCCGATGGCGATGAACAGCGCGATCTCGATGAGCGGCATCAGGACGAAGACCAACAAGGCGGGCAAGACGATTCCTTTCGACAATGCGTGCCCCGCCTGCGGTAGACACGGGGCGTCACGCACCCTACATAGTCAACGATTGAATGAAACCAAGCCCGAGCCACGCCCCGAGGACATGATGGATTCCGCAGTGATACAACTTCTCGTTCTGGCCGGTATTGCGGTTTTCCTGATCCTGAAGCTGCGCAGCGTGCTGGGAACCCGCGACGGGTACGAGCGTCCGCCCGAGCCGATGACCGGCCCCGCGCCGCAGGGTCAGGCGCCCCAGCGCGGCTTCGAAGTGATCGAGGGTGGGGAAGATCACGACATTACCGATCACGTTCCCGCCAGTTCGGACGCCGCCGTTGCCCTGGCGGCGATGAAACGCGCCGAGCCGTCGTTCAGCGTGTCGGAATTCCTGGGCGGGGCGCGCGGCGCCTACGAGATGATCCTCATGGGGTTCGAGCGCGGCGAGCTGGACGACCTGGTCCCGTTCCTGTCGCGCGACGTGTTCGAAAGCTTCGACGAGGTCGTGCAGCTGCGCGATCGCGAGGGCCTGAAGGTCGAGGCCAATTTCGTCGGCCTGCGCGAGATCGGCATTTCCTCGGCCCGGTTCGATCCGACCAGCCGCGAGGCCGAGATCACCATCCGCTTCGTGGGCGAATTGACGCAGGTGGTCTATGACCGCGACGGCAACGCTGTCGAAGGCGACCCGAACCAGATCAAGCAACAGCGCGACAACTGGACCTTTGCCCGCGTGATGGGGTCGGACAATCCGAACTGGCGACTGGTCGCAACGGGCGACTGATCCGCAACCGGAGGGTATCTCATGCCCCGCCGGCGTCTGACCGAAGACGAGCGCGACTTGTGGCAAAGGGTGGCGCGCAGCGCCAACCGGCTGCATGCTTCGTCCGACCCGGCGAAACCCGATCTGCGCGACGGCCCGGTCCCCGATCCGCGCGCGCCGTCCGCCCCGCAGGGTGCGGCCCCGGCACCCGCGCCTGTTCCGGGCCGCATGACCTTTCCAAAGCCGCAGCCCCATAGCCATCCCAAGACGCGCGTCGATCTGGCCGAAAGCGTCGGCGACCGGCTGGCGCGCGAGCCCGTGCGCATGGATCGCAACCTTCATCGCTCGATGACGCGCGGCAAGCTCGAACCCGAGGCGCGGATCGACCTGCACGGCATGACCGTCGCGCAGGCGCATACCGCTCTTCTGGGTTTCGTGATGAGCGCCCATGCGCGCGGATTGCGGCTGGTGCTGGTGATCACCGGGAAGGGGCGCAAGGCGGGGCCCGATCACGCGGCGCCGATGCCCGTGCGGCAGGGCGTTCTGAAGCATGAGGTTCCGCAATGGCTGCGCGCCGCGCCGCTGGGGCCGCTGGTGCTGGAAACCCGCGAGGCGCATCGCAGCCATGGCGGCACCGGCGCCTATTACGTCTATCTGCGGCGGCGGCGTTAGCGGTCGTCTGACGCCGCGCCCTCGGACGTGGCCTGCGTCGCGTCGGGCTCGTCGTCGATCACCATCCGCCGCAACCACCAGGGCAGCACGGCGGGACGCCCGGTCGAGCCGCCGGAGCCGGTCAGATCCTCTTGTATCTCGTTGAACGGCGTCAGGATCACCTGCCCGGTATTCTGCAAGGTCAGGAACGCCGCCGGCAGCAGTGGCACCCGGCCCGAGACTTCGTCCTCGAGCGAGGCATTCATCTGCGCCAGCAGGCGGTTCAGCTCGGGCGAGGACCCCATGGTGAAATGCCCCGCGCCGCGCGCGAAGGCGCTCACGTCGATCACCGTCAGGTCCAGATCGGCGACCGCGCTGGGATCGGTCATATTGCCCAGCCGCGCGGCCTCGCCGGTCATGCTGGCCGACAGCGTCAGGATCCGGTCGCGCTGCGATGTGACGATGACGAACAGGTCGGGCAGGTCCCCCATCGCCCGCACCTGCTGGCGGAACAGCTCGACATCGATATCGGGGGACAGCAGGATCACGCCCTCGACATTGCGCAGGACCGGATCGTTCATCAGCGCCATCTGCCGCAGCGTCTCCATCGTCAGCTGCGACCCCATCGAATGCGCCAGAATGGTGATCCGCGTCACGCCCGCGGCACGGATCTGCCGCAGCATCTGCATCAGCCCGTCGCGCGCGAACAGCGCGCTGTCGCGGTCATGCGCATAGGCCAGCGGCGCGCCCAGCGAGGGCCAGGAATAATGCAGCATCACGCCGGGCATCTGCAGGTCGTAATCCAGCTGCGCGGTGCGATAGACGCCCTCGATAAAGGCGTTGTTGAAGCCATGGACGAAAACCACCGCCTCGCGTTCCGAGCGCGGCTCCTGCGCGATCTCGGCCCGCAGGGCGTCGCGGAACGCCTCGGCGCTCAGCGGCTCGTCCCCGGCCAGCATGAAATGTTCGCGCGGATCGGCCTGCTGGCGCGTCCGCTGGCGCGGGATCTCGCCCGAGTCGCGGTCATCGGGGATCGACACGACATACCGGCCATAGCGGATCTCTTCGGCCCGATCGGTCCCCGGTACGTCCTGTTCGGGATCGGGGCCGCGCGTCGTCCCCACCAGGATCGTGCGCAGGGTCGCTCCCGGAACGCTGCCGCCCGGCGCATCGACGTAGTCGACCTGTGCCCTTACCGCGCAGGCGGCAAGAATGGTCAGTGAAAGAAGCAAGATCGCGCGCATCATGCGGTCCCCGAACCCGGTCAGCGCCGTGATACATCACCCTTCCCCAAGCGTCATGCAAACAATGTCGCCCTGCGCGATTCTGTCCTCCCAATACGGTGCCATCCGCAGTATGGACGCGGTATGCGCGATATCCTGACCTCTGCCCGCCAAGCCGCCGACAGCCTCCGGTCCCTGTTCGACCCGACGCCGCTGCAGCGCAACGACCATCTCTCGAAGCGCTTCGGTGCCGATATCTGGCTCAAGCGCGAGGATCTGACGCCGGTGCGCAGCTACAAGATCCGGGGCGCGGTCAATGCCATGCGGCGGGTGCTGGAACAGGATCCCGCGCATGAAACCTTCGTCTGCGCCTCGGCCGGGAACCATGCGCAGGGCGTGGCCTTTGCCTGCCGCCATTTCGGCAAGCGCGGCGTGATCTTCATGCCCGTGACCACGCCGAAACAGAAGATCGACAAAACCCGCACCTTCGGCGGCGACCAGGTCGAGATCCGGCTGACCGGCGATTATTTCGACCAGTCGCTTTCCGCCGCGCAGGCTTTCTGCACCGAGGTGAACGGCCATTTCCTGTCGCCCTTCGACGATGACGACGTGATCGAGGGTCAGGCCAGCGTCGGGGTCGAGATCATGGACCAGATGGGCCAGGCGCCCGACATGATCGTCCTGCCGGTGGGCGGTGGCGGTCTGTCCTCGGGCGTGCGGCGCTATTTCGACGCGCTGGGCAACCCGCCCGAGTTCCGCTTCATCGAGCCCGCGGGCGGTGCCAGCCTGACGGCGGCGTTGCAGGCGGGTGCGCCGGTCACGCTGCCGCGCGTCGACAGTTTCGTCGACGGCGCCGCCGTCGCCCGCATCGGCGCGCGTCCCTTCGCCGCTCTGGCCGATATCGACCCCGCCCATGTGTTGTTGGCGCCCGAGGACCGGATCTGCGTCACCATGCTGGAAATGCTGAATGTCGAGGGGATCGTGCTGGAACCGGCGGGCGCGCTGTCCGTCGATTGCCTGCCCGCTCTGGCCGATCAGATCGCCGGCAAGACCGTGGTATGCCTGACTTCGGGCGGAAATTTCGATTTCGAGCGCCTGCCCGAGGTCCGCGAACGCGCCATGCGCTATGCCGGAACGAAGAAATACTTCATCCTGCGGCTGCCGCAGCGTCCGGGCGCGCTGCGCGACTTTCTCGAGATCCTCGGCCCCGAGGACGACATCGCCCGTTTCGAATACCTGAAGAAATCCGCGCGCAATTTCGGCTCGGTGCTGATCGGGATCGAAACCGCGCGGGCAGAGAATATCGACGCACTGTTCCGGCGGATGGATGTCGCCGGCTTCGATTACCGCGATGTCACCGTGGATGAGACGCTGGCGAACTTCCTCGTGTGAACCAGTCCATGCCGCGGCTCACGCCGCGCGCTGGGCCAGTCCGACCTGGAATTCCTTCAGCGAACCGGCATAAAGCGCGCGGATCGCGTCCAGGTCGATCGTCTCGGTCTGGCCCGCATGGGCGTCGTTCTCGGCCGTGGCGCAGGCGTCGGCGAACTGGCTGAAGCCCAGGTTCAGCGCGGCGCCCTTGAGGAAATGCAGCGTTTCGGCAAGCGTCGTGGCATCGGCGGTGGCGGTCAGGCTGGCCAGCGCTTCCTCGACTTCCTGGATGAAGACCTTGACGACATCGGGAAAGGCATCGCCCATATCCGCGCGCAATTCGTCGACCTGGGCCCAGTCAATGACGGTATCGACCATGACGGTCCCTCCTTCCTGCCAAAAAGAACATCAAGGCAACGTCTGCGTGAAAGCCTAATGCCAGACGCCGGATGAAAACAATGCAACCTTTCAACACTTGTTAGGTATTACATTCCACCGTGGCGGCAACCGAAACCTTGGGTGCCGTTTGTCCGCATTTGCCACACCATCGAACCAGACGCGCCCGTCCGGACCGGATGCCGCGTCCTCTTCCGCCGGTCTGCCCGGGGCCGGGCGTGCGATTCGCAACGTGCTGATCGTCGATGATTCGCGCGCGCAGCGCCTGGTGCTGGAAGCCGGGCTCAGGGATCAGGACCTGACCATCTTCCATGCCTCGTCCGGGGCCGAGGCGCTGGATCTCTGCGCGCAGGTCGATATCGACCTTGTGCTGTCGGACTGGATGATGCCCGGCATGACCGGGATCGAGTTCTGCCGCGCCCTGCGCGCGATGCCCTCGGACCGCTATGTCTATTTCATCCTTCTGACGTCGAAATCGGACAAGGGCGCGGTGGCCGAAGGGCTGGATGTCGGTGCCGACGACTTCCTGACCAAGCCGCCGGCCGCCGACGAGTTGCGCGCGCGGATCAACGCGGGCGACCGGGTGCTGGCCATGGAGCGGGCGCTGCGGGGAAACAACGCGCTGCTGACCGAAGCGCTCGACCGGCTTCGCGCGGTCCACGATTCCCTCAACCGCGATCTGAACGAAGCGCGCGCCTTGCAGCAATCGTTGCTGCGCGACAGCGAGCATGTCTATGACGAGGGCCGCATCAACCTGTTGTTGCGCTCGTCGGGGCATGTCGGCGGCGACATGGTGGGGTTCTTCGACATCTCGCCCGGCGTGACGGGGCTATACGCCTTCGACGTGTCGGGGCACGGCGTTGCGTCCGCGCTGTTGACCGCGCGGTTGTCGGGGTCCTTGTCCAGCAATCAGCCCGGCCAGAACATCGCCATCGTCGCCACGCCGCACGGCCCGATCGGCCGGCCCCCGGCCCAGGTCGCCGTCGTGCTGAACCGGATGTTGCTGACGCAGATCGACACCGAACGCTACCTGACGCTGGCCTATGCCGAGATCGACCGCGCGAATGGCCGCGTGCGGCTGGTGCAGGCGGGCCATCCGCATCCGCTGATCCTGCATGAGGACGGCAGTTTCACCGCGCTGGGCGACGGGGGACTGCCCATCGGGCTTCTGGACAGCGCGCATTGGTCGGGGATCGAAACCACGCTCAGACCGGGCGAGCGGTTGCTTCTGGTGTCGGACGGGGTCACGGAATGCCCCGATCCGCAGGGCATCGAACTGGGACAGGCGGGGCTGGAACGCATCCTGCGCGGGCTGGCCGGGCTGCAGGGTGCCGACCTGCTGACCGCGCTGATCTGGGAACTGGGCCGCTGGCACGGCAACGACGATTTCCCCGACGACATCAGCCTTGCGCTGTTCGATTACGGCTTCGGGCTGTGATCGGTCCGCTCGCGCGCCTCGAGCCGCGCTTCGATCGCCTTCAGCCGCAACAGCACCTCGTCGCGGTATTCGTCCGTGCGCGCGCTGCTTTCCTCGTTATGGGCATCCTGCATCGAGTTGACGATCAGGCCCACCAGCAGGTTCACCACTGCGAAGGTGGTGATCAGGATGAAGGGCACGAAGAATGCCCAGGCATAGGGATAGACCGCCATCACCGGGCGAACGATGCCCATCGACCAGCTTTCCAGCGTCATGATCTGGAACAGCGAATAGGTCGAGGCGCCCAGATCCCCGAACCATTCGGGAAAGCCCGGACCGAACAATTGCGTGGCCAGCACCGCCGAGATGTAGAAAATCATCCCCATCAGCACGATGACCGAGCCCATGCCCGGGATCGCCCGCACGAAGCCCTCGACCACCCGGCGCAGGGCCGGCGCGACCGAGATCACGCGCAGCAGACGCAGGACCCTGAGCGCGCGCAGAACGCTGAGCGTGTGCCCACCCGGGACCAGCGAAATCCCGACGATGACGAAATCGAACAGGTTCCAGCCGTTGCGGAAGAAAGCCAGCCGCTGGACATACATCTTGGCCAGCAGCTCGACCACGAAGATCGCAAGACAGGCGGTGTCGATGGCCACGATCAGCGGGCCGAACTTCGCCATCAGCGGCGCGGACGTCTCCATCCCCAGCACAACGGCATTGATCAGGATGACGACGATGATAGCATTGCTCACCATCGGGCGGGCAAGGATGGATTGAAGGCGGTCGCGAAGGCTCATACAGGGATCCGGCGGTGTTTCAGCCCATATGGGGCCGCGAAAACCGCGCCGCAAGCTCGACATGCGCAGACCAGCGGAACTGGTCCACCACCTGCACCCAATCCAGCCGGTAGCCCGCCGCGATGAGCGTTTTCGCGTCGCGCGCAAAGGTCACCGGGTTGCAGGACACATGCGCGATGACCGGCACCGCGGCTTTCGCCAGCTCGGCCACCTGCGCCTCGGCCCCCGCGCGCGGCGGGTCGATCACCACCGCGTCGAAGCGTTTCAGCTCATCGGGCATCAGGGGGCGACGGAACAGGTCGCGCGTCTCGCTCGTGACCCGTTTCAGCCCCTGCGCATTGCGCCAGCCCCGGTCCATCGCGGCCAGCATCGGCGCGTAACCCTCGACGGCGTGTATCTCGGCCCGTTCGGCCAGCGGCAGCGTGAAGGTGCCCGCGCCCGCGAACAGGTCGACCACCTGCTTCGCGTCGCCCACCGCCTCGGTCACGCAATCCAGAAGCGCAGCCTCGCCCTGCGGCGTGGCCTGCAGGAACGCGCCCGGCGGCGGCGAGACGCGGGCGCGCCCCATGCGCAGCACCGGCGGCTCTTCCTGCAGCAGCACCTCGCCGTTCCAGGCCAGCCGGGCCAGCCCGAACTGCCCGGCGATCTGCGGCAACGACAGCGACAGCGCCTTGTCCAAGGGCTTGCCCTCGGTGACCGACACCTCGATCCCCTGTTCGAACAGCGTCACTGCCAGCCGCATCTCGCCCTTGCGCGAGCCGCCCTCGGCCACCAGGGCCTCCAGCGCCGGAATCGCCGCGATCAGTGCGGGGTCCAGCAGCAGGCAATCGGGGATCGCCGTCACGCTGTCCGAGGCGCGCGCATGGAACCCGACCAGCGCGCCGGATTTCAACCGCCGCCCGCCCAGCACCGCCCGCCGGCGCGAGCGCGGCGGCGAGGTATGGATTCCCCGGATCGGCGCGTCGATCCCCTGCGCGGCCATCGCCTGCCGCACGACATCCGTCTTCCAGGTCTCGACGAACGCGTCCGAAGCATGCTGTAACGCGCAGCCGCCGCAGGCCTTGTAATGCCGGCAGGGCGCGGCGACGCGCTCGGGCGCGGGGGTCAGGATCTTCGGCTGCGCGATGCGCCCGCCCTCGGGCGTGCCCTCGACCACCTCGCCGGGCAAGGCGCGCGCCACGCTGACACCGCCGCCCACGCCCTCGGCGCGGGTATTCAGACGTTCGACGGTGATCATGCGCTGGGCCTCGCCGGGGAAAAGGCATAGCCCTCGGGCGACAGGATCACCGCCTCGCGCAGGCCATGCGGCTTGTCGCGCGGCTCTTCGATCACCGTGCCGCCAAAGCCATCGGCCCGCGCGCAGCACGCGTCCGGGTCCAGCCCGAACAGATACAGCTGCACCCCGGCCCCGCGCGGCGGGCTTTCGGGCAACAGGCCCAGAAGCGGATGCGCGCCGAACGTGCCGTCGGAATGCAGCTGGATCAGCACCTCGCCATGCCGGATCAGCGCGAAATCCTTGGACAGCCGGTGCGCCGACAGCCCGAAGACGCCCGACAGGAACCCCGCCAGCCCGCGAACGTCACGGGTCAGCAGGTTCACGCCCAGCCCCGTCAGGCTGCGCCCGAAGGTGGCTGCGTCGACCGTCTCCAGATCCATCATGCGTCTTCGTCCATTCCCAGGAACCCGCCCGACTGGCGTTGCCAGAACCGGGCATATTGCCCCTCGCGCGCCAGCAATTCGTCATGCGTGCCTTCCTCGACCACGCGGCCCGCGTCAAGCACGATGATCCGGTCCATCCGCGCGATGGTCGACAGCCGGTGCGCGATGGCCAGCACCGTCTTGCCCGCCATGATCTGATCAAGCGTCTCCTGAATCGCCGCCTCGACCTCGCTGTCGAGCGCCGATGTCGCCTCGTCCAGCACGAGGATCGGCGCGTCCTTCAGAAACGCGCGCGCCAGCGCGATCCGCTGCCGCTGCCCGCCAGACAACCGCACCCCGCGCTCGCCCAGCTGCGCGTCGTAGCCCTTGCGCCCGGCATTGTCGCGCAGCGTGGCGATGAATTCATGCGCCTCGGCGGCCTGGGCGGCGGCGATCACTTCGGCCTCGCTGGCATCGGGGCGCCCGTAGCGGATGTTGTCGCGCGCCGACCGGTTGAACATCGCCGTGTCCTGCGTGACCATGCCAATCTGGCGCCGCAGGCTTTCCTGCGTGACATCGCGCACGTCGATCCCGTCGATCCGCACCGCGCCGCGCTCGGTGTCGTAGAGCCGCAACAGGAGCGACACCAGCGTCGATTTCCCCGCGCCCGAGGCGCCCACGATGCCGATCCGCTCGCCCGGGCGGATCGTCAGGTCCAGCTTTTCCACCCCGCCGGTGCGACGCCCATAGGCAAAGCTCACGTCGTCGAACGCAATTTCGCCCAGAACCGGCGGCATCTCGGTCGCGTCCTCGGCATCGGTCAGCGCGTGTTCGACGGCCAGCGTGCGCATCCCGTCCTCGACCTCGCCGATATTGGCATAGATCGCCATCAGCGTGAAACTGACCCAGCCGGTCATCTGCGCCAGCCGGATCGCCACCGAGCCCGCCGCGACGATATCCCCGGTCGAGGCAATGCCGCCCGACCACAGCCACAGCGTGCCGCCCACCAGCCCCACGGGCAACAGCCCGGCGAACAGCATCAGCGAGACGCGGAACATCGCTGACAGCTTGCCGAAAGCCAGCACCTTCTCGCGGTAATGGCCCATCGCATCCAGCGCGTTGCTGTCTTCGAACCGTGCATGGGCGAACAGCTTCACGGTGCGGATATTGGTGATCGTGTCGACGACCTGCCCCGTCACCTGCGCCCGCGCCCCCGCCCGCGCGGCGGCGCGCTTGCGGATATGCGGAATGAAGGACCGGATCAGGAACAGATAGCCCGCGGCCCAGATCGCCAGGCCCAGACCCAGCCGCCAGTCGATCGCCGCCATCAGCGCCACCGACCCCGCGACCGAGGACAGGGCGAACGCCACGGTGTTGATCGATTCGCTCACCACTTCGGTCAGTGCGCGGGCGGTCTGCACCTGTTTCTGCGCGATCCGCCCGGCGAAATCGTTGTCGAAGAAGTTGATGTCCTGCCCCATCGACCAGCGATTGAGCCGCGACAGGATCAGCGGGTCGATATTGGGCGCGATGATCATGAAATTCGCCGCGCTGTTCAGCCCGAAGGCCAAGGGCCGCACCGCCAGGAAAAACACCACGAAGATCGTCAGCAGGGCCCAGTTCTCGGCGAAAAAGCCCAGCGCGTCGCCCGAGGTCGCGGCATCGACCACCGCGCCCAGCACCCAGGCGGTCATCACCTCGGTCGCGCCGCCCAGCGCCGAGATCACCGTGGCCAGGCTGATCCCCGGCCACGCGCCCTTCAGCGCCCAACGGATGAACGCCCAAAGCGTGCGGGGCGGGGCGCCCTCGGCGGGGCGGAAGGGCTGGATCAGGGTCGAAATCGCCATGCCTGTCGCGCGGCCGATCCCGCGCCCTTTCATTCTGCCTCAAATACTCCGGGGGTCCGGGGGCAGCGCCCCCGGTCCTCCCTCATTCCGCTGCGTCGTCCTCGGTGCCGATGAACCCGCCCGATTGCCGCGCCCAGAACCCGGCATAAAGCCCGCCCTGCGCCAGAAGCGCGGCATGCGTTCCCTCTTCGACGATCTTGCCGTCATCCATCACCACAATCCGGTCCATCTGCGCGATGGTCGACAGCCGGTGCGCGATGGCGATCACCGTCTTGCCGGTCATCATCCCGTAAAGCGTCTCCTGGATCGAGGCCTCGACCTCGCTGTCGAGCGCCGAGGTCGCCTCGTCCAGCACGAGGATCGGCGCGTCCTTCAGGATCACCCGCGCGATGGCGATCCGCTGGCGCTGACCGCCCGACAGCTTCACCCCGCGCTCGCCGACGCGGGCGTCGAAACCCTGCCGCCCCTCGGCATCGGCAAGGCTGGCGATGAAGCCGGACGCCTCGGCGCGGTCGCAGGCGGCGATCATCTCGGCCTCGGTCGCGCCGGGGCGGCCATAGAGGATGTTCTCGCGCACCGAGCGGTGCAGCAGCGCGGTATCCTGCTGCACCATACCGATCCGCGCGCGCAGGCTGTCCTGCGTCACCCGCGTGATGTCCTGCCCGTCGATGCGGATCGTCCCGCCCTCGGGGTCGTAGAACCGCAACAGCAGCTTCACCAGCGTCGATTTCCCCGAACCAGAGCGCCCGACCAGCCCGATCTTTTCACCCGGCGCGATGGTCAGGCTCAGATGATCCAGCCCGCCCTGTCCGCGCCCGTAATGGTGGCTGACGCCCTTAATCTCGATCCGCCCTTCGCGGAAATCGAGCGGCCTGGCATCCGGCGCGTCGGTCAGGGTGATCGGCTGGGCGATGGTCTCCATCCCCTCGGCCACGACGCCCAGATTGCGGAAGAAAGACGACACCGCCCACATGATCCAGCCGGTCATCGCGTTCAGACGCAGCACCAGCGCCGAGGCGGCGGCGACGATCCCCACGCTGGCCGAGCCCACCGACCACAGCCAGATCGACCAGCCGACCACGGCG
The DNA here is from genome assembly GCF_003122215.1 of Pararhodobacter marinus. Classification (GTDB taxonomy): domain Bacteria; phylum Pseudomonadota; class Alphaproteobacteria; order Rhodobacterales; family Rhodobacteraceae; genus Pararhodobacter; species Pararhodobacter marinus. The sequence continues at coordinate 356,710 of NZ_QEYD01000001.1, read as the reverse complement.
ACGATCAGGAAGCCGTTCAGCGCCACGAGGCACAGGTCCATCACCGTGAAGATACGCATTTCCTTCTGGAAGGTCTCGCGCGCGTACTCGATCGCCTCGCGGGCGTAATCGGTTTCCAGGTCCTGCTGCGCGAACAGCTTGACGGAGTGGATATTGGTATAGGCATCGACCACCCGCCCGGTGACCGCGCTGCGCGCATCCGATGCCTCCTTGGAGGCCGGGCCCACCCGCGTGATCGTCCAGCGCAGCAAGGCCATGTACAGAAGCAGCCACAGGATCATCGGCAGCACCAGCCGCAGATCCGCGCCCATCAGCAGCACGCCCGCGCCGACGATATAGGCGATCGAGAAGGTCAGCGCGTCGAAGATCTGGAACACCGCCTCGCCCGCCGCGGGCGGGGTCTGCATGATGCGGTTGGCGATCCGCCCGGCGAAATCGTTTTCGTACCAGCCCACCGATTGCCGCAGCACATGGCGATGCGCGCGCCAGCGGATCAGCGTGCCGAAATTGGGCATGATCGCGTTGTTGATCAGCCCGACATCGAGAAACTGCAGCACCGGCCGCAGCACCAGCAGAAACAGGGCCGCCGCCGCCATTTCGTGCCAGTGCTCGGCCCAGAAGCTCTGCATCCCGGTCTCGTCCAGCAGATCGACCAGCCGGCCCAGGTACCACAGCAGCCCGATCTCGATGAAGGCGATGGTGACCGAAAAGAACGTCGTGACGGCAAAGACCTTGCGGAAGGGCCGCGCGTAGCCCGCCATGAAGGGCCACAGCCGCCGGGGCGGGGTGTCGGTCTCGGTATAGGCGACATAGGGGTCGACCAGGTTTTCAAAGAATCTGAACACGGTGCGCGCCCCGGTTGTCTTGGCTTCTGTCGGAATGAAAGCGCGTGTGTTGCTTCACACGCGAAGGGCAATCTAGGCCGCGAAGCGGGGTCAGGCCAGCCCCAGAAGCGCCAACAGCTCGTCGCGCGTGGGTTGAAGATCGTGTTCCAGCCAGTGCTTTTGCGCCCGCGACAGCGCCAGTCCCAGCGCCGGACCCAACAGCATCGGCATCAGATCCTTGGGTTTCAACGGAAAATCCGCCTGCGCCCCGCGCATCACCCCGGCGCGCCAATCGGGCGCGGGCGGCGTTTCCAGCAGCGCGGCGCGGCCCAGCAGTGCATCCGTTCCCAGCCGCAGGCCCAGCGTCCAGCCCAGGGCGGCAGGGCTGTCCATGCCGGAAAATGCCGCGCGCAGCTTGTCGAAATCGCGCGCCTCGGCCTTGGACAGCCGCAATGTGCCGATATCCGGGGTCAGAACCGCCAGCCGCCGCAGGAATCCGCCGGGCTTGTCGCCTTCCAGATGCACCAGAACCGGCAGGGCCTGCGCCTGCGCACCGGGCAGCACCTGCCGCAAAACCCCCGCCTGCGCCATCGCCGCGACAGCAGGCGCGGGATCGGGCGCGGCCAGCAGCTTTTTCAGCTCGGCGGTGATCCGCTCGGCCGACAGCGTGCCCAGCTGGTCGGCATGGTCTGCGCAGGCCGCCAGCGCATCGGGATCAAGGCCCTGTTCGGGGTCGCCGTATTGCGCGTGGAAGCGAAAGAAGCGCAGGATCCGCAGGTAATCCTCGCGGATGCGGGCATCGGCATCACGGATGAAGCGCAGGCGCCGCGCCTGCAGGTCGGGCAATCCGCCCAAAGGATCGACAACGGCGCCCGAAGCATCGGCATAAAGCGCGTTCATGGTGAAATCGCGCCGCGCCGCATCCTGTTCCAGCGTCGCGCCGAAACTCACGCGGGCATGGCGGCCGAAGCTTTCCTCGTCATGGCGAAAGGTCGTGACCTCGTAGCCCTCGCCGTCCGAGACCACCGTCACCGTGCCATGGGCGATGCCCGTCGGCACAGGTTTCAGCCCCGCCGCGCGGGCCAGCTCCATCACCCTCTCGGGCAGGGCATCGGTGGCGATGTCCACATCCGTGACCGGCACGCCCAGCAGCGCGTTGCGAACGCAACCGCCGACCGCCAGCGCATGGTGCCCCGCCCCCGTCAGCATGGACAGCACCGCCTGCGTGCCGGGTTTCTCCAGCCACTCGCCCGAAACCCTCATGCCATCCGCGCCGCCAGCGCACGTAGCATCCGGGCGGTTGCGCCCCAGATGTAATAGGGACCCCATGGCACGGTGAAGTAGCTGCGCCACTGGCCCAGCCATTGGCGGCGCTGGATGGAATAGGCGCCTTCGTCCAGCAGATGCGACAGCGGCACGAAGAATGCCTCGGCCACTTCGCCCTCTTCGCAGACGGGGGTGAAATCGCCCTCGACCACGGCCAGGAAGGGAATGACGGTAAAGCCGGTGACGGTTTCATGCGGCGGCATCGTGCCCAGCACCGTCACCTGCGCGGGATCGAGCCCCACCTCTTCCTGCGCCTCGCGCAGGGCGGCGGCTTCGGGGCCGGCATCGCCCGGATCGACCTTGCCGCCCGGAAAAGCAATCTGGCCCGGATGATGCTTCAGCGTCGAGGCGCGCATCGTCAGGATCACGCACCAGCCCTCGGGCCGCTCGACCAGCGCGATCAGCACCGCAGCGGGGCGCAGCTTCAGACCCTTGGGCCGGAATTGCGGGTTCAGGTCGAAATCGCTCGATTGCGGGCCGTCGCCATCAAGCGCGGCCCGCAACCTGCGGATCAGCTCATTGCGCGTCACCATCATCGGTCCCGGACTTTTCCGCCTCGAAGCCCACGGTCTTCGGGTCCAGAACGTAATGCGCGCCGCAGAACTGGCAATCGGCGGTTACCGTGCCCTCGTCCGTGGTCATGTGCGCGATGTCCTTGGCCGAATAGATCGACAGCGACTGGCGCACCTTGTCCTCGGAGCACGAGCAGCCGAATTCGATCCGCTGCGGATCGAAGACGCGCGGATCTTCCTCGTTGAACAGCCGGATCAGCAGGTCGGTCGGGTGCACCGACGGTCCGATCAGCTCCAGCTCTTCCACCGTGTCCAGAAGCACGTTGGCGCGGTTCCAGTTCTCGGCATCTTCACCCTCGACCAGATCGCGCGCGTGCAGAAGACCGTCATCGCCGGTCGCCCCGCCCTGCGCATGAGGGCTGGCCTTGGGCATGTGCTGCAGCATCACGCCGCCCGCGCGCCAGCGCTCATCCTGCCCGGTCAGGATCGACCGCCCGAACGCGGTGGAAAACCGCGTCGGCAGCTGCTCGGACTGGGCGAAATAGGCTTCGGCGCAATCCGACAGCGATTTGCCGGCGATGGGCGTGATCCCCTGATAGGGCTGCATCCCCTCGCCCTGGTCGATGATGATCGCCAGGTAGCCTTCGCCGATCTGCCCGAACCCGTCCTGATCCAGCTCCAGCCGCTCGGCATCGTAGCTGGCCCAGGCGCGGATCCGCGCGGGCGCGCCCTCATGGGCGGGGGCGTAGTAATCGGTCGCGATCAGCCGGGCCGCGCCCTTGCCCCGCACCTGCAGCGACAGCCGCCAGCGCAGTTTCAGCGTCTGGCCGATCATCGCGGTCAGCAGGGCGGCCTCGGCCACCAGATCTTCGATCGGAGCCGGATAATTGTGCTGCGACAGCACGGTATCCAGAACGCCATCCACGCGCGCGACCCGTCCGCGCACGTCGGCCTTGTCCAGCTGGAAAGGCAGGATCGTATCGTCCCAGGCGATTTGCGCACCGAGGGTCATGTTGGAACCTTCACGTAAGGGGCTTGGTTTTGAGGCCGTCATATAGGAATCCTTGGCGCAGGGCCAAGGGGCAATACTGATTCGCCTCTTGCGAGCAACGAACAGGAGACGGGTATGAACCCGCGATTTGGACCGGCGCCCGAGGCCGGGCGCCGCTATACCCGCCGGGCGGGCGCCTATGGCGTCCTGTGGCGCGGGGGGCAGGTACTTCTGACCCATCAGCTTGAACCCTGGCCGGAATTTCAACTTCCGGGCGGCGGAATCGACCCCGGTGAAAGCCCGGTTCAGGCCCTTCACCGCGAGGTGTACGAGGAAACCGGCTGGCGCATCGCCGCCCCGCGCCGGATGGGCACCTTCCGCCGCTTCACCTATATGCCCGAATACGATCTGTGGGCCGAAAAGGTCTGCATGATCTACCTGGCCTTCCCCGTGCGCCCGCTGGGCCCGCCGACGGAGCCGGGCCATTCCGCGCATTGGGTCGATCCGTCCGAGGCTGCCGAGATCGTCGGCAATGACGGCGACGCCGCCTTCGTGGCCCGTGCGATCCGGTGGCTGGCGTGATCGCCCGCCGCAACCTGCTGCTGAGTGCCGCCGCCCTGCCGCTCGCCGCCTGCGCGGGCGGATCGCGCTTTCGCAGCTATGACGGCCCGCCCGTGACAGAGATCCGCGTGCACAAGGCCGAGCGCCGGATGGAGCTGTGGTCCGCCGCCACACGGCTTGAAACCTACGATATCGCGCTGGGTGCCAACCCGGTGGGGCACAAGCAGTTCGAGGGCGACATGCGCACGCCTGAAGGCGTCTACACCATCGACCGGCGCAACCCCAACAGCGCCTTCCACCTGTCGCTGGGTCTGGATTACCCCAATGCCGAAGACCGGGCGCGGGCGCAGGCAGCAGGGCAGGATCCGGGCGGGGACATCTTCATCCACGGCACCGGCACGCGCTCGCGGTTCAGCCGCTACCGGCGCGGGGACTGGACGAATGGCTGCATCGCCGTGACCAACCGCCAGATCGAAGAGATCTACGCCATGGTCGAGAACGGCACGCGGATTGTCCTGACAGCATAAGGGTTTAGCGGTTGGGCCTTGTATCGGCCACCGGCGCCTGCTGCTCGATCGTCTGCGCCGCGCCTGCCGGGACGGTCCGCGCGCCCAGCGCGATCACCCACCACAGCTTGCCGTTCGGATCCTGATGCCACGCGAAACCCAGATCGGTCGCACGCGGGTCCAACAGGATCTGCCGCGTGTCTTCCTGCGACAGCCAGGCGGTCAGCGTCTCGATCTCGGTTTCATAGGTCTCCGACACCGCCTCGCCGATGAAATAGCCGCCATAGCCCAGCCTGCGCACCCGGTCGATCGGCGACGACCCGTCCGAGCCGAAATGCCAGGCCCGCGCCTGCACCGACATGTCGCGCGCATGGGTCGCCGCGGCCGAGGTCAGGTTGACGTCGAACTCGACCGGCATCCGCCCCTGCTGCTGGCGCACGGTGTTCAGCGCGTCGCGCAGGCGGGCCTGGATCTCGGGGATATCGGCGGAATTGATGGCATAGATCGTCTGCACAGGACGCCCGTCCGGCCCCAGCGTGGCGGCGGGCGGCGGCGGCGCGCCACAGGCGGCCAGCGCCAGAAGAGCGACAACAGCGATAAGGGCGCGTCCGGTCATCGGGGTCCTGCCATAATGCGAGCCGGTCTTGGCATAGCCAATTCCCCCCGCGAACTCAAACCCCAAGGCGATCAACACCGCGCGCGATGGAAGCCGGGCGGCGCCGTGAGCGTTGCGAACAAGGGCGATTCGCGGTATATATTCAAAAAAATATAAGAGCAGTCGAGGCTTATCCCATGTCAGAAAATCCCCTCGCGCGGGTCTCCCGTCGCGGTCTTCTTCTGGGTTCCGCTATGCTGGGGGCCGGGTTTGGTGCCTCCCGTGCCGATGCCCAGAGCGCGCTGGACAATTCCACCGAGATGGAATCCGACATCCGGCAGGAAACCCCGCGCAATATCTCGAGCTTCCGCACGCTGGAATGGCGCGATCACTTCTCGTCGCTGCAAGGGGGGGCGATTCTGGCCGATACGATCAGCCGCTGCGTGCATTTCTGGTCCGAGGACGGCGGCACCTACCGCATTTATCCGTCGTCCGTGCCGATGACGGACGAGCTGACCCGCCGTGGCCGCACCGAGGTCGTGCGCAAGGTGCTGGGCCCCGACTGGCGCCCGACGCCGTCGATGCTGGAACGCTATCCGGAATGGCCGCCCTATGTGCCGCCCGGGCCCGACAACCCGCTGGGGACCCATGCGCTGTATCTCAGCTGGCAGTTCTACCGCATCCATGGCACCCATGACACGCGCAAGATCGGACGCCGTTCGTCAAGCGGCTGTATCGGCCTCTACAATGAGCATATTGCAGAGCTTTATTCCTTCGCACGGGTCGGAACGCAGGTGTTGCTAATTTGACGACATCGCCGCGAACCGCGCGAAAAGCCTCACGTGCCCCGTTGCAATTGAGCGCGCAAACTGCTTTCAGATCGGGTACGAGGTATCGTCTTGGGTGCATGTTCCTGTCCTCAAACAAAAACAGGGGCATGCGAATACTGGAGGTTAACATGAAGAAACTCGCTCTCGCTGGCCTGATGGCCGTCGCCGGCACCGCTGCTATGGCCACCGGCTACGTTGAGCCGGCGCCCTACGTCGAGCCGGAAGTCGTTGTGGCCCACTCGTCGTCGTCGGTTGGCGGCATCGTGGTTCCGCTGCTGCTGCTGATCGTCGTCGCCGCTCTGGCGAGCTGATCCGCTCACGCGATCCAAACCAAAGGGGTCAGGCTTGCCTGACCCCTTTCGGTTTTCCGGGGCGCCGCAATGGTGGTTCCGGACCCAGAACTTGCGTCAGGCCCGGCGGGTAATCCCCAGCCGGGCCTCGCTTTTTTCTGCACTGCAGAATGAGGCGCGCCTCAGCCGGTCCAGCCCGACAGGTTCTCGGCCGCCAGATGCGCCAGCACGTCCATGTGCAGCGGGTCGTCGTTCAGGCAGGGAATATAGGTGAAGCTTTCACCGCCCGCGTGTTCGAACGCCTCGCGGATTTCGCCCTCGATCTCCTCCAGCGTCTCGATGCAATCGGCGCTGAAGGCGGGCGCCACGACCGCGATCCGCTTCACGCCGGACTTCGCCAGCTCGGCCACATGCTCGACCGTGTAGGGCCTGAGCCATTCCTCGCGCCCGAAGACCGACTGGAAGGTCGTGTGGATCGAATCAGCCCCCCAGCCCAGCCGCTCGCGCAACAGGCGCGTCGTTTTCTGGCACTGGCAGTGATAGGGATCGCCCTCCATCAGGTAGCGCCTGGGCATGCCGTGATAGCTGGCGATCAGCAGCTCGGGGCGCTCGGGGGCGGCGTCATAGGCCCGCTCGACCGACTGCGCCAGCGCCTCGATGTAATGCGGGCTGTCGAAATAGGCGGGCACGGTGCGCGCGGCGGGCTGGCGCTTCTGCTTCATCAGCGCGCGGAAGAATTCATCATTCGCAGTCGCGGTCGTTGCGCCCGCATATTGCGGGTAAAGCGGGAAGAACAGGATCTTCTCGCAACCCGCCTTCACCATCCGGTCGACCACGCTTCGGGTCGAGGGATTGCCGTAGCGCATGCAGAAATCGACCATGACCTGATCGCCGAACATGCCCTCCATCCGTTGCGCCAGCGCCTCGGTCTGGGCCTTGGTGATCGTCATCAGCGGGCTTTCGCCCTTGTCGTGATTCCAGATCGATTTGTAGTTCTTGCCCGAGGTGAAAGGCCGCTTGGTCAGGATGATCAGCTGCAGCAAGGGCTGCCATTTCCAGTTCGGAATATCGATCACCCGCTTGTCCGACAGGAATTCCCCCAGATAGCGCCGCATCGACCAGTAATCGTAATGGTCGGGCGTGCCCAGATTGGCGATCAGCACGCCCAGCTTCGGCGCCGGAATGCGCGGATGATCGGCGGGCGCATGGTCGGGGCGGGTGCCTGCGGAAAGGGAGCCTTGGCTGTCGTTCATGCGGAATCCTCTGGCGATGCGCTTGTGACCTAGCGGGTCGGTCGCGCCGGTCAATGGCGGTCAGTCGTCTGAAGGCCGGGGTGCGGCAATGGGCGCAGGTTCCAGTCCGGTCTCCTGCGTGCCCAGCGCATCCGCCAATCTCTGCGCGGCCGAGCCGGGGCGCAAGGGCTGCTGCTGGCCCTCGGCGGGTTTCCACCCCGTCAGCATCAGCGTTTCGACCGTGGCGGACAGCCGTCCGTCGGCATCGGCGAAACCCTCGTGGTAAAGCTGCGCGGCGCGGATGAGCAGGGCGCGCGGCATCATCCGCCGGTGACGGCCCGCCATCGCGTTGACCTCGCCCATCGCGCGCAGATCGCGCACCAGATGCAGCAGGTCGCGGTACAGCACCTGCCGGGAGAAGCTGTCGGCCACCGGCAGCGCCAGCCCCGCGCGCTGCAACAGCGCGCCCAGATCGCGGATTTCGCCCATCGGCAGCACGCGCGGCGACAGCCCGCCCGTCACCTCGCTTTCCGCCTGCGCCATCACCGCGCGCAATTCGTGCAGTGACTGGCCCCCGAACAGCGCACCGATGAACAGCCCGTCGGGCTTCAGCGCATGGGCGCTCTGGATGATCTGGCCCAGCGGGTCGTCGGCCCAGTGCAGCGCCAGCGCGTGGATCACCACGTCATGCGCGCCGGGCTCCAGCGCCAGCACGGGCGCGTCGGGCACGATCACCGCACCGGGCAGACGGGTGCGCCACAGCTCGGGGAAGGGGGTCACGACGGCGGGCGCCGTAAACGTTCTGTTAACCTCGGCGAGTCTTTCCTGAATCTCGTCGGCGATATCCTCGTGCAGGAACAGCGCGGGGTCGCGAAGGGCGCGGGCGCGGAATCGCGCCAGCGCCGCTCGGTCGGTCAGGGCAGGGGGGGCAGAGGTCGTCATGTCGGATGTGTTTGGCCTGCGGGGCGGCGAAGTCAAGCGCGGGATGCGCGCGCTGCTCGACGTGCTCTACCCGCCGCGTTGCCTGACCTGCGACGCGGCGGTGACCGAACCCGGCACGCTTTGCCCCGCCTGCTGGGCCGAGACGCCCTTCATCACCGGGCTGGCCTGCGATCTGTGCGCCGTTCCCCTGCCGGGCGCGCGGGACGAGGCGCCGGTGCAGTGCGACGATTGCCGCCACATCGCCCGGCCGTGGAGCCATGGGCGCGCGCCGCTGGTCTACGGCGCGGTGGCGCGCAAGATGGTGCTGGCGCTGAAATACGGCGACCGGCACGATATCGCCCGTCCCGCCGGGCACTGGATGGCCCGTGCCGCCGCGCCGCTGATCCGGCCCGACACGCTGATCGCCCCCGTGCCTCTGCATCGCTACCGCCTGTTCCGCCGCCGCTACAACCAGTCCGCGCTGCTGGCCGCCCGGCTGGCCCAGGCACTGGAGCGCCCGCATTGCCCCGACCTGCTGATCCGAACCCGCGCCACGGCGATTCAGGACGGACGCAGCCGCGCCGCGCGGTTCGACAATCTGCGGCAGGCCATCGCCGCCCGTCCTTCGCGCGCGGCGCGGATCGCCGGGCGGCATATCCTGCTGGTCGATGACGTGATGACCTCGGGGGCGACGCTGGCGGCGGCGTCCGAGGCGTGCTTCGCGGCGGGCGCGGACGATGTCGATGTGGTCGTTCTGGCCCGCGTCGTGCATGAGGATGGTCTCAATACCGCGACCTGAGCGCCTTCGCGGTTCACATCACCCCCCCGGCGCATTACATCCTGTGCAAACGCGAAAGGATGTATCATGGCCAAGGTCGAAATCTACACCTCGCCCTTCTGCGGCTATTGCCACGCGGCAAAGCGGCTTCTGACCAAGAAAGGCGTCGAGTTCACCGAATACGACGTGATGAGCGACGCCTCGATCAAGCCCGCGATGATCGAGCGCGCCAAGGGCAGCCGCACGGTGCCGCAGATCTTCATCGATGACCGCCATATCGGCGGCAGCGACGAGCTGCACGCGCTCGACCGGCAGGGCGGGCTCGATCCGCTTCTGGCGGGCTGATCCGGTGCGCGCGGGTCTGCTGCAGCTGAGCGTGGGCGACCGGCCCGCCGACAACGTGGGCCCGGTGCGCGAAGCCGTGCGCGCGGCGGTGACGGGGGGCGCGGGCTTCGTTCTGACGCCCGAATGCACCAATTGCATCTCGGCCGACCGCAAGCATCAGCAACAGGTCCTCGGGCTTGAAGACGAGGATCCGGTGCTGGCCATGCTGCGCGACGAGGCCGCGCGCGCCAGGATCTGGCTGCTGGCGGGGTCGGTCATCGTCAAGACCGGCGACGATAGCGACCCACGCTTTGCCAACCGCTCGGTCCTGATCGGCCCCGACGGTTCCGTCACCGCGCGCTATGACAAGATCCACCTGTTCGACGTGCAGGTCTCGGAAACCGAAACCTACCGCGAATCGAACGGGATCCGTCCCGGCGACCGGGCCGTGACCGCCCAAACGGATTTCGCCACGCTGGGCCTGAGCGTCTGCTACGACATCCGCTTCCCGCATCTCTACCGCGCGCTGGCCAAGGCCGGGGCGCAGGTGCTGACCGTGCCTGCCGCCTTCAGCCCGGTGACGGGCGAGGCGCATTGGGAAACGCTGCTGCGCGCCCGCGCCATCGAAACCGGCTGCTACGTGCTGGCCCCCGCCCAGACCGGGGAGCATCCGCAGACCACCGGCCGAAAGCGCGCCACTTATGGTCATGCACTGGCCGTGGCACCCTGGGGCGAGGTTCTGGCCGATGCGGGCACCGCGCCGGGCGTGATCTTCGCCGATCTTGACATGGCCGAGGTCGAGAAAGCCCGCGCCCGCGTCCCCTCGCTGACCCATGACCGGCCCTATGCCGCACCGGAGACCCCCGCGTGAAGCCCGCCGACGAGCTTGCGGTCCCGCTGTTCGCGGAACTCTTCATGACCGACCAGCTGGCGCGCGCGCGGCTGTCCAAGGTGCTGCCGAAGGGCATGGAACTGTCGCATTTCAGCGTGCTCAACCACCTGGCCCGCAAACAGGAAGAGCGCACTCCCGCGCAATTGGCAAAATCGTTCCACGTCACCCGCGGGGCGATGACCAACACGCTGTCCAAGCTGGAAGCGGCCGGGCATATCCATATCCGCCCCGACTGGGACGATGCGCGGCGGAAATTCGTGTCGATCTCGCCCTCGGGGCGTCAGGCGCGCGATGCGGCCCTTCAGGCCATCGCGCCGGTGATCGGCAAGCTGGCCAACAAGATCGGCATCGAGAAACTGCGGGCCACGCTGCCGGTCCTGCGCGACCTGCGGCTTGAACTGGAACGCGACGACTGAGCGCGCGCTACTTGTATTCGATCAGCTTTGCCGGTCCGCCGCGCCAGCGCCGGGAATAGAATCGCAGCGCGCCCAAGGCCTCGGGGAATTTGCCCAGCACGTTGAACGCAGCCCCGGCCCAGCCCAGCCGCCGCTGCAGCCGCAGGACCTGCAGCGGATAGATCAGCGCCAGCAGCAAGGCCGCGGGATGGATCAGCGCACCCACGACGATCAGCGCGGGCAGCCACAGGCCCCAGATCCAGATCCGCCGCGCCTCGGCCCGCCAATGCGGCTGCTGGCGGGTCGAGAACCGCGCCGCGCCTTCGGCAAAGGCATGGCCCGCGCGCTCGGTCCGTTTCCACCACTGGCCGAAGCGGGTGATATCGGCATCGTGCCATGTCATCTCGGCATCGATGCGCCAGATCGTCCAGCCCCGCGCCCGCAGCCGCAGGCACAGCTCGGGTTCTTCGCCCGCGATCAGGTCGTCGCGGTAGCCGCCCACCGCGCTGACGGCCTGATAGCGCATCATCGCATCCCCGCCACAGGCCAGCGCCTGACCCACGGGCGTGTTCCATTCCGCGTCGATCAGCCGGTTGAAAACGCTCGCCTCGGGCTTCTGCTCGCGCCGCCGCCCGCAGACCACCGCCGCGCGCAGGTTCTCGGACAGGAAGCTGACCGCCCGTCCGATCCAGCCGTCGCGCAGGATGCAGTCGCCATCGACGAACTGCACGTAATCGGGCGGCTCCTGCGCCAGCCGCTTCAGCCCGGCATTGCGCGCCCGCGCCGCCGTGAAGGGCTTCGACAGGTCCAGCTCGACCAGCTCGGCGCCGCGTTCGAGAGCCCGCTCGCGCGATCCGTCGGTCGAGCCGGAATCGACATAGACCACCCGCCGGACATGACCCGCCAGCGAATCGAGACAGGCGACAAGCCGCGCGCCTTCGTTCCGGCCGATGACCACGGCATCGATCTTGGGCAAAGCTCTGGCGCGTTTCATCGGGGGCCCCTCGTTCCCTATGGGATTACGAAAGCGCGGGGTTGGGTGTCCAGTACGCAAGATTGTTGCACGTTCCCTCTGTGCAAGGCGCCGGGGATGTGTTGCATTCTTGCCGAGGAACAGGAGGATCCCCCATGCCCCGCGCACAGATCGTCGGCTGGAGCCACAGCCCGTTCGGCAAGGCCGACGCCCCCGATACCGAAAGCCTGATCGCCGGTATCCTTGCCCCCGCACTGGACCACGCGGGCGTCGAGGCCAGCGCCGTCGACGGCATCTTCGTGGGCGTCTTCAACGGCGGCTTCTCGCGGCAGGATTTCCAGGGCGCCCTGGTCGCGCTGGCCGACGAGGCGCTGCGCTACACCCCGGCGATCCGCTACGAGAATGCCTGCGCCACGGGCTCGGCCGCGCTGTACGGCGCGATGGATTTCATCGAATCCGGCCGGGGCCGCATCGCGCTGGTGGTCGGCGCGGAAAAGATGACCGCCACCCCCACGCCGCAGGTGGGCGACATCCTGCTGGGCGCGTCCTATGTCAAGGAAGAGGCCGATGTGCCCGCCGGTTTCGCCGGTCTCTTCGGCCAGATCGCCCAGAGCTATTTCCAGCGCTACGGCGATCAGTCCGACGCGCTGGCGATGATCGCGGCCAAGAACCACAAGAACGGCATGGCCAATCCCTACGCGCATATGCGCAAGGATTTCGGCTTCGACTTCTGCAACACGCCGTCCGACAAGAACCCCCATGTCGCGGGCCCGCTGCGCCGTACCGATTGCTCGCTGGTCTCGGACGGGGCCGCGATCCTTGTCCTGGCGGATGAGGAAACGGCAAAGGACCTCAAACGCGCCATCGCCTTCCGGAGCCGGGTGCAGGCCAATGATTACCTGCCGATGTCGAAACGCGACGTGCTGGAATTCGCGGGCGCCCGCAAGGCGTGGTCCGGCGCCCTGGATCAGGCGGGTCTGACGCTGGACGACCTGTCACTGGTGGAAACGCATGACTGTTTCACCGTGGCCGAGATGCTGGAATACGAGGCGATGGGCCTGGCCGAACGCGGACAGGGCCACCGCGTGATCCGCGAGGGGCTGACCGCCAAGGACGGCAAACTGCCCGTGAACCCTTCGGGCGGGCTGAAATCCAAGGGCCACCCGATCGGCGCGACCGGCGTGTCGATGCATGTCATGGCGGCGATGCAATTGGCGGGCGAGGCGGGAGAGATGGCGGTGCCCGACGCGCAGGTCGCGGGCGTGTTCAACATGGGCGGCGTCGCCGTCGCGAATTACTGCTCGATCCTGGAGCGCGTCAGGTGAGGCTGGACCTGTCCCAAGGCATCGCCCCGGTCTCGACCCGGGTGATGAACCTGTCGCATTTCCTGACCGATGTGGCCCGCCGTCATCCCGACAGGCCGGGCTTCATCTGGGGCGAGCAAAGCTGGACATGGGCGCAGATGGAACAGCGCGCGGCGGCCTTTGCCGAGGCGCTGATCGACCGTTTCGGCGTGCAAAAGGGCGACCGTATCCTCGTCCAGTCGGCCAACAACAACCAGATGTTCGAAGCGATGTTCGGCTGCTGGCGCGCGGGTTGTGTCTGGGTCCCCGCCAATTTCCGCCAGACGCCCGAGGATGTGGCCTTCCTTGCCCAGTCCTCGCAGGCGCGCGGCATGCTGGTCGGGGCCGAGTTCGCGGCCCATGCCCGGGCCTGCGCCCCGCATCTCGATTTCACCATCGCCATCGGTGAAAGCGATGTCGCCGAGGATTACGAAACGCTGATCGCCCCCTATCTCGGCGCGGCCCGATCCGCTGCCGCCGTGCAGCGCGACGATCCCTGCTGGTTCTTTTTCACCTCGGGCACGACGGGCCGCCCCAAGGCCGCCGTGCTGACGCATGGCCAGATGGGGTTTGTCGTGACGAACCACCTGTGCGACTTGATGCCCGGAACCGGCCCCGACTGGGGCACCGAGGATGCGTCGCTGGTCGTGGCGCCGCTGAGCCACGGCGCGGGTATCCACCAGTTGGCTCAGGTCGCGCATGGCGTGCCCTCGATCCTGCCCACGGGCGCGAAGCTGGACCCGGCCGAGATCTGGGCGTTGGTGGAAAAGCACCACGTGACCAACATGTTTACCGTGCCCACGATCGTGAAACTGCTGGTCGAACACCCGGCGGTCGATCAGCACGACCATTCCAGCCTGCGTTACGTGATCTACGCGGGCGCGCCGATGTACCGCGCCGATCAAATCACCGCGCTTGAAAAGCTGGGACCGGTCCTGGTGCAATATTTCGGGCTGGGCGAGGTGACGGGCAATATCACCGTCCTGCCCCCCGTGCACCATTCCACGGGCGAGATGAAGCTGGGCACCTGCGGTTTCGCGCGCACGGGCATGCAGGTGACGATCCGGCGCGAGGACGGCAGCGAATGCGCGCCCTTCGAGACCGGCGAGATCTGCGCCACCGGTCCCGCCGTCTTCGCGGGCTATTTCAACAACCCCGACGCCAACGCCAAAAGCTTCAAGGACGGCTGGTTCCTGACCGGCGATCTCGGCCATATGGATGACGAGGGCTTCGTTTACCTGACCGGGCGGGCCTCGGACATGTATATCTCGGGTGGCTCGAACATCTATCCGCGCGAGATCGAGGAAAAGATCCTGCTGCACCCGTCCATCGGCGAGGTCGCCGTGCTGGGCGTGCCGAACCGCAAATGGGGCGAGGTGGGCATGGCGGTCTGTGTATGCAGCGATCCCGTTGAGGCGGCCGAGCTGCTGTCATGGCTGGGAGACAAGCTCGCGCGCTACAAGCTGCCGCAGCACGTCGTGTTCTGGGACGAGATGCCGAAATCCGCCTATGGCAAGATCACCAAGAAGATGATCCGCGAAACGCTTCAGGCGCGCGGCGAGATCCCGCCCGAATGATCGCCACCCTGACCCATCCCGGACCCGCCGCCCCCGACCGCTACGCGCTGGTCCCGTGCCATGCCGAGCCGGTCACCGTGACCCTGCCGCCCGCCGATACGCTGGCACAATCGGCGGCGCTGGCGCTGGCCGATTACGATGGCGGGTGGCTGGAGATCGCGGTGGCCCCGCTGGCCAATCTCGACTTCGTCATCCCGGGCGAGGACCCGACGGGCACCCATGCCGCCTGGTATGCCGGCCCTTTCCGGATGGGCGCAGGGACGATCCGGCATCTGGGGATGCATGTCGGCCGGAAAGAGGGCGGGCCATGGATCCACGGCCATGGCCGCTTTGCCGCGCCGGGCTGGAGCGGCCCGGATTTCGGCCATGTCCTGCCGTTCGAGAGCCACCTGTCGCGGCCGGCAACGGCGCAGGGCTGGGGCATCCGGGGCGCAAGGCTCGACGTGGAACCCGACCCGGAAACCGCCTTCCCGCTCTTCCAGCCGCGCGCGGTCGGGCCCCGCCCGGATCCCAACGCGGCACTGGTCACGCTGCGGCCCAATCAGGACCTGTTGAGCGCGCTCGAAACTGCCGCCACCGCTGCGGGGCTTGGCGAGGCGCGGATCCTGGGACTTGGCTCGCTCGTTCATCCCAAGCTTCAGGGGCAGACCCGCATCGACAGCCACGCCACCGAATTTCTGGTGACCGAGGGTCGCCTTTCGGGCGGTGTGGCCGAGATCGAGATCGACCTCGTCACGCTTGGATCCCTGCGCCATCGTGGCCGGGTCGAGCGGGGGGTTAACGGGATCTGCATCACCGCCGAATTTCTGCTTGTCGGGCGGTGAGCCGAAAGGCGGGGGCGCTGCCCCCGGACCCCCGGGATATTTAGAGAACAAAGACGCACGGAACGGTGCGCCCCTGATACGGATCGCGCCGCCGCCGTCTTCGATCGGGGTCAGAATGACCCCTGGTTGTCAACGCGGAGCAAAAGCGCGAATCTTTGTTCCACAAATATCCTGGGGGGTGAGGCCGCAGGCCGAGGGGGGCAAAGCCCCCCTGCTTCCTCTCGCTTACAGCCCGGCGAGCGCGAGGTCGGCATGCTCGGACAGGTAGACCCGCAGCCAGGGGGTGAAACGCCCGGGGAAGGCGGCGATCTCGGAGCGCAGATCCCTGGGGTCGATCCAGCGGACGGCGTTCACCTCGGCGGGGTCGGGATTCAGGGCGGGCTGCGTGTCGCATTGGCCCAGGAACAGGTCGACGACCTCGTGCTCGATCATCCCGTTGCCCACCTGTGCGCGGTATTCGACCACGCCGCGATGCTCGAGCGCGACGCCGTCGAGCCCCAGCTCCTGCGCCAGCCGGCGCGTGGCGCAATCGGCGGGGGATTCGTCCCAGAAGGGATGGGTGCAGCAGGTATTCGCCCACAGGCCCGGCGTATGGTATTTCTCGAGCGCGCGCTGCTGGATCAGCAGCTTGCCCCCGGCCACCACGAAGACCGACACCGCCGGGTGCTTCAGCCCGCGGCGATGGACTTCGAGCTTGTCCATCGGTTGCAGCTGCGCGTCGATCCAGACGGGAATGTCCTGCGCCATCGTGATCCTTCCAAGGCCCTGCGCGCTTCTATCGTCAAGGCGGGGGTCAGTGGAAGAGGTCTGTGACAGACGGGGCGCGACATCCAGGGGTCAGATCGCCCCCGACAGGGTCAGCGCCACGCCCAGCCCGGCGAGGATCAGCGCCAGCGTGCCGAAGCCCCAAATCGCCTGCCGGCGCCGCCGCTCGCGCACGGGCATCGAATAGGGGATCGACACGACGGGCCGCAGTTGCAGGTCGCGCTCCATCCGCTGCGCGGTGCGCATCACCGGCTGCAGCCATTCCATCGCATAGGCCAGCATCACGCCCAGACCGATCCCGGCAATGAGACCCAGCGCGGCAATCATCTTGCGGCTGCGCGAGACGGGGAATTCCGGAACCAGCGCGCGTTCGAGCAATTCGAACCGCTCGGCCTGCTGGTCGTCTTCAATCCGCGCGCTCAGCTCGGCCTCGCGGCGGCGGTCCGAAGCGGCGGTCAGCTGCGCCTGCAGCTGTTCCATCCGTCGGTTCATCGCCGTGACCTGCTGTTCGTAGACCGGGGCGCGGGTCAGGATGTCCTGAATCTCGGCGATCCGGGCGCGCATCTCGGTTTCCTGCTGTTCCAGCTGCTCGATCTCGATCTGCAGCGCCTCGACCTGTCGCTGCACGACGATCCGCGTCGAATCCACATCAAGCGAGTCGAGCTCGCTGCGGCGCGCGCTCAGATCGGCCTGCAGGTCGCGCAGGGCGCTGGTCAGGCTGCTGCGCTCGGTCCGGCGCAGCGCCACGGAATCGGCGAGGAAGGCTTCGTTTTCCGAGCGATAATCGGCGATGTCGTCTTCCAGCGACGAGATCGCCTCTTCCAGCCGCGCCTCTTCGGCTTCGAAGAAGACCAGCGCCTGCTGGGCGTTCGACTGGCGCGCGCTGACCGATTGTTCGACCAGCTGGTCGGCCAGCTCATTGGCGATCGCGGCGGCGGTTTCGGGATCGGCATCCGAGGCCGAGACGATCAGCGCCGACAGCGAACCGTCGCGCGAAAAGCCCTGTTGCGCGGCGGCGATCGAGGTGATCGAGAAGCTCTGACGCATCAGCGCGACCTGTTCGACCGGGCTGAGAGGCGCGCCGTCGAACAGGTTGTAGCGCTGGGCGAGGTCGAGAAGCGCCTCGCGCGACATCAGCCGCTGTTCGATCATCTGCACCCGGCGGGTGACATCGGGGGCGGCGGCGGTGTCGTCCTCGCTGCTGGCGACGATCACCGGGTTGATCACCTGGATCACCGCGCTGGCGGAATAGATCCGTTCGGATTGCAGCGCCATGATGATGCCGCCCAGCGCGCCGATCACCGTCAGCAGCACCATGATGCGCCAGCGGCGGCGCAGCCAGCTTGTGAATTCGTGGAAGTTCTGGATCGGTCCCATCCGGCGGCCCCCCTCTCAGTGGCGGCCGCGCGTGCGGCGCGGATCGCGGTCTTCGGACTTGTTCAGCACGACGCCCAGCAGCGGCACCTGACCTTCCAGCACGCGCTCGCATTCCAGCACGTCCTGCGCGGTCGAGCGTTTGCCGTCGGCCACCAGCAGCACCGCATCCAGCTGCGACAGCAACGCCGGGGCGACGGGATCGTTCAGAAGCGGCGGCAGGTCGTGGATCACCACGTCGGGCGCCACGCAGTCGATCATCGCGCGCAGGGCAAGGATTGCCTCGGGCATCATCATCCGCTCGGCCGCCTGAACCACAGGGGCCGAATTCAGCGCCAGCGCCAGCCCGCCGTGATCGTCGCCGCCGACGCGGCGCAGTTGTTCCTCAGGGGAAACCTGTTCGGACAGCACCGCTTCCAGCGGGCCGGGCGCGTCCAGGTCCAGAAGATCGGCAAGGCCCGGATATTCCAGATCGGAATCGATCAGCATGACGCGCATGGCGTCGAGCCGGGCGATGCTGGCCGCCAGTCCGGCAGCGACGAAGCTGCGCCCGGCGCCGCGCGAGGGAGAGGTGATGCCGATCCGGCGCAGCCCCTTGTCGTCGATCACCCGTAGGATCTGCGTGCGCAGCTGGTCCATCGCCGCCGCCGCCGCCGAACCGCGCGCGATCGACGGCGCGTGGCCGCGCGCGGCCAGCCGGTCGGGATCGTCCAGAATGACGGGGATCGTGGCCCAGGCTTCCTCGGCCTCGGTCTTGCGGTTCAGGCGGCTGGGGCCCACGCGGCGCCCGCGTCCGCGCGTGGCGCTGTCGACCCGGCCCTGCAGCATCGGCTGGTGGCCGATGGCGCGGCTTGGCGGTGTCGGCGCCTCGCCGTCCTCGGTGGCGCGCCAGCCAAGGCGCTCTTCCAGAATACGCGTGTTGACCATACCTGACCCTCTGGCGCGCGGCCGGTCGGAACCGGCGCTGCGTGCTCTCTATACCATTTCTTCGAAAAGGTGACGGGGAAGCCTGTCACAAATTGGGCAGAAGCAAGGTGATTGTTGCCGCTCGCGTCAGCCGCGGCGCTTCGTCAGCCGGCAAAGATCGCGGCCAGCCGCTCGCCGTGCAGCATCAGCATTGCCGTCAGCAGCGCGGCCGCCGCGCTGGCCATGATGACATCGTGCAGCGGGTCCCAGGCGCCGTATTTGCGCGCCAGCCGGACCTGCAGCGGGTAGCTGATCAGCGCCGTCGCCGCCATCGAGATCGGCGCGCCGGGGATGCCCAGCATCGGCACCAGCACCAGAAGCAGCACCACCAGCACCACCGCCCGCGTCGCGTTCAGCGTGAAGAAACCGCGCGAATCGCCCGAGGCCAGCGTCACCTGATCATAGGTCAGGCCCAGCATCTGCGGCAGCAGCGCCATCGAGACCAGCATCGTCACCGCGCCCGACTGCGCATAGCGCGCGTCATAGAGCAGATCGACGATATACACCCCGCCCAGCGCCAGCGGCGCCACGCCGAGGAACAGCATCACCGACAGCATGAAGCGGATGCGGCGCAGATGCAGGAAGTTCTCGTGCGATTCAGACGGCGGCGAGGAGCGGTAGATCGGGATCATCAGCCGCTGCACCAGAAGCTGTCCCAGCATCAGCGGGAACCCGGCCAGAAAGAAGCCGATATTGTAGAGGCCCAGCTCTTCCATCGACAGGAAGCGACCCAGGATCAGCTTGTCCGATTGCAGCACCAGAAAGCCCGCCATGGTCGAGAAGAAGATCCAGCGCCCGAAATGCACCAGCTCGTGCGCGGCTTCCTTTTCGATGCGCGGACGGTTCACGATCCCCGGCAGAATCACCCAGGCCAGCGTGGCGCGGGCACCCGCGTTGACCAGGTTGCCCACGACCAGCGCCCAGATCGACTGCGTCCACCATGCCAGAAGCAGCATCGCCGCGATCGAGATCACCTGCGCCGAGATTTCAAGGATCGTCACCCGGCCCAGAAGCATGTGGCGCGAGGCGGTTTCGGCCCGCGTCGGCTCCAGCGCCAGCAGCAACATGCTGATGGCGGCGACCGGGATCAGCTGCAGAAGCATCGGTTCGTCGTAGAACCACGCCATCGGCCAGGCCAGCGCGCAGGCGGCAGCGAACAGCACCACCGCGCGGATCATGTTAAGTGTCCAGGCGGTATTGAGAAAATCGGGCTCGTCACCGCGTTTCGACGACTGGATCGCGGGCTGGATACCCAGATCCGACAGCATCGTCAGACCGATCAGCAGCACCGTCACCAGGGCCATGGTCCCGAAGGCCTCGGGGAACAGCAGCCGCGCCAGGATCAGGTTCGAGCCGAAGCGGATCGCCTGCTGGAAACCGAAGCCCGCGATGGTGAACATCGACGAACGCATGATGCGTCCGGTCAGGCTGGCTTTTTCCGGTTCACTGGGCATCGCGGCGGCATGGGACACTGAAGCGTACTCCGCTGAATAGTTAAAACACCCCGCGCCGAAAAACAGGGTGGGGTCGGCACGCCGAGTGTCTGAAGGTTAATTGAGGCGCCAATATGACGCGGGCGATGCCAGGCGGTTCGCCGCGCCAATACCCTCAGGCTTTCTTGAATTCGCCTTGTTTCACCCCTAGCCCGGTTCTGACCACAGACAGGTGCCGGTGTGAAAGTAGCCTATATCCTCAATACCTACCCCTCGCCGTCGCAAAGCTTCATCCGCCGCGAGATGCGCGCGCTCGAACGGCGCGGCGTTACCGTCAAGCGCTTCGCGATGCGGCCCTTCGACGGCGACCTGCCCGACCCGTCCGACCGCGAGGAAAAGCGCGCGACGGAATACGTGCTGGCCAAGGGCATGGCGGCGATGGTGTTCGCCGTGTTCGTCATGGGGCTGCGCGGGCCCGTGCGGATCTACAAGGCGCTGTTCCTGGCGCTGCAGGCCAGCCGCAATTCCGAGGCAGGGCTTTTCAAGCATCTGATCTATTTCTTCGAAGCCGCCTATGTTGCGCGCCGCATCGAGGAACTGCGCATCGACCGGATGCACGCGCATTTCGGCACCAATTCGGCCACTGTGGCGATGCTGGTTTCGGAAATCAGTGGCAAGCCGTTCAGTTTCACCGTGCACGGCCCCGAGGAATTCGACAAACCCGCCGCCATCGCGCTGCCGCTGAAGCTGCGCAAGGCGGATTTCGCGGTCGCGATCTCGTCCTTCGGGCGCTCTCAGCTTTGCCGTCTGGTGGAATACCGGTACTGGCCGCGCATCAAGGTCGTGCATTGCGGGATCGAGCCGCATCATTACGAATCCGCGCGTCCGATGCCCTCGACCCGGCCCATTCAGCTGGTGAATATCGGCCGCTTCGTCGAACAGAAGGGCCAGCTGATCCTGATCGAGGCAATGGCGCTCGTTACCAAGCGCGGTGTCGATGCAAGGCTGGTGCTGGTGGGCGACGGGCCGATGCGCCTGCCGCTCGAACGCGCGATCGCGCGGTCGGGTCTGGGCGACCGGATCACGCTGACCGGCTGGCTGGATGAAGCCGGCGTCCGGCGCGAGATCGAGGCGTCGCACGCGCTTGCCCTGCCGTCTTTCGCCGAAGGTCTGCCCATGGTGGTGATGGAGGCCATGGTCACCGGCCGGCCCGCCATCGCCACCTGGATCGCGGGCGTGCCCGAACTGGTGCAGGACGGGCGCACCGGCTGGCTGGTCCCCGCCGGCAACCCCGAGGAACTGGCCGAGGCCATCACCCAGCTTGCCACCTGCGCCGACGACAAGCTGCGGCGCATGGGATCCACCGCGCGCGCCCGGGTGCTGATGCGTCACAATATCGATATCGAGGCCGCGAAGCTGGCCGAGCATTTCGCTCAGCGCCCGCGCACCCAGCCGTCCTGACGGGCCCAACCCAGCCTGACCGCCAGCTTGACCGCCGCGTAGACCGCGAACGCCGCCGGATCGGCCAGCGCCCGGCGCATCAGCCAGCCGGACGAGGGCGCATCCTTGCCCTCGTTCGTCATCTTGTCGGGGATCAGGCGCTCAAGCTCGGCCACGCCCTGATCCTGCCGCCGCCGCACCCGCACCAGCGTGTCGAACCCCTCGACCAGCGGCCAATCGTAGCTGGCCGGCACCTTGATCCGCTCATCGGGCGAGAAATGCACCCGCACATAGGTATCGTCCGAGATGATGTCGGGGAAGCTGTCCCACCGCGCCCGCCCGGCGCCGTTGACCGCGAACAGGCCGAAACCCGGCACGCCGTCGGCGACGAAAGGCACCTGTATCCAGAACCGCGCGAACGCCCGCGACAGCCAGCCCTGCGCGGTCACATGCGGCTGGCCCGAGGCGTAGCGCGGCCGCTCGTCATCCAGCGCCTCGGCCAGCTGCGCCAGCAGCAGCGGCGACACGACGACATCGGCATCCAGATAGACCCGTGCGGGATAGGTCGCCGCCGCGTCGCCCGCGTTCAGCGCGCCCATCTTGCCCAGCGCGGGCAGATCCAGCACGTCAAGCCGCCATCCGCGCCCAGAGAAAGCCGCCCCGCGCGCCATGGCCAGTGACACGGTCTGATCGGTACAGCCATTCGCCGCCACGATCACCTGCAGCGCCCCGGGCCCTTCGCTGGCCAGAAGCGCCGAAAGGCAGGCATGAATATACCGTTCTTCGTTATTTGCAGGGATGATGACGCTGAGGTCGGCGGTCACGGTGCGGTTGCTTCCATCAAGGCGCGCCAGCGGGACGTGTCATCGTCCAGATGCCGCAAATGTCCCCAGCTTCCCCAGATGGAGGGCTGGCCGATATCCATATACGCCACGAAGGGCGACGGCGTCAGGCGCTGCCAGCCCTCCAGCAGCACCGCATAGACAACGCCCATCGCCTCGGAATAGTTCAACGCCTCGAAGAATTCGACGAGATCCTCGTTCGAATGATCCGCGGGCGGCACCACCACATGCGTCCCGCCTTCGTACATCACCAGCGCCATGCCGTACTCCCGGGCCACCTGCGCGTGATGGGTGAGCGTGCGGTCGATCAGGTCACGCACCGAATGCTCGGCATCGCCCGAGACCGAACCGTCGGTCAGTTCCTGAGCGGCCAGCCCGATCGCCCGGTCGAAGCGATGCGCGGCGACGTAATCGTCGAAGGCGCCGCCCGAAAGCCCCTGCGCCCGCGCGGCCTCTTCCGCCCCGGCCCGGCTGTCGCGCAGCCAGTCGCGGATCATCGGGGCCTTGTCCTCGGAATGCAGCTCGGCGCTGAAATAGCCGGTGACCGCCAGCGCGTCGAAGGCTTCGTGCGGCGGGCGATGGGCCGGGTCCTCGGCCAGGTAATCGGGCGCTTCCAGCATGTCGTGTTCTAGCCCCAGCCACGCGGTGAACAGGCCCAGAACGCGGACGCGCCTGTCCTCGTCACCCGCGTAGACCCTGTCGATCACGCGCATCACCTCGGCCGCGCGCACCGCGCCGAACTGCACCCAGGCCCAGTCGCGATTCCAGCGCGCGCGGGCGTTCTGCTCGGCCCAGTCGGCCTGCGTGAAGCCCCAGTTCCAGATCTCGTTGGAAAACTCGTACCATGCGCGCAGATCGGGGTTCAGCCCGTCCTTTACCAGCTGCGCGAACTGGCGGGCATAATCGTCATCGGCCAGGTGGGGCAGGGTGAACCACGGCTCGGCCCCGGTCTGGTTGGCCAGCGCCAGCATGATCTCGACCGGCACGCCGCGCCGTGCATAGGTGTAATCGCCGGTCCGCGGACGGTCGCGCCAATGCGCCAGCGTGGAATTGTTGGTCAGCATCCAGTCCATGAAGCGCAGGATCTCCATATCGCCGATCCGCGCCAGCCAGTCGGGGTTGAAGATCTCGCCCGCCGCGTGACGCTCGAGATTGCGCTCATGCACGATCGACAGGTTGCGCAGGCTGCCCCGGTTGAACTCGATCAGCACCGAACCCTGTCCGGGCGTGAATTCGAAGGTCGCCGAATTGTCGCCGTAGCGCACGTTGCGCGCCGCGCCGGTGAAACCCAGATAGGCGGTGCCCTCCCAGGTCGCGTGCCATGTCCCGGCGGCCGAGGTCATCTCTGCGGGCAGGTCCACCAGAACGAAGGTCGACAGCCGCCGCACCGAACGCGGGAACTCGGGCACCCAGCCATCGGCATCCAGCGCGCCCGAGGCCTCCAGCGCATCCGCATCCATCCCGCCCCAGCCGCTGCCGGTATGCCCGGTCCAGCGCGCGGCACTGTGCATCACGTCGATGAAGGGCAGCTCGGTCGACCAGCCGACCACCTCGGCCAAGTTCATGCCCAGCGCACGGCGTCCGTCGCGGGCGGTGGTTTCAATCTGGGCGTGGGCCATTGCGCCCGCCGCAACCGTGATGACGAAGACCAGCGCCCGGAGCGCTGCGATAAGAGGCTTCAGGGGCATGCTGCCGGGTCTCCTGTGCTGCGCCGGATGCAATTTAGGATGGACTTTTCCTGACTTTCCAGCGTTTTCTGCCAGCGTACAGGTAGCCAAGGATTTTGTCGGCGGTATGGCGTCACTGGTCATGCTTTCGCCCGCTCCGATGATCGAATTGCCGGGCGGAGAAGTCGTCCTCGACGTGAAATTCGTCGAGGGGATGAAGCTGCATTGCCAATTGTGGCCCGGTACCGTGCGCTGCGTGATGCGTCGGGGCGCCACCCATATCGACAACCCGATGCGCTATTCGGTGGCGCAGCTTGGCTTCGAGCTGCTGGCGCTCGACCCGGATGCGCCGGTGCCCGAAACCCTGCTCGACGAGGCCGCGCTGCTGTATGTCGCGGCTGACGACATGCAGTATCTCGATCTGCCCGGCGCGATGAAGGGGCGGGTCGGCAAGCTGGTCTATACCGTCGAGGATGCGCTGTTGGGCCGTATCCGGCATGCCTGCGCCGCCACCCAATCCATCCGCCGCCGGATCGGCGCGACCTGGTGGAACCTGCGCCACGAGGGCGCGCTCAGGCGGGCGCTGCGGGCCGCCGACGGCGTGCATTTCGACGGCTACCCCGCCGAAAGCGCCTATCGCCGGATTTCCGCCCGCGCGCTGCGCTACCACGACAACCGGATGCGCGTGCCGATGACCGCCCGCCCGGGCGAGCAATCGGACCGCGCCACCCGGCTGCATCTGGGCGAGCCGCTGCAGCTGGCATGGTTCGGCCATGTCGAGCCGATGTCTGGCGCCGCCGACCTGTTGCAGGTGGCATTTCTGCTGCGCCAGCGCGGCGTCGATTTCCGGCTCGAGATGTTCGGCACCGGCCCCCTGACCCCGCGCATCCATGACGGCATCGCCGCGCTGGGGCTGAGTGATGTGATGACGCTGCAGGAACCCGGCCCCTTCGACCCGGTGCTGGTGCCTCACCTGCGCAAGCGGGCCGATCTGTTCATCGCCCCGCGCCGCCTGTCGTCGCCGCAGAGCTTCTATATCGAGGCGCTGGGCTGCGGCCTGCCGATCGTGGGTTATGCCAACCGCACGTGGAAACGGATGCACGCGGAATCGCGGGCGGGCTGGGTCTGCCGCCCCGCGCGCCCCGGCGCGCTGGCCGCGCGCATCGCCCGGCTGGACCGCGACCGCGTGCAGATCATCGAAGCCAGCCGCCGCGCCGTCGATTTCGCCCGCGCCAATTCCTTCGAGCATGTCTTCTCGCGCCGGATGACCGATCTGCGCGATATCGCCGGTCTGGACTGAGCGCGGCTTGCCGCAGGCCGGGCCGGGCGCTAGCGTGATCGCCATGAGCACCGCGTTTTTCACCGATCCCGCCTGCCTGACCCATGTCACCCCCGACGGCCATCCCGAGCGCGTGGCGCGGCTGAACGTCGTGCTCGACGCGCTGGCACCGCTGGAGCTTGACCGCCGCGACAGCCAGCCCGCGCCCGAGGCAGAGCTGCTGCGCTGTCATCCGCAGGATTACGTCGACCGGATCCGGCAGGCGATCCCTGCAAGCGGGCAGGAACAGCTCGACGCCGATACCTGGCTGTCGCCGGGCAGCTGGGACGCGGCTCTGGGCGGGTTGGGCGCGCTGCTGGCCGCGCTCGATACCGTGCTGGCGGGCGAGGCACGGAACGCCTTCGCCGCGATCCGCCCGCCCGGCCACCATGCCGAAACCGCTACGCCGATGGGGTTCTGCCTGTTCGGCAACGTCGCCATCGCCGCGAAGCGCGCGCTTGACCATCACGGGCTGGAGCGCGTCGCGGTACTGGATTTCGATGTCCATCACGGCAACGGGACGCAGGACCTTCTGCAATCGGATCCCCGCGCGCTGTTCGTGTCGTCGCACCAGTTTCCGCTCTGGCCTGGCACCGGCCGGGCCGAGGAAACCGGCCCCCACGGCACGATCCTGAACCTGCCCCTGCCGCCCGGAACGCAGGGCGCAGAGTTCCGCGACGCCTGGGACAGCGTCGTCTTCCCCCGGCTTGACGATTTCCGCCCCGAACTGATCCTCGTCTCGGCCGGGTTCGACGCCCATGTCGACGACCCGCTCGCCCAGTTGGCCCTGACCGAAGAGGATTTCGTCTGGATCACCCGGCGGATCTGCGAGACCGCCGACCGCCATTGCGCGGGCCGGGTGGTCAGCGTCCTGGAAGGCGGATATAACCTCGACGCGCTCGCCGCCTCGGCGCTGGCGCATGTCCGGGTACTGATGGAGCAAGGCGCATGAAAGACGTGGCCGAGATGTCGTTCGAAGAGGCTCTGCGCGAGCTTGAGCAGGTCGTCGGACAGCTTGAAAGCGGCAATGTCGATCTGGAGAAATCCATCGCCTTCTACGAACGCGGCGCGCTTCTGAAAAAGCATTGCGAAAGCAAGCTGGCGCAGGCGCAGGCGCGGATCGAGCAGATCACGCTGGCGGAAAACGGCCAGCCCGACGGCACCGCCCCCTTCGACGCGAAATGAGCTTTCCCGACGATCTGAGCGCCGCCGCCATCGCCGTGGCGGGCCGTCTTGCCACCGCGCTGGACGCGCTGCCGCCCAGCCGCGTGCGCGACGCCATGGGCCATGCCCTGCATGGCGGCAAGTGCCTGCGCGGTTATCTGGTGCTGGAAAGCTGTGCGCTGCACGATGTCGACCGCGCGCGGGCCCTGTCCGCCGCCGCCGCGATCGAGGCGATGCATGCCTATTCGCTGGTCCATGACGACCTGCCGGCAATGGATGACGACGCCATGCGCCGGGGTCGCCCGACCGTGCATATCGCCTATGACGAGGCGACCGCGATCCTTGCTGGCGACGCGCTGCAGACGCTGGCTTTCGAGCTGTGCGCGCAGACCGGCGATGCCGCGCTGACCGGTGCGCTGGCCCGCGCCGCCGGGGCGCAGGGCATGGTGCTGGGACAGGCGCTGGATATCGAGGCCGAAACCGCGCCCGAGCCGCTGACGCTGGATCAGATCGTCCACCTGCAGCAGGGCAAGACCGGCGCGCTGTTCGGCTGGTCCTGCACCGCCGGGCCGATGCTGGCAGGCGCCGATACCGCGCCGCTTTCTGCCTATGCCGAGGCGCTGGGCCTTGCCTTTCAGATCGCCGACGACATCCTTGATACCGAGGGCGACGCCGCGACCGCCGGCAAGCGCCTGCAGAAGGATGCCGAGGCGGGCAAGGCCACCTTCGTCTCGCTTCTGGGCCTTCAGGCCGCCAAGCACCGCGCCGCCGGGCTGATTTCACAGGCCTGTGACGCGCTGTCACCCTACGGTGCGCGGGCGGATTCCTTGCGGCAGGCGGCCCGTTTCGTTATCAGCCGCGACAGATAAGTTCCGGAGCGTACATGACCAGCCGACCCGCCACTCCGCTCCTCGACACCGTGCACAGTCCCGCCGACCTGAAACGGCTGAGCGATTCCCAGCTCAGACAGGTCGCGGACGAGCTGCGGGCCGAGACGATCAGCGCCGTCAGCGAAACCGGCGGGCATCTGGGCGCGGGGCTGGGCGTGGTGGAACTGACCGTGGCGATCCACGCGATCTTCGACACGCCGCGCGACCGGCTGATCTGGGACGTGTCGCACCAATCCTATCCGCACAAGATCCTCACCGGGCGCCGCGACCGCATCCGCACGCTGCGGCAGAAGGACGGGCTGTCGGGCTTCACCAAGCGCACCGAAAGCCCCTATGACCCGTTCGGCGCCGCGCATAGCTCGACCTCGATCTCGGCGGCTCTGGGCTTCAAGGTCGCGCATGATCTGGGCGGCACGCCCGACCCGGCGCTGGGTGACGCCATCGCTGTGATCGGCGACGGCTCGATGTCGGCGGGCATGGCGTTCGAGGCGATGAACAATGCGGGCCATATGGGCAAGCGGCTGTTCGTCATTCTCAACGACAACGAAATGTCCATTGCGCCGCCCACCGGCGCGCTGTCGTCCTATCTGTCGCGGCTCTATGCCGAGAAGCCGCTGCAGGACCTGAAAGCCGTCGCCAAGGGCGCGCTGGGATTCTTCCCGCCGCCCTTCCAGGACGCCGCGCACCGCGCCAAGGACATGCTCAAGCACATGACCGTCGGCGGCACGATGTTCGAAGAGCTGGGCTTCAACTATGTCGGCCCGGTCGACGGCCACGACATGGACAGCCTGTTGGCCGTGCTGCGCACCGTGCATGACCGCGCCTCGGGGCCGACGCTGATCCATGTGCTGACCAAGAAGGGCAAGGGCTATCGCCCGGCCGAGCTGGCCGACGACAAGGGCCACGCCACCGCCAAGTTCGACGTCATCAGCGGCAAGCAGCACAAGGCGCCCTCGAACGCGCCGAGCTACACCAAGGTCTTCGCGCAGTCGCTCATCAAGGAGGCGCAAGCGGATACCAAGGTCGTGGCGATCACCGCCGCCATGCCCTCGGGTACCGGGCTGGACCTGTTCGCCGAGCATTTCCCCGAACGCTGCTTTGACGTGGGCATCGCCGAACAGCATGGCGTGACCTTCTGCGCGGGCCTTGCCGCGGGCGGAATGAAACCCTTCTGCACGATTTATTCGACCTTCCTGCAACGCGGCTACGATCAGGTCGTCCACGATGTCGCGCTGCAGAACCTGCCCGTGCG
The DNA here is from genome assembly GCF_003122215.1 of Pararhodobacter marinus. Classification (GTDB taxonomy): domain Bacteria; phylum Pseudomonadota; class Alphaproteobacteria; order Rhodobacterales; family Rhodobacteraceae; genus Pararhodobacter; species Pararhodobacter marinus. The sequence continues at coordinate 327,905 of NZ_QEYD01000001.1, read as the reverse complement.
CTTTGCCATCGACCGCGCCGGACTGGTGGGGGCGGACGGCGCCACCCATGCCGGCAGCTTCGACGTGGCCTATCTGGCCAACCTGCCCAATTTCGTGGTCATGGCCGCCGCCGACGAGGCCGAGCTGGTCCACATGGTCGCCACCGCCACCGCGCATGACACCGGCCCCATCGCCTTCCGCTTTCCGCGCGGCGAGGGCGAGGGCGTCGAGATGCCCGAACGCGGCGTACCGCTGGAAATCGGCAAGGGCCGCATGATCCGCGAGGGCAAGCGCGTCGCCATCCTGTCCTTCGGCACCCGCCTGTCCGAGGTGATGAAGGCGACAGAGGCGCTGTCGGCGCGCGGCATCGAACCCAGTGTCGCCGATGCCCGCTTCGCCAAGCCGCTCGACCGCGATCTGATCCTGAAGCTGGCGCAGGATCACGAGGCGCTGATCACCATCGAGGAAGGCGCCGTCGGCGGTTTCGGCAGCCATGTCGCCCAGCTTCTGGCCGAAGAGGGCGTGTTCGACAAAGGGCTCAAATACCGTTCGATGGTGCTGCCCGACATCTTCATCGATCAGGCCTCGCCCGCGCAGATGTACGAAGCGGCGGGCCTGACGGCGGCGGATATCGAAGCGAAGGTGCTCGACGTGCTGGGGGTTGTCCGGATCGGCGCGAAGCGGGCGTAACCTCCAGAACGCAAGCGGCCGCGCCCGAAGATGCGGCCGTCCTTCTATCCGATGCCCTGATCTCAGAACCGGAAACCCACGCGCAGCGTCGCGGTGTCGATCTGGGCACCCAGCCCGCTGGTCTGGTCCAGATAGACCTCGCGGCGGGCCAGTTCGAGGCCCACGGACATCCGTTCGGTCATCATCATCTCGGCGCCCAGCCCCCAGACATAGCCGGTTTCGGCGTCCGGTGTCCCGCCCATGCCATACGCCATCGTCAATTCCGACCGCGCGGCGCCGACGAAGCCATAGGCCATGATCCGCCCGAAATCGTATCCTGCGCGGGCGCGCAGTTCGACCGAGTCGCCCTGATGGACATAGGGCAGCCAATAGGTCGTGCCGAAATGGACATAGCTCAGCTCGCCGCCGAACACGAAGCCGCCGCGCTGCCAGTTATAGCCCACGAAGCCGCCAAAGCCCGTCGTGTCGTCGAAATCCGCGATCATACGACTGTTCAGCGCCGAGCCCGCGACTGCGGAATAGCTCAGACCGGCATAGAAACCGGCCCAGTCACGCTCTGCGCTGATCGGAGCGGCGAGCGAGACGGGCTCGGATACCGTCACCGGGCCCGAAGCCAGCGCCGACCCGGCGCAGAGCGTCAGCGCCGAGGCGGAAACAGTCAGGGAAAGAAGGAACGTGCGGGACATCGTACGCAGGCCTCATGGCTAAAACGTTGTTTACCCTGCTCTTTGAGGCTTCAACAAAGGCGACAAAAAGGCGCGATCCGGGTGCTTTTCGGCTGCTGTCACGATTTTCCGATGCGCCCCTGCCGCCGCCGGCCCGGCACAGAAGAAAGCCGCCCTCCCGGCAGGGAAGGCGGCGTTCCGGATGGCGCTGTTCGCCGAAGGCTCAGAACTGATAGCCCAGCCGCAGGCTGAGGGTGTCGATCTCGGCCTCGACCGCGATCCGGTCGTTGCCCACGCGCCGCCGGGCATATTCCAGGCCGACGAAGACATTGTTGCCCAGATGCGCCTGCACGCCCAGCCCCAGGCTGTAGCCTTCAAGCCGGGGATAGGCGATGACGCCGGTAAATTCCGAGCGCGACGCCCCGGCAAAGCCATAGACCAGCACGTTGTCAAAGGCATAGCCGGCGCGGATTCGCAGATCCAGCGCGTTGTCCTGAGTGTTCAGGAAGCCGGGCAGCCGCGCTTCGAAGTCGCTATAGGCCAGCTCGGTGCCGAACACGAAGCCGCCGCGCTGCCAGTTGTAGCCCAGGAAGATCCCGAGAGCGGTTTCATCCGTGAAGTCGCTCACCGCGTTGACGATATCGACCTGCGTGGCGACCCCCGAATAGCTCAGGCCGCCATAGGCCCCGGCCCATGAGAATGCCGGCGCCGGGGCGGCGATGACCGCCGGGGCCCGGGTTTCCGCCACCGGCCCCGAGGCCAGCGCCGGACCGGCTGCCAGCGCAAGCGTGGCCGAGGTCAGGGCAAGAAGGGTTTTGCGGGCAATCGTCGTCATGTCACTCGTTCCGTTTCTTAGACCCCGCGCTTTGAACGGCCCGGGGTGGCAGGAAGATGGCGTGAACCCGGCTTCTTTCGGTTGCCAACGCAATTCGGTCGCCCGTGCATCGCGGCCGCCGTTGACCCGGCATCATCCTGCACAGCGCTGCGTCAGGTTTTCCCAGACCCCTTGCCGAACAGCGCTTTCACCGCCATCTTGGCGCATGGAACCCTATTTCCCCTCAGCCTCGTGTCATAGGCCCGCCGCAAGCCTGCGGCAGGGAGGGGACACTTATAAGAAACGAGATGATGCATGAAACCGACCCGCTCTTTGCCGATCCAGACGGCGCCCGATGCCGAGCCGCAATCCTTTACCGACGCGCAAGAGGCCGTGGCGCATCTGCGGATGCTCTATGACCGCGCGACCGATTTTCTGGCCGACCAGTTCCGCGAGGCCGTGTCCGATGGCCTGCCCAAGGCCCGTTCGCGCGCCTATTACCCGGAAATCCGCCTGACCACGACGACCTTCGACCTGCCCGACAGCCGGCTTGCCTTTGGCTACGTGCCCGAACCCGGCACCTATGCCACCAGCGTGACGCGGCCCGACCTGTTCCGCCATTACCTTGAACAGCAGATCGACCTTTTGCTGAAAAACCACGGCCAGCCGGTGGTGATCGGCTATTCCGACACGCCGATCCCTCTGCATTTCGCGATGGCCGGGCGTGACGATGTGGCGATGGCGGGCGAGCTGGCCTTTACCCTGCGCGACGTGTTCGATGTGCCGGACCTGTCGATTACCAATGACGACATCGTCAATGGCGAAGGCGTGCGCAATGCCGACGGCTCGATCCCGCTCGCGCCCTTCACCGCGCAGCGCGTGGATTACTCGCTGGCCCGGCTTGCGCATTACACCGCGACCGATCCCGAGCATTTCCAGAACCACGTCCTGTTCACCAATTACCAGTTCTACGTGGACGAATTCGAAGCCTATGCCCGGTTGCAACTGGCCGATCCCGAGAGCGGCTACACTGCCTTCGTCTCGCCGGGCAACCACGTGATCGACAGCGAAGACGGCGTGATCCCGATGCTGACGCGCCTGCCGCAGATGCCGACCTATCACCTCAAGCGCAAGGACGGGCAGGGCGTGACGCTGGTCAATATCGGCGTCGGCCCGTCCAACGCCAAGACCGCAACCGACCATATCGCCGTGCTGCGCCCCCATGCCTGGCTGATGGTGGGCCATTGCGCGGGGCTGCGGAACTCGCAGAGCCTCGGCGATTTCGTGCTGGCTCATGCGTATCTGCGCGAGGACAAGGTGCTGGACGAGGATCTGCCGATCTGGGTGCCGATCCCCGCTCTGGCCGAGATCCAGATCGCCCTGCAGGAAGCGGTGGCCGAGATGACCCAGCTCAAGGATTACGAACTGAAGCGCATCATGCGCACCGGCACCGTCGCCACCGTCGATAACCGCAACTGGGAACTGCGCGACCAGTCCGGTCCCGTGCAGCGCCTCAGCCAGTCGCGGGCCATCGCGCTGGACATGGAAAGCGCCACCATCGCCGCCAACGGCTTCCGCTTCCGCGTGCCCTATGGAACGCTGCTTTGCGTGTCCGACAAGCCGCTTCATGGCGAGCTGAAACTGCCCGGCATGGCCTCGGCTTTCTACAAGACACAGGTTGCGCGCCACCTGCTGATCGGTGTACGCGCGATGGAACGTCTGCGTGAGATGCCTCTGGATCGCATCCATTCCCGCAAACTGCGCAGCTTCGAGGAAACGGCTTTCCTGTAGGGCCGGATTTCCAAGCGAAACACCGTGTTTTCGGTGTAATTTCGCCTGTACCAGTGCCTTTGCGATTGCCTGACCCGCGCGCAGAAGATAGACGCGCTGCACCACATAGCGGGGCCTCAGAATCCCGCCACCGTCGCTTGACACACGGAGAGCAAGAGAATGACCACCAAGCCGATGACCAAGACCCAGCTCGTCGCGACCCTCGCCGAACAGATGGGCGCCGACAAGAAGACCGCCGCCGCCGCGCTGGATACCCTGGCTTCGATCGTCGCCAGCGAAGTCGCCGCCGGTGGCGCCGTCACCCTGCCGGGCATCGGCAAGGTCGCCTGCCGCGCCCGCCCCGAGCGCGAAGTGCGCAACCCCGCCACCGGCGAGACGCTGACCAAGCCCGCCGACCGCGCGGTGAAAGTCACCGTCGCCAAGGCGCTGAAGGATGCCGTGGCCTGATCGCAGGATCACCGGACCGCTTGCAAAGGCCGCCCCACCGGGCGGCCTTTTCGCGTTGCAGGGCCCACCGCTGCCGGCAGGCCGGTTTCGGCGGGCATGAGGGCCGGACGGACCCGGAGAGACGCCCGTCCGGCCGAGATCGCCCAAGGCCCGGGAGCAAGGCCCGGCGTCTCTGTTTGTCCTGAGCGGTGACTTGCGCGGATGGCACCGGTTTCGCCGCCCTGGACAGCCGGGCAACCTGTCCCGGGGCCGGATGTTCCTGCAGCGGCGCCCCGTTTCGCGGCTCCGCTGGCAATGTCCCGTCCGGCCGGACAGGAACAATCCTTGGCCTGCCGGGTTCCCCAGACGTCCGGAACCCGAGGAAAAGGCACGATGGCACCACGCGCGAACTGGAAGGGGACGTTGTCCATCGGCGAAGTCAGTTGCGCCGTGGCGCTCTACACTGCCGCGTCGACCACGGGGCGGATCGCCTTTCACACGATCAACCGGAAGACGGGCAACCGCGTGCGGCGCGACTATGTCGATGCCGAGACCGGCAAGACGGTCGACCGCGACGCACAGGTCAAGGGCTACGGGACGGGCGACGATGACTATATCGTCTTCCAGCCCGAGGAAATCGCCGAGGCCGTGCCCGACAGCGACAAGGTTCTGAAAGTCGAGGCTTTTCTTGCCTGCGACGATATCGACCCGACCTATTTCGACAAGCCTTATTACCTGGCTCCCGCCGATGACGCCGCGCATGAGGCCTTTGCACTGATCCGCGAGGGGATGCGCGCAACCGACACCGCCGCGCTGGCGCGCACCGTTCTGTTCCGGCGTCTGCGCACCGTCCTTATCCGGGCGCAGGATGACGGGCTGATCGCGCGCACGCTCAATTTCGATTACGAGGTGCGCTCGGCCGAGGAAGCCTTCGAGGACATTCCCGACCGCAAGATCGGTGGCGAGATGCTGGATCTCGCGCAGCATATCATCGAGACGAAGGCAGGCGATTTCGACCCCGCTGCCTTCGATGATCGCTACGAGGCCGCGCTGGCCGATCTGGTCAAGGCGCGCGCCGAAGGGCGCGAACCCGACCGCCCGGAACCGCGGAAAGACGAGAGTGTCGTCGATCTGATGGAGGCCCTGCGCCAGAGCGCGGGCCAGAAAGCGCGCAAGGCAAAGCCGAAAGCCAAGACCGCCGCCGGGCGCAAGAAAAGCGCGCCGTCGAAGCGCAAGGCGGGGTAGGGAGGGCAATCCATGGGTCTCGACCGCTACCGCGAATTGCGCGATTTCGGGGAGACGCCCGAACCCAAGGGGCGTGTGTCGCGCAAGCGGGGGCGGTCCTTCGTTGTCCAGAAACACGCCGCGCGCCGGCTGCATTACGATTTCCGGCTGGAAATGGACGGGGTGTTGCGCAGCTGGGCGGTGACGCGGGGGCCGAGCCTCGATCCCGGGCAGCGGCGGCTGGCGGTCCATGTCGAGGATCACCCGCTGGATTACGGCAGCTTCGAGGGCACGATTCCCAAGCGCGCTTACGGCGCCGGGACGGTCATGCTGTGGGATCGCGGCAGCTGGGAGCCGATCGGCGACGCCGCAAAGGGATACGCCAAGGGGCATCTGGAGTTCCTCCTGTCGGGCGAGAAACTGACAGGCCGCTGGCATCTGGTCCGGATGCAGGGAAAGAAGGGCGAGAAGCGCGAGAACTGGCTTCTGATCAAGGCCCGCGACGAGGCTGCTCAAGACGAGGGCGATATCCTGAAGGACGCCCCGCTTTCGGTGGAAAGCGGCCGCGAGATGGCAGCGATTGCGCGCGGCGATAAGCCGGATGACAAGGAAGACGAGGCCGCCGGAAAAGCCGGGCAGGGGCGCGACGACAGGCCCGGCCTGACAATCCCCAAGTCTGCCAGGGCCGAGAGCCTGCCCGATTTCCTTCCGCCGATGCTGGCCACGCTGTCCGCCAAGGCTCCGTCCGGACGGGACTGGCTGCACGAGATCAAGTTCGACGGCTACCGCCTTCAGGCGCGGATCGGGAACGGAAAGGCGCAACTGCTGACGCGCAGCGGGCAGGACTGGACCGACCGTTTCGGGCCGGCGCTTGCCAAGGCGCTGGGGGACTTGCCGGTTGCGCAGGCCGTGCTTGACGGCGAGGTTGTGGTGGAAACCGGCGCGGGCGCGTCGGACTTCTCGGCGCTGCAGGCCGACCTGTCCGAAGGGCGCAGCGACCGGTTCATTTACTATGCCTTCGACTTGCTGCATCTCGACGGGCGCAACCTGCGCCCGCTGCGGCTGGAAGACCGCAAGGCCCTTCTGGAACCCTTGTTGGCCGAAGCGGCGCCAAACCTGCGCTACAGTGCGCATTTCGACGAAAGCGGCGCGATGGTGCTGCGCCATGCCTGCCGGCTCAGTCTGGAAGGCGTGGTCTCGAAGAAGCGGGGCGCGCCCTACACCGCGAAACGCTCGAAAAGCTGGCTGAAATCGAAATGCTCGGCGCGGCAGGAATTCGTGATCGGCGGGTACAAACCCTCGTCGGTCTCGCGGGGGGCCATCGGATCTCTGGTGCTCGGTGTGTTCGAGGGGGGCAAGCTGCGCCATGTCGGACGGGTGGGCACCGGGTTCTCGGCGGCCATGGCCCGGGATCTGTACAAGCGTCTGGCGCCGCTCGAGCGCGCGGACAGCCCTTTCGAGGCGGCGCTGAACGCCACCCAGAAGCGCGATGTGGTCTTCGTGAAGCCCGATCTTGTGGCCGAAGTCGAATTCCGCGCCTGGACCGGGGACGGACAACTGCGCCACGCCGCGTTTCGCGGACTGCGCGAGGACAAGCCCGCGACGGACGTCGTGGCCGAAGCCGCGCCTGAGACCGCGCCCAAAGCACCGAGCCGGGCGCCGATGCCGCGCGTGCGCCTGACCCATCCCGACCGGGTTTACTGGCCCGACGCCGGGATCACCAAAGAGGGGCTGGCCGAGTATCACGCGCAGGTCTGGCCCCGCATCGCGCCTTTCGTGGTGAACCGTCCGCTGGCGCTGCTGCGCTGCCCGACCGGGATCGGCGGTCAGACGTTCTTTCAGAAACATCCGTGGAAAGGGATGGGGTCCGAGATCGACGCGCCGACGGACAAGAAGGATGGCGAGCCGGCCATCGCGATCGGCAATCTGGCCGGGCTGGTCCGGCTGGTGCAGGGTGCCGCGCTGGAAATCCACCCGTGGGGCGCCTCGCTGGACGACTGGGAGCGGCCGGACATGCTGATCATGGATCTGGACCCGGGCCAAGGCGTCGACTGGCCGCGTATCGTCACCGCCGCGCGCGATCTGCGCGAACGGCTGGGCGAGGCCGGGCTGGAAGCCTTCGTCAAGACGTCGGGGGGCAAGGGGCTGCACGTCGTGGCCCCGCTCAAACCCCATGCGACATGGCCCGAGGTCAAATCCTTTACCAAGGCGATGGCGCAGGCGATGGCCTCGGATCAGCCGGGGGATTACGTGGCGACGGTATCCAAGGCCAAGCGCAAGGGTCGGATCCTGATCGATTACCTGCGCAACCAGCGCGGCGCCACGGCTGTTGCCGCCTATTCCCCCCGCGCGCGTCCGGGTGCGCCCGTTTCGACCCCGGTATCCTGGGACGAACTGGACGAGATCGGGCCCGCGCTGTTCACGGTCGAAACCCTTCCGGCGCGGCTCGATGCGCTGACACAGGATCCGTGGGAGGATTTTCACGCTGCCGCCCTGCCGCTGAAAACCGGCAAGACAGTGGCCAGCGCGGGGGGATCGCGCAAGAGGCGTTGATCAGTCCTATCCCTTGCCGGCTTTCTCGTCCTTCAGGCTGCGCTTCAGCGCGTCCATGATATTGACCACGTTGTCCGCCTGCGGCGCCGGTCTGGCCGAGGGTTTCGCCCGACGCTTGCGCCCCTTCTGCCGGGCCGCGATCATGTCCTGCAGTCGTTCCTGCACGGGGTCGGTGACCATGTCGGGCGTCCAGTCGCGGGTGCGTTCTTGTATCAGCGACTTCATCAGCTTGAGCGGCTTCGCGCCGGGCTTTCCGCTTTCGATGCCGTCGAAGTAGGGCGTCTGGTCGCGCACCTCGTCGCCGTAGCGCAGTGTCCACAACACGATCCCCTTGCCACGCGGACGCAGCATGACCGCGCGCTCACGGCGGTAGAGGACAAGCCGGGCAATGCCCACCGTGCTGGTCCCGGCCATGGCGGCGCGGATCACCGAGAACGCCTCTTCGCCCACCTTGTCCGCGGGTACGAGGAAATGCGGCCGGTCGTACCAGATCCAGCCGATAGACGCGGCGGGAACGAAGGTCTCGATATCGATGGTACGCGTGCTTTCCAGCGCGACGCTCTCCAGGTCCTCGTCTTCCAGCAGGACGAAGTCGTCCTCGCCCATCGGATAGCCGCGCGCCTCGTCCGCCTCGCGCACGGGTTTTCCCGTCTTCTCGTCGACATAGCGCGAGACGACGCGGTTGCCGGTGGCTTCGTTCAGGGTGTGAAAGCGCAGCTTCTCGGATTGGGTCACGGCCGGTTGCAACGTCACCGGGCAGGTGACGAGCGAAAGTTTGAGATAGCCTTTCCAGAAGCTGTTGCGCGCCATGCGGTCCCCCTTGGCAGACAGGAAGAACCCCGGCCGTCCGCGATTGTTCCCGCGCAGGGTCCCGAGGCGCATGTCGGCGCCGGGGTTCTCAGACGCTGCCCGACAGGCCCAGTGCCACGAGCCCGCCTGCGATGAGCGCAAGCAGGGCCACGATCACCGCGACCCGCCCCCGGTGTCGTCGCGGACGAGGCGGGGGCGGCGGCGGGGCCTCGGTTTCGGCCAGAGCGGCGGGCGGGGGCGTGCCCGCCGCTTCGTCATCGGTGCCCAGCGGCGCGGCGGCGGGATCTTCGCCTGCCACCTTGTCGCGCATGACCCCTTGGTCGATGGCGCGCCGCAATTGCGCGGCCACCGCGGGGCCGGGGTCCCGGTGCGATGGTGGCGCGACGCTTTTCCCGTCTTGCGGTGGCGCGCGCCTGGTATCCGGCTGTTTGGTCATCTGTTTCTCCTTTCCGCCCGTTCCGGCCTGGGGTGACGCGCGCCACCGCGCCCCGGATCAGATCATCGGGCGCCCGCCGGTCACGGCGATCGTCGCGCCCGAGACGTAGCTCGACGCGGGTTCGGCCAGCATGACATAGGCGCTGGCCAGTTCGGCAGGTTGCGCGGGTCGCTTCATCGGGCTGTTCTCGCCAAAATGCGCCACTTTCTCGGGCGACAGGCTGCCGGGGATCAGCGGGGTCCAGACCGGACCGGGCGCCACGCAGTTCACGCGGATCCCCCGCTCGGCCAGCATCTGCGCCAGACCGGCGGTGAAATTCTGGATCGCCCCCTTGGTGGTGGCGTAAGCCAGAAGTGTGGGGTTCGGATCGTCGGAATTGATCGAGGCCGTGTTGATGATCGCGCTTCCCGGCGGCATGTGGGGCACCGCCGCTTTCGCCAGATAGAACATGGCGTCGATATTCACCGCGAAAGTGCGGCGCCATTCTTCGTCGGGAATGTCCTCGAGCGCGCCGAAGGTCTGTTGATGCGCCGCGTTGTTCACCAGGATGTCGATATGGCCGAATTCCCGCAGCGTCTGGGCCACGATGTCGCGGCAGGTGCCGGGATCGGCAATGTCGCCCGGCAGCGTGACGCACCGCCGGCCGGTGGCCTCGATCATGTCGCGGGTATCAAGCGCCTCAGGCATCTCGTTGAGATAGCTCAGCGCGATATCGGCCCCTTCGCGGGCATAGGCGATGGCAACGGCCCGCCCGATTCCGCTGTCGCCCCCGGTAATCAGCGCGACCGAGCCGTCCAGCCTGCCATGCCCGATCCAGCTTTCCTCGCCATGGTCGGGGCGCGGGTTCATCGACATGAAGCTGCCGGGCAATTCCTGGTCCTGCCGGGGAAAGGGCGGCGTCGGGTAAGACGGCAGAGCGCGGGCGCGGGGCGGCGGGGTGCGCATCGTCTTCTCGGTGTCGTCGGGGCCAGCCATATCCATCCTCCGTGTCACATGGGGCGTCGGAGGCCATTCAACCGGCGATCCACCGGGATGTTCCCGTTGATCTGCCTGCTCGCCCAAGGCTCCGGCCCGGGTTGCGGCAACCGAACCCGTTGAAGGCGGCGGCGAATGATGCGACTGGGCCACACGGTCGCCATGCTTTAGGGTATCCGGTAACGCGCACGCTGACCCGCGATGCCCTGCATTGTCGTCCGGATGGCCACCCGGCCTGCATTGTTTATAACGAGGAGGCCGTGCAGATGGTCGATCCCAAGCACACCGCCCCGACACCGCAGACGGATAACGTCGAAAAGACGCTGTCCAAGCTGCTGAAACAGGTCAAATCAGAGCCGGTGTCGCGCGAACTGGCCGATCTGGCGCTGCAGCTGAAACTGGCGGTCGAGGCCCGCAACCGCGACCCGCATTAGGGGGTCTCAGTAATTCGCCGGCGGATCGCTTGCGGGGAAGGATTCATCGCTTTCCTCGTCCGTGGGCGTCCAGTGCCGCGGCGGATTGCTCATCTGCTTGCGCCCCGCAACGCGCACTTCGGGCGTGTCGCGGCCGGTTTCGGCTTCGTCGCCGATGCGCCCGGGCTGTTTGGTCGTTGCTCCCATGGGATCATTCGGATCCTCGGTCACGCGGCCGGCCGGGTCGATGCGCGATTGCCGCTCGTCGATGACGCCGGGTTCCGGGTGCCGCATCGCGTCGAGCCGGGTGTCGACGACGGGCTGGGCCGGCGATTGCGCAGGCGGCGGGACCGTCGCGGCGGGTTCGGGCTGTGCGCTGCCGCGGTGACGCGCGGAAACGTCCCCTCGCAGGCCCAGGGACAGGCCCAGCGAAAGGCCAAGGCCGAGCATCACGAAGCCCATCGCCACCCAGAGGGCGGGCAGGCTGTGTTCCCATCCCGGGCGCAGGGCGGCAGGAAGAAGGACGTAATCGACAACGCCCGCCAGCGCCGCCGTGCCGAACCCGGCGATCCAGCCCCGCGCAGTGCCAGTCCTGCCGCGCGACAGAAGCCCGGCGCCGAGCGTGGCGACGGACGCCCAGAAGAAGCAGGCGGCGGCGTTGATGGCCGCTCCCAGCCCGGTACGGGCGGCGTCGAACCCGCCCGCAAGCGCGGCTTCGGGTCCTTGGATGATGTGGGTCGTGGCGTTGATCGGCGCCCAGGCGGGCTGCCCCACGAGAACAGCGAAGAGCGGCAGCGAGACCAGCACAAGGCACGCGGCCAGCAGTCCGGCGGCCAGCCAGACGGCCAGAAAGGACGTGCGCGTGGGCGAATGCGGAGACGAGGTCATCGGGAAAACTCCTGCTGCAAGGGGTGGGCCAGCGCAAGAACCGGTTTCCCGCGCGATTGTTCCCGGGCGCGGACTCTGCCCCGCCCGGGAACCGCTTCGCATGGGCAGGGCCTCAGGGGATGGGGGCGCAGGCGATCCTGTCACCGGCGTCGCCCGAAGGCTGGCTCTGGTAATCGTCGGGGCCGGAATGGATCATGAGCGCCCGGCCGTGGATCGAATCCTCGCCCGCGTCGAAACGGATATAGGGATTGAGCGTTTCGGCCTGCACCCGGCCCTCGGCGTCGGTGTAGAGATTGGTCATGTCGCCGGCATGGGGACCGGTTTCGGTCAGAAGGCCGTGCTCGACACCCGAGGGATTGAAATGTCCGCCTGCGCCTTCGAACGCGGTTTCGGGATCGCAATCCGCGGTCTCGTGGATGTGGAAGCCCAGCCAGCTCTTGGCGGGAAGCGATCCCAGATCGACGCGGATCAGGACGCCGTTCGGGGTGCTGGTCAGCTCGGCGGTGCCGATCTCCGTGCCGTCCGTGTCGATGAAGCTGACACTCTGTTCCTGCGCGGCGGCCACCACGGGCAGGGCAAGCAGCGGCAGCGCCACGAGCGACAGGGCGAGCACCCGGTCGCGCAGGCGCGCGGATGCCGGCCGGGTCCGGGCGAAAGCGGGGGTCGAGGGGGCGAGACAGGGCATGGCATGTCCTTTCTGTGCGTCGCTGTTGGCGGGTCCAACCGGCTACGGCTGCCGATGTTCCTGCGGACGGGTCCGATGGCCCGGATCCGCCTGCCGGGGTCGGCGTGGTCCCGGGTGGACCGGGTGTGAAAAAAAAGCCCGGCGCGGGGCCGGGCTTTTTCCTGTTGAAGTCGCGTCAGTACGTGTTGCGCGGGGTCAGCGAGCGGCCATAGGTCGCCATGTCCCCTTCGACATATTCGGGCAGTTCTTCAAGCTGCTCCTCGGTCCAGGGCAGGTAGACGCGCACGTCGTCCGCGTTTTGATAGATCTGCAGGTCGCTCACCGGCACCGCGACGCGGTGCTCGCCAAGGCCCAGGAAACCGCCGATGTCGAGAATGGCATGCGACAGGGTTTCCGCCCCGTCCTGCCCCCCATGACCCGGAGTCGCGGTCGTGGCGGTCTCGCCCAGATCCGCAGCGCGGGGTTCGTCGTCCATGGTATTCTCGGCATCCATGTCCGGCGGATTGGTCATCTCGACCCCGGCGGACGCGCCGGTTTCGGTCTGGTCGACCGGGTCGGTCATGGCGCCTTCGGTTTCGCCCATCGCCATGTCTTCGCTGGTGGCGCCGTCCATCGCCCCTTCGGCCATAGCCGGATCATGCTGCATGTCCGAATGGCCTGCCTCGCCGAGAATGAGGTCGTGCACATCGCCGATGGCGTCGCCGGTCGGGCCGTAGATCGTCGCGTCGAGCAGATGCTCGGCGGTCAGCGGCATGTCGCTCAGCTGATACCCGTCGGGTGCCACGATGTCGGCGGTCATGCCGCCATTCTCGGCCGGTACTGTCTGCGCCAGCGCCGCACCGGTGGTGAGGGCCGCGCCGAGCCCGGTGGCAAGAACGGTCGTAAGCAGAAGCTTCTGCATGGGATCCTCCTTTGATCTGCATATGGGACCGGCAGCCGGCCCCTTTGATCTGCGCCCCTCAACAGGCCGGATGGGTGAATGTTCCCGGCTGTGTTCCGACTCAGCGGGAATTTTCGGCGCGGCGTTGCGGGAACATCCGGGGTTCGCTGCCGTTTCGGTGCCCATGTTCCAGACAGAGCAGGAGCGCAAGATGACCCCGAGGACGCATCAGGACTTCCGCAAAGAGGTCGAAGACAAGGAAAGCCCCAGGCCCGCCCGCAGCGATCGCGCGGATCTGACGGACCGCGCGCAGCTGACCACCGGTGAGCCGCCGCAAGGCGACCATCCGGGCGATCCTTACGGCGCGCCCCCACCCGCCAACACGGGGGAAAAGGCGCCTCCCGCGCATCGCGACGACCGGCAGATCCAAGCCGCCGTTCGGACCGCGCTGGTTTCAGGGGCCGGACCGGAGGCCGTGGGGATCGAGGTCTCCGTCCTTCAGGGCGTGGTGATCCTGCGGGGCACCGTGCCCTCTGCCAAGGCGATGCGCCGGGCGGTGGACCGCGCGCGGGACTGCCCGGGCGTGGTGCGGGTCCATAATGGCCTGCGCGCGGACGATCCCGCCCGATGACCCGGGGAGCCGAGCATGGACAGCCACGACATTCTCAGGATCCTGAGCACCGAGCTTGACGGCCAAGGCGCCTTGCCATGGCCCGTGGTGGCGCTTCGGATCTGCGGGGCGGTGCTGCTCTCGGGCTGCATCGGTTTCGAACGCGAGGTCAGGGACAGGCCCGCCGGTCTGCGTACGCATATGCTGGTCGGACTTGCCTCGTCCTGCTTCTGCCTGCTGACGCTGGAGCTTGTCGCGCGCAATTTCGGAAGCGATGTCCAGATGGACCCGATCCGCACCATCGAGGCCGTGACCAGCGGCGTCGCGTTCCTTGCCGCCGGAATGATCGTGTTCTCGCGCGGCGAGATCAAGGGATTGACCACCGGCGCAAGCCTGTGGCTTGCGGCTGCGGTCGGCGTGGCTGCAGGGCTTGGCATCTGGCTGCTGGCGGTGCTGGCGACGGTGCTGGCCCTGTTCATCATGCATCTTCTGTCGCGGTTCGAACGCCGGATGCAGAAGGGCGACGACTGAGCCGCTTACGCTAGGACGCGGCGCCGGGCCTCCGATGCGTTGCGCAATATTCTCGCCACAGCAGGTGTTCCCGTGCCTGATCGGTCGGGCAGCGGCTCAGACGCTCGACCCACTGCGCGAGCGCCGCAATATCGGAGGTGACGAAATCCGAGGTCGAGACAGGATCGGCGCCGCGCGTCTGCTCAAAGGGTTGCCGCAGCAGCGTCGAGAGCGGGCGCAGCGCCGAATCTGTGGCCGGCAATCCGGCAAGGCGCTGCGCGATGCCGCTGGACATGCCGTCCGGGGCGCGACCCTCTGCCCGCATCGATACCTGCACAAGCGCATCCTTGGCATGGGCAAGACGCCATCCGCCGGTCCGCAACCGCGCGAGAAGGTCGCGATCCTCGTGCGAGGCGAGCGGCGCGTAGCCGCCGACCCCCTCGTAAGCGTCGAAACGGATTCCGAAATTCGCGCCCGAGGCAAGGTTCAGCCCTTGACCGCCCCTTGGGGCGACCAGCGACAGGAATTCCTCGGTCAGTTGCAGGTAGCGCGCGTGCAGGGCGCTCTGGCAGTGGAAGGCCTGCGGCATCGCGGCCAGTTCTGCCGGGATCGGTTGCACCAATCCGGTCGCCGCGTCGGCCCATCTCAGGGCGCCGGCCATCGCGGCGATCCAGCCGGGCGCGGGCACGGCATCGGCATCGGTCGACAGCAGGAAACGGCAGCGCGGGGCCCTGTCGCGGACCAGCCGACCCCCGAGCCGTCGCGCGGCACCGACGCCCCCGGCTTCGATACGACCCTCCCACAGGATCAGCGGCAGCCGCCATTCCCGCGCCTTGGCCAGGGCGATCCGGGCGGTCGCGTCGCGGCTGTTGTTGACGATCAGCACGATCGCGGCGCGCAGGGGCGAAAGCTGCGGCGCAAGCGCGGCCAGACAGCGCGGCAGCAGCGCTTCCTCATCGCGGGCCGGAATGCAGATGACGACCTCGGCCGCCCGAACGGCCTGTTCCCCGACCACGACCAGACGCGCCGCCCGGCTTTCGGGGCTGACGAACGAGGGCGCCGTCACCGTCGCAGCCCGCGTGCCAGATCCAGCCGGTAGCCCGGTCCCCTTCGCAGGCAGGTGAAGCGCCGTGCCGAGGCGTGGCAATAGAGCGCAAGCGCCTGACGACCCTGAAGCGGGTTGCCGCTGGGTCCGAGCCATGTGCCGCACAAAACATCGGCGCGCGGATGGTTGCGGTCGATCTGGCGGGCAAGGTCCCCCAGCGCGGCGGGATCGAGAAAATACAGGATCTCGGACAGCAAGATCAGGTCGAACCGGCCCCGGGGCAGCGGTGCGGGCAGCAGCGTTTGCCTGAACCGGGCCTGCGGCAGCGCGGCCCGGGCCGTCGCCAGCGGCTTTTCCATCGCGTCGAGCCCCAGATAGCGGTCGCAGCGCTTGGCGATATGGCGCGCCAGTGCCCCGTTTCCGCAGCCGATTTCCAGCACGGCGCGATAACGGCTGCGGGGCAGGGCACGGGCCGTCGCACGAAAACGCCGCCGCTCATACGCGCTCGACCGGAAGTTCCACGGATCGTCGGTGTCGCGATAAAGACGCTCGAGATGCTCGATGCTGACCCGGGTTGTCATCTGGACCTCTCGAAGAAAAGCTCGGGCCCGGTCGAGAGATCCTCGACAAAACCGGGGTCAAGCCGGAAGGACACGGCCGCATCGTCGATCAGCGGTTCGAGCTGGCTGCGATGCGCGGCAATCGCGGCGCGCTTGCGGGCCGCGTGGGGGCCCGGCGGAAGCCGGTGTTCGGTCCAGCCCGTCAGGTCCGCACGGAAATCCGGGCGCTGCCAGCGGGTCCAGATCGGGTAGCCGAAATGTCTCAGGCCCACCCGCGCGGCGACCGCCTCGGCGATGGCGGCGGCGGTCTTGTGATCCGTATGCGGATCGGTTTCGAGCGTGGCAAAAAGGGAGCCCGCGCCAAGCCGCTGGCAGGTCCGGCACAACAGGCGGATCACCGCCGGGATCCTCGGATTGCCGGCGGTTCGCGCGTCCTCGAGCCCCAGCCACAGGATGTCGCGCGGCGTTCCGCCCAGCCGGAGGACAGCCTCCTCAAGCTCGCGCCGTCGCAGCGCGGCAAGGCGCGAGGGCGGATAGCGGCGAGACCCTTTATGCGAAGCGCTGCCATCCGTCAGGCACACGACCAGCGCGCCCGTTCCCGCCGCGAAGGCCTGCGCCAGCAGCGCTCCGCAGCCCAGCGATTCGTCGTCGGGATGCGGGGCCAGCACGACCAAAGGCGCGCCGTGCGTCAGGGCATCGAAGCTGGTGGTCATGGCCATGGATGACGGGTCACGCATCGAACCACGCCTCCAGCCCCGCGCCCTGTCCTGTGCCCCCGGTCAGCAGGGAACGTGCGACGCGCAGCATCATCGCGTCCCGTGCGGCCTGCCGGATATAGCAAGCCAGATCGCGGGCATGGGTCCCGACCGGGTCGTCGACCCGAAAGAGCGACAATCCCACGGAACGCTCGACCCCGGCGATGGCTTCCTGCGCCAGTTCTTCGGTCAGCAGGCGCATCGCTACCGATCTGGTGGCGGCGGCCTCGGGGTCCTTCTGTCCCGCCGCGCCCTCGGCGATCACGCCGGCCCTGAGGATCGCGTCCTCTGCCGCCAGCGCGCGGATGGCCAGGGGCCCCAGGCGCAGCGCCTGCGCCTCGGCGTCCAGATATCCGCGCCGCCCCAGCGCCAGGGCGGCGCGGTCGAGAAGCCCGGCAATGCCGCCCAGCGTGACCGACGCGATCCGCCATGTGCCGCCCAGAAAACCGGGTTCGCGCTGATAGGTGCCCGGCGCGCCCAGCGTTTCGCCGGTCAGCCCGTCGCAGAGAAACCCGCCCGAAAGGCTGGCCTGCATGCCGGTCATGTTCCAGTCGGCGCTGCGGTGACGCCCCGGATCGGACGCATCCACGATGACGAGTTGCTGCGCGTCAGGGCCAATCGCGGGAACGATGGCCTTGCCCACCCGCCCGAGACCCGACGCGAATTGCTTGGCACCGGACAGGACGCGCCCGTCCCATGCGACCTTGGTCGCGCTGTCGGCGCCCCAGACCCCGAACAACACGCCCGCGCGCATCTCGGACTCGGTCCTGCGGCGTTGCGCGTCGCTGCCCAGGCTGCAGACAAGCCGATGCGCGTTCACATGCCCTTCGAGCAGCCGCGCCTCGCTCAGATCCTCGTGTCCCGCGCGGCGAAGGGCGCGGTGCAGCGACCGGGGATCCGCCCAGAGACCGGGGTCCAGCGGCAGCGCCGAGCTCTCGGGAGGGATGATTCTGCGGGTCTTCTGATCGGCGGTCATGGCAGGTCCCGGTTGCGATGGGCCAGCCTAAACCCGCGCAGGGACAGGTTGTTCCCGCGCGCCGGGCGTCCACAGGCGGAAAGAAAGGCCGTCGGTGTTGGGGGAAGGCCGATGCGTCAGGAAGCGAGCCGTTACCGTGCCTCGGCCATGTCATCCGAAGACAGGGCAACCGTCTCTGGCGTCGACATCCGCGCCATGGGCGAGGCCTGGAACGCCGTCTTCAGGCCCGTGGCGATGGCCGAGCGGACGCGCAGCCGCCAGAGCGTGAAGAGAATGACGCTCAGATGGCAGATCCCTGTCACCAGGAACATTGCGGAGGGATCGGAATAGCCCATGGCCAGCCCGGCGACAGTGGGACCGATCACCGAGCCGATGCCGGTGACCAGCAAGAGCCCGCCGCTGACCTGGATGAAGGTTCCCGGCGCCGCGTGGTCATTGGCATGGGCGACGATCACCGGATACATCACGAAGACCGTCGCGCCGAAAGCGGCCGAGAGGCAGAACAGCAGGACCGGATCCGTGCTGCCGGTGAACAGGAAAGCCAGATCGGTGATCAGCGCCAGAACCGACACGCCCAGCAGCACCCGGCGCCGGTCGAACCGGTCCGAGGCGGCGCCGATCGGGATCTGCGACAGCGCCCCGGCCAGGATCGGGATGCTGGCGAACAGGGCGATATCGGTGATCGAGAACCCGGCCCAGTCGGCATAGACGGCGGCAAGGGTGCCGAAGGCGGAATTGGAAATGCCGACCATCAGCACCGCAAACACCGCGACCGGCGAATTGCGCCAGAGCGCGCCGACATCGAGCTTCACTACCGTCAGGGGCGTGGGGCTGGTCGTGGCCCCCACGGCGGTGGGCAGAAGCGCCAGGCAATACACGATGGCTCCCAGCACGAAAAAGAAGAACCCCGACGAATCCCCCAGCGACAGGATCATCTGCCCGGCCGTCGTCGCGGCAAGGTTGACCATGGTGTAGATGCCGAAGATCCTGCCGCGCGAGCGGGCATCCGCTTTCTCGTTGAGCCAGCTTTCGGCGATCATCGCCGCACCGGCAAAGCAGAAGCCGGACAGGGCACGCACCGGGATCCAGATCCCGGGCGCGATCACCAGAAGGGAAACCAGGATGGCCACCGCTGCCCCGGCGCACATCGCGCCGAACGCCCGGATATGGCCCACGCGCACCACCAGCCACGGCGTCAGCAGGCAGCCCGCGATATAACCGACCGCCCAGCCCGTCCCCAAAAGCCCCAGCGACGTGGCACTGAAACCCTCGGCGGTTCCGCGCACGGGCAGGATCAGGCCGTTGATCCCGCCGGCGAAAAGCAGAAGGGCGGTGCCCATGAACAGGGCGATGAGCGGAAGAAGACTACGGGACATACTTCGTGATCTGGGGTCGGTTTTCGGGCGAATGCCGCTTGCGGGTTAACATTAGTCAAGGTCAACGGACGGGTCCGGGACGGGTTCCCTTGCGATCCGGGTCACGGTCCGATCCACCGCCTTGCGCCAGCTTTTGCCCGAAAGTGTGACGGGATGATTAATCCGAAGGCGCCAGGAATTCGCTGTCTTCCAGCCGTCCGGTACTGCCCGGCCAGACGAGGGTTCCCGGCACCTGCGACAGGACGCTCACGAAAGAACGCGCCCAGCCGGTCGCATCGTTGGCCATCACGGCCTTCAGGCAGGCCGCGTGACGGCGCTGGCGCTCGGCAAGCGGCATGGAAACGGCCTGACGGATCGCGCCGGCGATATCGTCGATATCATAGGGATTGATCAACAGAGCGGCGGACAATTCCTCGGCCGCGCCGGCCAGCCGCGACAGGATCAGAACGCCGGGGTCGTCAGGGTCCTGCGCCGCGACGTATTCCTTCGCCACCAGGTTCATCCCGTCCGCATACGACGTCACCAGGCATCCCCGCGCTCCGCGGAACAGGCGCGCCAGCCGGTGACGCGGAACGCTGCGGTGGATGTAGCGCAGCGGCGTCCAGTCCAGTTCGGCAAAGGTGCCGTTCAGGTGCCCGGCGATCTCTTCAAGCTCGCGGGTGATATCGTGATAGGCCTGCACCCGTTCGCGCGAAGGCGGCGCGATCTGGACCAGACAGGGACGCTGGTCGGGCGGGCGGTTTTCGAGATAGCGACCGAAGGCCCGGAACCGGTTCGGCAGGCCCTTGGAATAATCGAGCCTGTCGACACCGATGAAATAGCTTTCCGGCGCTTCCTTGCCCAAGGGCTGCTCATCCTGCGCCGCCGCGTCCTTCTGGAATTGTTCGACATCGATGCCGATCGGAAAGGAACGCACCGAGGTGATCCTGTCGCGGAACTTGACGGTGCCGTCCATCAGGAATTCGGCCCGGGGATCGGCGCGGAACATCTCGAGCGCGCGCGCCACGTCCGACAGCGTCTGAAGGCCGACAAGGTTGTAATGCCCCAGCCACTCGGCAAAATCCGCAGGCTGGCTCAGGACGGAAAGATCGCCGAGAGACGGGAACGGGATGTGCAGGAAGAAGCCGATCCTGTTCTGCAGGCGCAGCGCCCGCAATTCCGCGGCCAGCGGGAAGAAATGGTAATCGTGCACCCAGATCGTGTCTTCGGGCCGGGCAATCGCCGCGATCATCCGCGCCACCCGCCGGTTCACGGCCCGATAGCTTTCCTCGTAGGCGGGTTTCAGGTCGACTAGGTCGGGACGACGGTGACAAAGCGGCCACAGCACCGAATTCGAATAGCCCAGGTAGAAATGCTCGATCTCCTGATGGCTCAGCTGATAGCCCAGCCGACTGTAGGGCTGGCTGGACAGAACCCGCAGGCTTTCCCCGGGCGTCTCGACAGGGTCCGCTTCCGCGCCGATCCACAGGCCACCCGTCGCGCTCAGAGCGTCGTGCAGCGCGACGATCAATCCGCCCGCACCCCCGGTCTCGCTTGGGATCCGGTTCGATACAACAATCAGCCTGCCTGTCATTCCACCCCCCCTGATGTCCGGTTTCCGACCGTCCGGTCGGACGGTCTCTCGGGCGGCACAACCGCCGCATCGCCGGAAATGTTCCCGCCGGTCAGACGCTTCGTTCAACGCCCGCGCGCAGCCAGTCCATCGCGCTGTAGCGGTCGGGGCAAAACAGCCGGGCGCAGCTGTCCCTGCGGCCGATGCTCACGCCGATACCGCCGAGCTGTTGCGCCGCCAGAAATCCGTCCTCGTCCGTGGTGTCGTCGCCGACCATCACGGGGATGCGGTCGCGGAACGGCGCTTCGCCCATCAGCGTCTGCAGGGCGCGGCCCTTGTCGTAGCCGGTCAGCATTGCCTCGCAGACCATGTTGCCCGCGATCATCCGAAGGTTCGATTTGCGGGCCACCTCTGACACGGCGTTCTTGCACAAGGGCGCCAGGTCGGGCCGGTTGCGGTAATGCAGCGCCAAGGCGCCCGGCTTGGTTTCAAGCAGCAGGCCGTGGCTGCGGGCCAGATCGTCCAGCACCCGATACGCGGTATCGAGCGCCCGGCGATCCGCGAAAGAGGGGGTCAGCGTTCCCGCGTCGCGCCTTATCTCGACGCCATGCGTCCCCGCGAGAACGGGTGCAACCTGCGCCGTCAGGCGTTCAAGCTCGGCAAGCGCGCGCCCCGAGAGAATGGCCACGGCGCCGTCGCTGGCCCGCTGAAGCGCCTTCAGGAGATCCACGGTTTCAGGCAGCAGCACGACCTCGGACGGGCGCGCGGCAATGTCGACAAGGGTGCCGTCGAAATCGAGAAAGAAGGCATGACGCGCAGGGTCCGGCGGGGCGTGGCGGCCCGGCCCGCGCAGAGCATGAAGGGTGTTCGGCATCGGTTTCCGACCTTTCGTCCGGGTTCCGGGAGGTCGCCTCGGATCGAGACCCGGTGGGAACAACCGGGCGCGGCGGATGTTCCCACCTGTGGCCACGTTTCGTGGACCCCGCTCAGAAAGGGGCGCTCAGAAAGGGGAAAGACATGACCGATCCGGAAACCGAAATCGAGGCGCTGAAGGCCAGTCTGAGCGCCTTGCGCCGCGTGGTGGCCAAGACCGTCCTCTTGCTGCCCGAGGCCGAACGGCAAGAGCTTTGCGACTGGCTGCTCAGGGCGTCGATGGCAACCGACGGGCAGGAAGACCCCGGCGCCGTGACGATCCCGGGCGTCCCCAACGGCATGAAGCGCGCGGCCGAGATGGAGGAAGTCCTTGCCCTGATCCGGTTCTACCAGAAAGGCGAGTAGCCCGTGTTGTCAGTGGAAATGGCGGCGTCGGCGGTTGCGCAGCTCGTCGTTCAGCAGACGGCGCAGCCAGGGACCGGTCTCTTCGCCGTCGCTCCGTTTCGGAGCCTTGCTGATCGCGTCGCGCAGCACCGCGGCAACGAGCCGCTCGGCGGCGGAGCGGTCGGGCAGGACCCCGCGGGCGTGATCGAGAAGCCCGTTCACCACGCTTTCGACCGGTTCTGTTGTCGTGATGCCCATTCCCGGCCCTATTCCCGGCTCTGCAACTGGCATACTGAGCGCCTGAAGCAGGGAATCGGCGGTGGTGGGCTTGGCAAAGACGCGCACATGGCTCAGCCGTTCGGGAACCTTGCGGTTGTCATGCGCCGTCAGAAACAGGAACGGCACCCCAGAACACATCAACGCGTCGGCCACGGGGAACGAGACCGAATTGCCCAGACACACGTCGAGAATGGCGGCGTCGCTCGACTCGATATGGGGCAAGGCCAGCTGCATGGTCGGAAACGGCCCGATCACGCTGTTGCCCGTCCTGCGAATCTCGGACGCAAGCTGTTGCGCGCCAAAGAAATCATCTTCTACAATCAGGATCCGCAAGCGTCTTCCTCCGGGTTTCGTCTCCTCTGATGTCTGGTTGGCACCGCCCTGTTTCAACCGGGGGATGCGCCGTTCACCCATTGTGTTAACCTAAGGCCAATCGGCGAATGACAATGATTCGTATGAAGGAAAGCCGCCAACAAGCGGACTTCCGGGCTTTTTTTGTTTGCCCTGCCGGTTCGGTAACACGCTCTTTGGCCCGATTCGTCCTGATGCTGGAAAGCCTACATGCCTGACAGTAGATACCCGATCGTCGCAATCGGCTGCTCGACCGGCGCGGCGGAAACGCTCCGGGCCTTTTTCGGTGCCTTTACCGAAGAACCCGGCTTCGCGATGATCGTGATCCCGCCGGTCGAAACGCATGGATGGGAGGATCTTTGCAAAGAGCTTTCCACCGGCTCGCCCGTCAAGTTCGCGATGGCCGAGGACGGCGTTCGTGTGCTTGCCGGGCATGCCTACCTGATCCCGCATCATTGTGCCGCGACGTTCCGTGACGGAGCGCTTCACCTGTCCGTACCGCAGCCGGGCGAACATGCGCCGCGTCCCATCGACAATTTCTTTGCCTCGCTGGCCGAGGATCGGAGAGAATACGCGGTGGGCGTGTTGCTGGCGGGGGAGGACGGCGACGGGACGCTGGGATCGAAGGCGATCCGCGAGGTGGGGGGCCTGACCCTTGCCCGGGTGACAAAGGCCGAGCCCATGGACACCGCGGCCATGCCGGAAAGCGCGGTGTCGAGCGACGTGGTCGATCTGGAAATGCAGCCCGAGGCCATGCCGCACCGGCTGGAAGTCTTCGCGCGCAGTTTCCGGGCGCTGTCCGACGCGCGCAGCGCCGGCGATGCCCATCGCGCGGCCGAGCTTGACCGCATCCACCACGAGATCTGCGCCCTTCTGACCGCGCATTCGAGCCACGATTTTTCCGGCTACAAGACCCGGAGTTTCTTTCGCAGGGTCTATCGCCGCCTTCAGGTCCGGCAATTGCAGACGCTCGACGCCTATCTCGAATTGTTGCGAAAGGATCCGGTCGAGATCGGGAACCTGTTCCGCGATCTGCTGATCAACGTCACGAATTTCTTCCGCGACGCGGAGGCTTTCGCCCAACTCGAGCGCCAGATCGTGCCGCTTCTGTTCGAAGGCAAATCCCGGGGCGACACGCTGCGGATCTGGGTGCCGGGCTGTTCGACCGGGGAAGAGGTCTATTCGCTGGCGATCCTGCTGCGCGAGCATATGGACCGGATCGAGACTCCGCCGCAGGTTCAGATCTTCGCGACCGATATCGACGAGGCGGCGCTGTCGGTGGCGCGGACCGGGCGGTATCCCGACAGCCTGCTGGCCGAGGTCTCGCCCGAGCGCGTGAAGCGGTTCTTCAAGCCCGACGGCGACAGCCGGGTCGTCACCGCCGAGATCCGCGAGCTGTGCATCTTCTCGCCGCACAGCCTGGTGCGGGACCCGCCGTTCTCGCGAATGGACATGGTGTCGTGCCGGAACCTGCTGATCTATTTCGGCCCCGACGTGCAGCGTCACGTGATCCCGACCTTTCACTACTCGCTGCGACCCGGGGGCTACCTGTTCCTTGGCAGTTCCGAAAGCATCGGGCCGCATGGCGACCTGTTCGCCACGATCGACAAGAAACACCGCATCTATCAGGCGCGGGAACATGTGGGCCGCTCGCTGAAGGTGCCCGCTCTCACGGGCCCCAGCCGGGCGCGCAATTTCTCGGAAGGGACTGCCTCGATGCCGAAAGAGCGGATGGGCTCGCTGCGCAGCCGGATCGAAAGCCGGATCCTCGAACGCTATGCGCCGGCGCATGTGGCCGTCACCTCGGATGCGGATATCGTCTATTACTCGGCCGGAACCGGGCGTGTCCTCGAAGCGCCGCAAGGCGCCCCCAGCCGCCACCTTCTGACGCTGGCGCGGCACGGGCTGCGGCTGGATCTGCGGGGCGCGCTGCGGGAATGCGTGCGCACGCAGACGCGCGTCACCCGGCAGGGCCTGCGCATCGAGAGCGAGGGCGAGCCGATCCAGCTGGTCGATATCAGCATCGAGCCGCTGGGCGATTCCAAGGGTGCGGATCTGCTGTATCTGGTCGTGTTCGACCTGCGCGGCAGCCCCGATGCGGAGGCGATACCGCAGACGGGCGACGACGAAGCCCGCCGCCACGGCGAATACGAGCAGGAGCTGCGCGATACCAAGGAGCGGCTGCAATCGACGATCGAGGAATACGAAACCGCGCTGGAAGAGCTGAAATCCTCGAACGAAGAGCTGACCTCGGTCAATGAAGAGATGCAATCCGCCAACGAGGAACTGGAGGCATCGAAAGAGGAATCGCAGTCGCTCAACGAAGAGCTCAACACGATCAACGCCGAGCTGAACCACAAGATCGACGAGCTGGACCGCGCCAACAGCGACCTTCAGAACCTGTTCGAAAGCACGGGAATCGCCACGATCTTTCTGGACGAGGCGCTGGTGATCCGCAGTTTCACACCGGCGGCGGCCGCGTTCTTCAACCTGCGCAACAGCGATATCGGGCGACCTCTGACCGACCTGTCGGGCGCGCAGGAATATCCGGATCTGCACGCCGAGATCGACCGCGTGTTCCGTCTGGGCGAGCCGGACCAACGGCAACTCGGCGCCGATGCGGACGGGCGGCACTACCTGTTGCGCCTCAATCCCTACCGGACCGGCAGCGCGGCCATCGACGGGGTCGTCGTCACCTTCGTGGATGTCACCCAGCTGGCAGAAGCCGAACAGCATCAGCAGGTTCTGGTCGACGAGCTGAACCACCGCGTCAAGAACCTGTTGCTGGTGGTCACCGCGATTTCGCGCCGGACGCTGGAACGCTCGCCGGATCTCGAGACCTTCGGGCAGGCTTTCACCGGCCGGCTTGAGGCGCTGAACCGGACCTACGGCACCTTGTCGCGCGAAAGCTGGAAGAACGCCTCGCTCGCCGGGATCCTGGCCGACGAGCTTCGGCCGCATGGCGAGCAGGCCTTCTCGCTCGAGGGTGAGGACCTGAACCTGTCGCCGCAGATGGGCCTGTCGCTGGCGATGGCCGTGCACGAACTGGCCACCAATGCAATGAAATACGGCGCGCTCTCGGCCGAGGGCGGGACTGTCACCGTTTCGTGGTCGGTCGATGCCGGGCGGCTGCGGATCCGGTGGCGGGAAACCGGCGGTCCGCCCGTCACCCCGCCCGAGGACAAGGGCTTCGGAAGCGAGCTGCTGCATGGCGAGATCGAATATCGCCTGCAGGGGACGCTGACGCTTGCCTTTCCCCCCGAAGGGCTCGACGTGCAGATCGAGGTCCCGCTGGGTACGTGAGCGCCGGTATTTCCGGTCGTCTGGGTGAAAAACGCCGTGCCGCGGTGATCCGGGGGAACGAACCGGACGTACCCCCCTTTGACCTGCCGCGCACAGGGCCTTTGCCCCCCGATGACTGCAAACCGCCAGCGCGGCGTTGCGAAGAGAGATACGGACGATGGTTTACCGCAAAGAAACCGATCTTGCCGTCGCGCAGGAGCAATTTGACCGGACGCTTTCCCAGTTGCTCAAACAGGTCGAGGCCGAGCCGGTGTCAAAGGAATTGTCGGATCTTGCGCTCAAGCTGAAACTCGCGGTCGAAGCGCGAAACCGGGCGTCGCACTGATCCTGCGCACTCCTTCAATACCGACATGAGCCGCTAGGCGCCGTCTTCGCAAAGCCCTCCGGCTGGCTGCGATCAGCGGCCCGTTGCCCGAGTCTGAGCGGACAACCGCCTTTTTTTCGCGCAGCGGTGGACAAGGGCCTGACCCCGCACCACCCTATCGGAAAGACTGGGCGGGAGGCCTGCACAATTGCCGGACCGGGGCGGAGGACAAGAATTTCATGACCGTCTCATCCGGGGCCTGCCGTTCATCGAGCCACACGACGTGATACCACCCGGCGCCTGATATGTCCTGTCGGCGCGCGGGAAGGGTCACGACAAAAAAATGCGCTGGGACATCCCCGAGCGGGCTGTTTCAGACACATATTGGGAGAAGTGCCATGAAGCTGGCCAGCGAAGCCATGGGCGGCAAGGCGGCGGTGCGTCCGCCCGTATCAGTGCAACGCGATTCGTCCGAGACCGTGCAATCGGACGCCGTCATCGAGTTCATTCCGCCACTCCGTCTTTTTGCCCGGTCCCTGTGCAAGAACCCGGTCGAGGCAGACGATCTGGTGCAGGAAACCTTGCTGCGGGCGATCGAGAACATCCATCTCTACAAGCCCGGCACCAATCTGCGGGCGTGGTTGTTCACCATCATGCGCAATCGTTTCTATTCGAATTGCATCAAGCAGGCGCGCGAAAAACCGGGCAGCAAGGATTGCGTGGCCAGTATCCCCGTCGGGATCGTCGATACGCAATACTGGCATCTGCGCATGTCCGAGATGGTGCGCGCCATCAACGACCTTCCCGTGCATTTCCGCGAGACCTTCGTGGCCGTGGTGATCCTGGGCGTCAGCTACCTTGATGCGGCAGAGATGTTCGATTGCGATATCGGCACGATCAAGAGCCGCATCTACCGCGCCCGCGCGACCCTGGCGTCGGCAACGCAATAGCGCCGGCCCTGTTCCTGTCAGTCCCGGACAGGCCCGTGAGGAAAAGCCCGGCGCAAGCGCCGGGCTCTTGTTTGTCGTGAGGTCCGCGCCGGGATCACATCCAGTACGGCGGCAACCCGTAGACCGCATGCGTGCGCTCTTCCCAGTCCCGGTCCCTGTGCCATTGATCGTTCTTGGCCGGTGCGTCGGACAGCTGGTCCTCGGTGATGTTGGTGCGGAACCCGCCGAGGCTGGTGTCGTAGTTCAGCGCACCCCACGGTACGGGCCGCTCATCGCCGCCGATGCCGAGAATACCGCCGAAACTCATCACCGCATAAGCCACCTTGCCGCTGACCTTGTCGATCATCACCCGGTCGATCGATCCGACCTTGCTGCCATCCGGGCCATAAACGCTGGTGCCCGCGACATTGTCGGCGGAAACCAGATTGGAACCTTCGACGTCCATTGCATCTCTCCTTCGTGAGACGGCGCCGGATCACGGCGATCCGGCTTTACGGGCCATGAACCGCGTCGCAACCGCTATGTTCCCGCCGCCGCGTGAAAATCGGCGGAAGACGCGCCCCGCATCAGCCGGGCCGAAGGTCCGGGAACATCCCCGCGATCAAGCGGTTTACAGCCGCACGGAATCGGGGTTGGCGCACCACGCCCCCGGTCCCCCCTCTAGATCCAGCGCAGCAGGTAACGCCATGACCGACGATCCCCTCTATCGCCCGACCGCCGACAGCCAGACCGGCACCGCCACGACCGAGCATGCCGCCGCGCGCGGCGAGGGGGGCGAATGGCATCAGCACCCGGGCTCCGACAAGGAGCGGATGACGACCGCGCAAGGAGCGCCGGTGCGGGACAACCAGAATACCTTGCGGGCCGGCGCGCGCGGCCCCGCGCTGCTGGAAGACGTCCATTTCCGCGAGAAGATGTTCCATTTCGACCACGAGCGCATCCCCGAGCGCGTCGTTCACGCGCGCGGTTACGGGGCGCACGGCTATCTGGAAGTGACCGAGGCGATCCCCGAACTGACCTCGGCCAGCCTGTTTCAGAAAGCCGGAACCCGCGTGCCCGCCTTCGTCCGCTTCTCGACGGTGGCAGGCAACAAGGGCTCGGCGGATCTTGCCCGCGATGTGCGCGGCTTCGCGGTGAAGCTCTACACCGACGAGGGAAACTGGGACATCGTCGGCAACAATATCCCGGTCTTCTTCATCCAGGATGCGATGAAGTTCCCCGACCTGATCCACGCGGCCAAATCCGCGCCGGATCGCGGCTTTCCGCAGGCCCAGACCGCGCATGACAATTTCTGGGATTTCATTTCGCTCATGCCCGAGGCAATGCACATGGTCATGTGGACCATGTCCGACCGTGCGATCCCGCGATCCTTCCGGTTCATGGAGGGTTTCGGCGTCCACACCTTCCGCTTCGTCAATGCCGAGGGGGAAAGCCACTACGTCAAGTTCCACTGGAAGCCCAAGCTGGGCCTGCAATCGGTGACATGGGACGAGGCGATGAAGATCATGGGCGCGGACCCCGATTTCCATCGCCGCGACCTGTGGACGGCGATCCAGTCGGGCGATTTCCCCGAATGGGAGCTGGGCGTGCAGGTGTTCGACGATGATTTCGCGGACTCGTTCGATTTCGACGTGCTCGATGCGACGAAACTGATCCCCGAAGAGGAGGTCCCCGTGCGCATCATCGGCCGTCTGGTGCTGGACCGCATGGTCGACAATTTCTTCGCCGAGATCGAACAGGTGGCCTTTTGCACGCAGAACATCGTGCCGGGGATCGATTTCACCAACGATCCGCTGCTGCAGGGCCGGAATTTCAGCTATCTCGACACCCAGCTCAAGCGGCTGGGCGGGCCGAACTTCACCCATCTTCCGATCAACGCGCCGAAATGCCCGTTCCATCATTTCCAGCAGGACGGCCACATGGCGATGCACGCGCCCAAGGGCCGGGCCAATTACGAGCCGAATTCCTGGTCGCAGGGCGGGCCGCGCACGGATCCGGACACCGGCTTCCGGTCTTACCCCGAGCGCGTCGAGGGCGAGAAGCGCCGCCTGCGGCCCGAGAGCTTTGCCGACCATTACAGTCAGGCCCGCCAGTTCTATCGCAGCCAGACCGGGATCGAGCAGAAGCATATCGCCGATGCGCTGATCTTCGAATTGTCGAAGGTCGAGACCCCTGCCATCCGCGAGCGGCTGGTCTCGCATCTGCCGCATATCGACGAGGGGCTTGCCAAGGCCGTTGCCGAGGGGCTTGGCCTGGCGCAGCTGCCCGATACCGCCGAAGCGGCGCGCGCGCCTGTGGATCTGAAAGCGTCGGACAGGCTGTCGATCCTGAAAAACGGCCCCGACGCGTTCAAGGGCCGCAAGCTGGGTCTTCTGGTCACCGACGGGGCGGATGCCGCGCTGGTCCGCGCGCTGCAGGAGGCCGTGGACAAGGCCGGTGGTATGGTCGAGGTCGTCGCGCCCCATATCTTCGGCGTCACGCTGTCCGATGACGAGGAACTGCCCGCGCAGCAGAAGGTCGAAGGCGGGCCGTCGGTGCTGTACGACGCTGTCGCCATCGTCGTCAGCAAGGACGGGGCCGAGGCACTGGCACAGATGCCGGCCGCGCGCAGCTTTGTCGCCGATGCCCATGTCCACGCCAAGTTCATCGCCTATTCGCCCGACGCCGAAACGCTGCTCGACCGCGCGGGCGTCGGTGAACCGGATGCGGGGATGGTCCGGCTCGACAAGGCCAAGGACGCGTCCGGCTTCGTGAAGATCTGCGGCGCGCTGCGGTTCTGGGACCGCGTCGCCTGACGGGGAACGGCCAGAGCCGGAAACCTCTGGCCCGGGGGAGGCCAGGTCCTGACCCCCGGGACGGAACAGCGGTCCGGCGCGCGAATTGCGTGCCGGATCGGCGTTCCTGTTGCGGGTCTTTTCGTCCGACCCTTCGCGCCGTTTCCAATCCGTCGGACTCCTGCGCCTTGCCCCCTCTGCGGCCCAAAGGAGGCCCCTTTCCCTCGGCGGAAAGCCCGGCTAGTCTCGCCGCCGGGGACCCGGCCGGCCCCGCTGGACAGAGGATTCCCATGGATTTCAAAGCGCTCTTCATGGGCCTCGCTTTCGCCTTCATGTGGTCCTCGGCCTTTACATCGGCCCGGATGATCGTCGCGGACGCGCCGCCTCTCTACTCGTTGTCGCTGCGGTTCCTCATCTCGGGGCTGATCGGCGTCGCGCTCGCGCGGATGCTGGGCGAAAGCTGGAACCTGACGCGCTCTCAGTGGCGGGCGACGATCATTTTCGGGATCTGCCAGAACGCGGCCTATCTGGGCCTCAACTTCATCGCCATGCAGTGGATCGAGGCCTCGGCCGCCGCGATCATCGCCTCGACCCTGCCGCTGATGGTGGCTGCCGCCGGCTTCCTGTTCATGGGCGACAGGCTGAAACCCGTCGCCGTCGCCGGGTTGGTGGCCGGTTTCGGGGGCGTGATCCTGATCATGGGCGCGCGTTTCGGCGGCGGGCTGGACCCGGTCGGTGTCGCGCTGTGCGTGCTGGCCGCCATCGCGCTGACCATCGCCACGCTGGCTTTGCGCGGCGCCTCGTCGGGCGGGAACGTGATGATGGTGGTCGGGCTGCAGATGCTGGTGGGCTCGGTCGCGCTGATCGGCCCGGCGCTGGCCTTCGAGACGTTCGAGGTCCACTGGACCCCGCGCCTGATCCTTGCCTTCCT
The DNA here is from genome assembly GCF_003122215.1 of Pararhodobacter marinus. Classification (GTDB taxonomy): domain Bacteria; phylum Pseudomonadota; class Alphaproteobacteria; order Rhodobacterales; family Rhodobacteraceae; genus Pararhodobacter; species Pararhodobacter marinus. The sequence goes on along the minus strand of NZ_QEYD01000001.1, from coordinate 297,142 downwards.
CTATACCACGCTGGTGCCGGGCCTCGCCGCGACCTGGGTCTGGTTCATGCTGGTGCAGCGCATCGGTGCGGTGCGCGGCGCGACCTTCCATTTCCTCAATCCGTTCTTCGGCGTGGCCATCGCGGCGGCCCTGCTGGGCGAGGGGTTGGGCCTGATCGACGTGATCGGCGTCGCCATCATCATGGCCGGGATCCTGGCGGTGCAGCTTTCCAAGGCGCCGCCCCGGCCTATCTGATCCGCCATGAGCAAGGAACCACGCTATTCCCGCCGAAGCCGCACGCCCCCCGGGGCGCCCCCCGGCACGCTGTCGGTCGATCCCGAGGCCCGCGCCACGAGGGTCCATTCCTTCCGCTTCTCGCCCGACGGGGTGGAAGAGAAAGAGGGCCTTCTTCCGGTCGAGGAGGGGCAGGTGCTGTGGCTGAACGTCGACGGTCTGGGCGACCACAAGATGCTGAGCCATATCGCCGCGACCTTCGGCCTGCATCCCTTGGCGATGGAGGACGTGGTCAGCGTCCATCAGCGCCCCAAGGCCGAGGAATACGAAGCCCATCACTTCATCGTCTTGCGCATGCCCGACCGGGGCGCCGCGCAGCTGGCGACCGAACAGGTGGCGATCTTTCTGGGTGACGGCTATGTCATCACCTTCCAGGAGAAGCCCGGCGACGTGTTCGATCCCGTCCGCGCCCGGCTGCGCAACCCGGTCGGCCAGATGCGCAAGCGCGGCGCGGATTACCTGTGCTATGCGCTGATCGACGCGCTGATCGACGCCTATTTCCCGGTGGTCGAACAGCTGGGCGATCAGCTGGAGACGCTGGAAGACGACATCGTCTTCCAGACGGGCGAGGTCGAGATGGGCCAGATTCACGCCCATAAGCGCGAATTGATGAGCGTGCGCAGCGCGGTCTGGCCGATGCGCGACGTGGTGGCGACGCTGCAGCGCGAAGAGATCCAGCGCTTTTCCGACAATACCCGGCTGTATCTGCGCGATGTGCAGGATCACACCGTGCAGTTGATCGAAACGATCCAGACCTACCGCGAAATTGCCACCGGGCTGGTCGATCTGCTGCTGTCGAGCCAGGCCAACAAGTCCAACGAGGTGATGCAGGTCCTGACGCTGATCGCCACGATCTTCATTCCGCTGACCTTCATCGTCGGCGTCTACGGGATGAATTTCGACTACATGCCCGAGCTGCACTGGAAATGGAGCTATCCCATCGTCATGGCGCTGATGGCGATCATGGCGCTCGCGCTGACCTACTGGTTCCACCGCAAGGGCTGGCTGTGGAGCAAGCCCCGGCGCTGACCCCGCCCGGTCAGATGGCGCCGCGCGGCATCGGGTTGGTGCCGGCCTTGTAGGCGGACCAGTCGTCGATGTCGGGATAGAATTGCTTGCGCCACGCGCGGACGCGCGGATTCATCATCCGGCGCCACCACGGCGGAAACGCCGCGACGAAGATCATCGCCGGATAGCCCGCCGGCAATTGCGGGGCTTCCTCGGCCGTGTAGGTCCGCAGAAGCGGAAAGCGGCGGTCGGGCTTGTAATGATGATCGGAATGGCGCTGCAGATTGATCAGCAGCCAGTTCGACGCCTTGTGCGCCGCGTTCCACGAATGCCGCGGCTGGACATGCTCGTAGCGGCCCTCGCCCAGGTATTTGCGCGTCAAGCCGTAATGCTCGACGTAATTCGTCAGCTCCAGAAGGAAGATCGCCGCCATCGCCTGATAGACGAACAGCGCCAGCCCCAGCCAGCCGCCGACGACGAAAGCCAGAATCAGGAACCCGGCCTGCAGCCCGGCATAGCGCCAGAACGGGTTGGCGGGGTCGAACGGACCTTTGCCCGCACGCTTCAGCATCGCCACCTCGGCCCGCCAGGCCGAGCGCGGGCAATCGCGCAGCACGCGGACAAAGAAGCTCCAGAACCCCTCGTTATAGCGCGCACTGACCGGATCGCGCGGCGTGGCGACCCACAGGTGATGCACGCGCAGATGCTCCGAGCGGAAATGCGAGTACAGCGCCTGCGCCATCAGCAGATCGCCCAGCCAGCGCTCGGACGGGGATTTCTGATGCATCAGCTCATGGGCATAGACGATGCCGATGCCGCCGGTCGCCATGCCAAGCCCGTAGAACAGCACCAGCAATTCGTGCCAGACCAGATCGCCGCGATGGGTGACGTACCAGATCAGGCCGAAGATCATCGCGGTCTGTATCGGGAACCAGATCAGCGTGATCAGGCGATACCATAAAAGCTGCTCGACGGGCGTTCCGGTATCGGGATTGGCAAGGTTCAGCCCGCCGATCGCATCCATGAGCGAGATCAGCCCGAATGCGTAGAGCGGCGCCAGCAGCAACCAGAAGCCGCCGCCCCACGCACCGATCCAGATCAGCGGCACGAAACCCAGCGACAGCCAGAAAGGCAGCGCGGCGGCAAGCGACGAGATCGGTCTGACGGCGGTGGTCATGGAAGCGCTCCGTTCCCCGCTACCCTAATCCCGCTTGCGCGGGGCGAAAAGGTCGCCCGATGCCGCATCCGCGTGATCGTGGACCTTGCGCATCAGCGTGGGCAGCGCGGTCGGGTCGAAGCCGGGGCGGAAGTCGCCCCGCTCGGGCGCGGCGTCCTGCGGCAGATGGGCCAGCGCGACCGTCAGCTCCAGATGGAAATGGGTGAAGGTGTGCTTCACCACGCCCGGCAGGATGGTCCAGTCCGCCGGGATAGGCGGCGCGGGGTCCGGATCGTCGGACCAGTCGGTGCCGGGCCATCCGGGCATCCCGCCCAGAAGCCCCTTGGGCGGGCGCGTTTCCAGCAGCGGCGCGCCGTCCGCGCGGAACGCGACATAGGCGATGCCGCGCCGGGTCGGCTTGGGCGCCTTGGGTGTCTTGCGCGGCAGCTCGGCGGCGATCCCCTGCGCGCGCGCCGCGCAGAAACCCTCGAGCGGACAATCGGCGCAGCGCGGATTGCGCGGCGTGCAGACCGTCGCGCCCAGATCCATCATCGCTTGCGCGAAATCGCCGGGGCGCTGCTGCGGTGTCAGGGTCGCGGCCAGCCGCGCCAGCGTTGGTTTCGACTTGGGCAACGGGTCCTGTACCGCGAAAAGCCGCGAGACCACGCGCTCGACATTGCCGTCGACCACCGTTTCGGGCCGGTCGAAGGCGATGGCGGCCACGGCAGCGGCGGTATAGGCGCCGATGCCGGGGAGCGCGCGCAGCCCGTCCAGCGTATCGGGAAACGCCCCCGCCTGTGCGACCTGCCGCGCACAGGCGATCAGGTTGCGCGCGCGGGCGTAATAGCCAAGACCCGCCCATTCGGCCATCACCTCGGCATCCTCGGCGGCGGCCAGTGCCCCGACATCGGGCCAGCGGGTGGTGAAACGGTCGAAATAGGCTTTCACGCTGGCCACCGTCGTCTGCTGCAGCATGATCTCGGACAGCCAGACGCGGTAGGGATCGGGCCGTTCGCCCGCCGCACGGTCTGCCGGCCCCACGCGCCACGGCAGCACCCGTGCGGCCCGGTCGTACCAGCGCAGAAGCGCCGCGGCTTCGTGGCGTGTTGCAGTCCCGTCACGCATTCTTGACGCCTCCTGTCGCGCGGCCTCTGGCCAAGGCTTTCAGAGTCACTAAGATATTGCCGACTGACAGGAAAGCCCGCCCCGCAATGACCTCTGCCTCGAAAGCCCCCGATGCCCCGCGCGCGAAAGCCTCGCGCCGGATGCGCGGATTCGAGCCGGCCAGTGGGCTGTTGCGCGACCCGATCCGCAAGGCGGGCGAATCGCGCGGCTTCGCCGTCACCCGCCTGCTAACCCACTGGCCGGAGATCGCCGGCCCGGAACTGGCGCGGATGTGCCGGCCGGTGAAGGTCAGCTATGCCCAGCAGGGGATCGGCGCCACGCTGACGCTGCTGGCCTCGGGCGCCGCCGCGCCGCTGGTGCAGATGCAGGCCGACACGCTGCGCGACAAGGTGAACGCAATCTACGGCTATGCCGCGATCAGCCGGGTCCGCGTGACCCAGACCTCGGCGCGCGGGATGGCGCCGCAACTGGCCCCCGGACTGGCAGAATCGCAGCGCCCCTTCGAGGGGCCGAATATCGCCACACCCTCGCCCAATGCGCTGTCGCGTGCGCGGCAGGTGGTCGAGGGTATGACCGAAGGCGTGAGCGATGGCGGGCTGAAGGCCGCGCTGGATCGTCTCGCCACCCAAGTTCTCATGCGACAGGACCGGCAAGCCCAGACACGGCGCCGGGACGAAGGAAAGGATACAGAATGAACCGACGCTCGCTTCTGCTTTCGGGCGGCGCCGCTTTGGCCGCCGCCGGTGCCTATGCCGGCTACACCAATCTGACAGGTCGCCCGGTGCCCGGCCAGACCCTGATCGCGCCCGGCGCCGCCCATGCCCAGACCGAGGGCGAGGTCGATACCTCGCGCGTCGAGGACCTGGTTCTCGGCAATCCCGATGCCGAGGTGACGATCATGGAATTCGCCTCGTATACCTGCCCGCATTGCGCCAACTTCCATGCAAGTGTATGGCCGCAACTGAAGGAAGAATACATCGATACCGGCCGCGTGCGCTTCGAATACCGCGAGGTCTATTTCGACGCCTATGGCCTGTGGGCCGCGCTGGTCGCGCGCTGCGGCGGGCAGATGCGCTATTTCGGCATCTCGGACATCCTGTATGACGAGCAGCAGCAATGGGCGCGCGGCTCGGACGCCAACGAGGTCGCCGACAACCTGCGCCGCATCGGCCGCCGCGCCGGGCTGACCGACGAGGCGCTGAACGAATGCCTCGCCGACCGCGAGATGGCCACGGCCATGATGCAGGTCTACCAGGAAGGGATGGAGGAATACGAGATCACCGGCACCCCGTCCTTCGTGATCAACGGCACGACCTATTCCAACATGAGCATGGATGAATTCCGTGCGATCCTGGACCCGCTGCTGGCCGACGGATGAGCGCAACACCGCTGAAAGGGCTGCGCGTCGTCGAACTGGCGCGCATCCTTGCCGGCCCCTGGGCCGGTCAGACGCTGGCCGATCTGGGCGCCGAGGTGATCAAGGTCGAGGCCCCTGAAGGCGACGATACCCGCCGCTGGGGGCCGCCCTTCATCGACCGCGACGGCACCCCGGTCGCGGCCTATTTCCATTCCGCGAACCGCGGCAAACGCTCGGTCACCGCCGATTTCCGCACGCCCGAAGGGCAGGCGAAGGTCAGGGCCTTGCTGGCCGATGCCGATATCCTGATCGAGAACTTCAAGGTCGGCGGGCTGAAGAAATACGGCCTCGATTACCAGACGCTGAAAGACGTCTTCCCGCGGCTCATCTATTGCTCGATCACCGGCTTCGGGCAGGACGGCCCCTATGCCCACCGCGCGGGCTACGATTACATCATCCAGGGGATGTCCGGGCTGATGTCGATCACCGGCCCGGCCGAGGGCGAACCGCATCGCGTGGGGGTCGCCGTAACCGACCTGTTCACCGGGGTCTATTCCACCACCGCCATTCTTGCCGCCGTGATCGAACGCGGGCGCACGGGGAAGGGCGCGCATGTCGACATGGCGCTTCTGGATTGCGCGGTCTCGGTAATGGCGAACCAGGGCATGAACTACCTGTCCTCGGGCCATGCGCCGGGCCGGACCGGAAACTGGCATCCCAACCTCGTGCCCTATCAGGTGTTCGAGGTCGCGGATGGCCATATCATCATCGCCACCGGGAACGACGCGCAGTATCACCGGTTGTGCACGCTGTTGGGTCTGGAAGACCTGATCACGCATCCCGATTACCGCGACAATGCCGGCCGCGTCGCCAACCGCGCGCCGCTTTGCGAGGCGATCTCGGCCAGGACGCGCGGCTGGACCAAGGCCGCGCTGCTTGCCGGATGCGAGGCTCAGGGAATCCCGGCCGGGCCGATCAACACGATGGACGAGGTCTTCGCCGATCCGCAGGTCAGGGCCCGCGGGATGGAGCTGGATCTGGGCGCGCATCGCGGCATCCGCTCGCCTTTCGTCTTCGACGGGGAGCCTGCGGTCTCGGCGCGTCCCGTGCCGACCTTGGGCGAGGCGGATGACGGGCAGGGGGGCTGTCTGCCCCCCTCGTCGCTGCGCTCCTCACCCCCCGAGGATATTTGAGGAACAAAGAGGGCCGCGTTTACCTGGCATCAAGGTTAATGCGCCACTCTGGCGGCACGGGACAGGCAGGGATGCCGATGACCGTGAACGAAGACGGCGGCGTGGTCGACTCCCGGCCACGCCGTTTGTCGTGCATCTTTGGTCCATAAATATCCCGGGGGGTCCGGGGGGCAGCGCCCCCCGTCCGTCCTCTCCGTCAGCCCCCCCTCCGTCAGCCCCAGGGGCCGGGGTCGTGGCGCGGGTCCGCGCTGCGCCGGTTCGAGGCCGGGCGGCCGCCCATGCCCGTCGCGCTGCGGGTACCCATCTCGACGGCCAGTTTCTCAAGCGCGGCGATGCGGTTCTCGGTCGCCGGATGGGTCGAGAACAGCTTGTCGCGCGCATGGGCATGCAGCGGGTTGATGATGAACATATGCGCCGTGGCGGGGTTGCGTTCGGCCGCGTCGTTGTCGATCCGGCTGGCATAGCCCTGGATCTTGCGCAGCGCGTCGGCCAGCCACAGCGGGTTGCCGACGATCTGCGCCCCGATGCGGTCCGCCTCGTATTCGCGCGAGCGCGAGATCGCCATCTGCACGAGCGCCGCCGCCAGCGGCGCAAGGATCATCATCGCGATCATGGCGATGGGATTCGCGCGTTCGCGCGAGCCGCCGAAGAACATCGCGAAATTCGCCAGCATCGAGATGGCCCCGGCGAAGGTTGCGGTGATGGTCATCGTCAGCGTGTCGTAATTCTTGATATGCGCCAGTTCATGCGCGACCACCGCCGCGACCTCTTCGCGCGACATGCGGTCCATCAGGCCGCGCGACACCGCGACCGCCGCGTTATCGGGGTTGCGGCCCGTGGCGAAGGCGTTGGGCTGGTCGCTTTCGATGACATAGATTGCGGGCGGCGGCAGGTCGGCATTGCGCGCCAGCTCCATCACCATCTGCTGCAGGTCGGGCGCGGTATGGGCGTCGACGGGGCGGGCATTGTGCATCCTCAGCACCGCCTTGTCCGAGTTCCACCAGGCGAAGGCGTTCATCCCGGCGGCGACGACCAGCGCGATCACCGCGCCGTAGCTGCCGCCGATGAGATAGCCCATGCCAAGGAACAGGGCGGTCATCGCCGCCATCAGGATCCCGGTCTTGACGTAACCCATGCGCGCCTCCGCTTTTACGCCTTCCGATATGGGGAGTGCCCGGCCTGCTGCAAGGTCAGACCAGCCCCTCGGCCTTGAACAATGCGTGTATGTCGGCGCGGGGTCGGGCGCCGATATGGCCGATCACCTCGGCCGCGGCGATGTTGCCCATGCGCCCGCAGGTTTCCATCGACCGCCCGGTGACCAGCCCGTAGAGAAACCCCGCCGCGAACTGGTCGCCCGCGCCCGTCGCATCGACCGGGATCCGCGTGTTGACCGGGGCTTCGACCCGATGGCCGTCCTTGATCACCACCACGGGATCGCCCGAGCGGGTGCAGACGACGATGCCGCAATCCCGGGCGGCGAGCGCCAGCGCCTCGTCCAGGTCGTTGACCTGATAGAGCGAGGTCCATTCCTTTTCATTGCCGATGACGTAATCCATTTCGTCGGCGACAAGGCGGCGGAAATCGGCGCGGTGACGGTCGACGCAGAACGGATCGGACAGGGCGATGCCGACCCGGCCGCCGCCCTTGTGGCAGGCGCGCGCGGCTTTGAGGAACGCTTCCTTTCCCTTGTCCTTGTCGAACAGGTAGCCTTCGAGGAACACGATCTCGGTATCGGCCATGACCGCGTCGTCGACATCGTCGGGGCCCACTTCGGACGAGATGCCCAGATAGGTGTTCATCGACCGCTCGCCATCGGGCGTCACGAAGATCATCGAGCGCGAGGTCGGCAGCTCGCCCCCCTTGACCGGCGGGTTGACGAAGGCGGTGCCGGTGCGTTCGGTATCCTGCGCGAAGAACCGACCGAGGCTGTCGTCGCGCACCCGACCCACCAGCGCGGTTTTCAGGCCCAGCGCGCCGACGCCCGCGATGGTGTTGCACACCGACCCGCCCGACGCTTCCTGCCGGTCGCGCATCGCGCCGAACAGGGTTTCGGCGCGTTCGCGTTCGATCAGCTGCATGATGCCTTTCCGGATGCCCATATGGTCCAGAAAGTGGTCGTCCACGGTCGAGATCACATCGACGATGGCGTTGCCGATGCCGGCGACCTGATAGGTTTTGCTCATTGCCCTGCCTCCGGGATGATCGCGTCCATTTCGGTTTCGACCAGCCAGTCGGGATCGACGAAGCCGCTGACCGCCATCACGGTGCAGGCGGGGCGGATCTCGCCGAAGACTTCGCCGTGGACGCGCGCGGCCTCTTCCCAGCGGGCGATATCGGTGACGATGATGCGCGAGCGGATCACGTGTTCGGGGCGCGCGCCCGCATCGGCCAGCGCGGCAAGGCTGATTTCCAGGCAGCGGCGCATCTGCGCGGCCATGTCGCCCACGCCATGCGTGCCGCCGCCCACGGCGATCGGTGCGGTACCGGCGATCGAGACATGCTGTCCGATGCGGACGGCGCGGCTGAAGCCGATGATCGGTTCGAGATACGAGCCGGAGGAGACATTGGTACGGGTCATAGGGTTTTCTCGTCGAAGGGGCAGAGGTCACGGATCAGGCAGGCGGGACAATTCGGTTTGCGCGCCTTGCAGACATAGCGGCCATGCAGGATGAGCCAGTGATGGGCGTGGTGCTGGTACTCGGCGGGGATGTTGTCCTCGATCGCGCGTTCCACCGCGTCGACATCCTTGCCAGGGCAGATGCCGGTGCGGTTGCCGATGCGGAAGATATGCGTGTCGACCGCCTGCGCGGGCACACCCCACCACATGTTCAGCACCACATTGGCGGTCTTGCGTCCGACGCCGGGCAACGATTGCAGCGCCGCGCGGGAGGACGGCACCTCGCCGCCATATTGCTCGACCAGGATGCGCGACAGCTTGATCACGTTCTTGGCCTTGTTGCGGTAAAGGCCGATGGTCTTGATATGCTCGATCAGCCCTTCTTCGCCGAGGGCCAGCATCTTTTCGGGCGTGTCGGCGATCTTGAACAGCGCTTTCGTGGCCTTGTTCACGCCGACATCCGTGGCCTGCGCCGACAGCGCCACCGCCACGACCAGCGTATAGGCGTTGGTGTGGTCGAGTTCGCCCTTGGGTTCGGGTTCGACCTCGTGAAACCTGCGGAAGATTTCCTTGAGCGTGAGATAGTCGAGTTGCGCGGCCATGAGGGTTCCTTGCAATGCCGGGCAGGCGGGCGCAAGCCTTACTCGTCCCGGCGCCTGAGCAGACGTCCGATCAGGAAGGATGTGCGCGGCGTGTAAACATAGGGTGTGTGGTGATCGGGCGTGCGGCCGACGCGCATCCGCACCAGCCCGAAGACGATCAGCAGCACATGCGCCAGCGCGATGAAGGCGAACATCGAGGCCGGGCCGAACGCGCCGATGAGCGCCGAGGCGATGACCGGCGAGGCGATGGCGCCGACGGCATAAAGAAACATCTGCGCGGCGCTGAGTTCGACGCGCTCGTGCTGCTCGGCGAAGTCATGGGCGTGCGCGGTCGATATCGAATAGATCGGGAAGGTGGTGAAGCCGAAGAATCCGGCGGCCAGGAAGATCGTGACGATGTTCCCCTGCGCCCCCGCGACCATGCCGGCGCATCCCAGGATGGACGCCGCCGAGATCCAGATCAGCACCAGCCGCCGGTCGTATTTGTCGGCGATCCAGCCCATCGGGAACTGGGCGAAGGCGCCGCCCAGCACATAGGCCGACAGGAACAGCGCGATGCGGTCGGCCTCGAGCCCCACGGCGATGCCGAAAAGCGGGCCGACCATGCGGAAGGCCGCGCCGGTCACGCCCGAGACCACGACACCCACCGCGCCGAGCGGCGATTTGCGCCACGCCATCATCGGCCTCAGCCGGGGCGCGGCGCCGGCCGGCGGGGCCTCGACCCGCGTCAGAAGCAGCGGGAACAGCGCAAAGCACATGAACAGCGCCAGCAGGTTGTAGCTGACATAGGCGGCGGGGGTCAGGAAGGCGATCATCACCTGCGCGCCCAGATTGCCGGTCACGTCGACCATCCGGTAGACCGCCATCGCCCGCCCGCGCGTGGCATTGGTGACCTTGGATTGCAGCCAGGCCTCGATGATCGTGTAGCAGCCCGCGACGGCCAGCCCCGACAGCATCCGCATCGCCGACCAGGCCCAGGGATCGACCCACATCATATGCGCGAGGATGCCGGTCGTGCCAGCGGCGGCGAAGGCGGCGAAGGCGCGGGAATGCCCCACGCTGCCCATCAGCCGGGGCGCCCACCAGCAACCCACGAAGAAGCCCAGGAAATGCGCCGAGCCCATCGCGCCGATCTGTTCGGCGCTGAAGCCCAGCTCGGTGCCCGACAGCGCATCCAGCGGCACCACGCCGCCCAGTCCCATCTGCAGCAGGAAGACCGAGACGAACAGAGCCGCGAAGGAAATGAGCAGGGACATGGGGGGGCCGGAAAAGCGTCTGTGCGTCACCATGGCGCGGGCGGGGCATTGCGTCCAGAGGCTTTGACAGCGCTCAGGCCCGGGGCGTAGCGTGGCGCCATGACACAGCCCGGCCATAACCACCCGCCCGACCCGCTGGATGCGGCGGCGGGGATCGTCGTCACCGATGCGTTCGAACGCTTCCGCCAGCGCGACGACGTATTCACGCGGGCGTTCTGGGACCCGTCGGTGCGCTCGAAACAGACCGATGCGTTCTTCGCCAGCTACCGCATCGACGCGACGCCGCGAAAGGGCGAGGGGTTCCAGCAAAAGGATTTCGCGCTGAGAAACGCGGCCTGGCTGGTCAGCGACATCGTCTCGAACCGCTCGGCGGGCGAGGGGGTGCGCGAGGGATTTCAGGCCCCGATCCGCGCGGACACGCCCATGGCCCCGGTGCAGGTGGCGGTGGACGACCCGGCGCGGATGGCGGGGGAGATCAAGCGCGTGGCGGCCTTCTTCGGGGCCGATCTGTGCGGGATCACCGCTTTCGATCCGCGCTGGATCTATGAAACGCAGGTCGATACCCGCGATTTCAGCGAGGCGCCGGTGGATCTGCCGCCCGGTATGACCTCGGTGATCGTGCTGGGCCACCAGATGGACCAGCCGCTGGTGCAGACCTATCCCTCGGCGCTGGCGGGCGCGGCGACGGGGCGGGAATACAGCCATGAAGCGGCGATCATCATGCAGCTCGCGGCCTTCATCCGCAACTTGGGATACGAGGCCGTGGCCTCGATGAACGATACCGGCCTGGTGATCCCCTATGCGGTGAAGGCGGGCTTGGGCGAATACGCGCGCAACCAGCTCGTGATCACGCCCGAATTCGGCCCGCGGCTGCGGTTCTCCAAGATCTTCACCAACCTGCCCCTGACCCACGACGCGCCGAAACCATTGGGCGTGAAGGCGGTCTGCGATATCTGCACCCGCTGCGCCGATGCCTGCCCGGTCAAGGCGCTGCCCTTCGATGCGCCCTCGGACCGGAGGCCGGGACGCAGTGCGATCAGGGGCGTGGTGAAATGGACCTCGGATGCCGAGAAATGCTTCGGTTACTGGGCGAAGCTGGCTTCGGATTGCGCGATCTGCCTGCGGGTCTGCCCCTTCAACCGGGACTTTTCGAAGCGCCGCAACCGGCTGTGGCTGACACTGGCGCTGTCGCCGCTCCGGCGGCTGGCCCTGTGGCTCGACGACCGGTCCGGGCGCGCCAAGCGGATGAAACCCCGCGACTGGTGGGGCGCGTGAATGCGCAGGTTCCGGGTCGAGAGCCCGCGCGCCGGTGGATAGGATGCCCCCGAAGGTGAGTATTTCCGGCAGAATGAAGGGGCGCGGGATGGACGGGGTGATGGACGAAGGCAGATATCATTACGGCGTCATGGCGCGCGCGATTGCCGAGATCGATGCGGCGGGCGGCGAGCGCGTGGCGTTGGAGGACTTGTCCGGGCGGCTGGGCATGTCGGCGGCGCATTTCCAGCGCGTCTTCACGCAATGGGTGGGCGTGTCGCCCAAGCGCTATCAGCAATATCTGGCGCTGGGGCATGCGCGCAGCCTGCTGGCCGAGCGCTTCACCGTGCTGGAGGCGGCGCACGAGGCCGGGTTGTCGGGTCCCGGGCGGCTGCATGACCTGTTCCTGCGCTGGGAGGCGATGACGCCGGGCGATTACGCGCGGGGCGGCGCGGGTCTGCGGATCTATTGGGGCTGGTTCGACAGCCCGTTCGGCGCGGCGCTTGTGATGGGGACGGACAAGGGCCTGTGCGGCATGGGTTTCGCCGCCGAAATGGGGGCCGAGGCTGCCTTTGCCGATCTGGTGCGCCGCTGGCCCAAGGCCGATTATGTCGAGGATCCGATGCGGCTGAAGCCTTGGGTGGATACCGCCTTCGGCCATGAGGGCGGGCTGCGCGAGACGCCGCTCTACCTGATCGGCGCGCCGTTCCAGATCAAGGTCTGGGAGGCGTTGCTGACGATCCCCTCGGGGCATGTCACGACCTATTCCGAGATCGCCCGTGCCATCGGCAGCCCAAAGGCGAACCGGGCGGTTGGCGCGGCGGTGGGGCGCAACCCGATCAGCTGGCTCATCCCGTGTCACCGTGCGATCGCCAAGTCGGGCGCGCTGACAGGCTATCACTGGGGCCTGCCGGTGAAGCGGGCGATGCTGGCCTGGGAGGCCGCGCGCGAAGACGCGGCCTAGCGGGCAGCAATCCGCCGATCAATCGATCGTGACGCGGGCGGTGCAACAAGGCCACTGTCCGCGCTGCAAGGCTTTGGATATTCTGCGCTCCGACAGTTTTGTCCCCAAGGACTTAAAGGAGATTTCCATGACCGCAACGAAGGCGATGGCGGCGATGTCCGCGCTGGCCCTGATGGCCGCCTGCACCACCTCGACCGGCGATCCCTATCGCGCCGGCACCGGCGCGCTGACCGGCGCCGCCGTGGGCGGTCTTCTGGGCTCCATGGTCGGCGACCGGGGCGACGCGGCGATCGGCGCCGGGCTTGGGGCTATCGCGGGCGGCATGATCGGGGCGCATATGGACCGGCAGGCGGCCGAGCTTCAGGCCTCGCTGGGATCGAACGCGCAGGTCGTCAACACCGGCCAGGAAATCGTCGTGACGATGTCGCAGGATATCCTGTTCGCCACCGACAGCTCGGCCGTGCGTCCGGATCTGCAGACCAATCTGCGCGCCGTCGCGCAGAACATCAACAGCTACCCGCTGAGCATGCTCTTCGTCACCGGCCATACCGACTCGACCGGTTCGGACGCCTATAACCAGGCGCTGTCGCTGCGCCGCGCCGATGCGGTGGCCGGCGTGCTGATCTCGGCCGGCGTGCCCGCGCAGCGCGTGCAGACCCGCGGCATGGGCGAAAGCCAGCCGGTGGCCTCGAACGAGACCGCGACGGGCCGGGCGCAGAACCGCCGGGTGGTGCTGACGATCCGTCCGAACTGAGCTGTCCGGGCCAGACCTTACAACACGTCGATTTCGGGGGCCGGGCCGCGTTGTCCGGCCCCCGATTATTCTGTCCGGTTTTCGGCGCAGCCAGTTGCCCGGCGGCAGGTGCGGTCATATCTTTTGACCAATCAGGGGGGGAAGATGCCGTTTCAGCCGGTCCAACAAGAAAAGCTCTCACGCGGGGTCGTTCGCCAGATCGAGCTTCTGATCCTGCGCGGCCTGCTGCGCCCCGGCGAGCGTCTGCCGTCCGAGCGCGAGCTGGCCGAGCGTATGGGCGTCAGCCGTCCGTCGCTGCGCGAGGCGATCGCCGACCTGCAGGAGCGCGGTCTGCTGGTCAGCCGCGCCGGGTCGGGCGTGTTCGTGGCCGACATGCTGGGCTCGGCCTTTTCCGAGGCGCTGATCAAGCTGTTCGCCACGCATGAAGAGGCGGTGGTCGATTACGTCAGCTTCCGGCGCGACCTTGAAGGCATGTGCGCCGACCGCGCGGCGCGGTTCGGATCGGATACCGATCTGAAGGTGATTGACACCGTGTTCCGAAAGATGGAAGCCGCGCATCTGAAGCGTAACCCGGCCGACGAGGCCGAGCTCGACGCGGAATTCCACCTCGCCATCATCGAGGCAAGCCACAACATCATCATGCTGCACACGATGCGGGTGATGTTCGACTTGCTGAAGGCCGGCGTTTTCTACAACCGCCAGCAGATGTTCCGCCAGCGTTCGACGCGGGATCTGCTGCTGGAACAGCACCGGGCGATCAACGCGGCCATCCAGGCGCGCGATCCCCAGGCCGCCCGGCAGGCCGCCGAGGCGCATATGAACAAGGTCGAGCAGACGCTCGGCGAATTGCGGCGCGCGGATCGCAACGAGGATGTCGCGCGGCTGCGGTACCAACACGAACTGGCGCGGGAGTAAGCGACCAAATGCCTGATTACAGCAAATCCGGGGGCCGTGGCGCGCCGGGGAAACATCCGCGCAACAAGACGGTGAACGAGCATCCGAAAGGGAAGCTGGGCGGCGATGCCGACAAGACGGCGCTGATCGAACGGATGAAGAAAGCGGCCGAGAAAAACCAGCAGGCCGATTGAAAAGGACGCGCCGGAATCGCTTGACCGATCCCGCGCCGCGCTATCTGATAAAAAAAGCCCCCGCCACGAAGGACGGGGGAAAGTGGCGTCCATGCGCGGAAGCACGGACGCTGGCGGTAAACTGTTGATGCGTCAGCCGTTTCGGGCCATTTCGGACCGGATCTGCTGGCGCAGGATATCGATGGGGATCAGCTGCCCGTCGCGCTTGAACTGCCAATAGGTCCAGCCGTTGCACGAAGGCGCGCCTTCCAGTGCGGCGCCGACCTGATGGATCGAGCCGCGATGCGCTTCCGAGACCAGCGAGCCGTCGGCGCGCACCTTCGCGGGCTTGCCGCGCGGTGACAGAAGAACCTCGCCCGGACGCAGCATCCCGCGCTCGACCAGCTGGCCGAAGGGCACGCGCGGTTCGGCGCGTTTCGAGGTCGAGATCTCGAGCGCCGAGGCGTCGAGCCTGCGCACCTTGTCGAGCCGTTTCAAAGCCGCCTTGCGGTAGCCTTCCTCGCGCTCGATGCCGATGAAGTGACGGCCCAGCATCTTCGCCACGGCGCCGGTGGTGCCGGTGCCGAAGAACGGGTCCAGCACGACATCGCCGGGATTGGTGGTGCCGATCAGCACGCGATGCAGCAGGCTTTCGGGCTTCTGCGTCGGGTGGACCTTGTCGCCGTTGTGATCCTTCAGGCGCTCATGGCCCGTACAGATCGGCAGCACCCAGTCCGAGCGCATCTGCACACCTTCGTTGAGCGCCTTGAGCGCCTCGTAATTGAAGGTGTATTTCGACGCTTCCGCCTTGGACGCCCAGATCATCGTCTCATGCGCGTTGGTCAGCCGCTTGCCCTTGAAGTTGGGCATCGGGTTGGACTTGCGCCAGACGACATCGTTGAGCACCCAGAACCCGGCGTCCTGCAACGCGGTTCCGACGCGGAAGATGTTATGGTAACTGCCGATAACCCAGATCGCCCCGTCCGGCTTCAGAAGCCGGCGCGCCGCGTTCAGCCATTGGCGGGTGAACTTGTCGTAAGCCGCGAAGCTTGCGAACTGGTCCCAATGGTCGGTCACCGCGTCCACAGCCGAATTGTCCGGCCGGTGGAGAGCCCCCTTGAGTTGGAGGTTATAGGGCGGATCCGCAAAGATCAGATCAACGCTGCCTTCCGGCAGGCTGTTCATCATTTCAATGCAATCGCCCGCAAGTATCTGGTCGAGCGGGAGCCTTTCGGCCACCGTCGCCCGGGTCTTCATTGCCATCACTGCCTCATTCCGGGCGCCGGTTTTTTGTTTGGTGGCGCTCCGATGGACTTAAGATGATTCAAGTTGGAGTCCGCGTCAATTCCCTTTCTGAATCAGTCCCTTATTTTGCGTTCTTAACACAACATCTTGCGGACGGGGGCGAAAGAGCGCCTATGATGCGGGGTTACCCCCCTCTCCTGCAGCGCCTTCAGGTGCGCGGGCGAGGGGTAGCCCGCGTTCTTTTCCCAGCCATATCCAGGGTTTGTGAGCGAAAGTTCAGACATGATCGCATCGCGCTCGACCTTGGCCAGGATGGATGCGGCGGCGATCGACAGGCTGAGGCTGTCGCCCTTCACCACGCATTGCGCGGGGATCGTCAGGTCGCGCGGCAGGCGGTTGCCGTCGATGAGCGCATGGGTTGCCACGGGCTGCAGGGCCGACAGCGCGCGCAGCATCGCCAGGTGGCTGGCCTGCAGGATATTGAGCGTGTCGATTTCGTCGACGCTGGCATGGGCCACGGCCCAGGCAACGGCGTTGACGCGGATCTCTTCGGCGAGCCGCAGGCGGGCGGGTTCGCGCAGGCGCTTTGAATCGTCGATCCCCGCGGGCAGCCGCGCCGGGTCCAGGATCACCGCCGCCGCCGTTACCGGCCCGGCCAGCGGTCCGCGCCCCACCTCGTCGACGCCTGCCACCAAGGGCACGCCGAGCGCGGTTTCAAGCGACAGGTCGGGCAGCGGGCGGGCGGTTCTGGTCAGTGTCAGGGTCATGACCCGAGAAACCACGCCGCGCGCGATCAGGCAAGTCGCGGCGCCCCTTTGCGGGGCAAAAGGGGGCAAGCCCAAGGCCTGCCCCCTTTCTCCGGGTTTCCCCGGCTCACGCGTCCCGGCCGCGATGCCGTTCGAAAGGAATTGCGGTGAAATACGAGGTCGCACCGCAACCGGGACGGTGACTCAATAGCCGGACTGCCGCAGGCAGGTGGCGTTGAAGATCCGGTCGCCGTTCGTCGCGGTGACGCGGCAGCGACCCGGCAGGTTGTTGTAGCCCGCGTTGCGCAGGCAGTTGGCCCAGTAGCCCTGCACGCTGCGCCCGTTCTGACGATAAGACATCAGGCAGCGGTTGGGCAGGTTGCCGCGCACCTGCGGCTGGCCGTGATAGGGCGGCGAGACGCGGGGCGGCTGGGCCTGGATCGGCGGGGAATAGGGCGGCTGGTAGCGCGGCGGCGAGGAATAATAGCCGCCCTGACCGCGATAGCCGGCCTCGTAGAGGCATTCGGCGATATAGCCGCGCCGGACATGGCCGCCCCGCAGCCGGAACTCGTAGCTGCAACGGCCGGGCAGGCCCTGATAACCCGCGCGGCGCAGGCAGCGGGCATTGTAGGATTGCACATTGCGATGGTTGACGCGGATGGTTTCCAGGCACGAATTCGGCAGCGCCCAGCGGCCGTAATATTGCGGCGTGTGGTTGTCGTCGATGGCGTTGACGATGGCGCCGACGACGATGGCCCCGGCAAGAAAGCGCAGGATGTCGTCGGCATCGGCCTTGGCCGGACGCGCGGTAGCGCCCAGACCGGCGAGCAGGAGTGCGGCGGCAGCCACCAGCATGGTCAGTCGCTGCGGCAACGCGCGCATCCCGGCCGAGGGATTGCGAGAGAGGGATGTCATGACAAGACCTTTCAGGATGTCGGTTACGCGGAATGTCGGTGGCACGATGCGTCGGCAACGGGCGTCTGAACCCGCAAGACACGCGGCGCGCGTGTGGACCGTCATGGACTCAGCCTGCGCAAGCCGGTCGTGAGAGGCAATATCGGGGGGTGGTTATCGGATAACGTCGGCGAAAACGCGCCTTTCCGGGGGCCGATATTGCATAGCGGGGCCGGGATGCGCATGGTCGGCAGGTATCCGCTCCATAAAAGCCCGAGACCGCCATGACCTTCCGTTCCCTGATTCTCACCGCCGCCACGCTTACGGCGCTTGCAGCGCCCGCGCAGGCCGCCTGCTATGCCGAGTATCGGGCGCAGCGGCAGAACCCCGTCCAGCTTGCCTTTGGCGTGGCCGAGATCCGCGGCGGGGCCTGCAATGCGCAGGCTGCCGCCGATTATCTGCGCAACGCGCTGGGCCGCTCCGGCTGGACCTTGTCGAATATTGTGTCCACAGTTAACTCGAACGCCGCTCCGGGAAATTCGGGTTACACGAATGGCCACTACCTCCGCTTCTGAAACCAGCCTGACGCGCGCGGGCTCGCGCGCGATCGTTCTGGGGATCGCTGCCATCGTGCTAATCCTAGCACTGGCGGCGGTTCTTTTGTTCATCAACCTGCCCGACACGAACGAGTTCAACGCGCGGGTGCTGCAGATCTTCAACGACAACGCCGACCTGACCGGCAATGCCGAGCTGCGGCTCCTGGAGATCCTGGCTCAGTCGGGCACCACCTTTACCGAGGTGCTGGTCAGCTATCGCGGCGTGATCTTCGTGCTGATCGTCTTCGCCAGCCTGCTTCTGATCACGTCGCTGGTTCTGGTTCTGGTGCTGATCGGGCTGAACCGAAAGCTGGCTGAGGTGCAGAAGACCGGCATTCAGGTATCGTCTCTGGTCATCAGCCGGGGTGAGCGCAAGGTCTATATCAACGACATGGAGTTCAACCTGACCGAGGCCGCGGTCGAGGCGCTGGCGGTGCTGGCCGAGGCGCGGATGGATGACGAGATGATGTCGGGCGCGTCGCTGGAATCGGTGATCTCGGGCCGCAAGGAGGCGGATTGCGAGGAAGCGGCAGGCGCCACGCGGATCAAGCGGCTGCGGGATTCGCTGGGCAACCAGATGGTCAGCGAATTGCTGGTGCGCAACATCCCGCGTCAGGGTTACATGCTGGCCGTCGAAAAGGACGTGATCCGCATGATCTGAGCCGCGGGAGCATACGAAAAGAGCGGCCGGAATCCCCGGCCGCCCTTTCGCGTTGTCCCGGTGGCTTACTCGGCGGCGTTCAGCATCGCCGGGCTGTCGACCAGCCCCTCGAGGTAGTCCGAGATCGCCCGCGCGATGGCGCGCTTGTCATCGACGGGCGTCACGCCCTCGGATGTCACCATCAGCGCGCGCTGATCGGTGCCGCGCGTATCCTCGCCGCGCGTGGCGACGACCAGCCCGGCACGGTCCAGCCGTTTCGACGCGACGCGGATCAGCTCTTCCTCGGAAACGCCCTCGAGATACTTGAACGCGACCGTGTGCATCCGCGTATCGGCGTTCATCGCAAGGTCGATCACCTTCTCGGTGGGTTCCAGATCCAGCGTCAGGCTGGCCTGACCCGAGGCGATCTTGCCGGTGACCGCCTGCCGGGGCCGGTAATCCGCCACCCCGGCCGAGAACACGCCCGCCCAGAGCCCGGATTTCACGCGCGAAACGACGGTATCCCGGTACTCGTCGAAGGTGCGGGTGACGGTGATCGGCATCGGCGTTTTCGGACGCCAGGCGCCGTCGCCAAGGATGAGCTCGGCCTCGGCCCCGCGCCAGACCAGCTCTTCGGCCAGCTGCGCGCCCAGACGGCCCCGGAAACGGTTGACGATGCGGCGCACGCCGTCGATCGGTACCGGGGTCGGGCCCGCCGTGACCATGATCCGGCGGCCCTGCAGCGGCGACTCGCTCAGCGCACGGCCCACGGCGATGCACAGAAGCTCGGTCTCGGGCAGGTTGTGCTTGCCATAGGCGTCACGGGGCGCGATCAGGTGCACGCCCTGCGCCGCCAGCCTGCGCGCATTGTCGACAAGCTGGGCGTTGTGCATCGTGCCGTGCATCGTCGGCGCAATCAGCACCTTCGCGCGTCCCTGTTCCATCCGGCCCAGGGCCGAGATCAGCGTCGAGGTGACGACGGTGTCGCCGATCCCGTGCGCCATCTTGGCGATGGTCGAATGAGTTGCCGGGGCAACAAGGTAGGCATCGAAAGGCTGCCCATCGCTGAGATGCTCGGCACGCCAGGTCAGTCCGGTCACGACCGGACCCAGCGTGGCCCATTCCAGCGCCTCGCGGGCGACGTAGTTCAGCGCGTCCTCGCTGGCGAAAGCGGTGACGCTGGCCCCGTGCCGGCGCAGACCGCGCGCCAGTTCGGGGGTCTTCATCGCCGCGATCCCGCCGGTCACGAGCAGCGCAATGCGTTTGCCCGCCAGCCGGTCCGAGGCGCGCGGCACGTCGTGGTCGCCCATCGACGACGGCGTCGGGGCGCTGAAGTCCCAGTCGTATAGACTCATGCGCTGACCCCGTTGCCGGCGACGGCCTCGGCGGTCGAACCCAGCCAGCGCTGGTGCACACCGCGCGCGCGATCGACATGGGTGTTGAGCGCTTCGAAATGGCGGGTTTCGAACCGGCTTTTCTTGCCCATTTCCCCGGCGATCGAGTCGACGACGGTGATGTCGAACAGGTCCTTGTGCTGGATCTCGAGGCAGGGAATATAAGGCGCGCCCTCGGTCAGGACCGGCTCTTCGCGATGCGCCATCCACGGAAACATTTCCAGGAAGATGCGGTAGCTGGCGTAGTCGTAGGACGAATCCGCGCCATGCCACACGCCGTTCAGCTTCACCGCGGCGAAGTAGTGACGCACGGTCGGGCGTTGCAGGGCCAGCCAGCTCGACGGCATCAGCTTGCCCAGAACCGAGGTCGGCATCGGCACTTCGACAAAGCCCGCTTCCAGCCCGGCGGCGCGCATCAGCGCGACCTGAAGATTGGTCTTGGTCGTACACATGCCGACGCCACGCTTGAGCGTGTCCGAGGCGCGTTCCTGCCAGGCGCCGAAGCGATAGGGGAAACCGTGCACGAATTTCAGGATCGCCTCGGCCGTGCTGGCGGGCGAGGCGCGGCGCAACCGTGCGGCCTGACGACGAATTTCCGGGTGATCGGCATCGCAAAGCGAATCAGCCTCGGGCAGTTCGTCGGCCGGTTTGGCCGCCGCTTCGGCCATGTCCGAGGCAATCAGCGCCTTCGTCATGCCGCGCCGCAGATCCATCGGCAGGGTGGTCGTATCCACTACCCAGACGCGCGCAGGGCGGTCCAGCGCCTGCAATTCGCTTTCCGGTGTCCCGAAATGGTTGCCCGGACCGAACCAGCCCGACGTCCCCGCAAGGCGCCCATCGAGCACAACATGAAGCGGTGACTCGGTTTTCGCGGGCAAGATGTCGCCCGCATCAAGGTAATCGATTGTTCCGAAGCTGAACAGTTCCGCCTCCCGTCCGGGCATGAAAAGCCCGAGGGTAGAATCCGAAAACATATTCAGCAATTCAGAGTTGTACTTGTCGAAAGCAGCTACCTGCATGTGAACCCCCAATAGTCTCGACGTTTTTTGCTTTCGCCCCGCACCCATCCAAAACTGGCAACCTGAATGAATGCGATCACAGCGCTAGATTAACGCCAGAATGCACGCACAAGAAGAAGAATGTTTCTATGAGGGAAACAAACTTCTGAAATGACTCACAGAATGCAACATGCCGCGTTGCAGAATGCACCGGCCCGATGGCTTCCGTCGCGGCAGGGATCTGCAAATTTTCGTCAGAGAATGGCTTTCTGTAGTTGAAATGCCCCGATCTTCCGTCAATCCTGAGACGACGCGCCGAAGGAGGCCGGCACCGGCGATCAACGCCGGGTCGAGACGGCGCGGGTCTGGGAGGACCATCCATGGATGTGTTGCAACTGCTGTTGAGCGGGCTCGCCAACGGCTGTGTCTACGGCCTCGTCGCCTTGGGATTCGTGCTGATCTACAAGGCGACCGAAGCCGTGAATTTCGCGCAGGGCGATTTCATGATGCTCGGCGCTTTCGTCATGGTGGGGCTGGTGAACCCCCATTTCATGGGGCTGAACTTCTGGCTGGCGGTGCCGATCGCGCTGATCATCATGGGCGCGCTGGGCTATCTGCTGGACCTGACCGTCCTGCGGTTCATGTTCGGGCAAAGCCAGACGGCGGTGGTGATCCTGACGATCTCGCTGGGATTCGTGATCCGTTTCGTCGCGGGGGTGATCTGGGGCCACGAGCCGCAGAACCTGCATTCCCCGCTGGCGCTGGGCGATGTGCGATTCGGCGGGGTGGTGCTGTCGCTCGCCGATATCGCGGTGATCGTCGTCACGCTGCTGATGACCCTTGCCCTGTGGCAGTTCTTTCAGCGCACGAAGCTGGGACTGGCCATGCAGGCGGCGTCGCAGAACCAGATGGCCGCCTATTACATGGGCATTCCGGTGAAGCGGGTTCAGGGCGCGGTCTGGGCGCTGGCGGGGATCGTCGCCTGCGTGGCGGGGATCCTCTACGGGTCGAAAGGGACGCTCGACATCTCGGCCGGGTTCATCGGCATCAAGGCCTTTGCGGCGGCGGTGATCGGCGGGTTCGGCAGCCTGCCGGGCGCGCTGATGGGCGGGCTGATCGTCGGCGTGATCGAGCCTTTCGCCGCGCGCTATCTGCCGACCGGCTATTCGCAGATCGCCCCCTACGCGATTCTCATCTTCGTGCTGGTATTCCGGCCGCACGGGCTGTTCGCACAAGTCCGCGTCAAGAAGGTCTGATCCCATGCGCTTTCACTTCAAGACATCCTACGATCAGGACATCCGGCTGTTCCCCGACTGGTGGAACTTCTCGCTTTACGTGGCGCTGTTGCTTCTGATGCTGGTGCTGCCGTGGCTGATCGACGGCTTTTATCTGGGCGAAGTCACCAACGTGCTGATCTGGGCGGTGGCGGGCCTTGGCCTGATGCTGCTGACCGGGCAGACGGGACAGGTGAGCCTCGGGCATTCGGCCTTCATGGCGCTGGGCTGCTACAGCTGCGTCAATTTCATGGAGCTGGGACTGCCGTTTCTGGCCGCGTTCCTGCTGGCCGGGATCGTGACCGGCATCATCGGCGCGATCATCGCCATTCCGGCGCTGAAACTGCACGGTGTCTATCTGGCGATCTTCACGCTGGCGCTGGCCATTCTGGCAGACGACCTGATCGTGATCCTTGAACCCTGGACCGGGGGCGTGAACGGCTATTTCGCCCCGGTGATCGAGATCTTCGGGATCGAGATCAACCGCTGGGCCGCGCCCGAGACCTGGTATTACCTTGCGCTGGGCACGTCGATCTTCGTCGCGCTGCTCTATCGCAACCTGCTGCGCTCGCCGCTGGGCCGGGCCTTTGCCGCCGTGCGGGATTCCGAGATTTCGGCGCAGGCGATGGGCGTCGATGTGGCGCGCACCAAGACGCTGGCTTTCGGCCTGTCCTGTGCCTTTGCGGGCCTTGGCGGGGCGCTGATGGGCCTGTTCGCGGGCGCCTTCAACAACGAAACCTTCAACTTCCTGATCGCGATCCAGCTTCTGATGATGATCATCATCGGCGGGCTGGGCTTTATCCACGGCGCGTTTCTGGGTGCGATCGTCATCGCCTTCCTGCCGCAATTCCTGTCGATCCTGACCGACAATCTGGGCTCGGCCTCGATCCCCGGGCTGGAGACCGGCGTGTTCGGCATGATCCTGATCGCCTTCATCCTGTTCGAGCCGATGGGCCTGTACGGACGCTGGCTGAAGATCCGCACATGGCTTGAGCTGTTCCCCTTCGCCCGCCGCGACATGTTCCGTCGCCAGAAAACCTATCTGAAGACGGAGCGCCTGAGATGAGCCTTTTGGAACTCGACGGCGTCACGCTGAAATTCGGCGGCGTCACGGCGGTGAACAACCTGTCGATGTCCGTGAACGAGGGCGAGGTCTTCGCGCTGGTCGGCCCCAATGGCGCGGGGAAATCGACGGTCTTCAACATGATCTCGCGGTTCTACCGCCCGGTTCGGGGCTCGATCCGGTTCGATGGCGAGGACCTGCTCAATCACCGCGCGCATGAGATCGCCAATCTGGGCATCGCCCGGACCTTCCAGAATATCGAGCTGTTCGAACGCGCGACGGTGCTGCAGAACCTGCTGGTCGGACGGCATCGTCACCGCCGGTCGACCTTGCCCGAACAATTGTTCTTTGCCGGGCGGATCCGGGCGGAAGAGCGCGAGCACAGGCATGCGGTCGAGGAGGTGATCGATTTCCTCGATCTGCAGGTCTACCGCGACAAGATGATCGCCGGGCTGCCCTACGGCGTGCGCAAGGTGGTGGAACTGGCGCGTGCGCTGGCGACGAAGCCGCGGCTTCTGTTGCTGGACGAACCGGCATCGGGCCTGTCGGTCGAGGAAACGCAGGACATGCGCTGGTGGATCGACGACATCCGCCGCCAGATGGGCATCACGGTGCTGATGGTCGAGCATGACATGGGGCTGGTCTCCAAGGTCTGCGACCGGGTGCTGGCGCTGGCCGACGGGGCCAAGCTGGCCGAAGGCACGCCCGCCGAGGTTCAGTCGCATCCGGCGGTGATCGAGGCTTACCTCGGCACCTCGGCCGTATCGAAGACCGCGAATGCGCAGGGAGAGCGGGTATGAGCGCGCTTCTTGAAGTCAAGAACCTTGAAACCTTCTACGGGCCGATCATGGCCATTCGCGGCGTCAGCCTGGAGGTGCAGAAGGGACAGGTCGTCACCGTGCTGGGCGCCAATGGCGCGGGCAAGACGACCCTGCTGAAGACCATTTCCGGGATCATGGACCCGGAAAAGGGGCAGATCCTGTTCGAAGGCGACCCGATTCAGGGCCGCGAGCCGCATCAGGTGGTGCGGCGCGGCATCGTGCAGGTCCCCGAGGGGCGCGAGGTCTTCCCCCTGCTCACGGTCGAGGAAAACCTCAGCCTCGGGGCCTATACCCGCTCGGACCGCGCCGAGATCGCGCGCGACCGGGACATGGTGTTCAGCTATTTCCCGATCCTTGCCGAGCGGCGCGAGCAGGAAGCGGGCACGCTGTCGGGCGGTCAGCAACAGATGCTCGCGATCGGACGGGGGTTGATGCTGCGGCCCAAGATCATGCTGCTGGACGAGCCGTCGCTGGGCCTGTCGCCGCTTCTGACGCAGGAAATTTTCGACATCCTGCGGCGTCTGAACAAGGACGAAGGCGTCACCATGATGCTGGTCGAACAGAATGCCGCCGTCGCGCTGGATCTGGCCGATCAGGGCTACGTGATGGAGCTGGGCCGGATCGTCATGGCCGACAGTGCCGCGAAGCTGGCGGCGTCCGAGGATATTCAGAGCTTCTATCTGGGCCATGCGAACGAGGGCGCGCGGGGCGAGAGGCGTTGGAAGAAAAGGAAAACATGGCGATGAGCGGCGAGAAGGTTCTCAAGGGCGTTCGCGTCAATGCCGAGCCCGGGCAGCGGCCCGTCCGCATCGACGGCCATGTGACGGTGCCCGCGCTGTTGCGTGCGCGCTGTCAGGAAAACGGGCTGGCCACCGCGCATCGCGAAAAGGATCTGGGCATCTGGCAAGCCTATAGCTGGACCGATTACCTGACGCATGCGCGGCTGATCGGCATGGGGCTGCGGGCGCTGGGGCTGGCGCGCGGCGACGTGATCTCCATCCTGTCCGAGGACAACAAGGAGTGGATGTATATCGATATGGCCGCGCAATGCATGGGCGCGGTCTCGTCGGGTGTCTACACGACCGACAGCGCCCAGCAGCTTGCCTATCTGGTCAATGACAGCGCGACGAAGTTCCTGTTCGTCGAGAATGACGAACAGCTCGACAAGTTCCTGGAAGTGGCCGACCAGATGCCGTCTTTGCAGAAGGTCATCATCCTCGACCCCGAGGGGCTGCACGACTTCGCGCATGAGAAATGCCTGTTCCTTGACGATCTCTACGATCTGGGCCGCCGTCACGACGACGAGGCCGTGTTCAACGCCGAGATCGACAAGGCCAAGCCCGAGGATGTCTGCGTGCTGATCTATACCTCGGGTACGACCGGGCAGCCCAAAGGCGTGATGCTGACGCAGGAAAACATCATGGCGGGGATGGAATGCTCGCTGTCGGGGCTGGGATTCGAAAAGCGGGCCGAGCAACTGTGCTTCCTGCCCCTGTGCCATATCCTGGAACGGATCGTGTCGCTTTACACGCCGCTGATCGTGTCCTCGACGGTGAATTTCGCGGAAAGCCCGGAAACCGTCTTCGACAATCTGCGCGAGATCTCGCCGCATGGTTTCGTTGCCGTGCCGCGGGTGTGGGAAAAGATCTATTCGCGCGTTCTGGTCATGGCGCAGGAATCCACCGCTCTGGGTCGCTGGGCCTTCGGGCAGGCGATCAAGGCCGGGCGCGCGCGGGCGGATTGCCTGCTTGACGACAAGCCGGTGCCCGCGGGTGTCGCGTTGCGTTACCGGATCTGGGATTTCCTTGTCCTGTCGAACCTGCGCCGGATGCTGGGCATGGACCGGATCGAGCGCGGATTGACCGGCGCCGCGCCCATCTCGCCCGACCTTTTGCGCTGGTATCACGCGATCGGCGTGCCGCTTTACGAAGGCTTCGGCATGTCCGAGACGGCGGGCGTGGCCACCATCAACCTGCCCGAATCCAATGCCACAGGGTCTGTGGGTCGCCCCAATCCAGGCGTCGCGGTGCGGATCTCGTCCGAGGGCGAGATCCAGGTCAAGGGGCTCAACGTCTTCAAGGGTTATCTCAACAAGCCCGACAAGACCGCCGAGGCTTTCACCGAGGACGGCTGGCTGAAGACCGGCGATGTCGGCCGGCTGGACAATCAGGGCTTCCTGACGATCACCGGCCGGATCAAGGACATCATCATCACCGCCGGGGGCAAGAACATCACCCCCGCCGAGATCGAGAGCCGTCTGAAATTCAGCCATTACATCAGCGATGCGGTGATCATCGGCGACCGGCGCAAATACCTGACCTGCCTGATCATGATCGACCAGGAAAACGTCGAGAAATACGCCCAGGACCACAAGGTGCCGTTCAGCGATTTCCGGTCGCTGTGCCGCGCCCCCGAGGTGCTGGACCTGATCCGCGCCGAGGTGGATGCGGTCAACAAGGAGTTCGCGCGGGTCGAGCAGATCAAGGATTTCCGTCTGATCGACGTGCTTCTGACAGCCGAGGATGAGGAGCTTACGGCCACGATGAAGCTGAAACGCGCAACCGTCGAAACGCGCCACAAGGCGCTGATCGACGCGATGTATTGAAACATCAAGACAGGGCCCTCGGGTCCGAAAAGGGGAGGAAGACATGAAGACCAAACTGATGATCGCCGCCGCCATCATGGCCGTGGCCGGCACGGCGGGCGCGCAGACCCGTGGCGTCACCGACAGCGAGATCCTGATCGGCGGCGCGCATGACCTGTCGGGCGTGTTCGCGGCGGTGTCGACCCCGGCGGTGAACGGCGCCAACCTGTTCTTCGAGCAGGTGAATGCCAATGGCGGCGTGCATGGCCGCCAGATCCGCTACATCACCGAGGATCACGGCTATCAGCTGCCGCGCGCCACGCAGGCCTATAACAAGCTGATCGAGCGCGACGGCGTCTTCGCGATGCTGCTCAATCTGGGCACGCCGCACAACCTGGCGCATTACCCGCTGATGGAGCGGCGCGGCGTCCCCAATATCAGCCCGCTGACCGCCGCGCGGGCCATCCTGCCCGAACCGCCGGGCATGAACTTCGTCGCGTTCTCCAGCTATTACGACCAGGTGCAGGCGGGGATCGAGTATCTGAATGCCGAAACCGGCGCGACCAATGTCTGCTCGATGTATCTGCCCACCGATTTCGGTGAAGAGATCGCGCTGTCGTCGCGCGAAGCGGCCGAGCGGCTGGGGCTGAACTATGTGGACGAAACCACGCACCGTCCAGACGAGCAGGACTTCGTCGGCGCCGTCAGCCGTCTGCGCGACGCGGGCTGCCAGATCATCACGCAGGCGCTGGGCGTCCGCGCCGGGATCACCGTCGTCGGCACGGCCAAGCGGCTGGGCTGGGAAGACGCGATGTTCCTGACCACGTCGGCCGGGTTCCTCGAGCCGGTGGCGATGGTGCCGGGCGGCGTGACGGACGGGCTTTATGCGTCGTCGGGCTGGCAGGATCTTTATGCCCGCGCGAATGACGAAGCCCCCGCCGCGTTCATCGAGGCCTATCAGGCGCGCTACGAGCAGCCGGCGTCCGGCTTCGCTATGCTGGGCTACACCGCGGCGCAGAACCTCGTGATGGCGCTGGAAGAGGCCGGGCCGGATCTGACCACGGAGAATTTCGTGGCGGCGATGGAATCGCTCGATTTCGATGACGCGCTTCTGGGCACGCATGTCAGCTACGGCGCCGATCACCAGGGATCGAACGACATCTTCATCAGCCAGGTCGGTGACGGGGCGTGGCACACGATCGCCCGGATCGACGGCGATACGATGGAAACGGTCGACATGACCGGCGAGTGATCGCCACCGGGCCTTGCCGGGAAGCGAAAGGGGCCGCGAAAGCGGCCCCTTTTTTGCGGTCCATGCGTGGCGGGGGCGAGCCGCCCGCGGCTCACTCGGCCGGCATGGCGGCCGGTTCGACCGACAGAGGATGCGACAGATGCACCAGCATCTCTTTCGGGCAGATCTGGATGAAGTTCGACTTCTCCATATCCCAGCGGCGCAGGATCTCGGTGCCGCGCACGCTTTCCGTCTCGGCGACGTGCTGCTCGATCAGGCCCTTCAGCTCGGCCTCCCAATGGTCGACGGTCACCGGGCAGGTCACCAGCGTTTCCATGTTCAGCATGTCCGCCGCCAGCCCCTCGGGGTCATAGACATAGGCCATGCCGCCGGTCATGCCCGCGCCAAAGTTCGCGCCGATCGAGCCCAGGATCACGGCCACACCGCCGGTCATGTATTCGCACCCGTTCGAGCCGCAGCCTTCGATCACCACCCGGGCGCCCGAGTTCCGCACCGCGAAGCGCTCGCCCGCGCGACCCGCCGCGAACAGCGTGCCCGCCGTCGCGCCGTAAAGCACGGTGTTGCCGATGATCGTGTTCTCGGACGCTTTCAGCGGCGAGGACATCCGCGGACGCACCACGATCAGCCCGCCCGACAGGCCCTTGCCGACATAGTCGTTGGCATCGCCGAAGACCTCGATCTTCATGCCGCGGACCGAGAAGGCGCCCAGCGACTGACCGGCGGAACCGGCCAGTTTCACCGTCAGGTGGTCGGCCTGAAGATTGTTGTTCATGCCGAATTTCTTGACGATATGGCTGGCCGCGCGCGTGCCCACCGTGCGGTGCGTGTTGCGCACCGCGTAGCTGAGCTGCATCTTCTCGCCCTCTTCGAAGAAGCGGGCGGCGTCGCGGATGATCTCGCTGTCCAGCGTCTCGGGCACGGCGTTGCGCGGCTTGTCGCGGTCGTAGCGGATCTTGCGCGCGCCATCGACGGTGATCAGCATCGGGTTCAGGTCCAGATCGTCCAGATGCGCGGCACCCCGGCTGACCTGCGTGAGCAGGTCGGCGCGGCCGATGATCTCGTCAATCGACCGGGCGCCGAGGCTGGCGAGGATCTCGCGCACTTCCTGCGCGTAGAAGGTGATGAGATTGACCACCTTGTCCGCGTTGCCGGTGAACTTCTGGCGCAGCTCTTCTTTCTGCGTGCAGACGCCGACCGGGCAGGTGTTCGACTGGCACTGACGCACCATGATGCAGCCCATGGCGATCAGCGCGGCGGTGCCGATGCCGTACTCCTCGGCCCCCAGCATTGCCGCCATGACGATGTCGCGACCCGTGCGCAGACCGCCATCGGTGCGCAGCGTCACCCGGTCGCGCAGGTTGTTCATCGCCAGAACCTGATGCGCCTCGGTCAAGCCCATCTCCCACGGCAGGCCCGCATACTTGATCGAGGTCGCGGGCGACGCCCCGGTGCCGCCGTTATGGCCCGAGATCAGGATGATGTCGGCCTTGGCCTTGGCCACGCCAGCCGCGATCGTGCCGACGCCCGAGGACGCCACCAGCTTCACGGTGACCTTGGCGCGCGGGTTGATCTGCTTGAGGTCGTAGATCAGCTGCGCGAGGTCTTCGATCGAATAGATGTCGTGGTGCGGCGGCGGCGAGATCAGCGTGACGCCCTTGGTCGAGTGGCGCAGCTTGGCGATCAGGTCGGTGACCTTCATGCCGGGCAGCTGACCGCCCTCGCCGGGCTTGGCGCCCTGGGCAACCTTGATCTCCAGTTCCTCGCAATGCAGCAGGTATTCGGCGGTCACGCCGAACCGGCCCGAAGCCACCTGCTTGATCTTGGCCGAGGCGTTGTCGCCATTGGGTTCGGGCGTGAAATCGTCGGGGCTTTCGCCGCCTTCGCCCGAATCCGACTTGGCGCCGATGCGGTTCATCGCGATGGACAGCGTGCGGTGCGCCTCGGGCGAGAGCGCGCCCAGCGACATGCCCGGCGTGACGAAGCGCTTGCGGATCGAGGTGATCGATTCGACCTCTTCGATCGGGATCGCCCGGCCCAGCGGTTTGAAATCCAGCAGATCGCGCAGATGGATCGGCGGGTTCGCCTGCAATGCAGCGGTATATTTGCGCCACATGTCATAGCTCGCGCGGTCGCAGGCCGATTGCAGCAGGTGCATGGTCTGCGCTTCCCAGGCGTGTTTTTCGCCCGAGCGCCGCGCCTTGTAGAAGCCGCCCACCGGCAGCGGGCCCACGGGCATCTTCCAACCCTTGGAATGGACCTCGACCAGCTTCATCTGGATCCCGTGCAGACCGATCCCCGAGATCCGGCTATGCATACCGGGGAAGTAATCGGCGACCAGCGCGCGCGACAGGCCGACGGCCTCGAAGTTCAGGCCACCGCGATAGGACGAGATGATCGAAATCCCCATCTTCGCCATGATCTTCAGCAGGCCCGCATCCACCGCGTCGCGGTAACGGCGCATGGCATCGACCAGCGAGCCTTCCAGAAGGCCACGGTCGATCCGGTCGGCGATGGTGTCCTCGGCCAGATAGGCATTCACGGTCGTCGCGCCGCAGCCGATCAGCACAGCGAAGTAATGCGGATCGACGCATTCGGCCGAGCGCACGTTGATCGAGGTGAAGGTCCGCAGGCCCTTGCGGGTCAGCCACGAATGAACCGCCGAGGTCGCCAGGATCATCGGCATCGGCACCCGGCTGGGACCCTGCTTTTCATCGGTCAGCACGATATGCGCATTCCCCGAGCGCACGGCATCCTCGGCCTCGGTGCGGATCCGCTCGAGCCCGTTGCGCAGCGCGTCCTCGTCGCCATCATCGTCGAAGGTGCAGTCGATCACCGCCACGCCGCCGCCGAATTGCTCGACCATGACGCGGAATTCCTCGTTCGCGATGAACGGCGATTCCAGCATCAGGATCTCGGTCTGGGCGCTGGATTCGTCCAGCACGTTCTTCAGGTTGCCGAACCGCGTCTTCAGCGACATCACCCGGCTTTCGCGCAGGCTGTCGATCGGCGGGTTGGTGACCTGGCTGAAGTTCTGGCGGAAGAAGTGGCTGAGCGGGCGATAGATTTTCGACAGCACGGCCGAGGGCGTGTCATCCCCCATCGAGGCCACGGCTTCCTTGCCGTCCTCGGCCATCGGCGAGAGGATCTGCTCGACCTCTTCCATCGAATAGCCGGCGGCGATCTGGCGGCGGCGCAGGTCCTCGCCCGAGAACATCGGCTTTTCGGGAACGTCCCGCAGCAGCGCGTTCAGGTCGACGATCTTGTCGATCCATTCGCCGAAGGGCTGGCTGGCCGACAGGCGGTCCTTCAGCGCGACGTCGCGGTAAAGTTTGCCATCTTTCATGTCCACGGCGATCATCTGCCCCGGACCCAGCGCGCCCTTTTCGCGCACGGTCATCTCGTCGGTCGGAACCATGCCGGTTTCCGACCCCGCGATCAGCATCCCGTCGCCGGTCACGACATAGCGCATCGGGCGCAGGCCGTTGCGGTCGAGACCCGCGCAGACCCAGCGGCCATCGGTCATGGCCAGGGCGGCGGGGCCGTCCCACGGCTCCATCACCGAGTTGCAATAGGAATACATGTCCTGCCACGCTTTCGGCAGCTCGACCGTGGTTTTCGACCACGCTTCGGGGACCAGCATGGTTTTCGCCATCGGCGCCGAGCGGCCCGAGCGCACCAGAACCTCGAACACCGCGTCCAGCGCGCCCGAATCGGACGTGCCCGCCGGGATGATCGGCTTGATATCCTCGGCCATGTCGCCGAAGGCCGACGAGGCCATGCGGATCTCGTGCGACTTCATCCAGTTGACGTTGCCCTTGAGCGTGTTGATCTCGCCGTTATGGGCGAGCATCCGGAAGGGCTGCGCCAGCCACCATTGCGGGAAGGTGTTGGTCGAATAGCGCTGGTGATAGATCGCGAAGGACGAGATGAAACGCTCGTCTTTCAGATCCGGGTAGAACTCGGCCACCTGCTCGGCCAGCATCATGCCCTTGTAGATCACCGAGCGGCAGCTCAGCGAACACAGATACATCCCCTGGATCTGTGCGTCGGCGGCGGCTTTCTCGATCCGGCGGCGGATGACGTAAAGCTCGCGCTCGAAGGTTTCCTCGTCGGTGCCCTTGGTGTTGCGGATCAGGATCTGTTCGATCTCGGGGCGCGTCGCGTTGGCTTTCTCGCCCAGCACCGAGGTATCGACCGGCACGTGACGCCAGCCGTAGATGTAATACCCCATCCGCAGGACTTCGGTCTCGACGATCGAGCGGCAGCGTTCCTGCGCGCCGAAATCGGTGCGCGGCAGGAAGACCTGGCCCACGGCGATCAGCGCGTCCAGATCGGGCTCGTGCCCGGTGCGGCGGATCTGGTCATAGAAGAAGGGGACGGGGATCTGCACATGGATACCCGCGCCGTCGCCCGTCTTGCCGTCGGCATCGACCGCGCCGCGGTGCCAGATCGCTTTCAGCGCGTTGATCCCGTTCACCACCACCTGACGCGAGGGCTTGCCGTCGATCGTCACGACAAGGCCCACGCCACAGGAGGCATGCTCGTCATCGGCCTTGTAAAGGCCGTTCTCATCCATCCACTGGCGCTTTGCCTCTTCGGCGGCGACCCAGCTTTCGTCATAGACGGTCATGGCAAGTCTCCTGTTCAGGTATTGGCGTTGGGGGCGTATTTGGCGAAGGTTTCGGCGCGCGTCATGGTGTGCCGCCCCTCGCCCGCATAGGTGAAACTGTCGGGCTTCTGATCGATGAAGATCTCGTTGGTCATCGTCAGCCCGCCGGCATCGTCCAGAAGCCCGATGGGCAGTTCCAGATCGGCCGACATCGGCCCTTCGGCTGTCAGGTGATAATAAAGCGGCGTTCCGCATTTGTTGCAGAAGGCGCGTTCGGCCCAGTCGGACGACTGGATCCGGCTTACATTCTCGGTGCCCTGCCAGGTGACATTGGCCTGCGGCACCGTGATGCCCAGAAGCGCCGAGCCGGTCCAGCGGCGGCACATCTCGCAATGGCAGGCGCCGAATTCCAGCTTGGTCAGCTTGGCCGTGAAACGGACGGCGCCGCACATGCAGCCGCCGGTGCGGGTCATATCGGTCATGCGTGATCCTCCGGCCGGGTCAGGGCGCTCATCATCTGGCCGCAGCCATGCAGCGGCATGGTCGAGCCGAAGCCCGGCTCGCCCTCGAACACGAAAGCAACGGGCGAGCGGTCGGTGGTGACGCTCTCGCCGTCGATCTCGGTCGTGCGCAGGCCGGCAAAGAAGCGGCTGTGCCGGCGCGAGGCGTATTCCTCGCCCGAGGAAACGCTCAGCTCGGTGCCGTCCATCGTCAGCGTGCGGAAGCTGTATTGCGTGCGCTCAAGCTCTTCGCCGTCGATCACGACGGTCTGGCCCAGCAGCCGGTCGTATCCTTCGACCCGCACCCTCTCGCCCGAGGGACGCCGCTCGACAAAGGCCCAGTCGTCGCGGCCGGTGTCGAACAGCGTGCTGATCGAGGCCGGGTCCGCAGCGGGTTGCTCCGTCATCGTCCACGCACCATCGGGCAACGAGCGGTCGCGCAGCCACTGGGCCTCGGCGTCGATCTCGTTGATATAGAACGCGCCCTGGCCGTCGAAGCTGATCCGCCAGCGATGGCCGGGGGCGTTTTCGCAGATGAAATGCTGCGAAACGGTGCAGTCGCGCGCCTGCTCGGTCATCGTCAGCGTGCATCCGGCAGGCGGCACGAAATCCTCCGCGAAAGCCGGCAGCGCAAAGCCCGCCATCGCGGCCGTCGCCGCCAGAAGGCGGAGCCGGGCCTCCATCACTCGGCCGCCACGGCGGCGGGCGCCGCCAGGTAATCCAGGATCGACTGCGCCGCTTCGCGCCCGTCGCGGATCGCCCAGACCACCAGCGAGGCCCCGCGCACGATGTCGCCCACGGCATAGACGCCCGGCAGGCTGGTCGCGTGCGTGGTGTGGTCGCAACGGATCGTCCCCCAGCGGGTCACGGTCAGCTCGGGCACGTCCCATAGCGCGGGCAGTTCCTCGGGTTCGAAACCCAGCGCCTTGATCACCAGATCGGCGGGCTCGACATAATCGGCGCCTTCGATCAGCTCGGGCGAGCGACGGCCAGACAGGTCGGGCGCACCCAGACGCATTTTCTGCACGACGACGCCTTCGACTTTCTCCGTGCCCTCGAAACCGGCGGGGGCGGTCAGCCAGACGAAATCGACGCCTTCTTCCTCGGCATTCTGCACTTCGCGCTGCGAGCCGGGCATGTTGTCGCGGTCACGCCGATAGAGCAGCTTGACCGAGGTCGCGCCCTGCCGCACGGCGGTGCGCACGCAATCCATGGCCGTATCGCCGCCGCCGATGACGACGACGCGCTTGCCCTTCGCATCCAGACGGCCCGAGTCGAAATCCTCGACCTCGTCGCCGAAGCTCTTGCGGTTCGACGCCGTCAGGTAGTCCAGCGCCTTGACGATCCCGTTCAGATCCGCGCCCTTGCCGCCAAGGTCGCGCGATTTGTAGACGCCGGTGGCGATCAGCACCGCGTCATGCTTGCCGCGGATCGCGTCGAAGCTGATGTCCTCGCCCACGGTGCAGTTCAGCACGAATTGCACGCCCGCCGCTTCCAGCTGCTCGACGCGGCGCATGACCACGTCCTTTTCCAGCTTGAAGCCCGGGATACCATAGGTCAGCAGCCCGCCCGCGCGGTCGTAACGGTCATAGACCGTGACCTGCAGGCCCGCGCGGCGCAGGTTGTCGGCCGCGGCCAGCCCGCCGGGGCCCGCGCCGATGATGGCGACCGACTGATCGCGCTCTTCAAGCGGGGCGCCGACCTTGACCCAGCCTTTTTCCCACGCGGTGTCGGTGATGTATTTTTCGACCGCGCCGATGGTGACGGTGCCGTGACCCGATTGCTCGATCACGCAATTGCCTTCGCACAGGCGGTCCTGCGGGCAGATGCGGCCACAGATCTCGGGGAAGGTGTTGGTCGATTGCGACAGCTCGTAGGCTTCCTGCAGCCGGCCCGTCGCCGTCAGCATCAGCCAGTCGGGGATGTTGTTGTGCAGCGGGCAGTGCGACTGGCAATAAGGGACGCCGCACTGGCTGCAGCGGCTGGCTTGCTCCTGCGCCTTTTCGGCCGCGTATTCGCGGTAGATCTCGGCGAAATCCTCGCGCCGTTCGTCCGGAGTGCGCTTGGTCGGCATCTCCTTGGACGTGGTCACGAATTTGAGCATAGGCTGTTTTGCCATGGGTACGGCCTCCCGATGTGTCGCGCAGAGATACTCTGAACCGCGGCGCAATAAAAGTCAGTATGCGTGACCTATATCCACTTTATTTTTGTCCATGCAATGCCAGCGCAGGATTTTTCCCGGAAAATAGGTCAGCATGAGTTACATATGTTTTCGGATGAAGCTGTCGCGCATTGCCGCTAAGGTGCGCGCGCACGGACCGGAGTCTTCCTGAATGCCGCTCTACCACATCCTGATTCTGGCGTTGATTCAGGGCATTACCGAGTTCCTTCCGATCTCGTCCTCGGGTCATCTGATCCTGTTCCCGCAATTGACAGGCATGCAGGACCAGGGCGTCGCGCTGGATGTCGCCGTGCATGTGGGCACGCTGTTTGCCGTGATGCTCTATTTCCGTGACGACGTGGTGTCGGTGCTGCGCGGCATGCCGGACATGATTCGCGGCCGGTTCGAGACCGAGGGCGCGCGGTTGGCCGGGCTTCTGGCCGTCGCCACGGTGCCGGTGATCCTGTTCGGGCTGATCCTGAAAGTCACCGGCCTGATCGATGCGATGCGGTCTGTCGCGGTCATCGGCTGGGCGATGCTGGGCTTCGGGATCGTGCTGTATATCGCCGACAAGAAGGGCCCGGAAACGCGCGCGGCCGAGGGCTGGAACCTGCGCGACGCGATGATCCTTGGCCTGTGGCAGGCCGTGGCGCTGATTCCGGGCACGTCACGCTCGGGCAGTACCATCACCGGCGCGCGGTTCCTGGGATTCGAGCGTCACGACGCCGCGCGGCTGTCGATGCTGATGTCGATCCCGACGATCATCGCCTCGGGCGCGATCACGGCGCTGGACCTGGTCGAGACCGCGAATGCCCGGGCCGCGATAGACGGCGCCATCGGCGCGGCGATCAGCTTCGTCGCGGCGCTGGTCGCGCTGAAGCTGATGATGCGGTTCCTCGCCGCCGTCAGCTTCACGCCCTACGTGATCTACCGGATCGCGCTGGGCGTGTTCCTGTTGTGGCTGGCTTATTCCTGACCGCGCAGGCCCTTCGCCGATTCCTTGATCGCGGCGTATTGCCCGGCGGGCCGGAAGCGCCACAGATAGGTCGGCAGGATCAGTTCCATCGGCGTGGGTGTGATGCCCAGATCGGTCAGGCCCTTCGCCTCGCCCGACACCACGTTGTCGCGCTGCAGATCGGCGATCTGGTCGCGGGTCAGTGGGTTCTTGACGATGCCGATGGTCAGGAACTGCACCACGCCCATCAGACGCGACACCAGCCCCGCCATCCAGCGCGGCATGTTGAAGATCACGCGGTTGCGGCGGATGTCATCGAGCATCATCGCCATCAGCTCGCGGAAGGTCATCACGTCGGGGCCGCCCAGCTCGTAGATACCGGGGGCGGCATCGCCCGTCGCGCCCTTGGCGGCGGCTTCGGCCACATCGTCGACATAGACCGGCTGGAACTTCGTCTGGCCCGCGGTGATCGGCAGGATCGGCGAGCTGCGGACCATCCCGGCGAAACGGTTGAAGAACTCGTCCTCGGGGCCGAAGATCACCGAGGGGCGCAGGATCACCGCGCTGGGGAAGGCGTCAAGCACCGCCGCTTCGCCCGCCGCCTTGGCGCGGGCATAGCCGCTTTCCGCCTGCGCATCGGCGCCGATGGCCGAGATATGCACCATATGCGCCACGCCCGCCTCGGTGGCCAGCCGCGCGACGCGCCCCGGACCTTCGGCCATCACCGCGCTGAAGCTGTTCTTGCCGCTTTCGGTCAGCACGCCCGCGCAGTTCACCACCGCGTCGGCGCCCTGCAGCACCGCGCGAATCGAGGCATCGTCGCGGATGTTGCACAGGACCGGCTCGACCTGACCGACGACGCCATAGGTCCGCACGAAGAGATGTTCGCTGGGACGGCGCGTGGCGACGCGAACGCGCCAACCCGCCTGTGCCATGCGGCGGGCGACATAGCGCCCGACAAAGCCCGAACCGCCCAGGATGGTGACAAGTTTCGACATTTCGCCCTCCGTACAGAGATCGCTGCGTCCATAGCGTTGTCTTGCTGAATACCTGCGCCCCCCAGTCGCGACAAGTTAAAACCACGAAACCGGCTAAGCGCTTGCTGCGATGCGGCGAGAGATTTCTTTCCCCGCCGCGCGATTTTTTCACGAGCCCCGTTGACAGTGCCCGAGGGCACGGATAATCAGCCGCTCACGCAACCGGCCCAGGTGGCGGAATTGGTAGACGCGCTAGCTTCAGGTGCTAGTTTCCGTACGGAAGTGGAGGTTCGAGTCCTCTCCTGGGCACCAATTGCGACAATGAAAACCCCGCAAGGTTCAAAGCCTTGCGGGGTTTTTTCTTGTCCGGCGCGCAGCCCCTGGGACAGGCGGGCCATGCGCTTCTCGCCCTGCGGTCCCGTCCCGCATTTCGTTGCAGATCCGGCATCCGCCGCTTAGCGTGCGCGCGGAACGGACGGCCCCGCGCCGCGCCGTCCAGACCCGTCCTGACGCTGCCACCGAACCGGAGACCCCCATGCCCGATGCTTACCTTTGCGATTATGTCCGCACGCCCATTGGCCGTTTCGGCGGCGCCCTGTCCTCGGTCCGGGCCGATGACCTGGCCGCGGTTCCCCTGCGGGCGCTGATCGAGCGCAACGCCGGCGTCGACTGGGCGGCGGTCGATGACGTGATCTATGGCTGCGCCAACCAGGCCGGCGAGGATAACCGCAACGTCGCGCGCATGGCCGCGCTGCTGGCCGGCCTGCCGGTCGAGGCCTCGGGCACCACGATCAACCGCCTGTGCGGCTCGGGGATGGACGCGATCCTGGCCGCCGCCCGCGCGATCAGGGCGGGCGAGGCCGATCTGATGATCGCGGGCGGCGTCGAAAGCATGTCGCGCGCGCCCTTCGTCATGCCCAAGGCCGACAGCGCCTTCTCGCGCAACAACGCGGTTTACGACACGACCATCGGCTGGCGCTTCGTCAACCCGCTGATGAAGGCGCAATACGGCGTCGATTCGATGCCCGAAACGGCCGAGAATGTCGCCGTCGACCACGGCGTCGCGCGCGCCGATCAGGACGCTTTCGCCCTGCGCAGCCAGCAGAAGGCCGCCGCAGCGCAGGCAAACGGGCGTCTGGCGAAAGAGATCACGCCGGTCGAGGTGAAAAGCCGCAAGGCCACCACCCTTGTCGATACCGACGAGCATCCGCGCGCCTCGACCACGCTGGAGGATCTGGCGCGTCTGCGGCCCATCGTGACGGCTGACGGTACGGTGACGGCGGGCAATGCCTCGGGCGTCAATGACGGGGCGGCGGCACTGATCGTGGCGTCCGAGGCGGCGGTCAAGGCCCATGGCCTGACGCCCATCGCCCGCATCCTGGGCGGCGCGACCGCCGGGGTGCCGCCGCGCGTGATGGGGATCGGTCCGGCGCCCGCCTCGCAGAAGCTGATGGCGCGGCTGGGGCTGACGCCGGCGGATTTCGACGTGATCGAGCTGAACGAGGCTTTCGCCTCGCAGGGGCTGGCCACGTTGCGCCAGCTTGGCATCGCCGATGACGACCCGCGCGTGAACCCCAATGGCGGCGCCATCGCGCTGGGTCATCCGCTGGGCATGTCGGGGGCCCGGATCACCGGCACCGCCGCGCTGGAGATGCAGCTCAACGGTGGGACGCGCGCGTTGTGCACCATGTGCATCGGCGTGGGGCAGGGCATTGCCATCGCGCTCGAGCGCGTCTGAATTCTGCGGGCGCAGCCTTCCCGGCTGCGCCGTTTCGCCCGTTGCGGATCAGCGGTCGTAGAAATCCTCTTCCGCCTCGGTCACGTCGATTTCCAGCGCTTCCAGCCCGGATTCGAGGTTCTCGGACAGGTGCGGCATGCCCATCAGGTAATCGGCGGTGGGCGCCGTCGCCTCGGCATAGGCGGTCTTCAGTGCCTCGTCGAAATCCTCGGGCTCGAAGGCGCCGCGCCCGACCCAGGCGACGGCGACCAGATTGGCCTTTTCGTCTTCGTTGAGCGCCTCGATGAAGGCGTGCAGTTCGGCGGTCCGGCCCGTTTCACGGGCCTGAAAGATGATATGCACCACTTTCTTGATGCTGATCTCGGGCGTCATCGGAATCTCCTGCGTTGTGGATCAGCATCGCCTTGAACGCCCATCGGTGCAAGGGGAGCCGGCGGCGTTCAGCCGCGCGCGAAGATCCGGTTCCACATCCCGGTGGGCAGGTTCCGCCCGGCGCGGAACAGCCACGAGAACAGCGCGGGAAACGAGGTCGCCGGTTTGCCGCTGCGGATCGCCTTCACGACGTGCCCGGCGGCTTCCTCGGGCTGCATGAGGAACGGCATCGAGAAATCGTTCTTGTCGGTCAGCCGGGTCTTGATGAAGCCCGGATTGACCAGTTGCACCGCCACGCCGGTGCCCTGCAGATCGGCCTGCAGGCCCTGCGCAAGGTTCATCAGCCCGGCCTTGGACTGCCCGTAGCCCAGGCTGCCGGGCAGGCCCCGGAACCCGGCCAGCGACCCGGTCAGAACGATCCGCCCCCGGTCGCGCGCGATCATCGCGGGCAGGACATGGCCCAGCACCCGCACCGCGCCCGTCAGGTTCACGTCGATCATCGTCTCGATCTTGCCGCTGTCCCATTCCTGCGCCCTGAGCGGCCAATAGGCCCCCGCCAGGTAGATCAGCCCGTCGATCTCGCCCGCCTGCTCGGCCGCTTGCGCGACCGAGTCGGGGTCTGACACATCCACCGTCAGCGGACGGCCCCCGGTTTCCAGCGCGACCTCGCGCAGGCGATCCTCGGACCGGGCCGACAGGATCAGCTCGGCGCCGTCCTGCGCCATGGCCTTTGCCACCGCGTGACCCAAACCCTCGGACGCGCCGATCAGCCACCATGTCTGGCCTGCAAGCGTGCTCATGCCGGAACCCTCCGCATCGTCGCGACCAGCTCGGCCACCTTGATGCCGAACTTGCGGAACTGGCTGCGGTTGATGATCGTGCCGTTCTCGGTGAGATACATCCAGTCCGTCACGTCCAGCACCCAGCCGCCCGCCTTCTCGGGCAGGCGAATGCGGTAGCACAATTGCAGCGCCGCGCCTTCCTGACGGCCCCGGCCCGGATCGGCAAGATCGTCGGCCTCGGCCCGGACCTCGCCGTCATTGGCCAGCGTCAGGCGCCATTGACGGATCTGCGTTTCACCGCTGGAATAGCGGAAATGCTCGTCCAGGACGCCGCGATTGCCCTCCCAGCGGCCCTGCATGTCGGCCACGAAACGCGAATTGACGCGTCCCAGCGGGCCGTAGATGACGCCTTCGCACAGAAGCGGACCGTCGAGGTGGCGGCGCAGATCGAATTGCGGCTGCTGGCCTGCGTAATGCGCCGGACGCTGGGCCGTGAAGCCCAGGAAATTGCGCGCCACCAACGTCAGAACGGCAAGGGCGCCGAGGGTCAGCAGGATCTCGGTCATCGCGAAACCTCCTGTTCGGGGGGCAGGGGGTGGGGGCGGTAGACCGCGCCTTTCCACCACAATTTGAGCGCCTGCCAGTGAATCAGCGCCAGCACCCGGCGCGAGCCGAAGGGGCGGCGCAGCATCGCGCGCAGCAGGCTGCCGGTCGTGGCCCGGCGGCGCGGGCCGGTCAGCGTGGCAACCAGCCCGCCCCCCGCATGGTCATAGGCGATGCGGATGGCGATCCGATCGGGGCGGATGTCGAAGCGGAAGCGATAGCCGCCCTCGACGGGCTGGAAGGGCGAGACGTGGAAGATCTTCTGCGCTTCCAGCGTGTCCTCGGGCCCGATCGGGGCAAAGCCGTCGTTGTGGCACAGATAGGAATGGCGGTCGCCGAAGGTGTTGTTAACCTCGGCGATTACGCAGACCAGCGCGCCCTGAAGATCGTGGCACAGCCAGAAGCAGACCGGGTTGAACACGTGACCCAGCACGCGTGGCTGGGCCAAAAGCTCGATCCGGCCGATCTGCGGCGCCTCGGTGGCTTCCATCACCGTGCGCACCCAGGCCGCGCCCCGCCCGGCGCCGCGTTCGCCGCCATGGTCGCGGTCGTGCAGCGAAATCAGGTTGGCGCGGTTGCGCGAGAACAGGCGCGGCGCGCTCTGCGCGGCCTCGGCATCGACCAGCACATAATCGACGCCGTAAGAGAAACGGTTCGACAGGGTGTCGTTGCGCCCGTGAAAGGTCTGCCCGGCGATATGTTCGACGGCGCTCATGCGGCCTCGGCTTCGGCGCCGGCGCCCATCTTGGTGACGACGTCCACCGCGCTGGCGAACCCGTCTTCGTGGAAGCCGTTCTTCATCCAGGCCCCGCAGAACCACGTGTTGCGCCGTCCGTTCAGCACGCGCAGCACGTCCTGCGCGGCAAAGGCCGCGATATCGTAGACGGGATGCCGGAAGGTATGCTCGTCGTAGATCCGGTCCTCGCGCACCGCGCGTGTGCTGTTGAGCGTGACGAACATCGGATCGTCCTGCGGGATCGGCTGCAGCGAGTTCATCCAGTAGGTCAGGCTGATCCTCTCGCGGTCCTGCGGCGAATGCTCGGTATAGCTCCACGAGGACCAGACCTTGCGGCGCTTCGGCATCAGCGTTTCGTCGCAATGCAGCACCGCGTGGTTGTCCTGATAGCGCACCGCGCCCAGGGCGGCGCGTTCCGTCGCGCTGGCATCCGAGAGCAGCGACAGGGTCGTGTCGGAATGCGTGGCAAAGATCACGTCGTCGAATTTTTCCCATTCGCCGCCCTGAAGCCGGACCTCGACCCCGTCGGGCAGGCGCCGCACGGCCTCGGTCCGCGCGTTGAGGCGGATATCCACGCCCCGGACCCTAAGGTCGCGTTCCAGCCGCGTGACATACTGGATCGAGCCGCCCTGCACGGTATACCACTGGTGCTGGCCCTTGTTCGACAACAGCGCATGGTTGCGGAAGAACTCGACCATCGCCCGGGCCGGGAAATCCATGATCTTGTCCGTGGGCGTTGACCAGATCGCGCCCGAGAACGGGGCGATGTAGCGCTCGCGGAACCAGCGGCCCATGCCCAGCCGGTCCATCAGGTTGCCGATGCTCATGTCCTGATCGGTCGCCGCATGTTCGGCGCGGGAATTGAAGCGCAGGATATCGCGCACCATGCGCAGGAAGCGCGGATCGGCCAGGTTGCGCCGGGTTGCAAACAGCGTGTCGAGATTGGCCAGCGCGTATTCGCAGGTGCCGCCTTCGAACGAGGCGCCGAAACTCATCTTGGCGGGCGCGGTCGGCACGTCCAGCGCTTCAAACATTGCCGTCAGGTTGGGATAATTCGCGTGGTTGAAGACGATGAAACCGGTATCCACCGGCTGATCGCCCCATTTCCCCGCGATCACGGTCCGCGCATGGCCGCCCAGCCGCCGCTCGGCTTCGATCAGCGTTACCCGGTGGCCCGGCGCCAGCATCCACGCGGCCGCCATCCCCGAAATCCCGGCACCGATGACGGCAATCCGCTTGGGCGGTACTGGAACGGATTCGAACGGCATCTTGCACTCCCGATGGTTTGGACAGGATACGCGCGGCAACGGGAAACGGATGAAAACAAATCCGAAAAAATGTCCGGTGAGGGATCCGGTCCCCTGTCTTGTCCCGTGTCTTGCGAAAAAATCGCGCGGCCGGTGATCCGGTTCGGCGGGAATAGCGTATTGACCGCATGTTGCAAGAACTCCGGGATCCGAAGACAATCGCTGTGCCGGTGCCGCCTGTGGGGCGCGCATCGTCCAACCGATTCACCGGCGGAGGGCCAAGCGACGTGACCAGCGACGACGATAGTCTGCGCTATGCCAATTTGATGATCGCGGTGGCGCGCGATGCAGACAAAGCGGCGTTTGCGGCCCTGTTCACGCATTTCGCGCCCCGGGTGAAAGCCTTCCTGATCAAGTCGGGCGCAACGCCCGCCGTGGCGGAAGACTGCGTTCAGGACGTGATGGCCACGGTCTGGCGCAAGGCGCGGATGTTCGATCCGGCCCGCGCCTCGGTCGCGACGTGGATCTTCACGATCGCCCGCAATCGCCGCATCGACCTGTTGCGGCGCGACCGCCGCCCCGAGCCCGAGGACCTTCCCTGGGGCCCGGAACCCGAACCCGATCAGCTTGATTCGCTGGTCCTGCAACAAGAGACAGAACGGCTGGGCGAGGCTCTCGCCCGGCTGCCCGAAGACCAACGCGCGCTGATCGAGCGGGCCTATTTCGGTGATCTGAGCCATTCCCAGATCGCCACCGCAACCGGGCTTCCGCTCGGGACGATCAAGTCGCGTATCCGGCTGGCGCTGGAAAAACTGCGCCAGCATATGAGCTGAGGACACCAACAGATGATCCGTCATCACCTCTCTGAC
Source organism: Pararhodobacter marinus (assembly GCF_003122215.1). Lineage (GTDB taxonomy): Bacteria > Pseudomonadota > Alphaproteobacteria > Rhodobacterales > Rhodobacteraceae > Pararhodobacter > Pararhodobacter marinus. Next base: position 253,459 of record NZ_QEYD01000001.1, on the reverse strand, counting down.
GCCCTGCTGACCGGCTATTCCGCCGGAATCCTGCCCGAGGCGTTCAACCTGCTCGTCGCCACGCATGTGTCGATGTGCGACGAATGCCGCGCGCGGCTGCAGGCGCAGGACGCGGTCGGCGGCGCGCTTCTGGAAGACAGCGGCGCGGTGGCGATGGCGGGCGGCGCGTTGGCGGCGGTGCTGGAGCGGATCGGCGCCGATGCGCCCGAGCGTCCCGCGCCGCGCCGGGCTTCGACCGGCATTTTTCCGACGCCCTTGCAGGAGTATGTCGGCGGCGACAGCGACGCGGTGGCGTGGCGCAGCGTGGGCGGCGGGGTGCGGCAGGCGATCCTGACGCAGGGTCCGGACAGCAGCGCGCGGCTGCTCTACATCCCGCCCGGCACCGCTGTTCCCGATCACGGTCACCATGGCACCGAGCTGACGCTGGTGCTGCAGGGGGCGTTCCGCGACGAAACCGATCACTTCGCACGGGGCGATGTCGAAATCGCCGATGAAGCGCTCGAGCATACGCCGGTCGCCGAACCGGGGGCGCCGTGCATCTGCCTGGCCGTGACCGATGCGCCGTTGCGGTTCAACGGGCTGATCCCGCGCCTGCTGCAGCCGTTCCTGAAGATCTGACCCGGCCTGTTGCCGGTTCGCGAACGGGGGCGGTGATCGCCCCCGTTCTGCTTTGCGGCCGTGTCAGAGCACCGTGGCGATGGCCCGGGCGACATGGGGGATCGACTCTTCGGTCAGGCCCGCCATGTTCAGCCGTCCGCCGCCGACGACATAGACGCCGAATTCCTTGTGCAGGCGGTCGATCTGCGCGTCGTCCCCGCCAAGGACCGAGAACATCCCTCGCTGATCTGCCAGAAAGCCGAAACGGTCCGACCCGCATTCGCGGCGCAGGGCATCGGCCAGCTGGCGGCGCAGCGCGTTCATGCGGTCGCGCATCTCGGCCAGTTCGTGTTCCCAGGTTGCGCGCAGGGCGTCGTCGTCCAGGATCATCGTCACCAGCCGCGCGCCGTGATCGGGCGGGAAGCTGATGGCCTGCCGCTTGATCGTCTCCAGCGTGCCCTGCACGGCGGCACGCTCGGCCTCGGGGCTGATGACCAGACAGCAGCCGGCGCGGTCGCGGTACAGCCCGAAATTCTTCGAGGCCGAGGCGACGACGATCATCCGCTCCATCTGCCCGGCCAGCAGGCGCAGACCGGCGGCGTCCTCGTCCAGCCCGTCGCCGAAGCCCTGATAGGCGATGTCGATGAAGGGCATGACGCCCTTGGATTTGCAGAACTGGGCCATCTGCGCCCAGTCATCCGTGCCCAGATCGGCGCCGGTCGGGTTGTGGCAGCAGCCATGCAGCATGACCACGTCGCCCTCTTTCGCGCCGTTCAGGTCTTCCCACATGCCCGCGCGGTTCAGGCTGCCGCTTTCCGCGTCGTAATAGCGGTAGGTCTGGAATTTCAGCCCCGCCGCCTTGGTCAGCGCGAAGTGGTTGGGCCAGGTGGGCGTCGAGATCCACACCGTCGCCTCGGGGTTCGCCTGACGGATCAGCTCGAGCCCCTGCCGCACCCCGCCGGTGCCGCCCGTGGACGAGCTTCCGGCCAGCCGCGCGGCGGGGACCGTGTCGCCCAAAACCAGCTTGGCGACCGCTTTGGAATGCGCGGGATCGCCGGCAAGCGTGGTGTAGCTCTTGGTGTCCTGTTGCGCGACAAGCTGTTCTTCGGCCAGTTTGACCGCGCGCATCACCGGGGTGTTGCCGCTGGCATCCTTGTAGACACCCAGACCCAGATCGACCTTCTGCTCGCGCGCGTCCTCGCGATACATCGTCATGACCTTCAGGATCGGATCGGCAGCCGGGGCGGGCAGGCTCTGGAACATGGCGTTCTCTCTTCTTTCAGGTCAGGGGTTGCTTGGCGGTGAAATCCTGCGCCAAGGTCCGGGAATGCACTTCGGTCTTCAGCGGCGAAAAGCCCATGCGCTGGTACTGCGCCAGCGCGCGCGGGTGATCGAGCGTGCAGGTATTGACGGTCATGCGGGTCGTGCCCGCGCGCTCCCAGCCCGTCAGAATCGCGGTTTTCAGCAGCCAGCTTCCCAGCCCCATCCCGACCGCTTCGGGCACCAGCCCGAAATAGGCCAGATCGCAGGTTCCCGTCTCGCGCCAGTCGAGCATGAAGAAGCCCTGCGGCCAGCCTTTGCCCATCAGCGTGTACAGCGACACATCGGCATGCTGGATCCAGTCGGCAATCGCCGCGTCGTCCATCGCGTGCTTGTCGGTCCAGGCGTAATCGCGCCCGACCGCGTTATAAAGCGCCAGGAACCACCAGGCCGGAGGCGTGTCGGCATGGGTCAGGATCACGTCGCGCCCCACCGGCAGCGATGGCCAGCCATAGCCCGGCCGCCGCGTCATTTCCAGCCAGGTGACCCGGTACTCGACGGTTTCGCCAGCCTTGTAGAGCGTCATGTCAGCCCTTCTCGACCTTCAGGTCGGGATACATGCCCCATTCGCTCCACGATCCGTCGTAGAGCGCGTGTTGCGGGTGGCCCAGCCGTTCCAGCGCCAGCGACAGGATCGCGGCGGTCACGCCCGAACCGCAGGAGGTGATGATCGGCTTCGACAGGTCGACCCCCGAGGCCTCGAAGGCGGCGCGCAGGCCCGCTTCGTCCTTCATCGTGCCGTCTTCGTTCAGCAGGTTGCCGAAAGGCGTGTTCTTCGCCCCCGGAATATGGCCCGAGCGCAGGCCCGGACGGGGTTCTTCGACCTCGCCCTTGAAGCGCGCTTCGCCGCGCGCATCGACGATCTGCCAGTCGCCCAGCTTCGAGGCCGAGGCCACCTGGCTCACATCCTTGACCATATGCGCCTGGCGCTGGGTGGTGATGTGGCGGTCGCGCACGACGGGCGGCAGATCCTCGGTCTCGCGGTTCTCGCGCAGCCATTTCGGCATCCCGCCGTCCAGCACCGCAACATCCATCTTGCCCATCAGCTTGAAGGTCCACCACACGCGCGGGGCCGAGAAGATGCCCACGCTGTCATAGACCACGACCTGATGCCCGTCGCCGACGCCCATCGCCCGCATCCGCGAGATGAATTTCTCGGGCGGGGGGGCCATGTGCGGCAGGGCGCTGCGCTGGTCGCTGATCTCGTCGATATCGAAGAACCGGGCGCCCGGGATATGCGCGGCCTGATACTCGGCCTTCGAATCGCGATCCGAGCCGGGCATGTGCCACGAGGCATCGAGGATGCGCAGATCCGGGTCGTTCAGATGCGCTGCCAGCCAGTCGGTGGACACCAGCGTCCGCGGGTCGTCACTCGCCATCTCTCGCTCCCTGTTCAGCTACGCAACACCGTTACCGAATGCACCCCGGTAAGGGCAAGGCCAGATACGGGAGATCGGCGGGGCGCCCCGGGGAAAACCGGAACGAAACAAGGAAGGCGGAATGCAGCGAGGCGCTGGCGCGGAGCCGGGTGGCGCGCTAAGTCAGCGGGATGCGACAGACATTGACCGAACTCTACGATGCCAAGGTTGCCGCGGGCGACATCCGTCCCGACGCGGCGCAGCGGGCCATCCTGCCGGCGCTGGAGGAACGGCGCGCTTTCCTGGAGCAGCCGGTGAAGAAGGGCCTGCTGGGCGGTTTCTTCAAGAAGGCGCCTGATGGCTACAAGGGGCTCTACCTGTGGGGAGGCGTCGGGCGCGGCAAGTCGATGCTGATGGACCTGTTCGAAAAATCGGTCGATATTCCCGAAAAGCGGCGCGTCCATTTCCACGCCTTCATGCAGGAAGTGCATCACGGCATGCACGAGGCGCGCAAGACAGGCGTCGACGATGCGCTGGCCCCCGTGGGCCGCAAGGTTGCCGACGACGTTCGCCTGCTGGCCTTCGACGAGATGCAGATCACCGACATCACCGATGCGATGATCGTCGGACGCCTGTTCCAGATGCTGTTCGATGCGGGCGTCGTGATCGTGACGACCTCGAACAGGGTCCCCGAGGATCTGTACAAGAACGGGCTCAATCGCGCTCTGTTCGTGCCCTTCATCGACCTGATCCGCCAGAAGATGGACGTGATCGAGATGGAGAGCGAAACCGATTACCGGCAGCACCGGCTGAGCGGCCAGAAAGTGTTCTTTTCGCCCGCCGGGGCGGAGGCGCGGGCGGCGATCAACAATCTGTGGGACGAATTGACCGGCCATGCCGGCGGGACGCCTCTGGTGCTGGAAGTGCAGGGGCGCCGGGTCGAGGTGCCGCACCACCACAATGGCGTGGCACGCGCGTCGTTCTGGGATCTGTGCGCCAGGCCGCTGGGGCCGGCGGATTACCTGGCGCTGGCCGAACGGGTGCGGGTGCTGATCCTTGAAGACATTCCGCGCCTGTCGGCGTCGAATTACAACGAGGCGAAGCGCTTCGTCACGCTGATCGACGCCCTGTACGAGGCCAGGGTCCGCCTGATCGCCTCGGCCGCGGATGAGCCCGAGAGCCTGTATGCCGAAGGCGCAGGTTCCTTCGAATTCGAGCGCACGGCCAGCCGCCTGCGCGAGATGCAGGCGGCTGACTGGAGCGCGGACGGGTCCGAGGGTTAACCCGAAACGCCCCCCTTCTCGATCCTGGTATAGGCCCTGAGCTTTGCCTCGCCCTTGGTGCGTTCGCGTTTCTGCAGCTCGCGGGTGGCGGCGCTGGGCATTTCTGCTTTCTCGGCGGCGGTGAATTTCTCGAGCCGGCCTTTCGACGGGCCGTGGTCGTGATCCAGCGGATGCTTGGACATCGTAGCCTCCTCGTTTCGATAGGACTTGGCCTGACACGGTAGCGCAGCGGGGCGCTCAAGTCACGCTGCGGTTGCGAAACGCGTGTTCCGCGCCAGCACGGTCTGCAGGACTTCGCCGAGCGGGGTGGCGCGAAACTCCGGCAGCCGTTGCGAAAGCGGGCCGTCCGAAAGCCTGTGCGGCAGGTCGTAGAGATAGCGCATCTCGGTCATTTCCCGCGCCAGTTCCCAGAACGGGCCGCCCAGCCGCAACGCCCACCACGGAAAGCGCCGGATGCTCAGCGGGCGGCCGGTCATCTGAGACAGCGACGCGGTCAATTCGCGGATCGTGAAGGTGTGGCCCGGGAATGGGGTATCGCTGAAGGCGGGCAACGCGGCGCGTTTTTCGGCCAGCATGACCATCGCGCGCGCCAGATCGGGCAGGTAGGCATAGGCATGATCGGCATCGGGATCGCCCATGGTGGTGACGATGCCCTTGTGCAGCTTCTTGAGGAAAACGATGCCCATCAGGTCCTGATCGCTGTCGGGATCGATGAAGTCGCCCGCGCGCAGAAGGATCGTCTGCACGCCCGCGTCGGCGGCGGCGCGGTAGCGCGCTTCGACCTCGGCCCGGATGCGGCCCTTGCGCGTGACGGGAACGTGCGGTGTCGTGTCGTCCCATGGGCCGGGCCGGGTGCCGTAGACATAGACATTGCCGGGAAACAGCACCGCCGCGCCCGATGCCTTCGCCGCGTCCAGAACCTGCGTGGTGATGGCGGGCAGGATGTTCGCCCAGTCGTGGTAATTCGGCGGGTTGAGACCGTTGAAGATCACGTCGCATCCCTGCGCGGCCCGGGTCATGTCGGTGCCGCGCTGATAAGGGCGGATGGCCCAGCCCGCCGCGCGAAACGCCCGCGCGACATGGCCGCCGACCTTGCCATTCGCGCCGAGGATAAGAGCTGTCTGTGTCATGGATGTCTCCTTGCGATGGTCTGGATTTACGCGCGGCAAGATCGCAACGGAATTGCATGACTTCGCATGTCATGTATTCATGGATGAATGGATGCCTTCCATTCTCTCGACTGGTCTCTGGTGCAGGCTTTCCTGTCGGTGGCGGAAACCGGCAGCCTGTCGGCGGCGGCGCGGGCGCTGGGCCGAAGCCAGCCGACGCTGGGCCGGCAGATCCGCGCCATCGAGGACCAGCTGGGGGTCGAGCTGTTTCACCGGCAGGCACGCGGGCTGGTCCTGACCGATACCGGCGCCGCGCTGATCGATCCCGCGCGGCAGATGCGCGCGGCGGCGAATGCGATGGCGCTGGCCGCGGCCGGGCGCGAGCAGCGGCTGGAAGGCAGCGTGCGCATCACCGCCTCGGTCGCGGTCTCGGTCTGGCACCTGCCGCGCGTGCTGGCCGCGATACGCCGGCAGGAGCCGCGGATCGCGCTCGAACTCGTGCCCTCGGACCGCTCGTCCAACCTGCTCTATCGCGAGGCGGATATCGCCATCCGCATGTACCGCCCCACGCAGCAGGATCTGATCACCCGTCATCTGGGCGACACGGCGATCGGCGCCTTTGCCGCCCACAGCTATATCGAACGCCGCGGATTGCCCGCCACGCCCGCCGACCTGGCCCGGCATGACATCATCGGCCAGGACCGTGAAACCCTGCTGATCGAGGGGATGCAAAGCTACGGAATCCCCGCCAGTCGCGAGATGTTCGCCTTTCGCTGCGACGACGTGGCGACGGGATGGGAGCTGGTGCGCGCGGGCGCGGGGATCGGTTTCGCGCAGCGCAGCCTGGGTCAGCGCGACCCTCTGGTGCGCGAGCTCGATTTCGGCATTGCCCTGCCGACGCTTCCGGTCTGGCTGACGGCGCATGAAGCCATGCGCCGGACACCGCGCGTCCGCCGCGTCTGGGACCTGCTGGCCGACGCGCTGGTCCCGGCGATGGACCTTACTCGATGAAAACCGGCGCGGCGCCGTATCCGACGAGTGTCATCACCAGGGGCCGCAGATTGCCGGAATAATGCGCGCAGCGTTCGGGCTGACTGTCGAACATCCTCCGGGCGCGCTCGTAATGCGTGGCGTAGAGCTCGGATTCCGAAATGCCCTGGCTCTCGGCCAGCGCCAGCCCGCTGATCCACAGGATCTCGGCTTCCTCGACGGTCAGATCGTCGGGCGTGGTGGCGCAAACTTCAAGCGAGACAGAGGTGGCGACCGCTTCGTCGAACAAGGACTGGCGCCGGTCCTGCGGAATCCGGGACACATCGGGCGGGCGGACTTCCACGGTATCGGCCAGCACGGGCGAGGCGGGGGTCAGCAGCGCGATCGCGGCGGCGAGACAGGTCAGGCGGGAGAAAGGCATCGGTAAAATCCTCGGGACTCAAATCAACGGGGGAAGCGTAGCACGGCCCCGGCGTTTCGCAGAGATCGAATGAACGCCGCTTGCGCGCAGGGCCGGCGGCGTCGCAATGCACGCCATCGCGTGGAAATCTTGACCCTAGGGCACAGGCAGGCTAGGCCGCTCACGCATCCGTAATTCAGGGAGTCCCGCCGTGGCCAATCCTTCCATCCTGATCCTCGCCGGCGACGGCATCGGTCCCGAAGTCATGGGCGAGGTGAAGAAGATCATCACCTGGTATGGCGACAAGCGCGGGCTGAGCTTCGATGTCAGCGAGGACCTTGTCGGCGGCTGCGCCTATGACGCGCATGGAACGCCGCTGACCGATGCCACGATGGCCAAGGCGCAAGAGGTAGACGCGGTCCTGCTGGGCGCCGTGGGCGGCCCGAAATACGACAAGCTGGATTTCAGCGTGAAGCCCGAACGCGGCCTGCTGCGCCTGCGCAAGGAAATGGACCTGTACGCCAACCTGCGCCCGGCCCAGTGCTTTGACGCTTTGGCCGATTTCAGCTCGCTGAAGAAGGACGTTGTGGCCGGTCTCGACATCATGATCGTGCGCGAGCTGACCTCGGGCGTGTATTTCGGCGAGCCGCGGGGCATCCACAAGGAAGGCAACGAGCGCGTCGGCATCAACACCCAGCGCTACACGGAATCGGAAATCGCCCGCGTTGCCCGCTCGGCTTTCGAGCTGGCGCGCAAGCGCAACAACAAGGTCTGCTCGATGGAGAAGGCCAACGTGATGGAATCCGGGATCCTGTGGCGCGACGTGGTGCAGGAAATCCACGACGCGGAATATCCTGATGTCGAGCTGTCGCACATGTATGCCGATGCGGGCGCCATGCAGCTGACCCGCTGGCCCAAGCAGTTCGACGTGATCGTCACCGACAACCTGTTCGGCGACCTGTTGTCGGATCTGGCCGCCATGCTGACCGGCTCGCTGGGGATGCTGCCCTCGGCCAGCTTGGGCGCGCCGATGGCCAATGGCCGGCCGAAAGCGCTGTACGAGCCGGTGCATGGCTCGGCGCCCGACATCGCGGGGCAGGGCAAGGCCAACCCGATCGCCTGCATCCTGAGCTTTGCCATGGCGCTGCGCTATTCCTTCAGCGAACTGGCCGAGGCCGACCGTCTGGAAAAGGCGGTCGAGAAAGTCCTGGCCGACGGGTTGCGCACCGCCGACCTGATGGGGCCCGACGGCGGCACCCCGGTTTCGACCTCGGACATGGGGGATGCGATCATCGCCGCGCTCGACGCGAGCCTCTGATCGTCCCACCGATCCGCATTCTGGAAGGCCCGGCAGGTTCTGCCGGGCCTTTTCCATGGGTCAAGCGGGACATGACGGCTTTGCGTCTGGATCATACCGGCCCCGAAAGGCCGTTTTCGGCCCCCGTGCGAGGGGTAGCCGCCCCTCGTTTTGCCCCCTCTGCAGCGCCGCGATCCCGACCCGTGCGCGACGATCTCGATGCGCCGAGCGGCGTTTGAGCCTTGTCACCGCGACGTCAACCGGCTGTTACAAAATCGTCGCTAGTTCTGTGCGTTCCTGAGATCAAGGTTTTCGTTCGATTGTGTGATGTGCAGACCTGCACACAAAGCGGCTAATTTTGACACATATTCAGACGATTGAAGGCGGCGGAAGTCGGGCCTACCTCCAGCCCATGACCGGAAACGATCATCGAAAAACACAGACAGACTGACAAGAAAGGCAGACTGAAATGAACCGCTTTGCTATCACCGCCACCGCCGCTTTCGTTGCCCTGGGCGCCGTTGCCGCCAATGCGACCGACCTGTCCGCGACCCGCGACGCGTCGAACGCCGCCACCGCGCAGACCGAGTTCCGCGCCGGTGACGTCTACACCACGCGTGAACTGGTCGCCGCTGGCCTTCAAGCCTCGGACATCGTCGAAGTCGGTCCGCGCAAACAGGTGCAGGTCCGCGCCGGTGACGTCTACTCGTCGCGCGAACTGCAAGCTTCGGGTCTCAACGCGAACGACGTTCTGACCGTCAACGATTTCAGCGCCGGTGCCGGCAACCGCCCGAACTACCCGACGCGCTGAGCGGGTATTCCCTGACGGCCTGTTCTGGCCGATCTCTCACGACGCGCGCCTTTCCGGGCGCGCGTCGAAATGATTTTGAAGCACCATATTCGGGCCCCGCGGCCGCAGGCTGTGCCCGAAACCCGCTCCCCTCGCGCCTTAACCCGATTTGGTGAAGCCGCTTGCGACACCCGCTGCTAGGCACGGGGTTTGTCTCAAGGAGCGACCATGTCTTTTCCCCGAACCTTGTTCGCCGCCGCCCTGGGGGCCGCTGTCCTTTCGGCCGCACCCGCCGGCGCGCAGGTCGCCTCGCCCGCCCACGCGGCCGCGGCGATGACCGAGGCCGTTGCCGCCCGCGATGCCGACGCGGTGGCCGCGCTCTATACCCCGGATGCGGTGGTCTTCCTCCACGACGGTCCGATCCTGTCGGGCCGCGATCAGATCCGCGAGGTCTGGGCGCGCAATTTTGCAGGTGGCTATGACCGCCTGACCGTCACGCAGCACCGCGCCGAAACCGGCACCGACCGGGCGGCGCTGGTCATGGTGTGGAATGCGACCGTCTCGCCGCAGGGACAGGTGCCGCAGCAGGTCACGGGGCGGTCGCTTCTGTATCTTGTCCGGGTCGCGGATGGGTGGCTGATCTCGGCGGATATGTGGCAGCCGGGTCGCTGACGGCGATCACACCAGATAGACGACCAGCCCGATCACCAGTCCGATGAAGCCGAAACCGATCAGCGCGAATAGCCCGTCGCGCAAGAGCAGGGTCAGCGCCATCATCGTCACCGCCGCGCCCAGGATCGAGGACGAGAACGGCACGAGTTCCAGCATCGGCATGACAAGGCCGCAGACCATGCACAAGAAATGCGTGATACGGTCGAAGGGCGGCGAGACAAGGAATTGCAGCCGCGCCTTGGTCCGCTTGTCGATCCAGTGTGCCGGCTTGCGCAGGCTGTCAGTGGCCTCGCGCAGGCGCTTGGCCGGGATCGTGCGCTGATCCAGAAACCGCGGGATCCACAACGACGAGCGGCCGAAGAACATCTGCCCGGCCACCAGCGCGATGACCAACCCGCAGAAGCTTGAGAAAAACGGAATCCCCGAAAGCGGCGTCACCACGATCAGCGCCGGAGCCAGCAGGACCGGTACGAAAGACGCGTGTTCCAGCGCGCGCAGCACGGCGCCCAGCGTCGTCTTGCCGTCGCCGGTGGCGGCGTTGCGTATGTCTTCGACGACCTCGGCCATGCTTTGCAGGCTGCCGGTGTCGAGATCCTGGGCGCTCATCTGCTGGGGGTCTCCGGGCCTTGTCACGCTCAGATCTGGCGCGTTCCCGGCGTTCGTCAACCACGGCGTGCGCGGCCTGCCGGGTGCCGGCGGGACCGCTCGCGTACCCGTCCGGCACCGGGAGCCCGCCGTGCGGGGGAAAAAGTTCATCATCCGCGCCGGGCTGCTGCGTTTCGGCGTCGCTGGTATCGCGATTTGCGTCGCCGCCGGGGCTGCAGGGGCATATGCTGCGCCGCAGTATCCGCTAGATTTCCCGCCAGACGCCCCCAACACGCGCCCCCCCAACAGATGCCCGCACAAGGAACCACCCCGATGACCTCTTACGTCCTAACGGTCCGCTGCGACACGCAGCGCGGCATCGTCGCCGCGATCTCGGGCTTTCTGGCCGAGAACGGATGCAACATCACCGATGCCGCGCAGTTCGACGATCAGGGCACCGGCTGCTTCTTCACCCGCATCACCTTCATGGCCGAAACCGGCGCCAGCCCGGAAACGCTGCGCGACGGGTTTGCCCCGGTTGCCGAGAAATTCGGCATGGAATGGGGGATCCACGACACTGCCAAGCGGATGAAGGTCCTGCTGATGGTGTCGAATTTCGGCCATTGCCTGAACGACCTGCTCTATCGCTGGCGCATCGGTGCGCTGCCGGTCGAGATCGTCGGTGTCGTGTCGAACCACCTGACCTATCAGAAAGTGGTCGTGAACCACGATCTGCCGTTCCACCACATCAATGTCACCAAGCAGAACAAGCCCGAGGCCGAGGCCCGGCTGATGGAGGTGGTCGAGGATTCGGGCGCCGAGCTGATCGTGCTGGCGCGGTACATGCAGGTTCTGTCGGACGCGCTGTGCACGAAGATGTCGGGGCGGATCATCAACATCCACCATTCCTTTCTGCCGTCCTTCAAGGGTGCGAACCCCTACAAGCAGGCGTTCCAGCGCGGCGTGAAGCTGATCGGGGCCACGGCGCATTACGTCACCGCCGATCTGGATGAGGGGCCGATCATCGAACAGGACATCGTGCGCATCACCCACGCGCAATCGGCCAGCGATTACGTGTCTCTGGGGCGCGATGTCGAAGCGCAGGTTCTGGCGCGCGCGGTGCATGCCCATGCTCAACATCGCGTGTTCCAGAACGGCAACAAGACCGTCGTCTTCCCTGCCTCGCCGGGGGCCTATGCCTCGGACCGGATGGGCTGAAATCGCGATTTTGCGCGATGACGATACCGGGGCGCCCCACTGGCGCCCCGCTGCGTTCCGGGGCGCCGCAATTGACGCGCGGGGTCGTCGGGGCTAAGCCAAGCGCCAGTTTCCGCGGTTTCGAAAGCTTCAGCATGGCGACGCATCTCTATTCCCGTGACCTTCCCGACGATCTGGATCTGGGCGCGGTCGTGGCGATCGATTGCGAGACCATGGGCCTGAACCCGCATCGCGACCGGCTTTGCCTGGTCCAGCTTTCGGGCGGCGACGGGAATGCGCATCTGGTGCAGATCGACCCGGACCAGGACGACGCGCCCAACCTGAAACGCCTGCTGGCCGATCCGGACGTGATCAAGCTGTTCCATTACGGGCGCTTCGATATCGCGGCGATGTATCATCGTTTCGGCGTACTGGCCGCGCCCGTCTGGTGCACGAAGATTGCCTCGAAACTGGTGCGCACCTATACCGACCGGCACGGGCTGAAGAACCTGCTGTCAGAGCTGGTCGGCGTCGATATCTCGAAGCTGCAGCAATCCTCGGACTGGGGCGCGCCCGAGATCACGCAGGCGCAGCGCGATTACGCGGCGTCGGACGTGTTGTACCTTCACCGTCTGAAATCGGCGCTGGAAGGGATGCTCGCGCGCGAGGGCCGCACCGAGGTCGCGCAGGCCTGTTTCGACTTCCTGCCCACGCGCGCCCGGCTCGATCTGGCGGGCTGGCCGGATGTCGACATCTTCTCGCATTGATATGGCGATAACCGAACCCGACAGCCGAAAGCCGGCGCGCTACAGCAGGCTGGTCAGCGTTCTGAAAGTCGTGCTGCCGCTCGTCGCGCTGATCCTGCTGTCGCTGGTCTTCCTGCTGGCGCGCACCGTCGATCCCAGCGAGGCGATCTCGAATGCCGAGATCGATGTCGAGGAACGCGCGCGCGATCCCCGGCTGTCGGGCGCGCATTTCGCGGGCGTCACCGACGACGGCGCCGCGCTGACCATCCGCGCCGAGACCGCGCGGACCGATCAGGACGCGACCGTCCGGTTCGAGGTGACGGGCCTGTCGCTGCTGATCGAGGGCGCGGATGGCGAGCGTATGGAGGCCCGCGCCGAAACCGGCGCCATCGACCGCGGCAACGGCACGTTCGTGATGCGCGGCGGGCTGGAACTGAGCGTCACGCCGGGTTACACCCTGACCACGCAACGGCTGAGCGGGCTTCTGGACACGACGCTGATCCGGGCGCCGTCCGAGGTTTCCGGCACCGCCCCGGCCGGCACGATCACCGCCGGACGCATGGAGTTGCGCGGCGAAACCGGCGATGATGCGGGTTATGTGCTTGTTTTCGGGGGCGGGGTGCGGTTGAACTATCAGCCAGAAAACTGAGGGGGCTTTCATGCCGCGTCGTCATCTTCGCCTGATCCAAGCGTTCCTTCTGGCGCTGTCGCTTGCCGCGACCGGCAGCGCCGGTTCGGCGCAGACCCAGGACGGCGTGCAGATCACCTTCGGGGAATCGCTGCGCCTGTCAGGGGCCGAGATCGAGGTCACGGCGGATCAGCTCAGCGTCGACCAGACCAGCGGCTCGACCGAATTCACCGGCAACGTGATGGCGGTGCAGGGCGAGATGCGCATCGCCGCCGGGGCGATCCGCCTGGAATATTCCACCGGCGCCCGGAGCGGCACGCAGCGGATTTCGCGGCTGATCGCCTCGGGCGGGGTGACGATGACCACGCCCAACGAGGCGCTCGAAGCGCGCACGGCGACCTATGTGCTCGACTCTCAGTCGCTCGAGATGCAGGGCGACGTTCTGCTGGTACAAGGGCCCAACATGCTGTCGGGCGAGCGGTTCGTCGCCGATCTGCGCGCGGGCAACGGCCGCATGATCGGTCGCGTCCGCACCGTGATCCGGATGGAATGAGCCGGATATGGACGAAGGCCCCGACGCGGCTGCCGGACTGCAGATCCGTGGCCTGAAGAAAAGCTACAAGCGCCGCCCGATCCTGAAGGGGATCGACCTGGATCTTCGCCGGGGCGAGGTGGTGGCGCTTCTGGGGCCGAACGGGTCGGGCAAGACCACCTGCTTTTACTGCGTGGCCGGTCTGGTGCCGTCGGATGGCGGCCATGTGTCCATCGACGGGCTCGACGTGTCGGGCTGGCCGATGTACCGCCGCGCGCGGATGGGCATCGGTTATCTGCCGCAGGAAATGTCGATCTTCCGGGGCCTCTCGGTCGAGGACAATATCTCGGCCATCCTGGAAATCGCCGTGCCGGACCGCGCCACCCGCGCCGCCCGGCTTGAGGAATTGCTGGGCGAGTTCAACATCGCCCGGCTGCGCAAATCGCCCGCCCTGGCGCTGTCGGGGGGCGAGCGGCGCCGCGCCGAGATCGCCCGCTGCCTGGCCTCGGACCCGTCCTTCGTGCTTCTGGACGAGCCCTTCGCGGGCGTCGATCCCATCGCCGTCGGTGACATCCGCTCGCTGGTGTCCGACCTGACCGCGCGGGGGATCGGCGTGCTGATCACCGATCACAACGTGCGTGAAACCCTTGAGATCGTCGACCGAGCCTATATCCTTCATGATGGAAAGGTGCTGATGAGCGGCACCCCGGACGAGGTTGTGGCGAATGACGACGTGCGTCGCGTCTACCTTGGCGATACCTTCCGCTGATCGCTGCGGGTTGCCGTCATGGCGCTGAACCCCCGGCTTGAACTGCGGACCCAGCAGCGCCTCGCGCTGACCCCCGAATTGCGGACCCGGCTCAGCGTGCTGCGCATGACCCCCGCCGAGCTGGACGAGGCGCTTGCCGCCGAAGCCGCGCGCAATCCCTTCCTCAAACGCAATGCGGCGACGGCGGTCGGCGCCGCCACCGGGTTGGATCCGCTGGATTGGGTCGCCGCGCGCGAGGCGCCGTTCCAGGACGACCTGCGCCGCCAGATCGAGCGGATGGGGCTGGATCCCCGGCGCGAGGCCGTGGCGCTGCATCTGATCGCCGAACTGGGCGCGGACGGGTTTCTGGATGTCGGAACGGACGAGCTGGCGCTCGAGTTGGGCCTGCCCGAGGCGCTGATCGCCGACGCGCTTGCGTCCCTGCAAAGCTGCGAGCCTGCGGGCATCGCCGCGCGCTCGGTGAGCGAAAGCCTCGTTCTGCAGCTGGTGGCCAAGGGCATGGCGACGCGCGAAGCGCAGGCGACGGTCCGATTGCTGCCCGACTTCGCGCGGCTGAACTGGTCCGCGATCCAGTCCGCACTGGGGGTCACGTTGGGCGAGGCCCGCGCGCGGGCCGCGTTGCTCCGGACCCTGTCGCCGCGCCCGCTTGCACCGGGCGAATCCCCCCGCGCGGCGCCGCTGGTGGCCGATCTGCGGCTGGTGCGCGACGAATCGGGGCGGCTTGCCATCGTCCCGTCGCACTCGGCGCATCCGTCGGTGCAGCTGGACCAGACGCTGGTGCGCAAGGCCGAGGCCGAAGGCTTCGCGCCCGAGCTTCTGGCGCGCGCGCGGGCGATGCTGGCGGCCATCGACCAGCGGGGGCTCACGCTGGCGCGAATCGGGGAATGGCTGCTGGAAAAGCAGACCGGATTTTTTCAGCGCGGGCTGGGCGCTCTGGTGCCCTCGACCCGGCAGGATCTGGCCGCCGATCTGGGTTTGCATCCCTCGACGATCAGCCGCGCGCTGGCCGGCAAGGCGCTCGACGTGGATGGCCGCCTGTGGCCGCTTTCGACTTTCTTCTCGGCGGCGCTGCCCGGCCGGGACGGGCCGCTTTCGGCGCGCGCGGTCCAGCGGCGGGTCGCTGAGATGATCGCCGCCGAACCCGAGACGCGGCCGCTTTCGGATGAATGCGTGGCGGATCAGTTGCGCGCGCAGGGCGTTGACATCGCCCGGCGAACTGTCGCCAAATACAGGCAAGGCCTGCACATTCCCTCGTCTGCCATGAGGCGGCGACTGGCCGCTGACCGGCGCAGGGAATGACCGCGAAACGACAGGTTGAGAAGGCGGATCGGTCGGGCGTCATGTCGGCTTCCGGTCACCCGCCGCAAGAAGGAGAGGTCCATGCGGTACCAGATCAGCGGCAAGCAAATCGATGTCGGCGAAGCGCTGCAGACACATGTCGAAAGCGCGCTGGGCAATGTGATGGAGAAATATTCCCAGCGCCCCACAGACGCCAACGTCGTGTTTTCCCGCGATGCCCACATGTATGTCTGCGAATCGACCGTGCATCTGAGCTCGGGCCTGACCGCTCAGGCCAAGGGTCAGGCGACGGAAATCTACGCGGCTTTCGATGCCTGCTGCGAGCGTATGGACAAGCAATTGCGCCGCTACAAACGCCGTCTGAAGGACCATCATCGTGACCGGACGGCCCCGGTTGAATTCAACGGGGCTTCCTCGTATATCCTCGCCGGTGACGACGGGTCGGACGGGGAAGAGCCGGACTCCCTGCAGCCGATGATCATCGCCGAGATGGAAGCGCGTATTCCGTCGATCTCGGCCGGTGAGGCGGTGATGCAGATGGAGCTTCAGCACGCCCCGGTTCTGGTGTTCCGGAACGAGCGCCACGGAGGCCTGAACGTGGTCTACCGGCGTGACGACGGAAATATCGGGTGGATCGACCCGCAGTAAATTCGGTCCGGCCTCCGGGGACAACCCGGAGGCCGCGCCCAATACGAACCTAGGCAGGAGCACTGCATGGAAGTGGCCGATCTGTTGACCCCCGGAGCGATCCGGGTCTGCAACGCCGTGAAGAGCAAGAAACGCCTGTTTCAGGACCTTGCAGAAATCGCCGCCGCCGCCCATGACATCGACGAAGCGATCGCCGTGGATGCCCTGCAGGAGCGCGAAAGCCTGGGCCCGACCGGCGTCGGGCATGGTGTCGCCCTTCCACATGCGCGGATTGACGGGATCGACAGCGTCCGGGGCGTGTTCGTGCGTCTCGACCGTCCGCTCGATTACGGTTCGGTGGACCGCGCGCCCGTGGATCTGGTCTTTGCCCTGTTCGCCCCCGTCGACGCCGGGGTCGAGCATCTGAAAGCGCTGGCGCTGATCTCGCGCACGCTGCGCGATCCGGCGGTCTGCGCGAAGCTGCGCGCGAACGAGGAACCGGATGCGCTGTTCGGTATCCTGACCGAAACCACGGATACCAAGGCCGCCTGAACCGGCCTTTCCCGGCCCTGGCAGCCGGGACCCCGTCCCCTGCAGATCAGAACGGAACCGGCGAGCGGAACGTCAGCGCATCGCCGGTCATTGGCTGACGCAGTCTCAGTTCCTCGGCATGCAGCATCAGGCGCGGATAGTCCCGCGCCGCGCCCTCGGCGTAAAGCGGATCGCCCAGGATCGGATGTCCCATGGCCAGCATGTGCACCCTCAGCTGATGGCTGCGCCCGGTAATGGGTTTCAGCGCAACGCGGCTGTTCTCGCCTTCGGTTCTCAGCACGCGCCAGTCGGTCTGCGCGGGCCGACCCTCGACCGGATCGACCTTCTGGCGCGGCCGGTTCGGCCAGTCGACGCAAAGCGGCAGGTCGACGCGGCCTTTCTTCTCAATCGGATGCCCGGCGATGAGGGCGATATAGCGCTTCTGCGTGCGCCGTTCCTCGAACTGCTTGCCCAGATGCGCCTGTGCCTGCGGCGTCAGCGCGAAGACGATCACGCCCGACGTGTCCAGATCCAGCCGGTGCACCAGCAGCACCTGCGGATGCTGCACCCTGAGCCGCGCGATCAGGCAATCGGCCTTGTCCTCGCCCCGACCGGGCACGGTCAGCAGGCCCGAGGGCTTCTCGACGACCAAGAGGTCGTCGTCCAGATGCAGGATCTTCGGGTCGCCGGGGGGCGGGGCATAGACGAAATCGGTCATGCCCCCGCTTAGCGGGCGGGCCGCGATCAGTCCAGCGTGCGCAGAAGCTTGCGTTCCAGCGGAGCCAGCACGCCGCGCAGCGTCGCGCCGCGCTTCAGCGTCTGGCCTTCGGGGCCGAACAGCGCGTAAAGCCCCTGCTTGTTGCGCAGGGCCGGGATCTTCTCGACGCGGTAGAGCGGGCTTTCGGCGGCGCGGCGGAAGATGCTGAACACCGCGCGGTCGCGCAACAGCGAAATGCCGTAATCGCGCCAGTGTCCGGCGGCGACAAACCGCCCGTAAACCGAGAGGATCTCGCCAAGTTCGAAACGGTCGAAGCTGACCTGTTCGGGATAGGGGGCCTTGGGCGGGACGATGCGTTGCACGTTCATGATGAAATCGTGGCGCCCGGGCAGGGGGAAATCAAGAGCGGGGCCGCCGATCCTGACAGTTTTCAGCGGTTTCCGGCGGAAAGCCGGGAAAACCCGCCGATCATGCCCTCGAATCGCCGCTTTCCCGGGGCAGCGTCAAGGCGTGACCGGGATCCCGGACCCGCGCGAGCCCCCACTCGGACCCCGTCCGCCCCGGGCACGGAAGGGCCGGACGCATCGCGTCCGGCCCCCTCGTATCGACGCGCCGATAGCGGGCTGTGGCGGTGCCCGCCCGCCGCTGCGATCAGCCGCAGGAAATCGACACGACGCGCTGGCGGTTCTCGGCATCGACCACGACATTCACCCGGTTCTCGTTGTGATCCATGGTGATCGGATCGCCCTCGGCATAGACGCGGACCGGGCCGGGCGCCGGGAAGGGCTGCGGCGCGACCGAACCGACGAAGCCCTGCAGGCTTTGGGCGCCGCAGGGATCCGACGCGCTGGTCGGCAGCGATTGCATCGGCGGCTGGGCGGGCGCCGTGCCGCTCATGTCGGGGGACGAGGGCACGCTGGCGACCGGTTCCTGCACGCGCGGGGGCTCGGCCGCGATGGGCGTGCGATAGGACGGCGCGGGCGTCATCGGTGTCATGTTGCAGGCGGTCAGGGTCAGGGCAGCGGCGCCGAGGGCCAGGATGGATTTCACGGTCAACTTCCTTTCGGACTTGCAGAGCGCCCGCCGGCGCCCTCTGGACAGGGTGCTATCAAAACAATATCTGGCCATGATGGCCCAGAAAAAACACGATCCCAACAGCAAAGTCATCGCCGAGAACCGGCGGGCCCGGTACGATTACTTCATCGAAGACGATCTTGAATGTGGACTTGTCCTGATGGGGTCCGAGGTCAAGTCGCTGCGTCAGGGTCAGGCCAATATCGCCGAAAGCTATGCCTCGGTCGAAGACGGGGAATTGTGGCTGATCAACGGCGCCATCGCTCCCTACCTGCAGGCGAAAACCTGGGGCCACGAGGAGCGGCGCAAGCGCAAGCTGTTGGTCAGCAAGAAGGAATTGGCGCGGCTCTGGGCCGCGACGGCCAAGGACGGGATGACGCTGGTGCCGCTGGTGATGTATTTCAACGATCGCGGCGTGGCGAAGCTGAAAATCGGCATCGCCAAGGGCAAGAAGCTGCACGACAAGCGCGAGACGTCGGCCAAGCGTGACTGGGACCGGCAGAAACGGCGGCTGTTGAAAGAACACGGCTGATCGCTTCGTGCCGATGCCGTGAAGGGGGCTGTGTGCCCCCCCTCGGCGCTTTCAGCGCCTCCCCCCGCCCGAAAGACATGGCTCCGATAGCGGCGGAAGGCGAACATCCGCCAAGCGAGCGTTCTGCCCGGCACCAAAGAGGCGCCGGGCGTTTCACATGGTCCGGTTTCTCAACGCGACGGTTCGGTCACTCCAGGATCGCGGCCTGATAAGCACTGGCGTCGATGATCCCGAAAAAGGCCCCCATTTCGGGCATTTGCGACAGGGCGCCCAGAGCGGTCATGAACTGTTCCTGGTTGTCCCAGCCGATCATGACCACGCGCTGGCCATCGGCGGTGACGAATTCGCGGTCAAAGATGTAGCCGGGCTGTTCGGCGACACGGCCAAAGAACGCGGCGCGGGCGGCATCGAAATTGCCTTCCTCGCCGGGCTTGGGCGTGCGCACCGCGACCTCCAGCACCTGGCCGGGGCGATTGATGTAGTCCTCCAGCAGGAAGGGCTGGCCATCGGCGGGCGCGACCTGCACGAAGGCCTGCATGTTGACCGTCTCGAAGAAGCTCTGCACCACCGGCATCGTCATCATGGCCTGCGAGGCGGCGCTGAAATGATCGATCGAGGACCAGCGTGTCAGACCGACAAAGACAGGCAGGGGGCCGGGTTCGGGGAAGGTGAAGAATGCCCGCAGCGTCCAGTCTTCTTCGACGCCGGGCGTCTGGGCCAGACCTTCCAGCAGCGGCGCCCGCGCGGCGGTCCATTCGGCGACGTCGCCGTTGCGGATTTCCTGAATGGCGATTTCGTAGACGGGTCCGGTCAAGGGGGTCTCCTGTGCCAGGGTGGCGCCCGGGATCAGGGCGAGGGCGGCGGAAAAGGTGAGGGCTTTCAGCATTCCGTTCTCCATCGGTAGGAATGAAAACACTGTGGCTGCCCGGCGGGTTATTAACTATTTGCTATTTCTCAATTGAAATGCTTGGTTATGCCTATGAATGACCTCGACTTGCTGCGCCCGACGCTGGCCTTTGCGACCGTGGTGGAAACCGGCAGCTTCCGCGCGGGCGCCGACCGGCTGGCCCTGTCCCCGCCATATGTCAGCCAGATGGTGTCGGACCTGGAAGCGCGGCTCGGGCGGCAACTCCTCTACCGCTCGACCCGGCGGATTGCGCTGACGGCCGAAGGCGAGGCCTTTCTGCCGCATGCGCGCGCGCTGGCCGAGGCCTTCGCCGAGGGGTTGGAAACCGTGCGTGATGCGAAACGGCGATTGACGGGGCGCCTGCGCATCTCGGCCCCCACGGTTCTGGCCAGCCCGGCCTTCGCCCGCGTGGTCAGAACATTCGCCGCCGATCACCCCGGCATCGCGCTGGAAATCGACATGGACGACCGGGTCGACGACCCGGTCGCCGCACAGGTCGATCTGGCCCTGCGCATCGGCGACCCCGGCAAGGATCCCCGGCTGGCGCGGAAGCTGTTCACGACGCGCGGCGTCGTCTGTTGCGCGCCGGAACTGGCGGGAAAATTGATCGAACCTCAGGATCTGGCGGAACTGACCTGGCTGCGTTCACCCGCCACCCCCACGCGCCTGATCCTGCGCGGGCCGGACGGGCGGGACCATGCCGCCGAACCCGGCAGGCAGATGGTCATCAACAACGCGGCGCTGATCCGGACCCTGCTGCAAGACGGCGGCAGCTTCGCCCTTTTGCCCGAATTCACGGTGCGCGAGGCCCTGAAGACCGCGCGGCTGGGCATTGCCTGCGCCGCATGGTCGATTCCTGAGGTCGGCGTCCATGCCCTCTACACCGAACGGCGCACCGCGCTGACCAATGCGCGCGCCTTCGTTGACTGTCTTCAGGGCGTACTCGCTTCAAGGCGGACGTGACGGCGCTTGTTGATGCCGCACGCCAGGTCGGCGCAGGGTCGATACAAGCCCGACCTCGCCGCCTGATACCCACTTGCTTCGCGTTGCACTCCGAGATGACGAGGGCTTGCGCACTGAGCGCTGTCAAAGGCCCAGAACGGCAGCCATGTCGTATTCGCCGGCGGGTTTGCCCCGCGCCCAGAGCGCGGCTTTCAGCGCGCCGCGCGCGAAGACCGAGCGATCCGAGGCGACGTGGCGCAGGATGATCCGCTCGCCATCTGCGGCGAACATCACGTCATGCTCGCCGATGATATCGCCGCCGCGGATGGCCGAGAAGCCGATCGTGCCGGGCTGACGCGGGCCGGTGATGCCGTCGCGGCCGCGCACCGCCGCCTCGTCGAGCGAGACGCCGCGCCCTTCGGCGGCGGCCTGGCCCAGCATCAGCGCGGTCCCCGAGGGCGCGTCGACCTTGTGGCGGTGATGGGCCTCGATCACCTCGATGTCGTAATCGGGATCGAGCGCCTGCGCGACCTGCCGGGTCAGCGCGACCAGCAGGTTCACGCCAAGGCTCATGTTACCCGCCCGCACGATCACGCCGTCACGCGCGGCGTCGGCGATGCGGGCAAGGTCGTCTTTCGTCATGCCCGTAGTGCCGATCACATGCGCCGCTCCCGCCTGCATCGCCACCGGGGCCAGCGCCACGCTGGCGGCGGGCGCGGTGAAATCGATCACCGCCTGCGCGCCTTTCAGCGTGGTCGCCGGATCGTCCGAAACCGTCACGCCATTGGCCGCGCCGCCCAGCATTTCGCCCAGATCCTTGCCGATCCAGGCATGGCCCGGCCGTTCCAGAACGCCCGCCAGATGCGCGCGTTCGCTGGCGGCGATCACCTGAACCAGCATCCGGCCCATCCGGCCCGAGACGCCATTCACCACGATTCCGGCGGTATCGGTCATGTCAAACTCCTGTGTTGGGCTGTGCATAACCTGCACCGGGGATCAGGAAAACCGCTTTTCGCCGGACCCGTCTTGCCCTAGATCAGAGCCATGTGTGCAAAACGTTTCTCTCAGGGTTCGGGACCCAGCCAGCGCCAGCTGCGCGTGGCCGAGGTCATCCGTCACAAGCTGGCCGAGGTGCTGGCGCGCGGCGACGTGCACGATCCGGAGCTGTCGCGCTTCTCGATCACCGTCTCCGAGGTCACGACCTCGCCCGATCTGAAACACGCGACCGCCTATGTCATGCCGCTGGGCGGGCAGGGTGAGCAGGACGCGCTGAAGGCGCTGCGGCGCAACAAGGCCGAGCTGCGCCATCAGGTGTCGCGCGATCTTGGCCTGAAATACGCGCCCGACCTGAAATTCGAGCTGG
Source organism: Pararhodobacter marinus (assembly GCF_003122215.1). Classification (GTDB taxonomy): domain Bacteria; phylum Pseudomonadota; class Alphaproteobacteria; order Rhodobacterales; family Rhodobacteraceae; genus Pararhodobacter; species Pararhodobacter marinus. The sequence goes on along the minus strand of NZ_QEYD01000001.1, from coordinate 231,193 downwards.
ACGGCACGTTCGACCGGATGGACGATGCGCGGCGGATCTTCAACGATCCGCGCGTTCAGGCCGATATCGCCAGCGATGACGATGCGACGGACGGTGCAGCGGACGGGGACGATGACCGCTAGGCTGGTCGCCGCTGCCCGTCTGGCGCTGGGCCTGTGGGCGGCCGCGAGCCTGCCGGCGCTGGCCGCGCAGGATCCCTGCTGCCGCGAGACCGAGTTCGAGGGTCAGCGATTCGCCCTGTGCGAAGTGGACGCGGACCAGGATCTGCGGCTTTTCCTGTCCGACGAGTCGGGCGAGGTGTTCGGCACGTTCAACCGGCTGGCCGCCGCGCTGGACGCACAGGGCAGCCGGCTGGTCTTTGCCATGAACGCGGGCATGTTCCATTCCGACCGCGCACCCGTGGGCCTGTATGTCGAGGACGGCGAACAGCGCGCCGGGATCGTCACGCGCGAAGGGCCGGGCAATTTCGGGCTGCTGCCCAACGGGGTGTTCTGCATCGGCGAGGGTGGCTTCTCGGTCGTCGAAAGCCGCGCTTTCGCCGAGACGGCGCCCGAATGCCGCTATGCCACGCAGTCGGGCCCGATGCTGGTGATCGACGGGGCGCTGCATCCGCGTTTCCTGCCCGATTCCCAGTCGGTCTTCGTGCGCAACGGCGTGGGCGTCAGCGATGACGGGCAGGTCGCGTGGTTCGTGATCTCGGATCAGCCGGTGACGTTCCATCTCTTCGCGCGCTATTTCCGCGAGGCGCTGGGCGCCAACAATGCGCTTTATTTCGATGGCAACGTGTCGCGCCTTTACGCGCCGGAATTGCAGCGCGCGGATTGGGGCCTGCCGCTGGGTCCGATGGTGGGGCTGGTCGCGCCCGCCGGCTGAGGGGTTTTCCCGCGCCGTTCGCTGCCTATCTGTTGGGGCAGAGGTGGCCCATGCTGACGATCGATTTCGACAATACCTATGCCCGCGAGCTTGAGGGCATGTACCTGCCGTGGCAGGGCGCGGTGGCGCCCGCGCCCGCCCTGCTCTGGCTGAACGAGGCGCTGGCGCTTGAACTCGGGCTTGACCCGCAGGCGCTACGCGGGTCCGAGGGGCTGGCCATGCTGACCGGCTCCGCGATGCCGGAAGGAGCCTCACCGCTGGCGATGGCCTATGCCGGGCACCAGTTCGGCGGGTTCTCGCCGCAGCTGGGCGACGGACGCGCGCTGTTGGTGGGCGAGGTCACGGACCGGCAGGGCAACAGGCGCGATATCCATCTGAAGGGTAGCGGCAAGACGCCGTTCTCGCGTGGGGGCGACGGCAAGGCGGTGCTGGGGCCGGTGCTGCGCGAGGTGCTGATCGGCGAGGCGATGCACGGGCTGGGCATCCCCACGACGCGGGCGCTGAGTGCCACCACCACGGGCGATACGGTCTGGCGCGAAGGGCCGCAAAAAGGCGCGGTTCTGGCGCGGGTCGCGGCGAGCCATCTGCGCGTGGGCACGTTCCAGTTCTTCTATGCCCGGCAAGAGACCGCGCGGCTGCGGCGGCTGGCCGATTATGCCATCGCCCGCCACGATCCCGATCTGGCGGAACAACCCGACCGTTACCTTGCCTTTCTGCACCGGGTGATCGAGCGGCAGATGGCGCTGGTGGCGCAATGGATGGCGGTGGGCTTCGTCCACGGCGTGATGAACACCGACAACGTGGCGATCTCGGGCGAGACCATCGATTATGGGCCCTGCGCCTTCCTCGACCGTTACGATCCGGCGGCGGTGTTCTCCTCGATCGACGCGCAGGGGCGGTATGCCTATGGCAACCAGCCGCTTCTGGCGCGCTGGAACCTTGCCCGGCTGGCCGAGACGCTGTTGCCGCTGATCGCCGAGAACCCCGACGAGGCCCTCCCGGAACTGCAGGTCGTCATCGAGGGCGGCGAAGCGATCTACGCGGCCCACCGGCGGCGCCTGTTCGGCGCGAAGCTGGGCGTGGCCGGGGCCGAAGACGCGCTGATCGACGGCTTTCTGGAGATGATGGCGCGGCAGGGCGCGGATTTCACCGGCTGCTTCCGGTCGCTGGGCGAGGCCGCGCGCGGACGGGAAGGCGCACTGCGCGCGTATCTCGGGGCGGACGAGGCGCTGGAGGACTGGCTGGCCGACTGGGCCGCGAAACGCACGGAGCCGGGCGACGCGATGGACCGCGTGAACCCGGTCTATATCCCGCGCAACCATCAGGTCGAGGCGGCGCTGGCAGCGGCCAATGACGGCGATCTGGCGCCGATGCAAAGGTTGCTCACAGTGTTCGCCGATCCCTTCACGCAGCGCGAGGGTTTCGGCGATCTCGAAGTCCCGGCGCCCGATGCTTCGGAAGGCTACGTCACCTATTGCGGAACCTGAGGCCGAGCGCGGTCAAAGCCAGAGCCGGCAGGGGGGCGAGAAGGGCCACAAGCAGCGTCCCGAGCGTGCCCCGGTGCAAGGGCGAGGCCAGCGTCATGGCGAGGCTGATCGCCAGCATGCTCAGCGCCGCCACAGGCAAGGGTAGCGCGAGTGGCGGGCGGCGCAGGACCATCGCGGCGGCGAACAGGCAGAGCGGCGCGATCACCCCGTCCAGCCCGTGTCCCCGCATCAGCGCGGCAAGGGCCGGAACGAGCATCAGCGCCCCCAGCGGAAGGGCATAGCCCAGCAGGCGCGAAAGCGGCGGCAGCGCGAGGGCGGCGATCACGATGAGCATCAGAAGCTCGAGAAAGCGGTCGCCAGTGAACAGCCCGATCTGAACCACGACGGGATTGAACGCGGCGTGGTGCTCGATCACGTGGCCCTCTGCGCCGCCCCACGTGAAAAGGTCGAGAAAAGCGGCATGAAAGGGCGGCGACAGGAAGATCGCTAGGCCCGTCAGGCCGGCCGCGATGAGCCCGCGAAAGGCGGTTGGTCGGGAAGAATGTCTGGGCATGGCCGGGACTCTGGCACGGGGCCGCGGCAGGCGCGGTAAACTTTTCCGCGATTTCTTCGGCATCGGGTGAAACTCTTTGTGTCCGGGCCGCGTTACCGGCGCATGACCCGTATTCTCGCCGTGTTCCTGGCTGCTTTTCCTTCGGTCGTTCTGGCGTTCGAGCCGCTGACGGACGGCGCCGAATTCCGGCGGCTTGTCTTCGGGAACGATCTGACCCGGCTGGGCGTGCGTCTGCAGGTGCGCGAAGACGGGCGCATCACCGGCTCGGGGCTGGGCCAGCCGGTGACCGGGGAATGGGAATGGCGCGACGGATATTTCTGCCGGACGCTGTTCTGGGACGGCGACGATCTGGGCGCGGATTGCCAGCTGGTGCTGCGCGACGGCGACCGGCTGCGATTCGTCACCGAGCGGGGCGCCGGCATGGGCGCGAATTTCAGCATCCGGTAAGGGCGCCTTCTGGCGAGGCGGGGCGGTGCGTGCACAGCACGCACCCTACAGCCGCTCAGAAATCGATGGCGAGGCCCTTCTTTTCCCAATCGCCGTAGCGCACGGGTTCCGGCCCTTTGCGCCCGCCCAGTTCCTTGGGCAATGGGACTGCCTCGGCCTCGGCCTTGCGGCGGCGTTCATCGGCTTCGGCCAGCGCGCGCTGGGCGGCGGGCGGAAGATCGGCGCGGCGATCGGCTTCGGACATCGGCTTTCCTCGCACAGGGCAACGGGGTAAGGGCTAGGTAGCCCTGCTCTGTCCCTTCCGCAAGTCCGAGGACCCGATGCCGCAACCCGCCGAACCCCGCCGGATGGCCGCCACGCTGCTGGCGGGCGTCATCGAGGGCCAGATGCTGCCCGAGGTTCCGCTGCCCCCGGCAGACCCCGCCGCGCGTGCCCGCGCGCAGCGGCTCGCGCTGGTCACGCTGCGCAACTTCGCTCGCACGCAAACCGTGCTGGGCCCGATGCTGCGCCACGAGCCGCAGCCTGCCGTGATGGCGGCGTTGCGGGTGGCTACGGTCGAGATGCTGGAGCTGGGCGAGGCGCCGCACGGGGTCATCAACGACACGGTCGAGGCGCTGAAGCGCGAGCGTGTCACGCAGAAAGCGGCGGGAATGGCGAATGCCGTGCTGCGCCGCGCCGCGGCTTTCGAAGGCTGGACCGATCTGCCGGTGCAGCCGCTGCCGGGCTGGCTGAAACGGCGGCTGAAATCCGTCTATGGCGCCGACGCCGTCGCCGCGATCGAGGCCGCGCATCACAAGGGCGCGCCACTGGACCTGTCGCTGAAACCCGGAGGGACGGCGCCCGAAGGGGCCGAGCCGGTCGGCGCCTCGTGGCGGCTGCCCGCCGGGGTTCAGGTCAGCGCATTGCCGGGGTTCGAGGCGGGCGATTGGTGGGTACAGGACGCGGCGGCGGCCTTGCCGGCGTTGCTGCTGGATGCCGGGCCGGGCGAGACGGTGCTGGATCTGTGCGCGGCGCCCGGCGGCAAGACGATGCAGCTGGCCGCGACCGGGGCACGGGTCACCGCGCTGGACCTGAGCGACGGTCGGCTGAAGCGCCTGCGCGACAATCTGGCCCGCACCGGGCTGCAGGCCGACATCGTCTGCGCCGACGCGCTGGACTGGACGCCGCCGGCGCCCGTTGATGCGGTGCTGCTGGACGCGCCCTGTTCGGCCACCGGCACGATTCGCCGCCATCCCGATCTGCCCTTCGTGCGCAAGCCCGCCGATGTCGCGGCGCTGACCGCGTTGCAGGCGGCGCTGCTGGACCGGGCCTTGGGCTTTCTGAAACCCGGCGGGCGGCTGGTTTACTGCACCTGCTCGCTGTTGCCGGACGAGGGCGAGGCACAGATCGAAGCGGCGCTCGGCCGTCATCCGGACCTGCGTGCCGAGACCCGGGGTCTGCCGCTGGGCCGGGCAACGGCAGAGGGGGGCTGGCGCACGCGGCCCGACGATCATCCGCAGGGCATCGACGGTTTCTACATGGCGCGGCTGCACCGGGCGGGATGACAGCGGCGGGCCGGGGCGGTATGCCCTGAGGGAACACTCGCAACGGGGACCGGGCATGGAGCAGGGCTGGGCAGCGCGCAAACGCCGGTGGGGCAATCGCCTTGCCCTGCGCGCCATGCGCCGGGCGCCTGCCGCGAAGGGCTTCCATGCGATCCCCGAACCGCGCACGGTGGGGTTCTTTGCCAAGGGGCGGCAGCTGGCGGCGGGGAATTTCCTGTTGCATGGCCATATGGTCGAAACCCTGCAGCCCTGGGACGAAGAGCCGCCCAGCCAGGGATTCGCGGCGGAATTGCACGGCATGGCATGGCTGGACCATATGGCCGCGACGGGCGACCGTGCGGCTCGGCTGGCGGCGCAGGGCTGGGTGTTTGACTGGATCCAGCGCTTCGGCATGGGGCAGGGACCGGGATGGCAGCCCGACCTGACCGGGCGGCGCGTGCTGCGCTGGCTCAACCACGCGATGTTCCTGTTGGCCGCCCGCGACGAGGCCGAGCGCGCGCCGTTCTTCGCCGCTTTGGGGCGGCAGACGGCCTATCTGGCGCGGCGCTGGCATCATGCCGATGCCGGCTTGCCGCGCTTCGAGGCACTGACCGGGTATCTTTATGCAGCCTTCGCGCTGGAGGGGATGGAGCGGCACCGCGAAGACGCGCTGACAGCGCTCGAGCGCGCCTGCCGTGAGGATATCGCCGCCGATGGCGGGCTGTCGAACCGCTGCCCCGAGGATCTGCTGGAAGTGTTCACGCTGCTGAGCTGGGCGATGACCGCGCTGGGCGAGGCCGAGGCAGAGATCCCCGAGGCGCTGGAAGACGCGCTGGCGCGGATCGCGCCCTGCCTGCGTACGCTGCGCCATGCCGATGGCGGGCTGGCGCGGTTTCATGGCGGCGGACGCGGGATGGAGGGGCGGCTGGAGAATGCGCTGGCCGTGGCGCCGGTGCCGATCGGGCCGAACCGGGCGCGGGCGATGGGCTATGCACGGCTCGAAGGCGGGCGCTGTTCGGTCATCGTGGACGCGTCCGAACCCCCGCGCGACGCCGCCGCGACGCGGGCGCATGCCTCGATGCTGGCGTTCGAGCTGACCTCGAACCGGCGCCCGCTGATCGTCAATTCGGGATCGGGCGTGCCGTTCGGGCCGGAATGGGAAAAAGCGGGCCGCGCGACCAATTCGCATTCCACGCTGTCGATCGACGGCTGGTCCTCGGCCCGGTTCGGCCGCCCCTCGCGCCCCGAGGAAGGCGGCGCGCCCCTGGTCGAGGGCCCCTCGCTGGTCACGCTGCATCGCACCGACGAGCGCGACGGATCGTCGCTGCTGCTCAGCCATGACGGCTATGTCGCGACCCACGGGCTGACCCATGTGCGCGCGCTGTCGTTGGGCGAGGACGGGCGCGTGCTGCTGGGCGAGGACACGCTGGCCGCGCTGGAACCCGCGCACAAGACGACCTTCGAGGCCGCGCTGGTCAAAACGAAAATGCGTGGAATCTCCTACGCCTTGCGGTTCCATCTGCACCCCGATGTCGATGCCTCGCTCGATCTGGGCGGCAGCGCGGTTTCGGCGGCCTTGCCCTCGGGCGAGATCTGGGTGTTTCGCTTCGACGGGCCGGGACGGCTGTCGCTGGAGCCGTCGGTCTATCTGGAAAAGGGACGTCTGGCCCCGCGCCCGTGCCAGCAGATCGTCGTCCGCGCCGCGATCCTCGACGATAGTAGCCAGATAAACTGGACACTGGCAAAGGCACAGGATACCCCGCTGGCGATCCGTGACATCGGCCGTGACGACGATCTGGCCCTGCCGCGGGACCTGTTTGCTCTCGACTGAGGATAGCGCCCCCATGACCGATCTCGTCCCCGTCAAACGTGCCCTGCTTTCCGTCTCGGACAAATCCGGGCTGATCGAGCTGGGTCAGGCTCTGGCCGCGAAGGGCGTTGACCTCGTTTCGACCGGCGGCACCGCCAAGGCGCTGCGCGAGGCGGGGCTGGCGGTCAGGGACGTGGCCGAGCTGACGGGCTTCCCGGAAATGATGGATGGCCGGGTGAAGACGCTGCACCCGATGGTGCATGGCGGTCTGCTCGCGCTGCGCGACGATGCCGGGCACAAGGCGTCGATGGACGAACACGGCATCCTGCCGATCGACCTGCTGGTGGTGAACCTGTACCCGTTCGAAGCCACCGTCGCGAAGGGCGGCGATTACGACGATTGCGTCGAGAATATCGATATCGGCGGCCCCGCGATGCTGCGCGCCGCGGCCAAGAACCACGCCTATGTGACGGTCATCACCGACCCCGAGGATTACGCGCCGCTGCTCGATCAGCTGGAACAGGGCGGCACGACCGCGCGCTTCCGGCAGGAATGCGCCGCCAATACCTATGCCCGCACCGCCGCCTATGACGCCGCGGTCAGTGCGTGGTTCGCCAGGACGCTGGAGATCGCCGCCCCGCGACGCCGGGCCTTTGCCGGCACGCTGGCCCAGACGCTGCGCTATGGCGAGAACCCGCATCAGACGGCGGCGTTCTACACCGATGGCTCGGGTCGCCAGGGCGTCGCCACCGCCGTGCAGCATCAGGGCAAGGAGCTGAGCTACAACAACATCAACGACACCGACGCCGCTTTCGAGCTGGTGGCCGAGTTCGATCCCGCCGACAGCGCCGCCTGCGCGATCATCAAGCACGCCAATCCCTGCGGTGTGGCGCGCGGCAAGACCCTGCTGGAAGCCTACAAGGCCGCCTTCGATTGCGACCGGACCTCGGCCTTCGGGGGGATCGTCGCGCTCAACAAGCCGCTCGACGCCGAAACCGCGCAGGAGATCACCGGGATCTTCACCGAAGTGGTCATCGCGCCCGGCGCGTCCGACGAGGCCAAGGCAATCTTCGCCGCCAAGAAGAACCTGCGCCTGCTGACCACCGACGGGCTGCCCGACGTGAAAGCGGGCGGGCTGACCTTCCGGCAGGTTGCGGGCGGGCTGCTGGTTCAGGACAAGGATTCGGGCTTTATCGGCATGGATGACCTTAAGGTCGTGACGAAGAAGGCGCCCACGCCCGAGCAGATGACCGACCTGCTGTTCGCGTGGAAAATCGCCAAGCACGTCAAGTCGAACGCCATCGTCTACGTCAAGGACGGTGCCACCGTGGGCGTCGGCGCGGGTCAGATGAGCCGCGTGGATTCGGCGCTGATCGCCGCGATGAAGGCCGAGCGCATGGCCGAGACTCTGGGCCTGTCGCAGCCGCTGACGATTGGCTCGGCGGTCGCGTCGGATGCCTTCTTCCCCTTCCCCGACGGGCTGATGGAAGCCGCCGCCGCCGGTGCCACCTGCGTGATCCAGCCGGGTGGTTCGATGCGCGATGACGAGGTGATCGCCGCAGCGGACGAGGCCGGGCTTGCCATGGTCTTTACCGGCATGCGCCATTTCCGGCACTGAGCCCATGCGCACAGCCTTCTGGACCTCGTTTCTTGTTCTGGCCGTCGATCAGGCGCTGAAATGGCTGATCGTCGTCGGCCTGAACCTGCGCGAAGAGCTGCTGATCAACATCTGGCCGCCCTATCTGACGCTGACCATGGCGTGGAACCGGGGGGTCAATTTCGGCCTGTTCGCCGCCGATTCCGTCTGGCTGCGCGCGTTCCTGGTGATCCTGCCCGTGGTTGTGTCGGTCTGGGTCTGGCGCTGGGTGCGCAAGGAGGGCGCGCATGCCGGGCTGCAGGTCGCGGCGGGTTTCCTGATCGGCGGCGCGCTGGGCAATGCCATCGACCGCGTGGTCTGGGGCGCGGTGGCGGATTTTCTGAACGTGACCTGCTGCGGAATCCGCAATCCCTGGGCTTTCAACGTGGCCGATATCGCGATATTCGTCGGCGCCTTCGGGCTGATCCTCGTCTCGGGCGCCAAAACGACCCGTGACGAAGGCTGAGGCTTCGGATAAGAAAGGCCTGAACTTCTGACCTGCCGCAGAAAACCGGAACCGCAATGACGTTTCTTCGCATCGCTAGTGTCGCGGCCCTTGCCCTTGCCACGCTGAGCGCCTGTTCCAACGACGGCGAGGTTCCGCGCCTGATGAACCTGCAGTCGCATCAGGACTCGCCCGACGAATTCTCGATCGTGCCGACGCAGCCGCTTCAGGCGCCGCCGGATTACCAGTCGCTGCCCACGCCCACCCCGGGCGGCGGGAACCTGGTCGATCCCGATCCCCGCGCCGCGGCGGTCGAGGCCCTGGGCGGACGGATCTCGGCCGAGCGGACCTCGGGCGTGCCGGCGGCCGATGCCGGGCTGGTCCAATATGCCGGGCGCAACGGCCTGTCGCCCGATATCCGCGCCACGCTCGCCGCCGAGGACGAAGAGGTCCGCCGTGACGGCCAGGGCCGGATCCTTGAGCGGATGTTCAATTCCAACATGTACCGCGCCGCCTACGAGGATCAGATCCTCGACCCGCAGGCGGAACTGCTGCGCTGGCGCGCGGCGGGCGTGCGTACCCCGGCAGCCCCGCCTCCGCCCGAGTGACGGGCGGCTGACAGCGCGCGGAGCCTGTGTGCTCCGGGCGCTTCACAAACGCGTACACCCCGTTGCTTCGCCCGGGTCTCGCCGTCATTCTGCGCACCAACCGAGACGGAGCGTGTTTGATGGTCGTTGCCCAGCGTCTGATCCTTGCCGCAATGGTCTGGGCGGTTACCGCCCTGACCGCCGCAGCCGAGGATCCGCAGACTTTCACCCTTGATAACGGCATGCAGGTGGTGGTGATCGAAGATCACCGCGCGCCCGTGGTCGTGCACATGGTCTGGTATCGCGTCGGCGCCGCCGACGATCCGGCCGGACAGTCGGGCATCGCGCATTACCTCGAACACCTGATGTTCAAGGCGACCGACAACCTGGAAGAGGGTGAATTCGACCGCGTGGTGCAGGCCAATGGCGGCACGCATAACGCCTTCACCGGCTGGGATTACACCGCCTATTTCCAGCGCATCGCCGCAGACCGGCTGCCGCTGATGATGGAAATGGAGGCCGACCGCATGGTGAACCTGCGGCTCGACCGGTCCGACTGGCTGCCCGAGCGCGACGTGATCCTGCGCGAACGCGGGCAGACGCTGGAATCCAGCCCCGACCGGCAATTCAGCGAACAGTTGCGCGCCGCCTTGTACCAGAACCACCCCTATGGCCGTCCGATCATCGGCTGGCGCCACGAGATGGAGCAGCTTACGGGGCAGATCGCTACCGATTTCTACCGCGTGCATTATTCGCCCAACAACGCGATCCTGGTGGTCGCCGGGGATGTCGAGGCCGAGGACGTGCTGGCCATGGCGCGCGAGTATTACGGCCCGATCCCCGCGGTCGAGACCCTGCCCGAACGCAGCCGCCCGCAGGAGCCGCCGCAGCTGGCCGAACGCCGGGTGATCATGGAGGACGCGCGCGTCGCGCAGCCCTATGTGAGCCGCCTGTACCTCACACCGACGCGCCGGCCTGACGATCAGCGGCAGGCGGCGGCCTATCAGGTGCTGGCGGCCTTGCTGGGGGGCAGCCCGCAGACCTCGATCCTCGATCGGCGGCTGACCTATGACGAGGGCATAGCGATCACTGCCTGGGCGGGGTATTCCGGCCTTGGGCTGGATAGCGGGACCTTCTCGCTGGGGATCATGCCGGTCGACGGCGTTTCGCTCGAAGACGCGGAACAGGCGCTGGACCGCGTCATGGCCGATTTCCTGGAAAACGGCGTCGACCAGGAACAGCTTGACCGTGTGCGGAGGCAGATCCGGGCCGAGGCGATCTATCAGCTCGACGACACGCAGGCGCGCGCCCGCAGCCTCGGCGCCGATCTGGCGCTGGGTTTCACCGTCGAGCAGAGCGACGAATGGCTCGACCTTCTGGAACAGGTCACGCCCGAGGAAATCATGGCCGCCGCCCGGCGGCTCGACCGGCGCGAGTCGGTCACAGGCTGGCTGAGGGGAGTCGAAGAGTGATGCGTTTTCTGTCCGCCATCGCGCTGGTGCTGGGGCTCTCGCTGCCGGCCGGGGCCATCGATCTTCAGGAAGTCACCTCGCCCGAAGGCCGCACGGCCTGGCTGGTCGAAGAGCATTCGATCCCCTTCGTCTCGATTGAAATCATCTTCACCGGCGGCGCCTCGCTCGACCCTGCAGGCCGGGCCGGGGCGGTGTCGCTGATGACCTCGCTTTTGTCCGAAGGCGCGGGGGATTTCGACGCGCAGGGCTATGCCGCCGCGCTGGAGGCGACCGCGGGCAATGTCAGCTTCGAGGCCGGGCGCGATTCGGTCTCGCTGACGATCAAGGCGCTGTCCGAGAACCGCGACGAGGTGATCGACTTGGCGCTGCTGGCCCTGACCGAACCGCAATTCGGCCAGATGAGCCTTGACCGCGTCCGCACGCAGACCATCGCCGTGCTCGAACGCGCGGCGCAGAACCCGGACACCATCGCGCAGCAGACCTATGCGCGGCTGGGCTATGCCGGGCATCCCTATGCCACGCCGACCGACGGAACACCCGCCACGGTGGGGTCCTTCACGCTGGACGACATCCTTGACGCCCACCGCGCGGCGTTCACTTCGGACCGGGTCCATGTCGGCGCTGCCGGTGACATCACGCCCGAAGAGCTGGGCGCGATCGTCGACCGCATCGTCGGGGCGCTGCCCGAATCCGACCGCCCGCTGCCCGAGTATCACACCTTCGATGCCGGGCCCGGCGTCACCGTGGTGCCGTTCCCCGGGCCGCAATCGGTGATCCAGTTCGGCCTGCCGGGCATTCCCGCCGATGACGACGATTTCATGGAAGCCTACCTGCTCAACGAGATCTTCGGCGGCAGCGGCTTCACGTCCCGGTTGATGTCGGAAATCCGTCAGGCGCGTGGCCTGACCTACGGGGTCTACACCACGCTGGCCTCGTCCCAGTTCGGCGACAGCTATGTCGGCCGCATGTCGACCGGCAACGAGAACGCCGTCGCCGCCATCGAGCTGGTGCGCGACCAGTTCCGCTGGCTGGCCGACGGCGGCATCACGCAGGAGGATCTGGAGCGGATCCAGACCTATCTGACGGGGGCCTACGCGTTGCGCTTCGACGGCAACGAATCGATCGCCCGCGTGCTGGCCTCGATGCAGTTCCAGGGCTATCCGCTGAACTACGTCAATATCCGCAATGACCTTGTCCGCGCGGTCACGCTTGAGGATATCCAGCGCGTGGCGCAGCGTCTGGCGCAGCCCGACCAGCTGCATTTCGTCGTCGTGGGCCAGCCCGCCGGGCTGGAAGAGGACGCCCCCGCCCCCGCCGAATAGCCCGGGCGCGCCGCTACGCGGATGCTTTTCCGGGGCGGGCTGACATGCTATGCCTAGTAGCATGTACGCAGCCCGCCCCAATATAAGCCAAACCCTTCCGATCATTCGTCAACTCGACGACAGCGCCGCGAATCGCATCGCGGCGGGCGAGGTGGTCGAGCGCCCGGCCTCGGCGGTGAAGGAGCTGGTGGAAAACGCGCTCGATGCCGGGGCGGTCCGGATCCGGGTCGATTACTCGGCCGGGGGCAAGACGCTGATCCGCGTCACCGATGACGGGCACGGCATGACGCCCGAGGACCTGCCGCTGGCGCTGAGCCGTCACGCGACCTCGAAGATCGATGGCAGCGACCTTCTGAACATCCATACCTTCGGCTTCCGCGGCGAGGCGTTGCCCTCGCTCGGCGCGGTCGGGCGGCTGAAGATCGCCAGCCGCGCCGAAGGGCATGACGGCGCCGAGATCACGGTGAATGGCGGCGCCATCGGGCCGGTGCGCCCCTCGGCGCTGAACCGGGGCACGCAGGTCGAATTGCGCGATCTGTTCTTCGCCACGCCCGCGCGGCTGAAATTCCTGCGCACCGACCGCGCCGAATCGCAGGCCATCGCCGAGGTGATGCGCAAGCTGGCCATGGCCGAGCCGTTTGTGGGTTTCACGCTGTACGATGTGGATGGCGGGCGCGAGATCCTGCGCGTGGATGCCGAACAGGGAGAATTGTTCGACGCGCTGGGCGCGCGGCTGACGCGACTGATGGGGCGCGACTTCACCGAGAACGCGCTGAGGATCGAAACCGAGCGCGACGGCGTGCGCCTGTCGGGCTTTGCCGCGCTGCCGACTTTCTCGCGCGGATCGACCGTGGCGCAGCACCTGTTCGTCAACGGCCGCCCGGTGCGCGACAAGCTGCTGATCGGCGCCTTGCGCGCGGCCTATATGGACGTGCTGTCGCGCGACCGGCACCCGGCGGCGGTGCTGTTCATCGATTGCGACCCGCATCATGTCGACGTCAACGTCCACCCCGCCAAGGCCGAAGTGCGGTTTCGCGATTCGGGCATCGTGCGCGGGCTGGTCGTCAGCGGACTGCGTCACGCCCTGGCGGCGGCCGGGCATCGGGCCTCGGGCACGGTGGCGACCGAGACGCTGGGCGCCTTCCGCCCCGAAAGCACCGGGGGCAACCCGGCGCCGCGCATCTACCAGATGGATTTCGCCAGCCGTCCCTCGACGGGCGCGCTGCGCGACAGCTATGCCGCGCAGGCGCCGGTGGATCCGATTCTGGACGAGGCCCCGGCGTCCTGGCAGCCCGCTGCCGCGTCGGGCTGGGATAGCGACGGCGCCACCTCGGCCCGGATCGAGCCCGCGCACGGGCCGACCGATACGCCGCTGGGCGCGGCCCGCGCGCAGTTGCACGAGAATTACATCATCGCCCAGACCCGCGACGGGCTGGTGATCGTCGATCAGCACGCGGCGCATGAGCGGCTGGTCTATGAGCGGCTGAAGGCCCAGAAAGACGCCCATGGCGTCAAGGCGCAGGCGCTCCTGATCCCCGAGATCGTGTCGCTGTCGCCGTCGGATGCGCAGCGGCTTCTGGACCACGCCGAAACCCTGGCAACGCTGGGTCTGGTGCTGGAACCCTTCGGTGGTGACGCCATCGCCGTGCGCGAAACGCCCGCCGCGCTGGGCAATTGCGACGCGCGCGGGCTGGTTCTGGATATCCTGGACGAGCTGGCCGATCTGGGCCAGTCGCAGGCGCTGGGGGCGCGGATCGACGCGGTGCTGTCGCGCATGGCCTGTCATGGCTCGATCCGCTCGGGCCGGCAGATGCGCGCCGAAGAGATGAACGCGCTTCTGCGCGAGATGGAGGCGACGCCGCTCTCGGGGCAGTGCAACCATGGGCGGCCCACCTATGTCGAGCTGAAACTCTCGGATATCGAGAAGCTGTTCGGTCGCCGATGATCCTGAACCTGTCCGACCCTCTGGTGCTGGGCGCGCTTGCCGCCGGGGTGATCGCGCTTTTGCTGCTGATCGTGCTGTTCACCACGCTGAAAGCCGCCCGCGTCGCCGCCCCGCTGCAATGGCAGATGAGCCAGCTGGGCCAGCGCGTGCAGGCGCTGTCCGATGGCCAGCAGCATCTGGCGGGCGGGCTGCACCATGTCTCGGATGCGCAGGCCAAGGCGCAGGCGCAGATGATGCAGCTGATGGAGCAGCGTCTGGCCGATGTGGCCGACCTGATGGGCGACGCGCTGGAAGGCTCGTCGGTGCGGACGGCGCGCAGCCTTGGCGATCTGCACGCGCGGCTCGAGGCCATCGACAAGGCGCAGGCGAATATCGAGAAACTGTCGGGCGATGTGCTGTCCTTGCAGGACATCCTGTCCAACAAGCAGACCCGCGGCGCCTTCGGCGAGATCCAGCTGCACGATATCGTCGCCCGCGCGCTGCCTTCGGACGCGTTCACGATGCAGGCGACCCTGTCGAACGGCAAGCGCGCCGATTGCCTTGTGCACCTGCCCAAGCCGCCCGGCCCGATCGCCATCGACGCGAAATTCCCGCTCGAACCCTACGAGGCCCTGCGCGCCGCCACGAACGAGGGCGAAAAGGCCGAGGCGCAACGCCAGATGCGCGCGGCCATGCGCCACCACATGCGCGCGATTGCCGAGAAATACATCCTGGAAGGCGAAACGGCCGAAGGCGCGCTGATGTTCCTGCCCTCGGAGGCGGTCTATGCCGAGCTGCACGCCAACTTCCCCGACCTGGTGCGCGAGGGTTTCGCGCTGAAGGTCTGGACCGTGTCGCCCACCACCTGCATGGCCACGCTGAACACGATGCGCGCGGTGCTGAAAGACGCAAGGATGCGCGAACAGGCGGGGGCGATCCGGGGGGAATTGTCGGCCTTGTGCGCCGATATCGACCGGCTGGGCACGCGGGTGGAGAACCTGGACCGGCATTTCGGACAGGCGGCGCGCGATGTGGCCGAGATCCGGATTTCTGCCGAGAAGGCGGGGCGGCGGGCCAAGCGTCTCGACAATTTCGATTTCGAGGAGCTGGCGGCGGAGCCCTCTGCCGATCCGGCGCCGGTGCTGCGCGGTTGAGGGCGAAGGGGGCTGTCTGCCCCCTCTTTGCCTGACGGCAAATTCACCCCGAGGATACTTGCGGAACAAAGATGCGCGATCAGGCGCGGATGAATTCGGCGATGATCCCGGCGGTGGCCCCGGGGGTTTCGAGGACCGGCGCATGGCCGCAATCGGCGAGGGTCCGGTTCCGGCCATCGGGGGCGGTGCAGGCAAGCCAGTCGCCGGTGGCGGGGGCATAGACGCGGCTTTTCGCGCCGTGCAGCGCGAGCAGCGGCACGGGCAGCCGGGTGATCGCGTCGCGCAGGTCGGTCCGCGTGAGCGAGGTCCAGAACCGCGCCATCGTGGCGGGGTCGCGGGCGCGGATACGCGCCTCGGCCCGGCCGGCGGACATGGCGGTGCAGCCCTGCGGCCGGGCGAACATCGTCTGGGCGATGGCGCGGGCGGCGCGCGGCCAGTCCTGTTCGAACCGCGCGGCGGCACGCGCGGCTTTCCCGGCGCTCTGGTTGCGCATCGGGAAGTTCCAGCCGGGCGCGGGCAGGGGGCAGGGCGACATGTCGACCGAAACCATGCGCGCGATGCCCGGGCCGCCCCGGTCGAGGTAGTGCCAGCCGATCAGCGCGCCCAGCGACCAGCCGACCAGCGTGGCGTCGCGCAGCCCGTTCGCGGCGATCAGGTCGCCGAGCTGCGCGACGCCGCCTTCTACGGTCGCCGGATAGGCGGTGCTTGCGCCGTGGCCGGGCAGGTCTGGCGCGAGGCAGGGCGCGGGCAGGGCCTGCGCGAGCGGGGCCCAGATATCGCCGCTCATCGTCCAGCCATGCAGCAGGATCACCGGGGCGCCGGTCCGGTCCGTGCCCCAGCGGTGCAACGCGATGGTCACCGGGTGCCCCGGAGCCTGCCGACGATGCCGGTGGGGAAGAAATAGACCGACAGGATGAACAACACGCCCAGCCACAGAAGCCAGCGGTCGGGGCTGAGAAGCTCGGGCAGGACGGGCACGGATGCAGTGGCTTCGGACAGGCCGCCCATCAGTTCCTTGAGGTAGTTCTGTGCCAGCACGAAGATCGCCGTGCCGACCACCGCGCCGTACATCGTGCCCATGCCGCCGATCACCACCATCAGCAGGATGTCGAGCATGATCTCCATGCCCAGCGTGGTGGCGGGGCCGACATAGCGCAGCCATATGGCGAAGAGCGAGCCTGCCAGCGCCGCGACCATCGCGCTGAGGCAGGTGGCCAGAGCGCGGTAATAGACGACGCGGTAACCGATCGCCTCGGCGCGGAAGGCGTTTTCGCGGATCGCCTGCAGGACGCGACCGAAGGGCGAATTGACGATCCGCAGCATCAGAAGGAACAGGAGCAGGCTGCCGCCGAAGACGAGGTAATAGTTCAGCGTCTTGCCGGTGATGCGGGTCCCCATCACCTCGCCCAGCCGGTTGGCGGGGGTGAGTTCGCGCGGGATGCGGATATTCATTCCGTCCTCGCCGCCGGTGAAACCCGAGAGCTGGCTGACCAGCACGGCCACGGCCGAGGCGATGGCGAGCGTTATCATGGCGAAGAAGATCGCCCGCACCCTGAGCGACAGAAGCGCGATCAACAGCGCGATCACGCCCGACACCGCCAGCCCGATCAGCGCGCCCAGCGTGAGCGCGCCATAGCCCGTGCCCAGCCGGTCGATGGTGATGGCGACGCCATAGGCGCCGATGCCGAAGAACATCGTATGCGCGAAGCTGACGATGCCGCCATAGCCCAGAAGCAGGTCGTAGCTCGCCACCAGCACGATGAAGATGCAGATCCGGGCGGCGGTTTCCAGCGAGCGCGAGCCGGGAAACAGGAAGGGGGCGAAGGCCAGCGCGATCAGGATCGCGACCAAGAGCACCGACAGCACGATGCTTTTCGGGGAATCGCCGGAAAGGAGACGGTTCATGTCAGTCTGTCCTGCTCATTTCGCCTTGATGACGGGGACCATCCCCATGGGACGCCACATCAGGATCGCCACCATCAGCGCGATATTCGAGATCAGCGCCAGCTTGGGTTCGAGGAAGGCGGCGTAGTTCTGCACCAGCCCCACGGTCAGCGCGCCGATGAAACAGCCCTCGACCGAGCCCAGCCCGCCGATGATCACCACGATGAACACGAGGATCATGATCTCGTTGCCCATATGGGCGGTGATGATCTCCTGATAGAGCGCCCACATCACGCCCCCCAGCCCTGCCAGCGCGGACCCGGCGATGAACACGCCGATGAAGACGCGGGTGATGTTGTAGCCCAGCGCCTGCACCATTTCGGGATTCTCGACACCCGCGCGGACGATGAGGCCGATCTTGGTGCGCCGCATCACCGCGCGCAGGGCCAGGAACACGACGAGCCCCACGCCGACCGCCAGCAGGCGGTATTTCTCGAGCGCGGCGCCGGCGAAGGTGATCGCGCCCTTCAGCGTTTCGGGCCGGGCGATGACGATCTCGTGCCCGCCCCAGATGACGTAGATCAGCTGTTCGGCGACGATCAGCCCGCCCATCGTGACAAGGATCTGTTTCAGGTGGCTGCCATAGACCGGGCGCACGATCACCCGCTCGAAGGCGAGGCCCATCACGCCGGTGACGATCATCGCGGCCAGCACCGCGGCGGCGACGGCCAGCAGGTTCAGCATCAGCGAGGGCACGCCGGTCATCGTGCCAAGCGCCAGCAGCACCGAGGTGCCGACGAAGGCGCCGAAGGAAATAAAGGCGCCGTGGCCGAAATTGATCACGTCCATCAGGCCGAAGACCAGCGTCATGCCCGAGGCGATGACGAAGATCATCATGCCCATGGCCAGCCCCGACACGGTCAGCGTCAGCCAGGAGGACGGGTTGCCTATGGCGAAGAAGCCCAGCACGATCAGGACAGGAACCAGCAGCAGCGGCAGCCAGGGTTTCAGCCGGTCAGACAGCGACAGGCTCGCCATCTTGGGCGCGTGGCCGGGGGCGGAGTCGCTCATGAATGCTCCATCTTCAGGCCCATCAGGCGTTCCTGCAGGGCGGTATCGGCGGACAATGCAGCCATCGCGCCGGTCCAGACAATGCGGCCGTCATCCATCACCGCGACATGATCGCCAAGCGCGCGGGCGAGCGAGAAATTCTGCTCGACCATGAGGATGGTGGCGCCGCGGTTCTTCAGATCCTTGAGCGCGCGGGCCAGCGTGGCGACGATGGCGGGGGCAAGGCCCTTGGACGGTTCGTCGATCAGGTACAGCTCGCGGTCCTCGACCACGGCGCGGGCCACGGACAGCATCTGTTTCTGACCGCCCGACAGCGTGCCGGCGGGCGATTTCCAGAAGGTCCTGAGCGCGGGAAAGGCACCGAAGATCCAGTCGAGCCGTTCGGCGACCGGCTGGCCGGACAGGGCGGCGAGGCGGATATTCTCTTCGACCGACAGGTCCGAGAAGATGCCCATGTCTTCGGGGACGAAACCGATCCCGCGCCGGGCGATCTGCGCGGGATTCAGCCCGTTGATCGGCGCGCCGTCCAGCAGGATCTCGCCCGCATGGGGCTTCCACAGGCCCATGATCGTGCGCAGCGTGGTGGTCTTGCCCGCGCCGTTGCGGCCCAGCAGCATGGTGACACCGCCGCGCGGCACGTCGAAACTGACGCCGTGCAGGATGTGGTACTGGGCGATGTCGGTCTTGACGCCCTTCAGCTGCAGGATCGGGTCAGACATCGCTCAGTTCCTTGCCCAGATAGGCCTCCTGCACCACGTCCGAGGCCATCACCTCGGCCGGTTTGCCATCCGCCACCAGCGCGCCGTTGTGCAAGACGATGATCCGGTCGGCGAGCGAGCGGATCACGTCCATCTTGTGCTCGACCAGAAGGACGGTCGCCTCGGGATCGGATTTGATCATCGCGATCAGGTCCAGGATCACCGGCGCTTCCTCGACCGACATGCCGGCGGTCGGTTCGTCGAACATGAAGACGCGGGGTTTCAGGGCGATCATTGCCGCGACTTCCAGCTTGCGCTGGTCGCCATGGCTGAGCGCGCTGACGGTCTGGTCGGCGAGGTGGGTCAGCCGCACGCGCTCCAGCACCGCCTGGGCTTCGGCGATCAGGTCGCGGTGTCCCATCGCCATGGTCCACAGGTTGAACCCGCGCCGCTCGCGCGCCTGCACGACAAGGCGGACATTTTCCAGAACGGTCAGGCGCGGGAACAGGTTGGTCAGCTGGAAGGCGCGGCCGAGCCCGGCCTCGGTCCGGGCGGCGACGGGCAGGCGGGTGATGTCGCGGCCCATCAGCTCGACGCGGCCCGAGGTGGCGCGGATCTGGCCCGAGATCAGGTTGAAATAGGTGGTCTTGCCGGCGCCGTTGGGCCCGACGATGGCGGTCAGTTCGCCGGGGGTAAAGGCGCAGCTTACCTGGTCCACCGCGACATGGCCGCCGAAGCGGACCGTCAGGTCGCGGGTCACGAGCGAGGGGGAAGGCATGGCGATGTCGCTCCCGGTGGCGGGGACGGACCGGGGGGCCAGCCCCCCGGACCCCCCGGGATACTTATGGAACAAAGATGAAGGTGCAGCGCCCGGCGGGATGGATGCCGGGGGGAAGGGCGGCGGCGCGGCAGGGGCGCCACCGCCGTCCGGTCACTGGTTGCGGATCGGGATGTCCATCATGTCGGGCGTGATTTCCCGCACCAGATCGGGGATCGCCCAGTCGACATCGTCTTCGACGCGGATGCGGAAGTGATACATGGACTGCATCGCCTGGTGATCCTCGGGGCGGAACCACATCTCGCCCTTGGGCGTCTCGAAACGCATGCCTTCCATGGCGGCGATCAGCTCTTCGGTATCGGTCGAGCCGCCGGTCGCGCGCAGCGCTTCCACCACCGCGATGCCCGCCGCCATGCCGCCGGCGGTGAAGAAGTCGGGCGGCGTGCCGTAGCGCTCCATATGCTGTTCGACGAACCACTGGTTCACCGGGTTCTGCGGGATCTCGTAATAGTAATAGGTCGCGCCTTCCATGCCGGGGAAGTCGCGATAGGCGGCCATCGCGGGCAGGATATTGCCGCCGGTCGCCATCTGGATCCCGAAGCGCGACGGGTCCATCGCCTGGATCCGGCCCATCGGGTTGCCGCCCCCGGCCCAGATCACGAAGAGGCGGCGGTCGCCCTCGTGCTCTTGCAGCGCGTTGAAGATGCGCTCGGCGGCGGCGGTGAAGTCGGTGGTGTCGGTGGGGACGTATTCTTCGTGCACGAGCTGGGCGGGCGTGCCTTCGAGCGCTTCGCGGAAGGCGGCGACGCCGTCGCGGCCAAAGGCGTAATCCTGCGCCAGCGTGGCGATCACGACGCCTTCCTGACCCAGCGCGATGGCGTTCGAGATGGCGTCCTGCGACGAGTTGCGGCCGGTGCGGAAGATGTAGCGGTTCCAGTCCGATCCGGTGATCGAATCGGCCACGGCGGGCTCGACCAGCAGGATGCGTTCGTATTCCTCGGCCACCGGCAGCATCGCCAAAGCCACGCCCGACGAGGTCGGGCCGACGGCGATCGCCGCGTCATCGTCGCCGAAGGCCTGCGCCAGCAGCGCGCGGCCCAGATCGGGGCGCAGCTGGCTGTCATATTCGGTGACGACGATATCGTTGCCCTCGATCTGCATCGTGCCCTCGGTGGCGTATTCGATGCCCATCATCAGGCCGATCTGGCTTTGCTCGGCATAGGCTTCCAGCGCGCCGGTGGAATCGTGGATATGCGCGATGCGGATTTCGTCGGCCAAAGCGGGCGCGGTGGCCAGCGCGACGAAGGCTGCGCTCAACAGCAGTTTCATGAAACCCTCCCTGTTTCAAACATGAACGATGATTCATGTTTCATTTAGGGATGCCCGCCCTGCGCGAGTCTGTCAAGACAACTTTGTTGCGCGGGCACGGGATCGGGCGATCTGATCGAGCGGTGTCGCGGGTGGGAGGGCGGAACTCCTTGACCCCGCCGCCGCGGTCCCTATCTGTAGCCCTCAGAACAAGGAGCCCCGACATGGATTTCATCCCCGCTGCCCGCACGCCCTTCGCGCCGCAACGAGTGATGATGACCCATGCCTGCCACGATTACCCTGACCTCCCTGTTCTGGACGCTGCCTGACGGCACGCCGCTTCTCACCGACCTTTCGCTGTCATTCGGGCCGCGCCGCACCGGTATCGTCGGCCGCAACGGCACCGGGAAATCGACCCTGCTGCACCTGATCGCCGGGGCGCTGACCCCGCAGCGCGGCGAGATTGCCGTAACGGGGCGGGTGGCAATGCTCAGGCAGGTTTTCGATCCCGGCGAAACCGTTGCCGATCTGTTCGGCGCGCGCGACTCGCTTGCGGTGCTGGCGCGGGCCGAGGCAGGGGAGGCCACGCTGGACGAACTGACCCATGCGGACTGGACGCTGGGCGCACGGATCGACGCGGCGCTCGAGCGTGCGGGCGTCGCCTGTACGGCGCAGACGACGCTGGACCATCTCAGCGGCGGTCAGGCGACCCGTGTGGCGCTGGCCGCGGCGATGTTCGGCGCCCCCGATTTCCTGTTGCTGGACGAGCCCACCAACAACCTGGACCGCGACGGACGCGCGGCGGTCGCGCAGATGCTGCGGGACTGGCCGGGCGGGGCGCTCGTGGTCAGCCATGACCGCGAATTGCTGGACCGGATGGACGAGATTGTCGAGCTGAGTTCTCTGGGGGTGCAGCGCTATGGCGGCGGCTATTCGGATTACGCCGCACGCAAGGAGATCGAGCGGGACGCCGCGCATCACGCGCGGTCGATTGCGCAAAAGCAGCAGGCCGATATCGCACGGCAGGCGCAGCAGGCAGCCGAGCGCAAGGCGCGCAGCGACCGCGCGGGGCGGCGGCTCAGGGCTTCGGGAAGCCAGTCGAAGATGCTGATGGACAAGGCGAAAGAGCGCTCCGAGGCCAGCGGCGGCGCCAATGCCCGGCTGCGCGAGGCCCGTGCGACCGAGGCCGAGGCCGCGTTGCGGGACGCCGACAGCCGGATCGAGATCGTGGAACCCGTGCGGATGGACTTGCCGCCCAGCGGGCTGGCGCACGACCGCCGCGTGCTGACGCTGGAGCGGGTGACGGGCGGGTACGATGCGGAAAACCCGGTGATCCGCGATTTCAGCCTTGCCCTTGTCGGGCCCGAGCGGGTGGCGCTGACCGGGCCGAACGGATCGGGGAAATCCACGCTGCTTGCGCTGATCACCGGCGCCCTGCCGCCGCTGGACGGTCGGGTCGAGCGGCATTTGCCGCCGGTGCTTCTGGATCAGTCCGTGAGCCTGCTCGATCCGGCCGAGACGCTGGTCGACGCGTTCCTGAGGCTCAATCCGGGGGCGGACCAACAGGGGTGTCGCGCGGTGCTGGCACGGTTCCGGTTCCGGGCCGAGGATGCGCTGAAGGTCGTCGGCACGCTCAGCGGGGGGCAGCGGCTGCGCGCGGGGCTGGCCTGCACGCTGGGCGGGCCGCAGCCGCCCGGCCTGCTGATTCTCGACGAGCCGACGAATCACCTGGATCTGGAGGCGACGCAGGCGCTGGAATCGGCGCTGGCGGGCTATGACGGCGCGATGCTGGTCGTCAGCCATGATGCGCGCTTCCTGGACGCGCTGGGCCTGACGCGGCGCATCGCGCTGGGTTAGGCGCGGATCTTGAGCGGCGCGCGGCTGCGGTCATTGCCCGCCTC
The DNA here is from genome assembly GCF_003122215.1 of Pararhodobacter marinus. GTDB lineage: Bacteria > Pseudomonadota > Alphaproteobacteria > Rhodobacterales > Rhodobacteraceae > Pararhodobacter > Pararhodobacter marinus. The sequence goes on along the minus strand of NZ_QEYD01000001.1, from coordinate 208,320 downwards.
GGCCGCCTTGGAAGCCAGCGCAATGAAGGCGGCCCGCTCGTCATCGGACAACCCGCAGAGGATCTCGTCCTGCAGGTCCGAGACCACGGGCACGATGCGCGCAAGCATCGCCTCGCCCGCCTCGGTCAGGACAAGCCGGCGCGAGCGGCGATCCTTTTCGTTCACGCTGCGGGTGACGAGCCCCTTGGTTTGAAGCCGGTCGACCACGCCGCCGATCGTCACGCGGTCATGCGCGATCATCCCGGCCAGCGTGGCCTGGTCGATACCGGGATTGTCGCTGAGCGCGTCGAGCGCCGCGAACTGGACGGGCGTCAGATCCAGCCCCAGTCCCTGCATCCGGTCCTGGAAGATCGAGACGGCAATCTGGTTGAGCCGCCGGATCAGGTGGCCCGGCATCCTGTGAAAGATCGTCATGGGGAAAGAATATCCGAGAGGCAGGATTTGACAAGTACACGTATTGTAAGCATACTACCTTTAACGATGCGAAAGGGAGGCGACTCGCATGACCCAACTGGGGACACTGGAGGAATTGCCGCAGGATTACCGCGACGCCATGGCAAAGGCCGGGGTTGCGCCGCTGTGGCCAATGATGCGCAACGTGCTGCCGCATGGACAGCCCAAGCCGCAGACCAGGACGGGTTTCTGGAAATACGACGACGTCCGCCCGCTGCTGTTGCGCGCCGGCGAGCTGACGCCGGTCGAAAAAGCCGAGCGTCGCGTGCTGGTCCTGTCCGATCCGGGCCGGGGCAATGGCGCGATGCAGGCGACCGCGTCGATCTATCTGGGCATGCAGCTGTTGCTGCCCGGCGAAACCGCCCCCGCCCATGTCCACACGCCCTCTGCCACGCGGATCATCGTCGAGGGCAAGGGCGGCTACACCGTGGTCGATGGTGAGAAACTGCCGATGGAAGACGGCGACCTGGTGCTCACGCCGGGCGGCGACTGGCACGATCACGGCCATGAAGGGACCGAGCCCGTGGTCTGGCTCGATGCGCTCGACCTGCCGCTTTTCGTTTATCTCGAAGGGTCTTACGCCACCGAAGGCCCGCTTCAGGCACAGCGCAACCGCCCCGATGCCTCGCTGGTCGAGTACCGCTCGGCCGGGCTGGTTCCCAGCCGGTCGCGCAACACCGCGCGGAAATACCCGATGACCCGTTTCCCCTGGGCGCGCACCGAGGAAGCGCTTCGCGAAATCGCGAAATATGGCGATGGCGGCGTGGCCGAGGTCGATTTCATCAACCCGGAAACCGGCATGGACGTGTTGCCGACGATGGGCTTTACCGCGATGATGCTGGCCAAGGGGCAGGCGGATCATCCGCCGATCCGGTCGTGCTCGTCCGCGTTCCATGTCGTGAAGGGCAGTGGAACCACGGTCATCGACGGCAAGGAAATCGCCTGGGGTCCGAAGGACACGTTCACGGCGGCGCCCTTCGCCGAAATCGACCACCAGGCCGGTGAGGAAGCCTTCCTCATCCGCGTGCACGACCGCCCCCTGCAGGACAAACTGGGTTACTACGAGGAACGCGCCCGATGACAACTCTTTTCCCGACGCCCGACTTCCCGACCATTCCGGTCAAAGGGGAGTCCGCCGGCTATCCCGTCATGCGCATCTTCTGCGTCGGTCGGAACTATGCCGCCCATGCCGCTGAAATGGGGGTCGAGGTCGACCGCGAGGCGCCCTTCTACTTTACCAAGAACCCGCTGCACACGCTGGCGTCGGGCCAGACCATCCCCTACCCGCCGGGCACCGAGAATTACCATTACGAGATGGAGCTCGCGCTGGTGATCGGCAAGCCGGTGTTCCGCGCGTCCAAGGACGAAGCGGCAGCGGCGATCTATGCCTATGGCTGCGCGCTGGACATGACGCGCCGCGACCTGCAACTGGTCGCGCGCTCGAAACAGCGGCCTTGGGATCTGGGCAAGGATGTCGAGCAATCGGCGGTCTTCGCCGAGCTGACCAAGGCCGAGGATTTCGGCGAGGTGGGCGAGCAGCGCATCCATCTGGAGGTGAACGGCGAAAGCAAGCAATCCTCGACGCTGAACCTGCTGATTCACAACTGCGTGGACGTGGTGGCCGATCTGTCGAAGTTCTACCACCTGCAGCCGGGTGACGTGATCATGACCGGCACGCCCGAAGGCGTCGGCGCCGTCGTGGCGGGGGATCGCATCACCGGCGGCATCGATGGGCTGGCGCCGATCGAGCTGACCATCGGGGCGGCGGAATGATGCGCTTTCACGGATATTTCCGGTCCTCAAGCAGCTATCGCTGCCGGATCGCCTTTAACCTGAAGGGGGTCGAGACGGAATTCGTCTCGGTCCACCTGACGAAGGATGGCGGTCAGCAGAAATCCGAGGCCTACAAGGCGCTGAACCCGCAGGGGCTGGTGCCGACGCTGGAAGTGGACGGGCTGGTTCTGACGCAAAGCCCGGCGATTCTGGAATGGCTGGAGGAAACGCACCCCGAGCCCCGGCTTCTGCCGCAGGATCCGGCCGAGCGCGCCGCCGTGCGCGCCTTCTGCGCCGTGATCGCCTGCGAGATCCACCCGCTGCAGAACCTGCGCACGCTTCAGTACCTTGAGCAGAATTACGGCCAGCAGCTGGACGGCAAAGAGGCGTGGTGCCAGCGCTGGATCGGCGACGGGCTGGCGACCTGCGAGGCGCTGCTCGCGAAGCGTCCGAAAACCCGCTTCGCCTTTGGCGATGCGCCGGGCATGGCTGAAGTTTACCTGGTGCCGCAGATGTTCTCGGCCAACCGGTTCAAGGTCGACCTGTCGGCGATGCCGCGCCTGCGCGACATCTATGCCGAATGCGAGAAGCTGCCGGCCTTTGCAAAGGCCCATCCGTCCGTGCAACCCGACGCGTCCTGACAGGGCGCGTTTTTTCGCCGCGATGCGCCGGAGAAGCAAGTCTACAACGGTTGTGGTGACAAAGAGTGACCGAGCGGTCGATAAATTTTACTTGCGGAAAAAGTGCCCGCGTGGAACCTTGCGACCGCAACGAAAAGTTGGTGTGGGCTGTGGCGAAATAATGTTAGCAATATAATGCGACATGTGCCATCACTTGCAACATAATGCCAGCTTTGTGTTTTTTTGGGAGGAGTGACACAATGAAAAATCGGAGATCGGCACTCGGGCTCTTCGGCGCCGCCGCGGCTCTGGCCCTGACGGCCGGAACCGCCTCGGCGCAGGAATACACCCTGCGCATGCACCAGTTCCTGCCGCCGCAGGCCAACGTGCCCCGCGACGTGCTGGATGTCTGGGCCGACAATGTCGAAGAGGCATCGGGCGGTCGCATCGAGATCGAGCGCTATGCGTCGATGGCGCTGGGCGGCACCCCGCCCGAGCTGATGGACCAGGCCATGGACGGCGTTGCCGACATCATCTGGACCGTCAACGGCTACACCCCCGGTCGCTTCCCGCGTACCGAGGTGTTCGAATTGCCGTTCTTCGTCGAAGATGCGCGCGCCGCGTCGTCGGCCCTGTGGCAGATGTATGACGAGCATATGCGCGACGATTTCGCCGGCGTTCACATGCTGGGCATGTGGGTCCATGGCCCTGGCATGTTCCACACCAACACCCCGGTTCAGCACCCGTCGGACCTGCAGGGCATGAAGATCCGCGGCGGTTCGCGCGGCGTGAACGACCTGCTGGCACTGACCGGCGCCGAGGCCGTTGGCCTGCCGGTTTCGGGCGTCCCCGAGGCGCTGTCGCGCGGCGTGATCGACGGCACCACGATCCCGTGGGAAGTCACCACCGCGCTGCGCGTGTCCGAACTGGTCGACAACCACACCGAGTTCGAAGGCCCGGCGCTGTATGTGCTGACCTTCTCCTTCGCGATGAACCAGGACACCTACGATTCGCTGCCCGAGGACCTGCAGCAGGTCATCGACGACAATTCGGGACTGGAATTCTCGATCTTCGCGGGCGGCGTTCAGTCGGATGCCGATGGCCCGGCGCGCCAGATCGCGGTCGATCGCGGCAACAACATCGTCACCGTCTCGGAAGAGGACGCGCAGGAATGGCGTCAGGTGGTCGAGCCGCTCTATGCCAACTGGGTCGCCGATATGGAGAGCCAGGGCATCGACGGTCAGGCGCTGATCGACGAGGCCCGCGAGTTGATGGCCGAATACGAGGCGTCGCACTGAGACCCGTCCGGATTTCCGGATCCTGATGCCAGAACAAAGCCGGGGGAAGGCCGCAAGCCGCGCCCCCGGCCCCAAGTTTTCCATGCCGACATGAGGGAGGATCCCATGTTCACCAAGACCAAAACTCTCAGCCTTCTGGCGACCCTTGCGCTGTCGACATCCGTCGCGGGCAGCGCGCTGGCCCAGGAAGTCACCCTGCGCCTGCACCAGTTCCTGCCGCCGCAGGCCAACGTGCCCGCGCTGGTGCTCGATGTCTGGGCCGACCGGATCGAAGAGCAATCCGAAGGCCGGATCGCCATCGAACGCTTCCCGGCCATGGCGCTGGGCGGCACCCCGCCCGAGCTGATGGACCAGGTGCTCGACGGCATCACCGATCTGGCCTGGACCGTGAACGGCTTCACGCCGGGCCGCTTCCCGCGTTCGGAAGTGTTCGAACTGCCGTTCTTCGTCGAGGATGCCCGCGCGGCCTCGGCGGCCTACTGGCAGATGTACGAAGAGCACATGGCCGACACCGATTATCAGGACGTGCACCTGATCGGCACCTGGGTCCATGGTCCGGGCGTGCTGCACACCAACCGCCCGGTCGAGCAGATCTCGGACATGCAGGGCCTGAAACTGCGCACCCCGTCGCGCATGGTCGGCCAGCTTCTGGAGATCCTCGGCGCCGAGCCGATCGGCATGCCGGTCACGGCGATCCCGGAAAGCCTGTCGCGCGGCGTGATCGACGGCGCGGTGATCCCGTGGGAAGTGACGACCGCGCTGCGCGTGGCCGAGCTGGTCGAGAACCACACCGAGTTCGAGAACTCGTATCCCTATACCGTGACCTTCACGCTGGCGATGAACCGCGACGTGTATGAGGACATGCCCGAAGACCTGCGCGCCATCATCGACGCCAATTCGGGGCTCGACTTCTCGGTCTTTGCCGGTGGCACGCAGGCGGATTCGGATATCCCCGCCCGCCAGCTTGCGGTCGATCGCGGCAACAACATCATCACGATCCCCGAAGCCGAGGTCGCCCAGTGGCGTGAAGCCGCGCAGCCGGTCTACGACGCCTGGATCGCCGATATGGAAAGCCAGGGCATCGACGGTCAGGCTCTGATCGACGAGGCGCGCGAACTGATGGACGCGTACCAGCCGGCCGAGTAACGCCCATTGTCCCGTCCCGCCCGGCAGGCCCGGGCGGGGCATGGACCCCAGACAAGCGCCGGAGCAACCGGCCGTTGACGGGAACGGAACGATGTTCACAACCATACACAAGGTCTTCCACGCAGTCGCCTGGCTGATGGCCGTCATCGGCGGTATCGTTCTGGGCCTCATGGTGCTGATGATTTGCCTGTCGATCCTCGGCCGCGAGGCGTCGGATATCCTGCATTCCGCCTGGATGCAGGGCACCGCGCCCGATCTGGCGCAAAGCCTGCTCGATGCCGGTATCGGCCCGATCTACGGGGATTACGAACTGGTAGTCGCCGGCATGGCGTTCTCGATCTTCTGCTTCCTGGGCTGGTGTCAGATCACCGCCGGACACGCGACGGTCGATGTCTTCACCTCGGGTATGAGCGACCGCTCGCGCCGCTGGCTGCAGGCCGGGATCGAGATCCTGTTCGCCGCTGCGCTGGTGCTGATCGCGATCCAGCTCTACGACGGGATGAACACCCTCGCGCGGCGCCGCTCGACCACCTTCCTGCTGCAATATCCCCTTTGGTGGAACTATGCCCTGTCGCTGGTTCCGGCCATCGCCACCGCCGTGATCGCCATCTACATGGCGCTGGTGCGCATCGTCGAAGCCGTCAGCGACCGCACCCTCGTCACTACCGCCGGAGCAGACCATTGAGTAACCTTGCGATCGGACTTCTTTCCTTCCCCGTCCTGCTGGGCCTCATCTTCGTGCGCGTGCCGATCGGGCTGTCGATGTTCGTCACCGGCTTCGGCGGCTACTGGCTGATCGAGGGTTCGACCCGCGTGCCGATGGCGCAGCTGAAAAACGCCGCCTACTCGACCTTTGCCAGCGAATCGCTCGCCATCGTGCCGATGTTCCTGCTGATGGGCTATTTCGCCACGATCGGCGGCATGTCCAAGGCGCTGTTCAAGGCCGCCGAGGCCTTTGTCGGCCACCGCAAGGGCGGGGTCGGCATCGCCGCCATCGCCTCCTGCGCGGGGTTCGGCGCGATCTGCGGCTCGTCTCTGGCCACCGCCGCGACGATGGGTCGGGTGGCCCTGCCGGAATTGCGGCGCTTCGGCTATGACGGCGGCATCTCGACCGCGCTTCTGGCCGCGGGCGGTACCCTGGGCATCCTGATCCCGCCCTCGGTCGTGCTGGTCATCTACGCGATCCTGGCCGAGCAGAACATCGCCAAGCTGTTCCTTGCGGCCTTCGCGCCCGGGCTTCTGGCCGCCGCCGGCTACATGATCGCCATCTCGATCTATGTGCGGCTTTACCCCGAGCGCGCCGGCACGGCCGAGCGCGTGCCGATGGGCGAGCGGATGAAGCGCCTGCTGGGCGTCTGGCCCGTGCTTCTGGTGTTCTTTGCCGTGGTCGGCGGCATCTATGGCGGGGTCTTCACGCCCACCGAAGGCGCGGCTGTCGGCGCGCTGGGGACGGGCCTGATCGCGCTGGCCAATCGCGGGCTGAATTTCCGCACCCTCCTGGACAGCTTCACCTCGACCGCGCGCTCGACCGCGATGATCTTCTTCATCGTCTTCGGCGCGGCCTTCTACAATGGCTTCCTGGCCCGCACGCAGGTTCCCAACGCACTGAGCGAATGGGTGGTCGGCCTTGGCCTTGCGCCGGTCGCGGTGCTGGTGCTGATCCTGGTGATCTACCTGCTTCTGGGCTGCGTCATGGACAGCCTGTCGATGATCCTGCTGACCATCCCGATCTTCTTCCCGATGATCATGGCGCTGGATTTCGGCATGCCGTCCGAGCACGTGGCGATCTGGTTCGGGATCCTCGTGCTGATCGTGGTGGAAACCGGGCTGATCACGCCGCCGGTTGGGATGAACCTGTTCATCATCAACGCGATGGATCGGATGACGCCGATGACCCACACCTACAAGGCGGTGTCGTGGTTCGTGCTGTCGGACCTGATCCGCGTGGCGATCCTGATCGCCTTCCCGGCCATCACGCTGTTCCTCATAGCCTGACAACGGTGACTTGCCGTTTAGACGGGGGCCTTCGGGCCCCCGTTTTTCATGCGGCGGGACCCGCGCGGGATTGACCGATATCGTTATGAAAGATAATCAGTACACAGGATAATCTTGGGAGGGGTTTCCATGCAGATCGACGGACAGATCGCGCTTGTCACTGGCGGCGGAAGCGGGCTGGGCGAAGCGACCGCACGGCTGTTGGCCAAGCGCGGCGCGAAGGTGGCGGTGCTGGATTACGACGGTGCCAAGGCCGATGCGGTCGCGGCCGAAATCGGCGGGCTGGGCGTGCAGGCCGATGTCGGCGACGAGGCCGCCGTGACCGCCGCCTTCGACAAGGTGCAGGACGGGTTGGGCGCGATGCCCCGGATCGCCGTGAACTGCGCGGGCATCGGTGTCGCCGCGCGGATCGTCGGGCGCGAGGGCAAGATGTCAATCGACCTGTTCGAGCGGGTGATCCGCGTGAACCTGATCGGCAGCTACATCGTGATGTCCTATGCCGTGAAGGGCATGCAGGCGCAGGATCCGCTGGACGGCGGCGAACGCGGCGTGGTGGTCAACACCGCCTCGGCCGCGTGGCAGGACGGGCAGGTGGGTCAGGCGGCCTATTCCGCGTCGAAGGGCGGCATCGCCTCGATGAGCCTGCCGGCCGCGCGCGAACTGGCGCGTTCGGGTATCCGGGTGATGGCGATCGCGCCGGGGCTGTTCAACACGCCGATGATGGAAAGCCTGCCCGAGGAAACGACACGCCAGATCGTCGCCAATATCCCGTTCCCCGACCGGCTGGGCGCGCCCGAGGAATACGGGCTGATGGTCGCGCAGATCGTCGAGAACGCCTATCTCAACGGCACGACGATACGTCTGGACGGGGCCACGCGCCTGCCGCCGCGCTAAGCGGATGACCGGCCCCGCAAATCCCGCGGGCGTGCCGTCTTCGTCCGCCGACGACGCAGGCGGCGCGGGCCCGGATGCGATCCTGCGCAACAATATCGGCTACGACATGAAGCGCGCCTTCAACGCGATTCAGGCCGATGTGAACGCGACCTTGCAGCCTTTCGGTCTGCGGATGCTGACCTATTCGGTGCTGGCGGTGATCCGCGACAATAACGGCCTGCGCCAGTCGCGGCTGGCCGAGATCCTGCTGATCGAACGCCCGAATCTCGTGCTGATCCTGGACGAGCTCGAAGGGCTTGACCTGGTGACGCGGACCCGCGCGCCCGATGACCGGCGCGCCTATGAACTGACGGTCACGCTGAAGGGGCGGCGCCTGTGCGACCGAGCTTTCCGCGCGGTGGCCGAGCATGACAACCGCATGGCAAGGGGGCTTGGCGCGGAGGAGCGCGCGGCCCTGCACAAGGCCCTGCGTCTGATCGAATCGAACGGGAGGAGCCCGGATGACTCTGGAAACTCAGGGCGGGAAATACCGCGCCCATAACGCGCGGCGCGAAGATCTCGCCGATGGCACCATCCTTTTGACCAGCGGCCTGTCGCTGGGCCCGGTGGCGCGCTGTTCGACCGACTGGCTGGTCGACTGGGCGGCCAGGGTGCCGGACCGCACCTTCATCGCGGAACGCTCGGGTCCGGGCTGGCGCGAGGTCAGCTATGCGCAGGCGCTCGACATGGTGCGCGCCATCGCCGCCGCGCTGGCCGACCGCGGCCTGAACGCCGAGACGCCGATCCTGATCGTCAGCGGCAACGGCGTGGATCACGCGCTGTTGACGCTCGCCGCGCAGTATATCGGCGTGCCGACCGTCCCCGTGGCCGAGCAATATGCGCTGATCGAGGGCGCGCATCCGGTGCTTGAACGCATTGCGGGGATGATCCGTCCGGCGATGGTCTTTGCCGACGATACGGCCCGCTATGGCAAGGCGCTGGCACTGCCGGTCTTCGACGGGGTGGAAAAGGTCGTGAGCCGGGGCGCGGGCGACGGCATGACCGATTTCTCCGCGTTGCTGAAAGGGCAGGGCGACGTGAGCGCGCTCAACGCCAAGGTCGGCTCCGATACGGTGGCGAAATACCTTCTGACCTCGGGCTCGACCTCGCATCCCAAGGGGGTGCTGACCACGCAGCGGATGATGACCACCAATCAGGCCCAGCTGAAGGAATGCCTGCCTTTCGTGGCCGAGAAGCCCTTGGTATTGCTGGACTGGCTGCCGTGGAACCACGTTTTCGGCGGCTCGCACAACTTCAATCTGGTGTTGTCGAATGGCGGCACGCTGTATGTCGACAACGGCAAGCCGACGCCCGCCTTGGCGCATCACACCATCGAGAACCTGCGCATGGTCTCGCCCACCATCGCCTTCAATGTCCCGGTGGGCTTCGGTGTGCTGCGCGATGCGATGAAGAACGACGACGCGCTCAAGCAGCAGTATTTCCGCAATCTCGACATGCTGTTCTATGCCGGCGCTTCGCTGCCGCAGGATATCTGGGCCGATCTGGAAGCCATCGCGCACGAGGTCCGGGGCGACATGCCGCTGTTCAATTCCAGCTGGGGCCTGACCGAAACCGCCCCCGCCGCGCTGATCCAGCACGAATTCACCGATCAGTCGGGCATCATCGGCGTGCCGCTGCCGGGGGTGACCATCAAGCTGGTGCCGGCGGACGATGACAACCGGTTCGAGGTGCGCGTCAAGGGCGACACGATCACGCCGGGCTATCTGCACGATCCCGAGAAGACCGCCGAGGCCTTCGACGATGAAGGGTATTTCATCACCGGCGACGCGATGAAATTCGTCGATCCCGCCGACATGAACAAGGGCATGAAGTTCGACGGCCGCATCGCCGAGGAGTTCAAGCTCAACACCGGCACCTGGGTCCGCGCGGCGGGGCTGCGGCTGGAAATCCTGTCCAAGCTCAAGGGGCTGGCTGCCGATGTCGTGCTGACGGGCGCCGACCGGGCCGAGATCGGCGTGATGATCGTGCCGACCGACGCCCTGCGCGCGGGGGCCGTGGATCACGACGGCGCGCTGGCGGTCACGCAGGCGGCCGAGATCGCCGAACGTCTGAAGCCCGCGCCGAACGAAGGCTCGGCCCATGCCGTGCGCCGGGTGCAGGTTCTGGCCGAGCCGCCCTCGATGGCCGAGGGCGAGATCACCGCGAAGGGCAACCTGAATTTCCGCAAGCTCCTGATGACGCGCAAGGCGCTGCTCGACAGGCTTTACGACGATTCCGATCCCGCGACGATCAAGGTTTGAACCATGGCCATCGCCTATATTCCCTACGGCGCCTACTGGTGCTCGCCCTTCGCGCGCTGGCAGGGGGCCCTCGCGCATCTGCATTCGGTCAAATTCGCCGCCCATGTCACGCGCGACGCGATGGCCGCGCGGGGCCTGACGACCGACTTGCTGGATTACTGTGCCTATGGCTACACGGTGATCCAGCCGAACATCTTCTACGGCGCGCCGTGGTTCTCGGCCCTGATCGGCGCCGAGGGCCTGCCCGGTCCAACCGTGAACCAGGCCTGCGCCACGGGGCCGCGCCTGATCGCCACGGCGGCGGGTGAAATGGCTCTGGGCAATGCGGGCGTGGCGCTGGTGGCGGCGGGTGACAGGCTGTCGAACGGCGCGCATGTCTATAACCCCGCGCCCGGCGGCCCCGGGGGCACCGGCAGCAGCGAAGACTGGGTGCTCGACAGCTTCAACCACGATCCCTTCGCCAAGAACGCGATGGTCGACACGGCCGAGAATGTCGCCCGGCGCGACGGTATCGACACCGCCGAGCAGCACGCGCTGGTCCTGCATCGCCATGGCCAGTATCAGCAGGCGCTGATTGACGACCGGGCGTTTCAGCGCCGCTTCATGGCCGATCTGGACATCCCCGACGCCGCTTTCCGCAAGACCACGGGCACGGCCTCGGGCGATCAGGGCATCCAGCCGGTCGATCCCGACAAGATGGCCCGCCTGAAACCCGTGCGCGAGGGTGGCAGCGTCACCTTTGCCGGCCAGACACATCCGGCGGACGGCAATGCGGGCATGATCCTGTGCGCCGATGCCGGTCGCGCGGCCGAACTGGGCAAACCCGGCGGCCCACGCGTCGCGGTGCTGGCCGTGACGCAGGCGCGCGAGGAAAAGGGCTTCATGCCCGCAGCCCCCATAAAGGCCACTCAGCGCGCGCTTGACGCGCTGGGGCTGACGATCGCGGATATCGACGCGATCAAGTCGCACAACCCTTTCGCGGTGAACGACATCGCCTTCGCGCGGGCGTTCGGGATCGACTGGCAGGCGATGAACAATTTCGGCTCGTCGCTGATCTGGGGCCATCCGCAGGGGCCGACCGGCCTGCGCGGGATCATGGAGCTGATCGAAGAGCTGGAAATGCGCGGCGGCGGGACCGGGCTGTTTCAGGGCTGCGCGGCGGGGGATTCGGCGATGGCGGTGGTGATCCGGGTTTCCTGAGCCCCGCCGCCCGGCTCGGCACGCTGTGACCGCGTGCCGGGTTTTCTTTCGTCCGTCATGGCGGTAATCCTGCACGAACTCCCTTCTAGACAGGCTTATCCATGACGCATGACATCGCCCAAGCCCTTCTCGACGCCGCCCGCAAGGCCGGTGCCGACGCCGCCGATGCGATGGTCATCGACGGCACGGCGGTGTCCATCGACGTGCGCGAGGGGCGGCTGGAGCAGGCCGAACGCGCCGAGGGTCTGGATCTGGGCCTGCGCGTGCTGATCGGCAAGCGGCAGGCCTGCGTCTCGTCCTCGGATGCAAAGCCCGAAGCACTGGCGGAAATGGCCGCGCGCGCCGTCGCCATGGCGCGGGAAGCCCCCGAAGACCCCTATATCGGCCTTGCCGATCCCGCGCAGCTGGCCGAGCGCCGCGATGCCGAGGGGCTGGAACTGGTCGACAATTCGCCCGAGCCCGAGCCCGAGGCATTGCTTGACGATGCCTGCCGCGCCGAGGCCGCTGCCCGCGCGGTCAGGGGTATCACCCAGATCGACCAGGCAGGCGCCAGCTATTCGCGCCGGACCATCCGTCTTGCTGCGTCGAACGGGTTCGAAGGCGGCTATGCCCGCACGTCGCGCAGCACGTTCTGCGTGGCGATCACCGGCGAAGGCACGGCGATGGAGCGCGACTGGGCCAGCGAAAGCCGGATCTTTCAGGCCGATCTGCCCGATGCGGACAGCATCGGAACCGAGGCAGGCACCCGCGCCGCCGCCCGCTTCGGCAGCCGCAAACCGCCCTCGGGCCGGTTCCCGGTCCTGTATGACGAGCGCGTCTCGTCCTCGCTGATCGGGCATCTGACCAGCGCGATCAACGGTGTCAGCATCAGCCGGGGCAGCAGCTGGCTTCTGGACGCGATGGGCAAGGCGGTTCTGCCGGACGGTTTCGACCTGATCGAGGATCCCTTGCGTGTGCGCATCCCCGGAACGCGGCCCTTCGATGCCGAGGGACTCGCCACCGGGCGCAATCCGCTGGTCACGGGCGGCGTGCTGCAGCGCTGGGTTCTGGACCTCGCCACCGCGCGCAAGCTGGGGCTGGACAGCACCGCCAATGCCTCGCGCGGGCCCTCCGCGCCGCCCTCGCCCAGCCTGTCGAACCTGACGCTGACGCCCGGCACCGCCAGCCGCGAAGACCTGGTCCGCGACATGGGCACCGGGCTTCTGGTGACGTCGCTGATCGGCTCGACCATCAACCCGACGACCGGGGATTATTCGCGCGGTGCCTCGGGCTTCTGGGTCGAGAATGGCCAGATCGCCTACCCGGTCAACGAATGCACCATCGCGGGCAATCTGCGCGACATGCTGATGCGGATGACCCGCGCAAACGATGCGCGGCCCTACCTGTCCACGCTGGTGCCGTCGCTTCTGGTCGAAGGACTCACGATTGCCGGCGCGTGACGCGGATCTGGCCGATCTGGCCCTTCTGGGCGAGGCGGCGCTGGAAGCGGGCGAGATCGCGACGCGCTATTTCCGCGCCGATCCCCGGGTCTGGGACAAGGGCGACGGTCAGGGCCCGGTGACCGAGGCCGATCTGGCCGTGAACACGCATCTGCACGACCGCTTGCGCACGGCGCGGCCCGATTACGGCTGGCTCAGCGAGGAAAGCGATCCGCTGGGCGACCTGTCGCGGCTGGAACAGGAGACGACCTTCGTCGTCGATCCGATCGACGGCACCCGCGCCTTCATCGACGGTCAGCCCGGCTTTGCCCATGCGCTGGCGGTGCTGCGCGCCGGCGAGCCGGTGGCGGCGGTGGTACATCTGCCGGCCTTGTCGCTGACCTATGCCGCCGCGCGGGGGGCCGGGGCCACGCTGAACGGCGACGCCATCGCCGCCACCACGCGGGCCGAGGCCGAGGGCGCGACAATCCTCTGCGCGCGCCCGGCGCTGGATCCCGTGCACTGGCCGGGCGGGCTGCCGCCGGTGAAACGGCAGTTCCGTCCCTCGCTGGCCTGGCGGCTGGCGCTGGTGGGCGAGGGGCGGTTCGATTCCATGCTGACGATCCGCGATGCCTGGGACTGGGACATTGCCGGGGCCGCGCTGATCGCGACCGAGGCCGGGGCGACGGTGACCGACCGGCATGGCCGGGCGCTGTCCTTCAACCGGGCCGATGCGCGCAATGCGGGCGTGGTCGCTGCCGGGCCGGCGCTGCACGGCATCCTGATCGCGGGTCTGGGCGGGGGTCTGGGCGGGGCCGTGGGGCAACATCGGCAAGAGGGGCAGGGCAATGGCGCATAGCGCCGTGACATCGGGGGTGTGGTTCCACGCGACCGAGCCCGCGTCCTTCGAGGCGCTCTCGGTGCTGGCCGCGCAGACGCTCGAGCGGAAGGAATGCGACGGGGTACACGTGACCGGCGGCCCCGGCGCGCCCGGTCCGGGCGACGATCTGCGCAGCATCGATGCCGTGTTCGACCATTTTCCCGCCCGGCTTCTGGTGCTGGGCGGGGACGCGCTGCCGTTGCCGATCATCGAACGGGCGCGGGCGCGCGGGGTGCGGCTGATGCTGGTCGATACCGCCGATCCGGCGGTTTCCGGCGGCTGGCGGCTGTTGCGCGGGCCCCTGCGCAGCACCCTGGCCCGGTTCGAGCTGATCCATGCCCGCGACGCGGCCTCGGCCGCATCCATCGCGCGCGACCTGCGGGGGCGCGCGACGGTGCTGCCGACCGGGCGCCCGGCGCGGTTCGGTGCCACCCCCGGCTGCAACATGGCCGAGCTCGATTCGCTGCGCGAGACGATCGGGGCGCGTCCCGTCTGGCTGGCTCAGGGGCTGCCGCTGTCGGAACTCGACGGGGCCTTCCTGGCGCAGATCCATGCGCTTCGGCGTGCGCACCGGCTCCTGATGATCGTCATGCCCTGCAGCAACGACGACGAGGCGGCCATCGCGCAGCGCGCCAGCGAGGTGGGCATCACCTGCGCGCGGCGCCTTCTGGACGAAGAGATCGACGAGACGACGCAGGTCTATGTCACCGATGCCGAGGACGATCCTGGCCTGTTCCTGCGGCTGGCCTCGGTCACCTATCTGGGCGGCACGCTGAGCCCTGACAGCGCAACCCCGCCGGCGCTGCTGCCGGCCTCGCTGGGCTCGGCGCTGGTTTTCGGCCCGGCCGGACAGCCCGGTCAGCGCGAGCTTCTGGGCAAGCTGCGCGCGATCGGGGCGGGACGGCAGATCCCCGAGATGACCGAGCTGGGCCCGGCGATCAGCGCGCTCCTGTCGCCCGAGATCGGCGCCGAACAGGCCTTGCGCGCGTGGTCGCTGGCGACCGACGGGGCCGAGGCCACCGAACGGCTGGTGGCGTCGATCTGCGACTGCCTGAAGACGAAGGAGACAGCGCCATGAAAGCCCCCGGATTCTGGTCGAATCCGCCGACGCGGCCGGGCTGGCAGGCGCGGCTGCTGGCGCCCCTGGGCGCGCTTTACGCAAGCGCGACGGCCCGGCGGATGCGGGGGGCGGGGCACCGGGCCTCGGTCCCGGTTGTCTGCATCGGCAACCTGAACGCGGGCGGCACCGGCAAGACGCCGACCACGCTGGCGCTGATGCAGAGCCTGAGCGCGCGGGGTCTCGCGGTGCATGTCGTCTCGCGCGGCTATGGCGGGACGCTCGAAGGGCCCGTGCGGGTGGACGAGCGCGAACACAGCGCCGCGCAGACCGGGGATGAGCCGCTTCTGATGGCGGCCTTCGGGCCGGTCTGGGTGGCAAAGGACCGCGCCGCGGGCGTTGCCGCCGCCGAAGCGGCGGGGGCGCAGGTGATCCTGCTCGATGACGGGTTCCAGAATCCCTCGGTCGAGAAAAGCGCGGCGCTGATTGTCGTCGATGCGGCGGTGGGATTCGGCAACGGACGCTGCATCCCGGCAGGCCCCCTGCGCGAGCCGGTCACAGCGGGGCTTGCGCGCGCGGATGCGGTGCTGGCGATCGGGCCGGAGGACAAGGTGGCACGGTTCCGGCGGGACTGGGCGCAGGCCCTGGCCGGGATCCGCGTGTTCAGCGCGACGCTGGAGCCTTTGCAGACGGGGATGCACTGGAACGGCCTGCGCGTGCTGGCCTTTGCCGGCATCGGGCGGCCGGGCAAGTTCTTCGAGACGCTGCGGCAGACCGGCGCGAATGTCGTGCGCATGCAGGCCTTGAGCGATCACCAGCCGCTGACCCATGCCCTGTACCTGCGGCTCGACGCCGAGGCGCGGCGGGAAAAGGCGCAGCTGGTGACGACCGAGAAGGACGCCGTGCGGCTGCCGATGGCACAGAGGCGGCAGGTGCTGACGCTGCCGGTGCGGCTGCGGATCGCTGACGAGGCGGGGCTCATCGAGGCGCTGCGGCTGTAGGGTGCGTGATGGCACGCACCGGTGGCGCTGCTTTCCCGCGGCGGTGCGTGCAAGCACGCACCCTACAGCGGCGCGCGGGCGATCCGCAGCAGCGCGTCGCAATCGGCGTGTTCTTCCAGATGGTCCGCCAGCGCGTCCAGTGCGGCCTCGACCCCTTCCGCATAGGCGATCCCGCCCCCGGACGCGCCCAGCCCCTGCAGGAACGCCGCGCGGAACCCGTCGCCCGAGAACAGCCCGTGCAGGTAGCTGCCCATCACCCGCCCGTCGGCGCTGATCGCGCCTTCGGGCTGGTCGCCCACCCTAAACAGAGGCCGGGCGCGGTCGGGGCCGTCGGTCACGCCGATATGGATCTCGTAGCCCTGCGCCGCGGTGCCCGAGGCGGCATGGACCGCGTCGGTCAGCGTCACGCGCTTGTCTCCCTGCATCACCGTGTCGACCGCCAAGAGGCCCAGCCCCTCGACGCTGCCGGCCGGGCCTTCGATCCCGTCGGGATCGGCGATCCGGCGGCCCAGCATCTGGTATCCGCCGCACAGACCCAGCACCCGCGCGCCCCGGCGCAGGGCGGCGCGGATGTCGATATCCCAGCCCTGCGCGCGCAGATGGGCCAGATCCGCGATCGTCGATTTCGAGCCGGGGATCAGGATCAGGTCTGCCTCGACCGGCAGGGGATGCCCCGGCGCGATCACCTCGACCGAGACGCCGGGTTCGGCCATCAGGGGATCGAGATCGTCGAAATTGGCGATCCGGTTGAGTTGTGGCACGACGATGCGGAAATTGCCCGCGCCGCCCTTTCGGCGCAGGTCTGCGGCATCCTCGGCGGGCAGGCGGTGGGCCTGGGGGAACCATGGCAGCACGCCCAGCCCGGTCCAGCCGGTGCGCCGGGCGATCAGGGCGTAGCCGTCGTCGAAAAGCCGGGGGTCGCCGCGGAACTTGTTGATCAGGAAGCCCTTGATCAGCGCGTTGTCATCGGGGTCCAGCACCGATTGCGTGCCGACGATCTGCGCGATCACCCCGCCGCGGTCGATATCGCCCGCCAGCACGACGGGCACGCGCGCCGCCTGCGCGAAGCCCATATTGGCGATGTCGCCCGCGCGCAGATTAACCTCGGCGGGCGAGCCCGCGCCTTCGACGATGACCAGATCGGCCTCGGCTTTCAGGCGCGCGAAACTGTCGAGCACCGCGCCCATGAGCTGCGGCTTCAGCGCGGCGTAATCGCGGGCGCGGGCGGTCGTCAGGCGCTTGCCCTGCACCACGACCTGCGCCCCGGTCTCGGATTCGGGTTTCAGCAGGACCGGGTTCATGTGCACCGAGGGCGGCACCCCGCAGGCCATCGCCTGCAGCGCCTGCGCGCGTCCGATCTCGGACCCGTCGGGGGTGACGGCGGCGTTGTTGGACATGTTCTGCGGCTTGAAGGGGCGCACGGTCAGGCCCCGGCGCGCAAAGACCCGGCAGAAGCCCGCGACCAGGAGCGACTTGCCCACATTCGAGCCCGCGCCCTGGATCATCACTGTTGCGGTCATGGCGTCACCCCGGTGGTTCCTGCGGTGGTTCTTGCGGTGGTTTTGCCCGTGTTAGCCGGGCCAAAGAAGGGGGGCCAGCCCCCCTCGGCGCTTGCGCGCCTCACCCCCCGGGATATTTTCGGAACGAAGAGGGATCAGGCGATGGTCAGGCTCAGCGGGGGCAGCGACAGGCCATCAATCTCGGTGGTCCAGCTTTCGCCCGGGGCGATGGGCAGCGCGTCGGTCAGGGTGCCGGTCGAGACGATCCAGCCCGCCTGTAGCCGGTCGGCGCCGCGCCGGGTCACGAGGTCGCGCAGGGCTGCGAGGGGGCCGGTGCCCAACACGTTCGCCCCCCGGCCCCGCGCCACCGTTTCGCCGTCGCGGATCAGGCGGATGTCGAACGTGGCCAGGGCGGCCAGCGCATCCCGGGTTGCGCGCGCGAAATCGCCGGTGACGAGCGCGCCGTGCAGCGCGCCCGCCGCGACCGTGTCGGCGGCACGGAAGCGCCAGCCCGGGAAGGGGCTGGTGACGATCTCGAACCCGCGCGCGAGGGCGCCGATGCAGGCCGTCAGGCTTTCGTCATCCATCTCGGGCGAAGGCGAGGCATCGAGGCGCAGCACGATCTCGGGTTCGATCCTGGGTTCCAGGAAATCCGCGGCGGCGACGGGGCCGGAGCGCCAGGTCGTGTCGAAGACCGGGCCGTGGATCGGGGCGTGGACGTTGTAGAGGTCCCAGATCGTGGTGTTGGTGAAGCCGGTCTTCACGCCGACGACGCGCGCGCCCCGGCGCAGGCGGCTCTGCGTGAGGTCGGCCTGTGCGGCATAGGCACGGGCCAGGTCGAAGCCGGGATCGCTGTCGGTGATCGGCGCCATCGGCTGGCGATGGTCGAAGGCCTGCAGGATGGCATCGGCGACGGTGATCATGCCCGGCCCCCGTCCATGCGCAGCGCCATGTCCAGCATCCGGCACGAAAAGCCCCATTCGTTGTCGTACCAGCCGAAGACGCGGATCAGGCCGACCCCGGTGACGCGGGTTTCGGGCAGGGCCATGACGATGGATTCGGGCCGTGCGCGCAGGTCGGACGACACGAGCGGTTTCTCGGTCCAGCCGACCACGCCCCCGGCATGGCGCAGCACGTCGTTGACCGCTTCGACGCCGATGCGCCGGTCGGGGAGGATGCAAAGATCGACTGCCGAGACGCTGGCCGTGGGCACCCGTACCGCCGCGCATTCGATCACGCCGGCGAGTTCGGGCAGGACCCGGTCCAGAAGACGACCCGCGCTGGTCGTGGTGGGGACCATCGACAGGGCGGCGGCGCGGTTGCGGGCCATGTCGGGCGAGCGGGGCGCGTCGATGGTGGGTTGCGAGCCGGTATAGCAATGGATGGTGGTCATCCAGCCCGCCTTGATCCCGAAAGCTTCGTTCAGCACGCGCGCCAGCGGGGCCAGGGCGTTGGTGGTGCAGGACGCGTTCGAGACGATACGCATTCCGGGCAGCAAGAGCCCGTCATTGGCGCCCAGGACCAGCGTCGTGTCGGCGCTGTCGGAGGGCCCCGAGATCAGCACCTTGCCCGCGCCCGCTGCCAGCCCGCGCTCGGCAAAGGCGCGGCTGTCCGCTTTGCCCGTGCATTCGAGCACGAGGTCGATGGACGACAGGTCCATCGCCGAGATATCGGCGTGCTGGGACAGCGACAGGTCGTGGCCCTGCACGATCAGCCTGTCGTCCTGCAGCGAGACGCCGTCGAGCGGGCCGAACACGCTGTCGAATTCCAGCAGATAGGCGCAGGTCTCGGGCGGGGCGATGTCGTTGACGGCGACGATCTCGATCCCGGGCCAGCGACCGCTGAGCCACGCGCGCAGCACCGTGCGGCCGATGCGTCCGAAACCGTTGATCATAACGCGCATGAAAGCCCTCCGTGGTGCCGGGTCCCTGATCTTGAACCCTGAAATCCGACTCCGTTGCTAGGCCTCTTTTGATCAAATCTCAACCGGGCGCGGCGTTGGAGGGGGACAGGGCGATCGGAACGGGCTTACCATCTTCCGCTTCCATGCCAGGGGCAAGGGACGCCGGGCGTGCAGCGTTAAATCCGATGAAAAGAATCGGGATTGACTCTCCTGAGTAGTTTTGTCAGGAATTGGGTCATGGAACAGGAGCCCGATATGTCCCTTTACTCACAGCCAGATTTCACCCGGTCGAGCCCGGTCATGCGCAACGACCTTCCTCTCCATTCGGCCCGTGCGCTGACGCAGGGTGGCACGCAGGCTCAGATCGAACTGGACGGCAAGGTCTACGATCTGCGGATCACCCGCGCGGGCAAGCTGATCCTGACCAAGTAAGGTCAGATCCTGATCCAGCGCAGGCCGACCCGCGCCATCAGCACGGCCAGAATGATCCGTGCCAGATGGTGCAGGGTGACGTAAACGGCGCTGACCTGCAGCGACAGGGCGACAAGGGCCATTTCGCTGACCCCGCCGGGGGCAAAGGCCAAGATCACCGCCGAGACGGGCTCGTCCACCGGGCCCGCGGCCAGCATGGCGATAGCACCGGCGATCAGCAGCATGGCGCCGATATGGACCAGCGACAGGCGCAATGCCTTGCCGGCCTGTCCCCGGGTGAAGCCGGCAAGCCGCGCGCCCAGAGACGTCCCCATGATCCATTGCGTGACCAGCACCGCCCAGATGGGCGGGGCTGCCTCGGTCAGGCCCAGCGCATGCGCGGCGCCGCTCAGCAGAAGCGGGCCCGACAGCATCGCGGCGGGAAAGCGCAGCAGGTGGGCAACCGCCCAGCCGACCGCGCCCAGCGCGAAAAGCACCGCCACATCGACCGAGGTCAGCGGCGCCCGCGCGCCCAGCGACACGCCGGTCGACGACCCGACGGCATGGCCTTCGATGATGGAAAAGGCGATGGGGATCAGCACGATGCACAGGATCAGCCGCAGGAATTGCAGCATGATCAGCATCTGCATGTCGGCGCCCGATTTCTCGCCCATGTCGAGCGCCTCGATGAACCCGCCGGGCATCGCCGCGAAATACGACGTCGCGGGGGACAGCCCGCCCAGCTTGCCGAAGATGAAATATCCCAGTACCTGCACGCCCGGCACGAAGACTGCCAGCGCCACCAGCGTGATCCACCAGTTCATCGCCTGTGTGGCGAAGTCGGGCGGGAAGGCCGCGCCGATCGACACGCCGATGACCGGCACGAAGGCGGTCCGCCATTTCTGCGGCACCGCCAGCGCGTGATTCGAGACGCGGAGTCCCAGCGCGGAGGCCCCCGTCACCGCCACCATCGCCCCCATCAGCATCGCCAGCGGCAGACCCAGCGCATTCGCGGCGAGTCCGCCGATCCCCCCGAGGGCGAAGGTGACAAGGATGGCAAGCGGGGGGATGCCGGAAAGCAGGCGGGTCAGGCTGGGCATTCGGTCCTGTTCAGAGGCAGGGCGGGACGGTCACATCTGGCCCCCCGCGATTTCAAGGGTCTGGCCGTTGACGCTGCCCGAGTTCGGACCGACCAGCCATTCCGCGGCCGCTGCGACCTCGGCCGGAGTGATCAGGCGTTTGTGGCGGTTGGACTTGACCATCATCGCGCGCGCCTGCTCGGCGTCGATCCCGGCGCGGGCAGAGATGGATTCGGTGTTGCGCGCGACGATATCGGTATCGACATAGCCGGGGCAGATCGCGTTGAAGGTCAGCTCAGAGCCCATGTATTCCTCGGACAGGCCGCGCATGAGCCCGATCATGCCATGCTTGGACGCGGTATAGGCGGGGGCGCCCTTCAGGCCCTTGAGACCGGCGATGGACGACATGAAGATAGTCCGCCCCCAGCCCTCGGCCAGCATCCCGCCCAGACATTCGCGCACGGTCAGATAGGCGCCGTCCAGATTGATGGCCATCATGTTGCGCCAGAAGGCCATGTCCATCTTGCCCATCGACTTGCCTTCGGCGATGCCGGCATTGGCGACGCAGATCGTGACCGGGCCGCGCGCGGCGATGGCCTCGGCGATGCCCTGGACGACGCTGGCTTCCTGCGCCACGTCCATCACCAGCGGATGCAGGCCGGGCGTTCCCGCGGCCGCATTGTCGAGCACGTCGCCGCGCCGGCCGGTGATCGTGACCTTCGCGCCCCGGGATGCGAGCATCTGCGCGATGGCCAGCCCGATCCCCGTGCCGCCGCCGGTGACAAGCGCGTGCCGGCCCTCAAGATCTGTCGTCATGGTATCCTCCCTTGTGTCGCGGCGAGACTAGACCGCGCCCGATGAGAGGAAAAGCGCCCTGCATCCTGACGTTGCGCTCTCAGCCGCGCTGGGGCGATGCCGGGTAGGTGCCCAGGATGCTCAGCCGCGTGGTGAAATACTTCAGCTCGTCAAGTGCAAGCTTCACGTTGGCGTCGTCGGGATGCCCTTCGATATCGGCGTAGAACTGCGTCGCGGTGAAGGATCCGTCGACCATGTAGCTTTCCAGCTTGGTCATGTTGACACCGTTCGTGGCGAAACCGCCCATCGCCTTGTACAGGGCCGCCGGGATGTTGCGGACCTGAAACACGAAGGTCGTGACCATGCCGTGATCGCCGCGCCGGGTCAGATCGGGTTCGGGCGCCATCAGCAGGAACCGGGTGGTGTTGTGGTGATTGTCCTCGATATCCGAGGCCAGCACATCCAGCCCGTAGATCTGCGCCGCAAGCTCGCTGGCCAGCACGCCTTCATGCGGGGTCCGCTGTTCGGCGAGCTCCGCCGCCGCGCCGGCGCTGTCGGCGGCGGCCTCGGCGCTGATGCCGTGGCTTTTCAGGAAGCCGCGCGCCTGCGGGATCAGCACCAGGTGGGCGCGGACATGGCGGATGTCCTCGAGCCGCGAGCCGGGAAGCCCCATCAGCGCGATGCGGACCCGGACGAATGCCTCGTCTATGATATGCAGCCCGCTTTCCGGCAGCAGGCGGTGGATATCGGCCACGCGCCCGTAGGTCGAATTCTCGACCGGCAGCATCGCCAGATCGGCGCGGCCTTCACGCACCGAGTCGATGACCTCTTCGAATGTCCGGCACGGCACCGCTTCGAAATCGGGGCGCGAGGCCGCGCAGGCCTCGTGCGAATAGGCACCCGGTTCGCCCTGAAAAGCGATGCGTTTGGTCATCATGGCCTCCTGCCGAAAAATACGGCCCCTGCAGTGAATTGTCGCGGTAAGTAGCGCTTGAATTGGTCGAGGGGAAGCGGGTAGAAGGGCGCGACTTCTCTGCAGGAACGGGATGCGACATGTTCGATACCATGGTTCTTACGAAGGCGGTCGGGGCGATCTGCGCCACGTTCCTGTTCTTCCTTGTCGGCAAGTGGATTGCCGAAACTGTTTACATGCCGGGCCATGACGAGGCCCATGCGCATGCTGTCTACCCGCTGCCCCCCGAAGAGGGTGCCGAGCCTGCCAGCGAAGAGCCGGCCGAGGAAATCGACGTGATGGCGCTTTACGCCGAAGCCGATGCCAGCGCTGGTGAAAGCCTGTGGCGCAACTGCCGCTCGTGCCACTCGCTGGAAGGCGCCAACGGCACCGGCCCGCATCTGGACGGCGTTGTCGGCCGTGCGATCGACGCGGTCGAAGGCTTCAACTATTCGGGCGCGCTGGAACAGCTGGGCACGACCTGGGATGTCGAAACCCTGTTCACCTTCCTTGCCGATCCGCGCGGCACCGCGCCGGGGACCCGCATGTCGTTCCGCGGCCTGCCCGATCCCGAGGATCGCGTGAACCTGATCAAGTATCTGGAAGAGCATCCCGCCTGATCGGGCCACGATGCCGGGCCGTTTCCGGCCTTTCGTTCAGACGCCTAGCGTTTCAAGGGCCGCCGCATCCGCGCGCGGCCCTTTGTCATGGGGGATTTCAGGCGCGCCCCGCGATACTCACGCAATCGCCACTTGCAACCGTCGCCCGGGCTGGATTTACCTGTGGAAAGCCTATCTGACCCGCGAGAAGTCAGACGCAAGCAGGAGAGCCGCATGACCCGATCCGCCGCCCGCGCCCAGACCTATGACCCGATGCCCCTGATCCGATGCCTGATCGGCGGCGCGGCTCTGGCCCTCGGGGGGATGGTGGTCGCGGGACAGGCTGTGGGGCAGGAATCGGGCGACAGGCCCGCGCAGCCCGACCTGATCCGGACCTATGCCTATTCGTTCTACGGCGATCTCAGCTATCCGGCGGATTTCCCGCATTTCACCTACGTCAACCCGGATGCGCCGGTGGGGGGCGAGTATTCCGAACATGCATCGGGAACCTTCGATTCCCTCAACCCCTACAGCCGTCGTGGCCGGGCGGGGCGCTATAGCCAGTCGATCTATGAAAGCCTGCTGGAAACCGGCGGGCCGTTCGGGGACGCGGCCCCGGCGGATGCCTATGGCGAATATTACTGCCTGCTCTGCGAAAGCCTTGAATACCCCGAAAGCAAGGACTGGGTGATCTTCCACCTGCGCCCCGAGGCCCGGTTCAGCGACGGCACCCCGGTCACCGCGCAGGACGTCGTGTTCACCCATAACCTGTTTCTGGAACAGGGCCTGCCGTCCTATGCGTCCGGCGTCCGCCAGCGCGTCGTCAATGCTGAGGCGATCGACGACCTGACCGTGCGCTTCGAGTTCGCCGAGGGGATCTCGCGCCGCTCGCTGATCGATCAGGTCGGATCGACGCCCGTCTTCTCGCGCGCGTGGTACGAGGAAACCGGCGCCCGGCTGGATGAGCCGCGTTTCGAAATCTCGCCCGGATCGGGCCCCTACATGCTGGACAGCTACGAGGTGAACCGCCGCATCGTCTATCGGCGCAATCCCGATTACTGGGGATGGGACCTGCCGCAAAACCAGGGCCGCCACAATTACGAGACGATCCGCGTCGAGTATTTCTCGGACGATGCCGCGGCCTTCGAGGCGTTCAAGACCGGCGAATACCTGTTCCGCACCGAGGGCAATTCGCGCCAATGGGCGATTTCCTACGATTTCCCGGCGGTCGAGCGGGGCTGGATCACCCGCGAGGAAGTGCCCGACGGGACGCCGCCGCAGCCCACGGGCTTCGTCTTCAACCTTGCCCGCCCGCAGCTTCAGGATCCCCGCGTGCGCGAAGCGATCACGCTGGCCTATAACTTCGAATGGACGAACCAGCAGCTGCAATACGGGCTGATGGCGCGGCGCTATTCGTTCAGTCAGGGCACCGCGCTGGAAGCGACCGGTGTGCCCGAGGGCGACGAGCTGGCGCTTCTGGAATCGCTGGGCGATCTGGTGCCGCCCGAGCTTTTGACCGAGGAAGCCTATATCCCGCCCGAAGCCTCGGCCGACGCGCTGCAGGACCGCCGCAACCTGCGCCGCGCCAACCGGCTCTTGCAGGAGGCGGGCTGGATCGTCGGCGAAGACGGTGTGCGCCGCAACGAGGCAGGCGAGCCCATGCGCATCGAATTTCCCTATTCGACCGCCGGTTCGGCCACGGGCGAGGCGATCATCGAAAGCTTCCTTGAAAACCTGCAGGCCATGGGCATTCAGGCCGTGGGTCAGCGGATCGACCCGTCGCAATACACGTTGCGCCAGCGCGACCGCGATTACGACATGATCTTCGATGCCTATGTCGCGTTTCTCGATACCGGGACCGGCCTGATGCAGCGCTTCGGGTCCGAGGCGGCGGATTATTCGCTGTTCAACCCTGCCGGGCTGGCCAGTCCGCTGGTCGACCGGATCATCGACATCTCGCTCATGGCCGAGACGCCGGAAGAACGCGACACCGCGCTCAGGGCGCTGGACCGCGTGCTGCGCCATGAGCGGTTCATGGTCCCGCTGTGGTACAGCCCCAACCAGTGGTTCGCCTACTGGGATGTCTATCGCCACCCCGAGGAATTCCCGTTCCTGTCGGCCGGCGTCATGGACTGGTGGTGGTTCGATGCCGAGCGCATGGCCGAACTGCGCGCCGAAGGCGCCTTGTAAGGGCCGCCACAAACCATGGGCGCCTATATCCTTCGACGGCTTCTGCTGGTGATTCCCACGCTGATCGGCGTGATGGTCATCAACTTCGTGCTGGTGCAGTTCGTGCCCGGCGGCCCGATCGAGCAGGTCATCGCCACGATGCAGGGCGAAGGCGACGTGACGCGCGGCTTTTCGGGCGCGGGCGACGACGTGGCGCGTTCCGGGGGCGGGGCGAGCGACCGCTATATCGGCGCGCGGGGCCTGCCGCCCGAATTCATCGAACAGCTCGAGCGGGAGTTCGGCTTCGACAAGCCGCCGCTCGAGCGGTTCATCGACATGATGGTGAATTATTTCCAGTTCGACTTCGGCACCAGTTACTTCACGTCGAAAACGGTGATCGAGCTGGTGGTCGAACGGATGCCGGTGTCGATCTCGCTGGGGCTCTGGTCCACGCTGATCGCCTATATCGTGTCGATCCCGCTGGGGGTGCGAAAGGCGGTAAAGGACGGCACGCCCTTTGACACCTGGACGTCGGGCGTGATCATCGTGGGCTACGCGATCCCCGCCTTCCTGTTCGCGATCCTTTTGCTGGTCCTGTTCGCCGGGGGCTCTTATTTCCAGTGGTTCCCCTCGCGCGGCATCCATTCCGAGCGCGAGGTTTGGGAACAGCTCAGTGTCGGCGGCAAGATCCTTGACTACGCGCATCACATGGTCCTGCCGACGCTGGCGCTGACGATTTCCAGCTTCGCCACGCTGACGCTTCTGACCAAGAACTCGTTCCTTGACGAGCTGCGCAAGCAATACGTGATGACCGCCCGCGCCAAGGGGCTGGTCGAGCGCAAGGTGCTGTATGGTCACGTGTTCCGCAACGCGATGCTGATCGTGATCGCGGGTTTCCCGGCGGTGTTCATCGGCGCGTTCTTCGGCGGGTCGCTGATCATCGAGCAGGTCTTCTCGCTCGACGGGCTGGGGCGGCTGTTCTTCGAGGCGGCGTTGCAGCGCGATTACCCGGTGATCTTCGGCACGCTGTTCATCTTCACGCTGATGGGGCTGATCGTCGGCATCGTCTCGGACCTGATGTATGTCTGGATCGACCCGCGCATCGATTTCGAAACGCGGGAGGGCTGAGCCATGGCCCTCTCACCGCTGAATCAGCGTCGCTGGCGCAATTTCAAATCCAATCGCCGGGCCTATTGGTCGCTCTGGATCTTCCTGATCCTGTACGGGATCACCCTGTTTTCCGAGTTTCTGGCCAACGATGTCCCCATCGCCGTCAGCTATCGCGGCGAGATCCAGTACCCGATCTTCCAGTTCTATCCCGAAACCGCCTATGGCGGCGAATTCCGCACGCAGGCCGATTACCGCATCCCCGAGGTGCAATGCCTGATCGAGACCGGCGGCGTGGAATGGTGTCTCGACGATCCCGAGGACGCGCTGGAACAGGCCGCCGCGACCGGCATGGTCGAGGGCGAAGAGGTCTACGAGGGCTGGCTGCTCTGGCCGCCGATCCCCTATTCCTATGACACGATCAACAATATCGGCGGCCCGGCACCCTCGGCCCCCGATGCCGATCACTGGTTGGGCACCGATGCCGCCGCGCGCGACGTACTGGCGCGGGTGATCTACGGCTTCCGCCTGTCGGTGACCTTTGCCTTCGTCGTCGTCGCGATCTCGTCGCTGATCGGCATCGTGGCGGGCGCGGTTCAGGGCTTTTTCGGCGGCCTGACCGACCTGATCGCGCAGCGCCTGATCGAGCTGTGGGGCTCGGTGCCGTCGCTCTATGTCATCATCATCGTCGCCGCCATCATCCCGATGAATTTCTGGCTGCTGGTGGTGTTGATGGTGCTGTTTTCATGGACCGCTCTGGTGGGCGTCGTGCGGGCCGAGTTCCTGCGCGCGCGCAATTTCGAATATGTCCGCGCCGCAAGGGCGCTGGGCGTGTCGAATGCCCGCATCATGTTTCGCCACCTGTTGCCCAACGCCATGGTCGCGACGGTGACCATGCTGCCCTTCATCGTCACCGGGGCGATCGCCACGCTGGCGACGCTGGACTTTCTGGGCTTCGGTCTGCCCGCCTCGGCGCCGTCGCTGGGGAACCTGACGTTGCAGGCGCGCCAGAACCTGCAGGCGCCGTGGCTGGGCTTCACCGCCTTCCTGACCTTCGCGCTGATGCTCAGCCTTCTGGTCTTCGTCTTCGAAGGCATCCGCGACGCTTTCGACCCACGAAAGACCTTTCGATGACGCTGCTGAAAGTAACCGATCTGGGCGTCGCCTTCCGGCAGGGCGGCCATGAAATCCAAGCGGTGCGCGGCGTGTCCTTCGACATCGCCGAGGGCGAGACCGTCGCGCTGGTGGGCGAATCCGGGTCGGGCAAGTCGGTGACCGCGCTCAGCACCGTGGGCCTGCTGAGCGACGCCGCGCGGCTGAGCGGCTCGATCACCTTCGAGGGCGCCGAGATGGTGGGCGCCCCGGCCTCGGAACTGCGGCGGGTGCGCGGCAACGATATCAGCTTCATATTCCAGGAGCCGATGACCTCTCTCAACCCGCTGCACACGGTCGAGAAACAGATCACCGAGGCGCTGGAACTGCATCAGGCGGTCAGCGGCGACGATGCCCGCGCCCGCGCGCTGGAGCTTCTGGAAAAGGTCGGCATCCGCGAGGCCGAGACGCGGCTGAAAAGCTATCCGCACCAGCTGTCGGGCGGGCAGCGTCAGCGGGTGATGATCGCCATGGCGCTGGCCAACGGGCCGAAGCTTCTGGTGGCGGATGAACCGACGACGGCGCTGGACGTGACGATCCAGGCGCAGATCCTGGAATTGCTGGCCGAGTTGAAGCGCGCCGAGCGCATGTCGATGCTGTTCATCACCCACGATCTGAACATCGTCCGCCGCGTGGCCGACCGGGTCTGCGTGATGCAGAACGGCGAAATTGTCGAACATGGTCCGACCGAGCAGGTCTTCAACGCGCCGTCGCACCCCTATACGCGCAAGCTGCTCGAGGCCGAACCCTCGGGCGCGCCCGCGCCGGTGCCGCAAGGGGCCGCCGAGATCCTGCGCACCGAGGATCTGCGCATCTGGTTCCCGATCCAGCGCGGTTTCCTGCGCAAGACCGTGGGGCATGTGAAGGCCGTGAACGAGGCCTCGCTCAGCCTGCGGGCGGGCGAGACGCTGGGCATCGTGGGTGAATCGGGCTCGGGCAAGACGACGCTGGCGCTGGCCATCGCGCGGCTGACCCGGTCCGAGGGCAGGATCGTGTTCATGGGGCGCGACATCTCGTCCTCGGGCGACAAGCGGTCGGGACGCGCGGCGCTGCGCGCGCTCAGGCGGGAAATGCAGATCGTGTTCCAGGACCCGTTCGGCAGCCTGTCGCCGCGCATGACGATCGAAGAGATCATCGCCGAGGGGCTGGGCGTGCACGGCGTGCCGACCGGCGGCTCCGAACGCGAGGCGGTCGCGGCTATCATGACAGAGGTCGGGCTGGATCCGTCGATGATGGATCGCTATCCGCACGAGTTCTCCGGCGGGCAGCGCCAGCGTATCGCCATCGCCCGCGCGATGATCCTGCAGCCCAAGCTGGTGATCCTGGACGAGCCGACCTCGGCGCTGGATATGACCGTGCAGGTGCAGATCGTCGAGCTTCTTCGGGAATTGCAGAAAAAACACGACCTGGCCTATCTGTTCATCAGCCACGACCTGCGGGTGGTACGGGCGATGTCGCATCAGATCCTTGTGCTGAAGCAGGGCGATGTGCTGGAATACGGGCCAGCCGCGCAGGTTTTCGACGCGCCGCGCAGCGACTATACCCGCGCGCTTCTGGCCGCGGCGTTCGATCTGAAGACGATAGGGCGGTCCGGAGCGGAAGAGACGTGAAAATCCTGTTCGTCCACCAGAATTTTCCGGGCCAGTTTCTGCACCTGGCGCCGGCCCTGGTGGAACGCGGGCACGATGTCACGGCGCTCACGGACGAAACCAACGCGCGCCAATCCTCGATCACCACGTTTCGCTATCGCAAGCCCGATCCGCGCCCCGATCCGAAGATCGCACAGCTGGGCACCACCTATTGCGAGATGACCAGCCGCGCCTACCGCGTCTCGCGCGCGGCGCGCGTTCTGCGCGATCAGCACGGTTATGTCCCCGACGTGATCTTCGGCCATGGCGGCTGGGGCGAGACCTTGTTCCTGTCCGAAATCTGGCCCGACGCCCGGCTTCTGGTTTACGGCGAGCTGTATTACGCGCCGCACGGGCTGGATGTGGGATTCGATCCCGAATTCGCCTCGGACAATCCGGAAAAGCCGCTTTCGGTTATCGCCCGGCAGGGGCACCAGGCGCTGATGATGACCCAGGCCCATGCCGCGCTGTCCCCGACCGAGTTTCAGGCCGACACCTTTCCCGTCTGTTTTCGCGACAAGATCACCATCATCCATGACGGTATCGATACCGACCGCGTCCGCCCGGATCGTGCGGCCCGCGTAACCCTGCCTTCGGGGGTCGGGTTTCGCGCGGGGGACGAATTGCTGACCTTCATCAACCGCAACCTGGAACCCTATCGCGGCTATCATTCCTTCATGCGGGCGCTGCCCTCGGTTCTGGAAGCCCGGCCCAACGCGCAGGTGGTGATCATCGGCGGCGACGATGTAAGCTACGGTGCCCGTCCGCCCGAGGGTCAGAGCTGGAAAGAGCTGTTTCTGGACGAGGTCCGCGACCGGCTGGACATGAGCCGCGTGCATTTCACCGGCAAGGTGCCCTATGCCAGCTTCCTGTCCTTGATGCAGTGCACACGGGTCCATTGTTACCTGACGGTGCCCTTCGTTCTGTCCTGGTCAATGCTGGAAGCGATGAGCGCGGGCGCTCTGGTCGTGGGGTCGCGCACGGCGCCGGTGGAAGAGATCATCGAGGACGGCGCGACCGGGCGGCTGGTCGATTTCTTCGACAGCGACGAGATCGCCGACGCGCTGATCGACGCGCTCGCCCGGCCCGAAGCCTATCGCCACATGCGCGAGGCCGCCCGGGCGCATATCGTCGAGAATTACGACCTGCGGCGCGTGTGTCTGCCGCGGCTGATCGATTTTGTCGAATCCGCCTGACGGGACAGTCTGCGTGGGCCCGGGCGGGCACCGTTCCGAAAGCCTATGAATAACAGCGCCTTGCAACCGCACCAACGCGGGTTTTTCGGGCTGTCCCGGGCGTGGTCGACGGATGGAAAAAGTGCCGTAGCGGCATTCCCGCTGGAAAGCGCCTCCGGAAGGCCGGGGCAGAATTGACTTCATGATCAAATCTGTATCTGCTCCGTCTATTGTCTGTGATCTTCAGACAGACGACCAAACAGGGAGACGACCATGACCAAGCTTGCACGTGCGCTGACCCTTTCGGTTTCAGCCGCCGCGCTGGCCCTGGC
The DNA here is from genome assembly GCF_003122215.1 of Pararhodobacter marinus. Lineage (GTDB taxonomy): Bacteria > Pseudomonadota > Alphaproteobacteria > Rhodobacterales > Rhodobacteraceae > Pararhodobacter > Pararhodobacter marinus. Next base: position 177,484 of record NZ_QEYD01000001.1, on the reverse strand, counting down.
CGCCGGGGCCGCACAGGCCGAAACCGTCCGCTGGGCCCGCGTTGCCGACGCGCTGACCCTTGACCCCCACAGCCAGAACGAAGGCCCCACGCTGGCCCTGCTGCGCCACATCTACGGCACGCTGGTGTCGCGCAACGTGGACGGCACGCTGGCGCCGGGCCTTGCCACCGACTGGCAGATCCATCCGGACGATCCCACGATCTGGGTGCTGACGCTGCGCGAAGGTGTGACCTTCCAGGACGGCGCGCCCTTCACCGCCGAGGACGTTGTTTTTTCGTATGAGCGCGTGCTGCACGAAAGCTCGGGCTTCCGCGCGATTCACGCCGATGTCGTCGGCGCCGAGGCGGTGGACGATTACACCGTGCATGTGCAGATGACCGGCCCGTCGCCGCTGTATCCCAACAACCTGACCAACTTCTTCATCGTCGACAAGGACTGGGCCGAGGCGAACGACGTCGTCGCGCCGCAGAACTTCGCCGCGGGCGAAGAGAATTACGCCGTCCGCAACACCAACGGCACCGGCCCCTACCAGCTGGTTTCGCGCGATCCCGAAGTGCGCACCGTGCTCGAAGCCTTTGACGGCTACTGGGGCGACGCACCGCAGGTGACCGAGGTGATCTATCAGCCGATCCCGGAAGCCGCGACGCGGATCGCCGCGCTGCTGTCGGGCGAGGTCGATTTCGTGCAGGACGTGCCGGTGCAGGATATCGCCCGGCTCGAGCAGACCGAGGGCGTCCAGGTCGTGACCGGCCCGGAAAACCGCAACATCTTCTTCGCCTATGATGCCAGCTCGGACACGCTGCGTTCAAGCAACGTGGACGATAACCCGTTCTCGCATCCCGAGATCCGCGAAGCGATGGCGCTGGCGCTTGATCGCGACGCGATCATGCAGGTCGTGATGCGCGGCCAGTCGCAGCCCTCGGCCGCGCCGCTGCCGCCCTTCGTCAACGGCTGGACGGAAGAGATGCACGAATACAGCGCGCCCGATTACGAGCGCGCGGCCGAGCTGGTCTCGTCGGTTTATCCGGACGGGTTCTCGGTGCAGCTCGATTGCCCGAACGACCGTTACCTGAACGACGAGGCGATCTGCCAGGCGACCGTCGGGATGCTGGGCCGTATCGGCATCGACGTCACGCTGAACTCGCAGACGCGTTCGCTGCACTTCCCGCTGATCGAGAATTGGGAAACCGATTTCTACATGCTGGGCTGGGGCGTGCCGACCTTCGATTCGGCCTATGTCTTCAACTTCCTCGTGCATACGCGCGAAGGGTCGTACGGCGCCTATAACGGGGGCCGCTATTCGAACCCGGAAGTCGATGCAATGATCGAATCGATCGCCACGATGACCGATCTGGACGAGCGCAACGCGGTGATCGCGCAGATCTGGGATCAGGTGATGGAGGACCGCGTCTTCCTGAACGTGCATAACCAGCTTCTGGCCTATGCCGTGCGCGACGGTCTGAATATCGACGTCCATCCCGAAAACTCGCCGACGCTCTGGACCGTGACGGTCGACTGACGGCGTTTTCGAACCTTGCGCCCGGCCGGCCCTGTGCACGGCCGGGCGTTTGCCATCCTGCCCGTCTGTCGTCTAGGCTGGGCCGGAGGATACTGACCAAGCCGACCATCCTGACGCCCGGCGTTGCCGAGGCGTCCTTGCCAGCCCCGCCACGCGCGCACCATGACGGGACACGCCCATGATCGCCTTTATCATCCGACGCCTTTTGCAATCCGTCATCGTCATGGTGGCGGTCGCGGCGGTGTCTTTCACCCTGTTTCGCTTCGTCGGCGACCCGGTCAATTCGATGGTCGGGCAGGAAGCCTCGATCGCCGACCGCGAGGCCCTGAGGGACTCGCTGGGCCTGAACGACCCGATCTTCCTGCAATTCGGCCGCTTCATCGGCAATGCGGCGCAAGGCGAGTTCGGCATCTCGTACCGGCTGCAGATGCCGGTGACCGAGCTGATCCTGCAGCGCTTGCCGGCCACGATCGAGCTGGCGCTGGTCTCGGGCTTTCTGGCCTTCGTCGTCGGCCTGTCGCTGGGCGTCTATACCGCGCTCAGGCGGCGGGGCGTGATGTCGAACATCATCATGACCGGCTCGCTGATCGGCGTGTCGCTGCCCACTTTCCTGATCGGCGTTCTGCTGATCTGGATTTTCGCCGTCGAGCTGCGCTGGCTGCCGTCGAACGGACGGGGCGACGTGGTGTCGATCGGCGATTGGTGGTCAACCGGGCTGCTTACGCATTCCGGGCGGCTGGCGCTGATCCTGCCCGCGATCACGCTGGGGCTTTACCAGATGACGCTGATCATGCGGCTGGTGCGGGCCGAGATGCTGGAAGTGCTGCGCACCGATTACATCAAGTTCGCCCGCGCGCGCGGCCTGTCCGCGCGCGCGATCAATTTCGGCCATGCGCTGAAGAATACGCTGGTGCCGGTGATCACCATCACAGGGCTGCAGCTGGGCTCGATCATCGCCTTCGCCATCATCACCGAGACGGTGTTCAACTGGCCCGGCGTGGGCGCGTTGTTCATCAACTCGGTCCGCTTCGTCGACGTGCCGGTGATGGCGGCCTATCTGATGATGATCGCGCTGGTTTTCGTCGTGATCAACCTGATCGTCGATCTGCTTTACTACGCGGTCGATCCGCGCCTGCGCGTGGATCGCGCCGGCAAGGCCCATTGACGGGAGCTAAGCCATGACCTCTGACAGCAAGACCCCCGTTCCGCCCAAACCCGCCGGTCGCCTGTACCGCGCCTGGGACAGCGATCTGGCCTATGCCTTCCGCACCTCGCCGGTGGCCATCGTCGCCACCGTCGTCGCGCTGGTGATCATCTTCTGCGCCGTGTTCGCGCCGTGGCTGGCGCCGATGAACCCCTACAACCCCGCCGGGCTGAACCTGATGAACGGTTTCACCCCGCCGATGGAGCCCAACGCCTTCACCGGCGAGGTCTTCGTGATGGGCGCCGACAATCAGGGTCGCGACATGCTGTCGACCATCATGTACGGCACCCGGACCTCGCTGTTCGTGGGGGCGATGGCGGTGGTGTTCGCCATGGTGCTGGGCATTTCCATCGGGCTGTTCGCGGGCTGGCGCGGCGGCTGGGTCGACAGCGCGCTGATGCGCGTGGCGGATGTGCAGCTGGCCTTCCCGGCGATCTTGATCGCGCTGCTGATCTTCGGCATCGCGCGGGGCTTCATTCCCGACAACCTGCGCGACCAGATGGCGATCTGGGTGCTGATCGTCGCCATCGGCCTGTCCGACTGGGTGCAGTTCGCGCGCGTCGTGCGCGGCGCGACGATGGTCGAGAAAAGCAAGGAATACGTCCAGGCTGCCCGGGTCATCGGCGCGCATCCGGCGAAGATCATGTTCCGCCACATCCTGCCCAACGTGATGGGGCCGGTGCTGGTCATCGCGACGATCTCGCTGGCGCTGGCGATCATCGCCGAGGCGACGCTGTCCTTCCTGGGCGTGGGTGTGCCGCCGACGCAACCCTCGCTGGGCACGCTGATCCGCATCGGGCAGTCGTTCCTGATCTCGGGCGAATGGTGGATCCTCTTGTTCCCCGCCGTCACCCTTCTTGCGCTTGCGCTGTCGGTCAACCTGTTGGGTGACTGGCTGCGCGACGCGCTGAACCCTCGTCTTCGTTAAGGGAGGCCCGCGATGGCAGACCCCCTGCTTTCCGTCCGCGACCTGGTGGTGGAATTCCCCACCCGTCGCGGCACGCTGCGCGCGCTCGACCGCGTCAGCTTTGACATCATGCCGGGCGAGGTGCTGGGCATGGTCGGCGAATCCGGCGCCGGGAAATCCATCACCGGAAGCGCCATCATCGGCCTGATCGAACCGCCCGGCCGCATTGCCGGGGGCGAGATCCGGCTCAAGGGCGAGCGGATCGACAACCTGCGCCCCGACGCCTTGCGCAAGATCCGCGGCAAGCGGATCGGCATGGTGTTCCAGGACCCGCTGACCTCGCTCAACCCGCTCTATACCGTCGCTCAGCAGCTGATCGAAACGATCCGCACGCATATCGACTGCTCCGAGGCCGAGGCGCGCAAACGCGCCGTCGCGCTTCTGGATCGCGTGGGTATCCCGGCGGCCGAGCGCCGGATCGACGATTACCCGCACCATTTCTCGGGCGGAATGCGGCAGCGCGTGGTGATCGCGCTGGCGCTTTGCGCCGAGCCGGAACTGGTGATCGCCGACGAGCCGACAACGGCGCTGGACGTGTCGGTGCAGTCGCAGATCATTGAGGTGCTCAAGGATATCTGCGCCGAGCGTGGCGCCGCCGTGATGCTGATTACCCACGATATGGGCGTGATCGCGGAAACCGCCGACCGCGTGGCGGTGCTCTATGCCGGGCGGATGGCCGAAATCGGGCCGGTGCGCGAGGTCATCACCGAGGCACTGCATCCCTATACGCAGGGCCTGATGGGGTCGATCCCGACGCTGACACAGGAAAGCGACCGGCTGGTGCAAATCCCGGGCTCGATGCCGCGGCTCAACGCGATTCCGCAGGGTTGCGCCTTCAACCCCCGCTGCGACCGGGCCTTTGCCCCCTGTTTCACCGAGCGTCCCGAGCTTCTGTCGCCCGAACCCGGGCGGCTTGCGGCGTGCTGGCTGCACGACCCGGCCAAGACGCAGGAGGTGCCCCATGACTGAGCCATTGCTGAAGATCGAGGGCCTGACGCGCCGCTTCGACGTGTCGAAACCTTGGCTCAACCGGGTGATCGAGCGCGAGGAAAAGCAGTTCCTCACCGCGAATGCCGATGTGAGCTTCGAGATTGCCAGGGGCGAGACCTTCGCGCTGGTGGGCGAATCCGGCTCGGGCAAGTCGACGATTGCCAAGATGGTGGTGGGCCTGCTGCCGCCGTCGGGGGGGACGATCACCTTCGACGGGCAGAAGATCGACACCTCGGCGGGCATTCCCCGCGCGCTGCGGCGGCGGTTCCAGATGATCTTTCAGGACCCGTTCGCCAGCCTCAATCCGCGCTGGCGGGTGGGCGAGATCATCGCCGAGCCGATCCGCACCTTCGGCCTGATGAACGCCACCGACGCCCGCAAGGAAGCCGGGCGGCTTCTGGAAGTCGTGGGCCTGTCGGCGGGCGACGTGAACAAGTTCCCGCATGAATTCTCGGGCGGCCAGCGTCAGCGGATCGCCATCGCGCGGGCGCTGTCGTCGAAGCCCGAATTCATCGTCTGCGACGAGCCGACCTCGGCGCTGGACGTGTCGGTTCAGGCGCAGATCCTGAACCTGATGCGCGATCTGCAGGACGAGTTCGGGCTGACCTATCTGCTGATCAGCCACGATCTGTCGGTGGTCCGGCACATGGCGAACCGGATCGGCGTTCTGTATCTGGGCCGTCTGGTCGAAGTGGCGCAGGGCAAGAAGCTGTTCACCGATCCGCAGCACCCCTATACGCGGATGCTGCTGGACGCGGTGCCGGATCTGGCGCTGTCGGGGCGCAGGCGCCGGCCGGTCGAGGGCGAGATCCCGAACCCGATCTCGCCGCCGCCCGGTTGCGCCTTTCATCCGCGCTGCCCGCTGGTCCATGACCGCTGCCGGCACGAGGTGCCGCTGCCGCAGCCCACGCCCATCGGGCAGGCCGCCTGCCACGCGCTGGACAAGGTCGCCCCGGCCTGAGCGCGGGGCGCCGGGAAACGGGCCGGATCCGGTCATCGGGATTGCCGGGTGACCGGGCTGGGCCTATAGAATCGCGGGATGAGGCTGAATGAACGCCACCTGATCCAGCTTGCGGCGGTTCTGGACACCGGCAGCGTGTCCGAAGCGGCGGCCCTTCTGGGCATGACGCAGTCGGCGGTCAGCCGGTCCCTGTCGATGCTGGAGGCGCGGATCGAACAGCCGCTTTTCGTGCGGGGACGGCGTCCGCTTCAGGCGACGCCATTGGGCGAGCAACTGGCGATCCATGGCCGCGCCATCCTTGCCGCCTCGCGGCACGCAACCGAGGCGGTCCGCGGTTACGTCACCGGCGCGCGCGGCGTGGTGCGGGTGGGCGGCGTGCCCTTTTTCATGGACGCGATGATCAGCGAGATGATCGCCAGCTTTCATGGCGACGAACCCGAAGTGACGGTCGAACAGAGCTATGGCAACCTGCCCGAACTGACCTCGGCGCTGGAGGCGGGGCTCATCGATCTGGGCATCGTGCCGATCGGCTCGGCGCATCCCGGCCCGGCCTTCGATTTCTTCGAGTTGCTGCCCGGTCGCAATATCGTCGCCTGCCGCCCGGGCCATCCGCTGATGCGCCGCGCGCGGCTGCAGGCGGTCGATCTGACCGCTTTTCCGTGGATCGCGCCGCTGCCCGGCTCGCCGCTGATGTCCGATCTGCAGATGATCCTCATGAGCATCGGCGTGTCCGAACTGAGCATCCGCTATTCCGGCGGCTCGCTGATGAGCGTGATCAACTTCCTGGCCGGGTCGAACGCGCTGGCCGTGCTGCCGTTTTCGGTCGTCTTTGCGCAGCGCAAGGAAAACCGCGTCGTTGTCCTGCCCTACGATATTCCGCAGCCCAATCGCTCGCTGGGCATATTGCGGCTTGCCGGCGCGCCGCGCACGCCCGCCGCCGACCGGCTGGCGCATCACATCATGCACGCCTTCGACGATCTGCGGCATATCATCCAGCGGCACGAGAACGCCGTGGTGTGGGGACGCTGAGCGCACGGGGCCGGCCGAATATACCCTCGGGATATATTGGCCGCCGTCATGCGCATTTGACCTCGGGTGTCGGCATCCTGAATAAAGATCCGGGGAGGAAGCGCCGGGTTCATGTCCGCTGGTGTCGCCTGGGTGTCCTTCCGTCGTTCAGGCCCGGCAGCCTGCCGGGGCCGCAGATCAGGGACCCGCGCATCATGAGCTATTTCGACGAAGCCAATTCCGCCCGCACCGTGAATGGCCGGATGGGGCCTGACACCGATCCGCGGCTGCAGCGGGTGATGGAAAGCCTGGTGCGGCATCTCCATGCCTTCGCGACCGAGGTGAACCTGACGCAGGAAGAATGGGAATACGGTATCGGTTTCCTGACACGGACCGGGCAGATGTGTTCCGGGGAACGGCAGGAATTCATCCTGCTGTCGGATGTGCTGGGCCTGTCGATGCTGGTCGATGCGATCAACAACCGCCGCCCCGATGGCGCGACCGAAAACACCGTGTTCGGCCCGTTCCACGTCGCCGATGCGCCGATCCGTGCGATGGGCGACCAGATCTCGCTGGACGGGAAGGGCGAGAGTTGCCTGTTCGTGGGCCGCGTCGTCGATCTGGAGGGCAACCCGGTTGAAGGCGCCTGTGTCGATGTCTGGTCGGATAACGCAGACGGATATTACGACGTCCAGCAGCCCGGCATTCAACCGAAATGGAACAATCGCGGGCGTTTCTTTACCGGCGCGGATGGGCGCTATGCGTTCCGGGGGATCAAGCCCGTGGCCTATCCCATTCCCGATGACGGCCCTGTCGGCCAGATGCTGGGCCATCTGGGCCGGCATCCCTATCGCCCGGCGCATATGCATTATCTGGTGACGGCCGAAGGCTTCCAGAAGCTGGTGACGCATACCTTCGTGGGCGACGATTCCTATCTGACCTCGGACGCGGTTTTCGGCGTCAAGGAATCGCTGATCGCGCCCTATGAGCGGCTTGAGGGCGAAGACACACTGTGGCGCTCGGAATACGATTTCGTGCTCGTCCCCGCCTGAGCCTGCCCGCTCAGCCCCGGCGGCGCACTTGCAATTCGTGGTCAATGCGGTTTTGCAGCCGGTGAAGCTCGTCCGCGACGAAGCCGGAAAAAAGCGTCAGTGTCCGCGCCTCGGCGCGGGCTTTCGAGAGGCGCAGGATGCCCAGGTGCCGGTCTGGATGCTCGATGCGGATGGGCAGGATTTCCAGCGGCGTGTTGCGCCGCGCCAGGAACGCAACGGAATAGGGCAGCACGGTCAGCGCATCGGACCCGGTCAGCACCGCAAGGATCGAGGCCAGCGTTCCGCCTGAAAAACTGACGTGGAAATCCTCACGCCCGATGGACCGCACCGCCCGCTGCAGGTCGCGGTAAAGCGGGCTGTCCGTGGGCGGCGCGATCCAGCCGAAACTGTCGATATCCTGCATCGTCAGCCCCTTGCGCCGGGTCAGCGGGTGGCCGGCACGGCAGACGATCACATTGTGCCCCCCCATGAGCGGCGTGAAATGCATGTCCTTCGGAACCTGCGAGGCATGCATCGGCAGGATCGCCAGGTCCAGCGCCTCGTTGCGCAGGCTGAGCGCGAGCTGGTCGAGATAGCCGTAGACCTGCTCGATCTGGACATCGCTGTGGCGCGACTGGAAATCGGCGATGATGGCCGACACGACGCCATCCATGAAGACCGGCGTCCCGCCCATCCGCAGGCGCCCCGCCTGACCGCGCTGGAAGCGCTTCACGATCTGCCCGGCCTCGAGCCCCGCGGCGCGGATCTGCGCCCCCGCCCGAGCCAGCCTGAGGCCCAGCTCGGTCGGTCTGAGCGGACGGCGTCCGGGTTCGAACAGCGGCAGGCCGACGCGCTGTTCCAGAAGCGCCATCGACCGCGAGACGGATGGCTGCGACTTGCCCAGCGCCTCGGCCCCTTCGGTGAGCCCGCCCTTCTCGACGATCACCGCCAGGATTTCCAGATGTTCAGCGCTGAGTTTCATGCTGACCCGTTATATTGAGCTGCCGCTATGCGATCAATATCCCGCATTTGCCGGGTTACCGTGGTCAGGCCGGGACGGGAGGAGACCGGCCGCGCGCCCGTGCGTCGCGCGGTCGCGCCGCGGACCCGTCGGGCATCGAAGCGGCACGCGCCGCAGCCGACGCAGGACGAGGGAGGGACCACGCGCCATGGCCGATATCACCACGGATGTTCTTATCATCGGAACCGGCCCCGCCGGTGCCGCCAGCGCGGCCTTGTTGTCGAGCTACGGCATCGAGAACATGGCGGTGAACCGCTATCGCTGGCTGGCCAACACGCCGCGCGCGCATATCACCAACCAGCGCACGATGGAGGTCCTGCGCGACATGGGCCGTGAGGTCGAGGACGAGGCCTATCTTTTCGGTACGCATCAGGGCCTGATGGGCGAGAACATCTTCTGCGAAAGCCTCGCCGGGGAAGAAATCGGGCGGATGAAGGCCTGGGGCAATCATCCCCTGTCGCGCGCGGCGCATCAGATGGCCTCGCCCACCAAGATGAACGACCTGCCGCAGACCTTCATGGAGCCGCTTCTGTTCAAGACCGCCTGTTCGCGCGGCACGCAGGCGCGGATGTCGACCGAGTATCTGAGCCATGTACAGGATGCCGAGGGCGTGACCAGCACGCTGCGCGACAGGCTGTCGGGCAAGGAAGTGACGGTGCGGTCGAAATACCTGATCGGCGCGGATGGCGGCAAGTCGCTGGTGGCCGAACAACTGGGCCTTCCGTTCGAAGGCAAGATGGGCGTCGGCGGCTCGATGAACATCCTGTTCCGCGCCGACCTGTCGCGCTATGTCGCGCATCGTCCCTCGGTTCTGTACTGGGTGATGCAGCCCGGCGCGGATGTGGGCGGCATCGGCATGGGGCTGGTGCGGATGGTGCGGCCGTGGAACGAGTGGCTGATCGTCTGGGGCTATGACATCAACGCGCCCGAACCCGAGGTCACGCCCGAATTCGCCACCGGCGTGGCGCGGCAGCTCATCGGCGATCCGGATCTGGACATCGAATTGCTGTCGGCCAGCACATGGACCGTGAACAATTACCACGCGACGAAGATTTCCAAAGGCCGCGTCTTTTGCATGGGCGACGCGATCCACCGGCATCCGCCCTCGAACGGGCTGGGATCGAACACGTCGATTCAGGACGCGTTCAACCTGTCTTGGAAGCTGGCCATGGTGCTGAAAGGGCAGGCGGGCGAGCGTCTGCTGGACAGCTACGATACCGAGCGCGCGCCGATTGCCAAACAGATCGTCACGCGGGCGAACCAGTCGATCGCCGAAACCGGGCCGATCTTTGCCGCGCTGGGCATGGCCGAGGGGGTGGACCCCGCGCAGATGCAGGCCAACCTGGAGGCCCGCTGTGACGGCACGCCCGAGGCCGAGGCCCAGCGCGAGGCGATCCGTAAGGCCATCGCCTTCAAGAAATACGAGTTCGACGCGCACGGGGTCGAAATGAACCAGCGCTATCGCTCGGACGCGGTGGTGACGGACGGGCAGGTCGAACCCGCGTTCGAGATGGACGCCGACCTGTATTACCAGCCTACCACCTGGCCCGGCGCGCGGCTGCCCCATGCCTGGCTCTATCGCCGCGATACGGGCGCCGAGATTTCGACGCTGGATCTGTGCGGCAAGGGGCGCTTCACGCTGCTGACCGGTCTGGGCGGCGAGGCGTGGATCGCGGCCGCCGGGCGCGTGGCCACCGATCTGGGGATCGAGATCGCCACCCATGTGATCGGCCCGCGTCAGGATTACGTGGATCACGGCGGCGACTGGGCGCGGATCTCGGAGATCCGGGACAATGGCTGTCTGCTGGTGCGACCCGACCAGCATGTCGCGTGGCGCGCCACCGCGATGACCGACGCGCCCGAGTCGGATCTGTTCCGCGTCCTGCGACAGGTTCTGGCGCGCTGAACGGGACAGAAGCTGCGCCTGTTGTTGGCCGGGTCCGGCTGGCGGCAGGCGCATGCGAGCGAGAGAAAGCCTAGACGGCTGAAAGGCAAGATCATGATGGAGTCCTTCGTTTTTCCCGGCCTGACCACGCGCGTGGTGTTCGGATCGGGCACCCTTGCGCAGGCCGGGGACGAGCTTGAGCGTCTGGGCCAGTCCCGCGCGCTGATCCTGTCGACCCCGCATCAGGAAGACGAAGCGCAGCGGCTGGCCGAGGCGCTGGGCAAGCGGGCCGCGGGGGTCTTCGCCGGAGCGGCGATGCACACGCCGGTCGAGGTGACGCAAAAGGCCATCGCCGCCTACGAGAAAAGCGGCGCGGGCGCGGTGGTCAGTCTGGGCGGCGGGTCCACCACCGGGCTGGGCAAGGCCATCGCCCTGCGCACCAGCGCCGACCAGGTGGCGATCCCGACGACCTATGCGGGCTCGGAAATGACCGACATTCTGGGTGAGACCTCGGAGGGCCGGAAAACCACCCGGCGCGACCCGGCGATCCGGCCCGAGACGGTGATCTACGATGTCGACCTGACCCGGACGCTGCCGGTGGGGCTGACCGTCACCTCGGCGATGAACGCCATCGCCCACGCGATGGAGGCGTTCTACGCGCCCGACCGCTCGCCCGTCATCGAGCTGATGTGCCGCGACGCGATGCAGGCCTTCAAGACGGGGCTGCCGCAGCTCATCGCCGATCCGCAGTCGCAACAGGCCCGGACGCGCGCGCTTTACGCCGCGTGGTGCTGTTCGACAGCGCTGGGCTATGTGTCGATGGCGTTGCATCACAAGCTGGCGCATGTGTTCGGGGGTTCGTTCGACACGCCCCATGCCGAAACGCACGCGATCCTTCTGCCCTATACCACCGCCTTCAACGAAGTGGCCGTGCCCGAGGCTCTGGCGCCCATCGCCGAGGCGTTCGGCGGCGGTTCCGCCGGCGGGGGGCTGTGGGATTTCGCGTCCGAGGTCGGCTCGCCGCTGAGCCTGCAAGAGGTGGGGATCTCGGAGGCCGATCTGGACCGCGCCGCCGACCTGGCGGTCGAAAACCGCTATTCCAACCCGCGCCCCTTCGATCGGGCCGATATCCGCGCCTTGTTGCAACAGGCCTGGGACGGCGCGCGCCCGGGTTCCTGAGCCGGGGCGCGCGCCGGGGGTTCAGCCCTCGCCCCGCTCTGGCAGGGGGCCGGTCAGGCGGCGGCGGATCGGGAACAGGTGCAGCCCGCTACGCGCCGAGATCAGGCCCCACAGCCCCTTGGGCGCGAAGATCATCGCCAGAATCGCGATCAGGCCCAGCGTCAGCAGGTACCACGATCCGTAATCCGCGAGCGAGTTGCGCAGCAGGAAGAAGACCAGCACGCCCAGGATCGGCCCCTCGATGGTGCCGATGCCGCCGATCACCACGATGAAGATCACATATGCCGTCCAGTCGGTGATGGCGAAGGCCGCGTCGGGCGAGATCCGCGCGGTCTGCAGGAAGATCAGCGCGCCGGTCACGCCCGTGGCGACCGAGGCGATCAGGAACACCGCCCATTTCAGCCAGCGCACGTCGACGCCCACCGATTTCGCCGCTTCGGGATTGTCGCGCACCGCGATCAGGGCCAGGCCCATCCGGCTGCGCAGCAGGCCATAGATCCCCGCGATCACGGCCACGGCAAGGATCAGCGCGATCCAGTAGGCCAGGATATCGCGCGCGGCGGCGGTTCGCACGTCGAACAGCTCAGCCACCTGCGCGACGCCGATCATGTCGCTGGTCGCCGCGCGCGGCAGCGAGGTGCCGGTACCGCCGCCCAGGGCCTTCCACTGCGCGACCAGCAGCCGCGTGACCTCGGCGATCACCCAGGTGCCGATGGCGAAATAGGCGCCGTGCAGGCGGAAAGCGAAGAACGCCATCGGCACGGCCAGCACCAGCCCCGCGACACCGCCCAGCAGGATCGCCAGCATCGGATCCATGCCGCCAAGGATCACGGCCCCGAACAGCGCATAGGCGCCGATGCCGACAAAAGCCTGCTGGCCCACCGAAACCAGCCCGCCATAACCGGCCAGCAGGTTCCAGATCTGCGCCAGCGTCAGCATCGTCAGGATATAGAACAGGTCCTGGATGAGCCGCCGCGAGGCGAAGCCGGGCAGGACCAGCCCGATCAGGATCACCGCGACCGCAAGAATCGCGACGAAGGTGCCCGCGCGTGTTTTCGAGCTGGCGCGCCATGGGGTGTCGGACGGGGTCATGCGGGGCTCCGTTTCGGATATGCGGCGGGGTCAGTCATAGGCGCGGGGGAACAGGCCGCGCGGGCGGATCAGCAGCACGACCAGAAAGGCGATATGGCCCGACAGGATCTGCCATTCGGGATTCACGGCGGCGCCCAGCGTCTGCGCCACGCCGATGATGATGCCGCCCGCCAGCGTGCCCCACAGGCTTCCCAGCCCGCCGATGATGACCGCCTGAAAGGCATAGATCAGCCGCGCGGGTCCGATGGCGGGGTCGAAATTCGCGCGCGTGCCCAGATAGAGCGCGGCGATGGTGACGACGACCATGGCAAGGCCGGTCGCCACGGCAAAGACCTTCATCGGCTCGACCCCCATCAGGCCGGCCGTGACCGGATCGTCCGATGTCGCGCGAAAGGACCGGCCCAGCGGCGTGGCATAGATCACCCGGTTGAGGATCACGATCACCACGATGGCGGACGCGAAGGTCAGCATCGGCATCACGCCCACATTAATCGGCCCCAGCGCCATCGAGGCCCCCTCAAGCTCCGGGTTGGGAATGCGGCGGCTATCGGCCGAGAAGCCTTCGAGCAGGGCGTTCTGGATGGCGATGGACAGCCCGAACGTGACCAGCAGCGGCGGCAGGATATCGGGGCCCAGCACCCGGTTCAGCACCACGCGCTGCAACAGCCAGCCCAGCGCGAACATGACGGGCGCGGCGATCAGCACGGCGATCCAGGGCGACAGGCCCAGCGTCATGACCAGCACCAGGATCAGGTAGGCCGCCAGCACGATCATGTCGCCATGCGCCAGGTTGACCAGCCGCATGATCCCGAAGACAAGGCTGAGCCCGGTGGCGAACAGCGCGTAAAGACCGCCCAGCAGGATTCCCTGCACGATGGTGTCGAGCCAGATCATGCGTGGCCTCCGAAATAGGCGTCGTGGATCGCGTCGCGGGTCAGCGTATCGGGCGTGCCCGACAGGGTGACGCGCCCCTCCATCAGGCAATAGACCCGGTCGGCCACGCGCAGGGCCTGCGTGATGTCCTGTTCGACAACGATCACCGCCGCGCCGGTTTCCCGGATCCGGGGCAGTGCGGCATAGATGTCGCGGATCACCACCGGGGCCAGCCCGAGGCTGATCTCGTCGCAGAGCAGAAGCTCGGGGTTGGACATCAGCGCGCGGCCGATGGCGACCATCTGTTGCTGCCCGCCAGACAGCGAGGTGCCGGGCAGGGCGCGTTTCTCGCGCAGGATCGGAAACAGGTCATAGATCGTCTGCAGCGACCACGCCCCGCTGCCGCGCCGCTTCTGTCCGCCGATCAGCAGGTTTTCCTCGACCGAGAGCGAGGGGAACAGCTTGCGTCCCTCGGGGACCATGGCGATTCCGCGTTTCAGGATCGCCGCCGCGCTGAGCGCGCCGATGGGTTCGCCGTTATGCAGGATCATCCCGGGTGCGTTGGGCAGAACGCCGGAAATCGACCGCATGAGCGTCGATTTTCCCGCGCCGTTGGCGCCGATGATGGCGATGCATTCGCCAGCGGCGACCTCGATATCGATGCCGAAGAGAGCGCGGAAGCGCCCGTATCCGGCATCGAGGGAGTTGGTTTGCAGAAGCATCAGACCTCGATCCCCAGATAGATTTCGCGCACCTCGCGCGAGGCCATGATCTCGTCTGGGGCGCCCACGCCGATCAGGCGGCCGAAATCCAGCACCGCCAGCCTCTCCACCACCGAGGTGAGCGCGTGCAGGACATGCTCGATCCAGATGATCGTCGTGCCCGCCGCGTGAATCTCGCGGATCGTGTCCACCAGCGTGCGGCATTCGCCCTCGGTCAGGCCGCCGGCGATTTCATCGAGCAGAAGCAGCTCGGGCCCGGTGGCCAGCGCGCGCGCCAGTTCCAGCCGCTTGCGGTCCAGCAGGCTCAGATCGCCGGCAAGCTGGTTGGCCCGCGCCAGCATCCCGGTCCGGCGCAGGATCTCGGCGCAGTCATGCACCGCGCGGTCGTGGCTGGCGGCGCCACCGAACCGCGCGGCGGTAAGCAGGTTCTCGAACACGGTCAGGCCCTCGAAGGGCTGCGGGATCTGGAAGCTGCGCCCGACGCCCATGCGCACGCGCTTCATCGCCGGCATCCGCGTGACATCGCGGCCCATCAGCTCGATGCGGCCCGCGCTGACCATCAGGTTGCCGGTAATCAGGTTGAACAGCGTGGACTTGCCCGCGCCGTTGGGGCCGATGATGCCAAGGGCCTCGCCCTTGGGCACCGAGAGGCTGACGCCGTCGGTGACGGTCAGCGCGCCGAAGGATTTCGAGACAGTGTCGAGGGTCAGCATCATCAGGGCTTCTCCGAAACGGCGGCGGGGCGATGACCGGCACCGCCCCGCCGGGTGATCAGGCCAAGGGTTCCATCGTGCCCGCGGTGGGGATCTGCGGCGCGATCCCGTTCTCGACGCAGACGAGGTCGAAACCGCCATCCTCGCGCCGGCGCCATTGCCCGCCGACCAGCGGCGTCTTGCAGACATTGGCGGCGGCGAAATCGGGCACGCCCTCGCCGTTCCACGCCACATGGCCGACGATGGTTTCCAGATCGGTCGCGGCGATGGCGGCGGCGACTTCCTCGGGGTCTTCGGGGCTGGTGACGCGGCCCATCACGTCCGAGGCGACCTCGAACAGCGAGTGGATGAAGCCGATGGGCTGGGTCCAGGGACGCCCGCTCTCGGCCTCGTAATCCTCGGCCAGGTCGCGCGACGACTGGCCGGTCAGCGAGGACTGGAACGGATGCTGCGGCGACCACCAGATTTCCGACGACAGGTTGTGCCCGGCCTCGCCCAGCGTTTCCACCGATTGCGGGAACAGGATCGCCTTGGCGACCGAGATGGCCTTGGGGCTGAAACCCTGCTGGCGGGCCTGATTCCAGAAGGTGGTGAAATCGGGCGGGATCACGACGCCCGTGACGATCTCGGCATTGGCGGATTTGAAGGCGTTGATCTGAGCCGTGAAATCGTCGCTGAGGTTCTGATAGCGGCCCGGATCATGGGTGACATACCCGGCCTGCCGGAAGATCGCGGGCAGGCCCACATCCGGATCGCCCAGCGCGTTGCCGTCTGCATCGTTCGGAAACAGCCCGCCGATCTGCTTGTTGGTGTCGAGCTGGTCCCACATGCCCACGAAGACCGCGCCCAGATCCTCCATCCCCCAGAAATAGTGGAAGGCGAAATCGAAGGGCCGCCAGCTGGACGGATCGCCGGGATTGCCCTGCTGGCCGATGAACCACGGCTGCCACGGCGCCTTGGTCGAGATGACGGGAATGCCCTCGGCCTCGCAGGTGGTGGCGACGGGGTTTGTGTTCTCGGGGGTCGAGGCGACCAGCATCAGGTCGATTTCATCCGAGATGATCAGGTCCTTGGCCACATCCGCCGCGCGGGTCGGGTTGGACTGGCTGTCCTTGACGATGACCTCGAAATTCTGGCCCGCCTCGGTCGCAAGGAAACGGGCGATGTTATAGGCGTCGCTTTCGGCGAACCCGGCGAGCGGGCCGGTCTGCGGCGAGACATAACCCAGCTTGATCTTGCGCCCCTGCGCGATGGCGGGGGCGGCCAGCCCCGACGCCGCGAGCGTGAGCCCGGTGGCCGAGGTCGTGGTCAGGAACTTGCGTCTTGTAAACATTGCTTTCCTCCCTTTGGTTGTCGTGGCTGCAAGCGGGTGCCTCCTCGCGCCCGGCCTGCGGCGTTCCGCCTTTGGGTCTCGCAGCGGGGGCGGCCCCGCCTCGTGTCAGCGATCCGCCCCCATCGTCGGGGGACGGTCTGCCATCAAATCCGCCAGCAGGCTTTTCAGCATGGCGATCTCGGGCTCCGCGACTTCGTGCCCGCGGCCGGGAAACAGATCCGTCCGCAACACCGCCCCGCCTTCGCCAAGGGCCTGCGCGGCCTCGGCAAAGGCATGGACCGGAATCCACGGATCCTTGTCGCCGCCGGTCAGGTAGACGGGCAGGGTTCGGGGCAGCGCATCCCCGCGCTGGCAGGCCGGCGTGCCGACGCGGCAGCCGGTCAGCGCGGCCAGCGCCTGCGGCGGAGCCGCGCCCGCGAACGCGTATTCCAGCGACAGGCACGCCCCTTGCGAGAACCCGGCCAGCAGCAGGGGCAGGCCGGGATACTCGGCGCGAAAGGCGGCGATCTCGGCGCCGAGCTGGCTCAGCGCCCCGGCCAGTTGCGTCCGCGTGCCCTCTGTCAGCGGATCGATTGCCCGGGCGTCGTACCAGCTGCCCCCGGGCGCACGGGGCAGGTGAAAGGCCACGCCCGGCGCATCGAGCCGCGCCAGAACATGGCTTTCCATCTCTTCGGGCGACTGGCTGCGACCGTGGACGAAGACGCAAAGCGCCTTCGCCGCCGATCCCTGCGCCCCGCGCCGCAAGAAGCCGCCCTGCGCCATCAGACGAACTCGGCCTCTTCCAGCCCTTCGCGCAGCTCCGATTCGCGGTCCTTGAACCACGGCGGAAACACGAGGGTCTTGCCGATCTCGCCGGGCGCCTCGTCGCGGGCCCAGCCTTCGGGGGTCGTCCAGGCCAGTTCGAACAGCGCGCCGCCGGGCGACCGGACATAGCAGGACTTGAAGTACATGCGGTCCTTCTGTTCGGAAATGTCGGTGAAACCCAGTCCCTCGATATGCGCCCTGAGCGCCATCTGGCTGTCCTCGTCGCCGGTATTCAGCGCCATGTGGTGGATCGTGCCGCCCGACAGGGTCCATGTGCCCTGGGGCGAGGTGCGGTCATCCACCACTTCGACCCGCTGGATCACGCCATTCGCATCGGGCACGCGGTAGACGGTGCCTTCGTGGTTATCCGCTTCCTTGGTCAGCGGCAGGGCGATGGTCATGAAATCGTCCATCGCGGTGCGGTCGAAACAGGCGACCAGCCCGCCATAGATCCCCTTGATCCCGTGCGCCTTGCCGATGCCCTGCGCGTCATTGGTGATGGGTTCGCGCGGGTCGCTGTCGCTTTCGACCAGCTCGTGCGGAATGCCGCAGGGATGCAGGAATGCCACGCGGTCGGCGCCGAACCGGGTGATCTTTTTCGCGTCGATGCCGCGCCCGTTGAGTCGGTCGACCCAGAAATCCGCCGCGCCCTTCGGAATGGCCTGCATGATCGTGCGCGCCTGATTGGTGCCGCGCCGTCCATAGACCCCAGGTTTGCGGAACGGGAAGGTGGTGATGATGGTCGAGGCGTCGCCATTGGGCGAGCCGTAATACAGGTGGTAGACGGGAATGACCCCGTCGAACAGGACCGTGCGCTTGACCGAATGCAGGCCAAGATCCTTGGTGTAGAAGTCGAAATCTTCCTGCGCGCCGTCGGTCGACAGGGTCAGGTGGTGATAGCCGCTGATTTGGCTCATGGTCAGGCTCCTCCCACAGGGCCGGAATCGCGCTTGTCCAGAGGGCAGAGCACGAGGTTGAGGTCGAGCGAATGCGTGCGCGCGCCGTCCTTGGACGGGTGGGCACGGAACTCGGCCAGAAGTTCGGGTTTGACCCCGAAGACGGCATCGCGACCGATGGCGGGATCCGCCCGGTCGAAAATCTGCGTGGTGAGCGTCTGGTATCCCGGCGCCGAGACGCGGAAATGCAGATGCGCGGGGCGGTCCAGCGACAGGCCCAGCCGGGTGAGCAGCATCGCGACCGGCCCGTCGCCGGGCAGCGCATAACCCGCCGGGCGGATCGTGTGGAACGCGAAGCGGCCCTGCGGGTCGGCGGTCAGCTTGCCGCGCAGGTTGAATTCGGGCTGCTGATCGGGTTCCTGGTTTTCGTAAAGGCCCTGATCGTTGGCATGCCAGACCTCGACCCGCGCCCCGGCAAGCGGGGTTCCCGCGAGCGCCCGGACCTGTCCCGTGACCCGCAAGCTCTCTCCCTTTCCGTCCAGACAGAGCGACCCGCCAAGCGGCACGTCGGGCGCATCGGCGCGATAGAACGGACCGGCGGGCGTGTTCGGCGTGGCGCCCTGCGGTCGCGGGGCGTTGATATCCTCGATCGCGGCGGAGAGGCCCAGCGCATCGGCCAGAAGCACCCATTCCTGACGCCGGGAATCGGTGAAGTATCCCACCTCGGTCAGGAACCCGACCAGCGCGCGCAGTTCGTCCAGATCGGGGCGCAGCTCGTCCAGGACGGCCTGCATGTGGCCCGTCACCGACAGCATGGCCGCGACCAGGCGCGCGTTCGGCGCATCGCCCTGTCGGGCGCCCGCTTCTATCCGGGCGCCGAAAGCCTCCAGCGGTGACAGGCCGGCCTCGGCCATGGCCGGGGGCATTGCGGGATTGCGCATTGTCGGGGAACCTCCCATTCCCGCGCCAAGCATGAGCGCAGAAATCGGAAGCGGCGATGAAATCTCAGGGGATCAATATAGCAAAGTGCTATATCGTCCCGAAGGCCCGGACGACCGCGATCATGTCCTCGTCGCCCAGCCCCATCTCCTCGGTCCGGGCGTAAAGATCGGTGCAGGCCGTCATCAGGGGATGCGCCACGCCCGCCGCCTGCGCGGCCCCGACCACCAGGCGGCTGTTCTTCAGCACATCCGAAATCGCCGCCTGCCGCGAAAGATCATCGCGCAGAAGCTTGTCCAGCTTCACGCGCGAGACATCGCTCGCCATCGGCCCGGCATTCAGGATCTCGACGAAACGGGCCAGGTCCAGCCCGTGCCGGGTGGCGAAATGGGCGGATTCGGCGAGGCCCGTGACCATGGTGATCAGGAACACGTTGACCGCCAGCTTCATCTGCAAGGCACCGGGCACCGCGCCACAGCGGAAGACCTGTTTGCAAACCGGCGCGAGCAGCGCCTCGAGCCCGTCCAGATCCGCCGCATCGCCCGCCAGCATCCCCACCAGCTGCCCGGCTTCGGCCGGCGCGCGCGAGCCTGAAACCGGCGCTTCCACATAGCGCCCCCCGGCGGCGCGGATATCCTCGGCCAGTGTCCTGGAGTAGTCCGCCGATGTCGTCCCCATCGACACGATCCGGCGCCCCGCCACCCGGGCCGCAAAGGCCGGTGTGCCGCGACCCAGAACGGCATCGCTGGCGCGGTCGTTTTCCAGCATCAGCAGCACCGTCTCGCAAGTGGCGAACAGCGCCTCCGCGCTGTCGGCGACCATGGCCCCGGACTCGGCCAGCGGCGCGCAGCGTTCGGCTGTCCGGTTCCAGACCATCAGCGGCGTTCCTGCCCGGACGAGGTTCAGCGCCATCGGCGTCCCCATCGTGCCAAGGCCTGCGAAGCCGGTTCTCGGGGTGGTGTTCATGGCGGCGTCCTCCGGTTCGTGCTGGCAGGGTACAGGCTGCCGCATGTTCCGAAAAACGGATTATTCGGAACCGCCGATTTCGAAAAACCGATCGCTGACGCGGCGCGCGCCCGCCGCATTGACAAGCGCGGGTCCTGTCGGCAGGGTGGCCGCACTCACCCGGGGGGTCTCGACAAGAGGCTGAGATACTGCTGGCACCCGTGCAGCGCAGTGACCCGATGAACCTGATCCAGTTCACACTGGCGTAGGGATGGTGTCATGGCTGCGCGGGCTTCGCCCCGAATCGTTCGGCGTCTTGCGCAGGCTACCTCCATTCGAACGCGGAACTGGGTCTCCACCGCTTCGAGCACTGGAGGCTCTGACCGATGAAAGACCTGACCCCAAGCGTCACCACGGGCCCGCTGCCCGCCTCGCGCCGCGTCTGGCAGGCGGGCGTGTTGCACCCCGATATCCGCGTACCGATGCGCGCGATCGACCTGAATCCCAGCGCGGGCGAGCCGCCCGTCACCGTCTATGACAGTTCCGGCCCCTATACCGACCCCGATGCCCGGATCGACATCGCCCGGGGCCTTCCCCGCCTTCGTGACGGCTGGATCGCGGCGCGCGGCGATACGGAGCTTTATGGGGGCCGCCATGTCCGGCCCGAGGATAACGGCTTTGCCGATGGCGCGCGGCTGGTGCCGGAATTCCCGGTCCGCCATGCCCCGCGCCGGGCGACCGGAGGCCGGGCGGTGACGCAGATGGCTTATGCGCGCGCGGGCATCGTCACGCCCGAGATGGAATTCGTGGCGATCCGCGAAAACATGGGCCGCAAGGCCGCGAAACAGGCGCTGCTGCGCGACGGCGAGGATTTCGGTGCCGAGATCCCCGATTTCATCACGCCCGAATTCGTGCGCGACGAGGTGGCCAAGGGCCGGGCGATCATCCCCGCCAATATCAACCACCCCGAGGCCGAGCCGATGGCGATCGGCCGCAACTTCCTGGTCAAGATCAACGCCAATATCGGCAATTCCGCCGTCACCTCGTCAATGGCCGAAGAGGTCGAAAAGATGGTCTGGGCCACCCGCTGGGGCGCAGATACCGTCATGGACCTGTCGACCGGGCGCAACATCCACAACATCCGTGACTGGATCCTGCGCAACAGCCCCGTGCCCATCGGCACCGTGCCGCTGTATCAGGCGCTGGAAAAGGTCGGCGGCATTGCCGAGGATCTGAGCTGGGAGGTCTTCCGCGACACGCTGATCGAACAGGCCGAGCAGGGGGTGGATTACTTCACCATCCATGCGGGCGTGCGGCTGCACATGATCCCGATGACCGTGGACCGGGTCACGGGGATCGTGTCGCGCGGCGGGTCGATCATGGCCAAGTGGTGCCTGCACCATCACCGCGAGAGCTTTCTCTACGATCATTTCGACGAGATCTGCGACATCGCGCGGGCCTATGATGTCAGCTTCTCGCTGGGTGACGGGTTGCGCCCCGGCTCGATCGCCGATGCCAACGATCAGGCGCAGTTTGCCGAGCTGGAGACGCTGGGCGAGCTCACGCATATCGCCTGGGCCAAGGATTGCCAGGTCATGATCGAAGGGCCGGGCCATGTGCCCATGCACAAGATCAAGACCAATATGGACAAGCAGCTTGCCACCTGCGGCGAGGCGCCATTCTACACGCTGGGTCCGCTTACAACGGACATTGCGCCGGGCTACGACCACATCACCAGCGGCATCGGCGCGGCGATGATCGGCTGGTTCGGTTGCGCGATGCTTTGCTACGTCACGCCCAAGGAACATCTGGGCCTGCCCGACCGCGACGATGTGAAGACCGGTGTCATCACCTACAAGATCGCCGCCCATGCCGCCGACCTGGCCAAGGGGCATCCGGCGGCGCAGGCCCGCGACGATGCGTTGTCGCGCGCAAGGTTCGAGTTCCGCTGGGAAGACCAGTTCAACCTGTCCCTCGACCCCGAAACGGCGCGGTCCATGCATGACGAGACCCTGCCCAAGGAAGCCCACAAGGTCGCGCATTTCTGTTCGATGTGCGGGCCGAAATTCTGCTCGATGCGGATCAGCCACGACATCCGCGCCGAGGCGCAGAAAGAGGGGATGGAGAAGATGGCCGAGAAGTTCCGCGACGGCGGAGACCTGTATATCCCGCTGGAGGACGTGAAATGAGCCAGTCACCTCAGGAATTGCTGGCCGCCCTGCGCGCCGCGCCGCCGCTGGTGCAATGCATCACCAATTATGTCGCGATGAACATCGCGGCCAATGTGTTGCTGGCTGCCGGCGCCTCGCCCGCGATGGTCTCGGATGCCGAGGAAGCCGGCGAATTCGCCCGCATCGCCGGCGCGCTGACGGTTAATATCGGCACGCTGTCCTCGCCCTTCGTGTCGGGAATGCGCGCGGCTATCGAAGGCGCGCAGGCCGCCGGCAAGCCGTGGGTTCTGGACCCCGTCGCCTGTCAGGCCACGGCGCTCAGGCGCCGGACGGCGGCGGATCTGGTGGCGCTGAAACCGACAATCATCCGGGGCAACGCCTCCGAGATCCTGTCGCTGGCGGGCGAGGCCAGCCGAGGACAGGGCGTCGACGGGCGCGACAGCGTGACGGCGGCGGAAGACGCGGCGCGCTGGCTGGCCGCGCAGACCGGCGGCGTGGTCGCGGTGACGGGCGAGAGCGATTTCGTCACCGACGGCGCGCGCGCGGCACGGATCGCGGGCGGCTCGCCCTATATGCCGATGAACACCGCGCTGGGCTGTTCGCTGACGGGCCTGTGCGGCGCTTACGCGGCGGTTGCGGATGACCCTTTCGACGCCACCCTGGCGGCGCTTGCGCATTTCGCCGTGGCGGGGCGTCGCGCACATGAGGGCGCGCAGGGGCCGGGCAGTTTCGCGCCGCGCTTCCTCGACGCGCTGCACGCCGTGACCCCCGAGGCGCTGGGGGCCGAGGCCGAAATCCGCGCGCTGGAAAGTGTCGGGGCATGAAGCCCGCGTTCGACCTGTCGCTGTATCTCGTGCTCGATCCCGGCCTTTGCGCCGGGATCGGGATGGTCGACACCGCCCGCCGCGCGGTCGCGGGTGGCGCGACGATGGTGCAGCTGCGCGACAAGACGGGCGGCACGGCGGCGATGGTCGAAACCGGCCGCGCGCTGAAACGCGCGCTTGCGGGCAGCGGGGCGCGGCTGATCGTTAACGACGATGTCGAGGCTGCGGTCGCGATCGGCGCGGATGGCCTGCATATCGGGCAGGGCGACATGGCCGTGGCCGAGGCCCGCGCGCGGATCGGGAAGGCGATGCTTCTGGGCCTGTCGGTGGAAAGCCCCGGGCTGGCTGCGGCGGTCGATCCGGCGCTGGTGGATTACGTCGGCGCGGGTCCGGTCTTTGCCACGCCTACGAAACAGGACCACAAGCGCCCGGTCGGCTTTGATGGGCTGGCGGCGCAGGTCGCGGCCAGCCCGGTCCCCGCGGTCGCCATCGGCGGGCTGAAACGCCAGCATATTTCGCAGGCCTTCGCCGCCGGGGCGCAGGGCATCGCGGTGGTCTCGGCCATCTGCGGCCAGCCCGATCCGCAAAGCGCAGCGCAGGCGATGCGCGAGGGCATCGACGCTTTATCCCGTTGAGCGCCAGAGCGCGTGGAAATGGTGCACCGGCCCGTGACCTTGCCCGACATCGAGCGCGTCACTAACCGCAAGCGCGCCGCTCAGATAGGCCTTGGCCTGCGCGACCGCCTCGGGCACCGCCATCCGGGGAAGCAGCGTGGCAAGGGCCGAAGACAGCGTGCAGCCGGTGCCATGGTCGTTGGTCGTGGCGATGCGGGGCGCGGGAAAAGCGGTGATGCCGCTGGTCCCGGCCAGCAGGTCGGTGCTGTCGGCGCTGTCGGTCAGATGCCCCCCCTTCAGCAGCACCCAGTCCGACCCCAGCGCCTGCAGCGCGGGCAGGGCTGCGCGCATGGACCCGGTATCCCAGTCGTCGGGGCGGCCCAGCAGCACCGCGGCCTCGGGCAGGTTCGGGGTGATGATCGTGGATAACGGCACCAGCAGGTCGCGCACCGCCGCCACGGCCTCGGGCGCCAGCAGGGCATGGCCGCTTTTCGCCACCATCACCGGGTCGAGCACCACGTTGCGCACGCCATGATGCCGCAGCCGGTCCGCCACGGCCTCGGCAATCGCGGCATTGGCGATCATGCCGATCTTGACCGCGTCGATCCGCACGTCTTCAAGCACCGCGTCGATCTGATCCGCGACAAAGGCGGGATCGAGCGCCACGAAGGAGCGCACTCCTAGGGTATTCTGCGCGACCACGGCGGTGATCGCGGTACAGGCATAGCCGCCAAGCGCCGAGATCGCCTTGATATCGGCCTGAATCCCGGCTCCGCCCGAGGGATCGGTGCCCGCGATGCTGAGGGTATTGGCGATCATGCCCCGCCCTCCGTCCTCAGCGCGGCGGCTTGCGCCGCCACCTCGGCCACGTCGCGGCTGAGCGGCAAGCCCGAGGTCGGGAGCCCCGTCAGATCGACCCAGCACGCGTCCAGAGCGTCATCGCCCGCGACCGGCTCGCCCGCGATCCAGTCGCACAACACGGCGATCAGGATGAAATGGCGCCGCAGCGTCCCGGCCTCGTCCCGGTCGAACGCATCGAGCGCGGTGACGACCTGCCGCGCCCTGGCGGTGACGCCGGTTTCTTCGTGCAATTCGCGCAGGGCGGCGGTGTGCAGCGTCTCGCCCGGGTCGATCTTGCCGCCGGGAAAACCCCATAGCCCCGCATCAGGCGGATTGGCGCGGCGGACGAGCAGGATGTCATCCCCCCGAATGACGATGGCCAGCACGGCGGGGATCGGGTGGTCGGGTGTCGGTGGGTTTGGCATGGCGGCCTCGGGCATTGAGGCCGGCAAGGGCAAGAAAGCGCAACGGTCCTGTCCCTTCGCCGGCATGATCCGGATCAGGTTCAAAGGGTCACTGCGCTGCGCGGTCCCGGGCCAGCAGTATCTCAGCCCCTTGTCGGGACCCCCCTCGGTATCCGCTCAGCGTATCAGGAAAAAACGCGGGTTCAACGGGTCGCGCGCGATATGCCACCGGGAGCAAGACGGCCGAGCGTTTCGGCGCGCAAGGTTTCGGCAAGCCGTTCTGCCGCGCGCGTGGGGTCGGGGGCCCGCAGCAGCCGCAGCTCGATCCCCGGCAGATCGGGCAGGGCCGGGTGGCCGGTCAGCGCGACGATATCGTCGGGGCAGCCATGATCCGTGCGCACCGCCAGCCCCGGCCCCGAGCGCAGCGCGCCCCAGATCGCCGGCAGGCTGGGCGTGGTCAGCGCGGCGCGCCAGCACAGGCGGCGCCGGTCCAAAGCGGCAAGCGCGGCTTGACGGAACAGGCAGGGATGGTTGAACAGCACAAGGGGCAGGGGGTCGGGTATCGCCTGCGCAGCCCGGTCCCGATGGGTGAGCCAGCGCATCGGCAAGGTGCACAGGATCTCGCCCTCGGCCGGACTGCCGGGGCGGAAAAAGGCGATGGCGGCATCCAGGCGACCGGCGCGCACCTCGTCGGCGATGCTGTGGTTGTCGCCGGCCCTGACATCGACATGAACGTCGCCGTGATCCCGCGCGAATCGGGCCAGCGTGGCGGGCATCACGTCGTCGAAGAAATCCTGCGGCAGGCCCAGCCGCACCGAGGCCGCCGGCGCGCCCGCCCCGATCTGCTGTGCCGCCTCGTCATTCAGCGCGACGATCCGCCTTGCATAGGCGATGAGCGCCTCGCCCGCCTCGGTCGGGACCAGCCCCCGCCCCTTGCGCATGAACAAGGGCGTGCCCGCCTGTTGTTCCAGCTTCTTCACCTGCATGCTGACCGCCGATTGCGACCGGCCAAGCTGAACCGCCGCGCGCGCGAAGCTGCCCAGATCGGTGCCCACGATGATCGTGCGCAGTGCATCCATGTCGAAATTCGGCGTCACTTTCGGGTTCCGGGACCGGGGCGTCGGCGATATCCGTTTCGCGCAAGTCTACGCCGCTATCCCCGCCGGGCAAGGGGTGGTCACGAGGATTGCAGGTCCTCGAGATACATTCGCACCGCGTCCTGAACGTGGCGGAAACGGTCGCCGCCCAGATGCTTGCCACCGAACCAGCGGGTCACGACGATGATATGGTTGCGCAGGTCCTCGCGCTCGAGCATCCGCAGGATCACCATGCCCGCCCCGGCTTCGCCATCGTCGTTCTTGATTGGCGCCTCGTCGGTCAGAAGCGCCCAGGTGTTATGCGTTGCCTTGGCGAATTTCTTCTTGCGGCAGAGGGCCTTGATGAAGGCTTTCGCCTCGTCCTCGGACGCGCAGGGGCCGCCGGAAACGGCGTATTTCGACCCGCGGTCAGAGATGACGTTCTCCAGGATGCGCATGGGGCAGGCTTATCCCTGCGCCGGTGACGGGGCAAGGCGCGTCCGCAGGCCCGGTGATGCGCGGGTGACCCTGGGAGTCGCGGAAAAGATGTTGACAGAGTCATGTTTTCCCGGAATCAATAGTGCAATAACGTAAGTGAAAGTTCCTGATGCAACGGGAGGTGTGTCATGAGCCACGACGTGGTCAAGGAATATACCGGCTCGATCCAGCCCGGCGATCATCCCTATCTTCAAGGACCCTGGGCGCCGCTGCATCAAGAGGTCAACGCTGATGACCTTCTTTTGCTGGAAGGTCAGGTGCCGACCGATATCGACGGGGTCTATCTGCGCAACACGCAGAATCCGCTGCATCAATCCATGAATCGCTATCATCCGTTCGACGGCGACGGCATGATCCACATGGCGGCCTTTCGCGACGGAAAAGTGCAGTATCGTAATCGGTTTGTGCAGACCAAGGGCCTGCAGGCCGAGATCGAGAACGGCGGGCGGCTCTGGGCGGGGCTGATGGAAGACCCGGCCTTGTCCAAGCGCCCCGGCTGGGGCGCGCATGGTGCGCTGAAGGATGCCAGCAGCACGGATGTGGTCGTCCATGCCGGCAAGGCGCTGTCGACCTATTTCCAGTGCGGCGAAGGCTACCGCATGGACCCGCTGACGCTGGATCAGCAGGGCGTGCCCGACTGGTCGCCCGAACACGGCATCTCGGCCCATACCAAGGTGGACGAGGAAACCGGCGAGCTGTTGTTCTTCAACTATTCGAAGACGCCGCCCTACATGCATTACGGCGTGGTCGATCGCAGCGACCGGCTGGTGCATTACACGCCCGTGCCGCTGCCGGGGCCGCGCCTGCCGCATGACATGGCGTTCACCAGGAATTACGCGATCCTCAACGATTTCCCGCTGCACTGGGACCCCGAGCTATTGAAGCGGGACAAACACGTGGTGCGGTTTTATCCCGATCAGCCCTCGCGCTTCGCGGTGATCCCGCGCCGGGGCGGGGCCGAGGATGTCCGGTGGTTCGAGGCCGCGCCCACCTTCGTGCTGCACTGGCTCAACGCCTATGAAGAGGGCGACGAGATCGTGCTCGACGGGTATTTCCAGGAAGACCCGATGCCCACCAATTACGAGGGGGCGCAGCCGGGTTACGAGCGGATGATGTCCTATCTCGACCAGTACAAGATGGGCACCAAGCTGCATCGCTGGCGTTTCAACCTGAAGACCGGCGAAACGCGCGAAGAGCGGCTGGACGACCGGGTGCTGGAATTCGGCATGATCAACCAGAAATACGCGGGCAAGCCCTATCGCTACGCCTATTCGGCGGTGCAGGTGCCCGGCTGGTTCATCTTCAACGGCTATGTGAAGCACGACCTTCAGACGGGCGAAAGCTGGCAGCTGACCCTGCCCGAGGGGCTCTATGCCAGCGAGGCGCCCTTTGCGCCGCGCATCGGCGCCACGTCCGAGGATGACGGCTATCTGGTGACCTTCGTGATCAACGAAAAGACCGGCAAGTCCGAGGTCTGGCTGATCGACGCAAAGGATTTCGACAAGGGGGCGGTCTGCAAGCTGCAGCTTCCGCACCAGCTGGCGAGCGGGACGCATTCATGCTGGGCCAACGGTGCCGATTTCCGCGATGGCGGGATTCTGGCCCGCGCGGCCATGGGCTGAGGGAGGAATACCATGGGACTCGAGACGATACCCGCCGAACAGGACTGGCTGGTCGAGAATGCCTCGATGCAGGGGCCTTTCGCGCCGATCCACAGCGAGATCGAAGCGCAGGACCTGGAAGTGATCGGCGAATTGCCCGAGGATCTGAACGGACTTTATGTCCGCAACGGCCCCTCGCCCGCCCATGCGCCGCACGGGAAATACCACTGGTTCGACGGCGACGGGATGCTGCACGCGGTGCGCTTTCAGAACGGCCGCGCGACCTATCGCAACCGGATGGTGGAAACCGACGGTCTGAAGGCCGAACGCGAGGCCGGGCGCGCGCTGTGGCCCGGGCTGAAGGACCGGATGCCGGACGGGACGCTGCCCGATGACGCGCTGAAGAACACCGCGAACACGGATGTGAAATTCCACAACGGCAAGCTTTACTCGATGTGGTACCGGGGCGGCGCGGTCTATACCGTCGATCCCGGCAGCCTGCAGACGCTGGGCAAGCTGGAACAGGACCCGCGGCTGGTCGGCCTGCAGATCTCGGCCCATAGCCGGATCGACGAGGCGACGGGCGAGTTCATCTTCTTCGCCTATGGCAACCGCCATCCCTATATGCATTACGGGGTGATCGGGCCGGACGGCGCGCTGAAAACCTTCATGCCGGTCGAGCTGCCGGGGCCGCGCCTGCCGCATGATTGCGCGATCACGCCGAATTTCACCATCCTGCACGATTTCCCGCTGGTGAATAACCGCGAGGCCCTGCAACGCGGGCGATATTCGCTGGAATTCCATCAGGACTGGCCGACCCGTTTTGCCGTCATTCCCCGGCATGGCACGCCCGACCAGATCCGCTGGTTCGAATTCAACCCGCGCTACATGCTGCATGTCTCGAACGCGTGGGAAGAGGTCAACGCGCAGGGCGAACGCGAGCTGGTCATGCTGGGCACGCCCTATGCCATGCCGCGCGGCTATGATGGCGGGCTGGACGTGCAGCGGCTTCTGTTCACCATCGGCACGCAGGGCACGGATTACGAACTGTATCAGTGGCGGATGAATCTCGATACGGGGATGACGCGCGAAGGGATCGTCGACGACATCCTCAACACCGAATTCCCGATGATCAACACCCGCTTCCAGGGGCTGAAGAACCGCTACACCTATAACGTTCTGATGGGGCGTCCGCGCACACTGGAACAGCCCCATTTCGCCGGGCTGGTGAAATACGACCTGCAGACAGGCGCCGCCGTCGCCTATCACCCGGGCGAGGGCTACTGGTTCTCGGAAGCGCCCTTCGCGCCCCGCGATGGCGCGACCGAGGAGGACGACGGCTACGTCGTGGGCTTCGTCTGGAACGGGCTGGAAAACCGCTCGGAAGTCTGGGTGACGGATGCGCGCGACATCTCGAAAGGCCCCGTCGCGAAGGTGATCGTGCCGCAGCGGGTGCCGCATGGCTTCCATTCCTGCTGGGTGCGCGAAGATCAGCTGTCGGCGGCGCAGGTGGCCTGATGCCGGATCTGGGAGGAACCTGGCATCTGGTCGGTTGGGAGATCGAAACGGAGGGACGCGTCACGCATCCCTTCGGCGAGTCCCCGACCGGGATGATCTGCTATACCGAAGACGGCTTCATGTCGGCCTGCATCGCCCGCGCGGATCGTCCGCGCTGGTCGACCGGCAATCCGCGCAAGGCGCCCGATGCCGAGCGGATCGCCGCTTTTGAGAGCTATTTCCACTATGCGGGCACATGGCGGACCGAAGAGCGCGCGGGCATTCCCCATGTCATCCATGCCGTCACTCACAGCCTGAATCCCGACTTTCCCGGGACAGAACAGGTGCGCCGCATCGACCTCGAGGGCGATGCGCTGACCCTGTCGGCACAGGAAGGTCCCCGTCATCATCGCCTGCGCTGGAGACGCTGATGTTCGATCACGCCGCCATTCTGGACCGCGCGCGTCAGGCCTGTGCCGAGCGCGCCTGCTGGTCGCCCTATCCCGAAATGCCCAAACTCTACCCCGATGCGGACAGCGCCGCCCCCGCGGGCCAGGCCGCGTTTGAGGCGCTGCTGGGCACGCCCTTCGCGCTGGATCTGCCGGGCGTGACCGGGCAGGCGGGCGAAGAGCTGTCGCCTTACACGCAAGAGCCCCTTGGCATCACCTATCCTCAGGCCGATCCCGACGCGCTGTTTGCCGCCGCCAAGGCCGCGATGCCGGGCTGGGCCGCTGCCGATATCGACACCCGTCTCATGCTGCTGATGGAAGGGCTCGACCGGCTGTATCGCGACCATCTGTTCACACTGGTCCACGCGGTCATGCACACGGCGGGTCAGAGCTATAACATGGCCTATGCCGGGTCGGGGGTGAACGCGCTCGATCGCGGGATCGAGGCGCTGGTCTATGCCGAACAGGCGATGCGCGCGGTCACGCCGCAGGCGCATTGGGCGCGGCGGTTCGGTCGCGATGAGATTTCGCTGGAAAAGACCTATCGCCTGATGCCGCGCGGCGTCGCGGTCTGCTTCACCTGCGCCAGCTTCCCGACATGGAATGCGTGGCCGTCGATGCTGGCCAGCCTTGCCACCGGCAACGCGGTGATCGTCAAGCCGCATCCCGCCAGCGTCTTGCCGATGGCGATCACCGTTCGCGTCTTTCGTGACCTGCTGGCCGAGCAGGGCTTCGATCCGAACCTTGTGACGCTGTGTCTCGATACGCTCGACGCGCCGCTGGGCAAGGTGCTGATCAAGCATCCCGATTGCGCCATCGTCGATTTCACCGGCTCCGCCCGTTTCGGGCAGTGGGTCGAGGCCAACGCCCATCCCGCCATCGCTTTCACCGAAACCTCAGGCTGCAACACCGTTGTGCTGGCCGGGGCCGAGGATCTGGACGCGGCGATCCGCTCGCTGGCGACGACGATGTGCATGTTCTCGGCGCAGATGTGCACGAGCCCGCAGAATGTCTATCTGCCGCCGCAGATCGACACGCCCGAGGGCCCAGTCCCGCGCGACGAGGTCGCCGCGCGGCTGGCCGAGGCCATTGCCCGCCTGACCGAGGATCCGCGCCGCGCCGGGATGATCCTGGCCACGGTGCAGGGGGCAGGGACGCTGGACCTGATCGCCCGGATGCGCGACGAGGGACGCGCGCGGGGCAAGCTGCTGCTCGACAGCCGCCCTTATCCGCATCCCGATTTCCCCGGCGCCCGCACCGCGACGCCGCTTCTGGTGCAGCTGGGCAAGGACGCGCGCGATCTCTATGCCGAGGAGCGCTTCGGCCCGATCGGTTTCGTCATCGACTGCGACTCGGCCGAGGATGCGCTGGAACAGGCCACGACGGATGCCGCGCAGAAAGGCGGGATCACCGGCTTTCTCTATGCCCGCGATGATGCCTTCATCGAACGGGCCGAGCACGCCTATGCCCGGGCCGGGGCGCAGCTGACCATCAACCTGACCGGCGCCATGCCGCTTAATTTCGCCGCCGCCTATAGCGATTACCACGTCACCGGCCTGAACGGCGCGGGCAATGCCGCGCTGACCACGCTGGCCTTCGTCGCCTCGCGCTTCGCCGTCACCCAATCCCGCCGTCCCGTGAGGTCCGTTCATGGCTGATCCGCTTCGCCTGCCGGTTTTCGCCGCGCCCATGTTCCTCGTCTCGGGGCCCGAGCTGGTGATTGCGGCCTGCAAGGCCGGAATCGTCGGCGCGTTCCCGACGCCCAATTGCCGCAGCATCGAACAGCTTGATGACTGGATGACCCGGATCCGGGCCGAGGTCGGCACGGCGCCGTGGTGCGCCAATCTGGTGACACATTCCTCGAATGCCCGCCTGCCGCAGGATCTGGCCCTGATCGCCAGGCATAAGCCGCCCTTCGTCGTGACCGCTCTGGGATCGCCGAAACCGGCCATTGAGACGGTGCATGGCTATGGCGGCAAGGTGATCGCAGATGTGACGACCGTTGCACTGGCGCGCAAGGCG
Source organism: Pararhodobacter marinus (assembly GCF_003122215.1). Classification (GTDB taxonomy): domain Bacteria; phylum Pseudomonadota; class Alphaproteobacteria; order Rhodobacterales; family Rhodobacteraceae; genus Pararhodobacter; species Pararhodobacter marinus. The sequence continues at coordinate 145,406 of NZ_QEYD01000001.1, read as the reverse complement.
GTGGCGGCGGGGGCGGACGGTCTGGCCTGCATCTGCGCCGGGGCGGGCGGGCATACCGGCACGCTGTCGCCCTTTGCCTTCGTCAGCGCGGTGCGGGCGTTCTTCGACGGAATCGTCATCGTCGGCGGCGGCATCAGCGACGGCGCCGGGATCGCCGGCGCGATCGCGGCGGGGGCGGATTACGTCTATATGGGGACCTCGTTCATCGCCGCCGAGGAAAGCATGGCGCCCGCGGCCTACAAGGACATGGTGGCCGCCGCCCAGATCGAGGATCTGCTCATCAGCGCGGGGATCACCGGCACCCCGGCAAGCTGGCTGAAGCCCTCGCTGCGTGACAACGGGATGGATCCCGACGACATGCCCGACGCGCCGGGCCGCGCCTATGACAGCAGCCAGAGCTTCAAGGGCAAGCGCTGGGCCGATGTGTGGTCGGCGGGGCAGGGCGTCGGTGCCGTTACCGGGACGGAACCGGCCTCCGCCATCGTCGCGCGGCTGGAAGCGGAATACGACGCGGCGCGCGGTCGCCTGTCGTCGCGGCTGGACCGGAGCGTCGCATGACCTTCATCCTTGGCACGTCGCAAAGCGATTTCGCCCGCGCTTGGTCGCGCGAGGGGCTGGATATATCGGACATGATCCGCGACTCGGTTCTGGACGTTCTGGAAGACGCTCAGGTCACGCCCGATCAGGTCGAAAGCATCCATGTCGGCAACGCGTTCGGCGAGATGCAGCGCCAGCAGGCGCATCTGGGCGCCATGGTCGCGCAGGTGGTGCCCGAGCTATGGGGCATTCCGGCGATGCGCCACGAAGGGGCCTGCGCCAGCGCCTCGCTCGCCGTGCTGGCGGCGATGGCCGAGATCGAGGCGGGGCGCTACGATTGCGTGCTGGTCGTCGGCGCCGAGGAATTCAAGAACACCAAGGGGGACGTTGCCAGCGTCAACCAGAACGCGGCCGGCTGGCAGGGGCACGAGGATATCGACTGCCGCTTCCTGTGGCCCGCCGTGTTCGGGCTGGCCGCGCAGGAATACGACGCGCGCTACGGGCTGGACCGGCGGCATCTCAACCGGATCGCGGAATTGAATTACGGGAATGCCCGAAATAATCCGCTGGCGCAGACGCGCGGCTGGGAATTCAACGCGCTCAGCTTCACCGATGACGACAACGCCAACCCGGTGATCGAACCGGGGACGCGGCGGCAGGATTGCGGGCAGATCACCGATGGCGCGGCCTCGCTGGTTCTGGCCTCGCCCGCCTTCGCGGCGGAATGGTCGCGTCGCACCGGCAAGCGCGCCGCACGGATCGCGGGCTGGGGCCATCGCAATGCCGGGCTGCGGTTCAGGGACAAGCTGGAGCGGCAGGGCGACTACGTCTTTCCGCATGTGCGCCAGACCATCGAGGATGCATGGCGCCGCGCCGGGATCGCCGGGATCGAGGCGGTGAGCGGGGTCGAGACGCATGATTGCTTCACCACCACCGAATACATCGCCATCGACCATCTGGGGCTGACCGCGCCGGGGCAAAGCTGGCAGGCGGTCGAGGATGGCAGCATCGAGGCGGGGGGCCGCTGCCCGGTGAACATGTCGGGCGGGCTGATCGGCTGCGGCCATCCGGTCGGCGCGACGGGCACGCGGATGCTGCGCGACGCGGCGCGGCAGGTGCTGGGTAAGGCCGAAGCCATGCAGATCGAGGGCGCGCAACGGATGCAGACGCTGAATATCGGCGGCTCGTTCGGAACGGTGGTAAGTTTCGTGGTCGAGGCGCCGTAAGACGCCAAGGCCATCGCGCCGGGCGACCGGCGACAAGGGAGGAACGGATGACCGAGATCGTCATCATCGACGCGCTGCGCACGCCGCGCGGGCGGGGCAATGCCAAGGGGGCGCTGGCACAGACCACGCCCGTCGACCTGCTGGCCGCCCCGCTCAGGGCGCTGGCCGAGCGCCACGCGCTCAAGGGACGGACGCTGGCCGATTCGATTTTCGGCTGCGTCACCCAGACCGCCGGGCAGGGGGCGAATATCGGCAAGCTGGGCCTGATCGCGGCGGGCTATTCCGACGCGGTGCCCGGGCTCACGGTCAACCGCTATTGCGCCAGCGGGCTCTCGGCCGTGGTGCTGGCCGCGCTGAAGGCGCAGGCCGGCGACGGGCTGGCCATCGGCGGCGGGGTCGAGAGCATGTCGCAGGTGCCTATGGCGTCCGACAAGGGCCCGCTGACCCACGACCACGCGTTCCAGAAATCCGCCGGTCTGGTTCCGATCGGCATCAGCGCCGATGCGGTGGCCACGATCGAAGGGTTCAGCCGCGCCGATTGCGATGCCTATGCCGCCGAAAGCCAGCGCCGCGCCGTCACCGCGCGCGAGGCCGGGGCCTTTGCCTCGCTGGTTCCGGTCGCCGGGCTGGAGCAGGACGAAACGCCGCGCGCGGGCACCAGCGCCGAAAAGCTGTCCGCGCTGGACCCGGCCTTTGCCGAGATGGGGCAGGCCTATGGGTTCGACGCGACGCTCATGGCCTATACCGGGCTTGGGCGTATCGACCACGTTCACCATGCGGGGAACTCGCCGGCCATGGCCGATGGCGCTTCGGCGGTGTTGCTGGGCACGCAAGCAGCGGCGCGGGCGGCCGGGCTGAAGCCCCGCGCGCGCCTTCTCGCCACGGCCGAGATGTCGGTCGACCGCGTGCTGGCGCTGACGGGATCGGTCGACGCGGCGCAGGCGGCGCTGAACCGGGCGGGGCTGCTGGCCGGCGATATCGACCTGTTCGAGGTCAATGAAAGCTTCGCCGCGCTGGCGCTGCATTTCGCCCGCTCCATGGACGTGCCGCTGGACAGGCTCAACGTGAATGGCGGGGCCATCGCGCTGGGCCACGCGATGGGATCTACCGGGTCGGCGCTGATCGGCACCGCGCTGGATGAACTCGAGCGGCGGGGCGCACGGCGCGCGCTGATCGCGGCCTGCGGTGCGGCGGGGCTGGCCTCGGCCGTCATCATCGAGCGGGTGGCATGAGCGAGGCGCCCGATCTGGACCTGATCCGCGACGCGCTGAGCACGTCGACACTGAGCCATGCGCTGAAGCTGATCGGGGACCGCTGGACGATGCAGATCCTGATGGGCGCCTTCATGGGGGTGAAGCGGTTCGACGATTTCCAGTCCTGGCTGGCCATTCCGCGCCGCACGCTGTCGTCGCGGCTGAAATCGCTGATGCATATGGACCTGATGCGCCCGCGTCTCTACCAGGAGCGGCCCGAGCGCTACGCCTATCACCTGACCCGCAAGGGCATGGCCGTCTACGAGGCCACGCTGATGACCTGGGACTGGGAGCAGCGCTTCGGCGAGAACCGCATCGCCCTGCCGACGCGGCTGGTTCACAAGACCTGCGGCCACGGTTTCATCCCGCAACTGAGCTGCGAGGCCTGCGGCGAGACGGTGACGCTGCGCGATCTCGAGCTGAGGCTGAAGCCCAACCCCCACCTGCCGCATGATCCCGACGCGCCGATGCGCACGCCCAAGGTGACGGTCACCGATGGTGCCATGGACCATCTCGCGCTGCGGATGGATCGCTGGACGCTGATGATCGTTTCGGCGCTGGTGCTGGGCTGTCGGCATTTCGACCAATTGTCCCATGTGCTTCGGATCAGCCCGCCGCTTCTGAGCCGCCGTCTGCCTGCCATGGTCGAGGCCGGTCTTCTGAGCGTCGAGCCCGACCGCGACGACCGCCGCCGCCGGGTCTATCTGCTGACCCCTGCGGGACGCGCGCTGTTTCCCTATATCGCGCTGCTCAGCGTCTGGGCGTCCGAGCATCTGTTCAACGAGCCCAGCTCGATCCGCCCGCGCCACAAGGCCTGTGGCAAGGCCTTCGTGCCGCGCGCCACCTGCGGGCATTGCCACGAGCGGCTGAACGCCTGGGACGTGCGCTTCGAAACGGAGGGCGCCGCATGAGCCCGGCCCTGGAACTCTTTTCCCAGCTTACCGTGAACGGCATTGCCGTCGGCGCGATTTATGCGCTGGTGGCGATGGGGATCGTGCTGATCCACAAGGCCACCGAGGTGCTGAACTTTGCGCATGGCGACCTTCTGGTGCTGTCGGCCTTTTCCGCCTGGGCGCTGATCGCGGGCGCGGGGATGCCCTTCTGGCTGGTGCTGCCGCTGGTGGCGGCGGGGGTGGGCATTCTGGCCTATGGGATGGATGCGGTGATCGTGCGCCGGATCGCCGGCCAGCCGCAATTCGCGGGCGTCATGCTGACCATCGCGCTGGCCTTCATGCTGCGCGGTCTGGTGCAGATGGTCTTCGGCACCGATTCTCAAAGCTACGACACGCCCTGGACCGGCGGATCGGTTCGTATCCTCGGGGTCACCGTCGCCGATCTGTCGCTGGTGATCATGGCCGCGGTGTTCCTGATCGCCGCGCTGCTGTGGGTGTTTTTCCGCAAGACCCGGCTGGGAATCGCCATGCAGGCCGCCAGCCAGAACCAGCTGGCCGCGCATCTGAACGGCGTGCGGGTGAAGCGGCTCAATTCGCTGGTCTGGGCGCTGGCGGGGGTGACGGCGGCGGTGGCCGGGATCTTCCTTGCGCCGCTGACGCTGGTCGATACCGCGCTCTGGCTGATCACGCTGAAGGCGCTGGCCGCCATCGTGCTGGGCGGCTTCGGCAGCCTGCCGGGCGCGGTTCTGGGCGGCATCCTGATCGGCCTGATCGAGCAATATGCGGGCGTCTACCTGCCCGACGGGTTCAAGGACATCGCCGCCTATCTGGTGCTGATCGCGGTGCTGATCCTCAAGCCCAACGGGCTGATGGGCGACGCGCATGGACGGAGGGTCTGAGCTTTGCGGTTCGATTATCACACGCGCTACCGGCAGGGTTTCGCGCTGCTCAAGCATCCCGCCGACTGGGTCAATTACGGTGTCCTTCTGGCCGCGCTTCTGGTGGTGCCGCTGGTCAGCTCAAATTACTTCGTGGGCGAACTCAGCTATGTGCTGATCCTGTGCGTGGCGTCGCTGGGCCTGATGATGCTGAGCGGGTTCACCGGGCAGATCAGCCTGGGCCATGCCAGCTTCGTCGCCATCGGTGCTTACGGCCATGCATGGCTGCTGGCGCAGGGGGTTCCGTTCATTCTGGCCCTGCCGCTGGCCGCGCTGATTTCAGCCGGGGCGGGGCTGCTCGCGGGGATCCCGGCGATCCGCGTCTCGGGCCTGTATCTGGCCATGGTGACGCTCGCCTTCTCGATCGTTGTCGAGCAGGTGATCGGCATGTGGCGCGGTGTGACCGGCGGATTCATGGGGATGCTGGTGGAAACGCCCAGCATCGCCGGGATCTCGCTGGGATCGCCCAAGGTGTTCTATTACCTGTGTCTTCTGATCCTTGTGCTGGTGCTGCTGGCGCTGGCCAACCTGCTGCGTTCGGGCATCGGTCGGGCCTTTACCGGCGTGCGCGATTCCGAGGCCGCGGCCTATGCGCTGGGGATCGAGGTCAAGCGCGTGAAGGTCGGCGCCTTCGGCCTGTCGGCGGGCATTACCGGGCTTGCCGGGGCGCTTATGGCGCATCACATCGGCTATCTGACGCCCGACGCCTTCACCCTGCTTCTGTCGCTCGATCTGGTGCTGATGGTGGTGATCGGCGGCATGGGCAGCCTGCGCGGCGCGATCCTTGGCGCGGTGCTGATCAGCATGCTGCCCAACGCTGTCGCCTTGCTGAAAGACGTGCTGCCGCAATCCATGGCGCGGCAATCGGGGCTGGAAATCTTTGTCGCGGGGGCGGTGCTGGCCTTCTTCGTGCTGTTCGAGCCGACCGGGCTGAACGGGCGCTGGCTGAAGATCCGCGCGCTGCTCGAGAATTTCCCGCTCTATCGCCGCGACACGTTCCGGCGTCAGAAAGCCTATATGAAATCGGAGCGTAACCGATGACCGGCGCGGTTCTAGAACTCGATCAGGTGGCGCTGCATTTCGGCGGGCTGGCGGCGATCTCGGACCTGTCGGTCTCGGTCCATGCGGGCGAGGTGCTGGCCGTGATCGGGCCGAACGGCGCGGGCAAGACCTCGATGCTGAACCTCGTGACGCGGGTGTTCGATGCCAGCAAGGGGCGCATCGCGTTCAAGGGGCAGGATATCTCGCGCCTGCCGCGCGCGCGCATCGCCCATCTGGGCATCGCCCGCACCTTCCAGAATATCGAGTTGTTCGACGCGGCCACCGTGCTCGACAACCTGCTGCTGGGCCGGCACCGGTTCGGCGGCGGGGCGTGGTGGCGGCAGGTCTTGCGCACCCCCGCGCTGACCCGGCTGGAAGAGGCGCACCGCGCCAAGGCCGAAGAGGTGATCGAGTTTCTCGACCTGTCGCCGTGGCGCAATGCCCGCGTGGCGGGCCTGCCTTACGGCGTGCGCAAGGTGGTCGAACTGGGCCGCGCGCTGTGTTCGGAACCCGAGATCCTGTTCCTCGATGAACCCGCCTCGGGGCTCAACCCCGAGGAAACGCGCGATCTGGCCTTCTGGATCGACGATATCCGCAGCGATCTGGGCATCACCGTAGTGATGATCGAACACGACATGTCGCTGGTGAACGCGGTCGCCGACCGGGTGGTCTGCATGGCGCAGGGGCGGGTTCTGGCTCAGGGCAGCGCGGCCGAGGTGCAATCGCATCCCGACGTGATCGCCGCATATCTGGGGACGTGACGATGCTTCTGGACGTGCAGAATCTGGAAACGTGGTACGGGCCCATCGCTGCGATGAAGGGCGTGAACCTGCAGGTGGCCGAGGGCCGCATCACCGCCGTGCTGGGCGCGAACGGGGCGGGCAAGACCACGCTTCTGAACACGCTGGCCGGGGTGATCGACCCGTTCAAGGGAAAGGTTCTGTTCGACGGCGTCGAGGTGCAGGGCCAGGAGGCCGATGCCATCGCCCGGCGCGGGCTGGTTCTGGTGCCCGAGGGTCGGCAGGTTTATCCGTTCCTCAGCGTGCGCGAGAACCTGACGATGGGCGCCTATGCGCGCCGGGACCGCGACGCCGTTGCGCGCGATATCGAGCGCGTGCAGACGTGGTTCCCGCGGCTGAAAGAGCGCGATGCGCAACATGCGGGGCTGCTCTCGGGCGGCGAGCAGCAGATGGTGGCCATCGGCCGGGCCTATCTGTCGGCGCCCAAACTGCTGATGCTGGACGAGCCCAGTCTGGGCCTGTCGCCAATGCTGACGCATGAAATCTTCGGGATCATCCGCAAGATACGCGATGAAACCGGCACCGCCGTTCTGGTCGTCGAGCAGAACGCCGCCGTGGCGCTCAAGCATGGCGACGACGGCTATATCATGGAGCTGGGCCGCATCGTCGCCGCCGATACCTGCGCCGCGCTCAGCCAGAAGGAAGACGTGCGCGAGGCCTATCTGGGCGGCGGCGCGGGCGAGGGACTGTCGGGCACGCAGCAGCGCTGGAAGCGCAGGAAAACGTGGAGATGAGCCTCAGATGAACGCGATGACGCCGCCTGCCGTGACCTTCCTGGGCTTCGAGACCCCGGCCCGGGTATTCCGCGCGCGGGTGCAGGAATGGTCGGATCTGCCGGCCCTGCGCCACAAGCATCGCGGGCTGTGGCAGAGCTATAGCTGGGGCGCGTATTACGCGAAGGCGCGCGCCTTCGGGCTGGCTTTGCGCGATCTGGGCATGGCGCGCGGCGAGGTGATCGGCGTGCTTGCGGAAAACCGGCCCGAATGGCTGTTTGCCGATATGGGCGCGCAATGCATGGGCTATGTGGGGAATGGCGTCTACCCGACCGCTTCGCCCGATCAGCTGCGCTATATCCTGCAGGATTCCGCCTGCCGCGTGCTGGTGGTCGAAAACCAGGAGCAGCTGGAAAAGGCGCTCGCCGTGCGCGACGATTGCCCCGATCTCAGGCGCATTCTGGTGATCGAGCGCGAGGGGCTGCGCAATCTCTCTGACCCGCAGGTCGGTTTCTTCGACGATTTCCTGCGCCGGGGCGAAGCGCTTGCCGAAACCCAGGCGCCCGATTTCGAAGCCGCCATCGAAGCCGGGCAGGGGCCTGATCTGGCTTTTCTGGTTTATACGTCCGGCACGACCGGGGCGCCCAAGGGGGCGATGATCTCGAACCGCAACGCGGTGTTCCAGCTGAACAAGGCGACCGAGTATCTGGATGCCGGGCTGGGCGACAAGACGCTTTCCTTCTTGCCGCTGTGCCATATCGCCGAGCGGATGGCTTCGGTCTTTAACCCGATGGCGCTGGGCCTTGTCGTGCATTTCCCTGAAAACGCGGGCACCGTGGCCAACGATATCCGCGAGGTCGCGCCGCATATCGTCTTCGCGCCGCCGCGTTTCTGGGAAAAGATGCACAGCCAGATCGAGCTGTTTCTGCGCGACGCGATCGGCCCCGCGCGCTGGGCCTATCGCCGCGCGCTCGACGCGGGACGCGAGGGGGTTGCGGCGCGGCTGGAAGGGCGCCCGCCGCCGCGTCAGGGCCTTTTCGCGCGGCTTCTGGACAGGCTGGCCTTCCGCAATATCCGCGTCTTTCTGGGCCTGCAGAACTGCCGCAGCGCCCTGACCGGCGCGGCGCCGGTCCCGCCCGAGCTGATCCGCTGGTTCCTGGCCATCGGAATCGAATTGCGCGAGGCTTTCGGCATGACCGAAACCGCCGGTTTCGCCGCCTCGACGCCCAAGGGCGGGATCCGGCTGGGCTGGGCTGGTCTGCCCGCCGGCGGGACCGAGATCCGCATCGCCGATGAAGGCGAGATCCAGGTGCGCGGCGCCAATGTCTTCGCGGGCTACTGGCGCAATGCCGAGAAAACCGCCGAGACGATCACACCCGATGGCTGGCTGAAGACCGGCGATTGCGGCGAGATCAGCCCCGAGGGCTATGTCGCGATCCGCGACCGCATCAAGGACATCATCATCACCGCGGGCGGCAAGAACATCACGCCCACGCAGATCGAAAGCCAGCTCAAGTTCAGCCCGTTCATCACCGATGCGGTGGTGATCGGCGAGGGGCGGCGCTATGTGACCGCGCTGGTGATGATCGACCTCGAACATGTCGCCCGCTATGCGCAGGAACAGGCGATCCCCTATACCGATTTCGCCAGCCTCGCACGCGCGCCGGCCATCGTGGCGCTGATCCAGGGCGAGATCGACGCCGTGAATCCCCGGCTGGCCCGGGTCGAACAGATCAAGAGCTTCCGCATCATCGACCAGCTTCTGACCGCCGAGGACGAAGAGCTGACACCGACGATGAAGCTGAAGCGCAAAGTCATCGCGCAAAAATACGCGCCCCTCATCGAAGGCATGTATTCCGCCTGAGACGGCAGGCGGAAGGAGGAGAGCATGCCCGAGACATCACCACGCCGTCAGACGCCATTAGGGAGGACGTCATGAACATGAATCGTCGTCAGATGCTTGCCACCAGCGCTGCCGCGCTGGCGCTCGGCGGCAGCCTGCGCCCGGCGCGCGCCGCCGGGGTCCATGCCGATGAAATCGTCATCGGCGCGCATCTGGACCTCAGCGGTCCGGCTGCGGCGGGGATGCCCGCCTTGCGCAACGCCACCGATCTTGCCATCGCGCAGGCGAACGCGGCGGGCGGCATCCATGGCCGTCAGGTCCGCTGGATCGTCGAGGACAATGGCGGGCAGCCGCAGCTTGCCGTGCGCGCGGTGCAGAAGCTGATCCGCTCGGACGAAGTCTTCGCGCTGCTCAACAGCTTCGGCTCGGGCACCAACGCGGCGACGATGGGCCAGATCACCGGCTCGGGGACCATCGCCTTCGCGCCGTGGGCGGCCTCGGCCGTGATGCACCAGATCGCGGGCGGAGATCCGCATCTGTTCACCACGGTGCAGAACTACAACACCACGACGCAGCGCGCGCTTGAACGGGTGATCCCGGAATGGGGCTCGCAGCGGGTGGGCGTGATCTATCAGGAAGGCCCGTTCGGTGACCTGATCCGCGCGGGCGTCAACCCGGCGCTGGAATCGCTGGGCATGACCGTGACCGAGGAAGCCGCCTATCGCCCCGGCGATATCGACTTCTCAAGCCAGGTCGCGCGGCTGAGGGCGGCGGATGTCGATCTGATCGTCGCCGGCACCATCATCCGCGAAACCGTGGGCGTGATGACCGAGGTCAAGAAGCTGGGCTGGGACGACGTCAACGTGCTGACCGCGATTCCCGGACGCTCGACCATCGTGGCCCGGCTGGGCGGCGAGGATGTCGAGGGGCTTTACGGTATCGGCGGCTGGCGTCTGCATGGCGAGGACACGACGAACGAAGAGGCGCAGGCCTTCATCGCCGCCTATCGCGAGGCCTATGATTCGGTCCCCGATGAAAACGCGGCGAATGCCTATTCCTATGCCAACTGGTTCCTGAATTCGCTGCGCGCGGCGGGCGAGGATCTGAACGCCGAAACCTTCATCGCGGGTGCGAATGCGACCACGCATTCGGATTTCATGACCTATGGCGAGCAGCGTTTCGAGAACAACCACGCCATGCCCGAGATGATCTCGATCGACCGGGTCGAGGGCGGCAACTGGGTGCCCCAGACCGATCCGTTCTGACACGGCAGGGCGGGCCCGTCACAGGGCCCGCCCGATCCGTCACAGGGTCCGCTTGAACAGCGCGTCGACCGAGAACCGGCCGCCGCCCGCGCCGACGAAATACAGCGTCACCGCCGACCAGATGAGCGACAGCTCGGCGCCGCCATAGCCCTGATCCAGCTGGATCCAGTGGAAATACACCGTCACCAGCAGGATCACCGTCGCCCCGGCGGCGGCAAGGCGGGTCAGAAGACCCAGCGCCAGAAGCAGGCCGCCCAGGAATTCGGTCATCGACAGCGCGACGGACCAGAAGGCCGCCGGGGCAAAGCCGATGCCCGCGACCATCCCGGTCGCCCCCAGCGGATCGAGGAATTTGGGCCAGCCATGCACCATCAGCGCCACGCCGCAGATGACGCGCAGCCAGGTGAAGGCGAGGGGAGTCAAGGCGCCATAGAGCGGGGCAAGGGCGGGGATAAGCAGGGAATTGCGGGTGGGGTGCGTGGATTGATCGGTCATGTCATGTCTCCGGAAGCGCCTGCCATCACGGGCGGCGCGTGTCATTTGTGTGGGGTAAGATGTCGGAGGATCAGCCGCGCGGAGGCCGTCGCAACGGGTCGGGCGGGTGGTCCGGGAGACGGCGCGAAGCGGCCCGCGCGGCCAGCCGTCGCGGGCTCGGGGCAAAGGCCGGAGCCGCGGTGATCGCGGGCAGGATGCACGACAGGCAGGGCGGCTTTACCGTCTCTTTCGCGGTCGATGGCCGGGCGCTGCCGGGCACCGGCGCTTTGCAGATATCGAGCGCGGGTGCGCTGTCCCGACACGACCCCGCGGCCGCGAAGCCCGGCGCGCCACCAACCGGCAGCACGAGCGTCGCGACCAGCAAGGCGGTCAGCAGGGCATGAAGCAGGCGAGCCACATCCGGTCTCCGAGACGAACGCGCTTCGGGTCTCAGATCGCGCTGCGACAGGCAAGGGCAAAGGCCCGGTCTCACACCGAATTTATGCGCCGCCAGAACGCTTTGCCGAATGGCGGGGCAGAAACACGGCCCCTCGCTGCCCACCGGGCACCCCTTTGAAATGCGGCAGGCTGGGTGCGCATCCGTCCGAAACGGTCATTTCAGGCGATATGGATCGTCTTGACCTCGAGATAATTGTCCAGCCCTTCGGGCCCGCCCTCGCGCCCCATGCCGCTTTCGCGGTAGCCGCCGAACGGATGCTCGGGATCGACGATCAGCCCGTTGATGGTCAGCCCGCCGGTTTTCATCCGTTTGGCGAAACGATAGGCGCGCTCGACATCGCGGGAATAGACCGCGCCGTTCAGCCCGTAGCGCGTGGCGTTGGCCTTTCGCGCGGCGTCGTCCTCGTCGTCATAGCCGATGACCGACACGACCGGGCCGAAGATTTCCTCCCGCGCGATCTTCATGTCGGGCGTGACGTCGCTGAACACCGTGGGTTCGACATAGAACCCCTTGTCCAGCCCGCGCGGACGCCCGCCGCCACAGGCCAGAACCGCCCCGCCCGCGCGACCGGCGGCGATATAGCCTTCGACCTTCTCGCGCTGGCGGGCCATGGCCAGCGGGCCCATCTGGGTGGCGGGGTCGGCGGGATCGCCGACCTTCAGACCCCGGACGGCGGGCAGGAAGGTATCAAGAAACTCGTCCTTGCGGGCATTGGGCACCAGAAGCCGGGTGAGCGAGAAACAGACCTGCCCCGTGATCGGCATGGAATAGACCATGAGTGACGGCAGCGCCTGCTGGAAATCCGCATCGGGCAGCAGCACGGCGGCGGACTTGCCGCCCAGTTCCAGCGACACGCGCGCCAGCCGGTCGGCGCAGACCCGCATGATATGCTTGCCCACCTCGGTCGAGCCGGTGAAGCCCACCTTGTCGATCTCAGGATGCCGGATCAGGTGGTCGCCGCCCTCGCGCCCCGAGGGCACCAGGTTGAACACCCCGCGCGGCAGCCCGGCCTGTTCGATGCATTCGGCCAGGATATAGGCTTCGAGCGGGGTTTCGGGCGAGGGTTTGGCGACCATCGTGCAGCCCGCGGCCAGCCCGGCAGCAATCTTGTAGGTCAGCAGCACCATCGGCGCGTTCCACGGCGAGATCGCGGCGCAGACGCCCACCGGTTCGCGCAACACGCGCACGGCGCCGCCATCGGCGCGGCGGCGGTCGTCGCGGAACGGATAGGTTTCGATCAGGTCGGCGTAATAGCGAAACAGCGTCGCATTCTGGGGTACCAGCTTGCGCGTCAGGCTGATCGGCGCGCCCACCTGCGTCGTCCAGGCCCAGGCGATTTCTTCCAGCCGGTTGGTGATCAGCGCGGCGACGCGGCGCAGATACGAGGCGCGCTCGGACGGCTCCATCCGGGGCCAGGGGCCATGCTCGAACGCGTCGCGCGCGGCGGCGACGGCGGCGTCGATATCCTCGGGCGCGGCTTCGGGATACCGGATGATCGGCTCTTCGGTCACCGGCGAGACGATGTCCAGCATCCGGGGCGTGCGCGGGCGCACCCAGTCGCCGTTGATGAAAAAGCGCTCGGGCGCTTTCAGCGGGATCGCCGGGTTGCGGGTCATGGCTGCGCCTTCCTCAATCGTCGCGCCGGTCGCGGCGGCGCTTGCGGTCCAGATCGCCGTCGCGGATGTCATCGGTCAGCCGGTCCAGCACGCGGTGCAGGTTGGGTGCATGCACGGCCTGATCCAGCACCGATTCCAGCGCCGTCAGGATCGCCCCGCGCGAGCCTTCGACGGTGCCGACCTGATTGATGTTGATTTCCTTGATCTTCTCGGTTGGCTTCATCATTTCGCCCATGATTTTCGGCATCGCGTCCAGCCGCGCAAGTTCGGCCTCATGCGCCAGAACGGCATCCGAGCGGGTGTTCTCGGCGGCGATGCGGGCGGCCAGCGCTTCGGCGTCGGCCTTGGCGCGGGCCAGACCGGCCTCGGCGTCAAGCCGGGCGGATTCCAGCGCCTCGCCGGCCACCTTGCGCGCCGATTCCGCCGCGATCTCGGCCCGACGGGCGGCAGCGGTGGCTTCGGCCTCGGCCCCGACCACGCCCAGATCGCGCTTGCGCTCGGCCTCGGCCCCGGCGCGGGCGGTCTCGATCGCCTCATGCGCGCGGATCGCTTCGGCGCGGGCCAGATCGGCCTCGGCCTGCGCGCGGCTTTCCTCCTGGCTTTTCGCCAGAACCTGTACCGCGCGTTCCTGCTCGGCGATCTCCAGCGCGCGGGCGCGCAGGATCTCGGCCTCGCGGATCGCCTGTTCGCGGGCGATATCGGCGGCCTGGATGTCCTGCTCCATGCGGATCCGGGCCTCGGCGGCGGCGCGTTCGGCCTCGGCCTTGGCGCGGGCGATCTCGGCCAACTGGGTGGCCATCAGCGCCTCGATCTGCTGCGCCTGCGCGATCTCGGCGCGGCGTTCTTCAAGGTCGATCTCGAGCTGCCGGCGCGAGGCCTCCATCGCCGCGCGGCGCACGGAAACCTGCGTCTCGCCCTCGATCTCGGCGCGCTCGCGCTTGGACAGCGCCACCACCTCGGCCAGCTTGCGCAGGCCCACGGCGTTGAAGGCGTTGTTTTCGTCGAGCGCGGCAAAGGGTGTCTGATCCAGCGCCGAGAGCGACACGCTGTCCAGCGCAAGCCCGTAGCGCGACACGGATTTCGTCAGCGCCGCGCGCACCGCGTCGACGAATTCGGCGCGGTTTTCGTGCAACTCGTCCATCGTGTGCCGGGCCGCGACCGAGCGCAGCGCGTCGACCAGCATTCCCTCGATCAGCGCGCGCAGCTCGTCGGGCTGGAAACTGCGCCGTCCCAGAGCCTGCGCGGCGCGGGCCACGTCATCCTCGTTCGGCGGCACCGAAAGATAGAACTCGGCGCCCACATCGACCCTGAGCCGGTCGCGGGTGATCAGCGCCCGTTCGCCCTGCCGCTGAACGTCCAGCCGCAGGCTCTGCATGTTGACGCGGCTGACCTCGTGGAACCATGGCAGGGCCAGCACGCCGCCGTCGATGACGACCTTGCGCCCGCCGATCCCGGTCCGCACGAGGCTCACGGCATTGGTGGCCCTTTCATAGAACGCGGCGGCCAGCGCGATCAGCACGGCCAGTACGACGATCAAGGCGATGATCCAGAAGATGGTGCTCATCTGTCGGTCCTTTCCGGATGCCTCAAAGCCCCTCGAGGCGGGTTTGTGTCTGCGCCGAAAGCCCGCCATCGGCGGCAAGGCTGGCGCCCGTCAGACCCTGCGCAAGGTCAGACAGAAGGAAGATCGCGGCGCGCGCGGCGATGGAGGCGCCGTCACCCGCGTCGAGGCCAAGATCCGCCGCCAGCGCCAGCGGCAGGCGGCCATCGGGCGCGGCGGGGATCACCGCGTTGACCCGCAGGCCGGGCCAGGCGACCGCGCGCGATTGCGCCCAGGCGGTCATGGCCCAGCCGATCAGCCGGGGCGTGCGCGTGGGTTCGGCGTTCAGCGACCAGCGTTCCGCGAAGGCGTCGCAATCGCCCGGCGCAAGGCTGGCGCCCGCCCGGATGGCGGCAAGGGCCCCGGTCCGGTTGGCATCGGCCGTCGCACCGCGCACGACGATGCCCGCCCCCGGTGCCAGCCGCGGTGCCAGCAGCGCCGCCAGCCGTTTGGGCGCGGCCAGTCCATGCGCCAGTTGGCGCGCGGGCGGCCCGTCGGGCAGGGCGGGGAATAGTGCGAGGCCGTCCAGATCGTCGGGCAGCGCCTGCGCCAAGGCATCGACCGAGGCAGGATCGCCCGGATCGAGGCGGTAGAGTTCGGCCAGATGGTCGAAACGCGCTTCGCGGTCGATGCCCAGCACCTCGGCCCCCGCCGCCTCGGCTGCGCGCGCGACGGCAAGCCCGAGGCCCGAGCCCGAACCCATCACCGCGATGCGCTTGTCGCGCAGAAGGGGCGGATGCGCCGTCATCAGAAGACCGGCGGATAGGGGCGCCCGCCCCGGTCGAGGGTGATCCAGCGCGTTTCGGTGAAGGTCTCGATCGACCAGCGCCCGCCATGCCGCCCCAGCCCCGAGGCCTTGGACCCCCCGAAGGGTACATGCGGCTCATCGTTCACCGACGAGCAGTTGACGTGGCACATGCCGGTTTCCAGCTTGCGGGCCATGGCCAGCGCGCGGGCCTCGTCCTGCGTGATGATCCCCGCGCTCAGCCCGTATTCGGTATCGTTGTTCAGTGCGATCGCCTCATCATCCGTGCGGAAGGGGATCACGGGGACCACGGGGCCGAAAGTCTCGTCGCGGTAGACCAGCATGTCGGGGGTGACGCCGGTCAGGATGGTCGGTTCGACGAAGCGCCCGTTGATGCCGCCGCCGGTCACGACCTGCGCGCCCTTCGCAATGGCATCGTCCAGCTGCGCCTTCACCCGCGCGACCTGCCGGTCGTTGATCAGCGGGCCGATCACGTTGTTCCTGTCGGCGGTGTCGCCCACCTTCAGCCGCGCCGCGCGGGCCGCGAATTGTTCAAGGAAGGGCTGATAGATCGCTTCCTGCACCAGCACCTTTTCCACCGACATGCAGATCTGGCCCTGATGCATGAAGCTGCCGAAATTGGCGGCCTGCGTCGCGCGGTCCATATCGGCATCGTCGAGGATGATCAGGCTGTCCTTGCCCCCAAGTTCCACGCAGGCCTTCTTCAGATGGGCGCCCGCCTTGGCGGCGATGGCGCGGCCCACGGGGGTGGAGCCCGTGAACGAGATGCCCTTGACGAAAGGATGTTCGATCATCTCGTCGCCCATCGCGGCGACGCCCTCGCGCGAGCAGGTGACGACGTTGAACACCCCCGGTGGCACACCCGCTTCTTCCAGCACCTCGGCGAACCACAGCCCGCCGATGAAAGGCGTGTCCTCGGACGGTTTCAGCACGATGGTGTTGCCCGCAGCCAGCGCGAAGGCAAAGCCGCGCGCGGTCAGGACGCCCGGGAAGTTCCACGGGCTGATGACCGAGATCACCCCCATGGGCGAGCGGACCGCGCTGGAAAACTTGCCGTATTCGGACGGCAGCACCTCGCCCAGCGGCTGGTAGCAGATCGCGGCGGCCGAGCGGAAAACCTCGGTCACGTAATGCGCCTCGAACGCGCCCTTGCCGTACCAGCCGCCGCCCTCGGCCTGAACGGCGGCGATGAAGTCGGGCGCGCGGCGCTCCCAGACATCGCTGATCTTGTGCATCATATGCGCGCGTTCGGTGAACTTCATCGCCGCCCAGTCGGGAAAGGCGGCGTGCGCGGCCTCGATCGCGGCGGCGGCATCGGCGCGGGTGCCGTCGGGTGCCTCGGCCCAGAGCGCGCCGGTCGAGGGGTTGATATCCGCGAAGCTGCGCGCGGCGGGGATCCAGCGGCCACCGATATACTGACCGCGCAGCTTGATGGGGGCGGGCGTGTCACGCATCGCGGACCTCCGAGCGTTGGAATTGCGATGTGCCGGGGCGGCGGCGATAGATTTCGACCTTGCCGCCGGGCTGGGCTTGGGGCGCTTCGGGCGCGCGGGGCGCCGTCGGTGCAAGGGCTTGCGGCGGCGGGGCGGCGGGCCGCGCGGTCGGTCGCAGGGGCGGCAGGGGGCTGCGCGCGGCGCCGGGGTCGCGAGCCTTGCGGGCGGCCTCTTCGATGGCGTCGAGCGCGGCGCGCAGGGAGTCGGACCGCCGGGCCGTCGCCGCGTCGCGTTCGGCCTGTGTCGGCGGGGTATTGCGCGGTGCGGCGCTGACAGGGCGCACGGCTTTCCGCCCGGCGCCGGCAACGATGGCGTCTATGTCGAGCCCCGAAATCTCGCCCGAGGAGACGCTGCGCACGGGCCTTGCACGGACCTGCGGCGTCGCGGGAACGGGGGTGTGTTCGGCAACGGGCGCCGGAGCGGCGGGTTTCGCCGCCCCTTTCGGCGCCGTCGCATGGCCCGCTGCGCCGCCCAGGTAAGCGGCCTGAACCGCCGGGTCGTGCAGCAGGACCTGCGCCTTGTCCTCGCGCAGGATGCGACCGTTTTCCAACAGGTAACCCCGGTCGGCAATCGACAGGCTCAGCTTGGCGTTCTGTTCCACCAGCAGGATGCCCAGACCCGCATCGCGCACCGTTTTCAGCGTCTGGAACAGGTCCTTGGCCAGAAGCGGGGACAGGCCGAGACTGGGCTCGTCCAGCATCAGGATCTCGGGGTTCGACATCATCGCCCGGCCGATGGCGACCATCTGCTGCTCGCCGCCCGACATGGTGCGTGCCGCCTGACCGGCGCGTTCGCGCAGCTTCGGAAACAGGGTCGTCAGCCGGTCCAGATTGGCCTGAACCTCGTCCCGGGCGCGGGCCGGGTTGCCCCCCAGCACAAGGTTCTCGCGCACCGTCAGCTCGCCGAAGATGCCGCGCCCCTCAGGGACCAGCGCTATGCCGCGATCCACGACCTTGTGCGCGGGCAGGCCCAGAACCGGCTCGCCGTCGATGCTGACGCTGCCGCTGGTCTGACCTTCGCAGATCCCGGCAATGGCCTTGAGCAGCGTGGATTTCCCCGCGCCGTTGGCGCCCAGGATGACGACGATTTCGCCGGGTTTCACCCGCAGGCCCACGCTTTCCAGCGCGATATGCTTGCCGTAGCGGACCGACAGCTCCTGAACCTCAAGCATCGCCGTCTCCCAGATAGGCGCGGATGACCTCGCGGTCGGACAGAACCTCGGCCGGGGTGCCCTCGGCGATCTTGGCGCCCGAGGACATGACCACGCAGCGGTCGCACAGGCTGCGGATCGCATCCATGACGTGTTCCACCAGGATGATCGTGCGACCCTCTTCGCGCAAAGACCGTATCAGCGCGATGCCGGTGGACAGCTCGGTCGGGTTCAGCCCCGCCAGCCATTCGTCGAGCAGCAGCACCTTGGGGTCGCCCGCCAGCGCCCGCGCCAGTTCGACCCGCTTGGTGTCGATATAGGTCAGGGCCGAGACCGGCATGCCCGTCGCCTGACCCAGCCCCAGCCGCTCCAGCAGGCTACGCGCGAAATGCTCGGCCTCGTGGCCCCAGCGGCGGCGGTGGCCGAAGGCGGCGCCGGCCATGACATTCTCGATAACGCTCAGTTCCGGCAACAGGCGGACCAGCTGGAAGGTGCGGCCCACGCCCAGCCGCGCGACCTTGTGCGCGGGCTTGCCCGCCAGTTCGGCCCCCCGCAGCCGGATCGAGCCGGAACTCGGCGCGAAACTGCCCGAGATCATGTTGATCATCGTCGACTTGCCCGAACCGTTGGGGCCGATGATGCCCATCACCTCGTGTTCGGTGACGTCGAAGCTGACATCGCTGACCGCGACCAGCCCGCCGAAGCGTTTGGTGACATTGCGCGCTTCAAGGATCGTGCGGCTCATCCGTGGCCTCCGTAGCGGCGGCGCAGCCGGTCCCACAGGCCCACGAATCCGCCGGGCAGGACGTAGACGATCAGCAGAAAGGCAAGCCCCAGAAGCAAGAGCGTCTGGTTCGGCGCCTGCCGTGTGATGACCTCCCACAACAGGGTGAAGGGGATCACGCCCGCGACCGGCCCCCACAGGCGTCCGGTGCCCCCCAGAAGCGCCATGATGACGACCTGAAAGGACAGAAGCGGCGCGAAGGCGGTGGCGGGTTCGATGTAGATATAGCGCGGCGCCAGCATCGCGCCGGTGGCGGCGGCCACCGCGCCCGGCACCATGAACAGCGCCACCTTGGCCAGCGCGGTGTCGATGCCGGAATGCTTGGCGACCGTCTCGTCATTGCCGATGATCCTGAGCGCGAAGCCCAGCCGCGAGCGCCCGATCAGCCAGCCCAGCAGATAGACCAGCGCGCCGAGCCCGAGCAGCATCCAGTAGATCTCGCGCTCGGTGATCGAGGTCAGGACATACATGCCGCGATGCCCGGTCTGGTTCTGCACCCAGGTGACGACCTGCCGGACCATCTCGGCCATGCCCAGCGTGAAGATCACGAAATAGACCCCCGACAGCCGCAGCGTGACCAGCCCCACCAGGGCCGCCAGCACCGCGCCGATCCCGGCGGCGATCAGCGGCAGGGCCCAGAAGGGCAGCGCCTGAAAGCCCAGCCCGGTGACAAAGGTGCCGACCCCGAAAAACGCCGCCGTCGCCAGCGAGATGTAATGCGTGGGGCCGGAAAACAGCGCCCAACTGGTGGCCAGCACGGCGAACATCGCCATCGTCGTGCCCATCGTCAGCCAGTAGGGACTGCCATAGACCGGCAGCAGCGCGCAGAGCGCCAGAAGCCCGGCGGCGATCAGGAAATTGCGGATCTCGCGCGCGGTCATCCCCGGGCCTTTCCGAACAGGCCCTGCGGGCGGAACAACAGCACCAGCAGGAACAGCAGGTAGGCGGCCGCCAGCGTCAGGCCGGGATCAACGAGCCGCGCCACGGCGGTTTCCGCGATGCCCAGGATCACCGCCGCGACGATGGTGCCGCGAATGTCGCCGACGCCGCCCATAATGATGATGATCAGCGCCTTCATGGTGAACAGAACGCCGACCGAGGCATCGAGCGTGAAGAACATCGACACCAGCGCGCCGCCCGTTGCCGTGACCGCGCCCCCCAGCGCAAAGGCCAGCGCCGAGATCGCGCGCACATCGACCCCGACCAGCGGTGCCGAGGCCGGGTTGACCGAGACCGCGCGCAGTTTCAGCCCGGTCCGGGTATAGGTCAGCCACAGCCACAGCGCGCCGCCGATCACCACCGCCAGCGCGAAGGCCACGACGCGGTTCTGCGCGTAGGAGCTTGAGAACAGCTCGACCGGCTGGGCAAGGAAGGCGTAGTTGAAGTACCCGCCGCCGAAGGCCCAGGTCATGATGCCGACAAAGGCAAAGGACATGCCGAAGGTCGCAAGGATGCTGTCGACCTCGAGCGCGCCACGGCTTTTTGCGCGGTTGACCAGCGGCTGCAGCATGATCCGGTACAACAGCCAGTTCACCGCGAAGGCGACGGGGGCGATAACGATCAGGCCCACGACCGGGTTGATTTGCCCGGCGGTGTAGAACCAGAAGGCCGCGAAACCGCCCGCGACCAGCATCTCGCCATTGGCCAGATTCATGATCCGCGCGACGCCGTATTGCAGGTTCAGCCCCAGCGCGATCAAGGCATAGGTGCCGCCCAGCAAAAGGCCGGTTATCAGGATGAACATCGACTGCGTCCGATCAGCTCAGGAAAGGGCGGGTCAGGAAGGACCGGGTCGGGAAAGGGCGGCACCGCGCGGCGCCGCCCCGATCCGGTCAGTTCCAGCCGTCGAAGGCTTCGACTTCGGCGACGCCGTCGCGCCCTTGCGAAGCCACGCCCCGGAACACGCCGTCTTGCCACTGGCCCACGGTCCAGTAGCGCTCGTTGTCATTGTTCTCGTTGAAATTCACCGGCCCGAGGATCGTTTCATATTCGTGGGAACGGTCCTGCAGATAGGCCAGCACTTCGGCGCGGTCGGTCGTGCCGGCCCCCTCGATCGCCTGACCCAGGATTTCCAGCGCGGCATAGGTCGCGGCCGAGGCCCAGTAATCCGGCGCCTGGCCAGCCATTTCCATATGCGCCTGCGCGAATTCCTGGAAGGCGGGGTCGTCGGCATTCACGCCGCCCATGCCCAGCACACCCTCGATCTGATCGCCGAACCGCTCCTGATAGGCCGGGAAGGCGGTGGCGACGGCGGTGAAGAACACCTGCGGTGCGAAGTTCTGCACGATGGCCTGATCGGTCAGCGCGAAGGTGTCGCCGGGATAGGACCACGCGATGAAGGCATCGGCCTCGGCGGCGCGGGCGCCGTCGATGACGGGCGCCAGATCCTGCGTGCCCAGCGGATACGAGGTCTCGTAGACGATCTCGAACCCGTTCTCTTCCAGGATCGCCTTCGAGATACCGGCCATCTCGATGCCGAAGGCGTCGGCCACGTTGACCAGCGCCACGCGGTCGCCCAGCTCGCCCCGCTCGCGCATGTCGACCAGAAGCTGCGCGGTATCCTGCGCCATCACGCTGGTGCGGCCCAGCACGAAGAACATGTTGGGGAATTGCGCGGCCAAGGCAGGCTGCTGGTCGGTCACGGCGGTGCCGGTGATCATCGGATAGCCCAGCTGCGCGAAGATCGGCGCGGCGGCAAGGTTCAGGCCGGTGGAATAGGGGGCGACCATGAAGTCGACCTCGTCCTGCGTGGCCATGCGCTGGGCGGCCTGAATCGCCTGCTGCGGGTTGGTCTGGTCGTCGTATTCGACCAGCTCGATGGTCATCTGCTGGTCGCCGACCTGAAGGCCCCCGGCCGCGTTCGTCTGCTGCACCCAGAGCCGCACGGCGGGCCAGTGCGTCACCGTAGCCCCCCCGGCAAGCGGTCCGGTCTGCGGCGCGGCGGCGCCCAGAAGGAGCGTGTCCTGCGCCGAGGCCGCGCCAAGGCTGCCTGCGAACAGGGCGGCGGCGGCCGCACCCGTCAGGATCGTTCTGCGAATCATGGTCTCTCTCCCTGTTATGCCGATGCCGGTTGTCACACCGGCCCCGTTCTTTGTTCCTTGCCGGACGCGCCGGCCCGTTTGGGTCCGGCATGACGGACCGGGCCCTTGCGGCAGTCCGTCGCGGTCGTCGTGCAAAGATCCGGTGCCTCCCTCCCGAAGCACGCTGAGTATTCATTCTGGACGAAGGCGGATTCTTTTCAAGTGCCTGTGATCCAGTTTTTGCCCCCCGGCGAATAAACTTCGCACCCGGCGGCGAGAATGGCCTGAAAGCAAGTGCATGTGCGAAAGAAATCCGTCCCGGATCGGGTGATCCGACAGGGCGGAAAGGGGCTGTGCGCACGCTTTCCCGGCCGCTTCGGTTCGCGGTCTTGCCGGCGTTCAATGTATACATCCACCCCTTGGCGCGAGCTGCGCGGGGATCCACCCGCGCCGGAAATGGATCATTGCACGGCGGCGCCGTTCTGGGCACGATGGGGCAAAACGCATCGAAAGGTGAGCAGAACGATGCAGATGAACCGTCGCCTTTTCGGGCTGGGGATTTCCGCCCTTGCCCTCTCCGCCTGTTCGCGCTCCGTCGCGAGCCGCCTGAGCACCGACGCGCCCGACACGCTTCCGCCCGACCTGCTGCCCGCAGCGAACGCCGATTACGACGCGTGGGTCGCAGCGTTCCGGGCACGGGCGACGTCGCAGGGGATTTCCGAATCGACGCTGAACACGGCGTTTCGCGGGGCGGGCTTCCTGCCCGGCGTCGTGACGCGCGACCGCAACCAGACCGAGTTCCGGCGCTCGCTGGAGGATTACCTGTCCATCGCCGCCTCGGACGAGCGGGTCGAGAAGGGGCGCCAGGCGCTGGCCCGCCATCGCGCCACGCTCGAAGCGATCGAGGCCGAGAGCGGCGTCGACAAGGAGATCGTCACGGCGATCTGGGGGCTGGAAAGCTATTACGGCGAGCGGCAGGGCCTGATCCCGGTCATCTCGGCCACCTCGACGCTGGCCTATGAGGGCCGTCGCGGGCGCTATTTCGAACGCGAGCTGATCGCCGCGCTGCGGATCGTGCAGAACGGCGATATCCCGGCGCGCCAGATGACCGGCAGCTGGGCGGGGGCGATGGGCCATACCCAGTGCATGCCCACGGTGTTCCAGGAATACGCGGTTGATTTCACCGGCGACGGACGGCGCGACATCTGGTCGGCCGACCCGTCCGACGCGCTGGCGACCACGGCGGCCTATCTGCGCCGGCACGGCTGGACGCGCGGGCTGCGCTGGGGCGGTGAAGTCGGGTATGGCGAGCCCGAAGGCACGATCATCCAGCCGCAGGACGGCGGGCCGCGCTTTTCCACGACCAGCAATTTCCGGGTGATCAAGCGCTATAACCCGTCGGACGCCTATGCACTGGGCGTGGGGCATCTGGCCGACCGGATCGGCGGGGCCGGCCCGTTGCGCGGCACCTTCCCGCCCGACGAATACGGTCTGACCCGCGCCGACCGGATCCGGCTGCAAGAGCGTCTGACCGCGCGCGGTTTCGACACGCAGGGTGCGGACGGGGTGATCGGGGACAATACGGAAACCGCGATCCGGGAGTTCCAGGCGAGCCAGGGCATGCCGGTCACGGGCACGCCCTCGCAGGATCTGCTGCGGCGTCTGGGCTAGGCCCGGATACGGAACGTGCCGCCTAACCGGGGAGAGATCGACATGCCCAGAATCCTGATCGCCGGAGCGGGAATCGGCGGGTTGTCTGCGGCGCTCTGCCTGCACGAGGCGGGCTTCGCGGTGACGGTGTTCGAATCGGTTGCGCAGATCCGGCCGCTGGGGGTGGGCATCAACGTGATGTCCTCGGCCGCGCTGATCCTGCGGGATCTGGGCCTTGCCGACGCGCTGGACCAGACCGCGATCCGGACCCGCTGCATCGAGTATCGCACGCGTTTCGGCCATCTGATCCAGTCCGATCCGCGCAGCATGGAGGCGGGATTTCCCGCGCCGCAATACTCGGTCCATCGCGGGGAATTGCAGTTCCTGCTGCTCGCCGCCCTGCGCGAACGCGCGGGTGACGTGGTCGAAACCGGGCGGCCGGTCAGCGGCTACCGGCAGGACGCGGACGGGGCCGGTCTGGTCTTCGCGGATGGCCGGGTCGAACGCGGCGATCTGGTTATCGGCGCCGAGGGTTTGCGCTCGCCCCTGCGCGCGCAGATGCATCCCGATGACGGGCCGCTGAATTACGAAGGCACGATGATGTTCCGGGGCGCTCTGGACATGCCGGTGATCGGCGACGGGCGCACGATGGTCATCGCCGGCGACCACGATTGCAAGTTCGTCACCTATCCGATCAGCGAACAGGCGCGCCGGAAAGGCCGCGCGCTGACCAACTGGGTGGCCGAACTCCGGCATTCCGCGCCGCGTCATATCGACGATGCCGACTGGCGGCGCGGGGCGACAATGGATTACGTCACCCCGTTCCGGGATTTCCGGATGCCCGACATGGATATCGCCGCGATCCTCGAGGCCACGGATAACGTGACCGAATTCCCGATGATCGACCGCGATCCGCTGCCCTTCTGGACCGATGGCCGGGTCACCCTGCTGGGGGATGCCGCGCATCCGATGTATCCCATCGGTGCCAACGGCGCGAGCCAGGCCATTCTGGATGCAAGCGCGCTTGCCGCGGCTTTGGCAGAGGATCCGGGGCCGGGGGGACTGAAAACCTATGAGGCCGCGCGCCTTCCGGTTGCCACGAACGTGGTCCGCGCGAACAGGCTGGGCGGGCCCGAGCAGGTGCTCGACATCGCCGCCGCGCGGGTGAGGGGGCCCGACGACCGGATCGAGGATCTGATCACCAAGGAAGAGCTGGAAGAGGTCGCCGCGAATTACCGCCGGATCGCGGGATTCGACAAGGCGGGTGCATAGGGGCGTCTGCTGGATTCCGGCGCGACCACAGGGGCCGCACCGGAAGGGTCGTATCGCGGGCTCAGCGTGCGAAGGGGTCGGACAGCGCGGGCAGCACCATGCCGGTGCAATCGCCGAAGCCGATCGTGTAGCCGTCGCCGTGGCAGGCGCCCTTCAGGGTCAGCGTGTCGCCGTCCTCAAGGAAATTGCGCGTTGCGCCGCCTTCCAGCGCCACCGGCTCCTTGCCGCCCCAGCTGAGTTCCAGAAGCGAGCCACGGCTTTCCTTGGTCTCGCCGGAAATGGTGCCCGAACCCAGAAGATCGCCCACCCGCATCGGGCAGCCCGAGGTGGTGTGATGCGCCAGTTGCTGGGCCGAGGAATAGTACATTTCCTTGTAGTTCGTGCGCGCGATCTCGGTCGCCTGGCCGCCTTCGGGCGTCAGCTCGACGGACAGGTCGATGTCGTAGAGCATAGGCCGGGGCTCTTCGAGATACGGCAGCAGCGGCTTTTCGCGCGGCGGGGTGGACGCCCGGAACGGCGCCAGCGCGGGCTTGGTGACGATCCACGGGCTGATCGTGGTGGCCGTGGCCTTGGCCTGGAACGGGCCCAGCGGCTGGTATTCCCAGGCCTGGATATCACGCGCCGACCAGTCGTTGAGCAGCACATAGCCGAAGATCATGTCGTCGGCTTCGGCCACGGTCACCGGGCCGCTCGACGGCTTGCCGACGATGGCGCCCATTTCCAGTTCCAGGTCGAAACGCGCGCAGGGAGCGAAGCGCGGCGCGTCGTCCTGCGGGCCTTTCAGCTGACCCCAGGGACGGCGCACGCCGGTGCCCGACACCACGACCGACGAGGCGCGGCCGTTATAGCCGATCGGGATATGCAGCCAGTTGGGCGGCAGCGCGTTCTCGGGGCCGCGGAACATCGTGCCCACGTTGAAGGCGTGGTTCTTGCCGGCGTAGAAGTCGGTATATTCCGACACCCGGAACGGCATGTGCATGGTCACGCCGGACAGCGGATGCAGGTATTGCGCGACCTGATCCTGCGTCGAGGACGCATCCGACAGATGCCCCAGCAGCGCCGAGCGCAGCTTTTCCCACATCGCCGGACCGGCCTCCATCAGCGGGTTCCAGACGCCGCTTTGCAACAGCGCGGTGTCCGAGATCCGCAGCAGGCCGGCCTTTTCCATCCCGGCCACGTCCAGCACCTGATCGCCGATCGCGACCCCGCAACGCGGCTGCGCACCGGGCGTCGAGAACACGCCATAGGGCAGGTTGTTCAGCGGAAAGGGGCAGTCGGGGGTGTTGGCGCTGTCGATCCAGCTACGCATGAGGGTCATGTAACGTCCTGTCGGTCATGTGTCTTTCGGGCGAATGCCCGGGTCAGATAGGGCCTGAACCGGGCATTCGCCAGAGCGCGGGGTCCGGATGCCCGCCAAAGAGCATCCGGAGCGGTCACTTGATGCCGGGTTTGCCGTCGAATTTCTTCTCGAGCGTGGTCCAGCATTCCAGATATTCGTCCTGCAGCGGCGCCTCGGTCGCGGCCCATTCGGTCAGGTGCTGCGGGAAGCGGGTCTCGAACATGAAGGACATGGTGTTGTCCAGCAGGTGCGGCTTCAGGTCGGCATTCGACGCGCCCTCGAAGGCGTCGCGGTCCGGCCCGTGCGGCAACATGCAATTGTGCAGGCTCAGGCCCCCCGGCTGGAAGCCCTGCGGCTTGGCGTCGTACTGGCCATAGATGTTGCCCATTAGCTCGGACATGATGTTCTTGTGGTACCACGGCGGGCGGAAAGTGTTCTCGGCCACCATCCAGCGCTCGCGGAACAGCACGAAATCGATATTCGCCGTGCCTTCCTGCCCCGAGGGCGCGGTCAACACGGTGAAGATCGACGGGTCCGGGTGGTCGAACAGAAGCGCGCCCACCGGCGAATAAGTGCGCAGGTCGTATTTTACCGGGCAGTAATTGCCGTGCCACGCCACCACGTCCAGGGGCGAATGGCCGATGAAGGTCTCGTGGAACTGGCCGCACCACTTGATGACCACGCGGCTTTCGACCTCGCGATCCTCGAACGCGGCGACCGGGGTCTTGAAGTCGCGCGGGTTTGCCAGGCAATTCGCGCCGATCGGCCCGCGGTTGGGCAGATCGAACTTCTGGCCGTAGTTCTCGCACACGAAGCCGCGGCAGGGGCCTTCCAGCACCTCGACCCGGTACACCAGCCCGCGCGGCAGGATGGCGATTTCCTTGGGTTCAAGGTCGATGATCCCCATCTCGGTGCAAAACCGCAGACGGCCTTCCTGCGGCACGACCAGCAGCTCGCTGTCGGCGGAATAGAAGTATTCGTCCACCATCGAGGCGGTCACGAGGTAGACATGGCTTGCCATGCCGACCTGCGTGTTCACGTCGCCCGCCGTGGTGACGGTGCGCATCCCGGTGATCCAGGTGTAGCTTTCGCCCGCGCCCGGCATCGGCACCGGATCCCAGCGATACTGGCCCAGGCTGATGACATCGGGCAGCACATGCGGCGCGGTCTTCCAGCCCGTGACCTCGATCTTCCTGAAGCGCGCGGTGTGCTTGACCGAGGGGCGGATCCGGTAGCACCAGGTCCGCTCGTTCTGGCCGCGCGGCGCGGTGAAGGCGGTGCCGGAAAGCTGCTCGGCATAAAGGCCGTAATTGCATTTCTGCGGGCTGTTCTGCCCCTGCGGCAGCGCATCGGGCAGCGCCTCGGTCTCGAAATCGTTGCCGAAGCCCGGCATGTAGCCTTCATGCGGACCGTTATGGGTCGTGGCACGGATCATGCCTTTCGGCAGGCTCTGGTCGGTCATGGCTGACTCCTCTTGGCGGCGTTCGGCCTCTGTCTTTCGGATACAGGCTCTCGCGGGTCTCGCGCAAACATTTATTGCACATGCAACAAAGTCAAGCCCCGGATCGGCCGGGCGCGCGTGTTGCCGCCGTGCCGGATTGTCCGGGCTTGATCGTCGCGGCGCCTGCCCTGCATTGATTTCATCAGGCGAGTGTGATCCGTTGACGCACCCTTTCCCCGCCATGCCGGACCCGATGACCGACGCCGACAGATTCGACCTGAACGAGTTCCTCCCCTACCGCCTGAACGCCGCTGCCAGCCGGATCAGTCGCGCCTTTTCCGAACGCTACCGCGAGGAATTCGGCATCTCGATCCCCGAATGGCGGGTGCTGGTGCATCTGCATCACGCGGGCGACGTGTCCGTGCGCGATATCGAGGCGCGGGTGGACATGGAGAAATCCAAGGTCAGCCGCGCCGCCTCGCGGCTGGAAACGGCGGGCTACATCACCAAGGGCGTGAACGATACCGACCGCCGTCTCCTGGTCCTCAGGCTCACCGACAAGGGCGAGGCGCTGGTCGCCCGCCTGCTGCCGGTCGCGATGGAATACCAGGACGAGATGCGCGCCCGCCTTGGCCCGCTGGCCGAAGGTCTGGAAGCGGGGCTCTCGGCGCTTCTGTCGGACAACGCATGATCCGCGCGCTGGCGCTGATCCTGCTGTGCCAGCTTGCCGGTGAAATCACCGCGCGCGGGCTTGCATTGCCGGTGCCCGGCCCGGTTCTGGGCATGGTGCTGCTGCTGGGGCTGATGAAGGCTTCTGAAAGGCTCGCGCGGCAGGTGACGCCGGTGGGCGAGGGCATCCTTGCCCATCTGTCGCTGCTTTTCGTGCCGGCCGGGGTCGGTGTCGTCGGCCATCTGGGCACGCTGGGCACGCAGGCGCTGGGGCTGGGCGTGGCGATATTCGTCTCGACCGCGCTGGCCATCGCGGCGGGGGCGCTGGCCTTCACGCTGGTGGCGCGCTGGACCGGAGGCGCGGGCGAGGATGCGTGACGTGGGCGATATCTGGTCCTACCTCGCCGAAGGTCCGCTTCTGTGGCTGACGCTGACACTGGTGGCCTATGCGCTGGCCGAGACGATTTCGCAGGCGGCGGGTCGCCACCCGCTGGCCAACACGGTGCTGATCTCGGTGATCCTGCTGGGGCTGATGCTGTGGGGGACCGGGATGCCCTACGCCACCTATTTCGAAGGCGCGCAATTCGTGCATTTCCTGCTGGGCCCGGCGACCGTCTCGCTGGCGATCCCGCTCTTTGCGCAGGGTGCGCGGCTCAGGCGCGCGGTGTTGCCGGTGCTTGCGGGCGTGGGGGTGGGATCGCTGGTCGCGGTCACCTCGGCGCTGGCGATTGCGCGGGTGCTGGGCGTCGACCCGCCGACCCTCGCCGCGCTGGCCCCCAAAAGCACCACGGCGCCGGTCGCCATCGGCATCGCCCAGTCGCTGGGCGGCTCGCCCACGCTGGCGGCGGTGCTGGTGATCCTGACCGGCATCACCGGCGCGCTGATCGCCACGCCGCTGCTGAACGCGCTGGGCCTGCGTGACTGGCGCGCGCGCGGTCTTGCGGTCGGCACCGCCGCGCATGGCATCGGCACGGCGCGCGCCTTTCAGGTGCACCCGACGGCCGGCGCCTTCGCCGGGATCGGCATGGGGCTGAACGCGATCCTGACCGCGCTTCTGGCGCCCGTCGTGCTGCGGCTGTTCCTGTAGCGCGGACGGAAGGCCCCGGGGGCCAGCCCCCGGTCCCCCGGGATATTTATCGAACAAAGAGGCGCGGATTCGGGCTTCGGGCATCTTTGTTCCGAAAATATCCTGGGGGTGAATGGGCGCAGCCCAGAGGGGGCAAAGCCCCCTTCCTTCCGCCGTCCCGGCATGGCACATCATCGCGAAAGGAGGCGCCGATGCCCGATTATCCAGCCCTTGCCGCCACGATCCGCGCCCTGACGCAGGGCGAGACCGATACCGTCGCGCTGATGGCGACTTTGGCCTGCGAAGTGCATCACTCGGATGATCGCTTCGACTGGACCGGCTTTTACCGCGTGACCGAGCCGGGATTGCTGAAGATCGGCCCTTATCAGGGCGGGCATGGCTGCCTGGTGATCCCGTTCGACAGGGGGGTCTGCGGCGCGGCGGCGCGCACGGGCGAGGTGCAGCTGGTGCCCGATGTGGATGCCTTTCCCGGCCATATCGCCTGCGCGTCCTCGACCCGGTCCGAGCTGGTCCTGCCGGTTTTCAACGCCTCGGGGACGGTGATCGGGGTGTTCGACCTCGACAGCGACCGGCCCGATGCCTTCACCCCTGAGGACGCGCGCGAATTGGCGGCGATCCTGAAGGAAACCTTCTCGGGAGTCTGACATGGTTCATCTGTGGGTCCGGGCCGAACAGCGGCCCAACGAGGAGCGCGTGGGCCTGATGCCCGAGGGCGCCGCCGCGCTGATCGCGCAGGGGTTCCGCGTCACGATCGAGGAAAGCCCGGCGCGCGCGGTGCCGTTGCAGCCCTATCTGGAAGCCGGTTGCGAGCGGGCTCCCTTCGCCAGCTGGCCGCAGGCGCCGGCCGATGCGATCATCTTCGGGCTGAAGGAATTGCCCGCCGACGGCACGCCGCTCACGCACCGGCACATCCTGTTCGGCCATGCCTACAAGGGTCAGCCCGATGGCCCCGCTTTGCTGGCGCGGTTCAAAGCCGGGGGCGGGGCGCTGTACGATCTGGAATCGCTGGTCGACGAGACCGGGCGCCGCGTCGCTGCCTTCGGCTATTGGGCGGGGTTCGCGGGGGCGGGCGTCACCGTGAAGGCCTGGGCGGCGCAGCAGGCGGGCGGGATCTGCCCGCCGGTCGCGCGCTTTGCCGATCAACAGGCCATGGTGGCCGAGTTGACGCGGGATCTGGCCGGGCGCAAGCCGGGCGCGCTGATCATCGGCGCGCTGGGCCGGGTCGGTCGCGGCGCGGGGGATCTGCTGGAGGCGCTGGGCCTGCCGGTTACGCGCTGGGACATGGCCGAGACGGAATCGGGCGGGCCCTTCCCCGAGATCCTTTCGCATGAGCTGTTCTTCAACTGCATTCTGGCGCGGCCGGGATGTCCGGTCTTCGTGCCGCAAGCGGCCCTTGCCGGTCCGCGCAAACTGACCGCCATCGGCGATATCGCCTGCGATCCGGGCAGTGCCTACAACCCGGTGCCGGTCTATGACCGGGCGACCGACTGGGCCGCGCCGGTGATCCGCGTGCATGCCGAGCCGCGGCTCGACGTGATGGCGATCGACAACCTGCCGTCGCTCTTGCCGGTCGAGGCCTCGGAGGATTTCGCGTCACAGTTGTTGCCGCACCTTATGACGCTGAACGCGCCCGAGACCGGCGTCTGGGCGCGCGCGAAGGCGGAATTCGACCGTTTCACAGGTTAAAAGCCCGTCCGAGGGGTTTTCGAATCTGCGCTTTGCAGGCATAGAGAACGGCCCGGCCCAAACGCCGGGCCGTTTTCATTGGTGATCCGATGTCTGCCCCTCCTGAATTGCCGGAGACCGCTCCGATGGCGCCGCCGCCCGGTGGTGCCAGCCTTCCCCCGACGCCGGTGCGCCGCAGCTTCAGCGCCAATGCGCGCGCGGTGCTGGTTCTGGGCCTGCCGCTGATCGGCAGCCATGTCGCGCAATTCGCGCTGCACGTGACCGACACGATCATGCTGGGCTGGTACGGCGTCACCGACCTTGCGGCGGGGGCGCTGGGGGCCACGGTGTTCTTCGTGCTGTTCACGATGGGGATCGGGTTCTCGCAGGCGGTGATGCCGATGGTGGCGACCTCGGCCGCTTCGGGCGAGGATACCGAGGTGCGGCGCGTGACCCGGATGGGCATGTGGCTGTCGCTGATCTATTTCGTCATCGTGCTGCCGGTCTTCCTGTTCTCGGCGCCGATCCTGAACCTTCTGGGCCAGGATCCCGAGGTCGCG
Source organism: Pararhodobacter marinus (assembly GCF_003122215.1). GTDB lineage: Bacteria > Pseudomonadota > Alphaproteobacteria > Rhodobacterales > Rhodobacteraceae > Pararhodobacter > Pararhodobacter marinus. The sequence continues at coordinate 113,851 of NZ_QEYD01000001.1, read as the reverse complement.
CGGCTGGGCGGCGCGTATCTGGCCATCGTGGGCTGGGGGCTGGCGCCCGCTTTGCTGGCGATGGTGCTGAAAAGCTACCTTGCCGCGCTGGAGCGCACGCAGGTGGTGCTGTGGGCGACGCTTCTGGGCGTGGCAGTGAATATCGGCGTCAACTGGCTGCTGATCTTCGGCAATCTGGGCTTCCCCGAACTGGGCGCGCGCGGTGCCGCGACGGCCTCGGTTCTGGTGCAGCTGGTGACGCTCGGGGCGCTTCTGGCCTATGCGCTGTGGTTGCCGGCGCTGCGGCATTACCAGCTTCTGGTGCGGTTCTGGCGGCCCGACTGGGCGGCGCTGCGTCAGGTCAATGCTCTGGGCCTGCCGATCGGGCTGGCGCTTCTGGCCGAAACGGGGCTCTTTGCCGCGTCGGCGGTGATGATGGGCTGGCTGGGCAAGGAAATGCTGGCCGCGCATTCCATCGCGCTGGAAATCACGGCGATGTTCTTCATGGTCCATCTGGGCCTGTCGAACGCGGCGACCGTTCTGGTGGGCCGCGCGCGCGGTCAGCGCAATCCCGAGGCGCTGCGCGCGGCGGCGAAAGCGTCGGTGGTCATCTCGCTGGCCTTTGCCGTGGCGACGATGGGGGTCTACCTGATTTTTGCCGAGCCGATGGTCGGGCTGTTCCTGAAGCCCGACGATCCCGCCCGCGCCGTTATCGTGCCGATGGGGGCTTCGCTGCTGATGGTGGCGGCGCTGTTCCAGTTGGCCGATGGCGGACAGGTCATGGCCATGGGGCTTCTGCGCGGGATGCAGGATACCCGCCAGCCGATGGTGATCGCGGCGGTGTCTTACTGGCTGATCGGGTTGCCCGCCGGCTATGCGCTGGGTTTCATCCTCGGCTGGGAGGGCACAGGCGTCTGGCTGGGCCTGGTGGCCGGGCTGACCTGTGCCGCCGTCGCCCTGCATGCGCGGTTCTGGCGCTCGATCTGAGCCCGCAGCCAGCGGATCTGCGAGACAAGCTCGCCGGGCGGCTGGCAGCGCAGGATGTCGCGGATCATCCCCGCATCCGAGATCAGGCCGCGCCAGAGCCCCTGTTTCTGCGTTTTCCACGGGCTTGAGACATTGCGCCAGCCGACCACGGCGACGGCGGCATCGCGGGTTTTCAGCGCGTTGTTGAGAAACACCTCGAAGCCGAACGCGGGCAGATCGGACAGAAGCGGCGCGACCTCTTTCAGCAACGCCACGGGCAGAACCCGCTCGCCCGAGATGTAATCGACGCCCAGCACCTGCCAGAGCCCCGGCGCGTTGCCGCGCAGCGACAGGCTGGCCTGCGCCTGCCCCACCAGCACCGGCGCGGCAAGACGGGTGATGTCCTGCGCGCTCAGTCCCACCAGATCGGCGTCGAGCAGCATCGCGTATTCACCGTCCAGCGCGGCAATCCCCGCGGCCAGCGCGGCGGTCTTGCCGGCATTGGCGGGCAGGGCCAGCACCTCGGCCCCCAGGGCGCGGGCGATGGCGGCGGTCCCGTCGGTCGACCCGTCATCGACGACGAGAAGCCGGTCCAGCATCGGGTGACCGAGCGCCGCGTTCAGAACCGCAGGCAGGCGCTCGGCCTCGTTCCAGGCCGGGATAAGGCAGGTCAGCCGTGTCATGCGCGCGCGGCCCGTTTGTGATGCAGCCACACGACCAGCCCGAGAACGGCAGCGAGCAGCACGAACACCACCGCCCGGTCAAGCCAGACCTCCGCCCGTTGCCAGCTATCGCCCAGCCACCAGCCCAGCGCGACCAGCGCGCCGCTCTTGACGGCGGTGGCGCCCAGATTGACCAGCACGAATTTCGCGAACGGGTAGCGCATCGCGCCCGCCGCCATCAGCACCGCGAAACCGGCGCCATGGGTCAGCTTGCCCAGAACCAGCAGCCTGACGCCGTGATCGGTCAATTCGTATCGCAGGCGGCGCTGCAGCGCGGAATCGGGGTTCAGAACGCGCGCGCGCAGCCGTTCGGGCAGCAGCGCCTCGCCGCGCATCCCGATCCAGTAAAGACCCATATCGCCGAACAGATCGGCGGCGATGACGATGGCCAGCACCGCCCAGACATTGAACAGGTCCGCGCCGCTCAGCGATCCGCCGAGGATCGACATGATCGGCCCCTCGATCACCGCCAGCGGGGCCAGCAACAGCAGGCCGTGGTCTTGGACAAGGGTCAGGATCTCGGGACTGGTCATCATTCCGCGGGCGACAGCGCCGGTTCGTGTGTGGCTTCGGCCGTGACGTTAGAGCCCATGGCGGTGCCGCGCCAATCAAAACCCCGCCGGGCGAAGGTGGCGAGCCACAGCGCGGGGAGCATGGCGTCGCGCAGGGGCAGAGCGGCGATGTCGCGCCAGCCCGCCGGCCAGCCCGCGCGCCGCATCAGGACGATTTCGGCGCCGTACCACGCGACAAGGTATCCCAGCGCGGTCAGCGGACCGGCGGCGCCCAGCGTCATGAGCGCGGGCAGGGCGACGCCGTTGAAGATTTCCAGCGCGAAGAGACGGGGAAAGGCATCACGCCGCACGCGGCTCCAGCGCAGTTGCCGGTCCCAGACCTGACGCAGGCGTCGGCGACCGATGGGCTGGGCGAAAGGCACGGGCGTCAGGCGCACGCTCAGCCCCAGCCCGCGCACCATCTTGGTGGCCGTCGCGTCCTCGGCCATGTGGCGTCCCAGCGCGGCGAATCCGCCCGCCTTGTCGATCAGGCGGCGATGGGTGAACATCGTCTTGCCCTGCGTGAATCCCTGCCTGAGGCTGTCGGCCGCCAGTTGCAGGCGCGCCTGATTGCCGTTGAGGATGGCGGCTTCCAGATGCCCACCCCAGCCCTGCGGGCGGATGCCCACGGGCGGGGAGGATACAAGCCCGGTGCCCGCGTCCCAGCTTTCCACCACGCTGCGCAGATACGAGCGCGGCAGCAACAGGTTGGCATCGGTCATGCAGATCCAGTCCGACCCCGCGGCCTGCCAGCCCTTCCACAGGTTGTTCAGCTTCGGATTGGCGGTGACCGGGTCGCTGCCGATCAGCAGGCGCGCCGGAATGCCCGGATGGCGCGCGATCAGGGCGCGGACAAGGTCGATGGCGGGATCGCCGGGTGTCTGGGCGCAGAAGACGACCTCGTAATCGGGGTAATCCTGCGCGAAGCTGCTTTCCAGCGTTTCGGCATCGAACGGGTCGATGCCGCAGACCGGGCGCAGCAATGTGACCGGGGGCGTGCCGATCTCGGTTCCGGGGCCGCGCGGGCGCTGCAGCCGGTGCAGGGTCAGCGCCACGCTGGCCAGATGCACGGCCAGGAACAGGGCGGCGAGAAGCGCCAGCATCAGCGCCATTTCAGGCCTCCACCATGTCGCCGCCGGTCGCAAGGACGGCGGGTTCGGGCTGCGGTGCGGTCAGCAGGTGCAGCACCCCGTCAAAGCTTTCGACCACGCCGCTCACACTGTCGACCCAGTCGCCGCAATTCACATAGGCCAGACCGTGTTCGTCATGCAGCGCGGCAAGGTGGAAATGCCCGCAGATCACCCCGTCCAGCCCCTCGGCCCGCGCCAGATCGACCAGCCGTTTTTCGTGCGTGCGGCTCAGATGGCTCAGCGTGCTCAGCCAGACCAGAAGCGTTTCGATCGTGCTACGCGCCTCGCCGGGGGATTGCCGCCAGAGCCGCTGCAAACCCCGGTCGAGGCTGCGCAAAGCGTGATCGATCCGGCTGCCCAGCCGGGTGAAGACATGCGCCCGGAACAGCCGGGAATCGACGCAATCGCCGTGGAGCACCAGATAACGCCGGCCATCGGCGGCGTGGTGGATGCAACGATCCTGCGCCACGGCATCGGGGCGGGCGCGGCTTGGTGCGCGCTCGGGATGGGGATCGTGGTTGCCGCGCAGATAGATCAGCCGCGCGCCCTCGGCCTTGCGCTGGTTGAGATGGTCGATGACCGCCTGATCCTCGGGCGTCCAGTGCGGCAGAAGCGGCTGCCAGAGATCCAGCACGTCGCCCACCAGCACGTAGGTTTCGGCGCGGTAGCCCTGCAGGAACTCGAGCACCCGCTCGGATTGCGCGCCAAGCGCTCCCAGATGCAGGTCGGACAGGAAAAGCGTGCGGCAATCGCGCGGGGAGGGGCGGGCGGTGTCTTTCATCGGGAACCTGCGTCTCGCGGTCGTCGCGGGCAACCTGCCGGGCAGTCGCTACGGTTGCGTGACGGTTTGATGGCGTTTCTGCAACGCAGCGGGGCGAAAAGCGTCCCGCTGCGGCTTGCGCTATGACCGCCCCTCGGTGCCGCGTGACGGTTCACGGCCAGATCGGCGCGCCTTCCAGCCCAAAGGTTTCGGGCAGGTCACAGATCAGGTTCGCATTCTGCACCGCGTGGCCCGCCGCGCCCTTGCCGAGATTGTCCACAACCCCCATCGCGATCACCAGATTGCGGTCCGGGTCGGCAGCGTAGCTGACAAACGACAGGTTCGACCCGCTCGCCCATTTGGTCTGCGGCGGCCGGTCGGTCACGCGGACGAAGGGGCGACCCGCATAGAAGCCGCGCGCTGCATCGAGGCATTGTGTGGTTGTGGCGTTGCCCCGGCAATAGACGGTGACAAGCAGCCCCCGGGTCATCGGCACCAGATGCGGCGTGAAGACCAGCCCTGCGGCGCTGCCGCCGCTCAGCTGCGCGATGGTCGTTTCCATCTCGGGCATGTGGACGTGTTCGAGCAGGCCATAGGGCTGAAGATTCTCGTTCGTCTCGGCATAGCCGAAGCGGCCGTCGCCCCCGCCACGCCCGGCGCCGGAAATCCCGGTCTTGGCGTCGATCACGATATTCCCCGGCCCGATCAGCCCGGCCGTCAGCAGCGGCGCCAGCGCGGTCAGGGTCGCGACCGGAAAGCAGCCGGGATTGGCGATGCGGGTGCGGCCCCTGATCCGCTCGGGCCAGATGTCGGCCAGCCCATAGGTCCAGCCGTCGACATGGCGGTGATCGCCGCCGATATCGACGATCTTCACGCTGTCGGGAACCCGTGCCAGAGCCTCGGCAGAGGTGCCCGTGGGCAGCGAGGCGAACAGGATATCGAGATCGGGCAGGGCCTCTGGATCCCATTTCGCGATCACCAGCCCGGCCAGCTTGTGGGGTACTCCGGGGAAGCGGTCGATCAGCGGACGGCCCGCGCTGCTATCGCCTGCGGCGTAGACGAGGTCGAAAGCGGGATGGCCCGCGATCAGGCGCAGCGCTTCGCCGCCCCCGAAACCGCTGATGCCGACGATGCCGACACGAATGCTCATAAGAAAATCCTTCCAGTGTTCGGGAAAAAGAAAGCCCCCGAAGCCAGGGGCTGCGGGGGTCCGGAAACGCGGATCGGAGGGGCGCGGACGGCGGTATCTATGAAAGGCCGGATACCATGCCGGAAGCCCCTGAACGACGCGCAGCCCGAAGAGCCACCGCTTGAAGGCGGCGACGGCGTCGATTGCAAAGGATCTGTTTCCCGAACATGCAGGCAGGAATGTCCGCGGCGACGCTTGGCGTCAAGCGCTTTGTCGCCGTGCCCTGCCGTGGCTTCGTTGCGAATCGGCTCAAGACTGCGCCCGGATTGAGCGTCCGGCCTGTCCGGCCAGAACCGAACCCCTGAACGCCAAGCGCCCAGGCATTGCTGCCTGGGCGCTGGAGGAAATGGTGAGCCGGATAGGGATCGAACCTATGACCAACTGATTAAAAGTCAGTTGCTCTACCGCTGAGCTACCGGCCCACGATGCGAGGCTAACTAGAAAGAACTGCGACCGGGGTCAAGGCGAAAGATGCCATTTTTTTGCATGAGGTTGCAGGAAGCCATTTCGGGCGCCGGGGATCGGCCTGCGGTCAGCCCGCCGTCAGCCCGCCGTCAGCATGTATCCCTCGCCCCGCACGGTCTGCAGATAGCGCGGGCGGCGCGGATCGGCCTCGATCTTGCGGCGCAGACGGGTGATCTGCACGTCGATGGCGCGCTCCTGCGCGGGATCGGCGCCCAGCCCGCGGTCGCGGCCCAGCTGTTCCACCAGCGCCTCGCGGCTGACGACCTGGCCCTGGCGCTCGGCCAGGATCCGCATCAGCGCGGTTTCGGTCTGCGTCAGGCGGACAGGGTCGGTGCCGTCGCGCAACTCGCCCGTCTCCATCTCGTAGCGCAGATGACCCAGGATCAGCACATGCTGCGTGACGGCCTTGGTGTCGGGCTTGGGCGACCGGCGCAGGATGGCATTGATGCGCAGGACCAGTTCGCGCGGCTCGAAGGGCTTGGGAATGTAATCGTCGGCGCCGGCCTCGAACCCGGCGATCCGGTCCCGGGCCTCGCCACGGGCGGTCAGCAGGATCACGGGCGTTCCCATCTCGCCGCGCAGCCAGTGCGTCAGCGCCACGCCGTCCTCTCCGGGCATCATCACGTCGAGCACGATCAGATCGAAGGCCAGCCCGCTCAGCAACCGACGCGCCTGCGCGGCATCGCGCGCGGCGGTGACCAGGAAACCCTGCTTGACCAGATAGCGCTTGAGCAGATCGCGGATCCGCGCGTCATCGTCGACGATCAGCAGATGGGCTGCATCAGTCACGAGCCATCCTCCTCACGTCTTGGCATCCTTCAAAGCCAGATACTGCGCGCGGATCGACTCGTCCATCATCGCTTCGAGCACCTGCCGGAAACCCGCCACCGCCTGCGGTCCCGCCGCGCGATAGGCGGCCCGCATCCGCGCCCGCTGCGCCTCGGACAGCTTGCGTTCCAGATCGGCGCCCTCCCGGGTGAGGTAGAGATGCCGCTCGCGCCGGTCTTCGCGCCCGACCCGGGATTCGACCAGCCCGTCCTCGATCAGCGTGCGCAGAACGCGGTTGAGCGACTGCTTGGTCACGCCCAGCACCGACAACAGGTTGTTCACCGTGGTCCCGCTGGACCGGTTGATGAAATGCAGCGCCCGGTGATGCGCCCGGCCATAGGACAGCTCGCCCAGGATCCGGTCGGGATCGGCCGTGAAACCGCGATAGGCGAAGAACATCGCCTCGATCCCCTTGCGAAGCTGCTCATCGGTGAGGAACAGAAGGTTTTCGCCGCCTGTCGTACCATCCGCCATGCTGCACCTCCGTCTGTCGTGCCCTGCCGGACCGGCGGTCGCCGGTCCCGTGCCTTGGGGCCCTTTTATGTCAGCGTTATTGACTTTCCAAGAATCAATTGCTACCAGATCCGCCTGTTGGCGCAAGATTATGTCAAGTCATTGCGATCTCGCGCAACAATTGAAAAATTTGCGCGGATGGTGCCAGGGGGAGATCGCGATGACCGGGGCCTATGACGACAGGGACGGCTATATCTGGATGAACGGGACGCTGGTCCCGTGGCGCGATGCCAAGGTCCATGTGCTGACCCATGCCATGCATTACGCCTCGTCGGTTTTCGAAGGCGAGCGCTGCTATTCCGGCAAGATCTTCAAATCCCGGGAACATTCCGCGCGACTGATCGAATCGGCGCGGCTTCTGGACATGCAGCTTCCCTATTCGGTCGACGAGATCGAGGCGGCGAAATACGCGATGCTCGAAGCCAATGGCTGGACCGACGCCTATGTCCGCGCGGTGGCCTGGCGCGGGGCGGGGCCGGATATGGGCGTCTCTGCGGCGCGCAACCCGGTCTGCCTGGCCGTCGCGGGCTGGGAATGGGGCGCCTATTACGGCGACGCGAAATGGCAGGGCGCCAAGCTCGACATCGCCAAGTGGAAACGCCCGTCGCCCGAAACCATCCCGACGGCGGCCAAGGCCGCCGGTCTCTACATGATCTGCACGATGTCCAAACATGCCGCCGAAGCCAAGGGCTGCTCGGACGCGCTGTTCATGGATTACCGCGGCTACGTGGCCGAGGCGACGGGCGCCAACGTGTTTTTCGTCAAAGACGGCGTGGTGCACACGCCCAAGGCCGACGCGTTCTTGAACGGCATCACCCGGCAGACGGTGATCGCGATGCTGGGCGATATGGGGATCGAGGTGGTCGAACGGCACATCATGCCCGAAGAGCTCTCGGGCTTTTCCGAATGCTGGCTGACCGGCACCGCCGCCGAGGTCACGCCGGTGGGCCAGATCGGCGACTTCCACTTCCAGGTGGGCGAGCTGACGAAGAAAGTCTCGGACAGCTACGAAGCGCTGGTGCGCCGCTGAGAGCAGTCTGGGGGCTCTGCCCCCGCCGCGGCAAGCCGCGACTCCCCCGGGATATTTGGGGAACAAAGATGCAGACAATTTTAGTCTAATTGTTGATCTTTGTTCCGGAAATATCCTCGGGGGTGAATTTGCCGCAGGCAAAGAGGGGGCAGACAGCCCCCTTACCCCGCCGCCCGTCCCGCGTTGCGCCCCGAGAACAGGCACCCGCCCAGGAAGGTCCCTTCCAGCGCGTTGTAGCCGTGATAGCCGCCGCCGCCGAATCCCGCGCATTCGCCCGCGGCGAACAATCCGTCGATCCGCGCGCCCTGCGCATCCAGCACGGCGCCGTCGGTATCGGTGTGGATACCGCCCAGCGTCTTGCGGGTCAGCACCGACAACCGCACGCCGATCAGCGGGCCCTGGGCCGGGTCCAGGATCTGGTGCAGCTTCGCGGTGCGGATCAGCCGGTCGCCGAGATAGGCGCGCGCGCCGCGGATGGCGGTGATCTGCGCGTCCTTCGAGAACGGGTTCGCCACCTGTGCGTCTCGCGCTTCGATCTGTGTGCGCAGCCGGGCGGGGTCGAGCCGGGGATCGCCCATCGCATCGGCGATGGCGTTCATCCTTTCGACCAGCGTCTCCAGCGTGTCGGCGACCGCGAAATCGGCGCCGTGTTCCTTGAACGCCTCGACCGGCCCGGTCGCGCGCCCGCCCGATCCCAGCCGCGAGGCCAGCACCTCGCGCCAGCGCCCCGAGGTCAGGTCCGGGTTCTGTTCGCTGCCCGAGAGCGCGAATTCCTTCTTGATGATGGATTGTGTCAGCACGAACCAAGAATGCGCGTGGCCGGTGCCGAGGATCCGTTTCAGCGTACCCAGCGTGTCGAAGCCTGGCAGGAACGGGGGCTCCATCCGGGTTCCCAGCGCATCGAACCAGACCGAGGACGGGCCCGGCAGAACCCGGATGCCGTGATCCGGCCAGATCGGGTCCCAGTTGCGCAGGCCCTCGGTGTAGTGCCACATCCGGTCGGTATTGATCAGCGCGGCGCCCGCCGCCGCGGCGGTGTCGATCATCGCCCCGTCGACATGGGCGGGAACGCCGCAGATCATCCGCGCGGGCGGCGGCCCCAGCCGGTCCACGGGCCAGGCGCGGCGCACCCGGGCGAGATCGCCGCCGATCCCGCCCGATGTCACCACGACCGAAGCCGCGCGGGCCTCGAAGCTGCCTGTCACCTCGCGGCCCGACGTCGCGCCGCGGGCGACCCCGGTTTCGGCCAGGATCTCGCCCGCGACGCCGGAAATGCGGCCGGCATCGCGGGTGATCTCGCGGACCCGGTGGCGATGGGCGAAAACCAGCCGATCCGCCGCGACATGGTCCGAGGCGCGCGCCAGGAAGGGTGCCAGGACGCCGGGCCCCGTGCCCCAGGTGATGTGAAAGCGCGGAACCGAATTGCCATGCCCCGTGGCCAGCGCGCCGCCGCGTTCGGCCCAGCCCACCACCGGGAACCAGCGCATCCCCATCGCGGCGAGCCAGGCGCGCATCGGCCCGGCGGCGAAGGCGAGATAGGCCTCGGCGGTACGGCGCGGCCAGTGATCCTCGGGGCGGTCGAACTGCGCCGCTCCCATCCAGTCGGACAAGGCCAGATCGGCGCTGTCGCGGATCCGCAGGCGGCGCTGTTCGGGCGTGTCGACCATGAACAGCCCGCCCAGCGACCAGAAAGCCTGCCCGCCCAGGTTTTGCGGGCCTTCCTGGTCCAGTACCAGCACCCGCTTTCCCCGGTCGGCAAGCTCGCAGGCGGCTGTCAGACCGGCAAGGCCGGCGCCGACGACGATGGTATCGGCCTCGAGGCGTCTTTGCATGGTGCATCCTCCCGTCCCCACGATGGCAGGCCCGGCCGTTTCGGGCAATCGCTTGCCGAGCGCCGGGCCGGGCCGGGAAACGGTGTTGCCCTCGCGCTTCGGTCAGGGAACAATCGTCGCCAACGGCTTGCCGCATCACGGGAAGATCAGTAGCGTCACGCGCAACAAGCGACACGGTCCGCAATGCCGGAAAGCCGGTCTCGAACGAGCCGCGTGTCGATGACAAAGAAAGAGCGGACGACAGTGGACAAGACTGAAACGATGCCGGCCATGGGGCGCGAGATGCCGTCTTTCGCGGGGGCTTTCCGCGGGATGCTGAACCTGCGGCGACTGGCGACCCTGCTGGTGATCCCCGCCATGGTGGCCGGTTGCTCGATGCCGCGCGGGGCCGCGCTGCAACAGGAAGTGCTGCGGGGCGCCGATGATCCCGCGCTGGGCGTGCAGGTGTTCGAGGTGACGCGCGCTTCGATCGATATCCTGCGGGACTGGCCGCTTGGCGATGCCGAGCAGCGCAACAACTGGACGACCGCCAGCGCCGCGCCCACCGCGCGGATCATCCGTGCGGGCGACCTGATGTCGATCTCGATCTGGGACAGCCAGCCCGATTCCCTGCTGACCACGGCCGAGCAGCGCATGGTGACGATGAACGAAGTGCCGGTTTCGGCCTCGGGTCGGGTCTTCGTGCCCTATGTGGGCGAGCTTCGCGTGGCGGGCATGTCCACCGAGATGGCGCGCCGGACGATCCAGCAGGAAATGCTGTCGATCGTGCCCGACGGTCAGGTTCAGCTGAGCGTGACGCCCGGCGCGGGGAACACGATCGACGTCGTCACCGGCGTGGCGCGCCCGGGCCGGCTGCAACTGCCTGAAATCAGCCCGACGGTCCTGAGCGTGATCGCCGAGGCCGGCGGGATTTCGCCCACGTTGCGCAACCCGCTGGTGCGTCTGAACCGGGCGGGGGTGGCCTATACCGTCCCCGCGCAGGAGCTTTTCGCGAACCCCGCCTATGATATCCAGATGCGGGGCGGCGACCGGATCCTCGTGGAAGAGGATCAGCGCAGCTACATCATGCTGGGCGCTTCGGGGGTTCAGGACGTGGTGTATTTCGAGCGCGAGCATGTCACCGTCCTGGACGCGATTTCCAACAATGGCGGCCTGGCGCAGGCGCGCGCCAACCTTCAGGGGGTGCTGGTGCTGCGGGAATATCCGGCCAGTGTCGTGCGTCCCGACGGTCCCTATCCGCGTGAGGAAGAGGTGGTGTTCACCTTTGACCTGACATCGGCGGACGGGTTGTTCGCGGCGGACCGCTTCAACGTCCATTCGGGCGACGTGATCCTGGCCACGGAATCCGCGCTGCCGCTGATCGCGCAGGTGATGGGCGTCATGCGGAACGCGGGTCAGACGGTGCGCGGCTTCAGCAACTGATCCCGGCATCCGGTTTTGCGCGGCCCGTCCGAAAGGGCGGGCCGTTCGCATAAGCGCGACGGCGGCACAGGCGCGCTCTTGCCCCGGCGCGGGAAAGCCCGCAAACAGGCACGAAAACCGGAACCCTGCGCATGACGAACGCCCCCGCCAGAGCCCCGCAGAAGCCGCTGCATTCCGGCGCCGGCCTGCGCGTGCGCGGGCATTTCGGCGAGCTGTTGCAGGGAAAGCTGGGCGCGGAGGGGCCTCTGGTGCTGGTCTCGCTGCCCTGCCCGGCGCTCTGGGTCGAACTGGGCACGGGCGATCGCAGCCTTCTGGGTCCCCGCCGGGTCCGGGCGCTGTGCCGGGCGCTGTCGCTGCCGGAACCCGACACGCTGCCGCCCATGCAGGCGACGATGCCGCCCGGCGGCGGCGGCGGTTCGTCCACCGCCGCGCTGGTGGCGCTGGCGCGCTGGCTGGGCTTCGACGGGGCGCCCGAAACGCTTGCCCGCGCCTGTGTCGAGGCCGAGGGGGCGAGCGATCCGCTGATGTTGCCCCGGCCCGAAACCTGCCTTTTCGCCTCGCGCCGGGGCGAGGTGGTCGAAAGGCTTCCCGCGCTGCCGCGCTTCGAGGTGCTGGGCGGCTTCCTCGGACCCGTGCAGCGCACCCGGGCCGAGGACGAGGCCTTCCCGGACATCGCCGATCTGGTGGCGCACTGGCGCGGCGGGGTGGATCTGCCGGGTCTCTGCGCGCTGACCGGCGAAAGCGCCAGGCGCACGCTGGCGCTGCGCGGGCCTGAGGGGGACCCGACCGCGTCACTAGCCGACAGGCTGGGTGCGACAGGCTGGATGATCGCCCATACCGGCAGCGCGCGCGGCCTGATCTTTGCGCCGGGGCGCGTGCCCGCGGGCGCCGCCGCATTGCTGGAACAGGCGGGCTTTACCGGGGTCCTGCATTTCGCCGGGGGCGGCGCATGAGCGCGGCCGCCGCGATCCTGATCGCCATGGCCATCGACGCCGTCATGGGCTGGCCCGACGCGCTGTATCGCCGCATCGGCCATCCGGTGACATGGATCGGTGCGCTGATCGGGGCGCTGGAACGCCACCTCAACCAGGGTGGGGCGCGGCGGATGAAGGGCGTGGTCGCTGCGCTGATCGCGGTCGTGGTGCCGGTCGCCCTGTCGCTGGCTGTCGTGGCGCTGTTGCCCGGGGGCTGGGTCGGAACGGTGATCGCCGGGATCCTGGCCTGGCCGCTGGTGGCCTTGCGGTCGATGCACCAGCATGTTGTCGCCGTGGCGGACCCGCTGGCAAGGGGCGATCTGCCCGCCGCGCGTCACGCGGTGTCGATGATCGTCGGGCGCGACCCGAACCGGCTGGACGAGGCCGGGGTCGCCCGCGCGGCAGTGGAAAGCCTGGCCGAGAACAGCTCGGACGGGATCGTCGCGCCGATCTTCTGGGGCGTGGTCGCGGGGCTGCCCGGCATCGTCGCCTACAAGGCGATCAACACGCTGGATTCGATGATCGGCCACCGGACCGAGCGGTACGAACACTTCGGCTGGGCTTCGGCGCGGATCGACGATCTGGTCAACCTGATCCCGGCGCGGCTGACGGGCGGGCTGTTCGCGCTGGTCAGCGGCCAGGCCCGCCGGGCGCTCAGGGTGGTGTTGGCGGATGCGCGCCATCACCGTTCGCCCAATGCGGGCTGGCCCGAAGCGGCGATGGCGGGCGCGCTATGGATCCGTTTGTCGGGGCCGCGCGTTTACGAGCGGGGCGTCTCGAACGAGCCCTGGGTGAACGCGGCGGCGCCCGATCCGACGCCCGCCGATCTTGTCCGGGCGCTTCGGCTCTATCGCCACGCGATGGCGGTGCTGGCGGGGATGGTGGCAATCTTGGCGGTGACGGGATGGTAGAACGGGACCACGGCGGCAATCTGGACGAGGCCCGCGCGCAGTATGGCGGCGAGGCATGGATCGACCTGTCGACCGGGATCAATCGCAGCCCCTATCCGGTGCCGGCCTTCGCGCCCGAGGCCTGGACGCGGCTGCCGGGGGCACAAGCCTTGTCCGAACTGGTCGCCGCCGCGGCCGATGCCTATGGGGTCTCTGCCGATCAGGTTCTGCCGGTGGCCGGGGCACAGGCGGCGATCCAGCTTTACCCGCGCCTGCGGCCTGCCGGGGATGCGCGGGTGATCGCGCCCACCTATAACGAACACGCCGCAAGCCTGGTGGCGCATGGCTGGTCGTTGCAGAATGCCGATGGCATCCGTGCGCTGGCCGGGGCCGATCTGGCGGTGGTGGTCAATCCCAACAATCCCGATGGCCGGAGCTGGACGGCGGAATCGCTGGAAGGCGTGGCGAAGCGCGTGGGCTTTCTGGTCGTGGATGAAAGCTTTGCCGATCCCCACCCCGAACGCTCGGCCGTCGCCTGCCTGAACGACAAGATGCTGATCCTGCGGTCTTTCGGCAAGTTCTACGGCCTTGCCGGCGCGCGGCTGGGTTTCGTGCTGGCCGCGCCGTCGGTGATCGGGGCGCTGCGGCAGCTGGCGGGACCGTGGAGCGTGAGCGGCCCGGCGATGGAACTGGGCGCCAAGGCGCTGCGCGACACCGGCTGGAAGAGCGCCACGACCGCGCGGCTGCACGCGGATGCCGAGCGGCTCGATGCCTGCGCCGCGCGCGCCGGGTGGCCGCTGGTCGGCGGAACCGCGCTGTTTCGCACCTATGCCACGCCGGATGCCGAGCGCGCGCAGGACCATCTGGCCCGGCGCGCGATCTGGTCGCGGCGATTCCCCTATTCGAAGACCTGGCTGCGGCTGGGCCTGCCCCATGGCGGGGAATGGGCGCGGGTCGAGCAGGCGCTCTCGGAATGGCGCCCGGTCTGAAAGGCGGACTCGCGGCAAGCGGTGCGTGCAGAGCACGCACCCTACAGCCTCAGCCTGCGGGCTGCATCCGTTTGAGCGCCTGACGGTCGATCTTGCCGGTGCCGGTCTTCGGCAGTGCCGGGACGAATTCGACGATCCGGGGGTACTTGTAGGGCTGCAACTGCCCCTTCACGTAGCCCTGCAGCGCCGCAACATCGCCCGCGCGCCCGTCGCGCATCACCACCACGGCGCGCAGCGTCATGCGCTTGTCGCCCAGCTCGTGCGCCAGCACGGCGCATTCATGCACATCGGGATGGTCGTTGAGGCAGCGCTCGACCTCGAGCGGCCAGACCCACTGACCCGAGACCTTGATCAGTTCATCCGCGCGGCCCTGAAAGTAGTAGTAGCCGTCCTTTTCGATGAAGCGGTCGCCGGTATAGATCCAGTCCTCGCGCATCGTCTCGCGCGTCTTGTCGGGCCGGTTCCAGTAGCAGGGCGCGCTGGAATGGCCGCGCACATGCATCACGCCTTCCTCGCCGGGCCGCGCGATGGCCCCGTCGGGCGTCACCAGCTTGATCTCGTAGCCCGGCACCGCCGCACCCGCCGCACCGAGCCGGTGATCGTCGAGCGCGTTCGACAGGTAGACATGCAACATCTCGGTCGAGCCCAGGCCTTCGGTCGGGCCATGCCCCACCAGCGCTTTCCACGCGTCGTAGATATCCGCCGACAGGATCTCGGCCGCCGACATGCTTTGCCGGATGCTCGACAGGTCGCGGCCTTCGATCCCCGGCGTGCGCGCTAGCGCGGTGTAGAGCGTGGGCAGGCCGAAGAAGACCGTGGGCCTGTAGGTCTCGATGCAATCGAGCACGGCGTCGGCGCGCGGCTGTCCGGGCAGCAGCAGGGTCGTTGCGCCGACAGAGAAGGGGAAGGTGATCGCGTTGCCGAAGCCATAGGCGAAGAAGATCTTCGGCACCGAGAAGCAGATGTCGTCGGGCCGCAGCTTCAGTACCTTTGCGCCGAAGCTCTGCTGCGAATAGGCCATGTCGTGATGCAGGTGGACGATGCCCTTGGGCCGCCCGGTCGAGCCCGAGGAATACATCCAGAACGCCATGTCATCGGGGCCGGTATCGGCGGCCTCCAGCGTGTCGGAATGACCGGCGGTGAAATCGTCCCCGCCATTGACCCGCACCACGCGCTCGACGCTGGTCCCGGCCAGAACGGTCTCGGTCACGATGTCGCCCAGCGTCTCTTCGACCAGCGCGATCCGCGCGCCGGTATCTTTCAGGAAGAAATTCAGCAGGTCGGGCGTCGTCTGAGTGTTCAGCAGCACCGGCACGAAACCCGCGCGCACCGCGCCGAAGAAGGCCGCGGGATAGGCCGGCGTGTCATCGAGGAAGAAGGGAACGCGGTCCCCTTTCTTCAGCCCCGCCGCCTTGAACGCATTGCCCCAGCGCGCGGCCTCGGCGATCAGGTCGCGGTAGGTCAGCGTGCCGGCGGGGCCGGTGACGGCGGGCTTGTCGGGGTTGCGCTGCAGGTTGTCCCACAGGATCGCCGAGCAATTGGCATGCGCGGCCTTGTCGAAGCCGATGGCCCGGGCGCCCGGCGTGTCGTCGCCCACGGGGTCGGCGGGGGCGGCGGCGTTATGCTCGGCATCCCAGCGCGCCATGAACTCGGGCGCCATGGCGCGCAGCCGGTCCAGATCGACCCGGCCCGAGCGTGTCAGGTAATCGAAGGCGAAATCGACGGGGGCCATGTCCATCTTGGTGGCGAAATCCTCGTACCACTGGGCCGAGGTATTGGCCGCGGTGACGATCTTCTTCGCGATCGGCATCCGCTCGTGCTGATAGCTTTCCAGCGCCTCGGTCAGGTCGTCATGGGAGGACAGCGCCTTCACCAGCGCGATGGCGTCTTCCATGGCCAGCCGTGTGCCCGAACCGATGGAGAAATGCGCGGTATGCGCGGCGTCGCCCAGGATGACGGTGTTGCCGACCGCCCAGCGTTCGCACCAAAGTTTGGGGAATTGCCGCCAGATCGAGTTGTTCTGGATCAGCCTGGCCCCCTGCAGGATCGGGGAGAAAACCTCTTCGCAGATCGCCGCCGTCTGGTCCTGATCCATCCCGGCAAAGCCGTATTCCGCAAAGGTCGCGTCGTCGCATTCGACGATGAAGGTGCTGCGGTCCGGGGTGAACCGGTAGTGATGCGCGTTGAACGCCCCGCGATCCGTCCGGATGAAGCTCTGGGTCAGCGTGTCGAAGGGCCGGTCCGCGCCGAACCACGCGAAATGATTGGTGAAAGTGTCCCATTGCGGGGCAAAGCCCGCCTCGTTCGAGCGCCGCAC
Source organism: Pararhodobacter marinus (assembly GCF_003122215.1). GTDB lineage: Bacteria > Pseudomonadota > Alphaproteobacteria > Rhodobacterales > Rhodobacteraceae > Pararhodobacter > Pararhodobacter marinus. The sequence goes on along the minus strand of NZ_QEYD01000001.1, from coordinate 97,294 downwards.
GAGCGAGTTGAGGCCATCCGCGCCGACGATCAGATCGCCGTCCAGCTGGTCAAGCGCGGTGATCGGCGTGTCGAACAGGATCTCGACGCCGAGGTCCAGCGCGCGGGCGGCGAGCATCTCGTTGAATTCCTTCCGCCCGACCGCCGAAAAGCCCACGCCGTCCAACGTGACCTGCCCCTCGGGCAGGTTCAGCGTCATGTTGCGCCAGCGTTCCATGTCCGGGGTGATGGTGGCGTGGATCTCGGGGTCGTCGGCTTTCAGGAAGTCCAGCGCCTGATCCGAGAACACCACGCCGAAGCCGAAAGTCGCGCCGCGCGGGTTCTGTTCATACACCCGCAGTCGCAGATGCGGCATCGCCTTGCGCAGCAGGATTGCCGTGTACAGACCCGCAGGCCCGCCGCCGAGAATATCAACGCTTGAAAGTGGCATGGGCTCCTCCCTCCGACCTCGACACCGATTTGCGGGCAAGGTACATTGTTTTCCGATATACGCAATAATTTTTATGGAGCGGAAAACGTGTCCTCTACCCACGAGCTGAGCTATACCGTCACCTTCGGCGACTGCGATCCGGCGGGGATCGTGTTCTATCCCAACATCTATGGCTGGTTCGATCGCTGCTTCCACGACTGGCTGGCCCGGTTCGGCGGTCATGCGGCGATCTGCGCGGAGGTCGGCGCGATGGGCGCGGGGCTGATGTCCGCGACGGCCGATTTCCGCCGCCCGATGCGCCCCAATGACACGATCCGCGTGGCGATGACGATCCGCGACTGGGGCCGGAAGTCGCTGACGCTGGATTACGAGATCCGTCTGGGCGACACCGTCACCGCCACGGGGACCGAGATCCGCGGGCTGTTCAAGCCGGCCGAAAACGGTATCGTCGCGGGAAACATGAGCGAGCTGAAGGACGCGATTGCGCGCCATGAAGGGTGAAGACGATTCCAGCGGCGGCATCCAGTCGCTCGATGCCGCCCTCAGGCTGCTGGCCGAGATGGCCGGGCGGCGCGAGGCCGTTTCGCTGAGCGAACTGGCGCGCGATTGCGCCATGCCGCCCTCGAAAGTGCATCGCTACCTGGCCAGTTTCCTGCATGCCGGGCTGGTCGTGCAGGCCGGGCGGTCGGGGAAATACGACCTTGGCCCCGGCGCGATCCGGCTGGGCCTGTCGGCGCTGGCCCGGCACGATTTCGTCAACCGGACCGCCGATGCTCTGCCCGATCTGGTCGAACGGACGGGGCTGACCGCGCTGTTGTCGGTCTGGGGCACGCAGGGCGCGACGGTCGTGCGCTGGGAACGCGCGGCGGTGCCGACCGTGACCTCGATGGGGCTGGGCACGGTCATGCCGTTGCTCAACTCCGCGACCGGACGGGCCTTTCTGGCCTGGGCGCCGCAGGCTCCGCTGCAAAGCGTGCTGCAGGCCGAAATGGGACGCGCGACGGGCGATCTGCCGTGCGACGCCGCTGGCGTCGCGGCGCTGGTCGCGCCGATGCGCAAGGCGGGCTTCGCCTGGGTGGACGGCCGGTTCATCCCGGGCCTTGTCGCCATCGCCGCGCCGGTTCTCGACTGGCAGGGCGAAGCGCAGGCGGTGGTCACGCTGATCGGCACCGACCCGGCACTGGCCGAGGCGCAGGGCGCGACGGTGGCCGCGCTGAGGGAATTTGCCTCGACGCTGAGCTTTGCCTGATGTCGAGCTTTGAGCAGGCCCCGAACAAGCTGACGTGACGGCCCGGGGATGGAATCGGGCCAGAGCGGGCCCATATCCACAGGATACCGCACCGGAGGATGACGATGAGCTATTCGAAGACCCCAGAAGCCCTTGCCCGCCTGACCCCGGAACAATACCGGGTCACCCAGCAGAACGGGACGGAGCGGCCCTATTCCAACGAGTTCGATGAGCATTTCGAGCCCGGGCTTTATGTCGATATCGTCTCGGGCGAGCCGCTTTTCGCGTCGTCGGCCAAGTACAATTCGGGCTGCGGCTGGCCGGCTTTCACCAAGCCCGTGGAGCCGCAGAACGTGGTCGAGCTGCGCGATACCACGCATGGCATGATCCGGACCGAGGTCCGCTCGACCCATGGCGACAGCCATCTGGGGCATGTTTTCCCCGACGGTCCGCGCGACCAGGGGGGCCTGCGCTATTGCATCAACTCGGCCTCGCTGCGGTTCATCCCCAAGGACGAGATGGAGGCCGAAGGCTACGGCGATTACCTGCCGCAAGTCGACGGCTGACGGCCCCGGGGTGCCCCGAGGGCGCCCCGACCGGCACTCTGCCGCCGGGCGCCTGACGGCGCGGATCGGTCAATTTCCCCTGATCACCGGCTTTTCCCGCCCCTTCCGGTCCGGGAAGGGGTTTTTTCCCGCGGCAGGGGATGCTCAGTTAGGGGCTTGGGAATGCCGCATGGCGCGCGCCGTCTGACCGGCGCCGCGCAGGCGGCGACGGTGACAGAACGGACGGACCCATGAACCTGATGCAAGATTTCCGGCCCGGTGCCGAGCTTCCGGACGACAAGGACTGGTGGCGCGGCGCGGTGATCTACCAGATTTATCCGCGCAGCTTTCAGGATTCGAACGGCGACGGCATCGGCGATCTGGCAGGGATCATCCACCGGCTCGAGCATATCAAGCAGCTGGGCGTCGATGCGATCTGGATCTCGCCTTTCTTCCGCTCGCCGATGCTGGATTTCGGCTATGACATCTCGAATTACTGCGATGTCGAACCAATCTTCGGCAGTCTCGGCGATTTCGACGCCCTGATCTCGCGCGCGCATGATCTGGGGATCCGGGTGCTGATCGACCTCGTTCTCAGCCACACCTCGAACCAGCATCCGTGGTTCCAGGAAAGCCAGAACTCGCGCGATAATCACAAGAGCGACTGGTATGTCTGGGCCGATCCAAAGCCCGACGGCACGCCGCCCAACAACTGGCTGTCGATCTTCGGCGGCTCGGCCTGGGAATGGTCGGGCGACCGGATGCAGTATTTCCTGCACAATTTCCTCAAGGAACAGCCCGACCTGAACCTGCACAATCCCGAGGTGCAGGACGCGCTTCTGGGCATCGTGCGCTTCTGGCTGGAACGCGGGGTCGACGGGTTCCGGCTGGATACCGTCAACTTCTATTTCCACGACAGCCAGCTTCGCGACAACCCGGCGCTGGACCCCGCGCGGCGCAACGCGACCATCGCGCCCGAGGTCAATCCGTATAACTGGCAGGACCACCTCTATTCGAAGAACCAGCCCGAGAACCTGGCCTTCCTGAAGCGCCTGCGGTCGCTGATGGACGAATACGGCGCCACCACGCTGGTGGGCGAGATCGGCGACGGGCAATACGGCATGCAGCTTCAGGCCGCCTATACCGAGGGCGATGACAAGGTGCATATGTGCTACGCATTCGACCTGTTGTCAGGGAACGAGCCATCGGCCGAGTTCTTCGGCCAGGTGCTGCGCACCCATGAGCGCGAGATCGGCGATGGCTGGGCCTGCTGGGCGTTTTCGAACCACGATGTGACGCGCCACGCCTCGCGTTGGGCGCTGGGCGAGGAGCAGCGCGCGCTATTCGCGTCGATCCTGTTGTCGCTTCAGGGCAGCGTCTGCCTGTACCAGGGCGAAGAGCTGGGCCTGACTGAAGCCTATGTCGCCTTCGAGGATCTGCAGGATCCCTACGGCATCCGCTTCTGGCCCAAGTTCAAGGGCCGCGACGGGTGCCGAACGCCGATGCCGTGGACCAGCGACTATCCCCATGGCGGGTTCTCGTCGCATGAAAAGCCGTGGCTGCCGATGGCCGCCGAGCATCTGTCGAAAGCCGTCGCGGTGCAGGAGAACGACGACGAGAGCCTGCTGGCCTTCTACCGGCGCATGGTGGCTTTCCGCCACGCGCGGCCGGCTCTGGAACGCGGATCGCTGACCGTGGTGCGCGATTCGGACGGGGTTCTGGCCTTCCTGCGGGTTCAGGGCGACGAACGGCTGCTCTGCGCTTTCAACATGAGCGCCGAGCCGCGCGATTTTACCCTGCCCGAAGGCGATTGGGTCCCCGATCCCGAGGCGCCCTACAAGGCCGATCTCAGCCAGCCGATCGCGCCGTTCAGCGCGGTCTTCGCGCAGCAATCGGTCTGACGGAGGAAGCTGCCGCGCCGGCAAGGCACGGCAGACTGCCTGTGTCGTGAACGGGCGTCAGGGCCGCTCGATGGCGATCGCCGTGCCCTCGCCGCCGCCGATGCAGATCGCCGCGATCCCGCGCTTGAGCCCGCGATTTTCCAGCGCGTGCAGCAGCGTGACGATGATCCGCGCCCCCGAGGCGCCGATCGGGTGCCCCAGCGCGCAGGCACCGCCATTGACGTTCACCACGTCGCGCGGCAGGCCCATTTCGCGCATGAAGGCCATGGGAACGACCGCGAAGGCCTCGTTCACTTCCCACAGGTCCACATCCGACACGTTCCAGCCCAGCCGGTCGAGAAGCTTCTGCGCGGCCGGAACCGGCGCCGTGGTGAACCAGCCGGGGGCCTGCGCGTGGCTGGCATGGCCGCGAATGATCGCGCGGACCGGGGCGCCGCGCTCTTCCGCCGCGCGCCGGGACGACAGCACCAGCGCCGCCGCGCCGTCCGAGATGGACGAGGAATTGGCCGCCGTGACCGTGCCCTCGGCGCGGAAGGCAGGCTTCAGTGTCGGGATCTTTTCAGGACGCGCATTGCCGGGCTGCTCGTCGGCGCTGATCGTCTGCTCGCCCTTCCGGCCGTGGACCGTGACCGCGGTGATCTCGCCGTCGAAGGCGCCGTTGGCCTGAGCGTCCAGCGCGTTGGTAAGCGACGTCAGCGCGTAATCGTCCTGCGCCTCGCGGGTGAAGCGGTAATGCGCGGCGCAATCCTCGGCGAAGGTGCCCATCAGGCGCCCCCTGTCATAGGCGTCTTCGAGCCCGTCGAGGAACATGTGATCGATCACCTGCGCATGGCCGATCCGCGCGCCGCCGCGCATCTTGGGCAAGAGGTAAGGCGCTTCGGTCATGCTTTCCATGCCGCCCGCGATCATCACCCCTGTATGGCCGAGCGCGATCTGGTCATGCGCCATCATCGCGGCCTTCATCCCCGAGCCGCACATCTTGTTCAGCGTGGTCGCGGGCACGTTCTGGCCCAGCCCGGCATGGAACCCCGCCTGCCGCGCGGGGGCCTGGCCCTGACCGGCGGGCAGAACGCAGCCCATCAGCAATTCCTCGACCGCTTCGGGCGGGGTGCCCGCGCTTTCCAGCGCCGCCGCGATCGCCGCACCACCCAGTTCGGATGCCGTGACCCCGCTGAAAACGCCCTGGAAACCGCCCATCGGCGTGCGTGCGGCACCCGTGATGATGACGTCGCTCATGGCCTGCCCCCTTTCGCGTGAACCCTTTGGCAAGACTTAAGCCCTAGCGTGGGGCTCGGACAAGCCAAATGCGGGCCAGATGCGGGGGGCAAGTTGGACATCGCCACGTCACGCGCCGGAGACAGTCTTGTCGTCCGGGTGAACGACACCCGGATCGACGCCTCTGTCGCCATCGCCTTCAAGGAAGCGGTGCGCCGCGCGGCGGATGCCGCGGGCAATCCCGTCATCCTCGATCTGGGCCGGGTGCGCTTTATCGACAGCAGTGGGCTGGGCGCGGTGGTCGCCGTGATGAAACTCCTGGCCCCGGACCGAAAGCTGGAACTGGCCGCGCTGACTCCTCCGGTCGACAAGGTCTTTCGCCTGACCCGCATGGACAGCGTCTTTACCATCCATCCGCAGCCGCCGGGCGATCTGCAGGCGACCGCGTGATATGGCGGGACGGGTGGCCGGGTCTGGGGGTTGGGGCGGGTCCGGGGGGCCTGTACGCCCGACCCGGCGGCAACCGGTCCATCCCTTCGACACGGCGTTCTCCGGCGCGACGCTGTTTCACCGGCGCTTCGTCGCCCGCGATGAAACCACGCGGCATGTGCTGCAGGATCTGATTGCCTGTCTGGGCCAGGCGGATGTCCCGCCCAAGGCCATCGCCAATGCCGAGCTGATCCTGGCCGAAATCCTGAACAACGTGGTCGAACACGCCTATGCGGGACGCGCCGGCCTGATCGAGCTTTGGCTCAGCGCCAAGACCGACGGGCTGGTCTGCAACATCGCCGACCAGGGCCAACCCTTTCCCGGCGGCGCGATGCCCAAAGCCGATCTGCCGCCTGTCTCGCCGCCCGACAACGTGCCCGAAGGGGGATTTGGCTGGCATATCATCCGCAGCCTTGCGGTCGGGCTGCATTATCGCCGCCGCGGTGACTGGAACCTGCTGACGCTCGAAGTGCCGCTCGGCTGATCGCGCGACCCGGCCGGGCCGTCAGTTCAGCTGAGCCTGAAGCGGATAATAGCCGTTCTCGAAATCGCCGAACAGCTCGGGCAGGTCGGGATGATCGACGGGTTCGCCGGTATCGTCGGGTTCGAGGTTCTGCTCGGACACGTAGGCGACGTAATAGCTGTTCTCGTTCTCGGCCAGCAGGTGGTAGAACGGCTGGTCCTTGCTGGGACGGCTGTCTTCGGGAATCGCGTCATACCATTCCTCGGTATTGGCGAACATCGCATCCACATCGAACACGACGCCCCGGAACGGATGTTTCCGGTGCCTGACGATCTGACCCAGTCCGAATTTGGCGTGTGATTTCAGCATAAGCGTGGTCCCTTCACGCTGTTTCTAGCCCGAGTCGCGGCCCGGCGTCCATGGGGGCGACCAAGGGGGCGCAGAAACAGATTGTGAATCATGGCCCGACAAAGGCCCGTTTGTGGCAAAATTGCGGCAATCCGGTCGGCGCCGCTGCATCCTGGCCCCCTGTCGACGCGCGTCCCGGGACGAATCCGGCTCGGATCCTGACCGGGAAGTGATTTCAAATCTGCGAGAAATCGGCTAAAACGGAAAAAAACACAAGAAAACCGACCGAGGCAGATCATGAGCAGACTTCCCCGCCTTCTGGCGGCGGCCGCCCTGTTGGCCGCACTCGCGTCCTGCGGCGGGCGCAGTTACGACCCCCCCCGGAATCTCGACGATGCCTGTGCCCTGGCCGCCGAACGTCCGGCCTATCTGAGGGCGATGCGCGCGACCGAGCGGGAATGGAACGTCCCCGTTCCCGTGCAGATGGCGATCATCCACGCCGAAAGCCGCTTTCGCGGCGACGCCCGCACTCCGCATCGCTATGCGCTGGGCGTCATCCCGCTGGGCCGGCAGAGTTCGGCCTATGGCTACAGTCAGGCGCTGGACGGCACATGGGAGGAATACCAGCAGGTTACCCGCAACCATCGCGGCGAGCGCGACGATATTCGCGACGCGACCGATTTCATCGGCTGGTATGCCTCGACCGCGCTGGCGCAGAACGGGATCCAGCCGACCGATGCGCGCAACCTTTACCTGGCCTATCACGAAGGCAATGCCGGCTTCCGGCGGGGCAGCTATCGCAATCAGGACTGGCTGATCGGCGTTGCCAACCGGGTCGGCGAACGCGCGATCATGTATGATATCCAGCTGATGGCCTGCGGCCGGCGCTGAATCTCACGGTTCCGGGGCCGTCAGCGGTTGCTGCGCAGGCCCCGGCGCTGCATTTCCAGGTCGATGCTGAACAGCATGGCGCCCAGCGACACGCCGGTCCGCAGCGTGCCCAGGATGACCGTGGTTTCGCGCCCGGTATCGTCCGTGACCACCCATTGCCGCAGCTCGGTCGGGTCGGCGCTGAACACCAGCCGGATCGAGCCGTATTCCGGATGCTGGGGGTCCTGCGCGACAACCACCGTTGTCGGACCGTCGGCGTAATGCTCGACCACCATGCGTTCGCGCGACAGGTTGACCGTATCGTCAAGGATCAGGTTCAGCGGCGTCCGGCTGAGCGGATAGCTGGACGGCTCGGTATTCGAACGGGCGTCGAAGATGTTCACCGAGCCCCCGGCAGCCAGCACCAGCGAGCGGTCGGGCGCGTCGTATTCGAAGCGCACGCGGCCGGGCCGGTGGATCATCAGCCGCCCGGTCGAGATCGACCCGTCCGGGTTCACCTGCGTGAAATCGGCCTGCGCGGTGCGGAAGCTGTTGAAATAGCGCGAAATCTCGTCCAGCGAGATCGGCGCGTTCTGCGCCACCCCAAGCGTCGGAGGCAGCGCGGCGAGGGCGGCAGCGCCCATGGAAGCAAGAAGAGTGCGGCGTTTCATGCGCTCTAGATAACCTCTTGTGCGGCGTTCTCCAGCACCCAAATTCCTCACGGCGCTACACAAGCGCGCGACACGGTCGCAACATTCGCGGGCGCGCCGGCAGAAGGCGCAACGCAAAAGGCCCGCGCCGGAGAGCGCGGGCCTTTCACACTGCCAGACCTTGGGTTTACGAGGGCGCCTTGGTCTTGCGGATATAGGGCAGCGGAATGTCGAGCTGACCGAATTTCGCCTTCGCATCGTCGGTCGACACCGACAGCGCGACGATCACGTCATCGCCCGGTTTCCAGTTCGCGGGGGTCGCGAAGGGCTGGGCGTCGGTCTGACGGATGGCGTCGAGCGCGCGCAGGATCTCGTCGAAGTTGCGGCCCACCGACATCGGATAGATCAGCATCAGGCGGATCTTCTTGTCCGGGCCGATGATGAAGGTGGTGCGCACGGTGGCGGTGTCGTTGGGCGTGCGACCGTCGGGCAGGTAAGCCTCGGCGGGCAGCATGTCGTAAAGCTTGGCGATCTTCAGGTCGCCATCGGCGATGATCGGGAAGTCCGGCGCGGCACCGCCATAGGTCTTCACGTCATCCATCCATTTCTTGTGGTCCTCGACCCCGTCGATCGAGATGCCGGCAAGCTTGGCGTTCCGCTTGGCGAACTCACCGGCCAGATTGGCGGCGGCCGAGAATTCGGTGGTGCAGACGGGGGTGAAATCCTTGGGGTGGCTGAACAGGATCGTGTAGCTGTCGCCGATATAATCGTGCCAGTTCAGCGTGCCCTGCGTGGTTTCAGCCGTGAAGTCGGGGGCGATATCGTTGATGCGAAGGCTCATGGTCTCTTCCCGTTTCAGAATGCTCAAGGGGCAGATAAGGCCCGTATCCGGGTAAAGAAAGGCCCTCGGTGGCTTTTCTTTGCCCCGCTATAGTCCGTTGCGCGGCAACGGCGCCGGGTCAACGGAAAAGTCGTCTCTGCCCGCGTGGGGCGACCGTTTACCATTCATTAACGCGGATGGCGCGAAGTGGTGGGATGTCGCGTTGTCTCGTGCCCGTCCTCTGTGTGCTGTTGCTGCTGGCCTCGTCCCGGGCGCTTCTGGCCGGACCATGGCCGCAACCGCGCGGCGGATGGTTCTTGTCGACGACCGCCACCCTGGTGCCGGATTTCGGGCTGCATCCGGTGCGAACCGAGCAATATGTCGAATACGGCCTGCGGCCTCGTCTGACGCTCGCGGGCGGGTTCGAACTGTCCTCGCGGCTGGAACGGCTTGACCTGTTCGTTCGCTGGCACCCGCGGGACCTGCCCTGGGGGATGGCGTGGGGCCTGACCGGCGGGCTGCGGTACACGCCGAATTACTACATCACAACCCGTGCGGTTCTGGGGCTGGATATCGGGCGCGGCTGGGATCTGTACGGCGGCAATGCCTGGATACGCGGCGGGGTTCGGCTGCTGTCGGGCACGGGCTTTTACGGCACCGAACTCGACACCGATCTGACCCTGCAGACCGGCTGGCGGTCGGGGCGGTTCATGGGGATCGCGGGGATCACGCTTTACCGCAACCGCTGGGGCGGGTTGACGCGGTTGCGCCCGGCTCTTGGCGTGACCTTCGGCACCCTGACCCTGGTGGCCGAGGCGGTTGTTCCTCCGGGCGGCGAGGTCGAGGCGCTGCGCATCGGCCTGTGGAGCGATTTCTGAGCGCAGGCGGCGCGCGACACGCAGCGCTCTTGCTCTTGCCCGGAGCGGATGACACTTTACCGGCAAAATTCCGGGAGAAGCAGCAATGCTCGACAAACGCAAATTCTACATCAACGGACAATGGGTCGATCCGATCGATGGCCGCGATCTTGACGTCATCGACCCGTCGACCGAGGAAGCCTGCGCGGTGATCTCGCTGGGGGGCAAGGCCGACAGCGACGCCGCGGTCGCCGCCGCGCGCGCCGCGCTGCCGGGCTTCATGGAAACCCCGCCGGCCGAGCGCAAGGCGCTGGTCGAGAAGATCCTCGAGGTCTACACCCGCCGCAACGACGAGATGGGCGAAGCGATCAGCCTTGAGATGGGCGCGCCCATCGATATGGCCAAGACCAGCCAGTCGGGCAGCGGGACCTGGCATATCCAGAACTTCCTGCGCGCCTTCGACCAGATCGAATTCGAGGCCCCGCTCAGCGAAAAGGCGCCCGAAGACCGGATCATCAAGGAAGCGGTCGGCGTCTGCGCGCTGATCACGCCGTGGAACTGGCCGATGAACCAGGTCACGCTGAAGGTGATCCCGGCGCTTCTGGCGGGCTGCACCATGGTGCTGAAACCCTCGGAAATCGCGCCGCTTTCGTCGCTTCTGTTTGCCGAGATCCTCGATGAAGCGGGCGTGCCGCCGGGGGTGTTCAACCTGGTGAACGGCGACGGGCCGGGCGTGGGCACCGACCTGTCGGGGCATCCCGATGTAGACATGGTCAGCTTCACCGGCTCGACCCGCGCGGGCATCGCCATCTCGAAGAACGCGGCCGAGACGCTCAAGCACATCCATCTGGAACTGGGGGGCAAGGGCGCCAACATCATCTTCGCCGATGCCGACGAAAAGGCCGTGGTGCGCGGCGCGCGGCATTGCTTCAACAATACCGGCCAGTCGTGCAACGCGCCCACCCGGATGCTGGTCGAGCGTTCGATCTACGATCAGGCGGTCGAGATCGCGGCTGCGACCGCCGAAAAGACCAGGGTCGGCTCGGCGCATGAGCCGGGCAACCATATCGGCCCGGCGGTGAGCCAGGTGCAGTTCGACAAGATCCAGGACCTGATCCAGAAAGGCATCGACGAAGGCGCGCGGCTGGTCGCGGGCGGCCCGGGCCGTCCCGAAGGCGTCAATCGCGGCTATTTCGTGCGCCCCACGGTCTTTGCCGACGTCAACAACGACATGACCATCGCGCGCGAGGAAATCTTCGGCCCGGTGCTGTCGATCATCCCCTTCGAGGACGAGGCCGACGCGCTGCGGATCGCCAATGACACGCCCTATGGCCTGACCAACTACGTCCAGTCGCAGGACGGCGCCAAGCGCAACCGCGTCGCGCGCCGCCTGCGCTCGGGCATGGTCGAGATGAACGGCAAGTCGCGCGGGCGCGGCTCGCCTTTCGGCGGCATGAAAGCCTCGGGGCGCGGGCGCGAAGGCGGCGTCTGGGGGATCGAGGACTTTCTCGAGGTCAAGGCGGTCTCGGGCTGGTCGCCTGACGATGCGTAAGCGCATCCTTGCGCTGGCGGCGGCACTGGCGCTTGCCGCCCCGGCGGCTTTCGCCTGGACCGAGCCGCCGCGCGGCTCGGCGCTCAGGGCCGATCTGATGGATGCGGCCCGGCCGCTGGCCGAACGGGTGCTGGGGGCGCCGATCGAATTCGTGGTGCACGACCTGCGGGTCGAGGGCGACGTGGCCTTCGCCGCGCTGGTCGCCCAGCGCCCGGGAGGGGCCCCCATCGACATGCTGGCGACCCCGGGCTACCGCCGGGGCGAGATCGATCCGCAATTCATGGACGGCTCGACCCTGCAGGTTCTCTACCGACGCTCGGGCCGCCAATGGGTGGCGGTCGAGCATGCCATCGGCGCCACCGATGCCTGGTACGCCGACCCCGTCTTCTGCCCGATCTGGGCGCCTGTCCTGCCCGGGGATTTCTGCCCCGGGTCCCCGCCGATGAAATGAGACCGGAGTAACCGCCGTGGCTTATGCCTATGATCCCGAAAACATCTTCGCCAAGATCCTGCGCGGCGAGATTCCCTGCAACAAGGTGATGGAAACCGAGCATTCGCTGGCCTTCCAGGATATCCGCCCGCAGGCGCCGCAGCATGTGCTGGTGATCCCGAAGGGGCCCTATGTCACCTTCGATCATTTCGGTCTGGAAGCGTCGGATGCCGAGAAGGCGGATTTCGTCACGCTGATCGGCAAGGTCTGCGCCGAACTGGAAGTCCAGCCGGGCGAGGGCGGCGCGGGCTACCGGACGATTTCGAATGCCGGCGAGGACGGCGTGCAGGAGGTGCCGCATCTGCATGTGCATATCCTGGCAGGCCGGATGCTGGGCCGCATGGTCCAACCGGCGGATTGACGAAACGGGGGAGGGGGGCTGTCTGCCCCCCTCTTTGCCTGGCGGCAAATTCACCCCCCGAGGATATTTGCGGCGTAAAGATGGGAAGGGGAATGGCGCGGATCGAGGCTTGCATCTTCGATGCCTATGGCACGCTCTTCGACGTGGGCGCGGCGGCGCGGATCGCGGCGGGCGAGCCCGGGGCGGAAGGCTGGGCGGCAACCTGGCCGCAGATCGCCGCGGACTGGCGGCGCAAGCAGCTGGAATACAGCTGGCTGCGCGCGGTGGCGGGGCATCATTGCGATTTCTGGCAGGTGACGCAGGACGGGCTGGACTGGGCGCTTGAGGCGGCAGGGCTGGCCGATCCGGCCCTGCGCGCGCGGCTTCTGGCGCTGTATTGGGAGCTTGCCGCCTTTCCCGAAGTGCCCGGGATGCTGCAGGCGCTGCGCGTGCGCGGCATGCGGCTGGGGATCCTGTCGAACGGTTCGCCCGGGATGCTGCGGGGCGCGGTCGATTCCGCCGGACTGCGGGGCGTGTTCGAATGCCTGCTCTCGGTCGAGAGCGCCGGCGTCTTCAAGCCGCATGCGCGGGTCTACGACCTGGTGGGCGAGGCGCTGGGGCTGGCGCCCGGACAGGTGCTGTTCGTCAGTTCGAATGGCTGGGATGCCTGCGCGGCGGCGGCCTACGGGTTCCGCACCGTCTGGGTGAACCGCGATGGCGCGCCGATGGACCGGCTGTTCGGCTCGCCCGGCCATGTGCTGGGCGATCTGGGCGGGTTGCCCGCGCTTGTCGACGGTGCTTAACGCGTGAAATTGGGAGTGGTCGCGCCGCTTCGCGCCGACTAGGCTGCGCGGATGACCGAGATCCTCGATTCCCGCTATTCATGGACCCGCCTTGCCCTGACGCTGGCCATCGCCACGGTCGGCAATGTCGGCATGTGGTCGATCATCGCGCTTCTGCCGTCGGTTCAGGCCGAGTTCGGCGGCGGGCGCGGCGCCGCGTCGATCCCCTACGCGATGACGATGGCGGGGTTCGCGGCGGGCAATCTTGTCTGGGGGCGGGCGCTCGATCGGTTCGGGGTGAGCCGGGCGCTGTCGGGCGCGGCGCTGCTCTCGGCGCTTGGCTATGTGCTGGCCGCGCTCAGCCCGTCGATCGTGCTTTTGTCGGCGGCGCAATTGCTGATCGGACTGGGTACGGCGGTGTTCTTCGGTCCGCTTCTGGCCGATGTGTCGCTCTGGTTCCGGCGGCGGCGCGGGATCGCCGTGGCGATCGCCGCGAGCGGCAATTACCTGGCCGGCGCGATCTGGCCCTGGGCACTGAGCGGCGTGCTGCAAGAGCAGGGCTGGCGCGGCGTGTGCCTGGTGCTGGCGGCGCTGGTGCCGGTGGCGGTGATCCCCGCCGCGCAATGGTTGCGCCGCGCGGTGCCCGCCGACAGCCTGACCCCGGCCGCGCAGGCGACGGGGCTGGTCCCGCGCCGGGTGCCGTGGTCGCCGCGCGCGCTGATGTGGATCCTGGGCGTGGCGGGGATCGGCTGCTGCGTGGCGATGTCGATGCCGCAGGTGCATATCGTCGCCTTCTGCGTCGATCTGGGCTACGGGCCCGCCGTGGGCGCCGAGATGCTGAGCGTCGTGTTGCTGGGCGGCACCGTCTCGCGGCTGGTTTCGGGGTTCATCACCGACCGGCTGGGCGGCATCCCGACGCTGCTGATCGGTTCGCTTGGGCAGATGATCGGGCTGATCCTGTACCTGCCGTTCGACGGGCTGGCCTCGCTTTACGTCGTCAGCCTGATCTTCGGGCTCAGCCAGGGCGGCATCGTGCCCGCCTATGCGATCATCGTGCGCGAATACATGCCTGCGCGCGAGGCGGGCGCCCGGGTCGGGTTCGTGATCATGGCGACCATTCTGGGCATGGCGCTGGGCGGCTGGTTGTCGGGCTGGATCTATGACGTGAGCGGGTCGTACCGGATGGCGTTTCTCAACGGCATTGCCTGGAACCTGCTGAACATCGCGATCATGGTGACGATCCTGCTGCGCAGCGGTCCGAAGCGGCCCGAAAAGCTGGTCGCGGCCTGAGGTCGCGGCCTGAGCGGGAAGCGCAGGAATATGGGGCGACACCAGGTGCCGCCCCGCAAGATCAAGACAGAAATCATTGAATGCCGCCAGCCTAGCGCCGCGCGGGGGCCAGACAACTGTGACAAGTGACAGGTCAGGCCGGAAGAAGGTGGCGCCCGACGGCGATGGCGATGGCCTCGGCGCGGGACCGGGCGGCAAGCTTCTTCCGCGCGTTTTCGAAATGGAAGCGGACGGTGCGGATGCTGATATCGGTAGCCTCGGCGATCCCGGCATCGGTCAGGCCCTGCCGCGCGAGGATGAGTATCTCGGTTTCGCGCTTGCTGAGGCGGATTTCCGGGTCGATCCGCGCGGCGGCGGACAATTCGCGCAGCCGGTCATGCGCGTGCTCGGCCATGAAGTGCAATCGCGCGCGGGTTTCCGGGTCGGGATCGGGACCGGCGCCGACAAGGCAGGCGATGCCCTTATAGCCCTGCGCCCGGTAGATCGGCACGATCAGGGCATGGGGCAGTCCCAGCCCGGCGGCAAAATCCAGCACTTCCAGCTCTTCGGGCGAGGGCTGAAACCCCATGCGGCCCATCCGCAGATCGGTGATGGTGAACGGGCGACCGGCGCCGGCGATGGCGCGCAATGTCGGGTCGCGTTCGCCGAATTGACGGTCGAAATAGGTCTTCTGCCAGGTCTGCGGCCAGTTCGTCACAAGGAAATCCGCGGGATAGGGCGCATCCGGATGGGGCAGGGCGCCGATCGCGTAGACGGTGAAACCAAGGGGCTCCATATGCGAGACAAGCTCACCGCAGGCAGCGGCGACGCTGGGGGCCCTGGCCAGTCTTTCGGGGAACTGGAAGAGGTCCGGCACGGGGGCTGAGGCTCCTGACACTGACAAAAAAACGGCGGCGATCCGGGGGCGGAGGCGCCGGGTTCACGGGCATTGCGGCGCGCGCCGCACTGGTGTTTGGTTATCCGCAGGGAGATTCCGATGCCGCATGATCATGACAATCATCTCGATCCGATGGAAGCCCGCGTTCGGGCGCTTGAAACGATCCTGACGCAAAAAGGCCTGATCGACCCCGAAGCGGTCGACGCCATCGTCGAGACCTATGCCAGCCAGGTCGGGCCGCAGAACGGCGCCGCGGTCGTTGCGCGGGCCTGGAGCGACGCAGAGTTTGCCGAGTGGCTGGCGCGCGATGCGACGGCGGCGGTGGCGTCGATGGGCTTCGCGGGCCGCCAGGGCGAGCATTTGCAGGCCGTGTTCAACACGCCCCATCAGCACAATGCCGTCGTCTGCACCTTGTGCTCGTGCTACCCGTGGACGTTGCTGGGCCTGCCGCCGGTCTGGTACAAATCGCCCGCCTACCGGGCGCGCATGGTCTCGCATCCGCGCGCGGTGCTGGCCGAGTTCGGCACGATCCTGCCCGAAACCACGCGCATCCGCGTCTGGGATTCGACGGCCGAGCTTCGCTACCTGGTCGTGCCGATGCGGCCCGAGGGCAGCGAGGGCCTGGCGCCCGAGGCTCTGGCGGCGCTGGTGACGCGCGAAAGCATGATCGGCACCGGCCTGCCGAAGGTCCCGGCATGAACGGGCCGCAGGATCTGGGCGGACGCGACGGGTTCGGTGCGGTCCGGCCTGAGCCGGACGAGCCGCTTTTCCATGCCGGTTGGGAGGCCCGCGCGCTGGGAATCACGTTGGCGGCGGGGGCGTTGGGGCACTGGACGCTGGATGAAAGCCGCCACGCCCGTGAAAGCCTGCCGCCGGCAATTTACTATAATTCGAGCTATTACGAAATATGGATCCGGGCCTTGGAAGAGCTGTTGACGCGGCATGATCTGCTGAGCGCCGAGGAGCTGGCAAAAGGCGAGGCGCAGGCCCGCACGCCGCATCCCCGGCGGCTGGATCCCGCGCGCGTTCCGGCGGTTCTGGCCAAGGGCGGGCCGACCGACCGCCCCCTGTCATCCGCGCCGCGCTTCGCCCCGGGCGAGCGGGTGCGCACCCGTTTGCAGGCGCGGGCGGGCCATACCCGTTTGCCCAGCTACCTCGCCGGACGTCCCGGCGTGATCGAGGCCGATCATGGCGGACATGTCTTTCCCGACACCAACGCCCATGGCGGGGGTGAGCAGCCGCAGCGATTGTACACGGTGGTTTTCGAGGGCCGCGACCTGTGGGGCGAGGATGCCGAACCCGGCAGCACGGTGAGCGCCGATCTGTGGGAGAGTTATCTTGAGCGCGTCTGATCCTGTCGATTTCCGTGCGGATGCCTCGTTTGACGCTCCGTTCGATGCGCCGTGGCAGGCGCAGCTTTTCGGGCTGACGGTTGCGCTTTCCGAAGCGGGGCTGTTCGGCTGGCCCGACTGGACCCGCGCGCTGGGGGCAGAGATTGCGCAGGGAACGCCGTATTGGCAGGCCTGGTTGCGCGCGTTCGAATCCCTCCTGTCCGAGCGGGGCATTGCGCTTCCCGGTGACATTGCCCTTCTGGCCGCCCGCTGGCAGGACGCCGCGCACGCCACGCCGCACGGGCAGCCGATCCGGCTGGAAAACGCGGCCCGCTGACGATCCGCTGTCCTGTTCAGAATCCCGTTTCCGTGTTAAGGGCCGATCATGTCCGCAAACCCTCTGGCCCCTCATGCAGCCGGCCCATCGACCGGAATTGCCACGCTTGGCGTGATCCTGGCCTCGGTCGGATTCGGGATCGTGCCGCTCTTTGCCCGCAGCCTGACCGAAGCGGGCATGGCCCCGCATGCCGTGGCCATGTACCGGTATCTTCTGGCCAGCGTCGTGCTGGCGCCCGTGGTCTGGCGCTGGCGGCACCATGCGCGGGTAATGGTCTGGGGACTGATGGTCGGGGCCGCGATCGGGCTGGGCTGGGTTGCCTATGTGCGCGCGGTCGAGGTCGCGCCGGTATCGACCGTGGGCGTCCTTTACATGACCTATCCCGCCTTCACGCTGGTCTTTGCCTGGGCGCTGTTCGGCGAGCGGCCGTCCTGGCGGGCGGTGATCGGGGCGGGCGTGATCCTCTTGGCCGCGGTGCTGGTGACGACGCCCGGCGCGGTCGCGGTCGAGCATGTTCCGGCGCTGTTGTTATCGCTGGCCGCGCCCGCCGGGTTCGGGTTCGGTATCTCGGTGCTGGTCCACCGGATGACGCCGATCCCGGCGCTGGCGCGGATCGGCATCGTCTCGGCCGGGTCGATGCTGGGGCTGATGCCGCTTCTGCTCAGCACGCCCGCGACGGCGCTGATGCCGGTCGACAGCGCGGGCTGGATGATGGTGGTGGGCGTGGGGCTGGCCACGGCCCTGGTGCCGCAACTGCTTTATACCGTGTGCTCGCCGATTATCGGCACGGCCCGGACGGCCATCGCCGGCAGTATCGAATTGCCGGTCATGTTCGCCATCGGCTGGTTGGCTTTCGGCGAGGGGCTGCGCCCGGTGCAGATCGTCGCCTGCGCGATGGTTCTGGGGGCGATCCTGCTGACGCCGGCTCGCCAGCCGCGCTCGATCGCGGCCGACCGCCAGGACGCAGCGCCCGGCGGTTAGGGCCGGTGCATGACCTCGACGCCCAGAATGGTGGGCAGGTGACGCGCGATCTCGGTCCAGCTTTCGCCGTCATCGGTCGAGGCAAAGACACTGCCTGAATTGGTGCCGAAATAGATCCCGGCCTTCGGCGCCCGGTCGGTGGCCATCGCCTGCCGGAGAACCGTGAAGAACGCGTTGTCGGGCAGGCCGTCGCGCAGGGGCTGCCAGGCTTCGCCCGCATTGGTCGAGCGCCAGACCGTCGCCTTGCCCTCAAGCGGGGTGCGCCCGCCCCATTCCGAAAGCGGCAGGACATACAGCGTGTCGGGATCAGTGGGGTGGGCGGCGACCGGGAAGCCGAAGGTCGAGGGCAGGCCCTCGGATATGTCGTCCCACGACCGGCCTTCATCGCGCGAGCGGAAGACGCCCTGATGGTTCTGCATGAACAGCGTCCCGCCCCCCGCGCCGCGCGCGATGTTGTGGACGCAAAACCCGATCTCTTGTCCGCATTCCCCCGTCACCGGGTCGGGCGTCGTGGCCTGGTTGGTCCGCCGGTTGCGCCGTTCCCATGTCTTGCCGCGATCCTCGCTGGCGAAGACTCCGGCGGCCGAAATCGCCACCATCAGCTTGTCGCCGTCGCCCAGGATCGTGTGCAGCACCAGCCCCGCGCCACCCGGCTCCCATCCTTCGGCCGAGGGGTGGTTCGACAGACCGTCGACCCGCTCCCATGTGTCGCCCTCATCATGGCTGGCGTATAGCGCGGCGGGGCGGGCCCCGGCATAGAGCGTGTCGCCCAGCCTGGTGATCACCCACAGCGCGTCGAGCTGGCCCTTGAAAGGCGCGTCGGGATCGGGGCCCCGGCCCAGCATCTTGCGAAAGTTCTCGTCCGCGGCGAGGTACTCGTCCAGCTTGCCGTTGGACAGCTGGCTCTTCGTCCAGTTCGCGCCATGGTCATCCGAGCGGAACACGCCGACCCCCTGCCATTCGCCGCCCGCCGCCGCCCAGATCCGGCCCGTCGCCGGGTCGCCGGTGGCGTGGTTGACGGGCCAGCCGTCGCAGAACGGGCCGCTCAGCGTCCAGTCCCGCCGCGCGCCGTCGCTGTCCAGAAGAAACAGACCCTTGCTTGTGCCGATCAGTACCGTGACGCTTTCAGCCATCGATTCCTCCGCTCGCTTGCCGCAAGGGTAACACGGAAACATACCGGATGGTCTGTTTTTTTATCCCTCGTTTTTCGGGGTTTCGTGTACGGGCTCTCGTATCCGGGCATAGGCCCGTCGGACCGCAGCGGTCATGCGGGTTGACTCGCCGGGTCGCAGTCGCAAGATGAAAGGCGATTCATGTTTCAGGAGCGCCGATGCCGGATCCCGCCCCCCGCCGCCTGTCATCGCCCAAGCCCCGGACCCGGCGGGGGCAGGATACTCGCGCGGCGATCCTGCGCGCCGCAGAAACGGTGATCGGCGAGGTCGGCTTTGCCGCCGCCTCGATCGCCGATATCACCCGCGCCGCCGGAATCGCGCAGGGCACCTTCTACATCTATTTCCAGTCGAAGGACGAAGTATTCCGCGAGCTGGTGGTCGAGATGGGCCGCCTGACGCGCGCCTTCCTGACCGAGGCCGTGGCCGACGCCCCTGACCGCCTGACCGCGGAACGCCGGGGGCTTCGCGCCTTCCTGGCCTTCGTGGCCGAGCGGCCCGCGCTGTACAACATCGTCATGGAGGCCCGGTTCGTCGCACCTGACGCCTATCGCGACTATTACCAGACCTTCGCGCGTGGCTATGCGCAGAACCTCGCCGCCGCGATGCAGGAAGCCGAGATCCGCGCGGGCGATGTCGAAACGCGGGCTTGGGCGCTGATGGGAATGGCGATTACGCTGGGCGAACGATTCGCCATCTGGGACAAGACGAAGGATCTGGATCAAGTGGTCGAGGATGTGTTCGACATGCTGGAACGCGGGCTGAAACCATGACAGGCGCCGTCGCGGCTAGCCGCTTTCGCCCGGTCTTCGGGGGCAGCTGAATGGGCCGTCTTCCCGACCTTGCCGCGCGCCGCGCGCAGCTTGCGCCCGAAGCGACGGCGTTCATCGACCACGAGACCGGCAGGCACTGGACCTTCGCGCAAGTCGATCAAGCCGCCGCGCGGCTGGGGGCTGCGTTGCTGAACAAGGTTGCAGCGGGCGCGCGGGTGGGTCTGCTCAGCCTCAACCGGCCCGAGGTGTTCATCGCCCTTTTCGCCTGTCAGAAAGCCGGCCTGATCCTTGCGCCGTTGAACTGGCGTCAGCCTGTGGCCGAACTGGGGCCGGTCGTGGCCAGTATCGATTGCACGCTGATCCTGCATGACGACGATTTCGCGCCGACCGCCCATGCGCTGGGCCTGCCCTGTCTGCCGCTCGACATCCCCGGGGACGGACCCGCGCTGGCCCCGGCCGAGATCGACGAAACCGCGCCGTGGTACGTGCTGTTCACCTCGGGGACGACGGGCAATCCGAAGGCCGTGATCCAGACCGCCCGCATGGTGGTGGCGAATGCCATGAACATCGCGCAATGCATGCGCCTGACGTCAGAGGATCGGACGCTCAATTACCTGCCGCTTTTCCATACCGGCGGGATCAACCTGTTTACCATGCCACTTTTCCTGTGGGGTGGTTGCACGACCGTGTTGCGCAAATTCGACGCGCCCGATCTGGTCGCGTTGATCGGACAAGGGGCGGTGACGCAGTTTTTCGGCGTGCCGGCGATCTACCAGGCGCTGATGGCGATGGACCTGTCGGGTGTGGATCTGGGATTGCTCCGGGGCTGGGCCTGCGGCGGCGCGGCGCTGCCCGAAGCGACAATCCAGCATTTCGCCGAGCGCGGCGCGCTGATCTGCAACGGCTTCGGCATGACCGAAACGGGGCCCACGGGCTTTCTTCTGGACCGCGATGCCGTGCTGCGAAAGATCGGATCGGTCGGCAAGCCGCAATTCATGACCGAGGCACGGCTCGATGGCGTCCCCGACGGTGAGCCCGGCACCGGCGAGATCCAGCTTCGCGGGCCGACGGTGACGCCCGGCTACCTGGATAACCCCGAGGCCACGCGCGCGGCCTTCACCGCCGATGGCTGGCTCAGATCCGGGGATGTCGCCACGCGCGATGACGAGGGATTTTACCGCATCGTCGACCGTATCAAGGACATGTACATCTCGGGCGGCGAGAACGTGTATCCCGCCGAGGTCGAAAAGGTGCTGATCACCCATCCCGACATTCTGGACGCGGCGGTGATCGGTGTTCCCGATACCCGATGGGGCGAGACCGGCGTGGCGTTTCTCATCGCGCGGAACGGGTCTCTGCCGGGGCCACAGGATCTGTCGGACTGGCTGCGCCAGCGGCTTGCGGGCTACAAACTGCCCCGCGCTTTCCACGCGGTGGACGATTTCCCGCGCACCGCCGCCGGCAAGATCCGCAAAACGGAATTGCGAAAGCTGCTGGCGTGATGCGCGAAGAATGGACACCGACGCAGGCCCAGTTCGACGCCTTCGCCCGGGTCTCGGGCGATACGAACCCGATCCATGTCGACCCGGACTTTTGCCGCGAGACGCCCTTCGCGCGTCCGGTCAGCCACGGGATGCTGATCTATGCCCGGCTCTGGCACATGCTGGCCCGCGCGCGGCCCGGCGCGCGTCACAGGATGCAGGAGATGATGTTTCCCAACCCTGCCTATGCGGACGAGGCGCTGGTGCTCGAGATCCGGGACGAGGGCGGCGCGATCAGCGTCAGGGCGGCGCGCAAGGCGGATGGGGCGGTCTGCCTGCAGGGCCGGGCGGTGCTGGAATGAAGCCGGGCGAACACGCCGAAACCCGGCGCCTGTTCACGCGCGCGGATCTGGCGGCTTTCGCCGCACTGACGGATGGCGAGGGGGCCACCCAACCGGGTGACAGCGTGCCCGAGCCGCTGATCGGCGCCCTGTTTTCCTACCTGCTGGGCGTCGAGCTGCCTGGGTCGGGGACGAATTACCTCAAGCAAAGCCTGCATTTCCACGCGCAGGCGCCGCTCGATACATGGCTTTCCGCCCGGGTCGAGGTCACGCGCATCCGCCCCGAGAAGCGGCTCGTCGATCTGGCCACCACCTGTCAACTGCCGGATGGGACGCTGATCTGCGAGGGGCGGGCGCTGGTGCTGGCACCGGAAGCTTGAAGCGGGCGGGTCGGATCGGGCTCAGCCCAGCAATTCGCGGATCGCGCTGTGAAAGATCGCGACGCCCTGCGCGATCAGGGTATCGGGGAAATCGTAGGTCTGCGTATGCAAGGCGGGATGGTCGCGCCCCGCGCCCAGTAGCAGCATCGCGGATTTCGACACCGCGCCGAACCGGCCGAAATCCTCGGACGCGCGCATCGGCAGGTCGCCGGGTTCGTGCGCGATGCCGTTCGCGTCCAGCGCGCGGGCCAGCACCGCGGTGGCGTCGGGATCGTTGCGGCAGGCGCCGAAATGGTCATGGATCTCGAAATCCACGCCCAGCCCCGCCGCAGCGGCCTCGTCCCGCGCAAGGGTCTTCGCCTGCTCCAGCAGGGTTTCCAGATCCTCGTCGCCCAGACCGCGCAATGTCACCCACAGCTCGGCCTCGCCGGGGGCGATGCCGAAAGCGGGCTCGCCCATGCGCAGATGGGTGATCGTCGTCAGGCGGAAACCGGGCCCCATCGCGCCGCCCGGTCCCATGGTGCGCAGCCCGTCGATCAAGCGGGGCAGCGCCCCCGTCGGGGCCCTGCCGTCTTCGGGCATCGAGGCATGGGCGGTCGCGCCCGACAGCCGGATCGTCAGCCCCGCCGACGCGCAGTTCATCGGACCCGGCGCAAGCCAGGCATGGCCCAGCGCGATGCCGGGCATGTTGTGCAGGCTCAGCGACCAGTCGGGGGTGAGCGCGGTGAATTTCGGGTCGTTCATCACCGCCCTGGCGCCGGACCCGTCTTCCTCGGCCGGCTGGAACAGCAGGACGACGCGCCCGTGCGCGGGCGGGTTCCGCGCCAGCAGCCGGGCCAGCCCCAGCAGGATCGTCGAATGCCCGTCATGCCCGCAGAGATGCGCGACGCCCGGGGTTTCGCTGGCATGGGGAATTTGGCCCAGCTCCAGGATCGGCAACGCGTCCAGCTCCGACCGGATCATCACCGTGGGGCCGGGCTGTCCGCTGTCGTAGAGCGCCGCGACGCCGTGCCCCCCCACCCCGGTGACCACGGCATCGGGCGCGGGCAGGAAGGATGCGACACGGGCGGCGGTTTCCCGTTCCCTGCCAGACACTTCGGGCTGCCGGTGCAGCGCGTGGCGGAACCCGGTCAGGTCGACGATATCGGCATTGGTCAGCATTCCGCGCGGTCCAGATCTTTCGAGCATTCGCGAATAAGATGAAGCGCCCGGTCTTCGTCATCCAGTTCATGGGCAAGCGCCAGCGCAAGCTTGGCAAGGTACAGGGGCGCAGTTTCGGCGCCGACGGTGTCGAGCGTGGTCGCCAGGGCGTCGTAGAGGGGTTCGGCGCGGCTCATGAATGGTCCAGTATCCGGGTCATGTGGTCAAGGATGGCGCGGGGATCGGGCCGCGTCCAGTGCGCGGCGACATGCAGATCCGGGCGGATCAGATAGGTGCTGCCCTCGGGCGCGTCCCATGCCGAATGCGGCGGGAGGGACAGGCATGTCAGCAACGGATGGGAAATGTCGGGCGCGGGGCCGAAGCT
This sequence comes from Pararhodobacter marinus, assembly GCF_003122215.1. Classification (GTDB taxonomy): domain Bacteria; phylum Pseudomonadota; class Alphaproteobacteria; order Rhodobacterales; family Rhodobacteraceae; genus Pararhodobacter; species Pararhodobacter marinus. Next base: position 73,830 of record NZ_QEYD01000001.1, on the reverse strand, counting down.
CAGCAGCGTGAAGACCGGCCCCATGCGCTGGGACAGGAAGCCGTCATCCAGCCGCGCGTCCGGGATCATGGCGCCGGGCAGGGGGCCGGGCAGGGGCCCGGCGCGCCCGTCACCATCCGTCACCGGGGGCGCCGTCAGCGGGCTGTCCGCGTAGCGATAGGGTGCCATCTGCCGGGGATTGGCCAACTCCCCGGCCCAGGGATGGCGCAAGGCAAGCGAGAGGGCGGCGTCGCGCATCAGGCTCCAGCCGAAGCTGGGCGGCGTCATGAAGCGCGCGCTTTTCGAGGCATTGGCGAACACGTCCAGTGTCGCGCCGCGCCGCTCGGGCGTGTAGCTGTCCAGAAGCCCCTCGCCGGCCTCGCCCCGCAGGACCAGCGCCAGCTTCCAGCCGATATTCTGCGCGTCGGCCAGCCCGTTATTCAGCCCCCGCACGCCGAAGATCGGCACGATATGCGCGCTGTCGCCGATGAAGAACACGGGCCCCGCGCGGTAATCGTCCAGGGCCAGCGTGTTGGCGGAATAGACCGACCACCATTCCAGCTCCCAGGCGCCGGTCTCGCCGATCTCGTCCAGCACGCCGGCAACCGAGGCACGGACATTGTCTTCGCGCGTGGCTTCCTCGGCCGATTCCCCGGGCGCGAGCTGATAATCGATGCGCCAGATATTGTCGGGCTGGCGGTGGATCAGAACCGTGCCGCCGGGACGGCAGGCGGGATCGAACAGCGCCCGGCGGATCGTCGGGTAATCATGCGTCATGCGGATATCGGCGATGACGTAGCGGCCTTCGTAATTCTCGCCCTTCAGCCGCAGGCCCAGCATGCGCCGGATCGCCGAGCGCGCGCCGTCTGCCGCCAGAACCCAGCGCGCCGGCTGGGCGTAGGTCCCGTGCGGGTCCGTCAGGCCGAGCGTGGGACCCCCGGCCCGTGTGTCGATCCCGTCCAGCCGTGTCTGCCAGCGGGTTTCGATCAGCGGGGTCCGCGCGACGGCATCCCAGAGATACTGCTCGATGTATTGTTGCTGCAGGTTGTACATCGGGCGAAAGCGGTCGTCAGGGCCGTCGGGCATCTCGAATTCAAGGATCTGGCGGCCCCGGAAGAAACTGCGTCCGGTGGTCCAGGGCAGCGATTTCGACAGGAACGGGTCCAGCGCGCCGATCCGGTCGAGAATGTGGTAGCTGGCCCGCGCGATGCAGATCGCCCGGCTGCCGTCGTTGAAGCTGCTCTTGGCGTCGATCAGCAGACAGCGCTGGCCGTGACGCGCCAGTTCCAGCGCGGCGACCATGCCGACGGGACCGGCACCGACGATGGCAACGGGCACCTCCATGCCGCGCGGGGCGTCCGGCCCCGGGGCGTCGAAATGGGGATAGGTGAAATAGAGCGAGTCGTGCTCGTCCCGGCCTTCGGGCCTCATGCGCCTCTCCTGCGTTGCTGGCACGATAGGCTTCGCGATGCAAAGGCGGCTCTGCCGCCGGCGGAAGTCAGTTGCCCCCCGTCCTTGAAGGGGCGGCCCCTTTGACGGCCGCCTGCCCATCTCTTGAAGGCCGCTCGGGGGTCGGGTGGATGAGATTGCCCGGGATGAGGCGAAGGTGATGATCTACACCCGCGACAGGAGTCCATGCCCCCTGCCCCGCTGTTCCCTGACCGCCCCCTGCGCGATGCAGCTGAGCCTGACAGGCGATGCCGATCCACTGGCCCAATCTGACTTGCAAGATGCTGGCGCAGCGTCTCTTTGCCGTTCGCCCGGAGATCATCGTTGAAATCCCCGAGCCGCGGTTCCAGCACCCGGACGGCAATCCCGGCAGCACGGGCTCTGGCGCTCAACCTCTCTGCCGCTGCGCGCCCCGCCGGATCGCGGTCGATGGCGATGTAGAGGCGCTGGAGCCCCTCCGGCAGCAGGACTGCCCCGAGGTGACCCGATGAGAGCGCCGCCCAGACGGGAAGGCCAGCCACTGCCTCGACAAGGGACAGCATGGTCTCGATGCCCTCGCCGACCACTAGGATGTCGTCATGCGGGTTCAGCCTGTCGAGGAGGTGACTCATGGCACGCCGCTGCGTCTCGACCCGTGCCTTCCCCTGACCGTCAGGCGCGAGCCAAGTGCGATGCACGCCTTGGCACAGGCCCGCTCCATCGGTGACCGCTGCGATCAGCGCCGGTCTGGGGAGGCTCCGGGTCTGGCCCTCATCCCGATGCCAGCACTTCGCGTGGAAGCGCAGGGCGCTCATCTCGCCGCCATGGGTCAGGCCGCGGGAGCGGAGGTAGGTATCGGCAAGCGTGCATGCAACCGGCACCGAGGCTGCAAACAGACGCGCCGCCGCCGCCGGTGTACCACCGGGGGCCTTGGACTTCCTTGGCACTGGCGCATCCGGGACGACCGACTGCGGACGACCCAGATGCGCCCGGGCCTCGGCCAAAAGATCGGGAAAGCGGAAGATCCCGGTCCGCTCGCGGATGATGTCGAGAAGATCGTCATGCTCGCCCGTGGCGCCGTCCGTGAACTTGCCGGCCGCGCCTGGCCCGGAAGCAGGCCCGGTCAGGCGCACGAAGAGTGATCGGCCGCGGTTGTTCTGCAGATCGCCCACTATCCAGTAGGATCCTTCCCGCCGCCGGGCGGGAAGGTAATGGCGACACACGCTCTCGGCACTCTCCGCCAGTGCGCGGATCAGATCTTCGGTCCCGGAATACATGGCTCAGCACCCTCCTCGTGCATGTAGTCCCGTCACAGGACAACGTGCAAGCAAGCGATCTAGCACTTTGACCCCGCTCGCATCTGTCGGGCAGAAGAGGCGCAGCTTCCAGCTATTGATCTCCGAGAAGAAGCCATCGGCCTTGAGCCGGTCCTTCGCCGTCGTCCACCGCCAGATCAGCGCGGCGAAGGACCTCGGGCAACCAACCGCTGCCCTTGAGAAGCCGCTCGGCCTCCGTTGCCATCTCTCCCTTCTTCAGATGGTCGAGCCGTTGCGCAGTCCCCTCCCCCTTCGCCTCGCGCACAGCCTCGAGGATCCGGGGCTTGGGCACGCGGTTGGTCGCCGCCCCGGCCGCGACCTATGCGTCCGAGATCACCGCGATCCTGACCCGCACCGGGTTCAGCGCGAATGTCGCCCTCTATCTGCGGGAATTCGCCGCCCTGCCCGAACGGCTGGGCAGCGGGCGGTTCCTCGCCATCGCGCCCGGCGGCTATGGCGAGATGCTGGCGCGGGCGGGCAGGGCGCGGGTGCTGACGGTGCCGCTGGGCTCGGCGGGTTCGCCCGTGACGATGCTGTGAAACAAGCGGGCCGAGGCGGACCCCGGCCTGCGCTGGTTTCGCGACCGGGTGAGCGCCTGTCTGCGCCCGGCCCCGCCGCCGGATCAGGCCACCATCTCGGCGATCACCGCTAGCACCGGGCCGGCGCCGCGATAGATCGCCTCGCCCTCGAGAATCAGGTTTTCGCCGTCGCGCCCGATCACCAGCTTGGGCACGCCGGCGGTGAGGCTCTGTTGCAGGCGGTTGGTCTCGGCGATTCGGGCCTCGGCGCGGGCCGCCAGATCGGCATCGCCGGTGAGGCGGCGGGCGAAGTCCCCGGCATCGAAGGGCAGATCCGCCTCGGCCATCTCGGTCTCCGCAAGGGCGGTCACGTTCTCGGGGCGGGACGTGTCCTGCGCCAGAACATAGCGCGCGTGTTGCGCCCGGTGCAGGAACCGAGGCTCCAGCCCCCGGTCGATCTGACCCAGCGCGACCAGCGCCCGCGTCAGGAATCGTGAGGTGAAGACCCCGCCGGGCGCCATCAGCACCTCGTCCCGATAGGCGGTGCTCAGGGGCAGGCCGGCGATGGCGGCGATCCTCTGGTCATTGCTCCAGGCATGGCCCGCGATGGCCGATACCGGGCGCGGCGCATCGAACAGGCCGGAGGGGCGCAGGGTCAACCGGTCAGGGTAATGGCTGGCGATCCCGGCCAGCATCGCCGAACTGGCGTAGCACCAGCCGCAGAGCGGATCGAAGAGATAGTCGAGGGTCAGGGAAGGGGAGGTCATGGAGCGTCCGGGGCTGCGGATCGAAATGGAGGGGGGCGGTCAGGCGTGCTCGGGGCCTCCGCCCGCACGCCTGAGAAAGGCGCGAGAGGGGAGGATGGAAACCCGGCGCCCTCCGCTGCCCGGGCGATCCCGGACGAAAGCGGCCGCGGTGCCGTTCGGCGACGGCATCACGGGGCTGCCAACACCGTCCGAATCTCCCGTCCGCCTCTACGGCGCGTCGTTCGGGGAATCGCGGTGTTGACGGCCGAAGCCGTGCATTTCCTTCGCCCATTGGATGCCGATCATCAACCCCTTCATCCGCGGCAACAGAAGGAGCGACAGGACCAGGGCCGCGGTGGACAGGACTAGGGCGAGTTGCAGGGGGTTGTCCTGATACCGCCCGACCATCTGGTGCAACGCGATGCCGACGACATGCAGGACCACGAGGATCGTCAGATAGGCCGGGCCGTCATCCGCCCTGTGGTGGTGCAGTTCCTCGCCGCAGGCCGGGCAGGTGGCGTTGACCTTCAGATACCCTCCGAACAGCTTGCCGACGCCACAGGCGGGGCAGCGCAGCAGGAGGCCGCGACGAACGGCCAGTTTGGTGTCCCGGGGCTCGGTGGCGCACATGATGGACTCACTCTCGGTCAAAATGGATGACCGAGATATACGTGCGGCGCGCCAGAAATTAAACAGTCAATCATGCGATCATTGTGAAACATTGTGGCTAGATTGATAGATTCCTCTCCCCGACAGACCCGGACGCGCCGGAATGTCCGCCCGTGACCTTGAGGGTAGGCGGATCGCCGCTTCCCTGACACCGCTGCGTCGATATCTCTGCCAGGACCCGGCCCTTCGCCCACAAGCGAAGCCACGTCGCCGTTTCGTCATCGCGCAGCGGCTCGACCAATATGTCCTCGCCCGGGTCCAGATTGCCGAGATAGGTGATCTGGCGGCGGAGCAGCGGTGCGGCCCCGGGACAGGCCATCTCCGCGATCTTGGAGAAGGTCGGGAAATAGAGCAACCCGGCCGCGTTGAAATCGAGCGCGGCGACGGGCGTGTAGCGCAGGATCGCCGGTCCCATCGAACCGCCCAATCGTGCATTGCGGGCGATGCATCGCGCCGTGGCCTGCAGTCGGTCCAACTCTACGGTGGCCGGGGGCAGGGGTGCCATCCCCGGAAGATTGCCGCGCAGGAGCCGCCGATTGGAGCCGGTCTCGTCGTGGCGGAGGAAGCACGAGATCATCCGCAGACATCCCAGCAGGCCGTCCGGGCCGAGGATCTGCTGTTCGGACCCGAGGGCATTCGGGCCGACCGCATGAAGCCGTGACCGGATTGTAACACGTGCGGCCAGCAAGGGCTGGGTCGACGTCTCATAGCCCTTCCGGTTCAGGCGGATGGCGTTGAGGATGTTCACAAGGCCGATCGAGCCCTCGAAAGCCACGGTATGGAAGGTCACCAGCGTCTTCTCGCCCGCCTCGGCCTTCACATCCTCGAAAACCTTCTCTTCGTAATTGACGAAGAAATCCCCGTCCTTGTGCGCTTCCTTGGTGACCTGTGGCATCCCGCCCCCCTTGATTGGTACGATCCAAGGGTGGCGCTGCATTAAATATCCAGTCAATATTCGTCCTAATGTGCATACAATATAACCAGCATTTGCTATGCGATCTGATCAAGATGTGGGCGAAATTCATCTTTGCTACGTTGAGACCGGGCGCGGTACGAATGGGGTCGCGGGATCCGGGAGCGCCATTGCGGCGATGCATACAACACGCCTTCAACTCTCCGAATCAAACGGCTAGCTTCGGGCGAACAGGAGATGTCTCGATGATTGATTGGGTTCCCCAGCTGGCTGAAACCGGAAAGCCGCGCTATCTGGCGATTGCCGATGCCATTGCGCAGGATATCCAGCAGGGACGGCTGGGCGGTGGCGACCGGCTGCCGCCGCAGCGCCGCCTCGCGGCAAGCCTCGGCCTCGACTTCACCACCGTCTCGCGCGCCTATGCCGAGGCCCAGACGCGCGGTCTGGTGACCAGCCATGTCGGCCGCGGCACCTTCGTCACCGCGCGTCCGACCGCGACAGCGGATCCCGAACGCAAGCGCGCCGGCGATCTGTCGATGAACATGCCGCCCGAACCGGCGGATCCCGATCTCGTGGCGCGGATGCAGGCCGGGCTCGGCTATGTCTCGGCCAATCTAGTCGACCTTTTGCGCTACCAATCCCCGGTGGGAGCCGAACGCGACCGGGTCGCCGCCTCGAGCTGGCTCAGCCTGCGCGGCATGGCCCCGTCGATGGAGCGCATCGCCGTGACCCCCGGTGCCCATGCCACAATGGCGGCGATCCTGTCGATCATCACCCGCCCCGGCGACCGCATCCTCTGCGAGCGCGTCTCCTATCCCGGCATCCGCAACATCGCCGCGCGCTTCGGCGTGACGCTGATCGGGGTGGAGATGGACGCGCAGGGCGTGACGCCCGAGGCCCTGCGCGCGGCGATTGCCCTACACAAGCCCAAGGCGCTCTACCTGAATCCGACGCTGCAGAACCCGACAACCCTGACCATCCCGGTCGAAAGGCGGCTGGCGCTGGCCGAGGTGCTGAACGCGACCGGGCTCACGCTGATCGAGGATGACGCCTATGGCTTCATCCCCGCCAAGGCGCCGACGCCCATCGCGCTGGCGGCGCCCGATCTGACCTGGCATATCGGCGGGCTGGCGAAATGCATCGGCGCGGGGCTGCGGCTGGCCTTCACCATTGCCCCCTCGCCGCGCTGCGCGATCCGGCTGTCGCAGGCGATCCGCGCGTTGTCGGTGATGCCCTCACCCCTCGCCGCCGCACTGACCACGCAATGGATCGAGGACGGCACCGCCGACGGCATCCGCCGCTTCATCCGCGCCGAAAGCGCCGCCCGGCAGGAGATCGCGCGCGAGGCGCTGACGGGCTTCGCCTTCGAGGCCTCGGAGAATGCCTTCAATGTCTGGCTGACCTTGCCCCCGGGCGTCGGCCGGGCGGATGTGGTGGTCAAGATGGCCGGGCGGCCGCTGGGCCTCATTCCCTCGGATGCCTTCACGGTCGACGGCCCGGCCGAGGAGAAACTGCGCGTGTCGCTGGGGGGCAGGATCAGCCGTGAGGACCTGCGAGACAACCTGATGTTCCTGCATCAGGCGCTGTTGCCCAGCGAGTTCATCGGCTGAGGGCGCCGCTCGCGTCGCGGGCGGCTCGGCTCAGAGCCGTTCCAGCGCGATGGCGATGCCCTGGCCGACGCCGATGCACATACAGGACAGCGATTTCTCGCCGGGTTTGAGGTCGAGCATGGCGCTGCCGGTGATCCGCGCGCCGGACATGCCCAGCGGGTGACCCAGCGCGATGGCACCGCCATTGGGGTTCACGCGGGGATCGTCATCGGCGATGCCGAGAGCCCGCAGCGTCGCCAGACCCTGCGAGGCAAAGGCCTCGTTCAGTTCGATCACCGCGAAATCGTCGGGCGTGAGGCCCAGCCGCGCCATCAGCTTCTGCGAAGCTGGCGCTGGGCCGATGCCCATGACCCGCGGCGGCACCCCGGCGGTGGCCCCGCCCAGCACGCGGGCAATCGGGGTCAGCCCGTGTTTCTTTGCCGCCGCCGCCGAGGCGAGGATCAGCACCGCCGCCCCATCGTTGACGCCCGAGGCATTGCCGGCGGTCACCGTACCATCGGCCTTCACGAAGGTCTTCAGCCGCCGCAGGTCTTCCAGCGTGGTCGCGGCGCGCGGATGCTCGTCGGTATCGACCACGGTCACACCCTTGCGGGTCTTGATCTCGACCGGCGTAATCTCGCGGGCAAAGCGGCCATTGGTCTGCGCCGCCCCGGCCTTGTGCTGGCTACGCTGGGCAAAGGCGTCCTGATCGGCGCGGCTGATGTTGTGGTCTTCGGCGACGTTCTCGGCGGTTTCGGGCATGGAATCCACGCCGTATTGCGCCTTCATCAGCGGGTTGACGAAGCGCCAGCCGATTGTGGTGTCGTGGATCTCGCTGGACCGGGAGAAGGCACTTTCGGCCTTGGGCAGCACGAAGGGCGCGCGGGACATGCTTTCGACGCCACCGGCAATCGCCAGATCGATCTCGCCCGCCCGGATCGCCCGCGCGGCGATCAGCACCGCATCCATGCCCGAGCCGCAAAGCCGGTTGACCGTGGTGCCCGGCACCTCGACCGGCAGACCGGCCAGCAGGGCGGACATGCGGGCAACGTTGCGGTTGTCTTCGCCCGCCTGGTTGGCACAGCCGAAGACGACCTCATCGATGGCTGCCCAGTCGACCGAAGGATTGCGCGCCATCAGCGCGCGCAGGGGCACCGCGCCCAGATCGTCCGCCCGCACGGCGGAAAGCGCGCCACCGAAGCGCCCGATGGGGGTGCGGATATAGTCGCAGAGGAAAACATCGGTCATCGGGGCCTCCGGGTTGCTTGCGTCGGGTTCCCTGCGTGGTACCCCGCGTGGGCGGCGATGTCCTCTGACAAGGCATTCCGCGCGGTCTGACTGGAGGTTGGGTCAGAGGGTTTGGGCTGGCCCAATCTCTTGTCCGTCGCCAGCCGCCGACCGGCTTCCTATGCTGCCCGCATTCACGCGCTTGAAGGAGAGGACCATGCCAATACTCGTGACGGTGCACGGAATCATGTCGGATGCCCGGACCTGGGCGCCTCTGGCTGAGGCTTTGTACCCGCGCCTTGCCGGGGTGCATGTCGCCGATACCACGCGCGATGCCACGCTCGAAGAGATGGCGGCGCGCGCCCTGACGGCGACCGAAGGCCCGCTGATCGTCGCCGCGCATTCGATGGGCGGGCGCGTGGCGCTGGAGATGGGGCGGCAGGCCCCCGCGCGCATCAAGGCGATGATCCTGTCCAGCACCGGCGCCGAGCCCGCCGGGCCGGGCGAGCCCGCGCATCGTCAGACACGCATCGATCAGGCCAATGCCGACATGACCCGCTATGCACGCGACTGGGCGCCCAAGGTGCTGGCTCCCGAGAACCGGAGCGACGAGGCGCTGCTCGCCCGCGTCCGCGCCATGGTCGAGGCCTGCCCGGCCGAGGTGCACGAGCGCCAGAACCGCGCGCTGCTGGTCCGCCCCGATGCCTTCGCCTATATCGGCGCCTTCAACTTCCCGGTGCTTCTGATCACCGGCGAACACGACCATCTGTCGACGCCCGAGGTCCATGCCGGCATCGCCAAGGCCATCCCGGATGCCGAGTCACGGGTGATCCCGCGGGCGGGGCATCTCTTGCCCTTCGAGCAGCGGGAACGGGTCTCGGAACTGGTGAGCGACTGGCTGACCGCCCGCGGCATTCTCTGACCGGTCAGGCGCCGGTCTGACAGCAAGGCCTGGGCACCCGCCCGGGCCTTTTGCTTGCCGGAACAAAAGAGGGGCCGCCCGGTCTGGGCGGCCCCGCGGGGAAGCGGCGGTGTCGGGAGGTTACACGCGCAGCTCTTCCACCGTGTCGAAAAGCGAGGCTCGCACCGGATCGAAGCCCACGCGCAGGATATCGCCGGCCGCAACCTGAGCATGCCCGTCCATGCGGAAGCGGAAGGGCGTGCCCTCGATGCTGCTCCAGACCAGGGTTTCGGCGCCCATCGGCTTGACCAGTTCGGCCTTCAACTCATAGGAGACCGGACAGGCCGCGGCTGCCTCGCCGGTTGCGACATGTTCGGGCCGAATGCCGAACCAGACGTCGCCCTCCAGCCCCTTGCGGGTGAAGTCATAGGCATCCAGCGGGATCGACTGACCCGCCACATCCACCACCGGACCGGCGCGCAGCTTGCCGGGCAGGAAGTTCATCGAGGGCGAGCCGATGAAATCCGCGACATATTTTTTCGCGGGCCGGCCGTAGATCTCGGCCGGCGAGCCCAGCTGCATCACCAGCCCGCCCTTCATGATGGCGATGCGGTCGGCCAGGGTCATCGCCTCGACCTGATCATGTGTCACATAGATCATGGTGTTGCCGAGGTTGTTGTGCAGGCGCTTGAGCTCGACGCGCAGCTCGGCGCGCAGCTTGGCGTCGAGGTTCGACAGCGGCTCGTCGAACAGGAACACCTCGACATCGCGCACCAGTGCCCGGCCGATGGCCACGCGCTGACGCTGACCGCCGGACAGGGCGGCGGGCTTGCGACCCAGAAGCGGGCCGATCTGCAGGATATCGGCGGCGCGGGCTACCCGACGCTCGATCTCGTCCTTCGGAACGCGGGCGTTCTTCAGCCCGAAGCTGAGGTTCCCCTTCACCGTCATCTGCGGATAAAGCGCGTAGGACTGGAAGACCATGCCGATGCCGCGCTCGGACGGTTCGGCCCAGGTCACGTTGTCGCCGTTGATGAAGATGCTGCCATCGGTGGGCTCCAGAAGCCCGGCGATGCAGTTCAGGAGCGTGGACTTGCCGCAGCCTGAGGAACCGAGCAGCACCAGGAACTCGCCCTTGCCGATGTCGAGATTGAGGTCCTTCAGCACCTGGATGGCGCCGAAATCCAATTTCAGGTTGCGGATGGAAACGCTGGGCTGCATGGGTTCAACCTTTCACGGCGCCGGCTGCGATGCCGCGCACGAAGAGCTTGCCGGAGACGAGGTAGATGGTCAGCGGCACCAGACCGGACAGCAGGGTCGCGGCCATGTTGACGTTGTATTCCCGCACGCCCTGCACCGAATTGACGATGTTGTTGAGCTGCACGGTCATCGGATAGTTCTGCGGCGTGCTGAAGATCACGCCGAACAAGAAGTCGTTCCAGATCGCCGTGGATTGCAGGATCACCGCCACCACGAACATCGGCAGGGCCATCGGCGCCATGATCTTCAGGAAGATGGTCCAGAAACCGGCGCCATCGATGCGCGCGGCCATGAACAATTCCTCGGGCACCGAGTAGAAGTCGTTGCGAAACAGCAGGGTCAGGATCGGCATGCCGAAAACCGTATGCACCAGCACCAGCCCGGCCAGATCGCCGTAAAGCCCGATCTCGCGCAAGATGATCACGATGGGATAGATCATCACCTGATAGGGGATGAAGGCGCCGATGATCAGGATGGTGAAGAAGACATTCGCCCCGCGGAAGCGCCACAGCGACAGCGCATAGCCGTTGACCGAGGCGACGGCTATGGACAGCACGACCGAGGGCACGGTGATGATGACCGAGTTCAGGAAACCGGTCGAAATCCCCTCGCAGGTGAGACCGGTGCAGACCGAGGACCAGGCGCGGATCCAGGGCTCGAAGGTCAGCTCGACGGGCGGGGCAAAGATGTTGCCCATCTGGATTTCCGGCATGCCCTTCAGTGAGGTCATGATCATCACCCAGATCGGCAGCAGGTAATAGACCGAGAGCAGGGCGAGGATGCCGTAGATCACGATGTTGCGGACCGACAAGGCGCGGCGCGGGCGCGGGCCCACGGCCTCGGCGATCCCCCGGCTGGGGGCGGGAGCGGTCTGATCAGCCACGCTTCTTTCCTCCGAATTCGAGATAGGCCCAGGGGATGATCACGAAGATCACGGCGACCAGCATCATCGTCGAGGCGGCAAAGCCCTGCGCGAGGTTCTGCGAAACGAACATCGCGTCGAAGACGAATTTCGCCGGCACCTCGGACGACAGGCCGGGCCCGCCGCCGGTCTGGGCGATGACCAGATCGTAAAGCTTGATGATCGAGGCGGTGATCAGCACCAAAGTGGTGACAAAGACCGGGCGCATCATCGGGATGACGATGAAGATATAGGTCTTCCAGGCCGGGATCCCGTCGACGCGCGAGGCTTTCCAGACATCCTCGTCAATACCGCGCAACCCGGCCAGCATTAGGCACATGACCAGCCCCGTGCCGTGCCACAACCCGGCGACGATGACGCCGTAGAGCACCAGGTCGGAATTGTAGAGCGGGTCGAAGGCGAAAGTCTCGAACCCCATGCTGCGCACCGCCGCCTGGATGCCGAATTCGGGGTTCAGCAGCCATTGCCAGACAAGGCCGGTGACGATGAAGCTGAGCGCGTAGGGATAGAGGAAAATGGTGCGGAAGGCATCCTCGAAGCGGATGCGCTGGTCGATGATCGCGGCCAGCAGGAAGCCGATCACCAGCGAGAAGACCAGCATCAGAAAGCCGTAGATCGCCAGATTCTCGACCGAGATCAGCCAGCGGCGGGTTCCCCAGAGCCTTTCGTACTGCGCCAGCCCGACCCAGTCGCCACCGGGCAGAAGGCGCGAGTTGGTGAAGGAATAGACCACCGTCCAAAGCGTGCAGCCGACGAAGACGACGGTGGCGGTCAGCATCATCGGGATCGCCGCAATCTTGGCGTTCAGGTTCTTGACGAGGGAGCGTCGACTCGCAATGTCCGGCATCGGATCCTCTGTTTCATGCCTCTCCGGCCGAGGGACGGGGCCTTTGAGGCCCCGCCCGGTGCCGGATCAGTCTGCGGTTGCGATGATCTGCGCGAATTCGGCCTGGGACTCTTCGACCGAGAAATCGGGATCGGCGAGGAACTCGACCACCAGATCGGTGATCTGGCCCAGAGTGTCGGGCGACACGAGGCTGTTCACGCTGTCGACGACCTGACCGGCCTGCAGCGCCTCGATACCCGCCTGCATGCAGGGGGTGGGATCCTGCAATTCGACATCGCGGCGCACCGGCAGCGCGCCCTTGGCGGCGGTGAAGGCGACCTGCGTTGCGGGATCGAGGATGACGCGGGCGACATTGTCCTGCGCCTCGACGACCGCGGGATCCTCGATCAGCGGGAAATAGAAGGCGTCGCCGGCGGCGGCGATGTATTCATGCTCGCCCAGCCCCAGAAGGCAGGTGAAATCCTCGCCCGCGGCAAGACCGGCCTGGGTGAATTCGCCCTGCACCCAGTCGCCCATGATCTGCCCGCCGGCCTGACCTTCGATCACCATGCGCGCGGCGATGTTCCATTCCTGAGCATTCGAGCCTTCGGTCATCACGCGGGCATCGGCAAGCGCCTGGAACACCGTGGCGACTTCAGGCCCTTCGGCGAATTCGGCGTCGCGGTCGCGATAGAGCCGCAGGAAGGTCTCGGGCCCACCGATCGACACCATCAGCACGTTGAACATGAGCTGCTTCTGCCAGGCCTGCTGACCCTGGGCCAAGGGCACGATGCCACGCTCGCGCAACGCCGGTGCGGCGGCAACGAACTCGCTCCAGTTCTACGGCACGGCGAGGCCGGCTTCGGTGAAGACGTCGTTGTTGAGCCACAGCCATTGCTGCGAATGGATGTTCGAGGGCACGCAATAGAGCCGGCCCTCATACATGCAGCTGTCCAGGAGCGAGGTCGGGAAAACCGCCTCCATCCAGCCCTCGGCCTCGGCCAGCTCGGTCACATCGCGCATATAGCCGGCCTCAATCAACTCGCGGATCGCCTGGCCATGGGTGAACTGAGTGGCGCCCATCGGATTGCCGCCGATGATGCGGCTGGTGATCAGCGGCCGCGCCACGCCGCCGGCCCCGGCGATGGCGCCGTCGATCCAGCTATCGCCCAAGGCCGCAAAGCCGTCAGCGAGAACGCGGATCGCCGCGGCCTCGGAACCCCGAAGTTCACCAATGTGTGACCTCGAGATCGGTGGCCAGGGCCGGATGAGCGGCGCAAAGCGCCAGCGCGCCGAATGTGGACTTTCTCATGGGGTTCTTCCTCCTGATTGCTGGATGTCGGCGCGGATGCTGAACTGTGCCAGGTGCCGCGTTCTTCTGTCTGCAAGGGTCCGTCAGAGGGGGCTTTGGGTCAATGCAGGCGAACTTTGCTGATGTGAAACATTTTGTACATGCCTCTGAAATTACGTGGCTTTTGCGAGTGGTAATCGCGCTCAGCCGATGGCGCCGGCGTCTCTGAGCGCCGCAATCGCCGCCGCGTCATAGCCGAGGCTGGTCAGGATCTCGTCGGTCTGCGCCCCGTGCGGCTGCGGCGGACGGCTCAGCGTCGGGCCCCCCTCGGCGAAGGTGAAACCGGCCAGCGTCGTGGTCATGCCCTCGGGGGTGCCGGCTGGTCCGTCAAAGCGATGCAGCGCGCGGCGCGCCTGTACCTGCGGATCGGCCAGCGCCTCGTCCAGACGCCGGATGCGGGCGCAGGGGATACCGTTCGATTGCAGGAATTCCTCCCAATGCGCCGCCGGCTTTGTGCCGATCACCTCGGCCAGCGCGGCGCTTTCGCGGGGATGGTCGTCCAGCCGCTGGTTGTTGTTGTCCTTGGCCAGTTCCGGCCGGCCCAGCAGGGTCCAGAGCCGGCGCTGCTGGCGCAGGTTCGAGGCGGCCACCATCACCGGTGCGTCCGAGGCGTGATACATGCCGATCGTGGCGAAGGGGAAGGTGTTGCCCTTGGCCTTGGGCACGTTGCCGCCCCAGTAATACGAGGCGACATGCGAGGTGGAGAACAAGAGCGCCACATCCAGCATCGATACGTCGATACGCGTCCCCTGCCCACCATTGCGCTCGCGCTGCAACAGGGCAGCGGCGATGGCATAGGCGGCGGTGGTGCCGGCCGCGTAATCCATCACCGGCGCGCCGGATTTGAATGGCTTCGCGGGATCGTCGCCGGTCATCGCCATGATGCCGGAAAACGCCTGGATGACATTGTCATAGCCGCGCAATTCGCGCCGCGGCCCGGTCGAACCGAAGGCCGAGAGCGAGCAATAGATCAGCCGCGGATTGCGGGCTTTCAGGACGTCATAGCCCAGACCCAGCGCCTCGAAAGCGCCCGGGCGGTAATTCTCAACCAGTACATCGGCGGTATCGAGAAGCCGCAGCATGGCCTCGCGCCCCTCGAGGTGCTTGAGGTTCAGCGCGATGCAATCCTTGTTCGACCCCTGGCCCAGAAAGGCGGTGCCCATGCCGGCATCGTTCATCGCCCGGTCCGGCCCCTGCGCGCGGGCCTGGTCGGGTTCGTCGGGCTTCTCGACCTTGATCACCTCGGCGCCCAAAGTCGCCAGCTGGAAGGCCGCGAAAGGGCCGGCCAGCACATGGGTCGTGTCGACGATCCGGTAGCCCTCGAAAGCTCTGGTCATGCTCTTCTCCTGATTTGCAGCGGGCTCGGGCGTTGTGGCGGCGAGACCCTTCACCCCCCAGCTTCCCCGACCAGGGCCCCGGTTTCCACGGCCCAAAAGTTCGCGCAGGCCTGACTATTCCGCCCTTAAGCCCGCCGGCGTGGTGGCTATAGTCAGAGGAAGACCCCCTTGCAGCGCAGGCATCGATGACCATAGCCCCCGCAAACAACCTCACCAACGCCCATCTGATGGCGGCGCCCTTTCACCTGGATGCCGAGGCCGTCGACTGGGTGCGCCGGACCCATGCCGGCATGGAGACTGAAGCGAAGCTGGCGCAGATCGTCATCCCCGCCTGCCGCGACCTGTCAGAGGATGCGCTCGATGCGCTGGCCGCGCGGGGGCTGGGCGGCATGCACCGCTTTCCCAGCTATGCCGAGGCGGATTTGCGCCGCTCGGCCCGGCACCTTTTCGCGCAATGCGCCATCCCGCCGCTGCTGACCGGCGATATCGAGATGTCGGAAAAGGCCAGCGTCAAGGCGGGCACGCCCTTTCCCAACCAGATGGCCGTCGCCGCCACAGGGGAGACGCAGAACGCCTGGCGCATGGGTGCGCTGGCCGCGCGCGAGGCCGGTTTTCTGGGCTTCGGCATCAGTTGGACGCCGGTGGCGGACCTGGCGCTGAATTTCCGCTCGAACGTGGTCAATACCCGCGCCTTCAGCGCCGGGGTTCAGCAGACTCTCGATTATGTGACCGCCTATATCGAGGGGATGCACGACAATGGCATGGTGGCCTGCGTCAAGCATTTCCCCGGCGACGGGCTGGACGAGCGCGACCAGCATTTCGTGACCACGCATAATTCGATGCAGATGCCCGAATGGCGCGCCAGCTTCGGGCGCATCTACGAGGCCGCGATTGCGCGTGATGCGCGGCTGATCATGGCCGGGCATATCACCCTGGCCGCCTATGCCGCCGAACGGGGCGAGGCCGAGCTTGCCGGGCCGGAACAGCCCGCCTCGCTGAACGCTGACCTTCTGCAGGGATTGCTGCGGGGCGAGCTGGGCTTCAACGGGGTGATCGTGTCGGATGCGACGGGGATGGTGGGCTTCACCGCCCGGGGGGCTCGCGCTGATCTGGTGCCGCGTTGCATCGAAAGCGGCCGCGACCTCCTGCTGTTCCCGCAGGAGATCGAAGAAGATATCGGGTTCCTGCGCGCAGGCCTCGAAACCGGGGCGCTTTCGCAACAACGGCTGGACGAGGCGGTGCTGCGGGTGCTGGCGCTGAAGGCCTCGATGGGCCTGCATCGCGGCGGCGATCCGCTGCCGTCCGAGGCCGCCCGTGGCCTCATGCTGGGCACCGAGGAGCATGGGGAATGGTCGCGCGGGGTCTCGGAACAGGCGCTCACGCTGGTCAAGGACCGCCAGAACCTGCTGCCCCTCTCGCCCGAGCGCCATCGCCGCATCCTGCTGGCCGAATTGCCTGAGCGCACCGCCCCTCGGCCCCGATGCCGGCGCTGCAGATCGCCCGGATGCTGGAAGACCGCGGCTTCATCGTCACCCGCGCAGTGCCGGGCGAACCCCTGAACCCCGAGGGGCAGGATGTCGGCCTTTATCTGATGGCCGACGAGGGTCTGTCGGGCAAGGAAGTGCTGGGTCCGCATTGGCAAAAGCTGCACGGCCGCTTTCCCCTGACCATGCAGCGGATGTGGCACCACCTGCCGACGCTCTATGTCTCGCTCGGGTCGCCCTTCCTGCTGTTCCACATGCCGGAATGCCCGACCTACATAAACGCCTATGCCGCCGTCCTGCCGGTGCAGGAAGCGTTGGTCGAGGCGCTGACCGGCAGGATCCCCTTTCGGGGGCAAAGCCCCGTCGACGCCTCTTGCGGGCTGCCCTTCGGTATCTGAAGCCGGCGGGGCGGGCCCTTGACGCCTTCCGAGGCGCATCGCAGTATTCGCAGGTCGTTTTCGACCTTCGCGCCTTGCCCGGTCAGGCAGGGCGCGACGCAGATGCAGGGCAGGATCCCGATGACCAACAGCTCGCGCCGCGCGCTTCCTCCGATGAATCCACTGAAGGCTTTCGAGGCCGCCGCGCGCCATGAAAGCCTGACCGAGGCCGCCGACGAGCTGAATGTCAGCCAGGTAGCGGTCAGCCGGCAGGTGCGGGGGCTGGAGGATTTCCTGGAAGTCACGCTGTTCCGCCGCCAGAGCCGGGGGATCGAGCTGACGCGCGAGGGCAAGGCGCTTTATAACGGCATCGGCAAGGCCTTCGAGCAGATCGAGACCGCGACCCGCCATGTCTCTCGCCGGGGGCAGCGGAATATCCTGGCGATTCAACCCTATGTTACGCTGTCGCACCGCTGGCTGATGCCGCGTCTGCTGCCTTCCATGCCGCGCATCCGCGCATCGAGGTGCGGCTGTCCTCGTCCCCTTTGCCCGCGGATTTCGCCACCGACAATATGGATGCGGCGATCCGCGGCGGCGGCGGCAACTGGCCCGAGCTGCATGCCGAGAAACTGGCGGATATGGAACTGGTGCCGGTCTGCTCGCCCGCTTTCATGGCCGAGAACGACCTGCGGGACGTCAAGGATCTGGCCCGCGTGAAGCTGCTGCATTCCATGGCCCGGCCCGACGACTGGCGCAAATGGCTGGACTCGGCGCAGGCCGGGTTCGAGCCGCGCAACCGGCTTCTCTTCGAAAACAGCTCGCTGGCCTATGAGGGGGCGATGATGGGGCTGGGCGTGGCCGTCGCCAACCGGCATTTCGTGCAGGGCCAGATCAAGGGCGGGCTTCTGGTGATCCCCTTTGATCATGGCTGCCGGACTGGCGAGAGCTATTACCTGACATGGCCGCGCGAGCGCACGCCCTCGCAACCGCTGCTGAAATTCCTCGACTGGATCCTGGCCCAGATCGCCGCTGAAACCGCCGCCGCCGAGGCCGCGGCGCAGGGGAAGACGGCTCCCGATGTGGTGGTGCCTGATCAACCGGAGTGACGGGTCACCGGCTCAGCCGACAGGGTCAGGCATCGGTGTCCGAGGCAAGCTGCTGGCGCATCCAGTCAAGAAATTTCATCAGCGGTTGCGAGGGCGGGATCGCCGTGGGCCAAGTCAGGAAATACCCCTCGCCGCTGTAGCAGGACGCGTCGAAGGGCGCGACCAGCGTGCCGTTCTGCAGATTCTGGCGCACGAAGACCTTCACCGCCAGCGCGACACCGCTATCCATCGCCGCCGCCTCATAGGCCAGGGCCGAGCTTTCAAAACGGATGCCGGGGTCGGGATCGACATTGGCACCGACCCGCTTGATCCAGGCTGCCCAATCCGTCGGCCGCGCCATGGAATGCAACAGCCGCACGCGGCGCAGATCGTCGGGCACGCGCAGCTTGTGCTGTTTCTGGAAGGCGGGTGAGCAGATCGGGGTCAGCTCGATATCCGTGAGCTTTTCGCTATGCAGGTCGGGCCAGTCGCCCTTGCCCGCCCGGATCGCCGCATCGAGATTCTGGGTCTCGAAATCGACGGGCGCGATGGACGAGCTGAGCCGGATCTCGATGCGCGGAAAGGCGTCGTGGAAATCCGTCAGCCGAGGGATCAGCCAGCGCTGCGAGAAGGTCGTATAGGACTGGATCGCCAGAATGTCGCGCCGACCCCGACGCGAAACCAGCCGCGTGGCGTTGTGGATGTCCTGAAAGGCGCGGGAAATGCCGTTGGCCAAGAGCTTGCCCTCATCGGTCAGCTCCAGCCCCCGGTGCAGGCGCTTGAACAGCGTGACACCCAGGAATTCCTCGAGCACACGCACCTGACGGCTGACGGCGACCTGGCTGACGCCCAGCTCTTCGGCCGCCAGGGTGAGATTGCTCAGCCGGGCGGCGACCTCGAAGGTCTTCAGCGGGTTCAGCGGGGGGAACGGGGTCTTCAACGGTCGAGCCCGCCCCCGTCGTCGCGCTTCCCATGGCCGGTGTCCCAGTTGATGAGACTGCAGGTCCCCATCATCTCCTCCCGGACGAGCGATTGTCCGCCTGTTGTTATCGGGTCTACCGGCTTGCGATACAAGAGAGTTGTGCGCCTTCAGCGAGGGTCCCGGTGTTCCATGCGGTTCACCAGTGCCACGATCCAGGGCATGTTGGGCATGAAGAGCACGATGCGCGTGAGCTGAAACGCCGTCACCAGCGCCAGATCGGTGCCGAGATATTTCGCCGTCAGCGCCATCTCGGTGACGCCGCCCGGCGCAGCACCCAGCACAAGCACTTCCCAGGGCTGACCGGCCAGCCGCGCCAGACCCAGCGCGAAACCCGAGACGATGGCCAGAAGAAGTGCTGCATTGCCCAGAAGCGTGAGCACCTGCCGTCCGCCCCCCACGAAGATCTCGCGCCGGAAGGTCGAGCCCAGCCATGTCCCCAGCACGATCTGCGCCATGGCCATCAGCGGCGCGGGGAAGGCAGCGAGATCGACCCCGAAGGCGCTGATCGCCGCCACCACCATCAGCGGCCCCAGAAAGTACGGGTTGGATAGGCCCAGCAAACGAAAGAGCCGCGCCCCGACCAGGGCGATCAGCGCCAGAAGCGTCCAGCCCATCGGATCAAAGACCCCGTTGCCCGCGACAGGTGCTCGCTCGGGCCAGCCGTCGATGGCATAGATGGCCATGGGCACGCTGAACACGACCAGCGCGATGCGGATGGTCTGTGCCAGAACCACCGGCGCGGGTTCGAAGCCATGGCGCTCCGCCAGCACCGCGGCCTCGACCGGGCTGGTGGGAAAGGTCGCCAGCACCGCCTGCGCCAGCGGCAATCGCGAGCGCCGGGCCAGCAGATAGCCCACGGTCAGCGCCGTGATCCCGGTCAGCAGCGCGGTGCCGACCAGCAGTGGCGCCAGCGACAGCAGCGCGGCGAAGGCCTGCGGCGAGAAGGCCAGCCCGACCTGCGCCGCCACCGTCATCTGGCCGAAGGGGCGGGTGATGACCGGCACCTTTCGATCCAGCTTGCCGCTCAGATACAGAAGTCCGGTCAGGAACAGCGGCCCCAGCATCCAGGGCAGCGGCATCCGCGCCCCGGCAAAGGCCCAGCCCGCCAGCGCCCCCGCGGCGTAGAGCGGAAGCAGCCAGGTCAGCGGGGCCAGTCTATGCATGGGGCGGGTCCTTTAGGGCGTCGGTGGTGAGCGGCAGCAGGAAATCCCGCACCGCCTCGTTGAACGCGCCGGCGCAGTCAAGGTTGATCGAATGGCCGCCGTCGAGATCGAGGATACGGATCCGCGGCTGCGCCCCGGCCAGCCAGTGGCGGAGCGGCTGGAAGCGCCGCTCGCGCAGACCGTTGACCAGCAGCACCGGCACCCGCAGCCCTTCCAGCCGCTCGCGCACGGAAAGCCGGGGCAGGACATGCTCCAGCAGCAGCGCAAAACCCTCAGGGTCGACCTTGTCGGCATCGGCAACCAGCCGCGCCTGCAAAGCGGGGTCGAGGCCCCGCGCATGTCGGGGATGATAGCGCATCCGCGCCAGCGCCGGCGCGCCCCCGGCCCGCAGATCGGCCAGTTGCGCGGCATAGGCCGCGCGCTCGGCCTCGGTGAGAGCACCGCGCAGCGCGGCATTGGCGTTGGTGAAGACATGGCCCCCGCAATGGTGGGGGAAGTCCAGCGCATAGCGCAGGGTCAGCCCGGCGCCGAAACTGTGGCCGCAGAGATGCCAGCGCTCTATGTCCAACGCCTGACGCAGGCGGTCGAGCTGGCCCACCAGATACTCGGGGCTGGCCTCGCCCGCATTCCGCGGCGGGGGCGAGGCGCCGTGTCCCGGGAGATCGACGCGCACCAGCCGAAAATCTCGCGACAGGGCGGCATTGGGCAGCCATTGCTGGCGGCTGGACAGGAAGCCATGCACCATCAGCAGCGGCGGCCGGTCGCTTTCGGGATCGGCGTCATAGGCCAGGTCGCGCGGCTGGGTCACGTCTATCCGCCTTCATAGCGGCGCGGGCCGGGGTGCCGGCCCGCGCGAAGTCCGTCAGTTCAGCACAACCAGACTGTCACCCGCCCGCGCGCCTTGGCCCTGCGGCAGCACGAAGACCGGGTTGATCTCGGCCTCCTGCAGACGGTCGCCAAGTGCCTGAACCATGCCGGCGAAGGCGAGGATCGTGGCGACCAGCGCCTCGACATCGGCCAGCGGGCGGCCGCGGAACCCCTTGAGCAGGGCGCCGCAGATCAGCTCGTCGATCATCGAGCGCGCGCTCTCGCGGGTCAGGGGCAGCAGGCGGATGGCGACATCCTTGTAAAGCTCGGTCGTCACCCCGCCCGCGCCCAGCAGCACATAAGAACCCAACTGCGGATCGCGGTTGAAGCCGAGGATCATCTCGACCGCGCCGTGGATCATCTCTTGCACCAGAAAGCCGTCGACCCGCGCCGAAGTTCGGGACTTCACTCGCTCCAGCATGGCGCGGCAGGTTTCGCCCACCGCATCCGGGCTGACATTCAGCGCCACCCCGCCGACTTCGGATTTGTGCAGGATCTCGCTGGACAAGATCTTGACCACCACCGGCGCGGAGAAATCGCCCGCAGCGGCGGCGGCGCCTTCGGGCGTCTCGGCCGTGATCTCGCGGGTGACGGGTACGCCGAAGCGGGCGAACAGCGCCTTTGCTTCGGCCTCGTTCAAGGATCCCGCGGTGATGTCCGAGCAATCGACCTCGGGCAGGTCGGAGACGGGTCCGTTGTCGCTCGCCGCGCGCGGGGTCAACGCCGCCAGCGCCGCGGCGCAGCTTTCGGGCGTGGCAAAGGCGGGAATGCCGCGGCGGTTCAGGTGGTTGACGATATTGGGCGCCTCGGGGCTGACATAGACCAGCATCGGCTTGTCGGTCAGGCCCATGGAATCCAGCACCGGCGCGGCAACCAGATCGGGCTGCGCAATCGAGGACGAGCCGGCAACAACGGCAATCGCGTCGTAGGACGGGCTTTCCGCCAGAATCTTCAGGATCGCGCGGAAGAGATCGGGGCGCAGCCCGGCCAGCGTCACGTCGATCGGGTTACGGTCGAGCGAGGCTTCCTTCAGCTCCAGCGCCAGCAGCTTGCGGGCGGTTTCCTCATCGGGCGCCGGCATGTCGAGGCCGATCAGCCCGACATTATCCGCGACCACCGTCGCCGCGCCGCCGGTCGACGTGACGATGGCGACGCGTTTGCCCGCCATGCGCCGTCCTTGCGCCAGCGCCGCGGGTAGGTCCAGGAGTTCGTTGAAGCTCTGCGCCTGCAGGATGTCGAGCTGGGCAAACAGCGCCTCGTAAACCTCATAGGCGCCGGCCAGAGCGCCGGTATGCGATACCGCCGACCGCGCGCCGGATTCCGAGCGCCCGACCTTGTAGGCGACGATGGTCTTGCCCGCCGCGATGACCCGCCGCGCCGCCTTGCGGAAGCGGTCGATGTCACGGATGGTTTCCAGATAGAGCGCGCAGACCCGCGTCTCGGGATCGTCGGCCAGCGCGTCGAGGAAATCGGCGATCTCCAGATCCACCTCGTTGCCGGTGGCGACCAGTTTCGAAAACCCGATGCCCCGCGCCACCGCCCTCGACAGCAGCGAGCCCAGGATGCCGCCGCTTTGCGACAGCAGGGCGACATGGCCGACCGGGAAATCGGTCATCTCCATCGCACCGCTGGCGGTCAGCGGAATGCGGTCGGTCAGGTTCACCAGGCCGATGGTATTGGGGCCCAGGATGCGCATCCCCCCTGCCGCCGCGCGCAATTCCTCCTGCAGCGCGCGCCCCTCCTCGCCCGCCTCGCCAAAGCCCGAGGCCAGCACCACCGCCGCCTTGCAGCCGCGCCCCGACAGGTCGCGCACCGCATCGATGACCCGGTTCGCGCCCAGCAAGATCAGGCCCAGATCGGGCGCTTCGGGAAGGTCGGCGATGCTGGCATAGCTCTTCAGCCCCGCCACGGTTTCCGAGCGCGGATTGACCGGATAGATCGCGCCGTCATAGCCCTGCTCTTGCAGAAAGGCGATGGGGCGGCCGGTCAGCTTGGCGGGATCGTTCGAGGCGCCGACGACGGCAACGCTGCGGGGGTTCAGAAGGGGGGCCAGGGCACTCATCGGCGGCTCACTTCGCGGTCTTGTTGAGGAAGGCTTCGACGGAGGCGCGATGTTCGGCCGTCGTGTAGCAGATCGCCTGCGCCTCGCGACCGAGCGCAAAGACCTGCTCGTCGCTGGATTCGAAGGTCTTGTCGAGGATCTGCTTGCTCAGCGCCAGCGCGGTCGAAGAGCCGAAACTCAACTGCTCGGCCCAAGCCTGCGCGGCCTCGGCCAGCGCTTCGGGTGCCACGCAGCGGTCGATCATGCCGATGGCCAAAGCCTCGGGGGTCTCGACGATGCGGGCCGAGAAGATCAGCTCCTTGGCGCGCGACAGGCCAACGCGACGCGGCAGGAAATACATCCCGCCCCCATCCGAGACGAGACCACGCTTGATGAAGCTCATTGACAGTTTCACACCCTCGGCGGCGATGATAAAATCGCAGGCCAGCGCCATGTCCAGCCCCAGCCCGAAGGCCGCGCCGTTGACGGCGGCGATCACCGGCTTGGAAACCCCGTGAATGGCCGCCACGCCGCGATGGGTGCTCTTCTGGCGCTTCCAGCCGTTGAAGGCGACCTGATCCTGCGGCGCATCCAACCGCGCCCGCATCCCGCCGATATCGCCGCCCGAACAGAAGCCCTTGCCGGCGCCGGTCATGATGATCGCCTTGACCGCGGTATCGGCCTCGGCCTGGGCGAAGGCGTCGATCAGCTCGGCACGCATGGCGTCATGGATGGCGTTGCGGACCTCGGGGCGGTTCAGGGTAATGGTGCGGACCCCGTTGAGGTCCGAAACCAGAAGGTATGAGTAGTCTTGGGCTACAATATCCATGCGTCTTCCTTCCATCTGCCGTCATCCGGCCGTCGTGAAAATGAGGGGCTGTCGCCCCTATGGGGCGGCGGCGGTGTCTGAGGTCACAGGGGGCGCAGGCCCGCTGGCAGATGATCGTCGTCGAGGATGCGGAACCGCAGGGCCTCGACCGAGGCAGCGTCCAGCACCGAGCCGGCGAGTTCGTCGAACTTCGCGACCAGTTCCGCTGGTGTGACCGGATCCTCGGGGTCGCCCTTGCGCGAGGGCTGGAAATGGTCGAGGGCACGCCCGTCCTTCAGCCGCAGATGAAGCCTTGCCATGCGGCGGGCTGGATACGCGGCGGCCAGATCCTCGGCCCTCTCGACCTTGATGCGCCGCATCAGCGCCCGGATATTTGAATTGGTCAACGCGGCCTCTTCGAAGGCATCGAGCCGCACGCTCCTCAAGACGAGCTGGGCGGCGAGGCAGTATTGCAGGCTGAAGCGCGCCTCTTGCGCGCCCTGCGGGTCCGGGCGGTCGCACATGGATTTCGTGGCGCCGTAGCCCTCGACAAGCAGCGCTTCGATATCCTCAAACGCAAAGCCGTGCTGTTGGCGCAGCGCCCCGATCCCGTCGAGCGCGGGGAAGACATGGCCGCAGCAGCCATGGATCTTGACGGTCATGCGGGTGATCGGCGTCCAGTCACCGGCCCCGGCGAAGGCCGCCTCCCAATTGCCGGTTCCGGCGCCGGTGGCGGCGGCATAGCCGTGCTGGCCGTGCAGCGCGTCCAGCGATCCGGTCGCCCCGGCCCTTGCCGCATAGGCGGCGAGAAGGCCTGCCTCGGCCGCGTGGCCGGGATGCAGCGCCTTGGCCGTGCCGGCGCCCTGCAGGTTCTGCTGGTGTCCGCCGGCAAAGCTGCTGGCGATGGCGATGGCATGCGCGATCTGATCCCGGTCACAACCGAGAAGCAGCGCAGCGGATGTGGCGGCGCCGATCGTGCCCAGCGTCGCGGTGATATGCCAATATTCGTAATGCGCCGGTTGCAGTGCCAAAGCGAGGCGGCAGCCGACCTCATAGCCCGCGATCACCGCGCGGTCGAACGCCTCGCGCGGCAGGTTGCGGTCTTGCGCCAGCGCCAAGGCGGCGGCGATGGTGGGCGAGCCGGGATGGTAGCCGCCGTCGCGGAAAATGTCGTCGAATTCTACAGTATGGCTGGCCGCGGCATTGACGAAAGCGGCCTGACGCGGGCTGGTCGCCCGTCCCGAGGTGAGGCAGATCGCCCCGCCGCTGCCGGTGCCCATATCCGCATTGGCCAAGAGCGTGGCGGGCGCGCGGACCGTGCCCGGGATGGTTGTGGCGAACCAGTCCAGCAAGGCGTGCCGGACCGCTTTCTGCACCGCCTCGTCCAGCGGGCGCGAGTGCCAGCCAAGGGCGAGATCCGCGAATGTCAGCAAGGGGTTGGTCACGCTCATCTCTCCGCCGGAGGCCAGGGTCGAGGACCCGTGCGTCGGTGCACGGGCCCCCGGATTCCACCCCGCCGCTTGCGGGCGGGGCGGGGTCGTTCAGTTGCCCAGAAGGCCAGCGGCTTGCAGCTGCTCTTCGGCCAGCGTCATCAGTCCATCGACGAATTCGGTGTATTCCTGCGGGCCGAAATCGCTGTCCAGCACACCCGAGGCGCGGGCATATTGCTGATAGGCCTCGGCTTGCATCGCCTGATGGATCGCATCGGCGATCTGCTGTTGCAGTGCCGGATCCATATCTGCCGGGCCGAAGACGCCGCGCACCTGAAGCCAGCTCGTGTCCACGTCATAGCCTTGTTCGGCCCAGGTCTGCATCTCGGGCAGTGTATCGAGCCGCTCGTCACCCAGCACGCCGAGACCCTTCAGACGCCCGGCCTCGAAGAAGGACAGCGCCGGCCCCAGATTCGCCACGCCGACATCGACATGCCCGCCCAGCACGGCGGCGATGATGTCGGGCGTGGATTCGAAGGCGACCCAGTTGAAGGTCACGCCGGTCTCACCCTCGAGCATCTCCATGGCGATGTTCTGCATCGAGCCGACCGGGCCGAAACCGCCGATATTGACCTGGCCCTCATTGGCGCGGGCGCGCTCGACAAGGTCGGTCATGCTGTTCAGATCGGAATTGATTTCGGCGAAGAACAGGATCGGGTCGACCTGCGACAGCGCAATCCAGGCGAAGTCATCAGGGGCGAAGACACCCTGCAGGTTGGTGAGCATGCCGGTGAAATGGGTCACCGTGTTCACGCCGAGGGTCAGGCCGTCGGGTGCGGCTGCGCGGACATTGGCCATCTGCACGGCACCGCCGCCGCCCGGCAGGTTGTTGATCACGACAGGCTGGCCGATCATCGGCTCCAGGGATTGCGCCAGGGTGCGGACAAAGACATCGGTGCCGCCACCGGGGCGCGTATGCAGCGCGAAGGTGACGGGACCCGCGGGCTGCCACCCCGTCTCCTGAGCATGGGCGACAGGTGCGACGTGCAGAAAGGCAGCCATTGCGGCGCCAGCGAGAATCGAGCGGCGCAAAGTATCGAATTTCATGGTTTCTCCTCCCGGGATGTGATGGCCAGAACCGGCCCACGGCGCGATAGTGGCGGGGTTGGCGGATGGGTTGAACTGAGGGTTAGACCGGCCGCGCCTTACCTAATGTTAGGTCTGGGCGCGGCGGACCCTGCGGCTGAGGCTGCGCAGGATGGCGATGCCCGGCAGAAGGAAGGCCAGAGCCGCCACGACGAGGAGGACAACGGTCAGCGGTGAGGTGAAGAACACCGTCCAGTCGCCCCGCGCGGTGATCAGGGCGCGGCGGAAATTGGTCTCCATCATCTCGCCCAGCACCATGGCCAGGATCACCGGGGCCAGCGGGAAGCGCATCTTGCGCAGCACATAGCCCATGATGCCGCAGGCCAGCATGACCCAGACCGGGAACATCGAGTTTTCCGAGGCATAGGCACCGACAAAGCAGATACCGGCGACGATGGCGGCGATTGCCGGGCGCGGGATATTGGCGACCTGCGCCCAGAGGCGGATGCCCAGAAGCCCGATCAGCACCATGACCGGCACCCCGATCCAGAGCGAGGCGAAGATCGTGTAGGGGATCTCGGGGTTGCGGGTGAAGAGCAGCGGGCCGGGCTGGATGCCGTGGATGTTCAAGGCGCCGATCAGCACCGCTGTGGTGGCCGAGCCCGGGATGCCCAGGGCCAGCAGCGGCGCGAGAGCCCCGGAGACGGCCGAATTGTTGGCGGATTCCGACGAGGCCACGCCTTCTACGGCGCCCTTGCCGAACAGCTCGGGTGTCTTCGAGAAGCGCTTGCTCACGGCATAGGAGATGAACGAGGCTATCGAGGCCCCAGCACCGGGAATTACGCCGACGATATAGCCGATGACCGTGCTGCGCAGGATGACGACCTTGAGCTTGCCGACCAGACGGAAGGGCGCCGCCATGCCGCCGGTGAGCAGGGTGTTGCGCACCTTGTCGGCCGGGCCGTCCTCGATCATGATCAGCACTTCCGACAGCGCGTAGAGGCCCAGGAGAACCGGCACCAGCGGCAGGCCCTCGAAGAACTCGGGCTCACCCCCTGTGAAGCGCGGCACGCCGGTCTGCACGTCCAGCCCGATGGTCGCCAGCGCCAGACCGATCCCCATCGCGACCGCGCCTTTCATGGGCGAGCCCTCGGACAGGCCGGCGACCAGACTGAGGCCGACCAGCGCCAGCGCGAAATACTCGGTCGGGCCGAAGCGCAAGGCGAATTCGGACAATGGCACCGCGGTGGCGATCAGGAAGGCGGTGGACAGGAAGATGCCGACGCCCGAGGCCAGGATCGACACGCCGAGTGCTTCGCTGGCGCGGCCCTGCTTGGTCAGCGGATAACCGTCCCAGGCGGTGGCCACCGCCGCGGCGGTTCCCGGCGAGTTGATCAGCACGCCCGAGATCGCCCCGCCATATTCGGCCGCGGCATAGAGCGCCACCAGCCCGACGATGGAGACCACCGGGTCGAGCCCGTAGGTGAAGGGGATCAGCAGGGCGACGCCCAGGCTGGGGCCGAGGCCGGGAATGGCACCGATCAGGTAGCCCATGAGCGCCCCGAAGACGAGAGCGGCCCAGATCATCGGGTCTCCGAAGGCGGAAAAGCCAAGCAGAATATGGTCGAGCATGACTGTCTCCTCAGGGAAGCCGCACGCCGAAGGCGACGACAAAGACCAGATAGATGAAACCGACCAGCAGGACCGGCGAGGCGATCAGATGCGGCAGGCGACGCTCGCCGCAGATCAGCATGGTGAGCAGGGCGAAAAGGCCGGTGGTCGCCAGCGCGCCGATCCGGGTAAAGAGCAGCGCCTGCACCACCAGCGCCACCATCGCCAGCAGTACCATCACCGGCCGCTTGAGCGCGACCAGCGTATAGGGAAGACGCAGCAGGCTCTTCACGATGGCGGTCAGGGCTACCAGAACCGTCGCGACAAGGGTGGCGACGGCGACCAGCTTGGGAAAACCGCCCGCGCCGATATCCATGTCGTTGAAGGGCGCCGGCAGCGACAGCGCGGCGCGCAGGTAATAGCCGAAGACACCGATGACGATGACACAGCCGATGATCTCCAGCAGCCGCAGGGGTTGGCGTATGATCTCGGCGTCAAACCGCCGGCCTGGCGGTTCGGGCATTTCAGCGGACATGGGTTCCTCCTCCCGGACGGGCCTGCAGGGCAAGCCGCAATTGTGATGTGTAATCCCCCGCCGGGCGCCGTGTGTGAACCAACTATTACTCAGCCCAGCCCCACGCTTCGCTTAGATCACGGTTGCGGCGAGACGGGGCGCACCGGGGTCGGTCGCCCATCGGCATCGAGGGCGACGAAGGTGAAGCGGGCCTCGGTGACCTTCTCGCTTTGCGCCGATTGGCGCGGACGGCG
Source organism: Pararhodobacter marinus (assembly GCF_003122215.1). GTDB lineage: Bacteria > Pseudomonadota > Alphaproteobacteria > Rhodobacterales > Rhodobacteraceae > Pararhodobacter > Pararhodobacter marinus. The sequence continues at coordinate 45,146 of NZ_QEYD01000001.1, read as the reverse complement.
CCAGGCATCGACATGGATCACCATCGAGGTCCGCCCCACCTTCACCAACCGCGCATAGAGCGAGACCTCATCCCCCACCTTGACCGGGCGGTGGAAGATCATCCCTTCCACGGACAAAGTGGCACTGCGCCCTCCCGAGGTCAGCGCCGCGACATTGCCGGCGGCAAGGTCCATCTGGCTCATAAGCCAGCCGCCGAAGATGTCGCCGGCCGGGTTCGTGTCGGCGGGCATGGCGATGGTGCGGATCGTCGGGCTGTCCTGCGTCGGGGGCGGGTCTTCGCGGCTCATGCTCAAATCCTGTCGGTTGCCTCGGCTGCTCCGACCCTAGCGTATGTCACCTGCCTTCGGACCCAACCTATTGTTGGGTCACGCCCAAGGCCCCGGTCCCTATACAGCCCGCGAAGACAGCTCCAACCCCAAAAGGAAGCGGCCATGGCTCTGGTCACGATCGAGATCGCGGAACCTCTGGCGATCGTCACGCTCGACAATCCGCCGGTGAACGCCCTGGGTCAGGCGCTGCGCGCTTAACTGCTGGAGGCCTGCCGCAGCCTCTCGGCGCGGGGCGATCTGGCGGCGGTGGTGCTGACCGGGCGCGGTCGGGCCTTCGTGGGCGGCGCCGATATCCGCGAGTTGGGTCAGCCCCTGACACCTTTCCTGCCCGATCTCCTTGCCGCCATCGAGGGCGCACCGATGCCCTGGATCGCGGCCATCGGCGGCGTTGCGCCGGGCGGCGGGCTGGAGCTGGCCATGGCCTGCCGCGCGCGGATCGCCACTGCGGGCGCGCGGCTGGGGCTGCCCGAGGTCGGGCTGGGGATCATTCCCGGCTCGGGCGGTACCGTGCCGCTGCCGCTGCTGGTGCCGATGGCGGCGGCGATTGCGCTGGCGACGGGGGCAAGCCGATCGGCGCCGATAGGGCGCTGGCTTTGGGGTTGGTGGACCGGTTGGCTGCCGGTGATCTGCTGACCGAGGCCTGTGCGTTGGCACGTGAACTGGCACAGACGCCGCCGCTTCCGACGCTCGCGCGCCCGGTGGAGACCGGCACGGATTACGCCGCCCTCGCTCCTTGCCCGCTGGTCATCGAGGCGGTGTTCGAGGACATGGCGGTCAAGCGCGAGGTCTTTGCTCGGCTCGATGCCGTGCTGCCGGCGGAAGCCATCCTCGCCACCAATACCTCGTATCATCGTCACCGAGGTGGTAAGGCAAGGCGGCAACAAGAATGATCCGATGTTCGTAGTCGTCCCCTTGCGCGCTGCCCCCCAGGGCATGCGGCGGCTGCAACACGCGCCGCAGACACTCGACGCGCTCGCGCAGCAGCTACACGAATGCGGCATTGATCTTGTCGCAGAACTTCGCGAACGCGTGATAGAGTGGGCTGGCGTGGATTCCGCAGCCGTCCGGCGTCTTCAGGCCCGTATTGCGCTTGTCATCGCTTTTCCAGTCGCTGGTCATGATGGTCGGCAACGCCAGGTAGCGTACTGGAGTATCGATGCGGCATCAGCCCACTATGCAGTGCCGGACGCTCTGCCGCTCACTGCTGAGGAGGCTATGGCTGCCGCTTCTCTGCGGACCCGCCTGAACCCGTTCTCCCCTGACGAACAGCGCCTGCTTCTGAGGGCCGGTTACTCCGGCGCCGACGCTTCTTTGCGCGCCCGTGGCCTCGCGCAGAACCATCCGGCAGCCAGTTTCGACTTCCTATCGTGAGATATCCGATCGCATCCTCCGGTTCTGATGTTGCGTTGCCGCGGGGCGGCTCCGAGAAATTTGCGGATCGAGGAAAAGGTGACACCAACTTTTTGAGCAACGGCAGGAAAGTAGTATGTCCGAACAGCCCCAGACGACCACGCCATCGAGCCTCTCGGCGTCAGCCAGAAATTACGCCCGAGAAGAGGACGCTCGTGTGATCGGTTGACCGCGCTTTGCAGATATGTGATTGAACGCGGGTCTCCGTTCTTGATCGCTGGCCCAAGTTCGCGTTGTTTGCTCAGCTCCATTGATCTGGCCAGCGAGGAGGCAAACGACCATGGATGGGAACGTTCGCGAGGAGATGTCGGACGCCCATCCGGGGGTTCTCCTGATCACAATCGACCGCCCGCCAGTCAACGCCATGAGCGTCGATGTCTACCGCCTGCTCTCCGAGATCTTCGAAGGGATCGAGAACCGCCCAGAGGTGCGCGTGGTGATCCTGACCGGCGCCGGGGACCGCGCTTTCATTGCCGGTGCCGACACGAAGGCGCTGAGCCAGCGCACGCCGGAGATGGCGCGCACGCGCCTGCAAGGAAGCCGCCGGACATATCGCGCGGTGCAGGAATGCGCGGTTCCGGTCGTCGCGGCGATCAACGGGCCAGCGATGGGGGCGGGCTTCATCATCGCCGCGCAATGTAACATCCTGATCGCCGCCGATACTGCCACGTTCGCGCTGCCCGAGATCAATGTGGGCGTGCTGGGCGGATCAGTCCACATTGGCCGGGTTCTGCCGCGCAAGGTGGTGGAATACATGGCACTGACCGGGGAACGCGTCGATGCTTCCTATCTGGAGCGTTTCGGCGTCGTGCACCAGGTGGTCCCCCAATGCGACCTTCTGGCGACCGCGTATCAGGTCGCCGACAGCCTTGCGGCAAAGAGCCCAGTGTTGATGCGGCTGCGTAAGGAAAGCCTGCGCCTGACGGCGGAACTGCCGCTCGCCGAAGGCTACCGCGTCGAGCAACTCTACACCACGATCGGCAATGCCTCGCCTGACGCGAAGGAGGCCGCGCGCGCGATTGTCGAGCATCGGGCGCCGCGGTGGGAGCAATGAACGCGCTGGCCGAGGTGGTGATTTGCGAACCGATGCGCACCGCGGTCGGGCGCTTCGGTGGGCAATTCCGCGACTTGCCCCCTGAGGCGCTGGGCGCGGCGGTCCTGCGCGGATTGCTGGCGCGGACAGGTCTGCCGCCCGAGCGCGTCGACGACGTCATTTTCGCGCAATGCTACCCGTCGATGGACGCGCCGGCGCTGGGCCGTGTGGTCGGGCTGGATGCGGGTCTTCCCGTGGAGACCGGGGGGCTGCAACTGGACCGGCGCTGCGGCTCGGGCCTGCAGGCGGTGATCTACGCGGCAATGCAGGTGGCAACGGGGGCGTCGGATCTGGTGATCGCGGGCGGCGCGGAATCGATGAGCAACGCGCCCTTTTTCTCGACCAGCGCGCGCTGGGGAATCCGGGGGGCGGCGCTTGAGTTGCACGATTCGCTTGCGCGGGGACGGGTGACGGCAGGCGGACGGCACTATCCTGTCCCTGGAGGCATGCTGGAAAGTGCCGAAAACCTGCGCCGCGACCACGCCATCCCGCGAGAGGAACAGGATGCGCTGGCCGCAACCTCGCACAGGAGGGCCATGGCGGCGCAGGAGGACGGGCGATTTGCCGAGGAGATCGTGCCGGTCGATGTGCCCAGCCGCAACGGTGCGGTGCTGCGGATCGACCGCGACGAACACCCGCGGCCCGGCACCACGGTCGAGAGCCTGTCGATGCTGCGCCCGATCCTGGGCCGCGAGGACCCCGGCGCGACGGTGACGGCGGGCAATGCCAGCGGCCAGAACGACGGCGCCTCGGCGGCCATCGTCACCACCCGCGCCACGGCTGAGGCGCTGGGGCTCCGGCCCTTCGCGCGGCTGGTGTCCTGGGCCGTTGCCGGAGTGCCGCCCAAACGGATGGGCATCGGTCCGGTTCCCGCGACAGCGAAGGCGCTGGTGCGGGTCGGCCTGACGTTGGCCGACATCGACCTGATCGAGCTGAACGAGGCCTTCGCTGCGCAGGTCCTCGCCTGCACCCGCGAATGGGGTTTCGGCCCTGCCGATTTCGAGCGGCTGAACGTCAACGGCTCGGGCATTTCGCTGGGTCATCCTGTCGGCGCGACGGGCGGGCGCATCCTGGCGACGCTTCTGCGCGAGATGGCGCGGCGCGAGGTTCGCTACGGGCTGGAAACCATGTGCATCGGCGGCGGGCAGGGCCTTGCCGCGGTGTTCGAGCGGCTCGCCTGACCCCCCTGCGGCAGCCAGCACGTATCTGCTGAACGGGGGTGTCTGGGGCCATTCCGGTTGCGACAGGGGCGGCCGGGTCTAGGGTCGCCCCCACATGGCCGAGGCTCTCGGCCCGTCATGGAGAATACTGTGTCCGGACTGGAAAGATTGTTCAATCCCGGGTCTATCGCCGTGATCGGCGCGTCGGCCGACCTGACCAAGATCCGGGGCCGCATCATGCGCGCCCTGACTGATTGCGCGACTGCGGCGCGGATATATCCCATCAGCCGCAGCACCGACGAGATCCTGGGCCTGAAGACCTTCGCCTCGCTGGCCGAGGTGCCCGAGGCGGTCGACCTGGCGATCATCGTCATCGGCGCCGACAAGGTGATCGAGGCGCTCGAGGATTGTGCGGCGCGGGGCGTCGGCGGGGCGCTGGTCTTCGCCTCGGGTTTTGCCGAGGGCGGCAATGCCCATGCCGAGCACCGCATGGCCGAGATCGCGGCGCAGAGCGGCATGCGGATCCTGGGGCCGAACACGCTGGGCTTTTACAGCGATGCGAACGGGGTCGCAGCCAGCTTCAGCCCGATCATCACTGAATGGATACGCGCGCGGGGACCCGCGTATCGGCCCTGCACCGAGGGTGTCGATATCGTCTGCCAGAGCGGGGGCTTGGGCTTTGCGCTGCACGTTCGCGCCCTGCTGGAGCGGATTCCGGTGCGCCATGTGGTGACGACCGGCAACGAGGCCGATCTCGGCGCCATCGAGGTAGCGGATTACCTGCTCTCGACGGGCGGTTCGCGCGGAATCCTGATGTTTGTGGAAGGGTTCAAGAACGTCGATGCGCTGGAGTCGCTGGCGGAAAAGGCGGCGGCGCAGGGCGTGCCCATCATCATCAACAAGATCGGCAAGTCGGACGCCGGTCAGCGGGCGGCGATCTCGCACACCGCGCATCTGACCGGCTCTGACGCCATTTACGACGCGGTGTTCCGGCGCCTCGGCATGATCCGCGTGTCAACGCCCGAGGAAATGCTCGCCGCCGCCGCCGCCCTCGCGAAGCTGCCGCCTGCGCGCGGCAGGCGGGTCGCGGTGGTCACCACTTCGGGCGGGACAGGCGGCTGGGCGGCCGACATCGTCTCGGGCGAGGGGCTGGAGGTGCCCGAGCCGTCGCCCGCGCTGCGCAAGCGGCTCGATGCGATAATCCCGGGCTATGGCTCGTCGGCCAATCCGATCGACGTGACCGCGGCGGTGGTCGAGGATGGCGGCGCGGGGCTCGGCGCCGTGTTGCAGGAGGTCGAGGCCTCGGGCGAGTTCGACGCGGCGCTGGTGATCGTCTCGTTCTCGGCCCCCGGCCGCGTCAAGGGAATGCGCGCGGTTCTGGCGCCGCTGCTGGCGGCGCGGCGCATACCGATCCTGTTCCATTCCGCCGGGCTGCCGCATCCCGAGAACCTGGAGGCACTGGACGAGATCGGCGGGCTCTACCAGACGCTCGGCGCTGCCGGACGCGGGTTGCGGGCGTTGGCGGGCTATGGCGCGTTCCTCGCCGCGCGGGAGCAGGGCCGCGGCCCGCTGGTCCCCGCAGCGACGGTCGATCCCGGTGCCCCGCCGGCCGACCTGCTGAAGGCCTACGCGATCCCGACCCCTCCCGTGGGTCTCGCCACCTCGGCGGATGCGGCGGCGGCGCTGGCCGAGGAGATGGGCTTCCCGGTGGTGCTGAAGATCGAGAGCCCCGACATCGCCCACAAGACCGAGGCGGGCGGCGTCTTCCTGAACGTCGCCGATCCCGAGGCCGCGCGCCGTGGGTACGCGACGATCCTGGCCAATGTGGCACAGGCCGCGCCGGGCGCCCGCATCGACGGTGTGCAGGTGCAGAAGATGGCGCCTGCGGGCATTGAAATGGTGGTCGGCATGACCCGCGACGCGGACTTCGGTCCGGTCGTCATGCTGGGTTTCGGCGGCGTCTATGTCGAAATCCTGCGGGATTCTGCCGTGCTGCCGCTGCCGGTCGGCAGGGACGAGGCGCTGGGCATGATCCACTCGCTGAAGGGGATCGAGATCCTGCAGGGCGCGCGCGGCCGTCCGCCCGTCGATCTGGAGGCGCTGGCGGGGATTGTCGCGGGGGTCTCGGCGCTGGTCACGCAGACCGGCGACCGCTTTGCCGAAATCGACCTCAACCCGGTCATCCTCTACCCCGAAGGGCAAGGCGCGATGGTCGTGGACACGCTTTTCGTCGACAGCAACGCAGGAGTGCGCTGATGCAGACCCCCTCGCCCGATACCGAGTTCTTCAACCACCTGCGCGACGGCCGTCTGATGATCCAGCGCGGCGTCGAAAGCGGCAGGTTCGTCTATTACCCCCGTTTCGCCGAGCCCGGGACTGGCAAGCCGCTGGAATGGGCCGAGGTGTCGGGCTTCGGCACCGTCTACGCCGCGACCGCGATCAGTCGGAAACCGCCGCAGGGGCCCTACAACGTCTCGCTCGTCGATCTGGACGAGGGCGTCCGGATGATGAGCCGGGTCGAGGGCCTGCCCGCCGAGGCGGTGACCATCGGGATGCGCGTCAAGGCCCGGATCGTCGATGACGGCGATCTGCCGCTGGTGGTCTTCGACCCGGTGGAGGCCGGCGCATGAGCGAGGACCGTTTCCCCCGCGGCCGCACGGCCATCGTCGGCACCGGCACCTGGGGCATGGGCGAAGCGCCGGGCCTGTCGTCGCTGGAAATCGCCGCCCAGGCCAGCCTTGCGGCGCTGGCCGACGCGGGGCTTGCGCCCTCGGACCTCGACGGCGTGTTCGGCTGCCTGCCCGACGACATGTTCGCGGGCCTGTCGATCAGCGAATACCTGGGCATCTCGCCGCGCATCACCGACAACAACCGTGTCGGCGGCTCGTCCTTCCAGACCCACGCTATCCTGGCGGCAATGGCCATTGAGGCCGGGCAATGCGACGTGGCGCTGATCGCCTATGCCTCGAACCAGCGGTCGGCGTCGGGCAAGCTGGTCAGCGCCTCGACGCCCTTCCTCTACGAGACGCGCTACAGGCCGCTGACGCCGATCTCGGCCTATGCGCTGGCGGCCTCGCGCCACATGCACCAGTTCGGCACCACCCGCGAGCAGCTGGCCGAGGTCGCCGTAAGCGCGCGGAAATGGGCGCAGCTGAACCCCGACGCGTTCATGCGGGACGATCTGAGCATCGAGGACGTGCTGGGCGCGCGGCAGGTCTCCAGCCCGCTGGGCGTGCGCGATTGCTGCCTTGTCACCGACGGCGGCGCCGCGGTGGTCATGGTCAGCGCCGAACGTGCCCGGGACCTGAGGCAGAAGCCCGTCTACCTGCTGGGCGGTGCCGCCGAGACGACGCATCGCTGGATCAGCCAGATGCCGGATCTCACGGTTTCGGGCACCGCCGAAGCGGCGCGGCGGGCCTATGCTCAGGCGGGGGTGTCGGCGGCGGATGTCGACGTTGTGGAACTCTACGACGCTTTCACCATCAACACGATCCTGATGCTGGAGGATCTGGGGTTCTGCCCCAAGGGCGAGGGCGGGCGCTTCGTCGCGGACGGTGCCATCGCCCCCGGCGGGCGGTTGCCGGTCAACACCAATGGCGGCGGCCTTTCGTGCGTGCATCCCGGCATGTACGGCCTGTTCACCATGGTCGAGGCAACGCGGCAGCTGAACGGGACGGCCGGTCGGCGGCAGGTGGCAGGGGCGGAGCTGGCAGTGTCGCACGGCAACGGCGGCGTGTTGTCCAGCCAGGCGTTGCTGGTGCTGGGGACCGCGGCCGCGCTCTAGCGCCGGTTCGCCGCGCGATGCGTATGTGATGAATGTCGGGCCGCCGCCGTATTCGCGGTGGTCGCGCCCGAGGAGGCGCTAGGCTTTGGCAGAAGGCAAGGCCACGCCGAAAGGACACCCGTGGAGGATGCGATGAAGAACCCGATGGCATTGGCAGGCAAGGCGGTGGTCATCACCGGGGCCGGGCAGGGGATCGGGCTGGCAACGGCCGAGATGGTGCTGGAGCTGGGGGGATCGGTTGTCGCCGTCGACCTGAAGCCGGAGGGGATCGAGGATCTCGCCTTGCGGTTCGGCGCCGACCGGGTGCTGGCGCTGCGGGGCGATGTCTGCGATCAGGCATTTCTGGACGCGATGGTGGTCAGGGCGGTCGAGACCTTCGGCGCGATTGACGGTCTGGTGAACAACGCCGGCATCACCCGGCCGGCGATGATCAAGAACATGACGCTGGATGACTGGGACGCGGTGATCCGGGTGAACCAGACGGCGGTGTTCCAGTGTCTGAAGACGGTCGGCCTGCAGATGATGAAACAGGCCGAGGCGGGACAGCCAGAGCCGGGCGCGATTGTCAATGTCTCGTCCAATGCCGGCCGCAAGGGCAGCATCGGCCAGATCAACTATGCCGCCGCCAAGGCCTCGCTTCTGGGGATGACGCTCAGCGCCTCGCACGAATGGGCCAAGCTGGGTATTCGCATCAACTCGGTCTGTTTCGGTGTCGTGGAGACCGAGATGACCACCACCATCCGCGGCAACAAGTTCCGACAGACCGTGCTGGCCAAGATCCCGATGGGCCGCTTCTCGACCCCGGACGAGGCAGCCTCGCCGATCTGTTTCCTGCTGTCCGAGGCGGCGAGCTTCATCACCGGGCAAGTGATGTCCATCGACGGCGGCGCTTTCCAGAGCGTCTGAGTCATGGCCGCCCTCTCATCCGATGACCGGCAGATGCTGGTCGACAGCGCCGAGACCTTGCTGGCCCGCGCCCATAACGGTGCGCGGCTGCGGCGGCTCAGGGATCAGGGCATCGCCTTCGATGCCGGGTTCTGGCGGCTGATGGGCGACGCAGGCTGGCTGGGCCTGCGGCTGCCCGAGGCGGCTGGCGGTAGCGATCTGGGTGCGGCGGCGGCGGTGGCGCTGGCCGAGGTCATGGGCCGCCACGCGGTGCCCGACCCCTATGTCGCCGCCTGCCATCTGCCGGCGGTCCTGCTGGGTGACTCGGACGTCGGCGCGGCGCTGGCCACGGGCGAGATCGGCGTCGCGGTGATGGAGGGCGAGGTTCCCCTAAGGGGCCCGGCGGAGGTGGCTGTGGGTGCCACAGTGCCGGGCGGCGAGATCCTGCTGTTGGCGGATCGAGGCAATGGCGCCGAGATTCTCCTCCTTCGGCTTGCCATCGCCCCCGAACTGCGCGCGGACGGGGGGGCCGGCGGGCGGGTCAGCGTCACGGCGCGAGATCTGGCGGCAGCGGACGTGCTGTTGGCCGGGTCTGCGGCGTTGGGCCTCTGGCAAAAGGCACGGGACGAGGCCGCGCTGGTCACGGCAGGCTACTTGACGGGCCTCGCGCGGCAGGCGCTGGCGCTGTCGGTCGAGCATCTGCTGCAGCGCGAGCAGTTCGGGCAGAAGCTGGCGCAGTTTCAGGTCCTGCAACACCGGGTCGTCGACCTCAGGATCGGCGTCCGGCTGGCCGAGGCCGCCCTCGGCGCGGCGCTTGCCGCGCCGGAGGACCGGATGCGCCTCCACGCTGCAAAGGCCCGGGCTTCGGCCGTCGCCAGCGCGACGACGCGGCAGGCCGTGCAGCTGCACGGCGCGCTCGGCTTTACCGATGAGGCAGCGATCGGCCTGTACCTGAAGCTGGCGATGCATCACGCGCAGGCTTTCGGCAGCGAAGCCGCGCACCGGACCGCCCATGCCCGTCTCAGCCGCGAGGCCCGCAATGCAGCCTGACCGCAATGCCATGTCCGACGCCGATTTCGCGGCCGAGCTTCGTGCCTGGCTGGAGGCGGTCTATCCGCCCCACTGGCGCGATCCGGTGCTGAGGCTCCGGGGCCGGGACGCGGAATGGTGGTACGCGCGGCAATGGCAGGACGGCTGGCGCGCGCCCGCTTGGCCCCGCGAGCATGGCGGGCTGGGGCTGAGCGTCGAAAAGCTGATCCTCTATCACCGCGTGACCGAGGATTTCGGCATCGCGCGGACGCTGGATCACGGCGTCAAACAGGTAGGCCCGATCCTGGTTCAATACGGGACCGAGGCGCAGCGGGCGGCCTGCCTGCGGCCAATCCTGGAGGGGACACAGACCTGGTGCCAGGGCTATTCCGAACCCGGCGCTGGCTCGGATCTGGCGGCGTTGCGGACCCGGGCCGAACGCGAAGGCGACAGCTTCCGCGTCAACGGGCAGAAGATCTGGACCACGCAGGCCGAGGAATCGACGCATCTCTATTTCCTCGCGCGGACCTCGGCGGCGCCGAAGAAGCAGATGGGGATCTCGCTGTTCCTCGTGCGCCGCGACGCGCCGGGGATCACCGTCAGACCGATCCGCAACCTGCTGGGCGAGCGTGAGTTCTACGAGGTGTTCTTCGACGATCTGCTGGTCCCCGCCGATGCCGTGGTCGGAGCCGTCGATCAGGGCTGGACGGTGGCCAAGGCGCTGCTGGGTCACGAGCGGTTCGCGCAGGGCAGCCCGGCGCTGGCGCGCCATACGTACCGGTTGCTGTGCGCGATGGCGGGGCCGTTGGGCGCGTTCGACGATCCGGCCTTCGCCGACCGGATCGCCCGGCTGGGCTGCGACCTGTCCGATGCCGATGCGCTCTATGCCGAGAATTGCGCCGGAGTCGCCTCGGGCGCGGATCTGGGCGACTCGCTGCCCATCGCCAAGCTGGTCGCGGCCGAGCTCTTTCAGGCGATGACCGAGTGCTTGCAGGACCTCGCTGCCGAGGCCCGGGCGCGTCCCGGCTGCGGCGTCAGCGCCGCCCGGATCGACGAGGCGGCGCGGGTCTATCTGATGTCGCGCCCCTACACGATCTTTGGCGGCACCGCCGAGGTGCAACGCAACATCATGGCCCGCAGCCTGCTGCCCCTCAGGGACTAGGCGGCGCGGGCCCGGCGCCACCGGCGCAGGGCAGACCAGCCGCTTGCAAGCAGAATCAGCAGGGTAACGGCGATGATCGTCCCGCTGATCGGGCGCTCGACGAAGGTCATCAGGTCCCCGCGTGACAAGATCATGGCGCGCCGGAAATGCTCCTCCATCATCGGGCCCAAAACGAAGCCCAGAAGCATCGGCGCGGCGGGGAAGGCGAAGACCCGCATCGCATACCCGCCCTCACCGCGCTGGTCGTCGCCGCCGGTCCGGCCGGTGCGCAGGACGCCTTTCCCGACCGCGCGATCACGCTGGTCGTGCCTTATGCCGCGGGCGGCGGGACCGATGTGCTGGCACGGATGATCCAGCCCGCGCTGAGCGAGGAACTGGGCGTGCCGATCATCATCGAGAATGCCAGCGGCGGTGGCACGCTGGTCGGCACCGAGCGCGTGACACGCGCCGGGCCCGATGGCTACGAACTGCTGTTCACCACCTCGGTGGTGACGCTGAACACGCTGGCCTACCGCAGTCCGCTCTATACGATGGACGATCTGGTGCCGGTCGCCCCGGTCTCGCAACAGCCGTATTTCCTGATCATGAACCGAGAGATGCCGTTCGACGACATTCCGGGTTTCGTGGCCTACGCGCAGGCGCACCCTGCCGAGATCAACTATGTCTCGCTTGGCCAGGCCTCGCCCACGGAATTGCTGGCCGGACGGCTGCAACATGCCCTGGGGATCGAACTGACGCGGGTGCCGTATCCGGGCTCGGGCGCGGCGATCCCGGATCTCAGCTCGAACCGGGTGCAGATGCAGATGACCGGTGCCTCGCAGAACTCGGCCAGCATCCCGAACATGAACATCCTCGCCGTGGCGGGGGATGAACGGATCGCGCTGACCCCCGACGTGCCGACCTTCGCCGAACTGGGTTATCCCACCATGGTCGGCGGCACCTGGTTCGGCGTTTTCGCCCCGGCCGGCACCCCGGAAGCCGTCGTGACCCGGCTGGCCCGGGCCTTTGCTGCGGTCCGCAGCACCATGGACCAGACGCTGAATGATGCCGGGCATTACGCGATCCGCATGCCCGACGGCTTCGCAGCCTTCATCGAAGCCGACATGTCGCTCTGGCGCGAGGACATTCAGCGCATGGGCATCGCGCTGGAGTAACAGCCGCATCCCGCCTTCCCTCTCCCGCCCCGTCCCCGGGGCGGGCCAAGACCGCCGGAGAGTGACGTGAGCGAAGCCCCCTGCATTCTGGTCCTCAACCGGATCGCCCATCCGCTGGTCCGAGACCTGATGCCCGGGGCCGAGTTCCTGGTCGTGCCCGCCGCGCCAGACCCGCAGATCCCGCCCGGTGCCGAATCCCGAATATCCGCCATCATGGCGCGCCTGCCGGGCGAGGTGCGGGCCGAGACCATCGCCCACCTGCCGAAGCTCAGGGTCATCTCGGCGGCCGGGGTCGGACTTCAGAACATCGACATTCCTGCCGCCACCCGCGCCGGCGTCGTCGTCGTCAATCACCCCGGACATGGCTTCCTGTCCGTCGCAGAACATGCGGTCGGTCTGATGCTGGCCCTTTCGCGCCGGATCGTCGAGATCGACGGGCGTCTCAGAAGCGATGGCTGGCGCGCGCGGGACCATTTCCTCGACCGGGTCTCGGACCGCTATGGAACGGTTCTTTTCGGGCAGCGGCTGGGCATTGCCGGGCTGGGCCATGTCGGATTGCATACCGCACGGATCTGCAGACTAGGGCTGGGGATGGACGTTTCGGCCTTCAGCCCATCGGTCGCCGAGTCGGTGTTTCAGGAACATGGCATCCGGCGCGCGGCAACGATGGCGGACTTGTGCGCGACCGCAGATGTCCTCCTGCTTGCGGCCGCGTATCGCGCGGGGCGGCCTCCGCTGCTGGGGACGGCGGAACTTGCGGTGATGAAGCCGACGGCAATCTTGATCAACGTCGCCCGGGGCGGACTGGTGGATCAGCCGGCGCTCGTGGACGCTTTGCGGACGGGTCAGCTGGCTGGCGCCGGGCTCGATGTCTTCGATCCCGAGCCGCCGCCCGCCGATTGCCCCTTCCGCGATATGGAAAACGTTGTTGTCACACCGCATGTGGCGGGTCCGTCGCTCTATTCGGCGTTGGGTCTCGCGCGTTCCAACGCCGAACAGGTGTTCGCCGTTCTGGCCGGTCGCCGCCCGCCCCACGTCGTGAACCCGGAAGTCTATGATCGTGCCTGACGCTCTGGCGGCATCGCCAGCCAAGTCTGCGTCAGATATGTGATGAAGCCGCAGCCCCGCTGTGCTGCCGCTAGTAGGGCCGAGGCCTTCGTGCGGTAATCACCCGGAGGCCGGGCCCGGTTGCCGGGCCGCCTTGACCTGATCCGTGGGAGGAACATGATGTCATCGTGGAAATACGCCGCCGCCGCCGCGTCGCTCGCCCTCATGGCAGGCCCCGCCATCGCGCAGGACTGGCCAAGCCGGCCGGTCACCCTGGTCGTGCCCTATCCCGCTGGCGGCAACACCGATACGCTCGCCCGCCTCGTCGCGGCGCCGCTGTCGGATGCGCTGGGTCAGCCGGTGATCGTCGAGAACATGCCTGGCGCGGCCGGCACAATCGGCTCGGTGCATGCGTCGCAGGCCGAGGCCGATGGCTACACGATCCTTTTCGGCACCTCGTCGACGATGGCCGGGGTGCGTGACCTGCACGGCGAGACGCCGCCCTACGCGCCCGACGATTTCAGCGGCGTGACGATGCTGGCGCTGGTGCCGTTGGTGCTGACGGTCAGCAACAGCTTCGAGGTCTCGAACATCCAGGAACTGCTGGACTATGCGCGCAACCACCCGGGCGAGTTGAATTACGGCTCGGACGGCGTGGGCGGGCTGACACATCTTGCCGGCGAGGTGTTCCAGGAACGCGCCGGGATCGAGATGCAGCATATCCCCTATCAGGGCACCGCGCCGATGATGACCGACATCCTGTCCGGCGCCATCGACCTCGCCTTCGCAGGCGCCCTGGCGCCGATCCAGTACATGAACGACGGGCAGCTGAAGATCGTCGCCGTCGGTACGTCCGAGCGCATCAGCGCCCTGCCGGACGTGCCGACGCTGCAGGAGGCCGGGGTCGAGGGCTATGACGTCGGCAGCTGGTTCGGCATCGTCGCGCCCGCCGGGACGGATGCGGCGATACTGGACCGTCTGAGCACCGAGATCGCCGCCATCATCGCCCAGCCCGAGGTTTCCGAGCGCATCGCCGGGTTTGGCTTCGAGCCGATGACCACGACGCCCGCCGAGCTCGACGCTCGCATCCGGGACGATTTCCAGGTCTGGGATACCGCCCTGCGCGAAGCCGGCCTGCTGTGACCGGGCATTGGCCCGGGGGCGCGGACCAGCCGCCGCACACCCGGGCCGTCAGGCTGATCCGACCTCCGGCCGGTCTTATCCGGGCGGAGGATCTTGCCGTGACCGAGGTCCCTGTCCGCCCGCCCGGGCCCGGCGACGCGATTGTCAGAGTCGAACACATCTCGCTCGATCCCTACCTGGCACTGCGCATGGCGGCGATGGAATTCGATGCCGATCCCGACCCGAAGCCGGTGATCGGTCGCGTGGTCGGGCGTGTCGTCTCGTCTCGCGATCCGGCTCTGGCACCGGGCGCGCGGGTCTTGGGCTTCGCGGAATGGCGTGAGCTAGTGACCGGACCCGCCGCAGCGCTGAGCAGGCTGCCGAAGGAACCCGCAGACGGTGCCGCGTTTCTCGGCGCGCTGGGCCATTCGGGCGTCACCGCCTGGCTGGGGATGGTGCGTATCGGTCAGGTGCAGCCCGGCGAGACGGTGCTGGTCAGCGGCGCGGCCGGTGCGGTGGGCAGCATCGCGGGCCAGATTGCGCGGGACCGCGGTGCCCGGGTCATCGGCATCGCCGGAGGCGCCGCGAAAGCCCGTTGGCTGCGCGAAGTCGCAGGGTTCGACGCCGTCCTTGACTACCAGTCCGGCGACCTGACGGCGCAACTCGCGCAGGCCGCGCCTGAAGGCCTCGACCTGATGTTCGAAAATGTCGGCGCCGCAACGCTGGACCCGGCGCTGGGCGCCATGAAGCGCTTTGGCCGCGTCGTGCTGTGCGGCCTGAAGCAACATTATCAGGACAATGAGCCGGTCGCCTTGGTCAACTTCCGGCAGCTTCTGGCCCGTGCGGTCCGCATCCTGCCGTTCTCGATTTACGATCAAGATGATGCCGAACCGCTCGCCGCGCTGCGCGACATGGCTGCGCGAGGTTGCTTGCAGTGGCACATCACGCGCCATCATGGGTTCGAGACACTTCCCGCGGCCTTCGTGGCGATGCTCGCCGGCGCGGGGTTCGGCAAACATGTTCTCAGCCTCGAAATGGCGGATATGTGATGGATGCCCCGCGCACCGGCGCGGGATTTGCCTCTGCGCCGACGGCCTGAAAGACTGCGCGCAACGCGCTGAGCGCAAGACGCATTAGACAGGGGATCGCGATGGGCCATGCTGCACCTCTCAGGGCGCCGGACCTGAAGGGAGCCGTCACCGAAGCGGAGTGGGAGGCGCGGGTAGACCTCGCTGCCTGCTATCGGCTGATGGCGGTCTTCGGCTTCACCGACTTGATCTACAACCACATCACCCTGTCGGTTCCGGGCGAGCCGGGGCATTTCCTCATCAACCCCTACGGGCGGTTTTACGACGAGGTGACGGCCTCATCCCTGCATGTGGTCGATCTGGAGGGAAATGTCATCCGCCGCGGCGATCCCGACAACGGCGTGAACCGCGCGGGCTATGTCATTCACTCGGCGGTCCATGCGGCGCGCGAGGATGCGGCCTGCGTGATCCACACGCATACCCGCTGGGACGCGGCGGTCTCGGCCATGGATTGCGGCCTGTTGCCGATCAGCCAGACGGCACTGCGGTTTCACGGGCGCACCGGCTATCACGATTACCAGGGCCCCGCGATCGACGAGGTCGAGCGGCAGGCTCTGGTCGCCAACCTGGGCCGGAACGACGCGCTGATCCTGCGCAACCACGGCGCGCTGGTCTGCGGGCGCAGCGTGGCCGAGGCGTTTCACCTGATGCAGCGGTTCCAGACCGCGTGCCAGATCCAGGTGGATCTGATGGCGGCGGGGGCGGGCATCGTCAGGCCCTCGACAGAGGCGCAGGAGCGGACCGCACGCATGTTCGCGCCCTCGTCGAACGAGGCGCATGTCGCGCGCAACGGACAGAAGGAATGGGCGGCGCTGTTGCGTCGTCTCGACCGAGAGGATGAGAGCTACAAGTGTTGATCCGACCCGAACGAAGCGCCTCGCTGAAGGCTCTGTTCCGCCCCGAGTCCGTCGCCGTGATCGGCGCCTCGTCAAACATCCTGCGCTTCGGCGGCAGGCCCATCGACTACATGAAGCGCGCAGGCTTCGAGGGCGCGATCTATCCCGTGAACCCCACGCGGGACGTGATCCAGGGCCTGCGCGCTTATCCCACGCTGTCGGCGATCGGTGACAGCATCGACTGCGCGCTGGTCTCCGTCCCGACGGACGAGACGGTGGCGGCGATCCGCGACTGCGCCGAAGCGGGGGTCAAGGCCGCCATCGTCTTCAGCGCGGGTTTCGCCGAGAACGGGCCGGCGGGCCGGGCACTTCAGGACGAGATGGTTGCCATCGCACGGACCAGCGGCATGCGCCTGCTCGGCCCCAATTGCATGGGCGCGTTCCACGCCGGCCATCGCTTCTACGGCACCTTTACCGTGACGTTCGAAGATCAGATCCCGCCGCCCGGCAACGTGGGCTTGGTCAGCCAGTCGGGCGGTTATGGCGGCTATGTCATGCGCCACGCGGCCATGCGCGAGATCGGCGTCGCCGCCTGGGCGACGACCGGGAACGAGGCCGACATCGACGCGGGCGAACTGATGCTGCACCTCGCGGGCGACGACGATGTCGAGGTGATCGTCACCTATCTGGAGGGGCTGCGCAACGGCGCGGCCTTCGTCGAGGGGCTCGCGGCGGCGAAGGCCGCCGGCAAGCCGGTCGTTGCCATGAAGGTCGGCCGGACCGAGGAAGGGCGCGTCGCCGCCGCCTCGCACACCGCCTCGCTGACCGGCGAGGACGCTATCTATGACGCCGTCTTCGAGGAATTCGGCGTGATCCGCGCCAGTACCTCCCGCGAGTTGCTGGACATGACCTATGCGCTGTCACGCGGGCGCCGGCCACGCGGGGACCGCGTCGGCGTTGTGTCCATCTCGGGCGGGGTCGGCGTGCAGATCTGCGACTATGTCGCCGATGCGGGCCTGTCGCTGGGGGTGTCGCCCGATGCGCTTCGGCAGGAACTGACATCGCTGGTTCCGGCGGCCTCGACGCGCAACCCGATCGACATGACCGGGCTGGTGTCGATGAACCACGACCTGATGGAAAAGACCATGGACGCGACGCTCGCCTCGGGGGCCTTCGACGCGGTGGTCGTGTTCCTGGGGATCTGCGGCATGACGCCGTCGATGGCAGAGCCGCTGCGCGATGTCATCATTCGCGCGCAGGAGCGGCATCCGGAGGCGCTGGTCCTGCTGTCGGTGACCGCGCCCGAAGACGAGATGCCCGGTTATTCACGGGGCGGGGTGCTTGCGTTCGAGGATCCGGCCGATGCCATCGCGGCGCTCAAGGCGCTGTGGCGCGCGCCGACACCGGGGCAGCGCGCGGCGCTCATGGCCCCGGGTCCGGCAGTGGCCTTGCCCGAGGGCGCGGGGCGCCTGGACGAGGCGAAGGCGAAGGCATTGCTGGCGGGGCTGGGCTTGCGCCCCCCGCGCGAGGAACGGGCGGCGGACGCGGCCGGCGCGGCAGCGGCGGCCGAGCGGATCGGCGGGGCGGTTGCGCTGAAGATCGTCTCGCCCGACATCGCCCACAAGACCGAGGCCGGCGGCGTCGCCCTGCGCCTCTCGGGCACCGACGCAGTACGCGCCGCCGCCGAGGCGATGCTGCCCCGGGTGGCGCAGGCCGCGCCCGAGGCGCGGCTCGACGGGTTCCTGGTGTCCGAAATGGTCACGGACGGGGCGGAAATGCTGTTGGGGCTGACCCGCGATCCGATCTTCGGTCCGATGGTCACGGTCGGCGCGGGCGGCACGCTGGTCGAGCTGTTGAAGGACACCGCCGTGGCCCGCGCCCCGGTAACCGAGGCCGCAGCCAAAGCGATGATCCTGTCCCTGCGGACCGCGCCCTTGCTGACCGGCTGGCGGGGCAGCCCGGCGCTGGATGTCGATGCCCTTGCCCGGGCGATCGCCGCCCTCTCGAGCGCCTTCGCCGCAACCCCGCGCCTTGCCACGATCGAGGTCAACCCCGTCGTCGTCCGGGCGCAGGGTCTCGTTGCCCTCGACGCAGTGATCGAGACCAGTCTTGGCGCCAAGGAGGAGGAACACCATGAACGCCGCTGACACTGCCGAGACGAACGCCTTCTATGTCACGCCCGAAGGCGCCTTCGACCGTGGATTGCCCCCCATCCCCGCCCACCGTTTCGATGCCGAGCGCGAGCGGGCGCTGGACCCGGCTACGCCGACCGGGATCATCCTGCTGGATTTGTCGGCGGCACTGAACATCGACTGGCCCGCGACTACGCCAGAGCTGCTGGCGCGGTATCTGGTGATCCGTCCGGGCGAGCGCCTGAGCCACCGCTTCCAAGCCACCGGCGAGATGCATTATGTGTTGAAGGGCGCCGGGCGCAGCACCAGTGGCGGCGTCACGCTGGAATGGCGGGCGGGCGACGGGTTCTGCTTTCCGGGTGGGGCCGAGACGGTTCATCAGGCGGACGAGGACACTCTGATCGTCAGCACGACGGACGAGCCCCACCACCGGCATTTCCGCACCCAGCCAGTCCCTGCCAGCGAGAGTTTCCTGCTGCCCGCCGTGTTCCGGCAAGACAGGATCGACGCGGCGCTGGGACTGGTGCACGTGCGCGAAGGGCCGGTGAAGACGGCGGGAAAATACGTCACCTTCTCGACCGGGGGGATGGACCGGACGGTGCGGGGCACGCTGATGCCGACCATGCTCGCCTCGATCAACACGCTCGAGGCGGGGGGCGTGCAGAAGGCGCATATCCACAACGCCGTGGCGATCACCGTATCGCTGCAGGGCGAGGGCGTGCATTCGATGATCGGCGAGACGCGGATCGACTGGCTGCCCTGGTCGGTGATGCTGACCCCGCCGCTCCAGCAGCATTCCCACCACAACGAGGGGCCGGGGATGATGCGCAGCTTCGTGGTGCAGGACGGGCCGCTGTTCTACCACCTGCGGGCGACCGGATTCCGGTGGCCCGGGCCCACAGCGGGCTGACGTATCCCCATTGACAATGGGAACCGGGGGCCGCGAGGCCCCCGGTTTCGTTTTGCCTTGCGGTCGGCCCGGGTCAGTTGACCTGCAGGCCGCCCTCGATCAGCGAGCCCCAGCGGTCGAGGTAGAAGTCGACGGTCTGCGAAAGTTCCGCGGGCGTCGAGTTCAGGGGCGTGAACCCGAAGCCGCTGATCGCCGACGACACGTCCGGGTTTTCCATCGCCGCCGTGATCGACGCGTTCAGAGCGTCGACGATTTCGGCCGGCGTCCCCTCGGGCGCGAAGAAGGCGAACCAGGCGGTCACGACGAAATCGTCGAACCCCAGTTCGCGGACCGTCGGCACGTCCGGCAGCACGGGCGAACGTTCGGCGCTGGTGATTGCGATGGCGGTCAGCTCGCCCGACTGCACGAGCGGCAGCGGGCCCAGGATGCCGCTTTGCGAGGTCTGGATGGTGTCCGAGAGCATCGCCTGCATGATGTCGGCGGTCCCGCGGTACGGGATATGCACCAGGTCCATGCCGGTCAGCGATTTCAGCCATTCCATGGACATGTGCGTCAGGCTGCCCTGACCGTCCGAGCCGTAGTTGAAGTCACCCGGATGCGCGGTGACCAAGTTCACGAAATCCCCGAAGGTCTGGGCCTCGAACCCGGCCGGCACGGTCATCAGCAACGGGATGTCGACGACATGGATGATCGGCGTCAGGTTCTCGGGGCCCCAGGGAAGGTCGGGCATGGTGAAGGGCGACAGTGTGACCGCGCCGCTGCCGACGATGGCGATGGTGTGCCCGTCGGGGTCGGCCAGCGTCATCTCGGTTACGCCGATGGTGCCGCCGGCGCCCGGGACGTTGTCGACGATGATCGTCACGCCCAGGTTCTGGCGCATCTGGTCGGCGATCAGCCGGGCGGTGGTGTCGGTCGGCCCGCCCGGCGGGAAGGGCACGATGAGGCGGATATCCTGTCCGTCGGGAAAGCCCTGCGCGGCGGCGGGCCCGGCGACGGCGAGGCCGGCGATCAGCGCGGCGCCGACGGTGGCTAGCATGGGGTGCATGTCGAGTTCCTCCCTCTGATGTCAGTTCGTGCTGCCGCCCGCCGCGCCCTGGACGTCGGTCGGTGCGGCTGGCTGGACCAGCGTGTCAGTCCCGGGCGCTGCCTCAAACGAGGGGAGGCGAAAGCGCCCTATTCATCGGGAATGTGTTGCGAGCGGGGTTGGCCCGGCCCCGCGAGAGCGGGGGCCGGGCGCATCCGGTTCACTCGCTGAGCGCGGCGTGCTGTTTGGCGGCGCGCGCCCGGGCCCGGCCGCGCAGGCTGGCATAGGCGAGCCACAGCAGGATCAGCGCAGCGGCCGCTAGGAACGAGGCACTGATCGGCCGCTCCACAAAGGTCGAGAAACTGCCGCGCGACAACAGCATCGAGCGGCGAAGGTGTTCCTCCATCAACGGCCCCAGGATGAAGCCCAGCAGCAGCGGCGCGACCTCGAATTTCAGGACCGCGAGCAGGTAGCCGAGGAAACCGAAGATCATCACCCAGAACACGTCGAACGTGGAGTAGTTGATCGAATAGACACCGACACAGATGAAGATGACCACCGCCGGGAACAGCATCCAGTAGGGCACGGCGAGGATCTTCACCCAGACGCCGATCAGCGGGATGTTCAGGATCAGCAGCATGATGTTGCCGATCAGGAAGCTGACGCAGACGCCCCAGAACAGGTCCGGCTGCTGGGTCATCAGTCCGGGGCCCGGGACGATGCCCTGGATGATCATCGCCGCCATCATCAGCGCCATCACCGCGTCGCCGGGGATGCCCAGCGTCAGGGTCGGGATGAACGCGGTTTGGATCGCCGCGTTGTTGGCGGCTTCCGGGCCGGCAATGCCCTCGATGGCGCCGTTGCCGAAGCGCGACGGGTCCTTGGCCAGGCGCTTTTCCACCGCATAGGACATAAATGAGGCCAGCAGGCCGCCGGTCCCGGGCAGCGCGCCCAGCACCGCACCGATGCCGGTGCCGCGCAGCATCGGGTTGGTCGAGCGTTTCCAGTCGTCGCGCGTTGGCCACATCGACCGCCAGGTGATCGACTTCGAATCGACGATGTTAGACCGGACGCGTCCGGCATTGGCGATGAGTTCCGGCACCCCGAACATCCCCATCGCCAGCGCCACCAGGTTCAGTCCGTCGTAAAGCCTGAGGCTGCCGAAGGTGAAGCGATTGGTGCCCGACGTGATGTCGGTGCCGACGAGTCCCAGGATTAGCCCGAGGGTAACCATGGCCAGGCCCTTGAGGGGCGACGAGGTCGACAGCACCGATGCCGCGATCAGGCCCAGCACCATCAGCGAAAAGTACTCCTGCGACGAGAAGCTGCGCGCGGCCGCCAGCAGGTAGGGGGCGAAACCCACCAGTGCCACCAGGCCGATGAAGGCGCCGACGAAGCTGGCGATGGTTGTCATGAATAGGGCGACGCCGGCGCGGCCCTGCTTGGTCATCGGGTAACCGTCGAGGCAGGTGACGGCGGTGTTCGCGGTACCCGGAAGGTTCAGCAGGATAGACGCCGTCGAGCCGCCGTAGGCCGCTCCGTAATAGATGCCCGAGAGCATCACCAGTGCGTCAACCGCCGCGACATGGTAGGTCAACGGCATCAGCATGGCGATGGTGGCCAGTCCGCCGAGGCCGGGCAGCACGCCCACCAACGTGCCGACCGCGACCCCGGCGAAGCAATAGAACAAGGTGCTGACGCTGAAGGCGACCGAGAGACCCAGCGACAGGCCGTTGAGGATTTCCATCATGGCAGCAGGTCCATCTGCAAGCCCAGGCCAAGCACGAAGATGGCCGAGGTGAGCGCGGCAAGGCCCAGCCCCAGCAGCAGGACCGGCACCGGGCGCGACTTGGGATCGGCCATCGAGGCGAGCCCGACTGATATCGGGACTGTCAGGATCAGCCCGAGGATCGGGATCAGCAGCGCGAAGGCGCCGATCGACGCCAGCACGAAGAAGAGGCTGCGCAGGGGGCTCGGTCCGGCGCTGCCGTCGCCGTCGGTTTGCAGGGCGTTCCTGTCCGCCGTTTCGGGGGTGAGGGCCGTTTCCTGCGCCGGAGCGTCCTGCGCCGGAACGCTATGGCCCGGGCGTCCGGTCAGGATCACGCCCAGTCCGAGCACGGCAAGGAGTATGCCCAACGCCACCGGGAACCATCCGGCGCCCATCTGTCGCAGGGTGCCCAGGTCATAGCCTCGCCCGATCACCGCGGCGGCGAGCCCGAGGGCGATCATGAGCAGACCGCCAAGTGTATCTCTGGTCGTCAATCGTTGGAGCATGAACGGCTCCTCCCTTCGGTTCTGGATGGCCCGGCCCCACGCCCCGGGCGCCAAAGGCGCCTGCGGGGGCCGGTCCAGCCCGAACCCTACGCGCGGGGGCCTTGCAGCGGCAACGTGCGCCTGCAGCTGTGGGGGCCTCCATCAAGGATATGGTCAATACTGGCCCGGGGTTTCGCGCCGCGGGCCGGTCGTGGTTGCTTCTCGAGAATGATCCCGACGGAGCCCCGCATGCCGCTGCCCCCCAGCCTCGCCCAACTCGCCCTCCCTGCTATCGCTGCGCCGATGTTCCTGGGCTCGGGTCCGGATCTGGTAATCGCGACCTGCAAGGCGGGCCTAGTCGGCACCTTTCCGGCCTTGAACTGCCGCACCGGCGAGGCTCTGGACGCCTGGCTCGAGATCATCGCCGCGCGGCTGGACCCGGCTGCGGGCGACGCGCCCTTTGGTATCAATCTGGTGGTGCGGCGTTCGAACGCGCGTTTCGAGGCGGATCTTGCCCGGGTCGTGCGCCACCGCGTGCCGCTGGTCATCACCTCGCTGGGCGCCGACCGCGGTGTGGTTGAGGCGGTGCACGGTTACGGCGGGCTGGTGTTCCACGATGTGGTGAACGCGCGCCATGCCGAACGGGCCGCCGCGGCCGGGGTCAACGGTATCATCGCTGTCGCCGCCGGGGCGGGTGGGCACGGAGGGACGCTCAGCCCCTTCGCCCTGCTGGCCGAGGTCAAACGCTTCTTTGGCGGCACCATCGTCCTCGGCGGCGCGCTGTCCTCGGGTGCTGATATCGCCGCCGCCCGGGTGATGGGCGCCGATCTGGCCTATCTGGGCACCCGGTTTCTGGCGACGGCCGAGTCCATCGCGCCCGACGGCTACAAGCGGATGCTGCTGGGGGCGCGGGCCGCCGATATCGTGCATACGCCGAACATCTCCGGGGTGCCTGCGAATTTCCTCGTGCCGTCGCTGCGCGCGGCGGGGCTCGACCCGCTGGCTCTGCCGCCGCACGAGGTCCTGCGCAGCCAGCCCGGGACCCGGGCCTGGGCCGACCTTTGGTCGGCAGGGCAGGGCGTGGGTTCCATCGACGACCTGCCGCCGGTGGCCGAACTCTGCGCGCGGCTCATCCGGGACTATCGCCAGGCGATGGACCGCGCGGCGCGCGATACCTTCGCCTCCTAGTCTTCGCCCCTCCAGGGGTCACGGTCACTCCCGCGGCAACGCCAGAACCTTCCAAACACCGTCGGCGGTGGCGACCAGCCGATCGCCGACCATGACGCTGGCCCTGAGGTACAAGAGCGCGCCCTCCGCCGCCATCAGCCGGCTTTCCGAGGTCAGGAAGGCCCCCACCGGCACCGGCGCGATGAAATTCGTTTGCAATTGCAGGGTGACGATGCCCAGACCGTGGGCCGGCACAGCCGCCCGCCCGATGGCGTAGTCGAGGAAGATCAACAGCGCCCCCTGCGCCAGCGATCCGTCATCGCCCCGGTGGTGCGGCTCGACCAGCATGCCGAACCGCGCCTCGCCCGGATCGCCCCGCTGCAGGATGGTGCCGAAGCGCGACATGACGCCGACGGCCTCGACCGCCCGCCATCCGTCCCGCGCCAAGGCGGCCATTCTTGCCGGTGCATCTCGCATCGCAGCATTCTGGCATGCCTGCGGTCCGCGCGCGCGGGCAGGCCCGCGTTCCGCATGGACGTGATGAACGCGGGCGCGGTTTGCCTATCGCGCGTCGGCGGTCTAGCCTCCGGGCCGACCCCCCAACTTGCGGAGCCCTCCATGCAGCCCTTCCTTGACCTACGGCGCGAGGGTGCGCTGCTGATCCTGACGATGCAGCGCCCCGAAGAGCGCAACGCCATCTCGACAGTGGAATATTGCCGCGAGTTCGAGGCCGCCTGCGCCGAGGCCGAGGCCGACAAGGGCATCGCCGCGGTGATCCTGACCGGCGCGGGCAGCGCCTTCAGCGCCGGGGGTAACCTCAAGAAGATGCTCGACCGATCGGGTTTCGCGCCGCGCGCAACGCCCATCGAGACACGCTACGGCTACCGCGAAGCAATCCAGCGGATCCCGCTCGCGCTGTGGAACCTCGAGGTACCGACCATCGCGGCTGTGAACGGCCCGGCGATCGGTGCGGGGCTGGATCTGGCTTGCATGTGCGACATCCGCATCGCCGCCGAGAGCGCCAGATTTGCCGAGAGCTTCGTCAGGGTCGGCATCATTCCGGGGGACGGTGGCGCCTATTTCCTGCCGCGTATCGTTGGTGCGTCAAAGGCTTATGAGCTGTGCTTCACTGGCGAGGCGATCGACGCGGCCGAGGCCAAGGCGATCGGACTGGTCAGCAAGGTGGTACCCGACGCTGCGCTGATGGACGAGGCAAGGGCGCTGGCCCATCGCATCGCCGTCAATCCGCCGCATGCGCTGCGACTGGCCAAGCGGCTGCTGCGGGAAAGCGAGCACGCACAGTTGTCGTCGATTCTGGAGCTGTCGGCGGCGTTCCAGGCCTTGATGCACGAGACCGAGGATCATCGCGAGGCCGTGACGGCCTTCCTGGAAAAGCGCCCGGCTGTCTTTACCGGGCGATAGCTCTCATCCGGTGGCGCGACCGATATCCTCCCGCGCGGCGATGGTCAGAATTGGCCCGGCAAAGGCGGCGGGATCGGTAAGGATCGCCAGGACGTGGCGGCCGATCTCGCGGTCGGTCAGCCAGTCGTCAGTCGCGATCTCGCGCTTCCTCCCGCCGTTGACCATCGAGCGGATCAGGAGTTCGCGCCAGATCACCCGCGCCATGCTGCGTTCGCAGGCGAAGTGCCGGTAGAGCACCCTCAGCGCCGCCTGCGCCATCGAGACCGGCGCGAGTCCCGGGATAACCACGTCCGCGGTGCCGCCGCCGAGGCCGAGGAAGACACTACCCTCGGGCAACAGCGGCCCGAAGGCGTGCGCGGCGTGAAGGTGCGGCTGCAGAGTGCCCAGGATCGCCGCCGAAAGGTCCTCGCCGGTGATCTCGGTAAGTTTGATTCTGTCGGACGCGACGCTGACGGCGACCACCACCGCGTCGGGCGGCTTGTCGGCGCAGGCTGTCCGGGCCAGCGCCATTGCGCCCTCAGCGGTGCCGATGTCGCCCGGCTGGAGCCGCATGGCCGGATGCGGTTCCAGCCCCTCAAGGCCGGCGGCGGTGCGCGCCACGGCTGTCACTGAATGCCCCGTCGCCAGTGCCTCGTGCAGAATGCCCCGGCCCACGTCGCCGGTGGCGCCGATCAGTAGGATTCGCATGAAGCCCTCCATTCCGTTTGCGGTATCCTGCCCGCGGTTCGGGCTCGCGGGCCAGCCCGAACCGTCCTTCATCACATCCTTGGCGGAATGGCCTCGCCGCGGGAGGAGAAAGAGAGAGGACGCCTCACAGCACCCTTCGCGCAACTTTCTGGCGATTTCCTACGCTTCGCCTTCATCCGCCGGATGGTACGCTGACGGGCACGATGACGTCGCCTGTTCGGGCAATCTACATATGTGTCGAAAATCCGGGGTGCCGCCGGCCCCGCTTTACCGGCTTCCTCGCGCCCGATAGCGTCATCCGAAGGAAAGGCCCGGCTGCAACGCGGCCCGGCCCCGCGCAAGGCCCGCGCGGAACGGAGGAACCTGAATCATGCAACTACACGCCGTGGCGCCTGACCGGGTTGCCGCGACCGGAACCGGCTGCCTCGGACCGGTCGTGAAGTCCGCAGGCCGCACCCTGCAGATCCTCGAGTTCTTCGACGCCGTGCGGCGCGAAGCCAGTGTGCTGGAGGTCGCGCGGGCGCTGGGGCTGCCGCAGTCCAGCACCTCGGCGCTGCTCCAAAGCCTCGTATCGCTGGGATATCTTCAACAGGACCGCCTGAGCCGTACGTATTTTCCGACCCGACGGGTGTCGCTTCTTGGACATTGGGTCGATTCGGCGACGGTGCAGGAAGGGCGGCTGCTGGAAACGGTCGATGACCTGGCGCTGCGCACCGGGCAGACGGTGGTGATGGCCACCGCCAACGGACTTTTCGCGCAATACATCTACGTCGCCCAACCGCGGCAGGCGGCGCCAATACCAATCGGCGCCCTGCACCCCGTCACCAAAACCGCTACCGGACGCGCACTGCTGGCACAGGCCGAGGAAAGCAACGTCGCCGCCATTCTGCGACGGCTCAACGCCGAGAGTGCGGGCGAGGACACCCCCATCGCCATCCGCCCCTTCCTCGACGCGCTGCAGGCCGAGCGTGCGCGCGGATATTTCACTGGTCCTGGCGCCGCCGAGGGCACCGCGGGACTGGCGATCATCGGCGGGCGCGACCGCCAGCATCTGGTGCTGGGCATCGAAGGCTCGCCCGAGGCGATCCGGAGTTGCGAACGCCGTTTCTCGGACCAACTGCATGGCTCTGCCGGGACGCTTGCCCGCCACCCGAGAGTAGCGTGATGGCGCTGGTGGAAAGGACGCGTCCGGGGCCGGGGATCCTGCTTTTGACCCTGAACCGCCCCGAGAAGCGCAACGCCATCTCCATGCCGCTGCGCGATGCATTGGCCGAGGCGATCATCGCCCGGCAAGCAGCGGACCGGGTAATCGTGCTGTCGGGGGCAGGCGGGGTCTTTTCGGCGGGGGCCGACCTCGCCGAGAGCGCGACGAGCCATGTTGACCAGCGGCTCGCCAGCGTCGACCGTCTGGCCGGCGTCATGGCCGAGACCGACCTGCCGGTGGTCGCGGCCATCGAAGGCGGCGCCTGGGGAGCCGGGTTCGAGCTGGCGCTGGCCTGCGACATCATCGTCGCGGCATCCGATGCGGTGTTGGCCCTGCCCGAGGTGCGCTATGGCTTCATCCCCGGCAGCGGGGGCACACAGCGGCTGGCCCGCGCCACCGGGAGACACCGTGCCGCGCTGGCGATTCTCGCCGCCGAACCGATGACGGTCGGCGAGGCGCTGACCCTCGGGGTCGTTTCCAGACGTGCCGACACCGGGCAGGCGCTGGACACCGCGCTGTCCATCGCCGCGCGGATCGCCGCGCATCCGGCCGCCGCGGTGACCGCTGCCTGCCGGGCGATCCGCGAAGGGGTCGAGATGACTCTCGCGGAGGGGCTGGCACTGGAGCGCAGGCTGGTGCGGCCCCTGGCCGGCTCGGACGAACTGCGGGCCCGCGCCGGCGCCTTTGTCGCGGGCGACCGGGCGGCACAAAACACATGACGGATAGATAGAGGCCCGATCCGGGACCGTGCTTGCGGGCCGACCCGCGGCGCTGCGAGGGTTCTCCACAACCGAAGTCGAGGAGTGTGTCCGATGGCGACAGCCACAGAGGGGCGGGTCAGACAGGCGAGGGTCAATCCGATGGCCCTGTCTGGCCGCACCATCATTGTTACCGGCGCTGCGCAGGGCATCGGCCTGGCGGTGTCGACCCTGATCGCCGATCTGGGCGGCAACGTCGCCGCAGTCGACATGAACGAGGCCGGGCTTGCCGCGCTGCGCGAGACGTTGGGTGCCGACCGTGTGGTCACCGCTGCCGGCAGTGTCGCCGACCCGGACCTTGCGCAGCGCGTGATCGCCGGCGCGGCCGAGGCTTTCGGGGCGGTGCACGGGCTTGTCAACAATGCCGGCGTTTCGCGCCCGGCCATGCTGACCAGGATGGAGATGGCCGACTGGAAGACGGTGCTCGACATCCACCTGACCGGCAGCTTCCTCTTCATGCAGGCCTACGGCCGCTATGCCGCCGAGTGCTTCAAGGCGGGTGAAGAACTGGACGGCGCCATCGTCAACATCTCGTCAGACGCGGGCACCGGCGGCACCATCGGCCAGATCAATTATGCCGCAGCGAAATCGGGCCTGCTGGGTGCGACCATGTCGGCGGCCAAGGAATTGGCGAAATACAACGTCCGCGCCAATACCGTCTCGTTCGGGGTCGTCGAAACTCCGATGACCGAGACGATCCGCGGCGAGAAGTTCCGCGACACCTATCTGTCGCGCATCCCGCTCAACCGCTGGAGCAGCCCCGAGGAAGCTGCGCGGCCGATCTGCTTCCTGCTGTCGCCCGCCGCCTCGTTCATCACCGGCCAGAGACTGTCCGCCAACGGCGGCAGCCAGATGACGCTATGACCGGCGCCGACAGCCATCGCTACGTTCTGGTCGAGGACCGCGGCCCGGTCCGCATCCTGACGATGAACGAGCCCGAGCGGATGAACCCCATCGGCGACGGATTGCGCCACCAGTTGCTGGAGGCGTTGATCGAGGCCGGCTCAAACGCGAGTGTACGCGCCCTCGTCCTGACCGGCGCCGGGGGGCAATTCTCGGCCGGGGCGGACGTGAAGCAGATGCAGGCCTCGACGGGGCCCGATCCCTTGCGTTCCAAACGCCGGATGAAAGTGCTTCACGACGTGATCCGTGCGCTGGCCGCCGGACCGAAGCCGGTCGTCGCTGCGACCGAGGGGGCCGCTTTCGGTGCCGGCCTGTCGGTCCTGTGTGCCTGCGACTGGATCGTTGCGGGCGAGGGGGCGCGGTTCGGCGGCGCTTTCGGGCGGATCGGGCTGGCCGCGGATTGCGGCATCCTGTGGTCCCTGCCGCCGCGGATCGGCGCGGTTCGGACGCGCGACCTGCTGTTCACCGGGCGCAGTGTCAAGGCGCCCGAGGCCGTCGAACTGGGGCTCTGTGACGAACTTGTCGGGGCGGGACAGGCGCTGGATCGGGCCATCGCCAAGGCGGAAAGCTACCTCGATACGGCGCCCCTTTCGATTGCCTCGATCAAGGCGGCGATGGCGGAACTGCCGGGCGATCTGGAAAGGGTGCTCGGGATCGAGACGCACCAGCAGCCGATGATGTCGATGACTGCCGACCACAAGGAGGCGCGCGCGGCCTTTGCCGAGAAGCGCAAGCCTCATTTCTCGGGTCGGTAGCGGCGGATGACCTTGCTCCCCGACATGCAGGCGGCCGGCTGGCAAACGGCGACCCTGGCGCCCTTCATGCAGGTCGCCGGTCCGGTCTGGCGGCGCAAGGCCGGCGACTGGCACGAATACGCGCTGTTGCCGGGCGCGGGGCACGCCAACCGTCGCGGCATCACGCACGGCGGGGTGCTGATGTGTTTTGCCGATTGTGCGCTGGGCAATGCCGTGACCGAGCGCACCGGGCGGCCCGCTCAGGTCACGGCGCAACTGGATGTGCAATTCATGGCCGCCGCGCCTTTGGGCCGGTTGCTGGTCATGCGTCCCGAATGCGTCCATCGAACGCGGTCGACCTTCTTCATGCGCGGCGTGATCTTTGACGGCGAGACGCCGCTCGTCGCGGCAAACGGTATCTGGAAGGCGGTTGCCCCGCCCGCGGAGGAAAGACGATGACACACGCGACGGGAGCGCTGTCGGGCCTCAGGGTCATCGACATGACGCGGGTCATCGCCGGCCCCTATGCCACGCAGACGCTGGGCGATTTCGGGGCCGAGGTAATCAAAATCGAGCGTCCGGGCGAGGGCGACGATGTCCGCCGCATCGGCCCGCCCTGGATGCCGGGCGCAGACGGCAGGCCCGAGGTCGGGCGGTCGACCTATTACCAAGCGGTGAATCGCAACAAGAAGTCCATCTCGGTCAATTACGCCGAACCCGAGGGCTGCGCATTGCTGCAGCAACTCATCGCCGACGCCGATGTGCTCGTCGAAAACTACCGCCCCGGCACTCTGACCCGCCACGGGCTGGGGCCGGTCGAGATGCTCGCGCTGAACCCGCGGCTGATCTATTGCTCGGTCTCCGGCTTCGGGCAGGACGGGCCTTATGCGGGGCGCTCGGGTTACGATTACCTCGCGCAGGCCATGGCCGGGGCGATGAGCGTGACCGGGCATCCTGACGGCCAGCCCGGCGCGGGTCCGATGCGGGTGGGCGTGCCCCTTGCAGATACGCTCGCGGGGTTGCAGGCGACGATCGGCATCCTGGCCGCTCTCGCCCATCGCCACGCCACCGGCGAGGGTCAGCACGTCGACGTCTCGCTGTTCGAGGCGCAGCTCGCGGCCACGATGAACGCGGGCTCGGCCTGGCTCAATGCCGGGCAGGACCTGGGCCGTACCGGCAACGACCATCCCAGCGCCGCACCCTACGGCGTCTTCGCAGTGGACGACGGTTTCATTCTGATTGCGACCTTCAACGACCGCGAATTCGGCCGGCTGGCAAAGGTTTTGGGCCGCCCGGATTGGGCCGAGGATCCCCGGTTTGCCAGAAACGGCGACCGCGTGGCGAACCGCGCCGCGCTGAAGGCCGAGGTGAGCGCTGCCCTGAAGGGCCGGACGCGGGCGGAATGGGTGGAGATCCTGAACGCCGGCACCGTCTCATGCGGGCCGATCAACACGCTCGCCGACCTGGAGGCGGATCCGCATGTGCGGGCGCGGGGGGATATTGTGACGATGCAGCACCCGCGTCATGGCGCGGTCCGGGCGCTGGCCAATCCGGTCCGGCTGGCGGCAAGCCCTGTCAGCTATCGCAGCGCGCCGCCCGATATCGGGCAAGATACCGAGTCGGTGCTGGGCACGCTCCTGGCCCTCACGCCCGAGCAGATCGCCGGTCTTCGCGACCGCGGCATCGTCTGAGGAGCGGCGCCATGGACACCCCGTTTCGCTTCGACCCTGTCGACCTTCCGCCCGAGGCCCTGGCGCTGCGCGCGCAGGTGCGCGACTTCCTTGCACCTCGCGCGGGGGCGTTTTCGGCCCACACGAAGGGCCTGTCCTGGATGGGGGTCGATCAGGCCTTTTCGCGAGGGATGGCAGCCGAGGGCTGGATCGGCATGACCTGGCCCCGGGCCTATGGCGGGCGGGAGCGCAGTCAGCTCGAACGCTACGTGGTGCTGGAGGAGATGCTGGCTGTAGGGGCTCCGGTGGGCTTTCACTGGATCGCCGACCGCCAGTCGGGCCCCCTGATCCTGAAACTGGGCACCGAGGCGCAGAAGCGCTTCTACCTGCCGCAGATCGCCTCGGGCGAGGCGTGTTTCTGCATCGGTCTCAGCGAGCCCGACGCCGGCTCGGACCTTGCCGCGATACGGACGCGACTGAAGCGTGACGGCGAGGGCTGGCGTCTGTCGGGCCGCAAGATCTGGACGACCAACGCCCATCATTCGCGCTACATGATCGCGCTTGTCCGGTCCGAGGGAACGGCCGCGGACCGGCACAAGGGCCTGTCGCAAGTGATCGTGCCGATGGACGCGCCAGGGGTCGAAATCCGCCAGATCCGCGACATGGCGGGCGACGCGCATTTCAACGAGGTCACCTTCGACGACGTGTCCCTGCCCGCCGAGGCACTGATCGGCACCGAGGGCGCAGGCTGGGCGCAGGCCACCGCGGAACTGGCCTACGAGCGCAGCGGGCCCGAGCGGTATCTCAGCTCGTTTCCGCTGCTCGCGGCCTCGGTCGACGCGGCGATGCCGGGCGATCGGCTCACCGCGCGGGTTCTGGGCGACGCGGTGGCCGATGCGGCGGTGCTGCGCTCGATGTCGCTGGCGGTGGCCGGGATGCTGGACCGGGGCGAGTTGCCCAACAACGAGGCCGCCGTTGTCAAGGACATCGGCGTCGATTTCGAGCAGCGCTTGCCCGAAGTCGCCCGCGCGGTGGCCGGGCCGGGCGCGGCACTGGGCGACGCAGGCCAGTTCGGGGCGCTCTATCAGGCAGTGCTGCAACTGGCGCCCGCGTTCTCGCTGCGCGGCGGTACGAAAGAGATCGTCCGGGGCATCATGGCCCGGGGGCTGGGCCTGCGATGAACGATGAGACCGGACAGATGCTGGCCGACCAGCTGGACCGCCTGCTGGGCGCCCTTCTGGACCCCAATCGCCCGGAGGACTCGCCAGCGCTGGAAAGCGCGTTCGCGGAGCTGGGTCTCGACCTTGCGCTGGTGCCCGAGGGGCAGGGCGGTGCCGGGCTGGGCTGGCGGGACCTCGGGCCCGTGTTCATGACGCTGGGCTATCACGCGGCGCCCGGCGGGCTGGGCGAACGGCTGATCGCCAACGCGCTGGCGGCCCGGCTGGGCTCGGTGTCGGACCCGGCGCCCGCGCTGGGGTTCGGCGCGCTGTCGGTCAGGGACGGCCGTGCCTGGGGGTCGCTGACGGTGCCGTTGTCGGCAGGCGACCGGCCGGTCCTCGCCGAAGGCGACGGCCATCTGGTACTGCTTCCCGCCGGCGCCGGGACCTCGCGCCCGCTGCACGGGGTCGCGCGGGAGCCGGGCGTGGCGCTGATGCTTTCGGGCACCCGACCGCTGGCGATCCGGCCGCTGGATGGTCCGGGGCCCGAGGCGCTGCTGGCCGTCCTGCGGGCGGCGCAGATCGCCGGGGCGCTGTCGCGGATCCTCGGCATGACCATCGAGCACGGCAATACCCGTCAGCAGTTCGGCCGGCCGATCGGCAAGTTCCAGGCGGTCCAGCACCTGGTCGCCGAACTTGCGGCCGAGGCAGGGGCGGCCCGCGCCGGGGTCGAGTTCGCGCTGCGCGCGCTGGACCGGGGCGCCGACTGGCGCGCGCCGGCCATCGCCAAGATCCGTGCCTCGCGCGCGGTCGGCCGGGGTGCCGCGGTCGCGCATGAGGTCCATGGCGCCATCGGTATCACCGGGGAACACGCGCTGCACCACCTGACCCGCCGGCTCTGGCAGTGGCGCGACGAGGCGGGCTCCGAGCATGCATGGTCCGAACGTCTGGGCAATGCGGTACTGACCCGGGGCGGGACGCAGGTCTGGGCGGATATCGTCGCGCTGGGCGGGGGCTGAGCCATGGGAGAGCTTGCCGGACGGCGCATCCTGATCACCGGCGCGGCCTCGGGCATCGGTCAGGCCACGGCGCGAATGTTCGCGGGGCAGGGCGCGCATCTGGGGCTGCTGGACCGCGACGCGGAGGGCCTCGCAGCGCTGGCGGGACCCTTGGGTGCCAGCGCCCATGTCGCCGATATTGCCGATCCGCTTGCGGCGGCCGGGGCGGTTACGGCGGCGGCCAGGGCGCTCGGGGGGCTCGACGGGCTGGTGCATTGCGCCGGCATCGCCGACCGGCACCGGCTGGAGGACCTGCCACTGGACGAATGGCAGCGCCTGCTCGCGGTGAACCTCACCGGGACCTTCGCCCTTTGCCAGGCCGCCATCGCGCCCATGAGGGCGGCTGGCGCCGGCGCGACCATCGCCGCCGTCGCCTCGGCCAGCGGGTTACTGCCATCGACCGCCGGCGGAGCCTATGGTGCCACCAAGGCCGGGGTGGCGATGTTGCTGAAATACCTCGCCATCGAACTGGCGCCGGCGGTGCGGGTGAACACCGTGGCGCCCGGCATGGTCGACACGCCCATGTCGACGGGCGGCGCCGATCCCGAGGCACGGCAGGCCCACGCCGCCCGTACCTATGCCCTGCAACGCAGCGCCCGCCCCGAGGAGATCGCCGAGGCGCTGCTGTTCATCACCTCGCCCCGGTCCAGCTACATGACCGGTGCCTGCCTCGCCGTCGACGGCGGGCGGAGCTATCATTGAGCGGCGCCGACTCCATCGCCATCGTCGGCTGCGGCGCCATCGGCAGCCTGATCGCTGCGCGTCTGGCCGCTGCCGGTCGCCCGGTCGCGGCGCTGGCCCGAGGCGCGCATCTGACGGCGATGCGCGCACAGGGGCTGCGGCTGACAGCGGACGACGGGACCGACACGCTCCACCGCCTTGCGGTGACTGACCGCATGGACCGGCTGCCCGACGCAGGCGTGATTCTCATTACGCTGAAGGCCCACCATCTCGCCCCCTTCGCTCTCGAGCTGGCAGAGCGGGCGGCCCGGGGGGCGGCGCTGGTCTTTGCGCAGAACGGAATCCCGTGGTGGTACCCACGTGGCATCCCGGCCCTGGCAGGCCTTCCGCCCGGCGCTGTCGATCCCGAGGGTGCGCTGTCCGGCGCGATGGAGGATCTGCCCGTGATGGGCGGCGTGCTTTACATGATCGCGTCGCTGCGGGCGCCGGGCTGGGTGCATGAGGTGCCGATGCAGGGCAAGCGCCTGCTGGTCGGCGCCGCGGACCACAACCACAACCAGAGCCGTGCCGCCGCCGTGGCCGCCGCGCTGGACGTGCCCGGCAATCCGACGAAGGTCGATACCGAGATCCGGCGCACCGTCTGGGCCAAGCTTCTGGGCAATATCGCACTCAACCCGCTGTGCATGCTGACCGGCGTGCCGGTGGACCGGCTGATGGCCGATCCCGAGGCCGCCCGCATGGTCGAGGCCCTGATGCATGAAGCGGCCGACATTGCCGGGGCAGCCGGCATCCCCGGCCTGCAAGACGGCATCCCACCCCGGCTGGCCGCGTTCCGCGAGCGCCCGGGCGTGAAGCCCTCGATGCTGCAGGATGCCGAACTCGGCCGCGCCATGGAGATCGGCCCGATCCTCGGCGCGCCGCTGGCCCTGGCGCAGCGCCTCGGCGTCCCGGCGCCGCTGCTGGCGCAGATCCACGCGCTCGCCGCCTTGCGGGCGCAAACCCTCGGACCAAAGGAACCCTGATGCCCCTCCTCGTCGAGAAACGCGGCGCCGTCGCCGTCATCACGATCAGCCGCCCCGAGGCCCGGAACGCCTGGGGCTCGGATTTCACCGCCGAGATGAAGACGATCCTGGCCGATCTCGAGGGCGACCGGGTGATCCGTGTGGCGGTACTGACGGGCGATCCGGTGGGCGGGGCATTCTCCGCCGGTGCGAACCTGACCAAGGCCGAGACGCATGCCGTCGCCTCGCCGGGCGCGGCCATCGAGGGGATGACCATCTGGCGCGATTTCGTCGCCAACCAGCTGACGGATTTCGCCAAGCCGGTGATCGCCGCGGTCAACGGCTATGCCATCGGCGTCGGCTTCATCGCCACGCTGGCCTGCGACCTGATCATCGCCTCCGAGCGCGCCGAATGGCGGATGCCACAGGTGAAACTGGGGATCATGCCGGCCTATGGCGGGGCGGTGCGGCTGGCGCGCTGGATCGGCAAGGGCAACGCGATGCGCGCCTCGCTGGGGTACCCGATCACCGCGGACGAGGCCCATCGCACCGGGCTCGCGCAATGGCTGGTGCCGCATGAGCGGCTGTTGGACAAGGCGATGGAGGTTGCGGGCGAACTGGCCGCGATGCCGCCGCTGGCGCTGCGCCTGACCAAGGAATCGCTGAACCGGGGCATGGACATCCCGAACCTTCGCGATGCGTCCGAGGCGGACCTGTGGCGCTTCATGGCGCTGGCGCAGACCGAGGACAGCGCCGAGGCCCATGCCGCCTGGCGGGAAAAGCGCGCGCCTGATTTCAAGGGGCTGTGACGCGGTCCGGATCGCGCATGGGCAGCCGCGAGGCATTCATGGATGTGATATTGGCGACAGCCTTGTTCCACGCGGGCGAGTCTGGGGCATTCTGATGGGTATCAAAAACCAACGCGTTCGCTACCCAGAGGTGCCAGATATGCCGAAAAAGTGGATCCCCGAGGACATGTTCGTTGTCGGCCGCCGTCCCGACATCCCCGACGATGCCGTCAAGAGCGCGGCCCGCGTGGTGCAGATCCTCGAGGTCTTCGATGAACTTCAGCGCCCGGCGACGGTAATCGAAATCTGCAAGCGCCTCGCTTACCCGCAGTCCAGCACGTCGGCGATCCTGCGGACGCTGGTGTCGATGGGCCTGCTGCACCACGACCCCCGCAAGCGCACCTTCGTGCCGACACGGCGGGTGGCGCTGTTCGGGTCGTGGATCGACGGCGACCTGTTCGGGCGGTCGAAGCTGCGGCGGATGATGGATATCCTCAACGAGCAGACCGGCGCCATCGTCCTGCTGGCCACCCGCAACGGGCGCAACGCCAAGTATATCGAGATCGTCCAGTCGAATTGCGCTCGGGTGGCCGAGCGATCAGTCCACCTGACGCTGGGTACCGAACGCAACCTGACCCGCTGCGCGGCGGGTGAAGTGATCCTCGCCGGCCTGTCGGACGCGGAGATCCGCCGCGTTGTCACGGCGACCAATGCCTGGTCAGCCCCCGACGAGATCCGCTTCACGCACACCGAGGTGATGGAGCGGATCAAGCAGGTCCGCAAGCAGGGCTACGCATTGTCCCTGCCCCCGAAGGGGCCACGCACCGGCTGTATTGCCATGGCCCTGCCCAGCTCGGACCCGACCCAGCCGCTGACGCTGGCGCTTGGCGGCCCGCGCGAGATGATCGAGGGCGAGACCCGCCGCCTGACCTCGCTGATGCGCTCGGCGATGCGGGTGTTCGATTTCGACGGCGGGATCGAGAGCTATTGTCAAGCCCGGGTGGCCGGGCTCTGACCTTGTGCTCGCGGCCGCCCTAACCGGTCGCGAGCAGCGTCTCCCACAGCGCGCCGGCCGGTGCCCCGGCAAAGCGTCTGGCCAAGAGGCGCCGCGCCGCGCGCGGGGTGCCCTGCTCGGCACGCCACGCGGACAGGCGCCGGGTGTGGAAGTGCAACTCGTACTCGCGCGTGGTGCCGATGGCGCCGTGCACCTGATGGGCGATGCCCGCCGCCTCGACCGAGATCTCGCCCAGCCGGGCGCGCGCTGCCGCCAGCAGCAGCCCCGGGCCGCCCGCATCGACATCGCGCGCGGCGGCGGCGACAACGGCGGCGGCGGCGGCCACGCCGCCCGCCAGCACGGCCATGTTCTGTTGCACAGCCTGAAACTTGCCGATCGGCCGGCCGAACTGGACACGCGTGTTCGCGTGCGCGAGGCTGAGCACCAGAACCCGATCCAGCGCCCCGAGCATCATCGCCGCGCGCCCCAGTGACACCAACGCCCGGGCCCGCGCCGCCTGCTCGGCGGGCAAGGCCGTGGGGCGGAGGTTCGACGCCGCCGGACTCAGGCGCACTTCGCCCGCAAGGTTCCGCCGTTGGGTCGAGCCCGCGGCGGGCAGCAGTACGAGACCGCCGTCCGTCAGCACGCCCAACGTTTCTGTGTCGGCCCCGCCCGGCGCCTCGTTGCCGTCCAGCGAAAGGCTCATCGCGCCCGCGGGAACCGGCAATCCGGCGGCATGGGTCAGCCAGCGGCCGACGCAGGTTTCCGCCAATGGCCCGGGCGCGGCCAGCCGGCCTGCGAGGCGCAGGATCCCGGCGAAGGTGTCGGCCCCGGCACCGATGCCGCCCGCGTCCTCGGGCAGCAGCAGCGACAACAGGCCGGTTTCATCGAGGTCGCGCCACAGTGCCTGAGGCATGTCGCCTGCTTCCCAGGCGGCAAGGGAGTGGGGCTGGCAATGGTCGCCGAGCACGGCCAACGCGGCCTCAAAGACGGGATCGGTTTCAGATGTCATCTCAGGCCTAGCCCCCGGGCGATGGTGCCGCGCAGGATTTCGGTGGTCCCGCCGCGGATGGTGAAGGCCGGCATCATCAGGATGGCACTGGCCAGAAGCGAGCCGAGCCGGACGGGCACCGCCAGTCCCCTCTCGGTCGCGAGTTCGGCGAGATCGCGCGTGACCTCGACGGTGCGTCGTTCGAACCTTGTGCCTAGGTCCTTGACGATGGCGGCTTCCAGGTTGGGCGTCATCCCGCGTTCGAGCATGCCGGCAATCGACAGGGACATCTCGCGCAGGGTCAGCGTCTCGGCCAGAAGCGCGCCGATGCGGTCCTCGGCCTCGTCTCCCAGTGCGGGGCCGAGGGTCGCGTTCAGTTCGGCCAGCACCTGCCAGGTCGACAACCAGCGCTCGGGCCCACTGCGCTCATAAGCCAGCTCGGCCGACACCTGTTTCCAGCCCTCGTCCAGCGTGCCGAGCAGCGCGTCTCCGGCCAGCGGCACGTCCTCGAAATGCACCTCGTTGAACTCGTGCCCGCCGGCCATGTTGATCACCGGCCGGATGCTGACACCCGGCAGGGACAGGTCGATGATGAACTGCGACAAACCATGATAGCGGTCTTTCATGTCCTGCGGGGTGGTCCGGCAGATGGCGATCATGAACTGGCTGTTCTGCGCGTTCGTGGTCCACAGCTTGGTGCCGTTGAGCCGCCAGCCCGCCCCCTCGCGCACCGCCCGGGTGCGGACGGCGGCCAGGTCCGAGCCTGAATCGGGCTCGCTGAGGCCGATGCAGAAGAAGCACTCGCCACGGGTGATCGGGGGCAGGAAGCGCTCGCGCTGCGCCTCAGTGCCGTAGCGCAGGATCACCGGGCCCGATTGCCGGTCGGCGACCCAGTGCCCCCGAACCGGCGCATCGGCGGCGAGGAGTTCCTCGGTCACCACGTAACGCTCCATCGCCGTCGCCTCGCGGCCGCCATAGCGTTTGGGCCAGGTCATGCCGATCAGCCCGGCCTCGCCACAAGCTCGGCTGAAACCGGCGTTATAGGCCATGCCGATCCGATCCTTGACCGCGACACGGCCGGCGGCCCGCTCGCGCGCCACCAGGTCGCGCACTTCGGCCCTGAGCGACCCGGCGTTTGCAGGCAGCAGCGGCGGCAGAAAGTCGAAGGTGGGGGCGGCGCTCATGCCGCGACATCGGCGTAGCCGCCTTTCAGCACCGTCACGTCGCGTCCGGGGACGCGGGATTCGAAGGCGACGCCGGTGCCCTCGCGCCAGATCCGGGTCTCGATCGAATCGCCCGGCATGACCGGGGCGGAAAAGCGCGCGCGCAGGCTTTTCAATCGCGCCGGATCGTTCTCGCAACAGAGCGCCAGCAATGCGCGGCAGGCGATGCCCCAGGTGCAGAGCCCATGCAGGATCGGCCGCTCGAACCCGGCCTTCCGGGCGATGTCGGGATCGGAATGCAAGGGATTGCGGTCGCCGTTGAGCCGGTACAGCAGGGCTTGCCCCGGTTGGGTTTCATAGGTGACCGCGGCGTCGGGCGCGCGGTCTTTCTGGGTGGGCGCCTGGCTGGCCACCGTTCCCGCGCTGCCGCAGCCGCCATCGCCCCGACAGAAGGTCGAGCGCGCGTTGACCGCCACCAGATCGCCCGTCGCCTTGTTCCAGATCTGCGTCTCGGTATAGACCAGCGCGCCGCGCCCGGTCCCCTTGTCGTCGATGCCCGTCACGCGGGTTTCGCCCACCACCGTCGCCCCGACTGGAACGGGCTTGTGGAAATGGCCGATCTGCTCGCCATGGACGATCTTCACCCAGTCGATGCCGGTCGCCGGGTCGCGCATCCAGAACGGCGGACGGGCGAGAACGCTGGCGATGCTGGGCACGACGCGCAGACCCTGCTCGTAGACGAACGGAAGCTCGGTCCGGTCCAGCGGATCGCGGCCATAACCCAGCGACAGCGCGTAGAGCAGGCAGTCGGTGTCGGTGATCGTCTGCTCGACCGGCTCGATCTTCCAGCCCATGACCGTATCGATGTGAAGCATCCAGGCTCTCCCCTTGCGGTGTCACCGGCGCAACTTGTGGCTCTGGGCGCGTTCAGGCCAGCGGCCGGCGGCCGAGGGCGGGCACTGAACAGGTATGCGATGGATCGACACCCCCGGGACGGCCGTGACTGGTGCCGCCCGAAGGCATCGCGCAAGATTGCGCTGACGCAAGGACGGCAGGAGCAAAGGTTTGACACGTCATCTCGACCCGGGATTCACGGAGGCGGACGAGGCGTTCCGTAGCGAGTTGCGCGCCTTCATCGAGGCCGAACTGGACCCCGCGGTGCGCGACGCCGTCGGGCGGGGCGCCTCGGTCACCAAGGCCCAGCACCAGGCGTGGCAACGCAAACTGGCGGCGAAGGGCTGGCTGGCGCCGAACTGGCCGAAGGAATACGGCGGCGCCGGCTGGAACTCGGTCCGCCGCTTCATCTTCGATGAGGAAACCGCGCTGATGGACACGCCGCGCGGCAATGTCCCGGCGATCGATCTGGTCGGTCCGCTGATCTGCACCTTCGGCACCGAGGAACAGAAGGCCCGCCTGCTGCCCGGCATCCTGAGCAGCGAGGATTGGTGGTGTCAGGGGTTCTCGGAGCCCGGTGCGGGTTCTGACCTGGCCTCGCTGCGGACACGGGGCCTGCGCGACGGGGACGACTGGATCGTCACGGGCACCAAGCTGTGGACCAGCCACGCGCAGAACGCAAACTGGATGTTCGCGCTGGTGCGGACCTCGGAGCATCCGAAGAAGCAGGGCGGCATCTCGTATCTGGTGTTCCCGATGGACAGCCCCGGCGTGTCGGTCACGCCGATCATCACGCTGGGGGGCGTCCATGCGGTCAACCAGGTGTTCCTCGACGAGGTACGGGTGCCGGGCGCGAACCTGATCGGCGCCGAAGGCGATGCCTGGCGGATGACCGGCTATGTGCTGGGGCTGGAGCGTCTGGTCGGCGCCGGCATCGGCCATTCGCAGCGCCTGCTCAAGCACCTTCGCGATGTGCTGAAAACGGGGCCGCTGGCCGAGGACCGTGCCTTCCGCGACCGGGTGGCGGCGCTGCATACCGATGTTCTGGCGTTGAAATACACCGCGCACCGGGTTCTCGCCGCCGAGATGGCGGGCGAGCCGGCGGGGACCGTCGTTTCGGTCCTGAAGTTGAAGGGCGCCGCCGTCCAGCAGGATCTGGCGGAAGCGATCATGGAGGCCGCGGGCCCCGTCGCCGCCGTCTCGCCGCGAGCGGAGCCGCTGGATCTGCCAGCGGACGAGGACGCGCTCCTGTGGACCGCGACCACCTATCTCGACCGGCGGAAACTCTCGATCTACGGCGGCAGCAGCGAGATCCAACGCAACATCATCGCGCGGAGAATCCTGAAGATATGACCGTTGCATACGTCTTTTCCGAAGATCAGGGAATGCTGGCCGACAGCGTCGCGCGCTTCCTAGAGCGCGACTATCCTCCGGCCCGACGCCGCGCCGCGCTGACGGCCGGGTTCGACGAGATGCTGTGGCAAGGCCTGGCGAACCTTGGCCTGTTCGGCGCGCTCTTCGACGAGGACCAAGGCGGCTTTGGCGGCCCGGTCGAGACGATGGCGCTGTTCGGGCCGTTGGGGCGCCACATGGCACTGGCCCCGGTGCTGGAGTGCATGGTCACGGCGGGCTCCATCCTTGCTGCCTCGACCCTCGGTCCTGACCACACCGAGGCCCTGACGACGGGGACGATGCGACCGGCGCTGGCGACGCTTGAAGGGCAGGCGCGCGACCCGTGGGACGTGACCGCAGTGGCGCTGCCTATGTCCGGCGGTATGCTCAGCGGCGCGAAGCGCTGGGTGCAGGGGGGCGACGCGGCGACGCATTTCCTTGTCACCGCGCGGGACGGCGGCGCCTTGTCCCTGTGGCTGGTTGCGGCCGACGCGCCGGGCGTCAGCGTCACCTCCTCGCTCAGGATCGACGGCCA
The DNA here is from genome assembly GCF_003122215.1 of Pararhodobacter marinus. GTDB lineage: Bacteria > Pseudomonadota > Alphaproteobacteria > Rhodobacterales > Rhodobacteraceae > Pararhodobacter > Pararhodobacter marinus. The sequence continues at coordinate 3,528 of NZ_QEYD01000001.1, read as the reverse complement.
CGGCATCGCCGAGGTCACTTTCGATTCCAGCCCCGGCACGCTTGTCGCGTCGGGAGACGAGGCCGCGCGGCTCCTGTCCCTCGGGCTCGACCGGGGCGCGATGGCCGCCTGCGCCCAGGCGGTCGGCGAGATGGACGCGCTGATGGAGGCGACGCCCGAGTACCTGCGGGGGCGCGAGCAATACGGCGTGCCGCTGGCCAGTTTCCAGGCGCTTCAGCACCGCATGGCGGACATGTTTGTCGCGCTTGAATGCGCCCGCAGCCTGTGCTGGCACGGGACACTGGCCTTCGAGCGCCCCGAAGCGGACCGCCGCGCCGCCGTTGCCGCCGCGCTGGTCCAGGTCGGCCGCTCGGCGCGTTTCATCGGCCAGCAGGCCGTTCAGCTTCACGGCGGCATGGGCATGTCCGAGGAGATGCCCGTCGCACATCACTTCCTGTCGCTGACCACCTTCGGGCTGGTCCGCGGCGCCGAACCCCTCCATCTGCGCCGCTTCGAGGCGGCGACCGATCCCGAAAGGACCTGACATGGACTACAGCCGCTACAAGAACCTCAAGGTGGAGCGTGACGGCGCGATCCTGCGCATCACCATTGACCGCGCCGAAAAGCGCAACGCGCTGGACCATGCCACGCAGCTTGAACTGGGGCGCATCTTCTACGATGTCGCCAACGATGCCGAGGCGCGGGCGGTGGTGCTGACCGGCGCCGGCGACAAGTTCTCGGTCGGTGGCGATCTGCCCAAGATGCAGACCAAGATCGACGATCCGACGCTCTATTTCGACGGCATTCCCAACGCCAAGCACATCGTCAACGGGATCCTCGATTGCCCCAAACCGATCATCGCCCGGATCAACGGCGATTGCGTGGGGCTGGGTTGCACCATCGCCGTGATGTGCGATTTTACCGTGGCGGTTGACGACGCCAAGATCGGCGATCCCCATGTCAAGGCGGGGCTCGTCGCGGGCGACGGCGGTTCGGTCATCTGGCCGCAATTGGTCGGTTTCGCGCGGGCCCGGCGCTACCTCCTGACCGGCGACCTGCTCAGCGGGGCTGAGGCGGCCCAGATCGGTCTTGTGACCAGCGCCGTTCCCGCCGCCGACCTCGATGCCGAGGTCGACAAATGGGCGAACCGCATGGCCACCGGCGCGACAATCTCCATCGTCGGCACGAAAATGACCATCAATTCAGTCCTCAAGCAGATCGCCTCGACCTCGATGGATGTCGGGATGGCCTACGAGGGGCTGGCCAACGTCAGCGCCGACCATCAGGAAGCCGTCACGGCGTTCGTCGAGAAGCGCAAACCCGTCTTCACCGGGAAATGAGCCCGGTCGAGCCGCTGTTCCGGCCCTTCTCGGGCGGCGGTCTGCGTCTGCGCAACCGTCTGGTCATGGCGCCGATGACGCGCCATTTCTCGCCCGGGCATGTCCCGGGCGCCGACGTTGCCGCCTATTACCGGCGGCGGGCCGAAGGAGGGGCGGGCCTGATCGTGACCGAGGGCACCGGCATCCCGCATCCCGCTGCCCTTGACGCCGCCGACCTGCCGCAGATCGCCCTGCCGGGGCCCGAAGCAGGCTGGCGTCGCGTCGTCGAGGGCGTGCAGGCGGCGGGGGCGCGGATCGTGCCGCAGCTCTGGCATCAGGGACCGCTGCGCGATCCCCGGGCGCCGGGCACTTCGATGCGTCCATCCGGCCATTGGGGCAGGGCAGGCGTCACCAGCTATGACGCCGCCCATATGCGCGCTGTCGAGGCCCCGACCCGCCCGATGACCGAGTCAGACATCGCCGATGTGATCGAGGCCTTCGGACAGGGCGCCGCGGCCGCCCGGCGCATCGGCTTCGATGGCGTGGCGATCCACGGCGCGCATGGCTATCTGATCGACGCTTTCCTGTGGCCCGGCGCCAATCGTCGAACCGACCGTTGGGGCGCCACCGCCGAGGGGCGGCTGCGCTTTGCCGTCGCGGTGGTGGAGCGGATCCGCAAGGTGGTGGGCCCCGGCTTCCCGGTGATCTTCCGCTTTTCCCAGCACAAGCAGCAGGATTACAAGGCGCGCCTGGCCGAGACGCCCGTGCAACTCGCGGTCCTGCTCGCCCCTCTCGCCCAGGCCGGCGTAGACATCTTCGACGCCAGCACGCGGCGCTTCTGGGAGCCGGCATTCGAGGGCTCCGACCGGACTCTGGCGGGCTGGGCGCGGCACCTGACCGGCTGCCCGGTCATCGCGGTCGGCAGCTTCGGCTTCGCGCCCGCAGGTGACGCCGGGCGTGCCGCAGCGCTGATCGCTTCAGGCGAGATCGACCTCGTTGCGGCGGGCCGCCAGTTCCTGCAGCACCCCGACTTGCCGGACCGGCTGCGCCGCGGGCTGCGCCTTGAGGCCTATGATCCGGCCAGTCGCGCGCGTCTCGCTTGAACGCGGCTTCCTCGCGCGCGACACTGGGCGCGAAGGAGACAGGGATGGCGCGACCAAAGGTCCGGATCGAACAGAACGCACGGGTGATCGGATCGCTCGGACCGATGCCGGAGACGGTGGTCAAGTCCGCCGGGCGGACCATCCGCATTCTCGAGCTTTTCGACGAATTGCAGCGCGACGCGACGGTGGTCGAAATCGCCGAGGCCCTGGGCTATCCGCAATCGAGCTGCGCGGCGCTTCTGCGCAGCCTGAAGCTGATAGGCTACCTGCACTACATCCCTGACCGGCGCAGCTATATCCCGACGACGCGCGTATCGGTGCTGGGCAATTGGGTCAATCGCGACGTATTCGGCGAGGGACGGCTCAGCCTGATCCTGCGGGCCCTGGGCGAGGCGACGGGCGAGACCATCATGCTGGCGGCGCAGAACGGCCTGCTGTCGCAGTACATCCACGTCCAGCAAGCGCCGGGTCCGGACGCAATTCACCTGATGATGGGGACCACGCGGCCGCTGATCCGCTCGGGGACGGGCTACGCGATCCTGACCCGCTTCAAGGAGAGCGAGATCACCCGAATCGTCCTGCGCAGCAACGCCGAGCGTCCCGAGGCCGAGCCTCCGGTCTCCGTGGCCGATGTGCTCGCCGCGGTCGAGGACGTCCGGCGGTCGGGGTACGCCTATGTCGGGCGCAGCGTCATCACCCGTGGCGGGGCGGTGCTGGCCATGCCCTTGCCGCTGCTGCCCCATTCGCCACCGCTCGCCATCGCCATCTGCGGGCATAGCCGTTCGATGAACGCCCGCAAGGAAGAACTGGTGGCACTGCTCGACGAGCACATCTCTCGGCTGCCCGAGGTCTAGTCGAAGCCGATATGTGATGAACGGCAGGTGCGGCTGGCGCGCCGTCTCTGTGTCTGCCACAGGCTTCTTGCGAGGACATGTTTTTAGGCGGAAGAATCCCATGAAAATCCTGGTGCCCGTGAAGCGGGTGATCGACTATAACGTGAAGGTGCGCGTTAAGGCGGACGGTTCGGGTGTCGATCTGGCGAACGTGAAAATGTCGATGAACCCGTTCGACGAGATCGCGGTCGAGGAAGCGATCCGCCTGAAGGAGAAGGGTGTCGCGAGCGAGAT
>NZ_QEYD01000019.1 GCF_003122215.1 Pararhodobacter marinus | reverse complement strand
GAAGTCTCGCTGATCGCCCCGATCGCCATGGAAGAGAAGCTGCGCTTCGCCATCCGTGAAGGCGGCCGTACCGTCGGGGCAGGGGTCGTCTCCAAGATCATCAAGTGATCCTGGACACTCCGGGCGCCGCCGGCGTCGTGTCGAAAATCATCAAGTCATCGGTCCCTGACCGGAAACTTGACGCGGGCGCCCCTCGAGGCGCCCGTTTGCATGGGGCGGTCCGCTTCCGAGTGCTGCTGTTCCGTTAACCTCTCTTAAATAGTTAACCGCGATCCTGAGCCCGTTCGGCAGGGGTTTGGAAAGCGGGGGGACGGATGCTGGCCTGCGCGCGCAGTGTGGCCTTCGACGGGCTCGAGGCCCGGCTGGTCGAGGCGCAATGCGTGCTTTCGCCCGGCCTGCCCGCGTTTCACGTCGTGGGCCTGCCCGACAAGGCGGTCTCGGAAGCGCGCGAACGCGTGCGCGCCGCGCTGACCTCGCTGTCGATCGCCCTGCCGCCCAAGCGCATCACCATCAACCTGTCACCCGCCGACCTGCCCAAGGAAGGCTCGCATTTCGACCTGCCCATCGCGCTGGCGCTGCTGGCTGCCCTGGGCATCATCCCGCCCGAGGATCTGGCGCAATCGGTCTCGCTGGGCGAATTGTCGCTCGACGGCGCGCTGGTCCCGGTGGTCGGGGCGCTGCCCGCCGCGATGGCCGCCGCCGCCGCCGATTGCGTGATGATCTGCCCGCGTGCCTGCGGTGCCGAAGCCGCCTGGGTCGGCGCCGCGCAGGTCTTCGCCCCCGCCAGCCTGCAGGAAGCCATCGCCCATTTCACCGGTCGCGCCCCCCTGCCCCGCGCCCGCCCGGGCGAGGTGACCGAGCCGCCGCCAACCCGCGACCTGCGCGACGTGAAGGGGCAGGAACGCGCCAAGCGGGCGCTGGAGATCGCGGGGGCGGGGCGTCACCACCTGCTGATGATCGGTGCGCCCGGTTCAGGGAAATCCATGCTCGCCGCGCGGCTGCCCGGCCTGCTGCCGCCGCTGTCCCCCGGCGAAGCGCTGGAAACCTCGATGATTCATTCCCTGGCCGGGCTTCTGGACGATGGCGGCATCTCGCGCCAGCGCCCGTATCGCGAACCGCATCACACGGCGTCAGTCGCGGCCATCGTTGGCGGCGGCAAGGGCGCGAAGCCGGGCGAGATCAGCCTGGCCCATAACGGCGTGCTGTTCCTGGACGAATTGCCCGAATTTCCCCGCGCGGTGCTGGAAACCCTGCGCCAGCCCATCGAGACGGGCGAGGTCGTCGTCGCCCGCGCGAATGCCCATGTGCGCTATCCCTGCCGTTTCCTGCTGGTCGCCGCGGCCAATCCCTGCCGCTGCGGGTTCCTGGCCGAGCCGGGGCGCGCCTGCAACCGCGCGCCGTCCTGCGGCGAGGATTACATCGGCCGCATTTCCGGTCCGCTGATGGACCGTTTCGACCTGCGGCTCGATGTGCCCGCCGTCGGCTGGGCCGATCTGGACCTGCCCGCCTCGGGCGAGACCTCGGCGGTGGTCGCCGCGCGCATCGCCGCCGCACGGGCGCGTCAGGCGCAACGCTTCGACGGCCTGCCGGGTCTTCGGGTCAATGCCGATGCCGAGGGCGCGCTGCTGGAAGAGATCGCCGCGCCCGATACCGAGGGTCGCGCGATCCTGGCCCGCGCGGCAGACCGGTTCGGACTGACCGCGCGCGGCTACCACCGGGTCCTGCGGCTGGCGCGGACCATCGCCGATCTCGAGGGCAGCGCCGACATCCGCGCGCCGCATGTGGCCGAGGCGATCAGCTTCCGGCTTCTGGTGCCAGAACCCGCCGGATGAAGCGCGCGGTGTCGTCCAGCGTGTCGCGTGCCTCGGGCAGCCAGTTGAACAGCATCGGCCAGACATGTGGCAGATCGCCGGCCAGCCGGATCTCGGCGCGCGGCAGCCGACCGCGCATCCGCAGGGCGTCGTCGCGCAGGATCTCAGTCTGCGCGGCATGGATCAGCACCGGCGGCGGCGCGGGAAACTCGGCATGGAGCGGCGAGAGGCGGGGATCCATCGCGTCCTGCGGCGTGGCCCCGCCCAGGATCATCGCGCGGATCTCGGTCAGGCGGTGGCCCGGCAAAAGCTGATCGCGCGAGGCGTTGGTCACGAGCGACGCCCCCGACAGGGTAAGGTCGGTCCAGGGCGAGAAGCCGACATAGCCTGCCGGGCGCAGACCGCGCGCGCAGAGCCGGGCCAGCAGCGCGAGCGCCAGCCCGCCGCCCGCGGAATCCCCCGCCAGAACAAGGCTTTCGGGACTGTGACCCAGCGCAAGCAGCCCGTCATAGGCGGCCTCGGCATCCTCGAAGGCGGCGGGAAACGGGTGTTCGGGGGCCAGCCGGTATTCGGGCATGAAGACCCGCGCCCCGGTGCGGCGGGCCAGCTCGGCGGCCAGGGGAAGATGGGTGCGCGGGCTGCCCATCAGGTAAGCGCCGCCGTGGAAATAGACGATCACGCCGCTGTCGTCGGGCCGGTTCGACACCCACAGGCCGGGGACACCCCCGGCGCGGCCGGGCAGGTCCAGCGTGCCGGGCGGGACGCGGAGGCTGCGGCGCGCGAAGCGTTCGAACCGCGCCCGCGCCGCGAGCGGGTCGCGCTGCCGGCGCAGGGCCGGGCGCGAGACGCGATGCGCGAGGGCGCGGATCACCTGCGCCTGCCAGCTCATGAGGCGGCGCGCTTTTCCTCCAGAACCTCCCAGATACGCCCGGCAACATTGATGCCGTCGAATCGCTCGAGCTCCTGGATCCCGGTCGGCGAGGTCACGTTGATCTCGGTCAGCCAGTCGCCGATCACGTCGATACCGACGAAGACCTGGCCCTTCTCGCGCAGAAGCGGGCCGATCCGCGCGCAGATCTCGCGGTCGCGTTCGGTCAGCGCGACTTTTTCGGGGCGTCCGCCGACATGCATGTTCGAGCGCGTCTCGCCCTCGGCCGGCACGCGGTTGATCGCGCCGATCGGCTCGCCATCGATCAGGATCACGCGCTTGTCGCCCTTGGACACGGCGGGCAGGAATTTCTGCACGATCAGCGGTTCGCGCGAGAAACCGGTGAACAATTCGTGCAGCGAGGACAGGTTGCGGTCGTTGTGATCCAGCCGGAACACGCCCGCACCGCCATTGCCGTAGAGCGGCTTCAGGATCACGTCGCCATGGCGATGCTTGAAATCCTTGATCTCGTCGAGCGAGCGGGCGATCATCGTTGGTGGCGTCAGGTCCGGGAACTGCAAAACCAGCAGCTTTTCCGGGTAGTTACGCACCCAGAACGGGTCATTCGCCACCAGCACCTTGTCGCGGATCATGTCCAGCAGATGCGTCGTGGTGATATAGCCCATGTCGAAAGGCGGGTCCTGACGCAGCCAGACGACATCCATCGTGTCCAGCGCGATCCGCTCGACCGGCCCGAAATCGACATGCGCGCCTTGGCTGCGCCGGACGGTGAAGGGCCGCGCCTTGGCGTAGAGACGGCCTTCGTCGAAGGTCAGCTTGTCAGGGGTATAGACCCACATGTCATGGCCGCGCGCCTGCGCTTCCTCGGCCAGGCGGAAGGTCGAATCCGCGTTGATGTTGACGCCCTCGATCGGGTCCATCTGGAAAGCGATTCGCAGCGCCATGCCACCTCCTGCCGGTCAATCCGGACGCGGCAGAATGCCGGCCCACAGGATAGATGGCCCAGACGCGGGGAAGTTTCAATTGCCCGGCGCAAGTCCCGTGTTTCACCACAGCCCCCGACACCGTCATGGCTCGCAGACCGATACGCCCGGGCCGCAGGTTTCGCCGCCGTCAGGCGCAGAGCGCGTTTTCCAGGATCTCGATCCGGCCCATCCCGTCGACCAGCGCCACGTCGAAACGCGCGGGCGTGTTCAGGCCAAGCGGGCAGGTACCCAGAAATTCCGACGCGCTGTCAAAGAGCCGCCGGATCTGCCGGGCCGACAGCCGTTCGGCGGCGCGGGCATGGCTGCGGCTCTTCTTCACCTCGATGAAGACGAAGCCGTCGCCGTCGCGCATCACCAGGTCGATTTCCCCGCCCTTGCCGCGCCAGCGCTGCTGCACCAGCGGGAAACCCCGGCGCTGATAGTCGCGCGCGACCTGCCCCTCGGCGGAAAATCCCGCGTGATAAGAAACCGACCCGCTCATCGTCCTTTCCTTTCAGTCGTCATCCTTCGCCAGCGCAAGCGCCCGCTGATAGACCTGCCGCCGCTTCAGGCCGGTAGCTTCGGTCACCGCATCGACCGCCTCGCGCAGCGACGCACCGTCCATCGCCGCCCGCAATGCCGCATCGAGATCAATGTCCTGAGCCTGCGCGTCCGGCCGGCCCAGCAGAACGACGATCTCGCCTTTCAGATCGCGCCCTTCGATCGCCCGGGCGACATCGTCCAGCGTGCCGCGAATCACTTCTTCGTAGCGTTTGGTCAATTCGCGGCACAATGCCGCCTCGCGTCCGCCATGGTGCGCCAATTCCCCTAACAATCGGTGAACGCGCTTGGGGCTTTCATACAGGACCAGCGTCGCGGGGATCGCCGTCACTTCATCCAGCCACGCGCGCCGCGCCCCGCCCTGCGCGGGCGGGAAGCCCACGAAACAGAAGCGGTCGCTTGGCAGTCCCGCCACCGCCAGCGCGGCCAGCACCGCCGAGGCGCCGGGTGCGGCGAGCACCGTGTGGCCCTCGGCCGTGGCGGCGCGGGCCAGCTGAAAGCCCGGATCGGCCACCAGCGGCGTTCCCGCCTCGCTGGCATAGGCCACCGATTTTCCCTCGGCCAGATACGCCATCAGGCGCGGCCGGACCTGCGCGCCGTTATGGTCGTGATAGGCGATCAGCGGGCGCCCGCCCAGCCGGACGCCGTGGATCTCCATCAGCCGGCGCAGGCTGCGGGTATCCTCGGCCGCCAGCACGTCGGCCCCGGCAAAGAGGTCGAGCGCGCGCAGGGTGATGTCGCGTGCCGCGCCGATCGGGGTCGAGACCAGATGCAGCCCCGGCGCAATCCGCCCCGGCGCGCGGCGCCAGCCCGCGCCGCCCTCGCCCGCCGCATCGGCGGAGCCTTGCGCATCGGCGCCCGCTTCGGGTCCGGTTTCGGGGCTTTCGGGGCGCTCCGGCTTATCGTCCTGGGTCATGCTCGCTCCACAGACACGTTTACTTCACCCCTGCTGTTCAATACTGTTGCCCGCGTTGCAACCCGCTGCAAGCCGCAGCCCGATAATCGCCCTTGTCATCCCCCCGCACCGATGCAGATCGGTGTCATAACCCGGTTGTGAACAGGCCCCCGTTTTCCAACCGTCCCAAGACCCGAACCAAAGTCACCGAGAGGACTTCGATGCGCGCCATCTTCAGACCCCGCCGCACCCTGCAAAGCCTGACCCGTCGCGGCGCCCTGATCGGTCTTCTGGCCCTTGCCGCCTGCGGTCCTGTCAATCTGGGCGGCCTGAGCGGCGGCGGGACTGCCAGCATCGACCCCGAGGCGCCGGTTTCCGTGGCGCTTCTGGTTCCGGCGGGATCGGCGACGCAGGGGAACGACATCCTGGCCTCGAACCTGGAAAACGCGGCGCGGCTGGCGGTGGGCGACCTGACCGGCGTGCAGATCGACCTGCGCGTCTATTCCACCCAGGGCGACCCGGCGATTGCCGCGCAGGTGGCGCGCCAGGCGGTGGACGAAGGCGCGCGCATCATCCTGGGCCCGGTCCACGGCGCCGAGGCGACGGCGGTCGGCACCGCGGTCGCGGGCGACGGCATCAACGTGCTGGCCTTTTCCAACAACCCGGCCATCGCGGGCAACAACGTCTTCGTGCTGGGCCTGACGCCCGACAACGCGGCGCGGCGCATCCTGACCTATGCCAATGCCAATGACCGCGGGCAGGTGATGGTGATCGGCGAGCGGACGACGGGGGGCGAGCTGATGCTGGCCGCGGTCAACCGGGCCGCCGCCGAAACCGGGGCGCAGATCGTCGCCACCGAGACGTATGAGTTCTCGCAACAGGGCATCGTCAACGCCTTGCCGCAACTGGCCTCGACCGCGCGGTCCTCGGGCGCGCGCTCGATCCTCTTCACCGCCGACAGCGCGGGCGCCCTGCCGGTTCTGGCGCAGCTTCTGCCCGACAACCGCATCGCCCCGCCTCAATTCCAGTTCATGGGCGTGACGCAATGGAACGTGCCGCCCGCAACGCTGCAGCTGCGCGGCCTGCAGGAGGGCTGGTTCACCCTGCCCGACCCGGCCGTCACCGGGCAGTTCGAATCCCGCTACGAGGCCGCCTATGGCGCCGCGCCGCACCCGATTGCCGGTCTGGCCTATGACGGGATCGCCGCGATCGGCGCGCTGCTGGGGACGGGTTCGCCCGATGCCTTCTCGCGCGCGTCGCTGACGCAGGGATCGGGCTTTGTCGGCGTCAACGGCGTGTTCCGCTTCCTGCCCGACGGCACCAACCAGCGCGGGCTGGCCGTGGCCGCGATCCGCGACAACGCGGTGGTGATCCTGGATCCCGCGCCGCGCAGCTTCGCGGGCACCGGGCTGTGACGCCGCGCTAGTCCTGCCCCTTGAGCGGCCATCCCGCCGGATGGCCCCGGCAGGGATGGCCCAAGGCCCCTCAGAGAGGTTCTGTCGTGACGATTGCCGACCCCGCCATGCCCCTTCAGGCCCAGCGGCGCTACGCGCTTCCCCCGGCGCCCGAACCGGGCGAGGCGATGATCGTCGATGAAACCCGGATCTGCGACCTGGACCGGCTGGATACCGCTCTGCGCGACGGGATCACGGCCCTGGACGACCCGCGCGAGATCCGCGCTTTCGCCGTCAAGACGCTGGGACAGGCTTTGCGTGACGGAAACGCGGTCTTGGCCGACACCCTGTCCACCGCGCCGCGCGATTCCCGCTCGTTCGTGCGGGCGCAGACATGGCTGGTCGATGTCGTGGTGATCTCGGCCTTGCGTATCGCCCAGCTTGACCTGCATCCCAACGGCGCGCCCTCTAAGGGGCAGCGCATGGCGGTGCTGGCGGTGGGCGGCTACGGGCGGGCGGAAATGGCGCCGCATTCCGATGTGGACCTGCTGTTCCTTCTGCCCGCCAAGATCACCGGCTGGGCCGAAAGCGTGATCGAATCCACGCTTTACATGCTGTGGGACCTGAAGCTGAAGATCGGCCATGCCTCGCGCACGGTGGATGAATGCCTGAAGCTCGGGCGCGAGGATTACACGATCCGCACCGCGCTGCTGGAAACCCGCTATCTGACCGGGAACGAGGCGCTGTCGCAGACCCTGCGCAAACGCCTGCGGGCCGAGCTGTTCGCCACCACCCAATCCGATTTCGTCGAGGCGAAGCTCGCCGAGCGGGCCGAGCGGCACCGCAAGCAGGGCGGCCAGCGCTATGTGCTGGAGCCCAATGTGAAAGAGGGCAAGGGCGGGCTGCGCGACCTGCAGACGCTCTACTGGATCGCCAAGTATATCTACGGCGCCGACAAGGCCGCAGAGCTGGTCGGTCACGGCTTTTTCACCGAGGCCGAATACCAGAGCTTCCGCGCCGCCGAGACCTTCCTGTGGGCCGTGCGCTGCCATCTGCATTTCCTCACCGGCCGCGCCAGCGACACGCTGAGCTTCGACGTGCAGCCCGAAGTGGCCGAGCGGATGCTGTATATCGACCATGGCGGGCGCCGCGCGGTCGAGCATTTCATGCAGGATTACTTCCGCCACGCCACGCAGGTGGGCGAGCTGACGCGCATCTTCCTGACCGGGCTGGAAGCGCGCCACGTCAAGAAGGCGCCCGCGCTGATGCGGCTTCTGCGGCGGCGCAAGAAGGTCAAGGATGGCTACCGGGTCGATCTGAACCGGCTCAACATCGTCGATCCGAAGGCTTTTCTGCAGGACCCGCTCAACATGCTGCGGCTGTTCGAGGAAGCCTTGCGCACCGGCCTGCTGATCCATCCCGACGCGATGCGGCTGGTTTCGGCCAATCTGCACCTGTTCGAGACGGGCCTGCGCGAATCGCCCGAGGCGGTGCGCATCTTCCTTGACCTGCTGCTCAAGCACGGCAACCCCGAGCGCGCGCTCAGGCGGATGAACGAGCTGGGTGTGCTGGCCGCCTTCATTCCCGAATTCGAGCCGATCGTGGCGATGATGCAGTTCAACGTCTACCACCATTACACGGTGGACGAGCATACGATCCAGGTGATCTCGACCCTGGCACAGATCGAGCGCAAGGAACTGATCGAGGAATTGCCGCTGTCGTCGAAGATCCTCGATGCGGGCGTGAACCGGAAGGTCCTGTATATCGCGCTGCTGCTGCACGATATCGGCAAGGGCCGGCCCGAGGACCACTCGATCCTCGGCGCGCAGATCGCGCGCAAGGTGGCGCCGCGGCTGGGGCTGAATCCCGAGGAATGCGAAACCGTGGAATGGCTGGTGCGCCATCACCTGTTGATGTCGGACGTGGCGCAAAAGCGCGACATCGCCGATCCGCGCACGATCCGCGACTTCGCCAAGGCGGTGAAGACCCGCAAGCGGCTTGACCTGCTGACCGTGCTGACGGTCTGCGACATTCGCGGCGTCGGCCCGAATACGTGGAACAACTGGAAAGCCATGCTGCTGCGCCAGCTCCATGCGCGGACCAGCGACCTGCTCGAAGGCGGGGCCGAGGCGCTGAACCGCTCGCACCGCGAAAACGAAGCCAAGCGCGCCCTGCGCGAGGCCCTGCCCGACTGGTCCCGCGCCGATCTGCGCGCCGAAACCGCGCGCCATTACGGGCCCTACTGGCAGGGGCTGATGACCGACACGCATGTGGTCTTCGCCAAGCTGCTGCGCGGCCTGTCCGACAGCGAAATCCGCGTCGATCTGCAACTGGTCGAAGACCGCGATGCCACCCGCGTCTGTTTCGCGCTGGTCGATCATCCCGGCATCTTCTCGCGCTTGTCGGGGGCGCTGGCGCTGGTGGGTGCGAATATCGTCGATGCGCGCACCTATACCACCAAGGACGGCTACGCGACGGCCGAGTTCTGGATCCAGGACGCCGAGGGCAAGCCCTACGAGGCCGCGCGCCTGCCGCGCCTGCGCAAGATGATCGAACGCACTTTCGCGGGCGAGGTCGTGGCGACGCAGGAATTCGTCAGCCGCGACAAGGTCAAGCGCCGCGAGCGGCAGTTCCGGGTGCCCACCAAGATCGTGTTCGACAATGACGGTTCGGATATCTACACGATCATCGAGGTCGATACCCGCGACCGGCCCGGCCTGCTGTACGACCTGACGCGGACTTTGGCCGCCAACAACATCTACATCGCCACCGCCGCCATCGCGACCTATGGCGTGCAGGTCGTCGACAGCTTCTACGTCAAGGACATGTTCGGCCTGAAACTGCACGCCAAGTCGCGGCAGGAATCCCTGGAAAAGAAACTCCGCGCCGCGATCGAGGCCGGGGCCGAACGCGCGCGGCAGGGCTGAGCGCACCGATGCCGGCGCCGTGAAGCCCCCGCCGCAGGCCCTTTAAATCGCTGGCCTGCCGCGTGCGACAATGCGAAAAGACCCGCAGGAAGAGGGACCCGATGCCGTGGCTCCCCGTGGCATGAAGAGGTCATCGTGACGCCGATCCGCCTGATCAAGGGCTTTGCAACCGTGGGCGGCTGGACGCTGGCCTCGCGCATCCTGGGCTTCGTGCGCGATGCCTGGATCGCCGCCGTTCTGGGCACCGGCCCCGCCGCGCAGGCCTTCATCGTCGCCTTCTCGCTGCCCAACATGTTCCGCCGCTTCTTTGCCGAGGGCGCGTTCAACACCGCCTTCGTGCCGATGTTCTCGAAGAAATACGAAGCCGGCGACAATCCCGGCCATTTCGCGCGAGAGGCGATGTCGGGCCTTGCCACGCTGGTTCTGGCGCTGACGCTGCTGGCGCAGGTCTTCATGCCGTGGCTGGTTCTGCTGATGGCCTCTGGCTTTGCGGGGGACGAACGCTTCGATCTCGCCGTCGATTACGGGCGCATCGCGTTTCCCTATATCCTGTTCATCTCGCTGGCCGCTCTGGCCTCGGGCGTGCTGAACGCCACCGGACGCTTTGCCGCCGCCGCCGCGGCGCCCGTGCTTCTGAACATCATTTTCGTGGCCACGCTCTGGCTGGTGCCGGTCATGGGCTGGGATCCGGGCCTTGCCATCACCTGGGCCGTGCCGGTGGCCGGTATCGCCCAGTTCGCGCTGGTCTGGGAGGCCGCGCGCCGGGCGGGGATCACGCTGGCCCCCCGCCTGCCCCGCCTCTCGCCCGAGATGAAGCGGCTGGCGATCATCGCCGCCCCCGCGATGCTGGCGGGCGGCGTGGTGCAGATCAACCTGCTGGTGGGGCGGCAGGTCAGCTCGTATTTCGGCGACGCGGTGGCGTGGCTCTACAATGCCGACCGGCTTTATCAGCTGCCGCTGGGCGTCGTCGCCATCGCCATCGGCGTGGTGCTGCTGCCTGACCTGTCGCGGCGCCTGAAAGGGGGCGATGCCGAGGGCTCGCGCCATTCCTACAGCCGCGCCACCGAATTCGCGCTGGCGCTGACGATCCCCTCGGCGGTAGCGCTGGTCGTGGCCGCCGTGCCGCTGACCTCGGCCCTGTTCGAGCGCGGCCGCTTCGGCCCCGAGGACACCGCCGCCACCGCGCTGGCCGTCGCCGTCTATGGCATCGGCCTGCCCGCCTTCGTGCTGCAGAAGGTGCTGCAGCCCCTGTTCTTCGCGCGCGAAGACACCCGCCGGCCGTTCAATTATGCCGTGGTGTCGATGCTGGTGAACGCAGCCCTCGCCATCGGGCTGGCGCCTTTGATCGGCTATATCGCCGCGGCGGTCGCCACCTCGGCGGCGGGCTGGGTGATGGTCTGGCAGCTCTGGCGCGGCAGCCGGGGCATGGGCGAGGCCGCGCAGTTCGACACCCGCCTGCGCGCCCGAGCCCCGCGTATCGTCGCGGCGGCGGCGATCATGGGCGCGGCGGTCTGGGGGGTGATCCAGCTTCTGGACCCGATGCTGCAGATGCAGGGCTGGCGTTACCTCGCCGTGCTGGCGATGGTCCTGTCGGGTATCGTGGTCTATTTCGGCGTCGGCGCCCTGATCGGCGCCTTCCGCCTGTCGGATTTCAGATCCGCGATGAAGCGGGGCCGCTGAGGCCCCGCCCGCACCGGCCTAGAAGACCTTGCGCCCCACGGCGATCAGGATCGACGCCCCGATGAAGCCCGCGATCAGGTATCCCAGGATGCCCGAAAAGCTGACGCCCAGCAGGCCGAAGAGGAACCCGGCCACCGCGGCGCCAACGATCCCGAGAATGATGTTCATCAAGATCCCGGTATCCGATTTCATGAACATCGAGGCAAACCAGCCGGCCAGCCCCCCGATGATGATCGAGCCGATGATACCCATGTGAAAGCCCCTGTTTGGTAAATTGTCCGGATAGCATGTAGGAGAAGCCGGGCGGACCTCAAGCCTTAAGCGCCCTGGCCGCCACTATCCCCGGATCCGCGCGCGCAGCCGCTGCCAGCTTCCCGGCCCCAGGACCAGCGCCGACAGCCCGAAGCCGAAGGCAAAGGCCGCGACCTCGGCGATCCAGCCGGGCCCGGTCTCGGCGATCAGCCCGAAGGCCAGCCGCGCGCCCAGCAAGACGGCGATCATGCCGAAAGCACGCGTCTGCTTCGCGCGGTCGCCCTGAGCGTCGCGGAATTTCAGCCAGGTGAACGCGCCGACCAGTGCAAAGACCGTGGGCATCGCGCCGAACAGCCAGCCCAGCTGATCCTCGCCCATCACCAGCCCGAACAATACGGCCGACAGGATGGGCACCAGCACCGCCAGCGCCAGGAACCCCGCCGCGCCGAACCGCTCGCCCACCATCTTGCCCAGCGCCGCGATCAGCACGATGGCGAAGACCGCGTGCATCGGCCCGGCATGGATGAACGGAAAACTCAGGTAGCGCAGCAGATGCATCGGCGGGAACCGCCATGTCTCCAGCATCCATGACTGCACCGCGCTGGAATAGGCGAAACGCTGGATCGCCTCGAGCCGCCAGCCCACGCCCGAGGCACCGCCGATCAGCCCGTAGCCCGCCGCGCTGAGCAAAAGCTCCACCCCGGCGATCATCAGCACCAGAAGCCACACCATCCCCGGCAGCGCGTTGATGGGCGAGGAATTCAGATCGCGCAACAGGCGCTCGTCATCGTCTTGTTCGTCGGTCATGGGGTCCCCGATGGGCTTTCCGGCGGCGTCGGTTGACGCCCCGGCGTGCCAGCGATAAGCGACATGCAGTGCTTTTTCCACCACGGAGTCACGCCAGTGAGCGACGCAGCAAGTCCGAATGCCAAGTTCACCCAACGGGTGTTCTCGGGCATCCAGCCCTCGGGCGGTCTCACGCTTGGCAATTATCTCGGGGCGATCAAACGCTTCGTCGAAATGCAGGGCCAGGGGATCGAGACGATCTATTGCATGGTCGACATGCACGCGATCACCGTCTGGCAGGACCCTGAGGCGCTCAAACGCCAGACCCGCGAACTGGCGGCGGGCTATCTGGCGGCCGGACTCGATCCGTCGAAATCCATCCTGTTCAACCAGAGCCAGGTGTCGGCCCATGCCGAGCTGGGCTGGGTGTTCAACTGCGTGGCCCGCATGGGCTGGATGAACCGCATGACGCAGTGGAAGGACAAGACCTCGGGCAAGGATGCCGAGAAATCCTCGCTGGGGCTCTTCGCCTATCCCTCGCTGATGGCCGCCGACATCCTCGTCTACCACGCCACCCATGTCCCGGTGGGCGAGGATCAGAAACAGCATGTCGAGCTGACGCGCGACATCGCCGCGAAGTTCAACCACGATTACAAGGTGGATTTCTTCCCGATCACCAATCCGGTGATCGAGGGCAGCGCGACGCGGGTGATGAGCCTGCGCGACGGCACCAAGAAGATGTCGAAATCCGATCCGTCGGATGCCTCGCGCATCAACCTGACCGATGAAGCCGACACGATCGCCAAGAAGATCAAGAAGGCCAAGACCGACGCCGAACCGCTGCCCGACAGCTTCGACGCGCTCGAAGGCCGGGCCGAGGCGAAGAACCTCGTCAATATCTACGCGGCCCTGTCGGGCATGACCAAGGACGCCGTGCTGGGCGAGTTCGCGGGTCAGGGTTTCGGCGCGTTCAAGCCCAGGCTCGCCGATCTGGCGGTCGCCTCGCTCGCGCCGATCTCGACCGAAATGAGCCGCCTGATGCAGGACCCGGCCGAGATCGACCGCATCCTCGGCGAGGGCGCCGACAAGGCCGACGCC
The DNA here is from genome assembly GCF_003122215.1 of Pararhodobacter marinus. Classification (GTDB taxonomy): domain Bacteria; phylum Pseudomonadota; class Alphaproteobacteria; order Rhodobacterales; family Rhodobacteraceae; genus Pararhodobacter; species Pararhodobacter marinus. The sequence continues at coordinate 33,867 of NZ_QEYD01000019.1, read as the reverse complement.
ATCGCGCGCCCGATTCTTGAGAAGACCTACGACATCGTCGGCATGGTCCGCTCCCGCCGCTGAGCGCGCGCCCTGCGGAGCGCGCAGAAGGGGGGCTGTCTGCCCCCCTCTTTGGCTGCGCCAAATTCACCCCCCGAGGATATTTCGGGAACAAAGATGCGCATTTTTACTAAAATTGTTTGTATCCCTCCGCAGATCGTCGCCCGGTAAAGGGCGCACCTGCCCTTTCACTTTGCCACAAATACTCATTCGACATTGCCGCCCGCGCCGCCGCCCGCCACATTGGGCGCATCATGGCCGTCTTGCGCAGAAAACCCGGACCCGACCCGAAAGCCCGTAAACGGCGCTGGATCGAGCGCGGGATCCTGTCGCTCATCGCCATCGCCTCCTTGGGCTGGACGCTCTGGTGGGCGGCCGATCTGGCGCGCTTGCCGGTCTTCCGGCCCTATATCGAGCGCGGCGAGGCGCAGCTTGCGCTGGCCTATGAGCAGGCGCTCGCGCGCGAGGCCACGCCCGAGGCGCTAGAGGCCCGGATCGCGGCGAGGCTCGACGAGGATCCGCGCGACTGGGTGGTGATCGAGGCGCTTTTCGAGCTGGCGCAGGCGCAGGGCATCGTCTTGCCCGAGGCGCTGCAGGCCCGGCGCGCGGCGCTCGATGCCGAGGATAACGGCTGGCTCGCCACCGGGCTCGATTGCGCGGCCTGCGCCTGGGACCTGCGCGATTGCGCGATCTCAGCGGCGTTGAGCTGCGGTGTCGCGGTCAACCTGACGGTGCTGGGGGATCTGGTGGCGCTCACGCGTGAGGGCGGGCATTACCTGGCGGGCGAGACGGTCGACCAGGTCGATCTGGGCATCGCTTTCGTGGGTATCGCCGCGACCGGGCTTGTCGTGGTCACGGGCGGCACGTCCTATAGCGTCAAGATCGGCTCGGGCCTGTTGCGGGTGGCGCACCGGATGGGGCGGCTCGCGCCCGAGATCCTGGCCGTGTTCCGCCGCGCTTTCGCCTTCGGCATCGACTGGTCGCGGCTGCCCGCCGTGCGGTCGGCCGACGATCTGGCGCGACTTGCGCGGCCCGCCGTGATCCGCCCGGCGGTCGACGTGGCGCAGGATCTGGGGCGGCTCAACACGCGCTTGGGCACGCGGCAGGCTTTGCACCTGATGGGCGCGATCGACGCCCCCGCCGACGCTGCGCGGATCGCGCGCGCCTCGGACGCGCTGGGTCCGCGCACGCTGGGCGCGTTCGAGATGCTGGGCAAATCGCGCTTCATGCGCCTGACCCTGCGCTTCAGCGACGCGATGCTGGCGATGTTCGCGGGAGTTTTCTCGGCGCTCACCTCGCTTGCGGCGCTGCTTGCCCCCGCGCTTGCCCGGCTCGGTCGGGGCGTCTTCCGGCTTGTGCTGAAAGGAATGCTGCGTGTCGTGATCCGTTAGGCTAGGCTTCGCGGCAAAGCCACGGAGGTCCCATGCCCGATACGATCCGCCTCGATTCGCCCTTCGGCACCATCGCGATACGTGACAGCCGCGGCAGCGGGCGCCCCGTCCTGCTGGTGCATGGCAATTCCGCCTGCAAGGAAGCCTTCGCGCCGCAATTCGACGCGCCCGAACTGGCCGGTTTCCGCCTGATCGCCCCGGACCTTCCGGGTCACGGGGCCTCGGACGACGCGCCCGACCCCGGCTCGGCCTATACCTTCGCGGGCTATGCCGCGCTTCTCGAACACCTGATCGCCGCGCTGGGTCTCGAGGCACCCGTGGTCTTCGGCTGGTCTTTGGGCGGTCACGCCGCGCTGGAACTGGCGGGCCGGGGCAAGGCGCCGGTCGCCGGCGTGATGATCAGCGGCACACCGCCGGTGACGCCGACGCTCGATTGCCTGATGCAGGCTTTCAATATCGATCCCGCGGCGGAAAACCTGACCGCCAAGCGCGATTTCACCGAGGAGGACGCCCAGGCCTATGCGCTGCATACCGGGGCCGTGGACGGCGCGGTCGATCCGCATCTGCTGGCCATGGTGAAGCGCACCGACGGACGCGCGCGGGAAACCATGTTCGGATCGGTCGTCGCCGGGGCGCCGCTGGATGAGCGGCAGATCGTGGCGGACATGCTGGTCCCCTTCGCGGTGGTCAACGGTGCCGAAGACCCGTTCATCAAGCCCGACTATTTCGACACGCTCACCGCGCCGAGCCTCTGGTCCGAGGGGATCGTGCGGTTGCAGGGCGCGGGCCATGCGCCCTTCCGACAGACGCCCGGTGCCTTCAACCCGCTGCTCGCCCGCTTCGTTCAGGCATGCTGAGCGCCCCTTCCCATCCGCGCCGCGCTTGATCATAACCGGGGCATGGATCTGCCCGGCCCCGCCCTTCCCATCGACCCGCTCCTGCCCGATCTGCTGGCCGCGCTGAAATCGCGGGGACAGGCCGTGCTGCAGGCCCCGCCCGGCGCGGGCAAGACCACGCGCGTACCACTGGCGATGCTGGGCCATGTCGAAGGGCGGATCGTCATGCTCGAACCCCGCAGGCTCGCGGCCCGCGCCGCCGCCGAGCGCATGGCGGAAACGCTGGGCGAGACGGCGGGCGGGCGCGTGGGCTACCGCGTCCGGGGCGAGGCGAAGACCTCGCGCGAGACGAAGATCGAGGTCGTGACCGAGGGCATCCTCACCCGGATGATGCAATCCGATCCCGGGCTGGAGGGGATCGGCGCGGTGATCTTCGACGAATTCCACGAGCGCAGCCTCAATGCCGATCTGGGCCTTGCGCTGATCCTTGAAGCCCGCGCGGCCCTGCGCGAGGATCTGCAGCTTGTGGTGATGTCGGCGACGCTCGACGCCGCGCCGGTCGCGGCGCTGATGGGCGACGCGCCCTTGCTGACCGCCGAGGGGCGCGCGTTTCCGGTCGATACCCGCTGGCTCGACACCGCGCTGCCCGCGCGCGCCCGTCTGCCCGAAGGGGTGGCCGAACTCACCCTGAAAGCGCTGTCGGAAACCGAGGGCGGGGTGCTGGTCTTCCTGCCCGGCGAGGGCGAGATCCGCCGCACCGCCGCGCTGCTTTCCCCGAAGCTGCCGGACGACGTGCATCTGCAACCGCTCTTCGGCGCCATGGCGTTCAAGGACCAGCGCGCCGCGCTGACGCCCGCTCCGCAGGGGCGCAAACTGGTGCTTGCCACGTCGATCGCCGAAACCTCGCTCACCATCCCGGATATCCGCGTGGTGGTGGATGCGGGGCAGGCCCGGCGCGCACGGTTCGATCCCAATTCCGGCATGAGCAGGCTGGTCACCGAACGCGTCAGCCTGGCCGAGGCCGAACAGCGCCGGGGCCGCGCCGGTCGCGTGGCATACGGCACCTGCTACAGGCTCTGGACCAGGGGGCAGGAAGGCGCCCTGCCCGCCTTCCCGCCCGCCGAGATCGAAACCGCCGATCTGACCGGGCTGGCGCTGGAACTGGCGCTCTGGGGGGCAAGCGCGCTGCCCTTCCTGACCCCGCCGCCGCCGGGCCCGCTGGCCGAGGCGCAAGCCCTCTTGCGGAATCTGGGCGCACTGGACGGGCAGGACCGGATCACCGCGCATGGCAAGGCGATGGCGGCACTGCCGCTGCATCCCCGGCTTGCGCATATGCTCCTGCGCGCGGGACAGGGCGCGGCCCCGCTCGCCGCGCTGCTGGCCGAGCGCGACATCCTGCAGGGCGCGCCCGCCGACCTGTCGCTGCGCCTGAAGGCGCTGGCTGATCCCCGCCGCTATCAGCACGACCATTCCCACCCCATCCGCCGCGACGCGCTGGAGCGGGTGAAACAGGAAGCGAAACGCCTTGCCCGTTTGGCGCCCGGGGATCAGGGCCTCGACCCCTCCGACATGGCCGCGCTCGCCTATCCCGACCGGATCGGCCTCAGGCGCAAGGGCGACGCGCCGCGCTACCTGCTCTCGGGCGGCAAGGGCGCGGTCTTCGATCCCGCCGATCCGCTGGCGCAGACCCGGCTCATCGTCGCCACCGATCTCGACGGCGACCCGCGCGAGGCGCGGATCCGGCAGGCGCTGCCGATCTCGGAAGCGGCCCTGCGCGCGCTCTTTCCCGACCTGATCCGCTGGCAGGATCTCTGCCACTGGTCCGAGCGCGACAACCGCATTCTGGCGAAATCGCAAGAAACCCTTGGCGCGCTCGTCCTCGCCGAGCGGAACTGGTCCGCCCCGCCCGAAGCCCGCGCCCGCGCCGCACTGGACGGGATACGGGCGCTGGGCCTCGCGCAATGCGGCATGAGTCCGGCGGCAAGACGGCTGCAGGCCCGGGTGGCGCTCTTGCGCGAGGAAGGCGCCGACCTGCCCGATGTCTCGGATGCAGCGCTTCTCGAACGCGCCGAGGACTGGCTGCTGCCCCACCTGACGAAGATCCGCAACGCCGAGGACCTGAAGGCCCTCGACCTGCACGAGGCGCTGCGCAACAGCCTCGATTGGGAGCAGCAACAGCGCCTGGACCATCTCGCGCCCGCGCATTTCACCACGCCGCTCGATCGCCGCGTGCCGATCGACTATTCAGGCGGCCAGCCGGAAATTGCCGTGCGGCTGCAGGAAATGTTCGGCGTCACCGAACACCCGGTCATCGGCCCGCGCCGGCTGCCGCTGAAGATCACCCTGCTGTCCCCCGCCCAGCGCCCGGTTCAGGTCACGACCGACCTGCCGCGCTTCTGGGACACGTCCTATGCCGATGTGCGCAAGGATATGCGCGGGCAATATCCGCGCCACCCCTGGCCCGAGAACCCGCGCGAGGCCGACCCCACCCTGCGCGCCAAGCGCCGCGGGACCTGATCCCGGCCCCGGCGTCGCGAATGAGTATTTGAAGCAGAGTGAAGGGGCATTTGAATCAAATTGTCCCGGCCTCGCCCTTTCACTCTGTCACAAATACTCGCGGGGGTGAGGCGCAGAGCGCCGAGGGGGCGGCAGCCCCCTTCTGTCAGATCCGCTCGCCCTGCATCAGCTTCGGCGTGGCGGCGTTCAGCCCCGCCGCCTCGCGGATGAAATGGCGCCGCAGCGGGGCCAGCGCATTGAGCGCGCCCATGCCAAGCCCGCGCACCGCCTCGAGCAGCGGGTTGCCGTTGGAAAACAGCGTGTTGACCGCATCCATGCCCAACGCCATCCGCGTCACGTCGAAGCGCCGCCATTCCTGATAGCGTTCCAGCACGTCGGGCGCGGCGATATCCTCGCCCCTTCGGGCGGCCAGCGTCAGCACCTCGGCCAGCGCCGCCACGTCGCGCAGGCCCAGATTCAGCCCCTGTCCGGCGATCGGATGCACACCATGCGCCGCGTCCCCCACCAGCGCCAGCCTTTCGGCCACGAAACGCTCGGCCACGGTCAGCCGCAGCGGATAGGCAAAGCGTTTGCCCGCCAGCGCGATCTCGCCCAGGAAATCGCCGAAGCGGGGTTTCAGCACGTCCAGATAGCCCGCCTCGTCCAGCGTCTGGATCGCCTCGGCGGTGGCGCGGCGCTCGGACCAGACAATCGAGCTGCGGTTGCCGGGCAGCGGCAGGATCGCCAGCGGGCCGGGCGGCATGAAGAACTGATGCGCGATGCCGTCATGCGGGCGCTCATGCTCGATGGCGCAGACCAGCGCGGTCTGTCCGTAATCGTGCCCCCAGCGCGAGATGCCCGCGCGCGCCGCGACCGCCGAATCGCGCCCGTCACAGCCCACCAGCACCCGGCCGGTCAGCCGCCGCCCGTCTTCCAGCGTCACGGTCGCGCAGCCGCCGCCGGTTTCCTGCGCCACCACGCGCGCGCCCGAAACCAGCGTGATCCGCTCGTCGGCTTTCATCGCGTCGAGAAAGGCGGCATAGAGGTGCCGGTCTTCCAGCATCTGGCCCATCGGGCCTTCCTCGATCTCGGCCGCGTCGAAGCCCAGCATCAGCGGCGAGGCGCCGCGCCCGGCATGGCCCTGGCTGGCGCGGATCCCGAGGATCGGCTGTGCCTTGTCCCTGAGCCCGCGCCACAGGCCGAGCGCCTGCAGCACCCGGACCGAGGCGATCGCCAGCGCATAGGCACGCCCGTCGAAGGTTTCCTCGGCGCGGCTGGTTTCCGGGCGCGCATCGATCACCGTCACGCTGAGCCCGCCCTGCGCCAGCGCCAGCGCCAGAGCCGGGCCGTTCAGCCCGCCGCCCACGATGAGAATATCGGCATCCTGTGTCATGGCGCCAAACTACTCCTGCCGCCGGGATTGTCCATGCGACACGCGCGCGGTAGCGTTCGCGCGGAACGGCGGGAGCATGGGCATGAGCGAAACCTGGCGCAAGATGAGCGCGGCGGATCTGGGGCGCGGGATCGAGGCGGGCGAGATCTGCCCGCTGGATCTCACCGAGAGCTTTCTGGACGCGATCGAAGAGCATCCCCATCGCGACCGGATCTACACCCAGACCATGCGGCTGCACGCGCTGGAAATCGCGGCGGCGGCGCGGGCGCGGGCAAAGGCCGGGCTGCGGCGCGGGTTGCTCGACGGGGTGCCGGTCAGCTGGAAGGACCTGTTCGACACGGCCAATGTCCCGACCGAGGCGGGCAGCCTGTTGCTGAAGGGCCGGATGCCCGCGCGGGACGCGCTGGTCGTCGACCGCCTGACCGAGGCAGGCCTGCCGCCTCTGGGCAAAACGCATATGACCGAGCTGGCCTTTTCCGGGCTGGGCCTGAACCCGGTGACGCAGACACCGCCGCTGATCCACGATCCCGCGCGCGTGCCGGGGGGCTCGTCCTCGGGCGCGGCGGCCTCGGTAGCCTGGGGGCTGGCGCCTCTTGCCATCGGCTCGGATACCGGCGGCTCGGTGCGGGTGCCGGCGGCGTGGAACGATCTGGTAGGTCTGAAAACCAGCGCCGGGCGCATCCCGCTGACCGGCTGCGTGCCGCTGGCCGAGCGCTTCGATACCGTGGGACCGCTTGCCCGCAATGTCGAGGATGCGGCGCTGGCCTTCGCGCTTCTGGACGGCAGCGCGCCCGTGGATCTGCGCGGCGGCTCGCTGGCCAATATGCGGCTGCTGGTGCTGGAATCGGTGGCCTTCGACGATATCCACCCTGCCCCCGCCGAGGGATTCGAGACCGCGCTCGCCGCGTTCGGCCGGGCCGGCGCGGTGATCGACCACGCCAAGATTCCGGCGGTGGACGAGGCGATGACGCTGGCGGGCATTCTCTACACTGCCGAATGCTACGGCATCTGGGGCGAGACGATCGAGCTGACGCCCGACGTGATGTTCCCGCCCGTGCGCGACCGTTTCCGCGCGGGGGCTGCGCATAACGCGTCCGATTACGTCGCAGGTTGGCGGCGGCTCGGCGGGCTGCGCGCGGAATGGCACGCGGCGGTGGCGGGCTATGACGCGGTGATCCTGCCGTCGGTCGCCAATGTCCCGCCGCTGATCGACGACCTGATGGCGGATCTCGACCTCTTCGCGTCCGAGAACCTGATGACCCTGCGCAACACGCGGATCGGCAACCTGATGGGGCTTTGCGCGCTGACATTGCCCACGGGCGTGGCCTCGGCCGGGGTCATGCTGATGGCGGGGCCGGGCGACGAGGCACGGCTTCTGCGCGTCGGCGCGGCCGCCGAGGCGGCCTTGGGCCTGTAACCCGCGCGGTCGTTCAGCCCTCGCAGGACCAGAAACCGCGATAGCGCGCCTCGGGGCCGGGTGTCAGCCGGAAGGTCAGCTCGCTGTCCGAACGAAGGGCGTCGACGGGCGCCACGCTCATCGCGATCCCTTCAGTGCCATAGCGGCCGTCGCCGGTTGCGGGCAGCGTCAGAAGGACGCCGTTGAGCCGCGTCACCGCGACCGAGCCGTCCTGCGCTGCGATCAGCACCGGGTCCTCGCTGCGGGTCCGGCGGAAGGCGCAGGTGGCACCCCCGGGCAGAAGTTCGCGCGCCTGATCCGCCGTCAGCGGCGCGGGGTCGAGCGTCGACAGCAACGTGTTCGACAGCGCGTCCTGCAGGCTTCCGGGCTGGGCGGGCGGATCGGTATAGATCCGGTCGACGGAGCGCCCCGCCTCCAGATCCGCGACCAGGGCGCGCATCTCGCTGATTTCCCGGTTCTGCGCGGCGATGATGCCGTCGGCCAGTTTCCGCACCCGCGCATCCTCGATATGCGCGCGTCCCGAGGTCATGATGGCGATCGAATGGTGCGGGATCATCGCCCGCATGAAGCTTTCGCCATCCACGGTCTCCTGGCTGCGCACCAGCCACAAAGCCCCGGCAAAAACCACCACCGAGCCCGCGAAAATCGCCGTGTTGATCTTTCGGCTGGGATACATGGACGCCATGAAGGCCAGCATCACGAAGGCCATGGCCGCCCCCATGACCACCGCCATCCATGCCCGCGTCTGGCTGTAGAAGACATGCTCGACGGCGAAGGTGTTCAGATACATGAGTCCGAACATCACCAGGGTCGATGTCAGGATCATGAGGGCAAAACGCGTGTAGGTCATGGAAGCCTCCCTGCTGTTTTCAGGGATAACGGGCTTCCAGCGCTGGAAGGTTCCCGGAAAACTCCCCTCAGCGGGCCTGACGGCTGATCTCGCGCTGATAGGCGCGTTCGCGCTCGGGCCAGGTCGAGCGGATAAAGGCCAGCACCGCGCGGATCTCCCCGTCGCTCAGGAGGCCGCCGAATCCCGGCATGTCGCTCTCATAGCCACCGCCGACGACCGCCGCGCTGCCGTCGCGCGTGATGCGGAACAGCAACGCGTCGTCATGGTGCCATGTATGCCCGCTGGCATCGTGCGGTGGGGCGGGCAGGCGCCCGTCCGCCCCGGGGCGCTGCCAGCCGGGCTGCCCCCGCAGATCGGCGCCGTGACAGGATGCGCAATGGGTGTCGTAAAGCACACGGCCCTGCGCGACCTGCCGTCCTTCGGCCCAGCGCCCGCCCAGCCAGACAGATCCCGCCACGACCGGCAGCGCCGCCGCCGACAGGGCGGCAATGCGCCGCCGTTCTGCGATGCGCCTCTCACTCGATGCCATTGGCACGCTGCAAGTCGCGGATATAGGCGGTGATCGCCACGACGTCGCCGCGCGTCACATCCGGCTGTGGCGGCATGTCGCCAAAGGGCCAGTGATGCGCGCGCACGCCCTGCGCGGCGGCCAGATGAAAGGCCAGATCGCCGTGATGCGACGGCTCGTAGATCCGGTGCACCAGGGGCGGACCGAACCCGTCGCGCCCGGCGGCATTCTCGCCATGGCATTCCGCGCAAACGGCGTTGAACCCGTCGCGCCCCCGCTGCGCAAGCGCCGAGAAATCCCCGGGCACCGTGACCGTGACCATGGCCACCCCCTGCGACAGGTCCGGGGCGTCAGGCGCGGGTTCTGCACCGAGGGGAAGCATCGCATAGGCGGCAAGGCCCAGAGCACCGGCAGCTCCGAGCGCGGGAAGAAGAAAACGTCTCATTCTGTAATCCTGACAGGGGCCGGCCAAACCGACCCGTTGCGTGATGATCGGGGCACGGGCCCCCATCGCTCAGCCCGTCAGGCGCGCGGCGGTGGCGGCTCGGTCCCGCCCGGGTGCGACGGCCCCGCGATCCGCGCCTGCGGCGGCTCCACCGCCTCGATCAGACGCGGCGCGGGACCATAAGCCGGATCGAGCGCGGGCAGACACACGCAACAAATCCCGACCTGGCATGAGGCCCCCGGAGACATTGACTGGTCGGGCATCGCGCCATCGGCGCCGTGGAGCCCGTCTTGCCCGCAGGCCACCATCGGCCCGGTGCCGTCCGTCGCCGCAAGCGCGCGCAGCGGCGTCAGGTTGGCGCCCAGCAGGGCCAGCAACAGGGTGAGCAGGACAACGCGCATGAAAGACCCTTCCGCCCGGCAGGGTAGCGATTGCGCCCGGGCGCCGTCAATGTGACGATAAGGCCGCCGCCGATCGACAGCGCGCGGCGACGCTTCCCGCAATCTGGCCAAGGGACCGAAATCATGGACATCACCCGCGCCGACGAGATCCAGAGCAAACAAGGCCCCGCCGACTGGTTCACCGGCTCGGTCCAGGTCGCCGCCTTGTTCAACCCGCACGATGCCGCGCGGGTCCAAGGTGCCAACGTCACCTTCCAGCCCGGCGCGCGCACCGCGTGGCACAGCCACCCGCTGGGCCAGACGCTGATCGTGGTCTCCGGCCTCGGCCGTGTGCAGCGCTGGGGCGGTCCGGTTGAGGACATCCGCCCCGGCGACGTGGTCTGGTTCGCCCCGGGCGAAAAGCACTGGCACGGCGCCGCCGCCGATACGGCGATGACCCATACCGCGATCCACGAGGTTCAGGACGGCCGCTCCGTCGACTGGATGGAACCCGTCACCGACGCGCAATATAACGGCTGAGCGTCGCGCACCGCGTTAGCCGATGCGCCCGCGCGGCCCTTCGCCCACCTGCGCGCGGTGCAGCAGGATCTGGTCCAGCAGCACGCAGGCCATCATCGCCTCGCCCACCGGCACGGCGCGGATGCCGACGCAGGGATCGTGGCGCCCCTTGGTGACGACATCCGTCGCCTCGCCGTCGATCGTGACCGACTGGCGCGGCTGCAGGATGGACGAGGTGGGCTTCACCGCGAAGCGCACCACCACGTCCTGCCCGGTCGAGATGCCGCCCAGCACCCCGCCCGCATGGTTCGAGCCATAGACAAGCCGACCGTCCTCGCCGATGCGGATCTCGTCGGCATTCTCGACACCCGTCAGCGCGGCGGCACCGAAACCCGCGCCGATCTCGACGCCCTTGACCGCGTTGATCGTCATCATCGCCGCCGCCAGCTCGCTGTCGAGCTTGGCGTAAAGCGGCGCACCGATGCCCGCGGGCAGGCCCTGCGCGATCACCTCGATCGTCGCGCCGACCGAATTGCCGGTCTTGCGCAGCGCGTCCAGATCCTCGGCCCACGAAGCCGCCGTTTCGGGATCGGGACACCAGAACGGGTTTTCGCCGATCGCCGACAGGTCCATACGCGCCCGGTCGATGCCGCGCGGCCCCATCTGCACCATGTAGCCGGTGATCGACAGATCCGGCACCAGCGTGGCCAGAACCTGCCGCGCCACGCCCGCCGCCGCCACCCGCGCCGCCGTCTCCCGGGCCGAGGACCGCCCGCCGCCGCGCGGATCGCGCAGGCCGTATTTCTGGTAATAAGTGATATCGGCATGGCCGGGCCGGAAGGTGCGCGCGATCTCGCCGTAATCCTTCGACCGCTGATCGGTATTGCGGATCATCAGCTGGATCGGCGTGCCGGTCGTGCGCCCTTCATAGACCCCCGACAGGATCTCGACCGCGTCGGCCTCGCGCCTTTGCGTCGTGTACTTGTTCTGCCCCGGCTTGCGCTTGTCGAGCCACGGCTGGATATCCGCCTCGCTCAGCGCGATACCCGGCGGGCAGCCATCGACCGTGGCGCCCAGGGCAGGCCCGTGCGATTCGCCCCAGGTGGTGACGCGGAAAAGATGACCGAACGTGTTGAACGACATGGCGGCTCCCTCAGATCCGCCCCGGTCTAGCCCCGGCACCCGCCTGGCTCAAGGGTGAAACGGGGCGCGACGCGATCACCGACGGGCGGCGCGCCCCTTTCACTTTGCCGCAAATACTCCACGGGGGTCCGGGGGTGTGAAACCCCCGGTCCGTCGCCGGGATGCCGCGCCACGCCCCCTGACACGCAACGGGAAAGGGCCGCATCCGCGGCCCCGTTCCGTATCACGATTTCGGCGCGACCGGGCGGTCAGTTCAGCAGACCGGCATGGCGCATCGCCGCGTCGATGGTGGCGGCAGTCTGCGGCGTGACGCCCAGAATCGGCAGCCGCACCTCGTTCTCGCAGCGACCGAGCTTCGAGAGCGCATATTTCGCCCCCGCCAGCCCCGGTTCAAGGAAGATCGCCACGTGCAGCGGCATCAGCCGGTCCTGATAGGACAGCGCCTTGTGGTAATCGCCCGCCAGGGTGGCTTCCTGGAACTCGGCGCAGAGCTTCGGCGCCACGTTCGCGGTGACCGAGATGCAGCCCACGCCACCATGGGCGTTGAAGCCCAGCGCGGTCGCATCCTCGCCCGAAAGCTGGATGAAATCCGCGCCGCAGCTCTGGCGCTGCATCGACACGCGTTCCAGCTTTCCGGTCGCGTCCTTCACGCCCACGATGCGCGGCAGGGTCGCCAGCACACCCATGGTTTCGGGCGACATGTCGACGACCGAACGGCCGGGAATGTTGTAGATGATGATCGGCAGATCGCAGGCATCGTGCAGTGCGCGGTAATGCGCGATCAGCCCGGCCTGGGTCGGCTTGTTGTAATAGGGCGTCACGATCAGCGCGCCATCGGCACCGACGCTTTCGGCATGTTTCATCAGGCGGATCGCTTCGGTCGTGTTGTTCGACCCGGCGCCGGCGATCACGGGCACGCGGCCCTTCACGCATTTGACGACGAATTCCACGACCTGTTCATGCTCGATATGCGTCAGGGTCGGGCTTTCGCCGGTGGTCCCCACGGGCACCAGCCCGTGCGATCCTTCCGCGATATGCCATTCGACCAACGCCTCGAGCGCCTCGTAATCGACCGCGCCGTTGCGAAACGGCGTGACCAAAGCGGGAAGCGAACCCCGGAACATGTGCGACTCCTCTTGGCGGCCTGCGCCTGCGGGCCGGTCGGCGTGACCTGACCCCTTTGTGTGTTGCGCAAGCGTTCTAGGCCACTAGACTCTCGCCAAGACCTTTTCAAGAGCCAGCATGCGTCTCCTTACTGCCGTTCTCTCCGTGATCGCCTTTCCCGTGGCCGCCTGGGAAGGCGCCCCGCCGCCAAGGGCCGGCGGCGCCATCGGCGCGCTGGTTTCCGCCGTGCGCCAGGGCGACGCGCAGGCTTTCGAGACGCTGAGCGAAGCCGCCGGTCCGATCGGCGTGCGCATCGCCACCTGGCGGATCCTGCGCGAGGGAATCGCGGGCGACCTGTCGACCTATGTCGCGTTCGACGCCCATCACGCGCATTGGCCCGGCATGGACCTGTTGCGCGCCCGGGCCGAAACGGAACTGGCCGACCAGCCGCCCGAGGTCGTCACCGGCTGGTTCGCCACGCGCGAGCCGCAGACCAGCGGCGGGCTCTTGGCGCTGCTGCGCGCGCAGACCGCGCAGGGGCAGGACACGACGGAAACGCTGCGGCGGCTCTGGCTGGAGCACGCCCTGTCCGAGGCGATCGAAAGCGACCTTCTCGACCGCTACGGCGCGGTGCTGACGCCGCTGAATGCCGCGCGTCTGGACGCCATGCTGTGGGACGACGAGACCGAGGCCGCGACCCGCATGTTGCCCCGCGTCAGCGCGGGCGAGGCGGCGCTGGCGCGGGCGCGCATCGCCCTGCAGGCGCGCGAGGACGGGGTCAATGCGCTGATCGCCGCCGTGCCCGCCGCGCTGCAATCGTCTCCCGGGCTGGCCTATGACCGCTTCATCTGGCGCCTGCGCCGGGGGCTCAGCGATACCGCCGTGGACCTGTTGCTGGAACGCTCGCCCGATACGCTGGGCCGCCCGCAGGCCTGGGCCGGGCAGCGGCTGCGGCTGGCGCGCAACGCGATGGAGGACGGCGCGTATCCGACCGCCTACCGGCTGGCCGCGCAACACGGGCTCACCGATAACGGCGCCTCGATGGCCGAGCTGGAATGGCTGGCGGGCTATATCGCCCTGCGCTTCCTGGACCGCCCGGCCGAAGCCGCGCAGCATTTCGCCCGGCTGCGCATCGATTCGACCAGCCCCATCACGCTGGGCCGCGCGGGGTTTTGGGAAGGCCGCGCGCTGGAGGCGGCGGGCGATGCCGAGGGCGCGCGCGCGGCCTACCAGTTCGGCGCGCAGCACCAGACGGCGTTCTATGGCCAGCTTGCCGCCGAGCATCTGGGCCTGCCGCTCGATCCCGCCCTGGTGACACCGCCCGCCTATCCGGACTGGCACGACACCGCGCTGGCGCAATCCGACCTGTTGCAGGCGGCGCTGCTGCTGCACGATTCCGGCCAATGGTACGAGGCCCGGCGCTTCACCCTGCAACTGGCCGAGAACCTGACGACCGAGCCGGAACTCGGCGCGCTGGCGCAGCTGTGGCTGGACCGGGGCGAGCCGAATTTCGCCCTGCGCATCGCCAAGATCGCGGTCCGTATCGGCGTGGTCCTGCCCGCCGCCTATTTCCCCGTCACCGACATGGCCGAGGCCGATCTGCGCGCGCCCGCCGACCTGACCCTGTCGATCGCCCGGCGCGAGAGCGAATTCGACTTCCGCGCCCGCAGCCATGCCGATGCGCGCGGGCTGATGCAGGTCATGCCCGCCACCGGCGCGCATACCGCGCGGCGCATCGGCATCGCCTATGACGAAGAGCGGCTGAATTCCGACGCGGCTTATAACGCCATCCTGGGCGCGGCCTATCTCGAGGAAATGATGGACCAGTTCGACGGCACGCTGTCGCTGGTCTCGGCCGCGTATAATGCCGGTCCGGGGCGCCCGACCCGCTGGGCCCGCGATTACGGCGATCCGCGCGACCCCGACACGGATCCGGTCGATTTCGTCGAGATGATCCCGTTCAGCGAGACCCGCAACTACGTCATGCGGGTGACCGAGGCGATCGTCATCTACCGCGCCCGGCTGCGCGGCGAAACCGGACCGATCGGGCTGATCGACATCCTGCGCGGGCGAAGCTGATAGCAGGACCGCCGCAGCGCGTCCCTTGACCCTGCCGTGCATCGGCTTTCCAGTATGGCCTGTCGCCGCGACTGGAGGCCTCATGCCCCTGCCCTCTGCCCTGACCCGTTTCATCGCCGCGAGCGGGCTCACCAATCTCGGCGACGGGATCGCGACCATCGCCTGGGCGTGGACCGCCTCGCTGCTGACCCGCGACCCGCTCCTGATCGCGCTGGTGCCGGTGGCGCTGCGCCTGCCCTGGGCGGTCTTCGCGCTGCCCGCGGGCGTGATCACCGACCGCACCGACCGCCGCCGCCTGATCCTGGCCATGGATGCCGCGCGGATGCTGGCCTTTCTGGCCGCCGCACTGGCGCTCTGGGCGTCCCTGCCGCTGCCCGACGCGCCCGAGACCGGAACCTCGGCCCCCATGGCCTTTGCCGCCCTCATGCTGGCCGCCCTTGTCGTCGGCGTGGCCGAGGTGTTTCGTGATAACGCGGCTCAGACCATGCTGCCCTCGCTGGTTCCGCATGCGCGGCTGGAAGCGGCGAATGGCCGGCTGTGGAGCGTCGAGCTGGCCGGAAACGCGCTGATCGGTCCGCCGCTGGGCGCGCTGCTGATCGGGCTGGCGCTGCCCCTGCCCTTCATCGCCAATGCCGCGACCTATGGCACGGCGGCGCTGATCGTGGCCGGGCTTGCCGGCACCTACCGCGCCGAGCGGCCAGGGCCCCGCAGTTTCCGTGCCGAGCTGGCCGAGGGGCTGGCCTTTCTGCGCGGCTCGGAACTGTTGCGGATGCTGGCGGTGCTGACCGGGCTGTGGAACCTGTTCTTCATGATGGGGTCGATCGCGCTGGTGCTGCATGTGCAGGAAAACCTCGGCCTGTCCTCGACCGCCTACGGGCTGATCCTGGCCGCGGGCGCGGTGGGCGGCATCACCGGCGGGCTGATGGGCGAGGCCGTCGTGCACCGGCTCGGGCCCGCGCGCACCGCGCAGCTCACGCTCGCCGTCTCGCCCCCCGCCTTCTTGCTCTTCGCGCTGGCGCCCGGCCCGTGGTCCTTGGCGCTGGTGCTGGCCGTCTTCGACTGGGCGGGTTTCGTGTGGAACACCGTCTCGGTCGCGACGCGACAGCGGATGATCCCCGACGCGCTTCTGGGGCGCGTCAACAGCGCCTATCGGCTGCTCGCCTGGGGGATGATGCCGCTGGGCCTGCTGCTGTCGGGGCTGCTGGTGCGGCTGACCGACGGGCCGCTGCCGCGCGGGCTGGCGCTGACCACGCCGTTTCTCGCCGCCGCTTTGGGCTCGGTCGCGGTGGTGCTCTGGGGCTGGGGGCCGCTGGGACGGCTGCTTGCCCGCAAACCCGCCCGCGTGTGAATCAACGCCGCGATCCGGCCTGTTCGCGCAGCCGGTCCATCAGCGTTGCGACCTGCTTGGCGTAACGCTCCGCGACCAGGCGCCCGGCCTCGTCGAACTCGCCCGAGGCATTGCCGACCAGCACTTCGGGCCATGACAGCGGCTCGACCCGGTGCGGCACCAGCATCCATCGCAGCACATTCTGCGACCGTTCGCCCCCGGCCCGGCCCCCGGCGGCGGTGACGATCGCCACGGGCTTGCCCGCCAGCGGGTTGGGCTTCAGCCGGCTCAGCCAGTCCAGCGCGTTCTTCACCACCCCCGGCGGCGCTTTGTTGTATTCCGGGCAGGCGAACAGCACCGCATCCGCGGCCTCGATCACCGCGCCCAGGGCCGTCACCTCGGGCGGGATGCCCTGCGCTTCCAGATCCTCGTCGAAAAGCGGCAGGCGCAGGCTGCCCTCGGTGAAACGCCCGCCGAACGCGCGCGCGGCCTCGTTCATCAGCTTGCGGTTCAGACTGTCGGCGCGCAGCGATCCGCACAGGCCCGCAAGGGTCAAGTCGCTCATCGGGGTCTCCTTTGCCCGTCCCTCTGCCCTGTCCTAACGCGCCCTGCCCGCAAGACAAGCTCGGGGCGTGCTTGAATCCCGCCATCACTTGCGCCACCGTCCGACCAGCACGAAACGGAGGCAATCCATGCGGCACGGCGGACAGATCCTGGTCGATCACCTGAAAGCACAAGGCGTGCGGCGGGTCTTTTCGGTGCCGGGCGAAAGTTTCCTCGCCGCGCTGGACGGACTGCACGGGTCGGGCATCGACAATATCGTCTGCCGGCACGAGGGCGGCGCCGCGATGATGGCCGAGGCGCATTTCAAGGTCACGGGCGAAGTCGGCATCGCCTTCGTCACGCGCGGGCCGGGCGCCAGCAACGCCGCTTCGGGCGTGCATGTGGCACAGCAGGATTCCTCGCCGATGATCCTGTTCGTGGGCCAGATCGATTCCGGCCACCGCGACCGCGGCGCTTTCCAGGAGGTCGATTACCGGCAGATGTTCGGCGGGTTGGCCAAATGGGCGGCCGAGATCGACGACATTGGCCGCCTGCCCGAATATCTCGCCCGCGCCTTCCATGTCGCGCGGTCGGGGCGGCCCGGCCCCGTGGTGCTGTCGCTTCCCGAAAACATGCTGTCAGCGCAAAGCGACGTTCCCGACCTGCCGCCCGCACCGCCCGTGCAGGCCGCGCCGTCCGAGCCCGAGCTCGCGGCGCTCTGGGACGGGCTGAAAGACGCCAAACGTCCGCTCGTCGTGGTGGGCGGGCCGCATTGGTCGCCGCAGGCCGCGCGCGACCTTGCCGCTTTCGCCAGCGCCACGGGCCTGCCGGTGGCGCAGACCTTCCGCCGGCAGGACCGGCTCGATGCCGATCACCCCTGCCATGCGGGCGATCTGGGGGTCGGCATGAACCCCAAACTCGCCCGGCGCCTGCGCGAGGCCGACACGCTTCTGATCCTCGGCGCGCGGCTGGGCGACACCGCGACCGACGGCTACACGCTGATCGACCCCGCCGCGCCGGGCAAGCGCGTGCTGCATGTCCATCCCGACCCCGACGAGCTGGGCCTTGTCTGGCGCCCCGATTGCGCCGTCGCCCGCCGCGCGCCCGAGATCATCGCCGCGCTTGCCGCCAGCGTGCCGCAGGGCCTGCCCGACTGGTCCGACTGGACCGAGGCGGCCCATGCCGATCTGCTCGACTGGCGCCAGCCGCGCGAGACCCCGGGCGCGGTCAAGCTCGAACAGGTCATGGCGTGGCTCTCGGACAACGCCCCCGCCGATGCCATCGCCACAAACGGTGCGGGCAATTACTGCACCTGGATGCACCGCTATTTCCGCCCGCGCGCCTTTCCGGGCCAGATCGGGCCGACCTCGGGCAGCATGGGCTATGGTTTCCCCGCCGCCATTGCCGCCAGCCTCGAACATCCGGGCAAGGTCGTCTTGTGCTTTGCCGGCGACGGCTGTTTCCAGATGACGCTCAACGAGCTGTCGACCGCCCGGCAATACGGCGCGACGCCCATCGTCATCCTTGCCAATAACGGCCGATACGGCACGATCCGCATGCATCAGGAGCGCACCTATCCCGGCCGGGTCTCGGGCACGGACCTGTTCAACCCCGATTATGCCGCGCTTGTGCGCGCTTATGGCGGCCATGGCGAAACCGTCACCCGGACCGAGGACTTCCCCGAGGCTTTCGCCCGCGCCCGCCAGTCCGGCACGGTCGCGGTGATCGAACTTCGGCTCGACCCGCAGGCGCTGACACCGGGCCAGACGCTCGATTCCGCCCGCGCGCAGGGCGAAGGCGCGCGCAACGGCTGACGCTGCCCCCCGGAGCCATGCGCCTGCGCCGCATTCGCCCGGGCTGCATTCCCTGTGCCCCGCCGGTCCCGTGCCCTATCGGGACCGAGGCAGGGTATGCGTTGCAGAACGCTTGGCCATCCCCGGCAGAATCGCGAAACGCGCCACGCGACAAGATTACCGTGAGCGGGCTTGCGAAATCGTTAACGCCGGGTGGAAAGGCATCGCCCGACCAGACGGCTCCCGGCAGCCGGGCGCTGCAGGCTCAGAACTCGACACCCGCCTGCGCCTTGATTCCTGCGCGGAACGGGTGCTTCACCAGCGACATCTCCGTCACCAGGTCCGCCAGCTCGATCAGCTCAGGCTTGGCATTGCGTCCGGTCAGCACGACATGCGTCATCTCGGGCTTCTCGGTCGCCAGGAATGCCACGACCTCGTCGATATCCAGATAATCATAGCGCAGCGCGATGTTGATTTCGTCCAGCAAAACCATACGGATATCCGGATCGCGGATCAGAGCCTTGGCCTTGTCCCAGCCCTTTTGCGCCGCCGCGATGTCGCGCGCCTTGTCCTGCGTTTCCCAGGTAAAACCCTCGCCCATCGCGTGAAACTGACAAAGATGACCGAAATGCCCGGTCAGCAACCGCCGCTCGCCGGTATCCCAGCTGCCCTTGATGAACTGCACCACCGCACAGGGCATCTCATGCGCGATGGCGCGCAGGATCATGCCGAACCCGGACGAGGATTTCCCCTTCCCCGGCCCGGTATGCACGATGATCAGGCCCTTCTCGCCCTGCCGCGCCTCGGCCATCCGGTCGCGCGCGGCCTTGATCTTCTGCATCTTTGCCTTATGGCGCGCCGCTTCTTCGGTCGTCTCGTCGCCCTGGGTCGCATCGGGGGACCGCGACCCGTCGCGCGGCTTGTCCCCTGTGTCCGTGTTGCCTGTCATCGTCTCGCCGGTGCCGGGCTTCGCAAGCTCCGCCTTCCCGCGCTCGGTCGCGCCCGCCGTCTTTTCCTTTCCGGCCCGGCCCGTCGCCGGGTCCCCGGCCTCCTTGTCGGTGCTGTCCGTCATCCGTCGCATCCCCGCTTGACTTGAAAGCCCCTGCATCGCATGTCCGCAGGGCTGGTGCCTGTCCTCTCGGGGCAGGTGAAAAGGGAATGCGATACCGGGTCAACCCCAAACGGGCCGACCCCGAAGCGCAGCCGCCCCCGCGACCGTGACCGGAGGGACCATCCACATGCCACTGGCGACAGGCCGGGAAGGCGGATGGCCGCAGGGAAACCTGAACTCCGCAAGCCGGGAGACCTGCCAGCGCCGAGACAACCAGCCGGACGGGGTGTTCCGGTGACGGGTCGGTACCGCGCGCTGCTCGTGGATCCCCCGCACCCTGCCCCGCCAGAAAGACTGACATGACCGAGACGGTCGACCTTCTGGTCTGCGTGACCTGCCGTTACATGGATCGGCGCGATGCCGATCCGGACGCCCCGCGTCCGGGGCGCCTGCTGGCCGATGCGCTGGCCGGCGCGCTGCCCGAAGGCATCACGCTGCGCGAGACCGAATGCCTGTCCAATTGTTCACGCGGCTGCACCGTCGCTTTGCGGGGACCGGGGAAATGGACCTATGTCTACGGCAATCTTGCCGCCGATCAGGCCGACACCGTGGCCGAGGGCGCGACCAAGTATCGGGCCCATCCCGCAGGGCTGGTCCCGTGGCGCGAACGCCCCGAGCATTTCCGCAAGAACTGCATCGCGCGCATTCCGCCGCTGGAATGAGCCGGCGGTGAAACCGAGTCGTTTAACCCTCCTTTCGCCCAGTCTGGCCGCGAAATCCTAACAAATCCTCTGCGTGAGCCTTGAAATCGAGCCACGCCCCCGGAACCGGAGCCCAAGATGTCCGACCTGAACAAAGTCCCCGTTACCATCGTTACCGGCTTCCTTGGCTCGGGAAAAACGACGCTGATCTCGCATCTCATCCGCAATGCGGGCGGGCGTCGGCTGGCCGTCGTCGTCAATGAATTCGGCACGCTGGGGGTCGATGGCGAGATCCTCAAGGGTTGCGCCATTCCCGATTGCCCCGAGGAGAATATCCTCGAGCTGGCGAATGGCTGCATCTGCTGCACCGTGGCCGACGATTTCGTGCCGACGGTCGAAAGCCTTCTGGCCATGGATCCGCGCCCCGATCACATCCTGATCGAAACGTCGGGTCTGGCGCTGCCCAAACCGCTGCTCAAGGCCTTCGACTGGCCCGATATCCGCTCGCGCATCACCGTGGACGGGGTGATCGCGCTGGCCGATGCCGAGGCGGTCGCGGCGGGCCGGTTCGCGCCCGATGTGGCGGCGGTGGATGCCCAGCGCGCCGCCGATGACAGTATCGACCACGAAACCCCGCTGAGCGAGGTCTTCGAGGACCAGATTTCCTGCGCCGACGTGGTCCTTCTGACCAAGGCCGACCTGGCGGGTGCCGAGGGCATCGCGGCCGCGCGCGCGGTCATCGCGGCCGAAGCCCCCCGCCCCCTGCCGGTGGTCGAGGTGACCGAAGGCGCGGTCGATCCGCGCGTCATCCTGGGCCTGGGAGCCGCGGCCGAGGACGATATCGCGCAGCGCCCGTCGCATCACGACGGGCATGACGACCACGAGCACGACGATTTCGACACGATCGTCGTCGAGCTGGGCGAGGTGGACGACCTGCCCGCCCTGTCGGCGAAGATCGAGCAGATGGCGCGCGATCTCGATATCCTGCGGGTCAAAGGTTACGTTGCGGTTAAGGGCAAGCCGATGCGCGCGCTGGTGCAGGCGGTCGGCGCGCGCGTGCGTCATCAATTCGACCGCCCGTGGAAACCGGGCGAGGCGCGGGTGACCTCGCTGGTGGTCATTGCCGAACATGACCGGATCGACGCCGCCGCGATTCGCGGGGCGCTGGGGGTGTAAATGCACGTCCTGTTCCGCGAAAGCCACGGGCTCGACGAGACCGCCACACCGCAGGATCTGGGCCAGACGCCCGCCGATCTGGTGGTGCTGTCGTTCTCGGATTCCGACCTTGGGGCTTTCGCGGCGGGCTGGCACCGGGCGTCGGGCAGCCTGCCGACGCTCCGGCTGGCCAACCTGTCGGCGCTGAAGCATCCGCTTTCGGTCGATACCTATATCGACCAGACGCTTAGCGGTGCGAAGGGCGTTCTGATCCGGCTCATCGGCGGTGTGCCCTATTGGTCTTACGGGCTGCAGCAAATGCAGGCTTTGGCGCAGCGCAACGGGATCGCGGTGGCGGTTCTGCCGGCCGATGGACGCGCCGATCCCAGGCTCGACGCGCTCAGCACTTTGCCGGTGTCGACGCTGCGGCGGCTGCAGCATCTGTGCGATCAGGGCGGCGCGGTGGCGGCGCAGGCGGCGCTGCAGCAATTCGCGCTGGCCTGCGGGCTTTATGCGCCCCCGGTGCGCGGGATCCGCGTCACGCCCGAAGTCGGCGGCTGGACGCCCGAGGGCATCACCTGCCCCGCCGCGCTGGCCTTCGGCACCCCGGAGTCTGGCGACCGGCCACGCATTCTTCTGACCTTTTACCGCGCCTATCTGACCGCTGCCGATACCGAACCGCTGGAACAGATCGCGCGCGCCTTCGATGAGGCGGGATACGACGTGATCGGCCTGTTCGCCCCGTCGCTCAAGGCGCCGCAGGCGCGCGGTTGGCTGGAACGCTGGGTCCGGCATCTCGCCCCCGCCGCCATCGTCAACGCCACGGCGTTCAGCGCGCGCGATGGCGGGGCATCGCCGCTGGATGCGGGCGACGTGCCGGTGTTTCAGGTCGCGCTGGCCACCAATCCGCGCAAGGCTTGGGACGACTCGGATCGCGGCCTGTCGCCTGCCGATCTGGCCATGCATGTGGTGCTGCCCGAGGTGGACGGGCGGCTGTTCGGGTCGGTCGTCAGCTTCAAGGGCGCGTCCGATCCCGATCCGGACCTGCAATTCGCGCGGACCTTGCATCGCGCCGAGCCCCGGCGAATCGCGTCGCTGCTGGCGCGCGTGACGGGATGGCACCGGCTTGCCACCCTGCCCGCCGAAGACAAGCGCGTCGCGCTGGTTCTGTCCACCTATCCCGGCAAGGGATGGCAGATGGCCCATGCCGTGGGCCTGGACGCGCTGGACTCGGCCCGCGCGATCCTGAACGCCCTGCGCGACCAAGGCCATGGCATCGAACCGGCCGATCCCCGCGATCTGGAAACCGCCCGCCTCGACTGGCCGCTCGATGCGTATCGGCAGGCACTGTCCACCCTGCCGCAAAGCCTGCAGCAAGAGATCAGCGACCAATGGGGCGACGCGCAGGACGACCCGGACGTCCGAAACGGCGCCTTCCAATTCGCCGCGATCCGGGCGGGACGTGCCCTGATCGCCCTGCAGCCCGAACGCGGCACGCCCATCTTGCGCGAGAACGATTACCACGACGTTACCAAAACCCCGCGTCACGCCTATGTCGCCTTTTATCTGTGGTTGCGCGAACAGGCCGATGCGCTGGTTCATATCGGTGCGCATGGCACGCTGGAATGGCTGCCGGGCAAGTCGGTCGCCTTGTCCGATGCCTGCTGGCCCGAGGCGCTGACGCGCGGCCTGCCCGTCATCTATCCGTTCATCGTCAACGATCCCGGCGAGGCCGCACAGGCCAAGCGGCGGATCGGCGCGGTGACGATTGGCCATGTGCCGCCGCCGATGACCGAGGCACAGACGGGCGCCGGGATGACCCATCTGGAAGCGCTGCTCGATGAATTCTCGAATGCCGACGGGCTGGACCCCGCGCGCCGCGACCGGCTGCAGCAGGATATCCGCACCGAGGCGCAGGCGCTGGGGCTGGAGGCCGAGCTGGGCCTGACCACCGCGACCTCGCTGGCCGAGGCGATCACCCGCATCGACCGTTTCGTCTGCGACGTGAAGGAAAGCCAGTTCGGCGAGGGGCTGCATGTCTTCGGCACCGGCGCGCATGGCGCGCAGGAGACCGAGGGGTTGCTGCGCGCCCTGTCGGGCCGGTTCGTGCCGCCCGGGCCTTCGGGCTCGCCCTGGCGGGGGCGCAAGGACGTGCTGCCCACCGGGCGCAACCTGTTCACCACCGATCCCCGCGCCGTACCCACCCGCGCCGCCTATGCGCAGGGCGTGAAGCTGGCCGAGGAGCTGGTGCGCCGCCATCTGCAGGACCACGGCGACTGGCCGCGCAATCTGGTGATCGACCTGTGGGGCAGTGCGACAATGCGCACGGCGGGCGCGGAATTCGCGATGGCGCTGCATCTGTTGGGTGCAAAGCCGGTCTGGGATGGCGAGTCGGGGCGCGTCAGCGGCGTCGAAATCTTGCCGATCGCCGAGCTCGACCGCCCCCGGCTGGATGTGACGCTGCGGGTGAGCGGCCTGTTTCGCGACGTGTTCCCGGACCTGTCGAGCCTTTTCGCCACCGCTGTCAAGGCGCTGTCCCGGCGCGACGAGGCGCCCGACTGGAACCCCTATGCCGGGCGCGCGGATCTGAACCGCGTCTACGGACCGAAACCCGGCACCTACGGGCTGTCGATGGGCGAGACGCCCGACACCTATACGCCGGAAGCCCGGCAGGCGGCGGGCGAGGCATGGCTTAACGCCAGCGCGCACGCGCTCGATACCGGCGAGGAAGACGCCGAGGGGCTGAAGGCGCGCGTGCGTCATGCCGACGCCTTCGTCCATTTGCAGGACCTGCCCGAAACCGACCTGCTGCTGGCCGCCGATTACGCCGCGCATGAAGCCGGTTTCGCCGCGGCCCAGCAGGTTACGGGCGGCGAGGCCGCGCTCTATCACCTCGATGCGCGCG
The DNA here is from genome assembly GCF_003122215.1 of Pararhodobacter marinus. Lineage (GTDB taxonomy): Bacteria > Pseudomonadota > Alphaproteobacteria > Rhodobacterales > Rhodobacteraceae > Pararhodobacter > Pararhodobacter marinus. Next base: position 9,792 of record NZ_QEYD01000019.1, on the reverse strand, counting down.
ACCCGGCGAAGCCCGCAGCCCGCACCCTGACCGAGGAACTCGCCCGCGTCGTGCGCGCCCGGGCCGCCAATCCGAAATGGATCGACGGCATGATGAACCACGGCTTCCGGGGCGCAGCCGAGATCGCCGCGACGCTCGATCATCTGGGTGCCTTCGCCCATCTGGCCAAGGCCGTCCCGCCCCAGCTTTTCGACCTGTATCACGAGGCGACGCTGGGCCGGGACGATGTCGTGGCCTTCCTCGAGCGGGAAAACCCGCAGGCGCTGGCGGCGATGCAGGCGCGCTTTGCCGCCTTGCACGCGGCGGGGCTGTGGTCCACACGGAGGAATTCGATCCTTGCGGGGCTGACGGAATGAGTGTGGCAACACGCTTCAGTATCAAGGGCTGGTGCCCCGGCGCGCTGCGTCCGATGCTGTCGGGCGACGGCTATGTCGTGCGGGTGCGCCCCCGGCTGGCCGAGCTGAGCGCCGCGCAGGCGCTGGGCCTGTGCATCGCCGCCCGAACCCACGGCGCGGGGCTGATCGACCTGACCAACCGCGCCAACGTCCAGATCCGGGGCGTGACCGAGGCCGCATGGCCCGACCTGATCGACGACCTGACCGCGCTGGGCCTGATCGACCGCGACATCGACACCGAGACCCGGCGCAACATTGTCACCGCGCCCCACTGGGCCGAGGGCGACGATACCCACCGGCTGAGCACGGAGTTGATCGCCCGGCTGGCTGAGTTCCCCGAGCTTCCGCCGAAGATGGGCTTTGCCATCGACGCGGGCGCGGGGCCGGTGCTGCAGGACGTGCCGTCCGATTTCCGTATCGAGCGCGGCACCGACCGTCGCCTGATCCTTCGGCCCGAGGGGCGCGAGACGGGCCTGACGCTGACGCCGGGCGCCGAGATCGACGCGCTGATCCGGCTTTGCTACTGGTTCATCGCCTCGGGCGGGGCGCAGGCCGGGCGCATGGCCCGGCACGAAGCCCCTCTGCCCGACTGGGCGCAGGATCTGCAGCCGCCCGCGCCTGCCCGCGCGCCGCTGACCCCCGGCCCGCATGCGCTGGGCATGGTGCAGGGCTGCGCCTTTGGCCAAGTCCGCGCCGAAGACCTTGCCGCCGCGATCACGGCGAGCGGGACCGTCGCGCTGCGCATCACTCCGTGGCGCGCGCTGTTGATGCTGGGCGCTGATCCCGGTCCGCAACCGGGCCTGATCGCCGACCCGCTGGCGCCCGAGCTGACCACCGATGCCTGCCCCGGCGCCCCGTTCTGCCCGCAGGCCAGCGTCGAGACCCGCGCGCTGGCGCGGGCCCTTGCCCCCCGTGTCCAAGGCCGCCTGCATGTCAGCGGCTGCGCCAAGGGCTGCGCGCGGCCCGGCCCCGCCGATGTCGTCATCACCGGCGAAAACGGCGCTTACGGCATGGCGCGCGTGGCACGGGCGGGCGATCCCATGACCCAAACCGGGCTGAGCACCGATGACCTGCTTGCCCATTTCGGAGCCCGATGAATGCCCTGGACCTATGAAACCGACGGCGCGGCGATCTACCGCCAGTCCTTTGCCACGATCCGCGCCGAGGCCGATCTGGGCCGCTTCGATGCCGACGAGGAACAGGTCGTCGTCCGCATGATCCACGCCGCCGGGATGGTCGGGCTGGAGAACTTCGTGAAAATGACGCCGGGCTTCGTGACCGCCGCCCGCACGGCGCTGGAAAACGGCGCTCCGATCCTGTGCGACGCGCGCATGGTGTCCGAGGGCGTGACCCGCTTCCGCCTGCCCGCCGACAACCCGGTGATCTGCACCCTGCACGACCCGGAGGTCCCCGACATGGCCAAGGCCATGTCCAACACCCGCTCGGCCGCCGCGCTGGAACTCTGGCGCCCGCATCTGGACGGCGCGCTGGTCGCCATCGGCAACGCGCCCACCGCGTTGTTCCACCTGCTCAACATGCTCGAAGACCCGGATTGCCCGCGCCCGGCGGCGATCATCGGCTGCCCGGTGGGCTTCGTCGGCGCGATGGAATCGAAAGACGCGCTGTGGCAGGTCCAGCCGGTGCCGTCCTGCATCGTCGAGGGGCGGCTGGGCGGCTCGGCCATCACGGTCGCCGCGATCAACGCCATCGCGAGCCGCAAGGAATGACCCCCATCTTGAAATCGGGCACCGTTTACGGCGTGGGTCTCGGCCCCGGCGCGCAGGACCTGATGAGCGTGCGCGCCGACCGGCTGATCCGGGGCGCGAGGCATGTCGCTTATTTCCGCAAGGCCGGGAAACCCGGACAGGCGCGGCGCATCGTCGAGGGGATGCTGAGGGACGACCTGACGGAATTCCCGATGGATTACCCCGTTACCACCGAGATCCCGCTCGCCGATCCCCGCTACGCCGCGTCGCTGGCCGGGTTCTACGAAAACGTCGCGGCGCATCTGCGCGCGCTGGCCGAGAGTGGCGAGGATGTCGTCGTGCTGGCCGAGGGCGATCCGTTCTTCTACGGCTCGTTCATGCATCTCTTTACCCGGCTCGAGCCGCATGTGCCCGTGCGCGTCGTGCCCGGCATCACCGGCATGGCGGCGGCCTGGACGGCGACCGGCGCGCCGATCACCTGGGGCGACGATGTGCTGACCGTGGCCCCCGCCACGCTGCCCGAGGCCGAGCTGAGCGCCCGCATCGCCGATACCGACGCGCTGGTGGTGATGAAGATCGGCCAGAACCTGCCCAAGCTGAAACGCGCCATCGAGGCCGCGGGCCGGATGGGCGAAGCCTGGCTGGTGGAATACGCGGCGATGGCGGAAGAACGGGTGATCAAGCTGGCCGAGGTCGACACCGCCCCCTATTTCTCGATCGCGATGATACACGGACAGGGGCGCAGGCCATGACCGGTTGGGTTGTTATCGCGGGGCTCGGGCCGGGGCGCGAAACCCTTGTGACGCCCGAGGTGCGCGACGCGCTGGCCGAGGCCACGGATGTGGTGGGCTACATCCCCTATGTCGCCCGCATCGCCCCGCGCGAGGGGCTGGTGCTGCATGCCTCGGATAACCGCGTGGAGCTCGACCGCTCGCGGCACGCGCTGGAAATGGCGGCCGAGGGGAAACGCGTCGTCGTCGTCTCGTCGGGCGATCCCGGCGTCTTTGCGATGGCCGCCGCCGTGTTCGAGGCGCTGGAAGCGGGCCCCGAGGCGTGGCGCGCGCTGGAGATCCGCGTGCTGCCCGGCATCACCGCGATGCTGGCCGCTGCGGCGGCGGCGGGCGCGCCGCTGGGCCACGATTTCTGCGCGATCAACCTCAGCGACAACCTGAAACCCTGGGCGCTGATCGAGAAACGCCTGCGGCTGGCCGCCGAGGCCGATTTCGCCATGGCCTTCTACAATCCCCGCTCGAAATCCCGGCCCGAGGGATTTGCCCGCACGCTGGAAATCCTGACCGAGACCTGCCGCGACGCGCGCCCGGTGCTGTTCGCCCGCGCCGTCTCGACCCCCGAACAGGCGCTGCGGATCGTGCCGCTGCCCGACTGCACGCCCGACATGGCCGATATGCGGACGATGGTGATCGTCGGTAATTCCGCGACCCGGGTGATCGACACGCCGCGCGGGCCGATCCTGTACACGCCGAGATCGGCATGACGCGCGGGGTTTCGCCCTTCTTGCCCGCTGTCGCGGGCGCGGCGGGCGACCCGGCCGCGCGTCGCGCGGCGAAGCTTGCAAAGGGCGCCTCGCTTCGCTCGGCATCGGTGGGCGCTGCCCCCCGCCTTCGGCTCCCCCCGGGATATTTCCGGAACGAAGATGGGCTAGGCTTTGAGCCAGGTCAGGACCTCGGCGATCGCGTGCACGTCGTGGCGCGGCGGCAGGACGGGGCGGTCGATCATCAGGACCGGCAGGCCCAGCGCGCGCGCCGCTTCGAGCTTCGAGACCGAGCCCGTGCCGCCCGCATTCTTCGACACGACAAGGTCGATCTTGTGCGCGCGCATCAGCGCGATGTCGGCTTGCGTGCTGAACGGTCCGCGATCGACCACCACCACGTGGTCCGGCAGCGGCGGCGTTTCCTTGGGTTCATCGACCAGACGCAGCAGGTAGCGGTGCTGCGGCTGGGGCGCGAATTCGTGGATATGCATCCGGCCGATCGCCAGCATGACGTGGCGCGCGGACCCTGCCAGCGCCGCGACCGCCGCCGGGATGTCGGCCACGCGCTGCCAGTCGTCGCCGGGGCCGGGCTGCCATGCGGGGCGCGTCAGCGCGATCAGGGGCGTACCGGTATCGGCGCAGGCATTGACGGCGTTTGTGCTCATCTGCGCGGCGAAGGGATGGGTGGCGTCGACCACATGCGTCACCGCGTGCTGTCGGATATAGTCGCGCAGCCCCGCCACGCCGCCGAAACCGCCGATCCGTACCGGGACCGGCTGCGCCTTGGGGCGCTCGACCCGGCCCATATAGCTGAGCGTGGCGGGGATCTTCGCCTCGGCCAGCGCCTGCGCGAGGGCGCTCGCCTCGGTCGTGCCGCCGAGCAGAAGGACATTGGGCATGGCTGACACTCCGTGGCTGACCATTCTGGGTTTGGGCGAAGATGGCCCCAAGGGGCTGACGGATGCAAGCCGGGCGGCTTTGGACGCCGCCGAGGTGGTCATGGGACCGCCGCGCCACCTGTCGCTGCTGCCGGACGTGACGGCCGAGCGGATCGAATGGCCCGTGCCCTTCGCCGACGGTGTGCCGTTGCTGCTGGCCCATCGCGGGCGGCGGGTGGTGATGCTGGCCTCGGGCGATCCGTTCTGGTTCGGCGCGGGAACGGTGGTGACGCAGGCGCTGGCGCAGGGGGAATGGACCGCCCTGCCCGGCCCGTCCTGCTTTTCGCTGGCCGCCGCGCGGCTGGGCTGGGGGCTGGAACAGATCGCCTGTCTGGGCCTGCATGCCGCGCCTCTTGCCCGACTGCGCCCCCTGCTAGCACCGGGGGCGCGGGCCATCGTCACCTTGCGTGACGGCGCGGCGGTGGCGTCGCTGGCGGGCTATCTGGACGGGGCGGGCTTCGGCGCGTCGGTTCTGCATGTGCTCGAAGCGCTGGGGGGGCCGCGCGAGCGGGTGCGCCGCGTGACGGCACAGGATTACGCGCTGGACGATATGCAGCACCCGGTCGCGGTCGGCATCGAGGTGGCGGGTGCGGGCGCGGTGCTGGGGCTGGCGTCGGGGCGGGCGGATGACTGGTTCGCCCATGACGGGCAGATCACCAAGCGACCGGTGCGCGCGCTGGCCCTGTCGGCGCTGGCGCCGAGGCCCGGCGACTTGCTGTGGGATATCGGCGCGGGATCGGGGTCGATCGGGATCGAATGGCTGCTGAGCCATCCCTCGCTGCGCGCCACAGGTTTCGAGGGTAACCCTGAGCGCGCGGCGCGGGCGCGGGAAAACGCGCAGGCGCTGGGGGTGGACCGGTTGCAGATCGTCGAGGGTCACGCGCCCGAGGTGCTGGAGGGGCAGCCCCGGCCCGATGCGGTTTTCGTGGGTGGCGGGCTGTCGCAGGCCTTGCTGGAGCGGCTCTATGCCCTGCCGTCGGGCACCCGGCTGGTCGCTCATGCGGTGACGCTGGAATCCGAGGCGCTGCTGGCGCAGGCGCAGGCGGCGAAGGGCGGCAGCCTGCTGCGCGTCGAACTGGCCGAGGCGCAGCCTCTGGGCCGGAAGCGCGGCTGGAAATCGGCCTATCCGATCGTGCAATGGAGCGTGACGCTATGATCGTCGCGGGTTTCGGCTTTTCCACCCGCGCGACGCTGGCGTCGCTGCAGGGCGCGCTGGCCGCGACCGGGGGCGCGCCCGACGCGCTGGCGACGCTCGCGGACAAGGCCCCGGCTCTGGCGCCGCTGGCGCTGGCACTGGACCTTCCGCTGCACGAGGTCTTCGGCCCGCTGCCCGACACGCCCACGCAATCGCCCGCCAGCCAGCGCGCGCGCGGCACCGGGTCGGTGGCCGAAGCCTGCGCGCTTGCCGCCGCCGGTCCGGGCGCGTATCTGATGGCCCCGCGCGTCATCTCGCCCGACGGGCTTGCCACCTGCGCGCTTGCGAAAGGAAACGGCCAATGAGTGTTCATTTCGTCGGCGCCGGTCCGGGCGCTCCCGACCTGCTCACCCTGCGGGGCCGCGACATCATCGCCGCCTGTCCCGTCTGCCTGTATGCCGGGTCGCTGGTACCCGAGGCGGTGCTGGAGCATTGCCCCGACGGTGCGCGGATCGTGAACACCGCGCCGCTGTCGCTCGATCAGATCATGGCGGTGATCGCCGACGCGCATGACAAGGGTCAGGACGTGGCGCGGCTGCATTCGGGCGATCTGTCCGTCTATTCGGCGATGGGTGAACAGCTCAGGCGCCTGCGCGAGATGGGCATTCCCTATACCGTGACACCGGGCGTGCCCGCCTTTGCCGCCGCCGCCGCCGCCTTGGGCACGGAATTGACGCTGCCGGGACTGGCTCAATCGGTGGTGCTGACCCGCACGCCGGGACGCGCCAGCGCCATGCCCGAGGGCGAGACCCTGGCGAATTTCGCCGCGACAGGCGCGACCTTGTGCATCCACCTGTCGATCCACAATCTGGAACGCACGGTGGCCGACCTGACGCCCGCCTACGGCGCCGGATGCCCGGTGGCCGTGGTCTGGCGGGCGACATGGCCCGAACAGCGGATCGTCCGCGGCACACTGGGCGATATCGGGGGGCTGGTCGCGGGGTCGATGGAGCGCACGGCGCTGATCCTTGTGGGTCCCGCGCTGGCGGGCGAGGGTTTCGAGGAAAGCTGCCTTTACGCCGTCGATTACGACCGCCGCTTCCGGCCGCAAAGCGCGGACTCGGTCTATGCGGGGTCGAAGGAATGAAGGGGATCCTCGTCTCAGCCCCGGCCTCGGGCACCGGCAAGACCACGGTCATGCTGGGCCTTCTGCGCGCGCTGAGCGAGGACGGGCTGACCGTACAGCCGTTCAAATCCGGCCCCGATTACATCGACCCGGCCTTTCACCGCGCGGCCTGCGGGCGGGCGTCGTTCAATCTCGACAGCTGGGCGATGGGGGCGGGACTGCTCGACGCCATCGCCTCGGAGGCCGAGGGCGCGGATCTCTGCGTGGCCGAAGGGTCGATGGGGCTTTACGACGGCGTGGCCTATGCCGGCGCGCTGGGGCATGGTTCATCGGCCGAGACGGCGGCGCGGATGGGCTGGCCCGTGGTGCTGGTGGTCGATGTCTCGGGTCAGGCGCAATCGGCGGCGGCGACGGCTCTGGGATTTCGCGCCTACCGGCCCGACCTGCCCTTCGCGGGGGTGATCCTGAATCGCGTGGCCTCGCCCCGGCATGAGCGGCTGGCGCGGCTGGGGATGGAAGCGGCCGGGATGCCGGTGCGGGGCGTGTTGCCCCGGCGCGGCGATATGAAACTGCCCGAGCGGCATCTGGGGCTGGTGCAGGCGGTCGAGCATCCCGATCTCGACCGCGCGATAGCCGATTATGCGGCGTTCCTGCGCGAGAATGTGGACCTGTCCGCAATCCGGGCGGCGGCGGATGGTGCGTCGATGACGCACCCTACAGCCTTGCGCATCCCGCCGCCCGCCCAGCGGATCGCCCTGGCGCAAGATGCGGCCTTTTCCTTTGCCTATCCGCACCTGGTCGAGGGCTGGCGCCGTGCCGGGGCCGAGATCCTGCCCTTCTCGCCCCTGGCCGACGAGGCTCCGCCCCCGGCAGACCTGGTCTGGCTCCCGGGAGGCTATCCGGAACTGCATGCCGGAAAACTGGCCGCCGCCACGCGCTTCCGCGCGGGTCTGCGCCGCCATGCCGAAACGAAGCCCGTGCATGGCGAATGCGGCGGCTACATGGCCCTGGGCGCGGCGCTGATCGACAAGGACGGCCGGCGCCACGAGATGGCCGGACTTCTGGGGCTGGTCACCAGCTACGAGAAGCGCAAGATGCATCTGGGCTATCGTCGCGCGGAACTGGTGGCCGACATGCCCGGACACGCGGCAGGGGCGGTGCTGAGGGGCCACGAATTTCATTATTCGACGATCCTCGAACAACCGGACGCGGTGCTGGCGCGGGTGACGGATGCCGAGGGGGCGGCGGTGGCCGAAACCGGCTCGGTCCGCGGCACCGTCAGCGGGACCTTTTTCCACCTGATCGCGCAGGACGGAGAGGACGGATGAGTATTTCCGGCAAAGTGAAGGGGCAAGAATGAGCGGTTTCGTGTCCTTCGTGGGGTCGGGGCCGGGTGACCCTGAACTGCTGACCGTCAAGGCGGTGAACCGGCTGAAAACGGCCGGGGTGATCCTGTTCGACGACCTGTCTTCGGGCCCGATCCTGGAACTGGCCAACCCGGCCGCCGAGCTGATCGCGGTGGGCAAGCGCGCCGGGCGGCCCTCACCCAAGCAGGACCATGTAAGCCGGCTTCTGGTCGATTACGCACAGGACAACACCAAAGTGGTGCGGCTGAAATCTGGCGATTCGGGGATTTTCGGGCGGCTCGAGGAAGAGATCACCGCGCTCAGGGCCGCCGGGATCGGCTACGAGATCGTGCCCGGCGTGACCTCGGCCTCGGCCGCCGCCGCCGCCGCGGGCATTCCGCTGACCCGGCGGCTGCAGGCGCGGCGCGTGCAATTCGTGACCGGCCACGATGTCGCGGGGGCCCTGCCCGAGGGGCTGAACATGCTGGCACTGGCCGATGCGCAGGCGACGACCGTGGTGTTCATGCCCAAGCGCACTTTCGCCCTTCTGGCCGCGCGCTTGCTGGAGGCCGGGTTGCCGCCCGAAACCCCCGCCCTTCTGGCCGAGAATGTCAGCCATCCCGACCAGAAACTCACCCGCGCCTCGATCGGCACGCTGGCCGAGACGCTGGCCGCCGCCGATCCGCGCGCGGCGGGGATCATCCTGTACGGGCCGCTGGCAGAATGACGGCGCTCTTTCCGCCAGAGCGTGGCGCGGGCCGAGGCCAAGATCGCCCGAAGATCGCGCTTGACCTGATCGGGATCGGCACTGGCAATCCCGATCATGTCACGCTGGCCGCAATCCGCGCCATGGCCGAGGCCGACCTCATCCTGCTGCCGCGCAAGGGCACGGACAAGAGCGATCTTGCGGATCTGCGCCGCCAGATCTGCGCCGTTCATCTTGGCGATCTGTCCCGCGTCGAGGAGTTCGACCTGCCGGTGCGTGACGCCTCCGGCGCGTATCTCGACGGTGTCAACGACTGGCATGACGCCATTGCGCTGAGCTGGAAAGCCCGGATCGATGCCTGCCTGCCGCAGGGCGGGCGCGTGGCGCTGCTGGTCTGGGGCGATCCCTCGCTTTACGATTCCAGCCTGCGCATCGCCGCCCGGCTGGGGCTGACCCCGCGTGTCGTGCCGGGCGTGACCTCGCTCTCGGTGCTGACCGCGGCGCATGCGATCCCGCTCAATGATCTCGGCGCGCCCGTGGTGATCACCACCGGGCGGCGCCTGCGCGATGCAGGCTGGCCCGACGGCGCCGACGCGGTGGCGGTGATGCTGGATCAGGGCGGGGCCTTTAACGCTCTCGCGCCCGAGGGCGTGACGATCTGGTGGGGCGCCTATCTGGGCATGCCGCACGAGACGCTGATCGCGGGACCTCTCCCCGACGTGGCGCAACGGATCCTCGACACCCGCGCGGCGCTTCGGGCGCAGCATGGCTGGATCATGGATATCTACCTGCTCCGGCGCTGAGCAGGGTCTCCCGATCTTCATACCCCTGTCTTCGTAACATTCGGAACCCGGCGAATCGCCGGGGCCGTGGCGCTGCGCGTTTGGTTTGCGTCCGGGGGAGGCTCCGCTCCCCCGGGCCCCCTCGGGAGTATTTCGGGCAGAATGA
>NZ_QEYD01000018.1 GCF_003122215.1 Pararhodobacter marinus | reverse complement strand
CCGTGGTCAACGTGGCCGATCGTGCCGATGTTAACGTGCGGTTTCGTCCGTTCAAACTTTGCCTTCGCCATGATGGCTTCTCCTCGAGTCGTGGTCGGCGCGGCGGGGGAAACCCGCCCATTTCAGTATCGAGCGCGGCGGGGAAACCCCCGCGTTGGCATGCCGCGTCGCGCGCGTCGTAATGGTGGAATCGGGAAAAATCAAGCGCATTGGCGCGCCCTTGCGGCAGAAACGCCACGGCAGGCAAAGCCCGCGCCGCAAGGCCCGGACAGGCAGCGCGGCACGCTGCCCGGGCGGCGTGTGACAGGGCGGTTGGCATGCGCGGCCGTGCGCCGCTCAGAGCCGTCCGCAGCTATTGGCCGGACGCGCCGCAGCATCGCCGGTTGCGCCATCGGCGGCGGCCAATGCGACGCCGGTCCCCGGCGGGGCCACGGGCGCCCCCGGTTCGAGATCGGCTGCCGGGTCGGCAGCCATCGCCCCGGTTGCGTCGGCGGTTGCGCCGGCGTCGTGCTCGAACCATTCGGGATGCTGAACCAGCCAGTCTTCGATGCTGCGCGCGGCGTTCTGCGACAGCATGTCCATCTGTTCCTCGATCCCCATCGTCAGGCCCGATCCCACCACCGCCGAGGCGCCTGCGCTTTCCAGCACGGTCAGCTGTTCGGGTTCCTCGTTCAGCGGGCGGCCCAGCTGGTCGTCCCAGACATTGGCCGACAGGATCAGCGCCGAGCGCGGCGAGGCGACAAGCGGGATGCCCGGCACGGCCAGCACATAGGCATCCAGATGCAGCGCGATGTGATAGAGCCGGTCGCCCTCGTAGCGGCCGAAACGCCGCTCGACCTCGTCGCGGATCCGGTCGGCGAAGACCTCGACATCGGCTTCGCGCGACAGCGGGCCGCGCACGGCGTCATTGGTGGTGACGATGTTGTAGCACAGCCGGAAATCGCCCAGCTCGGCCCGGGTGGCCCCCAGATTGGCGCCGCTGGCCGAACAGGCGGCCAGCAGGCCCGCCACGCCGAGCGGGGCCAGGATCTTCAGAAGCGTGCGCGTCAAAGCCATACTGGGTCCTCTCCGGTTTCGGGGATTCGGATACCGGAAAGGGCCCGGCATGGCAACGCCGCGCCCCCGGGGCCGCAAAGCCGGGGCGCGGGGTGTGGTTCACGAGAAACGGTTGTCGCGGGGGAAGCCGCGCGGCGCCATCCGCCCGGCGGCGGCGCGCTTGGCCAGCCATTCGGTCAGATCGGGCTCGTGCCGTGTGCGCCCGGCCGGGTCCTTCCAGGACAGGCCCTCCGCCAGCGTCAGCGTGGTCAGGTCGGACAGGCCGCCATCCTTGAACTTCTGCAACCGCACGCCCTTGCCGCGTCCCATCTCGGGCAGTTCCGACAGCGGGAAGACCAGCATCTTGCGGTTCTCGCCCACCGTGGCGACGTGATCGCCGGTGACCGTGCGGCAGACCAGCGCGCGCGCGCCGTCGCGCAGGTTGAGCACCTGCTTGCCCGAGCGGGTCTGTGCCAGCAACTCGTCGCCGGGCACGATGAAGCCGTCGCCATCCGACGAGGCGACGATCATCCGCGTGCCGGGGCGATGCACGAACAGGTCAAGGATCTGCGCCTCGTTGGGCAGGTCGACCATCAGCCGCACCGGCTCGCCCATGCCGCGCCCGCCGGGCAGGTTGGCGCCCAGAAGCGTGTAGAACCGCCCGTTCGAACCGAAGACCAGCACCTTGTCGGTGGTCTCGGCATGGAGCGCGAAGGCGCCCTCGTCGCCATCCTTGAACTTGAACTCGGTATCCAGCGCGACATGGCCCTTCATCGCCCGGATCCAGCCCATTTTCGAGCAGACGACGGTGATCGGCTCGCGCTCGATCATCGCTTCGGGCGCCAGAACCTCGACCTCGCCCGCCTCGGCAAAGGTCGAGCGGCGCGCGCCCAGACGGGTGCCCATGCCGAACTGGTCGCGGACTTTCTCCAGCTCCTGCGCGATGCGGGTCCATTGCAGGCTTTCGCTGTCGAGCAGGTCCTGCAGGCCCTCGCGCTCGCGCATCAGCTCGTCACGCTCGCGCCGCAGCTCCATCTCTTCGAGCCGCCGCAAGCTGCGCAGGCGCATGTTGAGGATGGCTTCGGCCTGAACCTCGGTCAGCTCGCCCTCCGAGGGGGGCGGGGTGAGATAATCCTCTTCCGTCATCGCCCGCTTGAAGGTGCGGTCCCATTCCTCGCGCATCAGCGCGGCCTTGGGGTCCTCGTCATAGCGGATGATGTCGATCACCCGATCGAGATTGAGGAAGGCGATGATGAAGCCTTCGAGCACTTCGAGCCGGTGGTCGATCTTGTCCAGCCGGTGCTGCGAGCGGCGCTGCAGCACCTCGCGCCGGTGATCGAGAAAGGCGCGCAGCACGTCCTTCAGGCTGCAGACCCTGGGCGTGCGTCCGTCGATCAGGACGTTCATGTTGAGCGAGAACCGGATCTCCAGATCTGACACGCGCATCAGCATGCCCATCATCTGCTCGGCATCGACATTCTTCGAGCGCGGCTCGAGCACGATGCGCACATCGTCGGCGGATTCGTCGCGCACATCGGCCAGCAGCGGGACCTTCTTCAGCTGGATGACCTCGGCCAGCTTCTCGATCAGCTTGGATTTCTGAACCTGGTAGGGGATCTCGGTGACGACCACCTGCCAGGTGCCGCGGCCCAGATCCTCGATGTTCCAGCGCGCGCGCAGCCGGAAGGCGCCGCGCCCGGTGCGATAGGTCTCCAGGATCGACTCGCGCGGCTCGACGATGATGCCGCCGGTGGGGAAATCGGGGCCGGGGATCAGCTCGACCAGCGCCTCGTCGCTCAGGCCGGGATCGCGGATCATCGCCTGGCAGCCCGAGACGAGTTCATCGAGGTTATGCGGCGGGATATTGGTCGCCATCCCCACGGCGATGCCGCTGGCACCGTTGGCCAACAGATTGGGGAAGGCGGCGGGCAGGACGACGGGCTCGGTCAGCGTGCCGTCGTAATTGTCGCGGAAATCGACGGCGTTCTCGGTCAGGCCGTCCATCAGCGCCTCGGCGGCGGCCGTGAGCCGGGCCTCGGTGTATCGGCTGGCGGCCGGGTTGTCGCCGTCGATATTGCCGAAATTGCCCTGGCCGTCGACCAGCGGGTAGCGGACGTTGAAATCCTGCGCCAGGCGCGCCATCGCGTCGTAGATCGCGGCATCGCCATGCGGATGATAGTTGCCCATCACGTCGCCCGAGATCTTCGACGATTTGCGGAAACGGCTGTCGGGGCCCAGCCGCAGCTCGCGCATCGCATAGAGGATGCGCCGATGGACGGGTTTCATCCCGTCGCGCGCATCGGGCAGCGCGCGGTGCATGATGGTCGAGAGCGCGTATTGCAGATAGCGTTCGCCCAGCGCGCGGCGCAGGGGTTCGGCCAGCGGCGCATCGAGCGGCGCGTCGATCGGCGTCTCTTCGGGTTTGTCGTTGGGTTCGTCGGTGGGCTCGTCGGTCATGCCGTGCTTCTAGCGCAGAGCACGGTCGGTCGGAAAGCGGGAAAAGGGCGACCGAAGCGCGCTCCACCCGCCCACCCCCGCGCGCATCGGCCGCCCCGGGGCGTCCGCGGGGCGCCCCTGCCGGGTGATGCGGTGGCGGAAAGGTCGATTGAGTATTTGAGGCAAAGTGAAAGGACAGGGCGCGCGCGCCAGCCTTCGCTGCATCTTTGTTCCGGAAATATCCCGGGGGTGAGCCCGCAGGGCGAGGGGGCAGCGCCCCCTCTGCGCCGCCGGGTCAGGCGCGAGAGGGTCAGGCGCGGCCGGCATCCCAGTCTTTCAGCCAGCGTTTCGGGGCCATCTCGCGCCAGCGGCGGGTCAGGCGGGGGCCGGCCCAGTCGGGGTCGATATGGCCGGCCCTGACGAGGATGAATTTATGCGCGGCATAATGCGGATGCAGGGTGAAGGTCTGCGGATCGGCGGCGAGCAGCATCTCGCGTTCGTCGAAATCGCAGGGAAAGACGGCGGCGTCTTCGTAGGGCGACCACCAGACCCACATCTTGCCATGCGCGCGCAGGCAGGGGCGGCCCCAGCCGGTCGAGTCCTCGACTTTCGGCAGGCCGAGCGAGAGCGCGAAGGCGCGCAGGGCATCGTAATCGGCGATCATCAGGGCAGTGTGCCCGGTCCGCATGGGAAAGCAAGCGTTTCAGCGGGCGTGAACCCGGCGGCGCTGGCCCGGTCCCGGAGCGGACGCGATCAGGGGGTCAGGTCGCGCCATTCGCCCGGCGCGAGCGAACCGATGTCGTAGGCGCCGATCCGGCGGCGCACGAGGCGCAGGACGGGCAGGCCGACATGGGCGCACATGCGCCGGACCTGGCGGTTGCGGCCCTCGGTGATCGTCAGTTCGATCCAGCCATCGGGCACGGATTTGCGAAACCGGACCGGCGGGTCGCGGGGCCAGAGCCAGTCGGGTTCGGGGATCATGCGGGCCTCGGCCGGGCGGGTCGGGCCGTCATTGAGGGTGACACCGTCGCGCAGGGTCTTCAGCGCGTCTTCGGTTATCGCGCCTTCGACCTGAACGGCGTAAGTCTTGGGCATCTTGTCCTTGGGGTCGGTGATCCGGGCCTGCAGGATACCGTCATTGGTCAGCAGCAAGAGCCCCTCGCTGTCGCGGTCGAGCCGGCCGGCCGGATAGAGGCCCGGCAGGTCGACGAAGCGTTTCAGCCCCGGCCAGTGGCCATCGTCGGTGAACTGGCTGAGCACGTTCATCGGCTTGTTCAGCGCGACAAGGCGCGTGGGTCCCCTGGGCGCGCGGGGACGGGGGCGGGGGCGGCTCATGGCGCCCCGCTCAATGCGCCTGCGCCCAGTTGTCGCCGACGCCGGCATCGACGATCAGCGGCACGTCGATCTCGACCGCCGGTTCATGCGCGCCCTCCATCACCGCCTTGACGCGGGCGATGGTGTCGTCGACGGCGCTTTCCTCGACCTCGAAGACCAGTTCGTCATGCACCTGCAGCAGCATTTTCGCGGGCAGGCCCTCGATCGCCTGCGGGATGCGGGTCATGGCGCGGCGGATGATGTCGGCGGCGGTGCCCTGAATGGGCGCGTTGATCGCGCCGCGCCGCGCGAAGCCTGCGCCCGGACCCTTGGCGTTGATCTCGGGCGTGTGGATGCGGCGGCCGAACAGGGTTTCGACATAGGCATGCGCCTTGGCGAACTCGATGGTCTTGTCCATGTAGTCGCGGATGCCGGGGAAGCGTTCGAAATAGGTGTCGATGAAGGCCTGTGCCTCGGCCCGCGGGATGCGCAGGTTGCGTGCCAGGCCGAAGCCGGAAATGCCGTAGATGACGCCGAAATTGATCGCCTTGGCCTGACGGCGGACCTCGGGCGTCATCTGGTCCAGCGGCACGCCGAACATCTCGGACGCGGTCATCGCGTGGATGTCGTGACCGTCGCGGAAAGCCTGTTTCAGCGCCGGGATATCGGCGATATGGGCGAGGATGCGCAGCTCGATCTGGCTGTAATCGAGGCTGACCAGCTTGTGGCCCTCGCTCGCCACGAAGGCCTCGCGGATGCGGCGCCCTTCCTCGGTGCGGATCGGGATGTTCTGCAGGTTGGGATCGGTCGAGGCCAGTCGCCCGGTATTGGCGCCGGTCTGCTGATACGAGGTGTGGACGCGCCCGGTCTCGGGGTTGATGTGATCCTGCAGCGCGTCGGTATAGGTCGATTTCAGCTTGGACAATTGCCGCCAGTCCAGCACGCGACCGGGCAGTTCGTGTTCGGTTGCGAGATCCTCGAGGATATCGGCACCCGTCGAATAGGCGCCGGTCTTGCCCTTCTTGCCGCCCTGCAGGCCCAGCTTGTCGAACAGCACCTCGCCCAGTTGCTTGGGCGAGCCCACGTTGAAGGTCTCGCCCGCCAGGTCGTGGATCTCGGCTTCCAGCCCGGCCATTTTCTGCGCGAAGGCCGAGGACATGCGGCTCAGCGTCTGGCGGTCGACGCGGATGCCGTGCATCTCCATCTGGGCCAGCACCGGCACCAGAGGGCGTTCGAGCGTCTCGTAGACATTGGTCACGCGTTCGCGGTGCAGGCGCGGGCGCAGCGATTGCCACAGCCGCAGGGTGATATCGGCGTCTTCGGCGGCGTATTTCGTCGCGTCCTCGATCCCGACCTTGTCGAAGGTGCGCGCCGTTTTTCCCGAGCCCAGCAGCGGTTTGATCGGGATGGGCTTGTGGTTGAGATAGGTCTCGGACAGCTCGTCCATGCCGTGATTGTGCAGCCCCGAGAACATGGCGTAGCTCATCAGCATCGTGTCGTCGAACGGCGCGACATTGATGCCCCGGCGCGCGAAGATCTTGGCGTCGTACTTGATGTTCTGACCGATCTTCAGGATCGACGCGTCTTCCAGCATCGGCTTGAGCGCTGCCAGCGCCTGTTCCGGGTCGATCTGACCGTCCAGCCGGTTGGCCGAGCCGAACAGGTCGTCCGCGCCTTGGACATGGTTGAGCGGGATGTAGCAGGCCTCGCCCGGCGTGACCGACAGCGAGATGCCCACCAGCTCGGCGCGCATTTCGTCGAGCGATGTCGTCTCGGTATCGACGGCCACGAAGCCCTTGTCCATGATCCGCGCGATCCAGACGCTGAGCGCGTTCATGTCGCGCACGCATTCGTACTTGTCGGCATCGAAGGGGGGGTGTTCGATCTCGGCCGGGGCGGCGGCTTTCTCGGCCTTGGGCGCGGCGCTGGCGGGTTCCGCGATGGCCGGGGCCTCGACGCCCAGTTTCTCGGAGATCCGGCGGGTCAGGGTGCGGAATTCCATCTTGGCCAGGAAGTCGAGCAGGGCCTCGCTTTCGGGCGTCCTGCATTCGAGCGAGTCGAGCGTGTCCTCGACCGGCACGTCGCGGCTCAGCGTCACCAGCCTGCGCGAGATACGGATCTGTTCGGCGTGTTCGATCAGCGTCTGGCGACGCTTGGGCTGCTTGATTTCCTCGGCCCGGGCCAGAAGCGTGTCCAGATCGCCATATTCGTTGATCAGAAGCGCGGCGGTCTTCAGCCCGATACCGGGCGCGCCGGGGACGTTGTCGACGGAATCCCCCGCAAGCGACTGCACGTCGACCACGCGGTCGGGACCGACGCCGAATTTCTCGAAGACCTCGGCCTCGGCCAGGGTCTTGCTTTTCATCGGGTCCCACATGTCGACGCCGGGGCCGACCAGCTGCATCAGGTCCTTGTCCGACGACACGATGGTCGCGCTGCCGCCCGCTTCGGTGGCAAGCCGGGCATAGGTGGCGATGATGTCGTCGGCCTCGAAGCCTTCCATCTCGATGCACGAGACGTTGAAGGCACGGGTGGCTTCGCGCGTCAGCGGGAATTGCGGGCGCAGATCCTCGGGCAGTTCGGGGCGGTTGGCCTTGTAGAGGTCGTAGATCTCGTTGCGGAAGGTGATCGACGAGGCGTCGAAGATCACCGCGATATGCGTGGGTTTCGACTTGTTCGTCGTTCCGCCCGAAATCTCGTTCCACAACAGGTTGCAAAAGCCCTGCACGGCACCGACTGGCAGGCCGTCGGACTTGCGCGTGAGCGGCGGCAGCGCGTGATAGGCGCGGAATATGAAGGCCGAGCCGTCGATGAGATGAAGGTGCGAGCCCTTGCCGAACGCCATGCCGTGCTCCTTGGTCGTCGTTGGCTCCTTGGTAGCCGTAGCAGGGCGGGGCGTCCAGCGGCAGGGCAGGGCCGGCGCGCGTTGCACAAAGATTCGGCCAGAAGGTTGAATTTGGTCACAGGGACTGCCATATAGGCCTTGCTCTCCGGGTTTGCCGCTGTTTTGCGGCTTTTCGGTCCTGACGGACCCCTGCGCCTTTTGCGCTGCCCCGGACCGCGTTTCCGCACGAGCCCCTCGTGTTTCGCGCCCGCCTGATGGCCGGTGACGCTGCGACCGGGTTTTGACTGCGGTGGATGACGACGATGAAAGGAGACCGACTATGCCGACCGATATCACGAATGAAGAACTCGAGCGCCGCATCGAAGAACTGAAGCAATCCGGCATGACGCTGGCTGCGAAAGCCCTGCAGCGCGAGCAGTCGTTCCGCGAGCGCAAGGCCGCGGCCTGAGCCTTCGGGTCAGGGATACCGGCGCGTTCCGACAACGGGCCGGATATGAAAAAACGGGCGGGGGGAAACCTCCGCCCGTTTTTCTGTGCGCAGTGGATCAGGTGAGATCCAGCAGCGGCTTGGGCGCGCCGGGTTCGCCCGCGGAGTGAAGCGCCGCGCGCCAGTCGGACAGGGCGAAGCGACGGCCTTCGGGCGGTGGGCTTTCGCGCAGGTCGTCCCAGATCGCCGCGAACGCTTTCTGCCAGTCGCGCGGGGTCAGCGCCGCCTGCGACTCGCGCAGGTGGAAGCGGTGATAGCCCGCGCGGGGTGGGGATTTCGGGCCGACAGGCAGGCCGGTCAGCAGCCCGTAGCCCACGAAGTCACTGCCCGGGCGCATCGCCTCCAGTATCGCGGTGGCGACCGGCCCGCCCAGCGCATCGAAGGTCACGTCCGCCTGTCGCGCGGCCTCGCGGATGGCGGGCAGGTCGTCCATAGCCAAAGGCTCGACGCCTTGCGCCAGAAGCGCGGCGCGGCGGGAGGGGCTGCGGTAGATACCCTGCACCGAGACCGCACCCTGCCTGAGTGCACCGCGCGCCAGCAGTGACGCGCAATGCGCGCCCGCGCCCGACAACAACACCCGGCGCCCGGAGACCGGCCATCGCGCCAGCAGATGCGCGGCGGCCATCGGGTTGATATAGGCACGGGCGGCGTCTTCGTCGGGAATGTCGTCGGGCACCGGCACCGCCCAGTCGGGCGCGCAGTCCAGAACCCGCCGCCATGTCCCGCCCGAGCGCAGCGGCAGGACCCGGCGGCCCCGCAGATATTCGTGCTCGGGTGGCGCCGCAATGACTCGGCCCACGCCTTCATAGCCGGCGATCTGGGGCAGGGTGATACGGTGCGCATAGGCCCCGGTGACGGGGATCAGGTCGGACGGGTTCACCGGCGCCAGCAGCATCGCCACGCGGATCCTTCCGTCAGGCTGCGGCGGCAGGTCGAGGGGTTCCAGCCTCAGCGCGTCGCCGGGTGGCCCGAAACGGCGATAGATCAGGGCAGGATTGCGCATTCCGCCTGTCTGGCGCGCCGGGGCAGGAGGCGCAAGCCCGGTCATGGAAACCGGGCCTGCCCTATCTCAGCGCCAGTTGCGGTCGGACTGGTCCTTGATGAAAGTGCCGTTGTTCAATTCCTTGAACGCCTGTTTCAGCTCGGCCTGAGAGTTCATCACGATGGGTCCGTGCCACGCCACCGGCTCCTTGATCGGCTTGCCCGACACCAGAAGGAAGCGGATCCCTTCCGGCCCGGCATTCACCACGATCTCGTCACCCGTGCCGAAGCGCACCAGCGTACGGTCGCCCGTCATGTCGCGCAGGTTCAGTTCCTGACCCTGAAACTCTTTCTCGACCAGCACCCCCTGGGGCCGCGAGGCATCGCGGAACGTGCCCTTGCCGGCGAAGACATAGGCGAAGGTGTTCAGATAGGTATCGACCGGCAGCACCTTGCGGGTGTTGGGCGGGACCGAGACATCCAGCATCAGCGGCTCGGCGGCGATGCCGTCCACGGGCCCGACCTTGCCCCAGAACTTGCCGGTGATGATGCGCACGGCGGTGCCGTCGTCATCGACAACCGTGTCGATATCCGAGCCCTTGATGTCCTGATAGCGCGGCGCGGTCATCTTCAGCCGGCGCGGCAGGTTCGCCCACAGCTGGAAACCATGCATCTGACCCTTGGCGTTCCCCTTGGGCATTTCCTGATGCAGGATCCCCGACCCGGCGGTCATCCACTGCACCGAGCCCGAGCCAAGACGCCCCTTGTTGCCCAGCGAATCGCTGTGCTCGACCGTGCCTTCCAGCACATAGGTGATCGTCTCGATCCCCCGATGCGGGTGCCACGGAAAGCCCTTGCGATACAACTCGGGCGAATCGTTGCGGAAATCGTCCAGCATCAGGAACGGGTCGCCCTCGGTCGGGTCGCCGAAACCGAAGGCGCGGTGCAGATGGACGCCGGCGCCCTCCATCGTGGGTTTGGCGCGGCTGGTCTTGGTCACGGGACGAAAGGACATGGCGGGGTTTCCCTTGCATAGCGGTTGCAGGGAATATCGGTGCTGTCAGGCGTCGCTTCCAGTGGTGCCTCTGTGCAGGGCGGCACAGAGGATGCGCAGGGCATGGCGGCCGGGGCCGGGGTCAGTGCCCGTGATCGGCCGCGTCGGGGTCCAGAACGTAGCGCGCGTCGCAATAGGGACAGTCGACCCAGCCGGTTTCATGCGGGATCGTCAGCCAGACGCGCGGGTGTCCCAGCGCGCCTTCGCCGCCATCGCAAGCCACGCGCCGCGCGGTCGCTTTATGGGTGGCCGGGGCGGCATGGGCGGGCTGCTGGGGAACGGACATCGCGCTTCCTTGGCTCTCTTCCTTGGGAGTATTCCTTGTCCAGGACGCATAATCGCCCTAGGTGATACGCCCCATCAATACGAATTTTCAGGGCGGGAGCAAGATGAGCCGCAACGCGATCGAAATCGAAGGTTTGCGCAAGGTTTACGCCGCAGGCAAACGCACCGCCGCGAAAGAGGCGCTCAAGGGCGTCGATCTGACCATCCCCGAAGGCTCGGTCTTCGGGCTGCTGGGGCCCAACGGGGCGGGCAAATCGACGATGATCAACATCATGGCCGGGCTTGTGCGCAAGACCTCGGGCAAGGTGCGGATCTGGGGCTTCGACCAGGACGAGAACCCGCGCCAGTCGCGCGCCGCGATCGGCGTGATGCCGCAGGAGTTGTCGGTCGACCCGTTCTTCACCCCGCGCGAATCGCTCGAAGTGCAGGCGGGCCTTTACGGCGTGCCGCCGAAAGAGCGCCGAACCGAGGAGATCCTCGAACTCATCGGCCTGACCGACAAGGCCGAGGCCTATGCGCGCACGCTTTCGGGCGGGATGCGGCGGCGGCTTCTACTGGGCAAGGCACTGGTCCACGCGCCGCAGATCCTGGTGCTGGACGAACCCACGGCGGGCGTCGATATCGAGCTGCGGCAGATGCTGTGGACCAATGTCCGCGAGCTGAACCGGCAGGGCATGACGATCATCCTGACCACGCATTACCTCGAAGAAGCGCAGGAAATGTGCGACGAGATCGCCATCATCGACCAGGGGTCGCTGATCATCCGCGACACGACCGAATCGATCCTGAAACGGATGGATGCGAAGACCCTCCTGGTGCGCACCGGGGCACCGCTGGGGCAGGTCTCGCTGCCCGAGGGCGTCAGCCGCGAAGACCGCGCCGACGGCTGGACCGCGTTCAGCTACAAGCGCTCGCATCTGGGCGCGGGCGCGATCCTGACCGCGCTGCAGGGGGCGGGGGCGGATGTCGTCGATGTCTCGACCGCCGAGCCGGATCTCGAAGACGCCTTCCTCGAGCTGACCTCGCATCACGGTCAGCCCGCGGGCTGAGACTCAGGTCGCGGGTTTCAGCGCCCCCGCCAGCGCGGTGATGCCCAGAGCCAGCAGCGCGATCAGCCAGAAGGCCGTGGTCAGCCCGGCCAGATGCGCGATGCCGCCGATCAGTGCCGGGCCCGCGACCATGCCGCCATAGCCCAGCGTGGCAACGCCGGCGATGGCGCGGCCCTGCGGCGTCTCGGGATCGTTCGCGGCGCGGCTGAAGGCCAGCGGCATCACCACCGAATAGCCCAGCCCCAGCAGCGCGAATCCCACCAGCCCGGCGGTCAGCGTCTGGCCCAGCAACGCCACGCAGAGCCCGGCAAAGGCCAGCAGTCCCGCAAGCCGCGCGGTCGTCACCGCGCCCAGCCGCGCAATGGCGTGATGCGCGCTCAGCCGCGCGGTGAACATCGCGACCGAATAGACGCCGTAACCCAGCGCCGCCTGCGCCTCGCTCGTGCGCGCCACGTCGATCAGGAAGACCGCCGACCAATCCGCCATCGCCCCCTCGCCGATCGAGGCGCAGAAGGCGGCAAGCCCGGCCAGGATCAGCGCCCCCGAGGGCAGCGCGAAACCGGGCCCCGCCGCTCCGCCGCGCCGCGATTCCCAGCCGATCCGCGCCAGCGCCAGCCCCAGCGCGCCGAAGACCAGCGCCACGGCCAGGAAATGCCCGCCCGGCGCCAGCCCCGCGCGCACCGCCACGACGCCCAGAAGCGCGCCGGTTCCCGCCCCCAGGCTCCACATCGCGTGAAAGGCCGACATCGCCGGGCGACGCAAGGCGCGCTCGACCTCGGCGCCCCAGCCGTTCATCGCCACGTCCATCGCCCCATGGCCCGCGCCGAACAGAACCAGCGCCCCGGCCAGCCACAAGGGCGAGGGCGCAAGCGTCAGAAGCGGCAGGGTCAACACATGGTAAAGCGCCAGCCACCGCGTCGCCCGCGCCGCGCCGATGGCATCGCTCAGCCGTCCCGCCAGCGGAAAGGACAGGATCGCCCCGCCCGCCAGGCACAGCAGCAACTGGCCCAAAAGCGCGGGTCCCAGATCGAATCGCTCGACGAAAGCGGGCACGCGCGCGGCCCAGCTTCCCAGCATCAGCCCGTTGACGAAAAACATGGCCGAGACGGCCAGACGCGCGCGTTGCGGCGAAGCGGTCATCCGACCCTCTCCTGAAAACCATGCGCCCGGGTCTGCACGACCGTTCCCCGCGCGGCAATCCCCCATCTTTGTTCCACAAATATCCTCGGGGGGATCCAAGGGGGGCAGACAGCCCCCCTTGGCGCAGGGAGCGCGAGGGGGCGCGCAGCCCCCTCGCCTTTGCCATCAGAAGGGGGGGGCGCGGAGCCCCCTCGCTTTTGCCATCAGCACAACGGCGCTCCGCCGCGCAAACCCGGCCTTACAGCTTGTCCGACGGAATCACCGGGAAGAACACGCCGCCCGACCAAAGGCCGAACCACGACACGCCCTCATGCGGGTGATGCACGCCCAGTTCGACCAGCCGGTAAAAGCTCTTGCGGTCGATCAGCGCCTCCAGCCCCGCGCGGATCATCACATAGGGCGAGGGCTCGCCCGTCTCGGGATCGCGCACAACCCGGATCGGGTGATCCGCCCCGGCTTCGGCATGATCGCCGACATTGGTCTCGAAGCGCAGGACCTGCGCCTCACCCTCGCCCCTGGCGGTGAAATCCACCGCGACGAAGGGCGCGTCCTCGACGGTGATGCCCACTTTCTCGACCGGGGTGACAAGGAAATATTTCCCGTCCTCCCGCTTCAGGATGGTCGAGAACAGCCGCACCAGCGCCGGGCGCCCGATGGGGGTGCCAAGGTAGAACCACGTCCCGTCGCGCGCGATGCGCATGTCCAGATCGCCGCAAAAGGGCGGGTCCCACAGGTGCACGGGCGGCAAACCGCCCTTTTTGCTGGCCTTTTGCGCCGAGGCAGCCAATCCCTCCGCGCTGGGTGTCACATTGTCTTGTGGCGCCGTCATTTTATCCAACTTGGTCTGGGCCTATCGCGTACCCTTCCATATAACTTGCCCAGTACGAAGGTCACGACCCGGAGGAATGTCCGCATGAGCGATACGTTGGTCCCTGCCATCGAGGCCCTTGGCGAACGCCTTGCTCAGGCGCGCGCGGCCATCGCCCCGCGCTTCATCGGTCAGGAGACGGTCGTGGACCTGTCGCTGACGGCGCTTCTGTCGGGCGGACACGCGCTTCTGGTGGGTCTGCCGGGGCTGGGCAAGACGCGGCTTGTCGATACGCTGGCCGTGGTGATGGGCCTGCAATCGAACCGCGTGCAGTTCACGCCCGACCTGATGCCCGCCGATATCCTGGGCTCCGAGGTTCTCGATACCGCCGAGGACGGGCGCCGCGCCTTCCGCTTCATCGAAGGGCCGGTCTTCTGCCAGCTTCTGATGGCCGACGAGATCAACCGCGCCTCGCCCCGGACCCAGTCGGCCCTTCTGCAGGCGATGCAGGAGCGCGAGGTCACGATTGCCGGTCAGCACCGCAAGCTGGGCGCGCCGTTCCACGTTCTGGCCACGCAGAACCCGATCGAGCAAGAGGGCACCTATCCGCTGCCCGAAGCGCAGCTCGACCGTTTCCTGGTGCAGATCGACGTCGAATATCCCGATCTCGATACCGAGCGCGCGATCCTGATGGCGACCACCGGGACCGAGGATGCCGCCGTCACCGAAATCTTCACCGCCGCCGAACTGATCGAGGCGCAGACGCTGATCCGCCGGATGCCGGTGGGCGACAGCGTGGTCGACACGATCCTTGCGCTGGTCCGCGCCTGCCGTCCGGGCACGCCCGAAGCAGATGCCTCGCTGGGCGACAGCCTCGCCTGGGGTCCGGGTCCGCGCGCGGCTCAGGCGCTGATGCTGGCGGTCCGCGCGCGGGCCCTGCTGCAGGGCCGCCTGGCCCCGTCGGCCGAGGATGTCGCCGCGCTGGCGCGTCCGGTGCTCATTCACCGGATGGCGCTGTCCTTTGCCGCCCGGGCGCGCGGCGAATCGCTGGGCGGCGTGATCGACCGGATCGCGGGCCGTGTCACCGGCACGCTCGAGGTGGCTGCGTGACACCACCCGCATCCCATGGCGGTGCAGATCTCAGGCGCTCGGGCGAGGCGCTGTCGGGCGGGTTGCCCCCGCTTCTGGTCGCCGCCGATCATCTGGCAAGCTCGGTCCTGCCCGGCGCGCATGGTCGCCGGCGTGCAGGCTCGGGGGCCGAGTTCTGGCAATTCCGCCCGCTGAGCCCCGGCGACGGGATCACCCGCATCGACTGGCGCCGCTCGGCGCGTGGCGATGATGTTTATCTGCGCGAAACCGAATGGCAGGCTGCGCGGGCCGTGAGCCTGTGGGTCGATAGCGGCGCCGCGATGAATTTCACGGGCGATGACGGGCGCGAGACCAAGTCGCGCCGCGCGCGTCTTCTGGCGATGGCGCTGGGTCTTGCCTTGCTGCGCGGCGGTGAGCGCGTGGGGCTGGCCGAGGCCGACATGCCCCCCCGCGCGGGCCGCGCGCAGGCCAATGCGCTGGCCGTGGCCCTGGCCGAAGAGCCGGGCGCCGGGGCCGAGCATGGCGCCATCGACCTGCATACCGCGCCGACCGGCGGGCATGTGGTGATTTTCTCGGATTTTCTGGGCGCGCTCGACCCGATCGAGCAGGCGCTGGCGCTGGCTGCCGCGCGCACGATGCGCGGGATTCTGGTGCAGGTGCTGGACCCGGTGGAAGAGGGCTTTCCCTTCGACGGTCGCACCCGGTTTGAAAGCATGTCGGGGCATATGGCTTTCGAGACATTGCGCGCGGGCGACCTGAAAGCCGCCTACCTGGAGCGGCTGGCGCAGCGCAAGGACCGCTTGCAGGCGCTGGCGCGGCAATCGGGCTGGCACGCGACGACGCTGCATACGGATCGCCCGGCCTCGGAAGGGCTGCTGTGGCTCTATCAGGCGCTGGGCGGAGGGCGGCGATGAACGCTCTGGGCTTCTCTGCGCCCGTGCTGCTCTGGGCGCTGCTGGCGCTGCCGATCCTGTGGTGGCTTCTGCGCGCCGTGCCGCCCGCGCCAGTGCGTCGCCGCTTTCCCGGCATCGCGCTGCTGCTGGGTCTGAAGGACCGCGATCCCGAAAGCCAGCGGACGCCGTGGTGGCTGCTGCTGATCCGCATCGCCGCGCTGGGCGCGCTGATCGTGGCGCTGGCGGGGCCGGTGCTGAACCCGACCCGCGCCTTGCCGGGGCAGGGGCCGCTGGTCGTGGTGATGGATGCCAGCTGGGCCAGCGCGCGCGACTGGCCGCGCCGGATCGAGCGGGCGACGCAGGCCCTGGACGAGGCGCAGCGCGCCGGGCGTCCGGTGGCGGTGGTCACGCTGACCGATCCGCCCGTGGGCGCGCTGGACTTCCGCGCGGCCGAGCATTGGCGCGAGCGTCTGCCCGGCGTGACGCCGCGTCCCTGGTCGCCGGAGGCGGACCTCCCCGACTGGGTGGCGGACCTGCCCGAGGGGGCCGAAACCCTGTGGTTCAGCGACGGTCTGGCCCGCGACGGGCGGGCCGCGCTGCTGGCTGCCTTGTCGCAGACCGGCCCGGTTCAGGTCTTCGAGCCCGAAACGCCGGTGATCGCGCTGGCCCCTGCGACCTTTGACGGCGAGGGCGTGCATGTCACCGCGCGCCGCACCGGCGGCCCGGCCCAGGCGCTGACGCTGCTGGCCGTGGGCCGCGACCCGGCGGGCGCGCAGCGCGACCTTGCCCGCGCGCCGCTGAGCTTCGAGGCGGGCGCGACCAGTGCCGAGGCCAGCTTCGACCTGCCGCCCGAATTGCGCAACCGCATCACCCGCTTCCAGGTCGAAGGGCTGCGCGGCGCGGGCGCGGTCAGCATCGCCGATGACAGCCTGCGCCGGCGCAAGGTGGGGCTGCTGGCGGTGCGCGAGGGGAATGAATCGCTCGCCCTGCTGTCGCCGCTGCATTACCTGCGCCAGGCGCTCGAACCGAGCGCCGATCTGATCGAAAGCGTGTCGATCGACGATCTTCTGCTCGCCGGGCCCGACGTGATCGTGCTGGCCGACATGCCCGCGATGACCGAGGGCGAAACGCGGGACCTGTCCGACTGGGTCGAGGATGGCGGCTTGCTGCTGCGTTTTGCCGGGCCGCGCATGGCGGGTGCCGGGGCCTCGGCCTCGGGCTTCGTTGCGCAGGCCGAGGACCCGCTTCTGCCGGTGCCGCTGCGCGCGGGCGGGCGCACGGTGGGCGGCGCGATGAGCTGGGGCGATCCGCGCACGCTGGCGCCCTTCGCCGATGAATCGCCCTTTGCCGGCCTGCCGATTCCCGCCGATGTCGGCATTCGGGCGCAGGTTCTGGCGCAGCCGGGCCCCGATCTGGCCGACCGCACCATCGCCGCGCTGGCAGATGGCACGCCGCTGGTCACGCGGGCGGCGCGGGGCGCGGGGCAGGTGGTGCTGTTCCACGTCACCGCCAATGCCGAATGGTCGAACCTGCCGTTGTCGGGGCTCTTCGTCGACATGCTGGACCGGCTGTCGGTCTCGACCCGGGGCACGGTGCCCGAGGCGGGCGAGCTGCAGGGCACAAGCTGGCAGCCCGAAGAGGTGATGGACGGCTTCGGCTTGCTGACGGATGCCGAGGATCGCGCCGCCATCGCGGGCGAGGATCTGGCGCCCGTCCTGCGCGGCGAGGCGCAGCCGGGCCCCGACATCCCGCCGGGTCTTTACGCCGGAACGGCGTTGCGGCTGGCGGTCAATGCGACCGGCGCGCAGACGCCGCTCAATGCCGCGCAATGGCCGGTCGGGACCAATCTGGAAACAGGGCTCGAGCGGCAGGAAGTGCCGCTGGCGGGCTATGTCTTCGCGCTGGCCGCGGTGGTCCTGATGCTCGATTCGCTGGCCACGCTGGCGCTGGGCGGGCGGCTTCTGCGCGCGGCGATGGTGGTTCTGGCGCTGGGCGTGATCGCCCCCCGCGCCGAGGCGCAGCCGGTCGATACCCGCATCCTGGAAGCGACCGAGGCGGTGGTCCTGGGCGCCGTCTCGTCGGGCGATCCGCAGGTCGACGATGTCGCGCTGGCCGGGCTGCGCGGGCTGTCGACGGCGCTGTACCTGCGCTCGTCGGTGGAACCCAGCCTGCCGATGGCGGTCGATATCGAAACCGACGAGTTGTCGGTCTTTCCCTTCCTCTACTGGCCGGTGACCGCCGAAAGCCCGCTGCCCTCGACCGAAGCCTATGCCCGGCTCAATGCCTATCTGCGCACCGGCGGCATGATCCTGTTCGACACGCGCGACGCCGAGCAGGCGCGCCTGACGGGCGGAACCACCGCGCAGGCCCGACGCCTGCAGCAGATCGCCGCCGGTCTGGATATTCCGCCGCTCGAACCCGTGCCCGACGACCATGTCCTGACCCGCACCTTCTATCTGCTCAGCGATTATCCCGGCCGCTATCAGGGCGGCACCGTCTGGGTCGAAGCGTCGCCCGCCGATGCCGAACAGGCCGAGGGCATGCCGTTTCGCAATCTCAATGACGGCGTGACGCCCGTTGTGATCGGCTCGAATGACTGGGCCTCGGCCTGGGCAGTGGATGACAGCGGCATGCCGCTTCTGCCGGTCGGGCGGGGGACCACGGGCGAGCGCCAGCGCGAGCTGGCGCTGCGCTTCGGCGTCAACCTGATCATGCATGTGCTGTCGGGGAACTACAAATCCGATCAGGTCCATGTTCCCGCATTGCTTGAAAGGCTTGGCCAATGACCGGCGCCTCGGTGGTTTTCGACCCGCTTCTGGGCTGGCTGCCGCTGGCCGTTCTGGCCGCGCTGGCGCTGGCCGTGACGCTTGTGTCGGTGCTGCGCGGGCTGGCGGGCTGGCCGTTCCGGTTTCTCGGCTTCGTGCTGATCCTCGCCGCGCTGGCCAATCCGTCGCTGCAAAGCGAAGACCGCCAGCCGCTGCCCGACATCGCGCTGATCCTGCGTGACGAGACCGGCTCGAACCGGCTGGCCGGGCGACCGGACCAGAGCGATGCGGCGGTCGACCAGCTCGGCGCCGAACTGGCGCGGCTGGGCGTCGAAGAGCGCGTGGTGTCCGTGCCCGATGCGCCCGACAATGGCGGCTCGACCCTGCACGGCGCTCTCGACGCCGCGCTGGCCGATCTGCCGCGCGACCGGCTGGCGGGGGTGTTCGTGGTGTCGGACGGTCTGGCGCAGGACGCGCTGCGCGCTCCGCCACAGGCGCCCGTTCACCTGCTGCAGACCGGCGAGCCGGGCGACTGGGACCGCCGCCTGATCGTGCGCAACGCGCCGGCCTATGGCATTCTGGGCGAAACCATGACCCTGACCCTGCGGATCGAGGACGAGGGCGACGTGCCCGAGGACATTCGGGGCCGCCCGGTCCAGGTGGGCTTTGCGCTGAACGGCGAAGACCTGCGCTATGCCACCGCGCCCGTGGGCGTGGACATGAATCTGGACCTGACGCTGGATCGGGGCGGCATGAACGTCCTGCGATTCGAGCTGCCCACCGGCGCGGGCGAGCTGACTGACCGCAACAATTCCGCCGTGGTCCAGATCAATGGCATCCGCGACCGGCTGCGCGTGCTTCTTGTCTCGGGTGAGCCGCATACCGGCCAGCGCACCTGGCGCAACCTGCTGAAATCCGATCCGTCCGTGGATCTCGTGCATTTCACCATCCTGCGCCCGCCGGATCGTCAGGACGGTGTGCCGGTCAACGAGCTTTCTCTCATCGCCTTCCCGACGCGCGAGCTTTTCGTCGAGAAGATCGACGAATTCGACCTCATCATCTTCGACCGCTACCGCCGCCGGGGGATCCTGCCGACCTCGTATTTCAGCAATATCCAGCGTTACGTGACCGAGGGGGGCGCGCTCTTGGTCGCGGGGGGGCCGGAACTGGCCTCGGCCGAAAGCATCTACCACTCGCCCCTGGGCCGCATCCTGCCCGCCGAACCCACCGCGCGGGTCTTCGAGCAGCCCTTCACGCCGCGCCTGTCGGATCTGGGCCAGCG
Source organism: Pararhodobacter marinus (assembly GCF_003122215.1). Taxonomy (GTDB): domain Bacteria; phylum Pseudomonadota; class Alphaproteobacteria; order Rhodobacterales; family Rhodobacteraceae; genus Pararhodobacter; species Pararhodobacter marinus. Next base: position 50,948 of record NZ_QEYD01000018.1, on the reverse strand, counting down.
CCACCCGGTCACCGCCGGGCTCGACGCCGATTTTCCGCCCGAGGCCGAGGGCGAGGCGCCCGGCTGGGGCCGCTGGCTGCGCCAGATCGAGCTGATCCCGGGCTCGGGCCAGGTGGTGATGGACGGCGCGGGCGACCGCCCGCTTCTGGTGCTCGACCGCGCGGGCGAGGGGCGGGTGGCGATGCTCGCCTCGGATCAGGCATGGCTGTGGGATCGCGGCTTCGAAGGGGGCGGTCCCCAGGCCGAATTGCTGCGCCGCCTCGCCCATTGGATGATGCGCGAGCCCGAACTGGAGGAAGAGGCGCTGGTGGCCGAGGCGCAGGGCCTGACCCTGCAGATCACCCGCCGCTCGCTCTCGGACGGGCCGCATTCGGTGACGATCACGCGCCCCGATGACAGCCGCGTCGAGATCCCGCTCGAAGAAACGGCGCCGGGTCGCTTCACCGCCGACTGGCAGGGTGACGAACCGGGGCTCTACCGGCTGCAATCGGCCGATCTCGACACCGTGGCCGTGCTGGGCACCGCCAATCCGCGCGAATACGAACGCGTCGTTGCTGATCCCGCGCCGCTCGGCGCGCTGATCGAGGCCACGCGCGGCGGTATTGCCCCGGTCGCCGCGGGTCTTCCCGCCTTGCGCGCGGTCGATGCCGGGCGGCAGGCCTTCGGGCGCGGCTGGCTGGGGATCACCCCGCGCAACGCCTACGTCACGACCGATCTGCGGCTCACGCCGATGCTGCCCGCCTGGGCGTGGCTCCTGCTGGGCGCCAGCTTCATCCTCGGCGCGTGGATCCGCGAGGCGCGGCGCTGAGCCTCGGGTCCCGGCGCCGCACCGTCTTTGTTCCGGAAATATCCTCAGGGGGTGCGGGGGCAGAATGCCCCCGCCGGGTCGCGCGAGGCGCCCGTGCCGAAGGCGCGGGGGACGAGGGCGAAACCCCTCCCCCGTGACAAATCAGAAGAACTGCTCGCGGATCAGCCGCTCTTCCAGCCCGTGACCGGGGTCGAACAGCAACCGATGGCGCACGCCCGGATCCGAGCGGATCTCGACCGAGACGACATCGCGCACCGATTGCCCGTCGCCCTCGGCCATGACCGGCCGCTTGGCGGGATCCAGCACCTCGAAGCGCACCTTCGCCGATTTCGGCAGCAGGGCGCCGCGCCAGCGGCGCGGGCGGAAGGCCGCGACCGGAGTCAGCGCCAGCACGTCGGCGCCGATCGGCAGGATCGGGCCATGGGCCGAATAATTGTACGCCGTGGACCCCGCCGGCGTCGCCACCAGCGCGCCGTCGCAGACGAGCTCTTCCATCCGCACCAGCCCGTCGATCGAGATCCGCAACCGCGCCGCCTGCGGTCCCGCGCGCAACAGCGAGACCTCGTTGATCGCCAGCGCCTCGTGCACCCGTCCCTGCGCGTCGGTGGCTTTCATCGACAGCGGGTTCAGCACGTTTTCCTGCGCCGCGGCCAGCCGTGCGGGCAGGTCCTCGGTATCGTAGCTGTTCATCAGAAAGCCCACGGTGCCGCGATTCATCCCGTAGACCGGCACGTCGCGATGCTGGGTCGCGTGCAGCGTCTCCAGCATGAACCCGTCGCCGCCCAGTGCCACGATGGCCCCGGCCTGCGCCAGCGGCGCATCGCCGTACAGCGCCACAAGTTCCGCGCGCGCCTGTTGCGCGGCATCGGTCTGGCTGGCCAGAAACACGATCGGCCCGCGCCGCGGCGTCTGCTGCCCGTCTTGCTGGTCCGCCACGCTGTTCTCCCACAGGCCCGCTTTCGTCAGGTTTCGCAAATGCGCGCCGGGCTCGCAATCGGAAAGGGCATTTCGCATCCGGCCCAGAATGCGGCGTTTTCATCGCTTTCCCGCGTCGCGGCCCTGCGATAAACAGCGCCAACCGCCATCGCCGCCACTGCCGGAGACGTCCATGACTGCCCAGAACGGTTTCTTCACCGAAGACCTCGCCACCCGCGATCCCGAGATCGCCCGCGCCATCGGCCTCGAACTGGGTCGCCAGCGCGACGAGATCGAGCTGATCGCGTCCGAGAACATCGTCTCGAAGGCGGTGATGGAGGCGCAGGGTTCGGTGATGACGAACAAGTACGCCGAGGGCTATCCGGGCAAGCGCTATTACGGTGGCTGCCAGTATGTCGATATCGCCGAGGAACTGGCAATCGAGCGGGCAAAAGAACTGTTCGGCTGCAACTTCGCGAACGTGCAGCCCAATTCGGGCAGCCAGATGAATCAGGCCGTGTTCCTGGCACTGCTGAAGCCCGGCGACACCTTCATGGGGCTCGACCTGAACTCGGGCGGTCACCTGACCCATGGCTCGCCGGTCAACATGTCGGGCAAATGGTTCAACGTCGTGTCCTACGGCGTGCGCCAGCAGGACCAGATGCTGGACATGGACGAGGTCCGCGCCAAGGCGCGCGAGCACAAGCCCAAGCTGATCCTTGCCGGTGGCACGGCCTATAGCCGCACCTGGGACTGGGCCGCCTTCCGCGAGATCGCCGACGAGATCGGCGCCTATCTGCATGTCGACATGGCGCATATCGCGGGTCTCGTGGCCGGCGGGCAGCATCCCTCGCCGCTGGAGCACGCGCATGTCGTCACCTCGACCACGCACAAATCCCTGCGCGGTCCGCGCGGCGGCCTGATCCTGACCAATGACGCCGACATCGCCAAGAAGATCAACTCGGCGGTCTTCCCCGGTCTGCAGGGCGGCCCGCTGATGCATGTGATCGCGGCCAAGGCCGTGGCGTTCGGCGAAGCGCTGAAGCCCGGCTTCAAGGATTACGCGGCGCAGGTCGTCAAGAACGCGCAGGCGATGGCCGACCAGCTGATGAAGGGCGGGATCGACATCGTGTCGGGCGGCACCGACAACCACCTGATGCTGGCCGACCTGCGGCCGAAGAAAGTGACCGGCAAGGCTGCCGAGGCCGCGCTGGGCCGTGCGCATATCACCTGCAACAAGAACGGCGTGCCGTTCGACCCGGAAAAGCCCTTCGTGACCTCGGGCATCCGTCTGGGTACGCCCGCCGGCACCACGCGCGGTTTCGGCGAGGCCGAGTTCCGTGACATCGCCGACTGGATCGTCGAAGTGGTCGACGGGCTGGCTGCGAATGGCGAGGACGGCAACGCCGCGGTCGAGGACGCCGTGCGCGCCAAGGTCCAGGCGCTGTGCGACCGCTTCCCGCTCTATCCGGGGCTCTGACCGCTTGAGCGGTCAGGCAACACGCAGCCTTGAGCGCGCGCTGGGCGATTTCGCCCGCGCGCGCCTTCCGCATGCGGTGCAAGAGCCAGCGATGTTCGTGCTGAAGCATCTGTGGGCGGGCCTGTTCGGCGGGGTGCTGATGGTCGCCATCTTTGCCACCAACGCGGTCTGGAATGACGCCTGGACCGTCGCGCGTTATGACGTGCTGCTGGCGATTGCGGTCGTGGTGCAGGGGGGATTCATCCTGTTCCGGCTGGAAAGCCGCGAGGAAATCGCCGCGCTGGTGGGGTTCTCGATCCTCGGGATGGGGATGGAATGGTACAACACCGCCGCCGGCAACTGGACCTATCCCGAACACGGGGTCTTCGCCATCGCGCATGTGCCGCTTTTCGTGGGGGCGATGTACTCGGCCGTCGGTGTCTGCGTGATCCGCATGATCCGCATTTTCGAGATGAGTTTCACCCCCTTCCCGCCGCGCTGGGCGGCGCTGGGGCTCGCGGCCCTGATCTATGTGAATTTCTTCACCCAGCACGTCTTTTTCGACATCCGATACGCGCTGTTCGCGGCGCTCGCCGTCCTGTTCTGGCGCACGAAGATCTGGTTCACTCCGTTCCGTGGCCGGCGCTGGTACATGCCGATGCTGCTGTCGCTGTTCCTGTCCGCCCTGGGCGTCTGGCTGGCCGAGAATCTGGGCACGCTGACCGGGACCTGGCTTTACGACGGGCAGGAAACCCATGAATGGGTCAGCCTTGCCACGCTGGGATCCTGGGCTTTGTTCCTCTATGTTGCGCTGATGGTGGCGCTGGCCGTGATGCCGGGGGCCACGCGGCGCCAATCCGTCATTCCCCGCACAGCCTGAGATCTTCATGCCGCTTCTGACCCTGACCCGCGACGGAACACCCTCGGAAATGCCGGGCCTGCTGATCGTGCATGGCCTGTTCGGCTCGGCGCGGAACTGGGGGGCGATTGCCAAGCGGATGTCGGACAGCCGCAGCGTCGTGTCCGTCGACATGCGCAACCATGCCGACAGTTTCTGGGACGACGCGCACGACTATCCCGCCATGGCCGCCGATCTGGCTGCCGTGATCGAGGCCGAGGGCGCGCCCATGGACGTGATGGGCCATTCGATGGGCGGCAAGGCGGCGATGCTGCTGGCGCTGACGCGCCCCGATCTGGTCAACCGGCTGGTCGTCGCCGATATCGCGCCGGTCGCCTATACCCATACCCAGAACCATCTGGTCGAGGCGATGCAGGCCATGGACCTGACCGGGATCGAGAACCGGCGCGAGGCGGATGCCCGGCTGGCGCAATCCGTGGACACGCCCGCCGTGCGGGCCTTCCTGCTGCAATCGCTGGATCTGAAGCCGGAACCGGCGCGCTGGAAGCTCAATCTGGATGTTCTGGGCCGGTCGATGGATCAGATCATCGGTTGGGTCGATACCGAGGGCCTGACGCCCTTCACCGGCCCCACGCTGTTCCTGTCGGGCGCCGAGTCCGATTACGTCCAGCGAGACGCCCGCCCCGGGATCCTGTCGCTGTTCCCTGAAGCGAAATTCGCCAAGATCCCCGGCGCGGGCCACTGGCTGCACGCCGAGAAACCGCGCGAATTCGAGGCGGCGCTGCGGGTCTTCCTGGATTGATGGGCCGGGTCGGCCCGCTCAGATGTTTTCCAGCTTGCGCGCCACGAGCCAGCTGACCGGCAGCCCAAGGACGGCGCCGATCACGGCGGCGACGATGATCGCCTGGAACTCGTACAGGTTCAGCGAGACCGCCGCGACGACACCGATCCCGGCAAGGGTCGTGCCGATCACCGCGTAGAGAATCATCATCAATCTGGCCATGAGGGGTCCTCGTTCCGTGGTCGTTTGTCCCGAGTTTCACCCTGCGCGGGCGCAATGTCCTTGATCTCGCGCAAGTGACGCGGCGAAAGCAAAGGGCAGGCTCATGCAGCCGGGCAACGCACGCGGAAATTCATCACCCCGCTATCCCCGTCCGCGCTGCCCTCGATCACCTGGCAGCCGGTGGCCCGTTCGGCGGCGACCCGCATCGCGCCCAGGATCTCGACATGCTCGCGCCGTCGCGCATAGCCCATGCGGATCACCTGCACATGGGTGCGCGTCCCGCTTTCGCGGCGATACACGGCATAGTCGCGCCCGGCGATGGTGACGGTTTGCGCCTCGGCCCCCCAGTAACGGCGGTCGGGGGACGCACAGGCGGCCAGCATCAGCACGATCAGGAACGGAACGATACGCATCGGCGCAGGATGCCGGGGCGCGGTTAACGGGCGGTTAACAGCGAGGGGCCCGCGTTGTGCGACGAGCGCTCTTGCAGGGTCGCGCCGCCATGCGCTATCAGGGCCGCGCGGGTGATTAGCTCAGTTGGTAGAGCGTCTCGTTTACACCGAGAATGTCGGCGGTTCGAGTCCGTCATCACCCACCAGCCTTCCTTCATGTTTGGGTCTGCACGAGCCGCGGTGCCGGTTGCCTTCGCCTGCGGCGCCCGCACCCGGCGCGGCAGGCATCGGCGCTGAGGAACTCCGGCATCGTCACCGTCGGGGCAGCCGGGTTCTGCATGGGCCCGGGTGCCGAGTCGCCCTGTCGCTGTCCGGGCAGCGTGAGCAGCGGCTTTCGCGCCTGGAATCAAGTCGATTCGCGCCGTGATTCCCTGCCGAAACGGGTGCGGGAACGCCACGTCTCTGCCGAAAATCTCAAATAAAATATCAATCAAACAATGGGTTATGAGATTTCCGTCTATCTCCCACAATAAGTGTGTTTACAACACTATCACTTAGTGTCATAACTACACCATAGAAAGACAGAACACCAACCCACACACAGCTCAAAAGGAAAACACCATGTTCAAGATCGCCCTCATCGCCACCGCCCTGTCCGTCACCGCCCTTGGCGCCCACGCCGCGCCGACGAGCCTGGACACCCTCGCCCCCGCCAGCCCGCAGGCCTCGCTTCTCGACATCGCCGGGCCGGCAGCCGAGGCCGCCGCCGACTACGAACAGACCGCCTATTACTGCGGCTGGGTCACGGTCTACGACGCCTGGGGCAACTGGGTGACCGTCTGGCAGTGCTACTGATCCGACGGGCGGTGCCGCCGCTCCCGCGGCACCGCGAAACCCCCACAACCGATTAACCCCCGATTTTTCTCGCTCTCAGTTCAAAAGGAAAACACCATGTTCAAGATCGCCCTCATCGCCACCGCCCTGTCCGTCACCGCCCTTGGCGCCAACGCCGCTCCGACGAGCCTGGACACGCTCGCCCCCGCCAGCCCGCAGGCCTCGCTTCTCGACTTCGCCGGGCCGGCAGCCGAAGCCGCCGCCGACTACGAACAGACCGCCTATTACTGCGGCTGGGTCACGGTCTACGACGCCTGGGGCAACTGGGTGACCGTCTGGCAGTGCTATTGATCCGCAAGGCGGTGCCCCGGCCCAAGGGGCACCGCCATCCTTTCCGGACCCGCACACGGCAAAAAATTCCTGTCATGGCCGCCCGGATAGGTTAGTCATTCCGTCAGACACAGAGACAGGCACCATGAGCTACACATACGAGTTTCCGCGCCCCAGCGTGACGACGGATATCCTGGTATTCTCGATTCGCGACGCGGTTCTCCAGGTCCTGCTTATCGAGAGAAAATTCGATCCGTTCAAAGGCGCCTGGGCCATCCCGGGCGGTTTTGTGCAGATGGAAGAAGACCTTATGCAAGGGGCCCTTCGCGAGCTGGAAGAGGAAACCGGGCTTGCCGGGATCCCGATCCGGCAGCTGGGCGCCTATGGCGAGCCGGGCCGCGATCCGCGCGGCCGGGTGATCACCATCGCCTTCATCGCCCTTGTCCCCTCGGCCGATCTGATCGCGAAAGGCGGGAGCGATGCGCAGGATGCGCGCTGGTTCCCGGTGGACGACCTGCCGCCGCTGGCCTTCGATCACGCGCAGATCGTCGCGGATGGCCGGGCGCAGCTGGCGCGGGACGTCACGGCGTCGATCAAGGACAGCGCGCTGGTCGCCTTCGATTTCCTGCCCGCGAAGTTCACGCTCTCGCAGGCGCAGGAGGTGTTCGAAACCCTGCGCGGCGAAGCGATGGACAAGCGCAATTTCCGCAAATGGCTGTCCAACGAATGGACGATCGAAGATACGGGCGAAAAGTCCACAGGCGGGCGCCATCGTCCCGCCGCGCTGTTCCGGCTGAAAGTCTCGTGACGGCTGCCGATCACTCGGTCCCGGGCTCGCCCTGCAACAGGGACAGCCTGTCACGCAATTGCCCGGGCCAGGTTTCCTGATCGGGCTGCAGCCGCCCCGCCTGTTCCAGCCGCGTGACGATATCCAGCGCTTCCTGCAGCGCCTCGACCGCCGGACCCGGGGTTTCGGCGCGCGACAGGTTGTAGAGGTTCGACACAAGCTGCGCCTGCACCGCCGGATCGTCGGGCGCCCGCGCGACAAAGAGGCGCCGGATCGCCAGCGCGTCGCGATAGGCGGCCCGCGCGGCCTCAAGATCGCCCGCCTGCAGGCTCAGCCCGCCGACCCCGTCCAGGCTGAGAACAAGGTCCTGCTGCCAGAGGGCATTGTCCGGCTCGATGGCGACGAGCCGCCGCGCCAGATCCAGCGCCTCGCCGAATGCCTGCCGCGATTCCGCGTCCTCGCCCGCCACCGCGTAAAGAAAGCCGCTCCTGTTCAGGATCTGGACCAGGTCGCGCAGCCATTGCGGATTGTCCGGGTCGCTGCCGAGCAGCTGGCGCAGGATGTCGGCCGCTTGCCCGAAGGCATCGAGCGCGGCCAGACGGTCGTTCCGGCCGAGATACAGATCGGCCATGCGGTTCAGCCCGAACGCCACGTCGTGCTGCCATTGCCTGTGGGTCGGATCGAGCGCGACAAGATCGCGGGTGAGGGCCAGCGCTTCGGTATAGGCGGCGAGGGCTGCATCGGGCGCGTCCAGCATCCGACGAAGATCGCCGATCTTGTTCAGGGTGATCGCGATGTCGCGGCGCCATTGCGTGTTGCCTGGATCGGTCGCGACGAGCCGGCGGACGATCGACAGCGCCTCTTCATAGGCCGAGAGCGCCGCGTCTATTTCGCCTGCCGAACGGTGCAGATCGGCGATCCGGTCCAGCCCGATGGCCACGTCGCGCTGCCATTCGGAATTGGCCGGATCCGTTGCGGCGAGGCTACGGCGGATTTCCATGCCTTGCCGATACGCCGCCTGCGCCGCTTCGACGTCGCCGCCCTGCAGGCTCAGGTCGCCGACCCTTTCGAGCGTGATCGCGATGTCACGCTGCCATTCGGTATTGCCCGGATCGGAGGCGGACAGATCCCGCACGATACCGAGCGCTTCGCGATAGGCCTCGAGCGCCGGTCCCGGATCGCCCAGCCGCCGGTACAGATCCCCGATCTTGTTGAGGCTGATCGCGACATCGCGTTGCCATTCGGTATTGCCCGGATCGACGGCGGCAAGGTGGCGCACGATGTCGAGACTTTCCTCGAAGGCGTCGCGCGCGGCCTCGGGGCTGCCCGTGGCCAGAAGGACATCGCCGATCTTGTTCAGCTTGATCGCGACATCGCGCTGCCACAGGGTGTTGCCGGGGTTGATCGCCACCAGCCGGCGCGCAATTTCCAGCCCCTGCCGGTAGGCGGTCAGCGCGGCGGCCGAGCGTCCCGCCCGCAGGTGCAGGTCGCCGATATGGGTCAGGCTGACTGCGTAATCGCGCTGCGCGCGGGTATCGGCGCCGTCCTGTTCCGCAAGGCGCCGCCGGATGGCAAGCGCTTCGGAAAAGACCGCAAGCGCCTCGTCGATGGCGCCGGTGCGCAGATGCAGCTCGCCGAGCCGTTCCAGGATGATCGAGGTGTCGCGTTCTTCCGCGGGATCATAGGGCCCGAACCCGGCCAGCCTGCGGCTGATGGTCAGCCCCTCGCGGAAGGCGTCGGTCGCGCCCGCCACGTCGCCCGCCTGCAGGCGCAGATCGCCCACCCGCTCCAGCGCGACCGCGATATCCCGCTGCCACAAGATGTTGTCGGGCTCTTTCTCCACGAGGGCCGCCAGAACCTCGTACGCGCGCTCGGCCGATGACAGGGCCCGTACGCGCTGGCCCGCCCGGGCATAGACTTCGGCAAACTCGACCCGCATGGCCGCCTCGATGCGCAGCAGCTGGGAATTGGCCGGCTCGGCGGCGAGCAGGCCCATCACCGCCTCTTCGGCCCGCGACAGGATCGCTTCGAGGCTCTCCAGCCGCAGCCCTTCGGCGTCCTGCAAACCCTGCGCGATGTCGAAGACCAGGGCGTTGATGGCTCCGCTGGCGGTGCTGAAATTGCGCTCGGCCCGGTCGCGCTCGGCGGCGACCTGGATCAGCGCGCTTTCGGCGCGGGCGGTCTGTGCCTCGGCAAGGCGGGCATTCTCTTCGGCGCGGCGGCGTTGGGCCTCGGCTTCGTCCCGCGCGGCGGTCGCGATCCCGGTCTGCTCTTGCGCCAGCCTCTCGTTCTCCAGCGCGGCGTTCCGCTGCACCCAGGCGAACGAGGCCAGCAGGCTGACGAAAACCAGCGCGACCAGCGCGCCGCCCGCGATCCGTCTCTGGCGCCGCGACTGGGCGCGCCGGCTGGCAAGGATGAAGGCGCCATGCAACTCGGTCGGCTCGGGCGCGTTGCGGGGCTGCGACAGAAGCCAGCGTTCCGCATCGTCCAGATCCTGACCGCGCAGAAGCTGTGAACCAGACCGGACCGAGGTCTGCCAGCGGGCGGCCAGTTCCGCCAGCCGCGTATGTTCGCGGATCCAGTCGATATCGAGGCTGACGGCATAGCGGATCTTGGCCAGCCCGGTCGCGTAATCATGCGCGTCGGTCAGGAAGATGTAGTTCAGTTTCGAGACGACCGCCGGTACCTCGCCGTCGATCTCGCCGATGACGACGGGAATGATCCGCTTGTTGAGCGACTCGGCCAGCCCCAGCTCCCACTGGCAGACCGGCGACCGGATCGAGGACGGCGAAATCGCAAACAGGATCGTGTCGCTTTCGCGGATCAGCTTTTCCAGCCGGGGCTTCCATTCCTCCGTCGGCAGGATGTCGTGAATGTCGCGGAACACCGTGAGGTCTTCGTCGGACGACAGGGCGTCATAAAGCTGCCCGATCCGATCGTCGTCGTTCCGGGAGTAGGAAATGAAGAGTTTGGTCGTCGTGCGCTGCTCTGTCACCGGCTCTTTCCCCGTGCCGAAGTGTGAGCCCCGTCGCGGACGGAGTCCAGTCCGGCGGCGGGATTGCAGCGGGGCCTGTCGGGCAAACGGGCGGGGCAGTGGCCGGGCTTATGCCACGGCCAGCCCGTACAGGGTCCGGGCGGCGGCGGCATCGTCGATCCGGTCGGCGGCCTCGGCCAGGAGACCGCGGTATTCGGCGCGGGATTCGTGGCGGGTATGGGGCCAGTCGCTGCCCCAGACGAAGCGATCGCCGGGCAGGAGCGTCAGCAAACGGTCGATATGCGCCCTGGGATCGCGCTCGGCCCGGTAGGGCGCACTGATCTTGACGAAGACCCGCTCGCGCGAAGGCAGGGATTCCAGCGCGTCGATCCAGGGTTCCCGCTCGGCCGTTGCGCGGGGCAGGCCCAGATGGTCGATCACCACCGGAACCGCCAACTGGCCAAGCGCGGGCAGATACCCGGCCAGTTTCGGGCTTTCGAGCTGGATCTCAAGATGCATCCCCAGCGCCCGCAGCATCGCGGCAAGGCGCTGCACGACCGGATCCGACGGATCGGGCAGATCGGCGCCCTGTACGAGGTTCCACCGCAACCCCGTCACGCCCGCCGCCGCAAGCGCTTGAAGCGCGCTTTCGTCAACATCGAGGGCGGTGACGGCGATGCCCGAGAACAGCCGGCGGTCCAGCCCGGCCAAGGCATCGACCAGCTGCGAATTGTCGGTGCCCAGGAAGCTGACCTGAACGATCACGCCGCCCGAGAGGCCCGCGGCCCTCTGCCGGGAAAGCCAGTCCGCCAGGGGCGCCGTCGCGGATGGCACATAGCGCGCGCCGGACACGGGCAAGAGACGCTCGTAGACATGCGCATGGCAATCAAAACGGATCACGGAGCCCCCCAGTCTCACCGACACCTTCTATGGTTCTATATAGAACTAGTTGACTGAAGGGGTCAATTGCTCTATCCCGAGATCAGGAGGATTCCATGACCGCATTCAGCCCCCTGAGCGACACGCGCCTGCCGGCCTATCAAAGGCTGCGCGACGACATTGCCCGCCGCATTGCCGCGGGCGAGTGGGGGCCCGATGACGTCCTGCCGTCGGAGAACAAGCTGTCGGCCGAACACGCGCTCAGCGTGGGCACGGTCCGCAAGGCGATCCAGCAGCTTGTCGACGAGGGTCTGCTCGAGCGTCGGCAGGGGTCGGGGACCTTCCTGCGCAAACCCGCCTTCGACGCGACGCTGTTCCGCTTCTTTCAGGCACGCGAAGCTGATGGCGCACCCAGCATTCCCTCAAGCCGGCTGATCTCGCGCGAGCGGGTCGTGGCGCCTGCTTTCGTGGCAGCGGCGCTGGGCACCGACGCGGTGATCCGCATCGAGCGTCTGCGCTGCCTCTCCGAGCAGCCGTTCCTGTCCGAGACGCTGTATATCCCCGCCGACCGCTTCCCCGGCTTCGAAACCATTCCTGAAACCGAGATCGGGCCGCTTCTGTATCCCGTCTATCTCGACCGGTTCGGCATTTTCGTCGCGCGGGCCGAGGACGAGGTGCGCTTCGGCACTGCCGATGCCGCCACGGCCCGCCGTCTCGATATCGCCGAAGGCGCGCCCGTCGCGCTGATCGAGCGACTGGCCTTTGCCATGTCCGGCGAGCCGGTCGAATGGCGCATCGCCTGCGGTCCCGCCGACCGCTTCCGTTACCGCAGCCGCATCGGCTGACCCACCATCATCCAAGGGAGGACCACGATGAAAACCCTCATGCTCGGCGCTGCTGCGCTGCTTCTCGGCACGACCGCCGCCCAGGCGGACTATCCCGAACGCCCGATCGAAATCACGGTGCCCGCCCCGGCCGGCGGCGGCACCGATACCAGCGCCCGCATGCTGTCGACGCTGCTGGAAGCCGAGCTTGGCACCTCGATCGCCATCCTGAACGCGGCCGGCGGCGGCGGCTCGGTCGGTGTCACCCAGTTCATGCAGGCGCGCAATGACGGGTATTCGCTGCTGGCGACCTGGAACAGCCCGATCACCACCGTGCCGCAGATGCAGCCCACGGCTTACGCGCCCGACAGCTTCGTGCCGGTCGCCTCGACCTCGCAGACCGCCTATACGCTCTGCGTCGCCCCCGATTTCCCCGCCGAAACCGGCGAGGAATTCCTGGCCGAGCTCGCGGCCAATCCGGGCCGCTATACTTATGGCAATGACGGGATCGGCGGCACGATGCAGCTGGCCGCCGAACGCATCTTCCAGGCGCGCGGGATCGAAACCGTCGCCGTGCCCTTCGGCGGTGCGGGCGAGACGCTGCAGAACTTCCTCGGTGGCCATGTGGACATCTATGGCGGCTCGATCTCGCCGGTGCTGCCCTATGCCGAGGCCGGCGAGGCGAAATGCCTGCTCGTCACCTCGGCCGAGGCCGTGCCCGCCCTGCCGCAGGCCGCGGGCCTGGGCGATCTGGGTCTGGGCGACGAGGAAACGCTGCTGTGGCGCATGGTTCTGGCCCCGGCCGGCACCGATCAGGCCATCGTCGACCGTCTGATCGCCGCGCTGGAGACCACCGTCACCTCGCCCGAATACGTCGAGTTCCTGGCGGGCGTGGGCGAAGTCCCGAACGTCGTCACCGGCGCGGCCCTGGGCGAGCGCCTGCAGGGCGAATTCGACGCGCTGGCCGAGGTGGCCCAGTCGCTCGGACTGGCACAATGACCGCGCGCGGGCAGGATATCGTTCTTGGCGTGCTTTTCGCAGGCCTTGGGCTGGCCGCAGCCTGGCAGGCGATGGGCTACCGGGGCGCCAGCGGGACCTACCCGCTGGTGCTGGGGCTCGGGCTTGCCACGCTGGGGCTCCTGCTCGCGCTTCGATCCCTGTGGAGCGGCGCCCGGGTGCCGCGTCCGCTGGTCGATCACCCGCGCCATGTCGCGGTAACGGTGGTGGTCGGTGCGGGCTATCTCGCGCTGGTCCCGGTGCTGGGCTTCTACGCCGCCTCGGCGCTGGTCGCCCTGGTGCTGCCCGCCGCGCTGGGTTTCCGGCGTCCGGTCTTCGCCCTCCTTGCCGCCGCCGGCTTCATGGTCGTCGTCTGGCTGGTCTTTACCGGCCTTCTGGCCAAACCCCTGCCGACCGGCTTCTGGTCGCGCTGGTAAGCAGGAGCCCCTGACATGGAACTTCTGACGCAGATCGCGGGCTCGGTCCTGTCGCTGGGCTCGGTCGCGGCGATGCTGGGCGCGTCGCTTCTGGGCGTGCTGATCGGCGCGCTGCCGGGCCTGAACCCGGTCATGGCCATCGCGCTTCTTCTGCCGCTCACCTATTCGATGGAGCCGCTTATCGCGCTCGGCATGGTGGCGGGGATTTATAACGGCTCGATGTATGGCGGGGCGATTCCGGCGATCCTGATGCGGATCCCCGGCACGCCCGCCGCCATTGCCACCACCTTCGACGGCTTCCCGATGACCCAGCGCGGCGAGGCCGCCCGCGCGCTCAAGATCGCCTGCTGGTCCTCGGCCATCGGCGGCACCGCCTCGGCGCTGGCGCTGATGACCATCGGCCCGCTTCTGGCCCGCGCGACGCTGCATTTCGGCCCGGCCGAGTATTTCTGGATCGCCATGTTCGGCATGGCCTCGATCGGTGTTCTGGTCGGCGACGACGCGCTGAAGGGGCTGATGGCGGCGGTGCTGGGGCTGCTTCTGGGCACCGTGGGGTTGGACAACCTGTCGGGGATCCCGCGTTTCACCTTCGGCGAACCGTGGCTGCTGAGCGGGCTGGATCTGATCGTGATCCTTGTCGGGCTCTACGCTTTGCCGCCGGTCATCGCGCTGGCCGAGCAGGCGGACCTGAAGGGGCTTTCGGCGGCGGCGCTGAAACTGGGCCGGGCGCGGCTCGGCTGGGCCGAGATCCGGGGCATGGTTCCCACCTGGATGCGGTCGTCCTTCATCGGCATCGGCGTAGGCATCCTGCCCGGCGCGGGTGGCAATATCGCGGCTTTCCTCAGCTACAGCGCGGCGAAAAGCGCCAGCAAGGACCCCGACAGCTTCGGCAAGGGGAACCCGCAGGGCGTGGCGGCGGCGGAATGCGGCAACAACGCCGACAACGCGGCTTCGATGATCCCGGCGCTGGCTCTGGGGATTCCGGGCAACGTGGTGGCGGCGCTGGTTCTTGGTGCGCTTCTGATCCACGGGCTGCAGCCGGGGCCGCAGCTTTTCCACCAGAACCCGGCGCTGGTTGGCGGGTTCATGGCTCAGATGCTGATCACCTCGCTTCTGATCCTTTTGGTGGGGGGCGCGGCCGCGACCCGCGTCTTCGCGCAGGTTCAGCGCCTGCCGGGGGTGCTGCTGGTGCCGATGATCCTGGTTCTGATGGCGGTCGGCGTCTATGTCATCAATGGTCGCGTGGTCGATCTTTGGGTCATGTTCGCTGCGGGTCTTGCCGGCTATCTGCTTGAAAAGCTGTCGTTCCCGCTGGCGCCCGTGGTGCTGGGCCTGATCCTGGGCCCGATGGCCGAGCAAAGCGTGCGCCGCGCGCTGCTGATCAGCCGGGGCGATGCGACCGAGCTGCTGACGCGCCCGATCTCGGCGGTGATCGCCGTGGCGACGCTGGGACTGATTCTATGGCCCTTGCTGCGGGCCTTTCAGCGCCGGCGCCGCGCCGCCGCCCGGGACTGAGCACTCCGCTCCGGCGCACCGAGACGCGCAGAGCCACACCGCGTTACGATCTGAACAGGGGCCATCCTCGCCGCAGCGAGGGTGGCCCTAACGCTGTCAGCGGTCCGGTGCGGACCTGTCGCGCCGTCCCGAAAGGGCGCTGAAGTCTTCCCCCCGCGCATCCGGCCACCACGCGAATTCTGCGCTCGACCGGGCATGGACTGGAAAAATCCAATTAAATCAGTATTTTGCCATCCTGTATCACAAATGAAATTCTTGTATGCAATTTTTCTTTACAGAATACAAAATGCCGGTTTAGCGTAATGGGACAGGAGACATCATGCCCCATACCTTGCGCCAGAAGATCGCTGACCTTGTTCTCAACGGAGAGCTTAAGCCGGGCGACCGGCTGGACGAATTGTCGCTTGCCGACCGTTTCGGCGTGTCCCGGACCCCGATCCGCGAGGCGATCCGGCAGCTCGGCGCCTCTGGCCTGATCGAAATCCGGCCCCGCCGTTCGGCCGTCGTGCGCAGCTTCGACCGCACCGAGCTGAGCGAAGCCTTCGAGGCGATGGGCGAGATCGAGGCGCTGTGTGCCTCTCTTGCCGCCGTGCGCATGAACGAAGCCGAGCGGCTGAAGCTGCGCGCGATCATGGCGGCCTCGGAAGATCTGAGCGCGCGCAATGACAGACCTGCCGCGCTGGAGATGGATTTCGAGTTTCATGGCCATCTGCACGACGGCGCCCGCAACCGGATGCTCAAGACGGTGGCCGAGGAAACGCGGCTGCGGATCACCCCCTACAGTGCCGCGCTCTACATGATGGAGGGCTACAATGCCGACCTCCGGCGTCCGCATCTGCAACATGCGGCCATTGCCGATGCCGTTCTGGCCGGGAACGGCGACGACGCCGCGCGGCTGATGCGCGAGCACATCGCGCAGGCGCTTATCTCTCTCCAGCAATTTTTCGAAGACACGCAGTCGCGGTCAGACGCTCCCAAAGTGAAAGGCGAAGTCAGGTGACACATTCCTATCAAGGGCCCGGACGCGCGCCGATGTATGCCACCGAGGCGATGTGCGCGACCTCGCATCCTGCTGCGGCCCGTGTTGCGCTGGACATTCTGGGGCAGGGCGGCAACGCCGTCGATGCCGCGGTCGCCGGTGCCGTCGTGCTTGGATATTGCGAACCGGCGATGTGCGGGCTGGGCGGCGATGTGTTCGCGCTGATCCACGATGCGAAGACCGGGGAAAGCCGGGGGCTGAACGGGTCGGGGCGCGCGCCTGCCGCGCTCGATGCCGCCGATCTGCGCGCGCAGGGAATGACGGCGGTGGGGCTCGATTCGATCCATGCCGTGACGGTGCCGGGCGCTGTCGACGCTTTCGACCGGCTGATCGCGCAGGAGGGGCGGCTCGATCTTGCCGCGGTGCTGGCGCCGGCGATCCGCGTGGCCGAACAGGGCGTGCCGGTCCATCGTCGCACCGCCATCGACGGGACGACCTTTGCCCCCCGGTTGAAGGGCGCAGGGCGGGACCATTTCCTGCGTGACGGGCACAGCTATCGCGAGGGCGAGGTTTTCAGCGCTCCCGGGCAGGCCGAGGCGCTGCGTCTCATCGCCCGCGAGGGTGCGCGCGCCTTCTACGAAGGCCCGGTGATGGAAGACATCCTCGACACGCTTCGGGCCGAGGGCGGCCTGCATACGGCCGAGGATTTCGCACGCACCGAGGCCACGCCGGTCACGCCGATCCGGCGCGCCTATCGTGGTCACGACCTGGTCGAGCTGCCGCCCAACGGGCAGGGCGCGACGGCGCTCTTGCTGTCCGGGCTTCTGGAGCGGTTCGATATCGCCAGCCTCGATCCGAATGGCGCCGAGCGCGTCCATATCGAGGCCGAAGCGACGCGGCTGGCCTATGCCGCGCGCAACCGGTTCATCGGCGACCCGGGCCAGGGTGCGCTCAATCTCGACGGAATGCTGTCGGAAGCGGCCATCGACGAGATGGCAGCCCAGATCGATCCGACCCGCGCGGGGCAACCCCTTCCGCCCCGTCCCGAGGCGCTTCACAAGGACACGGTCTATATCACCGTGGTCGACGGCGAGGGTCTGTGCGTGTCGCTGATCTATTCGCTGTTCTGGCCCTATGGGTCGGGGTTTGCGTCCAAGCGGTTCGGCATCCCGCTGCACAATCGCGGGGCCGGGTTCACCTTGCAGGACGGGCATGTGAACGAGCTGAAGGGCGGCAAGCGGCCCCTCCACACCTTGCTGCCCGGCTTGCTCGAGGTCCCGGGTCAGTACGCGATGCCTTTCGGCGTGATGGGCGGAGCCTATCAGGCGACCGGCCACGCGCATTTCGTCTCAAACCTTGTCGATTTCGGCATGGATGTGCAGGCGGCGATCGACGCCCCGCGCAGCTTTCTCGACATCACCTCGGGCAAGCTGGAAATCGAAAGCACCTTCGACGAGACCGTCGCGGCCAAGCTTGCCGAAATGGGGCATGACGTGACGCGGGCCGACATCGGCATGGGCGGGGCGCAGGCCATCCGCCGGGACGCCGCGACCGGGCTCCTGACCGGCGGCAGCGATCCGCGCAAGGACGGCGTGGCGCTGGGGGGCTGAGATGAGCACTCAACCCTCCGGACCCCGAATGAGACTCAGCTTTTCCGGGACGCTGCGGGGGGTTGCAGCCTTTGCCGTCGTCGCCCTGCTGATGGTGCAGATCGTGATCGTCGCCCTGCGCTATGTCTTCTCGCTGGGCGCGCCCTGGGCGACGGACCTGTTGACCTATCTGTTCTTCCTCATCGTGTCGCTGCCGCTGGTCGGGGTCATCCTGAACAATGAAAGTGTCCGGGTGGACGTGTTCAGCGGCCGGTTCCCGCCACGCCTGCGCCGCGCCATCGATCGCGTCGCATTGCTGGGCCTGCTGTTCCCGGCCTCGGCCTGGGCCGCGTGGAACGCGGTGCCGATGGTGCGGACATCGTGGCGGGTGCTGGAAAGTTCGCCCACGCTCGGCGGGCTGCCGGGATTCTTCGTTCTCAAGACCGTGACGGCTCTGGTTTTCGCCGCGCTCGCCCTCGTCGCGCTGATCGTCGGACTGCGGCCCGGCCTGTACGGGAAGGATGACCAGACATGAGCGCGGCGCTTCTGGCCCTTCTGGGCGTGCTGCTGCTGGGCGGCATCCTGTCCGGCGCGCCCGTGGGCTTCGTCCTGCTGGGTGTGCCGACGCTGGTGGCCTTTCTGGGAGCCGGGCTGGGCGTCTTCGACCTTGCCTTTCTCTCGGCCTTCCCGTCGCGGGCCTTCGGCATCCTGACCAACGACGTGTTCCTGTCCGTGCCGCTTTTCGTGCTGATGGGCGGGCTACTGGAGCGGTCCGACATCGCCAAGCGCATGATGCTGACGGCGGGCGCCTTGTTCGGCAACCGCCGGGGCGGCATGGCCTATGCGGTGGTGATCGTGGGCGCCCTGCTGGCGGCATCGACCGGGGTGATCGGCGCGACCATCTTCATGCTGGGCCTGATCGCGATGCCCGCCATGCTGCAGGCCGGGTATTCCAGATCGCTGGCTTCGGGCGTGATCTGCGCCTCGGGCTCGCTGGGCCAGATCATCCCGCCGTCGATCCTGCTGATCCTGCTGACCGATCAGATCTCGTCCGCGTATCAGGCCGGACGGCGCTCGGCCGGGGAATGGGCGGTCGAGCCGGTCTCGGTCGGCGACCTGTTCGCGGGGGCCTTCATCCCGGGCCTGATGCTGGTCGGGCTGTACCTGATCTATATCTTCATCACCGCGCTGCGCCGCCCCGAAAGCTGCCCGCCGGTGATCCAGCGCGACGAACAGGGCCACAGAACCCGGCCCGGACTGGGCGAAGTGACCTATTCACTGGTCCTGCCGCTGCTGCTGATCCTGATCGTGCTCGGCTCGATCCTTGGCGGGATCGCCACGGCGACGGAAAGCGCGGCGCTGGGGGCTGCGGGCGCGCTTGTGATGACGGCGATGGACCGCGCCGGGGTGCCGCGCTGGCGGCGGGCGCTGATGATCGCGGTCCTGCCGGCCGCCTTCGCGCTGGTTCTGGTCAAGGTTCTGGGCGGGGCGCAGGCATCGCCGCTGACGGCCGCGATCGGCACTGGGGCGCTGGTCACGCTGAGCCTGGGTACGCTGGCCGCGCTGATCCAGGAGTTGCGGCGCGGTGGTCTGTGGGATGTCGCGCTGAGCGCGGCCAGCATGGTGTCCATGCTGACGCTGATCGTGCTGGGGGCGACCATGTTGTCGCTGGTGTTCCGGGGCCTGCATGGCGAAGCCATGGTCGAAGAGTTCCTGCACGGGCTTCCGGGCGGCAGCCTTACGGCGGTGCTGGTCGTCATGGCCATCATCTTCGTGCTGGGCTTCATCATCGAATATGTCGAGATCATCTTCATCGTCGTGCCGATTGCCGGACCGCCGCTGATGGCTGCCGGGGTCGACCCGGTGTGGTTCGCCATTCTCATCAGTCTGAACCTGCAGATCAGCTTCCTGACGCCGCCCTTCGGCTATGCGCTGTTCTACTTCCGGCGCGTCGCGCCCCCAAGCGTGCAAACCCTCGACATCTACAAGGGGATCGTGCCGTTCATCCTCTTGCAGATGGTCGCGCTGACCATCGTCTTCCTGGTCCCCGACCTCGCGACATGGTTGCCGGACGCGATCTACCACTGAACGGCGCAGACAACAGGGAGTACAAGATAATGAAAAGAAGAACATTCCTCTCCAGCGCAGCGGTCGCTCCGGCGGCTCTGGCAGCCCCGACGATCGCCCGCGCGCAGGCTCAGCATAACTGGAAACTGGTGACCTCGGTGCCGCGTGGCCTGCCGGGGCCGGGTGTTTCCGCCCAGCGATGGGCCGAACGCATCACGCAGATATCCGAAGGGGCGATCAACGTTCAGGTGTTCGGCGCCGGCGAACTTGTCGCGCCTTTCGCCACACAGGAAGCCGTGGAAAGCGGCACCGCCGAGGTCTATCACGGCTCGGGCACGTGGTTTTCGGGCCGCGACATTGCGCATGCCTTCTTCACCGCCGCGCCCTTCGGCCTGACCTATGACGAGATGCACGCCTGGATGTATTTCGGTGGCGGGCAGGAGCTTCTGGACGAATTCACCAATGACCGCGGCCTGAAGATCTTTATCGGAGGCGGTTCGGGTGTCCAGACCGCCGGCTGGTTCAAGCGGGAGATCACCTCGCTCGACGATCTTCAGGGGCTGAACTTCCGCGCCGCCGGGCTTTATGGCGAGGTGCTGCGCAAACTGGGGGTGAACCCGACCTCGATCCCGCCCGGCGATATCTTTGCGGCCCTTCAGGCGGGCACGCTGGACGGGGCCGAATGGGTGGGGCCGTCCAACGACCTGGCGTTCGGCCTGCAGAATGTCGCGGGCTACATGTACGCCCCGTCGCCCGTCGAAATCTATGGCGGCATCGAGTTCGGGATCGGCATGGAAGCCTGGGAAGCGCTGACCGACAGCCAGCGGCTCATGGTCGAGACGATCACCGAGGCCGAGGCCAACAAGTCCTCTGCCGACACGTTCCACGCGAATCTCGCGGCCTTCGACAGGCTGCGCTCGAATCCCGATCTGACCATCGCCGAGTTCCCCGACGATGTCTGGGACGGGATCGAGACCGCCTGCGCCGAAGTCATCGAAGAGGTGAAGGAGACGAGCGACTTCCACCGCCGCTTCGTCGATGCCTATTACGACTACGTGCGGCAGGCGACCGGCTACAAGCAATTCTACGACACCGGCTTCATGGTGCGTCGTCAGAACTTCTTCCTGTGACACCAAGGGCGGACCCGTCGTCAGCCGGGTCCGCCCCAGACCGAAAGACACCCCGTCATGACCATGGATCCCGCGCTGCTGGTTCAGTTGCTGGTGCTGCTTCTGCTGATCGGCGCCTTTGCCGGTGTGCTGGCCGGCCTTCTGGGCGTCGGCGGCGGCATCGTGCTGGTGCCCGCCTTTTATTACGGCTTCACGCTTCTGGGTTTCGCCAGCGACGAACTGATGCAGATCTGCATCGCCACCTCGCTTGCCACGATTGTCGTCACTTCGGCCCGGTCGCTGAATGCCCATAACAAGCGCGGGGCCGTCGATTGGGCGATCCTGAAAAGCTGGGCGGCGGGTATCCTGATCGGCGCGGCGCTTGCGGTCTTCGTGGCGGCGCAATTGCGTTCGTCCACGCTGCAGGGAATCTTCGGCGCGCTGGCGTTGATCGTCGGCCTCTACATGGCCTTCGGACGCGAGAAATGGCAGCTCGCCCCCGAGATGCCCGGCGGAATCGTCCGCGCCGTGGCCTCGCCGTTGATCGGCTTTTTGTCGGTGCTCATGGGGATCGGCGGCGGGTCGTTCGGCGTTCCGTTCATGACCCTGCACGGGGTCGCCATCCACCGTGCGGTGGCCACGGCGGCAGGGTTCGGCCTGATGATTGCCGTGCCATCGGTGATCGGGTTCGCCTTTCTGCCGATTGCCGTCCATCCGCCGCTGACGCTGGGCGCCATCAATATTCCCACCTTCCTTGTCGTGGTGTCGATGACGCTGCTGACCGCGCCGCTCGGGGCGCGGCTGGCGCATGCCACGCGGCCCGTTCTGCTGAAGCGGATCTTCGGCGTGTTCCTGATTCTGGTGGCGCTCAACATGCTGCGCCGCGCGTTCGGGTTCTGACACGAAGGAGATCGCCATGACCGGCGAAACCCCCGTCTATTCCGGCCCCGATATCTGCGCCCTGAGCGCGGTCGAGGTTGTCGATATGCTGCGCCGCCGTGAAGTGTCGCCCGACGAGCTGATCGCCGCATCGCAGACGCGGCACGCTCAGACCGACCCCGCCATCAACGCGATGCCGACGCCCTGTTTCGACCGTGCCCGCAAGGCGGCGCGCGCGCTGTCCCCGCCCTCTGAGACGCGCGGCGCGCTCCATGGTTTGCCTGTGGGGATCAAGGATCTGACGGCCGTCGCGGGGGTGCGCAGCACCTGGGGCACTCCGGCGCTCGCGGATTACGTGCCCGAGGCGTCGGACCCTCTGGTCGAGCTGATCGAGCGGCGCGGCGGTCTGGTCATCGGCAAGACGAACACGCCGGAATTCGGCGCCGGCGCCAACACGTTCAACGCCATCTTCGGCGCGACCCGCAACCCGCATGACACGCGGCTCAATCCGGCGGGATCGTCGGGCGGAGCGGCGGCCGGGCTGGCGGTGGGGCAGACCTGGCTCAGCCATGGTTCCGACCACGGCGGCAGCCTGCGCACGCCCGCCGCGTATTGCGGTGTGGTCGGCCTGCGGCCCAGTCCCGGCCTCGTGGCGGGGGGGCCTGCGCAGGGGGGCTATATCACCGAGGGCGTGCAGGGGCCGATGGCCCGGTCGGTCACGGACCTGGCCCTGTTTCTCGACACGATGACCGGGTTCGATCCGCGCTATCCGCTGTCCTACCCGGCCGATCCCGCGCCCTACCGGGACGCGGTTACCCGGGCCGAACCTGCCGATCTACGCATCGGCTACATGCCCGATCTGTCGGGCGAAAGCGCCGTCGATCCCGAGATGCGCTTCCATATCGACGCGGCGATGAGCCGGTTGTTGGCGGCGGGGGCGTCGGTCGACATCGTGACGCTGGACCTGTCGGGGATGCGCCGGGCCTATTACGTCCAGCGCGGCCTGCTCTGGGCCACGCTGATGCGCGACATCGAGCCCGAGATCCGCGCGGGGTTCAAGCCGACGCTCGAAGGCAATCTGCGCGACGGGCTGGCGCTGACGATGGACGACATCATCGATTCGCAGCTGATCCGCTCGCGGCTCTACGATGCGGTTCAGGGTGTCTTTGCCCATGTCGACGTGCTGGCATGCCCGGTCGTGGGCACGATGCCGCACAAGGTAGAGGAAGAATGGGTGCGCCGGATCGACGGAAAAGAGCTGAGTTTCTACATGGATTGGCTGGATTGCGGTTTCCTGGCCACCGTGCTCGGGCTGCCTGCGCTGTCGGTGTCCGCGGGTCTGGATGCGGCGGGTATCCCGGTCGGGTTGCAACTGATCGGCAAGCCGCGCGGCGAGCGGGACCTGCTGGCTGCCGCGCGCGCGGTTGAGATGGTTTTCGGCGGTCCCCTGCCGGTGATCGACCCGGTCATCCGACACGCGTAACGGCGGTCGGACAAGCGGACATGAAAACGCCCCGGCGCGAACGCCGGGGCTGGGGCTGCCAACATGATTGGGGGCATGCGACAGCCCGTTCGGGATGGTCCGGTAACCCGGACTTACATCGCCGGCATCAGGACCGTGTCGATCACGTGGATGACGCCGTTCGACTGGTCGACATTCTCGATGGTGATGTTGGCGCTGTTGCCCATGCCGTCACGGATGGTCACCGGCGCGCCGGTCGCGGCCTGAACCAGCGTGAAGGTGCAGCCGCCGACCGTTTCGAAGCTGTGCGTGCCGCCATCGGCCTGCGCCATGTTTTCCAGCTGGTTGTAGAACACTTCGCCCGGGATCACGTGGCAACCGAGGATGGTCTGCAGCTGCTCGCGGTTTTCGGGCTCGAGCAGGCTCTCGACGGTGCCGTCGGGCAGCGCGGCAAAAGCTTCGTTGGTCGGCGCCAGCACGGTGAACGGACCTTCGCCCATCAGCGTCTCGGCCAGACCGGCAGCCTGCACGGCGGCCACGAGGGTGGTGTGATCGGCCGAGTTCATCGCGTTTTCGACGATGTTGCGGTCGGGGAACATCTCGGCGCCGCCCACCATCGGGTTCTGCGCCAGAGCGGCGCCGGCGGTCATGGTGGTCAGCGACAGGGTGGCAGCGATAAGGGTTTTCATAAGAACTCTCCGATTTGTGGTAACGGGCTTCATTGCCCTATGCCCCGAGATACGAAGCGAAACCGGACGAGTTTCAGCCGGACGAAAATTGTTGGTCACAGAAGCGTGAGCGCTCATGGGGCTCGTGCAACACGCCTTGGCGTCACCCCGGATCGCGGCCCGGCCAACAAAAAGGCGCCGGGGCTTTGCCCGGCGCCTGTCCTTGTTTGCGGTGGTGCGTCTGCGGTGTCGCCCTCAGTCGCCGAGGGTGAGTTCGGCGGTCATCAGAACCGGCCCGGTCGGCCCGGCATCGGGCGAACCGCCCAGCGGCTCGAGGCTGACGGCCAGCGTCACCCCGGCGTCCAGCTCGGCCGGGATCTCGATCGCCTCGCCGCGCAGGATGCCCAGCGAGCGGGGCACGCCATCGGCGCCGATCGACCACAATTCGTAATCGCGCCCCTCTTCGGCTTCCGGCCCGCGATGCGCGACCTGCAGCACACCCGCCTGGTAGCTGGCGTCGAAGGCCAGCTCGCCCGCATCGAGGCGCGCGACCAGCGGCGCCGCGGTGGGCTGCGGCCAGAACAGCACCGCCAGCACCACGACCGCCGCACTCAGCGCGCCGGCGAACCACAGCCGCCAGCCCGCGCCCTGACGACGGGTCGCCAAGGCGGGTTCCGGGGTCGCGGCGGGTTCCCCGAACAGCGCGGCTTCGACCTTTTCGAGCGTGCCGGGATCGACCGGCCCTTCCTCGTAGGCGGCGTTGAGCAACGCAAGCCTGCGCTCCCAATGCGCCACCCGCTCGGCAAAGGCGCCGTCGGTTTCCGAGCGCGTCTGCGC
The DNA here is from genome assembly GCF_003122215.1 of Pararhodobacter marinus. Taxonomy (GTDB): domain Bacteria; phylum Pseudomonadota; class Alphaproteobacteria; order Rhodobacterales; family Rhodobacteraceae; genus Pararhodobacter; species Pararhodobacter marinus. The sequence goes on along the minus strand of NZ_QEYD01000018.1, from coordinate 26,346 downwards.
GCTGCGGCGTTCATCGCCGGACAGGACACCCAGGACATACTCGGCCGCGAGCAGATCGTCGCGGTCGTCGGGGGGCCAGTCGTCGGGTTCGAAAATGTCGCTCATTGGTCCATGCACTCCCGCAGGCTCAACAGGCCGCGGCGCAGCCACGTTCGCATTGTGTTAAGCGGAATGCCATGCCTCTCGGCCAGTTCCTTGTACGAGAGCCCGTCCATATAGGCGCCTTTCACCGCCGCGGCGCGTTCGGCGTCCATGGCGTCGAAACAGGCGACGACGCGCTGGGCCTCGCCCCGCGCGACCAGCGATTCCAGCACGCCCGCCTTGCGGTCGGCGATCCGGTCAAGCGGGTCCTGCCCGTCCTCGTCGCGGGCGGTTTCCTGGTACATCCCCGCGCGGGCGGGACGGGCGCGCAGGCGGTCCAGCGCGTGGTTGCGTGCGACGGCAATCAGCCAGCTCATGCCCATGCCTCTGTCGGGACGGAATTGAGCGGACCGCTGCCAGACGCGAATGAAGACTTCCTGCATGGCATCGTCCACCTCGGTACGGTTGCCGAGGATACGGTACAGGACGCCGGAAAGTTTCGGCGCGGTGCGGGCGTAAAGATCGTGAAACGCCTGTCGATTCTGCGCGGCGACGGCCTGCAGCAGCACCCCTATCGGATCATCGGACAAGACAGTCTCCCTCGCTACAACGCGCCTCGCGTTCAGCTAGCCCGCATTCCGGACGGGTCCAGCGAAGAATCCGGCTGGACAGAGGGGCGCCTTGGGGCTAGGCATTCTTCATACAAAATGCCATTCCAAGGGGAGAAGCGGGTGGCTGACGAGGAGATCATCCAGTCCCGTCCGGTCGGCGCGCTGGTTCACGCGCTGCGTATCCTGCGCCATCTGTCGGCGATGGGCCGGGCCGAGGGCGTGAGTGCCATTGCCCGTGCCACCGGGGTCAATCCCTCGACCTGCTTCAACATCCTGCGCACGCTCACCGCCGAGGGGCTGGTCAGCTTCGACGCCCATGACAAGACCTATCAACCGGCGATGGGGCTGGTCGAGCTGGCCGTGGGGGTGCTGGGCACCAATCCCGGCGACCTGATCCGCCCCGAGCTGGAACGGCTGGCCATCGAGTACAAGGTGCTGATCTGCCTGTGGCACATCACCGCCGAGGACCGGATCGTGCTGATCGAGCGCGCTTTCGATCCCGCCGTCACGCGCGTCGACCTGCCGCTGGGCAAAAGGCTGCCGGTCTATACCGGCGGGGTCGGACGCATTCTGGCCGCGCATCGCAAGCTGACCGAGGCCGAGCTGCGCGCGCAATTCGTGGACCTGCGCTGGCAATGCGCGCCCGAATCCGCCGACGAGTATATCGACAGCGTGCGCGACGCCGCGGCCAGCGGTTATGGTGTCGATCTGGGGCAGCTCTATATCGGGGTCGATGTGGTCGGCGCGCTGGTGGTCGATGCGCAGGGTGTTCCGCGCTACGGTATCTCCAGCATTTCGCTGTCGGGCCAGATGGATTCCGACCGGCGCCGGGCGGTGGGCGAGGATCTTGTCGAAACCTGCGCCCGCATCGGTGCCCAGATGTTCGCCCTGACCAAGGGCAAGTTCGCTAACGTCAAGAAGAAGACCTGAAAAGGAGCCCGCGATGGAAAATCCGGTCCGCTACGAAGCCCATGGCGATATCGGCGTGATCCGCGTCGACAACCCGCCGGTCAACGCCACCAGCCACGCCGTGCGCGAGGGGCTGGTGGCCTGCGCCCGCGAATTCGCCGCCTCGCCGCAGAAGGTCGCGGTCATCGTGGGCGAGGGGCGCACCTTCATTGCGGGCGCCGACATCACCGAATTCGGCAAGGCGCCGCGCGAGCCGCATCTGCCCGATGCGATCAACGTGATCGAGGCGCTGGACAAGCCCGTCGTCTGCGTGATCCACGGCACGGCGCTGGGCGGCGGGTTCGAGGTCGCGCTGGGCAGCCATTACCGGGTGATGCTGCGCGGCGCGCGGATCGGCCTACCCGAGGTCAATCTGGGCCTCCTGCCCGGTGCGGGCGGCACGCAGCGCCTGCCGCGGCTGATCGGCATCGTGCCTGCGGCCGAGATTTTCACCTCGGCCAAGATGATCTCGGCCGAGGATTGCCTCGCGCTGGGGATCGCCGACGACTTGTCGAACGACGACCCGTTCGAGGCCGGCATGGCGATGGCGCGCAAGGTTCTGGCCGAGGGGCTGCCGGTGCGCCGGGTGTCGGAAATGTCGGTGCCGCCCACCGACGAGGCGGCGCTCGAGGCGCTGAAAAAGAAGGTGGCGCGCGCCAATCGCGGCCATGTCTGCCACCTGAAAGCCATCGAGGTGGCGGTCGAGGGCACCAAGCTGCCCTTCACCGAGGGGATGAAGCTGGAACGCGCCGCGTTCTGGGAGATGATGCAGACGCCCCAGCGTGCGGCGATGATCCATGCCTTCTTTGCCGAGCGCAAGGTCGCCAGCCTGCCCGAGATCAAGGGCGTCGAGCCGCGCGATCTGTCGAAGATCGGCATCATCGGCGGCGGCACGATGGGCGGCGGTATCGCCGTGTCCTGCCTGCTGAGCGGTCTGAGCGTGACGCTGATCGAACGCGACGCGGAATCGGTCGAGAAAGCGCATAACGGCATCGCCCGGACCCTTGCCGACAGCGTGAAGCGCGGCAAGCTGGGCGCCGAGGCGCGTGACATGCTGCTGTCCGAGCGGCTGCTTGTGACCGACGGCTATGACAAGCTGTCCGATGCCGATCTGGTGATCGAAGCGGTGTTCGAATCAATGGAGGTGAAGAAAGACGTCTTCACCAAGCTCGACGCGGTGTGCAAGCCGGGCGCGGTGCTGGCGTCGAACACCTCGTATCTGGACGTGGACGAAATCGCGGCGATGACCAAGCGCCCCGAAGACGTGATCGGGCTGCATTTCTTCTCGCCCGCGCATGTGATGAAGCTGCTCGAGGTCGTGGTCGCGGCCAAGACCGCGAAGGACGTGGTCGCCACCGGCTTCGCGCTGACCAAGAAGCTGAAGAAGGTCCCGGTGCGCGCCGGCGTCTGCGACGGTTTCATCGGCAACCGGATCCTGAAGACCTATCGCACCGCCGCCGATATCATGGTGCTGGAAGGCGCCTCGCCCTTCCAGGTGGACAAGGCACTGGAAGAGTTCGGTTTCGCCATGGGCCCCTATGCCGTGGCGGATCTGGCCGGGATCGATATCGGCTACCTGACCCGCAAGCGGCTGGCGCCGACCCGCAAGCCGGGCGAGCGGTTCGGCGAATGGGGCGACGTGCTCTATGAACTGGGCCGGCTGGGCCGCAAGACCGGTCGCGGGCATTACATCTACGACGACGAGACGCCGAAAGGCCGTCCCGACCCGGAAGTCGAAGAGATCATCGCCAAGGAACGCCGCGCCAAGGGCATCACCCCGCGCGACTTCACCGATGCCGAGATCGTCGAGCGTTACATGGCCGCGATGATCAACGAAGGCGCCAAGGTGGTGGGCGAGGGGATCGCGCAGCGCCCGCTCGATGTCGATGTGACCAAGCTTTACGGCTACGGCTTCCCGCGCTTCCGGGGTGGCCCCATGCATTACGCCGACGAGATCGGGCTGGCCAAGGTGCTGGCGACGATCGAAGAGGCCGGCAAGGCGGGCGACGACATCTGGGAACCCGCGCCTTTGCTCAAGGAGCTGGTGGCCGGGGACAAGACCTTCGCCAGCCTGAACTGACACCGACATCCAAGGGAGGATACCATGGCAGAAGCTGTCATCGTCTCGACCGCGCGCACGGCCATCGGCAAGGCGTATCGCGGGGCGTTCAACCAGACGCATGGCGTGACGATGGCGGCTCATGCCGCCCGCCACGCCGTCGATCGCGCGGGCATCGACCCCGCGCTGATCGAGGATTCGATCTGGGGCTGCGCGATCCCGGAAAACGTCACCGGCGGCAACATGGCCCGTCAGGTGGTTCTGCGCGCGGGCCTGCCGGTCAGCGTGGCAGGCACCACGGTCAACCGTTTCTGCGCCTCGGGGCTGCAGGCGATTGCCATGGGCGCTCACATGATCACGCAGGAAGGCGCGCGCGCGATCCTGGTCGGCGGGGTGGAAAGCATCAGCCTGAACCAGCCCTCGCCGCGCAACACGCCCGAGCCATGGCTGCTAACGCACAAGCCCGAGATCTATCTGCCGATGATCGACACCGCCGACATCGTCGCGCAGCGCTACAATGTCAGCCGCGAGGCGCAGGACGAATACGCCCTGCGCAGCCAGCAGCGCATCGCCAAGGCGCAGGCCGATGGCCTGTTCGCCGATGAAATCGTGCCCATCGACGTGACGATGGGCGTCAAGGACAAGGCGACCGGTGAGATCAGCGAAAAGGCGGTGACGCTGACGCAGGACGAATGCAACCGTCCCGGCACCACGCTCGAAGGTCTGGCCAGTCTGGACCCGGTGCGCGGGCCGGGCAATTTCGTCACCGCCGGCAATGCCAGCCAGCTGTCGGACGGCGCCGCCTCGCTCGTGCTGATGGATGCGGGCCATGCCGAACAGCTGGGCCTTGAGCCGCTGGGCGCGTTCCGGGGCTTTGCCGTCGCGGGCTGCGAACCCGACGAGATGGGCATCGGCCCGATCCATGCCGTGCCGCGTCTTCTGGACCGCGCCGGGCTGATCGTCGACGATATCGACCTGTGGGAGCTGAACGAAGCCTTCGCCAGCCAGTGCCTGTATTGCCGCGACGAGCTGGGCATCGACCCCGAGAAATACAACGTCAACGGCGGCTCGATCGCCATCGGCCACCCCTATGGCATGTCGGGCGCGCGGATGACCGGGCACATCCTGCTCGAAGGGCGTCGGCGCGGCGCCAAATGGGGCGTCGTGACCATGTGCATCGGCGGCGGCGCGGGCGCGGCCGGCCTGTTCGAGATCTTCTGACGGAGGACCAGATGGACCTGAACTATACCCAAGACGAGGTCGCCTTCCGCGACGAGGTGCGGGCCTTCCTGAAAGACAAGCTTCCCAAGGAGCTGTCGGACAAGATCGCCGCCAACAAGATGCTGACGAAAGAGGATTACGACCTCTGGCATGCGCGGCTCAACGATCAGGGCTATCTGGCCGGGGCGTGGCCGAAGGAATTCGGCGGCGCCGAATGGACGGCGGTGCAGAAGCATATCTTCGAAGAGGAATGCGCCCGCGCCCATGCGCCGCGCATCGTGCCTTTCGGCGTGGCGATGCTGGCCCCGGTGCTGCAGGCCTTCGGCTCGAAAGAGCAGCAGGATTACTACCTGCCGCGCATCCTGTCGGGCGAAGACTGGTGGTGTCAGGGCTATTCCGAACCGGGCGCAGGCTCGGACCTGGCCTCGCTGAAAACCAAGGCCGTGCGCGAAGGCGATCATTACATCGTCAACGGCCAGAAGACATGGACCACGCTGGGCCAGTACGCCAACAAGATCTTCTGCCTCGTACGCACCTCGTCCGAGGGCAAGCCGCAGGAAGGGATCAGCTTCCTTCTGATCGACATGGACACGCCCGGCATCGAAGTGCGCCCGATCATCCTGATCGACGGCGTGCACGAGGTGAACGAGGTCTGGTTCACCGATGTGAAGGTCCCGGTCGAGAACCTCGTGGGCGAGGAAAACAAGGGCTGGACCTATGCCAAGTACCTGCTCACCCATGAACGCACCGGCATCGCCGGCGTCGGCTTCTCGCAGGAAGGGCTGCAAAGCCTCAAGCGCGTGGCGCGGCAGGAAATGCAGAACGGCCGCCCGCTGATCGAGGATCCGCTCTTCGCCGCGCGCCTCGCGCGGATCGAGATCGACCTCATGGCCATGGCCACGACCAATCTGCGCGTCGTCGCGGCGGCGGATGCAGGCAAGGCGCCCGGTGCCGAAAGCTCGATGCTGAAGGTCAAGGGCTCGATCATCCGCCAGCAGATCAACGATCTCGCGCGCCGCGCCATCGGACCCTGGGCGCAGCCCTTCGTGTCCGAACAGCTGTCGGACAACCTGTTCCACCCCGGCCCCGACTACGCGGCCAAGGCCACCAACGTGTATCTCAACAACCGCAAGATCTCGATCTATGGCGGCTCGAACGAGGTGCAGCGCGGTATCATCACCAAGGCTATTCTGGGATTGTAAGGGCGGGCAGACAGATGGATTTCAATCACACCGAAGAACGCCGGATGCTCGCCGATTCCCTGCGCCGCTCGCTTGAGCGCGGGGCGGACTGGGCGGCGCTGGCCGAACTGGGCGTGCTGGGCGCGCTGTTCACCGAAGACGAGGGCGGCTTCGGCGGCCACGGCTTCGACATCGCCGTCGTGTTCGAGGAACTGGGCCGCGCGGGCTCGGCCGAGCCGGTGCTGGAGGCCGGGCTTGCGGGTGGGCTTCTGGCCGATGCCGGGCGCGCCGATCTGGTCGAAGAGATCATCGGCGGCGGGCTGAAAGTGACGCTCGCGCATTTCGAGCCGGGCCTGCGCTACGATAGCGGTCCGATCACCACCTCGGCCAATGAAGGCCATCTGAGCGGGCGCAAGTCCTTCGTCACTCAGGCAGAAGGGTCCGACCGGCTGTTGGTCTCGGCTCTGAAGGATGGCGAGGTCGAGCTGTTCCTCGTCGATACCGCCGCCGAGGGCGTGACGCTGCACACCACACCCGCGCTGATGGGCGGCACGATCAGCGAGGTCACGCTCGACCGCGTCGCCGGCGAAGCGGTGGGCAATGCCCATACGCTGCAGCAACGCCTCGCCGCCGCCACGCTCGCGGTCTGCGCCGATGCGCTGGGCGCGATGGACGTGGCGCGCGACATGACGCTCGACTACCTGCGCACCCGCAAGCAATTCGGCGTGCCGATCGGCAAGTTCCAGGCGCTGCAGCACCGCATGGCCGATGTCGCGATCGAGATCGAAATGGCGCGCTCGGCGGTGATCAACGCGGCCGGGCATCTCGATGCCGCCGGCCCCACCCGCGACCGCCATATCAGCGCGGCCAAGAACCTGATCGGGCGCACCGCGCGGCTGGTGGCCGAAGAAGCCGTGCAGATGCATGGCGGCATCGCCATGACCGAGGAATACGCGCTGGCCCCGGTCACCCGCCGCCTGATCGCCGCCGATCACCGTTTCGGCGACGAGGACTGGCACCTTGCCCGCTTCATGCGGCTCGAGGCCTGATGCGGGGATGACCGGCGCCGATGATCCGGACCGCCCGGGCAATCACGCGACCCATGACGCGACCTATGACGCGACGGGCACGGCAAAGCTGCTGGGCCTGTCGCTGGACCTGGAGCCAGGCCAGGGGGCAAGCGTGTCGATGCCGGTCACGCCCGACCATGCCAACCGCCACGGCAACCTGCATGGCGGGCTGATCTCGACCGTGCTCGACACGGCGATGGGGGCGACGGCAAGCTACCTGAAGGGCGAGGGCGGGAAGATCCCGTTCTCGACCATCTCGCTCACCGTCAACTTCATCGCCCCCATGCCCCTGGGCGGGATCATCACCGCGACGGGCCGGGTAATGGGCGGCGGTTTCAAGACGGTCTTCGTCGAAGGCATCGCCCGGGCCGAAGACGGCACGCCGGTCGCGCAGGCCACCGGCACCTTCAAACGCGCGCCGATCTGACAGACGCGCGGGCGCGGCCGCGCTTCCCGCCCGCCCCGTCTTTGTTCCGCAAATATCCTCGGGGGTGAGGCGCGCAGCGCCGAGGGGGCAGACAGCCCCCTCTGGGCGCCGCGCGAAGCGAGGCGCCCGGTCGCGCGAGACCTGCCTGCCGCAGGCTGGCTGGCGAGAGCGGGCCGGGCGAGGGCGAAAGACCTTGCCGCCCGCGAGCCCGCGCGTCATCTTCCCCGCCAGAGACAGGAGAGGCGTGCAGGGAGGCGCAGCCATGGCAAGAACCGTCATCTTCGAGAAAACCGGCGGACCCGAGGTCCTGACCCTGGTCGACCGCCCGGTGGGCGCGCCGGGGCCGGGCGAGATCCGCATCCGGCACGAGGCCGTGGGGCTCAATTTCATCGATTGCTACCAGCGCTCGGGGCTCTACCCGATGGAACTGCCCGCCCGGCTGGGACGCGAGGCCGCCGGCGTGGTCGAGGCCGTGGGCGAAGGCGTCACGCATCTGAAACCCGGCGACCGCGCGGCCTATGCCGCCGCCGTCACCGGCGCCTATTGCGAGGAATGGGTGATGCCCGCGGCGCAGGTCTGCCCGCTGCCCGAGGGGATCTCGTTCGAAGAGGGTGCGGCGATGATGCTCAAGGGCATGACCGTCGAATACCTGTTCCACCGTACCACGCCCCTGAAGGCGGGCGATACCGTGCTGTTCCACGCCGCGGCGGGCGGTGTCGGACTGATCGCCTGCCAATGGGCGAAGAGCGAGGGGATCACGCTGATCGGCACGGCCGGGTCGGACGCCAAGTGCCAGCTTGCGCGCGCGCATGGCGCGGATCACGTGATCAACTACAACACCGAGGATTTCGCGGCCCGGGTGGACGAGATCACCGGCGGCAAGGGCGTCGATGTGGTGATGGATTCGGTCGGCGCCTCGACCTGGGAAGGCTCGCTTGCCTGTCTGAAACCGCTGGGCATGATGGTGTCCTTCGGCAGTTCCTCGGGTCCCGTCCCGGCCTTCACGCTGGCCGCGCTGGCGGGCAAGTCGCTGAAGGTCACGCGGCCCACGCTGTTCACCCATATTTCCCGCTCCGAGACCTGTCAGGAGATGGCGCGGCACCTGTTCGACAAGGTGCTGTCGGGCGCGGTGACGATCCGTATCGACCAGCGTTTCCCGCTGGAGGAGGTGCGCGCGGCGCATGAGGCGCTGGAGGCGCGGAAGACGACGGGGTCCACTGTCCTGACGGTGTGACCGGGCAAGCGCGAGGGTTGCGCGGCCCCGTCGCGTTACAAAGGGCGAGGGGGCTGCGCGCCCCCTCGCGCTCCCCGCGCCAAAGGGGGGCACGCCCCCCTTTGGAAACCCCGTGAGTATTTGCGGCACAGTGAAATCAGGACTTGAAGCGCTCGTCGGTGGGGACTTGCAGGGCGGTTGTGAGGGCGTTGGTCTGGGAGGCCATGGCGATGACCGCGAGGAGTTCGGCGTGCATCGCGGATGTCATGCCCTTGGCCTTGGCCGCGGCGGTGTGGGAGTGGATGCAATAGTCGCAGCCATTCGCCACGCTGACGGCGACATAGATCAGTTCCTTGACCAGCGGGTCGAGCGCGCCGGGCGCCATGACCTGTTGCAGCCTGTCCCAGACCTGTTGCAACTGCGCCGGATCATGGGCCAGCGCGCGCCAGAAATTGTTGACATGATCGGTCTGGCGTTTGGCGCGGATGTCGTCGAACACGGCGCGCGCTTCGGCGCTGGCCGTGTCGTCGTCGAGAAGCGGAAGCGTGGCCATCAGAACAGCGTGAAGACGCGGGCCGGGCCGCCGGTGCCGCGGCGGTGTTTGGGGGCGCCGACGATCAGGGTGGCGCCGGTCGCGGGGACCGCGTCGAGATTGGCGAGGCATTCCACGCCCCAGCGTCCCGAGGGCAGCCACGCGTAATGCGTGGCGAAATCGGGCGACATGCCGTGATCGAGCGACAGCGTATCGACGGCGATGCCCGACACGTCCGCCTCTTCCATCAGCATCTGCACCGCTTCGACATGGAAGCCCGGGAAATGCATCACCCCCTCGCCATCGGCGTTACGGAAAGACGGGTCGTCGATCTTCGGTCCCCAGCCCGAATTCATCGCCACGCAGGCGCCGGCGGGCAGGTCGCCATGCCTGTCCATCCAGGCGCGCAGATCGTCGGGGGTGACCTGGGCGTCGGCATTCTCGGCCGCCCTGGCGCGGATATCGACGACGGCGAGCGGCACGATCAGCTTGTCGACGGGGATTTCATCCACCGACATGCCGTCGGCCGAGAAATGCATCGGGCTGTCGACATGGGTGCCGGTATGTTCGTTGACGCGCAGTTCTTTCAGGTTGAAGCCGTGTTCGTCGAAATTGAAGAGCTGGTCTTCCCAGAATTGCTGTTCGCCGAAGAAGGTCGGGAAGTCAGGATGCAGCATGTGGGTCATGTCGGCCATCTGGCCGGGCGTCTGCGCCATCGCCGGGGCGGGTTTCAGCGCGGCGCCCGCGGCCGCGACGCCGGCGAGGCCCAGCGCGCCCTTGAACAGCGCGCGCCGTCCGATCTCCGATGTCCCCAGCATTCGCGCCTTGACGCTGTCCATCACGCAGGCATGGCACATGATCCGTCTCCCTGTTGTCGGTTATCGGATGAGCTTCGGCCCGTGCCGCGATTCGGTCAACCGAGCAGCGTTTCCACCCAGGCGGGCACGACCTGCGAGGCCGGGCCGAAGCGGCGTTCGTGAAAGACGCGGCTGATTTCCGAGGCTTCGAGATTCAATTCCACGCAATGCGCGCCCGCGCGGCGGGCCTCGGCGGCAAGGCCCGCGGCGGGATAGACCTGCCCCGACGTGCCGATCGCGACGAAGATCTCGCAGGCCGCGACCCGGTCGGCGATTTCGTCCATGTGATAGGGGATCTCGCCGAACCAGACGACGTCGGGCCGTGCGCGGGCGGCACCGCAGGAGGGGCAGGCGGTGGCGAGGCTCATCACGTCGGGGGCGGGCCAGCGATGGCCGCAAGCCGCGCAGAGTGCCGATCTCAGCGCGCCATGCATCTGGATCACGCTTTGCGAGCCTGCCCGCTGATGCAAATCGTCCACGTTCTGGGTGACGATCACCACCTCGCCCGGGCGCGCGGCTTCGAGCCGCGCCAGCGCCTCATGCGCGGCATTGGGCCGGGCGGCAAGGCAATTGGCGCGGCGGGCGTTGTAGAAATCCACGACAAGTTGCGGGTTGCGCGCGAAGCCTTCGGGCGTGGCGACCTCTTCGAGATCGTATCGCGTCCACAGCCCGTCCTTGTCGCGGAAGGTCCCGAGCCCGCTTTCGGCCGAGATCCCGGCGCCGGTGAGGATGACGATGCTCATCTCAGATCCTTTGCAGCTTGACGGGTTCGGTCCGCGCAAGGCGCAGGAAATGCGCCATGAAGGGCTTGACGGTGTCCTCTTCACGCGTGGCGGCATAAAGCCGCTTGGTCAGGCCGTGTTCGGTCACAGGCTTGGTGACGTAATCGGTGGAGTATTTCACCTCGCGCAGGACCCAGTCGGGCAACACGGCCACGCCGCGCCCGGCGGCGACCAGAAGCAGGATCACCGCTGTCAGCTCGATCGGGCGCACCAGCCGGGGCTCGACCCGGGCGGGGTTCAGAAGGCCCGTGAAAATGTCGAGCCGGGTGCGGTCCATCGGATAGGTGAACAGCACCTCGTCGCGGAAATCCTCGGCCTCGATATAGGGTTTTTGCGCCAGGGGATGCGAGGCGGCGGCGATGAAGCGCGGCTCGTAATCGAAGAGCGGGGTGTAGGTGATCCCCTCCATCGGGTCGGGATCCGAGGAGATCACCACGTCGATTTCCTCGCGCGCCAGCGCGGGGAGGGCGGCGAAGGCAAGGTTGGGGCGGATATCGACATCGACATCGGGCCAGGCGTGGCGGAAGCGCTCGAGCACCGGGAACAGCCAGTCGAAACAGGCATGGCATTCGATGGCGATATGCAGCCGCCCGGTCTTGCCGGCGATCAGGGCGCGGAATTCCTCTTCCAGCGCCTCGATCCGGGGCAGCACCTCCTCGGCCAGCTTGAGCATTCTGAGCCCGGCGGCCGACAGGCGCAGGGGCTTCGTGCGGCGCGCGAAAAGCTCGACGCCGCATTGTTCCTCGAGCCCCTTGAGCTGATGGCTCAGCGCCGATTGGGTGATGTTGAGGATATCGGCCGCGCGGGCGACGCCGCCGGCCTGATGGATCGCGCGGATCGTGCGCAGATGCCGGAACTCGATGTGCATTATGAGGTGAGCCTCATGGTGATGATGAAAACAATGAATTTGTCTCACATTGGGCGCGGCCCTACAACAGCCTCAACAAAGGAGCTTCACCATGGCCGCACCGCGCATTTCGTTCGAGTTCTTCCCGCCCAAGACGCTGGATGCCAGCTTCCGGCTCTGGGAGACCACGCGCATGCTGGCGCCGCTCAGGCCCGATTTCGTGTCGGTCACGTACGGCGCGGGCGGCACGACGCGGCAGCTGACGCACGAGGCGGTCACGACGATCGGGCGCGAATTCGGGCTGAACGTCGCTGCGCATCTGACCTGCGTGGACGCTTCGCGCGCGGAAACGCTGGCGATTGCCGACAGCTATGCCCGTGCCGGGGTGCGCGAGATCGTGGCGCTGCGGGGCGATCCGCCGAAAGGGCAGGGCCGGTTCAGCGCCCGCGCCGACGGGTTCGCGCATTCGCTCGAGCTGATCTCGGCGCTGAAGGAGAATGGGCAGTTCACCCTGCGCGTCGGCGCCTATCCCGAGCGTCACCCCGAGGCGGGCGACGACGATGCCGATATCGCCTGGCTGAAGCGCAAGTTCGAGGCCGGGGCGGACAGCGCCATCACGCAGTTCTTCTTCGAGGCCGAGACCTTCCTGCGGTTTCGTGACAAGGCCGAGAAGGCGGGGATCGACGCGGCGAAGATCCTGCCCGGGATCATCCCGATCGAGAACTGGGAGGGCATCCGCCGCTTCGCGCAGGCCACCGGCGCGGCGGTGCCCGCCTGGATGGACGAGGCTTTCACGAAGGCCGCGCGCGACGGGCACGAGCAGCTTCTGGCCACCGCGATCTGCACCGAATTGTGCGACGCGCTGATGGAAGAGGGCGTGCCGGCGCTGCATTTCTACACGCTCAACCGCGCGCATATGACCCGCGATGTCTGCTACGCGCTGGGCGTGACGCCGCAGGTGGCGCTGCAGAAGGTGGCGTGAACACGGATGGGGAAGGGGGAAGGGGGGCTGTCTGCCCCCCTCTTGGCCTGCGGCCAATTCACCCCCCGAGGATATTTCCGGAACAAAGATGCGCCCCGTTCAGGGTGCCGGCAGGGCCATAGGGCGCGGCGGTCAGAACGGCTCGCCGAACTTGTTGGCGACGAGGGCGGTGAGCGCGTCGAGCAGCGGCTCGGCCTCGGTCCCTTCGGTGCAGACCCGGATCTCGGTCCCGCGCGAGGCGGCGAGCATCAACAGGCCCATGATCGAATCGCCCGACACGCTCATGCCGTCCTTTTCGACCTCGGCCCGGGCGTCATGCGCTTCGACGACCTCGACGAATTTCGCCGAGGCGCGGGCATGCAGGCCCTTTTCGTTGACGATCTTCAGAACCTTCTCGGCGCTCAAACCCCGATCCCCCCGCTCATTTCGTACGAGTTGATATAGCGCCGCCCGGCATCGAGCGCGAGGCTTGCGGCTTCGGGGACCGGCAGGCTGCGGGATTTCGCCAGCTTGATCAGCATCGGCAGGTTGGCACCGTAGAGGATGCGGCGATCGGGGGTGCAGCAGGCCGGCATCGACAGGTTCGAGGGCGAGCCGCCGAACATGTCCGTGACCACGACCACGCCGCCGCCGGAATCGACCTCGTCCGCCGCCGCGCAGATTTCCGCCTGCTTGGCGGCGCGGTCATGCTCGTATTCTATCGCGATCGCCCGGATCCCGACCTGTTTTCCCACGACATGCTCGACGGCGCGAAGATATTCGCGTGCCAGTCCGCCATGCGCGACGATCACGATTCCGATCACGCCCTTACCCTTGCTTCTCCGACGCGGCCATCAGTTTGCGCCGTTCCAGCTCCCTATGTCTCTTTGACACCCGCCACCCCTGATCTGCAAGCACCCGGGCCATTTTTTCTGCCAGTGCGACGCTGCGATGCTTTCCGCCCGAACAGCCGAAGGCGATGGTGAGCGAGGCTTTGCCTTCGTCCACATAGGCTTCGAGCAGCGAGGCGATGAGGTCGTGCACGCGGGTGAAGAAATCCGCAAATCGCGGGTCGGCTTCGATATGCGCCGCGACCTGGGGGTTGCGGCCGTCATGCTCGCGCAGTTCCGGGACCCAGTGCGGATTGGTCAGGAAGCGGACATCGAACACCATGTCCACCCCGCGCGGCAGGCCGCGTTTGTACGAAAAGCTCTGGATCGACAGCGCCATGGGGCGTCCGTCGCGGGGCGCGAACCAGCGCGAGATCTCGGCGCGCAGATGATGCGGCGTCAGGCCCGTGGTCTCGATCAGCACATCGGCGCGGGCGCGGACGGGTTCGAGCAGGGCCAGTTCGTATTCGATGCCGATGAGCGGCGCATCGTCGGGGCTGAGCGGATGGCGGCGGCGGGTTTCCGAATAGCGCCGGACCAGGGTGTCGGTGTCGCAGTCGAGATACAGAAGCTCGACCGCCGCGTTGGGCAACCGGTGCAGCCGGTCGACGAGTTCGATCAGCGATTCGGACGAGAAGTCGCGGTTGCGCACATCGACGCCCAGGGCCAGCGGCCGTGGCAGGGGAGGGCCGTCCAGAAGGCGCGGGATCAGCGACATCGGCAGGTTGTCGATCGCTTCGAAGCCCAGATCCTCGAGCGCGTTGATGGCCGAGGACCGCCCGGCGCCCGAGGGGCCGGTGACCATCACCACGCGGATCGGATTGGCAGTGTCCTGCATATTTCAGTCCGGAACTCTCATTGCATGGAGATAATGACGCAATCCCGCAGCGAAAGACGAGTCCGCCTGTCCGGGCAGACACGGTATCGTGACGCCGCCCAGGGGGCGCGGGACCGGATCGGGCAGGCGCGCAGGCGGTGCGGCAAGGTCGATGGCCAGCACGATCCGCGCCAGCCTCAGGGGCACAAGCCGCAAAAGCCCCAGTCCGCGCGCTTCGATCAGCCCTTCGGTCGGGCGAGGGGCGCGGGCGAAAAGCGTGTTTCCCTCGCGGCTCAGGAGGACCTGGTCGTCGGCCACGAGCCGCGCGCCCTGTCCGATCAGCGCCAGCGCGAGCCGGGACTTTCCCGCGCCCGAGGGGCCGAGGATCAGCACGCCACGCGCCGGGCCGAAGGCAACGCAGCTGGCATGAAGATTGGGCGGATGCGGGGCGCCGTCGCTCACAGCGGCAGGCCGACGACGAACCGCGCGCCAAGGGGCGGCGAGTTCTTGTCGGCATTGGTGGGGCGGATATTCTCGGCCCAGATGACGCCGCCATGGGCTTCGATGATCTGCTTCGAGATGGCCAGACCCAGCCCCGAATGGTTGCCGAAATCCTGCGGGCGTTCGGAATAGAAGCGCTTGAACACCTTGGTCAGCGCGGCTTCGGGGATGCCGGGCCCGGTATCCTCGACCACGACCAGCACGCGGTTCTCGCGCTTGCGGGCCCAGATGCGAACCGCGTCGCCTTGGTTGCAGAAGCTGATCGCGTTGGTGATTAGGTTGACGAAGACCTGGGCCAGCCGCGCTTCGAGCCCCTGGATCATGATCGCGTCGCGCGGAAGCTCCGAGATGAATTCGACGCCTTTCGCCTCGGCCTCCTGCGCCAGATGCTGGGACAGGTTGTCGAGCGTCTTGCACAGATTGAAGGTTTCTTCCTCTTCCTTGACCAGTTCGGAATCCAGCCGCGAGGCGTTCGACGTGTCCGAGATCAGCCGGTCGAGGCGCCGCACGTCATGCTCGATGACGTCCAGAAGCCGCGTCACCTGGTCTTCGCGCTTGGCTACGCGCAGGGTGCCGACGGCCGAGCGCAGCGAAGCGAGGGGGTTCTTGATCTCGTGCGAGACATCGGCGGCGAATTGTTCGTTCGCGTCGATCCGGTCATACAGCGCGCTGACCATGCCGCGCATGGCCGAGGACAGGCGCCCGATCTCGTCGGGGCGGCCCGTCAGGTCGGGGATACGCACGCGGCCCGGCGACATCCGGCGGGCGTTCTTGTCGCGGCCGAGTTCGGCGGCGGTGGCCAGATCCGCCAGCGGGTTGGCGATGGTCGAGGCCAGCACCAGCGACAGGCCCACCGACACCAGAAGGGCCACGATGAACATCTGCAGCACCTGCTCGCGCTCGGCGCGCAGCATGCGTTCGATATCGGTGGGGATCTGCTGCATCACCACCGCGCCCAGCACGCTGTCGCCGTCGATCACCGGGGCGGCGGCGAGCATGCGGAAGCCGTCATCGAGCCGCAGGATCCGGCTGGCCGAGCGGCCCTGCATCGCGGCGGCGTGCAGGTCGGACAGAAGCGCGCTGGCTTCGGGTTGCGGCGAGCGGTTGCCGGGGACGATGGCCGCCAGCCCGGACCACACCGCGTCGAGAAAGTCCGAGATCAGGGTCGGGCTGCGGTCCAGCGGCATCTGGTCCAGCGGCACCACGCCCGGACGCCCGGTGCCGCGGCGCGCGGTTTCGACCCGGCCCTCGGCATCGAGCAGCAAGGCCTCGGTTTCGGTGTCGAGATGCAGCGCGGCGATGGCGGCGACGCGCGCGTCGCGCATGGGATCGCTGGCATAGGGCTGGCCGTCGCCCACAAGGCCGGGCAGCGCGACCATCAGATCGGCCAGCGTTTCCGCCTGCGAGACCAGCGCCTGTTCGCGTTGCTGTGCCAGCGAGTCGCGGAACGGGTTGGTGACCAGCACGCCCGCGACCAGCAGGACCAGCGCCAGCATGTTGAACAGGATGATCTTGCGCGCCAGTGGCGAGTGGAAAATCGAGAACAGGCCGCGGCGCGCACGGTCGATGCGCACCTCGGTATCGACCGCGCTTTGCGGCCGGACCCAATCGTCGCCAAGGACGACGTCGCTTCCCGGCGCCCCGGACTGCGTGCTCACCTGTGCCCTCACCGCCTTGTAACTCTGGCCTGCTTTATACGGACCCGATCGCCCGGCGACCCGGATCGGGCCGCCAACCTGCGATCAGGCTTCGTTGTATTTGTAGCCGATACCGTACAGAGTTTCGATGGACGAGAAGTCTTCGTCAACGCTGCGCATTTTCTTGCGCAGGCGCTTGATGTGGCTGTCGATCGTACGGTCGTCGACATAGACCTGATCGTCATAGGCCACGTCCATCAGCTGGTCGCGCGATTTCACGAAACCGGGACGCTGCGCCAGCGCCTGCAGGAGCAGGAACTCGGTCACGGTCAGCGTGACTTCCTTGCCCTTCCACGTCACCGCGTGACGCAGCGGGTCCATGGTCAGCGAGCCGCGCACCATGACCTTGGTTTCCTCGGTCGTGCCGACCTCGTCGGTATCCATCGCCTGCTGGCGGCGCAGCAGCGAGCGGATACGCTCGATCAGCAGGCGCTGCGAGAAGGGTTTCTTGACGTAATCGTCGGCGCCCATGCGCAGGCCCAGAACCTCGTCGATCTCGTCATCCTTCGAGGTCAGAAAGATCACCGGCATCTGCGTTTTCTGGCGCAGGCGCTGCAGCAGCTCCATGCCATCCATGCGCGGCATCTTGATGTCGAGCACCGCCATGTCGGGCAATTTGCGGTTGAACGCGTCCAGCGCGGACTGACCGTCGTTATAGGTTTCGACCTCGAAGCCCTCGGCTTCGAGCGAAATGGAGACAGACGTCAGAATGTTCCTGTCGTCGTCAACAAGTGCGATCTTAGACATGTGCCTGTCCTTGTGAGCTGCTCATTGGTCTTATTTTACACACATTTTGCGGTTTTCGCGGTGGAGAATCAACTGTTCAGTGAACAAAGCAAGGGCGAGTGAGTCCAAAATACCGCGGTCGGTGTGAAGTTTTGACTGACGCGCGGTAAAAAGCTGCGCTTGCCGCTTCCGTCTTGCGGACACCAAATGGCGCGCAAACCGACGCTTCTGCGACAGTTTGCGATAACAGCGCCATGTTGGCGCTAAAGGGGTAAATGTGTCCTGTTCCTTCCCGAAATCGCCATGATATAGGCCAAGTGTCGGTTGAGGAGACCGGTCGACGGACCACCCGAAGGCAGGGGGCTGGCCCGGATATTTTCCCATTCGAGGCCCGGGCGCCTCGGCGAAGGAGCGAGCGACATGACCACAGGACACGTTAACCCGAATTTCAAGCTCGAGGATCAGGGTATCACCGGGCTGGGCTCCGTGGCCTATAACCTGATCGAACCGGCGCTCGTGGATGTCGCGATCAAGCGCGGCGAGGGGACATTGGGCAAGGGCGGCGCGTTCCTCGTGTCCACCGGCCAGTTCACCGGCCGCTCGCCCAAGGACAAATTCGTTGTCCGCACCCCGTCGGTGGAAGACACGATCTGGTGGGACAACAACCAGCCGATGGCGCCCGACGCGTTCGACCGCCTGTATGACGACATGCTCGCCCATATGCAGGGCAAGGATTACTTCGTTCAGGACCTGTTCGGCGGCGCCGACCCCGAGCACCGGCTCGATGTCCGCGTGGTCTCGGAACTCGCCTGGCACAACCTGTTCATCCGCCACATGCTGCGCCGCCCGGCCCGCGAAGAGCTGGACAGCTTCACCGCCGAATGGACAATTATCAACTGCCCCTCGTTCAAGGCCGATCCCGCGCGTCACGGCTGCCGCACCGAAACCGTCATCGCGCTGAACTTCGACCGCAAGATGATCCTGATCGGCAACACCGAATATGCCGGCGAGAACAAGAAGGGCGTGTTCACGCTGCTCAACTACATCCTGCCCGGCAAGGGCGTGATGGCGATGCATTGCTCGGCCAACCACGCGATCGGCAATCCCGATGATGCGGCGGTGTTCTTCGGCCTGTCGGGCACCGGCAAGACGACGCTGTCGGCCGATCCCTCGCGCACGCTGATCGGCGACGACGAACACGGCTGGTCGGATAACGGCATCTTCAACTTCGAAGGCGGCTGCTACGCGAAGACCATCAACCTGTCGGCCGAGGCCGAGCCGGAAATCTACGCGACCACGTCGAAATTCGGCACCGTGGTCGAGAACATGGTTTTCGACCCCGAGACGCTGGAGCTGGATTTCGAGGACAGCTCGCTGACCGAGAACATGCGCTGCGCCTATCCGCTCGACTTCATCTCGAACGCGTCGGAAACCGGCCTGGGCGGCACGCCCAAGCATGTCATCCTGCTGACCTGCGACGCCTATGGCGTCCTGCCGCCGATTGCCCGGCTGACGCCCGCGCAGGCGATGTATCACTTCCTGTCGGGCTTCACCTCGAAGACGCCGGGCACCGAGCGTGGCGTGACCGAGCCGCTGCCGACCTTCTCGACCTGCTTCGGCGCGCCCTTCATGCCGCGCCGCCCCGAAGTCTACGGCAAGCTGCTGCAGGAAAAGATCGCCGCGTCGGGCGCCGAATGCTGGCTGGTCAATACCGGCTGGACCGGCGGCGCCTTCGGCACCGGCAAGCGGATGCCGATCAAGGCCACCCGCGCACTGCTGACCGATGCGCTGAACGGCTCGCTGTCGAAGACCGAGTTCCGCAAGGATCCGAATTTCGGTTTCGAAGTGCCGGTCGCCTGTGCCGGCGTCGATCCGAAGCTGCTGGATCCGCGGTCGACCTGGGCCGATCCGGCCGCCTATGACGCGCAGGCGGCGAAGCTGGTGAACATGTTCTCCGAGAACTTCGCGCAATACGTCCCCTATATCGACGACGACGTGAAAGCCGCCGCGATCGGCTGAGCGGATGACCCGTCTGGCACATATCCTGGCAGGCCCCGTCCTTGTGGCGGGGCTTTGCCTGTCCGGAGCCTCGGCCGCGCAGCCGCTGGGCGCGGTCTCGCCGCGCGTCTCCGAACTGGAACTGGGTCTGTTCTGCGCCCCGCCCGAAGGCGGTCGCCGGCCCGCGCCCGACACGATGTCGGGTTGGGTGCATGTCCCCGACGAGCCGGTCGAGATGGTGGCGCGTGGCACCGTCGCGCCCGCTGTACTGGGCATGGGGTTCGGCGTTCGTTTCCGGCTTGCCGACGATGCCGTCGCCGAGACGCGCTACACCGTCACCCATCCCCCAATGCTGCCCACCGGCATCACCGAACAGCACTGGTCGGGCAGCATCGCGCCGGGCCTGACCGACACGGTCTTCTTTCAGTTCGACATCCCCGAGGAATTGCAGACCGGCGACTGGACCTTCAGCGTGGAGGTGGACGGCGAAGTCCTGTTCACCACGATGTTCACGGTGGTCCCGCCCGCGGATCTGCCCGGCGCCGCGCATCTCTGCGCCGCGCCCTCGCTTCTGTCCTAGCCCATCAGGCCCCGGCGCAGCAGGTTCACCGCCGACAGCGACAGCAGGATCAGCGTCCAGCGCTTGAAACGCACGGGGTCCATCGCGTCATGCGCGCGGTATCCCAGCCCCATGCCGATCCCTGCGGGAATGAGCATCAAGGCCGACAGCACCGCCGTCTGCGCGTTCAGCACGCCGGTGCGCAGATGCGACAGGGTCAGCACCACCGCGCCCATGGTGAAGATCACGCTCATCACGCGCACCATCTCGGTCTTCTCGACCTTGGCCGCCATCAGGTAGACGATCGACGGCGGCCCCCAGATCCCCGAAATGCCGCCGTAAAGCCCGCCGATCAGCCCCGCGCCGAACTCGACAGGCGCGCGCATTCCGGGGGGAATGTCGGGCGTCCAGCCGCTCAGTTGCAGCCCCGCGAAGAACAGGACGGCAATGCCCAGCAGCAGGAACATCACCTGTTGCGGCAGCACCACCACGAAGGGCGCGGTGATCAGGATGCCGACAATGGTGGCCGTGATGATGCGCCAGAACTTGCGCCCCGAGGCCAGCGCGGGCGCGAAGCCATGGCGCACCGATTGATGCGCGTTCGTCACCAACACCGGCAGAAGAAGCGCCGCCAGCGCGGTCTGCGCCGGCATGAACGAGGGCAGCACCGCGATCATGATCAGCGGCATGGCAAAGCCGATCGCGCCCTTGACGAAACCCGCCCCCAACGTCACCGCGCAGGCCAGCAGAAAGGCCCAGAGCGGCAGACCTGCGATCATCATGTCCATGGAATGTCCTCGATCTTGCCGGGCGCTTGTAACCCGCACGGCGGGCGCCCGCACGGGGAATTCCGTTGCGACATTTTCATGCTTGAATTGACCCATCAGTGAATTAATGTTGCGCTGCGATTGCGAAGGCGTTAGTGCTGCACCAGCAAATACAGGAGTCCTCCATGCCCCATGACGGACAGGATATGCCCGCCCCCGCAGCCCTTCTGGCCGATCTTCAGAGCCTCGTCGCCGCCGCGCTGCCGCCGCTCGAGGCGCTGTTGGGGCGTGCCACCGAAAGCGTCCGCGCCCGCGTCGGCGCAGAGGGCAAGGTCGGGGCCGCCCTGCTGGAGCGCGAGCAACGCGCGGTCCACGGGCTGGCATGGCTTGCCACCTATGTGGAATCGGTGCGCCAGATGCAGGCCTGGGCCGGGCGGCTGACCGATACCGGCGGCTTCGGCGAGATCGAGGCGCTGATCCTGCAGATCGGCGTGGGCGAGTACCTGTGGCAGGTTCAGGGCGGCATCCCGATGAACCAGGGCGAGATCCTGAAGCTGACCGATATGGGCCTGCCCCTGTCCGAGATCGCCGCCTTCATGGCCGATCCGGCGATCGAAACGCTGGCGGTCCAGGGCAATTCCCCCGCCGCGCGCGCCCGTCTTGTCGCGCTCATGCGCGAGAATCACGGGCGTTCGACCTTCGGCGCGACCGGGCTCGACGAAGAGCTGGAAATGATCCGCGACCAGTTCCGCCGCTTCTCGGACGACAAGGTCGCGCCCTTCGCGCATGACTGGCACCTGAAGGATGATTTCATCCCGATGGAGATCATCCACGAACTGGCCGAGATGGGTGTCTTCGGCCTGACCATCCCTGAAGAGTTCGGCGGCTTCGGCCTGTCCAAGGCGTCGATGGTCGTGGTGTCCGAGGAACTGTCGCGCGGCTATATCGGCGTGGGCTCGCTGGGCACGCGCTCGGAAATCGCCGCCGAGCTGATCCTTGCGGGCGGCACCGAGGCGCAGAAACAAAGCTGGCTGCCGCGTCTGGCCTCGGCCGAGATCCTGCCGACGGCGGTGTTCACCGAACCCAATACCGGCTCGGACCTGGGATCCTTGCGCACCCGCGCGGTGAAGAACGCGGACGGCGATTACGAGGTCACCGGCAACAAGACCTGGATCACCCATGCCGCGCGCACCCATGTGATGACGCTGCTCGCGCGCACCGATCCGGATACCAGCGATTATCGCGGCCTGTCGATGTTTCTTGCCGAAAAGACGCCCGGCGACGACACCGATCCCTTCCCGACGCCCGGCATGAGCGGCGGCGAGATCGACGTGCTGGGCTATCGCGGCATGAAGGAATACGAGCTGGGCTTCGACGGCTTCAAGGTGAAGGCCGAGAACCTTCTGGGCGGTGAAGAGGGCAAGGGCTTCAAACAGCTCATGCAGACCTTTGAATCCGCCCGCATCCAGACCGCGGCCCGCGCCATCGGCGTGGCGCAGAACGCGCTGGAAGTGGGGATGCAATATGCCGAGGACCGCAAGCAGTTCGGCAAGCCGCTGATCGCCTTCCCGCGCGTGGCCGACAAGCTGGCGATGATGGCGGTCGAGATCATGATCGCGCGCCAGCTCACCTATTTCTCGGCCTGGCAGAAAGACCACGACAAGCGCTGCGATCTCGAGGCGGGGATGGCCAAGCTGCTGGGCGCCCGCGTCGCCTGGGCGGCGGCGGATAACGCGCTGCAGATCCATGGCGGCAACGGTTTCGCGCTGGAATACCAGATCAGCCGCATCCTGTGCGACGCGCGCATCCTCAACATCTTCGAAGGCGCCGGCGAGATCCAGGCGCAGGTGATCGCCCGGCGCTTGCTGGGCTGAAGACGGGGCACGGGGCAAGAGGTACGGGGTCCGGGGCGCGGGCGTGCCTGCGGGCCGCGTTCGGCTCGGGCTCGTGGCACGCGGGGCAGGCCGGCGACAAAGCCGCCGCGCATCTTTGTTCCGCAAATATCCCGGGGGTCCGGGGGCAGCGCCCCCGGCTTCGTCGGTCTCGCGCCGGCAGTCAGGCCGGGCGCCGCAGCCTTGCCGCGGGGGCCACGCCCAGCATCGGATGCAGCCGCCCCGCCAGCATGTACATGGCGCCCAGCCCCAGCCCCACGGCGGCAAAGATCCCCTGGATCGGGGCGACCATCAGGATCACGGCGCCCAGCCCCGGCGTCAGGATCCCCGACACGTCGCGAAAGCTCGAATAGACCGCCGCCATCTCGGTCCGCTCCGAGGGTTTCACCGCCATCAGGAAGGGCAGCCCGCCCGAAATGTCGAGCAGGATCAGGAAGCCCGAAGCGGCGAACAGGCAGGCCACCGCAAGCAAGGGCAGCGGCGAGAGCGCGGCCAGCAGAAAGCCCGCCGAGGCACAGAGAAAGCCCGTGCGCACCGCCACACGGACCGAACTGCGCTGCACCCAGCGCAGCATCAGCGGTGAGAGGAAAAGCATCGCGTTGGTGACCGAAACGAGCGCGCCGCCCAGCCCTTCCCACATCCCGTTCTCGATCGCATAGATCGGCAGGTAGACGATATAGCCCCACCAGCCGCAGGACCGGATCACCGCAAAGAGCCAGCCTGCGATCAGTCGCTTCTGCGCAAAGAACCGGCCCAGAAAGGCCAGCGGATTGGGCGCGGGGCCGCGCGCGCGGGCAATGAGCCGGCCATTGCCCAGCCGCAGCGCCCAGAAGGCGGCGATGAGCACCACGCCGAACACGATCGCCAGGAGGAAGGGCAGCGGTGCCCAGATCTTCATCAGCGCCACCCCGGTGACCGGCCCCGCCGACCAGGACAGCGCGGAATAGAACATGCGCAGCGTCTCGGTCCGGCCCAGATCGTTCTTGGCGACGTAATCCAGCACATAGGCGTTGAGACAGATGAAACAGGTCACCGTGGCCAGGGTGCAGGTCATCAGCGCCACCACCACCCACATGCCCCCGGCGGCCCCCGCCACTCCGCCCACGACGTAGAGCGCGGCGCCCGAGGTATAGAGCCAGCGGCGCGGGATGCGCCGGTTGATCCAGGGCAGCAGCAGCCCCACCGCCAGCGAGACAAGGCCGATGACGAAATAGACTTGCGACACCCGCCCGGCATCGCCCAGCGCGTCATACATGGCCAGCGGGAAGACCGACAGCAGGATTCCGCGGATCATCGCCTCGAGCCCCGAAAGCGTCGCGAAGGCGCGCGCTCCGGGCTTGCGCGCGGCGGCGGCGGGCGGGTGGCGCAGCCACTCGGGAATGGAACGCTCGAACATGGCCGGATCCTCCGGCCCCGACCTGACGCCCTTTGCCCGCCGCTGTCGCCTTCAGGGGCGACAACCGGGTGTCGCAATCCCGCCGTGGCGCTGTCGGCGATGGGGCAGGGGGGCTGTCTGCCCCCCTCTTTGGCGACGCCAAATTCACCCCCCGAGGATATTTGAGGAACAAAGATTGCCGCTTGCCGATGCAAGGCCGGCGTTTCCCTGGCCCGAAAGACGCTTCGGCGCCTGACGACAGCAGGCGCACCCTCCGGTCATGCCCGGAAAACGCGCCGCGCCGTCAGCGGGTCGGGACCGGCGTGTCGCCGCGGTAATCGTAGAAACCGCGCTGGGTCTTGCGGCCCAGCCACCCGGCCTCGACATATTTCGTCAGAAGCGGGCAGGGGCGGTACTTGGTATCGGCCAGCCCGTCGTAAAGCACGTTCATGATGGCAAGGCAGGTATCCAGCCCGATGAAGTCGGCCAGTTCCAGCGGCCCCATCGGGTGGTTCGCGCCCAGTTTCAGCGCCATGTCGATCGACTGCACGTTGCCCACGCCTTCATAGAGCGTGTAGACCGCCTCGTTGATCATCGGGATCAGGATGCGGTTGACGATGAAGGCCGGGAAATCCTCGGCCGAGGCGGCGGTCTTGCCCAGTTTCTCGACCACCTGATGCAGCGCCTTGTAGGTCGGCTCGTCGGTGGCGATGCCGCGGATGAGCTCCACGAGCTGCATCACCGGCACCGGGTTCATGAAGTGGAACCCCATGAATTTCTCGGGCCGGTCGGTGCGCGAGGCAAGCCGCGTGATCGAGATGGACGAGGTGTTCGAGGTCAGGATCGTTTCGGGCTTCAGATGCGGCAGCAGGTCTTCGAAGATCGCCTGCTTGACCATCTCGCGCTCGGTCGCGGCTTCGATGATCAGGTCGCTGGGGCCCAGTTCGGCCAGCTTGGTCGTGGTCCGGATCCGCGCCAGCGAGGCCGCCTTGTACTCGGCGGTGATCTTCTCGCGCTGGACCTGGCGCTCCATGTTCTTGTCGATCAGCGACAGGGCGCGGTTGAGCGCATCTTCGGAGATATCATTGAGCAGCACGTCGTAGCCCGACAGGGCGAAGACATGGGCGATGCCGTTGCCCATCTGGCCCGCTCCGACGATGCCGACGCTTTGAATGCTCATATCTGTCCCCGTTCTGGTCGCGCGTTGGTTCGGCGCGACCATAGGCCCGCGCAGGAGCCGGGCGCAAGCCTTACTCACAAGCCTTACTCAGGGGGCGCGCCAGGCGCGGGTAAGGGGATTGTAAGAATTTGCCGCGACAATCCGCATTGGGTGACGGAAAGTGTAGGGGTATCATGCAACAATTCTTGCAGGAATGCGGCGGCGCCGGTTACGGCGCGGCGCCGGTGGCGGGTGTCATGGGGCCCGCGGCAGAGCGGCATCGCGCGCTCTGCCTGATCGGCGCGGGGGCGGGCGGCGGCGGGACGGCGCGGCTGACGCCGCGTCTGGCCGAACGGGTGCTGGACCGCCTTTCGCGGCCCGCGGCGCAGATCGAGGGGGTGGATCTGCATCTGGGCGATCCGGGCCTGACGGCGCGCGCGCGCGATGCCGGCGCCTTCGTGCTGCTCTTGCCGCCGCCGGGCAACCTGACCAACGCTTTCTACCGCGTGCATCCGCGTCGCAACGACCGGTTCATCGCCGCGCGGGCGCCGCTCAGGGCGCTGTTCCCGGAGGTGGATTTCGCGCCGGTGGCCTTTACCGGCCATGCGCTGGCCACCTTGTCGGCGACCTGCCCCGACCGTTTCGCGCTGGTCCGCGCCGAGCTTGAGCGGGTGTGGCGCCTGCGCCTGCTTCTGCTGCTGGAGCGGTTGCCGTCGCGCGGGGTTCTGCTCGATCCGCCAGCCGCGAGGGGATTGATGCCGCCCCGGCTGCCCGAGATGCGCGCCTTGCCCCGCGTGGCTCTGGGTGACCGGCAGGGGGCGGTGCAGATGATCTGCGCGGCGCTCAGGGGGCGCCCGGTCTGAGCCGGCATCCGGTCGGATCGGGGCGGGTCGGGGCGGGTCGGTCCCGGAACGCAAAACGGCCCGCCTTGGGCGGGCCGTTCGGAATGTTGTCGAGCGGTTGCTTCAGAGTTTCTCGGTGAGTTCGGGGACCAGGTCGAAGAGGTCGCCGACGAGGCCGTAATCGGCGACCTGGAAGATCGGCGCTTCCTCGTCCTTGTTGATCGCCACGATCACCTTCGAATCCTTCATCCCCGCAAGGTGCTGGATCGCGCCCGAGATGCCCACCGCCACGTAGAGGTCCGGCGCCACGACCTTGCCGGTCTGGCCCACCTG
>NZ_QEYD01000017.1 GCF_003122215.1 Pararhodobacter marinus | reverse complement strand
GGGCTGGCCGAGGGCCGCGCGCATCGCGTCGATACCGGCGTTCACCAGCATCGCGACCAGATCGGGCGTCAGCACCGCCTCGACACGCGAGCCGCCGGAGGCGACAACCATGCGGACGATGCCGGTCTTGGGATCACCGTAGAAGGTCGCGGTGCCTTCGAGCATGGCCGTGGCGAGATCGTCAGGCTTCGTGTTGCCGGGGAACAGCGGCGCGAAAGAACGCCGCGCCGTGGGGGCATGGTTGGTCATAAGAGAACCTTTCTGGGGATGGTGCTGGGGATCAGCCCAGCGTTTGGACGAAGTCGAGGGTATGCCCACTGGCCACTGCCGGCACGAACCGGCGCGCAGGAGGCGGGATCAGGATCGCCTTGGTGAAGGGCCGCGCCAGCGTGACGGCTGTACCGACAGTTGCACCGGGCCGGATCGGCGGCGTGACCTCGATGTTGGGAGTCAGGCCGGACCCATTGGCCGTGGCGACAGTGACGACCCGGTGCAAGGCGTAGCGGACAGGGTTCGAGCCATAGGCAAACGACAGCATGTCGCCCGCTGACAAGACATAGCCAGCCGGCAAGCCTGAAATCCTGAACTCGCGCCCGCCAGCTTCGATACTGTGGATCACAGGCGAGGCGCCAGAGAGGCCTGCCCCCGAAGGATCTTCGCGCGGGTAGCAGAACGGCAGAGGATGCACGAGGAACGTCCGGCCCGGCTCCAGCAGCGTCGAAATCACCGCTTCCAAGCCCAAGGCGTTCCTGTGCAGCTGCGGCGCCAGCGTTATCTTCCCTGTCCACAGGCGTTCGGCAAGTCGCGCCGTCTTGATCGCTCCGCCGCGCGTCCGGCTCATCGCCAGTGTGGCAGGAAGGGTGAACTCGCATTCAGCAACCGGCAGCCCGGCGAAGAACGTGTCCAGTGCGAGGGGGAACGACAGAGCCATCTACTTCGCCCCCGAATTGTCATCGAAAGCCGGTTCCTCGGGGTCGATCTCATAAACTCTGGTCGCAAATACAGCTTCATACTCGGGATCGCCGGGATGGAAAGTTTTCGCCTCACCCTCGATTTCAAGCGTCATAAGTACTTCCTCGACACCGGCTCCACATAGGGGACAACAGGCCATCAGCGCCTCCTCGGGTTAGCTTGGATCTGCTTCATTCGGACGGGAAGCGCGCGGTCGTACTGGCTGAGGCCGGTTCGGACGCCCTGCGCGACGAGATCCATGACGTGCTGGTCGCCGTTGGCGCCGTCGACATTGACGTTGATGTTCACCACGGACGAGCCGCCACCGCGAACTGCGCCTTGCGCTTGGCCGTCGGTCAGGATGGTGCCGGCTACCGCTGGAGCGAACCATTCCGTGTTGGTCGTGTTCTCGTTGACTGGATAGATGGTGCCGGTGGTCACACTGCCGCCAGTCGCTTTCCCGCCACCAGTTCGAAGACCCCCGGTGATGCTGCCAAGCAACCCGCTCAGAAGCCCGCCTCCGCCGAAGAAATTCGCCAGTGGCCCTTCGCCGAACAGTAGCGCCTCTAGGGCCGCCCGACGGATCGCACGCCCTAGGTTCTCCATCGCGTCCTCCCCGCCTTCAGCGAAGTCGAGGATTGCGTCCTTCAGCGTGTCCTGAATTTCTTCAAGGCCAAGGTATTCATCGCGCACCATCGCCACGGCCCGGGCATGCTGCTCTTGGGTGAGGTAACCTTGCTCAAGAAGCTCATTCAGGTCTGCAACTTCCGCCGCGTACTGCTCCGTTTCGGTACGGATGTCATGGATGACGCGCTCAGCTTCGCGCATGGCCTCATTGTGCTCGCGACGGGACGCCGCGCCACCCTGGCGCTGGACCTGCTGGAGCGCGCGCAGCGCCTCCATCTCCTCGCCGAGGATGCCGATGTTCTGCAGATCGGCCTGATACCGCTCCTCGGCCGCCATGCGGGCTTCATCGTCACCCGCTGCCGCTTCCAGAACCGCATCCCGACGCGCCGAAGCTTCCTGCCGCAGGCTCTCGATCCGCCCGGCGGTTGCGGCATCCTGTCCGCGCCCCAAAGCGTCGATCTGGGCCCGAACGGTTGCGATCTGCCCTTCGATGCCGACAGAGAACCCAGCCGCAGCGGCCATCGCATTGGCGAGGGCACGGGCCGCGCGCTCTGCCTCCGAAAGGCCTTCCGCTGCGGCACGCGCGCCGACCTCGGCATCAAACGCAGCGGACGCCGATGCGCGCAACTGCTCAGCAATATCGCCGGTCAGTTCGTGCTGGTCGATATAGGCCTCGGTCGCTGCCAGTGCCTGGTCACGACGCACGGCATCGGCTTCCGCGCTATCTTCGCCATAAGTGGCGACGGCCCTCATCAGTTCGGCGTTCGCCTCGTTCTGCTCGATGATCGTCCTGGCATCCGCGATCTGACGGCGCGCGGCGGCGCTTTGGCCGCTCTCCGCGTCATCGACAGAAGCTCGAACCCGGCGCCATGCGCGCTCGGTATCCGCCACCATCGTGAACAGCTCAAATTGCCTGCTCGTCATACCCTCGACCGGCCCGAAGGTGCTCACGATCAAGTCGCGGAAAGCTTCTGCGGCCTCCACCTGTTGATCGATACCATCAGCGGCGGCGAGGTCCTGCATGGCGCGGGATAGACGGTTCAGTTCGTCGGTAGACGCATCCAAGCCGGAACCGAGGATCTCCCCGCGCGCCCTGTTCCTGAGGCCGAAGCCGTTGTCAGTCGACAGCAACGCCTCGGTCAAGGCGCGCGCAGCGTCGGCTTGCCGGCGGAGGCTGATCTCCAGACCGGATTGGGCTAGCGCCCTTGCATCCTCAGAGGCATCCCCAAAGAGTTCCTGCAGGCGCGATGTTGAAAGCCCCTCGATCGCGTCTTGCACCGAGCGGATCTGCGCGTCGAGTTCATCGAGGGCATCATCGAAGTCAGCCGTGGCATTACTTCCGCTGATCAGCGACGGGACCAGCGAGGCACCGACCGCAATCGCGCCACCGGCAAGGACCAGCGGCAAGCTGCCGAAGGACGACAGGATGTCCGGGATCTGGATGGCGAGGGCGCCGAGATAGTTGCCGGTGACAGCGCCTTGCTGGCCGATCTGGTTAAGCTGGAACGCGAGGTTCCGCATCGCCATCGTGTGTTGTCCCGAGGACATGCCGACGCGGTTGATGCTGCCGGACACATTATCCATGGACCCGACGACGCGCCGCTCGGTGCGCTCGCCGGTGGCAGCAAGGCTGTCGAGGTTCTTCTCCGCCTTCGGCAAGGAGGAGCTGTCCGCGATCAGCGCGATGTAACCGGCTTGCGTGGTCATCGTGAGGCTCTTTCAGTGGGCGGGATGCAGAGAGGATCAGCGCCCTCTCGAAGGCCGGTCAGGAACGCCGCCGACATGCTGTAGACGGTCTGGAAATCCCAGGCGCACCAATCCGCCCCGACCGAGGCGGCATAGGCTTGCATTTCCGGCCAATCGACCGACCTGAGACCATCCCATCCGGGTTGCTTCGGGCCGATCCGGCGAACCGGGTTCAGTGCGATCATGTCGTTGATCAGATCAGCCCGAAATCCGACCTCGGGCAGCATCAGGTCGTGCTGGCGTTCCTTGGCAAACTCGAGGCGGGTCATTTTCCAGTGGGTCGGGATCGAGTGCAGGAACCCAAGCTGGTGCGCGAAAAGCGTCAGTTTCCGCGCGGCCTGTCCAAAAAACGGCTTTCCTCCCGGGAGGCGTCGAGGATCTGCTGGGCGAAGGATGCGCCGCGCCAGACGGCCCGGTCTTGGTCGACACGCTGCCGATATTCCTCGTCGGTCTCGCCCTCGTTGCGCTTTGGCGCGCGCCACGCGCCATGCTCGACGCTGGCGACATTCAAATCAAGGAACGCCTCTGCGTCGTCGAGCGTCAGCGGGATGGCCTCGCCATCTTCGCCACGCCGAGCCATGTTCTTGAACCCGGCGATGTAGGCCAGCGCGGCCCGCATGCAGGCGGCATGAAGCCGGTCCCGGATGGGCTGCTCCGCCTTTTCCTCCTTGAGCATCGCGGCTTTCGCGTCCGGGGGGATGGATCGGGCATTGGCACCCAGCACAAGAACGATGCAGGGCTTGCCTCCCATCGTAATGATCTCGCCGGTTCGCTGGTCCCTCAGGGGCAGCTCAATCGGCTCATCTGCCCGGGCGCGGGCGTCATACAGTTCGAAGAAATCCATGTTCAGGCCTGCGGGACAGAGGGGACAGGTGGCCGGGGCGCTGCTGTCCCGTCAGCGCCCCGGCCCGGCTGGCCAACGGAGGAAACCAGCCGATTACGCCGCAGCGGTGGTGCGAAGAACGGCGGTGTTTACGAAGAGCTGGAAGGCTTTACCGCGATAGTTCGTCGGCGTGCGGGCGTTGTCGCGAAGGCTCGCTACCAAGCCGCCGAAGTAAACCACCTTCTGGGCCGTAGCCGGTGCCGGATCAACGATGCGGAATGCCGACATGGTGTTTGACCCGTTGATGCTCGTCAGATCAGTCTGGCCAGCATCTTCCTCATCGAAAGCCAGCACGACTTCGACCGCCCCGCCATCGGCGATGCCGACGACACGGATGTTACGACCAGCCAGCGTGGCGATCTCGATGGCGGCATGCTGATCGCCGATCTCGCCGATGCTCAGGATTTTGCCGATGGGCTCGTAGGTTTCGCCTTCATACCCGGATTTATCCTCGGTGGCCGGGAAAGAGCCGGCAGCGATGCTCAGGGTCGCGCCGATATAGGATTGCAGGTCCATGATCTGCCTTTCTGCAATGTGGATCGGCCCGCCAAGGCGGGGTATCCGGTTTCGGTTGTCGTGAGATGCCCGTCAGGGCGTGGTTAGGCGCGCCAGTCGATCTGAACCGGAACGCGCCAATCGGTGTCTGTCTGGTAGCCGCCGAGAACCTGGGACTGCACGATGGTCAGCACCCCGGCCGGTTGCGTCGGCAGCGGGCCGGTCGGAAACAGCGCCTCGATTTGGGTCGCCAAGGTGTCCGCTGCGTCCCCGAAATCGTCAACCAAGGCGGTTGCGACGATGACAACGGCGCGACCCGTTCGAACCTTGTAGCCTCCGCCGAGGGTCGGGTCATTAGCGCCACGAACGGGCTGCTGGAAAATCAGCCGGGGCAGCACCGGTTCGAAGTTCGTGTTTGGCCAGACCACCGGCGGGCAGTCGGGCATGGCACGAAGCCGCGCCGCGATGATGGTGAAGGCCTCGTTCGGCGTCATCGTCACAGGCCGACCTCGCGCTTGTGTTTTTCCACGAACTCAGGGAACCGGACCGCGTTTGCGCCGACGAAAAAGCGCCCGGCTTGCTCATATTCGCGCCCCAACTCGTCGGTGCCCGAAAAGCCGAACTCGATCCGGGCTGCATAGGGCTGCTGCCATTCGAAGGTCTGGATCGTGCCCGGCTCGATCAGGCCGATAACCGCGGTGAAGTCTCCGCCGATCTTGGTGGCGCCGAGGTGCAGCGAGTTGATCAGATCGGTGCTGGCCACCGGGATCTTTCCGACCTCGAACGTCTCCGCCCCCGCTGAGATCGCGCGCTGCGGTGTCTGCGCCGCCTCGATCACGTCCTGCACTGCTTCATTGTATACGAACCGAATTTTCGGCTTGTTCTCGTCACGGTAAGCCGCGAGGGCAACCGACAAGTTTGTGCGTGGTGCCATGCGGTTCTCCATGCGGATCGGCCCACCACATGGCAGGCCGATCTTTCGAACACCCCTCAGAGGAACGCTTGACCGCCCCGCCGTGTCCATCCTAAGCGCGCCCAAACGGGCCTAGACCGCCAGACCCAGCCGCATCACGCCTTGCCTAGTCTCGCCTCACCTAGACCGCCTCGCCGTGACACACCTTGCCATGCAGAGCCCCGCCTCGACCGCCTTACCTTGACCAGCGCGCCCTATGCGGACAGCGCCACACGGCTATCTTCAGCCGCGATTTCCTCGATTGCCGACAGATCGACATCTGCGAACGCACCAGCGTACCGGCGCAACCACGATTGCAGCGCGACGACACCTTGGCGACGAAGCTCCGCCATCGCGGCCTTGTCCTTCGGATCGAAGGGCTCGTAGCCGCCACCGGCCTTGCGACCGGCAACCGGCGAAACGTAGGCCGGGAACTCGCGCACCGCGACCGAAGCAACGGTGTACTTCGTCTCCTCGACCTTCACCGTCAGACGCAGGCCGGAAGCCATGCGCCGGGCGAGCGAGATGCGATGCTCCCGCGCCGCCGTGGCATCATCGGTCCCGAAGAACCAAGGATACGCCTCGTGATCGGGCTTTCCGCCCAACCAGTCGATAAACTCGGCAGGGTGAAATTGGTTACGACCAGTCTCGGCCAGATAACCGTCGATGATCGCCTGCCGTTCTTTCCATTTGAAAGCCATTTGCTTCTCCTTTGCGGTTGACCGCCAGGACAAAGCTTGCCGAGCTTCGCCATTCCTAACCATGACCGACTGGCCACGCCGAGCCTCGCTTTGTCTAAACACACCTAGACCGACAGGCCGAGCCGCGACTTCCCAGGCGTTGCCATGCCATGACCGCCAAGCCTCGCCCCGCCTCGCGCTTCCACGCCAGACCTTGCCTAATCGTGACCGCCTTTCCGTGACCGTGGCCGGGCGACCTGGGCCGCCCGCGCCGAAGAGCATCAGGCGGCGCGCCGGATGCGTTCTTCCTCAAGCATCGCCAGCAGCTCGGCGGTGTCATCGTCAGCCGCCGCCGGGTTCGCCAGCGCGTCCTCCTGAACATCGCGGCCCTCTGCCGTGATATCGTCCCACGTCTCCTGCCAGTCGCCCAGATCCTCGGTCGCCACGGCGAAAGTCCCGTAGCTGCCACGACCCTTCTCCTGCCGGAAATCGCCGATTCCGACGATCACGCCCGCGTTGGACAGCAGCGAAATGATGCTGTGGATGCTCAGCGTCGGCGTGATAAAGGCGATATCGACCTCGGCGCACCAGCGCGGAAGGAAAGCCCGGGTCCGAACGTCCGGCGTCCGCGCCATGTCGGCGCTGCGGACCACGTCGCATTTCAGATAGGGGCGCCCCCAGACTTTGATCTTCTGTTCGGGCAGGAAGATCAGTCTCTGAACGCTGCTTTTCGTGACCCCCGGCGTTTCCAGCGCCGCTGTCGCCATCGCGCCCTTCACACCCGGCGCCGGGAAGCCCAGCAGCGTCGGGCCGTCTGGCAGGCGATAGACGCTGTCACGATACTCGGTCTGCGGATCGTGCTTCAATTCTCGCTTTTCCGCAGCGGTTTTCTTGCCCCCGCCGATCAGCAGCGTCCGTTTCGCCTTGGCGCTCATCGCGTTGAAGTAAAGGCCGGTGGTGCCGATCATCTTGAGCGTCACGCGCCCCTGCTTCAGGGCGTCGATCTGCAGTGAAACACTGGTGTTCTTCGTAGCCATAGTCTGGTTCTCCTGTGGCGCTCGGCCGACCAAGCCACCAAGCGCGTGATGGGTCGCATAGCGACACCGAGGCCACAGAAGCTCGCTGCCGCGCTTATCCCCCTTGGTCGCGGGGAGATTTCGTAAAATGCTCAGTTGATCAGGCTGCCGCCTCGATCCCGGCCATTTCGTAGGCCTGCGCCACCAGAGCGGCCTGAAATATGCTGCCGGTCCTCATGTCGCCGTTGTTGTCGGCGAAGATCACCTTCATCAGCATGTCGTCGAGCGTCTGCGGTTCGTATGCCGAGGCCTGTTCCTCGAAGTGGACGATACGCTGGTACGCCGCGTCACCTTCCGCCCCATCGCTGATATCGTCAGGCAGTGCGTTGAAGGTGGCCTTGGCCTCCTGCCACTGCCAATAGATCTCGCGCAGAGGCGACTGGTTGTCCGCTTCGACTGGCGTAGCCCCAGCCATCATGGCGGCGAGCCCAGCAGCGGGCGCGGCAGTCAGAAGCCGGCGGCGAGACAGTTTCGCCTGTGTAGCGTTGTGCCCATTGAAATGGGCGCTCTGAACTGGCATATTCATGCACAGAACCTTTCGTAGACTGTTGGGTTTCATCAAAGGCCATCGGGGTTGCCGCCCTGGTGGCCTTTACTTTTGCGCGGGCTGGGCCTCTTCGCTCCAGCCGGATCCGCGCTTCAGACAGTGGATGATCTCCCCGCTGAAGCTCCGGTCGTTCTGTGCAGCGCTCACCTTTAGCATTTTCCGCAGGCTTGCGGGCACCGAGATGGTCAGTCGCACCATTTCTTCGTCTTGGCCTGTCATGTCGCTCCCTTCACCAATTTAGTGAACGATACATTTCACCAATTTGGTGCGCAAGTCTTTTCTTGTGGCCTTCACCATTTTAGTGCCACACCTTCCGCCATGGCCAAGCAAGACGACTACACCCGCTACACGATTCGGCTGCCTACGCCGCTCTATGAGCGTGTGAAAGAGGCTGCAGGGGAAGCTTCTGTTAACTCACTGATCGTGCAGGTTCTCGAAGAGAGATACCCTGCGCCGGACGAAGATTTTGAGCGCTTAATAGCGCTGCTGGAGCAAGCTCAGCGCCTCAGGGGGGGTGCGCGAACCGACAAGCAACGAGAAGTCTATGACCTTGTCATCAAGCGCGTTTCCGACGAAATCGAGAAAGTGCTGTTTCCACCACCCCCCTCCGACGACTGACCTGAGCGCTTGACTCACGTCCAGCGTGCAGACGAAGGTCTGATCCTATCCATTTCTGGAGGAAGTATGCCTCACCCGCTTCTCAGCGTCACAATTTCAGCCTTGACTGTTTGTGCATCGACCCCTGCCAGCGGTCAGCTCACTCAGTTGCAATGCCTCAATATTCTCAGGGATGTTCAGACTGAGGTTGAGGACGACCTGTCTGTAGCTGACAGAACCTTGCTTCGCCTTAGCAGTCGAGACAGCTCGCCAGAGAATATCGCAGCGCGCCAAGCCGCAGAAGATCTTCGCCAGAGCCGAGCCGAGGGGTTGCAGGCGCTAGCGAGCGCCCTCTCAGCCTACTGCCTTTCTCTTTCCTAACTCTTCTTCAGCTTCACTCGGTAGACGATGGTGCATTGGCAGCCGAGCTTCTCGCTGGCCGGGAGGCTGTCATCATGGGGGCCGTGTGCCGTGATGCCGCCCCCGAAGTCAAAGTCCTCGTCGTAATTCTTGACCTGCCCGTTCAACGCGACGTGGTTGGGCCTGTGCTCCTTCGGGAACCCGAGCTGCCAGCGCTTGGTGATGGTCTCGACGTCCGGGCGTTCGAGGATCTGGCGCATAGCCTCGCGGCGGCTGGCCGCGCGCGCGGTGTTGACCTGATCCCGGGCGATGGTCTCGCCCCGACGCTGCAGCAGCCGGTCTTTGTATCTGCCCACGATGCGATCGATCTCCGCGACGGACAGACGCCGCCCTTCGCGCATGGCACGGCGCACCAAGCTGTCGAACCGTGCGTCCCGGCGCGTCCGAGTGAAATAGTGCGGGTCCAGCCGCGTCAGTTCTTCCCTCGCCCGGATCGCGTATTCGGTCTGCTCCGCCGTCAGGCCGATGATCCCGCCGGTCCTGACGCGCTGAAGCCCGATGCGGCCGACGATATCGAGCGCCACGGAACGGGTTGCCCGGCCCTCTTCGGATAGCGCAACCGTAACGAAACGCCGGATCGCATCCCGACTGTCGTCAACGATCCCCTGGACGAGATTGGCACCGTTGCGCTCGATCCAAGACCGGGCAACCACGTCACCCCCGTTGAAACCGAAGGTCGCGACCAGTCCTTGCTGCATCCCGGCAACGGCGCTTTGCCCGCCTGCGATGTACGTACTGCGCACCGCCTCCTCCAGCGCGTTCAGCATCGGACCGTCGATGTGCAGCAGATCGACCAGCGCTTCGATATCGCCCAACTGCAACAGGCGCTCGACTTCTGCCAGATCGGCACGGGCGCGGGTCGTATAGACCGCCCGCTCGAACGCCGCGATGATCTCGGGCAAGTGCCGATCGAGGAAGGCGCGAAGCGCGGCGCGCTCAGCGGCGGTGGGATTTCTCATTCCTGCCGTCCTTTGCGCCCTCCACCCACGCGATCAGCACGATCGCGTCGAAGAGGCTGAACCGTTCATCTGACGTTCGCAGAGCATCCATAGCCATCAGCAAGTTTCCCTGCTCAGCGTGCATGACAAAGCGCCAGAGGTGAAAGGACCGGAACATCCGGCCACTGTGACCGTGCTGGCGCCGGGGTCAAGCCCGCCGCGCCTGCACCTCATACATCAGAGCGACCCCGCCAGGGTCCAGCGGCATCGCGCGGATCACGTTGTAGACCTGCGCCCCGACCGTCAGCGTGTCGCCCGGCAGCGGGGCCACGCCAGCGGCCTCCATCAGAACCCGGCGATCCTGCGCCTGGATCTGCGTGCCGTCAACGTGGCGCAGGTCGTATTCCGTGACCACCACGGTGAGCTGATAGGGCACAGGCGGGCCCGGGTCCGGGTCTCCGGGGTTCGTCTTGCGGGGCGTCTTGGTGAGGGTAGCGACAAGGGGCCCGTTTCCCACCTCTGCCCCCGCCTCGGCAAGGGCTGCGGCGACCTCGGCCGCGATCTCGGCGCCTGACATATCAAACCACCATCGCGGCAACGCCGTTGCCATGCAGTCCGCCGATCAGAAACGGGGCGAGAAGGCCATCTGCGACGGTGAGAACCGGCATCCAAGCCGAGGCGGCTGAGCCGTTTCCCTGGACGGGAGTCCAACTCAGAGACCCGACCTTGGTCAGCACCTTCGCTTTACCCGGCGTGTGGGTCACGGAAAGCAACCCCGGCGATCCATCCTCAGCAAACGCTGCGGCATAGGACGCATTGATGACCGCCTGCGGGGTTTCGTCCTCTGGGATCGCAAGGCCCCACACGCTGGCGCCGGTGCGCGGCCACGCCCGGTCCTGATCCCATGCCACCGGCTTCCCGATGAAGCGCGGCCCATAGAGCGCGTCGACATAGGCGCTGCCACGCTCCCGCAGGAC
Source organism: Pararhodobacter marinus (assembly GCF_003122215.1). Classification (GTDB taxonomy): domain Bacteria; phylum Pseudomonadota; class Alphaproteobacteria; order Rhodobacterales; family Rhodobacteraceae; genus Pararhodobacter; species Pararhodobacter marinus. Next base: position 60,765 of record NZ_QEYD01000017.1, on the reverse strand, counting down.
AGTATTGGTGATGCTGCCGGTCAGCGTGTAACCGTTGGCCGCACCCCAATCGGTCAGGCCTTGATCAGTCCCGTAGGCGGCCATGGCTCAAGCCGCGCTCTTCTCGGCTTCGGCGATGCGCTCGCGCAGGGTTTCAGCGCCGATACGCGGGCCGTATTCAACGCCCAGCTCGTCGGCACGGGCCTTGAGCGCGTCGAGGTCGTCGGGCGCGCCCTTGGCAGCTTCCTCGTCGTCGAACGCAAAGAAGCCGGTGCTTTCGGCCGCCTTCCCGTCCGCCTCGCTCAGGTCGCGCTCGATCGACTGGCCGGCCTCCAGCATGATCAGCTTTCCGTTGTGCCAGAACCCGCGCGGGCCCTTTTGCATGTTGGTGATTTTCATGGCGTCATACCTTCAGAATGGGGAGCCCGGCCCCATCACAGGACCGGGCGGGTGTCATCACGAGTTGTCGATCAGACCGTCCATGTAGCGAACCGCCTTCGGGAGGCGGATTTCCGTGCCGCCGGTGCGCATGATCCCGGCGACTTCCCAGGTCATGCTCGACTTCTGGAACGGCGGCAGGAACTTATGTGGCATAGGCAGATGGAAGCGCAGCACGTCGGGGCTGCGGGCGTAGACCACGGCCCGACCATCGCCGCCGGGGTCGGCGGTGTTCAGTTCGAACATCTCGGTGATCAGCAGCGGCTGGCCGGTGCGCGCGGTATAGGCGTTGTTCTGCCGCAGGAAGGCCAGCGTGGTCATACCGGTGTCGGTGAGACGCGTCGAGGACAGCAGGTCCATGACGCCCGAGGGCAGGAGAAGCGTGTCCGCGATCTCGGTGCCCTTGGTCTCGGTGTAGATGCCGGTGATCGCCGAGTTGATGTCGGCAAGGATCTGGTCCGGGGTCTTGGTGGCCCAGAAGGTCGCCGAACCCGTGCCGTTCGCCGCGACATCCGCCGCCGGCACGTTGCCGTCATTGATCAGGCCGGTCCAGTTCTTCTCGGTCGCGCCGGTCAGCGCGATATCCCAGAGGCGCTTTTCCGCGACCTTCCGGGCAGCCATGGCCTTTTCGTTGCCGAGTTGACGCCCTTCAAGCGCCGCCGTTTGCACCTCTTCGAGGCTCCATTCATAGCCGATGCCGGCCAGCTCGAAGCCCTTCAGGTGCTGATCGCGCGACACGTCTGCATAGGGCATGTCGAAGCCCTTGCCCGACAGGAACTCGGCCTTGCCGGCGATATCCGACGAGCGGAACAGCACGCCGCGCGCCCATTCGCTGCCCTCGGTGATGACCGGCAGATACCGGGCATAGTCGAAGGCTTGGTACTTGGTCTGATAGACCGTGGCCTCGACGTTGTAGTATGCGGGCATCAGGAAGCCGGTGGCGACCTGCTGCGCGTCGTTGAAATCAATGTTGGCGTGTTTCATGGCAGCGCCTCCTTAGCGCTTGGCGATGCGCACGAGGGCGCCGCTCGAAACGGTGTCTTGGAACACCCAGCCCGCCAGCGCCACGTTGCCCGTCGCGTCGTCGGTGAATGCCCCGGCGGTGAGGGGGTCGCCATCGCCGACATAGACGGCGGCGCCATCGGTCACGTCAGCACCCGCGACCACCCAGATGACGCCCTGCGTCAGGATGCCAGCCGTGGAATACTGCGGATAGCTGTCCGCCTGCGCGCCGGTCGCCTGCACGGGCGGGGCGGCATAGTTGGCGATGGTGATGCCGATCAGGTTGGCCGACGGGGTGGCAGTCACGCCGTGATCGCCGGTTCCACGGAAAACCGCCTTGCCGAAGCCGATGGCGGTGGCGTCCTCGACGGTGCGCGAGATGCGGTTCGAGGTCTCGCCGTTGGCGATCATACCGGCGTAGCCCTTGGCATAATCGTCCGAGTAGGTGCTTTGCACAACAGCCATGTTCAGGGCCTCCTCAGTGCTTCACATCGACCGGGGCATTCCAGCCCTCGGTCAGCGATTTGTGACGGGCGGCGCGCGCCTCATCGGCGAGGGCGCGGGCGGCCTTGACGGGTTTGGCGTCCTTTAGCGCGCCACGCAGCGGGTCGGCCGGAGCGGCGTCTTCGGCCAGGATATCGAAACGGGCCTCGATATAGGCATCGGACTTGTCCGCCACCGCCGCATCGCCCAGCTTCGCCGCGACGGCCGCCTTGCGGATTTCCGCCTCGGACTTGCCGGTGTAATCGGCGTCCGCGATGGCCTTGGCGGTGCCAATCAGATCGGCCCGGGCCGCGACCAGCTTGTCGAGATCGGCGTCCGAAACCACCTTCGCCTTCAGGTCGTCGCGCTCGGCTTCCACCTTGGCGATCTCGGCATCCTTCGCCGCGATCTGCTTCTGGTGGTCCGCCACGGCATCGGCCAGCGCCTTGTCGGCAATGGCCTTCGCCTTCTCGGCATCGGTGGTCAGCTTGTTGATGGCGGCGGCGCCCGCGTCGGTCGTCTCGACCTCGAGCCCATCCACCATGATCTTGCGCAGGGTCATGGGGACCTCCTTTCCTGCGTCATGGACGGGGCTGGCGCCCCACTTGGCCGCACCGTCACCGATGCGGAGTTCTGAGCCGCCGCGCGCATTCGACACGACGGCAACATGGTTCATGCGGAAATCAGACATCACCGCGTCGTAGGGCTCGCCATCCGGCGTGACCCCGTCACGAAACTCGACCGAGGCGTCATAGCCCATGGAGAGCTCGCGCGGCCCGCCGCTGTTCAGCAGGGCCACGGCCTTTGCATCCCGGAACAGAAGAGGAACGCTGACGAACTCGCCGTCGCGGACGACATCCCTGTCGATTTCCCCGACCGCGAGGTCTTTCCACGTCTCCGGGGTGACGCCCTCTGCCGGGTGCCCGATGGTGATCGGTTTCCGAGCATAGGTCTGAAAGGCCTTGCGGTCGAAAACCTCAGCGGCGGGGCGATAGACGCGGACGATATCGCGATCCATCAGCCCCATCTCGGAGCCGCGATAGGCCTGCACATTGCCGCCCCGGGCGACACGGGCCTGCACGACCCAGCCGTCATCGGTCTGGCGCATCTCGCCATCCGTGAACATGCTGTCTCTGAAGCGGTGCGTGGTCATTCTGTTTCCTCGATGCGCGCGGCCCAGTCTTCTTGGACCTCCGCGAAGATCTCCGGCCCGAGGATGATCGGCCCCTGGTAAGGCTCGATATCGTCGATGCTCGGCGCCTCCGGGTCGTAGCTGATGGTGATGTGAGGCTGGTATTGTGGGTGATCCCACGAAGCTCCTGCTTCCTTGAAGCGCTCATGTCGCCAATGCAGGTCGTTGCTGGCAAACAGCAGGACACGCGCCTCGCCGAAGCGCTCCATTTGCCTCGGCCCGCCTGCCTCTACCTCGACCCGGCCCTGCCAGCTTTCGCCACATTCCATCCAGTCAACCGGCGTCCGGCTAAACGCGACCGTCACATGCAGATCGGACGCGTTGAGCGTCTTGCCAAAGCCCTGCGACTTGGCCCAGCGGATGATTTCCCCGGCATTAAGAACCTTGCGGCTGACGTAGAGCGTGCGGGGCGCGCTGTCCGTCACCACGGCGCTGTCTGAGCCATCGGGACTTTGGCCCGGCGAACCATCGCTGTCATCCGGCAGCCAGTTGTATTTCTCCATTGCCGCCTCAAGGCCGGGCAGCGAGCCGTCTTCGATCAGGCGATTGGCGACGGCCTCCGAAATGGCTTCCTCGGGCAGGATCATCCCGTTCGGGCCGGCCAGAACCCGCGCAGCATCGGCCACCATCTTGAAGACCTTGGCCTTAGTTTCCTCGGTTTCCTGGCGCAGCGGGCGCCATGCGTAGAAGATTTCTGCAGGCCTCGCCCCAAGCGCGGAGCGGATCAGGCATTCGTCCAGCGCTGCCATGGCCGGGCCCACTTCCAGCTCCTGCATGGCCTTGACGCCATCGAAGTAAACCCGCTCGTCACCGTCGCCGGTGGCATTCATCCCTGCAGCGGAGCGACCGAAGATCCGTGACACCGGGATCGGAAGCTTCGTTGCGCCCGAGACCACCATCATGAAGCGATCCCAGAGCGCATCGAGGCCGCTGAAGCTCGCGGATTTCTGCTCGTATTCCTCCTTGCCGCGCACCTCGGACGAGCCGGGAATGGTGCCGCCCCCGTCCAACACCAGGGCGCCATTCGTCCCCTTGTTCCTCATGCCGAGCATCAAGCGCTCGGTGATTGCAGCCTCCTGCCCCGACGCCAGCATTTCCATGAGGCGCGGGATGTGGATCACGTCAATCTTGGCCTCGTGCGCCAGTGCCGCGACATTCGCCACAAAGCCATCGGCGTGATTGATCGCGTCCATCGCGGCGAGCAGAACGCTGTCGCCCCACCCCGTCGACACGGTCGCCGCATCGGGCACCGGGACACCATCGAAGACAGCAAGACGGGAGGGGTGGATTTGCTCTGCCGCCTTGGTGCCGGTGGACAGGCTGTAATAGGCAGGGCGCCCATAGAATGGGCTCTCGGGGTCGCGCTCGATCTCGCCCGGCGAGATCTGCATGGGCGTCACGACGACAAGCCCCTTCAGGCCGCCTTTCCTGATCCGCTCGGGGTTCAACGGCTTCGTCGGGTCAGACGAGCCGTCCAGCATGAGGATGCCGGCACCGCCGTAGAGACGAGCGGCCTTGAGGGCATCGCGCGTCTTCTCGCGCAGGCCAAGCCGCCTTTCCTCGGCTTCCAGCTGCGTGATCTGATCCGGCTTTGCTTGCCACGAGCGCCAGTTGCGCACCGCGTCCAGGGCCGGGATGTCCACGATGGCCTGAGGCAACCATGCGGATCGGTAGATCGTCAGCAGGGAATGCGCGTCCAGCAGGTTCAGCACATAGCTGCCGTGATAGGCCTTGTCGCGATCGGTGCCGAGATTGGCGACAAGATTGCGATACCCATCGTGCAACATGACGGTGCGGCCATCGGCGGTGCGGCGGTAGTGCGGTTTGGTCATGCCGCCCCCTTAGAGCGCGATGGAATAGGTGTAGCCGACCTTCCGGCCGTCCAGCATTTCATTGATGGCATCCATCAGCGGATCCACCTGGTCGTCATGCCCCGCGCCGAGGCCGTCGAAGATCTGCAGCTCATGGCGCAGCGCGGGGGTCCATTGCGCGTTGGCCGGCAGAAAGACCTGGCCGCTGGCAATCCAAGGCGATGCGTCCAGCCCGCGCGTGAACTTGTCCCGCTCCCGCTTGATACCGGTGATGGGGATGTTCCCCTGCCGACGAATGGACTGGATAAGGCCCGTTCCAGATGCCTTGTCCTCGACGCGCAGGCCGCGCGGGTGATAGCCCCCAGCCTTTGCCTTGGCCCAGAACGCCAGCGCGGTGCGCTCTAGCTCTGGCGCTTCCCATTTGCCGCGCACCTGGTCGATCAGGTAAATCCCGCGCGCTGCCTTCCCCCATAGCTGAATCACGGAATAGTCGTTCCGCTCGCCGGTCTTCATCGCGGTGTCCGCGAACATGCACGTCCACTCGAACTCAGGCAGTTCGGACCACCATTCGAAGCCGTCCATGTTGAACAGCGCGCCCTCGATACCGACAGGGCGCTGCATGTACTGGCTGGCAAAGGTATAGGCGTCGGCCTTCAAGACCTCGATCTCTGCCTCGGAATGCTTTTCCGGCCAGAGCGGGCCATCCGGTAGGTCGTGCGGCACAGGGCGCCCGTGTGTCCATTCCTTCGGGTATTCCGCGCTGCGGTCGATCAGCACCGGCAGATCGAGGTGATCCCAGACCTCGCCGGTTCCGCCTTTCAGAAGGTGCCCAGCGAAATCGTCGCCGTGCAGGCGCTGCATGATGACCACGATGGGCACGCCCTCGTGCGCAAGTCGGCTGCGGAAGGTGTTGGTCGCCCTCTTGTTGACCGCGGCGCGCTTCGCTGGGCTGAATGCGTCGTCGGGCTTGAGCGGATCGTCCACCACGAGCGCACCGGTGAACACCGCCTTGTCCATGTACCCGGCCCGAAAGCCGGTGATCGGACCGCCTGCGGCCTTGGCGAGCATCCCGCCGCCCTCATTGGTCTTCCAGCGATCCTTTGCGCTTGTGTCTGACCGGATGGTAACCCGCTGAATTTCGCTGAACTCGGGAAGCTCGATCAGGCTCTTGATCTTGTCGCTGTTCTCCCGGGCGAGGTCGTCTGAAAAGGTCGCGTGGATAAACCGCGCCGCCGGGTTGATGGCAAAGCCCCTGGCGATGAAGTTTACCACCGCCATTTCGGTCTTGGTGTAGCCGGGCGGGAGCGTGATCAGCAGCCGCGTAATTTCCCCGGCCAGCACGCGGTCAAGCGTGGCGCCGATCACCCGATGGTGAGGCCCCTCGATCAGGTCCATGCCCTCTCGGGCCGGGAAGAAGAACCGGGCGAAGCCGAGGCTATTCCTTCTCGCCCACTCCCTCTGAATGTCGCGCTTTGTCGGTAAGGCGTTCAAGCTGGGCGAGCTCCTCGTCCGACAGGTTGGCCAGCAGGACGGCAGGCTTGGGGCTCATGCTGCCGTCCGGGCTCGTGACCTCCAGCCGCGCGGGCTTATCGAGGCCCAGCAGCTTGATCTTGGCCGATGTGGCGCTGACCATAGCGGCGGCCTGGGCGTTCACCCTTGCCGTTTCGCGGGCTTCCTCCAGCTCTTCCATGGCCTTCTGCCGGGTGTAGATGGCATGCCGCTCGGCGTGCTCACGAAGCTCTTGGAGCCTCAGGGTAACCTCAGGGTGGTCGAGGAGCTGTCCGGCCTCGACGTAGATCCAATGATCGCGGGCATTCTCGCTCACGTCATAGGCGCGACGGTAGGCCTCAGCGGCGTTGCCGGTCTCAAAGAATGCGAGGGCGAAGGCTTCTTGCTTCGGCGTCAGCTTGCCGCCCGGCCCTTTGGCGGGGTCGGCCATGTCGTTCTCCAGTTTGGCTTTTCCAAGGTGTTGAACAAGCTTCCAGAATCACCTTCTGCATGGCAAAAATCGTGCCTTCTCGGCAGGAGGACCATGAAATGCCAGATACCGGGCTACCCGACCCCACCCCTCGGGCTGGGTATGACGAGGTAGCGCACGCTATCGGGAAAGCGGCCATCGACTGCGGGGTGGATAGGCACACCGCCGCTGCGCTGATCGTCCGTGTTCTGGAGATACTCGAAGGAACCGAGGATGTGAGGGAGTAGAAACAAAACCCCGCGCGGCGTACCGGGCGGGAGCGTGTCAATCTATCGGCTGGGCGCAATTTCTCCGTTGTGGCGTTGCATGATGCAGGGCCTCGGCTTTGTCCCTCGGTGCCGCAACGCTGCCTCGTATATCGAGGGCGCCCCGGCTACCGACCGTCACCGGGTGCGCCCAAGATACCATAGGTTGACCATCGCGCAAGTCATTGTTGCTTCGAAAGACGATCAACCTGCATCTCGGTCTCGCGGTCACCCATCAAAGGGACGATGAAGCGGGCAATACCAGCGTGGATGCTGCGAACCTCGACCACCCACCCCTCCATCGCTCCATCACGGATGCGCACCCGATCGCCGGGGCGGATCGTGCGCCGCTCCTCCTCACGGGCGCGGATCTCTGCCAGTCGAGCGGGCACCTGCTCCATTGCGGCCAGGGTTTCGTCGGTGATCGGAAGGGGAACGCCGTCGATTCCGACAACGCCGGTCAGCCACCGGCTGGCTTTCAGCAGGTCCCATTGCGGCCGGCCAGTGAACCGGGCGAAGATGTACCGAGGGACAAGGACCGCCTCGTATTCCTTCCGCTTGATCTTCCCTTTGGCGATCTTGCGCCAGCGGGTTTCGGTCGGATACCACGCCTCGACGCCCTTCTTTTCCAGCCACGCTTTGGCCGAGCCTTCCTTCTGGGGCGTGGTAAGGAATGCGTACCACGTGGGCGTGCCGATGTCCCCGACTTGGATCGGGCGTGTGGGTTCCGGCTGGATCACCTGCCCGATGAAATAGCTGCTGTGCATGGTCATGTGTCCCTCGCTTTGTGCGCGTGTGATTATCGGGTGAACCGGCGGAGCTTCTTGGCGAACAGCCAGTGCAGCGATGAGGCCAGTTCCTCGGTCTCGGGGTGATCAGCGGGAGCGATGGCCAGCGCCCAGAGCAGCAGCTTGTCGGAGAGCAAGAGGCGGATCTCGTCCATGGCGCGCTTCATGCTTCGGGCCTCACCCGTTGCGGCTCCGGCAGGGGAGCGCGCACCGCCATGTCGTTCTCGATATCGGCGTAGCATCGGCTTTCATCGATCCGCCAGTCGCCGTCCTCCAGCGGCCACCAAAAGCGGATGAAGCCCAGAATCGACACGCGGCGCTGTGCAATGCAGCGGCGCTCTTTCCAGCATCCATACCTGTTGCAAACGGTGACGCGCGCCCACTTGATGCGGTAGTGTTCGGTCATGCCTCGCCTCCCGCGCTGTCATGCTCTGCGAGCCATGCCCTGCCGGCGGGGGTGATGGCGGCCCAGCTGCGGTCTCCGAGTGAATAGCGACGCAACAGCCCCTCGGCCTCTATGATCTTGGATTGCTGCGATGCCGCCGAGGGCGTGCGACCAATGGCCCGCGCAAGCCCCGCGATGGTCAGATCCCCATCAGCCAAGGCGCCGAGGTACAGTCGGCAGGCCGCGTGGCGCTTGGCCTTGCGCCGGTCCTCTTGGGCGGCGTTGTTCTGGCTCCTGGCCTTGGTGTCCCATGTGGCGCCGTACAGGCCGTTCCGGCGGGCGGCTTCGACCTCGAGCGCGGCGGCTTCTGCAAGGGTGCGGGGGTGCTGGGTCATCGTTTCATCCTGCGAGTTTCTGCCAGCGGGCGCGGCTTTTGGTGGAGTCGGATTGCTGAGAGTGTGAGGCGCCGGGGGTCAGCGGATCTGCCTTGAGGGTGCGGGCCAGGTTCTTCATGGCTGAATCCAGCGCCTTCGGCCCGTTCGGCGGGTCATCGTGCCGTTTCCGGCTTTCGCGAGCCGCCTCGAGGATCTGCGCCTCGGTCAGGCCAAGATCCGTCTGCCATCGCTTGACGTGGATCGATGCAGCCGGCGGCATCCAGTGCGTCGGGCACCGGCCATCCGTCAGGCCAACAGCCGCCATGACCTCGCTGAGAAAATCACCAGAACCCCGCGCCTGCTGCGCGCCAGAAGTAGCAGCGTTAGCTGATACTTCTTCTGGTTCTGGTTCTGGTTCTGGTTCTGGTTGCTTGGCCTTTGCTACAGCATTGCTTGAAGGTTTTTCCTTTGTTTTCAATGCGCGCGCTGTGCCGCCACGCGACCCCGCCGATGCGCGCCGTTGATGCGCTTCGTTTGCCTTCCCCCACTCCAGCAGAAGCCTGGGACTGAAAACACGGTCGCCTTCCCGCTCGAAGAACTCGTCCAAGACGATGCGGACCACGTCCTGCTCTTCTTCGGTGCGGGCGCGCATCTTGCGCATGATCCACGCTTCATCGTCAGGAAGCGAGCAGCCCGGCGTGCGCCAGCACAGGCGCATAAGACGGTTGTAGGCGCCGTCCTCAGCCAAGCTGAGGTGGGCCGTGTCTGCCTCGAAATCGCCAGGATAGAGGGGGAAGAACGCGAGGCTCACCACTCGTCCTCCCAGATAGTGTTCAGTGCCGGGTTGAACTTGAGGCGCGCGGTGCCGATGCTTCCCTGCCGCTGCTTGGCTACGATCAGCTCGAGCCGGTTCCGCTGCTTGTCCATCGCCTGCTGCCAGAGCGTGAAATCCTCGATATCGTCAGCGTCCGGGCGCTCGCGCTCGAGGTAATATTCGTCGCGGTAGCAGAAGATGATGCAGTCCGCGTCCTGCTCGAGCTGGCCGCTTTCGCGAAGGTCGGAAAGCTGGGGGCGCTTGTCTTCCCGGCTCTCGAGCGATCGAGACAACTGGGACAGCGCGATGACAGGGACATTCAGTTGACCCGCAAGGGCCTTCAGCGCGATGCTGATCTCGGTGATCTGCTCGTAGCGCGTGCTGGCCTTGGACCTGAGAAGCTGGGCATAATCGACCACCAACAGGCGGAGATTGTCGCCCATCATCCGCTTTGCCTGCTTCGCTCCGGCATAGAGCGCGCCAAGGTCGGAATGCTGGCGCGACAGGAACATGATCGGCAGATCGGCAACCGGGGTCGCGACCTTGCGCAGGGTGTCGACCTGATGCTCCGCCATTTCACCGCGGCGCATGCTCGAGTAGTTCACCCCGTTCCCGGCATTGGCCGTGGCCTCGGACAGCGCCCGCACGGCCATGGCTTCGGGGTTCATCTCGAGCGAGGCGATGCAGACGCCGTGACCGGCCCGGGCAACGTGCAGAGCGGCTTGCAGTGCGACGGCAGTTTTCCCCATCGACGGGCGGCCGCCAATCAGCGTCAATTCGCCGGGATAGAAGCCGGAAATCAACGTGTCGAGCGCGCCGATTCCCGACTTCACCGACCCGTCATCCTCACCGGCATAGGCGGCGCTGATCTGCTCCATGGCCTTCATGGTGGCGGACATCATCGAGACAGGGCCATTCTCGCCGACGGCAGGCTGGATGACCGCCAGAGCGGCCTCCAGCTGCGCCGCGACGGTGGCCGCGCTGCTTTCGACCATCGCCGCCCTCGCCTCGCTCAGCGCCGCCACGATGCGCCGCTTGTCGCGAAGGTCCGCCAGCTGGTCGATGTATGCCTTCGCAGCCGTGCGGCCCGCTGCGGCGCCAGCAAGGCGGGCGAGGTATCGCGAGCCGCCAAGCTCGGAAAGATGCTCTGCCAGCTGCGGCGCCAGCGTGACCGGCGATGCGAGTTCGCCTCGAGCGTCCTTGGCCCGTGCTGCCTCGAAAATGGCGGCGTGAACGGGGTCCGCGAAAAGGTCAGCCCCGCCCCGCGCCATGATGGACGGGATCAGATCCTGCCGGCACAGCATCGCGCCGAGGATCTGCTGTTCCGCCGGAACCGAGTGCGGGATCTGTTCTTCCTGCCGGAACTGCACGATTTGCGTCACTTTGTGCCTCCACGAGCCTGCGGGCGATCTGTCCGATGGATTGCCAGGTCACTGCATCCCCAGCGCGGCTTTGTAGAGGTCAACGACGGCCTCTTCCTCGGCCAGTTCGTCGGCGCGCTTCTTCCGGTCAGCGATGACCCGGCGCAGGGCCTTGACCGAGTAGCCCCGGCCCTTCGCTTCGGCCATCACTTCCTTCTGCTGGTCCGCGATGTCCTTTTTCTCGGCTTCGAGATGCTCGTAGCGCTCGACAAAAGCGCGCAGCTCGTCGGCGGTCACGTCATAGGCGGTTTCGGCGGGCATGGGGTCAGTCCTTCTGTTCGGTCATGGGCTCGACCCAGACCTGCGTGCATGCGGCGATCCCCCAGAGCTTCGCGACGTGAAGGTCCGCGACCTGGCTGTCATCGGCCCAGGCAATGCGGTTGAGGCCGTCCTTGATGGCCTTGGCCACGTTGTCCAAGTCGGGCTTCTGGGTGTGGGGGCGGTGAAGATGGGTGGCGCGCTTTTTCTTCGACCAGCTTGCGGCAGGCTCGAAGACGGCGATAATGCGCAGGCGCACCGGACCGGTGATGGGGCGGGCGAACAGCGGCGCGGCAATCGTGCCTACGCTGCGTTCAAAGGATACGGTTTCCTTGGGCGTGTACATGCGGGCGAAGCCGCCTCGGGCCGTGGCGCGGGCGCGCTGCTTGCCGAAGGGCTTGCCGGGAATGGTGAACTGCACGCTGGTCATAGCGTCAGGCTCCCCTGCTCAAGCACGCCATGGTCGCCTGTCTCAGCTTGTGCAGGTCCGTGTAGCTCTTGGTCTGGGCGTAGCGGGCTGCGAGGGCTTCCCGGGTTTCGAGCTTTCCGACTGTCGATCCAGCCTTGCCAGCGGGTTTCGACTTCGGCGCGATGCTCAGCGCAGGCCCATGCTGTGAAGGTGCTTCTGCGGTCTGCTGAGTGCCCCGGCTCGCGAAAGCCGAACGCGCCAAAGCGCTCGCAGCCTTCATGGGCGCAGACATGAACGACATGGACATGCCGGTCAGTCCTTCCAGCGATAGGTCTGTGCGGTTTCCGCGCCAAAGAGGCCATCCGGGATAGGTTCGAGGTTGTCGGTGAGCTTGAGGAATTGAGTCCGCGTGATAGACTTCCCGGCGGCGATAAGCTGGAACCGTTGGCGGTCGTCCGACTTCATCGGGTCAGGGTTGGTGACGAAGATCCGGTCGCCGCCCTTCAGAGCGTCAACGGCTTTCGCGTAGCTAAGCGGCATCGAGTTTCTCCGGGAAAAGCGCCGGGACCGCGCTGGCCCCGACGAGTGGACAAAGGGACAGACCGCCGTCGTTGCGCCAGTCCTGTTTCACCATCATGGTGGTTTGCCTGCGCCCGTCATGGGTCGCAGATCCGGCAACAGCGCCGGATGGAAAGAGCGCAGCACCGGCGCCGGGTGTGGCGCACTGGTAGCGCCGACCAATCAAACCGCCCGCGCCGACCAGTCCAGATGCGGTGGGGGGTTGATGGGGTGCCGCGCTCGGAAGGACAGCCCGCATATCGCGAGACCACGGCTGTGCACGGCCATGGCGAAGCTGCCCTTCGGAAAGCGGCGGAACTAGCCGGGGCGATGCGGTGCCCCGGCGCTGAATAACTATCCGCTCATACGCGGCCCCATACCGATCCCCAGAACCGGCGGTTGCGGCGAATGCCGGGGTGATCCATGCGGACCCCGCATCACGCGCGCCGGGCATGGGGGCCAGCGCACGGGGCGAAATTCGGGCGGTGGCATCGGCCACCAGAGAAAGGCTGCGATCAGAAGCATGGGGCTGGTCCTTGCTGGCTGCGCTCGTGCCAGCGCCCGAAAGGCGCTCGCAGGAAAGCGGCTGGGGAAAAGCTGAGGCGACCTGAGCCGCCCCAGAGTTGAACAGGGAGGATTGCGCGAAACCGCCCTCGCGCCGGGCATCCGAGGCTTCCCAACCCGTGGATTCACTCGTAGTCGTAGCAAAGCGCGATGGGGCCGAAGCACCACCACACGCCGACGACGCGCCCGTCATCTTCGAGCGCATCCTGTTTCCCGAGACGCCACGCGCGCGGGTTGAGGCTGAAGGCAATTCCCCACATGCAGAGGCCCTTTCGTGTAAAGCCGGGGCTTCAACGGCAGCGCCGCCCCGGATAGCGCACCACGAGCGCCCGTCGCGGGGACAACGCTCTGCCGTCGAATGGGGGGTCAGGCGTGCCCGAGCTTGCGCGCACGGCGCACAGCCCGGCGCTTGGCCGAGACGCGCTTTTGCTGCGCGACGGTCATCGATCGACCGGACCGCTTGCGCGCGGGCGCGGTCGGTTCGTGCTGCGGTCCGGATGGCGACCAGAGAATAGCCTGTTCCGGAGCCATGGCCTGAGCCGGGCCGAAGATGTACGAAAGCAATGCCGCGTAGTGCTTGAACATGTGGAGCCTCGTTGTTGAAGATGGCGCCAGCCCGGCTCCCCCTTTGGGGCGCTGCCGATGCCGGGCTGGCGTGGCCGTGCGCAGCGGCTGGACGGTTGCGCGCGGTATGGGTGGAATAGGCGCTCATGCCGCGTCTACCTCCCGAAACTCGATGTCGGTGGTGATCTTGCGGTAATGTGTGGTCCATCCGCGCGAGCCGGAAATGGCCCGGCAGGTTTGCCAGCTTTCGCCCGTCGCCTCGGCCATGTCGTGAAGCGTGCAATCGCCACCCGTGCGCTGGATCAGCGCCCAGATCTGATATGCGATGCGCTCTGCTTTGATGGATCGGGCGGTCATTGGGTGTCACCTTTCGACTCGACTCCACCGGGCCGTGCATCGCAGGATTGACCCGGTTCTGTGCCAGTGGGGGAGTTGCCATGACCGACGACGACGCGATCACCATCGCCATCAACGATGTGAGCTATCCGATCCTTTGCGGCTTCTGCGAGGCGCCGATAGCCCGCCGGGCTGAACCCGATGCGGATCGCGAGGAGGTCGGATGCGTTCTCTGCGGGAACTGGGCGAATGCTCAAGAGGCCGGCCAGCTCGCCGTCGAGTTCGCCAAGGCAGACGCCCAGCTGCAGCTCAATCGCCTCGCGCGAGACGCCACGAAGAGCAGCAGCCTCCTGACATTCAGCGGCGATACTGAGCATGATCGCGCGCACCGATTCATCGTTCACTTCAATATCTGAGACCCAAGCGTCTCTTTGGCGGGCGGTCATCGGCGCACCCCACCACGGAACGGAATGGTGGTCTGCGCAGGGCCTTCGGCCCGCAACAAGAGCGAGGCACGGAACTGCATCGAGACCGCGACCAGCTGGTCGATCTCGCGGATCTGCTTGCGGGCCTCGTGAGGCGTGTAATCGTTGGGGTCGCACGACGCGGCCGAGTGCGCCTGCGCATGCATCGTCAGGACGTCGGAAAACTCCTGCGTGATCCGGTGCACATCGGCAGCCAGCGCACCCTCTTCGATGATCGGCTGGAAGACACCGCCCGCGAGTGCGGCGAAATACTGAGCGATCGGCGCCGCGGCTTCCGGCTTCACGCGCCCCAGCCGGTCGAGATAGTTCACGCCGAGCCCTCCCGGGCGAACGTCCTGGATCTCGGTCCCGTAGGACACCGAGGACCCGGCGATGCCGAGATCCCCGGCGATCTTCTTTTGGTCGCCATAGGCGTCATAGCAGGCCTGAACAGCCTCTTGGATGGTTCCGGGGGTCGTGGCGCGGGTCATGGGGAGGGTCCTGTGAATTGCGCAGTGCTGGTTTCGCGTGACGGGCGCAGTCCTCGCGCCCATGCTTCACAGGCGAAAGGAGTTTGATATGAGGTTACGAGGCGGCGCGGATCGGGGGGTTGTCCCGCATGTAAGCGCGGATCCGGTCAGCGGTTTCGAGCCGGGGGCTGGCCTTGCCGTCTTTCCAGTCCTGCCACTGACGCCAGCTCGCGTTGATCGCCTCGCGGAGGAATGCCTGCGGGGTGATCTGGCGTTCAGCGCAGTGGCGCTCGATTTCTGAGATGAGCTGTTCCATGCAGAGCATGATGGGGGAACTCCCCCACTTTGGCAAGGGGAACTTCCCCATCGCGCGCAAAATTCGCGCGGGGTACTTTCCCCATATGACCGAACAGCACCGCGATGCCTTCGTGCGAGGCCTCAAAATCATCATGGATGCCGAGCAGTGGAAAATGAAACCGCTGTCCCTTGCTGCTGGCATGGGTGAATCGGGCGTGCGCGACCTGTTCAGGCACGAGTCGTCGCCGAAGGTTGCGAATGCAGTTGCGTTGGCAAAAGCGGTTGGTCGATCAGTCGATGAGATCGTTCAGATTGGCATCGAGGGGGTGATCGAGGCAGTTGCCGGTTCCGTGGCGGTCGCCGGGCGAGTTGGTGCGGGGGCCCAGGTAGATCTGGTAGACGCTTACGAGAAGGGTGACGGCCTATTCCGCGTGGCCGTTCCCGAAGGGGTCAGCCCGCGTGGGATTGTCGCGGTGGAGGTCGAGGGGGACAGCATGTCTCCGATCTACCAACCCGGCGAAATCCTCTTCTACAGCCGCGAAGCACTGGGCGTGCCATCCGAGGCGATCGGCCGGATCTGCGTTTGCGAGGATGAGGCCGGGAAGGCTTGGGTGAAGATCGTTCGCGTTGGCCGCGAGGAGGGCACCTTCAGCCTTATTTCACTGAACCCGGAAGCAGAGAATATGCACGGGGTCCGCCTCAGATGGGCCGCGCCGGTGCGCATCAATTTGCCGCCCGAGTACGTCAGGCGGATCGACTGATCGCCCGCGTCTACCGGACGATGCTGGATATGTGAGGGGGGGATGGTTGAGTTTTTCGAATGGGTTGGAGCCCCATCAGCATACAATTGGATTACGCTGGTCGGCTCTGTCGCCGCACTTCTCACGGCGATGTTCACCGGATATACCGCCTTAACAAACTGGCTGGACAGGCGCCAGAAGCTGACCGTCGAGTGGGAGCTTGAGATACATCATGGGTGCTTTCGCGTCATTTGCCACGTCTTAAATCAAACGAGCAAGACGATGATCGCCGACAGGGTTCGCGTCCGTGGTCCAATTCAACGTGTCGAGCGCTGGTTTGACGGGAGACCAGATACCAAGCACGAAAGCTGGGGCGCAGACACAGCGCCCCTCCAGGGGGTTATAGAGCCAATGAAGAGCGGAACCCTTGCGCTCGTTGTCTACCCAGACGCATCGGCGCTGCGCCGAGAAGCATCATCTTGGGGATCTTCGCTGAGGCTATGGCTGGCTAAGGTGTTCTGGCGATCCTTGGAGTGGCGGCTTTCTTCCGGTCCCAAGTTTTCAATCCGGCTCACGCTAACCCGGAGGGATGCGCCAATGCGGCCCATCCGCCGAACGCACGAGCTCAGAATCCACGCCGCAACCGCAATAAGAATGGCTGAAACCATAGAAGACAGCGCTGCCAAAACATAAGGCTCAGTCATACCACCCCCGCCTTGCTCGCCCCGCCCCGTGCGGGGCTTTTTCATGCGCGCCACCACGGCGCCGGTAGGGGCAAGATAGCAGCCCACAGTAACTGCGCAAAGACGAATATGGGGGAGTTCCCCCATTTCTGATTGACATGGGGAAGTTCCCCCATCATAGTCTCCCCATCACCCGCCGAAGACGCCACCGGCTGATCGCGGAACATGGGAGAGACCAGATGAACGCACCCGCCCGCTTCCCCGCCACGCATGCCGCCGTCGCCGCGATGGTGGCCGAGGCCTCGCTGTACCCGCTTGCTGCGCTCCGGACGCCCGCCCCTGACGGGACGACCCTGGCCAGCCACACCGACGCCGTGAACCGCAACGCGCTGGCCATCGCCCTGCATATCGCCATGGACGCAGCGCACGCAGCCCGGAACACGGCGGTCGAGAACCTGCTGAATGAACTGGCGCGGGGCGAGGGCTTGGCCATGTCGCTGGCCGTCACCCACCGCACCGAAGACCGCAACCAGCTGGACGACACCGCCATGGATTTCATGGCCTGCGCGGAAAGCCTCGTCGAAGAGTGGAACGCCGCATGACCCGCGCCATTCGCCACGGCATCGCCGCCCTTCTGTCGCCTGAGACCCGCGCCACCGTCGTCGCTCGCATGGTCGCCGGACAATCCGCCGTCATTGACCGCACCGGCATGGAGCCGTGGCAGCCCGACCACGACCCGCGCCCGAGCGCCATCGTCAAGGAGCGCGAGCCGGTGTTTCGCAGCACCCGCACCGGCCCCGCGCTCTATGGCCCTTCCGTGTCCCTGCCCCGGGTCGCGGCGATGATCCGCATGATGGGCGGGAATGACCCGGCGAAGGTCCGGTCCTTCGGGGATCTGGCCACGCAGGTTGCCGTGAACGGGTGCCGTGAATGACCACCTTCCGCCGCATCCTCAGCGGCTTCACCACCGGCCTCGCCACCGTCGCTGTCTTCGGCGGGATGCTCGTCCTCGCCAACGCCCTGCCCCGCGCTCTGGCTCAGGCCGAGCATGACGCCGCCAACATGGAGTATCCACAATGAACGCCGTGACCGAAACGAAGGCTGACCACGCCAGCATCGCTGCTGCCCTCGCCGCCGCGCAAGCAGAAATGGGCAAAGCGCTGAAGCAGGCGAACAATCCGCATTTCCGCAGCAAGTATGCGGACCTCGGGAACGTGATGGAAGCATGCCTTCCGGCCCTGAACCGGCATGGCATTGCCCTTATTCAGCCCGCCGGGGCCGAGGGCGACGAACGCTTTGTCGAAACGGTTCTGATCCACGTCAGCGGCGAACGGCTGACCTGCCGCGTCCCGCTGATCGTCTCGAAGAATGACATGCAGGGCTATGGCTCCGCCGTCACCTATGCACGGCGCTACGGCCTCATGTGCATGGCGGGGATCGCGCCGGAAGATGATGACGGCAATGCAGCCGCCAATGCTGCGCCGAAGCGTGACGAGCGGCGCGCTTCGACACGGGAGAACGATGGCTTCGATCCGGTCGCGGCTGCCGTTGCTGCCCTCTCTGGGGCCGAGACGCTGGAGCAGCTGGCCGAACGTTGGCGCGCGATTGGTGGCGACATGCAGCGGGTTCAGGCCTGCGCCGACGCCAAAGAGCGCCGCAAGGCCGCCCTGTCCCAGACCGCCATCGAAGATGACGAAATCCCCTACTGAGGAGCAAGCCCATGTTCGTTTCCGTAAAGTTCCAGCCGACCGACATTCGCACCTACACCTACACCTATGACGGCGATGAAGCGCTTACCCCCGGTCAGCGCGTTCTGGTCGATGCTCGCGAAGGGCGGAAAGCCGTCACCGTTCATGCCGTCGATGTCGAAGAACCGGATTTCGCCTGCAAGCCGATCCTCGGCCCCGCCCCGCTG
This sequence comes from Pararhodobacter marinus, assembly GCF_003122215.1. GTDB lineage: Bacteria > Pseudomonadota > Alphaproteobacteria > Rhodobacterales > Rhodobacteraceae > Pararhodobacter > Pararhodobacter marinus. Next base: position 42,597 of record NZ_QEYD01000017.1, on the reverse strand, counting down.
GACGGCGCGGACCTTGCCGACTGGAAGACAGCGAACGAGGGCATGATCGCTGTCGCTGATCACTTCTCCAGAAGCCGGCACGGCATCGGCGGGAACAACCCGCCCGACCCCATCGACGAAATCAACGCCGCTCACGAAGCCATCCGCGAGGAGGCCGAGAACTGGCTCGACGGATCTCCCGTCGAGAGCGAAGACCAGATGAAGGCCGTCGACGAGCTGCGCAAAGGCGCCCGCGAGTGGCGCATGGCGCTGGAGGCGGGCGAAAAGTCCGCCGCCGCGCCGCTGCACGATGCCTGGAAGGCCGAGAAAGCCCGGTGGGCGCCGACCATCGAGGACGCCAAGCGTATCGAGAAAGGCCTCGTCGCCCTCGTGGACAGCTTCAAGCGCGCTCTGGCCGCGCAGAAGGCCGAGGCAGAGCGCAAGGCCCGCGAGGAAGCCGAAGCCAAGATGCGCGCCGCGCAGGAAGCCGCCCGCGCCGCCGATGCCGCGAACATCGAGGCGCAGCGTGAAGCCGACCGCCTGCAAGCCGAGGCCGAGGCCGCGCAAAAGGCCGCCGCCCGCGCCAGCAAGGACACTGTGAAGGGCCTGCGCACCGTCACTCTGTACGAGATCGAAGACCACCGCGCCGCCCTTCACTGGATCGCCCAGAATGACCGGGCCGCGATGACCGCCTTCATCGAGGAATACGTGCGCACCCACCACAAGGACCGCGCCATCGCCGGGGTGAAGGTCTGGAAGGGAAAGGTTGCCGCATGACCGCCGCCCTTGAAGCCCGCGCCCTGACCGCTCTCCGCACCGCCCGAGACCTCGGGGGTTATGACGACGAGGCCCGGGCTTGCGCCTTTGCCGAGGGCTGGATTCACGCGAAGGTCGCGGCAGACCCGGCGGTTGTTTTCAGGGCCGTGGCGAAGGTCTGGGCGCGTGACTTCCAAATCGCGGGGCCGGTATGAGCGACTACCGCGCCCGCGTCATCGGCCCCGCCACGGTTCGCATCCTCGCGAACAACCTGCCGGATCTGGCAGAGGGCGAGACCGTCTTTGTCAGCATCGAGAGGGTGCGCAGCGAGAACAGCCACAAGCACCAGTTCGCGTGGGTCAAGGACGCGTGGGCAAGCCTGCCGGAAGCCGAAGCCTTCCAGCCGTGGGCTGAGACCCCGGAGACGCTTCGGAAACACGCGCTGATCGCGACCGGGTTCCACCGGCTCTACACGCTCGATTGCGGTTCGAACGCCGCCGCGCAGCGCGTCAGGGCCGAGCTGATCCGGGCCGAGACCAAGGCCGAAGGCTACGCGGTCGGGCAGGTAATCGGCCCCGTGGTGCGCATCTGGACGCCGGAAAGCCAGTCGTATCGGGCCATGGGCAAGGCCCGGTTCCAAGAGAGCAAGGAAGCCATTCTGGGCTGGATCGCCGCGAAGATCGGCGTGGCGCCCGAGGAACTGAAAAGGAACGCAGCATGAGCCTGATTGACGACATCAAAGCGGATCGTGATCGCAGAATTCTACCCGGCCAGTGGCGCGTTCTGGAGGGAACGCGCAACCTGCAAATTTTCAGCGAGCGCCACTGGATTGCGATCATCAAATGCGAGTCATGCCCGGCCTTTGAAGAAAGCACAGCCCGCCGCATCGCCCGGGTTCCCGACCTTGAGGCCGCGCTGTTGGCGGCTGGGGAATTGGCAGAAATGCTGGACAACGCATCCAGCCCGTGGGTCTGGGGGAGTGGTCAGGATATCGACTGGCGTCACAAGCGCGATGCCGCCCTCGCCGCCTTCCGCCGTGCCATCGGAGAGGCGGGATGAGCACCGACATGCAACAAGTCAGGGAAGCGGTGGACGAACTGGAGCGTGCCGTTCAGGTCTTCACGGAAAAATGCATCGAGGCGGGCGCATATCTTCCCGGTATTGCGACGAGGCTCCGCATCTACGCCGACGAGATGGCCGACCGCTACCCGGACCACACCAACGGGGGGCTGGACACATGAGCCGCCGCCGGTCCGAGTTTCCGGGCAAGATCCGCGCTGCCGCTTTCGAGCGCGCCAAGGGCTGCTGCGAAGAGTGCGGCGTCTCCATCCGCCCCGGCAACGGCCCCGAGTACGATCACCGCATTCCCGACGCCCTCGGGGGAGAGCCGACGCTCGATAACTGCGCCGTTCTCTGCCGCTCTTGTCATGGGGCGAAGACGGCGAAAGAGGACGTGCCCCGCATTGCCAAGGCCAAGCGCGTACAGCGCGGGCACATCAACGCCAAACCGAAGCCCACCCGGCCCATCCCCGGAAGCCGCAACCATCACCTGAAACGCAAAGTCGGCGGCGGCACCGTGCCCCGCTGGAAGGACTAGGCCGATGAGATCCAACCTTACCGAGATCGACGTTGAAGTGACCCACCGCACCGAGAAAGCCGTGCTGGTCCACACTGGGGACAAAGAGAAGTCCGTCTGGCTTCCGCTTTCGCAGGTCGAGCTGCACGACACCGGCATCCCCGGCATCGAGGCCGTGGTGCTGCCGGAATGGCTGGCAACTGAGAAGGGGCTGATCTGATGAAGCTGAAAGCCGAAGTCGGGCACTGGTCCAGCGTTGTCGGAAACAGCGTCCACCTGATCGCCCCGGATGGCCGCATGGTCGGGCAGATCGCCTTCCTGTGCCACGACGACACCCTGCGCAACAGGGAGGTGCAGGCCAATCTCGCCAGCGTCATCTGCGATGCGATCAACGCCCGTGACAAGGAGAAGAGCAATGACCTTTCGTGAGAAGCTGGCCGACTTTATCTCGGGCGGGGCGCTGAGCAACGCCGTGGCCCACGCGAGAATGTTCGCTGACATGGTGGGCGAGGCATACGGGCAAGGGCTGGACGCTTGCGCCAAGGCAAACGCCGAACGTGACGGCGCAGAACACGCCTTCGACATCGCCACATCCCAGCGCGACCACTACAAGGCAGCCCTCACCCGCATCGCCGCCATGGGAACACCCGGCATGGCGAGCATCGGCAAGCGCATGGCGAAGGAAGCGCGGGAAGCGCTGGGGGTGGAGCATGTTTGACCACCTGAAAACCCGCCTCCGGGCCAGCACCGACCCCCTCGCCACCGCCGCCCGGCACGCCATCGAAGACCTGACCGACGCCCCGCTCGACTTCACCCCCGACGAGCGCAAGGTGGAACTTGACGAGGAAATCGACGCGGCCCCGTCAAACGAGCGGCTTCTGCGCGATCTTCGCGACGACATCCGGGCGATGGAGCGGGCTATCCGGACGCTAAACGCTGGCTTGAAGCGGGCGCAGGAGGAAGTCGCGGCGGCTAAGGCGGATGCGGCCAAAGTTCTGGCGAGCGGGTTCAGCCTGATCGCCATCGTCGAGGGCGTGAAGGGGGCCATTGAGCACGGCACTTGGCGTGCAGAGAATACCGGGGGACGCCTGAAAGATACCCCAGAATGGGTTGCATTCTATGTGGCCCACCGCGCCCGGAAGGAGGGGAAGGCAAATGACTGACGAGCATACGCACTACAAGCTTCTCAATGAAGCGGCTTACATGGTCAACAATCCGTCCGCGTGGGACAGCTACGACGAGGGCGCATCCGAGATGATCCGTGCGCTGGTGGAACATGCAGGCGTCCTTGGCACGGAGAAGCACGGAGACGCCGAGGCTATCGGGTCTGCGCTGGCCCGCGCCACCGCCGCCGAGGCCCAGCTTGCCGCCGCTATGGAAGGGGCGGTGAGGGTGAAGCCCGGTGTTGCTGAGCGTGCTGTCTGGTCCGCAATGATATGGGCTGCTGAAAACAGCGCGGGCTGGCAGGACGTGCAAGAGTACACGGACGGCGGGAACAGCTTTGCCGAGGGTGAAGCGCGCGCAACCGTTCGTCGCATCATCGCCGCCCTCGAACCCAACCCCGCCGCGCAGGCCGAGCGTGACGCGCTGATCGCGGCGACGTTGGGGAGGGCCGACAAGGCGGTCCGTGAGGCGCTTGAGGCCGAGGAAGACAAAGGGAACTGTTGTGGTGCAGCGATCTCGGCAGCACAGCGCGCCATCCGCGCCCTCGCCACCCAGCCCCAGACCGGCGCCCTCGCAGCCCGTGACCGCGTCAAGGTGGTCGAGGGGATGCGGGAAGCCGCAGGCCTGTTCCAGGGCAGCGACCTTTGGGAAGAGGCAGGAGTGCGCCAGTGGATCCTCGCCGCCGCCGATGCAAAGGAGGCCGTGAAGCCAGCCGACGAGCGGGGGAAAGGGTGATGGCGAGAAAATCACCGGACGAAATGGCAACTGTTCTCGCGCAAGCTTTCGCCAACTTCACGATGCTGGCAGAGCATTCGCTATTACCGACGCAGACGAAGATGGCGACAAGACTCGCTGGCAACTGCCTGTGGGCCTTGGGTGTCGAAGAGTACGGTGGTTTCCACGCGATAGAGCCGGAACCGATCGGTGAGATCATTGATGGGCAGGTTGCCCTGCGCGCTATCGGGGAGGCGGAGGGATGACCGACCGCGAGGAGCAGCTCGACGCCCTGACCCACCATTTGGCGGCGGCTGAGAAGATCATCAACGGCCTCGGTTGGCGGGACAAGAAGTCCCGCATCGGGCAGTTGCAGGATATGACATCGAAGGCCCTAGAGGACTTGCGCAAAGAGTGGCGGAGGCAAAACCCATGACCGAGCGCGCGCGGTTCACACAGGCCGAGCTGACACGCGCGATCCTGGCGGCCGAGAAGGTCGGGAAGGTTGCGGTGCAGACCCCTGTCGGAATTGCATTTGTCGATCCGGCGATCATCTCGCACACTCCAGTCGAAGAGTCGGCGGTGGATGCGTGGTTCCGGGAACATGACAATGATCAGCGTTAAAGGGGTCCACCGGGTCCGGCGTAAGCTCGCGGACGGGACGATCCGCGTCTATCACTATGCCTCGCGCGGGCGCGGGGCGGTGCCGTTCTGGAACAGCGCCATGGCCTTTGACGAAGGCTCGCCCGAATACCTGGCCGCGCTGTCGGCAAGCCGTCCGGTCGCGGAACAGGCGCGCGGGCTGTTCCGCGAGATCATCATCGAGTTCACCCGGTCTCAGGATTTCGCCCGCCTGGCACAGCGCACGCAATCCGACATGAAGACCAGCTTCTACCACCCGAAGACCGGGATCGACGCGAAGTTCGGCGGCGGACCCCGCGCTGTCTTCGACGACCCGCGCATCCGGGGGATTGCCCTGAAATGGCGCGACGGCATCGGCGGCAAGGTCGGGGATGATCGCATCCGGCACCTGCAGCGCCTGGTCGGATGGGCGGTCGATCGCACGATGCTGCGGCACAATCACCTGCAGAAGATCCGCAGCCTCTACAGCTCGAACCGAGCCGATATGTTCTGGACGGATGACGACATCGCCGCTTTCGAGAAGGGCGCCCCCGCCCATGTCAGCCGGATCCTGATCGCCGCCACCGAAACCGGCCTCAGACCTGGCGACCTGGCCGGGCTCTGCCGCGCGCATATCCACCCGACGCCGAAGGGCCAGCGGATCGTGATCTGGACGGCCAAGCGCAAGCGGTTGGCCTCGATCCCGGTGACACCCCGGATGGCGCGGCTGATCGCAGAGACGCCGCCGGGGCAGACGCATTTCATCGTCAACAAGGGCGGCGAGCCGTACCAGCACGAGAACTATCTGGGGGATGCGGTCAGCCAGTGGCGCGACAAGCTGAAGATCCGCGCCGGCCTGCGCCTCTACGATGCGCGCGGGACCGCTGCAACGCGGCTGCTCATGGCCGATGCCAGCCTGAAGGAAATCGCGACGGCGATGGGCTGGTCGATCAAACACGCGTCCGAGGTGATCGAGCGCTACACCGCCCTGTCGCCAGAAATGTCGGACGGTCTGGCCGAGAAACTGACTCGCGCCGGGAAGCAAACGTGAACGTCTTTGTAAACCGACGTGTAAAACGCGGCGCCCTGAAACGGGCTAAGTGCTGGTCGGGGCGATAGGATTCGAACCTACGACCTACGGTACCCAAAACCGTCGCGCTACCAAGCTGCGCCACGCCCCGACAGGCGCGTCATAGACCACCGCAAGACGACAAGGAAGAGCGAAACGTCACCCTCTCCATCGCAGGAAAAGGGCGACGCCTCGGGGATTATTCGTCGCAGGGCCAGGCCGCGCCGTCGGCCGCAATCGCCGGATGGCGCAGCTCGGCGCCGTCCTCGATCCCGAGGCGGCTGGCCATCCCGCCATTGATCTCGAGCACGTATTGGATATCCGTGCCGCCATCGATCGGCGTGCGGTCCATCGGCACGGCGTTTTCGTGCACATGGCGAACCACGCCCGACGCGTCGATGAACAACATGTCCAGCGGGATGAGGGTGTTCTCCATCCAGAACACCGCGCGTTGCGGGCGCTCGAACACGAACAGCATGCCGGCGAAGCGCCCCATGCTTTCGCGATGCATCAGGCCCTGCGCGCGTTCGCCGTCGTCATCGGCGATCTCGACCGAGAAGGCGGCGGTGCCGAAATCCCCGCGCAGTTGAACCTGGCCCGGACGGCATTCGGCAAAAGCGGGAACCGCCATCGCCAGAGTGATCCCCAGTGCCAGCGCGGCGCGCGTTCCCGTTCTTCCCTGCCCCGTTCGTCCCAGCATCGCGTTCATCCCTTCTTGTGCAGCGCGGTCTCCCACGACGCGATAGACACGGCCATCCGGCCCCGTTCGCCATCGACGATCCGCAAACCGACCGCTTCGCCCGGTTGTAACTCGGCAAAGCCGGACTTGCGCAGCACTTCCATGTGAATGAACACGTCTTCGGTCCGGCCGAAGACATTGGCGAAGCCGAATCCCTTCACCTTGTCGAACCACTTGATGCGCGCGGGTTCCAGCGGCACGTCCGGATCGACCGGGGCCACGGTTTCGGCATCTTGCGTGGCATCCTCGGGCGGCGTGATCTCGAAGACCTCGACGGCCTGCAGGCCCCGCTGCGTCTGCTGCACGGTCACTTCGATTCCGGCGCGATCACAGACCGAGCTCTGACCGAAATTCCGCAGCGCGTTCACATGCAGCAGGATATCCGGCCCGCCACTATCCGCCACGATGAACCCGAAGCCTTTTCCGGGATCGAACCATTTAACGCTTCCGCGAACACGCGGAAGTCCTCGTTCAACCTCAACCATTCCGTTAGTCCCAACCATACAATCACCAACCAGCGGTCAGCATTCACGCAAAATGCGCCGAACACAAGGCATGGACGTTTCACGAAGCGTGAATTTCACGGGTTGAGACGCCGGCTGAGCCAAGGTCCGCCGACGCTGGCGCGTGTGAAGCGGAAGCGATCGTGCAACCGGAAGGCACCATCGGCCCAGAACTCGATTTCGACCGGAGCGATCCGGAACCCGCCCCAGAAATCCGGGCGCGGCGGATTTGTTCCGTGGCGCAGGCTCATCTTCGCGACCTCGGCCATCAGCGCGCCCCGCGACGCAAGCGGCTGAGACTGCCGCGAGGCCCAGGCACCAAGCCGCGACTGCAAAGACCGACTTTGGTAGTAAGCATCTGCTTTTTCGCCATTTTCCCGCGTCACAAGACCCCGGACGCGGATCTGCCGGCGCAGGGATTTCCAATGCATCACGAAAGCAGCCTTGCCCGCCTGCTCGATCTCGCGCGCCTTCACGCTTTCGTAATTGGTATAGAAGACGAAGGCCCCCTGCCCCGCGCCCGCGCTTTCGATGTCCTTGAGCAGAACCATCCGCACGTTCGGCAGACCCTCCGAATCAACCGTAGAGAGAGCAATCGCGTTGGGGTCGTTCGGCTCGGTGGCCTCGGCCTCGGCCAGCCAGCGTTTCGCAATCAGAAACGGATCTTCGCCGGAAAAGATACCGCCGCGCGCGGCATCGGAGCCCGCCGGATCGTCGGCTCCGGGCCCTTCCGGGCGGTCGTTCTGGGTGGCGTCGCTCATGGCTCAGGCTCCGGCTTTGTCTTGCAACCGCGCCGACACTCGCAGTTTTCCATATCCACTGGCAAGAGCGCGAACCCTTGATGCGCCAAGACCTTCGGCCTATAGCTGCACCTTACGTAAGTTCAGGATCCGGAGACCGCGATGTCAGCAGGGCTAATGGCGGGCAAGAAGGGCCTTATTATGGGCCTCGCCAACGACAAATCCATTGCCTGGGGGATCGCCCAGGCGCTGGCCTCGCAGGGTGCGGAACTCGCCTTCAGTTATCAGGGCGAAGCGCTGAAGAAGCGCGTTGTGCCGCTGGCCGAACAACTGGGCGTGCCGCGTCTTTTCGAATGCGACGTCTCGCAGATGGAGTCGGTCGACGCGATGTTCGACGCGCTGAAAGACGTCTGGAGCGAGATCGACTTCGTGGTCCATGCCATCGGCTTTTCCGACAAGAACGAGCTGCGCGGCCGCTACGTCGACACGTCGCACGCGAACTTCCTGAAGACGATGGACATTTCCGTCTACTCCTTCACCGCCGTCGCCAAGCGCGCGGCCGCGATGATGCCCGAGGGCGGCTCGATCCTGACGCTGACCTATTACGGCGCCGAACAGGTCATGCCGCATTACAACGTGATGGGCGTGGCCAAGGCGGCGCTGGAAGCCTCGGTCATGTATATCGCCGAGGATCTGGGCCGCGACGGCATCCGCTGCAACGCGATCTCGGCCGGGCCGATCAAGACGCTGGCCGCCTCGGGCATCGGCGATTTCCGCTACATCATGAAGTGGAACGAGCTGAACGCGCCCCTGCGCCGCAACGTGACGCAGGAAGAGGTCGGCAAGGCCGCGCTTTACCTGCTGTCCGATCTGGGCTCGGGGACGACGGGCGAGGTGCTGCATGTCGATGCGGGGTATCACGTCGTCGGCATGAAGGCCGTCGATGCGCCCGATATCGACGCGGGCAAGAAGCCCGAATAACGGGCGCTCCGCGATGACCGGCGCCCAGCTTCTCACCTTCGTCCTGACCCTCGGCGCCGCCTTCGCGGTGCCGGGACCCGCCATGCTTCTGGCCATGCGCAACACGCTGACCGGCGGGCTGGGCGCGGGCATCGCCACCGGCGCCGGGCTGGGACTGATCGCCGCGTGCTGGACGCTGGCCGCCCTGACGGGGCTCAGCGCGCTCTTCGCGCTGGCGCCCTGGGCCTTCGGGGCGATGAAACTGGCGGGCGCGCTGTACCTGATCTGGATCGCCTTCCATCTCTGGCGGGACGCCGGCGCCCCCCTGGGCGAGGGCCGCGCCGGGCGCCGTCGCTGGGGCCGGGCGTTCGTGTCGGGAATGCTGGTCAATCTGGGCAATCCGAAATCGGTCCTGTTCGCGGGCGCCGTCCTGGTGGTGATCTTCCCCGCCGGTCTGGGCCTGCGCGACGGCGCGATGGTGATCGCCGCGCATTTCCTGCTGGAACTTCTGGGTTATGCCCTGATCGCCCTGACCCTCTCGCATCCCGCCGCGCGCGCGGGCTATCTGCGCGCCAAGCTCTGGATCGACCGCATTGCCGGCGTGGTTCTGGGCGCCCTGGGCCTGCGCCTGCTGCTATCCCGCTGAAGGAGACATCGATGAACGACCGCCTGCCGCATGAAAAAGGCTTCCATGTCAGCTGGGACCAGCTCCATCGCGACGCCCGCGCGCTGGCCTGGCGCCTGCAGGGCCGCGGCCCCGAAGACGGCAACTGGCGCGCCGTCGTCGCCATCACCCGTGGCGGCATGGCCCCCGCGATGATCGTCTCGCGCGAGCTCGACATCCGCACGGTCGATACGATCAGCGTGAAGTCCTATCATTCCGGCGGCGGCAAGGAAGACATGCGCCGCGAAGCGCAGGTCATCAAGTCGCCCGATGCTGAGATGATGGGCGACGGCGAAGGCATCCTGATCGTCGACGATCTGGTGGATACCGGCAAGACGCTGGAACTGGTGCGCAAGCTTTACCCGAAGGCGCATTTCGCCTGCGTCTATGCCAAGCCCGAGGGCGAGAAGCAGACCGACACCTTCATCACAGGCGTGAGCCAGGACACGTGGATCTTCTTCCCGTGGGACATGGCGCTGCAATATGTCGAGCCCTATCGCGGCCGCGACTGAGCATCCCCTGCCCCATCGTCTGAGACCCCGGCCCCGCGCCGGGGTTTTTCGTTGCGCGGCGGGCGCTTGAGCGCGAGGATGCAGGCCGGAGGTGCCCGCATGACATTCCCCATCCTGACCTTCCACGGCGCCGCCCGCGCGGTGACCGGCTCGTGCTTCCGGCTGGAAACGGCGACCGGCACGCTGCTGATCGATTGCGGGATGGTGCAGGGTTCGAAGACCGAGAAAGAGCTGAATTACCGCCCCTTCCCCTTCGACGCGACGAAGATCGACGCCGTGCTGCTGACGCACGCCCATATCGACCATTCCGGGCTGCTGCCGAAGCTGGTGCGCGCGGGCTTCGCCGGGCCGATCCACGCCACCCGTGCCAGCGCCGATCTGTGCAGCGTCATGCTGCCCGATGCCGCCCATATTCAGGCGCTCGAAGTGAAGCAGTTGAACCGCCGCCGCGCCCGCTGGAACCGCGAGACGGTGACACCGATCTATGACGGCGAGGATGTCGAGCGCACGCTGGCGCAGTTTCGCGGCGCCGATTACGGCGACTGGATCCCCGTCCTGCCCGGCACCCGCGCGCGGTTCTGGAACGCGGGGCACATGCTGGGCTCGGCCTCGGTCGAGATCGAGGTGATGATCCCCGGCCACCGCGACCCGATGCGGCTGTTGTTCTCGGGCGATATCGGCCCGGCCTTCAAGCTTCTGCATCCCGATCCCGAGGGGCCGTCGGGGCTGGATTACGTGATCTGCGAAAGCACCTATGGCGATACCGACCGGCTGTCGGCCTCTGACGAGGTCCGCCGCGCGCTTCTGGGCGAAGAGATCCGCGCGGCGATGCGCCCCGATGGCGTGCTGCTGATCCCCTCTTTCGCGGTCGAACGCGCGCAGGAGCTTATCGCCGACCTGGCACGGCTGTTCGAGGACGGCACGTTGCCCGAAGTCCCGGTCTATCTGGACAGTCCGCTGGCCGCGCGCGCGACCGAGATCTTCGACCGCCACCACGGGCTTCTGGATCATGGCCGCGCGCTGAGCCGCGCGGTGCACGCGCCCTGGCTGCATGTCACGCAGGATGTCGAAGACTCAAAACGCCTCGACGATGTCGAAGGGTTTCACATCGTCATTGCCGCCTCGGGCATGTGCGAGGCGGGGCGCATCCGCCACCGGCTGAAACGCTGGCTGTGGTCCGAGGCCGCAACGGTGATGATGGCGGGCTATCAGGCGCAGGGCACGCTGGGACGCATCCTGCTCGACGGCGCGACACGCGTGCGCATCCATGGCGAACCGATTGAGGTCCGGGCGCGGATCCGGTCGATGGATCTCTATTCCGGCCATGCCGACGGGCCGGAACTGCAGGCCTGGATCGCCGCAAGGGGACCGATCCGGCAGGCGCTGTTCCTGACCCATGGCGAGCCCCCGGCGATGGAGGCGCTGGCACGGGCCGAAACCGACGCGCTGTCGCCCCTGCCTGTTCTGCGGCCGGTGCTGGACGAAGGCTTCACCCTGACGCCGGCCGGGCCTCAATCCCTGCCCGACAACCCGCGCCGCCCCCCGCCCCGGCTGCGCCCCGACGCGGTGGCGCGCCTTGATTGGCATAACGACGTGTCGACCCTGTTCCTCGACCTGAACGAGGCCCTGACCGGCGCCGGCGACGAAAAACGCCGCGCCGTGCTGATCCGACGGCTGCGTGCAGCGCTCGAAGACTGGCAAGACAGCCACCCGGACTGAAACCGCGCGCCCGTGGCGAAACGCGGCCAAGGGGGGCTGTCTGCCCCCCTTGGATCCCCCCGAGGATATTTAGGGAACAAAGACGGGGCCTTCAGCTTTTGTTAACCCTGCGCGTCTTTGTTCTGAAAATATCCTCGGGGGTGAATTGGCCGCAGGCCAAGAGGGGGCAGACAGCCCCCTCGCGCCGCCCGAAACCTAAATCGTCGGCAGGTTGTAATCCTTGAACTCTTCGCGCAGCTTGTTCTTCTGCATCTTGCCGGTCGCCCCCAGCGGGATCTGGTCGACGAAGACCACGTCGTCGGGCGTCCAGAACTTGGCGATCTTGCCCTCGAGATAGCCGAGGATATCGTCCTTCGTCACCTCGGCGCCGGGTTTCTTCATCACCACCAGAAGCGGGCGCTCGTCCCATTTCGGATGATAGGCGGCGATGCAGGCGGCCATGGCGACGCCGGGATGGCCCATCGCGATGTTTTCCAGATCGATGGACGAGATCCACTCCCCGCCCGACTTGATCACGTCCTTGGTGCGGTCGGTGATCTGCATGAAGCCGTCGGGGTCGATGACCGAGACGTCGCCCGTGGGGAACCAGCCGAGCCCCGCCTTGTCGAAGCGCAGGATATCGTCGCCATGGCGGTTGTAATAGCTGTCGACGATCCACGGCCCGCGTACCAGAAGCTCGCCCGAGGTCTTGCCGTCCCAGGGCAGTTCCTCGCCATCGGGGCCGACGATCTTCATGTCGACGCCGAAGATCGCCCGGCCCTGTTTCGACAGCACGGCGAAACGGGCGTCGCCGTCCAGATCCTCCTGCCCGCCTTTCAGCGTGCAGACCGTGCCCAGGGGCGACATCTCGGTCATGCCCCAGGCATGGAGAACCTGCACGCCATATGTCTCGTCGAAAGCGCGCAGCATGGCGGGCGGACAGGCCGAACCGCCGATGACCGTGCGTTTCATCGTCGAGAAGCGCGCGCCCTCGGCCTCGACATGCGCCAGAAGCCCCTGCCAGACGGTCGGCACGCCAGCCGAGACGGTGACGCCCTCGGCCTCGAACAGGTCATAGAGCGATTTCCCGTCCATGCCCGGCCCCGGGAAGACCAGCTTCGCCCCCGCCATCGCCGCCGAATAGGGCAGGCCCCAGGCGTTGACGTGGAACATCGGCACCACCGGCAGGACCGCGTCGCGCGACGACAGGTTCAGCGCGTCGGGCGCGACCGCCGCATAGGCATGCAGCACTGTCGAGCGGTGGGAATAGAGCACCCCCTTTGGGTTGCCCGTGGTCCCCGACGTGTAGCACAACGACGAGGCCTGATTTTCGTCGAATTGCGGCCAGTCATAGGTGTCCGATGCGCTTTCGATCAGCTCTTCATAGCATTGAAGGTTGGGGATCTTCGTCTCGGCCGGCATATGCGCGCGGTCGGACATCAGGATGAAATGCTTGACCGATTCGTAGCGATGCGCCGTCGCCTCGATCAGCGGCAGGAATTGCAGGTCGAAGAACATCGCCTGGTCGCCCGCATTGTCGGCGATCCAGACCAGCTGATCGGGATGCAGCCGTGGGTTGAGCGTGTGCAGCACCATGCCCGCGCCCGAGGCCCCGTAATAGAGTTCGAGATGGCGGTCGGTATTCCAGGCCAGCGTGCCGACGCGCTGCGTGGCCTTTAGTCCCATTCCTTCGAGCGCATTGGCAAGCTGGCGCGAACGCTTGGAGACGCCCTTCCAGGTCGTGCGGTGGATATCGCCCTCGGGGCGGCGCGTGACGATCTCGCGGTTGCCGTGGTGGCGTTCGGCATGCACCAGCAGGCTGGAAATCAGCAGCGGCTGGCTCATCATCTGACCAAGCATAGAGGGTCCTCCCTTTGTCTGCTCTATGCCTAACCCCTGCTTCGGGGCGGTCAAGAGACCAGCGGCAGGACGCCACGTCGCAGCAGGATCTGCCGCGCGGGGCGTCTGGGGAACTGCGGGAATGCCGGTCCGCGCGTTTCCGCGCAGGGGTTTCTTCATCCTCGTCGGCCTCGGGCGCAGGGCCGCCCGAAACGGCGAAGAATGGCGTTTCCGAGACGGGACGAGAGGATGCTTGACTCGCCAAGAGCGGAAATCCACATTTCAGTTATGGATAATCCGGAAGGCAGCGATCCGCCATCCGGGCGCTGTTGTCCCGCCCTCCGGGCCCGTGCGCTGACGCTGGAACCGCCGACGCTGGAACGGGCGGGTCACGGGCAACAGGGGGCCTGAGTTTCGAGCGGGCGGAGAGTTTCGTCCGAAACGCCGCTTGGCCGCAGCGCGGCCTGCGGGCCCGCCCCAGGAGGTAGGAGAACGCTGCGCAATGGCCTCATCCGACGATATCGCCGCCCGGCAACTGACCGCGCGACTGGAGGCCGAACTGGCGCTGGTCACCAAGCCGGATCCTGCCACCGCGTCCTATCCCGAACGCCTTATCCCCCGGCGCCCGACACACCCGCCCGCGATTTCTGGGACGCCTCCAGACCCCGATTGAGGCACGTCGGAAGGCATCCGCCCCAAGTGCCACGGCCAGCCATCCGGCACACGCGGGGTCCGGGACGATACCCCGTTCGCCCGTTCCAACCTGTCCACACTCCCCACGGGTCTCAAGGCCTGCGTTTCTGCCTGCCCCGGCACTTCGCCCACGCCACCCGGAACTTGCACCTTGCAACCTCGGCACCGAAGTGTTGAAAGAAAACGGTTAGGCCGCTTGCTGGAATGGTAGACAGACCGGACTTAAAATCCGTTGCCCGGATGGGCGTGTGGGTTCGAGTCCCACAGCGGCTACCACCCTGCATGAACGCTTAGTGAACTTGCCTTGGTTTCATTGAGCAATTTTCGGCGTGGTACACTTTGCGTCTCAGGCGTGGTACACTTTTGCTATCCGAGCATCGCATCGATGCGGTCGACGACGGTCTCAGCGAGGCCTGCGCGGGCAGCGCTGCGGACGTAAACCTTCGTCTCCGGACTTCCCATTTCATGGCCGAGCAACACGTCGATCTCGGCCGATGTCGCGCCGGATGCGGTCAGCATGGCGGCCACGCCCTTCCTGACGCCGTGCAAGCTGCGACCCTTCAGACCGGCATCGTCGGCCCACTTCCGGAAAGCGTTCCCGAGGCCGGCCGCGCTGTAGGGTGCCCCGTAGCTCGTCAGGATGTACGTCATGTTGCCATGGCCGGCCAGGTCGGCCAGCAGCGCCCGGGACATAGGCATCTCGACGATCTCGTGCGGGGCCTTGTTCTGTTCCCAGCGCAGCCACTTCCTGCCCCCGCGCGTGACCTCGTGCTGTCGCCCGATCTGACACAAGTCCCCGCGCCGGGCCGTCGTGCACGCCGCGAGCATCAGCGTGCGCCTGGCCGTGGTGCCCGGGGCGTGGAAAGCCAGAAACTGCGCAATATCTTCAGCGGTCCAGGGCGCAAATCCCTTGGTCTTGCGGGTCATACGTTTGACACCCCGCGCCGGGTTGTCGCACTGGACGTATTCGCGCTGGATCGCCCAGATATAGAGCCCGGATATTCCCTTGATCAGATTGTCGGCCGCGCCCGGGGTGGCCGCGTATTTGTCCGCGAGTTTGATGACGGCCGAGCGCGGCATCTCTGCACTCTTCGGGCCGTACTCCTCGACGAGCCGCCCTAGATGATGCCGCTTGCCTTTCAGAGTCAGGGGTGACGCCAGCCGCGCGGCAACTTTTCGCTCCAGATCTTCCAGGAAAAGCCCGACCAGCCATTCGACGGATCCCCGCACCGCTTTCATCGGCACCACCGGAACACCATCGATCAACGCGGCGTAGTGTTCATGGAACTCCCGGCTGCCGGGTTCGCCCCGTAGTGTCGTGACCTTGCCGTTGCGCCGGAACCGGTATCGCGTCGCCCCCGATGGCAGGCGTTCAGTCGTCACATATTTCAGGCGCATGTCATCTACCACGGTTCCGGCTCCCTCGGATCGTGCTTTGGTTCGGGGGTACGGTCAACCGGCGCCTCGACGCGGATCGAACCGTCGGGCATGACCTGCATGGCCCCTACCGCGCCCACCTGCTCCTTCCAGGCCGCGAGTGCGCGCTCGATCTGAGCCTTGGTGAGACGCGGCGCGCCCATGTCAGGTGCCCTCCTGTCCATGCGCCAGGTGCAGGCGCGGTGGCTGAGGTTTCAGCGTGACAGGCCGCTGCGCCATCGTCCGTAGGGTGTCGATCGCCTCAAGGCGTTGCTCGACGGCGGCGATGACTGCATCCTGCAGCTCGTAGGTGGTGAAACGGTGATCGCAACTGGCGCAGCGGCGCCGGCGGCGGATGGTCGGGAGATCTCCGAGCACCGTTCCGCGCGAGTCGATCACCGTGGTGGCGCCGTGGCAGCGCGGGCAGGTCAGGCCTTCGGGCATCACCCCCTCCCTGCCCGCTCGTGCTCCGGCGCCGGCCGCCCATGCGGTTCGGGCCATTCGGCCTTGGCTCCGGTGCGGTCGCGGATGATCGCGGTCACCGCGTCCCGCATGAGAGACATGAACAATTCCTTGGCCTGCCAATCCTCGACGATCGCCATCCGGATACGCCCGAGTTCCAAGGCGCCCTCCATGGTTTCGGGCAACGCATAATAGGCAACCCACCAGTCGCCTTCGACGCGCATTGCCAGCCGGCCCACTTGTTGCTTTTCGTCAGTCATCGCCTTCATCCCCCACGCTCGGCCATTGCAGCTGCTCGGGCAGCCAGGCGTCGATCCGGGCGTTCATGTCGCGCGAGAGGCCTAGGGCTTCGCGGAAATCGGCTTCGTTGAACAGGCGCTCCAAGATCTTCGCCTTCTCGCCTTTCTTCTTGCCGTCGAACTCCAGCCCCTCGCGGCGATCTTCGGGGACCAGCTCTGCCCAGAGCCGATCCAGCACCGGCACCGGCAGGCGACCGAGATATCCGGCGGCCGTGGGCGTCCAGATCTGGCGGGGATCGGGCGTCAGCTGCGCTGCGATCCAGGGCGCCATGTCACTGTGCGGCATGAGCAAGCGGCCAAGCGCCCGCGTGAGGACCTCGTTGCGTTGCTTCTTGCCGAGGGCACGGAATTCGGCGAAGCGCTCGGGCGTGGCGCTTTCCACGCTCGCCTCGGGATCCACCAGCGACCCGGGGAGTTCGAAGCCTTCGGGTTTCTCCGGGGCGATCGACGGTCGGTCGACGGAGATCCCCAGCACCCGCTCGTAGGGGCGCACTCCGCCCGACAGCTGCCATGCCAGAATATCAAGCATCAGCTCGGTCTGCGCGGCTGCGCGGCGCTGCAGGGCAGCCAGACGGATCTTCGCGAGGTCCTCGAGCAGGTTGTTCGGCAAGGCCTTCGCCTCGACCTTGACCGCGCCGCCGCCGCTCTCGCCTGCATCCGCAGCGCCGGGGGCATCTTCCCGGCGCCGGTAGGGACCGTGCGTTTCGATTTTGCCGTCCTGGCCCACGTAGAGGAATAGGCCCGATGTGGCGCGATCTTCGTCGGAATAGTCTCCGGCCTCTCGCTCTTCGAGCTCATACATGCGCTCGATCTCGGCTTCGGTAAACTCTTCCTCACCCGCTCGATCCCGCAGCTCGGCCAGTTCGAGCGCGTCGGCCTCGGGCAATTCGATAGGCTGGGGCCAGATCCGCTCCATGTTCCGTTGGGCATCGAAGCGATCTGAACCCTCGATCGCCTCGACCCATTTCCAGCCACGCGCGAGATTGAAATCGACGGCATCGGACAGGCGCCGTTCCACCAGCTCGTCGAGGATCGCCTCATCGAGCAGCTGCACCTGGTCAGTGAAGAGATCTTCCAGCACCGTCCCGCCGGCGGCGCGATAGGCATCGAGGCCCACCAGCTTGGCGCGCGGATCGTGCATCCCGATCGAGGCGCGCGAAAGCCGGCCCCGGATCTCAGCCGCGCCGTTGCCCCACTGCGAGGCCAGCACACGCTGCAGCTCAGCCTCGGCCGCTTCGGGGCTGGTGGCGACGGTGAAGGCGCCGGCCTGGTCGAGGCTGATCTTGCCCTCGCGCAGGGCGCCCAGCACCGGCTGGGGCAGCTGGGCAAGCTTCAGGCGCTGGCGCACATGCCGCTCGCTGACCCCGAAAGAGCGAGCTATGGCGTTTGCGTCATACCCGCTCCCGGCCATGCGGCCATAGGCCCGGACCTCGTCAGCCGGGTGCAGTGCCGCTCTGGCCGTGTTCTCGGCCGAGGCCCAGATCCGCGCGGTACCCTCGTCGGGTGCGAGCTTGACCGGTACGCGCGTCTCGTCGGGCGACCGGCCTTCGCGTGAGGCCAGCAAGATCATCGCCCGCAGGCGCCGCCCGCCGGCAACAATGCCGACTTTTCCGGGCTTGGCCGGGTCGAACCATCCGGCAAGGTTCTGCAGCAAGCCGAGATCGGCGATGCAATCGGCCAGGGTCTCGATCTCGGCCGAGGGCGGCTCGGTCCGGGTGTTGAGCGAATGAACATAGCAATCCGCCAGGGGCGTCAGGACGGTGACGGGGCTGTCGTCGTGGGCTGTGGCTGTCTGGGACATGGAAACCTCGGGGGAATGAAAAGGCCCGGGCGGCGGGACAGTCGCCGCCCGGGCAGGTGCGCGCCGGTGAGGCGTTCAGCGGCGCGGGGCAGGAACCCGGATCAGGCGGCGCGCTGGTCGCGCAGGAAACGCTGTGCGCGACCCTTGTCGAAGGCGGTGCCGAGCTCGATCATGATCTCCGCCGCCCCTGCCCGGTCCTCGGGCGTGGCTTTGGGATCATCGATGCGCGCACGGGCGGCGATCAGCTGGTCGACGCGAGGCATGAGGGCGAAGACGCCATGGGCTTGCGGGCTGCTCATGCGGCGTCCTCCGGGGCCTGGGCTTCGCCGTCGGCGTCTGCGTCACGGTAGAGAGCCGGGTTGTCCGACGGCCCGCGCGGGCGGGCGGTGCGCAGGGCAGCGTCGACCGCTTCGGCCAGCGTGCGTGGCGACGTGATCGTGTCCAGAACGCTGTCGTCGATCAGGACCTGGAACACGTCCTCGGCTTCGACCGCGAAGGCCATGACGTCCAGGCTGTCGAGGTCATGCGCCGCGAGATCAAGATCCGCGGTGACACGGCCCTGCAGGCGCGGGACCTCGCGTTCCACCAGCGCGATGCAGCGGGCAAGGGTGTCGTGGGTCATTGTGCCGCCTCCCGCTTAAGGAGGGGCCCAAGCGCATCATCCTTAGCCTGCGCGCATTTACGGATTTCCCGCGCAGCCTCTTCGAGGCGTGCGGCGGCAGTCCAGAGCGCGCCGTCGTCGAAATAGATCATCGCAACGTCCACGATTTTGGTCACGGCGGCTGGGCTGAGGATCGGGGGGTTCTGCCCGGTCATGCCGCTGCCCTCCGCGTGGTGCGGAAAGTGCAGTTCCGGGCGCGGTATTCGCGCTTGAGCAGGCGCCAGCGGATCCAGCGGGCGCGTTCGTCGCCGGGTCCGAGCCGGTCGATCAGGTTGGTGGTGTCGTGCATCGGCCTCTCCCATCAGGTGATCCGCGATCTGCCGGGTGGCGTCTTCGGCGGGTGATGGGAGAGTGATCGCACAATGCGGACATTCAGTCAACGCATTATGCGGACATATGCGGACACCCCACCGAATCGGACGCTGATCCAGCCAGTAGAGTGCAGACGCGAAAGCCCCGCCATAGGCAGGGCTCTTGTGCTCGGCATGTCAAAACGAACTTAAGAGTAGGCTTTGACCGCCGCTTCGATCGCTTCAACATGCAAGTAGAGATCGGTGGGCACTGTAATCTTAGATTTTGTCTCTGCCTTGTTCGCATCGAAGAACCCGACATTCTTCGTCGTTGCAGAGTTGAAGTAGAGGCGGCAAACCGGCTTCCGGTTATTGTCGTCCATCAGGATCGCGCAGTAGCTCTTGGCGTCCCTAAGGGTAATACGCTCGATCGGTACATGCTTGGCGGCGATGGCGCGAACGATCATGAACGCCTCTCGCTCTTCGTCTGTCGTAACGATACCGTCCTCCGGTTCTGCCGCCGCCATTTCGGGCGCCGCCTGCGCGGCAGCCGGGCTTTCTTGGCGGAAGGTAATGCTCAGCTTGTCTTGGATTCTGTCCCTGATGATTTCATCGAGCGCCGCCTGGATAGCGGGGCGCAGGACTTCGGCCACGTTCTTCGTAATCGAACCTTCATAAATCTGCCGCCCGACGAGGCGCACAAAGTCATCATCGGGCTCTTCGAGCTGTTTTTTCAGGTAAGATGCAGCTTGCTGCGTGTACTTCAGGTTAGAAGCGGCTTCGATAATCGCATCTATCGCGAACTGCCCTTTTTGAAATCGCGCCAGCTCTTCGACCTGGGCCTTGTCGTACTTCTGAAAGTCGAACGTAAAGAACGGCTTCTTGTCCATCTTGTTGGGTTCGTCGGTGTCTGAAAAGAACCACGCTTCTCGACCGTTGGTAAGGATCGCAAGGCGTGCCTCAGTCACCGTAAAGTACCGGAAAAGCTGACTGAACTGCGTGTCGCCAAGCCGCGCGCCGACGGGCTTCGCCTCAACGAGCATCGCGATCTTGCCGTCAATCTTGATAGCAAAATCAACCTTTTCTCCCTTCTTCACCCCGACATCCGCGATGAACTCTGGGACCACCTCATCAAGATTGAATACGTCGAATCCGAGTGCCTGAATGAACGGCAGAATGACAGAGGTTTTCGTCGCCTCTTCCGTCAAGGCCTGCCGCTCCGCGACTTTTGAACGCGAGCTCAGGATCTCAATCTTTTCAGCAAAACCAGTCACTTTACACCTCCTGTGTCTCCCCGACACGGACATGCTATTTCGCGCCTCAGCTGATGAAAAGAAAATTGCTCAACCGGTCGCTCTGTTTCCGGTCAAACCTTTCCGCCTTTCCAGACAACGCGTCCGACCACCTCGATATCGGCCAACGCCTTCTCAACCGACGGGTATACTGTCCGATTGTCAGAGATGATTGTCACAAAGCCCCGCTGAGAAGCACGTCCAATGCGCTTTACCAGCAAGGCATCGCCGCCGTCTTTGATGACGAAAAGCCCATCGTAGGACAGATCGCGCTTGGTGACATCGAGCATCACCACGTCATCCTCTGCCAGCGTCGGGACCATGGAATCGCCTTTAACCGAGATGATCTTCAGATCCTGCGGCTTGGCGCTCGTGAGTTTTGAAAGATAGCCTGGCGGGAATGCGAGCTGCGCAACAGCTTCCTCGTCGTAGACGACGACACCGTGGCCTGCGCTTGCCTGAACATCGTAGATATCAACAAGGTCGACTGGATCCTGCTCAACCTTCCCGGCCGGCAAACCCGTAAGGCGGAAAACGTCCTCTGACGGTATGCCCTCTGGGGCCAGCGCCGCGGCGAGCTCCTTGGCGAAAGCGACCGGCAACGGCCCGCCCTTGTATCGATCGGGACTTTCATAGTGCAGATAGCCCGACGAGGATTTCCCCATCCTCATCGCAAGCTTTCGAACGGACAGCCCGGCCCGCTCCCTAAGTGCCTTAACCTGAACGGTTATGTCGTCTGAACTGTGCATGTCCGCATATTGCATAGACAGCCCGCCCGCGTCCGTCCGCAAACTGCGCTTGAAATGCGTCCGCATTTGTGCGCTATATGCGGACATGGAGCACATATCGAAGATCATCGAGAAGTTTGGCGGGGTTCGTCCGATGGCGGCAGCACTCGGACGGCCAAAGTCGACTGTCCATAGCTGGATGGTCCGAGGTTCTGTTCCTGACGAAGCCAAGACTGAGATCATCGCCAAATCCGACGAACTCGGCCTCGGCGTCCAGCTGTCGGATTTCTACCCGTCGCTGCGCAGCGCTTCCTGAACACATGCATCTTTCCTTTCGCCCGTGAACCATGGGCGCAAGGGCCCCGACCGTCACGCGAAACCCGCACCGCGCAATTCACAGGATCCTCGTCATGACCCGCGCCACGACCCCCGGAACCATCCAAGAGGCTGTTCAGGCCTGCTATGACGCCTATGGTGATCAGAAGAAGATCGCCGGAGATCTCGGCATCGCGGGGTCCTCGGTGTCTTACGGGACGGAGATCCAGGACGTTCGCCCGGGCGGGCTCGGCGTGAACTATCTCGACCGGCTGGGGCGCGTGAAGCCGGAGGCTGCGGCGCCGATCGCCCAGTATTTCGCTGCGCTCGCCGGCGGTGTCTTCCAGCCGATCATCGAACAGGGCGCACTGGCAGCCGATGTGCACCGGATCACGCAGGAATTTTCCGACGTCCTGACACTGCATGCGCAGGCGCACTCGGCCGCATCGTGCGATCCCAACGATTACACGCAGCAAGAGGCCCGCAAGCAGATCCGCGAGATCGACCAGCTGGTCGCGGTCTCAATGCAGTTCCGTGCCTCACTCTTGCTGCGCGCAGAAGGCCCTGCGCAGGCCACCGTTCCGTTTCGCGGCGGCGTTCGCTGATGACCGAAACCTTCCGCCCTATCGGTGAACTGGCTGACGAACAGGTCATGCGCCTCGCGAACCGTTGCGGTCGGTGCGCAGTGCGGATCGTCGTCTGGCTGCGCGCCGATGGGGGCGTGAAGACGCTGGCCGAAATCTGGGAAGAGGTCGCGGCGCCCGTGCCCGAGATCGAGGCGACCCTCGCCCGGCTCGATGCCGCCGGGCTGACCCAGCACCGCGACATGATCATGGATCACGGCACCGAGCTTGTCTGGTGGGCGCCTCGCGTCGTGACAGCCGCCGAAACCCCCGCCCGCCCGGAGGACGTGGAATGCACCCGAGCCTGAAACAGATGACACTGGCCGAAACGCGCGAGCTGCGCGACGCGATGGGCAAGCTGTGCGATGCCGGCGGCGTCCTGGAGCGCGCCGGCATGGAGGTCACCGTGTCGCTGACCGACCGCGACACGACCCTGCGTGTTCCGTCGCTCTGGGGTACACCCGGGCCGGTCGACACCGTTGTCGAGATCGATGACGTGCCGGCGACCGCGACCTATCCAGCGGCGCCGGTGCCTCAGGCTGAGGCCGCAAATGACGAAGACGCCGCGCCGCCTGCCTCGGCCGCGCCTAGCACAGTCTCGGCCGCGCCGCCTGCCTCGGCCGCGCCTAGCACAGTCTCGGCCGCGCCATCGCCCCTGCCCTTTGGCGAGCGCCAGATCGGCAAGGACGGCCTGCTGCGTGGCCCTTGGCTGAAGGAAGAGGAAGACACGATCCGACGCATGCACGCGGCGGGCGACAGCTGGCCCGCGATCGCCGAGGCGCTCGGGCGCCCGGTGCCGGCGGTATCTTATCGTGGCCGCAGCCTTGGGCTGACGAAGCCCAAAGCGCCAGCGCCGAAAGCCATTCGAACCGGGGGCCGTTCCGGCAGCGATGTCGCCCCCGCTCTGTCCCCCGGCAAGACGCCCGCCGACGAGTGCATCGGGTCGCCGCAAGGCGTGTCGGCCGAGGCTGCGCCGGGGGACACCCAATCCAAGACTTCCGGGGTCGCGGAAGCGCCGAAGAGCGCGCCCGCGAATGCAGGCCCCCGGGAGCGCGCGCCGGTCCGGGACGTTCCCTCGGCCCGGACCGGCGAGAAAGCGGCCCCTGCGGCGGTGGTGACTCCTTCCCCCTCGATCCCGCCGCAGGGTGCCGCCCGGAACAAGGGCACGGCCTGCCCGGATGATCTGAGAGGACTGCAGCGCGAAGTCTGGTTTCACCTGGGATCGCTGGCCGCCGATCCGATTTTCGGTACCGACCTTGACCTCGACCTGGTCGAAGGTCTGGCCTCGGGTCAGAAGCTCGGTGAACTGGCGCTGGATCTCGGCGTGGATGCCGCTAAGGCCAAGGCCCGCTTCGAGCTGCTGACCGAAGTCATCCGCGACCAGAAGAACAGGATCACGACTGACGGCCAGCCGGCGCTGCTGGCCGTGCTGCGCCGGCGCGCGCAGATCGAACGTGGGGTGCCTGCGTGACGATCCAGCCTACGATACCGGATCAGCGCCCGCGACTGCCCGATCAGAAGCGGATCGACTGGGCGCCCGTGCTCAATCCTAGGGGGCCGTGGTCGGCGCTTGTTGTTGCGGGATCGTCGCCCGCCCGCGTCAGCCGGAACTGCGCGGGCATCGTCTACATTTCCGCGCCATACCACGCCGAAGCACAGATCCGGGGCGCCTGGCGCGTCGAGCGCTCGGTGCTGATGTCGATCCGGGCCGCGAATGAGGTGGGGCGCCTTGCGGCCTGCGGCTGCACCGCGCTCGCACCCACCGTGCAGATCGCCGAGGCCGCGCATGCAAAGGTGCTGAACGATGACACGCCCGACCCTCTGGACCGGGTCTTCTGGGATGCCTGGTCGCAGCCGATCCTGAACGTCGCAGCGCTGATCGCCATTCCCGACATCCCGGGCTGGGATCGCTGCCCGATGGTCTGGCGCGATCTGCGGTTCGCGCTCGCCCATAACCTGCCGGTTCATATCTATGGCGGGCTGCAGCCGTGACCCGAGACGATCCCCGCCTTGTCGAAGCCCGCGCGCGCTCGATCGAAGAGATCGCCATGGTCCTGTCGATCGACGGGCTCAAGCGCGCGGGGCACGAGCTGATTGGCCCCTGCCCCGAATGCGGCGGCACCGACCGCTTCGCGATCAACGTCTCGAAGGGCGTGTTTCAGTGCCGGCGCTGCGGCAATGCCGGCGACGGCATCCAGCTCGTGCGCTGGCTGCGCGGATGCACTCTGCCCGAGGCGCTGACCTGGCTCTGCGGCGATCGTCAGGAACTCAGCCGCGAAGAGTTGGCCGAGCGCGAACGCCGCGCCATCGAGGGGCGCAGGAAATTCGAGGAAGCCGCGAACCGGCGCCGTGAAGAGGCGATCCGGCAGGCGCGTCGGATCTGGCATGAAGGCCTGCCGGCCGAGGACTCGCCGGTGCGCGACTACCTCGCACTGCGCGGCTTTACCCGGGATCGCTTACCGATCCTGCCACCCTGCCTGCGGTACCATCCGTCCCTGCCCTACATGGTGTCGTCGGGCGGGCAATGGGTCGAGGCGCATCGGGGGCCCGCCATGCTGGCCGCGATCCAGCAACCCGGCGCGACCGGCACGGCTGTGCATCGCACCTGGTTCGATCTGTCGCAGCCGCGCGGGAAGCTTCGTATCGAGCATGACGGTCAGCCCCTGAAGGTGAAGAAAAGCTGGGGTTCGAAAAAGGGCGCGGCCATCAGGCTGCATACGCCCAATGTGCTGCAGGGCACCCTTGTCATGGCCGAAGGCATCGAGACCACGCTGACGGCGATGGTCTCAGGCCTTCATCCGGGCGCCGCGTTCTGGGCGGGCGTCGATCTCGGCAACATCGCCGGCAAGATGCGCCAGGGCAAGGGCCTGCGCTACGCGGGACTGCCCGACATGACCGATGATGCGGCCTTTGTTCCGCCGCCCTGGGTTCGCGAGCTGGTGCTGATCGAAGACGGCGACAGCGATCCCAAGATGACCCGCGCGAAGCTCATGTCCGGCGCCCGCCGCGCCATGGCGAAGATCCCCGGCCTGACGGCCCGGATCGTGCCCTGCCCGCCCGGCCTCGATCTCAACGACGTGCTTTTGGAGGGCGAAGCATGCCCGCCGGCGCAGCCCTGACCATCACGCTCGATCGCGCCGCCGGCGCGGCCGAGCTGCGCAAGGACAGCTGGTCCACGCGCATAGACATCACCGACCTGCCGCGCTGGCGCGATCTCTATCGGCGCCTCTGGGCGCGCGGGTCCAGGACGAAGAACGGGCCGGGCCCATGGGCACGGTTCTACGAGGCCGATCTGCGCGCGCTCGACGCGGCGCTGACCGAGTTGAAGGGAGACATCTGACATGCCGAAGGGAATCGAGGGGGTGCGCGAGCTGATGGCTGGCGCGGTCGAGGTCGACTTGCCCGATGACGTCGTGGTCCCGGATTCCGCAGACGATGGGGCATCGCCGGAAACCCCGGGTTTCGATGACGACCAGGACGCCCCGCCGCCCCGCACCCCGGATGAAAGCGAAGATCTTCCGCCCGCCGCCCGCTGCGTCGATTTTCCCTTGAATGATTACGGCAACGGGGAACGGCTGCTCACGCATTTCGGGCATGACCTGGTCTACGTGCCGAATGCTGGCTTCTTCGTCTGGGATGAGATGCGCTTCATCAAGGATCCGGACGGCGTGGCGGTCCGGCGGCTTGCGCACAAGCTCACTGACCTGATCGGCCAGGAGGTTTGGTTTCTGCCCGTCGATGAAGAGGACGAAGCCGTTCTGCGCGAGGTCGATGAGACCAAGGACGAGGTCACCGAACTCATGGACATGGCGAGCAAGGATCGGGACGCGGTCCAGGAGAAGCGCCTCGCCTTCCTGCTGGCCCTGCGCAAGGAGGCCGACCGGATCCGCGACAAGCGCGCGAAATCCGTTGGCCGTCGCCTCACGCATGCCAAGAACGCCGGCAATTCGAACTCGATCAAGAACCTGCTGACCGAGGCGGCGGCGATCATCGCCCGGCCCCTCGAAGATCTCGATCGGGATCCGCTGACCATCAACACCCGGGGCGGCGTTCTCACGTTCCGGACCGAACCCGGCGAAGACGACGGCGGGATGAACCCGCCCCCGCCTGTGGTGATCGTCGATCGGCAGGATCACGACCGGACGCTGCTGCTGACGAAGGTCATGCCCGTGGCGTTGAACCCGAAGGCCAAATGCCCACAATTCATCGAGTTCATCGAGCGCATCCAGCCGGTCCCGGAGATGCGGCGCTTCCTGCAGCGATGGTTCGGGTATTCGATGACCGGCCTGACCTCGGAACAGAAATTCGCGTTCTTCTACGGCACGGGCGCCAACGGCAAATCGGTGCTGGTCGACCTGATCGCGAAGATCATGGGCGACTATGCGGCCGGCGGCAAGATCGAGACGATCACAGGCAAGAACCGACGGGGCGGCGGCGATGCGACGCCCGACCTCATGCCGATGGTGGGCGCGCGCTTCATGCGGATGTCCGAACCTGACGACGGGCAGAACCTGCAGGAAGGCATGGTGAAGGAACTGACCGGCGGCGAGCCGATCCTGGTGCGCCCGCCCTACGGGGTGAATTTCCTTGAGGTCTATCCGATCTTCAAGCTGACAATCTCGGGCAACCACAAGCCCGAGATCCGCGGCGGCGATGACGGGATCTGGCGCCGGGTGATGCTGGTGCCCTTCGAGGTCCAGATCCCGCCCGACGAACGGGACGCGGGCCTGTCTGACAAGCTCTGGGGAGAGCGCGACGGCATCTTCAACTGGTTGCTCGACGGCCTGCGCGACTACCTGGCGCACGGGCTCCAGGTACCGGAACAGGTCCTCGCGGCCACGGCCGAGTACCGGGAAGACAGCGACCCGCTCGCCACATTCCTGACGACGTGCTGCAGCGTGACCGGCAATCCCGAACACTCGATGCGGTCGAAGGATCTGTCGGACGCCTTCGCGTTCTGGCTCGATGAGGGCGGTCAAGGCGTCTGGACGCCCCGGACGCGGTTCAGGCGGCTGAAGGAAAAGGCGGGCAAGTGGAAGAGCCCGGTGACAGGGCAGACCTTCACTGCCCGCAAATCCTCGGACCCGTTTTACGACGGCATCGTGCTGATCCACCCCTTCAGGGAGCGGTTCGAAGAGCACCAGCTCGACCGACAGCGCGCCGAACTGCGCCGGCAGAACGGTGACCTGCTTTGACGCCCCGCACCCCCTTCTTCGATGTCCCATGGGTCGTCAGGGACGTCCAGAAGCCCCCTGTGGGTCGTCGCCTTCTTCCGAGGGGTTCGGGGGTTCGCGCGGCGTTTCAGGGGCTTATGCGACGGGACGGGTCGTCAGGGACGTTCGGGACGTTGCTGCGCGCGTGTATAGGGAAGCGCGGTTTGAGGGGTTCGGGGGAATGGTGTTTCAGACGTAGTGCGTGCCCTTAGCTCCCATACGACCCTGACGACCCAGATACGCGGTAACTCCCTGTTATCCCCGCATATCCTTTCTCAGGTCTCTCAGCGTCTAACGACCCAGCATTCTTGTCTTACGACCCTGACGACCCATTCAAGACCAACGAGAATCAATCATTAGCTCAGAGCAGAAAGTGAGGCACAAGATATGGGAAAGATGATCAGAAAGAGCGATCTGGACGCGGCGGTAGACCGGCTGATCGGCTATCGGCAAGGCGCGCTCAAGGTGATCGCCCGGGAACGTCAGATCGTCCTCACGCCGGCGAAAGAGAAAGATCGGCTGCAGCTGATGAAGGTCAGGGCCCACGCGCCGAGCAGCTGCGGTCCGGAGATCCCCGTGGCGCCCGCGCGCGGGATCACCCTGCCCTATGCGCCGCAGGCTGTCCGCGCGACCGCCAACGGCTATGAACCCCAACACGTCGGTTTCTCGGGGCGCGATGCAGCGCGGGCCAGCGACGTGTTCGACGTGATGGAACAGCAGGCCCAGCGGCGCGGCGGATCTGCACCCTTCACGCCGTCGCAAGTCGATGCCGGGCGGCGCTATGGCGCGCTGGTCGAGCGGCACAGCTCCGTCGGCCTGAAATGCGTCTCCGTCGAGGCGCAGGACCGGGGCAGCCAAGGGTCCGGAGGCGGCAGCTACATGGACGCCGTGCTGGCCGAGGGTGATGCGATTCGCAGGATGGAGGCCGCCATTGGCACGGGGTACGCACTGGAGGTCACGCGTAACCGGGGCGGCAAGCGGCGCAGCATCACGACCCGCGCGCTGGTCGACATGGTCTGCATCGAAGGGCTGACCCTGACCGAGGTCCTGAAATCGCACGCGTGGTCAGTTTATGGTGACTCGGTCAACCGGGCTCAGGCCGCCCTCGCCAGCTCGCTCGATCAGATGGCGCGCGCCGCCCCAGCGCTCCGCTGAAGAAAGGGGCTTGACGCTTACCTCAACCGGATCGTATCTCTTTGTCATCATCTAAAGCTGCGCCCGCCGGGAACACCCGAGCGGGCGCTTTGCGTTAGGAGGCGGCTCATGTCTTTTGAGATGGCCCTGGACGCATCGGACTTCCTGAAACGCACCGGCGATCTCTTGCAGCGCCAGCTGCCGCAGATCGAGGTCTGGGCTCTGAACTGGACGGCGGACGATGCACTAGACGCGTTGAAGGACAGAATGCAGGTCCAGTTCGACCGCCCGACACGCTGGACGCTCGGAGCATTCCAGGTCTGGCGCGCCACGAAATCCGACCGCACCGCCAAGGTGCAAGAAAAGCCCTCGGTGGGCCGGCGCCATTACCTGAAGGTCCAGAACCAAGGGGGCGGTCGCCCGCAGACAGGCATCGAGAAGCTGATCGATCAGCATGTCGTGTCGGCGCAGATCCTGCGCACGGTAATCCCGGCGACGGATGGGCCGTTCGAAGGCGCCCGCCTCGATGCTTACGGCAACTGGTCGCGCGGGGAACGCAACCAGGTGCTCTCGCAGCTGCAGGCGCAACGCGACGGCGCCGCGAATACCACGCAGCGCTCGGCCCGCCGGGCGCGCAACCGGGCGCGGTACTTCGTCCCGAAGCACGGTCTGGCGCCGGGGGTGTATCGCCGCAACGCTCCGGACGACATCCCGGTGCGGGTGCTGAAATTCTCGGACAAAGTGCCGACCTACACGCCGGTGCTGGAGTTCGAAGGAACCGTCGCCGCGATCTACCGCGATCGGTTGGGCGTCAATCTTCGCCGGGCCTTCGACCGGGCGCTCGCGACCTCGCGGTGACCTCGCCCCGGCCCCCTTCGGGTCCTTCCCGGGCAACCCCTGCACGCGGGTAATTCGCGCCCCGTGGGTGTCGCCGCTCTTAACGATCTGGAAAGCCTTAACTTAACAACGGAAAGGGCCATGGCCAACCTTAACGCAACCGAACTTGCATCCCGGCTCGGGCTCTCGAAGCCTCGCATCAGCCAGTATGTGAGCGAGGGAAAGCTGGAAGGTTGCTACGAGGGAACGGGCCGCGCACGCCGGTTCGACCTGGCCAAGGTGGCCGACGCACTGGGGCGCAAGCTCGACCTCGGCCAGATGACGGGCAACGGGCGCGAGACCCGGCGGACATTGAGGGCCGTCTCCGAAGAAGGAACCAGTGACGAAAAGCCCGACGCGCAGGCGAGCCGCAACCCCACACGGGGCTACGATGGGCCCGTCGGTGACCGCGATCCTGATCGCCTGGAGCTGGCAACGCTCCAGATCAAGGAAGAGCAGGCCCGGAAAGCGCGCCGGGACAATGCGCGCGACGAAGGGCTCTGGCTTCTGGCCGAAGAGGTCCAGCGGCAATCGGGACAGGCGCTCGCGAAGGAAGTGGCCCTGTTCGAGTCGCTGGTCCGGGAAATGGCCCGGGCCGTGGCAGACCAGATGGGCGTCGATTACCGGGAAACCCGCAAGGTCATGATGGATCGCTGGCGCGCCCACCGCACCGCGCGGGCCGAGCAGCTGGACGATCTGGCCGGGACGGCGGGAATGACCGATGCCGAGAAGGCCGAGCAGGTCTGATGGGTTTCCTGTCATCGGCCGAAGCCGCCATCCTCCGCGGGATGGCGCAGGCCATGCAACCGCCGTTGCCACCAGACATCACCCGCTGGTGTACCGACAATATCGAGTTCGATGCGCGCTCGCCGTTTCCCGGCAAGTTCGATATTTCGCTGTTTCCGTTCCTGCGCGAGGTGCACGAGGT
This sequence comes from Pararhodobacter marinus, assembly GCF_003122215.1. Taxonomy (GTDB): domain Bacteria; phylum Pseudomonadota; class Alphaproteobacteria; order Rhodobacterales; family Rhodobacteraceae; genus Pararhodobacter; species Pararhodobacter marinus. The sequence goes on along the minus strand of NZ_QEYD01000017.1, from coordinate 12,332 downwards.
TCTGAGCCCGGAGCATCCCTCGCGGGAGGTCACGCTGCGCGGGTCGGCGCAATGGGGCAAGACCGTCTCGGTCCTGATCCCGACACTGGCCGCCTGGCACGAATACGGCCCGCTCGACAGCCTCGTGGTTCACCCGACCAGCTCGGCGGCGACCGAATGGGTCCGCACGAAATGGATGCCGATTCGCCGGCAGGCTCCCAGCCTCGTCGAGATCTTCGGCGAGGGGCGCGGGGACCAGACCGACACGCTGCACAACCAGGAAACCCTGCGCCGCGACGGGACCCTGAAGGTGGTGAGCGCGGGATCGCCCGACGACCTTGCCGGCACGACGCGCCGCCTCGTGCTGATGGACGATGTCGCGAAGTTCGAAATGACGCCGAAGGGCGACCCGGAGAAGCTGGCCGAAAGCCGCGCCTCTGGTTTCGAGGAAGCCAAGATCGTGCGGATCTCGACGCCGCAGATCCAGGGCACCTGCCGCGTGACCCGGGCGTTCAAACGCTCGGACCAGCGACACTACCATGTGCCTTGCCCGCATTGCGGGCACCGCGCGCCCCTGACCTGGGAGAACTTTCGCAAGAACCTCGACCCCGAGCGCCTTGGGGCGGCGTGCTTCAGCTGCGATTCCTGCGGCGCCGTCATCAACCACGCCGACAAGCGCGTGATGGTGGCGGCGGGAGACTGGGTTGCGCACAACCCGCACGGCGATCATCCGGGTTTCCACCTGTGGCGGGCCTATGTCCCGCAGCGGGACTGGGCGTCGATCGCGGTCGAATACGCCCAAGTCATGGGCTGGACCGGGGTGCAGGCCCGGGTCGAGACCGATGAGGAAGCCCGGGACAAGGTCGAGGTCGAGACCGAACAGACCTTCTGGAACGATGTGCTGGGCCTTCCCTACGAGCAGGCGAGCAAGGGGCCGGATTGGGAAAAGCTGCGCGACCGCGTCGAGAATGCGGAGCCCGAGACAGTGCTGCCGCTGGGTCGCGTCCCAGCGTCCGGGGTCCTCTTGACCGCCGGCGTCGATTTCCAGGGGGACCGTATCGAGGTCTCGATCGTCGCCTTCGGTCGGGACCTGCGGCGCTGGGTCGTCGAGCATCGGGTGATCCCACATTACATCGGCGACGAAGAGGGCCGCGCGGCGCTCAACGCGCTGCTGAAATCGACCTGGAGGACGACGCTCGGGCTGGAGCTCCCGCTCGACATGATGGCCGTCGACGAGGGTTCGTTCACGGCGGATGTGCTCGACTGGGCAAAGTCGCACCCCTTTACCCGAGTGATCACGGTGAAGGGGGCAAGCAGCGCGAACGGGCCAGTGCTGCAACCGCAATCCACCCGGAAAGAAAACGGACGGGTCGCGAAACGGCAAAAGCGCCGCTGGGTCGTGAACGTGAGTCAGCTTAAGGCCGATTTCTACGGCTGGCTTGCGAAGGAAGATCCCGAAGGACGCGGATACGTCGCCTTCGCGACCGGGCTGGGCGACGAGTACTTCCGGCAGATCACGTCCGAGGTCCGGGTGCTGAAGCGCGCGTCCTCGGGCGCGATGACGTCGAAATGGGAACTGGTCGAACCGTCCCGGCGCAACGAATGCCTCGACGCCATGAATTATGCCGAGGCCGCCGCCCGCAAAAAGGGTTGGGCCGCGATGACAGATCAACAATGGGGCCAACTGGAATTGGAACGGAGCATTGCGCCGCCTGAGGGGCAGCCGGACCTGTTCGATCTTCCAGCAAGCACAGTCACTGCCGTTACCGCCGACCCGCATGTCCCGCTGTCTGAGCAAGCAATGCCACGTCTGCCCGTCGAAACGACAACGCGTAGCGAAGACGACAAACCAACGAACTCGAAAGATGCCTTCGCGCGTCTGATCAGGAGGTAACATGCCGACCCTTCAAGAGCAGATCGAAGCCGCTGAGCAGCGCCGCCTCGATCTGATTTCCGGCCGCGCGCCCACCGAGATGCGGCAAGGCGATGAATCGCTGAAGTTCCAGCCCGCCGATCTGGCCGCACTCGATCGTCATATCGAGGATCTGAAAGCTCAGGCTGGAACCGGCCGCCGTCGCGCAATCGGAGTCCGCTTCCGGTGAGCGTTACTCCCGTTTTTCGGTCCAACCGGCGAGCGCTGGCCGCCCTGGTCGGGCACGAAGCCTATGACGCTGCTGACGTTATGAGCCAAGAGCTCGGCGCGTGGATGCCGCACCGCGAGCATCCGGATTCCGAGCTCAGCGCCGCCCGCGACCCTGTCACCGCACGGGCTCGGGATCTCGCTCGCAATAACGGCTTTGCCGCCGGCGGCATCCAGCGTGAAACGGACGCCGTTATCGGCGCGCAGTTCCGTCCTTCTGCGCGACCGGACTGGCGCGTATTGGGGATCAGCCGCGAAGAGGCAAGCGAGATCGGCGAACAGATGGATGCCGCATTTCGCACCTGGGCTGACGATCCGCTTCATGGCGCGGATGTCACGCGCACTCAGGGTTGGGGCGGCCTCGTCGGCATGGCCTACCGCACCGGCATGATCGACGGCGATGCCTTGTCGGTGATTCACTGGCGCGAAGGCGGACCCGGACCATTCCGAACCTGTCTCAGGATCGTAGACCCGGATCTGCTGTCCAATCCGCAGAACGCGCCCGACACGCCGCTGATGCGCCAAGGCGTCGAGCTCGACGCATGGGGAGCTCCTGTCGCGTATCACTTTCGACGGCAGCACGAACTGGCAATGTTCGGCTGGGGCCAGAACCAAGTTTGGGACCGCTGGGAAAGGGAACTGCCCTGGTACCGACCGCAGGTCGCACATTTCTTCGAGCGTCACCGCGACGGCCAGACGCGGGGCATCAGTCGCCTCGCTCCAGTGATGGACGCGATGAAAATGCAGGATAAGCACGCGCGCGTCGAGCTCCAGGCGGCAGTGCTGAGCGCTATCCTCGGCCTGTTCATTTCTTCTCCGCTGTCACCCGAGGCTGTCCAGGAACTGATTTCCGACGGTCAGTTCACCGAACTCGACGACGCTCGCCAATCGCTGATGAAGGAACGCGGCCTTACCTTTGGCGGGGTCCGCCTGCCCGTCCTCGCGCCCGGCGACAGCATCGAGAGCGTGAACGTCACCCGTCCTGCCGGACAATATGCGATGTTCGAAACCGCCGTTCTTCGCCGCATCGCGACCGGGCTAGGAATGTCCTACGAGCAGCTCGCGATGGACTGGAGCCAAGTCAACTATTCTTCGGCTCGAGCCGCTCTTGTGGAGATCTGGCGCGGGTTCATGTCCAGGCGTCAGGAGTTCGCGTCTCGCTTCTGCCAGCCGATCCGGCTTGCTGTGATGGAGGACGCAATAGACCTCGGGTTGGTCCGCCTCCCGTCTGGAGCGCCCACGCTCTACGAAGCCCCAGGTGCCTGGATGAGAGCCAAATGGATTGGCCCGGGGCGCGGTTTCGTCGACCCTGTCAAGGAAGCTCAGGCTTCTGCAATCCGTGTCGCGCTCGGATTGTCGACGATGGAAGACGAGGCGGCCGAGCTGTCGGGCGCGGATTACAGCGACAATCTCGGGCAGATCGCGCGGGAAATCGAGCAGATGCCAGCCGGCGTCATGCATCCCGCGCAGGAGAAATTCGCGACGATCATGGGTGTCACCGGACCGGACATGCGACCGGCTGCGGACGAATAACCAAAGGAATACGAATATGGATACGTCCCCCGCTCCCGCGCTGGCGCGCCTTGCGCCGGGCGCGTTGCTCGGTCATCTACCCGCCGCACAAGGCGATTTCCTCGCTTGGGCAGAAGAGCGCGCCGCGAAGGTCTTGGCGGCGCGGGGCAACACCCAACTTGCAGGTCCTCGCTGGATCTGGACCGCGATGGCCGAAGCCGAAAAGGGAGTGCCGCCCTATGCCATCGTGGACGGGGTTGCGCTCATCGGGATCAGAGGCCTGATCGTCCCCGAACTTGAAATCATCAACTGGTCTTGGGCTACCGGCTGCGCGGAACTCTGCTGGCAGGTCGAGCACGCAGCCGAGAATAGCACGGTTAGCGGGATCGCCCTGCTTGTCGACAGTCCCGGTGGCTACGTCTCCGGCGTTGACGAAGCGCATGGTGCGATCATGGCGGCGCGAGAGACAAAGCCCGTGATCTCAGCCGTGCAAGATATGGCTTACTCGGCGGGTTACTGGCTCGCGAGCGCCGCGGATCAGATCAGCGCCCCGCGCATGGGGGGCGTGGGGCATATCGGCACGATCGCCACTCACTTCGACATTTCCGAAATGCTGAAGATGCAGGGGATCACCGCTACCGTGATGCAGGCCGGAGCGCTCAAAGCCGATGGCCACCCTTACCTGCCATTGTCGGATACCGCCCGGAAGGACATCGAGGCCCGGCTGCAAGCCATTCGAGCGGTCTTTGCAGACAGCGTGGCCGCAGGGCGGCGGGGCGCAATCAGCGCTGCCGACATCCTGGCGACCGAGGCGCGCGCTTTCGATGGTCCGAAAGGCGTCGCGGATGCCCTCGGCGCAGGCCTGATCGACGCAATTCTGCCGGCGCAAGAGGCTCTAGGCCTGTTCGCCACCCACCTGGCCGGGGCTACCGGCTGACACAAAGGAGAAGACGATGACCAAATTCAGCTTCGCCAACTTGCTTGGCGGGGGTCAGCGGTCGCGCGCCGCGACCGAAGACGACGAGCAGGAAAAGGCCGAGGAAACCGAAGAGGAATCCGAAACCGAGAACGAAGAGGATCAGGCCGAAGGCGAGGACGGAGATGACGCGGCTGAATCCGATCAGGACGAAGCGCGGCGTGCCATTCTTGCCGAGCGCGGCCGTATTGCGACGATCCTTTCGTCGGCCACGCCGGAAACGGTTGCGCAAGCCGCCTACTTCGCCACGCAGACCGACATGACGCCGGCCCAGGCGAAGAAAGCACTGGCCGTGGCTCCTCAAGGCTCGGGCGGGCTGGCCGCCAAAATGCGCGGGCGCGGAAGCGCGCCGGCGCCGTCCCCTGCCGCCGGACGGCAGGCAGGGAAACTTCCCCCGGAACTGGCCGCCGCGCAGGCGCGCCGCCTGAACAAGGAAGGCTGATATGCCGCTCAAGGAAACCACGACCTATGATCCGAACGGGCTGATTGTCGGTCCGTACCCGGTCATGACCGATGCGGCCGTCATCGGCACCGCCGCCGACCTGACGCGGGGTGCCGTGTTGGGCCGTATCACGGCTACCGGCAAGTACATCCTCAGTATCGCCGCCGCAGAAGATGGCTCGGAAGAGCCGGCGGCGATCTTGCTGACGGATGCCGCTGCCGCTTCGGCGGATGCCGACGCGCTCATCCTGCACAGTGGCGAGGTTGACGCTGCCAAGCTCAACTTCGGCGCGGGGCACACGGCAGCGACCGTAAAAGCGGCGTTCCTCGCCGCCGGACGGCCGCTGTTCGTTCGCAACGTCAACCCGGCCTGAGGAGATTTCCATGCCCGACACTGCTCCCATCTACTCCTCGCGCCAGCTCGTCGAGGTTGTGCGCCCGCTCGACCGGCCGCAGCAATTCCTGGTGAACCTGTTTTTTCCGGGCGCTCGGCTCTTCGACACCCGGCGCGTGGATTTCCACGTTCTGAACATGGCCCGGGAGGTGGCGAAATACGTCCATCCCGAAAGCGTCGCGGTTCCGCAGGCAGAGCGCGGCTTCAAGATCGACAGCTTCGAGCCCGCTTATCTCAAACCGCTCACGCCGCTGACCCCGTCGAGCATGCTGGATATTCGCCCGGGCGAACGTGTCGGTGGCGAAATGAGCCCGCTTGAGCGGCGTGCGGACCGGATCAGCCAGATCCTCCTGGACCAGGAGGCGCAGGTCATGCGGCGTGTCGAAGCCATGGCCTCGACAATCCTGGCGACGGGTGCGATCACCGTCCAGTCGGACGAGTTCCCCACCTCGACGATCAGCTTCGGTCGGGAAGCGGGACAGACGCTGGCGCTGACCACGACGGCCCGCTGGGGTGAATCCGGGGTCTCCCCCTCGCAGAACCTGCGCACCTGGTCGCAGACCGTGGCGACCAATTCCGGTGCTGTGGTCGACACCTGCGTCATGGGCGGCGAAGCGTTCGAATTGCTTGTGGCCGAACAATCCTTCCGCGACCGGCTCGACAACCGTCGGCAGAACGATGGCGACATCAATCTGTTCCAATCGCCGAAAGGCACCGATGCCTGGGGATCGTATCAGGGCACGGTCGGCAATATCGACTACTTCACTTATTCCCAGCCTTACACCGAGGGCGGGGTGGCGAAGAACATGATGCATCCGCACGGTGTGATCCTGGGCAGTCGGCGCCAGATGCAGGGCGTGGTGGCCTACGGCGCTATCCTCGACGACGAGGCGCTGATCCCCGCGCGCTGGTGGCCCAAGATGTACCGCGTACACAATCCCAGCCGCGTGTTCATCGAATCCGCCTCGGCCCCCCTCCCGGTTCCTTCGCGTGTCAACGCCGCGATGTATGTTCAGGTGCGGTGATGGCCAGGACATCTCATAACAACATGGTGCGGGTGATCGCCCGCACCGCGCTTGTCCTCGATCCCGCAGCGGCGCCGGTGCTTCCTGGGGACATGGCGGAACTCCCGGCACCCGAGGCGGCGAGGCTGATCTACGAGGGGCACGCCATCGAGGATCCGGCGGCTGCAGCCGCCGAAGCAGCGCGCCGAGCGGCGGAAGCCGCTGCAAAGGCCGAGGCAGAGCGGAAGGCGGCGGAAGCTGCTGCAAAGGCGGAAGCGGAGCGCGAAGCCTCTGAAGCCGCCGCAAAGGCCGAGGCAGAGCGGGAGGAGGCGGAAGCCGCTGCAAAGGCGGAAGCGGAGCGCATAGCAGCTGAAGCTACCGCAAAGGCCGAGGCAGAGCGCGAAGAGGCCGAAGCAGCGGCCAAGGTCGAGGCAGAAAAACGCGCCGCCGAGAAAGCCAGAAAATGACCGCTGTCTTCGACGGCATGGCAAGCGCGCTTGCGGATACGTTCGGTGCGCTTGTTCCCTACACGCCAACCGGCGGAGCAACGCGCCCCGTCCAGTCGATCCTGCGGCGCACGCCGGTGCGCGCCATCGGCCCGGACGGTGTCGACGTGCTGGTCACCTCGCCGAGCTGGCGCGTGCGCCGGGACCTCGTGCCCGAGCTCAGGCGCGGGGATCTCGTCGAAGATGCGCAGGGCACGCTGCGCGTCCTCAATGTCTGGCCGCAGGGCTCACCCGCTGCCGACGCGCATCTGATCTGCGAACTCGAAGACACGACCGAGTGAGCGTCAGAGGCCAACCCCTCACAGGAGAGAACTGAATGGCGATCATAGCCGCAACGTCAATGTCGGGCCCGGGCCAGCGTCTTGTCAGCGAAACCACGCTGACCGGCACGGGCGACACTTTCACCTATGTGCAGAACTCGCGCCAGGTTCTGATCCTCCGGAACCCGACCGCCGGCGCGATCTCGCCCGTGATCGATGGCGACGGCGCGGACAGCGTCACGCGTGACGGCGTCGGGACGATCGACATCTCGGGCGGCTACGCGGTCGACGCCATTGCCGCCGGCGCCGTCCGGGCGATCCCGCTCGACACGATCAGCGCCTATCTGCAGGGCGACATCGCGATCACGGGCGGCACCGGTCTGGTCGCCATTCTGCTGAACCGCTGATGAGCATTCAGCGCAAGACCCTGCGCCGCGATCTGATCTCAGCGGTCCGGAGAGCCGCCGACGATTTTCCGCAGCTCGTCGGGCGCCCCCTGATTTCGGCATGGTCTCAGGCGCTTGATCCCACTTCGCTTCCTGTAATCGGCATCGCGGTCCCGACCGAACTGCGCGAGGCGGTCGCCCAGGACAGCGACGGGCAAGAGTTCCGCGCCATCGTCGTCGTGAAGATCGCCTGCCCCGGTGACGACAGTTCCAAGGGCGAAGACACGCTCGACGACGCTGCCGAGGCGCTGATCGGCCCGATCGAAGACGCGCTGATGACCGACACGCGAGACGTGGCCCTGATCTCGTCCGCGATCGACATTTCCGACTCGGGCTCGCCCCGTGTCGGCACTCTGACCCTGACCTTCGGCGCGTCAACCACCCGCGCGCGCAACATCCCCTGAGCGAAAGGACCTGAACGATGCCCGCTCCCGCATATTCGATCACCCCGAAACTGGCGCACGGCGCCACTATCCGGGTTGGTCGTGGCGACACGCCCACCTGGACCCCGATCACCGGCCTGCAGAACGTCGAATGGCCGGATCGCATGCCCAGCGATCTCGACATCACGAACCAGAGCTCCCCCGGCTTGGCAGAAGAAAACGCCCCGGGGCTTCTGCCGGCGACTGACTTCTCGATCGATATGCTGCTGAATGACGGCTCGGCGGGTGACACCGCCCTTACCGCACTCAATGCGCGCGACGGCACCACAGGCATGAAAGAGCTGCACCTGCTCGAAGTGGGTGTCGGCGGCAAGACCATCACCTGCACCGCGTACCTGAAGGATTACAAGCCTGTCGGAAACCTCAAAGGCAATGTCCTGATGCGGGCCACCTGGCGCTGCATGGCGACGGTCGCGAACGCTGCCTGATGACCAATCCTGATCTGGTCGCGGTGCCGCTGCGCGACGGCACCGAACTGCGCCTGGTCGCCGGGGTAAACGCCCTGTGCGAGTGCGAAGCCGAATTGGCCCGCGCGGGCTTCAATCCCACGCAGGAGATGAAGTTTCTCAACGCAGGTATCAGCGGCACCGTGTCGGCGGTCCGGGCGCTCGTCTGGGCTTTCGCCAAGGATCAGCATCCGGGCCTGACGCTTCGCCATGTCGGAGATCTGCTCGGCACCGACGGCGAGGCTCTGCGCAAGGGTCTGGCCGAAGCGCTGAACCGCGGCTCGGCCGAGAAAGAAGACGGCGAGCCCTCGTCGGGAAAGACGACGCCCCCGGCGGACTGAGGGAATGGGCCGAACGCATGGCGGTCGAATGGATCGCTGCGGGGTTCGATCCGGGGGCATTCTGGGCGCAGACACCGCGCGGTGTGCAGCGCGCGCTGCGCGGGGCACAGAAGCGGCGTTTGCGGGCCCTGTCCGACGCCACGACGGCCGCCTGGATCGGTGCGCACGCCAATCACGATGATCTGCGCGATTTCCTGGGCGGCCTTGAAACCGGGCCAAAGGTGCCTCTGCCGCCAGAGGCACAGGGCCGCGCCCTTGAAAGCATGAAGCAAAAGCTGGGGACGATTTCGATGGAAGAATACCGGGCCCGGTTGCGGGGGCACGCATGAGCGGGTTTGTCGGTCGGCTACGCGCGACGCTTGGGCTGGATTCTGCGGAGTTCAGCAACAAGCTTCGAGGCGCGCGTCAGGAATCGCAGGGCTTTGCTGCCTCGATCGCGCAGGGCATGCGCGGGATCACCGGGCCGATCCTGGGTGCCTCGGCGGCGCTCGGCACCCTCACGGCCGGCGCCATCATCGTGCGCAACACCATGCGCGACGTCGCCCAGATCGGTGACGAGGCGCGACGTGCGGGCCTGCCGGTCGAAGAGTTCCAGGAATGGACCTATGTCGCATCGCAGGCGCGGATCCCCGTCGACGCGATGATCGACGGCTTCAAGGAAATGTCGCTGCGCGGTGATGAGTTCGCCGTGACCGGCGGCGGCGCAGCTGCCGAGGCCTTCGAGCGACTGGGTTTCAGCGCCGAAGAGGTAGCCCGGCGGCTGCAAGATCCGTCCGACATGATGCTGGAAATCATTCGCCGCGCGCGCAGCCTCGATCGTGCCGCGCGGATCCGCGTCTTCGACGAGCTCTTGGGCGGTGCCGGCGGTGAGCGCTTCGTTGCGCTGATCGACGAGGGCGCCGGCGCGATCACCGAGACGATGCAGCGTGCCCGCGACCTGGGCCTGGTCCTCGAGCAGAACGTGATCACCCGCGCCACGATCGTGAACGAGAAGTTCAACGAACTGAACGATCGCGCCCGGACGTTTTTCCAGACCATGGCAGTGACGGTCTTCGCGGGTGGCATCGAAACCTCGGTTGACGCGCTGGAAAACATGTTCGGCACGCTTGAGCGCGCCCGCGCAATCCTTGGCGACGATCTCTTCGAGTCGCTGACAGTGTCGCCCGAGGACGTGGACAGGATCGAAGAGGCACGCGACAGCCTAACCGAAATCGCGATCGCCTATGCCGAGGTTCAGAATGCGATCACCGATGCGCGGCCCGAGCTTGACTATTTCCTGACGGCGCTGCGCCAGTCCGGGGAGATCGGCGCGGAACAGGTCCTGCGCAATCTGGTTGCCGAGCTGGACTCGCTTGAGGCTCGGTGGGCTGACCACACCATCAGCGCGGAGGACTTCCGTACCGAAACAGAACGACTCGCGACACGCATCCAAGCGTTGATCGGTGATTTCGAAGACATGGACGGTGTCAGTCTTTCCGGACTGATCGGTCGCATCAACACCTTGACGGGGGCGGTGAGTCGGTTGGGCGAGCGCGCTGCTGAAGCCCGCGATGCGTTGCCTGGCGCCAACCCTGTTCGGCAAGCAGAGAGCTTCTGGGACACGGAAGAGGAACGCTTCAGCCTTAGCCGTTTCGCACCGACGACATCACCACGACCGGAGAGCGCCCCACGCGACATCGACTTCGACCTGCCCCCTGAACCTTCGGGCGGCGGCGGAAGCAGCTCGCCGGAAGGTTATGCGGGGGCCGTGGAAGATATCCGCGCGCGCACCGATGCGCTCTTGGCCGAAGCGGCGGCGCTGGCCGAAGTTGCCGCGACCGGGCAGGACTATGGCAACGCTGCCGAATATGCAGCCGTCCGCGCGGAAATGCTGGCCGAGGCGCAGGCTGAAGGCCGCGAGGTTACGCCCGAGCTGCGTGCCGAGATCGACGCCATGGCGCAAGCCTATGTCGCCGCCGGTCTGCGGGTCGAGGAACTGACGGAAGCCTTGGAGCGTCAGCGCGAGGCCGGAGAACGCGGGGCCTCTGCGCTGACGGATGTGTTCATGGCGGCTATGGACGGGGCGGATGCAGGCCGCGCCGCGATCGCGAGGCTGATCATGGAGCTGGCTCGGATGCAGGCCATGCGCGCGTTTCAGGGGCTGGCGTCCAGCGGAGGGATCTTTGGCAGTCTGTTGCAGGCGCTTGGTCTCGGCCTCGGAAAGAACGCGCGCGGGACGGAGAGCTGGCGCGGCGGTCTGTCGCTGGTGGGCGAGGAAGGCCCCGAGCTGATCAACCTGCCGACAGGCGCGCAGGTGACGCCCGCGCTGGAAACGGCACGATTTGCGCGCGAGGCAGCACAGGGCGGCGGCGCTGGTCGGATGCATGTGTCGATCGGGTTTGACGATACCATCGGGGGCTTCCGGGCCAGCGTTTTGTCCGACACCGGGGCGATGATGGCCCAAGGGTTTCAGCAAATGAACAAGGCGCTTCCGGACCGGGTGCGCGAGATCAACCGTCACCCGAGGCGTCGCTGATGGCCCTGAGTTTTCCCCTCGCTCTGGATGCCTTCTTTGGTGGCCTGCCTGTGCGCACCAGCACGTTCCACCTGCCCGCCACCCTCGCAGTGAGCCGGACGCGCGGCGGCGCGGTCAAGACGGCCCGCGTCGCGGAACGGCTGTGGCAAGGGCAGATCACGCTGCCCCTGATGCGCCACGCCCAGGCGGCGCAGGTCGCGGCCCTGGTCTCGGTTCTGTGCGAGCCTGGGCGCACCTTCCTTGTCCATCCGCGCCCGCTGTTCGCGCCGATCATTGACCCGTCGGGGGCCGCCCTGGACGGCTACGTGCCAACAATCGAGAGCATCGAGGACGGCGGCCGCGAGTTTCGCATCGAGGGCCTGCCGCCCGGATACGTTATTTCAGGCGGCGACTTCCTGTCGTTTGTCTACGGGTCCAACCCGACCCGCTTCGCGCTGCACCAGGCGGTCACGGTGGCGACGGCCGACGGCGCGGGGCTGACGCCCAAGATCGAAGTCACGCCCCCAATTCGGCCGGGCGCTGCGATCGGCGCGGCCGTGACGCTGGTGCGGCCCTTCACCAAAGCAGTTCTGTTCCCGCCGATCGCGCCGATTTCGCAAATCCTGACGACGTCGGGCCTCACCCTCGACTTCGTCCAAACGCTGGGCTGATCCCCGGCACCATCCTTGAAAGGTTCTCTTATGACCAACCACGCCCCCACGGCGCGGCGCTCTTTCGCACCGCTGTTCCCCGGGAACACGAAGCCCGACGATCTCCCCACGGCCATGCTCGAAGGCGCCGCGACCTTCTACGGCGATCCCAAGACCGGCATCGTCCGCATGGTGGTCGCCTCGGGCGGCTCGCGTGTCGAGGCGGTGCTGACGCCCGATCTGGTCGCGATGCTGGCGAACGCCGGTATCGACGCGATGCGCGCGGCTCTCGGCCAGCCG
>NZ_QEYD01000016.1 GCF_003122215.1 Pararhodobacter marinus | reverse complement strand
ACCGCCGCGCCCGACCAGCCCGCCAGCCCGTGGGCCGTCACCGTCACCAGCGGCCCCGTCACCATCCCCGCCGACCGCATCGAGGAGCCGAGCGAATGACCTTCGAACTGACCATCGAAACCGCCGAGGATCTGGCCGCGCTGGAAATCGAAGCGGAGCGTGCGCGCCTTAAGGCCCGCCGCGACCAGGCGCTGGTCTCTGGAATCACCGTCGCCGGCATGCCGATCGCCACCGACGACACCAGCCAGTCGCGGATCGTCGGTGCCGCCCTCGCGGTCATCAACGATCCCAACCTGACGATCCAGTGGAAAACCGAAGCCGGCTTCGTGACCCTCGACGCAGCGCAGGTTCTCGCCGTCGCGCAGGCCGTCCGTGCCCATGTGCAGGCCTGCTTCGACCGCGAGGCGGAGTTGCTCGACGCGCTCGATGCCGGCGAGGCCTATGACGCCGAGGTCGGCTGGCCGTGACCGAGGAAGAACGCAAGATGCTGAGGGCGCTCTATGCTGCCCTGTGCCAACCGCGCGCCGATGGACCGCCGCTGATCGACCGGCTGGAAGGTCTTTACGAGGCTCTGCTCGAAGTGCCCGTCGGCGCCGACAAGGAAGCAAAGCCGCTGCTGACCCGGATCAACGCCGTGGTGCAGCTGCACGAGCGCGCCAGCTGGACCCTGCGCGCTGCCGTGTACCTGGTCAGCGCCTTCGGGGCGATCGCCGGCGGGATCATGGCGGTCCGGGGGCTCTGGCGATGAAATCCTTCCTGACGCGGTCGCGCTGGTCGCGGGTCGATTTCTTCGCCCTGGGCTTCGTGCTGATGGCACTGATCCTGCCGAGGACCTTTCCCCTTCTGGGGCGGGTCGAGGGCTTCCTGTTCCCGGCCGCTACCGACTTCACCATCACCCGGATCGAAACGGACAGCCCCTCGACCACGCTGATCTGGGGCCACCTGACCCGGGTGCGCGCGGCTTGCGAGTTCCGAGCCGTGGCCTGGGCGCTCGACGGCAACGGCACAAGCGTGCCCGTGATCGTGGAACACCTGCGCGGCTCGATCGCGCGGCCCGAAGGGCGCAGCGCGTTCGGCCCTTGGCGGCTCAGCATCGCCCCCGACCAGATGCCGGCAACGCATGCCGTCGTCTTCCACCAGTGCCCGTGGCGGCCCTGGCTGACCGAGACCCACCTTTATCCATAGGAGTTGCCATGCCCGGCATCGTCGATTTCTTCCGCTCGATCTTCTCGCGGCGCGGTGCCCGCCCGGCTGCCGCCGCCGGCGGGATCGGCGCCGTCCTCGCTGCCGCCGCGGCTTTCGTCGGCCCATGGGAAGGACTCGAGACCGAGGCCTATCTCGACCGCATCGCCAGCCCGCCGGTCTGGACGGTCTGCTATGGCGAGACCCGGGGCGTCGAGGCGGGCGACAGCTACACGCCCGATCAATGCGCCGCGATGCTGGCCGAGGCCCTGGCCGATTACCGCACCGCGCTGATCGGCTGCATCCCGGGCCTGCCCGATCAGCCGCTGGGGGTCCAGACCGCGCTGACCAGCTGGTCCTACAATGTCGGCCCTGGCGCGGCCTGCCGATCGACGCTGGCGCGGCTGGCCAATGACGGGGACTGGGTGGGCGCCTGTAACCAGCTACCGCGCTGGAACCGCGCCGGCGGCGTGGAAGTACGCGGGCTGACGAACCGTCGCGCCGCTGAGCAGGCCCTCTGCCTCGGTGCGCTGGATTGACCATCCTCGTCGCCTTGCTCGCCCGCGTGGTGGGCGCCTCGCTCGCCCGCATTCTCGCCCCTGCGCTGCTGATCTTTGCCGCCTGTGCCGCTCTATGGGGCGCCGTCGCGTGGCATGACCGGCAGGTCGAGGCGCTGCGGGCGGAGATCCGCGAAGAGATGGCGGCCGAGGCAGAGGCGGCGGCGGATGCGGCCGAGCTCGCCGCCGCCTGGCGCGTCTACACCGCCACCCGCGCCGCCGGCGATCAGCTGGCGACCGCCCGTGCCGATGCCGAGCGCGGCGCCGAAGCGATGCGCGCCGCACTGGCCCGCTACATCGAGGATAACCCCCATGCGTCTGCCGATTGTTCTGTCAGTCCTGATCTTCTGCGCCTCTTGCGCTGACGGGCCGCTCGACCGCCTGCGCGCCGCCGAGGCCCGGCGCGTGGCGGCCGAGGCCCGCGCGCTGCCCGATCCACCCGACTGGTGCCAGCGCGAACACGAGACGCCCGTTGTCGCCGGTGATCCACTGGACGTGGCGCTGGCGCGCGTGGCGGTAGATCGCCGGGCGTACCGCGACCAGGTGCGCGGATGCCTCGGCCCGGGCGGCTGGTATGACACGCTGCAAGGCCGATGGGAGCCACAGTGAGGCGTCAAACCAAGGCTGGCATTGATCGCGCGTTGCAGCCGATCCTAACGCTGCGCGGATACGTCACAGGTAGGATACCGGAAGACTGCATGAAAGCACGGCGCAGTGGCTAACACTTCTTCAAGCTTGGGTGGCGCCAGCATTCGGGGACAATAGTGTAGGTTGAACAACACGCGAGTTCGGCTAAAGGTGGCCATATCCTCACCAGCTTTCCAGAGGGGATTATGGGGATTGACAACAACCCACACCGCCTTAGGTATATCTTAACAAATCGCGAGCAACAGAAAAGTGACCGATGAGTATGTAAAGGTTGCAGCGGGATCGTACTGTGAGGTGTGGATCAGCCAGAAGGTGTTGAAAACATACCGAAAAGCACCCGCACAGGATAGAGCAAGGATGGACCGTATTCTCGATCACTTGAGTGAAAATGGCCCGGCGGATCTGAACGACAAGCAGTTCAAAGCGGAGGGGCGTTTCCCCACAGGTTCCGGGAAGACAGCGATGGTCTATGCGGCGAAATCATATCAGCTCAGGATCTATGGCTGCTTCGACGAAGGTACAGCGCTACAGCTAAGGTGCCCAGAAGGCGCCATTAAAAAAGATAACAAGGCAGACCAAGACCAGCTCAAGCGAGTTGCGAGGAAAGCGGGAGAATAGGCATGGCGATCAACAAGGATTTTCTGGGTCCGCAAGGTGACGAGGAGGAGATCTTCTCGATTGAGGCTTTGGTTTTTTCTACGCAAGTTGCTCTCCAGAGGGCTATGAACCGCAAAGGCGTTAGTAACAAAGAGCTGGCTGAGAAGCTTGGCATGACGCCCGCGCGTGTATCGCAGATCTTTTCTTCGAACGGCCCCAACTTGACGCTCAAGACGATCGCGAGAATTGCGCACGCGCTCGGAGAGGACTTTGAGCTTGTTCGGAAGAAAGATATTAAAAGTCCGCCGTCTGCAGCTCAAATGGAAAGATACAAGTGCGTAATTGTTCAGCTGGATCCGAGGCGGTCGCCGTCGGTTTGGCATGAGCACGAGATTGCGGCGAATGGCAAGAAACCTAAGAAAATGAATTTGGTGGCGTGATGCCTGCGAGCGATAGGTCTGAAAAGTTGATCGTCCCGAGGGAAGCGGAAGAGTTCGACAATGACGTGTACGCGAGGCTTGCTGCCGCTGCAAAATTGAGCGACATCAAGTTGATCGAGTGCGATTACTCGATCAAACCTGAAGTTTTCCAAGCGATTGAAGATACTGAGAATATGGCCCATGGCTTCGTCGGCGATCCCGCCGGGTACTATGTTGACGATGAAATCGGCTTGCTTCTTGGCCGTTACAAATGGTCTGCCGAGATTAAGCTCCGCAGAAAGAAAGTTCTTAAGCTTGCCTGTGTTTACCTCGTGGCTTACACAGGTGTGCAAGGCTTCACTGATAACTATTTGCAGTTTTACTTTGAGAAAATTGGAAGATTTACCACTTATCCCTATTTTAGAGCAGAGTTTAGTCGTCTGTCGTCGTCCTCCGGAATAATGCTTCCTCCGTTACCCTCGCTTAGCGAACGCGTGGACTAGGGTGCTCAGTTTTGGATTCTGGTGAACAAGATCGATTTGTGTCTGCTTGGTTCGCGGATGCCTCGGCCTAGGCGGCTGGTATGACAAGCTGCAAAGCCGATGAGGGCCACAATGAGGTACCGCGCGAAGGCCGGGATCAGGGCGCGGTGGTGGGTGTTCCCGTCGCGGCACAGCTATAAAAGTACCTCTCCTTGGAGTACACCCGCGCGCTGTAGAATTTTCGTTGCCTCATAGAAGATCGCTATTGCCTTATCATGTGGGGGATCGTTGAACACTGCAGCCCGAAACATCATCATCTGCCTGCAGTGGAGAAGTATTAAGGAAACGTGGATTCCATACAAGAATTTAGCCGCTTCACTGTTGTATAGAGGGACAATGGATGCCCCGCGCAGGTCGCCTTCTTCGGAGTAGTGGAGGATTTTGTTCAGAGTAGTCTTTGCCATATGAGCAAATCCATTGAGGTCTCCATATACTCCTCCGTATGAGCTCGTAACTCCCCTGCCAATATTAGGTGTCTTGCCGTCACGGCGCACCCCACGCTCATGCTCATCGATGGCTGCAATTGTCTCCAGCTCTTGCTTCAGCAGGTTCGCTCCTTGAGAGTAAAGGCCTTCAGAAATACTCGTCTCGCAGAGGTCTATCCCTTGAATAAAACTTGCGGACAATGATAAAATCGAGTCTCTATCAGTGGATATCGCATCGAACTTACGACCCGCCATGCTGTTCACGAGGACTGCCACTGCGGTCACGGATAAGAGATGGGCGTCCAAGAGATCTCCGGCGTCTTTCCTCCAACTTTCGCGCACAAGATGGCGAGATCGGAGCTGAAGCTCTAGTAGAGTGATTCCGCTTTCCGATTCTCCTTCCATTTAGTTCTCCGGTCTAAAGGTTTCTTTGGCCCTGCTCTTCATAGGCGAACTTTCCTCGCTTGACGATCACTCAAACCGCGTCAAGTTCAGAATACCGCAACACTGCACGATGACTGCACGCACGGTCGATTCAGAAGCCTCGCACGCCACC
Source organism: Pararhodobacter marinus (assembly GCF_003122215.1). GTDB lineage: Bacteria > Pseudomonadota > Alphaproteobacteria > Rhodobacterales > Rhodobacteraceae > Pararhodobacter > Pararhodobacter marinus. The sequence goes on along the minus strand of NZ_QEYD01000016.1, from coordinate 72,444 downwards.
GCGCATTGCGATCATCCCGATACACGCGATATGCAGCGCGCGGACTGAGAAGCTCAATGAGTATCGACTAACCCTACAAAGCAGGTGAAACATTAGACGTTTTGTTTAGGCGGGCCAAAACTTTAAAGACCGATCAGCCACGTAAGAAGCGCGCCAAGGCAGACTCCACCTAGGCCAGATGCAACGTTCCAAGCAGTGGTGCGAGCAGTTAGGCGCTCGAGCGCCAATGCGTCCCGCCTAGCGAGCTCGGTTTGAGCCAGTGCAATCGCATTATCCCAATCGGCACCCGTCGTCCGCCGTGCCAACAGAATGGTAGCGCGAAGCCTCTGGTCGGAGATCGCGGATACCTTTGCCAGCTGATCTTCTTCACTTCGATCCGAGTTTGCGATGTTGAAAACAGTTCTATCTACGGTTGCCACGACGAATCCTCCAAGTACGTGTGATACACATTGTTTCTCGTCGATAAGTAACTAAGCAAGCAGGTCGCTTGCACACCTGGTCGCCGTGTGGATCACTCTTCTCGATAACCCTTTGATTTCATTACACGCAAATTTGTGGATCAATGGGTCAAGACAGTTCATTAATTTCAGTGCATTCCGGCGATAATCGCTGGCCCACAGCGGCTACCATCTCGCGATCCGCAGGTCGGGCCAGGTCCGCGCCGTCTATGCGCAGAAACCCGGCCTCCTGATCACAGGCAAGCGTGCGCCCGTCACTCGTCGATGAGACGCGGCGGGGTGAAGGCGCGCATTTCGGGCAGCGGGCCGGTGTGCTTTTCGACTTCGACGAGACAGGATTGCGCGGTCGGCCCCATGGCCAGACGCGAGGTCGGGCGGTCGGGGCAGAGCACGTTGGGATTGCCGTGGCGGTCGATGCCTTCCTCGTCCGGGTCGTACCATGCGCCGGTCGGCAATTGTGCCACGCCCGGCATCAGGTCATCGGTCACGCGCACGCCCGCCAGCGTCTCGCCCCGATCATTGAAGACCCGCGCGATATCGCCATCGGCAAGCCCGCGCGCGGCGGCATCGGCGGTGGACAGGGTCAGCACCTCGCGGCCGCGGATCTTGGCCTCGCGGCTGGCGCGGCCGAAATCGAACTGGCTGTGCAGCCGGTTCTGCGGCTGCGGCGAGAGCAGGTGCAGCGGGAAGCGATAGGCCAGCGGCGCGCCCAGCCATTCCTTGCGCTCCAGCCAGACCGGGTGGCGCGGGCAATCGTCATAGCCGAAAGCGGCGAGGCGGTCCGAGCTGAGCTCGATCTTGCCCGAGGGCGTGCCCAATGGCGCGCCCTCGGGGTCGTCGTGGAAGCGTTCGAGCGGATGCGGCGAGCGCGGAAGCTGGTCGGTCACGTCGACCACTTCCAGCGCGCGCAGGGTCTCGAAATCCGGCAGCTGGATGCCCGCCGCCGCCGCGTTGTCGCGGCTTTGCTGATAGATGTGGCGGATCCATTGGGCTGTGTCGCGGCCTTCGGTGAAGGCGTCGAACGTGCCCATCCGCCGCGCCAGATCCGAGAAGATCGCGAAATCGTCGCGCGCCTGCGCATAGGGCGCCGCCGCCTGCGCGCTGAACGACACCGATTGGCCCATGCCGCACACCACGTCCTCGCGTTCCAGAAAGGTGGTGGCGGGCAGCACGATATCGGCGCGCCTTGCGCTGGCGGTCCAGACCGAGTCCTGCACGATGATCGTCTCGGGGCGTTCCCAGGCGCGCTCGAACCGGCCCAGATCCTGATGGTGGTGATAGGGATTGCCGCCGGCCCAATAGATCAGACGGATATCGGGATAGGCATAGCGCCCGCCATCGTAATCGAAGGGCGCGCCGGGATTTTCCAGCATGTCGGCGATGCGCGCGACGGGGATGAAATCCGGCACCGGATTGCGGCCCTGCGGCAGTTTCCCCCAGCTGAAATTGATCCGCCGCGTGCCGTAAAGGCCGCGCCCGTTATTGCCCCAGGACAGCCCGACGCCGCCGCCCGGAAGGCCGATCTGCCCCAGCATCGCGGCCAGCGCGATGCCCATGAAATAGGGCTGTTCGCCGTATTCCGCGCGCTGCATCGACAGGCTGAGCGCGATCACCGTGCGGCGACCGACCATCTTGCGCGCCAGCGCCCGGATCCGGTCCGCGCCGATGCCGAACAGCCCCGCCGCCCAGTCGGCATCGCGCACGCAGCCGTCGGACTGGCCGGTGATATAGGCCGCGAGATCCTCGAACCCGACGGTATGGGTGGTCAGGAAGGGAAGATCGCACAGGTCGTTGGTGATCAGCTCGTGCGCAATCCCCATCATCAGCGCCACGTCCGAGCCGGGCCGGACCGGCATCCAGCACTGATCCATGTAATCGGGCACGTCCTGACGCATCGGGCCGACATTGATCAGCTCGATCCCCCGCGCGCGGAACTGCGACAGCAACGCGCGGTCATGGTGATGCGGCACGCCGCCGGGCACGACCTGGTTGTTGTGCGGACAGACTCCGCCGAACGCCACCATCAGGCTGCCATGGTCGAGGATCTCTTCGTAGCTGGGCTCGATCACGCCATAGGGCGACAGGCCCAGCACATGCGGCACGATGACCTCGGCGGCCGCGGCGGAATAGGAGTTGCGCGAACTGACATAGCCGCCGATCCCGTTGAGAAAGCGGTGGATCTGGCTCTGGGCATGGTGAAAGCGGCCGGCGCTGGCCCAGCCATAGCTGCCGCCGAAGATCGCGCCGTTGCCATGCGTTTTGCGCACGCGCTCAAGCTCGGCCGCGACGAGGTCCAGCGCCGCGTCCCACGATACCGGCACGAAGGGCCCCTCGCCCCGGCTGCGCCCGCTGCCGTCGCGGGTCTCGAGCCAGGCCTTGCGCACCATCGGCTGCGGGATCCGGACCGAGGCGTCGAAGCCATCGGCCAGCGAGGAGCCGTAACGCGAAGGGTTGTCGTCGCCCTCGTAGGGCTGCACGTCGCGGATGCCCGAAGCGTCGGCGGATACCCGAAAATGCCCCCAATGCGTCCCCACAAGGGCGCCGCGCGCGTAACCGTCCATCGCTGTCTCCTCTTCGGCCAAAGCCGTCCTGTCCCCGCGGATCTGCTCCGCTTTTGAAGGACATAGTTGTCGCGGGCGCCTGAACCAGCCTTATTGTCGACAGACCGGCACAGACCCACGCGCAACTTTAAGGAGAAACCTCGGGGGGCGCCACCATGGCCAGCGCCTGTTCGCTCAGCGCGTCGATATCCAGCGCACCGCCCGGCTGGTACCAGAAGCTTGTCCAGGCCAGCGCGCCATGCAGGAACTGGCGCAGAACCGCCGGTTCGGCACGGGTCAGACCCTCGGCGCGGGCGCGCTCCAGCACTTCGTGCCACAGCGCGAAATAGGCCTCGCGCCCGGACAGAAGCACCGCCTGCCGCTCGGGCGACAGCGCGCGCCATTCGTGGAACAGCACCGCCGTCGCATCGGCGCAGGGGCCGTGCAGATAGGTCAGCTCGACCGCGATCAGGGCGCGCAGCCGCGCGCGGGTATCGCCGGCCGCCGACAGCCCGGCGCGCAGATCGTCGAGCATCGCGCCAATTACCCGCTCCATCACGCCGAACAGGATCTCTTCCTTGGACCGGACGTGGTGGAACAGGCTGCCCGACAAAAGCCCGATCTCGGCGCCGATCGCGCGCACGGTCGTCGCGCGAAAGCCCTGCCGGCGGAACAACCGGGCGCCGGCGGCGAGAAGCCGGTCGCGGGGAATATCGGGATCGAAAAGCTCTGCGCGCATGATCTTTGCTAGCGTGCCTTTGCGGCAAAGACAACCAAGCGCTTGCTTGGTTTGTTATGAGCCGCTAGCCTTGCCCCAAAGGGAGGACAGGATGAGCGAACCCGCGATCATCACCTGCGCGCTGACCGGCGTGCTGACCGATCCCCGCATCCACGCGGTGCCGGTGACGCCCGCCGAACTGGCGTCGTCCGCGCGCGAGGCCTGGGAGGCAGGGGCGGTCTGCATGCATGTGCATTTCCGCGACCAGGCCGAAGGACGCGGTCATCTGCCCAGTTGGGACCCCGCGCTTGCCGCCGACATCGCCGCCGCGATCCGCGAGGCCTGCCCCGGCGTGATTCTGAACTTTACCACCGGCGTGACCGGGCGCGACCAGTCGGGGCCCATCGCCTGCCTGCGCGCCGGCCGCCCCGAGATCGCCGCCTGCAATGCCGGATCGCTCAATTACCTGAAAACCCGCGCCGATGGCGGCTGGGCCTGGCCGCCGATGCTGTTCGACAACCCGGTCGAGAAAGTGGCCGAGATCATCGCGGCAATGGCCGAGACCGGGACGAAGCCGGAATTCGAATGCTTCGATACCGGCATCGTCCGCTCGGTCGGCATGTTCGTGCAGGCGGGCATGGTCGCGCGCCCGCAGGTGAATTTCGTGATGGGCGTGGCCTCGGGGATGCCCGCCGATCCCGAGCTGCTGCCGCTCTTGCTGCGCTACCGGCCCGAGGGCTGTCCGTGGCAGGCCACGGTCATCGGTCGCGCCGAGATCTGGGCCCTGCATGCCCGCGCGGCCGAACTGGGCGGACATCTGCGCACGGGGCTCGAGGACACGTTCTACCTGCCCGATGGCAGCCGGGCCGCGGGCAACGGGGCGTTGATCGACGCCTTGGCGGACCTCGCGCGCGAGGCGGGGCGCGACATCGCCTCCGCCGAGGAAGCGCGGACGATCTGGGGTTTGGCGTGAGCGGAGGGTGAGGACCGGGGGGCTTTGCGCCCCCCGGACCCCCCGCAGGATATTTGGAGCGTAAAGATGGGGGCGCGGGTTTGGCGGTTCTGACCTCTTCGGTAGACGCAGTCGGTGCGGCGTTCGCGGCCAACACGGCGGCGATGGCGGACGCCTTGGCGCCGGTCACGGCGGTGCGCGACGCGGTCGAGGCGGCGGCGGAGGGCGCGCGCGAACGGGCGGCGGCGCGCGGGCAATTGCTGCCGCGCGAAAGGCTGGCGCTGCTTCTCGATCCCGGCGCGCCGTGGCTGGAGCTGTGCCCCTATGCCGGGTGGAAGCGCTATGGCGACCGCGACGGGACCGGGGCCGGCGCGGGGGCGATCGGCGGGATCGGGCGGATCTGCGGGCGCTCCTGCGTGGTGGTGGTCGACAATTACGCGGTCAAGGGCGGGACGGTGACGCCCGACGGGCTGGCCAAGAAGCTGCGGCTGCAGGACGTGGCGCTGGAAAACCGCCTGCCGCTGGTCAGCCTGAGCCAGTCGGGCGGCGCCAATCTGCAATACGCGCATGAGGTCTTCATCCCCGGCGGGCGCGGCTTTGCCAATCAGGCGCGCTTGTCGGCGCGCGGCATCCCGCAGGTGACGGTGGTGCATGGCTCGGCCACGGCGGGGGGGGCCTATCAGCCGGGGCTGTCCGATCACGTCATCATGGTTCGGGGCCAGGCGACGATGTACCTGGCCGGGCCGCCGCTTCTGAAAGCCGCGACCGGCGAGGTCGCGACGGATGAAGAGCTGGGTGGGGCCGAGATGCACACGCAGGTCTCGGGCGTCGGCGATTACCTGGCCGAGGACGACGCCGACGGCATCCGGCTGGCGCGGGACGTGATCGCGGCGCTTCCCTGGCCCGAAGACGCGCCGCCCGCCGGTTCTGCGCCGCCGCTCTATCCCGCGTCGGATCTGGCCGGGCTGGTGCCCGCCGATCCCAAACAGCCCTATGATTGCCGCGAGATCATCGCGCGGCTGGTCGACGGGTCGGATTTTCTTGACTTCAAGCCGGGTTACGACGCCGCGACCGTGTGCGGGCAGGCGCGGATCGAGGGGCACGCGGTGGGCATCATCGGCAACAATGGCCCGATCACCGCCGAGGGTGCGGCTAAGGCGGGGCAGTTCATCCAGCTTTGCGATCAGGCGGGGATGCCCCTGCTGTTTTTGCACAACACGACCGGCTTTCTGGTCGGCACCGAGCCCGAGCGCGCGGGGATCATCAAGCATGGATCAAAAATGATCCAGGCGGTGGCGAATGCGCGGGTGGCGAAGCTCTCGGTCGTGGTCGGCGGCAGCTATGGTGCGGGGAATTACGCGATGTGCGGGCGCGGCTTCGATCCGCGGTTCCTGTTTGCCTGGCCCAATGCGCGGACCTCGGTCATGGGACCGGCGCAGGCCGGTCAGGTGATGCGCATCGTCTCGGAAGCCAAGATGCGTCGTGCCGGCGCAGTGGACGAGGCCAAGCTGGACGCGCTGGAACAGGGCACCACGGCGATGCTGGCCGAGGCGACGACGGCGCTGGCCTCGTCCGCGCGGCTGGAAGACGACGGGATCATCACGCCCGAGGCCACGCGCGACGTGCTGGCGCTGGTGCTGGGCCTGATCGCGGGCGAAGGCGCGCGGGTGACGCGCGAGAGCACGTTCGGGGTGGCGCGGCTATGAAGATCCTGATTGCCAACCGGGGCGAGATCGCGCTGCGCGTGATGCGCACCGCCCGCGCCATGGGCCAGGGCTGCGTCGCCATCCACACGCCCGACGAGGGCATGACGCCGCACGTCCGCGCGGCGGATCTGGCGCTGGAGGTCCCCTCGTATCTGGACGGGGCGGCGATCATCGCGGCCGCGCGCGCGAGCGGCGCGGCGATGATCCATCCCGGCTATGGCTACCTGTCCGAGAATGCGGATTTTGCCCGCGCCTGCGCCGGGGCCGGGCTGGTCTTCATCGGCCCTGCGCCCGACGCCATCGCGCTGATGGGCGACAAGGCGCGTGCGAAAGCGGCCGCGCGGGCGGCGGGCGTCCCCTGTCTGCCCGGCGGCGGGGTCGAGGGTGCGGACACCATCGGCCTGCCGCTGATGGTCAAGGCGGCGATGGGCGGCGGCGGCAAGGGGATGCGGCTGGTCACGCGCGCGGATGATCTGCCCGAGGCGCTGGAACGCGCGGCATCCGAGGCCGCGAAGAGCTTCGGCGACGGGCGGCTGATCGTCGAGAAAGCGCTGCTCGATCCGCGCCATATCGAAATACAGGTCTTCGGCGACAGCCACGGCAATGTCGTGCATCTGGGCGAGCGCGACTGCTCGATTCAGCGCCGCCATCAGAAGGTGATCGAGGAAGCGCCCTCGCCCGCCATCGATGCCGATTTGCGCGCACGAATGGGCGCGGCGGCGATCGCGCTGGCGCGCGCCTGCGACTATGTCGGCGCGGGGACGGTGGAATTCCTGCTGGAAGACGGGGATTTCTGGTTTCTGGAAATGAACACCCGCCTTCAGGTCGAGCACCCGGTGACCGAGGCGGTGACGGGGATCGACCTGGTCGAGTGGCAGATCCGCGTCGCGCGGGGCGAGGCGCTGCCGCTCAGGCAAGACGAGATCGCGCTCAGCGGCCATGCCATCGAGGTCCGCGTTTATGCCGAAGATCCGGCGCGGGATTTCCTGCCGCAGACCGGGCGCGTGTTGCGCTGGCAGCCTGGGCCGGGCCTGCGCTCGGACGATGCTCTGGCGGAAGGACAGGACATCGGCGCGGGCTATGACCCGATGCTGGCCAAACTGATCGCGCAGGGCCCCGACCGCGAGACCGCGAGGCTCCGGCTGGCCGAAGGGCTGGATCACACGACGCTTCTGGGCCTTGGCAACAACCTGTCCTTTCTGCGCGACGTGGTGCGACACCCTGTTTTCGCGGCGGGCGCGGCGACCACCGCCTTCCTGACGCGCGACGCCCGCCCCGCCCCGCCGGAACCGCCCGATCCCGCGCTGCTGGCGCTGGCCGTGTTGGCGCTGGCCGGCGCCCCCGCGCCGCGTTTCGGCTTCACCACGGGGCCTGATCCGGTCCTGACCCGGCGGTTCGAGGCGGCCGGCGATCTGCATGCCGTCACCCTGACGCTGAAGGGCGCCACCGCGCATCTGCAGGACGGGCGGCAGGTGACGCTCGAAGCGCGCGAGCCGGGATTGGTGCGCGCGCGCATCGACGGCGCGGCGCGATCCCTGCCCTGCATGGTGGCGGGCGAGACGGTCTTTCTGGGCGATCTGATCCTGCGCGACGTCACGCTGGCCCCGGCCGAGACGCGCGAAACGGGCGGCGACGGGCGGGTGCTGGCCCCGATGGCGGGCAGCGTCGTCTCGCTGTCCGTAGCCGAGGGCGACAGCGTGGCACAGGGCCAGACGCTCGCCGTGCTGGAAGCGATGAAGATGGAACACCCGCTGCGCGCGCCGGTTTCGGGCCGCATCGCGCGGCTCTCGCTCACCAAGGGGGCACAGGTGCGCGCGCGCCAGCTCCTGATCGACATCGACCCGCAGGAGGCCCCATGATCGAGTTATGGCACAGCAAGGATTCGCGCTCGCTGCGCGCGCTCTGGACGCTGGAAGAGCTGGGGCTGGATTACCGGCTGCACGTTCTGCCTTTCCCGCCGCGCCTGCACGATCCCGATTTCACGCAGATCAACCCCTTGGGCACCGTGCCCTATTTCACCGATGGCGTTACCCGGATGACGGAATCGGCGGCGATCGTTCATTACCTGACGCAGCGACACGGCGCGGGCACGCTGGCCGTGGCGCCGGAGGATCCCGATTACGGCGACTGGCTGAACTGGATGTATCACGCCGACGCCACGCTGACCTTCCCGCAGACGCTGGTCCTGCGTTACGGCCGGTTCGAACCCGTGGAACGGCGCCAGAAACAGGTGGTCGAGGATTACACCCAATGGTTCTTCTCGCGGCTGAAGCTGGTCAATGCGCGGCTCGACGGCGCCGAGTATCTGTGCGCCGGGCGTTTTACCGCCGCCGATATCGCCGTCGGCTACGCGCTCTATCTGGCCGATGTCATCGGGCTGGGCGCGCATCTGAAGCCGCAGACGCGCGCCTGGCTGGAGCGGATCACCGCGCGACCGGCCTTCGCGCGCGCCAATGCCCACGGCACCAGCTTCGCGGAGTAGCCCATGCATTTCGACCTGACCGACGACCAGCGCGCGATCCATGACGCCGCCTTTCGCTATGCCGAGGCCGAGCTGCACCCGCTGTTCGCGCGGATGGACGACGACGACTGGTATCCGCCCGATCTGATGCGCAAGCTGGGCGCGGACGGCTATCTGGGCCTGACCGCGCCCACGGCGCAGGGCGGTTCGGGCATGGATCTGCTGTCGGCGGGGCTGGTGGCCGAGGCTTTCGGCTATTGGAACACCAATGCCGCCTTCATCTGGGGACCGCATGAAAACCTGTGTCTCAACAACCTGTTGCGCAACGGCACGCCCGAACAGATCGCGCGGTTCGCCCCCGGCCTCATTTCCGGCGAGACAATCGGCGCGCTGGGCCTGACCGAGCCGGGCGCGGGCTCGGACGCGCTGGGATCCATGGCGCTGAAGGCGGTGCGCGACGGCGGGCATTACGTGCTCAACGGGCGCAAGATGTTCATCTCGAACGGGCCGGTCGCCGATGTCGTGCTGACCTATGCCAAGACCGATCCGTCGAAAGGGGCGCGCGGGATCTCGGCTTTCATGGTCGAAACGGACACGCCCGGTTTCTCGGTGGCGCAGACGCTGGTCAAGATGGGGTGGCGCGGCTGCCCGACGGGTGAGCTGGTCTTCGAGGATGTGCGCGTCCCCGCCCGGAACCTCTTGGGCGTCGAGAATGGCGGCGTCGGCATCGTCATGTCGGGCCTCGATATCGAGCGCGCCTTTCTGGGCCTGCCCTATATCGGCGCGGCGCAGCGCTGTCTGGACCTGTCTCTGGATTACGCCGCGACCCGGCGCCAGTTCGGCCGGGCGATCGGGACGTTCCAGATGATCCAGTCGCATCTGGCCGACATGGCGGTCGCGATCGAGAGCGCGCGGATCTATGCCTATCAGGCACTCGCCGCCTGCGATGCGCTGAAACAGGGCGAAGGCGGGCGCGGCGCGATCCACCGGCTCTGCGCGGGCGTGGTGCTGAACGGGTCGGCGATGATCGCCCGGGTGACCGATTTGGCGGTGCAGATCCATGGCGGGTCCGGCTTTGTCTGGGAGACCGAGGTCAACCGCCATTACCGCAATGCCCGCATCGCCTCGCTTGGCGGCGGAACGACCGAGATGCGCAAGATCATCATCGCCGAAGAGCTGTTCCGCGCCCGGGGCCTGCGACCGGACTAGGCGCGCGTTCTCCCTGCCTCGCAGTCGGTACGGCTTTAACAGGCGGGCCATTGAACGACGCATACAAAGGGGCCAGTTTCGGCGCATACCCTTGCCGATCCGTCCGACAGGCCTGCCGACGGGCAACGGCGCATGGATGCCGTGGCAGGCGCGCATGCGGGTAGCTGCGCCACCACCGCCCTGCGCGCGTCGGCGCCCGCCTGCGCAATCTGCCGGGTAAGAACGACAATTCGGCCGCCTTCAGGACCGCATCGGCATGATCGCCGAAAAGACCGGCCAGGCGGTCGGTCAGCACCATCGCGCAACCGAGCACGATGCCCCGGCGAGCGTACTGCGCAGGGCAGCGGAAAAACCCTGCCCGGGCCAGAACAATCCGGCCAGCAGCAGGTACGACAACGCGGTGGGCAGCGCCAGAGCAGGCTGGCCCACGCCGGGCCCTGCCCTCAGATTGGCGCCGAAACCCAGCACCACCAGCACGATCACCAGAAGGCGCGCGCCGCGAGACAACGCGGCGCTGACATCGGTCGGCATGACGCTTGTCCCCTTTCATGCGGCCTGCATCCCTTGGGCTGGGTCTACGCCTTTCGGCTTAATGAAGCGTGAAGCCGGGCGGAGACCTCATGAATTGCCACAAAAAAGGAAACATTCCCGCCCGACCGGCAGGACAAAGCCACTTTCTCGCACAAAGCCCGGAAGCTTCGCAGCCGGCCCCCGATCCGCCGCGCGGATGAAAAAAAGACGATTGTGGGCGCTAACGTCTTCGTGCCGCCATTGTCGTGACCCAATCGCCCGCGTATCCCTTTGCCCAACAGTCAATTCCAGAGGGGACCCGCCATGCGCGCCACCAGAACCGTCCAGAAAATCCTCGCCAATTACGAAGGCGAAACCCCCGGTGTGAAGGCCAATCTGTGCCGCATGCTGATGCAGGGCAAACTGGGCGGCACGGGCAAGATGATCATTCTGCCCGTGGACCAGGGATTCGAGCACGGCCCGGCCCGCTCGTTCGCGCCGAACCCGGCGGGCTACGACCCGCATTACCATTACCAGCTGGCGATCGATGCCGGGCTCAACGCCTATGCCGCGCCGCTGGGTGCGCTGGAAGCGGGCGCCGACACCTTCGCGGGCCAGATCCCGACGATCCTGAAGGTCAACTCGGCCAATTCGGTGATGTCGGACACGGCCGGCAAGAACCAGGCAGTGACCGCCTCGGTCGATGACGCGCTGCGCATCGGTGCCTCGGCCATCGGCTTTACCATCTATCCCGGCTCGGACATGGCGCTCGACATGTACGAAGAGATCGTCGAGATGCGCCGCGAGGCCGCGGCGAAGGGCGTGGCGACGGTAATCTGGTCCTATCCGCGCGGCGAAGGCATCACCAAAGAGGGCGAAACGGCGATCGACGTGGCGGCCTATGCGGCGCATATGGCGGCGCTTCTGGGCGCGCATATCATCAAGATCAAACTGTCGACCGACCACATCATGCAGCCCGAGGCCAAGAAGGTCTACGACAAGGAAGGGATCGACATCTCGACCCTGCCCGCGCGCGTGAAGCATTGCGTGCAATCCTCGTTCAACGGCCGCCGGATCATCGTCTTCTCGGGCGGCGCCGCGAAGGGTACGGACGCGGTCTATGACGACGCCCGGGCGATCCGCGACGGCGGCGGCAACGGGTCGATCATCGGCCGCAACTCGTTCCAGCGTTCGCGCGAGGATGCGCTGGCGATGCTGGGCAAGCTGGTGGATATCTATCGCGGCAAGGCCTGAGCGCCGCCGCACCAATCCGCGCGCGCGGATTCGGGAAAGGGGGGCCAAGAGCCCCCCTTTTTGCTGCGCCTGTGTGCGGTCCGGTATCCGCGTTCAGCAATAGCGCTCGGGGCCGATCCACTGGTCATCGCTGTAGCGGTCGCCATGCGCCCAGCCGACCGGCAGCACGGACTCGATCCGCGCGAGATCCTCGGGCGTAAGGGTGATCTCGGCACCGCGCAGGCATTCCTCGAAATGCTGGACCGACCGGGTGCCCGGAATGGGCAGCACATGCGCGCCCTGCGCCAGCAGCCAGGCATTGGCGAGCGCCGCCGCCGGCTCGCCCTTTTCCGCCGCCAGTGCACGGAACGCGTCGGTGGTCTTCAGATTGGCGGGGTAGTTTTCGGGGCGGAACCGCGGATTGCCCTTCAGGAAGGGAATGTCCGCCACGCGGTCCATCGGGATCGGCGCATCGGTCAGAAGCCCGCGCCCAACCGGCGAGAAAGCCACCAGCGCGGCGCCCAGCTCGGCGCAGGCCTGCACGAGGCCCAGCTCGGGCGCGCGGCTTTGCAGCGAGTACTCCGACTGCACCGCGTCGATCCGCGTCACCGCCGCCGCGCGGCGCAGCGTGGCCGGCGCGATTTCCGAGAACCCTATCGCCCGGGTCTTGCCCGACTTACGCAGCCGCTCAAGCGTTTCGGCGACTTCCTCGACCGGCCGCGAGGCTTCGCGGCGATGGACATAGAACAGGTCGACATGGTCGACGCCCAGCTTCTGCAGGCTCTTGTCCAGCTCGCTTTCCAGATGCTCGGCATCGTTGCGCAGAACCCGCTTGCCGTCGGCATCCTGCGAAATCGACGCCTTGGTGGCGATCACGAATTCGTCGCGTGCGCCCTTGTTGCGCGCCAGGTAGCTGCCGATCCAGCGCTCGGACCGGCCCCCGCCATAGACATTCGCGGTATCGAGATGCGTCACGCCCCGCGCGCGCATCGTGTCAAGGATCGCATGCGAGGCCTCTTCGCTGGTGGGGCCGTAAAAATCCGAGAACGACATGGCGCCATAACCGATGGCCGAGAGTTCGATCCCCGAGGATCCGAGTTTGCGCGTTTGCATCCGATGCTCCGAAATGGTGATGTGCCATAACTGCGAAGATCGGCGGGTGGGGTCAACCCGTTCGATCCGGTTCGCCTCGCCTTCGGTGCCGCATGAAACCCTCGGATCCCCTTTCCGCCCCCCTCACCCGCTGCCGCGCCGTGGCGCTTCTGGTCGATGGCGAGAATGTCTCGCCCGGTCAGGCCGCCGCCTGCCACGAAGCCGCCGCCGCGCTGGGTCCGGTGACGGTGGCGCGCGTTTACGGCGATGCGCGCAATATCGGCACGTGGCTGGAAAAGCCGGGCTACCACGCGGTCCATGCGGGCAGCGGGCGCAACCTGACCGACATGCTGCTGACGGTCGAGGCGATGGCGCTGGCCTTTTCCGGCGATGTCGACGGCTTCGCGTTGGCCAGCAATGACGGCGATTTCACGCCGCTGGTGCAGGCCCTGACGGCGCGCGGCTTCCCGGTTCTGGGGCTCGTCGGCCCGGCCGCGTCGGGGATCCTGCGGGCGAGCTTCACGCAGGTGCAGGTCCTCGCGCCGCCGAAGGCCCCGAAAGCGGCGAAAAGCGCCGCGCCGCCCCCCAGACCCGCGCCCGAGATCACCGCCCGCGCCGCGCTCGCCGACGGCCCCGTCACGCCGCAGGTCTTCGCGCGGGCGATGCAGATTGCGGGCCATACCGTGCCCAAAGGCTCGGCCGGATGGCGCGCCTGGGCGAAGAAAAGCCTCCCGGGCTTTGTCGTCGAGGGCAGCGGCCCCGCGACGCGCTATCGGGTCGGCCCGTGACCGGCTTCGGCTTTTCAGTCTGCCGGAAATACTCCGGGGGGTGAATTTGCCGCAAGGCAAAGAGGGGGGCAGCGCCCCCCTCCTGTCACGCCGTTGCGGGCACAGCGCTCAGAGCTGTTCCATCACCGCGTCCGAGGCCTCGAAATTCGCCGTCACGCTCTGGACGTCGTCGTCGTCTTCCAGCGCGTCGATCAGCTTCATCAGCTTCTGCATCCCGTCGAGATCGAGCTCGGTGGTGGTCTGCGGCTTCCAGACCAGCTTGGTCGATTCCGATTCGCCCAGCGTGGCTTCCAGCGCCGTCGACACCTCGTTCACGTCCTCGAAGGCGCACCAGATGACATGGCCGTCCTCGCTGCTTTCGACGTCGTCGGCGCCGGCGTTGATCGCCGCTTCCATCACCGCATCGGCATCGCCCGCCGAGGCCGGATAGACGATCTGCCCGACACGGTCGAACATGAAGCCCACCGACCCCGTCTCGCCCAGGTTGCCGCCGTTCTTGGCAAAGGTCGAGCGCACGTTCGACGCGGTGCGGTTGCGGTTGTCGGTCATCGTCTCGACGATCACGGCGACGCCGCCGGGGCCGTAACCCTCGTAGCGGATTTCCTCATAGGCGTCGGCATCGCCGCCGGTCGCCTTCTTGATCGCGCGTTCGATATTGTCCTTGGGCATCGATTGCGACTTGGCTTCCTTGATGGCCAGCCGCAGGCGCGGGTTCTTGTCGGGATCGGGATCGCCCATCTTCGCGGCGACGGTGATCTCTTTCGAGAATTTCGAGAACAGCTTCGAACGGGCGGCATCCTGCCGGCCCTTGCGATGCTGGATGTTGGCCCATTTGGAATGGCCTGCCATGATACGCTCCGGGTCTTCGTCTTCGTGTCGGGGACTTTGGGATTGCGCTTGGCTATAATGCAGTCAGGCCTTTGCTGGCAAGTCCGGCCGATCCTGCCCGCGCACCGGCGCCCCTTCCACCGTCGCGCAACGCAAAACCCCGGACCGACGGCCCGGGGTTTCCCAATTTTCGCGGTGCCGTGCGCTCAGGCCGCGCGGGCGACGAGGACGTCGTCGACCTGCTTGGCGGCGCCGGCTTCGTCGATGCCCGAGACGGCAGCGACTTCGCGCGTCAGACGTTCGAGCGCGGCTTCATAAAGCTGACGCTCGGAATAGGATTGCTCCCGCTGGTCGTCGGTGCGGTGCAAGTCGCGCACCACTTCGGCAATGGCCAGCAGATCGCCCGAGTTGATCTTCTGTTCGTATTCCTGCGCGCGGCGCGACCACATGGCGCGCTTGACGCGGGCCTTGCCCTTGAGCGTGGCGAGCGCCTTGGCCACCACGTCGGGGGTCGAGAGCGAGCGCATGCCGACGGCCGTGGCCTTTTCGGTGGGAACGCGCAGGGTCATCTTGTCCTTCTCGAACGAGATGACGAAAAGCTCGAGCTGCATCCCGGCGATTTCACGCTCCTCGATCGACACGATCTGGCCGACGCCATGCGCCGGATAGACCACGAATTCGTTGGGGCGGAAGTCGGACTTACGGGTTTTGCTCATTCTTCAGCTTCCTCGAGTTGTGCCCGAACTCCGGCGTCAAGAAAGCCCACGGGAGCCGAAGCATCCCGTCGGATCGAATCTCGGAGCCAAAAAAAACATCGCACAGGCGAGCAGCACTGCGGATGCCGGACAGATCATTGTTGTAGCAATCTTGTAACACGAATCGGCCCCGAATCAAAGCACGGAATCCGATCCCACGCTGCACTGCAACGTGAATGTTTGCGCCAACGGCGCCTTTCTGCCACCCGGCCGGCCCCCAAGATCGCCTGGGCCGACCTTTCGTCGCGGCACCGCCGGGGCGGTGCGCTCAGCTGCCCTCGCCGGGGGCTTCCGAGAAATACTTGTCCAGCTTGTCGGGCTCGCCGTCGCGGTCCTGCGCCTCGGGCAGAGGCTCGCGGCGCTGGGTGATGACGGGCCAGATCTCAGCATATTTGCGGTTCAGCTCGACCCAGCTTTCCAGCCCCGGCTCGGTATCCGGGCGGATCGCGTCTGCCGGGCATTCCGGTTCGCACACGCCGCAATCGATGCATTCGTCGGGGTGGATGGCAAGGAAGTTCTCACCCTCGTAGAAACAGTCGACGGGGCAGACCTCGACACAATCGGTGTACTTGCAGGCGATGCAGTTGTCGGTCACGACATAGGTCATCTGGGTCTCGCTACCATCCGGCTTTCGGCTTCGACCGCGGACTTAACCTCGTTGGCCGCCGCAATCAAGGCGCCTCGGGCGGCTTGCGGCAATGTGGGTGCCGCTCGGGCCTGTCCCGCGCCGGAAACAGCATTGTTGCAAACCGGATGCCCGGAATCGCGGCCGGCCTCAGTCGGGATCGCGGAACGCGTCGAGCTGCCGGCGCGCCTTGCCGGTGGGGCGCCCGCCCGCCTCGGCCTGCGGCTTGCCCGCCTCGGCAGGGCGCGGTTCGGGCGGGGGCGAGAGATCGTCGTAGAGCGCCTGCGCTTCGGGCGCAGGGCCGCGCCGCAGACCGGGGGCCCGCACCCGCACAACGCGGACCTGACGGCCCTGCACGAAGGTCAGCACGTCGCTTGGTTTAACGGCGGTCGAGGGTTTCGAGACCGGCTGACCGTTCAGCCGCATCGGTCCGCCCACAGCGGCGGCGGCAAGGCTGCGCGATTTGAAGAACCGCGCATGCCAGAGCCATTTGTCCAGACGGATCGGCCCCTCGCCCAGCGAAGTCGGGGGCGGGGAGCCGGTCGCGTCGTCGGTCACTTCTTGTCCTTCAGCCCCATCAGCGCGGCGGCGAAGGGGTTGTCCGGGTCGATCCGGTCGCGCTTGCGCTCAGGGCCCGACGAGAAGCTGCGGGGCTGCTGGCCGCGCTTGTCGCCCGGCTTGCCCTTCCCGCCTTTCGGGCCGCCCTTGGGGCCGCCCTTGGGACGTTCGCCGCGCGGGCCGTCGGATTTGCCGCCGTCGCGGCGCGGACGGTCGCCCTTGTCGCGCGGACCTCCCTCGCGGGCACCGTCGCGGGCGCCGTGCTCTGCGCCCTGCTCGCGGCGCGGAGCGCCCCGGCGCGGGCCGTCGCCGCGATTGTGGCGCGGACGGGGAGACCAGCGGAAGGTGTAGAACACCTCCATCTCGTCCGCAGCTTCGCCCTCGGCCTTGGCGACGGTCGTGCCGTCGGTCGCCTCGATGTCGGCGCCTTCGACCGGCACTTCTGCCGAACCGTCGGGAGCATCGGGCGCCGGTTCGGCGGGGGCCGCGTCGGCCGACGGCTCGGCGGCGGGGTCGGACGGCTCGTCGTTGTCGGCCGCGATGCGCGCCGCTTCGGCCTCGCTGCGGGCCTTGGCGGCGATGTCTTCGGCGGTGGCCTCGGCGCTGGGCTGCGGACGGGTCTTGATCCGCTCACCCTTCTCGGCGCCATAGCCCAGCCCCTGCATCAGGTCGGCGAATTGCTCAAGCGTCATGCCGGTGATCGACAGCATGTCGGGCGTGGCCTCGAAGCCGGCGCGCGCATCCTTGGTCCGCACCAGATCCGCCAGACGCTCCAGCATGTCGATGCGGATCGCGCGCGACCCGGCGGGGCGGTAGCCCGACAGCGTGTAATGCTGCGCCGGAACCTCGGGCAGGTTGGGGATCGTCACCAGACCCGGCGGCGGGCTTTCGGGGAAAGTCTCCAGCCCCTCGGCCAGCGACCACAGCACCAGCCGCAGGCGGGTCGGCGCGGGTTTCAGCAGCGCGGGCAGGAAGATGGTGAACTGGCCGAAGCGGACGCCATGCTTGCGCAGCGCGCCACGGGCTTCCTGATCGAGCGTCTTCACCTCGTCCGCGACGCCTTCGCGCGGGATCACGCCCAGCGCTTCGACCAGGCGGAAGGCAAAGCCGCGCGGCAGGCCGGTCAGCGTTTCGTCGCGCTGCAGGTTCACGAGCGGCTCGAACTGCGCGGCGATCTTGCGGTCGATGAAATGCTGCAGGCGGCGGCGCACCTTCTCGGCGACATCCGGCCCGGCTTCGTCGTCGACGAAAGCCTGCACCTGCGGACGCAGCGCATCGGCGCCGGCAACCAGCTTGCCGACCGCTTCCGAGCCCCACATCAGGCCACCCTGCTCGGTGAAATCCATCTCGGTATCGGGGGCGTTATAGAACTTGTCCGCGCGCAGGTTGAACGCGGGCGCCAGCGCCGCGACGGCGGCCTGCCGCAGGGTCCTGGCTTCGTCCGGGGACGCGGTTTTGTCCTGACGGAAGCGGAACCCTTCGAGACGGCCGAGGAGTTCCCCGTCCACCGTCACTTCACCCTTGTCGTTCACCTCGGCCACAAGGCTCTCCTTCTGGTTCAACCGGCGCATCAACACGCTCGTGCGCCGGTCAACAAATGCTGCGGTCAGCCGCGCGTGCAGCGCATCCGACAGGCGGTCTTCTACAGCGCGCGTTTCCCCGCGCCAATGGCTTTCGTCATCCACCCAACCGGCCCGCTGCGCCACATAAGTCCATGTGCGGATAAAGGCCAGCCGTCGCGACAAGGTATCGATGTCGCCCTGTGTCCGGTCGATCCGCGCAATCGCCCGGGCCAGCCAGTCGGTGGGTATGCGACCCCCATCATGCAGGAACTCGAAGAGCTTCGCCAAGAGGGTCGTGTGCTCGGTATGCGAAATCCCGCGGAAATCGGGGATCCGGCACACATCCCACAGCAGACGCACGTCGCGGGCATTGCGCAGCCGCGACGTCACCTCGGGCATCGCGTTAAGGCTTTTCAGCGCCATCAGGTCGTCGGATTCGCGCACGCGGGTCAGCCATTCGTCGCGCGTGGGCCGCTCCAGGCTGTCGATGAGCCGCTCGGCCGTGCCGAATTCCAGCCGCGCATTGCGCCATTGCAGTTTGCGGACCGGCAGGAACTGGTGGTTCTCGATCGCCTCGACGACCTCGGGATGCAGGGGCCGTGCCTCGCCCGTGACGCCGAAGGTGCCCGCCGACGTGTGCCGCCCTGCCCGCCCGGCGATCTGCGCCAGCTCGTCAGGATTGAGCGGGCGCATCCGGCGACCATCGAATTTCGAGGTGCCGGCAAAGGCCACGTGCCGGATATCGAGGTTCAGCCCCATGCCGATGGCATCCGTCGCCACCAGGTAATCGACATCGCCGTTCTGGTAGAGATCCACCTGAGCGTTCCGCGTGCGCGGGCTCAGCGCGCCCATGACGATGGCGCAGCCGCCCTTCTGACGGCGGATCAGCTCGGCGATGGCATAGACGTTCTCCACGCTGAACGCGACGATGGCCGAGCGCGTCGGCATCCGGGCGATCTTTTTCGATCCGGCATAGGACAGGACCGACATCCGCTCGCGCCGCACGAATTGCACGCCGGGGATCAGTGCGGCAATGGCGCCCCGCATCGTGTCCGAGCCCAGGAACAGCGTCTCGTGCAGGCCGCGCGCATTGAGCAGCCGGTCGGTAAAGACATGGCCCCGGTCCAGATCGGCGCAGAGCTGGATCTCGTCGATGGCGACGAAATCGGCGCCGATTTCCAGGGGCATCGCCTCGGTCGTGCAGACCCAGTATTGCGTGCGCTCCGGCACGATGCGCTCTTCGCCCGTGACCAGCGCCACGACCGAGGGGCCGCGCAGCGCCACGATGCGGTCATAGACCTCGCGCGCGAGCAGGCGCAGCGGCAGGCCGATGACGCCCGTGCGGTGGCTGAGCATCCGCTCGATGGCGTAATGGGTCTTGCCGGTATTGGTGGGACCCAGGACCGCCGTAACCCGGCTTTTGGTATTCATGCGATCTGCCTGCTGCCTCGGTCCACGGGCTTGATGTCCACGGGCTTCTCGCCCGAAACGTTTGTGACGCGCCCGGCCCGCCCGGTGCTAAAGCGCCTGCCCTTCCGAGGCAAGCTCAAGCCGGCGCATCGCGTCGATCACGCCCTGCTGATGGGGATGGATGGCAAGCGAGGCGCGATAGGCCCTCAGCGCATCCTGATCGCGTTCGAGCTGCTCCATGATCTGGCCCAGCCCGGCCAGCGCGCCGAAATGATGGGGATTGAGCCGCAGCACCTGTTCGATATCGGACAGCGACTGCCCCAGCCTGTTGGCCAGAAAGTAGGCGGTGGCGCGACCGTTCCAGGCCTCGGCGAAATCGGGCGCGTAATCGATCACCGCGCTGAAATGCGAGATCGCGGTTTCCGCCTGCCCGGCCTGAAGCGCCTCCTGCCCGCGCTGGAACAGGTAGTCGATGGTCGCCGAGCCCGACTGCCCCCATTCGCGCAGGATCTGCCGTTCGATGCGCATCCAGCGTTCCTGTTGCGGATCGGCCAGTTCATCAAGCAGCGTCGCCAGGTCGGTCGCCTGCGCACCAGCGGGGCGCGCAAAGAACGCGGGCACGAACGCCGCAGAAAAGGGCACGGCCATGGCTGCGGGCGTCATAATTGACGTTAACGTCAGCGTTGCCGCCACGACAGGATTGAGGATGCGTTTCGCCTGCGCCATAGTCCCGAAAATAGCGTACCCGACCGGAAAAGCGAGGGGGTCGTCGGGCCCGTTCAATTCTTCCCCCATCACGATCAGGACAAGACATCATGAGCGAGATCATCGACCAGGCCGTCGCAGCGCTTTCGGCCAAGGTGGACAGCTTCGACGGCTCGGCGAAATTCGTCATCGAGAACGAGGGCTCGATCGTTCTGGACGGCGCGGGCGTGCGCGAATCGGACGATGACACGGATGTCACCCTGACCGCCTCGGCCGAGACGTTCCAGGCGATCATGGAAGGCGACGTGAACCCGACCATGGCCTTCATGCAGGGCAAGCTGAAGATCGACGGCTCGATGGGCGAGGCGATGAAGCTCGCCTCGGTTCTGGGCTGACGCGCGGCGATGGCCGTCGCGCGCCCGCTTGAACGGGATGGCGGCCCGCCGGGCGGCCATGCGCGGTACCTGACGGCGCTTGACGGCGCTCGCATCCGGCTTGGCCACTGGCCCGCGCCCGAAGGCGGCAAGGGCCATGTGCTGATCCTGCCCGGGCGCACCGAGTATATCGAGAAATACGGGCTGGTGGCGCGCGATCTGCACGCCGCCGGCTGGGGCAGTTTCGCGCTGGACTGGCGCGGACAGGGGCTGGCCGACCGGGCCTTCAGTGACGGGCTGAAGGGGCATGTGGGCGATTTCGCCGAATTCCAGCGCGATCTGGACGTGGCGCTCGACGCGATCCGCGACATCGCCGGCGCGCGCGTGCCGTGGCTCGCGCATTCCATGGGCGGCTGCATCGCGCTGCGCGGGCTGATCCGCGGCAAGACCCCGCCCGCCATCGCCTTCAGCGCGCCGATGCTGGGCCTGTCGAACCCGGCGGGGCAATTGCGCGCCTTGGGGCTTGTGGCGGGACTGGCGCGGCTCTTCCGGCTGGACAACGGCTATGCACCGACCACGGGTCCGACCTATGGCATCGCGACCGAGCGGTTCGAGGGAAACAACCTGACCACCGACCCCGAGCAATACGCGCGGATGAAGGCGCAGATCGCCGCCGAGCCGCGCTTCGGGCTGGGCGGACCCTCGCTGCGCTGGATGGGGGCGGCCCTGCGCGAGATGGCAGCGCTGGCGCAAGCGCCCTCGCCCGCGATCCCGGCCCTGTTCGGGCTGGGCCTCGACGAGGCCATCGTCGGCCCCGCGCAGATTCGCGCGCGCGTTGCCAACTGGCCCGGCGCCGAGCTGGTCGAATATCCCGGCGCCCGGCATGAATTGCTGATGGAGCGCGCCGAAATCCGCGACGATTTCCTGGGCCGCAGCATGGCCTTGTTCGCGCGTCACGCTAGCTGAAAGACAGCGACGCGACGGCAGGCGGAGCGGGCGATTGCAACCCCCCTGTCTTCGCGCCAAGATCGCCTGATCGCGACAGGCGCGTCTGGGAGGACGACACAAATGACGAGCAAATTCGCAAGCCTTGCGGATCGCAACGCCATCGAGGCCGAAATGCCCTGGGCGGACCGGGACATGCCCGCCACGGTCTACGATCAGGTCACGCGCACCGCGCTGACGCATGGCCGGCGCAATGCCGTCTCGTTCCAGCTGTTCTCGGATGACGGCGCCGCTGCCGAAACGCTGACCTGGACCGAGTTCCACGCCAAGGTCACACAGGCCGCGAACCTGTTTCGCAGCCTCGGTGTGGGGCCGACCGACACCGTGGCCTTCGTGCTGCCCACGATCAACGAAACCGCGATCACGCTGTTCGGCGCGATGACGGCGGGGATCGTCAACCCGATCAACCCGCTGATGGAGCCCGAGAAGATCGCCGGAATCCTGCGCGAGACGAAGGCCAAAGTCGTCGTCACGCTGCGCGCCTTCCCGAAATCCGACGTGGCGCAGAAAGTGGCCGAGGCGGTGGCGAACGCGCCCTCCGTGAAGACCGTGCTCGAGGTGGATCTCAACCACTACGTGACCGGCATCAAGAAGATGATCATCCCGCTGATCCGGCCCAAGAACCCGGTGCACCACACCGCGCGCGTCCTGAGCTTCTACCGCGAGATGGAAAAGCAGCCCTCGCAGCGGCTGACCTTCGATCAGGCCAAGAACGACCCGGTCTGCGCCTATTTCCATACCGGCGGCACCACGGGCCTGCCCAAGGTTGCCCAGCACCGCCATTCGGGCATCCTCTATAACGGCTGGATCGGCGCGACGCTCTTGATGAGCGAAACCGACGTCGTGCTCTGCCCGCTGCCGCTTTTCCACGTCTTCGCGGCCTATCCGGTGCTGATGTCGGTCACCTGCGCGGGCGCGCATGTGGTGATGCCGACGCCCGCGGGCTACCGGGGCGACGGGGTGTTCGACAATTTCTGGAAGCTGATCGAACGCTGGCAGGCGACCTTCGTGATCACCGTGCCGACCGCGCTGTCGGCCCTGATGCAACGCCCGGTCAATGCCGATATCGCCAGCCTCAAGAGCGGTTTCTCGGGCTCGGCCCCGCTGCCGCAGGAACTCTACCGCCGGTTCGAGGAAGCGACCGGCGTGTCGATCATCGAAGGCTACGGGCTGACCGAGGCCACCTGCCTCGTGTCCTGCAACCCGATCAGCGGCGAGAAGAAGGTGGGCTCGGTCGGCATCCCCTTCCCCTATTGCAACGTGCGCATCCTGCATCACGGCGCCGATGGCGGCGTCAGCAAGGAATGCGGCCCCGACGAGGTGGGCGAGATCTGCATCTCCAACCCCGGCGTGATCCCCGGTTCGACCTATACCGAGAAAGCCAAGAATGACGGGCTTTACGCGGATGGAAGCTGGCTGCGCACCGGCGATCTGGGACGGATCGACGCCGATGGCTATCTGTGGATCACCGGCCGCGCCAAGGACCTGATCATCCGCGGCGGGCATAATATCGACCCGGCGATGATCGAGGAGGCGCTGCTCAGCCATCCCTCGGTCGCCTTCGTCGGCGCCATCGGCCAGCCCGACGCCAAGGCGGGCGAATTGCCCTGCGCCTATGTCGAACTGGTGGGCGGCAAGACGGTGACCGAGCGCGACCTGGCCGATCACGCCGCGAACCGCATCCCCGAACGCGCGGCGGTGCCGAAATACATCGAGATTCTGCCCGAATTGCCGAAAACCGCGGTCGGCAAGGTCTTCAAACCCGACCTGCGGCGGCTGGCGATCACCCGGGTCTTCGACGAGACGCTGAAAGAGGCGAAGCTCGACGCGACGGTGGCCGAGGTGATCGAGGACAAGAAACGCGGCCTCGTGGCCCGCATCGACGCGGCGCCCGGGGTGGATGACGCGAAACTGACCGAGATCCTGGGCCAGTTCTCGGTCCCGTGGGAAAAGGTCTGACGCGCGCCAGCGCTCCGCTACGCCGAGCTCGCCTATCCCTTCCGGGCATTCCAAAGGACAGCGATCCGGCGTTAACACCCGGTTAACCGCCCATCATTACGCCACAAATATCCTCGGGGGGTGAATTGGCCAAAGGCCAAGAGGGGGGCAGACAGCCCCCCTTCCTCGCGCAGAACATGGCGCATCCGCCGGCCCTCAGGAACCCGCCTGCAACTGCCGTCCGTCATGCCCCAGGATCCGGGCGGGCAATATCTGGCCGACCGGGCGGTCGCTCTCGAACACGACTTCGGTGAATTGCTCGGTCCGGCCCATCCGGGGGTTTTCCATCAGCACGCGGTGATCGCGCCCGACCTGCTGCGCCAGGTGGCGCGCGGCGACCGTCTCGCCCAGCGCGCGCAGCCGCGCCGCGCGCTCCTTGATCTGCGGTTTCGCGACCTGCGGCATCCGCGCCGCGGGCGTGCCCTTGCGGGGCGAATAGGGAAAGACATGCAGCCATGTCAGCCCGCATTCCTCGACCAGCTTCAGCGAGTTTTCGAACATCTCTTCGGTTTCGGTCGGGAAACCGGCGATGATGTCGGCGCCATAGATCAGGTCGGGCCGTGCCGCGCGCATCTCCTCGCAAAAACGGATCGCGTCGTCGCGCAGGTGGCGGCGTTTCATCCGCTTCAGGATCATGTCGTCGCCCGCCTGCAAGGACAGGTGCAGATGCGGCATCAGGCGCGGCTCGGTGGCGATCGCCTCGATCAGCGCGGGATCGGCCTCGACCGAATCGATGGACGAGATCCGCAGCCGCTGAAGGTCGGGCACCAGTTTCAGGATCCGCCGCACCAGATCGCCCAGCTTCGGCTCGGCCGGCAGATCGGCGCCCCACGAGGTCAGGTCGACCCCCGTCAGCACCACTTCATTGTACCCCGCGCCGACCAGACGCTTGATCTGCTCGACCACCACCCCCGCCGGGACCGAGCGCGAATTGCCCCGGCCATAAGGGATGATGCAGAAGGTGCAGCGATGGTCGCAGCCGTTCTGGACCTGCACATAGGCGCGCGCGCGGGTGCCGAAGCCGTCGATCAGATGGCCCGCCGTCTCGCGCACGGACAGGATGTCATCGACCTGCACGCGCTCGGTCTCGCCGATCAGGTCGGGCGCCATGCCCACCCAGGTCTCGGGCTGCATTTTCTCGTGGTTGCCGATTACCCGCGTGACTTCGGGCATCGCGGCAAAGGTCTCGGGCTCGGTCTGCGCGGCGCAGCCTGTGACGATGATCGAGGCGCCGGGATTTTCCCGCGCGATGCGGCGGATTTCCTGCCGCGCCTTGCGCACGGCCTCGGCCGTGACCGCGCAGGTATTGACGACATGCGCATTCGCGACCCCCGCCGCCTGCGCAAGATCCTTCATCGCCTCGGTCTCATAGGCGTTGAGCCGACAACCCAGCGTCGTGAAGACGGGCGGCGTGATATCCGGCGCCCCGCTCATAGCCCGGCCAGGAATTCCGCCGTCAGCTCGGCGCGGAACACCTCGGCCACCGGCCCGGTCAGCCAGACGCCGTCGTCGCGCCAGTCGGCTTCAAGCCTGCCGCCATCGAGATCGAGCACCACGCGCGGCCCGGTCAGGCCCCGCCGCACCGCCGCCACCGCCGCCGCGCAGGCGCCCGAGCCGCAGGCCAGCGTCACGCCGGTGCCGCGTTCCCAGACCCGCATGCGCAGGTGATCCTCGCCCAGCAGGCTGATGAATTCGACATTCGTGCGCTCGGGAAACAGCGGATCGCGCTCGACCCGCGCGCCCTGCTCTTCCAGCGCGACCTTCTCGGCGTCATGGGTGATGAAGACGCAATGCGGATTGCCCATGCCCACACCCACCGGGTCGCCGTCGAGCGGCAGATGCAGGCTGTCCTGCGGCGCGCTGAGCGGGATCTTGTCCCAATCGGTCAGCGGCGGACCCATATTGACCCAGACGCGGCCGTTGCGGCGCTCGGCGGCCAGAAGCCCCCGCGCGGTACGGATGGTCAGAGCGTCGCGCCCGGTCTCGTCCATCACCATCGAGGCCACACAGCGCGTGGCATTGCCGCAGGCGCCCGCCATGGTCCCGTCGCTGTTCCAGAAATCGAGCGCCAAATCGGCATTCCCGGCATCGTGCAGCTCGGCCAGCTGATCGAACCCCACCCCCCGGTGCCGGTCGCCCAAAGCCGCCGCCAGTTTCGGCGTCGTCACCCGGTCGCGCCCGCGCGAATCGAGGATCACGAAGTCGTTGCCGGCTCCGTGCATCTTGCGGAAGGGAAGGCTCTGGGCTGTGTTGGTCATGGCGGGGCATATAGGCGCTTTCGCCGGGCGCTGCCAGTGGGAGACGGAAGGGGATCGGCCATGAGAATCGCGGTTTTCGGCGCAGGAGCCGTCGGGTGCTATATCGGTGGCCGGCTCGCCGCGGGCGGCGCGGGGGTGACGCTGATCGGGCGCCCGCGCCTCGCCCCCGCGCTGGCACGGGGGCTCGAGCTGACGGATTTCGACGGCGGGCGCGTGCGGACCGGGCCGCTGCGCTTCGCCCCGGGGGCAGAGGGCGCGGCAGGGGCGGATCTGGTTCTGATCTGCGTGAAAAGCCGCGACACCGAAACGGCCGTAGCCCTGAAAGCGTCCCTGACGCCCGGCATCCCGATCATCAGCCTGCAGAACGGCATTGACAACGCCGCCACGCTGGCCCGCGTTCTGGAACACCCGGTGGTCCCCGGCATGGTCGCCTTCAACGTCGCCTGGCAGGAGGAGGACGCGCTGCACCGGGGCACCGGGGGGGCGCTGCATAGCGGGCCGGTGCCCGATGCGGTGCAGGGGGCCTTCACCGCCGCCGGTCTGCCGCTGCAAATCCATGCCGACATGGCGCCCGTTCTCTGGGCCAAGCTGATGCTCAACCTCAACAATGCGATCAACGCGCTGTCGGGCCTGCCGCTGCGCGCCCAGCTCGAACAGCGCGATTACCGGCGCTGCCTCGCGCTGGCGCAGGAGGAATTCCTCGCGCTCTGTCACGAGGCCGGTCAACCCCTCGCCCGCCTCTCGCCCCTGCCCGCGCGCTGGATCCCGCGCGTGCTGCGGCTGCCCGATCCGCTGTTTCGGCTTGTGGCGGCGCAGATGCTGGCCATCGACCCGCTGGCGCGCTCGTCCATGGCCGACGATCTGCGGGCAGGGCGCGCGCCGGAACTCGACGCCCTGAACGGCGCCGTCGCGCGGCTGGCCGAAAGGCTGGGCCGGACCGCACCGGTCAATGCCCGGTTGACCGCGCTGGTGATCGAGGCCGCACGAACCGGCCGAAACCTGAGCGCCTCCGCCCTTCTGGCCGACCTGAGAACCGTTCCCGCGTGAGCGGGGGCTGCCGCCCCCGCACCCCCGCCCGGGGGAGAGGCACGCCCCTCCCCCGGCCCCCCTCCGTGGATATTTTGAGAACAAAGATGGGGCGTGAATACGTCGTTAACCGCGCATCTTTACGCCGGAAATATCCCGGGGGGTGAGCGCGCAGCGCGAGGGGGGCAGCGCCCCCCTGCCCTGTACCGCAGGCGCTCCCTGCTTACAGAAGCCCTTCGGCTACCAAGGCCCGCTCCAGCCGCGCAGGCCCCTTGAACAGATGCGCCTGCCAGCCCGCCGCGCGCGCCCCGGCGACATTCGCCGCGTTGTCGTCGATGAAAAGGCACGCCTCCGGCCGGGCGCCGGTCCGCTCGGTCAGCCGGTCGAAGATCCGGCGGTCGGGCTTGACGATTCCCAGCTGCCCCGAAACCAGCGTCACGTCGAAGACCTCGCCCAGGCGGGGATGCAGGCGCAGGGCCGTGGGCCATGTCTCGGCGGAGAAATTGGTGATCGCGTGGACCGGATGCCCGCGCGCGCGCAGTCGCTCGATCAGCGCGAAGCTGCCCTCGATGGACCGGGCGATGGCGCGGGGAAACAGCTCGGGATAGCGCGCCAGCAGGGCGCGGTCCGCGGCATCGTCCAATTCCGCCGCAAGCGTGGCGAACGGCGTTCCGGCATCGCCGCGCAGGTTCCGGCGTGCGAAGTCGATGCGCGCCAGAAATGCGTCGGCCCGGTCGCGCCCGCCGAGTTCGGGCGCGAAAGCGGCCACCGGGTCGAAGTCGATCAGCACCTTGCCGATATCGAAGACGACAGGGGTGACCACCGGCGGCGCGCCGTTCAGCCCGCGTGCACGCTCGGCGCTTCCAGCGCGCCGAAGCCGTAATGGCGCAGCCAACGCAGGTCGCTTTCGAAGAACGCGCGCAGATCGGGGATGCCGTATTTCAGCATCGCCATGCGGTCGATCCCCATGCCGAAGGCAAAGCCCTGCCATGTGTCCGGGTCGATCCCGCCCGCCTGCAGCACCTTGGGATGCATCATCCCCGAGCCCAGCACTTCGAGCCAGCCATCCCCCTCGCCCACGCGCAGCTGTCCGCCTTCCCACGAGCACTGGATGTCGACCTCGGCCGAGGGCTCGGTGAAGGGGAAATGCGAGGCTCGGAAGCGGGTCTTCACCTTGGTGCCGAAATAGGCGGTGAAGAATTCCTCGAGCACCCATTTCAGGTTGGCCATCGAGATATCCTCGCCGATGGCCATGCCCTCGACCTGGTGGAACATCGGCGTATGCGTCAGGTCCATGTCCATCCGGTAGACGCGGCCCGGCGCGATCACGCGGATGGGCGCGCCCTGCTCCTGCATCGCGCGGATCTGCACCGGCGAGGTATGCGTGCGCAGCACGTGCGGCGGGCGGTTGTCGCCCTCGGCCCGGTGCATGAAGAACGTGTCGTGTTCCTGCCGCGCGGGGTGTTCGGGCGCGATGTTGAGCGCGTCGAAATTGTACCAGTCGGTTTCGATCTGCGGCCCCTCGGCGACGCGGAAGCCCATATCGGCGAAGATCGCCGTGACCTCTTCGGTCACATGGCTGACCGGGTGGATCGTGCCGCGCGCGCGGTGGCGGGCGGGCAGCGTCACATCCAGCCATTCGGCCTTGAGCCGCTCATCGAGCGCCGCGTCTTCCAGCGCCGCCTTCTTCGCACGGAAGGCGCTGTCCAGCTCGTTGCGCAGCTCGTTGAGCGCCTTGCCCACGGTCTGGCGCTCTTCGGGCGACATCTGGCCCAACTCGCGCATCTTCAGGCTGATCTCGCCCTTCTTGCCAAGCGCGGCGAGGCGCACCTCTTCCAGCGCCGCCTGATCGGCAGCGCCCGAGATGCGGGCAAGATAGGTTTCGCGCAGGTCTTGCATGACGACGGCCTCCAGAATCCGAGACTTCTGCTATCCGTGACGTGGCGTGATTGCAAGCGCGGGCGGGTGCGCGCGGGGTTGTTGACGCCGGGGCGGCGCGCCACCATGCCGCTCTGCCGCCGCCGGGTGACTCCCGGCTGGCGGGTAAACACCGCGGAGGATCCCCGATGTCGCGCCCCGAGGCCAATCCCTGGCTGGTTCTGACCGGCCTGTCGCTGGGCGTTCTGGTCACGAATGGCTTCGGCCGCTTTGCCTATGGCCTGATCCTGCCCGCGATGCGCGCCGATCTGGACTGGAGCTATGCGCAGGCGGGCTGGCTCAACACCGCGAATGCGCTGGGTTACATCGCCGGGGCGGTGGGCACGATGCTGGCGCTGCGCCGCCTGGCCCCGGCGCGTTTGTTCGCCATCGGCCTGGCGGTCACGGCCTTGTCGCTGGTGGCGACGGGGCTTGTGCCCGCGCTGTGGTGGCAGAGCCTGTGGCGTTTCCTGACCGGGCTGTTCGGCGCGCTGTCCTTTTCGACCGCCGGCGCGCTGGCCGCGCGGCTCTGGGCCGGGGATCCGCGCCGCAATGCGCTGGGGATCGGCATCCTGTTCGGCTCGGGCGGCGGTTCGGCCATCGTTCTGTGCGGCGCCACGCTGCCCGCGATGCTGAGCGGCTGGGGCGACGCCGCCTGGCCCTGGGCATGGCTGATCGTGGGGGGCTTGAGCCTTGCCTGCCTGCCGCTGGGCCTGTGGGCGGCGTGGCGGGCCCCCGCCGTGCCCCGGCGCAGCGCCGACGCCCCGCCCCTGCCGCTGAGGGCCATGAGCGCGCAGTTCCTGGGCTATGCCGGGTTCGGGCTGGGCTATATCGTCTATCTCACCTTCCTGTCGTCCTGGATGCGCGAACAGGCGGCGGGCACCCTGCAGGTGGCGCTTGTCTGGGTGCTGCTGGGCGGCTGCATCACCGTGTCGCCGCTTCTGTGGCGCGGGGTCTTCGCGCGCCATGCCTCGGGGCGCCCGCTGGCGCTGGTGCTGTGCGCCATCGCGGCGGGATCGGCGCTGCCGGTCCTTTGGGCGGGACCGGCGGGGCTCGTGGTCTCGGCGGCGGTCTTCGGGCTGAGCGTGTTCATGGCGCCGCCCGCGATCACCAGCTTCACGCGCCAGAACCTGCCGCCCGAAAGCTGGGGCAGCGCGATCAGCCTGTTCACCGTGGTCTTCGCGGTGGCCCAGACGCTGGGCCCCTATGCCGCAGGCTGGCTGGGCGACCGGACGGGCAGCATCGGCCCCAGCCTGCTGGCCGCTGCCGCGCTGTTGCTGCTGGGCGCACTGGCGGCGTCGCGCCAGAAGGCGCTGTGACCCCCCGTTCACGGATTTGTCATCGCCGCCCGGCAACGAACCGCGCCCCGGTTTCGTATCGCAGGGAAAGCCTTTCCCTTCGGAGCCCCGATGGACATTCTTTTCGGCTATCTCGCAGGCCTGCTGACGCTGCTCAATCCCTGCGTCCTGCCGGTGCTGCCGATCGTGCTGGCCACGGCCAGCGCCGGGGACCGGCGCGGCCCGCTTTTCCTGATGGCCGGCATGTCGGCCAGTTTCGTCCTGCTTGGCCTCGCGCTCGCCCGGCTCGGCCCCGCGCTGGGCCTGCGCCCCGAAAGCGTCGAGGGGGCCGCCGCGCTGGCGATGATCGGCTTCGGGCTGGTTCTGCTGGTGCCCGCCTTCAATGCCCGCTTCGCCACGGCCACCACGGGCCTTGCCGCGCGCGCCGATGCGGGATTCGCCCGGCTCGACCGCGCGCGCCCCTGGCAGATGGCGCTGGGCGGCGCGCTTCTGGGCGCGGTCTGGTCGCCCTGTATCGGCCCGACGCTGGGCGGCGCCATCGCGCTGGCCTCGACGGGCGACGATCTTGTCCTGGCCGGGGCGATCATGCTGGCCTTCGCGGCGGGCGTGTCCAGCATCATGCTGGCGCTGGCCTATGGCGCGCGCGAGGCGCTCGCCCGCCGCGCCGCCCTGCTGCGCCGCCTCTCGGCCCGCGCCAAACCGGTGATCGGCGTCAGCTTCGTTCTCATCGGCACCGCGCTCTGGTTCGGCCTGCACAAACGGCTCGAATTCTGGGCGATTGAGACGCTGCCCGACTGGTTCAACGACCTCTCCATCCTGATCTGACCCCCGAAAGGAGCCCCCCATGCAACGACGCGATTTCCTGGCCCTCACCGCCGCCGTCTCGCTGATGCCGATGGCCGCGCGCGCGCAATTCGTCGCCTACACGCCCGGCCTGGCCGAAGAGGCGATGGCGCGCGGCGACCGGATCATCCTCGATTTCTACGCGACGTGGTGTTCGACCTGCGCGCGCCAGCAGCGCGTGATGGAGGAGCTTCGCGCGCAGAACCCGGCCTATGACCGGAACCTCACGCTGATCCATGTCGACTGGGACGAGTACGGCGACGGCGAGCTCTCGCGCCGCTTCAACGTGCCGCGCCGCTCGACCATCATCGCGCTCAAAGGCGAGCAGGAGCTGGGCCGCACCATCGCGGGCACCTCGGTCTCGGACATTCAGGCGCTGTTCGACCTGGCGCTGACCGCCTGACAGCCGCGCCCGTCTTTGTTCCACAAATATCCCGGGGGGTGAGCGCGTCAGCGCGAGGGGGGCGCGCCCCCCTCCCTGGTGCCCTCTTGCCCCGTCGCGCGGCGGTTCCTATACCGCGATCAGTCCGCCCCGGTACCGATCAGCGAGGCCCCATGACCTATACGCACCGCCATCTTCTCGGGATCGAGCCGCTGCACCCGGCGGAAATCACCACGATCCTCGATCTAGCCGAGACCTATGTCGAACAGAACCGCTCGGGCGACAAGCATTCCGATGCGCTGCGCGGGCTCACCCAGATCAACATGTTCTTCGAGAATTCGACCCGCACGCAGGCCTCGTTCGAACTGGCCGGCAAGCGGCTGGGGGCGGATGTGATGAACATGTCGATGCAGACCTCGTCGGTGAAGAAGGGCGAGACGCTGATCGACACCGCGCTGACGCTCAACGCCATGCATCCCGACCTGCTGGTCGTGCGTCACCCGCATTCGGGCGCGGTCGACCTGCTGGCGCAGAAAGTGAATTGCGCGGTGCTGAACGCGGGCGACGGGCGGCACGAACACCCGACGCAGGCGCTGCTCGACGCGCTGACGATCCGGCGCAAGAAGGGCCGCCTGCACCGGCTGACCATCGCCATCTGCGGCGATATCGCCCATAGCCGCGTGGCGCGCTCGAACCTGATCCTTCTGGGCAAGATGGAAAACCGCGTGCGGCTGATCGGCCCGCCCACGCTGATGCCCACGGGCGTCGCGGAATTCGGCTGCGAGGTCTATGACGATATGAAGAAGGGGCTGGAAGGCGCCGATGTCGTGATGATGCTGCGGCTGCAGAAAGAGCGGATGGATGGCGGTTTCATCCCGTCCGAGCGCGAATATTACCACCGCTACGGGCTCGATGCCGAGAAGCTCGCCTTCGCCAAGGACGACGCCATCGTCATGCATCCCGGGCCGATGAACCGCGGCGTCGAGATCGACGGCACGATTGCCGACGACATCAACCGCTCGGTCATCCAGGAACAGGTCGAGATGGGCGTGGCCGTGCGGATGGCGGCGATGGATCTGCTGGCGCGCAACCTGCGTGCCGCGCGCGCCGCATGACGGGCGCGGCCGCCGGGACCGATGACCAGGCGGGCTGGCAGTCCCGGCTGGAACCGGGCGAGACGCTGTTATGGCAGGGCCGCCCCGACGGGCGGCTGGTCTTCGTCTGGCGTCACGCGATCGAGGCGGTTGTGGCGCTGGGCTTCGGCTTCGGCATGCTGATCCTTGTGGGGATGTTCGTCCTGCTGCTGCCACAGCTTGCCGCGATGGCGGTGTTGCCCGGCGTGGTGTTCTTCGGGCTGGTGGCGTTCTTCCTGGGGCCCTGGCTGCATCTGCGCGACGCACGGCGCCGGCGCAACACGCGCTACGCGCTGACCACCCGCCGCGCCATCATCGCGCGATCCGACCGCACGGGGCGGGTCACGGTGCAAAGCTACCCGATCTCGGCGGACTCGCCCATCGGCACCGCTTGGAACGGCGTCACCTTCGCCCGCGCACGGGTGCGCAGCGGCGGGCGCAGCCACGATGTCGATATCGGTTTCGAGCGGATCGGCGACGCGGCCAGGACGGTCCACGATCATCTTCTGGCGATCAAGCGCGGCCTCGTCGCCGAGCGGACTTGATCGACGCGCGACCGCGCGCGAACATGGATGCCCGATCCCGAAGCAGGCAGACATGACGAACTCTTCCCCCGAATGGGACGGCTTTCTCGAACCCGGCGAACAAATCCTGTGGCAGGGACGCCCCGGCACCGGGATCATCTGGCGCGACATCGCTCAGGCGCAGTCGCGCATCGGCCTGTTCGTGCTGGGCATCACCACGATGTTCCTTGCTGCCGCGCCGTCGATCCTGCCGCCCCTGTCAGCGGGCTGGCTGCAGGCCGGGCTGGCGGTGGCGATCTGGCTTGTCATCGGCCTGGTCTGGCTGGGGGCGCTCTATTTCGCGCTGGGACGGCTGGCGCTTGATGCCTGGATCCGGCGGGGGACGTGGTACACGCTGACCGACCGCGCGGCCATCGTCGCGATCGATATGTTCGGGCGCCGGATGCTCAGGCGCTACGGCATGGATGAGATGCGCGGCATCGCGCTCGAGCCGGGGAAGCGGGGGGGCCCGGGCAATGTCTGGTTTGCGCAAGACAGCGTCACCTATACGACCCGCTCGAGCCAGGGCGTGAATGTCCGCCGGCATACCGAGTATCAGCGCGTCGGCTTTCGCCGCATCGACGGGGCCGAGACGGTCTATGCGCTGATGGCGCCGCATCGCAAGGCCGTGAACGGCTGAGCAAGCCGCGCTTTGCGCTTGATCGCCTGCGCGCTTCGCGACATCGTCGCGCGATATTTGCGTTCCATTTCAGTGAGACGATTGATGAGCAAGGTTCCGGCGGGCTGGGAAGGGATCCTCGACGAGGGGGAACAGATCCTGTGGCAGGACCGCCCCGATGGCCGCTTGCGGCCGGGCGATTTCTTCGGCTTCAAGCTGGTCTTCGCGATCTTCTTTACCGGTTTTGCCGTGCTCTGGATCGCCGGCGCCCGCTGGATGTCGCCGACCGACGGCTTCGACCTGTTCCCGCTCTTCGGCGTGCCCTTCGTTCTGGTCGGGCTCTACATGATGATCGGCGCGCCGATCTGGGAGGCCCATGTCCGGCGCAACACGTGGTACACGCTGACCGACCGCGCGGCCTTCATCGCCACCGACCTGCGCGGCAAGCGCAAGCTCGAGCGCCACGGTTTCGAGGACATGAACGCGCTGTCGCTGGCCGAGGGCAATCCCGGCACCGTCTGGTTTCGCCGGCAAACCTCCAGCTACACGACCACGACGCCGCATCGCAGCCTGCCGGGCCCCGGCGTCGTTCCCGGCATGCCGGGCGGTGTGGGCGGGCGCCACCGGCGGACCCGGACCACGACGACCTACAAGGGGTTCGAACGGATCACCGATGCGCGCCGGGTCTACGGGCTGTTGTTGCGGGCGAAGGCCGCGCGCGAGGAAGCGGCCAGCGCGGGGAAGGATGCAGGCGACGATACCGGGCGGGGCGATTGACCCACCTGCCCGGCGCGGCGGAAAATTCCCCGGGCCGCGCGACGGCAGCCCTTGCTGGGGGGGCGCCCCGCCCCTACATCGGGGAGCATGAAATACGCCCTCTCCCTGCCCGCGCGCCTGACGCAAAGACCGCCGCGCGTCAATCTCGTACGCCTTCAGGGCATGATCGCGGCAGGGGGCCGGGGACGGCTGTCTGACGAAAGCACGGCTCCGCTTCTGCAACGTGCCTTCAAGACCGGCAAGCCGCGCGCGGTGGGGCTCCTGATCAACTCGCCCGGCGGCTCGCCGGTGCAATCGGCGCTGATCGGAGCCCGCATCCGCCGCCTGAGCGAGGAAACCGGCGTGCCGGTCCATGCCTTTGTCGAGGATGCGGCTGCCTCGGGCGGGTACTGGATCGCCTCGGCGGCCGACGACATCACCTGCGACGCGGCCTCGATCCTGGGCTCCATCGGCGTCGTCGCGGCGGGGTTCGGGCTGGATCAGGCCATTGGCAAGCTCGGCATCGAGCGCCGCGTGCATACCGCCGGGCGCTCGAAAAGCCAGCTCGACCCGTTCCGCCCGGAAAACCCCGACGACGTGGCGCGGCTCAATGACCTGCTCGAACAGATGCACGGCGTGTTCATCGACCATGTGAAAGCGCGCCGCGGCGCCAAGCTGAGCACCGAAACCGACCTGTTCGACGGCCGCTTCTGGCTGGGCCATCAGGCGGTGCGGCTGGGGCTGGCCGATGCCATCGGCCATGCCAGCCCGGTGCTGAAGGCGCGCTATGGCGAAAAGACCCGGTTCCGCGTCTTCGGCCCGCGCCGGCGCCTTTTGTCGCGCCTGGGCCTGTCGCTGGCGCAGGACGCGCTGGGCGGAATCGAGGAAGCGGCGCTCTGGGCGCGGCTGGGATTGTGAGGGCAGATCCGGCATGATCATCCGCGTCGTCATCCTGTTTCTTCTGTTCATCCTGGCGATGGGGATGATCCAGAAGGCGCTGCGCCCGAAGAACCGGCTGGGTGACGGACGCCCGCGCGCCGCTCTGGACCGGCTGCGCTGCCCGACCTGCAAGCGCGTGAACCTCGGCACCTCCTCGCAGCCCTGCGAGCGTCCTGACTGCGGAAACCTGAAATGATCCTTGATATCGGCATGATCGTGGCCGGCCTCGCCCTGTTGGTCGTCGCCGGCGATTTCCTTGTGAAAGGCGCTGTGAACCTGAGCCTGAAGCTGGGCGTGCCCGCGCTGATCGTGGGCCTGACGGTGGTGGCCTTCGGTACCTCGGCACCGGAATTGCTGGTTTCGGTCGACGCCATCCTGGACGGCGTGCCCGATCTTGCGCTGGGCAATGTCGTGGGCTCGAACATCGCCAACATCCTGCTGGTGCTGGGCATCCCCGCGATCATCGCCGCCGTCCCCGTGGCACGCTCGCTGATGTCCGATTTTCTGACGATGATGGGCGCGACGCTGCTGTTCATCCTGCTGGCGTTCCTGGGTCCGATCACGTGGATCCACGGGCTGGTGTTGCTGGCGGGGCTGGGGCTGATGCTGTGGCACAGCTATGCCCGGGCCAGCGCGCATCGCCGCAGCGCCTCCGAGGCCGACGACCTGGAAGGCGTCGAAGAGGGGATCTCGGGCCTGAAGATCGCCATCTACCTGTTGGGCGGCATCATCGGCCTGCCGGTGGGCGCGAACCTGCTGGTGGCGGGTGCCACCGATGTCGCCACCGCGCTCGGCGTGTCCGAGGCGGTGATCGGCCTGACGCTGGTGGCCATCGGCACCTCGCTGCCGGAACTGGCGACGACCGTCGCCGCCGCGTTCCGCCGCGAGGCGGGGGTGGCGATGGGCAATGTGATCGGCTCGAACATCTTCAACCTTCTGGCGATCATCGGCATTGCCTCGTTCTTCGGCGATATGCCGGTGCCCGAAACCATGCTGCGGGTGGATCTGTGGGTGATGCTGGCCTCGTCCGCGCTGTTGGGAATTTTCGTCGTGACCGGGCGCAGCATTGGGCGGATCGCTGGCGTTCTGC
Organism: Pararhodobacter marinus; assembly: GCF_003122215.1. GTDB lineage: Bacteria > Pseudomonadota > Alphaproteobacteria > Rhodobacterales > Rhodobacteraceae > Pararhodobacter > Pararhodobacter marinus. Next base: position 36,133 of record NZ_QEYD01000016.1, on the reverse strand, counting down.
TGATCGCGGCCTATGTGGCCTATGTCGTACAGATGTTCTGAGGATAGCATGAACGGACGGGCATTGATTACAGGGGCGGGTCAGCGGCTGGGGGCCGAGATGGCGCTTTACCTCGCCGGGCGCGGCTGGGACGTGGCGCTGCATTACGCGACCTCGCGCGACGGGGCCGAGGCCACGGCCGAAGCCTGCTGTGACAAGGGCGTGAAAGCGGTCACGCTGCAGGCCGATCTGCTGGACGAGGACGAAACGCAGGCGCTCTTGCCCGCCGCCGCCAAGGCGCTGGGGGGGACGCTGTCGCTTCTGGTCAACAATGCCTCGATCTTCGAATACGACACCCTGAGCAGCGCCACCCGCAAGGGCTGGGACCGTCACATGGAATCGAACCTGCGCGCGCCTTTCGTGCTGACGCAGGCTTTCGCGGCGCAGGCCGCCCCCGCCGGCACCGACGCGCAGGGAGAGCCCCTGCCCACCGGGCTGATCGTCAACATGATCGACCAAAGGGTGCAGAAACTGACACCCGAATTCATGACCTACACGCTGGCGAAAATGGGGCTCTGGGCGCTGACCCGGACCTCGGCGCAGGCGCTGGCGCCCGCGATCCGCGTCAACGCGATCGGTCCCGGCCCGACCATGCGCGGCGCCCGCCAGACCGAGGACCACTTCGCCCGACAGCGCGCCAACACCGTCCTGGGACGCGGATCCGACCCCGAGGATATCTGCACCACGCTGGGCTATCTGCTGGATGCAAAGGCCGTCACAGGGCAGTTGATCTGCGTTGATGGCGGCCAGCATCTGGGCTGGAAAACCCCCGATATCCTGGGCGTCGAATAAGCCTTTGCGGTGGCCCCTGCGTCAGCTTGTCCACCGCGCGCGGCGCTGTCACAAACACGTCACCAAAACTTTAAGAATTTCAGGGGGTTGGCGCGGGAAAGATTTTTTGCAAGCAATATCAAAGCCTTGCAAAACCGCCTAAATAATAGGCACATCACGGAATGCCCAGCGATACAAGGGTTTCTCGCCTTTGCCCGCAGGCTCTTCACAGCCTTATCCACAGATTCCGTGGAAAGCTTTGCGCTTGTATTCCGGCGCAGTACACTTGCAGCAAGAGCAGAATCATCTCATGACCGACACGCCTGACATCCCGGAGCTTACGGGCCACGCGCTGATCGCCAGCTACGTCCGTACGCTGGACGGATCGCCGGGGGTTTACCGCATGCTCGATGCCGAGGCGCGGGTGCTCTACGTGGGCAAGGCGCGCAACCTGAAGGCCCGGGTGTCGAATTACGCACGCCCGTCGGGGCATTCGGGCCGGATCGCGCGGATGATATCGGAAACGCGGTCGATGATGTTCCTCACGACCCGGACCGAGACCGAAGCGCTGCTTCTGGAACAGAACCTGATCAAGCAGCTCAAGCCCGTCTACAACGTGCTTTTGCGCGACGACAAAAGCTTTCCCAATATCCTGATCGCCAAGGACCACGCCTTTCCGCAGATCCGCAAGCATCGCGGCAAGCGCACGTCCAAGGGCACCTATTTCGGCCCCTTCGCCAGCGGTTCGGCGGTGAACCGGACGCTCAACCAGCTGCAGAAGGTGTTCCTGCTGCGCTCCTGCACCGACAGCGTTTTCGCCAACCGTTCGCGCCCCTGCCTGCTCTACCAGATCAAGCGCTGCGCGGGTCCCTGTGTGAACCTGATCACGCCCGAAGCTTACCGTGATCTCGTGTCCGATGCCGAGCGGTTCCTGTCCGGCAAGACCTCGCATATCCAGGGCGAGCTGGCGAAGGAAATGCAGGACGCCTCGGAGGCGATGGAATTCGAGCGCGCGGCGGCCTTGCGCGACCGGATCCGCGCGCTGACCGCCGTGCAGCAATCGCAGGGCATCAACCCGCAGGGCGTCGAGGAAGCCGACGTCGTGGCGCTGCACCTGGAAAAGGGGCAGGCCTGCGTGCAGGTCTTCTTCATCCGCGCGAACCAGAGCTGGGGGAATGCCGATTTCTATCCGCGCACCGGCGCCGGCGCGGAAGAAGGCGAGATACTCGAAGCCTTCCTTGCGCAATTCTACGACGGCAAGCCCCCGCCCCGGCAGATCCTGCTGTCGCATCCCATCGACAACGAGGACCTGATCCACGAACTCCTCAGCGCCCGCGCGGGCCGCAATGTCGCGCTGACCATCCCCAAGCGCGGCGAAAAGGCCGAGCTGGTCGAGAACGCTTTGCGCAATGCGCGCGAAAGCCTGGGCCGGAAGATGTCGGAAAGCGCGGCGCAGTCGCGGCTGTTGCGCGGTCTGGCCGAGGCATTCGGCCTCGATGAGCCGCCGCAGCGGGTCGAGATCTATGACAACTCGCATATCCAGGGCGCGCATTCGGTGGGCGCGATGGTGGTCGCGGGGCCCGAAGGCTGGATGAAGAACCAATACCGCAAGTTCAACATCAAGACCGCGCCAGGCGACGATTTCGGCATGATGAAAGAGGTCCTGACGCGCCGCTTCGAACGGCTGCTGAAAGAAGATCCCGGCCGCCAGACGCCCGCCTGGCCCGATCTCTTGCTGATCGACGGCGGCGCGCCGCAGGTGTCGGCGGTGGCCGAGGTGATGACCAGCCTCGGCATCGACGACGTGCCCTTCGTGGGGGTGGCGAAGGGGCTCGAGCGCGACCTGGGGCGCGAGGAATTCCACCGCCCGGGCGAAAACCCGTTCGCGCTGCAGCGCAACGACCCGGTTCTCTATTTCATCCAGCGCCTGCGCGACGAGGCCCACCGTTTCGCCATCGGCACCCACCGCGCGGCGCGGGCGAAGACCACGACCAAGACGCCGCTCGACGAGGTTCCAGGCATCGGCGCCGCGCGCAAGCGGGCGCTTCTGGCCCATTTCGGCTCCGCCAAGGCGGTCAGCCGCGCGGGGCTGAGCGATCTGCGCGCGGTCGAGGGGATTTCTCAGGCGATGGCCGAGACGATCTACAATTTCTTTCACACGGGCGAGTGAAGCGCGGCGCCGGTAACGGGTTCGAAAGGTTCGGGCGCGATGCTGGGGGCGTTGGCTTTCCTCATTGCGTGCGCTCATGTCACAGACACCGACCTCCTCCAGCTTCGCGCAGGCCGCGCGCGATTCCGGGCAGGACATGCCCTTCGACACCGAAGAACTGATCTATTCGCGGACCAATGAACGCGGCTTGATCCAGGCGGCGAACAACGTCTTCCGGCGCCTGTCGGGCTATGACTGGCGCGAACTGGTCGGCGCGCCGCACAAGATCGTGCGCCATCCCGACATGCCCAAGGGGTTCTTCCATATCTTCTGGCAATGCCTGAAAGCGGGCGATCCCGCGGTGGGCTACGTCAAGAACCGCTCGCAGGACGGGCGCTATTACTGGGTCCTCGCGGCCGCGATTCCCTGTGAAGGGGGCTATTTCTCGGTCCGGATGAAGCCTTCCTCGCCGCTGTTCCACACGATTCGCAGCGAATACGCCAGGCTCAGGCGCCGCGAAGAGACGGAGAATCTGAGCGCGGAAAAATCGGCCGAGCTGCTTCTGGAACGGCTGCACGACATGGGATTCCAGTCCTATGCCGAGTTCATGAGCACCGCCCTGCAACGCGAAACCACCGCGCGTGACCAGGTGCTGAACCGCAGCGCCGACAAGACCGCGACCCATCTGACGGAGCTGGTCGGCGCCCTGTCCAAGGCGCTGCAAGAGCAGACGCGGCTGGTGAAACTGTTCGACAGCCTGAAGCTGCTGCCCGTCAACATGCGCCTGATCGCCGCCCGTCTGGAACCGCAGGGCGGGCCGATCAGCCAGATCTCGATGAACTACAAGACCTCGTTCGACAATATCTCGGAACGGCTTACCAATTTCGTCACGGGCGAGCAGAATATCTGCGGCCGCATGGATTCCGCCGTGCGCCGGGCGCTGATCCTTGCCAATTGCGCGCGACTGCATCTGGAAATGTCGGAACATATCCGCCGCCCGCCCCCCTCTTTCGACGGTGACGAACAGCGCCGCGAGCATCTGATCGTCCAGCAACTGGGCACCGAAAGCGAAACCAAGGTCGAAGCCTCGCTCGATGAGGCGGGCAAGATGGCGACCCAGCTGATCGCCTCTGCCTTCGAGATCCGGCGGCTTGTGCTGGGGCTCGACACGATCCGCATTCTCGGGCGGGTCGAAAGCCGGCGCGACGACGTGTTCGAAGCGGCGTGCTCGGCAACGCTGGACCAGATCGACAACGTGCAGTCGGAAATCACCGAAAGCCTGCAAAGCCTGTCCAGTCTGGCCGTCGCGATCCAGACCAGCCTGTCGATGATCACCGCCTCGCGCCTCGAATCCGCCGCCGCCGCCGAAACAGCCGCCGGCAACCGGAGCGTGACGGCGCGAACAACGGCACCGACATCTGCCGGGAAGGGCGCGGGTTCATCGGCGACACGCAGCCCCGCATCGGGTGCCCCAGCAGGCCTGGGCGCAGCGGCACGGGCCGATCCGGGCGCGCGCGCCGATGCGCGTTCCGGCAGGGTACCGGGCCCGGATCACCCGGGGCGTGGCCGCGAACCGGACGCCGGGCGTAATGCGGGCCGCGTCCCCCACCCGGCGGACGACGACGCATCCGAATACGCCGCGGAATAGGCCCCTTCCCCACGCCTCGTGCATGGGCTACCAACGGCCCATGCGCTGGAACCTGCCCAACTCGCTTACGCTGCTGCGCTTGCTCGCCGCCCCCGGGGTCGCGGTGATGTTTCTCTATTTCGCACGCCCCTGGGCGGACTGGTTCGCGCTGGTCCTGTTCCTGGTCGCGGCGATCACCGACTACTTCGACGGCTATCTGGCGCGGCTGTGGCGGCAGGAAAGCCGAATCGGCGCGATGATGGACCCGATCGCGGACAAGGCGATGGTGGTGATCGCGCTTCTGGTGATCACCGGCTATTCGGGCATGGATCCCTGGCTGATCCTGCCCGCGACGATCATCCTGTTCCGCGAGGTCTTCGTTTCGGGGCTGCGCGAATATCTGGGCAACACGTCGCGCCTGCTGGCGGTCACGAAGCTGGCCAAGTGGAAAACCACCGCGCAGATGATCGCGATCTCGACCCTGTTCGCGGCGCTGGGGCTGGAATATGTGCGCGAGCAGGCGCTCGCCCGCAACAACGCGCTGATCAGCGAAATGACCGATGCCGGCATCGACGCCGACATCAACATGCTGTCGCTGGCCAATGTCAGCGGCGAGGTGGTCTGGGCCATCGGCCTCTTGCTGATCTGGGTCGCCGCTTTGCTGACCGCGATCACCGGCTGGGACTATCTGCGCAAGGCCCTGCCGCATCTGAAGGACGGCTCGGAATGACGCTGACGATCCTGTATTTCGCCTGGCTGCGCGAACGCATCGGCGAACCGCGCGAAACGGTTCAGACCGGCGCGGGCACCGTGGCCGAGCTGGTCGAGGAACTGCGCGCGAAGGACGACCGCTACGCGCTGGCCTTTTCCGATCTCGCCGCCGTACGCGTGGCACTGGATCAGGAACTGAGCGATTTCAACGCGCCGCTCGCGGGCGTGCGCGAAGTGGCTTTTTTCCCGCCGATGACCGGGGGCTGAGGCGATGGAGATCCGCGTTCAGGCCGAACCTTTCGATTACGGCGCCGAATGCAACGCTTTCGCCGCCCGCGCCCCGGGCGCGGGGGCCGTGGTCAGCTTCTGCGGCATCGTGCGCGATGCGAGCGGCCAGCTGGCGCGGATGGAGATCGAGCATTATCCCGGCATGACCGAGCGCGCGCTGACCAAGATCGCCGCGGAGGCGGGCGAGCGCTGGGACCTGGCCGACGTGCTGATCCTTCACCGGCATGGCCCGTTGGCCCCCGGCGAGACGATCATGATGGTCGCCACCGCCGCGCGCCACCGCGCCGAGGCTTTCGCCGCGGCCGAATTCCTGATGGATTACCTGAAATCCCGCGCGCCCTTCTGGAAAAAGGAAATCACCGCGACCGGTGAAGCCTGGGTCGAGGCCGCCGAGCGTGACGAAAGCGCGCTGAAGCGCTGGTAAAACGCGGCAGGCGGCGTCCGCTGCAGGCTATTTCTCGGAGGTCGCCGCGCCGGGCTCGGAAAACACTACTGGCAGGGAAAATTCCGCCGTCTCGCCGCTGGCGCGATCCACCACCCGCGTGCGCAGGATATAGGCTCCGACGGCGCCGGTGACGCGGTAGGTCAGGTGAAAATAGCCGTCGATCGGTTCGCGGTAGGAATCGAGCTGAACCTCGCCCATCGAGATCATCCCGTCTGTCAGCTGCTCGCCCTCGGGCGAATCGAGCGTGAAGGACACGTCGAACAGCAGCCGGTTCGCGCCGTTGCTGAGCGGCGACAGGCTGAAGCCGTAAACCTCGACATAGGCATGGATCGGTTCGTCGACGAGGAAACGGTTATCGGCGCGCGGCTCGAACATGCCGAACCCCTCGGCCACCCCGACGGTCAGCTGTGCGTTGGCGACGCCGAAGCCGGTGCGCTCGGCGACCTGCTGAAGGAACCGGCGCGCGGCCTCGACCGCCTCGGCCCCCTGCCCGGACTCGATCAGCTGTTCGATCCGCGCAGCGCTGTCGGCAAGACTTTGCGCCATCGCCCCCGGCGCGCTGCCAAGGCTGAGCGCCAGCGCCGCGGCACAAAGAAGCTGCCGAGACGGCATCATCCGGGCTTCGGGGCAGAGGATACGCCCGGGCAGGAACCGGGTGGGGTGCTGGGAACGAGCCCTCATCGTGTCGTCTCGCTCGGCGTTACCATGGGCGCCACTTTGCCTGTGCGCGGGACACCGGGCAAGACCTGCTCGCGGCGATGTGTACGCGGGGGGCGGGCTTTGCAGACGAAGACGGAGGCCTGCCGCGCGCGGGTCACTGCCCCTGCTCGGCCAGGCGCTGCCGCAGGTTCTCGGCCTCGTAGCGGGCATCGCGCAGCCCTTCCATCGCGGCGCGCAATTCGGCCTGCAGCGCCGACATCTCGCGGCTGACTTCCTCGTCGCGGTGCTGGATATAGGCGATGGCCTGATCGCGGGTTTCCTCGGCCTCGTGCAGGGCCTGCGCCATGCGTTCGAGTTCGCCCAGATCGGCCTGCGTGACGCGCGTGAACCGATGCACGACCCAATTGACGAACCAACCCAGCGCGAAGGCGGCGGTCAGGACGATCAGGGTCACGACAACGAATTCGGTGCGGTTCATTCCAGTCTCTCCGGCGCGCGCATGGGGCTTTTGTCAGTGGCTTCGGTCATGCCGGTCTATCGCGCCGAGGTCAATCGCCGCTGCCCTCGGTTTCCTCGACCGCGGGCTCGCTGCCGGGGCGGCGGCGCGGTCGGATCGTGTCGTCATCGGCTTCCCGGATCTCGAATTCCAGCTCGGCTTCGAGCGCCGGGTCGAGCGGTTCGGCAGGCGGTTCGGGGCGGATCAGGCGGATCTCGATCCGGCGATTGGCCTCGCGCCCGGCCTCGGTGCCGTTGTCGGCGATGGGATCGGCGGCGCCATAGCCCTGCGCGACCAGCGAGGCGACCAGGACGCGGCGCGACAACAGGCCGTTGATCACCGCCTCGGCGCGGGCCTGGCTGAGATTGAGGTTGGTCTCCTCGCGCCCCTGGCTGTCGGTATATCCGGCGACTTCCAGCGGCAGCTCGCCACATTCGCGCAGCACGTCGGCGATCCGGTCCAGCACCCGACCCGCCGCCGCGTTGATCTCGGTCGAGCCGGGATCGAACGTGATCTTGTCCTCGGCCAGGATCGCCTGCACCCGCGCTTCGCAATTGTCGGGCGTGGGGGCGTTGGCCACGGGGTCCAGCGCTTCGTCATAGGTGACGTCGACGGCGATATTGGCCTGTGCACCCAGCCCCTGCAGCAGGGCCTGCGTGACCTGGCTGCGGGCGTCGGGATTGCCCGAAACGCCGCGGATCGACACGCGGTCGGCGCGCACGACGCCGCTGCCGTGATGCAATTCGGCCAGCGCTTCGATGGCGGTGAGCACGCGAACCGACCACCCGCTGGGCAATTCGGGATCGAGCCGGGTGGCGACCTCGACCGCGTCGGGGCCGAACCGGGCGCCGGAGAAGGCACGCACGGCGGCACGGATCCGCTCGTCCGGCAGACGCCCCGCGACCGAGAGGCGGCCCTCGTCGGTCAGCGTGAGCTGGATCTCGGGCGCGGCGCCTGCGCCGTCCTGTTCCGCGACCGGCGGGTCAAGCCGCACGGCGTTGAGGCTGAACGCTTCGGGCAGCGCGGTTTCCAGACGGCCGACCGCGCGGTCGAAGGCGGTGGCGTCGATGTCATGCGGCGCCGACAGGATCACGGTGCCGTCCGAGATGGTCAGGCTGCCCTCGCCCAACTCGGCCAGGGCGGCGATGGCGACGGCGGCGCCTTCGCCCCAGCGCGGCGTCGGCGCGCCCAAGGCCAGCGGACAGTTCAGGCGCCGGGTGACGCCTGCCGCGCTCAGCGCGGCGGCGATGCGCTCCTGGGCCTCGGCGGTGTCGGCCACGCAAGAGGCCGTCTGCAGCGCCCCGCCCTCGGCATCGACGCGCAGCAGGAAGGGCGCCGCGACCGGACGCGGCGCGACCAGATCGAGCTGCAGCACCTGCCCGCGCGGGGCGATGGCGCGCAGGGCCTGTTCCATCTCACGCCGCTGGGTGGGGCCGTCGACCAGCGCCTCGACCTCGATCCGGCCCGCCGTGACCGAAATCCGGCCGACATCGAACCGCTCGAGCGCCTCGATCGCGAAATTGACCGCCGCGACCCAGCCGCCCGGCACCGCGTAATTCGAGGTCTGCAGCATGTCGACGACATCGAGGGACGGCAGCGCCTCGGCCAGCCGGTCGACCAGGGGCTCGCCCTCGCGGGTCTCGGGGACGAGACCGATGACCGAAAGTTCGTCGCGGTTGCGCATCAGCTCGACCCGGAAGGTGGGGGCGACGATGGCGGTGCGGACCGGGACGACGATGGTTTCCGACACGCGCGAGATGTCGATCACCTCGCCCGCGACCTGCAGCGCGCGGATGCGGGCGCTTTCGGTGGGGGCGGTGCCACTGAGCCCGACATTCAGCCCGTCCACATCGATCTCGGCCCAGGTGATCCCGGCGCGGCGGAAGGCGCCGGTCACCGCATCGCCCGTGCGCCTCTCGACCATGCCGACTAGGACGAGCGACGTGACCAGCGCAAGGCAGGCCGCCACCAGAAAAGCCACGATCGAAACGATCAGGGTTTTGTGTGCCATGGGTGTTCCGTGAGCGTCGCCCGGTCGGGCCGATCTGGCCTGACCTAGCCGGATGGCGGGGGCGATGCAATCACACCATCAACGCAGCGGCAAGAATCAGCACAACGATCAGGCCCGCATCGCGGTTGGAGCGGAAGAGGCGCAGCAGCACGTCGTTGTCGTGGATGTTGAGCCGCCCCAACTGCCAGTTGAGATGCGCGCCAAACGCCCAGGCCCCCGCCAGAGCCAGCGACAACCGCAGCGGTTCGGCCAGAGGCGCCAGCGCGTAGATGATCGCCAGCGACATCAGCACGACCGACGCCACGAGGAAACCGCGCAGCCAGTTCTCGGTATTCTCGCCAAACAGCCGCGCGGTGGATTTCACCCCGATCAGCGCGTCGTCCTCGCGGTCCTGATGGGCATAGATCGTGTCGTAGAACAGCGTCCACGCGATGCCCGAGACGTACAGGATGACGGCGGGCCAGCCCAGACTGCCGGTCTGCGCGGTCCAGGCCAGCAGCGCACCCCAGTTGAAGGCGAGGCCCAGAAAGACCTGCGGCCACCAGGTGAAGCGCTTGGCGAAGGGATAGATCGCCACCGGCAACAGCGCGAGGATACCCAGCGCGATGGCGGCGGCGTTGAAGGTCAGAAGCAGCAGGAACGATGCCACCATCTGGATCGCCATCCAGATCAGCGCCTCGCGCACCGAGACCGCGCCCGAGGCCAGCGGCCGGTTGCGCGTGCGGTCGACCTTGTCGTCGATGTCGCGGTCGGAAATGTCGTTCCAGGTGCAGCCTGCGCCGCGCATCAGCACCGCGCCCAGCCCGCAGGCGATCATGATCCACAGCGTGGTCAGCCCGCGCGTCTCGGGCGCGGCCAGCGCGCCAAGAAGCGCGCCCCACCAGCAGGGCAGCAGCAACAGCCACGTCCCGATCGGCCGGTCGGCGCGGCTGAGACGCAGATAGGGGCGCAGATCCTCGGGCGCCTTGGTATCGACCCAGCTGCCGTCGACCCGGTCCCTGATCGCGGTATCGGCGCTGTCGGGCGCGGTCTGGTGGCCCTCGTCGCCCTCTGGTGTTTGCCCTGCCCCGGTCATACAGTCCCGTCCATGCCCAAGATGACACCCCAAGACACCGAACGCCCCAAGGTCCGGCTCTATGTAGAGCAAGGCTTGGCGGAAGGGCAACACGTCGCTGTGACACAACAGCAGGCGCATTATCTGGGCAACGTGATGCGGATGGGCGCGGGCGATGCCGTGGCGGTCTTCGATGGACGCCACGGCGAATGGCGGGCCGAGATCGTCGATCTGGGCAAGCGCGGCGGGGTTCTGGCGCCTCTGGCCCAGAGCGCGCCGCAACTCGATCCGCCCGATCTGTGGCTTTTGTTCGCGCCGATCAAGAAGGCGCGCACGGACTTCATCGTCGAAAAGGCGGTCGAGATGGGCGCCGCCCGCATCCTGCCCGTGCAGACCGAGTTCACCAATTCCGAGCGGATCCGCCGCGACCGGCTGCAGGCCCATGCCGTCGAGGCGGCCGAGCAATCGGGCGGCACCTTCGTGCCCGAGGTGGCCGAGCTGTCGCGGCTGGACCGGCTGCTGGCGGACTGGCCCGAAGAGCGGCTGTTGTGGTGGGCCGATGAAAGCCTTGCGGGCGACGAGATCGCCGAACCCGCCCCCGCCCCCGCCGCGATCCTGATCGGCCCCGAAGGCGGTTTTTCCGCGCCTGAGCGCGCGCGGCTGGCCGCCCTGCCCTTCGTGCGGCGTCTGGGTCTTGGCCCGCGCATCCTGCGCGCGGACACGGCGGCGGTGGCGGCGCTGACGCTCTGGCAGGTCCGGCACGGCGACTGGAGCGGCTGAAGGCCCCGGCCCTTTACACAGCCCGCGAAACCGGACACCAAACAGCCCATGTCCCTGCCCCGTCTCTTCCCGGCCACGGATGCCGACCTGCCCGAGATCGAGGATTTCCTGCGCGTGCGGGCCGAAAGCTCGATGTTCCTGCGCTCGAACCTGCGCGAACACGGGCTGGGCAATACGGAGGCGCCGCGCGCCATGGACGTGGTGCTGACCCGGGATGCGGCGGGCGCGATCACCGGCGTTTTTGGGCTGACGAATGCCGGTTGTGGCACCTTTCAGGCGCCCCAGGCGGACCCTGCGACATGGCAGGCCGTGGCCAGCTGGATCGGCGCCCGCCGCTTCTTGGGCCTGACCGGCGCGGTCCTGCAGGTGAAACAGGCCTGCACGGCGCTGAAGATGGACGACCCGGCGCAGGCCTCGTGCCGGATTGAGCCCCTTTACGGGCTCGACCTCTCGCGGCTGCGCGAAGACGGGCTGGCCCCGGGGGCGAATCGGCGGCCGCTGCCCGCCGATCTGCCGCTGCTCGAAGCCTGGTATACCGCCTCGGAAACCGAGACGCTGGGCGCCGCTCCCGAACGGGCGACCGCCCTTGGCCGCAGCCGGGCGGCCCGCGCGATCCTCGAGCAGACTGCGCGGATCTTCGAACGCGATGGCGTCCCGCTGGCGATGACCGCCTTCAACGCGCGTCTGCCCGACATGGTGCAGGTGGGCGGCGTCTATACCCCGCCCCGGCATCGCAATGCGGGTGCCGCGCGCAGTGCCGTCGCCCTGCATCTGGCCGAGGCCCGGGCATGCGGCGTCAGCCAGGCCATCCTTTCCGCCGCCTCGCCCGCTGCAAGCCGCGCCTACGAGGCGATCGGGTTCGAACGCATAGGCGATTTCGCCATTGCCCTGCTGACAACGCCGAGGGGTCCTGTGGATGCTTGATTTCATCCGCCCCGAGATGCGCGCGGCGCTCCACCGCTGGGGCGAGACCGGCGGCGCGCTGGTGGTCACGCTGGTGGGGATCTGGTGGGGGCTGACCGGCCCGGGCTGGGTGCCCTGGGCGGGCTGGCTGCTGGCGCTTGTCGGCGCGGGGCTGACGCTGGGCGCGGCACAGCGCGCGCGTTTTGCCGCCCCGGGCATCGCCACGGGCGTCGTCGAGGTGATCGAGGGCGAGATCCGCTACCTGGGTCCGCGCGGTGGCGGCGTGGTGGCCATCGACCACGTTCTGGCGCTGTCGCTCAGCGCCGATGCGCAATTCTGGCTGCTCGAAGCCTTCGACGGCACGATCCTGGCAATCCCGCGCGCCGCGACCGGCCATCCGGCCTTGTTCGACGCCTTCGCGCAGCTTCCGGGCTTCGAGATGAAGCGCCTTCTGCGCATGGTCGATGACGGGCCGGCGCCGCGCGCCCGGCTGATTTGGCGCCATCCCACGCGCCGCCTCTTGACTTGAGCCGCCCCACGCGACAGGTCTGACGTTCCAAAGACCAGCCCGGAGCGCCAGTTAACAATGTCTATCCCCCAATCCGGCGGCGGGCCGATCGAGCATCGCGACCAATTGGCCGAATACCTCGCCTCGGGCTCGAAGCCCAAGGAAGACTGGCGCATCGGCACCGAGCACGAGAAGTTCGGCTACTGCAAGGACAGCCACAAGCCGCTGCCTTATGACGGCGACCGCTCGATCCGGGTGGTGCTGGAAGGGCTGCGCGACCGCTTCAACTGGGACCCGGTTCTGGAAGGCGACAAGATCATCGGCCTGACGCGCGACGGGGCGAATGTCAGCCTGGAACCCGGCGGGCAACTGGAATTGTCGGGCGCGCCGCTCGAGACGATCCACCAGACCTGCGACGAGGTGAACGAGCATCTGCGCGAGGTGAAATCCATCGCCGACGAGGTGGGCGTGGGTTTCATCGGGCTGGGCGCGGCGCCGGAATGGACGCATGAACAGATGCCGATGATGCCCAAGGGGCGCTACCGGCTGATGACCGACTACATGCCCAAGGTCGGCACGCATGGCACGCAGATGATGTACCGCACCTGCACGGTGCAGGTGAATCTGGACTTCGCCTCCGAAGCCGACATGGTGCAGAAACTGCGCGTCGCGCTGGCCTTGCAGCCCGTCGCCACCGCGCTCTTCGCTAATTCGCCCTTCTTCGAGGGCAAGCCGAACGGCCACAAATCGTGGCGCTCGCGCATCTGGCGCGATCTCGACCCCTCGCGCACCGGGACCCTGCCCTTCGTCTTCGAGGATGGGATGGGGTTCGAGCGCTACGTCGATTACGCGCTCGATGTGCCGATGTATTTCGTCTATCGCGACGGCAAGTATATCAACGCGCTGGGCCAGTCCTTCCGCGACTTCCTGAATGGCGAACTGCCCGCCCTGCCCGGTGAGATGCCGACGCTGTCGGACTGGGCCGATCACCTGACGACGATCTTCCCTGAAGCGCGGCTGAAGAAGTACCTGGAAATGCGCGGCGCCGATGGCGGCCAGTGGCGCAGGCTCTGCGCGCTGCCCGCGTTGTGGGTGGGGCTGCTCTACGATCAGAGCGCGCTCGATGCGGCCTGGGACCTGTGCAAGGACTGGGACCTGGAAACCCGCGACCGTTTGCGTGTCGCGGCCAGCGTCGACGGGCTGCAGGCCGAGGTTCCGGGCGTCACCATGATGGATCTGGCGAAACAGGTCGTCGATATCGCGCAGGCGGGCCTGAAGGCGCGCGCGCGCCCGGGTGCCGGCGGGCTTGTCCCCGACGAGACGCATTTCCTGAGCGCGCTGCAGGACAGCCTGGAAACCGGGCAGGCCCCGGCGGACGAGCTGCTGGCGCGCTATCACGGGGACTGGAACGGCGATCTGTCGCGGATCTACGGCGAATACAGCTACTGATCGCCACCGCCGGATGGGCGGGACCGGAGGGGCGCGCGCGGCTTGCCGCGTCGCGCCCCTCGTGCTTTGCTGCGCCTCCGACCCTTTCCAGATCCTTTTTTCAGGAGCCATCCATGCGCGACTTTTTCATCAACATGCTCGAAAAGCTCATCAACGTCCTGGTCGTCATCCTGCTGCTGGGCGTGCTGGTCGCCGCCGGCGCGATGTTCATGCTGCCGCCGCAGAGCGGCGTCCCCAGCGCTCTGGTCGCGGTGGGCGTGCTGATCGGCGGTCTTCTCTATGTCACGCTGATCGCCGGCTTCATGTATCTGGGTCTTGGCATCTACCAGAACACAAAGCGCACCGCCGACCTGCTGGCACAGCGCTGAGCCCGCGCAGGCCGGATTCTGAAGCGCGGCGCGCGCGGATTTTGTCGCATGGGCGGGAACCGCTATCGCCCATGGGGCGGCCTGCCCTTTGAAAGCCTCTTGCCCACGGGGGCCTCGCTCCGTGGCCGCCTGCCGGACACACGCCTTGCGGATCGGGGGCGACCTTAGCCCGCACGCAAAAAATATTCGGGTTCGTTGTCCGCCGGTGCCGACAGGGCATTGAAGCGGAACTGCCCCAACAGGCCGGTGACGTCCGACAGCGACTGCTTCATGCGCGAGACCTGATGCTGCGTATCATCCACCATCGCCGCGTTCTTCTGGGTGATCGTGTCCATCTGCGAGATCGAGACGTTGATTTCCCGGATCCCGTGAGATTGTTCCTGCGCGGCCTTGGCAATGTGGCGGGACAAATCATCGACCTGGGTGAAACTGCTCACCAATCCCCGCAGATGCTGCCCGGTTCTGCCGACCAGATCGACCCCGCTTTCCACCTGGCTGGAACTGGTGGCAATCAGCTGCCTGATCTCCTTGGCCGCCGTGCCGGCATTCACCGCAAGATTGCGAACCTCGGTCGCGACCACGGCGAAGCCGGCACCGGCGGTCCCGGCCCTGGCGGCTTCAACCCCGGCATTGAGCGCCAGCAGGTTGGTCTGGAACGCGATATCCTCGATCATCTGGGTGATGCTTGAAATCTTTTGCGAGGATGCCTGGATCTCGTGCATCGCATCCGAGGCGGCGGCAACCGCGCGCGACGCTTCTTCCAGTTCTCTCTGGGCCTCGCCCGTCACCTCCCGGGCGCTTTCCGTCATGCTCGCCGCTGATGCGACGGTTTCGGTGATCTCCTGCATGGCCGCTGCCGTTTCTTCCAGCGAGGCAGCCTGGCTGTTGGTGCGTGTCGACAGGTCATCCGCCATGTCAGACACCCGCTCCGACTGGCCGATCACCGCGGAAAGATGGCTGTCGACGCCCGCCAGGGTGCGATCCAGCCGGGCGGCCGCCTTGTTCATCTGCAGCCGGAGACCATCGTAGCGTTCCGGGAAATCGCTGTCGCGCGGCGACGGGATCTGATGCCGGAGATTCCCCGCCTCAAGCTGACGGATGGCACCTTCGAGATGGTGAAAGGCCCGCTCCAGCTCTTCGTTCCAGACGGCGAAAGTGATCGAGGTCACGCGCGCGATGTCAAAGGCGAAGGCCCGATTGACGGCGGCGACCATGTCGCCGACGCCCCGCGAGGCCGCCGGCAGCATGGACCGGCCACGCTTTGCGACCAGTATCCGCAAGATGCCCGACGACGCCCCCGCATAGGCCGACATGTAGACGTCGAGCGGCAGCTTGATGCGCGCGTGGGTCCGGCCGATACGCTCTGTCGAGGCGGCGTATTCGTCCCCGAAATTGCCTGACAGCAAGAGGCTCCAATGCGTTTTCTGGGCCTGACGAGCGGCGGCGATGCGGCTGTCGTCGTGAAAGAAACCGAGCGCCGAGGGATCCGCGCCGACGCGGGCGTAAAACGCGTCAAGGATCCTGTCGAGGTCGGGTTCGATCAGCGTCCAGGCCCGGCCCAGCCATCCAAGTGCTGCCTTGTCCAACCCGAATCGGGAAAGTTCTTCGTCAAGTTCCGCTTTCATCTCGTGCTCCAGAAAACGAGCGTGGGTTCCGCGTGGGGAAAGGCTCGGCAACGGCAGCTAACGCTCGAAATGTTGAGAAAGGGTCAACGGGCTGGCGCACCGGAACCGGAATTGCCCGGACACCTTCGTCGCCGGTCAGCCCGAGGTCTGTCTTCGGATGAAACCCTGCCCCGAAAGTAGGGTTTCGCTGCTGCCGGAGAATGAAAATTCGCTATAAAATCAGAAAGCTGGCGCGATGATCGCGCCAGCTTTCAAAGTGGTCATGGTCACAGAACGTCACAAGCAGGGCGTGCTTCCTCACGGCCCCGGAATACGGGCTCAGCTGGCCTTGGCGCGGAACTCGCGCAGCAGAAAATCGGGGACGTGATCGCCCATGCCAACCACCGGCTCGTCACGGTTGCGGCGACCCCGACCGTTCCGATCACCCCGATCCCCGTTGCGATCATTGCCCCGGTCATGGGAACGGTCATTGCGGCTTTCCGGACGCGGCTCGCGGACTTTTTCCTCGCGCGGGGCCTCGTCACGGGGCGCCGTGGCCTCGGCCATCTCGGGCTGAGCGGCGGTTTCCTCGACCTCGGTCACCGGCGCGTCGTCCTGCGGCTTGGGCGCGCGCTCGCCCCGGGTACGGCGGCTGCGGGTCGGCTTGTCGGATTTCTCGGACCGCTTGCGGTCGGGCTTCGCGCTGGCCGCCGCCTCGGCATAGCCTTCGGGCGCGCTACCGCGCGGCAGCGGCTTTTGTAGCAGGCTTTCGATGGCCGCCAGGTATTTGTCGTCGGACGGCGTGGCAATGGTAAACGCCTTGCCCTTGCGGCCCGCCCGGCCGGTGCGCCCGATGCGGTGGACGTAATCCTCGGAATGCGAGGGCACGTCGAAGTTGAAGACGTGGCTCACCGCCGGGATATCGAGCCCGCGCGCCGCCACATCCGAGGCGATCAGCAGCCGGATCGAGCCGTCCCGGAAGCCTTCCAGCGTGCGCGTGCGCACCGACTGATCCAGGTCGCCATGAATCGGCGCCGCGTCGAAACCGTGCTTTTTCAGCGACTTGGCAACGACATCCACGTCGATCTTGCGGTTGCAGAAGATGATCGCGTTGGTGCAGGCCTCGCCCTCGGACTCGATCAGGGCGCGCAGCAGCGCGCGCTTCTCGGCAAAGGCACGGTCGCGGCGGGTGGGCGAGAGTTCGATAAGCTGCTGTTCGATCGTCTCGGCGGTCGTCGCCTGACGCGCGACCTCGATCCGGACGGGATTCGACAGAAACATGTTGGTGATGCGCTCGATCTCGGAGGCCATCGTGGCCGAGAAGAACAGCGTCTGGCGGGTGAAGGGCGTAAGCTGGAAGATCCGCTCGATATCGGGGATGAAACCCATGTCCAGCATACGGTCGGCTTCGTCGACGACCATCACCTCGACCCCGGTGAGCAGCAGCTTGCCGCGCTCGAAATGGTCGAGCAGACGGCCGGGGGTGGCGATCAGCACATCGACGCCACGGTCGATCAGCTTGTCCTGTTCGGCAAACGACACGCCGCCGATCAGAAGCGCCTTCGTCAGCTTCGTATGCTTGGCGTAAATATCAAAGTTTTCAGCCACCTGCGCGGCCAGCTCGCGCGTCGGAGCCAGCACCAGCGAGCGCGGCATCCGGGCCCGGGCGCGGCCCCGCGACAGGCGCGTGATCAGCGGCAGCGTGAAGCTGGCGGTCTTGCCGGTGCCGGTCTGGGCAATGCCCAGCACGTCGCGGCCTTCCAGCGCTTCGGGAATGGCCTGCGCCTGAATTGGCGTCGGCGTTTCGTAGCCGGCTTCAGTAACGGCCTTCAGGACCTTGGGGTCCAGTTTCAGATCGGTAAATTTCGTCATGGGCGTCCATCTGTTGCGGCATCGGGCCGCAAGGGATTTATGGGACGCCAGTCGTCGCGCCCCGGCAGCGGTCGGGCCACGCGCGCAAGGCCGTGACCGATGGAGCGACCTAACGTAATTTGCCGCTTGCGTCAATGACCGAGGGAAATATGACGCCCCCGCTTCGGTCCCCGCTTCGGACTGCCCGCGGCTTTGCGGCGAAATTGCGGCAGAGCCGGGGAATTTTGCGTGGGTTAATCAGGATTTAACCTTGTTTTCGCCCCAGCCCGTCCCCATCCCGGTCGCATTCCGGCGCCACTAATCAGGCATCCGTCGTGAACGACCAGGATGTTGTGATGAGTGCCCGCGTTTCCGTATCCCAGCCAGTCAGTGCCGCGCCTTGCGGGGCCGAGGACGATTGCATGCTGAACACTCCGATCCAGGCAGCCCTGCCCGGACCCGCGCAATTCGCCGCCGCAATCGACCTGATCAAATCGGTCTTCTCGGTTCCCGCGGTGTCCATCGCATTGCACGGCGCCCCGGCCAATGCCGATGGCGGCGTCTATCGCTCGTTCCTGGAAATTCCGCTGATCAGGGACCAGGATGTGATCGGCTCGCTGCGCATCCTCGACACCGCCGAGCGTGAATTCACCGACCGCGACTGTCAGTTGCTCGAAGGCTTCGCCCGCCTGGTGGTCGATCAGGTGGACCTGTGGGGCGAGGCCAGCCGCGACGTTCTGACCGGGGCCATGACCCGCCGCGCGTTCCACGAGATCCTGCGCAAGGCCTTCGCCGCCCATGAGCGCAGCCATGGACGCGCCTCGCTGGTGCTGTTCGACCTCGATCACTTCAAGTCCATCAACGATACCTGGGGCCACGCCGCGGGCGACGCGGTGCTGAAGGCCGTCGCGCGCTGCGTGTTGCAGGAATTGCGCGTCGAGGACAGTTTCGGTCGCGTCGGCGGCGAGGAATTCGCGGTGCTGGTGGCAAATGCCGGGGCACAGCGCGCTGCGGACGTGGCCGAGCGCATCCGCGCCGCCATCGGCGCTTTGCCGATCCCGGGCTATGGCCAGATCAGCGTCACGGCGAGCTTCGGCGTGGCCGAGGCGACGCATGACGTGATCGATGTCGAGGACTGGACCGACCGCGCCGACAGCCAGCTGTACCTCGCCAAATCCGAGGGCCGTAACCGCGTCTGCGTGGAAGACGACGAGCTTCCCGCCCCGGCGGCGCTGCGGAACTGACGCCCCGAGATCCGCGTCCTTCCGGGCGGGCCAACATTTTTCACTTTTTTCCTCGCCGGGCGGAACCTTTCCCACGGGCCGGCGTTTGCAAGGTGACGAGGCCGGGCTTTCCCTCGGGCCTGGCCTCTTCGTTTGTTTGTCCCTTGAATCTTCTCAGGCCGCCTTCGGGCGGTCTTTTTTTGTCCGCTCTCCGGCGGATCGGCTCCGTTTTTTGAACGCAGAGGGGGGCTGGCACGACCCATGGGCATCGCATCCGCGGCGCGACGACCTGAACGGCGCGCCACACCGCCCCTTTGCCCAGAAGGACCCGCCATGACTCGCCTGCCTCTTGCCCTGGCCGCCCTGCTCACCCTGTCGCTCGATGGCTCGCTCGCCGCAGCCATGGAGGGTGAAATGGACCCGATTGAAACCGCGCCCTGCCGCAACGATGCGGTCTGCGCGCTGCCGCTGCGGATGCTGACCCCGCCCCCGCAACGGCCCGAGGGGCTGGCTCTGCGCGCATCGGCCGTCACCGCAGAGACAGGCCGGAACTGAGACGGAACGCAGTCGCCAGAGGCGGGCCCCGCAGGCCGGCGCCGGAATTTTCGCGCCGGCACCGGAACTTGCCGGTCGGGTGGCGGGTTCTCCCTGCAACCGAAGGCGCCTTGCCTTGCCTGCCACGATCCAGCCGGGACCTGCCCCATGACCCGTACCGCCCTTGCCCTTGCCACGCTGCTTACCCTGACCCTGAACGGCTCCATCGCCGTGGCGTCGACGCCCCCGGCGCCGTGCAATTCCGAGGGGGTCTGCGCCCTTTCGCTGCGGATGCTGCAAGCGCCGCCCGCGCGGCCCGACACGCTGGTCATCCCCCAGACGCCCGAACGCGCCTGACGGGCGGACTGACCGCCCGCCGGGCCTGCAGCACGCGCCAATGGACACCTTGCGCGCTTTGAGCTACAGGCGCGGCATGCTGGACAATCGCCCCACCCTTCCGCCTGAAATCGCCCGCCGCCGGACCTTTGCGATCATCTCGCATCCCGACGCCGGCAAGACCACGCTGACCGAAAAGTTCCTGCTGTTCGGCGGCGCGATCCAGATGGCGGGCCAGGTGCGCGCCAAGGGCGAGGCCCGGCGCACGCGCTCGGACTTCATGCAGATGGAGAAGGATCGCGGGATCTCGGTCTCGGCCTCGGCGATGTCGTTCGATTTCGAAACCTACCGGTTCAACCTTGTCGACACGCCCGGTCACTCGGACTTTTCCGAGGACACCTATCGCACGCTGACCGCGGTTGACGCGGCCATCATGGTGATCGACGGCGCGAAAGGCGTGGAAAGTCAGACGCAGAAGCTGTTCGAGGTCTGCCGCCTGCGCGACCTGCCGATCCTGACCTTCTGCAACAAGATGGACCGTGAAAGCCGCGACACGTTCGAGATCATCGACGAGATCCAGGAAAACCTTGCCATCGACGTGACGCCCGCGTCCTGGCCGATCGGCCAGGGCCGCGATTTCCTGGGCTGTTACGACATGCTGCACGACCGGCTGGAACTGATGGATCGCGCCGACCGCAACCGGGTGGGCGAAAGCGTCAAGATCAGCGGGCTGGACGATCCGAAACTGGCCCAGCATATCCCGGCCGCGATGCTGGAGACGCTGCGCGAAGAGGTCGAGATGGCGCGCGAACTGCTGCCCGCCTTCGACCGCGAGCAGGTGCTGAACGGCTCGATGACGCCGATCTGGTTCGGCTCGGCGATCAACTCGTTCGGGGTGCGCGAACTGATGGCGGGCATGGCTGAATTCGGCCCCGAGCCGCAGCCCCTGAACACCGACAAGCGCCAGATCGGCCCCGAAGAGACCAAGGTCACGGGCTTCGTGTTCAAGGTGCAGGCCAACATGGACCCCAAGCACCGCGACCGTGTCGCTTTCGTGCGGCTGGCCTCGGGCCATTTCCAGCGCGGGATGAAACTGCAGCATGTGCGGGTGGGCAAGCCGATGGCGGTGTCGAACCCGGTGCTGTTCCTCGCCTCGGACCGCGAGCTGACGGAAGAGGCCTGGGCGGGCGACATCATCGGCATCCCCAACCACGGCCAGCTTCGCATCGGCGACACGCTGACCGAAGGCGAGGCGGTGCGCTTCACCGGCATCCCGTCCTTCGCCCCGGAACTGTTGCAGACCTGCCGCGCGGGCGACCCGCTGAAGGCCAAGCATCTGGAAAAGGCGCTGATGCAATTCGCCGAGGAAGGCGCGGCGAAGGTGTTCAAGCCGTCCATCGGGTCGGGTTTCATCGTGGGCGTCGTGGGCGCGCTGCAATTCGAGGTGCTGGCTTCGCGGATCGAGCTGGAATACGGCCTGCCCGTCCGTTTCGAGCCCTCGCAATTCACCTCGGCGCGCTGGATCTCGGGCGAGAAGGCGGCGGTCGAGAAGGTCGTCAACGTCAACAAACAGCACATTGCGACAGACCATGACGGCGATCTGGTCTACCTGACGCGCCTGCAATGGGACATCGACCGGATCGAACGCGACCATCCGGGCGTCAAGCTGACGGCGACCAAGGAAATGATGGTCTGATCACGGGCGCGGGCGGGCTTCAGGGGCTAGCCTTCAGGGGCCGCGCGTCACGGCGCCTCGATCCCCTCGGGCAAGGACAGGACGCTGTCGACATGCGCCCGGCAGGCCCGCTCGGCCAGAATCGTGTCGGTGGCGGCGCCGCAGGCACGATGGACGCGGTCTCGGGCGTCGCGCAGCTGCACGCTGGCCGAAAACAGCGCCGCCGCCGCGCAGATCGCCGCAACGGCAAGCGCAGCCAGAATCGCCGGTTCGGATCGCGGCAGCCGCGCGGGCGGCACGATCAGCATCAGCGCCCCCGCTCCCAAAGTCAGCGCAAGCAGCCCGTAGGTTGCCAGCCCCGTCATGTCGATCAGGCCGAGGAACACCGCCAGAAGCGGCAGCGCGGCCACAACCGTCGTGGCAAAGATCGCCAGCCGCGTGGTGAGGGGCAAATCGGGATTGGTCCCGCGATACGGGGCCACGCGCATCGCCACCGCAAGCCCCCCGGCGAGTGCGCCGACAAGCGCGATGGCAGACAGAAGAAGATAGGCGCCAATCAAGCTCATGACGCCGGATCATCCCATGCGGGAAGCGATCTGCAAAGCGCCAAATCGCCCGCCGAAATCGCCCCCTTGGACAGCGGTCCGGATCGTCACACCAGCCGCGAGACCTCGACCGCCGCGCGCACGAAATCGGCGAACAGCGGGTGTGGCTTGAAGGGTTTCGATTTCAGCTCGGGGTGGAACTGCACGCCGATGAACCACGGATGGCCCTTGTGCTCGACGATCTCGGGCAGGCGACCATCGGGCGACATGCCCGAGAAGCACAGACCCTTTTCCTCGAGCTGCTCGCGGTAACGGATATCGACCTCGTAGCGATGGCGGTGGCGTTCCTCGATGGCTGTCGCGCCATAGACCTGCGCGACCAGCGAATCGGCCTTGAGAGCCGCGTCATAGGCGCCCAGCCGCATCGTGCCGCCCTTGTCGTCCCCGACCGAGCGCTGGACCTTGTAATTGCCCTGCACCCATTCCTTCAGGTGATAGACCACCGGCTCGAAGCGCTTGGCGCCGGCTTCGTGGTCGAATTCCTCGGACCCGGCATTCTTGATCCCGGCGAGATTGCGCGCGGCCTCGATCACCGCCATCTGCATCCCCAGACAAATCCCCAGATAGGGGATCTTGCGCTCGCGCGCCCATTGCGCGGCGCGGATCTTGCCCTCGGTCCCGCGCTCGCCAAAGCCGCCGGGGACGAGAATCGCGTGGAAGCCTTCCAGCACGGCGGTGGGATCGCCGGTCTCGAACAGCTCGGCATCGATCCATTCGGCCTTGACCCGCACGCGGTTGGCCATGCCGCCATGGGTCAGCGCCTCGGCGATGGATTTATAGGCGTCTTCCAACTGCGTGTACTTGCCGACGATGGCCACGCGGACCTGACCCTCGGCATGGGTCAGACGGTCCATCACGTCTTCCCAGCGCGTCAGGTTGGGACGCGGCGCCGGGGTGATGCCGAAGGCATCCAGAACCGCCTGATCCAGCCCCTCGCGATGATAGGCGAGCGGCGCCTCGTAGATCGTCTTCAGGTCATAGGCCGGGATCACGGCATCGGGACGCACGTTGCAAAACAGCGCGATCTTGGCGCGTTCCTTTTCCGGAATCGGATGTTCGGACCGGCAGACCAGCACGTCGGGTGCAAGGCCGATCGATTGCAGTTCCTTGACCGAGTGCTGGGTGGGTTTCGTCTTCAGCTCTCCGCTCGCCGCCAGATAGGGCAGCAGCGTCAGATGCATCAGGATGCACTGGCCGCGCGGGCGTTCATGGATGAACTGGCGGATGGCTTCGAAGAAGGGCAGGCCCTCGATATCGCCGACAGTGCCGCCGATCTCGCACAACATGAAATCGACCTCGTCATCACCGACGGCAAGGAAGTCCTTGATTTCGTTGGTCACATGCGGAACGACCTGGATCGTCTTGCCGAGGTAATCGCCGCGACGCTCTTTCTCGAGCACGTTGGAATAGATCCGCCCCGAGGACACCGAATCGGTCTTGCGCGCGGGCACGCCGGTGAAACGTTCGTAATGGCCAAGGTCGAGATCGGTCTCGGCGCCGTCATCGGTGACGAAGACCTCGCCATGCTCGAAGGGCGACATCGTGCCGGGATCGACATTGAGATAGGGATCGAGCTTGCGCAGGCGCACGGTGAAGCCACGGGCCTGCAAAAGCGCCCCCAACGCCGCCGAGGCCAGGCCTTTACCAAGGCTCGACACCACACCGCCGGTGATGAAAACGTAGCGCGCCATGTTCGGAAACTCCCGTGTTCGTCGCCGCCCAGAATGGCCGGATCACGGGAGTCGAGCTATAGCGCAATCCCGCGCGATCCGCAATACGGACGCAACATGCTGAGCGGACAGGGCGCTGGGCCCAAAATGTGGGTTGAAAAAGTCGGATTGAGCGGCCCGGATCGCCTGGATCCGGGACACCGGGATTCGGAGGGGTCTGTGGTGGTTACTCGGCCGGAACCGGCGGCAGCGCGGTCTCGTCGCCCGTCCCGGTCGCGGCGTCGGGCGCCGTTTCGGGGGCGGTTTCGGGGGCAGCTTCCGGCGCAGCGTCGGTGGCCGGAGCCTCAACGGGAGCCTCGGCGGGTGCCTCTGCCGGAGCTTGTACCGGGGCCTCGGCGGGCGGCAGCGCGGGCTCGTCCCCGGCGGGCGGCAGCGCCGGCTGGTCGCCCGAGGGCGGCAGCTGGATGTCGGGCAGCGGGATCGACGGCGTGTCGCCGGCGGGCGCGGTCTCGGCCCCGCCACCCAGCCGGTCGAGCACCGAGGTCTCGGCGGAATTCGACGCGCCGATCACGGTCAGCGCCAGCGAGGTGACGATGAAAGCCGCCGCGAAGCCCCAGGTGAGCTTGGCCAGCCCGGTCAGCGGCGGACGCCCGGCCTGCGGCCCCATCGCACCGCCGCCAATCCCCAATCCACCGCCTTCCGAGCGCTGCAAGAGCACGACGCCGATCAGCGACAGCGCGAGGAGAAGGTGGATGATCAGGACGACAGTCTGCATGGGGCGGCCTTTGTCTCGGTTCGCGCCTATCTATGATGCTCAATTTGGGGGCGCAAGCCCCTTGGCCCGCCTGTGGCCGCGTGTTTCAGCCGCGATCAGGCGCGCGTGGCCTCATTCCGGCGCCTCGCAGACCGCCGACAGCTTGTTGCCATCGGGGTCACGCAGATAGGCGGCGTAGAAATGCGGGCCGTAATCGCGCAGACCCGGCGCGCCCTCGTCGCGGCCGCCATGGGCAAGGCCCGCCGCGTGAAATGCCCGCACTGCCGCGCGCGAGGGCGCGTTGAAACAGGCCATGGTACCATTCCCGGCACCGGCGGGGCGGCGGTCATAGGGCTCGTTGATCCAGAAGCCGCTATGGGAAGCGCCGGGCAGGCCATATCCCCGCCCATGCGCGTCGTTCTCAAGCCGGGTATAGCCCAGCGCACCCAGCACGGCGTCGTAGAAATCCTGCGCGCGGTCCAGATCGCCCGTACCCAAGGTCAGGTAGCTGAGCATGGCATTGGCGGGGTCACTCGACATCGACATCGTCCACATCCGCCTGCCCGCTGATTCGCCGCCGCACGATCGACCAGCTCAGCCCGATCCCCAGCACCAGCGAGGCGATCAGGATCCCGAGCCATGCGTTCAGCCCGGGATCGGAAATGTCGATGATGCCGTAATCGACCAGCACCCAGATCAGCGCGGCGAAGACGGCAGCGACCAGCGCCATCCCCAGCGGCCCGATCGAGCGCAGCGTCGCGCGCAGATAGATGATCCAGCCAATGAGCAGGATCAGCCCCGCCAGCACCGTGACCGGCAGCTGCGTGGTCCCGGTATCGAGCGCCCAGCGGGTGAAATTCCACGGCGTGGGGTTCCAGGTGGCGGCGACCAGGACGAAGGCGATGAGCCAGCGGATGAGAAAGGGCATACGGGAAAACCTTTTGAAACGGTGTCCCCATAGGTGCCCAAGAGGCGGCACGCTGTCCAGAGGAACGGCCTGCACGGGGGTGTGAGCGGACCGCGTCTGTGCGGCGCCCTCGTCCCTGCGTCATCCCGGGTGGGGCGGTCGCATGAGTATTTGTGGCAGAATGAAAGGGGGACGCGGCGCGGGCCGAACCCTGTCCGCCCCGCACCCTTGGTTCGAGTAAACGTCGCCGATGCGCCGAGGGGCCGGCACGGAGGAGATCCGGCCACGTGGCTAGCGCGAGTTCCGGTTGTCAGTCGTCGCGGCCCGGCTCGTCGGGGTCGTTGGAGAAGAGCGCGATCTTGTTGCCCTGCGGGTCGCGCAGATAGGCCACGTAGAAATCTGCGCCATAGTCGGCGCGGAAGCCCGGCGCGCCTTCATCCGTGCCCCCGGCCTCGAGACCGGCGGCATGGAGCCTGCGCACCTGTTGCTGACTGCGCGCCAGGAAGGCGACCATCGTCCCGTTCCCTGCCCTGGCCGGGGCGCCGTCGAACGGGGGTTTGACGTAGAAATCGGGCAGAACGGGGCGTTGACCGGGCGGGACCGGCAGCGCGTAGCTCAGCCCCTCGGGGCCTTCGTCGAGCCCGTAGCCCAGCGCGGGCAGGAGCGCATCGTAGAAGCGGCGGGCACGCGCCATGTCGTCCGCGCCGACGGTGACATAGGCGATCATGCGGCGTCCTCCTTGTTCCCTGCGGGCGGCTCCGCGCCGCCCCGCTAGGGTTTATGCCCTCGATGTGATCGGCTCAAGACCGGCCGGCCTTTGCTCACCGGCACGCAGCGTGGGGCGAAAGCGCGCGCGGCCCGAAAAGACTGTTTCACCCGCGCGCGCGCATCGTTATAGAACGCACGGTTTCACCAAACCGGGGAAGGACTCCGTCATGGCCAACGTGGTTGTCGTGGGCGCCCAATGGGGCGACGAGGGCAAGGGCAAGATCGTCGACTGGCTCAGCGAGCGCGCGGATGTGATCGCGCGCTTTCAGGGGGGCCATAATGCCGGCCATACCCTTGTCATCGACGGCAAGGTCTACAAGCTGAACGCGCTGCCCTCGGGCGTGGTGCGGGGCGGCAAGCTGTCCGTGATCGGCAATGGCGTGGTTCTGGACCCCTGGCACCTGGTGTCCGAGATCGCCAAGATCCGCGAGCAGGGCGTCGAGATCAGCCCCGAGACGCTGATGATTGCCGAGAACACGCCGCTGATCCTGCCGATCCACGGCGAACTGGACCGCGCGCGCGAAGAGGCGGCCTCGAAGGGCACGAAGATCGGCACGACCGGGCGCGGCATCGGCCCGGCCTACGAGGACAAGGTCGGTCGCCGCTCGGTCCGGGTGGCCGATCTGGCCGATCCCGCGACGCTGGCCGCGCGGATCGACCGCGCGCTACAGCACCACGACCCGCTGCGCCGGGGGCTGGGCATCGAGCCTGTCGACCGTGAACGGCTGCTCGCCGATCTGACCGCCATTGCGGGCGAGATCCTGCCCTATGCGGCGCCGGTCTGGAAAGTGCTGACCGAGGCGCGCAAGGCGGGCAAGCGGATCCTGTTCGAAGGGGCGCAGGGCGCGCTTCTGGACATCGATTTCGGGACTTATCCCTTCGTCACCTCGTCCAACGTCATCGCCGGACAGGCGGCGACCGGGGTGGGCGTCGGTCCGACCTCGATCGATTACGTCCTGGGCATCGTGAAAGCGTACACGACGCGGGTGGGCGAAGGCCCCTTCCCGACCGAGCTGAACGACGAGGTCGGCCAACGGCTGGGCGAGCGGGGCCATGAGTTCGGCACCGTGACAGGTCGCAAGCGCCGCTGCGGCTGGTTCGACGCGGCGCTGGTGCGCCAGACCTGCGCGACCTCGGGCGTGTCGGGCATTTCGCTGACGAAGCTCGACGTGCTCGACGGCTTCGACGTGCTGAAGATCTGCGTGGGCTACGAGCTGGACGGCCAGCGGCTGGATTACCTGCCCATCGCCTCGGAAAGCCAGGCGCGCTGCACGCCGGTCTATGAAGAGATGGACGGCTGGTCGGAATCGACCGTCGGCGCGCGGTCCTGGGCCGATCTGCCGGCGCAGGCGATCAAGTATATCCGCCGCATCGAAGAGCTGATCCAGTGCCCCGTCGCGCTGGTCTCGACCAGCCCCGAGCGCGAGGACACGATCCTCGTCACCGACCCGTTCGCGGATTGATCATGGCGCTGTCGTACAAAGCACGGCGGCGGCTGTCGCTTCTGGTCCTGCTGGTGGCGCTGCCGCTCTATATCGTCGTGGCGATCAGCCTTGTGAACCTGTTCGACCGGCCGCCGATCCTGTTGGAGCTGGCGATCTATGCCGCGCTGGGCGTGGTCTGGGCGCTGCCCCTGAAAGCGGTGTTCAAGGGCGTCGGGCAGGCCGACCCCGACGACAGGCCGGACGACGAGCTGTAACGCGAAACGGGCGCCGAGGGATCGGCGCCCGTTTTCGTTGACCGGCCCGTTTGTCGCGGGCGGTCACTGCCCGGCGAAGCGGCGCGCCTGTTCGGCGAATTCCGATCCGGGGGCAAGCTGAAACTGGCCGCGACGCGAACGCGCCAGGCTTCCCTGGCGCATCAGCAGACCGAAGGTGCGAAGCAGGTTCTCGCGCGAGCGCGTCATCGGCAGGTTGGTGGAAACCACATGCCGCATCACCTGCGGGCGCGAGAATTCCTCGAGCCCCTCCACATGCGTGATATAGGCCGCAGCGGCCTCGGTCAGTTCGGCAAGGGTGGTCAGATGCATGGGCCCGACGAAATCGTCGAAGGCCTTGCCCCGTGGCATCGGTGTCGCGGGGGCGTCCTCGTCGAACAATTCCTCGACCGCGAGAGCGCCGGTATTGATCCGGCGGGGGCGGACGAGCTCGGTCTCGGCGGGCCGGTCGATCCGCTGCTCGCTGACCAGAACCAGGGGCGGCTGGGCGCTGCGCGGGCGCTGGGTGCGCTGGGTCACCGGGCGCTGCGGACGGCGCGGGCTGCCCTCGTCGGCGGCCTCGTCCCCGTTGGG
The DNA here is from genome assembly GCF_003122215.1 of Pararhodobacter marinus. Lineage (GTDB taxonomy): Bacteria > Pseudomonadota > Alphaproteobacteria > Rhodobacterales > Rhodobacteraceae > Pararhodobacter > Pararhodobacter marinus. The sequence continues at coordinate 7,657 of NZ_QEYD01000016.1, read as the reverse complement.
GCGCACCGAGCGTTCCAGATCGGCGCGGTAGCGGGCGATCTCGGCCTGCTGGGCGACTTCGGGGTTGCGGGCCGAGCCCGCTTCCTCGTCCGCGCGGGTGGCGATGACGGCGGCTTTCAGGTGGCTCAGCGTCGACTGGCGGCGCTGGGCGTCCTCGTTCGACAATTCGGTGTCGGCCTGGATGATCAGCCGGTCGACGGCGGCATCGGCGGCCTCGCCGCGCAGCAGCGCGCGGCGCTCGCTTTCGGCGCGGCGGGCGGTTTCCGATTCCCGCTCGACCGCGGCGAGCTCGGCGACCAGCGCGGCCTCTTCCTCGGCGGCAAGACCGGTATCGCCCAGCGCCCGGGCGACGCGGGCCTCGATGTCGTCGTCTTCGTCCTCGGCCCCGTTTTCGGCCCCGTTTTCGGCCCCGTCCTCGACCCCGGTGCGGGTATCGGCATGCGCTTCGGCGGCGGGGACAGCGTCGTCCTTTTGTTCAGCGGCCGAGGGGGCCTCGGTCAGCGCCTCTTCATCGGCAAAACCGTCTTCGGCGAAGGCGGCCATCGTGGCACGCACGCTTTCGGTGCTGTCCGGGCGCGCGGGTTCGGGCGCCTGTTCCGGCTCGGGCCGGGCCTGCGCGGCGGGACGCGGGCCCGGGCGCACGATCACAACGCGGCGCCCCTGACGCGGCGCGGCGGGCGTTTCGGCATCCGCTTTCGGAGCAGCCGCGTCCCCCCAGTTGTCGCGCGCCGCAAGCTCGGCGCGGATCTGCGCTTCCAGACGCTGACGCTCGGCGGCGAAACGCTCGCTCTCGTCGTCGCGACCTTCGGTGCTTTCGTCTTTTTTGTCAGAGGCTTCCGGGGCGTTCTCGAAGGCGGCGTCGCGCTCATGGGCCAGGCGCGCAGCTTCGGCGGCGACCACCTCTTCTTCGCCCGGAAGGTCGTCTGACATTTCAATGTCAGACATCGAACCTTCTTCCGCCAGCCGGGCGGCGACGGCAGCAGCCTGCCGCTCGTCTTCAAGCCGCGCGGCCTCTTCCGCGGCCCGGCGCTCGGCCTCCAGCCGGTCGGTCTCTTCTTTTGCCAGACGTTCAGCTTCCAGACGTGCGGCCTCTTCGGCCGCCAGACGCTCGGCCTCCAGACGCGCAGCTTCCTCGGCGGCCAGACGCTCCGCCTCCAGACGTGCGGCCTCTTCGGCCGCCAGACGCTCGGCCTCCAGACGCGCCGCTTCCTCGGCGGCCAGACGCTCCGCCTCCAGACGCGCGGCCTCTTCGGCGGCCAGACGCTCGGCCTCCAGACGTGCGGCTTCCTCGGCGGCCAGTCGCTCGGCCTCCAGACGCGCGGCTTCCTCGGCCGCCAGACGCTCGGCCTCCAGGCGCGCCGCTTCCTCGGTCGCCAGGCGCTCCGCCTCCAGACGCGCCGCTTCCTCGGCGGCCACTCGCTCGGCTTCCAGACGGGCCGCTTCAAGGCGTTCGGCCTCCAGCCGCTCGGCGTCAAGACGCTCAGCCTCGATACGGGCCGCTTCTTCCGCAGCGGCATCGCCATCGGCGGTTTCGTCGGCCAGTTCCTCCATCGAGCCATAAAGCGGCGCGGCGTCGAACGGCGCGGGCTCATAGGAAGCGGCGTAGCCGGTCGCGTCGCTCATGGCAGGCGCGGACTGACCGGCGTCGAATTGCCGATCGGCATAGACCTGATTGTCGCCGAAATAAGCGTTCTGCGGGGCGGGATACGGCGCGGCGCCGGAAACGCTCTCGTCCTGCCAGCCCCCGTCCGGGCCTTGGCCGTCATCCTGCGACCAGCCATCCTGCGAGACGGTTTCGGGCTCGAAGGCGGGCGCGGCAGGGCCTTGCTCCCACGCGGTATCGATCCAGCCCTCGGCCGCCCAGGGCGTCGACGCTTCGGTCTGCTCGGCCTCAAAGGACGCGGACTGCGCAAGCGTCTCGGTATCGGCGCCCGGCTGGTTCGCCTGCAACTCGACGGGCGTATCGACCAGCGCTTCAGGGGCATCCCATTCGCCTTGCGCCCCGGCGTCGTCATCGTCTTCCGCGTGGATCGCGGTCTGAACGGCGTCCTTAAGGCTCTCTTGCGGCGCGTCCTGTTCTTCGGCGGCACGCACCTGCGCGACGGCGGCGCGGATCCGCTGCAGCTTGGCCGAGATATCGCCAAGCTGGCCGCTCTCGTCCATGCCCGCCTCGGCTTGGCTGTCCCCCCGGCTGGCCGCGGCCTCGACCGCATCGGCGGCGGCCAGGGTCCGGGCGCTGGCCGCATGGCGCGGCGCTTCCCCGTCGGGGCGGCCCTCGCTGCTTTCCTCCGCCGGGTCCTGTTCGGACTGTTCCTCTTCCGCCTGCGCCGCCTCGATCTGCGGACGCAGCACGACGCCGTTTTCCTGGATGCTCGCCTCGACCCTGCGCTTGATCTCGCGCTCGGCGATCTTGTGCAGCATCTCGGCATCGGGCGTCGGCGGCTCGGCGCCGAAATAGCGGTCCTCGGCGGCGAGGTCGCGGAAATACTCGGCGATCGCCTTCATCGTGCTGAACGGCTCGTCGAACCCTTCGAGGGTGCACGAGAAGGTCCCATAGGACACCGTCAGGATTTTGCTCGGACCGACCATACGCTTTTCAACCCTCAATGATTTCGAGGTCTACATCTCAGGCTCGACTTTGACTGCCTCAAGGGTGCGCCAGTAAGGAGCGCCCAAGGTAATTTCTTGATCGGATTGTGGCCAAGCTTGCCCGGCCCTGCCCCAATTGACAAGCGCCGGGCCATCGCGACATGTAGCGGCCATGTCGGTTCTCATGACCAAAACGCAGGGCATCACCCTGATCGGCGGGGGCGCGCCGGGCGGGGAATCGCTCAGGCGGGCGCTCTCGGTGGCGCCGCACCTGGTGGCGGCGGATGGGGGTGCGGATGCGGCGCTGGCGCTGGGATACCGGCCCGATCTGGTGGTCGGCGATCTCGATTCGCTCTCGGATGCCGCGCGCGAGACGCTCGGCCCCGGGCGCATCCACCACGATCCCGATCAGGAGACCACCGATTTCGACAAGGTGCTGGCGGCGGTCTCGGCGCCGGTGCTGATCGCGGTGGGATTCACCGGCGCGCGGCTCGACCATACGCTGGCCGCGATGAGCACGCTCGCGCGCAACCCCGAGCGACGCCTCATTCTCGATACCGGCGAGGATCTGTGCCTGCTCTGCCCGCCCGAGCTGGACCTGCGGCTCGATCCCGGCACCCGCGTCTCGCTTTACCCGCTGGCGCCGCTGCGCTGCGCCTCGAACGGGCTCGAATGGCCGACCGATCCGCTGCGCTTCGATCCGCTGGGGCGTATCGGCACCTCGAATGCAGCGCGGACGGGTCCCGTCAGCCTCGCCCCCGCCGCGCCGCAAATGCTGCTGCTGATCCCCGTTGCGTCGCTCGATGCCCTGCTGGCGGGACTGGCAGAGGCGCCCTCCTGGCCTGCTCTTTCACAAATCCGACCCGATCTCGCCTGAACGCCCTAGATAACTGCCACATGCTGGCACTTATCCGATATCGCGCGAAAGCCTGACCTTTTCGGCGCCCCTCATCTTTGTTCCACAAATATCCTGGGGGGAGGGTCGGGCGCAGCCCGAACCGGGGGGCAAAGCCCCCCTGCCCGCTTCAGCAATTGGGCACGTTGACCGCCAGCCCGCCCAGCGCCGTTTCCTTGTATTTCTCGCTCATATCCGCGCCAGTCTGTCGCATCGCCTCGATACAATTGTCGAGCGGCATGAAATGCGCCCCGTCCCCGCGCAGGGCCAGCGAGGCCGCCGAGACCGCCTTGATCGCGCCCAGCCCGTTGCGTTCGATGCAGGGGACCTGCACCAACCCCTTCACCGGGTCGCAGGTCATGCCCAGATGGTGCTCGAGCGCGATCTCGGCGGCGTTCTCGACCTGTTCGGGACTGCCCCCCATCACCGCGCAAAGCCCCGCCGCCGCCATCGAGGCGGCCGAGCCGACCTCGGCCTGGCAGCCGCATTCCGCGCCCGAGATACTGGCATTGTGCTTGATCAGCCCGCCGATCGCCGCGGCCGTCAGCAGGAAATCCTCGATCTTGTCCGAGGACGCGCCCGGCACATGATCGAGCCAGTAGCGGATCACCGCCGGCACCACGCCCGCCGCCCCGTTGGTCGGCGCCGTCACCACCTGCCCGCCGGCGGCGTTTTCCTCGTTCACGGCCATCGCATAGACCGACATCCAGTCGTTGATCACATGCGGCGCGGTCAGGTTCAGGCCCCGTTCGGCCAGAAGCGCCTGATGGATGCCGCGCGCGCGCCGTTTCACCTTCAGCCCGCCGGGCAGGATGCCCTCGCCCTCGAGCCCGCGCTCGATGCAGGCATTCATCACCGACCAGATCCGCGCGATCCCCGCTTTCAGCTCCTCGGGGCTGCGTCGCGTCAACTCGTTGGCGCGCTTCATCGTGGCAATCGACAGCCCGCTCTCGCGCGCCATCGTCAGCATGGCCTCGGCGCTCTCGAACGGATAGCGCACCGGCACCGCGCCCGGACCGTTCTCGCCGGCATGCAACTCGGCCTCGGTAACGACGAATCCGCCGCCGATGGAGTAATAGGTCTCCTGCGCGATCACGTCGCCCTGCGCATCGGTGGCCATCAGGATCATCCCGTTGGCATGCCCCGCCAGGGCCGGGCCGTAATCGAAGATCAGGTCCTCCTTGGGATCGAAGCGCATCGCCGGCAGGTCGGGCGGGTTCACCTGTTTCGTCGCGGCGATCTCGGCCATGACGGCATCCGCGCGCGCGGCGTCGAAGCTCTCGGGCACGAAACCCGCAAGACCCAGGATCACCGCGCGGTCGGTCGCGTGACCGACGCCGGTAAAGGCCAGCGACCCATGCAGCGAGGCCCGCAGGCCATGCGGCTGAAACGGCGATCCACGCAGCCGGTCGAGAAAGCGCGCGGCGGCAACCATCGGCCCCATCGTATGCGAGGATGACGGGCCGACGCCGATCTTGAAGATGTCGAAGACGGACAGAAACATGGACGCGCGCTCCGAAAGGATGTTCGCGCCACCCTAGCGGCCCTGCCCCGCGCCAATCGACCATCAGCGACCACCGGGACCGCTTTTGCGCCCTCCCCCTTCACGCTGCCGAAAATACTCGGCCGCGCCCTCGCCGCCCGCGCGCCGCCGGAATTGGGCGGCGGCCGAAGCGCGCGGGGGTGGGCGGGTGGAGCGCGCTTCGGCCGCCTTCGGGCCTGCTCAGCCCTCGGCCACGGACAGCGCTTCGGCGATCACCGCCTCGTCGCCGATATGGTTGATCAGCGTCAGGATTAGCCGCGCGTTGAACGCGTCGCTTTCGTCCTTCGTCTTGCCCTCATGCGCGTCGATCAGCATCTGATAGACGTCGTCGGCGCGCGCCACGTTGCGGGTGGTGTTCAGCTGTCCCATTCTCACTGCTCCTTGCCGATGTCATGCCCCGTCGCGCGACCCAGCGCCTGCGCGACCGCCCGGTCGTCCCAGGTCTCCCAGCGCGCGGCGACATGCTGGTCGGGGCGGATCAGGTAGACGGCCGACCGCGCCTCGCCCAGATAGCGCTCGCGCAGAAGCGGCGCGTCGGCGGCCGAGACTTTCACGACCTCCAGATCAAGCCCGTGCGCGCTGAAGGTCTCGGGCACCTCGGCATCCACGGCAAGGATCTGGAACGCCGCCCCCTTGCGCGCGCCCAGCCGCTCGATCAGGAACCCGTCGCCCAGCGGCACGTCCGGGCACGGCGCGCCGGGGCGCGCGCGGGCCGGGCCGCCGGGCAGGTCGTCCGCGCCGTTCAGCGGCAGCCCGTCATAATAGCAGGGCACCGACAGGCGCCCCGAATTGACGAAGGGCCGGGCGAAATCGTGCTTGTCCGACAGGGCCAGAACCGCGTCGCGGAAGATCTTCGATGTCTCGGATTTGGGCGTGATGAAATCGGTCGACCGGGTCGAGTTGAGGATATTCTCGTCCGCGCCATGCTCGCGCTCGGCCGAATAGCTGTCGAGCAGCGCCTCGGGCGCCTTGCCGCTGATGACCAGCCCCAGCTTCCATCCCAGATTGTCGACGTCCTGAATGCCCGAATTGGCCCCCCGCGCGCCGAAGGGCGAGACCTGGTGCGCCGCGTCCCCGGCAAAGAACACGCGGCCATGGCGGAAGCTTTCCATCCGCTTGCACTGGAACGTGTAGATCGACGACCAGACCATGTCGTATTCCACGCCCTTCAGGAAGGCGTCGAGACGGCGGCGGATATTCTCTTCCTTCATCTCTTCCTTGCGATCGACATCCCAGCCGATCTGGAAATCGACGCGCCAGACATTGTCGGGCTGGCGGTGCAGCAGCATCGAGGCGCCCTCGCCATGGCTGGGCTCGAACCAGAACCAGCGTTCGGTGGGGAAATCCACGTCGCCCTTCATGCGGATATCGGCGATCAGGAAGCTGTCCTTGAACACCTTGCCGGTAAAGCCCAGCCCCAGCTTGTCGCGCAGGGGCGAGTTCGCGCCGTCCGCGGCGACCAGCCAGTCGGCCTCGACCGTATAGGGGCCGTCCGGGGTCATCACCGTCAGGACGACATGGTCGTCCTTCACCTCGATCGCATCGACGCGGTTCTTGCCGCGCAGCTGGATCGGCGCGCCCTCGGCCTGCAGCGCGCGCAGGCGTTCGATCATGAAGCTTTCGAAATAGGGCTGCTGCAGGTTGATGAAGGCCGGGTATTTATGGCCATCCTCGGGCAGAAGGTTGAATTCGAACACTTTATGGTCGCGATGAAAGACCTTGCCCAGGTTCCACGTCACGCCTTTTTCCACCATCGGCGTGCCGCAGCCATAGCGGTCGGCGACTTCGAGGCAGCGCTTCGAGAAACAGATCGCACGCGAGCCCATGCCGACGCCTTCGTGGTCGTCGAGCACCAGAACCGGGATCCCCTGCTGGCCCAGATCCAGCGCCGTGGCGACACCGATAGGCCCGCCGCCCACCACCACGACCGGGTGCCGGACGGGGGTGTCGAGATCCTGATCGGCGGATTTCTCGTAGGGATAAAGCTTGTAGGCAAGCGTGTAGCGGTCGTCGAACATCGGGGCTCCTCCGTCAGCCGAAATAGGCCTGCGCGCTGGGCACGCGGCCGTATTCAAGGTGAAAATCGTCCAGTTGCGGCGGCGCGATTCCGGCATCGGCCACCATCGTATGCGCCTGACCCCGGTGATGGATCTGGTGCTGAAACAGATGCAGCAGGATCGGCCCGACCCGCTCGGTCACCGGCCCTTCGGGGCGCTGCGTCGCGCGCGGCGCGTCCAGCATCGCGGGCGTCAACGCCTGACAGAACCGCGCAAGGCGCAGATCGGCCTCGGCCTGCGCGCTTGCCAGCGCGCTCATGCTGTCCTGTTCGGGCCGGTCATAGACCGCAAGCCCCTCGCCCGCCTCTTCCAGCGCGTCGATATAGTAAAGATCGACCAGCCAGATATGGTTGAGCGTTTCCTTCAGCGACGGAAAGAAGCCCGGGCGCGGGGCCGCGAACCCGTCCTCCGACAGCCCCGACAGCGCCCGGTAGAGCGTCGCGTTCGCCCAGGCATTGTTCAGGGCCATCGTCAGGAACGGGTCGCGCATCGCCTTACCCCTGCAGGTCGTTCCACATCTGCTGATCGCGCTCGGCGGTCCAGATGCGGGGGGTGTCGATGCCGCGGGCCTCG
>NZ_QEYD01000015.1 GCF_003122215.1 Pararhodobacter marinus | reverse complement strand
CCAGCGCGGCGCCCGCCGCCGCGCCGGCGGCCGTGCCCGCCGCGCCGGTGCCGGGCCGCCGTCCCATCGTGCCCGCCGGTCAGCCGCTGCCGCCGCAGCCCTCGGCCAACGAGATTTCGCCCGAAGCGCTCGCCACCGTGCGCGAGGTCGAGAAGGGCGCGCGCAAGCTCAACCTGATGGAACTGACCGAGCGGACCTGCAAATGGCCCATCGGCGACCCCGCGACCGAGGAGTTCTGGTTCTGCGGTCTGCCCTCGGTGGCCGGGAAACCCTATTGCGAGGCGCATGTCTCGGTCGCGTTCCAGCCGATGCAGGCGCGCCGCGACCGCCGGCGCTGAGGCGCTGGAGACAGCGACAAGACGAAGGCAACGAGAAGTCAGGGGCGCAGACAGCGCCCCTTTTTCGTGCCGCGCCCCCGGACGCGCCCCCGGACACGCCCCCGAACACGGGCACGGATCGCCGGGCGGTTGATCTTCAGTCCCTGTACGAAGAACGCCGCGCAGGACCTTGGGCTTGCGGAAAAAAACAAAAGACCCGGAGGATCGGCTCGCGATCGGCTCCGGGTCTTTCTTTGGATGGTACCGCCTCCCCGGCTCGAACGGGGGACCTCTAGATCCACAATCTAGCGCTCTAACCAACTGAGCTAAGGCGGCACTGCGGGCCGTTTAGCTTCCCCAAACGGCGATTGCAAGAGGGCAAAACACCAGAGTTCGCACTCGGGTGTCCGGGCTTGGGCCGGGACTGTGCCGGGACCGCATCCGGCGGTGCAGATTGCCGTCGCCGGGCGCGCTTTTCCGGCTATGCTGTCGGCGAGCCCGCTGCCCGGGGCTCTGCCGAGCGCGCTTGCGCGGGGGCACTGGGCAGGCTAGGCACGCCGCGAACACAGCAAGGGGCCGGACATGAGCATCAACAAGGAAAGCGATATCGCCGCCAATCTGCAGATCGGGCCGACCTCGGTGGGCATGGTGCGGATCTATGTCGAGGGCGACGGAATCGAACTGCCGCTGGATTTCGATCCCGAGGAGGCGCTGGAAATCGCCGAGGAACTGCGTCTTGCCGCCGAAGCGGCCGCGGGTATGCGCGACGGCGGAGCCAAGGGCGGGGCGAAACCGGGGAAGGGGAAGGGCAAGCGCTGAGGCGCTTTGCCAAGGTGAGAGACCGGACACGACCCAAGCGGAATTCGTTGCGGCTGCTTCCTTCCGGACCTGACCGGGTTGGCGAAATGCCTGCCCGCGCCGATCTCTCGACGGGGTATGTATGAAAGACGCCCGCGCTTTGCAAGGGTCGATCACACCGGCGTAGATGCCGGGCCTTCCCTTGCGGCGCCAGTATGCGGGCATGTTGTCACTTCCGCGCGAAGCCGCGATACTGCGGGGCCCGGTTCCTCGCCGGGTTCGCTGAACCGGGCGCGTCCCGCGCTATGTAAGAGACCATGAGCAAACGCGGCTATCATCACGGAAACCTGCGGCAGGCGCTGGTCGAGGCCGCGCTTGACCTGATCGCCGAAAAGGGACCGACCGGTTTCACCATGGCCGAGGCCGCGAAAAGCGCCAGCGTGTCCGCCGCCGCGCCCTATCGCCATTTCGCCGGGCGCGAGGATCTGATCGCCGAGGTCGCGGCGCAGGGTTACGACGTTTTCGCCGATGTGCTGGAATTCGCCTATAATGGTGGCCAGCCTTCGCCCCTGGCCGCGTTCGAGGCGGTTGGCCGGGCCTATCTGGCCTTTGCCCGCAAGTATCCCGGCCATTACATGGCGATGTTCGAATCCGGCATCTCGCCGCGCCAGACACCGGCGCTGGCGCAGGCTTCGACCCGCGCGAATGCGGTCCTGTCGACCGCCGCCGACGCCCTCTCGCAACGCATCCCCGCCGACAGGCGCCCGCCCGCGGCGATGTTCTCGGCCCATATCAGCGCGATGAGCCACGGCATCGTCGAGCTTTACACGCGCGGCAAGCCGGGCACGCGGTCTCCCTTCACGCCCGAGGAACTGCTCGAGGCGGGGATCGGCATCTATTTGCGCGGGCTCGGGCTGATCTCGGGCGATTGAGCCGCGCGCGATTCGCCTTTCGCGCGATCCTTGGCGGCTGGAGGCTGGACGATAGCGGTAACGGGGGTGGCGTCTGGAAGTGCCCCGGCAATTCTCAAGCGATTTCCGCATCTTCCGGTTGCCCGGCTCGCGCTTTTGTCGCCTGTTTGCCCCAATTTGGCCCGTTTCCCGCGTAGGTTAATACTTAATCCGAGTATTGAGGGCGGCTTTGAAACGCCGTCCGCCGCGTAGCCAGGACCGCAGGGAGCAAGCCATGAAAATCGCCGTCGCCGGACTGGGGGCCGTCGGTCTTGCCAATGCGATCCTGCTGGCGCGCCTGCACGAGGTGATCGCAGTGGATCCGCGGCCCGGGCGGGTGGCGCTGGTCAATCGCGGGCGTACGCCGATAGACGACCCCGAATGCGCCGAGTATCTGGCAAGCGGGATGCTGAACCTGCGGGCCACGCTGCACGACACCGAGGCGTTTTCGGGCGCCGAGGTCGTGATCATCGCCCCGCCGCCCGCCGAAGCCGAGACCGAGCGTTTCGACACCGCCCCGATCGAGGCTCTGGTCGAGAGGGTGCGCGCGATCAATCCCCATGCGCTGATGGTGATCCGCGCCACCGTACCCGTGGGCTTCACCGCCGCGCTGATCGAAAAGACCGGCTGCAGGCGGATCGTCGTGGTGCCCGATTTCCACCGCGAGGGGCGGGCACTTTATGACAATCTCTATCCCGCGCGCCTCATCGTGGGCGAAGTCAGCGCGCGTGGCGCGACGCTGGCCGACCTGTTTCGCGGCGCCGCGCTCACCCGGGAAATCGCCACGCGTTTGACCGATGCGACCGAGGCCGAGGCGATCAAGATCTTCACCGCCTCGTATCTTGCCTTGCGGATGTCGTTCTTCAACGAACTGGACACGATCGCGCTGGCCGCCGATCTGAACGCGCGCGAGGTGATCGAGACACTGGGCGGCGACCCTCTGGTCGGGCGCCATGACGACAATCCCGGTTTCGGGTTCGGTGGTCCCTTTCCCGCGCGGGTCTCGCACGAGATGCTCGAAACCTTCGGCGACGTGCCCCAGCACATGATGCGCGCCATCGTCGAGGGCGACGAGGCCCGCAAGGAGGCCCTGACGCAGGCGATCCTGTCGCGCCGCCCGCGCTGCGTGGGCATTCACCGCCCGATTGCCGGGCGCGGGGGCGACGAGAACCCGGAAACCGCGCTGCGCGAGATTCTCGTGCGGCTGGCCTCCTGCGGGATCGACCTGGTGGTCTACGAGCCGGGCTCCACCGCGACCGAGGCCTGCGGCTACCGGATCGAAACGGATTTCGGGCGCTTTGCCGCCGGCTGCGACCTGATCGTGGCCAATGCCATGACCCCGGATCTGGCCGGGCTTGGCCCCAAGGTTTTCACCCGTGACCGGTTCAGCCGCGGCTGACCGGGCATCGCGATGTCGATGAAGTGAGGAGTACGAGGATGCGGATTGCGGTTATCGGATTGGGCGTCGTGGCGATCAGCGATGCGCTGGTTCTGGCGCGCCAGCACGAGGTGGTGCTGACCGGGCCCTTGCCCGACCGGGTGGATGCGATCAACGCGGGCGCGCTGCCGATCAGCGATCCGACGGTCGCCGATTACGTCGCGCAGAACGCGCTGTCCCTGCGCGCGACGCTGGATTTCGACGAGGCCCTGAAAGGGGCGGGCATGGTGCTGATCTCGACCCCGCTGCCCAAGGATCCCGAGCGTCACGGCTATCGCACCGCCGAGCTGGATTCGCGCATCGAGATGGCGCATGAACGCTGCCCCGGCGTGCCCATCGTCATCCGTTCGGCCGTCCCCATCGGCTATACCGAGGCTCTGCGCAGCCGCCTGAAAAGCCGCTCGATCCTTTATGCGCCGGAATTCATGCGCGAGGGGCAGTCGCTGCAGGACGCGCTGTCGCCTGCGCAGATCGTGATTGGCGATCGCGGGTCGCTGGGCGAGAAAGTGGCCGAAGTCTTCCTGAACGCCGCGCTGAACCCGCGCATCCCGGTGCGCCGGATCGGCACCGCCGAGGCCGAGGCGGTCAAGCATTTCTCGCAGGCCTATCTCGCCACGCGGGTCGCCTATTTCAACGATCTCGACAGCTACGCGATGACCCATGGCGTCGATGCCCGCAAGGTGATCGAAGGGCTGTGCCTGGATCCGCGCATCGGCGAGCGGGCGAACAACCCCTGCTTCGGTTTCGGCGGCCAGCGTCTGGCCCGCAGCACCGCGCATCTGTCCGAAGACTTCGCCGCCTTGCCCGCGCGCATCCTGCCCAGCCTCGCCCGGGCGAACGAGGCGCGGCTGGACCTGCTGACCCGCGCGGTTCTGGATCGCGGCGCCGAGCGGCTGGGGATCTTCCGGCCCGGTGGCGCGGGAAGCGACGGTGACGCGCTGGGCGGGCTCGAAGCGCGGCTGCGCGGGGCGGGGATCACCGTCACGCACTATACCGGCGCCGGCGAGGACGAGGATTTCGTGCGGTTCAAGGCCGATTGCGATCTGGTCATCGCCCAGCGCATGAGCCCGGCGCTGGCCGATATTCGCGAGAAAGTGTTCTGCCGCGATCTGTTTGCCGCCTAATTCGTGACCTATCGGTGCACCCTGACGCGGCCCCCTGTTCCGGGCGGCCGCGTTTCTCTGTCTGGCCGCGCGCCCGCTTTGCCATTCCGCGCAAAGGCAGGTAGCGGAAGGCAGATATTTTTTCGACGGAGAGCCAGACGCCATCCGTGTAAGACCTGACCCCGCCCGCGCGGCCCGATCTGCTGGAGTGTATTCATGCGCCTGACCCGCCCGTTGTGCGTGTCCGTTTCCCGTTTCCTGCGTCCTGCTTTCCTTGCCACCTCTGTCCTGGCGTCCCTGGCTCCGGTTGCGGCCCAAGCGCAGATGCCCGGGCCCATGGGGCCGATTGCGGTCGGTGTGGTGGCGGCGGAACAGCAGGACATCCCGGTAACGGTGACGGTTCCGGGCCGCGCTGTCGCCTATGAAACGGTCGATATCCGCCCGCGCGTGAGCGGCGTGATTTCCGAGATCGCCTACCAGCCGGGCCGCGCGCTGGAGCGGGGCGATCTGCTGTTCCGCATCGAGGCCGAAACCTACGAGGCCGAGCTGGCCACGGCCGAAGCACGCGTCGCGCTGGCCGAGGCCTCGCAGGGGGCGGCGGATGCGACCGTGCGGCGCTACGAGGCGCTTGAGGGAACCGGCATCAGCACCGGTGCGCTGGAAACCGCGCAGGTGGCCGCGATGCAGGCCGCCGCCGATCTGAGCGCCGCGCGCGCCGATCTGCAGATCGCCCGGCTCAATCTGGAACGGACCGAGATCACCAGCCCGATCTCCGGGCGCGCGGCGGTGGCCAGCGTGTCGGTCGGTGCGCTGGTGACGGAAAACCAGACCACGGCGCTGACCACGGTGACACGGATCGACCCGATCTACGTGGATATCGAGGAATCGAGCCGCCGCATCGGCGAGATGCGCGCGCGGATGAATGCCGGTGCGCTGCAGATGGGCGATTCGCTCGACATCGCGCTCAGGCTGGAAACCGGGGCGATCTATCCGGGCCGGGGCGAGCTGGTCTCGCCCGGTATCGCGGTGTCGACCACGACGGGGACCACGCGCTTTCGTATCCGCTTCGACAATCCCGACCGGCTGATCTTGCCGGGGCAATTCCTGCGCGCCGAGCTGACCGTAGGGACGACCACGGCAATCCTCGTGCCGCAGATGGCGACCGCGCGGTCGTCCTCGGGGGCGCTGACGGCCTATGTGGTGGCCGACGGCGTGGCGCAGCAGCGGGTCCTGACCAGTCAGGGAACCTATGGCAATGGCTGGATCGTCACTGACGGCGTCGAACCGGGCGAACAGCTTGTCGTCGACGGGCTGACCAACCTGCAGGACGGTGCCGAGGTGGCACCGGTCGCGGTGGTGATCTCGGATCAGGGCGTCGTCACGCCCGCCGACGGCAGCTCGCAGGCCTTCACGGCCCCCGGCGCACCGGCGGGGAACTGATCCATGGGGCGTTTCTTTATCGCGCGGCCGGTCTTTGCGTCGGTTCTTGCGCTTCTGGTCATGCTGGGCGGGCTCTGGGCGGCGACATCGCTGCCGGTGTCGCAATATCCCGATATCGCGCCGACCACGGTGCGGGTTTCGGCCAGCTATGGCGGCGCTACCGCCGAGGCGGTCGAGAACTCGGTCACGCGCGTTCTGGAAGACGCGATGACCGGGCTCGACGGGTTGCTCTACATGACCGCGCGCTCGTCGCAGGGCTCGGCCTCGATCGAGCTGGTCTTCGATGACAGCATCGATCCGGTCGATGCGCAGAACGACGTGCAATCCAATGTCCAGCAGGTCGAGAACCAGCTTCCCAGTGTCGTGCGCAGCCAAGGCGTGCGCGTGTCGCGCTCGTCCTCGTCGATCCTGATGGTGGTGGCGCTGGTCGACAATTCCAACCGGCTATCGACGCTGGAACTGGGCGATCTGATCACCAACGTGGTCGAAGGGCCGATCCAGCGCGTCGACGGCGTCGGCGGGATCAGCAGCTTCAGCGCGGGCTACGCGATGCGCATCTGGCTGGACCCGCTGTCCTTGGCGCGCTACGGGCTGACGCCCACGCATGTGGTCGCCGCGGTCGAGGCGCAGAACACCACCGTTTCGGTGGGGTCGCTGGGCGAGCAGCCGACCGTGCAGGGCCAGCAATTCACCGCGACGATCACCGCCCAGAGCCAGCTCAACACCGTCGAGCAATTCGAGCGCATCCTTCTGCGCACCGACGAAGAGGGCGGCTCGGTGCGCCTGCGCGACGTGGCGCGCGTCGAGATCGGGCAGGAAAGCTATGGCGGCGGCGCGCGCTTCAGCGGCATGCCGGCGGCGGGTTTCGGGGTGAACATGGAAACCGGCGCGAATGCGGTCGACACCGCGGCCGCCGTGCGGGTCGCGCTGGACGGGCTGCAGGCGGCGCTGCCCGAAGGCGTCGCCTTCGAGATCGCGCATGACACCTCGCCCTTTGTCGAATTGTCCATCGAGCAGGTCTATCGCACGCTGATCGAGGCCATCGTCCTGGTCTTCCTTGTGCTGGTGGTCTTCCTGCAAAGCTGGCGCGCGACGCTGGTGCCGCTGGTCGCGGTGCCGGTCGTGCTGCTGGGGACCTTCGGCGTGCTTTATGCCACGGGGTTCACGATCAACACCCTGACCATGTTCGCGCTGGTCCTGGCGGTGGGCCTCCTGGTCGACGACGCCATCGTCGTGGTCGAGAATGTCGAGCGCCTGATGGAGGACGAGGGTCTTTCGGCGCTGGACGCCACGCGCAAGAGCATGGGGCAGATCACCTCGGCGCTGGTGGGCATCAACGTGGTGCTGGCCGCCGTCTTCCTGCCCATGGCGTTCTTCGGCGGCTCGACAGGGGTGATCTACCGGCAATTCTCGGTCACCATGGTGGCGGCGATGACGCTGTCGCTGTTCGTGGCCATCGTCATCTCGCCACCGATGTCGGCACGGCTGTTGCGGCCCAAGCCCGAAGGCGGCGGCATCGCGCCCGCGCGCTGGTTCAACCGGGGCATGGCGGGCGCTGTCGCGGGCTATGCGGCGGGCGTGCGCGCATCGATGAAGGTGCCGGCGCTCATGGTGCTGGTGCTGGCGGGCGTTCTGGGCGGCGCGTGGTGGGTCA
The DNA here is from genome assembly GCF_003122215.1 of Pararhodobacter marinus. GTDB lineage: Bacteria > Pseudomonadota > Alphaproteobacteria > Rhodobacterales > Rhodobacteraceae > Pararhodobacter > Pararhodobacter marinus. The sequence goes on along the minus strand of NZ_QEYD01000015.1, from coordinate 72,571 downwards.
ATGAGCGGCTCACCTCGTCCTTCATCCCGGCCGAAGATCAGGGCGTCCTGATGACCATCATCTCGCTCGACGAGGGGGCGACGGCGCAGCAGACGCTGTCCGTGGTCGAACGGGTCGAGGCGTTTCTTCTGACCGAGGAATCCGAGGCCGTCGCCTCGACCTTCGCGGCTTTGGGCTGGGGGTTCGGCGGCGGCGGACAGAACAGCGCCATGCTGTTCATCCGGCTCAAGGATTTCGACGAACGCGCAGGCCGCCCCGATCTGGCTGCCAGCGCCGTGGCGATGCGCGCCAACCGGGCGTTTTCCTCGAACCGTTCGGGGCGGATCATGGTCCTGCAACCGCCCGCGATCATGGGGCTGGGCAATACCGGCGGGTTCTCGATGTATCTGGTGGATCAGGCCGGCAACGGGACCGAGGCGCTTCTGGACGCGGCCAGCCGGCTCGAGACCCTGGCGGGGCAGGATGCGCGGCTGACCAACGTGAACGCGCGCGGCATCGGCGAGGATGTCGCGCTGCGCATCGATATCGATCAGGAAAAGGCCGAAAGCTTCGGCGTCTCGCTGCAGGGCGTGAATCAAATGCTGTCGATCATCTTCTCGGGCCGCGAGGTCAACGATTTCGTGCTGGGCACGGCGCTGCGCCCGGTCATCGTGCAGGCGGATGCCGAATACCGGATGCAACCCGAGGATCTGCTGGCCTGGTACGCGGTCAATGACGCGGGCGAGCCGGTGCCGTTCTCGGCCTTCATGGACACAAGCTGGGAACCCGTCGCGCCCTCGCTGCGGCGCTATGGCGGCAACGCGGCGGTCGAGATCGCGGGCTCGCCCGGCGCCGGTGTCAGCTCGGGCGTGGCGATGGAGGCGATGGCGGAGCTCGCCGAAGAGATCGGCGGCGGCTATGCCGTCGCCTGGACCGGGATCAGCTACCAGGAGCAGCAATCGGGCGCGCAGGCACCGCTTCTGTACGCGATCTCGGCGCTGGTGATCTTCCTTGCGCTGGCGGCGCTTTATGAAAGCTGGACGATCCCGTTCTCGGTCATGCTGGCGGTGCCGGTGGGGGTGCTGGGGGCGCTTCTGGCGGCGTGGCTGTTCGGGCAATCGAACGACGTCTATTTCAAGGTGGGGATGTTGACGACCATCGGTCTGGCCGCGCGAAACGCCATCCTTATCGTCGAATTCGCCGAGGATCTCAGGCGACAGGGACGAACGCTGGTGCAGGCCGCGATCGAAGCCGCGCGGCTTCGCCTGCGGCCGATCCTGATGACCGCGCTGACCTTCATCCTGGGGGTTCTGCCGCTTGCCACGGCCAGCGGGGCAGGGGCGGCGTCGCAGAATGCCATCGGTACCGGGGTGATCGGCGGCATGATCGCCTCGACCTTCCTTGGCATCTTCATGGTGCCGGCGCTGTATGTGCTGATCCTGCGGCTGTTCGGGCGGGCCCCGAAATCCGAGGCCCGCTGACACGCGATCGCCAGGGCCCGCCGCGCCGGCGGGCCTTTCAGCTTTCGGCCAGAACCGTGTTCTCGATGGCGCCCAGATTTCCGATCTCGCAACGCACCACGTCGCCCGGTTTCAGGTAGCGCGGCGGCTTGAAAGCCGCGCCCACGCCACCGGGCGTGCCGGTGAAGATCACGTCGCCGGGTTTGAGCGTCATGACCTTCGACAATTCCTCGATCTGGGCCCAGATATCGAAGACCAGATGCCGGGTATTCGAGTTCTGCCGCAACTCGCCGTTCACATAGCTCCGGATATCCAGCGCGTGCGGATCGCCAACCTCGTCCGCCGTGACGATGGCGGGGCCGATGGGGCCATGCGTGTCAAAGGACTTGCCCAGCACCCATTGCGGCGTTTTCATCTGCCAGTCGCGGGCGCTGACATCGTTGCCCACGCAATAGCCGAAGATATGCGCGGGCGCGTCGGCGGCGCTGATATGGCGTCCGCCCTTGCCGATGATCGCGACCAGTTCGACCTCGTAATCCACCGCCTCGCTGGCGCGGGGATGCTCGATCGGGTCGAAGGGGCCCGACAGGCAGTTGACCTGTTTGGAAAACCAGATCTGTTCGCTGGGCGTGGTCAGGCCCGAGCCGCGCATTTCCTCGATGTGATCGGCATAGTTCAGGCCGATCGCCATCATCTTCTCGGTCGCATCAAGCGGGCAGAGCAGCCGCACCTGCGCCAGAGGCTCGCCCTTGCCCTCGGCCCCGGCCGCCGACAGAAGCGGGGTCAGTTGCGGCGCCAGGTCGGACCAGCGGGCAATGGCGTCGCGGGTCCCGGTCGGGGCGTCGGCGATCAGTTCGGACAGCGCAACGGCGCGCTCGCCGATCAGAAGGCCCAGCCGGGCCGGGGCATCGCCTTTGCAAAAACGGATGAGCCGCATGGTATGTCCTTTCCAGTCTGTCCCGCCCGACGAAGCGTACCGGCGCGGATAGGGTCTGAAAGGGCGCTGAAAGCCGGGCCGGCGTCAAGACCCGATGTCACGTCTTGCGATTGCTCCGGTTTTGTCACAGGATAGGTTTTCTATCAGAGGTTGTTGGGCGAGGCAGGGGAAACAGCCCGTGCCCGAACGGCTGAGGTGCAGGCTGGCATGAAAGCTGGCGCCGGCTGTCGCGGTGCCCGGGGCGCTCTTCCGGTTGCATTAACAAGTGAGGACGTTGCACGATCATGAAAGCGAGCACCCGGCTTCAGGCGATCTGGCCCGCCCATATCCCGATCGACATCGCGCCGATCACGGCAGGTCTGGACCAGGTCTTGCAAGATGCCGCCGCGCGCCATCCCGACAAGGCCGCTTTCCTGTGCCAGAGCCGCGCGATGACTTTCGCGCAGCTTGACCGGAAGGCCGGATTCATCGCGGGTTTCCTGCAGCAACGCGGCCGGATCGCGCAAGGGGACCGGGTGGGCCTGTTGCTGCCGGACGGCCCCGACTTCATCGCGGCGTTCTTCGGCATCCTGCGCGCCGGGGCCATCGCCGTGCCGTTCGACCCCACGGCACCCGCCACGACAATTGCAGAGCGGATCGAGCAGACCGGGCTGCGGGTCATCCTCGCCGCGGCCGAGCAGGCCGCGGACCTGCTCCCGCTTGCGGATGACCTGCGCCTCGACCGGGTGATCCTCGCGCCCCGGTCCGGGGCGCCCTCGCAGGACGCGCGCGCGCCCTCCGCTGCCCTGACCGGCTGGGGCGAGATGCTGAACGCCGCCATCGACCCCGAGCCGGTCGAAACGCGGCCCGAGGATCCCTGCCTTCTGCTCTACGGCCCGGAGCAGTCCGGCCCCGCCATGGCCTGCCTGCATACCCACCGCTCGGCGCTGCACGCGGCCGCCTGCCTGCGCCACTGGCTGGGCGCCGGGGATCGCGACCTGTGCCTGAGCGCCCTGCCGCTTTCGCGCCCCGAGGGGTTGCTTGCTGGGGCGATCCTGCCGGTCGTCGCGGGCGCGACGGGGCTGTTGAAGCCCAAGGGGAACAGCAAGCGGGAGGGGTGCAAGGCGCTTGACGACGTGACGATCCTGACGGGCTGCGCGGCGACGAATGCGGCGCTTCTGGATCAGACGGGGGACACAGGCAACCTTCGCCGGGTCTGGACCTTCGACGGCCGCGCCGGTCTGCGCAGCTACGGCCAGGCCGAGACCATGGGGCTGGTCGCGGCCGAACTCGATGACAATCCCGCGCTGGCCGGGGCAGGGATCCCCTGCCAGAACACGCAGATCCTCATCGTCGATCCGCAGACCCGTCGCCGTGCGGCACAGGGTCGGGCGGGCGAGATCCTGATCCGGGGGCCGCAGGTCATGGCGCGCTATTGGAACGATCCGCGCGCCAATACGCTGCGCTTCCGACAGATCGGCGGGCTGCGCTATTTCCGCACCGGCGATCTGGGTCTGCTGGCAGGGGACGGACGGCTGCATGTGACCGGACGGCTGGAGCCGCGGGCCTGAAGTGGCAAGCATGGACCCGCGCGTGCCGGCGGCGGACCACGAAAAAGGCCGGAGCGCGGTCGCTCCGGCCTCCGGCGCGGTCAGGCGCCGGCGGATCACTCCGTGTCCGGCAGTCCGATCCGATCCAGATCGAAGGGCGTCGTCTGGTAGATTTCGTTGATCCAGTTGCCGTAGAGCAGATGCGCATGGCTGCGCCAGCGGTTCAGCGGCGTCTTGGACGGGTCGTCGTCGGGGAAGTAATTCACCGGGATCTGGATCTGCGCGCCCGCCACCTGACTGGCGAGAAGGTCCCGCTGGTATTCCTCGTTCAGGGTGCCGCGGTCGTATTCCAGATGATTGAAGATATAGAGCGCGCGGTGATCGGGATCGTCGACGAAAGCCGGCCCCACCTCGTCGGAATTGAGCAGGACCTTCAGGCCCGCGGCCTCGATCTCGTCGCGTTTCATCTCGGTCCAGCGGCTGACCGGCATCACCAGATCATCCGAGAACCCGCGCAGATAGGGCGAGGTATGGGCCAGATTGGCGTGGCGGTAGCAGCCGAACAGCTTCCGGTCGAGCAGGTGTTTCTTCACGCCGTGGAAATAGTTGATCATCGCCATCCCGCCCCAGCAGACGCCGAAGGTGGAATGCACGTTGGTCTGGGTCCATTCGAAGACCTCGCACAGCTCGTCCCAATAGGTGACCTCGTGGAACGGCAGATGCTCGATCGGCGCGCCGGTGATGATGAGCCCGTCGAATTTCTCGTGCCGGACCTCCTGGAACGAATGATAGAACGCCTCCATATGCTCGGCGGCGGTGTTGCGGGTCTGGTGTTCGGACATGCGGATCAGCCGGAAGTCGATCTGCAGCGGCGTCGCGCCGATCAGCCGGGCGAACTGGTTCTCGGTCTGGATCTTCTTGGGCATCAGGTTCAGCAGCCCGATCTTGAGCTGGCGAATGTCCTGACGTGCGGCGCGGGTGTCCGACATGACCATGACGCCCTCGTTCGAGAGGACGTCATAGGCGGGCAGGGTGGCGGGCAGGGTGATGGGCATCGGAGGCTATCCGTCTATCTGTACTGTATCGGCGGCCCGGCGGATCGCTCCGTGTCTCAGGCCGCCCGGGAGGCGCGCTTGTCCAGGGCCTCGCCGATCAGCGCGCCGAAATCCTCGGGCGTCTGGACGCGGGCCACGTCGTCGGCGGCGACCTTGAGCCCCCAGTTCGCTGCCATGGCCGCGTATCGGGGCTGGCGATGGGCCAGCGCGCGGGCATAGGTCCAGCGGACGAAGGCGTCCGGGTCAACCGCCCCGGGCATTCGTCCGCTTTCTGACAGATAGGCGTTCCAGGCTTCGAGCAGGAATTCGGGCCGGTAATACATCGGCTTCGGCGCCCGGTCGAAGCGGCGGATCAGATCGGCGGTATGGGCCTCGGAGCCCTCGATCCAGACCAGCAGCAGGTGGCGCGACAGCACGCTCAGCACCGGGTCGGCGCGGCTTTCGGGGTTCACCACCTCACAGATCGAACCGCCGGAATCGCAGACGAAATTCCGATAGCCATAAAGATCCAGCGCCCGGTCGACGAAATGCGGGGTGTCGATCAGCGCCGCGATCTCGGCCTCGCGGTGCTGGGCCTGCCGGCGGCGATATTCGTCGAAGGGCAGGCCACCCTGCGCGGGGTCCCCCGGCTTGCCCAGATAGGTGCTGAGCGGCGCCAGATTGTCGAAGGTGATGTTCGAGGCGATGCGCACGGAATCGGTGAGCAGCAACTCGCGCAGAAGCGGCACCTTCATCGCCTCGCGCTTGAAATTGTCGGCGATGGCCTCGCCCATGTAGCGGGTGCCGATGCGGTAATCGACCGAGTAATGGAACCAGCCGCCATCGCGCAGGATCGACGAGATCCGCGTCTTGCCCAGCCCCGACATGCCGAACAGCACCACGCGCTTATGCGCGGCGTCGTTCCATTCGGCTTTTGTCTCGTAGATCATCGGGTTGCCTGCGGGCTCTGGCCATCCTTGCCTGTGGATATATGCAACGCGCAACGAGCGGGTTCAAGCCGCCGGTTCAGGGCGCCGGTTCAAGCCGGGTGGTCCCCACGCCGCCCGCGCGCGCCAGATCGGGGTCCAGCGTCATCGGGATATACTCGCCGCGCCGCCACAACACGCCCAGATCGTCGTAATGACGGCTCAGCGGATGGCCCGACTCGCCGGTCGAGATGATGAACACGCTCGCCTCGGGATCGGCCATGTCGTAGACGCCGCGATAGCCCGCGCCATGCACGTTGAGGAACGGATCGGGCGCCCCCGGCGGCCCGCCCCGCGTCAGACCCCGCATCAGCGTGTTGTCCCCGCCCGAGGTCGACTGGCGGATATTCACGAAGAGCCGCAGGATAGGAACCTCGCCCAGCACCGGGTGGTCATGCGTCGCCTGATGCGCATCGCCCCAGCGCCAGCTTTCGATGGCCGGGCCGTATTGTCCGCTCAGCTCCAGCAGCGCGGCATCCAGCGCGGTGCGGGCGATGTCGACGCAGCTTTCCTCGACCGCCGACTGCACCACGTCGCACCAGATGCCCGCACCGTTTTCATTGCGGAAGACGCGGCTGATGAAGGCGGGCTCCATATGCTCGAACATGTCCGCCGTCGGGCCCAGCTCGTCACGGATCAGCCGGAACTGCAATTCGCGCATCCACGCGGCATAGATCAGCGGTTCGGGCAGATGCTCGGACATCTCGCCGTTCCAGTCGGCCAGAAGCTGCAGCGCAAGCTGACGCTGCGCTTCGGGCGTGCCCTCGGGCGCGGGGTCGCCCTGGAACCACAGCTCGGCGCCGACCAGCGGCAGAAGCGTGCGCGCGGCCTGGCTGACGGTGTCGAGCTGCGCCTCGATGAAGCTTTCGCGCGTATGGACCGTGCGCTGGCGCATCAGCCGGATCCAGCGCTGGATGCGCACCGTGTCGCCCCAGTCATAGCTGACATGCAGCGGGAAGGGCCGGTCCAGCGGCTTGTTATTGGTGTTGCCGATCAGCCCGGTTTCGGGATCGACGAAGCGTGGATTGGCGGAATAGGGGAAATACCCGTCCCAGCGCGCATTTGGGTCCGAGCCCGGCGCAGGCATCTGGCCGCGCGTCGGGTGATCCTCGGAACGGCGCGGCATCCGGCCGATCATCTGCAGCGCGATATGCTCGCCGTCGATCACCATCAGGTTCTGCGCCGGCGCGACATAGGATTCGCCCGCCGCGATCGCCGCGTCCACGGATTGCGCGCGCATCATGCCGATGGCGGCGCTCATCGTCGTGTCGTCGCCGGTAAGCGCGGTCCAGGACAGCGCCGCCACATGGCCCGGCGGCGTGACCGAGGCCAGTGAGTAATGCCTCCCCGGCAGGATCGGTCCGTTCGCCGACCAGCGCAGCGTGATCGTCACCGGGTCCTGATCGGCCACGTAGATGATCGAGCGGCGGGTCTCGAAGCTCTCCCAGCCGTCGGGGCCGCGATATTCCTCGGGATTGTCGGGGTTCAGTTCCTCGAGAAACAGGTCCTGATCGTCCAGATAGGCCGTGGTCAGACCCCACGCGATATTCGAGGATCGCCCGGCGATGATCGCGGGAATGCCGGGGATCGTGCCGCCGGTGACGCCGCCGGTGCTGAGCTCGAGCCGCGCGAGATACCAGATCGAGGGCGCGGCAAACGGCAGATGCGGGTCGTTGGCCAGCAGCGTGCCGCCATTGGCCGAGCGCAGCCGCCCGGCCGCCCAGGCATTCGACGCGCCCGCGAAATCCCACGAGCGGAAGGGCGACAGCGCCTCGCCCGGCGCCTCGCCGGGGACCGAGGGCGCCATGGCCAGCTGCGTGGGATCGAGCGTCGGAAACAGGCTGGCGAAATCCGGCATCGCCGCCACGCCCGCGCTGTCATCCTCGTGCATCAGGTCGCGCGTGCGTTCCTCGCCGATCAGCGCCGACAGCCGCGCATGGCGTACCTCGCTTTCGATATGGCCGGACAATTGCACCGCCATCAGCTTCAGGATCGCCACCGAATCCGCCGGCTGCCACAGGCCGATCTCGCCGGGAAACAGGAAGTATTCGGGCGCCCCGCGCCCCAGCGCGCGGTCGTTGACCAGGTTGATCCACGCATTCACGCCCCGCGCATAGGCGTCGAGCGCCATCGCCGTATCGTCGTCCTGCGCGGCCACCGATTCCTGCGCCAGCGTATAGAGGTCCAGCCGCCGCATCAGTTCGTCGGTGCGGATCGTGCGGTCGCCGAACAGCTCGCTCAGACGCCCCTGCGCCGTGCGCCGCAGCACCGTCATCTGCCAAAGCCGGTCCTGCGCATGGGCAAAACCCAGCGCGTAAAAGGCATCGGCGTCGTTCTGGGCAAAGATATGTGGCACCGCCCAGGTGTTGCGGGCGATCTCGACCGTTTCCGAGACGCCGCGCAACCGCCATGTCGTGTCGTAATCGGGGACCGAACGCGACAGGAAGTAATACACGCCAACGACGATCACGACCGTCAGCACGACCAGCGCAGTCGCGATGCGCAACAGCCAGCGGAACAGGGTGAGCATGAAGTGCGGCCTCGTCGTGTTGACCTCGGAACCAGTCTCGTTTCCTATGACCTCGGACGCGCAAGCGCAATTCAAACCATCTTCATGAGGGGGGCACATGGCCAAGGTTGCATTTCTGGGCTTGGGGGTCATGGGGTATCCCATGGCCGGACATCTGGCCAAGGCCGGCCACGCGGTCACGGTCTATAACCGCACCGCCACGAAGGCCGAGAAATGGGCCGATGAGCAGGGTGGCAAGGCCGCGCCGACCCCGCGCGAGGCCGCCGAAGGGCAGGATTTCGTCATGGCCTGCGTCGGCAACGACGACGACCTGGCCTCGGTCTGCCGGGGCAAGGACGGGGCCTTCGCGGGCATGAGGAAGGGCGCGATCTTCGTCGATCACACCACCGTGTCCTCGGGCATCACCACCGCGCTCGCCGGTGAAGCCTCGGCGCTGGGGCTGGGTTTCGTCGATGCGCCGGTCTCGGGCGGACAGGCGGGCGCGGAAAACGGCGTCCTCAGCATCATGTGCGGCGGCAGCCAGGCCGATTACGACGCCGCCGAGCCTGTGATGCAGGCCTATGGCCGCATCGTGAAACGCATCGGCGAGTCGGGGCAGGGCCAGATCGCCAAGATGATGAACCAGATCTGCATCGCGGGTCTCGTGCAGGGCCTGTCCGAGGCGCTGGCCTTCGGTGAGAAAGCCGGCATGGACGGCAAGGCCGTGGTCGAGGTGATCTCGGGTGGCGCGGCTGGATCGTGGCAGATGGTCAACCGGCACCAGACCATGCTGGACGGGCATTTCGAGCACGGCTTCGCCGTCGACTGGATGCGCAAGGATCTGGCGATCTGCCTGAAAACCGGCGACGAGATCGGCGCGTCGCTGCCCGTCACCGCTCTGATCGACCAGTTCTACAAGGACGTGCAGAACATGGGCGGCGGACGCTGGGATACCTCGTCGCTGATCGAACGGCTGCGGAGGCTGTCGTGACGCTCGAGACGCGCATCGCGCAGGGCAAGGGCGACGAAGCCGCCGATCTGGTGCTCAAGGGCGGTCAGGTCTGGGACATGGTGACGGGCGCGCTGATCCCCGGCGACGTGGCGATCTGCGGTGGCGTGATCGTCGGCATCGGCGCTGATTATGTCGGCAAGCGCCAGATCGACGTGACCGGCAAGACGCTGGTGCCGGGCTTCATCGACACGCATCTGCATATCGAAAGCTCCTGCATCACGCCCTATGAATTCGACCGCTGCGTGCTGCCGCGTGGCGTGACGACGGCGATCTGCGACCCGCATGAAATCGCCAATGTCTGCGGTCTGACCGGCATCCGCTATTTCCTCGATGCGTCAGAGCGCACGGTGATGGACATCCGCGTGAACCTGTCCTCCTGCGTACCGTCGACGCATATGGAGACGGCGGGCGCCGCGCTCGGCGCCGCCGATCTGGCGCCGCTTGCGGACCACCCGCGCGTCATCGGGCTGGCCGAGTTCATGAATTACCCCGGCGTGATCTTCCGCGACCCGGGCTGCATGGAGAAGCTGAAGGCCTTCGAGGGCCGCCATATCGACGGCCATGCGCCGCTTCTGTCGGGGCGCGATCTGAACGCCTATATCTCGGCTGGCATCCGCACCGAGCATGAAAGCACCTCGGCCGCCGAGGCGACCGAGAAGCTGCAAAAGGGGATGCGGGTGCTGATCCGCGAAGGCTCGGTGTCCAAGGACCTTGAAGCGCTGGCCGAAGTGCTGACGCCCGTGACCTCGGCCTACATGTGCCTGTGCACCGATGACCGCAACCCCCTCGACATCGCCGAACACGGGCATCTCGACTACATGATCCGCCGCCTGATCGAGAAGGGGCGCGACCCGCTCAGCGTCTACCGCGCCGCCTCGCTGTCGGCGGCCGAGGCTTTCGGCCTCAAGGATCGTGGCCAGATCGCACCGGGCAAACGCGCGGATATCGTGGTGCTTGACGACCCCGCCACCTGCCGCGCCGACATGGTGTTCTGTGCGGGCGTTCTGGCCTCGGACGAGGCCTTCGCCGCGCGCGAGATCACCGCGCCCGTCGCGCGCGGCTCGGTCCATGTCCCGCCGCTGACGCCCGAGAGCTTCCGCTACGCGGGCAACAACCCCGAAACCCCGGTGATCGGCATCTGGCCCGGCAAGATCCTGACCGAACATGCGGTCGTGCAGGTCCCGGCCACCGATGGCGACAAGCGCCCCGACCCGGATCAGGACCTCGCGAGGATCACGGTGATCGAGCGCCATGGCAAGAACGGCAACATCGCCAACGGTTTCGTGCGCGGCTTCACGCTGAAGAAAGGCGCCATCGCCTCGACCGTCTGCCACGACCACCACAATATCGCCGTGGTCGGCGTCGACTATGCCGACATGGCGCTGGCGGCGAAACGGCTGGGCGAGATCGAGGGCGGCTTTGTCGTCGTCGAGGGCGGAAAGGTCCTCGCCGAACTGGCGCTGCCGGTGGCGGGGCTGATGTCGCTCGACCCGTTCGAGCATGTGCGCGACCGGCTGATCGCGCTGCGCGATGCGGCGAAGGGGCTGGGCGTGACGCTGGAAGAACCCTTCCTGCAACTCGCCTTCGTCGCCCTCCCGGTGATCCCGCATCTCAAGATCACCGATTTCGGGCTGGTCGATGTCGACCGGTTCGAAATCATTGGATAAGGGGCGGCGCTCGGGGGCATCGAGCCCCCTCGCGCCGCCGGGGGCTGTCTGCCCCCGCCGAGCCTGTCGGCTCGCCCCCGAGGATATATGAAGAACAAAGAGGGGCTGCGCGCCCCGCAGGAGCTCGAGCGATCCATGGCATTCACTCTGTCTCAAATACTCACGGGGGGATCCAAGGGGGGCGTGTACGCCCCTCTTGGCGCGGGGGGCTCGGGGGGGCGCGCAGCCCCCCCGATCACCCTTCTGGACGGCGGGATGGGGCAGGAGCTGTTGCGCCGGGGCGGGGACCGGCCGTCGCCGCTCTGGGCCACGCGGGTTATGATCGACCACCCGGGTCTCGTGCAGGACATCCACGCCGATTACTTCGCCGCCGGGGCCTCGGCGGCAACGACGAATACCTATGCGATCCATCACGACCGGCTGGTCAACAACGCGATGGACCACCGTTTTGCCCAGCTTCACGACGCCGCGCTGGCCGAGGCCGAGGCGGCGCGGGTGGCGTCTGGCGGGGGGCTGCTTCTGGGTTCGACCGGGCCCTTGGGCGCGAGCTACCGCAGCGACCTGATGCCGCCGCATGAAACGGGCGTCGCGCTTTATGCCGAGATCGCCGCGATCCACGCGCCGCGCGTCGATGTGCTGGTGGGCGAGACGCTGGCGACGCTGTCGAACGTGGCCGCCTTCCTTGACGGTTGCGACCGGGGTGCGCCGGGCACGTCGCGCTGGATCTCGGTCACGGTCGAGGACCGCGACGGGACGCGCCTGCGTTCGGGCGAGACGCTCGCCGATCTCGCCCCCCTTGCCGCGCGCGCGGACGGGGTTCTCGTCAATTGCTCGGCGCCCGAGGCGATCGACCAGGCAATGCCGCTTCTGGCGTCGTTCGGAAAACCCTTCGGCGGTCAGGGAAACGGGTTCACGCAGATCACCTCGGATTTCCTGAAGCCCAACCCGACCGCCGACGTGCTGGTCAACCGGCCCGAGATGACGCCCGAAAGGTACGCCGAATTCGCGCTGGGCTGGGCCGCTCGGGGCGCCACCCTCATCGGCGGTTGCTGCGAGACGGGGCCCGCGCATATCGCCGTTCTGGCCGAGCGGCTGCGCGCGGCGGGTTTTGTCATCGTCTGACGAAAAGGGCCGGGGTTTCCCCCGGCCCGCCCGTTGTTCCGCGCTGCGCGTCGCTCAGCGCGAGATCAGCACCGAGCATTGCGCGTGGCGCACGACGCGCGCGGCGGTCGAGCCGATGAAATAATCGCTCAGATTCGGGTGGTGCGAGGCGATCATGATCAGGTCGGCTTTCGTGTCTTCCGCGCATTGCAGGATCTGCCCCGACGCCGCGCCGGTGCGAATTTCCGGCTCGACCGTCGCGGGGACGCCCTCGGCCAGCAGGTTCAGCTCGACCTTGACCTCGGCCTTGCGCCGGTCGTTCAGATCCCGCGGCAATTCGGCAGCGATGTAGCTGGGCACGTCTTCGAGCACATGCAAAAGGCGGATCGTCCCGCCCTCGTCCAGAAGCTGGACAGCTTTCTGGATCAGTGCCTTGCCGGCATCGCCATGGCTCAGATCGACGGCGACGATGATATGCTTGTACATGGTGTATCCTCCTGTTCGCATCGGCCTAGACTCTAGCCCGGGGCGCGGGGGCCTGCGTTGATCTGCGTCAAGGCCGCGCGGCTGAACAGGTCGGCGCCATCCAGGGCGCGAACCGGCCCGCCGCCCCGCTATCCTAACGCCATGCGGGCAAAACGCAGCCCTGTTTCCGGCTCTGGCCGGGCTTGCCCGCCAGGCGGCTCTGTGGCGGGCAGAGGCGCCCCCGGCGGAACGGAAACGGGCGCCCCCGGGGGCGCCCGTCATCGTCAGCGGAAGACGGCTGGATCAGCCGCGGCCCCGGCGGCCGCCGCGACGGCCCGATGAGCTGGCGCTCGCCGCGGTCGAGGCTTCGGCGAAGGTGGCGCCGTCCTTCATCGCTTCGAGCACCTTGGCCAGCCGGATCCACTCGCCGCCGTTCGGGTCGTGGTTCATCAAGAGGTTGGCGGCGCGGATCGCCTCCATTTCCTGGCTGCGCACCGGGTTCATGATCGCCGAGGTCATGCCCGCGCCGATCGACATCGGCAGGAAGGCGCCGTTGATGCCGTGGCGGTTGGGCAGGCCGAACGAGATGTTCGAGGCGCCGCAGGTTGTGTTCACGCCCAGCTCGTCGCGCAGGCGCCGGACCAGCGCGAAGACCTGATGCCCGGCGGTCGCCATGGCGCCGATCGGCATGACCAGCGGGTCGACGACGATGTCATGGGCGGGGATGCCGAAATCGGCGGCGCGCTCGACGATCTTCTTGGCCACGGCGAAGCGGACATCGGGGTCCTGCGAGATGCCGGTATCGTCGTTCGAGATCGCCACGACCGGAACGTTGTATTTCTTGACCAGCGGCAGGACCAGTTCCAGCCGCTCTTCCTCGCCGGTGACCGAGTTCAGCAGCGGGCGGCCATTCGCGGCCTGAAGCCCCGCTTCCAGCGCGCCGGGGACCGAGCTGTCGATGCAGAGCGGCACATCGGTGATCGCCTGCACGGTCTTCACCAGCTGTTCCATGAGCGGCGGCTCGACGAAGTTGTTGTCGGCGTAGCGCGGGTCTTCGGCCATCTTGTTCGAGAACACGGCGCCCGAATTGATGTCGAGCACGGTCGCGCCGCAGACGACCTGTTCCAGCGCGTCCTTCTCGACGGTCGAGAAATCGCCCATTTCCAGCTCGGCCGCCAGTTTCTTGCGCCCGGTCGGGTTGATGCGCTCGCCGATCACGCAGAACGGCTCGTCAAAGCCGATCACCACCGTCTTGGTGGCGGATTCGAGGACGGTACGGGTCATGGGAAAACTCCTTCAGGGCGCGCAAGGTGCTCATCGAGCGCGGGATCGTTGAAATCGTCGATGCTGGCATGGGCGCCGGCGGCTGCGAGGGCGGCATGGTCCAGCGAGGACCGGATGCCGATGACATAGGCCCCGGCATCGCGCGCCGAGCGGATGCCCGAGGGGCTGTCTTCGAAGGCGATGCAGGCGGCCGGAGCGACGTCCAGCCTGTCCATCGCGGCAAGATAAGGCGCGGGGTGAGGCTTTCCGGCGGCGCATTCCTCGCCGCTGATCACCACGTCGAAGCGCGCCCGTTCGCCGATCGCGGCCAGCATGGCCTCGGCATTGAGCGGGTTGGCATTGGTCACCACCGCCAGCGGGTGCCCCGCCGCCTGCGCGCGGTCGAGAAGCGCGTGCAGCCCCGCCATCGCCGGATAGGGGCGGGGCAGGCGGCGGCGGAACTCGGCTTCCTTGGCATTGGCCAGCGCGTGGGGATCGCGCTCGTCCGGCAGGAACTCGGCGAAAACGTCCGAGGTCACGCGTCCATGCACATGCGTGGCGTAAAAGGCTTCGTCCACGGCGATGCCACGGTCGGCCATCCATTCCACGAAGATCGTGAAATGGATGGGGTCGGTATGCAGCATCGTGCCGTCAAGATCGAAGAGCAGCGCGCTGCGGGGCATCGGCAGGAATCCTCAGGCGGCGGCGCTGACCGGGCGTTGCCCGTGGCGTTGCGTCCATTCGGCATTGGTCTTGATGCCGCCCAGCGGGAAGAAGTGCACGGCCTCGATGCCGAAGTCCGGGTTCGCGGCCTTGTGTTCGGCCAGTTGCGTCAGGAACTCGTCGGGCTCGTAAGGCAGCAGCAGCTTCGACACGTCCATCGCGCGTTTCTGCAGCACCTTCAGCGACGGGCCGACGCCGCAGGCAATGGCGAACTTGATCAGCGTCTGCAGCTTGGCAGGGCCGGCGACGCCGATATGCACGGGCAGGTTCACGCCCGCCTCGCGCAGACCGTCGACCCACCGGATCACCGGACCGGCATCGAAACAGAACTGCGTGGCCATCGCCATCTTGGCATCGGTGCGCTCGGAAAACGCCTGTTTCCACAGCGCCGCTTCCATCACCATCTTGTCGGTGCCGTCCAGATCGATGTCCTTGTTGCCCTCGGGGTGACCGGCGACGTGCAGACGCTCGAACCCGTCGAACGCGCCCGATTCCAGAAGCTGCATCGAGGAATGGTAATCGCCATGCGGTTGGGCCACGCCGCCCGCCAGCATCAGCGCCTGCTTGACCGCCGCTTCGCCCTGATAGCGCGCGACCCAGTCGGTCAGCGTGGCCTTGTCCTTGATGATGCGCGCGGGGAAATGCGGCATCGGCTCGAAGCCTTCTTCACGCAGACGCTTCGCGGTCGCGACCATGTCCTCGATCGGGGTGCCTTCGATATGGGCGATGTAGACGCGCGTGCCGGCGGGCAGCAGGGCGCGGAAATCCTCGACCTTCTCGGCGGTGCGCGGCATCACTTCGATGGAGAAGCCATCGAGGAAATGCTCGAGAGCGGCCGAACCCGAGGCCGAGGGGGCAGCCTTGCGGCCGAAGGGGAACAGAGCCATCAGTTTCTCCCAGAGATTAGCCACGCGCGTCCCACCCGTCATTGGCGATCAGCGCCTTGATCCTGTCGCCGTCATAGGTTTCTTCCAGCCGCTGGGCCTCGGCGCGGGCGACCTGTTCCTGTTCGCCAGCGACATCATAGGGGTCGGCTTTGCGCCATTCGGCCAGATAGGAATCGGTGTCGCGCGCGCCGACCTTCATCGCGCAGCGGTCGATGGCCTGTTCGAAGCGTTCGGACAATTGCACCTTGGCGCCGCGCCGGCCCTTGCCGACGATGACCTGCGCGGGAATATCGCGCCAGAAGACGATGGTGACGGGATGGACGGGCGCGTCGGTCATGCCGAGATCCTTTCTCAGATCCAGTGCGAAGGCCCCAGGGGCCAGGGGACGAAGGTTCCGCCTTGTCGCCGGAATCCGCTGCACTCACCGCACCGTTTTCGACCGCTACGCGATGAGTTGCGACCCGATTGTTACCCTCGGGGATGCGGGCTGGCCACCGGCAGGTCCGTGAATAATTTTCACCATCAATGTGAGCCGGACAGGAACGCGACCCGCAGACGACCCCGGATACGACAATGCCCGCCCCGGACGGACCGGGGCGGGCATCTGTCACTGTTGCAACGGGTCGGCGGCCGATCAGAAGCGGCGCATCACCGACAGACGCACCAGGCTCGAATCGCCGTTGGTGGTGACGCCGTTCAACGTCTCGTCGCCATAGAAATAGTATTCCAGGTCGCCGCGAACGGTCCAGTCGCCGCCAGCGATGGCCTGCTCATAGCCGACGCCGACCACGGCGCCGTTATAGCGCGCGCCGTCCGAGCCGAAGCCCGTGGTGGTGACGCTGCGCGAATCGGTGGCATAACCCAGCGTCGCGAACATCAGCGACGAGCCCATCGCGTAACCCACGCGACCCCGGATCGAGGCCTGGTGGTTGGCGAAGCTTTCGCAGGTGTTGCCGGCAATGCCGCAATCGCCCGTGCCGTCACGCTCCGAGAAGTCGAGCGCGACTTCGGCACCATAGACCATGTTGCCGCTCTGCCAGTTGTAGCCGCCGATGGCGCTGAGGCCGAGGCCCGTCGCATCCGGGTAGCTGGGCAGAGCGCCGTTGGTATCCATGCCCATCCGGCCATAGGTCAGACCGCCACCGACATAGGCGCCGGTCCAGTCGTAGGAAGCCACAGGAGCAGCGACAACCGGCGGAACATACGGTTGCGGCGCGACCGGGCCCGAAGCGAGCGCGGTGGTGGCGAGGATCGAGGTGGCAGCCGTCGCGGCCGCAGCAGTAGCAATAAGGGTTTTCATCGGATTACTCCCGTCGTTTCCCTGAAGCACGTTGGCTTCGTGTATGGCCAGATAACGCGTTTATCGCCGAGAGGTTCCCCCGATTTTGTGTCGGGCCGGTCCGCGCGCGGTGTTCCGCTTGGCGCCTTGTCGCTCAGGCCCTGAATGCCACGCGGTCGTGATCGGGCAGGGACTTGAAAACGCAACTGGTCCGATGCTGCGTCGCAGCGGACTGGTTGGCCGCGCGCAAAGGGAGCGGGGTGTCAGCGTTTCAACAGGGCAGAGCCAAGGCGAGGCGATGTCAGAACCGGAACTGTGCGCCCACCCGCAACGTGCCGTAATCCACATCCGTGTAGCAATCGGTCGCGCAGGCATTCGGCAATTCCAGCCGGCCCAGATCCGTATAGAGATATTCCAGATTGACCGAGAAATTGTCGCTCAGCGCGTGCTCGACGCCCAGACCCGCCGTCCAGCCGATCAGCCGGTCCGATCCGTTGGTCACGACGGCCTGCCCGCGCGCCTCGCCGCTGGCAAGACCTGCTGTGGCGTAGAACAGCGTCCGGTCCATCGCGACGCCAACGCGGCCTCGGATCGCCAACTGGTTGTCGACCCGCGTCTCGCAGGTGCCGCCGGCGCAGCCGAAGCCCGCATTGCCGGTCGAGCCCGCGATCAACTCGCCGCCGGTATAATCGATGGCCGCGCCATAGACCAAACCGCCGCTTTGCAGGTCATAGCCCGCGCTCAGGCCGAACGGCGTGCCGTCCCAGTCGCCCGGCGTGCTGGCCAGGCCGAGCCCGCGCTCACCCCAGAAATTCTCGCCAAAGGATGCCCCGACGCGCAACCCGATAGAGCCGCCGGACCAGTCATAGGCGCGGGCCATGGGCGGGCTGACGATCTCGGCGGGCGTTTCATAGACCGTGACCGGACCCGTCGCTTGCGCGGCCGTCAAAGGCAGCCCTGCGAACAGGGCCGTGGCGATCAGGGGAGCGATATGATGGCGCATGGGACCTCCGGCAAAGAGCGGATGACGAAGAAGCAGGCGAGGTGTGCCGCGCAGGGCCACGGCGTTTGACCTGAATATAGCGCGGTGCCGGGCCCCGACAAACAGCTGCCCGCGCACGCGCACGCGATTGTGCAATCCCAGCGTGTTTCCGGTCCTCGGTATCGCCTTTCCGAAGGCGTTGACGCCACGGAAAAAGCCGTCAGTTCCATGGGGATACAGGGCGATTCCGGGGGCATCCGGGGCGTCGTTGCGGATGCAAGCCGCTTGCGCCGGAGGGCTGTGCGCAATAAGGTCGGATCAACACGAAATGGAGGGCGGCCATGACGCCCGAGCGTCCCGCAGGCGCGGCGGCGCATCCGAGAACGTCGAGACCGCCAAAGCGTGCGCGGTTTCCGGGCGGACAAGAGCCGAAGCGCCAAACAGGGTCCGGCGAGAAGGGGTTGTACGCGGCCCTCGATCTGGGGACCAATTCCTGTCGCATGCTCATTGCGCGGCCCAAAGGCGCGCAATTCGAAGTGGTGGACAGTTTCTCGCGTGCGGTCGAGCTGGGCACGGGGCTGGAAAGCACCGGGCGGCTGGGTCACGGGCCGATGGCGCGCACCGTGCAGGCGCTCAGGATCTGCCGCCGCAAGCTCGACGATCATTCGGTGTCGAACATGCGGCTGGTGGCGACCGAAGCCTGCCGGCGGGCGCGCAACTCGGCCGAGTTCATCCGCAAGATCCAGCGCGAGACCGGCCTGAGGCTGGAAATCATCCCGGCCGAGGAAGAGGCGCGGCTCGCCGTCATCTCCTGCGCGCCGCTGGTCGCCTCGGAGACCGAGCAATTGCTGGTCATCGATATCGGCGGCGGCTCGACCGAGCTTGTGTGGATCGACCTCGCCGACGTGCCGCATGAAGACCGCCGCCGGGCGATCCTGGCGGTGAAGCTGGGCCTGCGGTCCGAGACCTTGAACCCGCGCGCCAAGGGCGCCGCGCGGGTCGTCGACTGGATCAGCGTGCCGCTGGGCGTGGCGACGCTGCGCGAGCAATTCACCGATGTCGAGGACGACGCCGCCCGCTTCGCGCTGATGTCCTGGCATTTCGAGGAACAGCTCCACGATTTTTCGCCCTATCAGAACCCCGCGCCGCGCGACGGGTTCCAGATCATCGGCACATCGGGGACGGTGACGACGGTGGCGGCCTCGTATCTGGGCCTGCGCCGCTATGACCGCAACAAGGTCGACGGGCTGCGGATGACCTCGGCGCAGATCGACAAGGTGATCCGCGATTACCTGGCGCTGGGCCCCGAAGGGCGGCGCAGCGATCCGCGCATCGGGCGCGAGCGTCACGGGCTGATCATGTCGGGCGCGGCCATTCTGCAGGCGCTGATGCGGGTCTGGCCCACCGATGTGATGTCGGTGGCCGATCGCGGGTTGCGCGAGGGGCTGCTCTACGCGCAGATGACGCGCGACGGCGTGCTGACGCGCCTGTGACACGGGACCCTCTGGGATCGGGAAAGGACGGGCCATGGCGAAACCCCCATCGAAGGGCGGCACGAAGAACACCTCGGGGCGCGGGCAGCGCGACCTGAAGGTCAAGGTGAAGACCGCCAAGGGACGGCGGCTCAGCTCGACCCGCTGGCTGGAGCGGCAGCTCAACGATCCCTATGTCGCCCGCGCGCGGCGCGAGGGCTATCGCGGCCGCGCGGCCTTCAAGCTTCTGGAACTCGACGACAAGTTCCGCTTCCTCGTCCCCGGCGCGCGGGTCGTCGATCTGGGCTGCGCGCCCGGCGGCTGGCTGCAGGTCGCGGTGGTGCGCGTCAACGCGCTGGGCGAGAAGAAGGGCAAGCGCGTGGGCACGGTGCTGGGCGTCGACCTGCAAGAGGTCGAGCCGCTCGCCGGGGCCGAGGCTTATGTGCTCGATTTCCTCGAGGATGGCGCGGACGACAAGGTGAAGGGCTGGCTTGCGGGGCAGGCGGACGTGGTGATGTCGGACATGGCGGCCTCGGCCTCGGGGCACAAGCAGACCGACCACCTGCGCATCATGGCGTTGTGCGAACACGCGGCGCATTTCGCCTTCGACGTGCTGTCCGAGGGCGGCACCTTCGTGGCCAAGGTGCTCGCCGGCGGGGCCGAGGGCGAGCTGCAGCAGCTTCTCAAGCAGAACTTCACCAAGGTGCACAACGTCAAACCGCCCGCCAGCCGTGCCGACAGCTCCGAGAAATACGTGGTCGCGCTGGGCTTCCGCGGCCGGCCGGACCAAGCGGACGACGATCCACGCAGCGACCCGCTGCCCGATCCGCAGGACGAGGAATAAAGGCGACGGGCAGGGGCGCCGAACCGGGGCGTGTCTGTCGGTCGGTGCCCGCGACTATCGCCTTTGGCTTTTTCCCGCCCGGTCCGCCGGTTCTGCAGGCGACCGAGCCGGGCCGTGACGCCATTGCACAGCGCCGCGCCCCCCGTTAGCGCGCCTGTC
Source organism: Pararhodobacter marinus (assembly GCF_003122215.1). Classification (GTDB taxonomy): domain Bacteria; phylum Pseudomonadota; class Alphaproteobacteria; order Rhodobacterales; family Rhodobacteraceae; genus Pararhodobacter; species Pararhodobacter marinus. The sequence continues at coordinate 52,283 of NZ_QEYD01000015.1, read as the reverse complement.
GGCGCATCGTCCGTCCCAGAAGATCCCGGAATATCCGCCTCGCGCCTCGGTCCCGTCTTTCCGGCGGGGACCCCGCGACGCCCCGCAGATCACCCCGTCAGAACGCGGCGCTCTCGCCTTCGGTCCGGGTCACCAGCGCGCGGATCCGCGCGCTGTCGCCGTCGCGCGATGCGGACAGGGCGGCGTGGGCCAGCCCGCGATCGGGCAATGCCTGCGCGACCGAGGCCAGGAATTGTCCCGCGTAACGCAGCCTCGCCGGATCCGCGCCCTCGGCCAGAAGGTCGCGCACCCGGCGCAGATCGTCGCGCAGCGCCAGCGGATCGGCGCCGGCATTGCGCGTGGGCAGGCCGTCCTCCTCGACCCCGTCCTGCGCCGCCAGCCGCGGCGCAAGCTCGCCGGTCATCGCCGCCAGATGCTGCGCCACGCTCACCGGCTTGAGCAGGAACGCATCCGCGCCCGCCGCCATGACCGGCCCTTCCATCGCCGCGTCCCCGCTGACACCGACCAGCCGCGAGGGCCGCATCCGCGCCGAGGCCAGCCGCGCGATCAGGTCCAGCCCCGACCCGTCGGGCAGGCCCGGATCGACCAGCACGATATCGGGCCGGTAGACGCGCAGATGCATCGCCGCGTGGGCCAGCGATTCGGCGCGGCGCAGGCGGATGCCGATGCGACGGCAGATCAGGCGCACCGCCTCGGCGGCGACGCGGCTGTCCTCGACCAGAAGCATCAGCCGAGGGGGGCAGGCAAACCCGGGCGCGGGGCGGGTCAGCCCGGTCAGCGGCGGCAAAGCGGGGGCATCGGGAAGGCGGGGTTCGGGCATCGGGCACCTGCTGTCTGTGGCTCCGTCATGCCCCCATTCTGCGCCTCTTTGGTTCACGAAGGCTTAAGCGCCTGCGGCCTCGCGTCGCTTGCTTTCTGCGCGCCGGGGGGCCATGAAACGCGCAAGCACCAAGGGGGAAGCCATGATCGGACGCCTGAACCACGTCGCCATCGCCGTGCCGGATCTTCAAGCCGCGGCGGCGCAATACGCCAACACGCTGGGCGCCGATGTCGGCGCGCCGCAGGACGAACCCGATCACGGCGTGACGGTCGTCTTCATCACCCTGCCCAATACCAAGATCGAATTGCTGTATCCGCTGGGCGAGAACAGCCCGATCCAGGGGTTTCTGGACAAGAACCCGGCGGGCGGCATTCACCATATCTGCTACGAGGTCGAGGATATCCTCGCCGCGCGCGACAAGCTGAAGGCCGAGGGCGCGCGCGTTCTGGGCACGGGCGAGCCGAAGATCGGCGCCCATGGCAAGCCGGTGCTGTTCCTGCACCCCAAGGATTTCAACGGCTGCCTCGTGGAACTGGAGCAGGTATGATGATCAACCCCGTCTCGGCCTTCGTTCTCTACGCCTTCATCTGGTTCCTGACGCTGCTGGTCGTCCTGCCGCTGCGGCTGAAAACACAGGGAGAGGCCGGCGCGGTGGTCGCAGGCACGCCCGAATCCGCGCCCGCCAACCTGAATATCGGTCGCAAGTTCCTGATGGCGACGATTTTCGGCTCGATCGTCTGGGTCGTCGTGGCCGGGATCATCGTCTCAGGCTGGATCACGATCGAGGATGTCGACGTGTTCCACCGCTGGATGATGGGCGTCTGACGTCCCTTGGATCGCCGTTTCACCGCATCGCGATGCGGTGAAACAGGTGGGTGAAGGCCGCCACGCCGAAGACCGGCACGAACAGGTTCAGGACCGGCACGCTCAGCGGGATCGCGAACAGTATCCCCGCGAGCCACAGCGTGCCGAAATTCGCCCGCCGCATCCGGTGCGCGTCCTCGGCCGACATCCGACGCAGGGCGACCATGGTGAAGTATTCGCGCGACAGCAGGAACCCGTTGATCGCCCAGAATACCAGGAAGCCCAGCCCCGCAGTGAAGATCACGATGATCAGACCGACGAGGTTCAGCGCGACCAACAGCCCGAAATAGCGCAGCGAATCCACAAGGGTCTCCCAGATCCCGGCCTCGCTGGCCGGGGGCAGGCCGGGATAGTGCCGCGCCTCGACCGCATCGGCCACGGTATCAAGAAAGATGCCGGTAAAGGCCGAGGCCACGGGCACCATCAGGAACACCGACAGGATCAGCATCAGCGGGACCGAGGCCAGCGACAGCACCGTGTCCACGCCGCCGATCTCGCCGATCCAGGGCAGGCTGAACGTGTCGGGCACGAAAAACTGGATCAGCGTTACCAGCGCGGCATAGAGCGCCACCAGTAATAGAAGGGTCAGGCCCAGCCCCAGGAGGACAACGCGGCGGAAGCGCGGGTCGTCGAACTGACCCAGCGCCTTGAAGATTGCCCCGAAAATCATGCGCCGACCCGCGAGACGATGGCCGACAGGTCGGGGCGCGGCCGTTCGGCGGGGGCCGTGTCGCAGGTGCCCAGATGCACGAATCCCGCGATCTGTTCGTGCGGTTCAAGCGCCAGCCCCTGTTCCACGAATACCCGGTCGAAGGCCGCCCAGCCGGTGATCCACGCGGCCCCCCAGCCCGAGGCGAGCGCGGCGTTCACAAGGCTCACGCAGACCGCGCCGGCCGACAGAAGCTGCTCGAGCTCCGGCGCCTTCTCGGACGGGACGGGCGAGGCCACGACGGCCACGATCAGCGGCGCGTTTTCCCAGCTTGCCGCCGATTTCTCGATCTTGGCGGGGTCGATGCCCAGGACCGGCCCGCGTTCACGGACCAGTGCCGCCAGCCGCAGGCGCGCGGGCGCTTCCAGGACCATCAGCCGCCACGGCACCAGCGCGCCGTGATCGGGCACGCGGGTCGCGGCGGTCAGCAACGTGTTGAGCGCCGGGCCTTCGGGCGCGGGGGCCTTCAGGGCGCCCGCGGGGCGCGAACGGCGGGTGAGCAGGAAATCCATCACCGGGTTGGAATGCGTCATCGGGGAACCTTCCGGGCTGTCATGTTGCGCTGAATGTGCGATTTCCGGGGCCGGATGCAACCCGTAACGGCAGGGTTTTCCGGCCCTTGCCGCGTCGCGCGAAAGCGTCGACACTGGCGCCGGACAGGGAGGTGCCGATGCTCATGGCCGATCTGGGCGATCTTCGCCTGCATTATCAGCTGGACGGTGACCCCGGGGGCGCGCCCGTGGTGCTGATCCACGCGCTGGGCACGGACCTGCGGCTTTGGGACGCTCTGGTGCCACTCTTGCCGAAGGGGCTGCGGATCCTGCGCTATTCGCTGCGGGGCCATGGCCTGTCGGATGCACCGCCCGCGCCTTATTCCATGGGAGCGCTCGTGCGCGACGCCGAGCGGCTTATGGCGCATGTGGGGATGCGCGACGCGCTGGTCGTGGGGCTCTCCATCGGCGGGCTGGTGGCGCAGGGGCTGGCGGTGAAGCGTCTGGATCTGGTGCGCGCGCTGGTCGTGTCGAACACCGCGGCCAAGATCGGCAACCCCGATGTCTGGGCGCAGCGCATCGCGCAATTGCACGAAACCGGGATCGAGGGGCTGGCCGATGCCACGCTGGAGCGCTGGTTCGCCAAGGCGTACCGGCAATCGGACGCTGCGCGGGGCTGGCGCAACATGGTGACGCGCACGCCCTTCGAGGGGTATCTCGGCTGCTGCCACGCGATTTCGGGGACGGATTTCTACACGCCCACATCGGGGCTGCGGCTGCCGCTGCTGGCCATCGCGGGATCCGAGGACGGATCGACGCCGCCCGACCTGGTCCGCGAGACCGCCGAGCTTGTGCCGGGGGCAAGGTTCGAACTGATCCGGGGCGCGGGGCATCTGCCCTGCGTGGATCAGCCCGACGCCTATGCCGCGCTTCTGTCCCGGTTCATCAAGGAAACCGGACATCTGGAGGTAAATGTTGAATAAGTGTCAGTATGAACGGAAGAAAGCGGCGGATTGCCCCTGTCTGACGTTTGATAACTTCTAAGTCAGACGAATGCGGCCCGCGCTGCCCGTCGTCTTCATCCTGATCACGCTGACGCTGGACGCGATTGGCTTCGGGTTGATCATGCCGGTGATGCCCGACCTCCTGCGCGAGGTCACGGGCGAGGACCTGGCCCATGCCGCGCTCTGGGGCGGGATGATGACCGGCGGTTTCGCGGTCATGCAATTCCTGTTCGGCCCGGTGCTGGGCAATCTCAGCGACCGTTTCGGGCGCAAGCCGGTGCTGTTGATTTCGCTTTCCATGCTGGCCGCCGATTACCTGGTGCTGGCGCTGGCAGGCACCATCTGGCTGTTGTTTTTCGCGCGGCTTTTCAATGGCATGACCTCGGCCACCTATTCCACGGCCACCGCCTTCATCGCCGATATCTCGACGCCGCAGCAAAAGGCGCAGCGCTTCGGGCTGGTCGGTGCGGCCTATGGCATGGGCTTCGTTCTGGGCCCGGCAATCGGCGGGATGCTGGCCGAATACGGCACCCGCGCGCCGTTCCTGGCCGCGGCGGCCGTGACGCTGGTCAATCTGGGCTTCGGCGCGCTGGTGATGCGCGAATCCCTGCGCCCCGAGCATCGCCGCCCCTTCGACTGGCGCCGCGCCAATCCATTCGGCACGTTCCGCGCGCTGGGCAAATTGCCCGGGTTGGGGCGCGATCTGGCGATCTACACCGCGTTCGAATTCGCCTTTATCGTCTACCCCGTCGTCTGGGCCTATTTCGTCACCGCCCGCTTCGGCTGGTCGCCCGGGATGACCGGCCTGTCGCTGGCCTATTACGGCGCCTGCGCCGTGCTGGTGCAGGGGGCGCTGATCCGCCCCGCCATCGCCCGGCTGGGTCGGACCCGGACCATGACACTGGGCATGGTCGCGGGTGCCGTGTCGTTCAGCGGGCTGGTGGTGATCGACAGCGGCGCGCTGACGCTGGCGCTGATCCCGGTCTCGGCGATGACCGGGCTGGTCATGCCCGCGCTCAGGGCCGAGATGTCGGACCGGGCCGAGGCCAGCCAGCAGGGCGAATTGCAGGGCGCGCTGTCTTCGCTCCATGCCGTGGGAATGATCGCCGGGCCGGTGATCTACACGCAGGTCTTCGCGCGCTTCGCCGGCGACGGGGCCATCCTGGACCTGCCGGGCATGGTCTTCGTGATCCCCGCCATGCTCAACCTGGCCGCGCTCTGGCTGTTGCACCGGCGCCCGGCGCGCGCCTGATCAGAAGGAGGAACGCATGAACCTGTCATCACGGGCCGCCGCGCGCGCCGATGCCGGAAAACCCGTCCGCGCCGGCCTGATCGGCGCGGGGAAATTCGGCTCGATGTTCCTGGCGCAGGTGCCGCATATCGCGGGGCTCAGCGTGACCCATATCGCCGATCTGGACCCCGACCGCGCCCGCGCTGCCTGCCGCACCGTGGGGTGGAGCGCCGAACGCATCGCCGCCACCGTTTTCACCGATGACGGGCTGGACCTTGTTCGCCAGCCGCTCGACGTGGTGATCGAGGCCACCGGCGCGCCCGAACCGGGCCTGAACCACGCCCGCGCCGCGCTCGATGCCGGGCGGCATGTGGTGATGGTCAATGTCGAGGCCGATGTGCTGGCCGGTCCCGTTCTGGCCGAACAGGCGCGCAAGGCGGGGCTCGTCTATTCCATGGCCTATGGCGATCAGCCCGCCTTGGTAAGCGAACTGGTCGACTGGGCGCGCGCCACGGGGTTCGAGGTCACGGCGGCGGGGAAGGGGACGAAATACCTGCCGCTTTACCACCATGTCACGCCCGACGATGTCTGGACGCATTACGGCCTCACCCCCGCCGAGGCCGCCGCGGCGGGGATGAACCCGCAGATGTTCAACAGCTTTCTCGACGGCACGAAATCCGCCATCGAAATGTCGGCCATCGCCAATGCCTGCTTGCTGGACGTACCGGCCGGGGGCCTGGCGTTCCCGCCCTGCGGCGTCGACGATCTGGCCCGCATCCTGCGTCCGCGCAGCGTCGGGGGGCAGCTGGAACGCGCGGGTCTGGCCGAGGTCGTGTCGTCGCTCGAACGCGACGGGCGGCCGGTGTTTCGGGACCTGCGCTGGGGCGTCTACGTGGTGATGAGGGCGCAGAACGATTACGCGGCCGCCTGTTTTCGCCAATACGGCCTGCCTACCGACGAGACGGGGCAATACGCGGCGATGTACAAGCCCTTCCACCTGATCGGCATGGAACTGTCGGTCAGCGTCCTGTCCGCCGCGCTGAGGGGCGAGGCCACGGGCCAGACCCGCGCGTGGCGTGGGGACGCGGTGGCCGTGGCCAAGCGCGACCTTAAGGCGGGCGAGATCCTGGACGGGGAAGGGGGCTACACTGTCTGGGGCCGCGCCTGTCCCGCCGAGGTCTCGGCGGCGCGGCAGCTTCTGCCCATCGGGCTGGCGCACCGGGTGCCGGTGACGCGCGACCTGGCGCGCGGAGAGGTGCTGGGCATGGCGGATGTCGCGCTGGACGAATCGATGACCGGCGTGCGGCTGCGGCGCCAGATGATCGCCGAACGCACGGGCTGAGACGGGCATCGCAGAACTGCCCGCCGATCAGGCAGGGCCGCCGCTGGCCCGCCTGCGGCAGCGGCGCCCGGGCTGCGTCTGGCATTCGGGCTTGAGTTTTGATCAAATCCCGTCAGGGTGATGGAAACACGCATCAACAGGCGCTCTGGACGCAACGCTCTGCCCGTGTCTAGACTGACCGAAACGGGGGGCGGTCTTGTGATCGTGGCGCCTCGTTCACAAGACGGCCCCAAATGGCCAAGAACAGGGAGACTATGATGAAACGCTCGATCCTCGCTGCGGCGGCACTCGGCATGACCGTTCCGGCGGTGGCCCAGGCCGAAGGCAGCCTGAACCTGTATATCTGGTCGGATTACATCACCGACGCGGCCATCGAACGCTTTGCCGAGGAATACGATGTCGACGTCACCGTCGATGTCTACGATTCGAACGAAACGCTGGAAGCCCGCCTGATGGCCGGTGCCACGGGGTACGATATCGTCGTGCCCACCGCCGATTTCATGGCCCGCCAGATCGCCGCAGGCGTCTATCAGCCGCTGAATTACGACCTGCTGCCCAACGCGTCCAACATGGATGCGGACCTGATGGCCGAAGCGGCCTCGTTCGATCCCGAGAACGAACATGCCGTGATCTACATGTGGGGCACCACCGGCATCGGCTACAATATCGACATGATCGCCGAGCGTCTGGGCGAGGATTACGAGGTCGACAGCTGGTCGCTGGTCTTCGATCCCGAAATCGCCGCGCAGGTCGCTGATTGCGGTATCAGCTTCCTCGACGCCCCGACCGAGATGTTCCCCGCCGCGCTGGCCTATCTGGGCCGCGACCCGCAATCGCGCGAGACCGAGGATCTGGAAGCCGCCGCCGAGTTGCTGGGCTCGGTGCGCGAATACGTCCGGTATTTCCACTCGTCGCAATACATCTCGGACCTCGCCAACGGTGAAACCTGCGTCTCGGTGGGCTGGTCGGGCGACGTGTTCCAGGCCGCTGACCGCGCGGCCGAGGCCGATCGCGGCGTGAACGTGTGGTACGCGATCCCGAAAGAGGGCGCGCTCGTCTGGTTCGACATGCTGGCCGTCCCCGAGGACGCGCCCAATGTCGAAAACGCCCATGCCTTCATCAACTACCTGATGGAGCCCGACGTCATCGCCGAGATCACCAACTATGTCTGGTACGCCAATGCCAACGAGGCGTCGGTGCCGATGGTGGACGAGGAGATCACTTCGGATCCCGCGATTTTCCCGACCGACGAAGTGATGGACCGCCTGTTCACCGCCGTGACCTATGGCTCGCGCGTGGACCGCGTGATCTCGCGGCTCTGGACCGGCGTGCGCACGGGCCAGTAAGGCCGCGGGCCGTTGCCGGAACCGGCCCCGTCCGCCAAGGCGGGCGGGGCGCTCCTCCGGATCTGCCGCCCGATCCTTCGACCGTCCCGTATTTTACCCTGTTTCCCTGCGCGGAGCCTCGTCCGATGACCAGCAATCCGGCGCTTGCCGTGAATACCCGCCCCTGGACCGACCCGGACGCCAAGCCGTTCATCTCGATCCGGAACATCACCAAGCGCTTCGGCGATTTCACCGCCGTCAACGATGTCAGTCTGGATATCTATCGATCCGAACTGTTCTGCCTGCTGGGCGGCTCGGGCTGCGGGAAATCGACGCTGCTGCGGATGCTGTCGGGGTTCGAGACACCGACCTCGGGCAAGATCCTGATCGACGGGCAGGACATGGCCGGCGTGCCCGCCGACCGCCGACCCACCAACATGATGTTCCAGTCCTACGCGCTGTTCCCGCATATGTCGGTCGAGAAGAACGTGGCCTATGGCCTTCTGCGCGAAGGAAAATCCAAGGCCGAGGCCGCCGAGCGCGCGGCCGAGATGCTGAAGCTCGTCAAGCTGGAAAGCTTCGCGCGCCGCAAGCCGCACCAATTGTCGGGCGGTCAGCGTCAGCGCGTGGCGCTGGCCCGCGCGCTGGCCAAGCAGCCCAAGGTGCTGCTGCTCGACGAGCCTCTGGGCGCGCTGGACAAGAAGCTGCGCGAAGAGACCCAGTTCGAGCTGATCAACATTCAGGAAACGCTGGGCGTGACCTTCATCGTCGTGACCCACGATCAGGACGAGGCGATGACGCTCGCCACCCGGATCGGCGTGATGACCGAAGGGGTCATCACCCAGGTGGGTGAGCCGCGCGAGATCTACGAGACGCCGAAATCGCGCTTCGTCGCCGATTTCATCGGCTCGGTGAACCTGTTCGAGGGCCGCGTCGGCCCTTCCGCGCCCGACCTCATGCGCGTCGAGACCGAGGATCTGGGTCCGGTCTCGGTCCCGCCGGTGCCGGGGCTCACGCAGGGCCAGACCGTGTGGCTGGCGATGCGGCCCGAACGCGTCTGGCTCACGCGCGAGCCGAAAGAGGGCGCCGTCAACACCGTGCCCGGTATCGTCCGCGACATGGGCTATGTCGGGCATATGTCGTCGTATTTGGTGCGGCTGGCCAATGGACGGCAGGTGCGCGTCACGCAGGCCAATGAATCGCGCCGCGACAACCCGATCAGCTGGGACGAAAGCGTGCATCTCAGCTTCGAGCCCGCCGATTTCCGGGTGCTGACGCAATGAGCGGGGCGTCCGCCACCCCTGGCCGCGGAAGGCTCGCCCTGCCGCCGGCCATGATCGCCGCCCCGCTGGTGGTGATCGCGCTGATGCTGGGCCGGCACTGGCTGTTCCTGCCCGAGGATCTGGTCCTGCTGATCGGCGCGGCCTTGCTCTTCGCGTTCGGCGGCTTCGTGCTGGGCCGGTTGGTCGGGCTGCCCGACCGCTGGATCGTCATCGCCGTGCCGATGCTGTGGCTCGTCGTTTTCTTCCTGGTGCCGTTCTTCGTGCTGGGCCGCATTTCGCTGGCCGAGACGATGATCGCCCGGCCGCCCTATTCCCCGCTTTGGGAGAGGGGCGACGACGGCGGGATCGAGATCATCGCGAGCCTCGAGAATTACCGCTTCCTTCTGTCGGATGCGCTTTACGTCAACGCCTATCTGTCCTCGCTGAAGATCGCCGCGATCTCGACGCTGTTTGCGCTGCTCATCGGCTATCCCATCGCCTATTACATCGCCCGCTCGCCCGAGCCGCGCCGCTCGATCCTGCTGCTTCTGGTGATCTTGCCGTTCTGGACCTCGTTCCTGCTGCGGGTCTATGCGTGGATCGGCTTCCTGCGGCGCGACGGGGTGATCAACAACCTGCTGACATGGGCCGGGATCATCGACGAGCCGCTGGTGATGATGCAGACCGATTTCGCGGTCTATATCGGCATCGTCTATACCTACCTGCCCTTCATGATCCTGCCGCTTTACGCCAATCTGGTGAAACTGGACGGCGCGCTTCTGGAAGCGGCGAGCGATCTGGGGGCCTCGCCCGTCACCACCTTCCTGACGGTGACGCTGCCCTTGTCCGTGCCGGGCATCGTCGCCGGCTCGATGCTGGTCTTCATCCCCGCCATCGGCGAATACGTGATCCCCGCGCTTCTGGGCGGGCCTGACACGCTGATGATCGGGCGGACGTTGTGGGACGAGTTCTTCTCGGCCCGCGACTGGCCGGTGGCCTCGGCGGTGGCGATTGTCATGCTGGTGCTGGTCGTGCTGCCGATCATGTGGCTGCAATCGGTGCAGAACCGGCAGGAGGCGCAGGAATGAGACGCGGCTGGTTCCTGCCCCTGTTCGCCACGCTGGGCTTCGGCTTTCTTTACGCGCCGATCGTCTCGCTCATCGTGTTCTCGTTCAACGAAAGCCGTCTGGTCACGGTCTGGGGCGGGTTTTCGACCCGCTGGTATGGCGAGTTGATCAGCGACGGGCAGCTTCTGGAGGCGGCCTGGGTCAGCCTGAAGATCGCCACGATCAGCGCCTCGCTGGCGGTGGTGATCGGCACGCTCGCGGCCTTCGTGCTCACACGGTTCGGCAAGTTCCACGGCAAGCTGATGCTCACGGGCATGGTCACCGCGCCGCTGGTGATGCCCGAGGTGATCATCGGCCTGTCGCTGCTGCTGTTGTTCGTGGCGATGGAGGGGATGCTGGGCTGGCCCGCCGGCCGCGGCATGACCACCGTCATCATCGCCCATTCGACCTTCTGCGCGGCCTATGTCGCGGTGATCGCGCAGTCGCGGCTGAGGGACATGGACGAGAGCCTCGAGGAAGCGGCGCGCGATCTGGGCGCGGGGCCGGTGCGCGTGTTCTTCGACATCACCTTGCCGGTGATCGCGCCGGCGCTGGTGTCGGGCTGGCTTCTGGCCTTCACGCTGTCGCTCGACGATCTCGTGATCGCGAGCTTCGTGTCGGGGCCGGGGGCCTCGACCCTGCCGATGGTGATCTTTTCCAAGGTCCGGCTGGGCGTGAGCCCGGATGTGAACGCGCTGGCCACGATCATCATCGGCATCGTCGCTCTGGCGGTGACGGTGGCAGGGGTGTTGCTGATGCGCCAGTCGAAGCGGGCGCGCTGAGGCGACGGTCCCAGAGGTTCGGCCCTGCCGCTTGTCGCAGGCCCGGGGGGGCTGCCGCGCGCCGTTTTTCACGAAGAACCGGGGGGCTGCCGCCCCGCCGTTTTTCAGGAAGAACCGGGGGGCTGCCGCCCCCCGGGGCCCCCCGGTTCAAGGAGGGTTTTCCACCCTCCTTGAAAATCCTCCCGCCCCCTTCAAGGAGGGTTTTCCACCCTCCTTGAAAATCCTCCCGAGAGTATTTTCGGCAAAGTGAAATCAGCCGCCGCCGATGATGGCGCCTGCCGCGAAGACCAGGGCGCCGCCCAGCACCACCTGGAACGTCGCGCGCAGGAACGGGGTCTGCATGTAGCGGTTCTGGATCCAGACGATGGCCCAGAGTTCCACGAAGACCACGATCATGGCGATGATCGTCGCGGTCCAGAAATGCGGGATGAGATAGGGCAGCGCATGGCCCAGCCCGCCCAGCGTGGTCATCACCCCGGCGGCGATGCCGCGCTTGAGCGGCGAGCCGCGCCCCGAGAGCTGGCCGTCATCCGAGGCGGCCTCGGTGAAACCCATCGAGATGCCCGCGCCGACCGAGGCGGCGAGGCCCACGAGGAAGGTCGTGTGCGTGTTCTGCGTGGCGAAGGCGGTGGCGAAGATCGGCGCGAGCGTCGAGACCGAGCCGTCCATCAGCCCCGCAAGCCCCGGCTGCACCCAGGTCAGCAGGAACTGGCGATGCGCGGTATCGTCCTCGGCGCTGCGGGCTTCGCCGCCCAGATGCTTGTCTTCAAGCGCATGGGCCGCGTTTTCATGCCCCATCTCGGCCGCCGCCAGATCGCCCAGAAGCCGGCGCGTTTCGGCGTCCTGCGTGCGCTGCGCGGCGAGCTGGTAGAAGCTGGCCGCCTGACGCTCCATCGCCTCGGCCTCGCCGCGGATCTGTTCGAGCGTCATCGTCTCCATCAGCCAGACGGGTTTGCGGGCATAGAAACCCGCCACATGCTCGCGCCGGATCAGCGGGATGACATCGCCGAAGCGGATCCGGTGCAGCGCGATCAGGCGCTGGCGGTGGCGGTCTTCTTCCTCGGCCATGCCGTCGAAGACCGCCGCCGAGGCCGGGTAATCGGCGCGCAGGCGCTCGGCATAGCTGCGATAGATGCGCGAATCGTCCTCTTCCGAGGAAATCGCGAGCGCGAGCACTTCCTGATCGCTGAGATCGCGAAACTGGCGGCGGCTGCCGAGTATGGAAAACATCACGGGCCCGTCTGATTGTTTAGAACGTTTCTAAACTGCGATGACGGCGACGGCAAGCCATCCGGCTCAGCCGGTGACGAAAAACCGCGCGTGCCGGTCGTGGCGGGACTGGCCCGACCAATGCGCGAAGGGCCACAGATAATACCAGATCAACAGGATCGCGCCCAGCGCCACCGCGGCGATCACGCCCAGAGGCCCGATCGCGGCGGCGGGCAGGCCGCCGGTGAGCGCGGGCAGGGCGGCGAGGATCACGAGCGGCCCCAACCGCAGGGTCTCGCGCCAGACGGGAAGGGCGCGCGCCCCGTTCGCCGGTACGATCCGCAGCCGCGCCAGGGCCTTGCCGGGACTGCGCCAGCCCAACCGGGTCGCCAGCGCGCTCAGCGCCATCAGGATCGCCAGGATCAGCACGCCGCCGGGATGGCGGGGATCGACCGGTTCCAGCGCGGCATTGACCGGGATGACCAGACGGCGGCTGGTGGTGTCGGGGGTCGCGGCGCCCAGCACCACGCGCAGCTCGTTGCCGTCGGGCAGGCCGTAGAGCCGGCGCTCGCAGAGCCTGAGCGAATAGGGGCCGGGGGCGCCCAGAAGCTCGGTCAGCCAGCCGGGCGCGGTCTCGACATCGCTGCAGTCGGTGCTGCGCATCGTCAGGGGGGCCGCGGGCAGGCGGAGACCGTCGCCTGTGAAGGGCACCATCGCCACGGTGACGAGCGCGAAGACCAGCGCCAGATCCACCGCGAGGGCGAGGAGGCGGCGCGCGAGGAAGGGGCGGGGCAGGGCGGAAGGCTGTGGCACGGGGGCTACGGAGCGGTCGTCAGGAAAGGGAGCCCCGGTGGTGGCACGGATGGAGGGCGCTGGCAATGCGGCGCGCGGTCCGTGCAGGACGGAGGGGCCTGTCGGCGGCGAAACCCTGCGTTCTGCCGGCGCCGCCCTCTTGATCCCGGCGCCGTTCTGGTGCCCTCTGGGGCAAAAGGGGAGTGGGATGAACAAATTCGCGATGCTGCTGAACCTGGCTGTGGCACGGGCGCCCGAATCCGTGGCGGCTCTGTGGTTCACCGGGCGGCGCAAGGTGGTGGACGGGCGGCGGATCGACGCCAAGGCGCAGGCGCTGGGCGAGCTCTTCAACGCGATCCGGGTTCCCGGCGTGATCCCCACCATCGCCGAGAGCCGCGCCTCGCTCAGGATCCTTGCCGACAAGTTCGACACGCCCTCACCCGCCTCGGTCACGAAGCGCGACGTGACGATCGCGGGCGGCGAGGGCGAGCGGCCCGCGCGGATCTACGACACACGGCCCGACGACACATCGCGCCCGACGCTGGTCTATATCCATGGCGGCGGCTGGGTACAGGGCGGGCTTGATACGCATGACGGGTTGTGCGGGCAGATCGCGCTGGAGGCGGGGATCCGCGTCATCGCGCTGGATTACCGGCTGGCGCCCGAGCATGTCTGGCCCGCAGGACCCGACGATGTACTGGCGGCGTGGCTGGCGCTGATGGCGGCGCCCGACGCCTGGGGCATCGATCCGGCGCGGATGGCGGTGGGGGGCGACAGTGCGGGCGGCAACCTGACCGCCGTGCTGATGCATGATTTGCAGGTGCGGGGCGTGGTGCTGCCGAAGCTGCAGGTGTTGATCTACCCGGCGGTGGACAGCCGGGGCGAGACGCGCTCGATGGAGGTTCTGAAGAACGCCTATGTGCTGCCGCGCGACCGGATCGACTGGTACATGGACCAATACGTTCCCGCGGGCATCGACCGGCGGGATCCGCGGATCTCGCCGATTTTCTCACCGCACCTGGCGGGCCAGCCCGAGGCGCTGATCCTGAATGCGGGGCATGATCCGCTCTGGGATGACGGCAACAATTACCACGCAGCGCTGCGCGAGGCGGGCGTGGCGTCGCGGCTGCATTCCTTCCCCGGGCAGGTCCATGCCTTCGTCTCGGCGCGCCGCGCGATCCCGCAAGGGGCCGAGGCGACCTCGGTCGTCAGCGCGTGGCTGCGCGAGAAGCTCTGACGCCGGGCGGTCTCAGCCCAAGGCGGGTGTCGTGAGCATCAGCCAGATGATCGCCAGCATCGCCGCGAAAGCGGGGAAGCCGAAGGCGAACCACAGCCGGTAGAGCCGGTGATAGGCCGGGGGCAGGGGAGTACCCTCGCGCGCGGCCTGTCGCGCGAGGTCGCGCAGGCGGATCTGCATCCAGACGACCGGCAGCCAGAACGCGCCCACGACGAGATAGAGCGCGACGGAGAGCAGGATCCACGGCTCGGACAGCGGCCAGCCGCGATCCAGCGCCAGGAGAATGCCGGTCACCGGCTGCGCCAGCGCGGCGGTGGCGGTGAAGAGCGTGTCGGCGATGACGACGATCCCGGCGGTATGGGCGATCAGCGCGGGGTCCCGGCTGCGCTGAGCCATGACCATGAAAAAGGCGATACCCGCGCCCGTGCCCATCAGCACCATGGCGCCAAGCACATGGAGATAGAGCAAGAGGGCGCTCATCGCGGTTCGATCAGGCTGGCCACGATCAGCGCGAGCGGCAGCGTGGGCAGGACCTTGACCATCGGGCCCATCGGGTCCAGCCACAGATCGGGCGTGAAGGCGAGACTGCCGAACAGGTAGCTGCCCGCCACCGCGATCATGCCCAGCGCCGCCGCGCGCGCCCAGCGGCGCCACAGGATGGCGAGACCCAGCGCGACATCGGCGACCCCGCCCGCCAGCGCGATGGCCATGGCGAGGCCGGGCGCGGTGCCGCGCAGGATCAGCACGTCGGCGGAGCGCTGCGGCTGGGCCAGCGCGATCAGGCCCGACGCCGTCCAGAACAGCGCCAGCACGCCGATGGCGAGCGGAAGCAGCAGGTACATCCGCGCGAACCAGCGGTCCTGCGGCGTTGCGGGCATGGCGCTCAGCGTCTCGTCCAGCGCACGGCAGGGCGCGCCGCCCGCCGTCTCCCAGGCCGAGGGATCGCCGGTGATGCCCGCCTGCAGGCTGACCAGCGCGTTGGTTCTGAGCGGCGAGCGCCAGCCCAGCCGTCCCAGCCCGTCGGCGATCCGCCCGGTCAGGCGCGGCAGAGGCCGGGGCAGGGTCAGCGACAGGCGCCAGTCCGGCAGGCCCAGCCACGCCCGCATCCGCGTGGTGGTGGCGGCGAAAGAGCGGGACCCGGCTTCCGTGAGGTCATAGACCCGGCGTCGGGGGATCCCGCCCCGTGCTGCCGTCACGACCGCCTGCGCCAGGTCGGACAGCGCCACGGTCTGCACGGGGGCGTCGGGGAAGACCTGCAGATGCACGAGCGGCGTGGCCGCCTGTGCGCGCAGGAGCGCGGTGCCGCCATAGGCCGCCGGCGCCAGCACCAGTGTCGGCCGCAGGATCACCCAGTCGAGCGCCGAGGCCATCAGCCGCGCATCGCCCCGGGCTTTCGAGCGGAAGAACTCGGTCGGGGCGTCGGGCGAGACCCCGGCGGCCGAGATCTGCACGACGCGCGTCGCGCTTCCGTCCAGCGCGTCGATCAGCGCCGCCAGCGCGCGGTCATGCACCCCGTCGAGATCGTCGCGCGGCCCGTCCTGCAGCGCACCCGCCGCGTTGACCACGACATCCGCGCCCGCCAGATCCGCGCGCCATGTCGCGGCGTCGGTCTGCACCAGATCGCGATATAGCCAGTCGACCGCGAGCCCGCTTTGCGCCGCCGCCGCTCGCGATCGTCCCACCGCCGTCACGTCGAAACCCGCGCACGCAAGCGCCCGGCAGCATTCCGCGCCGATCAACCCGTAGCCGCCCAGAACGAATGCGCGGGGCATCGCCGTCTCCTGCTTCTGGCCCTTGTTCCGGACAGGGTTCCACGCGCGGGGCGGCTTGGCAACCGCGCAGGCTATCGCAGGCTGCGCAGCGGGCCGTCGGGCCTTTCCTTTCCCCCGATCCCGTGCAATAGGGCGGTGCCAAGCGATGCCATCCCCCACAGGAGCACCCCATGCAGATTCGCGAGGCCCTCACCTTCGACGACGTCCTTCTGGTTCCCGCAGCCTCTTCGGTGCTGCCCTCGACCGCCGATGTCTCGACCCATGTGACCAAGTCCATCCGGCTGAACATCCCGCTCCTGTCCTCGGCCATGGATACCGTGACCGAGGCGCGCATGGCGATCGCCATGGCGCAGGCGGGCGGCATGGGGGTGATCCACCGCAACCTGGACCTGGAGAAACAGGCCGACGAGGTGCGCCGCGTCAAGCGCTTCGAATCGGGCATCGTCTATAACCCGATCACCCTGA
Source organism: Pararhodobacter marinus (assembly GCF_003122215.1). Classification (GTDB taxonomy): domain Bacteria; phylum Pseudomonadota; class Alphaproteobacteria; order Rhodobacterales; family Rhodobacteraceae; genus Pararhodobacter; species Pararhodobacter marinus. The sequence continues at coordinate 35,872 of NZ_QEYD01000015.1, read as the reverse complement.
CCGCGAATGCCACGCTGGCCGATGCGCAGGCCCTGGCCGAGCGCTACAATGTCACGGGCTTCCCGGTCGTGGACGAGAACAACCATGTCGTGGGCATCGTCACCAACCGCGACATGCGCTTTGCCGACGATCCCCGGACGCCGGTCCACGTGATGATGACGGCCGACAACCTCGCCATCCTGCGCGAGCCCGCCGACCGGGCCGAGGCGCGCAGCCTGATGCATGCCCGCCGGATCGAGAAACTCCTGGTCGTGGACGAGGAAGGCCGCCTGACGGGCCTTCTGACGCTGAAGGATACCGAAAAGGCGGTGCTGCACCCGATGGCCTGCAAGGACGATCTGGGCCGGCTGCGGGTCGCGGCGGCCTCGACCGTGGGCGATGCCGGCTTCGAGCGGTCCGCTGCGCTGATCGAGGCGGGGGTCGACCTTCTGGTCATCGACACCGCGCATGGCCATTCGGCCTCGGTCGCGGAGGCGGTCGAGCGCGTCAAGGCGCTGTCGAACGAGGTGCAGGTGGTCGCGGGCAATGTCGCCACCGCCGAAGCCACGAAAGCGCTGATCGATGCGGGCGCGGACGCGGTCAAGGTGGGGATCGGGCCGGGCTCGATCTGCACGACGCGGATCGTCGCGGGCGTGGGCGTGCCGCAGCTGACGGCGATCATGGATGCGTCCTCGGCCGCGGGCGACGTGCCGGTGATTGCCGACGGGGGCATCAAGTTCTCGGGCGATTTCGCCAAGGCGATCGCGGCGGGGGCCTCCTGCGCCATGGTCGGATCGGCCATCGCCGGCACCGACGAGGCGCCGGGCGAGGTGATCCTGTACCAGGGCCGGTCCTACAAGTCCTATCGCGGCATGGGTTCGCTCGGCGCGATGGCGCGCGGCTCGGCCGACCGCTACTTCCAGAAGGACGCGGCCTCGGACAAGCTGGTGCCCGAAGGGATCGAGGGGCAGGTGCCCTATAAAGGGCCGGCGGGCACGGTCATTCACCAGCTGGTGGGCGGGTTGCGCGCGGCGATGGGCTATACCGGCAACGCGACGGTCGCCGACATGCGCCGGGGCTGCAATTTCGTGAAGATTACCGGCGCGGGGCTGAGCGAAAGCCATGTGCACGACGTCCAGATCACCCGCGAAAGCCCGAATTACCGGCTGGGCTCGTAAGCGCGGGTCGACGGGTCGAGCCCGGGGTCACAGAATCCCGGACCCGATGGCCAGCGCCCCCAGCGCAATTACCGCACAGAAGGCGGCAGCCATCAGCAACATCTCGCGGCGCGCCTCCCGCGGCGTCGCGGGCGGCGGCGGCCGGAAATCCGGGTCCTGTTTGCGCAGACGCTTGCGCAGCGCGCGGCGGGCCTCGCCGCGCATCGGGTTCCCGAGACGATGTCTGGCCATGAGGGCGCTCCTTCGTTCCCCCGACCTCATCAGAGCATCACTTGCGCTGCAAGCCCGGGCCTTGCCGCGCGGGCGGGCTTGCGCCAAGCTCGGGCCAAAGGAAAGGGTCCCGACATGACCGAACGCGAGCGCCAGCATCCGCATCTGCACGACGAAGACGACGAAGGCCCGGTCGAGCTGAGCTTTCCCCAGCTGGTGCCGCGCCTGCTGTGGATCATCGTCATCACCATGCTGATCAGCGTGGCGCAATCAATCCTGTTCGCGGTGGCGATGCTGCAGATGCTGATCATGGTGGTCAATCGCGGGCGCCCGAACGACGAGCTGGGCGATTTCGGTTCGATGGTCGGCGCCTGGGTCGCCAAGGCGGCGCGCTATCAATCGGCCGCGAGCGAGCAGAAGCCCTGGCCCTGGACGCCGATGGGGTCGTAAGCGGCAGGCCAAGGCGGCCGAAGCGCGCTCCCACCCGCCCACCCCGCGCGCTTCGGCCGCCTGCGCCTTTGACGGACCGGCGGGAATGCGGGGCGGGTTGTTTGAGTATTTATGGCAAAGTGAAACGGCATAGGGCGCAGACATGCCCTAAGGCGGCAGGGCGCCAGGCCGGGCCCCCGTCCTCTTTGTTCCACAAATATCCCGGGGGGTGAGCGCGTCAGCGCGAGGGGGCGAGCAGCCCCCTGTCTTGTGCCGAGCGAAGCGAGGCACCCTGGTCGCGTGAGACCTGCAGGGCGCAGCCCTGCCGGGCGAGGGCGAAACCCCTCACCCGTTCTTCGCTCAGGCGTTGAAGAGGAAATGCAGGACGTCGCCGTCCTTGACTTCGTAGGTCTTGCCTTCGACGCGGAACTTGCCCGCTTCCTTGGCGCCTGCTTCGCCCTTGCCGGCGACGTAATCGTCATAGGCCACAGTCTCGGCGCGGATGAAGCCCTTTTCGAAATCGCCGTGGATCACGCCGGCCGCCTGCGGGGCCAGCATACCCTTGCGGATCGTCCAGGCGCGGGCCTCCTTGGGGCCCACGGTGAAATAGGTCTGCAGGCCCAGAAGGTCATAGCCCGCGCGGATCAGCCGGTCGAGGCCGGCTTCCTCAAGCCCCATCTCGTCGAGGAACATCTCGGCTTCCTCGCCTTCGAGCTGGCTGATCTCTTCCTCGATCCGGGCCGAGATCACGACCGTGCCCGCGCCCTGACGCGCCGCCATTTCCGCCACACGGTCGGACTGGCTGTTGCCCTTCGCGGCCGAGGCTTCCTCGACATTGCAGACATAGAGCACGGGTTTCGAGGTCAGCAGCTGCAGCATCCGCCAGGCTTTCTCGTCGTCCTCGGACACCTCGACGCTGCGCGCGGGCTTGCCGTCTTCCAGCGCCTTCTGCGCGACGGCGAGCAGGCGGTCCTGTTCAGCCGCCTCCTTGTCGTTGCCCTTCAGCTTGCGCGCCAGGTTCGCGCGGCGCCGTTCGATCGATTCGAGATCGGCGAGCATCAGCTCGGTCTCGATCGTCTCGGCATCCGCCACCGGGTCGATCCGGCCCTCGACATGGGTGATGTCGCCGTCCTCGAAGCAGCGCAGCACATGGGCGATGGCGTCGCATTCGCGGATATTGGCCAGGAACTGGTTGCCCAGGCCCTCGCCCTTCGAGGCGCCCCGCACCAGGCCGGCGATATCGACGAAGGTCATCCGCGTGGGGATGATCTGTTTCGAACCGGCAATCCCGGCCAGCGTTTCCAGCCGCGCGTCGGGCACCGCCACGTCGCCCACATTGGGTTCGATCGTGCAGAAGGGGAAATTCGCGGCCTGCGCCGCGGCGGTTTTCGTGAGCGCGTTGAACAGGGTCGACTTGCCGACATTCGGCAGACCCACGATGCCCATCTTGAAGCCCATCTGATACCCTCCGGCGCCTGTTTCGCGCCGCTTCTAGGGCCTTGTGCCCAGCACGGCAAGGGCCGGAACGGGTCTCAGAAGGGTTTGACCACCACGACCCACAGGATCGCGATCACGCCCAGCACGCTGATCTCGTTGAAGAGGCGCAGGAACAGGTCGCTTTCGCGGAACTCGCCGCGGCGCGCACGCCCGACCATGAGCCCGGTATAGACGTAATGCGCGGCCAGCAGCGCCACGAGCGCGATCTTCGCATGCGTCCAGGGCGCGAAGCTCCAGACCGACCAGGCCAGCCACAGCCCGGTCAGCGCCGCGATGACACCAAGCCCCGCCGAGAAGCGATAGAGCCGGAAGGTCAGCTCGCCCAGCTGCGTGGCGTCCCCCCCCGCAGCGGCCCGCTTCCAGTAGATCAGCGCGCGCGGCACGGCAAAGATCGAGGTCATCCACCCCATGACGCAAAGAATATGTATGATCAGGATCCAGCTCATGCGCCCTCAATGCCCCCGTGCGGGGCAGGGCGCAAGAGCCTCGCGCGGCCAAGGCTCTTGATTTCCGCCCCGCGCCCGTGCAAGGCCTGTGGCCGAGATTGACGGGGGCCTCCATGACACGGATCGACGATACTTTTGCCCGCCTGCGCGCCGAGGGGCGCAAGGCCTTCGTGGCTTACATGATGGGCGGCGATCCCGACGAGGCGACCTCGCTCGAGGTGATGCGCGGTCTGCCCGGCGCGGGCGTCGATATCATCGAACTGGGCCTGCCCTTTACCGATCCCATGGCCGACGGCCCGACCATCCAGCGCGCCGGCCAGCGCGCGCTCGATGGCGGCATGACGATGGACAAGGTGCTGGGCATGGTCCGCGCGTTCCGGGAGACGGACACGACCACGCCGATCGTGCTGATGGGCTATTACAACCCGATCTATGCCCGCGGTGTCGATCGCTTCCTCGCCGACGCCAGCGCCGCCGGGATCGACGGGCTGATCATCGTCGACCTGCCGCCGGAAGAGGACAGCGAGCTGTGCCTGCCCGCGCAGAAGGCGGGGCTGAATTTCATCCGGCTTGCCACGCCCACGACCGACGACAAGCGCCTGCCCACCGTGCTGCAGAACACCTCGGGCTTCGTCTATTACGTCTCGATCACCGGGATCACCGGCGCCGCGGCGGCGGAGGCCGGCGATGTCGCCCCCGAGGTCGCGCGGATCAAGGCACAGACCGACCTGCCGGTGATCGTGGGCTTCGGCATCACCACGCCCGACGCGGCGCAGGCCATCGCCTCGGTGGCGGATGGCTGCGTCGTGGGATCGGCCATCGTCAAGCTGATCGGCGAGGGCAAACCGGTCGCCGAGGTGCTCGATTTCGTCGCCGGACTGGCCGAGGGCGCGCATAAGGGCTGACGCGGCCCGCTCGCCCGGAAAGACCCCAGGAAAAACCTGCGGAAAGACCCGTTCGAACGTGCGGGATGACATACATCATTGATTCAGCTTTCGCGGCTAGGCAGGGGTTTTCTGTCCGTGGAGCGTGTCGATGACGTTGCGAAACCTGGTCCTTGCCCTGGCGGCGATTCCCCTGTTCGCGCTGATCCTTGTTAGCGGGTTCCTCGGCTACGAACGGTGGCAGGGGTATCGCGGCGCGGTGCTGACGCAGCATCAGGCTGCCGCGAATGCCACGCTGACGACGCTGATTCACCGCCTGCAGGTCGAACGCGGGCAAAGCGCGGGGTTCATCGCATCGCGGGGTGTGAACTTCGCCTCCGACCTGCCCGAGGCGCGCAGCCTCACCGACCAGGCGATCGGTGCCGCGCAGGATAGCCTGCCCGACGGCATCGCGCAGGCTTTGGGCGAGGTGGCGCAACTGCGCGGACAGATCGACGACCTGGCGGTGAACGGGTCGCAATCGGGTCTGGTCTATACCGGCATCATCCGCAGCCTGCTTCACCATCTCGAAGGCCATGTGACGGATCAGCACGATGCGGAAATCACGGCCCTTTTCGCTGGCTTGATGGCGCTGGCCGAAAGCAAGGAAGCGGCGGGGTTGCAGCGGGCGGCCGGGGCGGGGGGACTTGGCAGCGATGTTTTCCCGCCCGAACTCTATCGCACCTTTGTCGAGCGGGGGGCAGCCGAACAGGTCATGCTCTCGCTCGCGCGGGCCGAGCTGCGCGCGGTCCCCGCCATGCCCGACCTTGACGACGCGCTGGCGCAGACCGGCCTTGGCGCCATGCGCGAGGCGATCCTGTCCGCCGGGCCGGGCGGTCGTGTCGCGGGCCTGACGGCGCCGGAATGGTTTGCGGCGGCCACCGACTGGATCGACCGACTGGCGGAGATCGAAAGCCGGATCACCGGGGAAATCGCCCGCCTCGCGCGCGACCATGCAAGCACGGCGCTGCAATCCTTCCTGCTGGTCGCCGGGCTTGCCTTGCTTGCCGTCGTGGCAAGCGCGGGGACCGGCCTTTACGTCCTTCTGGTCGTGCGCCGCAATATCGGCGCCATCGGCGCGGCGCTGGAAAGCCTGGGCAACCGAGACTACGCCGCGATTGTCCGTCCGGATGGACTTGCGGTCGAGGTGGGGCGCCTGTTCGACGCCGTGGAAAACGCGGGCGACACGCTGGCCGATGCCGATAGGCGGATCGAGGCGGCGTCGGTCGCGGCGCGCTCGCAGGTGACCGACCATCTGGACGCGGCCTTCGGCCGGCTGGCCGATGGCGACCTGCTGTGTCGCATCGAAACGCCCTTCCCGGCCGAGTTCGAAACGCTGCGTCAGCGGTTCAACGATGCGGTCGAGCGGCTGCGGGACACGATGAGCGGGGTGTCGGGTGCGGTGGCGACATTCCGGGAATCCGGCGACGAGATGACCCGCGCCACGGATGAGATGTCGCGCCGGACCAGCTCGCAGGCGGCCTCGCTCGAGGAAACGACTGCCGCGCTGACGCAGCTGTCGGACATGGTTTCGGGCACGGCGCGGGCCTCGAAAGAAGCGGGCGATGCAGCGGTGGGCCTGCGCCAGAGCGCGATCGAGGGACGCGGCCGGGTCGACGAGGCGATCGCGGTCATGCGCCGCATCGCCAAATCCTCGGAAGAAATGACGCGGATGGTCTCGCTCATCGACGACATCGCCTTTCAGACCAACCTGCTTGCGCTCAATGCCGGGGTGGAGGCCGCGCGCGCGGGCGAGGCAGGACGCGGTTTCGCCGTCGTCGCCTCGGAGGTGCGCGCGCTGGCCGTCCGCTCGGCCGAGACCACGACCGAAATCCGCAACCTGATCAAGGGCTCGATCGGGGTCGTGCAGGAAGGCGTGGCGCTGGTCGAGCTCGCGGCGCAGACCTTTCACCGGATCGGCGAGGGCGTCGAGGGAGCCACCGACGCGATGCAAAAGATCGCGAGCGAAGCCGTTTCGCAGGCCTCCAGCATCGCCGAGATCAACGCGGCCATGCTGTCGCTCGATCAGGTGACCCAGCAGAACGCGGCGATGGTCCAGGACAATTCCGACCTGATCGGCGCGCTCAACCGGAAATCGGGCGAGTTGCGGGCCCTCGTCGCCGCCTTCCGGATCGACACCGACAGCGAGGCGCCCTTCACCCGCCACGCCCACGCCGCGTGACGCTCCGGGCGCCGCTTCCGGCGCATCGCCCTGCTCGGTGGAGCCGGGCTCTCGCGGACGCGGCGCCAAGCCCGAGACGGGTTTCGGATGGGCCGCGCTCAGGCGCCGGGGGGCCGAGGGCCGGCGCGACGCCTCGTAACCGCAGCAATGCATGACATCGCACGCAGTGGGCTTGCAAGAACGCGCAGGCAGGCGGCGCAATCGTGATCCCGGTCCCGCTTCAGACTGGATGCCACGAAATCTGCGTTCATGCCCTGTGCCTCGTCACGATGCATCGCCCCGACCGGTGGAACGCTGCGAACCTTGTCGCGGGCGCGGCGCCGCCCCGCCAAGCCCGAAAAGGGTTCCGGATGGGCCGTGCGCGAGCAAAGGGTGGGCCGAGGGGCGCGGCGCTGCATTGTAACCAACGCAATGCGTGACATTGTGCGCGACGCGCAATCGCGATCCCGCTTCAGACCGGGTGCCGCGAGAACTGCACTCATGGTCCGAGCCTCGTCACCCGGATTGCGTCTCCCGATGCACGGCGCCCCGCCGCGTTTCCACAAGGCTATCAGCAAATTCCCCCAGTAGCGTGGCGATGATCTCCCGGAATGGCGCCCGTCCGGTGATCCCGCCCCCATCCTGTTCCATCAGGACCAAGCCATCGCCGCCCTGCGCTTCCGGTTCGCCGGGCAGGGCTCGTGTCGTGGCGCGACCGGAGCGATGCAGGTCCCGGATGTCTCTTACCGTCCGGAGACCCTCCCTTGAGGCTTCATCGCTGTGACATCTCGCCTCAGCGGAGTCGTCCCAATCGTCGCCTGTACACCCGGTCCGTCGGGCAACGGACGCCCGGATAAAGATGCCACACGCAGGATGCATGACTTCCAGGCGGTCTCGGAATGATCCGAGGCGGCGCTTCCTTGCCTTGCCACGACGCAACTGTTGCCATGGCCGTCCGGCCGGCCAGGCCTGCCCCGGCAAGACCCTTGTCTCCGCACAGCGCAGGTCCCGGCGATCCGGCTCTCTCAGCTTCGCAGGCCGGGGCGCCCGCCGGAACGGCCAGAACAAGCGGTGTCACGGCGATGGTCCGCCGCGCGCCAGCCTTTCAAGCAGGCCGCGCTTCGCCTTGCCGGTTCGTAGCGACCCCAACCCTGCGGCTGCACGCCCGGCCGAGGCAGCAGGGCGCGATGGCTTTTCCCCGACGCTTTCCCTCCGCCGTGCGGGCCGCGCTTCGGACAGGACACGACGCCTGGCCGTCCGCTCCCTGAGGGGCAATCCGGGACTGACGCGCGGATCCCCCGAACTCGGAGGTCGACTTTTGCGCGCGTTCCGTGACACTGGGCCCGACAGATCATCCAGAAGGAGACCTCGATGAGTCCCAGAATCGCGCGACCGCGCCTGTCCCTGACCACGCAGGTTCTGATCGGCATGGGCGCGGGCCTTGTGCTGGGGGTGGTGCTGAACCTCCTGCAGATCGAATTCATCAACACCCATATCATCGGCGGGCTGTTCGGCATGATCGGCCGGATGTTCGTCAATGCGCTGTCGATGCTGGTCGTGCCGCTGGTCTTCTTTTCGCTGATCTGCGGCGTGGCCGGGATCGGCGATATCCGCATCCTGGGCCGCGTCGGCGGCAAGGCGTTCGGGCTTTACCTGCTGACAACCGCGACGGCGATCGCGATCGCGATCCTGATCGCGCTGGCGGTCGGGCCGGGGCAGGGCTTCGTGATGGACGGGATCGACACGTCGGGCGTCACCGGACGCGAGGCCCCCTCGGTCTGGGATACGCTGGCCGCCATCGTGCCGCGCAACCCGGTCGCGGCCTTTGCCGGCGGCGAGATGCTGCAGATCATCTTCTACACGATCATCCTGGGCCTGGCCGCGCTGATGCTGGGCGACCGCTCGAAGGGCTTCGTCGAGGTCTGCGAATACATGAACGAGCTGATGATGAAGGTCGTGCAGATCGTCATGGCCTTCGCGCCGATCGGGGTCTTCTGCCTGATCGCCAAGACCTTCACCGAGCAGGGGATCGGCCTGTTCGTGCCGGTCCTGACCTATGTGCTGGTGCTGGTGGGCGCGCTGCTGTTGCACCTGTTCGGCACGCTGATGCTGTTTCTCAAGGCGTTGTCGGGCCTCAGCCCCCTGGTCTTCCTGCGAAAGATCCGCCCGGCGCAGATCTTTGCCTTCTCGACCGCGTCGTCCAACGCGACGATTCCCGTCACGCTGCGCTGCGTGACCGAACGGATGGGCGCCAACAACTCGGTCGCGTCCTTCACCGTGCCCTTCGGCGCGACGATCAACATGGACGGCACGGCGATCATGCAGGGCGTGGCGACGGTGTTCCTGGCCAATGTCTACGGCATCGATCTGGGCGTGGGCGGCTACCTGACGGTGATCGCCATGGCGGTGCTGGCCTCGATCGGGACGGCGGGCGTGCCGGGCGTGGGGCTGGTCATGCTGACCATGGTGCTGGGCCAGGTGGGGTTGCCCATCGAAGGCATCGCGCTGATCCTCGGGGTCGACCGGCTGATGGACATGATCCGCACAGTCGTGAACATCACCGGCGACGCGGTGGTGTCGACCATCGTTGCGAAGTCCGAGGGCAAGATCGACATGGCGGTCTGGAACGACCCCGAGGCCGGGCTGATCGACGGCGAGTCGCTGGACATCGATCCGGTGGCCGAGGCGCATCTGGCCGAAGCCGCGCGCCGGCACTGAAAACAGGCCCGGAAAACAGCGAAACCCGCCCCCTGGGGCCGGGTTTCGCTCAACGGTAGCGCTTCTGCGTCCGGTCGAAGGCGCCGCGCTTCAAATCCCGGCAATAGCCGGCATGGTCACCCTTCAGCCGGTCGAGCGCTTCGCTGCCGAAGACGATCAGATCCTCGGCGAACAGCGCGAAGGGCTCCGTCGCGTCCAGGATGCGCGGCTCGATCCGGTAATCCAGTGCCCCGGCATCGTCCGACCGCGCATGCGCCTGCGCCAGTGCCATGCCGCAGGCATGGGCGTAATGGCGCCAGCTTTTCTTGGACAGGTCGTCCAGGTCGATATCGTCGCGGAACGGCGCCCGCTCGCGCGACATGTAGCTCTGGCCGTCGATCTCGACCGCGCCGTAGAACACATCGCCATGCGCCAGATGCACGGACTGCCCGTGCGCGATCCGGTCGCCCTTGTCGCCCGCGTGGAAATCGCTTTCGGGGGCCAGCCCTTCCAGCGCCGAGCGCCGCGCCTGCTTGAACTCGACGATCAGATCGTCGGTCGCGTCGGCGCTCGGTCCCTCGATGAGGCAGTAATAGCGTGGCAGGCCCAGCGAGGCCGTCCCCTGCCCATGGCGCAGGCAGACATCCTTGACCCTGAGCTCGCCCGCCCGCGCGCCCGGTTCGATCCCGTTCTGGCGCGCGACGGCGTTGATATGCTCCTGAAACACGTCGCGCTGGCTGGAGATCGGCGTCAGTTCGTCATTGGCGCGAAAGCCGCGGCCCTTTTCATCCAGGTAGCGGTCCCACAGCCAGCTTTCGCGGCTCTTGCGGGCTTTCCTGAACATCCGGCGGATGACCTTGGGCGAATTGTCGGAGCGCATCTGCTCGCTCGCCTTGCGGCCATGGCGGGCATAGATCCGCATCCCGTCGCGATACCCCCGCACGAAGCGGCGCGCGATCTTCTCGCGCGTCTTGCGGCCATGCCCGCCGATCTCGTCCGCGGCCAGAAGAAACCCGGTGACGCCGCGCTTCAGATCCCACGTGAAGGGCGCATACAGCACGTCGTCGAAATCGTTGACGCCGAAGATGGGCACGTTGTCGGCATTGGGCATGATGCCGAAATTCAGCGGATGCACGTCCCCCAGCGCCAGCACCGTGGGCATCCGTTCGTCGTCGCCCAGCATGTCGCGGTGAAACAGCAGGGAGGTCCCGCGAAAGAAGGAATAGAGCGAGCCCGCGAGTTTCTCGAACTTCGCCCGCGCGCCCTCGGCGCCCTGGTCGATGCGCAATGCGTGGTCTTCGAGAATCGTGTCCCGCACATGCTGGCGTCGCCGCAGCCCCGTCAGGTCGCAGGGCCGCATGATGCAGGGCGAGCGGACGAAGGCGCGGGTCAGCGCGCGATAGGCCTCGACCCGGCTTTCCAGCCGCGCGACCGGCGCGGGGGCGTCTTTCGACGCCGATTCGGTTGGCGGCTTGCGGGGCGATGAGGTCGTCTCGGCCATGAAGGTCTCCTTGCGCGGGCGGGCGGGGGGATCGGGAACAACGTCCGGCCCGCGCGCGCTGTTCCCTTCCGGCCTGTCATCAAATCGTCGCGGAACTGTCGCGCGGCTTTTGCGATAGCCCGCCTATGGTCCGCCGCGAGTAGACGCTCGCAACCATGAACACAGGTAGCCAGATGACCGACAAAACCAAGCTCAGCGCTGACGAGTGGGACGAACTGAACTTCCCGCGCCCCGAAGAGAACGATTTCGACCGCGTCGTGGACCGCGCGCTGAACCGCCGTGGCTTCCTGTCGGGCGTGCTGGCCTTCGGTTCGGGCGCGGCGGTGATGGGCACCGGCCTGCTGTCGACCCGCGCCGCGCTGGCGCAGACCACCTCGCGCTTCCCCTTCACCCCGATCGCCGCGCAGACCGACCACGCCGTCCACGTGCCCGAGGGCTACAAGGTGCAGGTTCTGGCCAGCTGGGGCGACGCGCTGTTCGCCGATGCCGAGGGCTACGACATCGCCGAGGGCGGCCCGGTCGCCAAGTCGGATCGCATCTTCGGCGAGAATACCGACGGGATGGAGACCTTCAGCTATATGGGTCACCAGCTGATCGCGGTGAACCACGAATACACCAACAACGACATCAACCTGCCCGCCTCGCAGGAAGGCGTCCCCGCATCGGCCGATGACGTGCTGAAACTGCAGAACCTGCAGGGCGTGACGGTGATGGAAGTGGCGCAGGGCATGGACGGCTGGTCGGTCGTCGTGGACAGCCCCTTCAACCGCCGCATCCACCACAACACGCCGATGCAGCTGGTCGGCCCGGCCGCCGGTCATCCGCTGCTGCAGACCGAGGCCGACGCCTCGGGCCGCCAGGCGCTGGGCACGCTGAACAATTGCGGCTCGGGCAAGACGCCGTGGGGCACCTACCTGACCTGCGAAGAGAACTTCAACGGCTATTTCGGCGCCACGGGCGAGATGCCCTCGGACGCGGTCATCGCCGCGGGTTACGAGCGCTACGGCATCGGTGCCGAGGGCTGGGGCTACGATTACCACAAGCATGACGCCCGCTTCGACGTCTCGGCCCATCCCAACGAGCCGCATCGCCACGGCTGGGTCGTGGAAATCGACCCGACCGATCCCGAAAGCACCCCGGTCAAGCATACCGGCCTGGGCCGCATCAAGCACGAGAATGCCGAGGTCACGCTGGCGCGCGACGGGCGTGTCGTGGTCTATATGGGCGACGACGAGCGCGGCGAATTCCTGTACAAGTTCGTCTCGAACGGCGTCTATACGCCGGGCGGCTCGACCGAGGGGCTGCTCGATGACGGCCAGCTCTATGTCGCGAAGTTCAACGACGACATGACCGGCGAATGGGTCGCGCTGACCCCCGAAGCGACCGGCATGTCGGCCGAGGAAATCCTGATCTTCTCGCGTCAGGCCGGTTCGGCGGTAGGCGCGACGACGATGGACCGTCCGGAATGGATCTCGGTCAATCCCTACGCGATCGAGGGCTATTGCTGCCTGACCAACAATACCCGTCGCGGCACCCGCACCAATGCGGGCGGCGACGAGACCCCGGTCGGCGGCCCCAACCCGCGCGAGGCCAACCAGTACGGCCAGATCGTCCGCTGGTTCCCCAATGACGACGACCACGCGGCGCAGGGCTTTGCCTGGGATCTCTATGTCATGGCGGGCAACCCCGAGGTCCATTCGGACGCCTATGGCGGTTCGGACAACGTCACGGCGGGCAACATGTTCAACTCGCCCGACGGCATGGCCTTCGACCAGACCGGCCTGCTGTGGATCCAGACCGACGGCGACGATTCGAACGAGGGCGACTTCGCCGGTCAGGGCAACAACCAGATGCTGGCGGGCGACCCGGTTTCGGGCGAGATCGCGCGCTTCCTGACGGGGCCCAACGGCTCGGAAGTCACCGGCCTGTGCTGGTCGGAAGACCGCCGCACGATGTTCGTGGGCATCCAGCATCCGGGCGGCAGCTGGCCGATGGAAACCGGCCTGCCGCGTTCGTCGCTGATCGCGGTCAGCCGCGATGACGGCGCGATGGTCGGCTGAGACCGCAACCAGCGCTGAACAGGCCGGGCATCCCGCAAGGGGTGCCCGGTTTTTCCATGGGCGCATGGTGCGTGCGAAGCACGCACCCTACAGCGCCGCGCGCGGATGATGCGCGCAACGTCAAAGGGCGGCCCGCGCCGGGGCCGCCCTTGTCAGAACACGGGAGCGGGCAGGGGAGATTACAGCCCCGTCGCTTCGTCCACGCCCAGCATCAGGTTGAGGTTCTGCACCGCCGCGCCCGAGGCGCCCTTGCCCAGATTGTCGAGCACGGCGACCAGCGTCGCGGCGCCAGACGCGGCATTGCCATGCACCGACAGTTCCAGCCGGTTGGTGCCGTTCAGCCGCTCGGGCCAGACGCGCGGTTCGTGCACCGACGCCTCGACCACGGCCACGAACCGCTCGCCCTCGTAGGCCGCACGCAGCGCGTCCTCGGCAGCGCGGAACCCGCTTTCGCCCAGATTGGGCAGGTGCACGGCCACCGCCATGCCCTGCGCATACTGCCCGACCGAGGGGACGAAGACCGGCGCGGCGGACAGGCCGCCATGCAGCGTCATCTCGGGCAGGTGCTTGTGGCCCTGCGCGACACCATAGAGGAACGAGCCCGATACCTCGCCCTTTTCGAATTCGGCGATCATCGACTTGCCGCCGCCGGTATAGCCCGACACGCCTGACACGGCCGGCGGCGAGGCGGGGTCGATCAGACCGGCTTCGACCAGCGGACGGATCAGCGCGATGGCGCATGTCGACCAGCAGCCGGGATTGGAGACGCGCGTGGCATTGGCCACCTGCTCGCGCTGGCCCGGCGCCATTTCGGGAAAACCGAAGACCCAGCCCGCCGCCACCCGATGGGCGGTCGAGGCGTCGATCAGCCGGGTGCCATAGGGCTCGGCCAGCGCCGCCGCTTCGCGCGCGGCATCGTCGGGCAGGCAAAGGATGGCGACATCCGCCTCGGCCAGCGCCTCGCGCCGCGCGGCCGGGTCTTTTCGCAGCTCGACGGGAACCTGCACAAGGGTGATGTCGTCACGGGTCTGCAGCCGCTCGCGGATCTGCAGGCCGGTGGTGCCGACTTCGCCATCGATGAAGACCTTGTGTGCCATGGGAACCCCCGTTGCGATACGCTTCACGACCTACGATAAAGCGCAGGACCCCGCAAGCGCGCAGCCCGGACTATGCCCCGTCTGCGCGCCGTTGGAGCCTGATGACCGGCCCGCAACCGGGCGCGGTCATCTTGCACAGGTGCAGTGTCGCTGGTAAGAATTTCTGACCAATTCGGGAGGGACCCATGGCCGTCTACACCACGATCGAGGACATGCGCCGCGTCTACAAGCGCCGCGTCCCGAAAATGTTCTACGATTACTGCGAATCCGGCAGCTGGACGGAGCAGACCTTCACCGAGAACAAGACGGATTTCCAGAAAATTCACCTGCGCCAGCGGGTCGCGGTGAACATGGCCAATCGCAGCACGCGCAGCGAGATGATCGGCCAGGACGTGGCGATGCCGGTGGCTTTGGCCCCGGTCGGGCTGACGGGGATGCAGCATGCCGATGGCGAGATCGCGGCGGCGCGCGCGGCGGGGAAATTCGGCGTGCCCTTCACCCTGTCGACGATGTCGATCTGCTCTATCGAGGACGTGGCCGAACACACCGAAAAGCCCTTCTGGTTCCAGCTCTACGTGATGAAGGACTGGGATTTCGTCGCCCGGATCCTGCAGCGTGCCAAGGACGCCAAATGCTCGGCCCTGGTGCTGACGCTGGATCTGCAACTGATGGGTCAGCGCCACAAGGACATCAAGAACGGCCTGAGCGCCCCGCCCAAACTGACCCCCGCGGTGATCGCCGATCTGGCGACCAAGTGGCGCTGGGGGATGGGGATGCTGGGCACGAAGCGGCGGTTCTTCGGCAATATCGTGGGTCATGCCAAGGGCGTGACCGATGCCGCCGCCTTGGGCGCCTGGACGGCCGAGCAGTTCGATCTGGAACTCGACTGGGCGAAGATCGAGCGTTTGCGCGATATGTGGGGCGGCAAGCTGATCCTCAAGGGAATCAACGACCCCGAGGACGCGGTCATGGCTTCGAAGATCGGCGCCGATGCGATCACCGTGTCGAACCACGGCGGGCGCCAGCTCGACGGGGCGATGTCCTCGATCCGCATGCTGCCCTCGATCATGGACGCGGTCGGCGACGATATCGAGGTCCATCTCGACAGCGGGATCCGCACCGGGCAGGACGTGCTGAAGGCGCTGGCGCTGGGGGCCAAGGGCACGATGATCGGCCGCGCCTTCGTCTACGGGCTGGGCGCGGGCGGCGAGGCGGGGGTGTCCAAGGCCCTGGAAATCCTGCATGCCGAGCTGGACAAGACCATGGCCCTGTGCGGCGAGCGCGACGTGAAGGCTTTGGGCCGCCACAACCTGATCGTGCCGCAAGGGTTCGAGGATCCGACCGTATCGATCTGAGGCTAGGGCGGGCAAGGGGGGCTGTCTGCCCCCCTCTTTGCCTGGCGGCAAATTCACCCCCCGAGGATATTTGCCGCGCAAAGATGCGCCGGTTCGGGCGGGATCCGGGCGCGCAAAGGGGGGTGGGTTTTCCTTTCTGGGCAGGTTTGTTAGGCTTTGGGTTCATCGGAGCCACGCGCAAGGGCGCCCTCCGCAATCCACTCCTCCCCGAAAACAGGATTTCCCATGACCCAGGCCAAGGCGGGCGACACCGTCCATTTCCACTATACCGGCACTCTGTCCGACGGCACCGTGTTCGATACCTCCGAAGGGCGCGATCCGCTGTCCTTCACGCTGGGATCGGGCCAGATCATTCCCGGTCTGGACGCGGCGATCGACGGCATGGCGGTGGGTGAGCAGAAGACCGTGACCATCCCCTGCGCCGAAGCCTATGGCGAGCACGATGCCCGCGCCCGTCAGGCTGTCCCGCGTGAGCAGATCCCAGACACGATCCCGGTCGATCCCGGCACCCAGTTGCAGATGAAATCGCCCGAGGGTCAGGTGATCCCGGTCGTCGTGATCGAGGCCAATGACGAGCATGTCGTGCTGGACGCCAATCACCCGCTGGCGGGCAAGGATCTGACCTTCGCGGTCGAGATCGTCTCAGTCGCCTGAGCGGCGTCAGGCGCGGCGCAGGGTGGCGGTCATCAGGCCCATGCCCACCAGCGCCGCGCCGCCCAGCCGGGTCAGCCCGGCAATGACGCGCGGCCGCGCCAGCCGCGCGCGCATCTGGCTGGCCGCCAGCGCCCAGACCAGCGCATTGATCCCCGCCAGCGTGACGAAGGTGGCGACCAGAAGCGCGAATTGCGGCATGACTGCCGCCTGCGGATCGACGAATTGCGGAACGAAGGCCACGAAGAAGGCGATGGATTTCGGGTTCAGCATCGTCACCATCAGCCCGTCGCGGAACACGCGCTTTCCGGGCCGGGCGGCGATATCGCCGGTCGCCTGGAGCGCGGCCCCGCCCGAGCGCCAGAGCTGAACGCCCAGATAGACGAGATAAAGCGCGCCCACGGTTTTCAGCACGGTGAACGCCGTGGCCGAGGCCGCGATCAGCGCGCCCAGACCGGCGAGCGAGGCGGTCATGGCCAGCCCGTCGCCCAGCGTGATCCCCGCCACCATCGCCAGCGCCCCGGCGCGGCCCTGACGCATCGCATGGCCGAGGATCAGGAAATTCGTCGGGCCGGGGATGAGCAGCAGCGCCACCGAGGCGAGAACGAAGGCAAGCCAGAGATGCGGGTCCATGGGTCAATCCTTGCAAGGGGCCGGGATTCCCAGCAAAGACATTGCGCGCGGGCGATGTCCAGTGCCGTCAACGGACTTCCACCCGGGGCCGGCGCGGGCTAAAGAGCGGCGCATGGCAAAGCTCTATTTCCACTACTCGACCATGAACGCGGGCAAGTCGACGATCCTGTTGCAGGCCGCGCATAATTACCGCGAGCGGGGGATGGAGCCCTATCTCATCACCGCGCAGTTCGACAACCGTGCGGGCGAGGGGCGGATCGGTTCGCGCATCGGCATCGGGGCGGCCTCGGATACCTTCGCCGAAGGCGAGGACCTGTTCGCCAAGATCGCCGCGCGGCTCGGGCGCGGCCCCTGTGCCTGCGTCTTCGTGGACGAGGCGCAGTTCCTCTCCGAGGATCAGGTCTGGCAACTGGCCCGCGCCGTCGATGACCTGCGCGTGCCCGTCATGTGCTACGGTCTGCGGGTGGATTTTCGCGGCAAGCTGTTCCCGGGCTCGGCCGCGCTGCTGGCGCTGGCCGACGAAATGCGCGAGGTGCGCACGATCTGCCATTGCGGCAAGAAGGCGACGATGGTGATCCGGCAGGGGCCCGACGGCCAGGCGCTGCGCGACGGCGCGCAGGTGCAGATCGGCGGGAACGAGACCTATGTCTCGCTCTGCCGCCGCCACTGGCGCGAAAAGATGGGCGTCTGAGCCCCGCGCCGCATCTTTGTTCCACAAATATCCCGGGGGGTGAGCGCATCAGCGCGAGGGGGCGAGCAGCCCCCTTTCTTCGGCGCCGATCCCGCGCGCGGCGCGGGACCCGTCTGGCCCTATCAGTCCAGCGCGATCTCGTAGCGCTCGATCACCGTGTTGGCGAGCAGCTTCTCGCACATCGCCTTGACCTCGGCCTCGGCCTTGGCGGGGTCGGTTTCGGCGAGGTCCAGCTCGATCACCTTGCCCTGACGCACCGCCTCGACCCCGTCGAAGCCCAAAGCGCCCAGCGCGTGGCGCACGGCCTCGCCCTGCGGGTCCAGAACGCCGGTCTTCAGCATGACATGAACGCGCGCTTTCATGGGGTCGTCCTTTTAGTTCATCAGTTTGGGCTTGGTGATCGGCGTCGCGTTCGAGGGCATCACGCCCAGCCGCCGCGCCACTTCGGTATAGGCTTCCGACAGGTTGCCCAGATCGCGGCGGAACACGTCCTTGTCCAGCTTCTGGCCGGTCTTGGCGTCCCACAGCCGGCAGCTGTCCGGGCTGATCTCGTCGGCCACGACAAGGCGCATGAAGTCGCCGTCATAGATGCGGCCGATCTCGATCTTGAAATCCACCAGCTTGATGCCGACGCCCATCATCACGCCTGACAGGAAGTCGTTGACGCGCAGGGCCAGCGCGACGATGTCGTCGAGATCCTGATGCGTGGCCCAGCCGAAGGCGAGGATATGCTCCTCGCTCACCAGCGGGTCGTGCAGGTCGTCGTTCTTGTAGTAGAATTCGACGATCGGGCGGGGCAGGGCGGTGCCCTCTTCGATGCCCAGCCGCTTCGAGATCGACCCTGCGGCAACGTTACGCACCACCACTTCCAGCGGGATGATCTCGACCGCGCGGATCAGCTGCTCGCGCATGTTGATGCGCTTGATGAAATGGGTGGGCACGCCGATCTCGTTCAGACCGGACATGAAATATTCCGACAGCCGGTTGTTCAGGACGCCCTTGCCTTCGATCTGGGCCTTCTTGGCCCCGTCGCCGGCGCTGGTATCGTCCTTGAAGTACTGGACATAGGTTCCGGGTTCAGGGCCTTCGTACAGGATCTTGGCCTTGCCCTCGTAAACCTTCGTGCGTCTCGCCATGTCCGGTGATTCCCCGATTGGCCCGCGGCATGGGCCCGGGCGGCTGCAGTCAGGCCCGGCTATACGCCATGCGGCCCCGACCCGCAAGCGGCGCCCCGGACGGCGCGGGCGAGCCGGGGAAGGCGCATTCCGCGGTGCAAACAAGTCTTGCAGCGCAGGCGCAATCCGCCCATATCAGGAACGGAAACGACCCAACGGCATGCGACGAGAGGCCCGAGACATGACCACCTTCGACGATCGCGAGAACGCATTCGAAGCGAAATACGCCCATGACGCCGAGATGGCCTTCAAGGCGGTGTCGCGCCGCAACAAGGCGCTGGGCCTGTGGGCCGCGGGCCTTCTGGGCAAGGACGGCGACGCCGCCGGGGCCTATGCGATGGAAGTGATCGCCGCCGATTTCGAGGAAGAGGGCGACGAGGACGTCGTGCGCAAGCTGGTCAAGGATCTGGACGGCAAGGCGACCGAGGCCGAGATCCGCGCCAAGATGGCCACGACGCTGCTCGAGATCAAAGAAAAGATGGTGCGCGAGGGCTGAAGCCCGGCTGCGCGGCGCGGGGGGCGGCTGTCCCCGGCGATGATGGCAGCCCGGCGAATTGCGGGCAATTGCATCATCTTCATGAGCGCGCTGCATTTGCCAGAACCGGCCGGATATGCGAAAACCCGGACGCGCCGCGACCTGCGGCGCGTTTTGCATTTCACCCGAGGTACCCGATGCCCGTCTCGCCCGATCCCCTGACCGCCCTTCTGGCCGAACGCGGCGTCCTGCTGGCCGATGGCGCCACGGGGACGAACCTGTTCAACATGGGGCTCAGTTCGGGCGATGCGCCCGAATTCTGGAACGTCGACCATCCCGACCGCATCCGCCGGCTCTATGCCTCGGCGGTCGAGGCGGGATCGGACCTGTTCCTGACCAACACCTTCGGCGGGAATGCCAGCCGCCTGAAACTGCACGAGGCGCAAGGCCGCGTGCGCGAGCTCAATCGCGTCGGCGCCGAGATCGGCCGCGAGGTGGCCGACAAGGCCGGGCGCAAGGTGCTGGTCGCGGGCTCGATGGGCCCCACGGGCGAGATCATGGCGCCGATGGGCAGCCTGACGCACGA
Organism: Pararhodobacter marinus; assembly: GCF_003122215.1. Lineage (GTDB taxonomy): Bacteria > Pseudomonadota > Alphaproteobacteria > Rhodobacterales > Rhodobacteraceae > Pararhodobacter > Pararhodobacter marinus. The sequence goes on along the minus strand of NZ_QEYD01000015.1, from coordinate 16,128 downwards.
GCTGGCGGTCGAGATGTTCCACGAACAGGCCGAGGGTCTGAAAGAGGGCGGCGCCGACATCCTGTGGGTCGAGACGATCTCGGCGCCCGAGGAATACAAGGCCGCCGCCGAAGCCTGCGGCAAGGCGGGCATGCCCTGGGCCGGGACGATGAGCTTCGACACCGCCGGGCGCACGATGATGGGCGTCACCTCGGCCGATTTCGTCAAGCTGGTGGGCAAGCTCGCCAACCCGCCCGCCGCCTTCGGCGCAAATTGCGGCACCGGCGCCTCGGACCTTCTGCGCACCGTGCTGGGCTTCATGGCGCAGGGTCCTGAACGGCCGGTCATCGCCAAGGGGAATGCGGGCATCCCGAAATATGTCGATGGCGAGATCAAGTATGACGGCACGCCCGCGCTGATGGCCGATTACGCCGAACTTGCGCGCAATGCGGGGGCGACGATCATCGGCGGCTGCTGCGGCACCATGCCCGAACACCTGCGCGCGATGCGTGAGGCGCTCGATACCCGGCCCCTGGGCGAGCGCCCGACACTCGAGCAGATCACCGCTGCGCTGGGCGCCTTCAGCTCGGCGCAGGACGGGACCGAGATCACCGGCTGCGGTGATCCCAGCCATGACCACGGCCCCCGCCGCGAGCGTCGCGGCCGCCGCCGCAGCTGATCGGCCCGAGACCTGACAGACCCCACGCCCGGCCCTGTTGGCCGGGCGTTTCGCTTGGTGCCGGGGCCCGGATGCTTGCGCCCGTGGCCCCGGCTGACTACATCTTTCCCAGCAAAGCGAAAGGTATCCCATGTTCCGACTTCCCGCCCTGACCGATCTTCGCCGTTTCGACGCCGACGCCTCGGGCAAGAGCCTTGGAAACCTGCCCGAATGGGACCTGAGCGATCTCTACACCGCGCCCGATGCGCCCGAGGTCGCGCGCGATTTCGACTGGCTCGACAAGGCCTGCGCCGATTTCGCCGCCAAGTATGAAGGCAAGCTCGACACGCTCGAGGCCGATGGCCTGCTGCAATGCATCCACGATTACGAGGCGATCGACATCACCGCCGGCCGGCTCATGAGCTATGCGGGTCTGCGCTATTACCAGTCCACGACTGACAGCGAGCGCGCCAAGTTCATGGCCGATGCGCAGGACCGGGTGACCGTCGCGACCACGCCGCTGGTCTTCCTGAACCTGGAACTCAACCGCATTGCCGATGACCGGATGGAGGCGCTGCTGTCAGCCAACGAGGCGCTGAACCGCTACCGCCCGGTGATCGAGCGCCTGCGCGCCATGCGCCCGCACCAGCTGTCCGACGAGCTGGAGAAATTCCTTCACGACCAGTCGACGGTCGGCGCGTCCGCCTGGAACCGGCTCTTCGACGAAACCATGGCGGGCCTTTCCTTCGAGGTCGAAGGCGAGGACGAGCCTCTGCCGCTGGAAGCCACGCTGAACCTGCTCACCGATCCCGCCCGCGCCAAGCGAGAAGCGGCGGCGCATGCACTGGCGGGCGTGTTCGAAAAGAACATCCGCCTCTTTACGCGCGTCCACAATACGCTGGCCAAGGAAAAGGAAATCTCCGACCGCTGGCGCAAGATGCCCACGCCGCAGCATGGCCGTCACCTGTCGAACCATGTCGAGCCCGAGGTGGTCGAGGCCCTGCGAGACGCCGTGGTCGCCAATTACCCGCGCCTGTCGCACCGCTATTACGCGCTCAAGGCCAAGTGGCTGGGGCTCGACCATCTCGAAGTCTGGGACCGCAACGCGCCGCTGCCCATCGAGGCCCCGCGCACCATCGGCTGGGACACGGCGCGCTCGATGGTCATGGACGCCTATGCCGATTTCGACCCCCGCATGGCCGATCTGGCCGAGCCCTTCTTCGACAAGGGCTGGATCGATGCGGGCGTGAAGATGGGCAAGGCGCCCGGCGCCTTCGCGCATCCGACCGTCACGACCGTGCATCCTTACGTGATGCTCAACTATCTGGGCAAACCGCGCGACGTGATGACGCTGGCGCATGAGCTGGGCCACGGCGTGCACCAGCGGCTCGCGGCGGGGCAGGGCGAGCTTCTGTCCTCGACGCCGCTGACACTGGCCGAAACCGCCTCGGTCTTCGGCGAGATGCTGACCTTCCAGAAGCTGCTCGCCGGTGCCAAGACGCAGGCCGAGCGCAAGACACTACTGGCGGGCAAGGTCGAGGACATGATCAACACCGTCGTGCGCCAGATCGCCTTCTACGACTTCGAATGCAAGCTGCACGCGGCGCGGCGCGAGGGCGAGCTGACCTCGGATGATATCAACGCGCTGTGGATGTCGGTTCAGGCCGAAAGCCTCGGTCCGGTCTTCCGCTTCATGGACGGCTACGAGACCTTCTGGTCCTATGTCCCCCATTTCGTCCACTCGCCGTTCTACGTCTATGCCTACGCGTTCGGCGACGGCCTCGTGAACGCGCTCTACGCCGCCTACAAGGACGCGCCCGAGGGCTTCCAGGACAGGTATTTCGACATGCTGAAAGCGGGCGGCTCGAAACACCACAAGGAGCTTCTCGCGCCCTTCGGCCTCGACGCCTCGGACCCGGCCTTCTGGAACAAGGGGCTCGACATGATCTCGGGCTTCATCGACGAGCTGGAAGCGATGGAGGAATAAGGCCCGGCGATGGACCCCTTCCTCATCCTCGGCCAGCCCCGCAGCGGCACGACCTATCTGCAGACGCTCATCAACGCCCATCCCGACGCGCATTGCCGGGGTGAGCTGTTCGATCCGTGGCAGATCGACGACGACGGCGAGAAGACGCAGGGCCTCGACGCGGTGATCGCCCGCGACGCGGATCCGGCGGGGTTTCTCGATGCCCGCCTGAAGGCGCCGCGCGGGCTGTTGCGGCGGGGGGCGCGCTGCATCGGCGCCAAGGTGCTGTTCCAGCACCACCCGGCGCTGTTCGCGCGCTACATCCCCGATCGGCCCGGGCTGCGCCTGATCCATGTCCGGCGCGAGAACAAGCTCGCGCAATTCGCCTCGATGCAGCAGGTGGCGAAAACCGGGCAGTGGACGGCCCCGGCGGGCGGCGGCGCGGCACCGAAGATCGACGCGGCCCCTTTCTGGGCGGCCTCCGAATGCAACCGGATGGAGAACGAGGATTTCCTGCTCGATGCCTGGCTCGCGACCCTGCCCAACCCGGTGCTGCGCGTGACCTATCGCGGCCTTTTCGCCCGGGATTTCGAAACCCGGCTGCAGGACTTTCTCGGGCTGACGGTCTCGGGCCCGCTCACCAGCAGCCTGAAGAAACAGGGCCAGAACACAATCCTCGACCGGTTCGCCAGTCCCGGCCCGATCGAGCGCTATTTCCGCGAGACGGGCCGCGCCGACTGGCTGGGTCCCGAACTGGCCGCCTCCTGAACCGACCGGTCCCGAGCGGATCTGACCTGCATCTTTGTTCCGGAAATATCCCGGGGGGAGCGCAGCGGGGAGCAGCGCCCCCCGTCCTGCCGAAGGCAGGCGCGGCGCGAGGGGGCTCGATGCCCCCGACGCGCCGCCCCCTTCACCCTCACTGACGCCTCACCTGACGGGCGTCAGTTTCCGGGCAGCAGCTTGCCCGGGTTCATCAGCCCCTCGGGGTCGATGGCCGCCTTGATCGCGCCCATCACGTCCCAGGCGTCGCCATGCTCGGCGCGCATGTATTTCGTCTTGCCCATGCCGATCCCGTGCTCGCCGCTGACCGTGCCCCCCAGCCGGAGCGCGCGCTCGGCCATGTTCGCGGCCAGTCGCATGGCGATCTCTTTCTGGCCTGCATCGCCCAGCTTCGGCAGCAGCAGGACGTGGAAGTTCCCGTCGCCGACATGGCCGACGATGGGACCGGGAATGCCCGAGGCCTCGATTTCGGCCGCGGTTTCTTCCACCGCCTGCGCCAGTTTCGAGATCGGCACGCAGATATCCGTGGTGATCGGATCGCAGCCGGGATTGGCGCGCATCATCACCGGATAGGCATTGTGGCGCATCGCCCAGAGCGCGTTGCGCTCTTCGGGCTTCTCGGCCCAGCGGAACCCCTTCGCGCCGAACTCGGTCGCGATCTCCTGGAACCGCTCCAGCTGCTCGGCCACGCCCGCCTCGGTCCCGTGGAATTCCAGCATCAGATGCGGTGCGTCCGGCCAGTCCGTGCCCGCCGCGCGGTTGAAGGATTCCGCCGCCACCGCGTCGACGAACTCGATCCGCGCCATCGGGATGCCCGACTGGATCGTCGTGATCACCGCATCGACCGCGCCGTCCATCGTTTCGAAGGCGCAGACGGCCGAGCGCACGGCCTCGGGCTGGCCATGCAGTTTCAGCGTGAGCTCCGTGATCAGCCCCAGCGTGCCCTCCGATCCCACGAACAGGGCCGTCAGATCGTAGCCGGTCGACGATTTCGGCGCCCGCGTGCCGGTGCGGATGATCCGCCCGTCGGGCAGCACCACTTCCAGCCCCAGCACATTGGCCTTCATCGTGCCGTAGCGCACCGCCGTCGTGCCCGAGGCCCGCGTCGAGGCCATCCCGCCGAGCGAGGCATTCGCGCCCGGATCGACGGGGAAAAACAGCCCCGTCGCGCGCAGTTCGGTGTTCAGCTCTTCACGCGTGATGCCGGGCTGGACCGAGACGACCATGTCTTCGGGCGCGACGTCCAGCACCTTGTTCATGCGGCTGAAATCGACCGTGACCCCGCCGCGCGGCGCCAGCGCGTGGCCTTCCAGCGACGTGCCCGCGCCCCAGCCGATCAGCGGCGTGCCCGAAGCGCGGCAGATCCGCACGATCTGCGCCACTTCTTCGGTGCTTTCGGGATAGGCCACCGCGTCGGGCGGCATGTCCTGGAAATGACCCTCCGAGCGGCCATGCAGGTCTCGGTCCGATTGCGAGCGGTTCAGCCGCTTGCCCAGCAGATCCGCCAGCGCGTCAAGGGCTGCCTCATGTGTCGACATAAAATCCTCCTCACTTCGCGCGCGACCCTAGCGCGCGCTCGGGGCAGATGCCAGACACCAAGCCCCGCACCTGCGCAGTCCAGGCGGCCCCGGCGCGCCCGCCCGCGCGCCTCGGGCGCCCTTGCAAAGCCGGTTGTTCTGCGCTTGCCTGCGCCGTAAGGGAAACGCCATGCAACAAGACCCCTCGCGCCTGAAAATCGTCCGTATCGCGGCCCTGGCCTGGCGCCGGTTGCGCCATCACGGCCCCGACGAGGCGCAGTTCTGGGTCATCGCCTTCTTTCTCGGCACCGCCGCCGGTCTGGCCGCTTTGCTGTTCCGGCTGGGCGTCGGGCAGCTCGAGCGGCTGCTCTACGGCGCCGAGGGCCACGCGGTGCTGGCGCGCGCCGCCGAGATGCCGTGGTGGCTGCTGATCGCGATTCCGGCCACGGGCGGGCTGATCGTCGGGCTGATCCTGCACCGCTTCACCCCCGACGGCCGCGTGCGCGCGGTGGCCGATGTCATCGAGGGCTCGGCGCTTGGGCGCGGGCGGGTCGAGATCCGCGAAGGGCTTGCCTCGGCGCTGGCTTCGATGATCACGCTGGGTTCGGGCGGCTCGGCCGGGCGCGAGGGGCCGGTCGTGCACCTTGCCGCCGTCATCTCGACCCGCGTCGCGGACCGGATCCGCGCCAATGGCATCACCGGGCGCGACCTTCTGGGCTGCGCGGTGGCGGCGGCGGTCTCGGCCTCGTTCAACGCGCCCATCGCCGGGGCGATCTTTGCGATGGAAGTGGTGCTGCGCCACTACGCGCTGCACGCTTTCGCGCCCATCGCCATCGCGTCCATCATGGGCACGCTGGTCAACCGGCTGGCTTTCGGCGATGTCGCCGAGTTCACCCTGCCGGTGCGCAACATGGTGGCGTTCTACTGGGAAATCCCCGCCTACCTGATCCTCGGGCTTGTCTGCGGGCTGGTCGCCGTGGCGCTGATGCGGTCGATCTTCTGGGCCGAGGACGCGGCCAGCGCGCTTCAGGCCCGCACCCATGCGCCGCGCTGGCTGAGACCCGCGGTGGCGGGCGCGATGGTCGGCGCGCTGGCGATCTTTGCGCCGCAGGTGATCGGCATCGGCTACGAGGTGACGACGCTGGCGCTGACCGGGCGCATCGACCTGACCGAAGCGATCCTGATCGCGCTGGCGAAAACGCTGGCGGTGGCGATCACGCTGGGCGGTCGGATGGGCGGGGGCGTCTTCTCGCCCGCGCTGGTGGTGGGGTCGCTGACCGGGCTGGCCTTCGGGCTGATCGCCACGGGACTGATCCCGGCCTATTCGGGCAGCGCCACGACCTATGCGCTGGCGGGAATGGGCGCGGTGGCGGCGGCGGTGCTGGGCGCGCCGGTCTCGACCACGCTGATCGTGTTCGAGCTGACCGGCGACTGGCAGACGGCCATCGCGGTGATGGCGGCGGTCTCGACCGCCTCGGCACTGGCCAGCCGCTTTGTCAAACGTTCGTTCTTCCTGACGCAGCTGGCGCGGCGCGACGTGCGCATCGCGCAGGGACCGCAGGAATACCTGCTGCAACTGGTGCCGGTCAGCACGGCGATGCGCAAACCCGGCGCGGGCGGCGCACCTGACGAGGCGGTCTTGGCCGCGCTTTTGGAAGAAGGACGCTCCATCGGGGTCGATTCGCGGTTGAAACCGGCCTTGCGGCTGTTCGAGCGTTCGGGCTGCACCCATCTGGCGGTGACCCAGCGCAATGCCGAGGGCCGCGTGCAGGTGGTGGGCAGCCTGAGCCATGTCGATGCGCTGAAGGCGTTCAACCAGGCGCTGGCGGCGACAGCGGCGGAAGAGCATTCCTGAATGCCCGGTCCGGTCGCATGGGTGGCGGGCGTTTCCTGAGTATTTGGGGCAAAGTGAAGGGGCGGGGCCGCGCGCTTGCCCCGGGGGATTCAGTCGCGGGCGAGCGGGTGGTGGTCCATCACCAACTGGCGCAGACGTTCGTCGAGGACATGGGTGTAGATCTCGGTCGTGCCCAGATCGGCATGGCCCAGAAGCGTCTGGATCACCCGCAGATCGGCGCCCCCCGCGAGCAGATGCGTGGCGAAGGCGTGGCGCAGAACGTGCGGGCTTACGCGGGTCGGATCGAGGCCCGCGCGCGCGGCGATCTCCTTGACCAGCGCGTGAAAGCGCACGCGGCTCAGATGCCCCTCGACCCCGCGCGCGGGAAACAGGAAGCGCGAGGGCGGGATGCCCTTGGCCCTGGCCGCGTCCTGCGCGGCGTCGCGATGGGCAAGCCAGATCGCCACGGCGGTGCGCGCGGGATCGGAGAGCGGCACGAGCCGATCCTTGCCGCCCTTGCCGCGCACCATCAGCATTTCGGGCGCGCCCCGAAGCGCGGCATCGGGCAGCGAGACAAGCTCGCTCACCCGCAGGCCGGTGGCATAGAGCAGCTCGAACAGGCAGGCATTGCGCGCGCGGGTCGCGGCATCGGGGCCGTGATCGCGCGCGGCGTCCAGAAGGCGCGAGACCTCGGCTTCGGACAGCGTGCCGGGCAGGCGCTGGCTGCGGCCCGGCCCGTCGATCTTCAGGACCGGGTTGTCGGCGCGGATCCCTTCGTCATAGGCGAAGCGGAAATATTGCTTGAGCGATGACAGCCGCCGTGCCCGGGTGGCGCGCGACAGCCCTTCGGCATCGAGCGAGACGAGGTAGTCCTCGATCACGTCGCGCCCGGCCGTATCGAGGCTTTCGCCCCGGTCGGCGAGCCAGTCGGCGGCGTGGCTCAGATCCCGGCCATAAGCGAGCAGCGTGTTGCGCGCGGCGCCGTTCTCGGCGGCGATGGCGTCGAGAAAGCCGGAAATGCGGTGCGCGCTGCTCGCAGGCCGGTCGGGCGCGGGCTCTGATGCGGGGGCAGGCATCAGCCGTTGCGCTCGAGCAGCAGGCTTTCGAGCGCGGTCCGCCGGGCGATGTCTTCGAGCCCCAGCGCGCGCAGCGCGGCCAGACCATTGGCCAGCACGCGCGGATCGCCCGGGCCGCCAAGATCGGCGAGGATGCGCAGGATCACCTCGCCCAGCCGTCCTTCGGCCAGCCGGTCGGCCATGTCCTCGGATACCGGGGGCTCGGGGCCGAAAGCCAGCGCCACGGCGGCCGCGAGCTGGCCGGGCATCCGCCCGCTCTCGGCCGGGTCCATGCCCCGCGCGATGGCGGCGAGGAAACGCTCTTCGGCGGTGGCACGCTCAGGATCGAGACCGAGCGCCACGGTTTCGTAATTCTCGGACAGCAGCCCAGCGCGGAAGGCCAGGCGCGCGGCCTGCGGCGTCAGATCGAGCTGTTGCAGCGGCTGGGCGAAGAGTGTCGCCATCGCCACTTCCAGCTCGCCCGCCTGAACGAGCGGCCACGCGGCCAGCAGAGCCTCCGACGCGGCCGCGCCGTCGCCGTCGCGCAGGGCGGCATCGAGGCGCTGAACCTCGCGCACGCGCTCCCAGATCCCGCCCGAGGCGGCGGCGCTGCGCTCGGTGTAAAGACCCAGCAGCCGGTTCGGCGCCATCGCGCCCGCGCGCGTCAGCCGCTCGGCGGCTTCGATCTGCGCGCGCCAGCCTTGCGTGCCGCGCAGATCCGCATGGGCATAGGCCACCGGCATCCCCAGCGAGGGCTGCGCGTCGCCCACCGCCTCGAGCACCCGCCATGTGAGCGGGTCGGGCGTGCCGGGAGGCGGCGGCAGGATCGTGGCCGCGCCGGGCAGGGTGGGGTCGTCGTGCAGGAACTTGTCGAGCAGGTCTGCCATGTAGGGCGTGAGCCGCCCGTCGGCGCGGGCCGCTTCGTGCAGCTCGGCAGCGGCCTGCCAGTCGCCGGCGCGCGCGCGGCAGAAGATCTCCGCCGCCGCGTCGCCGACCGGCGGCGGGGCCAGGATCGTCCGGCAGACCCGGTCTTCGTCGCCCAGAAGGAGCCCGATATCGAGCCGCCTGAGTCGCAGCACCGGCGCGTCCGAGCCCAGGGGGTCAAGCAGCGCCGCCGCCTGGTCGAGCGCGCCGAATTCCACCAGCTTGTCGATCCGCGCGAGCAGGAAATCGGGCGCGGCGTTCCGCGCGGTGCCGTCCGGGGTCTCCGCGACCGTTTCGACCGCGGGCTCGGCGTCCGAGGGCGCGGCTTCGGCGGGTTGGCTCGCGTTCAGCCGTACCGGCGCGGTCCGCGCGTTGCCGGGGTGGGGGGCGCGCGTGGTCTGGGCGTCGGGCAGGGGGGCCGCGAATTCAGCCAGCAAGAGCCGGTAGGACATGTCGCGCAAGGCAGGCAGCATGTCGGCGGGGAGCGCGGCGATAAGGTCGGCCAGTTGCGAGGCTGGGGTCGGGCCCCAGATGGTCTCGGGCAGACCGACCCGCGCGGCGGGGAACAGGCCCACCGCCTCGGGTCTGAGCGCATCGAGCGCGCGCACCGAGATCGACCCGGCGCTGCCACCCGACGGGGGCGTCACCGGATAGGCGCCGGGCAGGCGGCGCAGGTCGTCGCGCAGCCAGTCGATGGCCGAAAGAGGGTTCAGCGGCGCGGCGGCGCCTGCCTGAGCCTGCGCCAGATCCTGCGCCTGACCTTGAGCCTGACCCGGTGCGGCCGTCTGGGCCTGCGCCCAGGCCGCAACGCTCAGCGCGACGGCCAGCGTGGCAATGCCCAGGACATGCCCGGACACAGGCCCCGGCAGATGTCGGGGCGCGAGGGGCGTCACTTCGGCCTTCGGGGGGCGCGGATCCATGCCGGGTTAACCCAGTTGCAGATCGACGGGCAGGCTGCGCGGCTCGGGCGTGCGGCCCAGATCGCCGAAATAGGCGAAGGCGACGAAGCCCACACCGCCCACCAGCACCAGCACCACAATGAGCCGGAACAGGTAGCCAAAGAATCCGGGGCCATCGTTGTATCGGGGCATGGGGCTCGGTCCTCGTCTGACAGGTGCGCGCGCCTTGCGTCGCACGGGTTTTCGCGCTGCCGGCTGAATGCCGGTCTTTCATCTCGCGCCTTGCGGGCGATTTATAGCTGGAACTTGGCGTGAGTTCACGCCATTCAGGGCCCCATAGCGAAAAATCGCCGGCTTGTGATGTGGAGGACGGCCCGAGGGGCCCTGGCTATGGAACCGAGGCTGAAGAAAACGGTGGTCATGGTCGGCATGATGGGGGCCGGCAAGTCGGCCGTGGGCAAGGAGCTGGCGCAGATGCTGGGCGTGCCCTTCGTCGATTCGGATGCCGAGATCGAGCGCGCCGCGAATGCCTCGATCGCCGAGATCTTCGCGCGCGACGGCGAGCCGTTCTTTCGCGACAAGGAAGCGCAGGTCATCTCGCGGCTGCTCGATGGCACGCCCAGCGTGCTGTCGGTGGGCGGCGGCGCCTTTCTGCGCGCCGAGACCCGCAGGCGCATCTCGCAGGCCGGGATCTCGGTCTGGCTGAAGGCCGATCTCGACACGCTCTGGCAGCGCGTGAAACGCAAGGATACCCGCCCGCTTCTGCGTACGGCCAACCCGTACCAGACCCTCGCGGCGCTGATGGCCGACCGCGAACCTGCCTATGCCGAGGCCGATCTCGTCGTCCCGACCGAGGCGGGCTTTGCCATCGAAACCACCGCCGAGAAGGTGATCGAGGCGCTGACGCGCCGCCCGGACGTCCTGAGGACCGATCCCCACGACGACACCCTTTCCCCCGACCAATGAGGCCCGGCCCATGAGCCACGATCCGACCGCCGCCCCCGCAATCGACGATGTCCGCGTCTCGCTGGGCGCGCGGTCCTATACGGTGCGCGTGGGGCGTGGCCTGATCGCGCGGGCCGGGGCCGAGATCGCGCCGCTTCTGCGCCGCAACCGGGTCTGCGTGATCACCGAGGCGACGGTGGCCGAGCTGCAGCTCGACGGGCTTCGCACCGGGCTGGCCGAAGGCGGCGTGGCGATGGAGGCGCTGATCCTGCCCGCGGGCGAGGCGACGAAAAGCTGGCGCTATCTGGAGCAGGCGGTCGAATGGCTGATCGCGCAGAAGGTCGAGCGCGGCGATGTCGTGGTGGCGCTGGGGGGCGGCGTGATCGGCGACCTCGTGGGCTTTGCCGCGTCCATCCTGCGGCGGGGCGTCCGCTTCGTGCAGATCCCGACCTCGCTTTTGGCGCAGGTCGACAGCTCGGTCGGCGGCAAGACCGGGATCAATTCGCCCCTGGGCAAGAACCTGATCGGCGCGTTCCACCAGCCCTCGCTGGTCCTGGCCGATATCGATGCGCTCGATACGCTGCCCGCGCGCGATTTCCTCGCGGGCTACGGCGAGGTGGTGAAATACGGGCTTCTGGGCGATGCGGCGTTCTTCGACTGGCTTGACGCGAACGCGCCCGCCATGGCGGCGGGGGACAAGGCGCTCCGGCAGGAAGCGGTACGCCATTCGGTGCGGATGAAGGCCGATATCGTCGAGCGCGACGAGACCGAGCAGGGGGACCGCGCGCTGCTGAACCTGGGACACACGTTCGGCCATGCGCTGGAGGCCGCGACCGGCTATTCCGACCGGCTTTTGCACGGCGAAGGGGTGGCGATCGGCTGCCTGCTGGCCTTCGACCTGTCGGCGCGGCTGGGGCTCTGTTCGCAGGAGGCGCCCGAACGCGTGGCCGAGCATCTGGCGCGGATGGGCATGAAGCGGACACTGTCGGATATCGAGGGGGATCTGCCGGGGCGCGACGGGCTGATCGCGCTGATGGGGCAGGACAAGAAGGTGCAGGACGGCAGCCTGCGTTTCATCCTCGTCCGCGCGATCGGTGACAGCTTCGTCACCGCCGATGTTCCGCGCGCGGCCCTGGCAGACTTGCTGGACGAGGCGCTGGCCGGATAGGCCGGGCGCGCGGTTGTAGGGTGCGTGGTTTCCACGCACCATTCCCGGACCCTTCGCTCTGAAAGCGTGCGTGGAAACCACGCACCCTACAGCCTTGCACAAGGATTGGGCAGCCTCGTGCCTCATCTCGCCCGGAAAAATTTTACCCGTTGATAAAATTTCGATCCGTGGCACTCTGGGCGGCATAACAAGAACAGCACAAGCCAACCCGCCACCCAACCCGGAGGTAGCCCGTGACCCATAGCCCTCAGACCGACGGCATCGCAGCCGCGCGTCTGGACGACGCGACGCTTGCCGCGCATTTCGACGATCTGCATCCGATCCTCGACGATCACGAAGCCCGCGTCGCCGCCGACCGCTGTTACTTCTGCCACGATGCGCCCTGCATCACCGCCTGTCCGACCGGGATCGACATCCCGCTCTTCATCCGCCAGATCCAGGCGGGGATGCCCGACGCCGCCGCGCGGACGATCTTCCAGCAGAACATCCTTGGCGCGATGTGCGCGCGGGTCTGCCCGACCGAGACGCTGTGCGAAGGCGTCTGCGTGCGCAACGAGGCCGAAGGCAACCCGGTCGAGATCGGTCGCCTGCAGCGCTATGCGACCGACGGGCTTCTCGAAGCCAACGAGCATCCCTTCACCCGCGCCGCCCCCAGTGGCAAGCGCGTGGCGGTCGTTGGCGCCGGTCCTGCCGGTCTGGCCTGTGCGCACCGGCTCGCCATGCTGGGCCATGACGTGGTGATCCACGAGGCCCGGCCGAAGCCCGGCGGGCTCAACGAATACGGGATCGCTGCCTACAAGGCCGCCAACGGGATCGCGCAGGCCGAGGTCGACTGGCTGTTGCGGATCGGCGGCATCACCATCGAGACCGGCAGCGCGCTGGGCCGCGACATCACGCTCGACGGTCTGAAAGCCGAGTATGACGCCGTTTTCCTGGGCATGGGCCTTGCCGGGGTCAACGCCCTGCGGGCCGAGGGCGAGGATCTGGAGGGCGTACGCGACGCCGTCGATTTCATCGCCGAACTGCGTCAGGCCAAGGACAAGTCCGCCCTGCCCATCGGGCGCCATGTCGTGGTGATCGGCGGCGGCATGACGGCGGTCGATGCCGCCGTGCAGTCGCGTCTTCTGGGCGCCGAGCATGTCCATATGGTCTATCGCCGCGACCGGGACGCGATGGGCGCGTCCGAATACGAGCTCGACCATGCCGCGACCGAGGGCGTGACGATCCTGACCAACGCGATGCCTGTGAAGATCATCGGCAATGGCAAGGTCGAAGCGGTCGAATTCGCCTATACAAGATCGGGCCCCAAGGGGCTGGAACAGACCGGCGAGACCTTTACCCTGCGCGCCGACCAGGTCTTCAAGGCGATCGGCCAGACGCTGGAAGGCGCGCCCGACGCGCTCGATATCGACCGCGGCAAGATCGTCACCGATGCCACTGGCCGGACCTCGGTCGCTGGTGTCTGGGCGGGTGGCGATTGCGCGCAGGGCGGCGAAGATCTGACCGTCACCGGCGTCGCGCAGGGTCGCGATGCGGCGATGGATATCCACGCGGCATTGACGGCATGACCGGGGGCGCCTCTGACCGGCCCGTTCCACGGGCGCTGGCCCTGCCTGCCGATGGCGGCTGCCGCTGCGGTGCGCTGCGCTTTCGCGTCACGGAACAGCCGATCGCGAGCGCGGCCTGCCATTGCCGGGGCTGCCAGAAGATGTCGGGCAGCGCCTTTTCCACCACACTGATGGTGCCGGTAACGGGGTTCACGCTGCTGCAGGGCGCGGTGGTGCAGGGCGGCATGAAATCGCCCGATCTCATGCATATCCACTGCGCCGAATGCCTGGCTTGGGTCTTTACCCGCATCCCGGGCATGGAGTTCCTGAACCTGCGCCCGACCATGCTTGACGACCCGTCGGGCTTCGTGCCCCTGATGGAAACCTGCACCTCCGAGAAACTCCCCTGGGCGGAGACCCCCGCCCGGCACAAGTTCGAACACTTCCCGCCGCCCGAGGCTTTCGGCCCGCTGCTGGAAGAATATGCGACGCTGATCGCGTCCGAGGAGTGAGAAATGGCTGACCTGACTTCGAATTTCGTCGGTATCAAATCCCCCAACCCGTTCTGGCTGGCCTCGGCCCCGCCCACCGACAAGGAATACAATGTCCGCCGCGCCTTCGAGGCCGGATGGGGCGGCGTCGTGTGGAAAACGCTGGGCGAAGAGGGGCCGCCCGTCGTCAACGTGAACGGGCCGCGCTATGGCGCGATCTGGGGCGCGGATCGCCGCCTTCTGGGGCTCAACAATATCGAGCTGATCACCGACCGCCCGCTCGAGGTGAACCTGCGCGAGATGAAGATGGTCAAGCGCGACTATCCCGACCGCGCGCTCATCGCCTCGATCATGGTGCCTTGCGTCGAAGAGGCGTGGAAGGCGATCCTGCCCCTGGTCGAAGAGACCGGCGCGGACGGGATCGAGCTGAATTGCGGCTGCCCGCACGGCATGTCCGAGCGGGGCATGGGCGCGGCGGTGGGGCAGAATCCCGACCTGATCGAGCAGATCACCCGTTGGTGCAAGCAATATACCCGCATGCCGGTGATCGTGAAGCTGACGCCCAACATCACAGATGTGCGCAAACCCGCGCAGGCGGCAAAGCGCGGCGGGGCGGACGCGGTGTCGCTTATCAACACGATCAACTCGATCACCTCGGTCGATCTCGATGATTTCGCGCCCGCGCCCACGATCGACGGCAAGGGCACGCATGGCGGCTATTGTGGTCCCGCGGTGAAGCCCATCGCGCTGAACATGGTGGCCGAGATCGCGCGCGATCCCGAGACCGCCGACCTGCCCATCTCGGGCATTGGCGGGGTCAGCACCTGGCGCGACGCGGCCGAATTCCTGACCCTGGGCGCGGGCAATGTGCAGGTCTGCACGGCGGCCATGACCTATGGTTTCGGCATCATCAAGGAGATGACGGCGGGCCTGTCGCTGTGGATGGACAAGAAGGGTTTTACCTCGGTCGACCAGATCACCGGTCGCGCGGTGCCCAATGTCACCGACTGGCAGTATCTGAACCTCAACTACGTCACCAAGGCGGTGATCGATCAGGACAAGTGCATTTCCTGCGGGCGCTGCTATGCGGCCTGCGAAGACACGTCGCATCAGGCGATCCTGATGAAAGAGGGTCGGGTGTTCGAGGTCGATGACAGCGAATGCGTCGCCTGCAACCTGTGCGTCAATGTCTGCCCGGTCGAGGATTGCATCACCATGAAGCGCGTCGCCCCGGGGGCTCTGGACGAGCGCACCGGCCAGACCGTCCCCGCCGAGAAAGGCGACTGGACGACGCATCCCAACAACCCGATGGCCCGCGCGGCCGAGTGACCGCCTGAACGCGCGGGACGAGTCCCCTCCCGACCGGCGCGCCCTGCGTGGTGCGCCGGTTTTTTTGGGGGTCAGGTTTCCTGCATGAGGCGGATATGGCCGGCGCTGGACAACGTGCCATCGGGGCCGAAACAGACGTGAAGCGCGTCGATACCGTCGCCGATCCCGCTGCAGGCACCGAGCCGCCAGATATCGCAGTGTCGCAGCCGCCCGCCTTCGTTGATCGTGGCCTGTCCGTTGGGCGCGCCCAGAAGCGTGGCCACGCTTTCGCGGTTGAGCCCCGGCTGCGCCAGCGGGCCGGTGAGCAGGCTTTCCAGCATCACGCCGCGCCGGCATTCTCCGCGCCGCTGCGCGCAACTCTCCGGCTCCAGCCCGCTGCAGAGCCACGCCGCGTGCCATGCCTCCGGGGTGAAGTCCGCGCCGCGCAGGGCCGTGCCGCGCCACAGCCCGGGGCCGGCAATCGCCAGCGCGGTCAGTGCGATCAGGAATACGACGCCAAGACCGATCCCCACGCGGCGTGGAAAGGGGCGTTGTGCCATCGAAGGCTCCTGTCGTTACCCCGCGGGAGCCTAGCGTATCGGGGCCGGTGCGGAAATGGCCGGGAGGGGGCAAGGGCGGTTTTGGGGGCGCTGGCCGGTAGCACGCGCCCACGGGTTTCAGGGGAGCAGAGCGACGGCAGGCGCGGCCCGAGCCGTTTTCTGATCACGCGGGCGCCGGTAGCGCTTGCGGCCACGCGGGTAAGGGGGGGGCAGGGCCTGTTCCGAGCGCAGTTCTGAGGATTGCGCCGACACAGGCCAAGTCCGACGACGGCTCGGATGCGGCGGAGTCGCTGGTTTGAAACCCGCCAACTTTGCGGACTTGGCCTTGAGCTTAGGGCGTCGGTTTTGGCGCCTACGGCCTGGGCCTGGGCCTGGGCCTGGGCCAAAACTTGGCTTGTCTTGCGCCCAGCGCACATGCTCCCAGCACCAGCACCAGCACCAGCACCAGCACCAGCACCAGCACCAGCACCAGCACCAGCACCAGCACCAGCACCAGC
>NZ_QEYD01000014.1 GCF_003122215.1 Pararhodobacter marinus | reverse complement strand
AATTAAAGGCAAAATCTCATATTTAAGGGCAAAGATCAGCCGTTGATTTCGTTGGATTTCCCATCTCACAATTAAGGGCTACGCGACAGCCGCCGAGATAGTTTAGCTCGGTGCGCCATGTCAGCAGCAGGGATCCGAGCGCGCTGGCCCGGGCCCCGAGGGCGACGAAGACCGTCGAAAAGCCCAGGACAAAGCAGGCACTCAACCCGAGCGCCCCGGCGCGCGCCCGCAAGCCGACCGACCGCGTCGTGCGCAAATCTGGTTGCCCTGCGATGTACGAGACGTAGCCAGGCACCAGTGGCAGGACACAGGGCGACAGGAACGAAATGGCACCCGCCAGGAAGGCCGCGAAGATGCCGATGCCGGAAATATCCATCATACATCACGATCGTTGTTGAAAGGCCGCCAGACCCACCAGAACGCGACCAGCGGTATCACGATCCATTGCAACACAGGTGACAGGCCCGCATCGAGGATCGGAATGATCGGCATCAGGTCCGAATAGGCCCAGGCCGCGCGGATCACGATGTTGAGCCATTCGCTGAACAGCGTGTATCCGAGCCCGAACACCACCGTCAGGACGGTCACAGACCGCCGCGTCGAGGCGACCAGGGGCCAGCCCCGGCCCGACAGCATGAGGGCAAGCATCAGCGCGCTCATGGCGATCAGGATATCGCCACCCGTGCAATGGACGGCTGCGAAGACAATCTCACCCCAAGTGCCCTCGTTCCAGATCGTGTAGAGCGGCATATGCGCGAACTCCCAGATCAAGTTGGCCGGGATGATCACCGCAAAATACCGACGCAGAGCTGTCAGGGAAACTCCGTCTGTCGAGGACAGCCTGACGCCAGTCGCGACGACACTCATTGAAACACACCTGTCAGCCGGTCCCACCAGTTGGGCTCCCGGCGTCGATGCTGGGCGTTGTTGATCAACTCGCTGACATAGAGGATCAGGTTCACGTTCTTGAAGTCCATGCCATGGAATTTTGCAGCGAACCGCCCGCCGATGTCCACGACATGGGTGACCGCTCCGTGCATCATCATGTCGCTGTCGGCGGTCATCGTGAACTCCAGCCCATATTCCCGCGCCAGAAGGCGCGTCGCGTCATTTGCCTGATCGGATCGTTTGGTCAGAATGACCCAGTTGCTCGGATCGAGCCCATGCCGGTCCGCGTAATCGCGCAGACGAGCCCGATGACATCATCATGCTCGGTCAGCGTTTCCTTGAACATTGGTCTTCTCCTTTTCACTTGCGTTGCCGTGACCGTAGAGATCGGCGTTCTGATGAGCGCGATCCTCATGCTCAAATTCGAGACTGGAATGGCTGATGCCGAACTCTTCCTTCAGCCGCTTCTTGATCGCGCTCTTGATCTCTTCGATCTTCGACCAGCCCTCGGCTGCCACGACGACATGGCAGTCGAGCGCAGCCTCGTGCTCTTGCATTTGCCAGAGATGGACGTAGTGGACGTCGGCGACGCCTTCGACTTTCCGCATCGCTTCGACGACGGCCTCGTTGTCGATGTCCGGCGGGCTCCCGAGCATCAGGGTTCGGATTGGGCCGCCTATTTCAGTGAAAGACAGATACAGGATGTAGATCGCGATGCCGATGGTGATGGCAGGATCGACCCAACGCATGTCGTAAAGGATGATCAGCGACCCACCGACGATAACCGCGACCGAAGCAAGCGCGTCCGACAGGTTATGCAGGAAAAGCGCGCGGATGTTCACGCTGCCCTTCTGCATCGAATAGGTCAGCATTGCGGTCAGCGTGTCGACCACAAGCGCAATTCCACCGAGAATGACGACGGTCCACCCCATGACTTCGGGTGGATCAATCATGCGCATGCCACCTTCGTAGATCAGATAGAAGCCGATCACGATGAGGGTGGTGTAGTTGATCAGGGCCGCCACGATTTCGACCCGGCCATAGCCGAAGGTCATGCGTTCATCGGCCGGGCGGCGCGCGATCTTGCGTGCGGCGAAGGCAATGACAAGCGAGGCCATATCGGAAAAGTTGTGCAGCGCATCGGCGATCAGTGCCAGACTGCCCGAGAATATGCCCCCGACGACTTGCGCAACGGTAAGTAGCCCGTTTGCCCAGATGGCGATGGCAACCCGCCGGTCCCCAGAATTCGGATCGATAGGCGCGTGCCCGTGGTCATGTGGCATTGGCAGGCTCCGCGTGCGCGTGTGTCGCGCGTCGGTCAGTCTTCAGGCGACCGCTGCGAAAACCACGTACGCGCGCATTCATCCAGTGGCGGATGATATGACGGTAAAGGGCACCACGCAGCCATCCAAAGGATTGCTCATGGGACAAATAGAAGGCGTCCGGCGTATCAAACACGCCGAAATCTTGCACGATGCCGGATTTCTGAATGTAGGTATCTTCTCCGTTCCAGGTGACGGGAGGCGCGCCAAGGCAATCCGTGCCCGCGCCATAACCGCAGAGACTGTCCGTGTCCGAGAAAGACGTTTGCAGGACTGTCAGGAAAGCGTCATCCAGGATGAAGCCTTCGAGGTTGAACCAAGCACCTTGATATTCGATCTCAACCCATGAGTGGAGAATTTCTTGCGGAGCAAGCGGATACACCAACTCTGGGACAACACCGCGCTGCAAGCCTTTGTGGATCGTAAACCCATGCAACCGGCAACGAATGCCAACACCACGCAGCAACGCCATCAAGAGCGTCCCTTTGGTATTGCACTGCCCGTAGCCGTCGGAAAGCACCTCGGAGGCGGGGATGTCGTCAGCTCGATTGTATCCGAACGCGATTTCATTCCGAACGAAATCATAGGCAGCTCCGATCCGATCGTATTCGGATAAGCCGCGCCAGCCGCGGGTCTCAATTAGATGCGCAAGAGGCGCGGCATCAAAATCCAGTAATTTGGTGGGTGCAAGTAGGGGGTCGGTCATCTGCAACGGAGTCGCTCCTCGAATCGTCTTGGAACAAGCCTAATTACTATAGTCACTATAGCTTCAACCCTTTCTTTCAGAAAGAATCTCCCGCAACTATTTGCCCGTATGAACTGCTTTGTGGTGTTCGCCGTGTGCGTCGCGCAGAATGTCGATACCTCCCCAGGCCGCGATCCCGGCGACAATCACGCCGACGACGAGGTCCGGCCAGTTGGTTCCCAGCCAGGCGACGAGGCCGCCAGCCAAGACGATTCCGAGGTTCGCGGCGAAATCGTTGTAACTGAAGGTGTTGGCCGCGCGGATGTTGACGTCCGGATCTTTGAGCTTAGCGAGCAGCCAGACGCAGACTGCGTTGATCGCCGCCGCAAACAGGGCCATGGCGATCATGATCGTCCCGAGCGGATCTGACCCGCCGATGTAGCGGCGCCATGCATCGTAGAGGATACCAGCGGCGAACAGGATCAGCAGCCCGCCGGAAACGTTCGCCGCCCCGCGTTTCCATTTGTCGGATCGGGACAAAGCGAAAAGGCTGATCGCGTAGACGAAGCTGTCGGAGAGGTTATCGAGCCCGTTGGCGATCAGGGCACTTGAGTCGCCGAAGGCGCCTGTTGCGAAAAAGGCCACGGCCAAACCGATATTGAGCGCCAGAACGATCCAAAGCGTCCGTCTCTCCATTGAATTTTGTCTAGCAGCCATTTTGTGGTTCCAGCCTGTGTTGTACGACACATTAACTTCTGCGGCTGATCTGCGTTCCAGCCGGAATGTTGGCTGAATTCCTTCAGGCCCCGATTTCCTCGTGCTCGGTCAGGCATTCCGAATGGTCCCGCAACACCTCAAGCACCTTGCAGTCTCCCGTCCGCCCGCCGCTGCATTCGTGAACCATGCGTTTCAGTTCCGTGCGCAGCGCCTTCAGGCGGGCCATGCGCTGCTCCACCTGTTTGAGCTGGCGACGCGCGATGGCATCTGCCTCGTCGCAGGGGCGGTTGGGATGGTCGCTGAGGTCGAGCAGCTCGCGGATCGCATCGAGCGAGAAACCGAGTTGCCGCGAATGGCGGATGAAGGACAGTCGGTCGAGCTGTGCATTGTCGTAGCGCCTCTGTCCGCCTTCGGTCCTGCCAGGTTCGGGCATGAGTCCGATCTGTTCGTAGTACCGGATGGTCTGCACTTTTGTGCCAGTCTTCTTTGACAGAGTACCGATCGTGAGCATTTTCGCCTCCATGAAAAAGATACAGTTTGTGTAGGTTTTGCCGTCGGAATAAACAAGTGTCGGATTCACAGACGCGTGAGTTCAAGCTATACCATGATTTCGTGCTTGAACCTCTAGCGGCTAGAGGATGTATCCGCACATGCAATAAGAATCAATAACAGGCGAACAGGATTGTCCCTTACATCGGCACAGAAGTTTCTTTGGGTTTTGGCAGGCGTGGCAGCGCTTGCCTTCGTATGGCTTTTGCTCTGGTCCGACTATCGTGCCGACCGCGCCCGAACCGACGCCGAACCGCCTTTTTTCGCTAAATTCGAACTGACGGACCACCAGGGTATGGTTCGAACCGAGGAGGACTTTGCGGGGCGCTGGATGCTGGTGTTTTTCGGCTTCACCAACTGTCCCGACGTCTGCCCGACGACCCTGTCAGAGGTCGCGGCGGTGATGGACGGTCTGGGCGACGATGCCGCCAAGGTCCAGCCGATTTTCATAACAATCGACCCCGAACGGGACACGCCCGCCGCACTCGCCGAATACGTCCCGCTGTTCGATGCGAGCATCATCGGGCTGACGGGCACGCCGGAACAAATCGCCGCCACATCCGAGACGTTTCCGATCTTCTTTGAACGCGTCGAAGAGGCTGCGGCGCCGGATGGTTACACGATGGGCCACACGTCGCATCTGTTCCTCTTCGATCCCGACGCGGGCTTTGCCGACTCCTGGCCCTACGGCACCCCGGCCGAAGAGATTCTCGCCGATCTGGAAGAGAGGATCTGATCGACATGAACCGCATATCCGGAGAAACAGCCCTCGGGCTGGCATGGATCATCGCGCTCGTCGCCTCGCTTGCCGTGCTTTTCATCGGCGAGGTGCTGGGGCAGACGCCCTGTGTGCTGTGCTGGTTCCAGCGCGCCTTCATGTTTCCCTTGGCCATTATCCTAGGGCTGGGCCTTTGGTGGCGGGACGGCCGTGTGGGGCGCTACGGCATCGCATTGGCGCTTGGCGGCGGCGCAATCGCCCTCTGGCACATGGGGCTGTACGTCGGTCTTGTTCCCGAACGCATCCAGCCCTGCACGGCCACCGGCCCCTCTTGCACCGATGACAACCAACTGGTCTTCGGCATCCCGATCCCGCTGATGGCCCTCGCCGCCTTCGCGCTGATCGGGGCGCTGTCGGCCCTTTCATTGAAGGACACACGAAAATGAACCGACGCGCCCTGATCCTGTCCGTTCTCGCCTTCGGCGTCGCCGGTTTCGGCGGAACCACCTGGTTTGCAACCCGCCCCGGCCCGGTGGCCGAAGCGGAGCCTGTTGCGCCGGAACTCGCGGACGCGATGATCCGCCCCTACTCGCCCATCCTCGGGCCTGCGGAAGCGCCCGTCACGATCGTCGAATTCTTCGATCCGGCCTGCGAGGCCTGTCGCGCCTTTCATCCCGTCGTGAAGGACATCATGGCCGAGCATGGGGATGCTGTCCGCGTCGTGATCCGCTACACGCCCTTCCACGGCGCGGCATCCGAGGAAGCGATCCGCGTGCTCGAGGCGGCACGCATGCAGGACGTTTACGTGCCGGTGCTTGAGGCCGTTCTGCGGGAACAGCCGAGATGGGCGTCGCACGGTGCCCCGGCGCCCGGCCTGATCCTTCAGATCGCCGCCACGGCCGGACTCGATGCCGAGGCCGCGCGCACGCAAATGATGGCGCCCGATGTCGTGGCGATCCTGAACCAGGATCGTGCCGACGTCGAGACCGTGGGAATTCGCCAGACGCCCACATTCTTCGTGAACGGCAAGCCGCTCGATCCATTCGGGGAGGCAGAATTGCGTCGTCTGGTGGCCGCCGAAGTCGCTGCCGCGCAAAGCTGAATACAAAGGGCAGGATCAGAACGATGAAAAAGTATATTTTGACCAGCACACTGGCGGCGCTTTTGACCCTTGGAGGGTTCTCAGCGCCCGCGCTGGCCGGACCCGAGGATGTTGTCGTCGAGAACGCGTGGTCCCGCGCCTCCATCGGGATGAACCGTCCCGGGGCCGCTTACATGACGATCCGCAACACTGGCGACGAGCCAGTGACGCTGATCGGCCTTACAACGCCGCTCGCGATGATGCCCGAAATTCACGAGACGAAGACAAATGCCGAAGGTGTGAGTTCCATGAACCCGGCGGGGGAGATCGCGATCGCCCCGGGCGAGAGCGTCGCGCTCGAACCGGGGGGCCTGCACGCAATGCTGATGCGGCTGCAAGAACCGATGACGGAAGGGGACACCTTTCCGCTGACCCTGCTTTTCGACGACGGAGGCGAAGTGACGGTCGAGGTGCCGATCCTCGGCATCGCCGCGCGGGGGCCAGAGGACTGATGCGGCGACGGGCGATCCTGGGGTACGGCGCGGCTGGTGTCGGGGCGGTCGCCCTGATGCTCTTCGTCGGTTGGTGGCAGGTCGATGGACCCGGTGGACCCGAACCTGTCGGGCAGCGGCCTGTGGCCCTGACCGAAATGGATTTCCGTCTGACGGATCATGAGGGCAACGCGGTCGGGCCAGAAACCCTGATCGGTCGCCCGACGATGGCGTTCTTCGGCTTCACCTACTGTCCCGATGTCTGCCCGACCACGCTCTCGGACATTTCGGGATGGCTCGACGATCTGGGAGACGAGGCCGACGAGATGAACGTGGTTTTCATCACGGTCGATCCCGAGCGCGACACTGTCGAAACGATGGCCGAATATGTCGGCTACTTCCATCCTGGGATACGTGGCTGGACGGGACCGGAAGAGCAGATCGCGCGCGTCGCGGACGGCTTCCACGCCACCTACGAAAGGTTGCCGACGGAGAGCGGCGATTACACGATGAACCACAGCGCGAGCGTCTTCCTGTTCGCAGCCTCTGGGCGGTTCGTCACCATGATCGACTATCACGAACCCAGAGAATTCGCGGTGCCGAAAATTCGCCGCGCGCTGGAAGAAGAAATGGAGGGGGCGACATGAGGCTCAGAACTTTGGCGGCTTGTGTCGCAATTGCGGGGACGGTTTCCGGGGCAGCTATCGTCATCTCCGGTGTTTTCTCGAAAGAACCCGTGCCGCCGAAACTTGCCTCGGCAGGTAATTGGATGCCCCAAGGTCCTGAAGCCCCCCAGAACGTTGACATCCCCGTGACGCTGCCCGTGACGGTATGGGCAGAAGATGCACCCGACCTCGGCCCCCTGCCCCTTCTGCAGGTCGCGTTTGCCGACAGGCCCGTGCAGGCGATCGAGCCACCCCTGTCGACATGGTCGCGCAACATTGCACCTGGCGAGACGCTCGATTTCTTGCTGTCTGAGGCTGGTCTTGCGGCACCTGACAGAGCCGAAGTTGCCCTCGCGCTTGGCGCGGAATACGATCTGCGACGGCTGCGGCCGGGGCACTCGGTCACTGTTGCTTCGACCATGGACGGCAGCCCCCGCACCGTCTCACTCGCCGTCGAGGACGGGGTTCGGATCGAGGTGGTTTTCGGCGAGCAGTTGTCCACACAGGTCGTGGCTCCGGATCCGGAGATCGTAACCCTTGCCGGCGAAGCCGTGATCGACAGCTCGATCTTCGCGGCACTCGACGAAGCCGGCATACCCGCCCGTTTTTCCGTGGACCTTGCGCAGATGCTGGGTGGGACCGTGGATTTCCGCCGCGAGATGGCCGGCGGCGAAACACTAAGGCTTCTCTGGCGTGAGGCGCGGGTCGGCGAGGACAGGATCGGACAGCCCGAACTCGCCTTCGCCGCACTGGACATCGGCGGTTCGCTCTACGAGATCGTATGGCCTGACGACGGCAGCGGTCAGGCGACGATCTACGTCGATGGCGAGGTGCTGCGCGTCTTCGCACAGCCGGTCGAGGGTGCGCGCCTCAGCTCGGTGTTCGGGCGCCGCACGCATCCGGTCTTTGGCAACGTCCGGATGCACACCGGCGTCGATTTTGCAGCGGCACGTGGGACACCGGTTCAAGCGACGGCACCGGGGCGGGTCAATTTCATCGGCTGGCGCGGCGGATATGGTCGCGTGGTCGAAATCTTGCACGGCTCCGACACCATGACGCGCTACGCGCATCTGAGCGCCGTGCCGGAAGATTTGGCACAAGGCCAACGCGTTGCGGCGGGAGACGTGATCGGCCGCGTCGGCGCGACTGGCACGGCGACAGGTCCGAACCTGCACTACGAAGTCCTCGTGGATGGGCGCCCGACTGACCCCCTCGCTGACGACCGGCTCGCCGAAGCAGCCGAGAGCGAAGCGGATGATACCGCCGCGCTCTCGCGTCTGGCCGAGGCGCGCGCGCTTCTGAATGAAAACCTCGGCAGCGAGATTGCCGAAACGACAACCGAAAGGCTCTGACCCATGAAACGCATGACCCAAGCTCTTGCCATCACGCTCGCCCTGTTCCCGGCGGCACAGGCCCTCGCAGAGGCAACGGCGATCGACGTCCGCAAGACCAACGGTTGCGGCTGCTGCCTCTCGTGGATGAACCATCTCGAAGAGAATGGCTTTGCGCCGACCGGCCAGGACATGTTCGGCGGGTTGCTGGTTCGCTTCAAGCTCGACAACGGCGTGCCGCAGCGCATGGTCTCCTGCCACACCGCGCTCATTGATGGCTACGTGATCGAAGGCCATGTCCCGGCCGCTGACATCCGCCGCCTTCTCGAGGAGCGCCCGGACGCCGTCGGCCTCGCCGTTCCGGGGATGCCCTATGGCTCGCCCGGCATGGGGCCAGAAGACGACCGCGAGGCCTATGATGTCTTCCTCATCCGCAAGGACGGGTCGACGGAAGTCTTTTCGAGCTACGCCGAAGGATAATCTGGCCCGCCCATGGAAAATCTTTCTCCGATAATGCTCGGCTTTCTCGGAAGTCTCGCCGCCGGATCGCTCACAGCAGTCGGAGCAGTTCCCGTGCTGTTCGGGCGCATCCCGTCTCGGGCCACACGCGATCTGTCGCTCGGCTTCGCTGCCGGTGTGATGCTCGCCGCTTCTTTCTTTTCGCTGATCATCCCGGCATTGGATGCGGCGGAGCCGATGTTCGAAAACGGCGCGATGCCTGCGGCCATCGTATGCGTTTCGATTCTTCTGGGCATGGGGGCTGTCGCCCTGATGAACGAAAAGCTGCCGCATGAGCACTTCAAGACGGGACGCGAAGGGCCCGAAGCGGCGTCTTTGCGGCGGGTCTGGTTGTTCATCATTGCGATCACGATCCACAACTTCCCCGAAGGCCTTGCCGTGGGGGTCGGCTTCGGATCCGGAGGTATGGAGGGCGGTCTGCCGCTCGCCATCGGCATCGGGCTTCAGAATGCGCCCGAAGGATTGGCCGTCGCTGTATCTCTGCTGGGCGAGGGATATCCGAAGCTGCGCGCCTGGGGCATCGCGGCGCTGACGGGCATGGTCGAGCCGATTGGCGGTTTGCTCGGGGCCGGCATCATCACACTGTCGGAACCGCTGCTTCCATGGGGTCTGGCCTTTGCCGCGGGCGCAATGCTCTACGTCATTAGCCACGAAATCATCCCTGAAACCCATCGCAGCGGCCATCAGAACAGGGCGACGCTCGGTCTCGCAGTCGGGCTCGTTCTGATGCTGTTCCTTGATGTCTGGTTGGGATGAGGCAATGTCACTAAACAAGGTATCTCCGATGATCGGCGTCTTCGCAGCACTTGCTGCGTTCGCGATCGATCAGATCACCAAAGCCATTGTCGTTGCGAATGCCGTCACTTTAAGCGCCGGAATTCCCGTGTTTCCGGGATTCAACCTCGTCTTTTATCGTAATGACGGCGTGACTTTCGGGATGTTGGGCGGCGCGCCGTGGTGGAGCCTCATCGCTTTCGCTCTTGCCATCTGTGTTTGGCTGGGGGTTATGCTGTTTCGCGCCGACAATGCGGTGGAAACGCTTGCCTACGGTGCGATCATTGGCGGAGCCCTGGGCAATGTCATCGATCGTGTGCGGTATCGGGCCGTAACAGACTTTCTCGATTTCTATATTGGCACAACACATTGGCCTGCCTTCAACATGGCGGATGTATTTGTCGTCAGTGGCGTGGGGCTCTTGCTCGCTGCGCCATGGATCAGCGTGCGGCGTCCGATCAAATCGTGAAGCCGGAAATTCTGAACCGCATAGCACTGCTCCACCGTTTGCTTTCGCGGATGACGCTTGGTTTCGTCGCCGGGGCGCTGACCGTTCTGACTTTCCCGCCTTTCTCGCTTCTCCTGCTTGTTCCCGTTGCCTATTCCGCGTTGTTTGTCGGTCTTCGCGATCTCTCCTTCGGGCGCGCTTTCCTCGTCGGCTGGGCGTTTGGTCTTGGCCAGTTCGGTTTCGGGATTTCGTGGATTGCAGAGAGTTTCTACGTCGAGGGCGAGCGGTTCGGGGCGATGGCGATCCCGGCCGTCGCGGGATTGTCCGCAGGTCTCGCAATTTTCCCGGCCATTGCCGCAGCGCTCTTCGCCGAAATCGCGCGGCGCGGAGCCCTGGGCAATCTCCTGGCCTGCCTCCTGTTCGCGACCTTCTGGACCGTGGCCGAGTGGTTGCGTGGTCACGTTCTGACAGGTTTTCCGTGGATCCTCGCCAGCTACGCTCTGGTCGATTACGCCGCTTTGCGCCAGCCCGCCGCCTGGGTCGGAAGCTATGGGCTAAGCTTTCTCACCGTGTTCGTCGCGGCACTTCCCGTCGCGGCTGTCATGGCGTCCGGGCGGCAACGACTGACCATCTCGCTCATGGCGCTGGCCGGCATCGCGACGATGTGGGCCGTCGGCACACTTCGCCTCCAGTCGGATACAGAACAACCACCCGGTGTGGAGCTGCGCATCGTCCAGGGCAACGTTCCCCAAGAGGAGAAATGGGCGCCCGAGAACCGCGAGGCAACCTTCGCGCGTTATCTTGAGCTTTCAACCCAGCCCGGCGATTTCGACGTTCTTCTCTGGCCGGAAACCGCCTTTCCGGGTTTCCTCGATGAGGATACGGAGGCACGGGCCCGCATTGCCGCAGCGCTACCAGACGGCAGAGTGCTGCTTACCGGTGTGCCGGACCGTGTACCGAGCGAGGATGGCACCCGATATTTCAACACGGTCCAGGCATTTGACGAGACCGGCGAGATCCTGACCGGATACGCGAAACACCATCTCGTGCCCTTCGGCGAATACGTGCCATTCCGCGGCTGGTTGCCCATCGAGCGGCTCACGGCGGGTCTGGGCGATTTTACGCCCGGACTGGGCCCGAGAACGCTTGCGCTTCCGGGTGTGCCGCTGGTCGCCGTGGCGATCTGCTATGAGATCATCTTCCCAGGGCATGTGGTCGATGACCTGTTCCGGCCGGAGTGGATTTTCAACGCGACAAACGATGCCTGGTTTGGCACCAGCATCGGACCCGAGCAGCATCTGGCTTCCGCACGTATGCGCGCCGTAGAGGAAGGCCTTCCAGTCATCCGAGCCGCGAATACGGGCATCTCTGCGGTCATCGACGCGAGCGGAGAGATCGTTGCGCGGCTCGATACCGGCGAAACGGGCATCATCGACGCTAGCCTGCCCTCCGCGCGACCGCCGACACTCTACGCGAGCTTCGGAGACTGGATGCTGTTGGCGCTCATCTTGGCTTCGTGGAGCTGGGCAATGGCGCCAATGCGACGGCTCACTACCGCCGCATGAGAAAGACCGTCATGCAAAGATGTGGATAGGTGTCCCGTCCTTCACCATTGCATAGATGTCCTCGATCTCCCGATCCGTGACCGCGATGCAGCCAGCTGTCCAGTCGCGGACATTTGTCGGGTCGATGCCGGGGCGTGGGCCACCATGGATGAAGATGTCGCCGCCGGGGGAAAGGCCCAGCGCTTCGGCAAAGGCGATGTCGGCCTCGTTCGGATAAGAGATGCCAATCGAAAGATGGTAGGTGCTGTTGGGGTTTCGCCTGTCGATTGTGTAAACTCCTTCCGGAGTCCGGCCATCCCCCTCGAATTGTTTGTGACCCTCAGGAGCGAAACCCAGCCCGACCGGATAGGTTTGCAAGACGCGATCGGCTCCGTCGAGAACAAGCAAGCGCTGTCCCTTGTAAAGCCGAACACGGGTGACTTCGGGTCCGTCATAGCTGCGGAACTTGCTGGCACACCCGGACAGAAACGCTGCCAGCCCGCCCAACAGGACGGCGCGGCGGGGAAATCGGATGGTTTTCACTGCTCGATGCCTCTTTCGTGAGGTCTGTTATGGACATTACGTTACCTTGCAAATGCTGCGTGATCAATGTCCGTGGGCAAGCGCGGCCTTTGCCATCTGTGGGCCAACCTGCTCACCGCCGGACGGCGGCGCCTTGGCCTCTTGGCTGTTCAGCAGGCGCAGGGCATTGGCCACCACCAGCAATGACACTCCTACGTCGGCTGCAATCGCGCCCCACATCGATGCCAGTCCGAACGCGGTAGCGACAACGAAAACGCCCTTGGTCGCCAAGGAAATACCGATGTTCTGATGAATGATCGACATTGTCCGGCGCGAATGACCGATCAGCCAAGGCACCTTGCCGAGATCGTCGGTCATCAGGGCTATATCCGCCGTCTCGATTGCCGCGTCCGAACCAACGGCACCCATTGCGATGGCGTAATGCGCGCGCGCCATGGCCGGGGCGTCGTTGACCCCGTCGCCGATCATGGCCACCATCTCATGCGTTTCGACCAGTTCTTCGATGGCAGTCACCTTGTCTTCGGGCAGAAGCTCGGCACGGACCTCGTCGATGCCGACCTCGGCTGCAACAGCGCGCGCTGTCCGCTCGTTATCACCGGTCAGCATGACGATGGTCTTCACACCCTGCGCGTGAAGCTGCGCCACGATGCCTTTGGCATCCGGGCGGATACGGTCGCGCAATTCCAAGATGCCGGTGACACCGGTGTCGTCGCCCACGGCAACAAGGGTGCTGCCAGCCCCTTCGATGCGGTCGCGCAAATCCTTCGGAATGGCGTCGCCGAAACCCTTCTCCTCGGCAAACCGGTCCGACCCCAGCCAGATCGACCGGCCGTCTGTGCGTCCTTCAAGTCCCCTGCCCGGAACGGTTCGGGTATCTTCCGCGGCGGATACCTTGATGCCGTCGGCTTCTGCCCGCGCAAGAATGGCGCGCGCCAAGGGATGCGAGGAACGTGCCTCCAGCCCAGCGGCGAGGGTCATCAGATCTTGCGCCGATGCTTTGCCCAGCGGATGCACCGCCGCCACCTCGGGCTCGCCCATGGTGATCGTGCCGGTCTTGTCCATGGCCAGTGCAGTGGTCTTGCCCGGTGCCTCAACATATGCACCGCCCTTGATCAGCACCCCGGCCCGCGCTGAGGCGGTGAGTGCAGCGACGATGGAGACCGGTGTCGAGATGACCAGAGCGCATGGGCAAGCGATCACCAGCAGCACGAGTGCATTGTAGAACCAATAATCCCAGGCCCCCCCGAAAATGAGCGGCGGCAGCAGGGCAATTGCAATGGCGAGAGCCATGACGATAGGCGTATAGATGCGGGCGAATTTCGCCACCCACTGCTCCACCGGCGCGCGGCGGGCATGGGCGTCGCCGACCATGCGGATAATCTTGGCCAACACGGTGTCCGAGGCGGCCTTCGTGGCGCGCACCGTCAGTGTGCCTTCGCCGTTGATCGTACCGGCATAGACTTCGTCGCCCCGTTCCTTTGGGACCAGCGCACTCTCTCCGGTGATCGGCGCCTGATCGACGGCCCCTGCCCCATCGACAACCTCACCATCCAATGGGATGCGGTCTCCGCCGCGCACGATGAAACGTGCGTTGATAGCAACCGCAGAAGCCGGAACGTCCGCTTCCGAGCCGTCATCATGAAGAACTCTTGCCGTCGGCGGCGCGAGGTCGAGCAGAGCTGAAACCGCATTCCTCGCACGCCCGACGCTCCAGCTTTCGAGGTAGAGCGAGAGCGAAAAGAAGAACGCGACTGTCGCCGCCTCGAAAAATTCGCCAAGCCCGATGGCACCGGCCACGGCGACCACCATGAGCAGGTTCATGTCGGGCGACAGCCGCCGAGCGGACGACCATGCCTTGGGTGCCACGAGCCAGACACCGAACAGGATCGCAACCGCGAACAGCCCTGCCTCGACCAGTGGCATCGGCGCTTCGCCGTGACCCGCGAAGAGGCCGAGCGCCCCGCCCATGCCAGTCTCGATGATGTGCCACAGAAATCCCGCGGCCCAGAAGCCTCCACTGAGCGCCGTAAACAGCCGCTGTCTTGCAAGATGGGCCGCCTGGTCGACCGACGCGTTCTCGGCATCCCAAGGCTTGGCGGTCATGCCGGTGCTTGCGACCAGTTCTGCAATTTCGCCGTCCGATAAACTCTTGGCGCTGTCGAGAATAGTCATCCGCCCATTGATCACGTCGAACGCGAGATGCTCGGCCCCGCCGATCTTCGGGCCGACCACCTTGTTCAGGATTGCTACCTCCTCGGCGCAATCGAGGCCGGACACCTGAAAACTGCGCCCGCCCGCTGGCGCGGGGGTCGCCGGAACGATGTCGCCGCACGTTCCGGCGCTCCCGCAGCAGCTGCCGCCGCTTGTCTGGGCATCTTCGGCGTGATCGTGGTCGTGACGATGGGTGTCGGGCGGCATGAATGGACCTCTGGATTCGGGTGCTTTACCATGACATAGCCCCTACAGTAGCTAGAGCTTCAAGAGCAAAATTCGTTGGTATTTCAGTTTGCATTCTTGCTACACGGTTTGATGACCGGCTCGTTCACCCCTTGAGGCATGAGAACCGATCGAAGGAAAACCAGAAACGAAAGGAAGCTCGATGCGGGGTTCGATGCTGAAGCAAAAAATGATGGTTGCGACGGCGCTGTCGCTCCTCGCTGGATGCGCCATTGCTCCAAGTGGCAGTAGCGACCCGGCGAATGCGATCGGGAATGTGCCTGAGAGCGTGGTGGCAATGGCGGCGCCCGATCAGAATATATCGACCGCCCGCCTCAGGCCGGAAGACGGCTGCTATTGGTACGAGCACAGCGGCCCGGTGGAGGTGACCTTGCTCCCCCTGCGAACAGCGAACGGCAACCCGATCTGCGCCGCGCGCCCAACCTGAGATCGATCGACGGACCGCAGGCACGTTGGCCGACCGAGTGCTCCCTCAGCTGCGGGCTGTGACGCTGTCCTCTGCCGAATACAGGTGAGCTGTAGAGCCGAGTTCTACATTCGGATAGAGATCGTTGATGTGGGCCATGACCATCCGCACGCATCCTGAACTCGCGCGACCGCCGATGCTTCTCGGGTAGGGCGTGCCGTGGATCCGGAGATAGGTGTCGCGATCCCCGACATAGAGATAGAGTGCCCGTGATCCGAGAGCGTTTTCCGGCCCTGGTTCCATACCATCGGCCCATTGTGCGTTCACGGGATCGCGTTCGATCATGTTTTGTGTTGGCGTCCAGTGCGGCCACCTGACCTTGCGCTTGATGTTATAAACACCTGGCTCGTAGAGGTTGCCCCGCGCGATCGCCACGCCGTAGCGCATCGCGGTTCCACCCTGTTCAATGTGGTAGAGATATCGCGCGACCGCATCGACATGGATATCTCCCGGCACGAGACCGGCCTTCGCGACCACACGTTGCGGTAGGAACCGCGGGTGCAATCCCCATGGGTTGGAAGTCTCGGCAACATAACCCTGAGGCGTCACCTGTGCGTCCCATTCAGCCTTCTGAGCCTCGGTGGGCCAAGTGTCGGCAAAAGCCATACCGGGACCGGTCACCGAAAAAAGCGCCGTTGTTGTCTGAATGAAGTGTCGTCTTGTCAGCATTTCGTACCCTTTCGGTTCTCAACGGCGATTGATGGCAAGAACGGTATGTGTTCTCCTTGAACAGATAGGACTTCTAGTGGCTAGAGGTTCAAGGGCAAATTTTCGTAAGTAGACATGCGATCCTTGCAGTTTCCAGTTTGCTAGGGAGGAGAAAACTGCTCGCACAATACCTGGTCCGAAGTTGCGCAGCGACAATTCGTTAAGTCGCAGATTGTTTGGAAATTTAGGCACAGCGGCTTCGATATCGCGACCATGAGATCGGGAACGTCACGGCACAGGGAACTTGCGCCACTCGCAAATGCTACGATGCCATCTCTGGCTCCGGCTCTCATTCCGTTATTTCGCCCCGTTACAACCTTCACCCACTGGAGCTTCAAGCGATCAATTGTCACAAAAACGTGAGACGAATGGCTAACGAACGCTTTGGGCTGGAAAAGCCTTGTCGCATTCGAACGGAAAGTGGCTTAAACGATCATCTGGGGCGGCACTAAAGCGTGCCAGGTCAAGCCGGTGTCAGCCTCGACAAATGACCTATATTAGGTCAGCTTTCCACATGCGATACCTCCCGTTCCCCGTCACCTCGCGGATCAAACCGCTTGACTCCATCCATGCGAGATTGCGCTGAATGGCGGCGCGGCTGGCTCCGGTCATGGCCTCAGCCATCGGGGCGGAGACCAAGGGCCATTCCGTGAAAACCTTTCGCAAGGCAACCGGCGTGCGGCCAGATAATTGCGCCATGACGTTTTCTGCCCGCCCGATCCACACTTCAATATCATCAAGTGTTCGCATCGCCGTTAGAATTGCGCTGTTCATCCCATCCAACCAGCGGGCCAAACGCTCGGGTGGCAAGCCCGAAACGCGCAGCCCCCCGGCCCCGGCCATAGCGAGCGGCGCGAAGATGGCACCGCTTCCATCGCTGGTCGCGATCCTAGACGCGGTGACGGCAGCTTCGATCTGGTCGCCGTGGCGTCCGAGGCCCGCCAAGCTCCACAGGTGATACCCCATGCACGCCCGCGTGATCGGGTGGAGACCCTTTGCGGCTGCCATGACGTCCAGCCACCCACCCGCGCGATCCTCGAAACGCTCAGCGCTGTCTTCAATGTTCTCGGGGTCGCGGCGATCCAGAAAAGCGGCCAGGTCAGCCATCGGTCCGGGACCGCCTGTCAAGCGCCGAACAGCCCATCCAACGCGTGCCAAGGCATTTGGGTCATCCTGCGCACCTGACAGCCGCATGGATACCCAGAGCGCCAGACGATCAGTACTCACCCGATCTCCTGCGACCCAGCTGAGGGCCGCTGCCTCGACAAGAGCGAGGCGATGCCGCCAGCCTTCCGGGCCGCGCAGCAGCCGGTCATCCAGAGCTCCCAGGCGTCCAGCCACCTTTGCTAGCCGCGCAGCGTGAACGCCTTCTGCCTTTGCCCAGTCTTCGATGACGGCAGTGTCCGGCGGTTCTGCACGCGGCCCGGGAGGCAAATCATCTGGTTCTTCTTCGAATGGTCCCGGCAGAAACCAGTGTCGCATTTTCTTCACCATTTCAGCACATGATTATTACGTGATTTCTGGATGATACGGGGTAAGCACACATCATTTTTCAGCTTAAGGCTTCAATTTTGGTTCCGTATTTCAAAGAGTGGCGGCTCTGTTGGCGCACGGCGCAGCCAGTCTCGAAAGCGTCATATCGATGATGTCCGGCGGAGGGCATGTTTCGGATGAAGCGTGGACCAAGGCAACGCGTACCGCGCGTGAGCTGGACCGGATTCTTGACGGAGTGGCGCCCGTGCGTGAGGCCGTGGTGCGCGCGGCATCCGAGCTGCGGCTCTCGACACGCCAAGTCTACAACTATCTGGCGCGGTATCGGGAAGAGCGCAGGGTATCGTCCCTGCTGCCGCAAACGAGTGGAACAAGGAAACCTAGGATCAGTCCCGCGGTCGAGAGCATCATTGCGATGACCCTGCGGGAGATGTGGTTGCGCCCCGAGCAGCCGGACCTTGCACCAATCGTTGAAGAGATCCGCGCCCGTTGCGCAGAGGAAGGGCACAGGCCGCCCGCCTATGTCACTGTCGCCCGGCGGATCCCCACTCTGTTTGCCCCGGAAGAAATTGCCCGCCGCCGCCTGTCAGATGGTAAACACCTGCACCGGCTAAAGCCGCGACCGGGCTACATCCGGGCTAACCACGTGCTCGACGTTGTCCAGATCGATCACACGCCGGCAGACATCCAGTTTGTCGAGGTTATTGATGACTACGGTGTTTTCGTTGGGCGCCCCTATCTGACCATCGCTGCAGATGTGGCCACGAGCGCGATCATCGGCTTCTGCCTGACCCTCGAGCGGCCGTCGCGACTGTCTGTGGCACTTTGTCTGGCGCACGCGATGTGCTGCAAGATTGACTGGCTGGCAGAACGCAGTATCGATCATGCTTGGCCGATGCACGGTCGCCCAAAGCAGATCGTCGTCGATTCCGCCAAGGAATTCCAAAGCAGCACCTTCAGCAGAGGCTGCGCGGACTATGGTATTTCCATTCGCATGCGGAACAAGGGCACCGTGCATCGGGGCGGAGTCGTCGAACGCCTGCTGGGGAAAGTGAACACCGCGCTACGCGCCTTGCCGGGCAAGACGGGGCGTTCCATCGCGGATCGGGGCGACTATGCCTCGGAAGCGCGGGCACGGCTCAGCTTCGCGGATCTCGAACGCTGCATCGCGCTCGCGATCATCGACCACAACCTGAGCCAGAATGCGCGCAAGCTGACCGTTCCGGCGAAAGAGTGGGAAGATCGGTTCCAGCCGAAAGACCGGCCGATCGATGCACCTGTCGATGTGCTGCTGAATTTCCTGCCACGCAAGACGCGGAAGATTTCACCTCAGGGCTTCAGTCTCTTCGCCATCGACTATTTCGAGCCCTGGCTTGGCCC
Organism: Pararhodobacter marinus; assembly: GCF_003122215.1. GTDB lineage: Bacteria > Pseudomonadota > Alphaproteobacteria > Rhodobacterales > Rhodobacteraceae > Pararhodobacter > Pararhodobacter marinus. The sequence goes on along the minus strand of NZ_QEYD01000014.1, from coordinate 92,277 downwards.
GCTGGTTGCGCGTCGTGACCGGCTGGCCCCGCTCGATCTGTGCTATGATCCTCGCGACATCAGCCATATCTACGTCAAGGATCCGGATACCCAGGCTTGGCGGCCGGTCAGGCGACGGGACGGACTGGCCGAGCCGATCACGCTCTGGCAGCACCAGGCGGATCGACAGCGGCGGCGCGAAATCCAGCGGCGCCCTGTGCAGGAGGCATCAGCGATCCGACGCGAAATCGCCGCAACTGTTGCCGCTGCCAAAACCCCGAAAAGCCGGTTGAAGGAAATGACCCGCGCCCGGCATGCCACCGAGGCAAAGAAGCCTTATGCCGATCTCGCCGCAACTTCCGCCCCAGCCCAGGCAAAGCTCGACCCGGATCGTCCGCGGCGGGTCTTCCCGGTCGAGGATTGGTAAGGTGCCGGACCACCTCATCCCCGCCGCGGTCCCGCTCTTGCAGGCCGATGACGAGGTGCGGATCGCTCATGTTCGCGCACCGCGCTGGATCAGCCATCCGGCGGCCGGCGCGGCGCATGACGCAATGCAACTGCTGCTTGAGCGACCGCCATCCCTGCGCCCACGCGGTTTGCTGCTTGCCGGTCCCTACCATAACGGCAAGACCATGATCGCCGAACGCTTTGCCGTCGAACATCTGCGTGTTGCCGACCAGCAAAAGGTGTGGGTGATCCAGACCCGGGAAGGTGCAGGGCTGTCGCATTTCTATGCCAGCATCCTGTCCGGATTGCGCGCGCCACAAGCTGCGGGCTGGCGCAGCCTGTCCCGCGCCGGCGATCAGGTGGATCATCTTCTCGAGCGCCTGAAGCCGCGCCTTTTGATATTCGACGAGTTCCACAGCGCGTTGCGCGGGCGGCGCCAGGATGTGAAGGCCATCTTCTCGTTCTTGCGGCGGATCGCACGAGTGCATGACATCTCACCCGTCCTTGTCGGCGAAATCGCGATCTACGATGCGGTGCATGATACGGACGAAATGGGCTCACGTTTCGATACGATCCCCATTCCACGATGGGCGTATGACGAGGAGTTCGCGACGCTTCTCGACAGCCTGGAAGCCAGTCTGCCGCTCGCCGAAGCCTCCGATCTGTCGCGCGAACCCTTGGCGAAGATCCTCCACGATCTGTCAGAGGGGCTGATCGGCGAGGTTGTCGAGATCGTCACCCGGGCCGCAGTTGCGGCAATCTCGCGCGGTGAGGACCGGATCACCGGCGCAACCCTGTCGGACCTTGGCTATTTACCTCTTTCGAGGCGCCGCAATTCGGCTTTGCGTCACGAGATGACATGAGGTTTGGGCCGACCGGGATCTCCGTCACACCTGCAGAGCGATATGAAAGTGCGGCGGGAAACCGTTGGCCCATGAGCATTATGCCCGCACCAGGTGAACTTCTGTCGAGTTGGCTGCACCGCCTCGCTTACGCAAACGGCATACCTCCGCACTATTTTGCTGCGCTTCTCGGAGCGCCGGGTGAGAACTGGTCGGCGCAGCTTGATCGGGCATTGCCCGATCGCATCCTGCAGCTTTTGGAAGAGCATACCCACATACCTCTGGAAGACATCGCGGCTCTGACCATTGCTCCTGACCCCTTGGCCCGGTTGCGTTTGCCCCTGCGGGCATCGCCTCAGCAGAGTTGCGCACCAAAGACGCTGGCGACCTGGCTGCAATTCTGCCCGGCCTGTCTGGCGGAAGACGAAACGCCCTATTTTCGCCGGAACTGGAGCCTGGCGACACGCGTTTCTTGCTTTCGCCACGGCTGCCGACTTCGGGACAGGTGCCCATCCTGCGGACAAGGATTGGCTCCGTTCAGCCAGAAGCGTCTTGTACCGCATCAAATCTGCGCCTTATGCGGTACGGCGCTCTGCAAACGCACCCGTCCTGCCACCAATAGGGTTCGGCGTCTTGAGCGCCTGATCGACGATCTGCTTCGTCTTCATGCCGTGGGGTATCGGATGTCAGACGGGCGGTCACTGCCGGACCTGCTTGGATCGGCCTGCTTTCAATTTGGGCGACGGCCAATGTCCATCGCGCGCCTCCCCCATCGGGATCGCTATCATCTGTTCCGGCAATTGACGGAAGGGCGGTCGACGCCTTTCGGAACGCGAAGAAATCCCGCGATCGCTTATTGGAGACGCGCCGCTCAGGCTGCGCCAGCCTGGCGCGGACTGGTCACATCATTCAGCGATGCCGTCCTGCCTCGGCCTAAAGCTGGGCCTTGCCCCACCACCGCTGGCCCGTATTTGGCAGATCTCATTCAAGCGGCCGCGCGGCTCCATCAGAAGCGGCAAGCGTTTTGAGGGTCAGAGGCGGGTTTCAGGGGCGCGCGGCCAGCCCGGCGTCATTCAGCTGTTCAGCGTCTGGCAGGTCGCGCAAGCTCTCCATCCCGAAGGCCGCAAGGAACGCGTCTGTGGTCACAAAGGTATAGGGCGCACCACGACGCGGCGCGCGTGGGCCAGTTCCAATAAGACCGTGTGCATGCAGCCGCCCGATCAGGTCCCGGCTGATCTCTTTGCCAAAGATATCCTTCAGCCCGTCGCGGGTGATCGGCTGGTGGTAGGCGATGGCCGCCAAAATCGCCACGTCGAAGTCGTTCAGGTCCAGCAACTGGTCCCCGACATCCGCTGCGGCGCGGATCGCAGGCGCGTAAGCGGTCCGCGTCCGGAACATCCACCCCCCTGCGACCATGGCAATCTCGAACGCCCGCCCGTCCAGATCGGCGGCCAGATCCTCGACCAGCAGATCAACCGAGGCCCCCTGCCCCACTATGCGCGCCAGATCCGCGCGCGGTACAGGCGAGGCGGACGCAAACAGCACAGCCTCGATCCGCCGCATCCATTCGCGCCAGCGCAGCTCCTTCGGCAGGTCGGTCAACTCGCGGTCAAGCTCGGTGTCGGGTCCATCCTTGGCCATCGCTCAGACCCCGTAGAGCCGGAAGGTGTCACGGCCAGTCAGTTCGCGCACCGCCCCAAGGTCAACCAGCCGGTCGCAGAGCCGCCGCGCTGCGCGATCCGGCAAAGGCAAGGCACCGGGTGCCACCGCGTCCTGTGCCAGGAAGATCTCGACGGCGTCGGCCGCCCCCTTGGCCCGAAGCTTTGGTGCAACCCCTTTCAAAAGCGCAGCCCGACGCGCGAGGTCGACAGCCAGACGCGTGGCCTCAACCGCGGATGCGGTCACAGCGCGATGACAGGCTAGGCGCAAATCGTGGCCCAGCTTGCGCAGGTCGGCACGTTTCAAACCCGCGGCCAGCAGCGGCACGACATGATCCCAACCAAGCGCCTCGGCGAGGGCGGCGTCCGCGAGGATCAACGCCGGGACTTCGGCACGGGGTGCCTCCGTCAGGACAGCATCTAGCACCACCACGGCACGGGTCACCGGTGCCCCATGTCCCGCATCCAGCCACGTGGCGATCTGGCACGACTCGAAGGTCGGTAAAACTCGGCTCAAAGCCTTGACCGACACCGACCGTTCCACCGCGCGACGCCAGGCAAGGTAAGTTTCCCCCGCGGGACCAGGTAGATCGCCAGGGCGCAGAAGATGAATCGCGTCGCGCAGCTCTGGGGCTCTTTCCGGACGACCAGAAAACCCGACACATGCCTCGGCCGCTCGCAGCGCCAGCCGATCCCGCAACAAGGCTTTGGGGACCTCTTCGCGTCCCAACACAAGATGCAGGTGGTTCAGCGCCGCGCCCGATAAAAACGCCACATCTTCAAAGGCTTCAGGACGTGCCGAGGTGACCCATGGGGGCATCCGGGGTAGAGTGTCTGTGTCGATGAAGTGTTCCGGTCGGGCAAATGTCATGACTGAAGCCTAAACCATCGCGGCGCTTTGCTCCAGAAAATAGCACAGAAAACGCCTCGCTCTATCTTTTGCCATGATGTCCAATAATCTTGCATTATCGGACATACCTGGAATACGCTCGACATCATGCCGTGTCGTTTTTGTTTCATGGGTGGATTCGGCCGAAATCGCCGCTGTCGTCGAGCAAATTTCCATTCAACCGGTGGACAGGCCTCTTGCTCAATCTGTGGACTCGTGTGACTCCAGCATCAATCGAACGCTTTCCCCGGAGGAGGTCCGCAGATCTCGTCCATCCGTGAGCCACGGCAATGGAGCCGCACGTCGGAACAGGGTGAGGGCGGCCTCCGACAGAACAGAGCCGGGCACAAGATCCGCTCCGAAGAGATCACGCAAGATCACCAGCGTCAGAGCCCGCCAGCGCACCGAGAGGTGCTGAAGTGGCGTTGATCGGCTGACGGCGGCGCGGGCCTCGTAAGGGCAGTTCCAACCAGGTTCATCGTACCAGAGCGCGAGGACCGGTTGGGCCGCTCCGTCGTGATCAAGCGGTGCCCATAGAATGCGGATTCCATGGTTGAGACGAACGAAACGACCAGGGCTACCGCTGACGATTCTGCTGATCTGGCGTTGGAGCGGGAGAACTCCCGCAGCAAGATCCACCTTCACAGCGCCCTCCGTCTCTCCTGTCCCGCCAGTCAGAATGGTATCGCACTTGCGACAGAAGGGCCGCACCAGGTCGTTCAGAATACGAAACGAAATCTGCAGCCGGTCGCGACAAGCGGGGCAGCGATCCAGGAGCATGGTCCGGTGCTCCAGGCAAACCACCTGCTCCGCCAATCGCCAGTGTCCCCGCAAATAGGTATCGCGCCCAGCAACAACATCCGCATCGAAACAGAGGGGACAGACCGGCGCCGTCTCGGCCAGAAACCAGTCCCGCGGCCGATCGAGATATCGGATAGCCAGCGCTCTGCCACGAAGCCGTTCCGGATCGATCCTGCAAGCCTTCGCCCAAAGCCTGAGCATCTCCATATCCGGCGCCACATCGTCCCTCTGCCGCGAGCCAGCGTCCCTACCCCCCTGCCCCACCAGATACACCATCAGATCAAGCGGCTCCGCCCCGTAGCGCGCGGCTACTCGCGCCATCCAGGAAGAAAGCAGTTCGTCCCGGAACGGACGCGGGGCGATGGGCAGTCGGGCCGACACCGTCACGCCCCAACCTGTTGTTGCGCGGGTTTCCCCCGCCGCCGAGCGGTCTGGGTCATCGAGACCAACGGCAACACCAGATTGTCGCCAAAACTATGTGCGTCGAGGCGCTCCTTGCCCGCCCGGACCGCCTCTTCCGCAGCCGTCTCGATCAGGCGGAATATGCGCGCCGTCACGCCGGAAGTCAGTTTGTGAATCCGCTCTCGTGCCTCTGCACTGATCAGATCGGATGCCTCGCGCAAGGGCAGGATGCGCTCGAAGCTTTTCAGGAGCCCGGCGAAGGCGGCATCGTTCTGCCAGGGCTTGAGGTGGAACGCCTCGAAGCGCTCGGCCAGTTGTGCATCTGTCAGCAGGGCCTGCCGGGCCAGGTCCGTGCCGGCACAAACGAGTGGAACGCGAAGGTCATTGGCCAGAAACCGGAGCGCATTGAGAAAAATTCGTTGTTGCCGGAAGGTGCCGGCCAGCATCCCGTTCACCTCGTCGAGAACGATCATCTTCGCCCCCACCGTCCGCAGCAGTGCCCGGCAGATATCCTTCTCCCGCGCGAGTGTTCCCCCTGCCATCGCCGGCGCAGCCATGCTGACCAGAAGTTCGCGGTAAAGATCGCGTTCGATGGGCTCGGAGGGCACCTGCGCGACAACCACCGGGCGGTAGTCAACGCCGGTGATCTGGTTGAACTTCGGCGGGTGGTCGCGCTCAAACTTGCGGACGATCTTGGTCTTGCCCATCCCGGTATCGCCATAGATCAGCAGGCAGGGCATCCGGTCACGCGGCGGATACGCCAGTAGGTTTTCCAGACGTGCCAGAACAACCTTGGACTGATCGAAACCGATCCACCGGTCGGCCCGGATCCAGTCAATGCGCGCATCATCCGGCAGCGCCGCGAACCGGCGGTAGGCCGGATCGAGATGTGCAAATGCGCTGTCTTCCGTCACGACCATTCCTCAACTTCGAAGCCCGGGTGGTTCTTGAACACGGCTTGGTCTTCCTGTGGGCCCGGGTCGGCATCTTCAGCCTCGTAAGCCCCTACCCCATCAAGCGCCCGGTCCCGTCGTTCAGAAAACCGCCTGGCCTCCCGTGTCCTGCTGCTGGCCGCATCAACCAGTGAGCGCTGTTCCTCGATCACCGCGAATAGGAGGTCTTCGTCCTCAAGCGCGCGCCCGCGGTCGCGAAGTATCGCCTGCGCCCGACGATGCTCCGCAAGCGTGATCGAGGGATGGCGCAGGTCCGCAAACCGAACAGGATAGCGCTGACCCTCAGGGCTCCGGACAAAGATCGTGGAGAGGTCACGAGGATCGTAGGACACGCGCAATTGCCGATCCCGCCGCCCCGCCCAGAGGCTGAGGACATCGTCCCAATACCGAAGGCCGAAGAGGTGGATGCCATCGCGGCGCACCATGCGTTTCGCGCTCGGCAAGAAGTCGATCCGGAACCCTTCCGGATCGAAAGGGCGGCGCAAAGGTGCCTCGCGTCGCCCATAGGCTTCGCCCCAGGCCGCAACAGGCGGAATCCCGAGCGAGCGGTGCCGTTCAGCATGATAACGGGTGATCTCCAGCGCCAACCAGTGCTCCAGCTCGTCGAGCGTCATCACCGATTGGGCCAGGGAATTGTAGTCGCCGCGGTCCTCGATGCTCCTGAAGGTCGATCCCGGCAGCAGATGGACCGCCCCCATCATCGTGCCGATCAGCCGCTCGATGTGACCGCCGTAATGCGGCGCCCCAATCGGCCGGTACTGTAGCGAGATCCCGTACTCCTCGGCACCCCGCTTCATCGCCTTTGAGCGGAATTCCTTGGCATTGTCGACGTGAATGCTCGCCGGCAATCCCTCGGCTGGCCAGTCCGCGTCGATACCCAAGCTCTCCAGCCAGTCAAGCTTGGGCTGCACCAAGTGCTGAATGGCCAGTGCCACCGACAAGGCCGAGGGTGGCTCCAGCGTCAGATAAAATCCCGCCACCATGCGGCTGGCAACATCGATGGCGAGCGTCAGCCAGGGCCGTTGCAATGGTTTCCGATGAATCCGATCCACGACCATGACATCCACCAGCGTGTGATCGATCTGGACCACCTCATAGGCCCGCGCGACCTGATAGCGGCCCGGCACCGGGTGGTGGCGCTGGCGAGAGGCCTTAGCGCCCTCACGCGCCGCCGTGAGTTCCCTCGGATCTATCGCCGCCACACGATCCCGCAATGTGGTCCAGCACGGAGCACGTAGACCCCTCTGACTACAGCGCCTGCGCACCTCCTTCTGCAGGGCGTTGATGCTCGGCTTCTGGAGGGACTTGTAGAAATCCTCGATCGCCTTCGAAATCACCGCTTCGATCTCGTCAGGCAGTCGGCGGCTGCCCCTCGGTGTCCCAGCCTGTGCCGCCAGCAAGGAACTGGCGAGCGGGCGCGCCTTGTATGCTGAGATCAATTCGTAGAGGCGGGAACGCTTGAGGCCAAGATCGCGGCAGGCCTGGAGGAATTCTGAACGATTCGGCGACACCTTGCAGGCAAGGCGGCGGATCACAGCTTCCCGCGCGACCGCCTGGTCCCATGCGGCATCGTCGACAGCGTTGATGTCTAATCGATCCACCATGGCCAACCCCGAAAAACAGGTGTCTTATGTCCGATAATGAAACTATAATCCGGGGATGAAACGAAATCATGAACCCAATGGTATCAATGCGTTAGAGTCCACCAATGGAACAAGAACGACAGCGGCAAAGCCCCCTCCCCTGCCCCGGAAAGCGGCGAGTGCTGGCTTGAGCTCGACCGGCCGACCCTCTTTCCCGGCTTCTTGCTGCGCTCGGGCCTCGCCAGCAACGCCGGGGTCGACAACCGTATGTGATAGAACAGCTCAGCAGTGCTTCGCCGAGATGATCCGCCGCTCCCGGCGCCGCCGCGGCCTGAAACCGCAACAACCTCGCCAGGACCGGGATTGCAGAACAACAAGGGACTTTTGTTTTCCCGGATTATCCGTATAATCCGGATCAAGAGCTGAAGGAAGCAAGTCAATGAAAACCATCTCCGCGACCACCGCCAGCAAGGAATTCGGTCGCTTTCTCGATGCCGCTCAGCGCGAGCCTGTCCTGCTCACCAAGAAGGACCGGCCCGTCGCCGTAACGGTGTCGGTGGCTGATTGGGAGGAACTCACGGCGTTGCGGATCGAGCGGGGCATCACGGAAGGATTGGCGGACGCAGCCGCAGGACGTGCGGCAGAACTGACCGATGCCGCTCTCGAACAACGTCTTGCGCGTTTCCGGGGCCGTTCCGCTGAGCAATGAAGGTCCTTCTCACCGCAACCGCAGAAGAATGCCTCCGGGCAATCTGGAACCATGACCGACATTATTCAGAGACGCTTGCGGACGGCTTCCAGCGCGATATCGACCGCTTCATGCGGGACATGATCGGCGACAACCCCGAGATCGGTCACGTCTGGCACGCGCCTCGGGGCATCCGGCGCCTGATATTCCGCAAGCGGCACAACATCTTCTATGTTGTTCGTGACGGCTCGGCGTGGATCTTGTTCATCTTTGACGGGCGGATGGACATCAACCAGCAGATTGCTGAGGCTGGACTTGACGTCGAGACGCTGATCGGGCGCCCGGACGTCTGACCAAGGTGCCAAGGAGACAAATCGGTCGTTTAGTAATAATATACGAAACTGCAAAAAGACTGTTTTGATGCACCTGATCGGTTATGCCCGCGTCTCTACCGAGGATCAGACCCCCCTGCCCCAGTCGCAGGCCCTGAAATCCGCAGGCTGCGTCGAGATCCACGAGGAGCAGGCCTCGGGCGGGAACCGCGCGCGGCCCGTGCTGGCGCGGGTGCTTGAACGGATCAGCAAGGGCGACACGCTGGTCGTCGTGCGGATCGACCGCCTTGCGCGATCCCTGTCGCATCTGCTGGAGGTGATCGAGCGGCTGGAGGCCAAGGGCGCGTTCTTTCGCTCGATCCAGGACCCGATCGACACCGGATCTCCGCAAGGCAAGTTCACGCTGCAGGTCCTGGGCGCTGCAGCCGAGTTCGAGCGCGCCCTGATCCGGGAACGCACGAAGGCCGGCCTCGCCAGCGCGCGCACGAAGGGCCGTGTGGGCGGGAACCCTGGGCTGCGGGCCAAAGACCCTGCCGCTCTTCGCAAGGTGCGGCTGGCAAGACAGGACGGCTACATGGAGCGCCTGAACGAGACGGCACTGAACTGGCCCCTGTTTCGCCCGGACACTTGGGCATAGCCATGGAGGCTTAGGCATATGCCTAAGCACGTGCTTATGTCTGACTATGAGATCATCACCGATGGCGGCCGTCGGCGCCGCTGGCCTGCTGCCGAGAAGCTGCGGATCGTTGAAGAGACCTTGGAGGACGGCGCCAGCATCTCGGTCGTCGCTCGCCGGAATGGCGTCGCTCCGAACCTGCTGTGTCGTTGGCGTCGTCTGATGCTGGATGGGGGAGCCGTAGCCGTGTCAGAGGATGACGACGTCACCAGCAATCGAGCCGTTCGCCAGATGGAGGATCGCATCCGTGAACTGGAGCGGCAGCTCGGGCGCAAGACGCTCGAGGTCGAGATCCTCAAGGAGGCTCTGGACAAGACACGCTCAAAAAAACGGACGTGGCTTGCGCAGTCGCAGCCGAAGGACGGTTTCCGGTGAAGGTCGTGGCCGAGACCTTGGGCGTCTCCCGATCCAACCTGCATGCCCGGATGACCGGGAGCGCGAAGCCGCGTCGGCGCTACCACAAAGCGCAAGACGCGGCGATCCTGCCGCTGATCACCGCGCTGGTGGCGGCGCGCCCGACCTACGGCTACCGCCGCATCACGGCACTCCTGAACCGCCAGCTCCGGGCGGAGGGCGCCGCGCCCATCAACCATAAGCGCGTCTACCGCATCATGCAGACGCAGAACCTTCTATTGGCCCGTAAATATACGGAGCGACCGGATCTGACACATGAGGGCAAGGTGGTGACGATGCGCTCGAACATCCGCTGGTGCTCGGATGGGTTCGAGTTCACCTGCTGGAACGGCGAGATCATCCGGGGCGCGTTCATCATCGACGCTCACGACCGGGAGATCATCTCCTGGCGGGCCGTGGTGAACGCTGGCATCAGCGGCTCGGACATCCGAGACATAATGCTGGAGGCGGTCGAGCGTCGGTTCGGAACCTATAGGGCGCCTCATCCGGTCGAAATGCTGAGTGACAATGGCTCGCCTTACATTGCCAGGGAGACACGCATCTTTGCCCATCAGCTCGGCCTGAAGCCTTGCTTCACGCCGGTAAAGAGCCCGCAGAGCAATGGCATCTCGGAGGCTTTCGTGAAGACGCTGAAGCGCGACTACGTTCATGTCACGCCGCTCCCGGACGCCGCCACAGTCCTCGGATTGATCGCCGGGTGGTTCGAGGACTACAACGACAACCACCCGCACTCAGGGCTGAAGATGCGCTCGCCTCGCGAGTTCATCTCAGCTCAAACCGCAACCGCCTGAGTGTCCGACGAAACGGGGGCAAGACCAGGCACAAGACTGGGTGCCCCATGTCCGTCGGTTGCGCCCCGACTTGGCCTGGGAAGACGTGGTGCGCATCATCAACGGCCTCTTGCCCGAGGCGCGTCGCTGGACCCAAAGCCGCCTGCTACGCGCTGTGAAGGCCTACGTTCGCGACGGCTTCCTGCCCACCGAGGTGCTGGCCCGCGCCGGGCGCCGCGAAACCGACGACCGCCTGCCCGCCATCGTCGCCGCCATCAGGGGCGCGGATCCCGACATCACCCTTCAGGCCATCTGCACCCGGCTGGAGGCGATGCGCGAGCGCACACCCCGCGGGCGGACAAGCTGGCAGCCTTCTTCGGTCAAGATGCTACTGGAGCGGGCCGAGAGGCTGGGGCTGCTTGAGTAGCACAGAAACCCCGCAAATCATGCACGACATGGAAGGATTACAAGGCTAAGGCCAGCACCAGACTCAGAAGCCGTCCGCTCATGCAAACGGGTTGACGATGCGAAGCTGGCCTTCCACCAGCAGGCCATCTTGCATGTCCTCGCTCCACAGCGTGGTACACCCCGCAACCAAAGCGCTGGCCACGATCATCGCGTCGTAGATCGAGAAGCCGTAGCGTTCCGCCAAAGCGCGGCCGACATCATGGGTCTGCACGGTGAGATCCTCGACGGGACACAAGGCGCGCACGCCTTCGAGAAAGGCCGCTGCTTCCTCCCAACTGAGGCCAGCTTTGCGGCGGCAGTTCACCAGTGACTCGTTTAGAACCTGAACGCTGATCCGGGGCCCCTGCCCCAGGATGACCTCGGCGCGATCGGCCTTCGGACCGTCGTCGAGCAGGTAAAGAACGACATTCATGTCCGCAAACTCAGCGCTCATGCGCGTCGTCGCGGCTCAGACGTTCTGCTGCGGACAACTTGCCCCGGAAGCGGCGCAGGCCGGTCAGCACCTCATCCGCACGAGCAAGGCGACGGACTCTGACCCGTCCGTCGTCCTTGACCAGGTCGATCTGATCACCCTCCTTGAGACCAAGCTCTCGGACGAGCTCTGCGGGCAAACGGACGGCCAGCGAGTTACCCCATTTTGCGACCTGCATCTTGACCTCCCATGCGGATATACGTCTTGTAATGTATATCCGAAGGGTTCCGAAGACAAGCCTGCCGCAAACCCTAGCTACTCTTGTGCATGACGCAGCGACTGACACCAAATCTAGAAAGAGCTTGCACGAATCTGATAGCTCGGGCAATAGTCTCGATAAATAACGCGCGATCACATAAAAAACGCGCCCACGAATCGAGGCAGAGATGAGCGAAGCTGAGCAGGACCTGGACATTGCCATCGGGCACTACGCAGAGCTTCTTGCGTCCAATCTTCATGCGCAACGTGCTGCCCACTTCCCTCCCGACGCCAAAAAAGTCATGCGCAGCCTGACCAGCGGCGAGGCGGCCGAGTTGCTTGGCGTCGATCATACCTACCTTCGCAAGCTTCATCGAGAAGGAAAGATCGCTGACGTCGAAACCACTGCGGGCAGCCACCGGCGGTATACCCTCGATGATATCTGGGAGATTCGCCACGCCCTTGAGGCAAACGCGAAGAAGCCTGGAACCTACGTTCCGGGGCGTCGTGCCGGTGACGAGCTTCAGATTGTTTCTGTTGTAAACTTCAAAGGCGGGTCCGGGAAAACGACAACATCCGCTCACCTTGCACAGCGCTTGGCTCTCAAGGGATATCGTGTCCTTGCGATCGATCTGGACCCCCAGGCATCCCTTTCCGCGCTGCATGGCATCCAGCCTGAGCTGGACCTGATGGAGGGTGGCACGCTGTATGATGCGGTTCGCTACGATGAACCGGTCCCGATCTCAGACGTGATCCGCAAGACCTACATCCGTGGTCTTGACCTGATTCCCGGGAACCTCGAGCTCATGGAATTCGAACATGAGACGCCGGCAGCCATTCAGCGTGGCGGCGCCCGCGCATTCTTTGCCCGTGTGCGTGACGCGCTCGACAGTGTCGAAGCGGACTACGACATCGTCGTCATCGACTGTCCGCCGCAGCTTGGCTTTTTAACCATGTCCGCCCTTTCAGCATCTTCAGGGGTGCTTGTTACCGTTCACCCGCAAATGCTCGATCTGATGTCCATGTCGCAGTTTCTGCGAATGACCGCTGATCTGCTTGGCGTCATCCGGGATGCTGGCGCAAACCTTCGCTTCGACTGGCTGCGCTTTCTGCCGACCCGCTACAAGGTGGGTGATGCCCCGCAGACCGAGGTCATTGCTTTCATTCGGGGTCTGTTCGGCAGGTCAGTCTTGACCAACCACATGGTTGAGTCGACTGCGATCTCTGATGCAGGGCTGACGAAGCAGACGCTCTACGAGGCCGACAAGAAGGACTTCACGCGTCAGACTTTCGATCGTGCAATCGAATCCATGAACGCCGTCAACGACGAGATCGCGGCGATCATCCAGAACACGTGGGGACGCAATGGCAAGAAAGCCTAAACTGGGACTGCCACTGCAGACCCTGCGCAACGCGCCCGACGCTCTTGAGGGGCGCAGGCTGCGCGGCGGCGTTTTCGAAATCGAGCCTGACCAAATCGAAACCACAGGTCGGCTCGATGACCGGCTGCAAATCGAGACTGAGGGCCTCAAGGCGTCAATTTCCAAGAACGGACAGCGAGTACCAATCCTCGTCCGGCCGCTTGAGGGTGATCGCTACAGCCTGATCTATGGCCGTCGTCGACTGGAAGCTTGCAGAGAACTTGGGATCAAGGTCCGCGCCATTGTCACAGAGATGGAGGGCGATCAGGCACTTCGTGATCAGCTGTTAGAGAACCAGGAGCGGCGGGATCTAAGCTTCATCGAACGAGCGCTTGTTGCCGCAGCCTTGCTCGACGGTGACCATCTGAGCGCATCCGAACGCACTAACAAGGGTGTCGCCGAGGTTCTCAATCTGACCGAGGCAGGAGTGTCGCAGCTGTTAAGCGTGGTCCGCACCGTTGGGGAGGACCTGGTCCTCGCCATCGGTGCCGCTCCGGGCATTGGTCGGCCCAGGTGGGAAGAGCTCAAGAAGTTGCTGGGGGCTACGGATGCCGATCGCGAACTGCTTGCAGCTTTGGCGGGTGAGGCCAAGACATCCTACCAAGGCGGTATTGACGAGAAATCCGATCATGCATTTTTGGCCGTCCTCTCCGCTGCAGGGAAGCCCGAACAGACCACATCCTCGTCTCGCCCTCGCGGGCGGCCCGGCACGGTGATTCCGGGGGTCGGTGCCGCCACTGTCACGACCGGACGTCGTGGAAAGCAACTCAAGCTCGAGTTGAAGGCCGAGGAGAGCGATTTTGTCAGCTGGCTTGAGGGCAACGCCCCGCAGCTGATCGCCGAGCTTCACGAGCGCTGGAAGCGTTCGGAAGACTGAGGAAGAGCAACAATCAAAAAGGAGGCACGAGACAGGCAGAAAAGAAAAAGGCCCCGAGAAGCAAGCTTCACGAGACCTTTCTTAGGTTTCGCACGGGACCAGCCCGCTACAAAACTTCAGTTTTCGCACCTCTGAATGTAGCGATCTGGCCCCTTTCCCGCAAGCGCAAAGCGATTCGCGGGCCAGGGAAATTTTGCCTTCGTGAATGACATCATGGATTACACACCGATTTCGCCGTTTATGCGGCCGATCTCGCACGCCCATCTGCGCGTGGTCGAGCGTCCTGAGGCGTCTGTTCCCGGCAAGCCCGTCAACAAGTGGGAGCTCCTCCGCGAGCTGTCCAAGGCACAGGCCGCCTTTCGGGTTTCCGAGCGCGATCTGACCGTTCTTCAGGGACTTCTCAGCTTTTTTCCGGACGATGCGCTTGGCGGCAACACCGAAATGGTCGTCTTCCCATCCAACAAGGCGATCTGCGAGCGGCTGAACGGCATGCCTTGCTCGACGATGCGCCGTCACCTCGCCCGGTTGGTAGAGGCAGGCTTGCTCATGCGGCGCGATAGCCCCAATGGGAAGCGGTATGTGCGCAAGCGTGGCGAAGATCGCGTGGCCTTCGGCTTCGACCTCTCACCGCTCTATTGCCGGGCAGAGGAGATTGCACGGGCCGCAGAGGCTGTGCGTGAGGCCGAGGACCGTGTGCGGCGACTGAGGGAGGTGGTGAGCCTTATGCGCCGCGACTTGGCCGCTCTGGCGGAATTCGGCGAGGAGATCCAGCCCGGGCTTGGCCTATGGGACCAGCTCCGCGACACAGCCGCCCTCACAGCCCGCGCTCTTCGCCGCAAGCTTTTGCTTGAGGATCTGTCGGCATTTCGGACTGAACTGGAGACCCTACTCGACCAGGCGCGTAATGTCATTGACGGCCCTGAAACAGAAGAAATGAACACCAACGATGCCCATTTTGATCGTCACCATCATAATTCAAATAAAGAATCTATAGATCTTGAACCTGCCTTAGAAAAAGGCGGGGCGGCGGGCGGCGCGCCTGATGATGATACGGGTGAGCCCGTGACTGACCTTGAAGAGCCTGACACGAGGCGGGTGCCGAAAATTCCACTCCACCTGGTGATCGCCGGCTGTCCTTCGCTCAAGACTTTCTATCAGGGCGACATTCGACACTGGCACCAACTTTTCGATGCGGCTTGTCATGTACGGCCGGCCATGGGGATCAGTGTTTCCGCTTGGGAAGAAGCGCAACGCTGCATGGGACCAGAGCAAGCCTCGATCGTCGTCGTGGCCATGTTGGAACGTTTCTCCGACATAAGATCACCGGGTGGATACTTGCGGGCGTTGACGTCTAAGGCCGCGGCGGGCGAATTCTCTTGCGGTCCGATGGTCATGGCTTTGATCGGTCGGCGAAGTGCGGCCTAACAGCTGTTAAGTTTCAACGCCGCGGTGCTCAGTTGGCCTGACTTAACAGCTGTTAAGTCGCCTCTTGGCAACCATACGATCATCGAGAGGGAAAGGAGTGTTGGTTTGAGGGTGACGGGAAATGAGATCGGGAGAGTGGCTTCCGGCGCCCGTCGTGGAGAAGATCTGATGACCAAAGCTGTCCAGAAAATCATCCTGTCCCCTTCGCGGGATATCCCTTTCGACAAGCTGGTGCTGAGCCAGTCGAATGTGCGGCGCATCAAGGCTGGCGTGTCCGTCGAGGAACTCGCCGAAGACATCGCCCGCCGCGGTCTGTTGCAGAGCCTGAGCGTGCGCCCAGTCTTGGCTGACGATGGGACCGAGACCGGCAAGTTCGAGATCCCGGCCGGTGGGCGGCGGTTCCAAGCGTTGTCCCTGCTGGTGAAGCAGAAGCGTTTGGCAAAGACAACACCCATTCCCTGCATCGTGCGGGATGCAGCGTCCGACATCCTCGCCGAGGACGATTCCCTTGCAGAAAACATGCAGCGCGTCGCCCTGCACCCGCTCGACCAGTTCCGCGCGTTTGTGGCGCTGCGGGACAAGGGTCAGAGCGATGCAGAGATTGCTGCCGCCTTCTTCGTGACGCCGCAGATCGTGAAGCAGCGCCTCAAACTTGCCTCCGTCGCCCCTGCCCTGCTTGAGGTCTATGCCGAGGATGGCATGACGCTGGAGCAGCTCATGGCCTTCACCGTGAACCCCGATCACGCGCGTCAGGTTCAGGTCTGGGATGTGATCCATTCATCCTGGAACAAGGAGCCATTCCAGATTCGGCGCATGCTGACCGAGACCTCGGTCCGGGCGTCCGACCGGCGCGCGATCTTTGTGGGTGTTGAGGCCTACGAAGCGGCGGGCGGCACGATGCTGCATGACCTCTTTCAGGGCGATGACGGTGGCTGGCTCGAGGACCCTGCCCTGCTCGATCGGCTGGTGACGGAAAAACTCCAGGCCGAGGCTGAGACGGTTGCGGTTGAGGGCTGGAAGTGGATCGAGGTCGCGCTTGACCTGCCCTATGGCTACAGCCACGGTCTGCGGTCCCTGTCCGGCGATCCGGCACCAAGGACGGATGACGAAGGTGCGGCCCATGCCAAGCTGCTCGCCGAGTATCGGGCGCTGGAAGAGGAATACGCGGGTCAGGATGAAATCCCCGATGAGGTCGACACGCGGCTTGGCGTTTTGGAAGCGGAGATGGAAAAGATCGAGACCCGGCCATTGATCTTCGATCCCTTGGAAATCGGGCAGGCAGGGGCGTTCGTCACGCTCGACCGCTACGGCGCGCTGGCAGTCTATCGCGGCTATGTGCGTCCAGCGGATGAGCCCGTTGAGGAGACCGCGGTCCAGGATGGTACTGATCCTGCGGTGGCGGGGCAGGGGGATGATCGTGATCTCACCGATGGCTATGACAGTGCCGCTCATGGCGGAACCGTAATCATGTCGGGAGGCCAGCCGATTGGCGGCGATCTGCCGGAGGATGAGGATGACGGAGCGCTGAAGCCGCTGCCCGACCGGTTGGTCATGGAGTTGACGGCCCACCGGACGCTGGCGCTGCGTGAAGCGATCGGGCGCTCGCCCGACGTAGCGTTGACGTTGCTGCTGCTGAAGCTTGTGACGGACACCTTCCGCACCTCCTCTGCTTCGGGCAGCTGTCTCGAAGCCTCGGTGCGTCACGTCTACATGTCGGCGCAGGCGCCCGATCTGAAGGACAGCGTGGTGGCCAAGCTGGTCGACGAGCGTCACGAGGAATGGGAAGCCGATCTGCCGCTTGGCGATGATGCAGCGCTCTGGGACTATCTGACGGTCCTCGATCAGGGCAGTCGGTTGGCTTTGCTGGCGCATTGCCTCAGCTTCGGCGTCAACGCGCTGCATGAAAAGGTGAACCCATACGGTGCGGGCATCTCCGCTGGCGGTCTGACCCGGCGGATGGCGCATTCCGATCTTGTGGCGCGCGCGACAGGTCTCGATATGGTCGAGGCGGGATGGGAGCCGACGGTCGACACCTATCTCAACCGCGTGCCCAAGGCCCGCATCCTCGAGGCCGTGCGGGAGGCGAAAGGGGAGGGGACTGCCCAACTCCTCGATCACCTGAAGAAGGGCGAGATGGCCAGTGAGGCCGAGCGCCTGCTGAAGGGCAGCGGCTGGTTGCCCGAGGTCCTGCGCCGGAACGATCTCGTGGCGCTGGACGATGAGGACCATGCCGAAGCGCAGGGGGCGGATGTCGATGCCGAAGTGGCTGAGAGCGTCAGTGAAGCTGACCTTCCTGCATTCCTGACGGATGACCTGCCTGCTGAAAGCGCGTCGATGCTGGCCGCGGAGTAACGTGATCTAGCGGGGGGCGGAGATTCCGCCGCCAATCACCCTATAGTGTAACAATATCAATAAGATGAGTGCGATTGCTCGCATTCAGAATGAGGAATCATGTCTGCAACAACCATCATCGACACCGCACCCCTCGGGGCGCTCATTCGCTACACTGACGGCAGCCCCAAGCCACCGGCACGCTTCACCAAGAAGCTGGCGGCCTGGGAGCGTTCGAACGGTGTCGGCCGCCTTGTGAAAAAGGAACCACCCCGGCCTTACGCGACCTGGACTGCTCCCGCGTCGTTCACGCTGCATGAAGGCAACTTCGCTTCGGACGGGGTAATCCTCGTGACCATCATGCGCAGCCATTCCGCTGACAGCGCCCTCGTCTTCGAGGTGGCCGAGGAGCCGAAGCCCGGGCAGGTGCGCGTGCTTCTGGACTTCGGCGGCAACACGGAGCTGCTGCATCTGGCGGAGTCCGTCACTGCGGCCGAGCTTTGGATCGCCAAAGAAGGATACCGCAACGCGCGGCTTGAAATCGTCACTGATGAAGAGGGCGAAAGGGCAGGGGGCGAGGACCTGGCCGCCTGAGCCCAACCGAAACCGAGAGGCCCGCCCAAGCGCGGGCCTCTCACCGACCACACCCTCGTCCCGCGATGTCGCGGGGCGCCAAAGGAACCATCCCCAAGGAAGGACGTCTTCAACCAAAATCTCGGCCGGGAGGCTGGAGGCAAAAGCATCAGCGGGACAACCGGCTCCAGTCGTCAGGGCACTATCCCCCGCTCGCCATTCCCTTCCTTGCCCCGAATCCCGTCTTCGAGATCAACCCACGAGGGGTCGGACTACGGGCAAGCCCGTGCCGCCGGGCGGATTCGGAGCAAGTCCGAACGCACCCGGTGATGTCAGCCAATATTCGGGCCTGCGGGGTCCTGTCGCGCGGGGGATGGTCCCCCGCCTCCAAGACAGGAGCCAAACAGATGTCCCGCAAAGATGCACACGCCTTCGCCGCCTCCCTCGCCGCCACGCTCATGGTCTCGATCGTCGTCTTCCAGGCAGGGGATGGAACCTTCGGCGCCGTCCCCGCCGATGAAATCGACGGGGACGAGGTCGTGATCGTCTCGGAGTACGATCCCTTCGGGTGAGGCTTTGGCCTCACTTCCCGAGGGCCCGGGCACGGCGCAGGTGCGCCTCCGGGCCTATCGCCGACCAAGTAATCGACAATCCCGATCTGAGGAACGCCGGTGTGCCACCCTGGCGCAGATCGTGGTGCGCACAGGCCGCTGGGAGCCGACCTTCACCGCGAAGCGCACGAATGGCAGCGCAAAGCAGCGGGCTGACACTACAACCATCGAAGCATCGGGAAAATTTTACTTGCCTTTAAGAAACACAACATCGTATGATGTAGAAAATCTTAAAGGGGCTGAGCATTGCCGTCATTCAACACCGTGATAGTCTCCACGCTGGTGGACGTTGAAACCCGCCTTGAGGACTTTGGCGTCACTCGCCAGCAGATCATGGCTATCGGACAAACCGCCCGCGCCTATGCGGACGACGCCAGCCCCTCCATGCCGCTCAACGCGGCTGGAATGTTGTCTTACATTCACGGCGTTGGCGAACTCCGCCAGCAGCTTGTCGGTCCTGACTACGTGCCGGACAGAACTTGCGGCATTGAAGCGGTTGTAAAACGTGATCGCACTGTCCGCATTGGCTTCCAGAACGTTGATAAATGCTGTGTCAATATGCCGCCCCTGCCACGCTCCGAAAAGGGTAGCGGCGCGGAAAGCCTTTCTGGACCTGATTTGTTCGTCAACGCAGGTATGAAACCCGGCCCCCTCACCGCCGTATTGAAGGACGGTATCCGTACCTACTATGTCATGGTTGGCCTTGATGGCAGTGTGGAACTGTCTTGTCCCGTGATCGAAAAGGGTAAGTTTGTTCACTGGATGGAACGGATATACATCTATTCGCCTGACAGCGACTGGGAGGCAGACCCGCAAACCGATACCGGCCCCATTGAAGACTTCGACATCACCGTTTCCTTCAAACACTAATGTTCAACGCAGATCGTCTCAAAACAGCCCGCGAACGGCGGATGCTGACAGCGAAGGGACTCGCAGAGCGCGTAGGCGTGTCTGCGGTCACTCTCTCAAAGTATGAAAACGGGCATCCGCCCGATGAAGCGACAGCGAAGCGCCTCGCGTTCGCGCTTTCCTATCCAATTGATTTCTTTTACCGGGAAGCGCCAGAGCGTATTGATACCGACGCCGTTAGCTTCCGCAGTCTGTCGCGTATGAAGGCCAAAGAGCGCCGAGCTGCAGAAGCAGCGGGATCGTTGGGAATCGAGCTTTACGAGTGGATCGACTCCCGCTTCAACCTGCCCGCCGCCGACCTTATCGACCTGAGCAAAGAGCGCAGCCGCCCGCATGTCGCCGCCCGCCTTCTGCGCCAGCATTGGGGCATAGGCGACAGGCCTATAGGAAACGTTCTCAAGCTGATCGAGTCAAAGGGTATTCGCGTCCTTTCCCTGTCGGAAGCGACCAAGCATGTTGACGCTTTCTCGTTTTGGCGCGGGGAACATCCCTATGTTTTCTTGAACCAAGAGAAGACGGCGGAACGGTCCATCTTTGATACGGCACATGAGCTTGGACACCTTGTCTTGCATCACCACGCAGGGTCGAAAGCCGACAAAGAGGCAGAGACTCAGGCCGACAGATTTGCATCGGCATTCCTCATGCCCGAAAACGACATGATGGACTATGCGCACCTTTTCACAGTTGGGCAGATCATTTCGGCCAAGAAGCGTTGGAAGGTATCGGCCATGGCCTTGGCATACCGCCTCAATTCTCTGGGCTATATCAGCGAATGGAACTACCGTTCTTTGCTGATCGAGCTTGGGAAGCGAGGCTTTCGAAGCGGCGAGCCAGACGGAATCGAGCGTGAGGTTTCGACCGTGCTCGCAAAGGTCTTGGCCGCTCTTTGGTCAAAGGGCATGACTAAGGACGACATCGCCAAAGACCTTGGGATTCCTTTGGGGGAAATCGAGGCCCTTATTTTCCGACTGTCGCCAGATCAACGGGCCGTTAATGAGCCGCACAAACCGGCGCTGCGAGTGGTGAAGTAGCACTGCAAAGCCGGATCCATGAAAGTGTGAAGATCACCCGATTCGGCAGTTAATTGTCCGCTCTGTCTAGCCATGTCATTTCCCGATGCTGTTTAGAAAGGCGGTTCAGGGTCGATCGCGTCGCCCACACCCTCAACTTATGGCTAGGTCGCTCGCTGTGTTGCCCGCGTCTAACGCCTCCACGAACCACTGCGGTTTGCGCCCTCGACCGGACCAAGTGAGCGCCGGGTTCTTAGGGTGCCGGTACTTCGCCGCTCCAGGCACCCGCGTGGTTTTCATCTCAGTGCCGACAAGTTCGGCCAGAGAGTAGCCCATTTCTCTGGCCACAGCTTCGACCTTGGTGCGGGCTTCCGCCTTCTGTCGAGCCTCAAAGGTGGAGATCGCCTTGGCGATGTCCTTCTGCATTTTCTTCAGCTCGGGAAGCGACAACGCCTCGAGATCGTAATCAGCCATGCTATGCCTCGTGTCCTGAATGTTCCGGTATCGATAGCCCGCCGGGGCATGGGCCCGCAACTCCCGTAGGCAGGGAGGCAGGTGACGAGGGTTGGTTGAACCATAATCTTGGCCGCTAGTGGGGTGTTGGGCTTGGATTCAGGTAGTCCCGATTGGCAGGATGACAGGGTCTGGCATGGGCTCCCCGCGCCTCTCTGACTTCTGGGCCATCCCTTCGACTGACAATCCCCTAATCCCGTTCGGCCTCCTACGCGCAACCCCGCGTCAGCCCGGGCCGTGTTGGCCGCCTATGGCGTCCTGCCCGCTCCACCCCGGTCCTTTGGGGGTTTCCGGTGTCCATGCTGTCCACCGTGCACGCATCACCCGACGGGCTTTTTCCGGGTCTTGTCGAAGGGACGGTCCCGAAGACAGGACACATAGGAGCTTACCATGCAAAACATCGTCATCCTCGCCGGCAACATCGGTCAAAAAGCCGAAACCCGCACCACCCAGGGCGGCACCAACATCACCAACTTCAGCCTTGCCACCTCACGCCCCCGCCTCTCGGAAGGTCGCGTCCTGCGCGACGAGAACGGCTACCGGGTCATGGACACCGAATGGCACCGCATCACCTGCTTCAACGGCCTCGGCAAGACGGTCGCGGAGCATTGCGAAAAGGGCATGAAGGTCCTCGTCCATGGCCGCATCCACTACAGCAAGTGGATCGACAGCATGGGCAACGACCGCTACGGCTGCGAGATCATCGCCGAGAAGGTCGACTTCCTGAGCCGCCCGAAGTCGGCCGAGAACGAGAACCCCGAGCTGGTCGACCGCGACGACGAGATCCCGTTCTGAGAACGGGGTCTCCCCCTCGGGCCCGGCGGGACAACCCGCCGGGTTCGGGGCGATCTCGGCCTTTGGCGGCTGGGCAAACTGCTTTGCACTCTTCCTGGAGTCGGGTGCCTCTATCCGGCATGTCGACGACATCATGTCCAGCCAAGGGCAGCGAGCGCCATCCCTGCCAGCGCACAGCCAGTTAGAACCGTCACTGGGCCAAGCTTGAACTGGAACACCGCCAGAACGGCGCCAAGCACCAGCGCCGCAGCCGCCAGATTGATCGAGGACCAGACAGGCACATCGAGATCGGGCCCGAAGGATGCGATCGTCCTTACCTCGTCGAAAACCACATGAAGCCCAAACCAGACAGCGAGGTTCAGGATGACGCCGACCACGGCTGCGGTGATGGCGGTCAGCGCGGCTGTCAGGAGCGCGTTGTCGCGCAGGCGCTCGATGAAGGGGGCCCCGAGGAAAATCCAGAGGAAGCAGGGCGTGAATGTCACCCAAGTCGTCAGAAGCCCGCCCAGTGTGCCGGCCGCGAGGGGCGACAGCCCGGTCGCCTCGCGGAACGCGCCCATGAAGCCCACGAACTGCGTGACCATGATCAGGGGGCCGGGCGTGGTTTCCGCCATGCCGAGACCGTCCAGCATTTCACCTGGGGCGAGCCAGCCGAAATTCTGCACCGCTTCCTGCGCGACATAGGCCAGCACCGCATAGGCGCCGCCGAAGGTGACGACGGCCATGACGCTGAAGAAGCCTGCGATCTGAGAAAAGACATTGGCAGGGCCGAGCAGGACGAACAGAAGGGCAACCGGGGCCAGCCAGAGCATGAGGAACACCGTCGAGATGCGAAATGCCCAAGCCCGATTGACCCGTGTGTGTTCGGGAGACGCCTCGCCCAGCAGCGTATCGGCGTCATCGACCTGGACCTTGCCGACCTTGCCGTGTCCGCCGCCCCCATGGAATGCTGGCAGGCCCGCCCGCGCGCCGAAGAAGCCGATGAGGCCAGCGAGCAGGATGATCAGCGGAAACGGCACCGCGAAACCGAAGATCGCCACGAAAGACGCGGCGGCGATGGCGACCATTGCGCCGTTCTTGAGTGCGCGCGAGCCGATGCGGATGACCGCCTGCACCACGATGGCCAGCACCGCGGCCTTGAGCCCGAAGAACAGCGCCTCGACAGGTCCGACATTGCCATAGAGCGCATAGATCCAGCTCAAGCCCATGATGGCGATGACGCCGGGCAGCACAAAGAGGACGCCCGCGATGATGCCGCCCAGCGTGCGGTGCATCAGCCAGCCGATATAGACGGCAAGCTGCATGGCCTCCGGACCCGGCAGCAGCATGCAGTAATTCAGCGCATGCAGGAACCGCTTCTCGCCCAGCCAGCGCTGTTCCTCGACAAGTATGCGGTGCATCAGCGCGATCTGTCCGGCGGGGCCACCGAAGCTCAGAAGGCCGATGCGGGCCCAGATGCGGGTGGTCTCGGCCAGGGTGGGATAAACACGGTCCTGCATCAGTCTGCCTTCGGCTTGTTGGTGGGCCAGTTGTGGGTCTCGTCAGTTGCGTCCCGCGCCCATCGGTAGAAGGCGTCGTAGAGCAGCATCCCGGCCTCCAGCTGCTCCAGATCGTCGGAGAACATGCGCGACAGACCGAGCGAGGCGGCCAGCAGCCCCGCAGCTTCGGGCGCGAGATCGAGCCGGGCGGTATCGGCTCCGCGCACGATTGTCGCGAGCCGGTCGAGGGCAGGGATGTTCAGGCCGAACTCGGCAAGCAGGACGTCAAAGGTGCAAAGCTCGCCCCGATGGCTCCAGAACACGTCTTCGATGTCGAAGGGCGCGGCGTTATAGCGTTCGGCGACGCCCACCACCTCGGCGGGTGCCACAAACAGGATGACCGCGCGGGGATCGAGAAACCGCCGGATCAGCCAGGGACAGGCGATGCGGTCGATCTTGGGCCGTGACCGCGTCACCCAAGTTGTGCGGCCCTGCGCGTCGCGCGCGGGCAGCCTCAAAGGATCGATCAGCGGCAGCCCGGCCAAGCGCCAGGCCTCGAACCCGCCATCGAGATACTCCGAGGCGCAGCCTTCGGCGCGCAGGATCGCGGCTGTGCCCTGGCTGCGCCGATGGCCCGCCTGACAGACGGCGATGGACGTCTGCCCGCCAAGCTGCACGGCAAGTGTAGCAAGATCCCGGTCGTCAGTCCTTATGGATCCGGGTAACAGGCGCGGATCGGTGGCGAAGTCTTCTTCGGACCGCACATCCAGCAAGAGCGGCGCGCGTGGGGTCCCGATGATGCGGGCAAGTTTTTCGGATGAAATAGCGTTAGGCGCAGGCATCTGCGTTCCTCCTAAGGTCAGGATATGCGGGAACGCGATCTTCGGCTGGCGCCTCGTGGGGCGGTCGCAAACCCCATATCACCACGTTTCAAGAAATTCTGCGAAATGTCAATCACATGAACCTGTAACATCAACTGTAGCTTCGCCAGACGGCAGACGCTCGCTCTCGAGTTGCCCATGCAAAAAGAACCCAATCAGTCGAAGGTCCGCTCTCCGCCATGGCCCGCCTACGAGAGTAAGAGGAGTGCCGGTTTCCCGGTGACAGGTTGAGGGTTGGGAGAGTGGCTTCCGGCGCCTGTCACGGGAGATATCCGATGGGTGTTGTAGAAGTTCTGGATCCGGTCGCACCGGCGCGAGCAGGTGGCTGGAAGGTGGACGTGAGCCGGGGTGAGCGGAATGGGCGGGTGTCGTCCGAATGGTTCAACCGGCCCGATGACGAGCGATATCTGTCGCTCGACGATCTCTGGGCCAACGTGAAGGGCCGGTCCGAGCGCAGCCGCAGCCGGGTCGTGCAGACCGCCGACATCCGCGTCGAGGCCGCGCGTGATAATCCCGAACGGTTGCACTTGATGCTGCCGAAAGCGCATGAACCGGTCGCGCCCACGCACTGGGCCTTCGGCCAGCTTGCCAGCATCGTCGGCGCACCGGCCTCCTACCTGCGGCAGCTGCCCGCGCCGCTGGCGGGCATCAACCTGCAATACGGGCTGACCAACCACCGCGCCGAGCAGGTGAAGACTTTTGAGACCGAAGATGGCCGCACGGAACTGCGCGCGGTCACCGGCCCCGACTATGGCCGCATCCATGACCACGAACTGGTCGAGGCCGTGCAGCGCATCGCGGGCAATGGCACGGGCGACACGCGCTGGAAGGTGCCGGGCGTGCTCGACTGGTCGACCGGGGTCTACAACCCCGATGTCGAGATCAGCCGCGACACGACCACGCTCTATGCCTCGGACCGCGACGTCTTCCTGTTCCTTGTCGACGATCGCAACCCGATCGAGGCGGGCAAGTTGGCGGACGGCTCTCCCGACCTCTACTTTCGGGGCTTTTACTGCTGGAATTCGGAGGTGGGCGCCAAGACCCTCGGCATGGCGAGCTTCTACCTGAGGGCAGTGTGCCAGAACCGCAACCTCTGGGGCGTCGAGGATTTTCAGGAGATCCGGATCCGGCATTCGAAATACGCCGCCTCCCGCTTTGCCCATGAGGCGGCCCCGGCGCTGACGCGTTTCGCCAATTCCTCGCCGCAGGGGTTTGTGAACGGCATCAAGGCCGCGCGGCAGCAGATCGTGGCGCGCAGCGATGATGATCGCGCGGATTTCCTGCGCAAGCGGGGCTTCTCGAAGGCCGAGTCCGGCAAGATCATCGAGAAAGTGCTGATGGAAGAAGGCCGCCCGCCCGAGAGTATCTTCGACTTCGTGCAGGGCATCACGCGGCTTGCGCGCGAGAAGACCCAGCAGGATGCCCGCCTCGACATGGAAGGGCGCGCCAAGAAGCTCCTCGACCGGGTCGGCTGACAGAGCCCCCACGCAGCGATCGCCCGACACCGGGGCGGTCGCTGTAGCCTTTTTCTCAACATGCACGCCGCTGGCCATGCCCCGAAAGGGCAGGGGGCTTCGGTGTGCGGATTTCAGCGAGACCCTCATGACCCCCCAGGAAGAAACCGTCATTCTCGAGGCCCGCGATATCCTCGGCCGCTACCTCAGCCAGAACCCGGTCATCGGCAGCTGGCAGGCGCTGATGGACTATTGCGCTCTGACCGTCCGAGGTCCCATCGAGCGATTCCATGTCCTCTATCTCGACCGCAAGAACCGCATCATCGCCGATGAGCTTTTGTCGACCGGCACAGTCGATCATGTGCCTGTCTATCCGCGCGAGGTGATCAAGCGGGCGCTGATGCTGAACGCCAGCGCCCTGATCCTGATCCACAACCACCCGTCGGGTGATCCGACGCCGTCCGAGGCTGATCTCAGCATGACCAAGGAGATCCAGAAGGGCTGCAAGTATCTCGGCCTGACGCTGCATGACCACATCATCGTGGGTGCCGGGACGGAGCTGAGCCTGCGGGGTCTCGGCAAACTCTGATGCTGTGGCCAGATCCATCACCGTCGCCCCTTCGAGGAAGAGGGTGGCGGTTTGGTCTTTGACGGATGAGGCGGGGAGAGTGGCTTCCCGCGCCGTTGGAGACATTGCCATGTTTGACCTTCCCCTGCCGATCCAACCGGGCCCGCGTCCGATGGGCCCCATCCCAAATGGCCCAATTGTCGCTCCTGATCCCAGCCTGCCTTTCGCGCTGACGCGGATGCACCGGACGCCTGCAGCCCTGATGTTGGGCACCGCTGCCCCCGTGGTCGTTGAGCGTTTTGCGACGCTGGCCGATGCCATGCAGGGGGCGTTTGAGCTTGCCGAGGACAACGGCTCCGATGCAGCGCCGCAGCTTCTGGCCATCCTTGATTGCGACCAGCGCCTGGTTCTTGCCGGGGCCGCCAGTCATGGCGCTGTGGCTTGGTGCCACCCTGTCGCCAATGCTCTTGAGGCGCGGGCCGTCGTGACCGAGGCGGTTCAACTTCGCGCTCAGGCTGGCCGCGCCACTGACTGGCACGAGCCTGAATTGGCGCAGCGGCTGCGTCACCGTGCTGATCTGCTGGATGCGCGTCTGGTCGATCCGCTCTGGCGCGCCTTTGCCGCTCGCGCGCTGCAGATCGCGGCGTGATGCCCGAGAGACAGAGGAGGGATGGGAAGGGTTTGAGCCTTCGGGGGGCAGAGGAGTGCGCCACCCGGGGGGTCTGACCTGTCCTCACCGAACGGAGTCATCCATGACCCAGACTGAACCCACTCTGGCCGCCCCGCTGCGGCCTTCCACCGTCGATTTTGGGGCGATCCTTGCCGCGCATGCCGAACGCACCGCCCGGATCCTCGCCATGCGCCCCGGCAACAAGGACCGCCTGTTCGATGGCCTCATGGCCGCCGGCATCACCCATGTCACCGTGACCTTCGACGGTGCCGGTGACAGCGGCCAGATCGAAGGCATCGGCGCCTGGGCGGGCGAGACGGCTGTCGATTTTCCCGCGACCGAAATCCCCTATGCAGCTCTGACCTGGGACGACCCCGAGGTCGAAATGCGCAGCCTGCCACTGGAGGATGTTGTCGAGCAGCTCGCCTACGACTTCCTGTCTGACACCCATGGCGGTTGGGAGAACAACGACGGCGCTTACGGCGAGTTCTGCTTCGACGCTGCGGCCCGCTGCATCCATCTCGAGTTCAACGGGCGCTTCACCTCTTCCGAACTCTACACGCACGATTTCTGAGGGGGCGACGATGGCACATCCCTACCACCACGCCCTGTCCTCGGTGAAGAAATGGGGCGGCACGGTCGATGATTTCATCGCGGTGCACACATGGTTCGACCAAAGCAAGGAGATCACCGCCGATTTTCGGCACCGGGCCCTGCGGCACCATGCCGAGGGCATATTCATGGCCGAGACGATCTTCGGCCAGACCCTCACGCTCTCGACCGGGCGCATCATCCCGACCCGATGGGTTGGCGAACAACATGTGAAAGAGGATCTCGGCTTCATCCCGAGCTTTGCCGATTGGGTGAAGGCCATCAGGCCCGAACCCTGGATGGGCCGGTCCGAGCGGATCGAGGCGCAGGTCGATCCGCATCTCGCCTCGCCCGTGGTCGAGGTTAGTTGACATGACCGACCCCGCATACTTGCGCCTCGGTCTGCCGCCGACGGCATCGCCCCAGACAGTTCTGCGCGCGGCGGTTCGGGCGCTGCACCCCGACACGCGCGCCGTGCGCAGCTTCCGGACGGCGCGCAAGCGCTTCTACCGGCAGATGCTCTGCGCGCATGCCGCACGGCAGGCATCGGGTGACAATCTGACCGGCTGATCGCTTCCAACCAACCCTTCATCCCAATCCAGCGCCCGGCCCCAAGGCCCGGGTTTCTCAATCTCAGGAGGTCCCCATGGCGGATTACTTCACCCATTTCTCATGCCTGATCGACGTCGGCAGCCCCGAAAAAGCCGCCCGCGCACTCGCGCTGTTTCATGACCTGCGTGCCGCGGATCAGGACGCCGACGAGCCGGAGGTCACGGGCTTCGACCTCGTGCATCAGGACGCGCCCGAAGGCAGCACCCTCTGGATCCATGACGACGAGCACGGCGATGTCGAGGCGGTTATCCGCTTCGTGCTGCGCCTGGCCGAAGACCTCGGCCTCACCGGCCTCTGGGGGTTTCAGTACGGTCTGACCTGTTCCCGCCCGCGCCTCGACGCCTTCGGCGGCGGCGCGCATGTCATCGACCTCGGCGCGCGGAAATCCGTCGGCTGGACGAGCAGCCAGGAATGGCTGGCCGCCGCGCTAAACGGGGAGGACGTCGATGCCTGAGGTCATCTGCACAACAGTCTACCAGTTCCCTGAACTCTCCGACGTCGCCAAGGAAAAGGCGCGCAGCTGGTATCGTGAGCTTGGGCCCCATGATGATTGGTGGGACGCGGTCTACGAGGATTTCGAGAGGATCTGCGAGATCCTCGGCATCCGCTTGAAGACCACTCCCGTCCGGCTGATGGGCGGCGGCACGCGGGCCAAGCCC
Organism: Pararhodobacter marinus; assembly: GCF_003122215.1. Classification (GTDB taxonomy): domain Bacteria; phylum Pseudomonadota; class Alphaproteobacteria; order Rhodobacterales; family Rhodobacteraceae; genus Pararhodobacter; species Pararhodobacter marinus. The sequence continues at coordinate 63,327 of NZ_QEYD01000014.1, read as the reverse complement.
TGCATCTGGTTCTCCGGGTTCTGGAACCAGGGCGACGGGGCGTGCTTCGAGGGCTACTGGTCCCACGCCAAGGGCGCCGCCGCGTGCATCCGGGACTACGCCCCGACCGACGCGACGCTGCATGGCATCGTCGATCGGCTGCAGGCCATCCAGCGGCGGAATTTCTACCAGCTCGCTGCCGAGGTCAGCCACCGCGGCCGCTACTACCACGAATACACCATGTCCGTGGACGTCACGCGGGACAGCCCGACCTGGCAGCCGCCGACCGACGACGCCGAGGAGATCGTGACCGAGGCGCTGCGTGATCTGGCCCGCTGGCTCTACCGCCAGCTTCAGGCTGAATACGACCACCTCACCTCGGACGAGGCCATCGAAGAGGGGATCATCGTGAACGAGTACACCTTCACGGAAGGAGGGCGGCGGTTCGGGTGAGAGCACAGTCGGTTCATTTGAGCTTTACAATGAGGCCATATGATCTATATTCAAGCCAATGGAGGACGCCATGTACGTTGCTGAGAAAATCAGGGAACCCGCACAGATCAACGCCGTCGCGTTGAAGGCCTATGCGCGCGTGGCCGATGCCTGGGGCCTCAACCTGAGCGAAGCGGCTAGCCTTGCCGACATGACGGTGAGCACGTGGAAGCGGGCCAAGAAGCCGGATTTTGCGGGCGAATTGACCAAGGATCAACTGCTGCGGCTCAGTGCGGTGATCGGCATCTACAAATCGCTCGAACTCTATTTCTCCGAGCCGCTCGCGCGAAGCTGGTTCACCCGACCGAACACCGGCCCGCTGTTCGGGGGCAGCCGTCCGGTTGACACCGCCATCGACGGGGGCTTGCCGCAAATTCTCGCGGTTCGGACCTATCTCGATGCGCTGCGTGGTGGGGCATGAAGCAGACCGAGATTTCTGATCGCGGTCTCGTTCGTCTGCTGCCCGCCACTTACCACAAACCACCGTCCTTGCGGGGTCTCGTCGATACCGATGACGAGATGGAGATTCTGGCGGAGATCGAGGGCATGACCAGCGGCCGTCTTCTGGCGGAACGTGGCCGCAATCCCCATCTGGACCCGCGCGAGCTGGCCTGGCAGCGCCGCAGCCGCGATTTGCGCATCTATGGCGACAGTCATGTCAACGCGGCCTTCACCTACACTTGCGCCGGCGGAAACCGCTTCAACACCGAGGAGCGCGGCGCGTGGTATTGCGCATGGGATGTGATGGTGTCCGTCAGCGAAGTGGCCTGGCACCGCACGCGCGAACTCGGCTTTACCGGCAGCTTCCATGACGGCGCCCGCTATGTGGAATTGCTGGCCGACTTCATCGGCGTCTTCGACGACATGACCGATGAGGCAGGTCATCCAGCGCTGCATCCGGATCCGGCTGTCGGGTATCCCGAGGGCCAAAGCCTGGCCCAGCACTTGCGTCGGGGCGGATCCAAGGGCCTGATTTACCCCTCGGTCCGGGCTCCCGCGCCGGGCGGGAATTGCCTCGTCTGCTTCGAGCCCCACGCCATCCAGAATGTCCGACCTGGTGCGTCCTGGGATCTTGTTTGGGATGGGACGCCGCACTACTCGATCGCGGCTGTCGCCTGACGAGTCATGGCGCATGCGCTTTTTTTGGGGGGGCGAAGACATGAAACCGGCAAACGGCAACAGGCCGGACGTCACGCATTTGAAGCCGTGTGACCATCAGTTGTTCTTTGAGGCTTTGGACTGAGTCCGCCGGTCTTCTGGGCTTCCTATAGACGCGCTGAGGAAGGCGACGTCTCTGCCCCAATAGACCACTATAGTTTTCTTCGATGAGGTTGCTTTTCCAGCGTTATGGACGCTCCAATATCACCATTTCCAAAGAATTGATGGACTAGCCCCACGTGAAGGGAGATCTGAAGACGCTGGGTCGAAAGACGGCAACGACTTGCAGCGGTTGCCGAAGGTCTCAGCGGTGTACGTCCCGGTCTGCCGCCGCGACCAGACCTTGGTTCTTCGGACAGGAGCTTGACCGAGGCTGATGTTCCAAGGGCAAATCTGCCAATCTATAGGTTGGCAACTACGCTAGGTTTGCCAAGCCACGGTATGGCAGAAGCTCCGGAAGGCCGGAGCTAGCCGGTGCCGTCCTCACTTGTTCCCGTCGATCCACTTCGACATCAGCCCCTTGTCGCGGAAACACTCATCCGGCACGGCGCGGCGTTTGATCCGGGCGAGACGCTCGGCGAAGGCGACCTGCTTTGACGTTGGGCGGCTGTCCTGCGCGCCCGGGTTCAGCTTGGCTTGTGCGTCGATCCAGGCGCTCAAGGAGCGCCGATCTTGCTGAACCTCCCAGGGCAGAAGCGTCTGGTTGCGCAGGGCCAGCGCGCGCGCATAGGCGATCTGCTTGGGCGTCGCGGGCAGGGCGTAAGTGGTGCTTTCCATCGGGGATCTCCCTTCATAGCTTGGGTTCAAAATAGAACATAACAGGAACAAAAGCAAGCCGCCTGCGGAAATCATGGGGTTTGAGAGGAAGAGGAGGGCCGGGGAAGGTCAGGCCTGAGGGTGCCCGAAAGAGGGTGTCCGGGCCTGACCCTGTTCCTCATTCCGGAGTTTCCCGATGACCCATCTCGCCCATTTTGCGACCGAGCGCGCCCTTGCGTCTGTTGTCCCCATCCCGTCCCTCGATACGGCCGCTGCGATCTTGAGCGTGGCCAAAGCGCTGCAGACTGATCTGGTGCAAGGTTTCCAGATCGACGCGCTGCGCCTGCGCCTTGAGATGGAGCGCGCCTTTGGCGGCTCTGACGCGACCGGCGCCTGGGACTGGAAGCTGGCCTATGAAGCAGGCGAGGCAGCGCTGGTCCTGTTCCTGCGGAAGTTCGGCCGTGCGCTACTGGCACGTGCCGGTTCGCCCGCCGCCTTGCTGCCGATCCTTGCCAAGGTGTCCGGCCTTTTGCCGACCCATACGCGGCGGTCTGAAGAGATGGAGCGGTTCCAGCAGTTCTCGACGCCGCTGCCCATGGGGCTGGCCGCAAAGGCTGCAGCACAGATCACCGCGCGCGATTTGGTGCTGGAGCCATCGGCTGGGACGGGCCTTCTGGCGGTCCTCGTAGAAATCGCGGGCGGCAGCCTCGCGCTGAACGAGCTTGCCGACACCCGCGCTGATCTCCTCCGTCGCCTTTTTCCGGGCCGGCCTGTCACGGGCTTTGACGCAGCCCAGATCGACGATCATCTGGACGCAGGGTTGCGCCCGAGCGTGATCCTGATGAACCCGCCGTTCTCGGCGGTGGCCAATGTCGATGCCCGCAGCACCGAGGCGACAGCGCGGCATCTGCGCTCGGCGCTTGCGCGTCTGGCCCCCGGCGGGCGGTTGGTCGCCATCACCGGTGCGGGCTTCGCGCCCGATGCGCCCGCCTGGGCTGAGACCTTCGGGCGCCTGACCGAGACCGCGCATCTGGTCTTTACGGGTGCGGTGTCCGGTGCCGCCTTCGCCAAGCACGGCACCAGCTTCGAGACGCGGATTTCGGTCTTCGACAAATGCCGCGGTGGCGATGCGGGCGGCATCACAGCCGATCTGGCGCGCCCGATATCTCCTGATGTCGCCAGCCTGCTGTCGCTGATCACTACCCATGTCCCCCCGCGCCTCGAACTGGCGCAGGTCGCACCAGCCGGGCAGGGCCCCACTTCCCCCTTCCCGGGAAATCCTGCCCGCACCACGCGCAAGGCGATCAGAACATCGCGCACCACGCCAGCAATACCCGCCACCAACACCGCTCCGCAGATCGAGGCCGCAGACCTTGCCTATACCCTGCGCGATGCAACCGAGGACGGGGCCAGCGCGCGCCTGTCGGATGCTATTTATGAGACCTTCCGTCTGCAGGCGATCGACATTCCCGGAGCGGAACCGCACCCGACCAAGCTTGTGCAATCTGCGGCCATGGCTTCGGTCGCGCCCCCGAAACCCAGCTACCGCCCGACGCTGCCAGCGACCATTCTGCGCGATGGCCTTCTGTCCGACGCGCAGCTTGAGACTGTGATCTACGCGGGCGAGGCGCATGGCGCTTATCTCGCGGGGTCTTGGACCGTCGATGAGACCGGCGACATGGTCTCGGCCGCGCCCGACGATGCCGCTGACGCCGTCCGTTTCCGCCGCGGCTTCTTCCTTGGCGACGGCACCGGGGCGGGCAAGGGCCGCCAGTCGGCTGGGATTGTGCTCGACAATTGGGCGCAGGGTCGGCGCAAGGCGCTCTGGATCTCCAAAAGCGACAAGCTGCTGGAGGATGCGCAGCGCGACTGGTCCGCACTCGGGCAGGAACGCTTGCTGGTGACGCCGCTGTCGCGCTTTGCGCAAGGTCGCGACATTCCGCTGACCGAGGGCATTTTGTTCACCACCTATGCCACGCTGCGCTCCGAGGAGCGGGGCGCAAAAAAGTCCCGCGTCGATCAGATCGTTGACTGGCTGGGGGCCGACTTCGACGGGGTGATCCTGTTCGACGAAAGCCATGCCATGGCGAATGCCGCAGGAAGCAAGGGCGAGCGCGGCGATGTCACGGCCTCGCAGCAGGGCAGGGCTGGCCTGCGCCTGCAGCACAAGCTGCCCAATGCCCGCGTGGTCTATGTTTCGGCCACCGGCGCAACCTCGGTCCATAACCTCGCCTATGCGCAGCGTCTCAGTCTCTGGGGCGGCGAGGATTTCCCGTTCGCGACGCGCGCGGAATTCGTGCAAGCGATTGAGGCGGGCGGCGTTGCCGCGATGGAGGTCCTGGCCCGCGATCTGCGGTCCCTTGGCCTCTATACTGCCCGGTCGCTCTCCTATGACGGCGTCGAATACGAGATGCTGGTTCATGCGCTGACGCCTGAACAGCACGGCATCTATGATGCCTATGCTGGGGCCTTCGCCATCATCCACAACAACCTTGCGGCGGCCATGGAGGCCGCCAACATCACGGGCGACAGTGGCACGCTGAACCGCCAGGCCAAGTCCGCCGCCCGCTCGGCTTTCGAGTCCGCCAAGCAACGGTTCTTCGGCCATCTGTTGACCAGCATGAAAACCCCCACCCTCATTTCCAGCATCGAGGCTGATCTCGCGGCAGGCCATGCGGCCGTCATCCAGATCGTCTCGACCGGCGAGGCGCTGATGGAACGCCGTCTCTCGGAGATTCCGACCGAGGAATGGAACGACATCCGCGTCGACATCACTCCCAGGGAATATGTGCTGGACTACCTCGCCCATTCCTTCCCGGTGCAGCTCTACGAGCCGTTCACCGACAGTGAGGGCAATCTGTCTTCCCGACCGGTCGTCCGCGATGGTCAGCCGGTCGAATGCCGCGAGGCAGCACGCAGGCGCGATGCGCTGATCGAGAAGCTGGCGTCACTGCCGCCCGTCCCGGGCGCGCTCGACCAGATCGTGCAGCGCTTCGGCACCGATCTCGTGGCCGAGGTCACGGGCCGCTCGCGCAGGATCGTGAGGAAGGGCGATGGCGCTGCCGCGCGCCTAGTCGTCGAAAGCCGGGCTGGCTCGGCCAACCTCGCGGAAACCGCCGCCTTCATGGATGACCAGAAGCGCATCCTGATCTTCTCTGATGCCGGCGGCACGGGGCGCAGCTATCACGCTGATCTTGGGGCCAAGAACCAGCGGCTACGGGTTCACTACCTCCTCGAACCCGGCTGGAAGGCCGATGCGGCCATTCAGGGACTGGGCCGCACCAACCGCACCAACCAGGCGCAACCACCGCTGTTCCGGCCCGTTGCTACCGATGTGAAAGCAGAGAAACGATTCCTCAGCACCATCGCGCGTCGCCTCGACACGCTCGGGGCGATCACGCGCGGCCAGCGTCAAACCGGCGGGCAGGGGATGTTCCGGCCCGAGGACAATCTCGAGTCCCCCTATGCCCGCGACGCTCTGCGCCAGCTTTACCGCCGCCTCTATCGCGGTGATGTTGCGGGCTGCTCGCTCGGGGCGTTTGAGGATGCGACCGGCCTCAGCCTGACTGATGACAACGGTCTGAAGGATGACCTGCCGCCGATCACCACCTTCCTCAATCGCCTGCTGGCGCTCACAAACGACATGCAGGCTGTACTCTTCGCGGCCTTTGAGGAACTCCTCGACCAACGGATCGAGGGCGCTATCGCCGCCGGGGTCTACGACCTCGGGCTTGAGACGCTGCGCGCCGAGAGCTTCCGCGTCACAGATGCGCGGGTGATTTACACCCATCCCGGCTCTGGCGCGGAAACCCAGCTGCTGAGCATCGCGCAAAAGCAGCGCAATACACCGCTGTCACTGGCGGATGCGCTCGACTGGCTCGATGACCCAAAGGCGCGGCTACTGGTCAACAGCCGCTCGGGCCGGGCTGCCGTGCAGGTGCCCGCGACCAGCCTGATGCTGGACGATGGCACCATCGAACCCCGCCTGCGGCTGATCCGCCCGCTGGAGGCGAGCACGGTTCCGGCCAAGATCATGGACGACACCCATTGGCTCGAAGCCGACCGCGCGGCCTTCACTGAAGCCTGGAGGGCAGAACTGGCTGAAGTGCCGGAGTTCTCGGAAACCACCCTGCATATCGTGGCGGGCCTCTTGCTGCCGATCTGGAAGCAGCTCCCCCAGGATGAAACCCGCGTCTACCGGCTGCAGACCGATGACGGTCAGCGCATCATCGGTCGCCGCGTTTCACCGTCGTGGGTCGCGACCACACTTGCCGCCGATGCTCCGAAGCTCACGGCGGCGCAGGTCCATGCTCTCGTTCTGGAGGGCAAGACCGTCGTGCGGCTGGCCGAGGGGATGGAGTTGCACCGGTCCCGCGTCATGGGTGTGAACCGGATAGAACTGTCGGGATTTTCGGGTGCCGCCAAAGACCGGCTCAAGGCTGACGGTTTCTTCTCGGAGATCATCAGCTGGAAGCTACGCCTGTTCTGCCCGACGGATGCGAGCGGCGTCAAAGTGCTGGATCGCTTGCTTGCACGTTGTCCTGTGACGAGACTACATGCACGCGGAGGGTGCTGAGCCATGTATTCCGAGACCGAAGATCTGATCCGCGCATTGGCGGAGAGTGCCGAGAGCGTGTGTCGCCATTACCTTCCCGCCGGGCGGCGGGAAGGATCCTACTGGATCGTTGGCGATCTGCAGAACAATCCCGGCCGGTCGCTCTTCGTGCGGCTGACCGGGCCTGCGTCGGGGCCGGGCGCGGCCGGCAAGTTCACCGATGGTGCCACGGGCGAGCATGGCGATCTTCTCGACATCATCCGCGAGAGGACCGGGATCTCCCGCTTTCCCGATCTTCTGGCCGAGGCCCGGGCGCATCTGGGCCGTCCGCAGCCGGTTCTCCCGGATGCACCAGTGCCGAAGAAGGCCAAAGCCCCCGGTGGCACGCCAGCGGCGGCTGCGCGGCTCTTCGCAGCCTCGCTGCCGGTCGCAGGCACGCTTGCCGACACCTACCTCCGAGCCCGGGGCATCACCCAAGGCGGCACGATGAGCGCCCTTCGCTTCCACCCGAAATGCTGGCATCGGGATGAAGGCCAGACCAAGAGCATTCCCCGACCAGCATTGATCGCTGCGGTCACCGATGGGGCAGGGGCCCTGCAGGGTGTGCATCGGACTTGGCTGGCGCACGACGGCAAGGGCAAGGCGGCGGTCAAAACGCAGCGGCGTGCCATGGGTCACCTCCTCGGCAATGCTGTCAGGCTGACCCCGCATGACGACATCCTCGTGATCGGCGAGGGCATCGAGACCATGCTGTCCCTGTTCGAGGCGTCCCCCGGCCTTCCCGTCTGGGCGGCGCTCTCGTCGGGTCACCTCGGGGCCGTCCTGCTGCCAGAGGGATTGCAGCGCCTCTACATCGCGATCGACCGCGATCCGGCCGGGCAACGCGCGGCAGAGAGGTTGCGCGCCAGAGCCCTTGATGCCGGGATTGCCGTACGGGTGCTGGAACCACGGCTCGGGGATTTCAACGATGATCTCCGGGCGACCGGCAAAGAGGCGCTGCGCCAGCATCTGGCAGGGCAGATCGGGCTTGAGGATCGCCAACGCCTGTTGGGCTGAGCCGCATCGCGCAGAGGGTGGTCAGGGGCTGAGGGGGTAGAGGTCCTGCCGTCCTGTCATGGGTGTGGATCATCACCTTTTGCCTCTTCCCGGGTAAATCTCATCCACCCGACACCCGAGCGGCCTTCAAGAGATGGGCAGGCGGCCGTCAAAGGGGACGCCCCTTCAAGGACGGGGAGCGACTGATTTCCGCCGGCGGCAGAGCCGCCTTTGCATCGCGAAGCAAATTAGCCGCCCCCCGTCCTCCTCCACATGCGTTCCGGCCCCGAAAGGGGGTGAAGGGGCGTCCCCCGTGACGGCTTTCGCAGCCCATGAAGGCCGCGCGGGATGACGCGCGGACGAGATAGGCCCGGAGGCAAGAACCGATGACGATCCACACCCACGACGACGCGTATGAACCCGCCCACACCGCATCCCAGACCGCCCATGCGCTCGACGAGCTGCAGCTTTACGGCTACCGCCCCTTTGACGAGCCCGATCCGCGCCCGATGCCCGATGGGCAGCGCCTTGCAGTTGCCGTCGCCGACATCTTCGATGCCCTCGTCGCGAGCCTGGAAGACACCCGCATGGAACCCGACCTCGAAGAGGTGCTCTGGGGCCAGGTCAACCTCTTCCACCGCGCCACGGCGAGGATTGAGCGGTCGCTCGATGAGAACGAACAGGCGCAGCGCCGCCTCCAGCGCGAGCAGGACGGCTCCGAGGTGAAATCCACCGAACTCGAGCGCCTGACGGCCGAAGGCCTGACGCTGATCGAACGGCGCAACTGCATGGACATGATGCGCGATCACGCCGCCACCGAGTTTGTCCATCACACGGGATCGACCTGGCGCCCCCGCACCGGCTCGATGGTGAACCGCCAGCACATGACTGCGGCGCTCATTGACAGCCGCGACTTCCTCGCCGCCAAGCGCCGCGCGGAAACCGAGGTGATGCTCCCCGCAGGCCCCAAAGTCGCCCTCACCGGTGGAACCGACTTCAACGATCACCGCCTGATCTGGGGCAAGCTCGATCAGGTCCGGACCAAACATCCCGACATGGTCCTTCTGCATGGTGGAAGCCCGAAGGGCGCAGAACTCATCGCCGCCAAATGGGCCGAGGCCCGCGGCGTGACGCAGGTGGCCTTCAAGCCGGACTGGAGCAAGCACGCCAAGGCCGCGCCTTTCAAGCGCAACGACGCGATGCTGGATGTGCTCCCCGTGGGTGTTCTCGTCTTCCCGGGCACCGGCATCCAGGAGAACCTCGCCGACAAGGCCAAAAAGCTCGGCATCCCGGTCATGAAGTTCGAGAAGGGGGCGTGAGCCCCTTTGCCCTCACGGGGGACATCACGGTGGAAGCACGCGCTTCCACCTGATATCATGGCATAAACCCCGCGACCGGATTGCGACATGTTTGATAGCGTCAGCCAACTGGAGATCTTCCCCACCGAGCTACGGATGCGGCGGATCGATCCAGCCTGCAACATGCGGCGATTTTACCGCATGAGCATTCAGCCCGATCTCTTCGGCGGGGCGAGCCTCGTACGTGAATGGGGCCGCATCGGCGCGCGCGGGCAGATGATGATCGAGCAGCATCCGGATGAAGGGCGCGCCGTCACCGCGCTGATGAAGCTTGCCGCGGTGAAGAAGCGGCGGGGGTATGCATGAAGTGCGCGCTCAACGACATTGCGCACAAACCAGACAAAATCCAGAAGAAGGAGAGATGGCACTCGATCCTGACAAGATTGATGATGCGGCTATCTAGCGGCAAAGCAAGACTAAACTGAAGTTCGCTGCAGCTGTAATTTGCGCTGGCCCAAGTGAGGGAAATGCACATGAAGACTGACGCTTGGCTTCGCCCGTTGACGCGATTTCATGTCTTTGACAGCACGAACAGCTTTGCGCATTTATTTTCAGGGCGTTGCACATCCACCCGTGAGAGTTAGTGTGACATTATTGCTGGACATGTGACCTCTGGGGGAACTTTTGCGGATTATCGACAACACAACCACGCTGCTGGGAGATGATCTGAAAAGCGAGCTGTCCGGCGCGTCGAAATTTCGGGTCGCCGCTGCGTGCTTCTCAATTTACGCATTCGATGCCCTGAAAACGGAATTAAGTGAACTAAAAGAGTTTGAGTTCATCTTTACCACACCGACGTTTACCCCAAACGGCGCGATCGACCGCATCAAGAAGGAGAGACGTGAGTTTTTCATTCCCAGGGGGCGAGCGGCAGAAACGCTGTCAGGCAGCGAGTTTGAAATTCAGCTTCGGAACAAAATGACTCAACGGGCGGTCGCGCGGGAATGTGCGAACTGGATCCGCAAGAGGGCGCGATTCAAATCGAACGTCACATCAGCACCGATGCAGCAGTTCGGACATGTGCAGCGGTCCGAGACCGGTGCGGCCTATATGCCGCTGTCAGGGTTTACCGCTGTTGACCTAGGGTATCAGCGGGGGGATGCGATCTCAAGTTACACACAGGTCATGGATGAGCCCCAGTTTGCGCAGACCTACCTGAACCTCTTTGACCAGATCTGGAATGATGAGGAAAAGCTGCGAGATGTCACGGCCGAGGTCCTTGAGCACATCGAGTCCGTGTACCAGGAGAACCCTGCCGAGCGGGTCTACTTCATGATTCTGTTCAACCTGTTCAGCGACTTCCTGAGCGAGATCGATGAGGACGTTCTGCCTAAGGATCGAACGGGTTATCTTGAAAGTCTTGTTTGGCAGAAGCTCTTCAATTTCCAGCGAGATGCCGCCGTAGGCGTTATCAACAAGCTGGAAACTTATAACGGGTGCATTCTAGCCGACAGTGTGGGGCTGGGCAAAACCTTCACGGCTCTGGCGGTGGTGAAGTATTACGAACTGCGCAACAAGGACGTTCTGGTCCTGTGTCCGAAAAAGCTGGCAGACAACTGGCGCAATTATAATGCAAACCTGACCACCAACATTTTCGCCAAGGACCGGTTTCGGTACGACGTGTTATGCCATACGGACCTTTCACGAACGTCTGGCGAGTCATTCGGGATGCGGCTCGATCGTGTGAACTGGGGCAATTACGATCTGGTCGTCATCGATGAATCCCACAACTTCCGGAACAACGATGTCTACAAGGACCGCGAGACCCGTTACCAACGTCTGATGAACCAGGTGATCAAGGCCGGGGTCAAGACCAAAGTCCTGATGTTGTCGGCGACGCCGGTTAACAATCGTTTCACAGATCTCAGAAATCAGCTGGCGCTTGCCTATGAAGGGCATTCAGATGCCCTGAGCAAGAACCTGAAAACCAAAACCAGCGTGGAAGAGATATTTCGTCGTGCGCAGACTGCGTTTAACGTCTGGTCAAACTTACCCCCGGATCAAAGGACGCCAGCCTCCATCCTGAGGGCACTGGATTTTGATTTCTTCGAGCTGCTCGATGCGGTGACGATCGCGCGCTCCCGCAAGCATATCGAAACCTTCTACGACACAGCGGACATCGGCAAATTTCCAACGCGACTGAAGCCGTTGTCACATCATCTGCCGATTACGCACCGTGACGATGTCATCGGGTTCAACGAGATCTTCGCACAGCTGAGTGATCTGAAAATGGCCGTCTATGCACCGGTCAACTACATCCAGCCCAGTCGCCTGAAGAAATACGAAGACCTCTATGACACCAAGACCGAGGGCGGCAAAGGCACGCTTAAACAGGCTGATCGCGAGAAGAGTCTGCAAGCCCTGATGACAACCAACCTGCTCAAGCGGTTGGAAAGCTCGGTCCATGCATTCCGCAAGACCCTTGGAGCGCTGTCTGGCAATATCGGCCGGACGCTTGATGCGATTGCGCAGTTCGAGGCCGCGGGAGGAGCAGCGACTGTCGGGGATCTGGATATCGACCTGGAGGCCGTTGCGGATGAGGACGACGACTTCGCGGATTTCTCGGTCGGCAAGAAAATCAAGATCGACCTAGCCGATATGGACATCACCGCCTGGAAGCAGGAGCTGTCGGTCGACAAGATCATCATCGACGGCCTGATTGCCGAGATGGAGAAGGTCACGCCCGAGGATGACGCGAAGCTGCAGCATCTGATCGCAGAGATCGCGGGCAAGATGGCCAACCCGCTGAATGTCGGCAACCGCAAGGTGGTCGTCTTCACCGCCTATGCCGATACCGCGAACTACCTGTTTGACCAGCTCGCACCGTATTTTGCCGACGCACAGAACATTCACAGCGGCATTGTCACCGGCTCTGGCAACCCGCGCACCACGCTCAAGAAATACTATGACTTCCAGTCCGTCCTGACGCTCTTTGCCCCCCGCGCCAAGGAGAAGGACAAGATCATGCCCGATGATCCGGCTGAGCTGGACATCCTGATCGGCACCGACTGCATATCCGAGGGACAGAACCTTCAGGATTGCGACTACCTGATCAACTATGACATCCACTGGAACCCTGTCCGCATCGTCCAGCGCTTTGGCCGGATCGACAGGATCGGCTCGCCCAACACCCAGATTCAGCTGTCCAACTATTGGCCCGACATCAGCCTGGACGAATACATCAATCTCAAGGAACGCGTTGAGAACCGGATGCACATCGTCGACATGGCGGGCACCGGTGAGGATAACGTGCTCACCTCCAAAAGCTCGGACGTAGTCTACCGCAAGGACCAGCTTCAGCGCCTCCAGAACGAGGTGATCGAACTGGAGGACGTGAAGACCGGCATTTCCATCACCGACCTCGGCCTCAACGACTTCCGGATGGACCTGCTCAACTACCTCAAGACCCATGACGACCTGCCGCGCATGCCGCATGGGCTGCACACGGTCATCCCGTCCGACCCCAAGCGCGGCCTGCACCCCGGCGTGATCTTCACGCTGCGCAACATCCATGACAGCGTGAACGTCAACCAGCAGAACCGCCTGCATCCCTATTACCTGATCTACATCGGTCAGGACGGGCAGATCATCGCCGACCAGACACAAGTCAAACGCCTGCTCGACCTGATCCGGTCGGGCTGCAAGGGAAACACCATTCCATTTCGCGACCTTTGCACCGCCTTCAATGCGGAAACGCAGGACGGGCGCAAGATGGGGACATATTCGGGCCTGCTCAACGACGCCATCCGCTCGATGATCGAGGTCAAGGAAGAACGCGACATCGACAGCCTGTTCTCGGGCGGCCATACCACCGCACTGACCCAGACCATCGCGGGGCTGGAGGATTTCGAACTCATCGCCTTCATCGTGGTGCGCGACCCATGACGCTGTATCAATACCCGCCCCAGACCGCGCTCAAACGCGTGATCCCCAAGACCCGCATCTATGACGGGGCCGCCGCCAGCACGGCGCTGCGCGACCGTTTTGTGCGCGAGGTGGATCAGATCACTTGGGCGCACAAGCTTGCCCCCGAAACGCTGAACCTGCCAGCCACGCCCGCCGTGCCGGAAATTCAGGTGTTCCGCGTCACGCTCAAGGGCGATGCGCTGCACGACGACATCCTGCGCGCCATTGACCGCGCCATTCCCTTTCCGCTGATGTTCGAGCTGGTGGCGGGGGACCGCATCCAACCCGCCGCCGCCTACAAACGCCCGTCCGAGGCGGAGCGCGGCAAATGGGTGCTGTCCGATCCCTTGCGCGGGGAGTGGACCGCGCGTGACGCCCCCCGCGTGCCTTTGCCTGTGGCGGTCAACATGGGCGCGCTGTATGACAGGATGCTGTCCGTGCTGATGCCGATCGCACCCGTGCCGGGGGAGGATGTGGAGACCCGCCTTGCGCGACTGGCGGCAATCAGGGCAAAAGAGCGGGAGATTGCGCAGCTTCAATCCAAGCTGAAACGCGAAAGCCAGTTTAATCTCAAAGTGACGCTGCACGGCCAATTGGCCGAGGCACAGGCGGCCTTTGACCGTATGACAGACCCGGATCAAACGGGCGGGGGGAAACCATGAGTGACGAGATTGAAAAGCTGAAGATGCACAGCCCCGACCTGACCGCGCAGAACGTAGAGCGGATCGCGGCGCTGTTTCCGGGCTGCGTGACGGAAAGCAGGGGGCCGGATGGCACGCTGCGCCGCGCTGTGGATTTCGACCTGCTGCGGCAGGAATTGTCGGGCAGCATCGTGGACGGCCCGCAAGAGCGCTATCATCTGGACTGGCCGGGCAAGCGGCAGGCGCTGATCACGGCCAATGCCCCGATTGCGAAAACCCTGCGGCCCGTGCGGGCGGAGTCGGTGGATTTTGACATCACCCGCAACCTGTTCATCGAGGGCGACAATCTTGAGGCGCTCAAGCTGCTGCAAGAGACCTATCTGGGCAGGGTCAAGATGATCTATATCGACCCGCCCTATAATACGGGGAATGATTTTGTCTATGAGGATGACTTTGCCGAAAGCACGGCAGAGTTTCTGGCCAAGTCAAATCAGGTGGATGAGGCAGGCAATCGGCTGGTGGCTAATACGCAATCGAATGGACGGTTTCATTCGGACTGGTTGTCGATGATGTATTCTCGGCTAAGGGTATCCAAGAATCTGTTGGTTGAAGGTGGGATTGCCCTAATAAGTTGCGATGACATAGAAATCCATAATCTGCGAACAATTTCTGATGAGATTTTTGGCGCGTCAAGCTTCATCGCGCAGTTTGTGTGGAAGGCGAGACAATTCACAGACACGCGTTCAAAGTCAAATGTATCTACGGATCATGAATATATTATAGCTTATGCCAAATCTGGTGAAACATCTCTTCGTGGAGTGAAGCGCGACGAATCTAAGTTCAAAAACCCAGATAACGACCCGCGCGGCCCTTGGATGAGTAGAAGTATTCTTGGGTTGGCGACGGAGGCACAACGACCAAATCTTCACTACGATCTGATCGAACCAGACACTGGTAGAGTTTTCCCAGCCAGCCCAGCTTCAGGGTGGCGATATTCCAGAGACAAAATGAGGAAGTTGATAGAAGAAGGCTGCATAATTTTTCCATCCAAGGATGACGGGCGCCCGCGAGAGAAAAAATTTCGGTGCGACATGGTATCGGAGCTCATTTCATTCAGATCAGTTATAGATGATGTTTTCACGGCGGATGGCACAAAGGATGTCCGTGACCTTTTCGATGCTGATGTATTTCCGTTTCCAAAACCAGTTGCGCTCATTGAGAGACTTATTGAACAGGTGGCCGATGAAGATGATGATTTAGTTCTAGATTATTTTGCAGGTTCTGGCACGACATCACATGCTTTGATGCGCCTCAGTGCTTTGGACGGTGTGAACCGGAAGTTTATTTCCGTTCAACTGCCAGAAAACATCAAGGCGGATTCATCTGCGGGAAAGCTTGGTTTCAGTGACATCTGTGAAGTTACGAAAGAACGCATCCGCCGCGCCGGGGCGAAAATCCTCGAAGGGGAGTGTCACCCCGACTGGAACCGCGATGTGGGCTTTCGCGTGCTGAAAATCGACAGCTCGAACATGGCCGATGTCTATTACACCCCCGACGCCACAACACAGGCCGACCTGCTGACCCGCGTGGACAACATCAAACCGGATCGCACCCCCGAAGACCTGCTGTTTCAGGTGCTGCTCGACTGGGGCGTTGACCTGACCCTGCCCATCACCCGCGAGAGCCTTGACGGCAAGACCATCTTTACCGTCGCCGGCACCGCCCTGATCGCCTGCTTTGACAACGGCGTGGATGAAACCCTCGTCAAAACCCTCGCCACCCGCCACCCCCTGCGCATGGTGTTCAAGGACACGGGCTTCAAGGACGACGCGACCAAGATCAACGTGAAGCAGATCTTCAAATCCCTGTCGCCCGATACAGACGTCAAAGCCATCTGATGACCCCCGCCGAGCTGCGCCTCAAACTGACCGACCTGATCGCCACCTGGGAAAACGAGGTGGTCGAGTTCAAGGAGGCGTCGAACGATTACGACACCGACAAGATCGGGCGCTATTTCTCGGCCCTCGCGAACGAGGCGAACCTGCGCGACGCCGAGGCGGGCTGGCTGGTGTTCGGCGTCAGCAACCAGACACGCGCGGTGGTGGGCACCAGTTACCGGCCCGAGCGTGAACGCCTGGACAGTCTGAAGCAGCAGATCGCCCAAGGCGCCGACCCCACGATCACCCTGCGCCAGATCCACGAGGTGGATGTGGAGGGCGCGCGCGTGGTCATGCTCGAAGTGCCGCCCGCCCCGCGCGGGATGCCGATTTCTTGGAAAGGGCATTACTATGCCCGCTCAGGCGAGAGCCTCGCCCCGCTGAACATTGGCAAGCTGGAGGAGATCCGCGCGCAGACGCTGAACACCGACTGGAGCGCGCAGGTGGTGGACGGCGCCACGCTGGATGATCTCGACCCGACGGCGGTGGAGCGCGCGCGCAGCGACTTTGCCCTGAAGCATCAAAACCGGATTGACGCGGATGAGGTGCGCGGCTGGCCGGTGGCGACCCTGCTGGACCGCGCGAAGGTGACCCAACGCGGACAGGTGACCCGCACGGCGCTGTTGCTCTTGGGGCGTGCGGAAAGCGCCTACCTGCTGTCTCCCCATCCCGCGCAGATGACCTGGAAGCTGGTCGGACCGGAAACGGCCTATGAACATTTCGGCCCACCGTTCCTGCTGGCAACCTCGCAGCTCTATCAACGCATCCGCAACATCCAGCTGCGCCTGCTGCCCGATGACGAGCTGCTGCCGCATGAGGTGTCGAAATACGACCGGAAGGTGGTGCTGGAGGCGCTGCACAACTGCATCGCCCATCAGGATTACCGCCAGAACCAGCGGATCATCGTGACCGAGCGGCCGGATCGCTTGGTGTTGGAGAACGCAGGCCGGTTCTTTGAGGGCGCACCCGAGGATTATGTGCGCGGCGACAAGACGCCGAGGGGCTATCGCAACCCCTATCTGGTCCAGGCCATGGTCGAGCTGAACATGATCGACCAGATGGGCTATGGCATCCAGCGGATGTATGAAACGCAGCGTCGGCGCTATCTGCCGATGCCCGATTACGAGGTGGCGGGCGATGCCGTGGTTATGACGGTCTATGGCGGGGTTGTTGATCCGGCCTATACACGCGTTCTGATGGAAAACGGCGGCTTGAAGCTAACCGACGTGCTTGCGCTGGACAGAGTGCAGAAAGGGTTGGAGGTGCCGGATGCGGCGATCCAGGCGCTGAAGCGCAAGGGGCTGGTTGAGGGACGTAAACCTCGGTTCCGCGTCTCGGCTGCTGTCGCGGCTGCATCGTCCAAGAAGGCCGAATACATCAAGACCCGTGCTTTTGACGATCAGCATTACGCGGACATGGTGGTTGAGTTTCTACGAAAGTTCGGCAGCGCTTCACGAAAGGACGTTGATGACCTGCTCTGGGACAAGTTAAGCGACGCCTTGGATGACACGCAGAAGAGAAACAAAATCGGAAACCTTCTCAGTGGCTTACGGCGCAAAGACGTGATTTTTAACGCTGGCTCCAAACCTGCCCCACAATGGAAGCTGTGCGAATGAAACAAGAACATCCTACGAAAGAAATTACGAAAGAAGCGCTGGATTTAAGAAAGCGACAGTCATGAAGATCAAGTTCAAGTCGCAACCCTATCAGACCGATGCCGTCGATGCGGTAGTCGATTGCTTTGAGGGCCAGCCCCGGCAGGATGTTCTGAAATACACCATCGACCCCGGCGCAGACCGGCAGGCCAAGATGGAGGTGGAGGGTTTTGGCAACGCACCCGTCAAGCTGCCCGAGGATGTCTTGTTGGAGAACATCCGCAAGGTGCAGCGCGGTGCAATGCTGCCCCCGTCGGACAGCCTGACGCATCACACCGATGACAAGGGCAAGACCAAGCCCGCCAGCTACAAGCCCGGCGCGCAGATCAACCTCGACGTCGAGATGGAGACAGGCACGGGCAAGACCTATGTCTACATCAAGACCATGTTCGAGATGCACAAGCGCTATGGCTGGTCCAAGTTCATCATCATGGTGCCTAGTGTTGCGATCCGCGAAGGGGTGGCCAAGTCGATCCAGATGACGGCTGAGCATTTCCAGCAGGAATACGGCAAGAAGGTCCGGGCGTTCGTCTATAATTCAAAGCGGCTGCACGAGCTGGAGAGCTTTTCGTCGGACGCGGGCATCAACGTGATGGTGATCAACGTTCAGGCGTTTAACGCGTCAGGGGCGGATAACCGGCGGATCTATGACGAGCTGGACGATTTCCAGTCGCGCAAGCCCATCGACGTGATCGCCAAGAACCGCCCCATCCTGATCCTGGACGAGCCGCAGAAAATGGAAGGGCCAGCGACGCAAAAAAGCTTACCGCTGTTCAACCCGCTGTTCATCCTGCGCTATTCGGCGACGCACAGAACCGTTCACAACAAGGTGCATCGTCTGGATGCGGTGGATGCCTTCAACAGGAAGCTGGTCAAGAAGATCAAGGTGCGCGGTGTGGAAACCAAAGGCCTGAGCGGGACAAACCCCTATCTGTTCCTGCACCGGATCGAGACCTCAAGCGCCGCGCCGGTCGCCTGGGTGGATATCGAGGTCAAGATGCAGAGCGGGATCAAACGTGTCGCCCGCAAGCTGGAACAGGGGCGCAACCTGTTCGATCTGTCCAAGGGGCTGGAGGTCTACAAGGATTTCGTTGTCAGCAATATCGATGCCCGCGATGACACGGTGCATTTCACCAATGGTGATGTTCTGCACGCAGGTGAGGCGTCGGGCGATGTGACAGAACGTGATATCCGGCGCATTCAGATCCGCGAGACGATCTCGGCCCACCTGGAACGCGAGCAGGTGCTGTTCGCGCGCGGGATCAAGGTGCTGTCGCTGTTCTTCATCGACGAGGTGGTGAAGTATCGTGACTACGACCAGGCTGACGAGCAGGGCGAATATGCCAGGGTGTTCGAGGAGGAATACGAGCAGGCGGTTGAGGAGCTTCTTGCTGAATTGCCGCTGGAGAATGTGGAGTATCGCGACTATCTGGCCGGTATCGAGGTGGCCAAGACCCATCGTGGGTATTTCTCGATCGACAAGAAGGGGCGGATGACGGACCCCAAGGCCGCCGCCCGTGGTGAGTTGGCAGGCCAATCGACCGAACCGAGTGATTACGATCTGATCCTGAAGGACAAGGAGCGTTTGCTGTCCTTCGAGGAACCCACACGTTTCATCTTTTCCCACTCGGCCCTGCGTGAAGGTTGGGACAACCCCAATGTCTTTGTGATGTGCATGCTCAAGCACAATGAGAGCCAGAACACCATCTCACGCCGTCAGGAGGTCGGGCGCGGTCTGCGGATCGCGGTCAATCGCAATGGCGAGCGGATGGATCATCCGGTGACCGTGCATGACATCAACGTGCTGACCGTGGTCGCATCGGAAAGCTACAAGGGGTTCGTGACGGCCCTGCAGAAGGAGATCGTCGAGAACCTGTCGGCCCGACCCAAGCAGGCGGATGCCGAGTATTTTGACGGCAAGACGTTGAAAACCGGCGATCTGGAGTTGGTCTTGGACAAATCGCTTGCCAAAAAGTTGGAGCGCTTCCTGATCAAGAGCGACTATGTCGATGAAGATGGCCACATCACCGCTGCCTATCATGAGGCCCGCAAGGCAGAGGAGCTCGCAGAGCTTCCCGAAGAACTGGAAGCGCACCGCGATGCCGTCTTCGCGCTGATCGACACGGTGTTCAATGGCCGGGCCATCGACGACATGTTCAGCGATGGGCGCACCCCCAAGCGAAATCGGCTGAATGAAAATTTCCAGCGGAAGGAATTTCAAGAGCTATGGCGCAGGATAAACCGAAAGGCCGTCTATCAGGTCGAGTTCGACAGCGTCGCATTGGTTAAAAGCTGTATTAACCGGTTGGAACGCGACCTTCAGGTTGCCCCGCTGCAATATCTGGTGACAGAGGGTGCCTTGTCCGATGATGTCACTGATGAGAGCCTTAGGGCTGGTAGTGCCTTCGTGCAGGGGAAAATTCGGTCCGAGAGTGGCAAGAGCGCGCATTCTCGCGTGTCATACGACGTCATTGGTTCCATCGCACAGAATACCGATCTGACCCGCAAGACCGTGGGCGAAATCCTGGCGGGGATCCAACCGGCAAAATTTGGTGAGTTCGCCAAGAACCCTGAACAATTCATCGCTGATGCCTCGCACTTGATCCAAGAGCAAAAAGCAACCGCGATCATCGAAAAGCTGACCTACGATGCGGTTGAAGAGCGCTATGATTCCGAGCTGTTCACGGCGGGCGAAACGGGCAACGACTTCAAGAAGGCGACCGAGAAGCTGAAGAACCACGTCTATGATTATGCTATCGTGGATTCAAAGGTAGAGCGCGACTTTGTCAGGGATCTCGATACAAGCGCAGAGGTTGTCGTTTACTCCAAACTGCCACGCGGCTTCCTGATCCCGACACCCGTTGGGGACTACAACCCTGATTGGGCGATCGCGTTCAAAGAAGGCGGTATCAAACATCTCTACTTCGTCGCAGAGACAAAGTCTGACCTCCCCTCGATGAAGATGCGTGAACTGGAACAGACCAAGATCAAATGTGCGCGAAAGTTCTTTGACGAAATCGGTCGACGGATAAATGACAACAGCGTCAAGTACGATGTGGTTACCAGCTACTCTGAGCTGATGGCGTTGGTTAAGCATGTAGGGTAAAGAAATCGCAGTAGCTGCCTCAAGTTCTCTGCTGTCGGTAAACCGATTATTTCCCGTTTGTCGATCTGGGTGCCCTGCAATGCAAATTTATGTTTTTAAATGATATGGTATCATAAACGAATCCCTTTTTGCCCAGGGTTCACTCCTTTCTCTCCTCACCCAAGCTCAGCCAATACCGCGTATGCCGCCGCTCCCCGGTCCGGTTCAGCGCGCCCATCTCGACCAGGTCCTGAAGATCCCGGGTCGTGGTCGCGCGCGATGTGCCGGTGATGGCGATGTAATTCTCGGCGCTGAGCCCGCCCTTGAACCCCTCGGGCCCCTCTCGGAACATGCGCTCGATCACCTTGGCCTGCCGGTCGTTCAGCCGATCGCAGAACTGGTCGTAGAACTTTGCCTTGGCGATGAAGAAGGCAACCCGCGTCAGTGTGACCTGCTGCGCGTTCAACACCGTCTCGCCGAACCACAGAAGCCACGCGGTCACATCCAGCGTTTTCTGGTGGGCTTCGAGCTGGTCGAAATAACCCTTGCGGTCGCGTTCGATCGTGTAAGCCAGCGCGATCAGGCTCGGCTGGCCGATATTCTGCGCGAGGGATTTTTCAGCCAGAGCGCGGCCCAAGCGGCCATTGCCGTCCTCGAATGGATGGACGCTTTCGAACCACAGATGCCCAAGTGCCGCGCGCGTTAGCGCGGGCAATGGCGTGGACCCCTCTGGCGCCGTGCGGTTGAACCAGTCGACGAACACGTCCATTTCGCCTTGGACTTGCGCCGATGGCGGCGCTTCGAAATGCACCGTCGGTCGGTCAATGCGGCCGGAGATGATCTGCATCGCGTCGTCATGCCGGCGGTAGGCACCGATCGTCTCGAGGCCGCGGTCATGGGACAGAAGCATGCCGTGCCAGTGAGAGAGCGTGTCGTGGGTCAGAGGGGCCGCGTGGTTCGAATAGACATCGACCATCATTTCGGCGATGCCCCGCTCGCGGGGTTTTGATGGTGCGCCCTCCGTGGTCAGTCCGAACTGCCGCCGCAACGAGGACTGGACGCTGGACCGGTCCAGAACCTCGCCCTCGATGGCGCTCGTCCGCATCGCCTCCTCACTCAGAAGCTCAATGCGCAGCCGGTCGCGCTCCTCGCCTGTCACATGGCGGACCGCACCAAGGATTTCGCCTGAGGACAGCAGAAATCGCCGTTCGAGTGGCTCGATCGCAGCGCGGTCATAGCGAAAGTTCGGCCAGTCGGGTTGTGTCCAGTTCCAGCGCATGAGCTATAGAACCCCTTTCTATAACTCACTATGTGGCAAATAGATGATTTATGGAAGTGGGTTCTATGCACCACCAACGAGTCCAAAGGTTGGACACATCTCCATGTAACGGCCCGGATCAGCCGTACTGTATCCGATCAGACAGAGGTCAGGCGGCGTCGTTTATTGGTTCGTAGCGAACCTCGGCCAAAGCATCGTCCAGCCACGCGGGCTGCAGATCGCCATTGTTCCATTGGTAGAGGAAGCCCACCAGAATGTCGGTCTTCTTGCAGAGGATGCGCATGATCGGTTCGCCGGTGAGGCGGGGTTTTGGGGTCATGACGCGCTCCTGCTTTCTGGACCTCATAACTGGTTAAAGGGAGGTCAAAAATTTCTTGTCGGCGGTGTTAACGACAGGTTTCTGCAACTGCAAGGTGTGGGCGGTAGCTTCGGCAAAAACCCACCGACAAAAGGACAAGTTGTCTTTATAGTCAGGTTGTTGACGTATCATTTTCTGTATTCTGCGCTGCAGCGCGAACGGCAATCTCGTCCAGAAGTATGTCGATCTCCGTCCAGACGCGCGGCTCGATCTGGCCGCGGATCAAGGCCCACTTGCTGAGCACATCGAGGGGGTCATGGGCGTGCAGGATGGAAGTCAGCGCATTGGCATCGACGGCCAGTGAAGTGCGCGCGCGCCATTCGGTGATCCGCGTTCTCTGCTCTTCGGATGGTGGGACGAACTCTGGCCCCAGCTGCCAGGTCTTCACGGCACGGCGCAGGGCGGCCCGGATGACATGGGCGGGATCGACGCCGCAGTCGATGAGGGCTTCTTCTTGCCGTTCCAGCGCGTTCACCCGGATATCGATCTTGCGGGTGGCCGGAATGCGTCGGACCCTGGGCTGCGACGCCGTCGGCGCCGTTATGATCTCTGTTGTTGTCTCCGGGCTTGGTTGCGGCGAAGGCACGGAAGGCCTGCTTGGCACCGGCGCTTGATCTTCATCCGCCACGTCTGCCGTCATGCTCATCGGCATCAGGACGGTCTCTTCCCGATCCGCCTCTTCCCTTCCCGGGTCTTTCTCCTCCTCCGGCCGAAGGGACGCGGCATAGGCTGGGTCGGGCCGGGTGATGGTTGGGATCTTTTTTCTCAACGCCCTGTCCTCACGCAGCCAAGATGTTGTTGAGGATGTCGGTGGCCTCCTCAAGGGCCTCGACGACATGACGGACATGTGGGCGCATGAGGGGGTTTGGATCGGCCTGCTTTTGCAGCGCGATGGCGTGAAGCAGGCCTTTCTCGTCCATCTCCTTGTAGACGTTGCGGCGCATCATCACCGTTTCGACCACGGGAAACCGGGCGATCGCCGCTTCGATCAAAGCGGCATCCGCGCGCGTGGCCTTCGGGTCGACCATGTTCAGAACGACATGGTGGCGCGGCAAGCTCGCCGGGTCATCGACGCGCGCGCGCAACCTTTCGAACCAGTCGGCGGTCTGCGCGCCAACATCGAGATCCGAGGTCGAGAGCATGACCGGCGTCACAATGTGATCGGCGAGAACCGCGATCCCGTCCGACCATTCCGCGCCGACGCCTGCCGTGTCGATAAAGACGAAATCCGCCGAGTCCGCATCATAGACCTGCTCGATCTTGCGATCGACGGCCCCGACACTCTCGACCGAGATTGACCGCAGCAGAGGCGACCCCAGACCCGCCGCTTCAGCTCGTTCGTGCCAGGCGCCAAGCACTCCGGTGCTATCAGTGTCGATCAGCAGAACCCGACGCCCGGCAGCCACGGCAGCGCTGATCAGGGCGCGCGAGAGCGTGGTTTTGCCGCTCCCCCCTTTCCGGGCCATCGCGGCGATGACCACGAGATTGTCGTTGGGCATGGGGGGTGGACCTCCTGCAAGAATAGTGAATCGCTACAAAGATGCAATAATGTCGCTAACCTCTTGGTGCATCGGCGTCAAGCGGAAGGCGGGATGCACGATGCGGTGGGCATGATGCATTCGCCGTTGCGCGTTTTGCGGCGAGCAGACAGCGGGGCGCAGGGGACAGACGCCGCGATCCAGGTTGCGCGATGCTTTTGCCAAAAGACGTGCTGCATTCGGCATCCACCAAAGCACGTGAAGCGCGGAACGCGACGCGAGGTGCACGCGACGCCGTGCATTGTGAGGGGCGCGCGATGCGGGCTGCAATCGACACGTCCCACTTGCCCGAAGACGCGCTGCAGAGCGCAAAAGACACCGTGCATAAGACGTGATGCACGGTGCAGGGAACGCGGGGCGCGTTGCATTGAGCGCGTTGCGCGCTGCATTTGACAAAGGACGTCAAATCGGCCCTGTGGGCCAATTTTCTACATTGAGTACAAGCCCTTAATGCCTTCTCCGCTTGTGCTGGGAGAAGGCGGGCTTGTACGAAGGTGGCAAGAAATAGGAACGTATACTTCACATGGGCAGCAGTCGCAGACTGACCGATCAGGAGCGCCGTCAGATCGTCCGGGAACGGGCGAAAGGCGTCTCGGTCAGTGCGATCAGCGCTGTGCTGAAGGTCTCGCCCAAGACCGTCTACAACGTCCTCAGCCGAGGACGTTCCGCCGTCTCCGCCAACGACAGCCGTACCTGCGTGCTGACCATGCGCGTCACCGACCGCGACCTTCGCGGCTTCGATGCTGCTCTCGCGCGGCGCGGGATTGCGCATCGCTCGGATGCCATGCGCTCCCTGATGCTGGCCGCAGACGATCTCCTGCGCCCGGATGAGGGTATGACGGATGAGCTGAGAGGGATGAGCGCGGCGCTGAACCGGGTCGGCAACAACGTGAACCAGGTCGCGCGCCGCCTGAATGAGGCGAAGCTCAAGGGCGAGCGGCTGCCCTATACGCCCGCCAGCCATGCCGAGATCCGCGATCTCGCGGTGCTCGTCTTCGACATGGCCGACCAGATCCAGGAGATGTTCCGTGCGCGCCGCCGCGAACTGGACCTCGAAGTGACCAAGGCCCTCGCTGGTCTGGCGCAGCAGGAAGCGGAGCAGGTGGCCGAGCATGGCGCGGAGTGAGGCGCGCGGTATCGGGCCCGCCCTCTTCGATCGCGACTGGAGCCGGGTCTCGGGCAGTTGGCAGGGGTTGGCCAAGAAGGCGCAGATGGTTCGGGCGGCGCGCGGCTACTCGCCGGCCATCTTCAAGCCGATTTCCAAAGGCGGGTGCCACACCGGTGCGCAGCTCAAGGCCCAGATGACGTATCTCACCACCAAGTCGAGCCACATCCTCGACAGTCGTGGCATCCATGACGGTAAGAAAACCCTGACCGAGGCCGAGATCGACCGGGTCGTACGCCGATTTGAGAACCAATGGGGTGAGCGGCACAGCCCCAAGCTCGGCCACACCTCGCATCTCTTGATGGCCTTTCCCGTCGGCACCAGCGGTGAGGAGGTGCGCGCGATCACCGAGACCATCTGCGAGAAGTTCTTTCAAGGTGAGGGGTCGCAATTCGACTATATTGCTGCAATACACCAAGATCGCGCGCATCCACATGCGCATATCGTTCTGAACCGCCGCAGCAAGGATGGCGAAATGTTCTTTCTCGGGAAGGATCACCACTTCAACTACGACGCCTTTCGGGCGGCGATGGTCGAGGCGGCGCAGGTCCACGGGATCCGGCTCGAAGCGACACGGCGTCTTGACCGGGGGGTCACGACCTATCGCGCCGAGATCGACGAGGTCTACAAGGCCCGTGACGAAGCTCGGCCGCCGGTCGAGCGCCAGCGCACAGGCGCTGATCTCGCCGCAGCTCTGCAGACGGTGGCGCGCAACGCGCTGACCTATCGGGGTCTGGCTGCCGAGGCGTCCCGGTCGAACTTCGATGACGTGGCCGAGGCTCTCGAGCGGGCCAGCACCATCCTTGCCACTGGCGGTCAGATCCAATCTGACGGAGCCATCTATATGTCCCAAGACGAAACAGCGTTTGACACGCTGATCACCGAGTTCTCTCAAAACATCCGTCAGATCGAAGCGGCGATCGACCGGGCGCCCGCAACCGAGCGGCCAGAAATCGAGCGCAAGCTTACCGATGTGCTGGCCTCGGTCGCACATCTCAATCCGCTGGGGGACCGCTCGGCCGCGCTGCTTGATGCGCCCTCCCCAGACGGTATCTATGCGCGCGCCAATATGCGCGAAGACCAACTCGAACGCCTCGACGAGGGGGATGTGAAGGCACGGCTTACGGAGGCGCTGCAGGGCACGGGCATCGATCCGGAGGCCGTCGCCGCCCGCATGCGCGAGGGTGCCGCCAATGCAGCCCTCGAGCGCCAGTGGCTGGCACAGGATCTGCGCGCCATCGCCACTGCGGGCGACCTCGATCTGGAGAAGGGCGAGGATCGCGAGGAAGCGCTGGACCGGCTGGAAGCCGTTCACGTCCGCCTGGGCGACACCTTGACCGATGCGCGCATCTTGCGGGCGGTCGACGATGTCGATGAGGCGGAGGATGCCGAGGTCTCGCTCGCCGAGCGTCTGACGTCACTGGGCCGCGATCTCGACGACGCGGGACCGGACGTGTTCGCCCCGTCCGAGCGGCAGGACTTCCAGCAGCTGGTTGCCCATTTCCGACGGACGGATTTCAC
The DNA here is from genome assembly GCF_003122215.1 of Pararhodobacter marinus. Classification (GTDB taxonomy): domain Bacteria; phylum Pseudomonadota; class Alphaproteobacteria; order Rhodobacterales; family Rhodobacteraceae; genus Pararhodobacter; species Pararhodobacter marinus. The sequence continues at coordinate 36,909 of NZ_QEYD01000014.1, read as the reverse complement.
TCATCCGTTCTCGGATGACCCGTCCGTGCGCAGGGCCGGTGCCGTCGAAGTGGAAGAAGCCCGCGCCGCCTTCAACGCCTATGCACAGCGTTCGCCCGATCATGCCGAATTGGCCTCCATGGCATGGGACAAGATCACCGACAGCCGCAAGCCGCAGGAGTTCGCCGTCGAGGAGAAGGATCGCAGGCTCCACGCGGGCGATATGGACTTGGCTCTGCGCGATCCGACGCAACATCTCGGTCCGATCACCGAAGATGACCGCACCCTCGCGCGCTACCGCGCGGAAATGCCCGATGAAGAATTCGGGACGGCGGTGCAGGAGGAAATCAACCGCCTCCGCGCCATGGGTGCGTCGCGCGCCTATATCAGCGAGCGGAGTTTCGACATCGAGGATCAAGCGCGGCAAGACTATGCCGAGCGGCGCTTCATGGCTGAGACCGCCCCTGATGTGATGACGTTCCTCCAGCGGGCCGAGGCCGAGGATGGCACAGCTCTCTCCGAAACAGCTGGGCAGCGCCTGATCGAGCAGGTCGACCGAAACCTCACGCCAAACGCGGTCACCGCCCTGCGCGCCGGCCATGCAGATGTGCTGGACAAGTTCACCGAACATCCGCTGCGGCAGCTGGAACTCGCCAAGGTCTATCTGGAAAGCAGCGAGGTGACCGCCCACGGCCCTGCCATGGAGCGGGTTCTGGATGCCCTGGCCGAGGAACAGATCGAGGCGCAGCGCGCGCGTCACGCGGCGACCCATGGCGAGAAGGGGATCACCCATGGATAAGGGCAAGATCGCGGGCGGGATCCTCAGCCTGACGCTGGTCGGCCTCGCCATCGGCTACGTCGTGGCCACAGGCTATCTGATCCTGCGTTATGGGCTGTCGACCGAGCGCATCGATTTCACATTGCTCGCGCGGGAATACCGCGCGCTTGGGGCCACCGCCCCGAAGGACTTCCTTTGGGTGAACCTGATCCTGGGCGGCTTTGGCGTCGCAGCACTGCTGCTCAGCGTCACGCTTCTGGGCGAGGCGCTGACCCGGTTCGGCACGACACATTGGCAGACCAAGGCAGAGATGAAGCGCAACGGCTTTTTTGCCAAACCGGGCGGTGGGTTCCTGTTGGGCAAGCTTGGTCGCCCGAAATCGAAACGCCCGTTTCTTGTGTCGAAGAACTTCCCGCATGCGCTGATCGTGGCACCGACGGGTCGGGGCAAGGGGGTGGGCTTCGTGATCCCGAACCTTCTGACCTATAAAGGCTCGGCCGTGGTGCTCGACGTAAAGGGCGAGAACTTTCGCGAGACCTCGCGCTTCCGCGCCAGCATGGGCGACAAGGTATTCCGCTTCGCGCCGACCGACTGGGACCGGCCGACGCACCGCTACAACCCGCTGGCGCGCATCGCGGCCATGACCAATCCCGACCGGCAGCAGATGGAGTTGAAGCTCACCGCCAAGCTCTTCCTGCAGACAGATAACGAAAAGCTGAGCGGTCTTCTGGCCGGGGGCATCGACCTATTCGTGGCGGCCGGCCTTCTGGCCTTCGAGCGTGGCGTGCCAACCATCGGCGAGATCTACCGGATCACCGCCTCGGGCGGCGACAAGCAAAAGGAATACCTCAAGCGCGCGCAAGAGGTGAAGAACAAGTCGGCCAAGCTGATCTTCGAGCGCATGGCCTCGACCAACAATGACACCCTGACCTCCTACCTGTCGCTCCTGATGACTTCGGGTCTCGACACCTGGGACAACCGTGCGATCGACGCGGCCACCGCGACCTCGGACTTCTCCTTCCGGGACATCCGGCGTCGCCCCCACGCGATCTATCTCGTGGTCGAGTCTGAGATGATCCGGCCCTTGGCCCCGCTGATCAGGCTGTTCTTCTCCGACCTGATCGCCTCACTGCAGGCGCAAGAACCGGGGGACGACGAGCCCTGGCCCGTGATGATCATGCTCGATGAGTTCGACCGCCTTGGGAAAATGCCGATCGTCGCCGAAAGCATCAAGACGCTGCGATCCTTTGGCGGCAACCTCGCCATCGTCACCCAGACCATTCCGGCGCTGGACGAGATCTATGGCGAGAACACCCGCCGGTCGCTTCAGGGCGGTGCTGGCGTGAAGCTCTACCTTACCCCGTCTGAGCAGAAGACCATCGAAGAGCTAAGCCAGGCCGTGGGCAAGACCACCAAGCGTGTGATCACCCGGTCCCGCGCGGTCGGGCGCAACCCCTTCGAGGGGCGCAGCGTCTCCGAGCGGACCGAGGATACGCCGCTTCTGACCGAGGATCAGGCCCGACGGATGGACCTCGACGAGGTGATCCTCGTGATCGACGCGCAGATGCCGATCCGGGCGCGGCGGATCAAATACTTCGAGGACCCGGCACTAAAGGTGCTGCATGCCGGTCAGGCGGGGAGTTTCCCGTACCCCGATGAGGACGGGCTGCGGCGGGACCGGCAGATGACCGAGACGCGGGAGACGGTGGAGAAGCTGAAGCAGGAACTGCAGGAGGTAAGGACGACCGCGGGGGCGCAGGGGTCTGGGACTGCGTCCTCGTCGATGACCGTTGAGCCACCTGCAACGGAGACGCAGGATCCGCAGCCAGCGCCATCAGGTCGGGCGCGAGGTAGAGCCGCTCGTGCAGCAGCGGGTGGCGGTGGGTTAGGTCAGTTGTCGTTCGATCTGGCGGGACTCGGGATCAGAGGGGCGAACAGGTCAGAGTTGGCGGCAGCTGTTCAGACGACGCGGTCGATCATCGAAGTTCATGGATGAGCGATGATGGCCGCTTCGCGGACAGTGTCGTCCGGGCCCACTGGGACTTGCACACAGATTGCACATCGATACGTCCTACCAGCCCCGGGTGCTACGAAGTCGATCCGATCCTCTATGGCAAGCCTACATCAGCTTCCTGAGTTCGATCCGGCGGCCGACTGTGGGGGGAGCGGGACTGGGGCCGAACGCCCTCCATCCATTAAGGTTTTGATATATTTGGGTTGTGAAGCCGCTTAGGATGGCATGCGCGAGAGACGCGACAGGGTTGCAAACCAAACTGGGATTCTTGCCGGAGATCGGCGAAATCGCTACAGGCTCATTACCTCCGTCATACCGCTCGCTTCCAGATCCCACAGCGCGGTCCAGTTCCCGGCAGTCCGTTCGAGAACCAGATAGTTCCGCTCGGCGATGTATCTGCCGGGTTGCCCGGGAAGGCGCTCCACGCGGATCGGGTGCTCGGGCAATGGGTCTTCGGCCAACCATGACAAGGCTCCCAGAAATCGTGCCCAGCCCTTTGGGGGCGCGCGATGGGCGATTCCGGAGGCAACAAGCTGGTTCAGGTGCAACCCGCCGCCGAGGTCCATGACGGCGCGTGTCGCCAGGTGAATTTCGCCCGAGACCGCCGTGATGTCGTGTCCGTCCCGTCTTGCAAGGTCGCGAACCAGCCGCAGCATCCGGCGCCATTCCTCGCGATGAGCACGGCTCTGCCATTGGTCGCGCAGATCGTCCTCGTATTTCTGCATCCGCGGGATCACCACCATGAGAGCTTCCAAGAGTGATAACCGGGGGCCGAGGAGTGGCACGCTCGACATCAGCAGGGTGTGGCCCTCGACCTCGTGCTGCGCCTCCGCCTCCATCATCGCCCAGCCGCCCGGGCCCATGATCTGGCGACGTGTGCGTTCGGAGCGGAGGTCGGGCGCGAGGATGCGCAGGTCGGGGCCATGGACGGCCCAGCCCAGATGCTGTCCTTCTGGGTCGGCGAAGCGCATCGGCAGGTCGCCATCGGTTGTCGCCTGCTGAAACACCAGAAAGCTCTCGCGTGCGACCGCAAACAGGGTCTGCCCCACCGGCGAATAGGTGCGGGACCGCCTGAGCGAGCCCCATCCGTCGCAGATATCGTGATCGTCCCATTGCATGAGTGACGGCACACGCGCGCAAAGCCAGGCGAACTGCGGCGCGGCGTAGAGAGCGGCATAGCGTTCGAGGAAGCGCTCGCGCAGGTGATGGCGGAAGTCGTCCAGCGCCGCGCTGGAGGGGTCGCGCGGGATATGCTCCGGCCAGTCATGGCTGAGATTGTGCCCATCGGTCACCTCGTCGGCATAGATCTGGTCGCCGCCGTGCAGCATCAGCGCGAAGGGACGGCGTTGGTGTTCGCTCCTCAGCCTTTCCCACATGGCGTTCCGCTCGGAACCTTCGCGGTCCATGTCTCCCACTTCCTCGCCGTTGCAGGACACATAGGCCAGACGCATATCGCCGGTCAGGTCACCGGCGACCGCGTAGGTCGTGCCGTTCCAGCGATAGTCGGACGCGCGGTCGGCTGGGAGCGTGAACCGCGCGCGCCAGACGCGGGCATGGTCATAGCCGGCCAGCCGTGTGGCGCGCGTCTCGCCCGCCGCAGTTGCGATCGGCGGCGGCTCATCGTCCCCCGCAGTGATGAACAGTGCGGACAGCAGCAGTTGGCTGCCTGCGACATCGTCGAGGAAAAGAACGGGGCCAATGGGCGATGTGATCCGAAAGGGCACTCCCGCATGTGTCGAACCTGTCGCGACATCTTGCAACGGACGGCTCACGGGTGCGTCACGCTCCCGTGCCGTTCGAGAACAGGAACACGATATAGGCGGCATAGGCGGCCAGCATCAGCGCACCCCAGAGCCGACCGATCGACTTCGTGGCAAAGAGCAACGCCAGAAGCAGCAGGGCGGCCCCCAACATCACCGGCGTATCGATGTCACGGAACCGCGCCGTTACTTCGATGGGTTGGATCACGACCGTAACGCCGAGGATCGCGAGGATGTTGAAAATGTTCGAACCGATCACGTTGCCCAGCACCACGTCGGAATGGCGCCGGATCGCGGCGACGATAGCGGTGGCAAGCTCCGGCAGCGAAGTGCCAATGGCAACGAGCGAAAGACCGATCACTGCATCGGGCACACCAAAATCACGCGCGATGTTCACCGCCCCCTCGACCAGCATGTCCGCTCCGAACACCAGGGCGACGATGCCGCCGATGGCCAGAACCGGCGCAAGCCAAGGTCGCGAAAGTGGAATTTCCTCGAATTCCTCCGCCTCATGCTGAAACGTCTTCGCCTCGCGATCCCGCTTTTCCAGCCAATAGCTGGAGAACAGGTAGCCTGCGAGGACAACAAGCATCGCAATGCCCTCCATCCGGGTGATGACTTCGCCCTGCACCAGCGCGAAAGCCGCCAGCGAGACAAGCGTTGCCACCAGCGCCTCGCGCACCGCCGTGCGGTCCCAACCGAGGATCGGCGTAATCACGGCCGCCACGCCGACGATCAGCAGAACGTTGGCGATGTTGGACCCAACGACGTTTCCAAGTGCGATTTCGGGCGTACCGTCCAGTGCCGCATTGACGGAAACAAGGAGTTCCGGCGTCGAGGTGCCGAACCCGACGATGAGCAGCCCGATAAGAAGCTTCGAGATGCCGAGGCGCTCCGCTATCGCAACAGACCCACGCACGAGTCCCTCGCCGCCGAAGAAAAGGAGAACAAGGCCGGCGGCCACAAGAAGGAGGTCGTGAAGCATCGAGGATCCTGACGTTTTGCAATCGTAGCCAGCGACCCGGCGTGGGCGCGACTTTCGCTTGAATTAGGGTCTTTGCTCAAGAAAAGGAACTGCTGGCAGGGATTTGCGTCGAAATTATGGGTGTTTGTTCTTCGCCAGGCCTGCCCTGAGATTGCAAATGCCCACCCGCGACCTGATATCCGTGACATCCATATGAAGGGAATCCGATGCAGCGCGGCGACGAGATACGACGACGACCATCGCTGTCGATGCCGATTCTGCGCTCCTCTCGCAGTCAACACCGGGCTGGCACGCTGACCCTCGGGAACCTGCTGTCCGCACTTGGCGAGGCATCCTTTGGCTGGGCGATCGTGGTGTTCTCGCTTTTGACACTGCTTCCGATGCCGCCCGGGTCATCGCTGATCACAGCCCTGCCGCTTCTGGTGACCGCGGGCCAGATGATGTTGGGCTATCGGCATGTCAGGCTTCCCGGTCCCCTTTCGCGCCTGCGCCTTGACCCGGTCAAGTTGTGATGGACGGTTCTTCGTCTTAGACCGTTGACGCGACGGCTCGAGCGCGTTCTGACACCACGCCACACCGCGATCTTCGCGCCCCGGCACGAGCGGATACTTGGGCTTCTGCTGTTTGTCATTGCCTTCGCGCTCTTCCTGCCGGTGCCTCTCAGCGGCTGGTTTCCGGCAATCTCGCTCTTCATCGTCGGTGTCGGCCTCGTCGAACGCGACGGGTTGGTCGCGACCTTCGGCCTTGTCTTCGGCGGTGCGTCGGTCTTGCTGACGGCGACTATCCTCATATCGCTTGGCGTCGGCGCCGAGGCGATGATCAACTGACTCCGACAACGGCTGCGCCAGACATCTCAGACCAAGGCAGAGGGGCGCTCAGGCAGGCGGCAGCCAGCCGAGTGCCAGCATGGCTGCCAATATTCCCGCCAGCAACAGCCGATAGATGACAAAGGGCGTGAAGCTTGCCCTGCGGAGCCATGCCATCAGTCCTGCGATCGCCGCAAGCGCACTCACAAAGGCAAGCCCACCGGCAATCAGCGCGTCCGTCCGCAAGGCAGCGTCCTGCGTGCCTATAAGGTCCATCGCCCCAAGAAACCCTGCCGCCGCCGTGGTCGGGATCGACAGCAGCAGCGAGAAGCGCGCTGCCTCGGGCCGACGCTGCCCCAGAAGCAGTGCCGTCGTCATCGTTATGCCTGATCGGCTGACGCCTGGCACTAGGGCCAACGCCTGCGCGGCCCCGATCAGAGCAGCGTCTCGCCAACTCAGCCCGGCGACGGTGCCCTCCGAACGGTCAGCGCGACGATCGGCAATCCAGAGCAGCACGCCGAACAAGGCGGTCGTGACCATGATCAATACGGGGCTGCGCCAGTCGTTTTCGATCCGGTCCTTGAGCAGGAATCCGGCAATCACCACGGGCAGCGTTGCCACCGCGATCTGAAGCGCAAGTCGGGCGGCGGGCGTGGTGCGGCGGCGGGCAACGTCGATGGCTCCCGATAACAGCATGGCCACGTCGCGCCGGAAATACAGCACGACCGCCAGAAGCGTTCCGATGTGCATGGCCACGTCCAGCGCGAACCCCTGATCGACCCAACCGGTGAAGACCGGCACGAGGATGAGATGGGCCGAGGAACTGATTGGCAGGAACTCGGTGATGCCCTGCACGATGGCGAGCACCACGAGTTGCAGCAGCGGGATACCTTCTTCGTTCATGGCATCATACGGCCTTGCGGGATGCGCAGATCACAGCCAGCCGCGGCGCTTGAAATAGACGTAAGGCAGGATTGCCGACAAGATCATCAGCCCGATGGCGAAAGGATAACCGAGCAGCCATTCCAATTCGGGCATGTGCTCGAAGTTCATGCCGTAGATCGAGGCGATCAGGGTCGGCGGCAGGAAGACGACCGCGGCCACCGAGAAGATCTTGATGATCGCGTTCTGCTCAATGTTGATCATGCCGAGAGTCGCATCGAGCAGGAAAGTGATTTTCTGGCTGAGGTAGCTTGCATGATCCGCAAGCGAACGGATGTCGCGTGACAGCGTCTTGATCCGTTCGCGCAGTTCCCGCGGGCTTTTCATCTGCAAGGATTGCTGACCGAGGAACCCTGCGACGCGTTCAAGGGTGACAAGACTGTCTCGGATATTGGAGGTCAGGTCGCCCTTGCGGCCGATGGACTCGAGGGTTGCCTGAAAATCCTGCGCTTTCGTGGGCGTGCCGTTCGAGCGGCGGAACACCTGGCGGGAGATCGCATCGATTTCCCGGCCGTCGCGTTCAAGGATGTCGGCGAGACGGTCGACCACGGCCTCGAGGAGCGCGACGAGAACGCCTTCGCCGGTCTCGCAGCCCATGGAAACCTTGGCCGCCCGCGTCGGAAAAGTCGTGAAGGCGCGGGGGTCGTGATACCTGACCGTGACGAGCGTCTTGTTCGAAAGCACGAAGGAGACGGGCAACATCTCTGGGTCATCGCCATCGGCATGTGAAGGCAGAATCGCCGTCATGAAGAGCGCGCCATCTTCGGTGTAGAGACGGGAGGAAATCTCGATCTCCTCCATTTCTTCCTTGGTCGGCACGTCGATACCGAGCAGTCCTTCGATCTGAGCCTCCTCGTCGCCTATTGGGCTGAGAAGATCTATCCAGACAGCGGTCGCGTCGGGTTTCGGCAGCCCCTCGTGGCGGACAAGCCTGCCGTCCTCATGCACATATGCTGTGATCACGGGCTAAGTCCCCCTCGGTCCGATGAGTGTCGAGGTGCCGCGCGCACCCCGTTTCTGTTGGCAAATAAGCCGTTAGATCAGAGAATTACAGGGGGTTGTTGTTGTTTTGTGGTTCCAGCGGGGATATCTGCCGAAAGACGATACGAGGGGCATCCAGTGCAGGAAGAGAAACAACAGCGCCAGAATGGCCAGGCGACCCTCTGGGGCAAGCCATCAGCCTGGCTTGTTTCGGCCGCCTTGTTCATCGGCCTGACAGCGACTGGCTTTGTCTTGGTCTCATCGATGTTCGGAGGTGAACTTCCACGTTTTGACGCACGGCTGATCCAGCCGCAAGCTGTGGCCCTGATCCTCGGTTTTCTGGCGGTCTACTTTGTGTTTGACGGGCTGAGGCTCTTCTTCGTCCTGCGCACGATCGGAGCCGGGGTGAAAATTCGCGAGATTTTCCCCCTTGTGTTCATCAACATCCTTTTCTCGAATGTGACGCCCCTTGCGACTGGCGGTGGTTTTGCGCAGGTCTGGTACCTGCAACGGCATGGCGTGGCCGTTGGTAGTTCGGCCGCGGCGACGACGATCCGGACCATTCTCGCCATGCTGGCGATCTTCCTTGTCGCCCCGCTCTTTCAATTTTTGCACCCGGGATCTTCGCCGAACGGATTTGCAAGGATCACCCTGCAGTCGCTGTCAGGATTCATCGTGCTCTATCTCGTTGGCTTCCTGATTGTGCTGTGCCGCCCCCACTGGATCGCAATACTACTCGGCCGACTTCTCGCGCTTGCTTCTCGCATTGGTATCCTGGGCGCAGATAGACGGGACCGCTGGACCAATGCGGTGCAACGCGAGACGGCGGAATTCTCGGCAAGCTTTGCACGCTTCGTCCGGGGATCGCGTCTTTATGCCCTTGCGGCGGTAGCTTGCACGCTCGTGTTTCTGCTGACGCTTTTCGCTTTTCCGGCACTCTTGTTGGAACTTCTCGACTATGACGTGGATTGGTTGACGGTCATCGGAACGTTGTCAGTGGTCACGTTCCTGATGTATTTCGCGCCGACCCCGGGCGGTGCTGGATTTGCAGAACTGGCCTTCGCCGGGTTCATGGCAGGCCGCATGGCCCCCGATGATCTTCTGCTTGTCATCTTTGCGTGGCGGTTCCTGACCATTTATCTCGGCATGGCGATCGGAACGATCGTCTCGATCCTCGTCCTTCGGCGGAAAGTGCAGCCAGGATGAACCGTGCCTTACTCTCTCTCTTCTTCTATGCAAACCTTGCAATCGTACTGACAATCGCGGGATACCGCGTCTATCTCTACGCATCGGCGCCGGATTCCAGCGCTCTTCTTGTCGGGCAGATTGAAGCTATCGAGGCCGAGGTCGCGGGGGATCGTCCGCTCAGGTTTGCGGTGGTGGGAGAAGGCAACAATTCGATTGGTGTCCTTGAGCGGCAGATCATCCCTCGGGTCAACTCGTCCGGTTTGGATTTCGTCGTATCGGCCGGCAATCTCGTGAGCGGGGGCGGCGAGGACAAATACCGGGCGCTCCTCGGGACCTTGTCGCATCTCGATATTCCTTATCTTCTGACATTCGGGGAGAACGAGTACGAGGAGTTCGGAAGCGCTCGGTTTTATCAGCGGTTCGGGCCACACTTCTATTCCTTTGCCCTGCCGCAGGCACGGCTCGTGTTTCTCGATGCCACCGGGCGCACGCCGACAGACTGGCAAGAGCGATGGCTGCGCGACATCCTTCAGGTGGATAGCCCTAAGCCGGTGCTGGTCTTCGTGGGTCATCCTCTCGTCCCCCCTGAGCAGGAGACGCTTTTCGAACCGGATGTTGGTGCCTGGTCGGAAAGTACGAACCGCGACCGACTCCTTGCTCTGCTATCGGATCTCGGCGTCGATATGGTGGTCTCGGCGGGGGCGGCGACGTTCTCCGATCAAACCGTTGGCGGGGTCCGACATATCGTCACCGGAGGAGCGGGCGGATTTGTTCTCAACGACGATGCGAGCTTTTACCACTACCTCGAAGTGTCGATCAGCGAGGGCGACATCAGTGTCGAGATGATGCGGGTCGATACCGCGCCCACCCCCCTCATGCGACAGATCGAGGGACTCTGGTTCTTCGTATACTCGCTCTTCTATGTCGGCTGGCTGAATTTCCTACTCATCTTTTCGGCTTTCGTCATCGCCGGCATGTATCTCTACAACCGCCTGTTCCGGGAACGGCGCTACTATCCCGATTACGATAGCCGTGTCGCCGTCGACCTTGGCCGCCCGCTCAAGGTGGTGATGTTCACCAATACCTATCTGCCGTTCATCGGCGGTGTCGCGATCTCTGTCGATCGCTTGAAAAAAGGGTTGGAAAAGCTCGGACACGAGGTGCTGGTGGTCGCACCCGCCTACGGCCAGCACGTCGAAGAGACCGGCGTCGTGCGCGTTCCGGCACTGATTGAAGCGGGCGGCCTTATCCGTGTCGCCAATCCGCTGCATCCTAGGACGTGGCAGGCGGTCCGACAGTTCGGGCCGGACGTGATCCACCTTCACCATCCCTTCTGGCTCGGGTCTCTGGGGCATCGCATGGCGCGTCGGCTGAACGTCCCGGCAATCTTCACCTACCACACGAGGCTGGAACAGTATGCGCATACGATCCCCCTGCCTGGTGTCCTCTTTCGCAACGTGATCGCGCACTGGCTCGTGCGGCGCTTCGCGAACAGCTGTGACGAGATCATCGTTCCGACGCCGGTGACGCGGGATTATGTGCGGCTGATCGGGGTGGACCGGCCCGTGCATGTTCACCCGACAGGAGTAGAGATCGAGCGATTCCTGCCACAGGAACCTTGCCAACTTGCTGCGCTCCGGTCCCGACACAACCCGGACGGTCGGAAAATATTGGTCACCGTGTCGCGGCTTTCGAAGGAAAAGAATCTCGACTTCCTAATCGCGGCGATGCGGGAACTCAAGGACCGCCACGCGCCCCCCTTTCGTCTTCTTGTGATTGGGGATGGCGAGGAGCGGGCGCATCTGACCCGGACCATCCGGGACAAGGATCTGACCTCGGAGGTGAGCCTGGTCGGGTCTGTCTCGGAGCATCATATCCCGGACTATCTCGGTCTGAGCGATCTCTTCGTCTTTGCGTCCACATCGGAGACCCAGGGCATGGTCATCTTGGAGGCCATGGCGGCGGGTTTGCCCGTTGTTGCAGTGAATGCCAGCGGCGTGGACGCCTTCGTGCAGAATCGGAGGACCGGGGTTTTGACCGAAGAGAATATCGAGGTTTGGACCGATGCCGTTCATGCGCTTCTCGTGAACCGCTCCGAGCGCCATGCGATGGCGCGGGCTGCATTGGAAGAGGCCCGGCAACACTCCGTCGAACGGTTCTCGACTGATATTGCGCGGGTTTACCAGACCGCGATTGGTGCACGCTCAAAGTCCAAAAGAAACGGGGCCCTGCGTTCCAGTTGAACAGCATCACCTTTGCGTCATGAGTTGGTGGATCAACGCTCGCAGCGCGCGGCGCCTTTTCTCGGGCGTGCGTTAAAAGTTTCAAACGTGCAGCATCACTGCTGGATCAATCGCACTCGGTATTGTCGGTGGTCTCGTTCGGCATCTGTGTGTTACAGAGACGTCCAGCCGTTATATCGGTGGCTTCGAGGATCGCGTCTTCGAATACAGCGGCCTTAAGATCCGCTCCTTCGAAAGTCACGTTGACCAGACGCGCCCCTCTGAAGCTCGCGCCGCCCAGATTTGCACCGTTAAACGAGACGTTCTCGATCACGGCGAAATCAAAGAGCGCGATGCTGAGGTTCGCGCCTGCGAAATCGATTGCCCGCAGGGTCGACTCTTTCAGATCGACCCCTGTCAACTTGCTTTCGGTGAGATCCAGCCCTTCGAAACTGCATGCCTGGCATTGTCCGAGCATTCTCAGTTGCGACGCGTCGCTCGCCTCTTGAGCCGCGACAGAAAATGCCGAAAGGAACACAAGGAGTGCGGAAATCGCGGGGCTGAACACCACGTTCTTCTTGTTCTTTTTCAATTCTCGAGCCTCGTGATTGAACGACTTCACGCCCTAGAAATCGAACAGATCGCCAAGGAAGGATTCGCGCTTCTTCTTGTAGGGGCGTCCACCATGTGAGTCAGTCCCCCGCGTGTCCTGCCGATATTCCTGGGCGGGCTCAGAAGCAGGAGGCCCCGCTCTCTCGATGATCTTGTCGAGTTCACCGCGATCGAGCCAGACACCCCGGCACTTCGGGCAATAGTCGATTTCGACACCGCTGCGCTCGGCAATTACCAATGTTTCACCGTCTACGGGACATTGCATGCGTTCTACTCCTGTGTGACTTCTATCCTCAGAGGAAGTAAGCACTTTCAGCTGGATTCCAATGCGCGCAGGCTGATAATTGCGCGAGCGGCGAGGTCAGTCCGGTTGCGGCGACGCAACGACAACAGAGGTGCCGAGCTCGGACCCATCTCGCAGCAGAGAAATGGCCACCCTGTCGCCGGGCGCGTGGGCGTAAAGTGCATCGCTGATGTCTTCCGAGGTCCTGACTGCCCGCCCGTCTATGGCCGCGATAACATCGCCCGGCACGAGGTGGCCCGGGGGCCTGCCGGGCCGCGCGCAGACCTTCGAAATGGAGGTCCCGAAGCTGTCGTGCTGCGGGGGTGACACGAAGAGCCTGAAGGCTGTGTTTTCTCACAGCCGAAGCGCCCGGCACCGAGCTCGAAACGACACGATTTTGTGCGACCGTAGAATGAACATGTGCTGCACACGATTCCGAACAAACGGTTGATTATCAAAATCAATCGCCACCATTTATCACCGCCCCAGCCGCTTTGCCCTCTCAGCCATCCTGACCACCTGCGCGCTGGCCGTCACAGCAGCGCTCCGCACGGCGGCGGGAGCCTGGACAGCTCCTCGGCCGATCGCTTCGCCTGTCGTGAGCGCTCCGATCCTCGCCCGGCCCTTGACGCCGTCAGTATTGAAGACTCCCCGCATGATCCCGGCCGAGCCAGAGACCACAGCGGGCGCTGCGGCTACCATCAGGTTTCCAGAGATCCCCCGCACGATCAGGGGCGTTGCCGCAACGAAGCCCTTGGCCAGGAACACCATCACGAAGAACGGCACCAGTGAGCCGATATTGGTGGCCGAGTTCGGGTCCCCAAGCTGCGCCAGCAGCGAATTCGCCATGCCGACGACGGTCGAGAACATGGCGGCGATGACGATGGGGTAGAAGGCGTAGCTGATCGTCGTCGAGACCCACCTGTGGAAGAAATCCTTCGTCGCATCGAAGAGCGACAGAGCGATCATGATCGGCGCGAGGCCGAGCATGAGTGTCAGCATCATCTTGGCGAAGATGAGGACGATGCCCGTCATGAACCCAAGCAGGCTGAGGAGGATCAAGCCAATGCCGCCAAGGATCGCGCCGGTCATCCAGTTCAGGTTATTGCCGATCGCATTCAGGTACTGGCTGAACTCTGTGATCAGCCGGTCGAATTCGCCCGCGAAGTAGGTGGCCCCTGCCCCGCCGCCGCCAACCGAGGATATCAAAGCTCCGGCGACGTAGTCGAGCCCCCCGATTATCGCCGTCGCGACCGCGTTGAAGTTGGCCCAGTTAAAGGCGAAGAGCCCTATCAGCATCAGCTTGATCAGGTACCAAAAGAAGCTGGCCCCATCCATGCTACGGAACTGGAAGGCCATGTTGATGCAGACGCCGATCAGCGAAATGGTGACCATCAGTAGGACGATTGTGCCGGTATTGCTTGCCACCGCCCCAAACTGGGACTGGGCGGCATCGGCCAGGAAGCCGTCAGCAGTTCCAACCATCCAGCTGACGATGCTCATTACCAGTTGCCTTGGGTTTCGCAGATATCCTGGACGTCGCGGGCAATCTGGTTTTGCTCGTTCCGAAGGGCCAATTGGGCCTGAGTGTGCTCCGCTTGGGTGCTTGTCGCGAACCGTTCCTCGTACTCGGCCGAGGCTGCATCCCATGACGGGAAGCGCACATCACAGCCGCAATCGCCGGTTTCCTGGATCGCCTCCCATGACCGCAGCTCGTAGAGCCGCATCAACGTCAGCGCCTTGTAGGCCTCACGCGGGTGAACCTCGTTCATCCAGGTCGGGCGAGCGGGCCGGTCGTTGCAGATCCGGTATTGCTGGGGCGACATGGTCACGGTGAGATCGTTCGTGACCTGAGGCGAGGTCTGGGCCGCGAGGGGAGCGGCCAGCAGGGTGACAGCAGCGGCGAGGGTGATCTTGCGCATGGTGGATTTCTTTCGGGTCATTCGGCGGCAACCGAAGGGCGCTTAGTGCCCTCGGTTCCGGCAGTGTTCTGGTCTGGATGTCTTGCCTGCCCCGGCAGGAAGAACTCGGTAATGCCGCGGGCGCCGTCATGGCGACCGGCCTGGATGATCACATCAATGGAGCCTTCGATGTAGTCGACCATGTCGGCATAGGTCATCGGCACATCGGTCTTGAGCGCGGCAATGGCGAGACGACGGACGGCCAGTTGCGGAGTCTCCGCATGGAGCGTGGTGAGCGAACCGCCATGCCCGGTGTTGATCGCCTCGAGGAAGGTCATCGCCTCGCGGCCCCTAACCTCACCCAGCACGATCCGGTCGGGCCTCATCCGCAGGGTCGAGGCCAGAAGCACATCCGCGCTGCGGGCCTCGGTGTCCCGGTCGGCGATCAGCGTTACGGCATTCGGCTGTTCGGGGCGCAGCTCGGCTGCCTCCTCGATGGTGATGATCCGCTCCTCGGGTGGGATCAGAGAGAGGATCTTGCGGGCCGCGACCGTCTTGCCGGTTGAGGTGCCGCCCGAGACGATCATGTTGAGCTTGTTCTCGACGCAGAAGCGCAGGGCGGCATCAATGTCGCCGGAGGCCACGACATCGCGCAGCGTAGCGTTTCGCTCAAAGCGCAGGCCCTCAAGGCTGCGTTCTTTGCCATAGAGGAAACCAAGCTTGATGGCTTCCAGCGGCAGGGAGGAGAAGAACCGCAGCGAGATCGAAAACCCACCCTCGACGGCGGGTGGCTGGATCACCTGTGCCCGGATCGGACGGTCCCGGTAGAGGATCGAGACCGAGACGATGGGTTTCTTGGTGCTGAGCGTGGTCGAGGCGGCCGAGGCGATCTGGTTGCCGAGGTCCTTGATCTCGGTCTGGGTAAGCGGGTTGCCGAGACCTCGCATGAAATGATCGCCCTGGAATTCGCCCCAGACCTTCCCGTCGGGGTTGATGCAGATCTCGATCGTGTCGTCGCGTTGCACGTGCGCGCCCAGCCGGTCGAGCGAGGCTTCGAGATAGCTTGCGGCCATGTCAGAAGATCTCCAGATCGCGGTCGACCATGACCGTGATCCGCGTGCCCTGATCGACATGGATCACGGGGCGGATCGCCAGATAGTCCTGCATGACGCTTTGGGTGCTGTCGCGCAGGTCCGTGCCGACGTCGCTCGCGATGTCGGCCGCGGCCTCATCATCGATCTGTCCAGCGGCGGCTGCGGGCAAGGCCCCGATCAGCGAGATCAGCGCGGCCGAACCGAAGCGCTGCGCAAAGCGGGTGTCGACAAAGCCGGTGGTGCCGGTGCGGCCAAGCTCGTCGCCACCAAAGGCGCTGATCTCGACTGTCTGGTTGTCGGGCAGGATGATGCGGTCCCAGGCCACCGTGACTCGCGACTGCGCGAGCGCCACATCGGAGCGATAGCGCCCCACAAGACGTGCACCGCGCGGGATCAGGACCCGCGCGCCGTCGAAGGAATGCACATCTTCCGAGACAATGGCGCGGATCGCGCCGGGTAGCGTGCTGTCGAGGGCCGTCTCGGTCACGGCCTGAATCATCGTGCCTTGCACGACCGTGTTGCCCGGGTTCACTATTACTTCGGCCCGCGTCACTGGGGCGGGCCTTGCGCCTGCGCGGACAAAGGCTTCGTCTTCATTCAGACGCGCAGCCTCAAGGCTGTTTTCTCGGTCAGTCCCTGCCCCCATCCCGGAAAACGCGATCATGGGCGAGGCGATGCGTTCGGCGCGAGCTTCCGCTTCAGCGATCCTGCGGCGCTCAAGTTCGGCTAGCCGCAGCTCCTCCTCGTTCGGGCCGAGGTCAGTGGGCGCGGGTGGGGTCAGCCGCGCAACTTCAAGGTCCATGCGCAGCTGGTCGAGTTCCCGGTCGCGTTCGGTCAATTGCCGCTCGAGCGCGCGCTGCGCCTCGGTCGAGGCCTCCTGCAGCGCCGCGATCTGCGCCGTGAGATCGGCGATAGCCTGCTCCGCGCCACTGTTCGATGCCTCGACAGGCCGCGCGCGCAGGTCTTCGAGTTCCGCGCGCAGCGTGGCGAGAGTTTCCATCAGCGCCAGTTCCGACTCGGTGGGGCCGGTCTCGACCGGCGGCGGTGCAGACTCGACCACGGGCATGGGCGCGAGGTCACCGAAGCCCGATCCTGTGGTCTGGAACTCTTCGGGGGCTGCGGTCGGCAGGGGCGCTTCCGGCGATGGCTGCAAGGCCGCCCAGGCAAGCCCCCCCACGGCCACAATCCCGGCCACGCCAAGAATCGCCGTTAGCGGGGATGGACGTGTGACCGCCCGCTTCTTGTCGCCCGTCGATTCAAGCGCCGCGAGACGCGCGGCGAGGTCTTCGGTGTCCTGGCTCATGATGTGGGCCCACCCATATCCTGAACACAGACCTCGTCTTCGCCGAGGCGCAGCACCCATTGCCGGTTCACGCCCGAGACGCGGATGACGCCGTCCTCGAGTGCCGTGCTGTTCACCGCCCGCTCACCGCCATTGGCATAGCGGAAGATCGCCGGGACCGGCGCGTTCCGCGCAAAGCGGAAATACGTGAAGGTGCCGTCATCCCAGATAGCCGTCGGCGTGAACTCCTCGCTAGCGCTGACGGCGTAGTTGGCATTCGGCGCATCAGCCGCGACGGCCCGAGTCGGCTGTACGCGGCTCTCGGGATAGCGGAATTGCACGACGTAATGCGGGGTCTCGCGCGCCTCGACCACGTGGAAATAGTAGGAGCGGCGGTTCGTGTAGACCGTGATGTTGGTGGCCACCCCCGAGGCGGCGGGTTTGATGGCGAAGGCACGCCCACCCGGCACGCCGTCGAACTGGAAACCCACCGTGTCACCCGCGATGATCGAGCGGATCGTCTCGCCCTCGCCGAATTCGACGGTGGTGACCCGGGTCAGGGTGGTGACGATCCGGTAGACCTGCCCCTCGGTCCAAGTCGCGATCCGGACGCGGTTGTCATGGGGACCGGGGCGCGGCGTGGTCTCGGCAAAGGCTGCGGGCGCCATGAGCGCCAGGGCACCGACGACGAGCAGGGCGTGAACGGATGTGAGAACTGGAACAGGGGTCATTCGGAACGGTCCGATCGGATGGCATATTGGGTGACGGTGAAGCCGAAAGGGTTTTGCCAGACGTCGTCGATCGTGCGGGTCCGTTCGGGTTGGAAGGCAAACATCAGTGTGGCGGTGAAGGAACCGTCCTGCGACCCTTGCGGGCTTGTCAGGCGCTTTCTGAGGCGTACCTGCGCGCGGTTGTCACCGATGAGCGTGATCGAGGCGATCTCGACAGCCATCTCTGCCGCAGGGCCGTAGCGGGTCGGCGGATAGCTTTCCTGCCCGGAGGTCCACATGGCGCGCATGCTGGCTTCGGCCGCCCCGGTGGATTGCGCCAGCACGCGGCGCACGCGCAGGTCGTTGTCGAGCTGATTATAGGCCTCGCGGTCGAGGATGTAGCGGTAGATCTGCGCCTCGATGATGGCGGGCCGCTCGGCAAGCGAGACCGTTTCCACCGTGGCGTTCGGCAGAGCGAGACCTGTCGCGGGATCATAGGGCACGACGACGGGCGGGGGTGTCTCGACCATCAGGGCGACGGCCGCGGCTGCAAGGCAGCCGAAGACGCCAAAGCCTGCACCACTCAGGCCGATCATCCGCCAGAGCTGTTCCCGGCGCAAAGCGCCATGGATCAGTTCCTCCTCGACGAGTTCTCGCGTGCTCATACCTGCCTTCATGTCTGGAGCCTTGGTCATGGCGCGAGGCTCGGCAGGGTGAAGTCCATGTAGCGGCGCTCTTCGGCGACGGTGGCAGCATCCACCACGCCCGCATTGCCAGCGCCGAGGGTCTGGATCGCCTCAAGCTCCCACATCCGCGTCATGGCGATGGCCAGTTCCGCCGTGACGCGGGTGTTGTGGTCCATCGATGCCTTCAGGTCCTCCATGTCGGGGATCATCGCGACAAGCTGTTCGACACGTTCGAGGGATTGCGCTGCCTCGGCGTGGCTGTTCTGGGCCGCCGCCGACATCACGGCACCGGTCGTGGCCCGCGTAGCGACACCTTCCGCGCCGGGATTGCCGCTGGTGGCGATTTCGCGCAGCGAGTCCTCGTTGAAGCCAGCACTGGCAAGCGCCTGTTCCATCTGCGTGCGCAGGGGCCCCGCGTTGGGGCCGATCAGGCTCGACCAGTCGCCCGCCTGGATGCCCCGGATCAAACCGGGGATGTCTTCGAAATTGGCCTGCAGGAGATTGTCGAGGTCACCGCCCATGGCGAGACCGAGGATGCTGCGCGGCCCGGTCAGCGAGGCATACATCTCCTCGAGCTGGTCGAACTGCTGCTGCAGGAGGTCGAGCTGCGCCAACGCATTGTCCAGAAGATCGGTCTGGATCCCGAAATCCTGCAGCATCTGCTGAAGCTGACGGATTTCCTGGGCAATGTTCTGAGTGTCCACCGTGGGCACACCCTGTGCCGCGACAGGTCCGGTGACATTGAGGGCAAGCGCGAGAGCGATGCTACCGGCGAAAAGGGAACGGGGCAGGCGCAGGTTCAACGCAAATCCTCCTGACTGAAATCCATGTATTGCCGCTCGGCAGCTTGCGCTGCCGCCAAGGCGATCTGCGCGGCGCTGAGTGGTTCGGTTCGGGCGGCCTTGATCCGGGTCCGGATTGCGACCAGCCGGGCCAGTTCGGCCCGGGCATAGGTGTTGAGCGCGATGGCCTCGTGGATATCCTCGGTCTCACCGATGCGGGTGATGATGTCCTGAACCCGCAGGGCGGCGGCACGGACCGAAACCAGCGAATAATCGCCATAGACCCCGGCGCCATGGGCCGAGAGGCTGAAACTCGCGTTGGCGAGGAGCACAGGGTCGATGGTGCCGAGCGCATCGATGCCGCCTACGGCCGCGAGGTAGCTGTTGTACTGCTGCGGGATCACCACGACATAATGCTGGGTTTCCGCGAAGGGTGGCACACCGCCATAATCCTGCACATTGCCCGGCCCGGCGTTATAGGCGGCGAGCGCATGGATAATGTTGCCATCGAACATGTTCAGCATTTGTGCGAGGTATCGCGCACCGCCGGTGACCTGCAGATAGGGATCGTCGTAATAGGCCGGGTAGATCCCGAGATCGCCCGCGGTATCGGGCATGATCTGGGTAAGTCCGAAGGCACCCACGGGTGAGCGTGCCCCGATCTGGAAACGGCTTTCCTGCCAGATCAGCGCCTGCAAGAGACAGCGCCATTGCACGAGCGAAAGACCTGCGCGGCCGACCCCGGACAGACTATGGGTGTCGCGTGCTGCGCGGATGATCAGCTCCTCGATCTCCTCCCTGGCATCGCCGAACATCCGCGCTGCCGCTGGATTGGTGTCCTCGGGTGCATAAAGACTGGCGGCCGCGCTTTCGACGTCGTCTACCGCCCCCTGCCCCGCCTCGAGCCCAGCCACGGTGCCTGCGACATCGCCGGAGCCGAGGGACATGGCATCCATCAGCCCCTCTAGCGAGGCGAGTTGCTGGCGTTCTATCTCGGCCAGCTCTTCCTCACGGGTCAGCCGGTCCTGCTGCAGCGCCAGATCCCGGTCGGTCTGCTCGAGGATCGCCTGCCGCTCTGCGAAGAGGCGCAGGTCGAAGGTCGGCACGCCTTGAGCGACCGCTGGCCCGACGGTGGGGCCTGCCAGTGCAAGACTGACCATCGAGAGGGGGAGCCAGCTCCGCATGCGATTAGCCGCCCGCCCCCAAGAGGACGAAATCGCAGGCCGTGTCGCGCCGCGTGACTTCCGCCCCCATGGTCGAGATCGTGGTCGTCGCGGTTGCCGCCTGCGCGGGCGCACCGCGGAAGTTGAAGCAGTTGGCCTGCGCAGGGTTATGCTGCGCGCAGGCTGTCAGGGTCAGGCCGAGGCCAAGCAGCATGACGCTGCGGATGATGGTACGGGTCATGTCACTCTCCAGAAATCAGGGCGGTCACGGTAGTCGGGGCCGACAAGAGCCTCGCCCTTCTCCATGCCGCCAAGGATGGTCACGAGGGGGCCGAGCGCGCTCAGATCGGCGTCGATCACCACAGCTCCCCGGTCGTCGCGCACGAGGGCCAGCCGCGAGGCGGAGCCGACGCCCAGAAGCACATCGAGTTCTTTGTCGCTGAGGCCGAGCATCGCGTAATCGGCGGCCGAGGCGCGGATGTTGGGCAGAAGAACTTGCGTCGGCACGGCTTCGACGATGGTCTTGCCGGTCCGAGTGCGCTCAAGCTGGCTGGCATATTGGGTCATCATCACGACGACCGCGTTTTGCTTGCGCGCGGTCACCAGCCAGTTTGAGAGCCGCTCTGCGAAGTAGGCGTTGTCGAGCGCCTTCCAGGCCTCGTCGATGACGATGATCGTCGGCTTGCGGTCTTCGATCACGCGCTCGACCCGGCGGAAGAGGTAGGAGAGGACCGCCATGCGTTCCCGCTCGCTTTCAGAATCGAGGATGCCGGTCAGGTCGAACCCTGCGACATCGCCGTCTATGCTGAAGCTATCCTCGGCATTCGCCCCGAAGATCCAGCCATAGCGGCCATCGGCGGTCCATTCCTGCATCCGCTCGAAAAGATCGCCCTCGTCATCGGTCGAGACGAGGAGAGAGGCGAAATCAGACCAGTTGCGTAACCCAGCATTCCCGGCACTCGCGTTCTGGCGCACGACCTCTTGCAGGCGGTTGGTCTGCACCGGGTTCAGGGGTCGGTCGCGGCGCTCGAGGAGACTTGCGAGCCAGTCGGCCAGCCATGCCTGACCGCGGGCGTCGATTTCCGTCTGCAGCGGGTTCAGGCCCGTGGGCCGCCCGGCCCGCACGGTCGAATAGCTACCACCAAGCGCGCGGACGGCCATTTCCATGCCGGCGCGATAGTCGAAGAGGAAAAGCCGCGCGCCTGCCCGGCGAGCCATGGTCATCAAGAAAGCCGCCAGCACGGATTTGCCTGAGCCGGGGCGGCCGAGGATCAGCGTGTGGCCACCTGTGGGCTCGTGGTCCGGTGCGCCCTGTTCGTGGAAGTTGAAGCGGAACCCGCTGCGCTCTGGCGTCGGGAAAAGCGTGATCGGTACGCCCCAGGGCACTTCCTTGCCGGTCTTGCCAAGCGGTGTGCGGTGGAAGGTGGCGAGATCGGCGAAGTTATGGTTCGTGATTGCGGCCTTGCGGCTGCGCGCCCCGGTGTTGCCGGGATGCTGCGCCATGAAATGCGCCCGTGCGCCGAAGGCTTCGGAGATCAGGTTGATGCCGGAGGTGGCAGAGATGTTGCGGATTTCGGCTGCGATATCGTCGAGGGCGGCCTGGCTGCGCGCATAGACTGCCACGGTCATGTGGTGCTCACCGAAGATCAGGCGCTTGGATTCCAGATCGTCCTGGGCGAGTTCCAGTTCCTGCGCGAGGCTGACGGCTCCGTCATTGGCGGCCTGCATAAGCCGCAGCTGCCGCTTGATCCGGCCCGCCATGATGTTGGCGTTGATCGGCACAAAAGAGTGCGTGACGACCATGTCGACGGGCAGATTCAACTCGTCGAGCATCAGGCTATCGGTCTTGGCGGGGTAGTTCTTCACCGCAAAGATCGCCCCGAGCTTGTCGCCGACGGCACCGTCCGAGAGTGCGATGGTCGTGCCGCGGAAGGTGACGCGGGTATTGGCCACGTCCTCGGCGATCACACCGAGGCGCGACCGGGGGAAGAGCGGGTGCTCCTCGCCCGTGTTGAGGGAGCCGAGGAAACCCAGAAGCTCGCCAGTACTGGCGGCCAGCAGGCGGGGCTTCAGCTCATCGAAGGACGACAGGAGAAACCCAACGACCTCGTCGAGCTTGCGCAAGCGTCGGGTCGTGTCCGCCGCATGCCGGGCACGAGACGCGCCCAAGCCGAAGGGCAAACGGCTGCCGGTCTCGGGACGTTTCAGCACGGTCAGGGTCAGCGTCTTGTCGCGCAGGCCAGATTGACCCAGATGCGCGCGCCAGCGCTGGTCCACGGCGGCAGCGAACCCATCGCCCGGGATGGGCGGCAGGGTCACATCGACCGCTTTCGAGACTTTGTGCAGGTAGAAGGAGAACTCGGTTCCGACCTGTGCGACGATGCCCGCCAAGAGCCCGCCGATGCGGTCGAGATGGGCGTCCTCGCTCGTGGTGCTGTTGACCCCTTCGAGTCGGATGCATTGCATCAACTCGTTACCGCGTGTCCGGATCGTCCGGTCGGTGACGAGGCTGACATAGGGCAGCATGGACGAGAGCCGCTTCTCGCCCTTGACCCATGCAGGCAGCGTAGTCAGCGGATCGAGGGCGCCTTCCACGTCACGGGCAACTCCATCATGGAGCATAGCTGTCGCCCCCGTGGATCCTGCGGTTTGTCGTGGGCGGGGTTTCCTGCAAGGTGATCACCAGGACATCGAGAAAGTTCGGATCCCAGTCCGCGGCCTTCCAGAGCGTCGGCCAGGCCAGCCCCGCGAAGACGGCCACCACCCAGCTTTGCACCCACAGGAACAGAAGCGTCGAGCCGAAGAGCCAGACCATGGCGTACATGATCGGCAGGCCCATCAGCTTGGGTGGCCTGAGAAGGCCGATGAACACGCGGGACTGGTCGGACATGGGTGCTTCTCAGGTCGTCCAGATGGCGGCGACGATGGTGGGCGCCGCGGCGATGCCCGCGATCGCGACCACGACCCAGAGCGCCTGACGGAAATCGAGGATGCCAAAGAGCCAGGAGAGGAACACGCCGATCAGGGCGAGCGTGCCGATCACGATGCCCAAGGGGCCGGTGATCGCATCGACGATGCCTTGTAGCAGCGTCTGCACGGGCGAGAGGTCGATGCTTTGCGCAAGCGCCGGTCCTGCCAGCACGATCAGAGCCATCGCGCCGAGTGCAACAATAGAAGGTTTGGACGTCACGAAAGGTCTCCTCTCAGCCGTTGGAACACGGCTGTCACACGGGCCACATGGCCTTGGGTTTCTCGAAAGGTGGGAATGCCGCCATGGCGGGTGACCGCATGGGGACCGGCATTGTAGGCTGCGAGCGCCAGCGCGGGATCGCCGAACTGCTCAAGCATCATCAGAAGGTAACGGGCAGAGCCGTCGAGGTTCTGGGCGATATCATGGGGATCGACGCCGAGATCGCGCGCGGTGTCGGGCATGAGCTGGCCGAGACCGATGGCTCCAACCGGGCTTAAGGCGCGTGGGTTGTACGCGCTCTCGACCTCGATGTTAGCGCGGTAGAACAGCACCCAATCAGTGACCGACAGGCCCGCCTGACGCAAAGCGTCATGGCCACTGTGGCGCAGCGCTGTGGTCTCGATGGCGTGGAGGATTTCGGGGGTGGCGCGGACGGCGCGCGGGGCGACCGCTGCGGCAGCCGTCACATCGCTCAGGGGAGCATCATCTCCGCGAGACTGCGGCGCTGCAAAAAGAAAGAGGCGATCTGGGAGGGGCCCAGTCTGGGCATCGTCTTCGCCGGTGAACGAGCGCAGGCTGCTCGTGCTCTCGGCAGTGTCGATAAGTCGGCCATCAGGGCTGACCTGGAAGATGACACCGTCGGCAAGGGCCGGGGGTGCGGAACAAACACCTGTACCCAATGCAACGACGAGCGCGAACGCGCGGTCAGTTGTCCTTGACCAGAACCGGACCAGTCCGTGGCTCGGGCGAGCGCCCGGGGGCTGCGTGGCGCTCGCGGGCACCCTCAACAAGCGGGATGCTGGCGGTCGTGCAGCCCATGTCGGCAAGGAAGCTGACAAGGCCGACGATGGTCTTGAAATCGCGCAGCTTGAGGACGCTGCGGCTGGTGACGAGCATCTTGTCGTCCCCTCCATCCGGGGCAACCGCCCGGATGACCCAGGCGCCGTACCAACTGTTGTGGCGCTTCTCGGCGCCTTCCTTGCAGACCACCTCGATGAGGTAGCCTTCGGCAAGGAGGCCGCGCAGCCCGTCTTCTGTAACCACATTCGGTGCTTCTTCTATCATGGCCTTCCCTTGGGTCCTTCTTCTGCCTGGGTGCAGTCTCGGGCCCACGGAGTCGCAACACCGCGGGCGATACAATACAACATGAACGATAGCAAGACAATTAAAACGACTTGACGAAGTTCGCCTTGCTCCGATAACGGTGATAGCTGACAAAATAGTGACCTTAAAGGCGGCAAAGGAGTTTTGCCCTGCACATGACCTGTGCGCGCAACATCACTCTAGCGCTGCTGATCACCGTACTCGTGGCAGCATGCCCGGTCCATGCCTGCACCCCGCCGGAGCGGCCGTTCCTGCCTGCGTCACGCGAAGACATGCGCGCCTACGCGGATCTGATCCGGGGAGATTTCGAGGCCTACATCGCCGCCGTGCAGGATTATTTCCGCTGCCTCGATAATGAACGCGCGCGGGCCTCTATCGAAGCGAGGGAAGTGAGCGAAGAGTACGGACGGTTTCTCGACGCAGTGGAGTAGTGGCCCCCGCCCGGTCCTGAATCCCTGAACGGAGTACCAGCTCATGCACTGCCTGTTTCAAGCGAGCTTTCAGTCCTCAGTCTTCCCGGTCAGGAAAGAGCCCCGGCATCCATCGACCTGCATATTTGGCGGGGAACGCCAGCTTTAGGGGGGCACGTGTCGATACTGAGGATAGCGCGCCAGCCTCGAGAAGCGCTGAGGTCACACGTCGCGCCGTACGGTCGCTCGTACCCAGGATGGACTCGACCTCGCCCCGCTCGATCTGTCCCTGATAAAGAACAGCTTTCAGAACAATATCGGATTTCACAGGCAGGGATCCGGCACGTATTTCCTCTTCCGCCCAGATCAAAATGCGGTCCCGCAACCGGTCTGGCCGCATGAGCCCTGCCATGAACTCCACTTGGTCGATGCAAATGCGCAGAAAGAACTGCGCGAAGGAGGCAAGCGCAGCCTCGCTGAGCGTGCCGCGGCCGTCGCGGTCGCCACGGCGCGGCCCATCACAGGCGGCGAGGTGTTCCTTGTAGGCTGCCTCCTGCCGCGCCAGCCCGCGCGCCACTGACCAAAGGCCGCGCGTGTCCAGGGTCTTGCGCAGCATGGCGTAGGACATGAGACGTGCAACGCGCCCATTCCCATCAAGGAAGGGGTGCACCCAGAGAAGCCGGTGATGGGCGCAAGCCGCGGCAAGGATCGGTTCGATCCTGCCGGGAAGGCTATAGGCTTTGTGCATTCGGTCGAGGAAGCGGGGGACGGCACCAGGGCTGACGGCGATATGCCGTCCGACTTCAACGTATCGTTTGCGCAGTTCTCCGGGCACAACCGGGATTTTCTCGCCTGTCTTTGGGTTCTCGACGAAGAGAAGCTCGAGCGGCAAGAGTTCACAAAACCGGCGATGCAGTTCGATGATTGACGCAGGCGCGGTCGGTGGTTCCACCATGCTATCTTCGTCGATCCATTTCTGAACGGCGACATGCGCCTTGGCTTCAAGCTGAAGGTTTCGCTTTTTTGGATCGGCGCTGTAATCGTTCCGCATGGCGCGTTCGATGTCGATGGGATGGGTGTCATGCCCCTCGATGAGGTTGCTGTAGTAGCAGTTCATCGCCCGCACGAGATCAGCAAGCGGCTCTGCAATTGAAGCGGGCAAGCTGCTGCGGAATGCGGCGGATTTCTCCGCCAACTCGAGTACAAGATCATTCAAGCCTGAGCGGACAGGAGAGCCCTCCGAGACCATGAGGGGCTCGAACAAGCCTACCGTTTCGCCGTCATCACGGACCATCACATTACCTTCCTGCTGGCCGCTTTCTTGACCGTACGCATTCTCCATAAAATGAATATTTATCATAGTAGTGCGCTACAGGCTACGGAGATCACGTCCGGTTATTTGGCCGGTTCGATGTCCACTTATGCTTGGCTCAGGGATCCCATTGCCCAATCGGTGCCCTGAAGCCACGTCACGCGTCAGACCGACATCTGCGACCAGCCCTTAGGGGGTCACACCGCAACTCCCGCGATGAAATCTCCTTGCTATCGTGCGTGTTGTTTTGTATCGCCGCACCATTATAGTGGGAGTCGGCGTCATGAAGCACAGGGTCCGGACCGCGGCGGCAGCCGCGGTAATCACCGTATCGAACCTCTTCGGGTCGGTCGAGCCGGCGCAAGCCTATCAGGTCGACTGCGCCATCTTGCTTTGCTTGGCAGGTGGCTGGCCGGCTTCCGCACCCTGTGCCCATGCACGCGCGGTCTTCATACGTCGGATCACGCCTTGGCCGATCGAACCTCCCTTGCAGATCTGGCGTTGCCCGATGGGGGCGTCGTTCAACGCCCCTGCCCCGCTGTCGCCGATGGAGCGGCTTTACGACATCGCCTTCCAAGAGGCGCATCAGGTCAGCACCCCGAGAGATCCCCTGCCCCTTGTCCGAGTCCAGTCAGACGAGCGCGCTGACATCGACATCTCGGGTGATGCCTTCGACTTCGTCCGCAGCATCCGCGTGTTTCACATCCAGTTCAGCCAGCGCCAGAACCGAGACGGCGACTGCATCACCTCTGACTCTACGCGCCTCGGCTCCTACGGGGTCCAAGGCGACTATCACTGGACCCGGTCCAGCGTCGCCCAAGTGCCGCCCGCCTCCGATCTGCCCAACACCGGACACTGCAACTGGGTGAGTTACCGCTCGGTCTTCGTCGATTGGCGCGATCATGAAGGCAACTACGACTTCGAAGAGGTCCGCTACTGAACCCGGCCGGGCCTCCATCGGGCAGGCCCGCCTCCGACACACCTTGCACCGGAGACTGTGCACCGAACCCGAAAAGGGAAACGACGCCAGACCGAAAAGCCTGACGCCGTGCTAGAAGAACCCGTGAACAAGGATCTTCTAGCGCACTGTCCAAACCTCTGCAACCGGCAAAGTTGTTTTGCTGGCAAGAATGTTGTTTGCTCTCGGCATGGGGTCGTCTCTCGAGGAGACACCGACCATGGAACCCACAACCGGCCTGATCCTTCGACGGATCACACAGACAGAACTGTCCGTATCCGCCCACAAGCTGGCAACAGTCATCCTCGACGCCATCGCGTGGAAGGAGGGCTTCAACGGGCTATCGCGTGGGACGGCCGCTTTCACGCTCGCGGGCCTCGCGTCGAAGATGAACATCTCGCGCCAGTACCTGACCGAACTGCTGGCGGAACTCGAGGCGTCCGAACTGGAGCTGAGGCGAGAGAAGCCAAACGGCAAGTTCGCACCCTGGCTTTTCCGTTTCGCTGCCTTTGACGCAGAGGGGGATGATCAGGAAGTTGGGTCAGGCACAGGCGACACATCACTATCTAGAGAGAAAGATAACAAAACTGTATTCTCAGGGCAGATCACTATTGTCGCTGACTCGAACGTCTTTCAAACCTGTTGGGCGGAGCTGATCAAAGCTGCGAAGAAGGCCCTGCCCTGCTGGAACGTCGACACGCAGGTGATCTGGGACCGCTTCCTAGCCTTCAACCGGGCGCGAGGAAACGACAAGGTTCCGGCCGGTTTTCTCCTTGGGTTCATGCGCCGATGGCGAACCTCACCCGGTACGTTCAGCCGACCGGAAGCAGCGCCTACGCCGGAGCGAGCGTCTGATCCGCGTGAGCGGGAGTTGCACGATCAGATCAAGGCGGCACCAAGTGGCAACCGGCAGTTTCACGCATCAGACCTGTGCCGTCTTATCGGGCAAGCCGCTTACGAGGCTCGCATTCTCGAGGTCATCCGGCAGTTCGGATGCCCGAGGTTCACAGCGATGCTCGCCGTTCATGGGCGTGCTGTGATGGCAGGCGAGATCGCGATATGATTGCAGTACGGTTAACGCGCTAGGTGTATCGCGCAGTCTTGACGGCGCCTTTCAGCGGGGGCCGATCTGGACGAACCCGATGGAAATGGCCGTGCGCCCGCACATGTGGCGGCCTTCGCCTCGAACGATGCCGCGTTGAAGGCGCTTGCCACCGCCGGGGCCGACATGAATACACTCGACAACGAGGTCTACGATGTCCTGACCATTGCCGCGGTCGCCAACGATCCAGAATTGGTATCGCTGGCCCTGCTCCTTAGGAATGGTCCCGACCTGATCACCAGCGTCTATGACGGCACGGCGCTGATCGCCGGCGCGCATCTGGGCCATCATGAGGTGGTTCGCCGCCTCATTGCCGGCGGTGCACCGCTGGATCATGTGAACAACCTCGGCTGGACCGCCCTGATCGAAGCGGTCGTCCTGGGCGACGGCGGGCCCGACCACGTCAAGAGGGTACGCACCCTGGTCAAGGCCGGTGCCGACCGGACCATCGCCGACCGTGACGGGGTTACCCCGCTTCAACACCCCAGGGCGCGAGGCTACGACGCGAGCGTCGCAATCCTGCGCGATGGCTAGAGGGCGCTGCCGCCGGAAGCTTGACGGTCCGTGAACATCGCGGCGATGGCTGCCGTCGCTGCCTTTACGACAGATGATGTGGGCGCGGCGACCGCATGGGCAAGAATTATCGATTCGCGCGCGCTTCTGTCGGTGATCGGGATAGCGCGTACCTTCGCCCCATCATAGGACCGGTCGGTGGGAGGACACCCATAGCTGATACCGACGCCTTCTCTGTAGGCGGCCAAGCTTCGCATGATCTCCAGCGATCTGACGCGATGCGCCACCGTGGGCGACAGGCCCTGATTTCGAAAAAGCTGCAGCGTGTGGCGGTTGGACAGCATTTCCTCGAACAGGATAAGCGGTTCTGTGGCGATCTCCTTCAGGGCGAGTGTTGGACGATCGGCAAGCGGGTGGTCAGCTGCGACGAAGGCATGGGGTGCAACTGCCGACAGGGCAATGCGGTTGAAACCCGAATCCAGGCCCAGGTCGTAGGTCAGCGAAAGACTGATGCGACCCTCACGCATCTCGCGGGCAAGTGTCTCGAAATCCGCGATCTTCCAGATGATCTCTACGCCCGGAAGAGTCTTCCGCAGAAGACGTAGGATCGGCGCAAGGTGATACGCAGCCAAGTCCTCGAAACATCCCAGGACGACCGTGCCGTTCACCGCACGCTGTATTGTCGCGGGGTCCTCCAGACGTCGCGCCATCGCCAGAAGCGTTTCGGCCTCGGCAACGAAGAGGTTGGCGAACATCGTCATGCGAAGCGGTGCACCCTTCGACCGGATGAAGAGCTTTTCGCCCAGCGTGTCCTCGACCTGTCCGAGGGCCACGGACAGGGAGGGCTGCGACACATTCAGCGTCGTCGCGGCCCCAGAGAGGCTTCCTGCGCGGGCGACGGTCACGACGTATTCAAGCTGGCGTAGGGTAAGATGTAGCATAAAACTAAGGCTACATTAGAAAGTTATTATTTGAAACTATCTTTGCAGTCCCGGAAGTTCTGTGAGATCAACTCGAAAGGTCTTCCAATGCCGCACCCACTCATCAGTCAAGCAGACATCGACGCCTTCCAGCGCGACGGTGTGATTCTTGTGAAAGGCCTGTTCAAGGACCATGTCGACACCTTGCGAAAAGGCGTCGATCGCAACATGGCAGAGCCTGGCGAATACGCGGCCGAGAACCTGAAGCCCGGCGAGGGCGGTCGCTTCTTCGACGACTATTGCAACTGGAACCGCATTGCAGAGTTCGAGGACGTGATCCGCACCTCGCCCGCCGCCGAAGTTGCCGCTGATCTCATGGGCTCTAACACCGTGCAGCTCTTCCATGACCATGTGCTGGTCAAGGAGCCTGGGACCTCCAAACCAACGCCCTGGCACCAGGACGGACCCTACTACTTCGTGGAGGGTCGACAGACAGTTAGCTTCTGGTCCCCGCTTGACCCGGTCCGCGAAGCGACGCTGCGCTGTGTCGCCGGGTCGCACCTTTGGCCCAAGGCCGTCCTTCCCACGCGCTGGCTCTCTGAAACCAACTTCTACCCGGATGAGGACAACTACATGCCCGTGCCCGACCCGGATGCCGAGGGCATGGACATTCGCGAGTTCGCGATGGAACCCGGCGATGCCGTCGCCTTCAACTACATGACGCTGCACGGCGCGCGCGGGAACACCAGCACGACGCGCCGGCGGGCGTTCTCGCTGCGACTGGTGGGCGACGACGCCCGCTATGTCGAACGGCCCGGCCGTACGTCGCCGCCGTTTCCCGGCCACGACATGGTTGCGGGCCAGCGCCTGCGCGAGGACTGGTTTCCGCGACTGTTCGACAGAGCGTCCGCATAAGCGGGCTGGTGTCGCGATGCTCAGGCAGCCTCGCGCTGCCCGAGCGCCGCGGCACTGAAGCTGCAGCTGTAGATGTGGTGCATGGCATCGACGCGGCCCGGAATCAGCGGAATGTCGTCGCGCAGCCAGAACCACGGCTGGGCCGACAACCTGTGCTCAAACCGTAGAGACGTGGTGGCCGACCAGAACGCAACCAGGCCCTTCGGACCGAGGGACCTTGCCACCGCGCCGAGACCGCAATCCTCATAGAGCCCCGTGTTCGCCTCCCGGACAGGGGACTCGGGCCCATTGTCAGTATCCATCAGGATCAGGTCATAGGCCGTGTCGATCGCTGCCAGATGCGCCTGCACATCGCCGATCAGAACCCTTGTCCGAGGATCGTCCAGCACATGGTCAGCCAAATGGGCTAGTGGACCCCGGTTCCATTCGACGATCTCAGGGATCAGTTCGCAGACAGTCACTTCGGCATCGGGTGGGGCAAGGTCAAGCACCGCGCGCAATGTAAAGCCCAGACCCAGGCCTCCAATCAGAACGCGACGCGCCTCAAAGTTCATCCGGCGCATGGACCTCAGCGCAAGCTGGTCCTCGGACTGATGGTTCAGGTTCGACATCAGCTGGATGCCGTTATAGCAAATTTCGAAGACGTCGCCGCACTGGCGCAAAATAATGTCGTCTCCCGACGCCGTCCCGGCGCGGGCAAGTATGGTCCACGAAGTCATGTCAGGTCCTGTACAGAAAGGGACCCCGCGCGCTGCGGCGGGGCGATCAGGGGTTCATCACTTTCCGGGGCTGCCCTAGGCCTCAGGCGATCGGGCAACCCTCAGACATTGTTTGAACTGAACCCGCACAGGAGGGGGAAGACAGCCGAAATGTTGAACAGGGAATTCATTCGCCCAAACTGTCTGAAAGGCGCCCTCACGGAGAGCGCCGCCATTCCGGCATGGTGCCAAGGGGCGATCGAAGCGCGACGCACGCCGTCAACCCGCAGCTATCAGGCGCCAGAAGAAGATCGCGCTCATCCCAAAGCCCACCGTGGCGATGACCCCACGGACGACCGGTTTTGGCAGGGCGCGCGCCAGGGGGGCCCCAGCATAGCCGCCAGCAGTCGCAGCCAGCATCATGATAGCAGCCTGCGGCCAGGCTACCAGACCCGCCACGGCGAACACCGCCACCGAGATGGCCGACAACAGAAAGCTCAACCCCGATTTCAGGGCGTTCATGCGGTCAAGGTCCGCCATCCCCCAAAGCGAGAACAGCGCCAGCAGAATGATGCCAAGACCACCGTTGAAATAGCCGCCGTAAAGCGCCACCGCAAACAAACCCAATGCGCCGTCTGCCGTAACATCCCGTGCTCTTGCTGCGGCCCATGATCGAACAAGGTCCCCAAACAGAAATGCCATGGTCGCGCCCAGCAGCAGGAAGGGGACCACAACGGCAAAGGCCTCGTTTGACGAAACCAGCAGTAACCCCGAGCCGACCAGCCCTCCCGCAAGGGTGATACCGGCAAGCCGCAGCAGCCGGCGGCGATCAAAACCGCCCAGCTCTTGCCGAAAACCCAGCGCGCCCCCCAAATACCCCGGAAAGACGGCCACTGTGCTCGTGGCATTTGCCATGACCGGCGGCATGCCAGTGAAGACCAGCGCCGGGAAGGTGAGAAAGGTGCCCCCACCCGCAATCGTGTTCAGCACCCCCGCACCAAAGGCGGCAGAAATCAGCACCAGAAATTCCATCACGATCTTCTTTCCTGCAACTCCGGGCAAAGGTTTGGTCCCGACGTCGGATTGGGCGTGACCGTGTCAACGACCACAAGCGACTTTACAGAACCGTCTTCGCACAGAAGCGGCGCGCGCTGCCCAATACGCATGCCGATAAGCGTCGCACCCAAAAGTGACGAGACCGGAATGGTTCCCCGTTGCCGGGGTCCAACGTTCGGCTGGTGCACGAGCAGGCCAACTTCAACCGATGCCCCATTCACCGAGTATATGACCTCGTTCCGGCTGACCACTATGTCTCGGTCCACTGGCCGGTGGGATGGTTCGGTGTTCACGATCCGGTTCTGCAGGACATAGGCAAGCAAGGCCCAGTTCGGTCCCCTGTCGCGTTCACAGATTTCGAGATATTCAAGAAGAAGATCATAGTCCGCCATTGGCAGGACCGCCCTGCTCCGCGGCCGTACCCGGGCGGTGGTGGCAAACGGATGGACTTCGGGTTGGAGGGTGCTGCTTCTGGCCATGATTTCTCCTCGGGCGACGCGTGGCCGCAAGATTTCTCGGAATGCGAGGAGGCCCCGGGAGGTTCAGCAGGCGCGCAAACGCCTAGACCGCCCGGGGACAAGGGCGGTTCAGCAGAGGAAACCGATAGTGGTTTGCTTGCGACACCATCCATCAACGGTATGTAGCCGTCCCGGACAAGTCAACCGATGCGGCGGCCATGCGTTGTTCCCCATAAGGCATTGTTTCAGGAAATCCGCCTGATCGGCGCGTTTGCGCCGGTCAGGCCACCGGACCGGCTGTGGCGAGATTGAAATCCTGGAGCGCAGCGGCCATATGAGCCCCATGACGATGTTCAGCTTCCATATGAGGTTCCTGCGCGCAGCAGGGATTCTACTGAACCGCCGGTAGCCCCGGGCGGCGCGAGCACACGTGCTTGGTGACGCCTCGGGGTTAATGAATCCAGCCCCGCGCTTCCATCCAAGCAAGGTTGCGCTGGACGGCCGCTCGGCTGGCGCCAGTCAGGGCCTCGGCCATCGGAGCAGAGACAAGGGGCCATTCGGTCAGCACAGCACACAAGGCCGGAGGCGTGCGGCCCTGTCGCCTTGCCCTTAAATCCGAGACACGGCGCGTTTTCCGGCCTTTCTTGCCCTTAAATTTGAGATGAGGTGGCTGAACCGCCGACGCGTAGTCGCATCCGCTGAGCAATCTGGTCGACGGTTGCAAGCAGTCGGGGCTCCTTATCGTAGGCGCGAAGCAGGGCAACTCGTGCGTAGACGTCGATGTCCATGCTGCACAACGCAGCCTTTACCAGTGGACGTGATTGGGCGGAGGCAATGGCGGCAAGGCAGAAGAGCCTTATGTTCGGGCGGGGGCTTTGAAGCGCGAAGAAAGGGTCTCCACATAAAGCTTTGAGTCCCATCGCGAAGGTGACCGCCCGCATGGCTCGGCGTAGTTGACGCGCGCTGCCCGACACCGCGACACGCTCCAGCATCCGTGCCCCCCGGCGGGCATGATCAACCAGCTTTTCGGAGACCGCTGCGCCATTTTGCCTGTCGGCCTTTGGAAGAAGCCGGGCACCACAAATCTGGCAGTCGAACGCCCAGGCCCTACGCCAGTGCCTGAGCTCAAGGCCGCCATCAGCGCAGCTTGTGCAAGCCTGGAACGGCACCTGTGCGGTCAACCGCATCTCTGCTTCCGGCATCGCCGCGAAAGTCATCGACGACACGAACGCTGGATCGAAGCGCGCCGCAACGGAAATCCTATCCGCGGCCAGCATGTCGAGATCAAAATCAAGGGCTGCAGCATATTTTGCGTCGATCCCGATATGGGCGAGCAGGTCTGCTACCTCGCAATGATTGGAAGCGGCCAGTCGCGATAACCAACCAGAAAGCAACTCGTCCGGCACTGGCGTCACCGATATCGGCAGCGGGATACACGTCACGCCCCAGATTTCTCGAGCCGTCGCTGAGCGTTTGCATGGCGCGACCAGACCGGTGTCCATTTTGCGATGGCATCATCAGTGACGCACTCGTCACCGCTGATGATCGCGTCGATGGACAGATCCTTGACCAAGGCAAAGATGCGGGACGTCACCCCGCCAGTTAATGCGAGGATCTGCTTGAGCGACCGCACTTGCAGATTGGATTTCTTCTCCAGCGGCATGGCCGCGATCAATGTCTGGATCATATCCGAAAACTCGGCATCATCGCGCCAATTCGGCAGGTGGTGTTCATCAAGCCGACGGGCCAGTTGGACATCGCCGCGAATGGCATCGACGGCTTCGCTGACACCGTAGCAGACCAAAGATGCCTCCAGCTCGTTGCTGAGATACCTCAAGACATTGAGGAACCGGCGCTGTTCCCTATGCGTGCCCGCAAGAAGGTTGTGGACTTCGTCGATCATGATCATCCGCAGCCCGAGGTCGCGCAAAAGGCCCACGACCCGAACTTCCAGCGAGGCAACACTCTGCGCCTTCAGGCTCAGCGTCGACGACGGGGCTCCGACGGCTGCGAGGATGTGCATATAGAACCGCCGCTCATCAGGAGCGGGTGGCGCCTGCAACAGAAGTAACGGGGTGTGGGTGACGCCCGACTCCGGATCATACTCCGGCGCATAGCGTCGCGACAGGTTGCGGGCGATCATTGTTTTGCCGATGCCGGACGCCCCATGCACCAGAAGGCCAGGCATGCGGGTCTGCCGCGACATCTCAATCAGACCATGCAGCCGGTCCAGCACTTGCTCCGCTCGGGGAAAGCCGATCCAGATGTCCGATTGAATGAGGGCGATGCGGCCGTCGTCTTCAGTTTCTGCCCTCAATTCACCAGCGCTCCACCTTGAACATGGGGCGCGATGTATCACTGGTGTCGACCGGTCGCAGCCCCTCCGACGCCCGATCATCGACGGCCAAACCCTTCATCGAAGAATTCCTTTCACGTGATCGGCGCTCTGACTTGGTCAAAGCGCGGCTTTCACCCTCGATCTGGCGTTGCTGCCGGATCAATTCGGCGAGGACCAATTCATTCGTGCCCACCTTTCCCATGGCGCGTGCCTTTTGCATGGCCTCGCGATACTCCCAGAGCGACACCGGCGGGATCTCAAGATTTCGGTATCGGGCCTCGACGCATCTGCCGCCATCCAGTTCGACCCAGACGGCCGAGAGGTCGCGGGGATCGTAGCGGACCACCACCTTTCCGTCCCGACGACCGACATAACCTGCGAGGGCGTCGGACCAGTAGCGCAAGTCGAACAGATGGATGCCGTCGCGCCGAACCTGTCGCTGCTCACTTGGCAGGAAACTCACCCGAAACGCCTCCATGTCGAAGGGGATGTCGCCGGACATTTCCCCTGCGAGCGCGTCCCACTTGGCAACGGGCGTGCAGGTGAGGCTTGAGTGAATGCTGTTGTTGTAACGGCAGATCTCGAGGGCAAACCATCGATCGAACTCTCGCAGGGTCATCGCCGCATTGGCTTCTGCATCGTAGCCCCCCTTGGCCGCAACGGACGACTGGGTGGTTCCCGGCAGGAGATGCACTGCGCCCATCATCGTGCCGATCAGCCGTTCGATATGCCCCCCAAAATGAGGGCTTCCTGGCGGTCGATAGACCAAGTTTATCCCCCACTCGGCACAAGCTGATTGAAAGGCTTGGGACCGGAAATCGCGTCCATTGTCGACATGGATGCTCCGCGGTTTACCTTGGGCAGGCCAAGGGACAGCGCATTCAAGGTCAGCCAGCAGTTCTGCTTTGGGGGCTACGGCATGCGTAAGACAAAGGGCCACCGAAAGGCGAGATGGCGCCTCGAAGCTCACATGGCAACCCGTCACCATGCGTGAGGTGATGTCGATCGCGAGGGTAACCCAAGGCCGGCCGATGGGTTTACGCTCGAAATTGTCGACAAGGATGATGTCCGCCGAAGTGTGATCAATCTGCACAACGTCCAGCGGCCGTTCCGCTGCGTTTTGCCCTGTCACCGGCGCGAAACGCTGCCGTGCCGCCTTCGCCCCCTCGCGCGCTTTCATGACTTCACGCTCATCCATCGCATCGAGACGGCGCTGAACTGTCCGGCGCGTCGGCTGCTGAAGCCCTTGCTCAGCGCAAGCACTCCGGATTTCTCTAACCACGCGCGCCAAGCTGGGGCGTTCTCGCCGCAAGTAGTATCGCCTGAGGTGACCTTCGATCATGGCTTCAACCTCGTCGGGCACCATGACGGTTCCCGCTGGACGACCACGCTTTCGAGGAACAATCGCACTGGTTCGGCCGCCTCCTTCGGCAAGCCTCTGAATCCACCGCCAAACCGTCGCACGGCTGACACCTAGCTCCCAGACCGCGTCACGGATGCCGCTCTCCAAGCTACCGGACCCGGACAGATAGGCCTGAACCAAGGGCCGCAATACTGCTGCCCGGCGCTGGTCCTCCGCGCCAACAACTCCGACTTCTTCGCCATCGGCTTGCATCGTCACTGCCAGACCTGCCCTGTGAACCCTGTCTCACCTTTAACGGCAAGAATCTCAGATTTAAAGGCAACATCTCACATTCAAGGGCAGCGGTGTACCTTTGATTTTGTTGAATTCGTCATCTCAGAATTAAGGGCTACGCGACACCTGCG
>NZ_QEYD01000013.1 GCF_003122215.1 Pararhodobacter marinus | reverse complement strand
ACGAAAGCCTGCCGCGCCATCTTTGTTCCCCAAATATCCCAGGGGGTCCGGGGGAGGATCCCCCGCCTTCGGGAGCAACGGCAAAAAAGGACGCGCGGGCGGTCAGTTCGCCGGGACCGGGCTGCCGTCGGCGCCCCGCAATTCGGCCTCCCATGCCCCGCTTTCCACCGCTTCCACGATCAACCCGGTCAGGATCGTCTTCACGGTTTCCAGCACATAGGTGCGCGGCGCCCCGGCGGGTTCGCACAGGCACAATTCGCGCGACAGGTTGGGCTCGACGATGGGCCGGTAGGACAGCACGCCCTCCGCCACCGGGATATTGACCGAGAGCTTGGTGGCGATGGTGCAGCCCAGCCTTTCGCGCAGCGCGCCCGAGATCGCCTGGATCGAGTTCATCTTCAGCACCGCCCGGCTCTCGATCCGCTTGAGCAGGTCGAGCTCGGTCAGGATCACGCCCGATGACACGCCCTGCTGCAGCATGATGATGGGCAGCGTCAGCAATTCCTCGACCGTGATCGGCAGACCCGGCGGACCGATCAGGTCCTCTCGCCCGACGCAGACCATGCGTTCGACCAGAAGCGGGCGCGAGACGATGCGGCTATCGGGGGGCGGGTTGTAGACCAGCGCCAGGTCGACCTCGCCACGCATCAGCGACTGGAAGGTCGCGCCCGACAGGCTTTCGTTGAGGCTGAGCTGCACTTTCGGGTGGTCGCCGAGGATCTTGCGCGCCAGCGGCACGCCGATCGCGCGGACCGCCGAATAGGCCATGCCCACGCGGACCGTGCCGCTGATCTCCTTGTCGCCCTGCCGCAGGTCGGCGACCGCGATGTCGACCGCGCGCAGGATCGCCGTGGCATGGCCATGCAGCCGTTCGCCCGCCGCCGTCGGCGTCAGCCCGCGCGGCGTGCGCTCGAAGAGCCGGGCGGCGAGTTCCTCTTCCAGCCGCCCGAGGTGATAGCTCAGCGCCGTGGTCGCGACATGCACGCGCTTCGACGCCGCCAGAAGCGAGCCGTGTTCGTAGATCGCCTGAAAATAGCGGAGCTGGCGGATATCCATGCGGCGGGCGCCTTTGGCTATACAATTTTTAGAGATGTGGCGTCGAATTGTTATAATTTTTTGCCCCGCCCCGCAACGCTAGGGTGCCCTCAGCAGAGCGGAGGCCCCATGAGCATCATCGATTCCACGGCGATCACCACGCAGGGTGCCATCACGGCTCTGGACCCGACGGGCACGCCGCCGGTCGTCACCGGCAAGCAGCCCGCGCCGCGTCCGTCCAGTCTGGAGGGGGCGACCGTTTACCTTGTGGACAGCCGGTTCGACGATTCACTCGAATTGCTCAAACAGATCGCCGCCTGGTTTGGCGCGCATATGCCCTCGGTCACGGTCGAGATCCGGCAACTGGCTTCGACCTATGCCAAGGACGACCCCGATCTGTGGGAAGAGATCCGCGACAGGGGCGCCGTGGCGATCATCGGGGTCGGCCATTGCAGCACCTGCGCGCCCGCCGTTTCGACCCATGCGATCACACTCGAGACGAAATACGGCGTGCCGACGGTGGCCGTGCATACCGAGAAATTCGACCGCGTGGTGCGGTCGGTGGTGAAGATGGGCGGCCTGCCTCAGGCGCCGCTGGTCTTCGTGCCGCAGCCGGTGATGGGCAAGAGCGCGGCCGAGCTGAAAGCCTATGTCGAAGGGATCGACCCGGTGCGCGGCGCGCCGGTGATGCAGGAGATCGTGGAAGCGCTGACCCGGGGGCTTGCCCCCGCCACCGACACGCGCGCCGCCGCGCCCGCGCGTCCGCGCCTTGTCAGCGCGGAAAGCGAGGACGCGCTGCATGAGCTCTATCAGGCCAATAACTGGACCGATTACCTGCCCATCGTGCTGCCCACGGAGGCGCGGGTCGAAGCGATGCTGGCCGGCACCCGCCGCGACCGCGACGAGATTGTCGGCCGGATGCAGCCCACCCCCAATCGCGGCGCATGGAGCTACACGGTCGAGAAGGTCGCGATCAACGCGGTGATGGCCGGCGCGCGTCCCGAGTATTTCCCGGTGATCCTGGCGCTGGCGGCGTCGGAATACTCGTCGCGGCGCTCGTCCTCGTCCTCGGTGGCGACGATGGTCGTGGTCAACGGCCCGATCCGGCATGAGATCGGCATGAACAGCGGCATCGGCGCGATGGGGCCCTACAACCACGCCAATGCCACGATCGGGCGGGCCTACAGCCTGTTGTCGCAGAACCTGCAGGGCGGGTCCGAGCCGGGCCTGTCCTATATGGGCTCGATGGGCAGCGCCTTCAGCTATTCGGGCGTGACCTTCGCCGAGAACGAAGAGGCCAGCCCCTGGGAGCCGCTGCATGTCCAGCACGGTTTCCGCGCCGAGGACAGCACCGTCACCATCTTTCAGGGCCTGCGCGCCGTGACCCACAGCCTGGGCCTGCGCGAGACGCATTGGCGCGAGCATGTCGCCGACATGCTGCGCGGCACCGAGGCGATCACCGCGCCCTGCCTGCTGCTCGACCCGATCTGCGCGCGGCAATTCGTCGAGCGGGCGGGTTATGCGGACAAGGCGGCGCTGATCGACGGGATCCACGAGCTGGGCAAGATGAAAGCGGGCGAATACTGGGACCTGCAGCTGGTGCAGAACTACGTCTATCCGCGCGCCACCTTCGGCGAAGAGCCTTTCGCCTCGCGGCTGAAGGCGGCGCCCGACGAGATGATCCACAAATTCGTCAAGGAGCGCATCAACGCCATCGTCGTGGGCGGCGAGGCGAACGGCTATTGGCAAATCGCCAGCGCGATGCGTCACGCGACGCTCAGCATCGACGAATGGCGTTGAGGGCATGAGCGGGATGGCGCTGGATATCCTGATCGTCGGCGCCGGCGTGGCCGGGATGGAAGCCGCGCGGGTGGCGGCTGCGGAGGGGGCAAAGGTGCTGGTGGTCGAACGGATGGGACCGGGCGGACAGGTCGCGACCGTGGACCGGATCACCAACTTTCCCGGCCATGACGAGATTGGCGGGTTCGAGCTGGGCCCGATGCTGCAGGACGCCGCGGACGAAGCCGGGGCCGAGTTCGTGCTGTCCGAGGTGGCTGCGCTGGCGCCCGTCGCGGGCGGCTGGCGGGCAGCGGTCGACGGGACGCCTTTGGACGCGCGCTGCGTGATCCTGGCTTGCGGATCCGAGCGCCGCGCGCTGGGGGTACCGGGCGAGAGCGCCTATGCCGGGCGGGGCGTGTCGCATTGCGCGTCCTGCGACGGCGGGTTCTTCCGGGGCGAGACGGTGGTCGTGGTCGGCGGCGGCGATTCCGCGCTGGACGAGGCGCTGGTTCTCGCGCCGATGGTCGGATCGGTGGTGCTGGTGCTGCGGGGGACGGAATTCCGGGCGACGCAGGGGCAGGAAACCGCGCTTGCAGGGCAGCCAAACATCACCGTGCTGCGCGAAACCGAGGTGATCGAGGTACAGGGCGATGACAGCGGCATGACAGGCGTGGTGCTGCGCGACGGAGGCGGGACACGCGTCCTGCCGGCGCGGGGGCTCTTCGTCTATGTCGGGCTCACGCCGCGCACGGCACTGGCCGAAGGGCTGGCCGAACGGGACCAAGACGGGCGTCTGGTCGTTTCCGGGAGGATGGAGACGACGGCGCCGGGCCTGTTCGCGGCCGGGGACATCCGGCAGGGCAGCCGCGCTTTGCTGGCCGAAGCGCTGGAAGACGGACAGAAGGCCGCCCGCGCGGCGCTCGGCTTTCTGCAAACGGGACTGGCGGCAGGGCAACAGGGATAACCCGCCGCCAGCCGGGGACAGCCCGGCATCAGGTCGCCTGCGGGCGACATATATCAGGGAGGAGAAAGCATGACCCTTATCCAGAGGCTTGTGCCCGTGACAGGGCTGGCCGTGTTCGGCCTGCTGCTACCCGCGTCGATCCTGCAGGCGCAGGATCTGACCGAAACCGAAACCGCGCTCTACGAGGCCGCGCAATCCGAAAACGGCGTGACGTGGTACACCTCGCAGCTGACAACCGAGCAGGCCGAGCAGGTCTGCGCGCTGTTCAGCGAGCGCTACGAGGGCGTCGGCTGCTTCCCCGTGCGCGCCAATGGCTCCAGCACGCTGCAACGCGTGGTGCAGGAAATCCAGGCGGGCGCGGTGCAAGGCGACGTGGTCTCGACCAACGGCGTGTCGGATTTCGAGGAATTCAAGGCTCTGGGCGGGCTGGCGCAATACATGCCCGAGAACCTGTCGGGCATGGAGCCGTCGCTGGCCGCGCTCAACGATTCCGACGGGTATTACTTCGTGTCGGGCACCTCGCCCTTCGGCTTCGTCTACAACACCGAGATCGTCGCGCCCGAGGACGTGCCCAGCTCGTGGAACGACCTGACCGACCCGCGCTGGCGCGACCAGATCGCCATCGCGCATCCGGGCTTCTCGGGCAGCGCCGGGCAATGGGCGATCGCCATGGACCGGCTTTACGGCGAGGCATTCTTTCAGGGTCTTGCCGCCAATGATCCCCAGATCGGCCGCTCCATCGCCGATGGCTACACGCTGGTGACGACGGGCGAGCGCTCGCTCACCGTGACGTCGCTGGCGCTGGGACGCGACGCGATGCGCGACGGCAAGCCCGTCGATCTGGTGGTGCCCGAGGAAGGCATGTTCCTGCCGCCCAGCGCCGCCGCCGTTCTGGCCGATGCGCCCAACCCCAACAGCGCGCGGCTGTTCGCCGAGTTCCTCGCCTCGACCGAGTTCTCGCAATGGCTGGCTTCGATGGGGCGCAACCCGCTGCGCACCGATGTGGCGACGCCCGAGGGCGTGCCGGATCTGACCGAGGTCAACGTCCTGACCGTCTCGGTGGCCGAGTCGCTGGAGAACCAGCAGCGCGTGGTCGAGATGTTCCGCGACATCTTCGGCATCTGATCCCGACAGGCCGGCCCCGCAGCAGGGGCCGGCCCATCCGACCGCGACCCGGAGCCCCCATGACCGCCGAAATTCATTCTCCGGCCCCCGCCCGGACCCGCCGCCTGACGCATTTCCGGCCCGATCAGCTAGCGTGGCTGGCCCTGGCGCTGACGTTGGCGGTACTGATCATCGCGCCCCTTTCCATGCTTGTGGTGAAAAGCTTCACCCACGGCA
Organism: Pararhodobacter marinus; assembly: GCF_003122215.1. Lineage (GTDB taxonomy): Bacteria > Pseudomonadota > Alphaproteobacteria > Rhodobacterales > Rhodobacteraceae > Pararhodobacter > Pararhodobacter marinus. Next base: position 126,135 of record NZ_QEYD01000013.1, on the reverse strand, counting down.
CCACCGGCGGCTTCACGCTGGAAAACTACGTCACCGCCTATGGCCGCGCGCGCCATGTTCAGGCGCTGTGGAACACGCTGGTGATGGGGCTGGCCTCGACCGTGCTGGCGGTTCTGCTGGCGGTGCCCACCGCATGGGCCTGCACGCGCACCAATATGCCGGGCCGGACCTTCGTGCGGATCGCGCTGTTCGGCTCGTTCCTGATGCCGCCTTACCTGACCGGCGTGGGCTGGATCCTGCTGGCGGGCCCCAATGCGGGCTTCATCAATCAGGCCTGGACCGCGCTGACCGGGCTGGAAGCCCCCCTGGTCGATATCTTCACCTTCCCGGGCCTCGTTCTGGTCATGGGGGTGAGCACGTTCTTCACCATCTTCATCCTCGTCAGCGCGGCGTTCGAGCTGCTCTCGTCCGAGATGGAGGACGCCGCCAATATCCTGGGCGCGGGCCCCTTCCGCACCGCGTTCAAGATCACGCTGCCGATGGCCATGCCGACGATCCTGGGCAGTGCGCTTCTGACCTTCCTTGTGTCCATCGCGCTTTACGGCGTGCCCGCGCTGATCTCGATTCCGGCGCGCTACCCGGTCGTGGTGATCCAGCTGGCCGAGTTCTTTTCCTTCCCCGTCCGCATCGAAGTCGCCGCGGCCTATTCGATCCCGCTTCTGGGCATCACCATCGGGTTGTTGCTGCTGCAGCGCCGGGTGCTGGGGCGCAAGGGCTATACCGCCGTCGGCGGCAAGGGGGGCGAGCGTCGCGTGACCGATCTGGGCGCGTGGAAATGGGCCGTGTTCGGCTATGTCATGCTGGTCGTGCTGCTGGCCGTGGCGATGCCGCTTCTGGTGCTCATCATGGCCGCTTTCAGCGATAGCTGGGTCGCGGGGCTGAGCCTCGACAATTTCACGCTCGAACATTTCCGCTACGTGCTGTTCGAACATTCCAGCTCGCAACAGGCGCTGATCACCAGCGTCGCCACCGGCGCCGCGGCGGCCACGCTCGCCATCTCGCTTGCGCTGTCGATTTCCTATGTGGTGCAGCGCCGCCTGCTGCCCCATGCGGGCGTCCTGGCATTCCTGTGCATGTCGCCCTTCGTCATTCCGGGCATCGTGCTTGCCATCGGCTTTTACGCCGTCTACGCGCTGCCGCCGGTGGGGCTGTACGGCACCTATATCATCCTGATCCTGGCCTTTACCACGCGCTTCCTGCCCATCGCCTACACGACCAGCACCAATGGCGTGCGGGCGATCAACCCGGAAATGGAGGAGGCCGTGCGCATCCTCGGCGGTGGCCAGTTCACCGCGATCCGCAAGGTCGTGGCGCCGCTGCTCAAGCGCACGCTGGCGTCGGGCTGGATTCTGATCTTCGTGCCCGCCGCGCAGGAATTGTCCACCGCCGTCTTCCTTGTCGGCCCCCATACCCGCGTCGTCTCGGTCGTCCTGCTGGACATGAGCGAAGAGGGAACATTCGAACGCCTCGCCGCCCTGGGCAGCGTGCTGTTGCTGATCATCGCCCTCATCGTGCTGATCGGCGTCAGGCTGCTGGGCCGCGATTTCATGCTGAGGAGAAGCTGATGCAGGGTCTGATCCTGAAAGACCTGGGACGCCGGTTCGGGGCGGTGGATGCCGTCCGGGACGTGAATATCGAGCTTCAGCCCGGCGAATTCCTGTCGCTGCTGGGCCCGTCGGGCTGCGGCAAGACGACGACCTTGCGGATGATCGCGGGCTTCCTGGCGCCGACCTCGGGCTCGATCATCCTGGACGGGGTCGAGGTCTCGTCCCCGCGCGGTTCGCTGCCGCCGGAAAAGCGCGGGATGTCGATGATCTTCCAGAGCTACGCGATCTGGCCCAACATGACCGTGGCGCAGAACGTGGCCTTCGGGCTGAATTTGCGCAAGCTCGACAAGGCCGAGATCCGCCGCCGCACCGGCGAGATGCTGGAAGCCGTGCGCCTGAACGCCTTGGCCGACCGTTATCCGTCCGAATTGTCGGGCGGCCAGCAGCAGCGCGTGGCGCTGGCGCGCGCGCTGGTGATCCGGCCCAAGCTGTTGCTGCTGGACGAGCCGCTGTCCAATCTCGACGCCTCGCTGCGCGAGGACATGCGTTTCGAGATAAAGCGCATCCATGACGAGTTCCGCATCACCTCGGTCTATGTCACCCACGACCAGAGCGAGGCGATGGTCACCTCGGACCGGATCGCCGTCATCAATCAGGGCCGGGTCGAGCAGATCGACACCCCCTACGAGATCTACACCAAGCCCCGAACCCGTTTCGTCGCGGGTTTCATCGGGCGCACGAACCAGATCACCGGGCGGCGCGGCGCGCAGGGCGTGGATTTCGACGGCTTCACCCTGCCCGGCGCGGCCTTTACCGGCGCCGAGCCCGAGGTCTTCATCTCGGTACGCCCGCAATCGCTGCATCTGAGTGCCGAAGAACCCGTCACCGACAACGCGCTGAAACTGAAAGGCACGATCGCCGGGCGGGCTTTCCTGGGAGAGACATGGGATTACGTCTTCCGCTCGGATGCCGGGCTGGAACTGCGCATCACCGCCCGCCCGCACGAGGTCTACGCGCTTGGCGCGCCGGTCTGGGCACGGGCGTCCAGTGACCAGGTCGTGCAGATCCTGTAGCAGGGCCCGCGTCAGGCGTCGGCGGCAGCGCTGCGCACGGCGGCGATCAGGTCGTGGAAGCGGTCGCCCTGCACAAGGATATGCGCGTAGGTGGCCTGCCCTGCGCCCTCGGCATCGCCCCGGCGCACCGCGTCGAGGATCGATTCATGCTCGGACAGCGAATTGGCGATCCGGTTGCGCCCGCGCAGCTGCAACCGCCTGTAGGGCTGCAGCATCCGGTGCAGGCGCAGGGCCTCGTCCCGCAGGAAGCTGTTATGCGTCGCGGTGTACAGGCAGCAATGGAAGTCGGTATTGGCCTGATAATACGCCTCGGCATCGCCCGAACGCGCGGCCTTGCGGCAGGCTTCATGGGCGGCGGTGAAGGCTTTCAGCTCGGGCTCGGTGATCCGGCGGGCAGCGAGCCGGGCACAGCTGGCTTCGACCTCGGCCATCATCTCGAAACGCTCGGCCAGTTCCTCGAAGCTCCATTCCGTGACGAAGGTGCCGCGCTTGGGTTGCACCTGCACCAGACCCGAGGCTTCGAGCTGTTGCAGCACGTCGCGGATCGGCGTGCGCGAACAGGCGAATTGCCGCGCCAGCGCCTCGGGGTCGAGCCGCGCGCCGGGGCGGTGTTCGCCTTTCAGAATGGCATTTTCCAGCGCCTGCCGGATGCGCTGGGTGGTCGAGGCTGTATTCGCCGGGCTGGGCACAGGATCATCCGTTTTTCAGCGATCCTAGCACCGGGGAAAGAGATATAGAAAGGACTTGATGATATATATATCAGCGCTACTATCGCGCATAAGGTCCCCCGACGGGGGCGAGGAGTCCGCATGTTCAATCCGTTCCGCGCCGACGGCCCCGGCTTTCTGGGCGAAATCCTCGACCTTCTGGGCGAACGCGGGCGCCTGCTTCTGGGCCGTCGCGACGAAGCCCCGCAAGCCCGCGCCGACGATCTGGCGCAACTGGCCGAGGTGCTGTTGTCGCGGCGCGGTCAGGCTGCGGGCGGGGCCCTCGCGGCCAGTCTGGCCGCCGGCTATCTGGGCGCCGCGCCCGCAGAGCGCCACGCCTTCCTCGGGCGTCTTGCGCGCGATTTCGGCCCCGATACCGACCGCAGCGACGCCGCGATCCGCGCGTTCCACGAGGGCGCGCCACGGGCGCTGGAGGCGCTGCACGCGGCCACGGAGCCCCGGCGGCAGGAAGTGTTCCGCCGCCTAAACCTTGCCCCCGGCGGGACCGGCACGCTGTTGCAGATGCGGACCGACCTGCTCGACATCCTGCCGTCGATGCCCGAACTGGCCGGGGTGAATGCCGATTTCCTGCATCTCTTCACTTCGTGGTTCAATCGCGGCTTCCTGAACCTTCAACAGATCGACTGGGACACGCCCGCCTCGATCCTGGAAAAGATCATCCGTTACGAGGCCGTGCACGAAATCCGCAACTGGGACGATCTGCGCAACCGGCTGAAACCGCGCGACCGGCGCTGCTATGCGTTCTTTCACCCGCAACTGCCCGGCGAGCCGTTGATCTTCGTCGAGGTCGCGCTGACCACGGAAATCCCCGCCGCCATCGCGCCGCTTCTGGATCTGGACCGCGTGCCGGTCGAGCCCGAACAGGCGACGACGGCGGTGTTCTATTCGATCTCGAACACCCAGCGCGGGCTGGCCGGGGTGTCGTTCGGCAATTTCCTGATCAAGCAGGTGGTCGAGCTTCTGCGCGCGGAATGGCCCGAACTGCGCGACTTCGTCACGCTCTCGCCGGTGCCGGGTTTCGCCCGCTGGCTGGACGCGGCGCGCAAGGACAGCGACAGCGTCCTGCCCGAGCAGTTGCGGCAGGCGCTCGACGCCTCCGACCCCGCGCCCGAAGCCGCGATCCTGTCCGCCGCCGCGCTCTATTTCCTGCGTGCCCGCGATGCCCGGGGCCGCGTCGTCGACCCGGTCGCGCGCTTCCATCTGGGCAACGGCGCCAGCCTGCAACGGCTCAATCCGGGCGGCGATCTTTCCGCGAACGGGCTTGGGCAATCGCATGGGCTGATGGTGAATTACCGCTACACGCCCGCCGATATCGAGCGCAATCACGAAGCCTTTGCCGAGCGCGGCGAGGTCGTGGCGTCGGATGCCGTGCGCAAGGCCCTGCCCGCGCGCGCCTGAACCGGCGACGCCGAAAGCGACGGCCCGCGCGGATCTCTCTGCGCGGGCCGTGTCGGTTTCTCAGCTTGTCAGCGGGGCCGGAGGCCGCCCCGCGCGCAGCCGGTGCCAGACCAGCAGCGCCGCCCCGCACGCCACAGCCGGCCATTGAAGCGCCGGGTTGCCCGACAGCACCAGAAGCGCCAGCAGCAACCGCCCCGCCACTTCGGGCGGCAGCAGGCGCCGCTGATCGAACCGCGCCAGCGCACTGGCCAGCAGGTACAGCGACAACCCCAGCCGCGCGAGCAGCCACAGCAACGCCATCAGGTGGAACTCCCCGTCATAGCCCGGCAGGAACCGCTCTCCGCCCGAGGCCCCGTCAGGGTTCAGCACCGCCGCCTGCACCAGCAGGATCTCGGGGTTGAACGCGAAGATGAACGGGATGACGAACATCACGATCCCCGATCGCACCGCCGAGAACGAGGTCCCCACCGGGTCCGACTTGGCGATGGTCGAAGCCGCATAGGAGGCCACCGCGACGGGCGGCGTGATGGCGCTGACGCAGGCGAAGTAGAAGATGAACATATGCGCGGTGAAATGCGCCATGCCCAGCCCCACCAGAAGCGGCCCCATCAGCAGCGCCGCGTTCACATAGGCCGGCACCGCCGGCATCCCCATGCCAAGCAGGATCGCCAGCACCATCGTCACGCCCAGCGCCACGAACTGGAACAGCACCGGCGCGCCGTTGCCCAGATCCAGCGCCCGCAGCCAGCCGAGGATATCGAGCGCCACGAAGCTGGGCAGCGCGGTCAGGTTCAGGCTGATATCGATCACCGAAACGGCCAGGAACATCAGGTACAACCCCGCCGAGGTGATCCCGGCCTGCGCCAGCGCATCGGCCAGAAGGCGCGGCTGACGGCGGAACAGCGGGTCGATGAACAGCATGACCATCAGCACGATGGCCGCCCACCAGCCGGTCGAGCCCGCATCGCCCAGCGTGTTCTGGATAAGCTGCATGATCCAGGGCAGGTTTTCCGCCCGGCAGATGCCGTTCGGCCCCTCGACCGCCACCGCGCCCAGCGCAAGGCTCAGCGGATCGCAGCCGATGGCATCCTTGGGCACCAGCAGCAGCACGATGATCAGCGCAAGGGGCACGAAGATCTGGGTGAGCAACAGCAGGTCGCGGCGCGTCAGGCGCAGCTCGGGCGGGACCTCGCCCACGGCGGGGATGTTCTGGCGCCGGGCCTGGAACATCACTGACAGGAACATGCACAGGAAATACGCCACCGCCGGGATCGCGGCGGCGATGGCCACGTCGCGATAGGGCACGCCCGTCATCGCCGCCAGAACGAAGGCGGCAATGCCCATGATCGGCGGCATCACCTGCCCGCCGGACGAGGCCGCGGCCTCGATCCCGCCGGCATAGCTTTTGGAAAAGCCGCCGCGGATCATCATCGGAATGGTGATGGTGCCGGTGCCCAGCACGTTGACCACCGGCGTGCCGGTCGTGGTGCCGAACAGCGCCGAGGCCACGATGGCGGCATGGGCCGCCCCGCCCCGCAGCTTTCGGGTCGAGACCACGGCCAGCTTGATCAGCGCCCGCCCGCCCGCCGAGACCGACAGAAGCGAGCCCAATACGATATAGGGAAAGACCGTGTTCAGCATGATGTGCAGGAACTGGCCCAGCAGGCCCGATCCCTGATTCGTCAACAGGTCCTGCAGCCGGTATCGCCCGTCCGCCAGCGAACGCGGCTCGCCGCCCAGCTCGGTAATCAGGTAGCGGTTCATCCCGTCCGAGCCGAACCAGTACCAGATCAGCACCGTGGCGATGGCATAGGCGGCCAGCGCGATCGACACCATGACCAGCGAGAAGCCCCAGACCTGCGCGTTATAGGCAAGGAAGACAATGACGGCGAGGCCGACGATCAGCGTGATCCAAGGCCCCGTCGTGGCCAGGCAACGCGGGTCGTCGATGCTGCTGGGCGCAGGCAGGCCCAGGGCCAGCGCGACCTCGCGCTCGGCGGCCAGCGCCCGTTCGATCAGTGCCGCGCGTTCGCCGGTGATCACGTCGATCAGGCAGACGGCCTCGTTCTCGATCAGGTAGGTGGCGGAAATGGCAATCGCCGCCGTCACCAGCGCGATGTCCAGCGCCAGCCCCAGCCGTCGTTTCGCTGCCCCCTTGTCCTGCCATTCGCGCCAGCACGAATGCCAGAGCGCGACGATGATCATCATCCAGGCAAAGGCGATGGGATAGTAGTATTCATAGGGAAAGCGGCGGACTTCCAGCCAGTCCCAGCCGGTCAGATCGCGCCAGAACGCATCCCATCCGGGGATCGCCGGGGTAGAGTTGATCATGCCGGTGATCACGAAGACCAGCGCCATGAAGAACACGATCCGGCGCGTCATCGGCCGGAGCACAGGTTGTTCGGTTTCCATCACTCGCTCACGTCGATGCGGGGCGCGCGGGCCCGCCACCAAGGGCGGGCCCGACGGGCGTCACTGGGCGCAATCGGGTACGTCGTAACCCGCTTCTTCCCAGGCGCGCACCGCGCCGGGATGATAGCGAACGGGGTTCAGACCGCACATGCCCGAGGCCACGGGGTCGAGATTCTCGAACCCGACATTGCGGGCATAGAGCGCCTTTTCGTAGATCTGGTCGAGCGTCTCGATATGCGCGCGGGTCAGCTGATAGGCCAGTTCCTCGTCCATCGCCGCGTTGACGCAATTGCCGCCCACCGAGCCGCGCGTCCGGAAGACCCCGTCCTCGGACACGACATGCGCGTTCTCGCCCAGAGCGGCCATCTGCTCGGCCGTCAGCGTGAAGGGCGCCGACCCCGGCGCGGTCAGCACGCGCTGCACCGCTTCGCTTTCGAATTGCTCGATCGGAATCGAATAGAAATTCATCCGTCCCGCCGACAGCGCCTGAAGCGGGCGGTCCGAGGGGATGAATTCGGGCAGCAGCGCCACGTCGACCGAGCCCTCGGTGATCGTCGTCGCCATCTGCGACCAGTCGCTTTCGACGGCGGTAAAGCCCGCTCCGGCCTCGAGCCCGGTCATCACCTGGATGAGCGAACGCGCCTCGTTCGTGGCGGCACCCCGGGGCGGGCCGTCCAGCACCCGGCGGCCTTCCAGATCATCCCATCCGCCGACGCCGGCGGTGTCGTAGCCGTAAAGCGTGTAGGCGCCGAAGGAATAGGGGTAGAGCACGCGCAGGTTCTCGGCCAGTTCGGCGCCCCGCTCGGCGCCCATATCGGCGAAAGGTCCGACGCCGCGCGACATCAGGAACGGCAGGATGAAAGGGCAGATGCCGATATCGGTGCGCCCTTCGGCCACCGCGAGCGTGGCATTGACGCCGGTCTGGCCCAGCGTGATCTGGATATTGGCGATGCCGCGCTCCGAGGCGACCTCGGCCAGATGCGCGATGGTCAGATGCACCGCGACCCCGGGCGTCGAGGTCATCGCGGTCAGGTTCTCCTGCGCGGCTGCCATCTGGCCCGTCAGGCCCAGCGCCAGCGTGGCGGTTGCTGCAAGTCTGTTCATTCCGTCCTCCCTTGTTTTGCGTGGCGGACCCGATGGGTCGCCGTCGTCATTCCGGCCCGGCCACCACTCCCTCAGCGCCGGGCCGCTGGTTTCATCGCGCCGGATGCCTGTAGGGCTCGACCGAGATATTGGCGCCGATGCGGATGGTCATGAGGTCCTCGGCCACCAGCACGATGCCGTCATATTCCGCCGCCAGTTCCGACAGCAGGTCGTCCATCGGCAGCGGATCGGGCGGCAACAGCGCCAGATGGGTCAGCATCGCAAGGCGCGGCTGGGTCTGGGCAAAGACCCGACCCACATCGGTGGGCGAGGCATGGTGGTCGATCGCCACCTTCACCTTGGGGTAATTCGCCAGCGTGGTGTCACGCGCGGCGGCGATTTCATGGATGAAGACATCCGCGCCCTTGGCCTGCGAAATCAGGTTCTCGTTGTAGCGCGTGTCGTGCGAATGGACGAAGACGCGGCCCTTGTATTCCACCCGGAAGCCATAGGCCGAGGGGATATTGTCGCCGTGATCGACAAGGATCGCCCGGATCACCAGGCCGCCGCGGTCATAGACCACGCCCTCGGTATAGACATGCGGAATGATGCGCATGTGCTCGGGGTCGATCTCGTTGTCATTGACGCGGATCGTGCGGTCGGGGCGCGTCGCCTGCCATGCGCCCTCGGCCAGATCCTCGAGCCCCTCGGGGCCATAGACCGTCAGCGGCCCGCCGCGCCCGGCCCAGCCCTGAGGAATGGTGCCCGACATGAGCAGGTCGAAGATCCCGGAATAATGGTCGGAATGGTAATGCGACAGGATCACCGTATCGACATAGCCCACGGGGATACCCAGCTGCGACATGCGGATCACCGCGCCGCGGCCGCAATCGATCATCACCTTCTCGCCGCCCGCCTCGATCAGGGTCGAAGTACCGAAGGCATGAATGCTGGGATTGGGAATGCCGGTGCCCAGTAGGGTCACTTTCAGCACGTCGTCCGTCATGGTTTTGGTCCTCCCTCGCGCACCGGATCAGCCGGCGCTGCGGGTTTTCAGTTCGCGGCGGATCGCCTCGCCATCGGCATCCAGAAGCGGCGGCGCGGTCAGGTCCGTTTCGGCCTCGCCATCGAAATTGTAGGGCGGGCGCACGGTGGTGAACGTGTCCGCCATCACGCCCGGAACGGCAACCTTGATCCCCAGATGCCGCGCCTGCGGATCCTCCAGCGCCTCGTCGCTGTCATAGGCGGGGGAATAGGGCACGCCCGCCGCTTCCAGCCGCGCGCACCATTCGTCGCGCGTCTCTCGGGCGAATACCGGGGCGAAGGCGTCGATCAGTTCGTCCTGATGCTCGATCCGCGACAGCCGCTCGGCAAAGCGCGGGTCCTCGCCCAGTGCCTGCATGCCCGTCGCGTCCAGAAGCCCCTCCCAGAACTTCACGGGTGACGACAGGTGGAACGCGATCCATTTCCCGTCCGCGCATTCGAACGTGTAGCTTTGCGACACGACGGGGCGCGACAGCGGGCCCATGACCTCGCCCGCGCTGTAGTAATGGGTGAAGCTGTCCAGGTTGAAATGGCACATCGCCTCGAGCATCGAGATGTCGATGCGCCGCCCCTGCCCGGTGCTGCCGCGCTCGACCAGCGCCGCCAGGATCGCCATCGCCGCATATTGGCCCGTCACCGCATCGGCAATCGCCGGGCCGATCACGCGCGGACGCTCGGGCGGGGTCAGCAGCCGCAGGTAGCCCGCCGCGGCCTGCGCCACGGAATCGAAGGTCGGGCGGTTCATCGCCGGACCCGACGGGCCGAAGCCCGAAATCGCGCAATAGATCAGGCCGGGATTGAGCGCGCGCAGCGTGTCTTCCCCCGCGCCCAGCTTCTCGGCCACGCCGGGGCGGAAATTCTGGATGAACACATCGGCGGTGGCGACCAACTCGTGCAGGGTCGCCAGATCCTCGGGCTGCTTGGTATCCAGGGCGATGGACCGCTTGTTGCGGTTATAGGTCTGGAAATGCGGCGAATAGAGCCCGCCCTTGAACGCCCGAAAGGGATCGCCCGTCTCGGGACGTTCGACCTTGATGACCTCGGCGCCCAGATCGCCCAGATGCATCGCCGCTGCCGGCCCGGTGATATAGGTGCCCAGCTCGACGACGCGGATCTTCTTCAGGATCTTCATGCGTCGTCCTCCGTCTTGGGGTCTTCCCGGCCAGACAGAAGCCCGTCATACGCGATGGCCTGGTCGGCGTGGTTCGACATGATGAACCCGATCGAGCGCAGGCTTTCCTCGTACAGATGCGCCGACAGCCCCGCCGCGCGGGCCAGAAGCGGCACCGCCTTCAGCGCTTCCAGCGGCCAGCCCGCATCCAGGATCACCGCCGGAATGGCGCCCGAGACGTTGATCGGCAGCGGACGGCCCATGATACCGGGCGCGGTCTCGCCCAGCACGCGCAGCACCTCGACATAGCGGCCGGAGATGCCCAACTCGTCGCTCAGTTCCAGCAGCCGGTTCGCGCGCGGATCGCCGCTGGCATGTTGCGGATGGCCAAGACCCGGTACCTTCTGGCGCGCGGCCTTCAGCGTGGTCAGGTGATCCTGCGCCGAGGCGGCGATATCGTCGCCATGCGCATCCGACAGAACCGCGTGCAGGAATTGCCCCGCGCTTTCGGTCGAACCCGCGACCACCGTGCCCATGCCCAGGAGCCCCGCCGCCATCGCGCCCTGCCAGGCCTCGGGGCCCGCGGCCAGCGTCATGCGCGCGGCCTGTACGCTGGGCACAAGCCCGTGTTCGGCAATCGCGACAAGGCAGGCATCGAGCATCTGGCGCTGCGCGTCGCTGGGCATCTCGCCGATGACCAGCAGCCAGAAATAATCGGTAAAGCCGATCTTGCCGATCAGGTCGTGGCACAGGTCCTTGCCGCGCACCGTGATGGAATGCGCGTCCGAAGTGGCGATGGCCGTGTAAGGCTGGGATTGTTTTCCGATCCGCATGTCATTCTTTTCGTATTGCGAAAACTTTTTCTCTTGCCGAAGCCTAAGGGTGCGGATTAGGCTTCGTCAAGCCACTTTGTTGGGCCATGTTCAGGGAGCGCGGGAGACGCATATGAGGGACATCAACCAGTTCACCATCACGCAGGCGGTGAAGGATTCGTTCAAGACCGAGCCGGACAGCCGGTTCGAGGGGCTGCTTCATGGGCTGATCCAGCATCTCCACGATTTCACCCGCGAGCAGAACGTCACCCACGAGGAATGGATGGCGGCGCTGGACTTCCTGTATCGCTGCGGCCAGATCTCGACGCCCGAACGGCATGAATTCATCCTGCTGTCGGACGTGCTGGGCTGGTCGGCGCTGGTCGACATGATCAACACGCGGGGCGGCGCGACCGAAGGGTCCAATCTGGGCCCGTTCTATCTGGACAACGCACCCGCCAAGACGCTTGGCGCAGACCTGGGCGACGGGCGCGACGGGGTCGTGGTGCTGGTCCATGGCCGCGTGACCGACACGCTGAAGAACCCCCTGCCCGGCGCCGTGATCGACACCTGGCAGGCCGATTCGGCGGGCACCTATCCGATCCAGGAGGAAGGGCAGGACAAATACGACCTGCGCGGCAAATTCTCCTGCGACGAGAATGCGCGGTACTATTACACCACCGTGCTGCCCAAACCCTATACCGTGCCCTATGACGGCCCCGTGGGCGATCTTCTTCGCGCGGGCAACCGCCACGCATGGCGCGCGCCGCATATGCATTTCATCGTCACCGCGCCGCGCATGGCGGGCATCACGACCGAGATCTTCTTCAGGAATACCGAGTATCTCGACAATGACGCCGTGTTCGGGGTCCGCCGGTCGCTGGTCGCGGATATCAAGCCCGCCAAGGATCTGGACAAGCTGGGCTACGCGCTGGACAAGCAGCCCGATGCCGTGATCGAATTCGATTTCGTGCTGGCACCGGAAGGCTGAGACGACTTGGACGACGACGACATCGAAAGACCGGCAGGCTTTGTCGAGGCTCTGGCCAAGGGCATCGCCGTGCTCGAAGCCTTCGACGCCAGCCACAGCGAGATGACCCTGTCCGAGGTCGCGCGGAAGGTGAACGTCTCGCCCGCCGCCGCCCGGCGCAGCCTGATCACGCTGATCGAGCTGGGCTATGTGGGCCAGAACGCCAAGCGGTTCCATCTGAAGCCCAAGGTCATGGCGCTGGGATCGTCGTTCTATTTCGCGACGCGGGTGGACGAGATCATCCTGCCCGACCTCCGGCGGCTGGTCGAGCAATTCGGCGACGCGGCCTCGGTCGGGACGCTGAACGAACACAACGTCATCTACGTCGCGCATTATTCCCAGCAGCGTGCGCGCCGTGCCTCGGCGGTGGTGGGGGCCAGCTATCCGGCCTTCGCCACCTCGATAGGCCGGGTGATGCTGGCCGGGCTGGATGATGCCACGCTCGACGCATGGCTCGACGCGCTGGAGCCGGTGCCGCTGACCTCACGTACGCTGGCCGACAAGGGCGCGCTGCGCGACGAGGTGCTGCGCGTGCGCGAACAGGGATTCGCGACGACGGTGGATCAGCTCGACTACGGGATCACCGCCATCGCGGTCCCGATCCTGAACGAACAGGGCCGCACGGTCGCGGCGCTCAACAGTTCGGGCTATTCCGGGATGCTGACACCCGAGGACCTGGTGCGCGACCGGCTGTCCGAGCTGCGCAGTGTCGCCTCGTCCATTTCGGCGCAGCTGACCCGCTTTCCGACCCTGCGCGCCGTTCTCGGCGGCTGACGATCCACCAAGCCGCAAACAGGCTTGACGGGATCGGCCGCCCTGCGTACTTTTCGTTATAGGCAAGAATTTTCGCAATGCGAAATATTAAACCCAGATCATGCTACGGGAGGACTTCATGAACAGACCCCAGACCTTCGCCCCGGCGAGCTTGCAGGATGCGCTCGATGCCGCCGGCGGACCGATCAGCCTGTTGCGCAGCTCGCAGCTGGGCACGACGATCTTCCCGGGCATCCCGCCCGAATTCACCAACTGGCGCGACGAACAGCGGGCTTGGAAGCACAGCGTGGCGATGCTTGAGCAGAGCTATCACATGACCGAAGTGCATGTGCGCGGCGCCGATGCGCTGGCCTTCATGGCCGGGCTGATGACCAACCGCGCCGACAATTTCGACGTCATGCGCGCCAAGCAGATCGTCATGTGCGGCCCCGACGGGCGGATGATCTCGGACGCGGTGCTGTTCCGCGAAGAGCCCGATTTCATGCGCGTCGTCGGCCCGCCCACGGCGGCCAACTGGGTCGAGTTCAACGCGACCAAGACCGACCTGAACGTCACCGTCACCCGCGACGAGAACTTCATCCGCCCGCGCGAGCGCCGCGACGTGTTCCGCTTCCAGCTTCAGGGCCCGAACGCGCTGGCACTGATGCAGGAAGTGACCGAGGGTACGCTGCCCGAGATCAAGTTCTTCCACATGGGCGCCTTCAAGATCGCCGGCCGCGACGTGCGCGCCGTGCGTCATGGCATGGCCAGCACGCCGGGTTTCGAGCTGTACGGCGACTGGGACGATCAGGCCGCCGTGCGCGAGGCGGTCGAGCGCGTGGGCGAGAAATACGACCTGCGCAAGGCCGGTTCGGTGACCTACGGCACGGCGGCGCAGGAATCGGGCTGGATGCCGCGCCCGCTGCCGGCGATCTACGAAGGCGACACGATGGCCGAGTATCGCCGCTGGATCCCCGCGCAAAGCTTCGAAGCGGCGGGCTCGCTGGGCGGCAGCTTCGTCTCGGACCGGATCGACGATTATTACGTCGAACCCTACGAGGTGGGCTATGGCACGCTGGTGAACCTGAACCACGACTTCATCGGGCGCGATGCGCTGGTCGAGAAGAAGCAGAACCAGAAGCGCCGCAAGATGACGCTGATCTGGAACAATGACGACGTGTTCCGCGTGCTGCAGAACTCGTTGCGCAATGACGGCCCGCGCACGAAGTTCATCTCGTTGCCGGTGCCGATGTATTCGTCGTTCCAGGCCGATCAGGTACTGGCGGGGGGCAAGCCTGCGGGCGTGTCGAACTGGATGAGCTATTCGTCCAATGCGGGCGCCATCCTGTCGACCGCGCTGATGGATCTGGAGCATTGCGAGATCGGCAAGGAAGTGACGCTGCTCTGGGGCGAACCCGACAGCCGCCGCCGCACGGTCGAGGCTCACGACGTGGCCGAGATCCGCGCGACCATCGCGCCGGTGCCCTATTACGCCAAGACCAACAAGACCGAGGGCTGAGCCCCTCACCCGTTCCGGCAACGGCCCCCGGTTCCGCACCGGGGGCCGTTTTCGTTGCGGCCTATCGCTCGCCCCGCCGATAGGGCTGCATCAGCGCCTGCGGCACCCGCGCGCGGCGCGCCATGATGATCAGCGCGACGATCGACAGCAGGTAAGGCATCATCAGGAACAGCTGATAGGGCACACCGTCCACCACCGTCTGCAGCCGAAGCTGGAACGCATCGAACAGCGCGAACAACAGCGCGCCCAGCAACGCCCGTCCGGGCCGCCACGAGGCAAAGACGACCAGCGCCACGCAGACCCAGCCGCGCCCCTGTATCATCGTCGGGAAGAACGAGTTGAAGGCCGACAGCGTCAGGAACGCGCCCCCCATCCCCATCAGGGCCGAGCCCGCCATGATCGTGCCGATCCGCAGCCAGATCGGGTCGATCCCCTGCGCATCCAGCGCATGGGGATTCTCGCCCGCCATCCGCACGGCCAGCCCCAGCGGCGTGCGGTAAAGCCCCCAGGCGATCAGTGCGACGAAGGCCACCGCCAGATAGGTGGGCGCGGTCTGGTTGAACAGCACCGGCCCGAGGAAAGGAATCTCCGACAGGACCGGGACCGAGAGCGGCTGGAACGGGTCGATGGTCGGCGGCGAGGACGCGGTCGGCACCGCCAGCCGGAAGACGTAATAGGCGAAGCTCGATGCGAACAGCGTGATGCCCAGCCCGGTGACATGCTGGCTCAGCCCCAGCGGCACCGTCAAAAGCGCGTGCAGGAAGCCAAACGCCGCGCCGCCCAGGGCCGCGGCCAGCATCCCGGTCCACAGATCGCCGCCCTGATACACCGTCAGCCAGCCGATCATCGCGCCGAAGGCCATGATGCCCTCGATCCCCAGATTGAGCACGCCCACCCGCTCGCACAGCAACACGCCCAGCGTGCCCAGGATCAGCGGCGTGGCGATGCGCAGCACCGCCTCCCACATGCCGACCGATCCGAGGATGTCGAAAAGAACGCTCATCTGCGGATCCTGTACTGGGCAAGGAAAATCGCCACCAGCATGGTCAGCAGCGACAGGGCCACCGTCACATCGGCGATATAGGACGGGATCGACAGCGCGCGGGACATGCTGTCGGCCCCCACGAACATCACCGCCGTGAACAGCGCGGCAAAGATCACGCCCAGCGGGTTCAGATTGGCCAGCATGGCGATGACGATGCCGGAATAGCCGTAATTGGGCGACAGGTCGGTGGTGACATAGCCCTTCACGCCCATCACCTCGATCGCCCCCGCCAGCCCGGCCAGCCCGCCCGACAGGCAGGCGACACCGATCAGCGTGCGCCCCAGCGGCACGCCCGCGAAGGCCGCCGCGCGCGGGTTCAGCCCCGCCGCCCGCGCCCGCATCCCGAAGACCGAGCGCGCCTGCACGAACCACACAAGAACCGCCATCGCCAGCGCGATCAGCAGCCCCGCATGCAGCCGGGTGCGCGGGATCAGCGTGGCCAGCAGGGTGTTGTCGGGCACCGGCACCGATTGCGGCCAGCCGAAGGCGAGCGGGTCCTTCATCGCGCCCTCGATCATCAGCGACACGAAAAGCAGGGCCACGAAATTCAGCAGCAGCGTCGTCACCACCTCGTCGACGCCGAAACGCAGCCGCAGCCCCAGCGGCACCAGCAACAGCACCATCCCCGCCACCGCCCCGGCGATGCAGCAGAGCGTGATGGCAATAGGGGCGGGTATCGCGGCGATGGCGGGGATCATGCCCAGCGCGGCCACGGCGATGGCGCCCAGATAGAACTGCCCCTCGCCGCCGATATTCCACAGCCGCGCGCGGAACGCGACGGCAGCTGCAAGCCCGGTCAAAATCAGCGGCGTGGTGCGCGTCAGCGTCTCGGAAATTCCCAGCCGCGAGCCGAAAGCGCCGTTCAGGATCAGTGCATAGGCCCGGAACGGGTTGGCGCCCGCGATGGCGATCAGCACGCCCGCGACGATCAGCGCGGCCAGGATAGCCCCTACCGGCGCCAGCAGCGTCAGCGCGCGCGAGGGATGTTCGCGTCTCTCAAAGCGCATCGTGTGTCTCCGCCTCGATCCGCTCGGCCGCACTCCAGTCGCCCGCCATCATCAGCCCCAGCAGCTGCGCATTCGCGCGCCCGGCCGGGATCGCGGGCGACAGGCGCCCGTTGACGATGGCGCGGATGCGGTCGGACAGCGCGATCACCTCGTCCAGATCCTCGGAAATCAGCAGCACGCCTGCACCCCGCCCGCGCGCCTCCAACAGCCGGGCATGAACCCCGGCGATGGCGCCTTCATCGAGCCCCCGGCTGGGTTGCGCCGCGACAAGGATGTCGGGCCCGGCTTCCAGCACGCGGCCCAGGATCAGCTTTTGCATGTTGCCGCCCGACAGAAGCCGGATGCGCCCATCGACGCTGGCCCCGCGCACGTCGTAGCGCGCGAGGATATCGGCGGTGGCCTTGCGCGCAGCGGCACGCCGCACAAAGCCGCGTGCCGAGAAATCGGGCGACCAGATGCGTTCAAGCACCGCGTTTTCCCATGTCGTCATGTCGCCGATGCTGCCCTCGGCGTTGCGATCCTCGGGGATGCGGCCGATCCCGGCGGCGATGGCGTCGGGCACCGTGTGGCGCGTCACCGCGCGGCCATCCACCGAGAGGCTGCCCGAGCTCGGCGGATAAAGCCCCGAGACCACACCCGCCAGCGTGGTCTGCCCGTTGCCCGACACGCCGATGATGCCCAGCGTCTCGCCCGCGCGCAGCCGGAAGCTGACGTCATGCAGCGAGGCGCCGCCCTTGCCGTGCAAAGACAGATCGACGGCTTCCAGCAGCACCCGGCCCGGCACGGCCGGCGCGCGCGCGGGACGTTCGACCTTGCGGCCGACCATCAGTTCGGCCAGCTCTTCGCGGCTTGTCTCAGAGGTCCGCCGCTCGGCCACTACGCAGCCGCGCCGCAACACGACGACCCGGTCCGAGGCCGACATGACCTCGTGCAGCTTGTGGCTGATGAAGATCAGCGACAGCCCGTTTTCCGTCATCTGGCGCAGGGTGGCGAACAGGCTCTCGGCCTCTTGCGCGGTCAGCACGGCCGTGGGTTCGTCCAGGATCAGGATACGCGCGTCGTTATAGAGCGCCTTCAGGATCTCGACCCGCTGGCATTCGCCCACCGACAGGTCCGAGACCAGCGCATCGGGATCCACCCGGAGACCGAAGCGTTCCGACAGCGCCACTAGCTTCGCGCGCCCCGCCGCCCGGTCCGAGCGCAGGCGCCATAACGGCTCGGTCCCGGTCATCACGTTGTCGAGAACGCTCAGATTGGGCGCCAGCGCGAAATGCTGGTGCACCATGCCCACGCCCGCACGAATGGCCGCGCGTGACCGGCCCGGCGGCAATTCCTGCCCCTCGACGCGCACGGTCCCCTCATCGGCCGTGTAATGGCCGAACAGGATCGACATCAGCGTGGTCTTCCCCGCGCCGTTCTCGCCCAGAAGCGCGACGATCTCGCCGCGATCCAGATGCAGCGAGACGTCTTCATTCGCCGTCACCGCGCCGAAGCGCTTGGTGATATGGGACAGCTCAAGGACGCGGGTCATGCCCGCGCCCCTGCTTGGCTCGCGAACGCCACCGCGCTCAGGCCGGCTCTTCGAAATTGCGCGGGACTTCGAATTCGCCCGCCTTGATCGCCGCGCGGACCTCTTCCATCCGTGCCACCGCCTCGGCCGGGGCCACGCCCTCGACATACGAAATGTCGTTGCCGCCATCCTTCATCAGGCTCAGCGGCGTGTAATTCTTGCCGGTCGGGTTGCCCGCGCCGGTATCGGCGACGGCCGCGTCCAGAAGCGGGCGGAAGGACCACAGGGCATTGGCGAAAACGGTGTCGGGATAGCGCGGCGTGTAATCGATCATCGAGCCGATCGCCTTGATCCCGCGTTCGCGCGCGGCGTCGGCGGTGCCGATCCGCTCGCCGAACAGGATATCCGCGCCGCTGTCGATCTGCGCCAGCCCCGCCTCGCGCGCGCGGGGCGGGTCGAAGAAGGTGCCGATGAAGCTGACGCTGTGCTCGACATCCGGGTTCACCGCGTGCACGCCGTCGGCAAAGCCGTTGATCAGCATGTTGACTTCGGGGATCGGGATCGCGCCGACGCTGCCGACCTTGCCGGTCTGGGTCATCGCGGCGGCCAGCATCCCGCACAGATAGGCCGCTTCCCAGTTCCACGTCCCGAACACGCCGAAATTGTCGCCCGACGCTTCGCCCGACGACCCCATCAGGAACGCGGTGTCCGGGTAATCGCCCGCAACCTGCCGCGCCTCGCGCTCGACGGCATAGGATTCGCCCACGATCAGCGCATTGCCCGATTCCGCGTATTCCCGCATCGCGCGCGGGTAATCGGTGCCCGAGACGCCTTCCGAGAAGGTGTACTCGATCATGCCCTCGTCATGCGCCGCCTGAAGGGCCGCATGCAGGACCGAGTTCCACGCATTCTCGACCGGCGAGGCATGGATGCCCGCGACT
Organism: Pararhodobacter marinus; assembly: GCF_003122215.1. Classification (GTDB taxonomy): domain Bacteria; phylum Pseudomonadota; class Alphaproteobacteria; order Rhodobacterales; family Rhodobacteraceae; genus Pararhodobacter; species Pararhodobacter marinus. Next base: position 107,122 of record NZ_QEYD01000013.1, on the reverse strand, counting down.
TTCAGCGCCGTCTGCGCGCGCAGGATCGACGGCGCGAAAAGCGTCGAGGCCCCCAAGACGGCGCCCGTGCTCAAAAGGCGGCGGCGGTTGATCAACAGCTTGCTCATGGAAATCGTCCCTCTCCTGACATGCCCGCCGCTGGCGCGGGTCTGATGATTGCTGTTTCCAGCGGCATCGGCCGATTTCACGGGCGGTCGCGCCCGCCTGTCAAGCGGCCTTTCCGGCCCGCCTGCCCGGGAAAGGGTCAGATGCTTTCTTATTGAGCACGTTTCTGACCGCCCGGTCAAATCCCGTGCCGAGGCGCGTACTCGGCCGGGTTCACCACCTGGGGCCGACCGTCGAGCGCAAGGCGGCTCGTTTCGGGCGCGGTCTCGGCCACGACCCTGCCGCGCCGGATCACCGCCAGCCGGTTGGGACGCAGGCGGATCGCCTCGGCCGGATCGCGCGCCTGCAACAGCACCATGTCTGCCTTGCAACCCACGTCGAGCCCGTAGCCTTCAAGCCCCATGATCCGCGCGGAATTGACCGTCACCGCGTCGAACAGCGCGCGCTTGTCGGCCATCGACCCCATCTGCGTCGCATGCACCGCCATATGCGCCACGTCCAGCAAATCGCCCGTGCCCATCGAGTACCACGGATCCATCACGCAATCCTGCCCCAGCCCGACGGTGATGCCCATCTCCATCATCTGCGGGATGCGCGTCAGGCCGCGCCGCTTGGGATAGGTGTCATGGCGGCCTTGCAGCATCATGTTGATCAGCGGGTTGGGGATCGCAGCCATCTGCGCCTCGGCGATCAGCGGCAGCAGTTTCGACACATAGTAATTGTCCATCGAATGCATCGAGGTCAGGTGCGAACCCGCCACCCGGCCCTGCAGCCCGAAACGGATGGTCTGCGCGGCCAGCGTCTCGACATGGCGCGACAGCGGGTCGTCGGTTTCGTCGCAATGCATGTCGACCCTCAGCCCCCGGTCGGCGGCGATGCGGCAGAGCGCCTCGACCGAGGCCGTGCCCTCGCCCATCGTGCGCTCGAAATGCGGGATACCGCCGACGATCTCGACGCCCATGTCCAGCGCGCGCTCCAGCGCCTCGACGATCCCGGGCCCGCGATAATAGCCGTCCTGCGGAAAGGCCACGAGCTGCAGGTCCAGATAGGGCGCGACCTGACGCCGGACTTCCAGCATCGCCTCGACGGTGACCAGCGCGGGGTCGGACACGTCGACATGGCTGCGGATCGCCAAAAGGCCCTTTGACACCGCCAGGTCGCAATAGCGCACCGCGCGCTCGACCAGCGCGTCGACCGTCAGCGTGGGCCGCAATTCGCCCCAAAGCGCGATGCCTTCCAGCAGCGTGCCCGACACGTTCATGCGCGGCAGGCCCAGCGACAGCGTGGCGTCCATGTGGAAATGCGGATCGACGAAAGGCGGGCTGACCAGCAATCCGCCCGCGTCGATGACCCGCCCGGCCTCCGCGTCGATCCCCGGCTCGACGGCGATGATCGTGTCCGCGCTGACGGCGATATCCTGCCCCTGGCGCCCGTCGGGGAGGGTAGCATTGCGAATGACGAGGTCGAACATATGGCGAAACTGTCCCTGATGATGGCTCGGCGCGCAGAGTAAGCGCGCGCCCGGGCGGTGTCATCGCCCGAATCGCGCCCGCTTGGGTCCGCCCTGCCCGGGAAAAAGGAAACCGCCCGGCGACACGACCGGGCGGCTCCACGACTTCACGTCAGGGGCAAGGCCCGGTCAGGCCACCGCCTTCAGTCCCGAGCGCGCCGCGGCGATCTTCAGCGCCGCCTCGGCCGCCTCGCGCCCCTTCTGGACGAAATGCTCGCGGTAGATCGCGTTGTGATGCCCGGTTTCCTGATAATGATGCGGCGTCAGCGAGACGGACAGCACGGGCACCCCGGTCTCCATTCCCGCCTGCATCAGGCCGTTGACCACCGCCTGCGCGACGAAATCGTGCCGGTAGATCCCGCCATCGACCACGAAGGCCGCGCAGGCCACGGCGGCGTAGCGCCCGCTTGCCGCCAGGTCGCGCGCCATGAGCGGCATCTCGAAGGCGCCGGGCACGTCGACGATGTCGACCTGCGCCTGCGGAATGACCTGCAGGAACCCTTCCAGCGCGCGATCGACGATATCGGCGTGCCAACCGGCTTTGACAAAGGCGTAACGGGTGTGTGTCATGGGTATCTCCTTTCGTGACACGTCACCCAAGGCGATCCCATGCATCCCGCCCCGCTTTGCGCGGGAACGGGGACATGGTTCTCTTCCATCCGGACTGTGACCGTCGGCCCCGGAATTGCACCGGATCTGCTGACCCCTTCACCATGAAGGGCGCTCGCGGGCTTGCGGGAAACCCGCTTACCGCCGGTGGGGAATTTCACCCCGCCCTGAGAACACCCTTTTGTTCCACGCCGCGCGCCGCGCCGCAAGCCTCAGCCCGCATCGAGATGCGCCTCAAGCTCGATCACCTCGCCCTCGCAGCCCGGCCCGATCCCGGCGGCATTGGCCTCGTCGGTGTCGATATGCATCTCGGTAAAGGCCTTGGGCTGGACGCGGATCATCACCTGCCCGAAGGTCAGCGCGCGCTCCCCCTGCCCGATCTTCACCGCGACGTTCTGCCCGTCCTCAAGCCCCATCGCCTCGGCATCCCGGGGGTTCATGTGCACATGCCGTGCGGCGACGATCAGCCCGTCGGTGTCGACCGCACCATGCGGGCCGATGATGCGCACCACCGGCGTGCCGTCCAGATGCCCCGAATCGCGCACCGGCGCGTCGATGCCCAGCGCGAAACTGTCGGTGCGCGAGACCTCGATCTGCGTGCGCGGCCTGAGCGGCCCCAGAATCGCCACATGCTCGATCCGCCCTTTCGGACCTTCCAGCGTCACCCGCTCTTCCGCCGCCCAGTTTCCCGGCTGGCGCAACGGCACCTTCACCCTCAGCGCGTAGCCCGGCCCGAACAGCGCCTCCAGCTCGGCCTGCGCCAGATGCACATGCCGCCCCGACACCGCCACCGGAATGGGCCGCGGCGCGGCCTCGGGCCGGTCGAGATGCGCGGCAACCTCACGGGCGATCTGCAATTGCTCGGCGGTTTCGGTCACGATCACCGCCACGCGCGCGCCATAGGCCTGGATCTGAGGCGCGGCGCGGTCGCTCAGATCGACCGACTGGTTGCGGTCGACATCCAGCCGCAGCTCCATGAAATCGAGTCCGTCGCAGATCCGCCGCCGCATCGAGGGCGAGTTCTCGCCGATCCCGCCGGTGAACACCACGGCATCCACGCCGCCCATCCCCGCCGCGTAGCTGCCGATATATTTCCGCACCCGGTGGGCGTAGAGATTGATCGCCAGCTGCGCCGCCGCATCGCCCCCGGCCGCCCGATCCTCGACATCGCGCATGTCGGACGAACCGGTCAGCCCTTTCAGCCCGCTCTCGTGATTGAGCGCCTGTTCGATCTCTTCGATTCCCAGCCCCAGCTGCCGTTGCAGATAGCCGAAAGCGCCGGGATCGACATCGCCCGACCGCGTGCCCATCACCAGCCCTTCCAGCGGCGTCAGGCCCATAGAGCTTTCGAAGCTTCGCCCCAGCGAGATCGCGCAGACCGAAGCCCCGTTGCCCAGATGGACCGAGATGATCTTCAGCTCGGACAAGGGACGGGCCAGAGCCTGCGCCGCCCTCTCGGCCACGTATTTATGCGAGGTGCCATGAAAGCCATACCGGCGGAGCCCCGCCTCGCGCCAGCTTTGCGGCACGGCATAGGTGGTGACGCAGGGCGGATTGGTGTGATGGAACGCGGTGTCGAAAACGCCGACCTGCGGCAGGTCCGGCCAGACGTCCCGCGCCACCCGCACCGCCTGCAGATTGGCCGGGTTATGCAGGGGCGCCAGAGGCGTCAGCCGCTCGATCCGGGCAAGGGTCTGGGCATCCAGAAGCGCGGGCGCGGTGAACTCGGCGCCGCCATGGGCGATGCGGTGCCCGACAGCCTCGATCCCGGCGATCCCCTCGGCCTCGAGCAAAGCGGGCACGGCGGCGATGGCGGCGGTCAGATCGCCATGCGGCGCCGTCCCCGACCGCGCCTTGCCGTCCACGGTCAGCGTGACCTCACAGGCCCCGTCCCGGAACCGCGCGAACGCGCCCTTGAGCACCTGCCGCGTCTCGTGCCCGGCGCCGCGCGCCCGGTCGAAAACACCGAATTTCAGGCTCGAACTGCCCGCGTTGAAGACGAGTATGCGCATCCTGTCCCTCCGGTCTGCCGGCACGATAAGAGACATTGTGCAGTTGCGAAACCATGACAGGGATCAACCCGGCGGAACACCGCGCCCGCCGGGTGCTCTGCTCGTCTTTGTTCCAAAAATATCCTCGGGGGGATCCAAGGGGGGCAGACAGCCCCCCTTGGCGCGGGGAGCGCGAGGGGGCGCGCAGCCCCCTCGCCTCTTGTCAAAAACCCGGGGGCGCCCAGCCCCCTCGCCTCTTGTCAAGAACCCGGGGGCGCCCAGCCCCCTCGCCTCTTGTCAAAAACCCGGGGGCGCCCAGCCCCCGCGCACCCTACTGATCCTCGTCGTCGTCCGGCTCTTCCTCGACCACCGGGATCTTGTAATCCCCGCGCAGCCAGCGGGCCAGGTCCACATCCGCGCAGCGCTTCGAGCAGAAGGGCTTGTACGCTTCCACCATCGGCTTGCCGCATTGGGGACAGCGCGCGCTCATGCCACCCATCCCGGCAGCGCCGCGCGGTCGCGCTTGCGCGCCAGCTCGTAATTGCCCAGCGGAGTCCAGCCCGCCATGGTCGCCTCGCCCGCATCGGCGCGGAAGGCCTTGCCGATCACCTGTTCCAGCACATGCCGGTCGCGTTTCGGGCAGGGCGCGAAATCGACGATCACCATGCCGCCCAGCCCCCGCAGTCGCAGCTGGCGCGGGAGGTCGCGCGCCGCCGCGATCGAGGCTTTCAGCCCCGCCGCGGGCGAGGTATCGGCGCCGGTATTCACGTCGACGGCGACGAAGGCGCGGGTTGCCTCGATCCACATCGAGGCGCCGCCATCGAGCCGCACTTCGGGCCGCGACAGCGCGGAAAGCTGGTCGAGCACGCCGTGATGGTCCAGCGCTTCGGGGCTGTCATCGACTTCGTCGACATCGCCCCAGTCGCGCCAGGCCAGTTCGTGCGGCCCCGGCGCGTCGACCAGCAGCTCGGGCGCGCCGTCGATATCGCCCAGAACGGCCTCGGCCAGGCCGCGCATCGACAGGATGTCCTCGGCAATCTCGTCCTCGGCCGCATCCTCGCAGACCGAGCGCAGGATGAGGCCCAGCTCTTCGTCCGCGCCCGTCATCGCTTCGCTCGCCAGATCGGCCAGTCCGCGGCGCGTATCCTCGTCCCGGATCGCGCGGGAGATATTGAGCCCCGGCGCGCCGGGCGTGACGATGGCGTAGCGGCTCTTGAACAGCACCCGCAGGGTCAGCGGCAAAGCCTTGCCGTCCTCGGACGCGCCGGTGACCTGCACCAGGATCGGCTGGCCCGGGCGCAGGCCCTTGGGCGCGCGCAGGAAACCGCTATGGCCGTCAGGCAGGTCGACGAACACGCCGCCCAGCCCCTTCACGGGCCGCCCGACAATGCCGCGCAGGATGGCGCCGGTGGCGAAACCGTCCTGTTCCAGCGCCAGATCCTGCAGCACGCCGTCCTCGATCAGCGCCGCGACTTCGCGGCCCTCGATCTGTCCCAGCGCAATGACCGAGCCCTTCATATCCGGTACCCCGCTGCGTTGAGAAGTGTCGCCGTTTCGGCCAGCGGCAGGCCCACGACCGCGCTGAACGAGCCCTGGATCCACGGAATGAACGCGCCCGCGCGGCCCTGAATGCCATAGGCACCGGCCTTGCCCTGCCATTCGCCCGAGGCGAGATAGCCGTTCAGTTCGTCATCCGACAGGCGTTTCATTTTCACCGCGGTTTCCACAACCCGCTCCCAGACCTGCGCGCCGCGCTTCACCGCCACGGCGGTGATCACCGTGTGGCGCCGCCCGCCCATCGTGGTCAGGAACTCGGCCGCTTCCGCCGCGCTTTCGGGCTTGCCCAGAATGCGGCGGCCCAGCGCGACGGTCGTGTCGCCGCACAGGACGATCTCGTCGTCCGAGGCGCTGACCGCCTGCACCTTCTCGCGCGCCATGCGGGCGCAATAGGGGCGCGGAAGCTCGCGCGGATGCGGGGTTTCGTCAATATCGGCGGGACGAACGGCGTCGGGAATGACGCCGATCGTCGCCAGCAGGTCCAGCCGGCGAGGGCTGGCCGAACCCAGGACAAGCTTCATCACTTGAAGCGATAGTTGATCCGGCCCTTGGTCAGATCGTAAGGGGTCATTTCAACCTGAACCCGGTCGCCTGCGAGGACACGGATGCGGTTTTTCCGCATCTTGCCTGCCGTATGCGCGATGATCACATGGCCGTTGTCCAGCTCGACCTTGAACGTCGCGTTCGGCAGGAGTTCCTTCACGACGCCGGGAAATTCGAGCAGTTCTTCCTTGGCCATGGTCTCTCCGATTGGGTATGAACCCGCGCGAGGCGGGCGCGAGCCATATGCGCCTTCATTCGCGGATTTTCAAGGTTTAACTTGCGGCGACCACCTTGGTTCCGTTGGCAAGCCGCGTTTCCTGCTCGTCCCAGTGCCGCAGGTTCAGCACGCCGCCATCCGCGCGGGTCTTCGCGATAAGCCCGCGCGACACCGTTCCGACCACCCAGCCGGGCGCATCCAGCGTGCCCTTGGCCAGAACGCCGTCGGACGGCCAGTCGCGGTCGGGCGGCCCGTAGATCGCCGCCGCGCCGGTGTTTTCCTCGCATCCCGCGCACCAGTCGGCGGTGCCCACCAGCGGCGCATGGACCACCGCGCACTGGTTTTCCAGCGCCCGCGCCATCGAGCCGATACGCACCCGCCAATAGCCCGCCGAGGTTTCGGTACAGGACGGCGCGAGCAGGATCTCGACCCCTTCTTCAGCCAGCTTGCGCGACAGAAGCGGGAATTCGCTGTCATAGCAGATCACCACGCCCAGCCGGCCCAGCGGTGTCTCGAAGATGTTGAGCCCCTCGTCGCCGGGCACGACATCCCAGTCCTCGCGCTCGAAGCGTGTCATGATCTGTTTGTCCTGATGCCCGACCACCCCGTGCGGCCCGTGAAGCGTCGCGCGGTTGACGGGCCGGTTGCCGGTAAAAACCGGCCCCGAGGGCCCGAGGATATAGACCCCGTGTTCGGCCGCGAGTTTCGAGAAGGTCTCGTTCATCGCCGGCGTGTGTTTCGCCACTTCCGACAGCGCCCCTTCCAGATCCGCCGCCACCGCCTTGCCGCCGAGACTGGCCAGTTCCATCGCGCCGTATTCCGGGAAGACCAGAAGCTCGGCGCCTTCGCTGACCGCCGCGCCGACCCAGCGTTCGGCCTTGGCTTCGAAATCGGCGAAGCTGTCGAACCAGTCCAGCGGATAGGCCGCCGTGGCGATGGTGACGGTATCGGTGTCGGTATCGGTCATGTCAGCTCCCGGATCCAGAATTGCAGCGGCTTGGCGCTTTCGCCCTCCTCGCCGATATCCTTCCAATGGTATTGCGCCACGACGCCCGGCAAGGGCCGGTAGCCGCGTTTGCGCCAGAACGCGTCGAGCGGGCGGTAATCCGCAGGCCGGGCCGGATGGTCCGCCGGCCGCTGCACCCCGCAGAATACGACATGATGGCGGCCCAATTCGGCTGCTTTCGCCTCGCGGATGTCAAAAAAGCGATGTCCGACCCCGTGACCGCGATAGTCCGGCAAGAGCACCGACTCGGCGCAATAGAAGATGTCTGACAAATCCAGCCCGGTGCCTTCGAAAGCGCCCGCGAATTCGTCGGCATGATCTTCCATCGGCATTCCCGTCGCGGCGCCGACCAGCCTGTCGCCATCGAACGCCCCCGCGACGACCGCGCGCGGATTGTCGCGATAGGGCTCCAGATAGCGCCGCTCATAGGCCAGATCGCCGTCATAGAGATAGGGCCAGTCGCGGAACACCCGGATGCGCAGCTCGGCCACGCGGTCCAGCGCGGCTTCCAGATCGGCGCCCGAAAGCGCCTCGACCTTCACGCGCTCACCTGCCGGATCCAGTCCTGCAGGTTGTAATAGGTGGTCACGCGGGTGATCTTGCCGTCCTTCAGGCTGAAGAACCCGCCCGCCGGCAGGACATAGGTCTGGCCATGCGCTTCGGGCAGGCCGGGATCGGTTTTCAGGTAGGTGCCGTTCACCACGAATTCCGCCGCCCCGCGCGTCCCGTCATCCGATCCGTAGACGACCATGTCGGTCAGACGTTCCTTGTAGGTTTCCGACATATGCGCGCAGAACTCGGCGAAGGCGGCCTTGCCCATGCGTGCATCGCCCTCATTCACGTGGTGGACGAAGTCCTCATGCAGGCAATCGCCCATCGCGTCGGTATCCCCCGCGTTGAACGCGTCGTAATAGGCCTGGATCGTTGCGCGGGCGGTCTGTTGGGCGGTGGTCACCGGAAACTCCTGTTCTTGTCGGGAAAAGTTTAACGCAGCGGCGGGCCGAGAAAAGCCCGAAAACGGCGCCGCCGGGATACCAGCGACGCCGCGTCTGATGGGCCGGTTTCCCGGTCCCGCAACTGGCTTAGCGCAGCGCCGCCGCCACCGCATCCTTCAGCGGCGTGGTCGGGCGCCCGATCAGTCGCGACAGCGTCTTGCTGTCGTCGAAGAGCGCCCCTTCCGCCGCGCAGGCATCGGAATCGGCGAAGATCTGCGCGACCGGGGCGGGCAGGCCCACCTGCTCCAGCATCTGCGCATAGGCCTCCTTGCTCATCGCGGCATAGGGCACGTCCCTGCCCGTCTGCGCCGAGACCTCGGCGGCGAAGTCGGGCATGGTGAAAGCCTCGTCGCCCGCCAGCTCGTATACCTTCCCGGCATGGGCGTCGTCCGAGGCCAGGACCGCGAGCGCCTCGGCATAATCGGCGCGAGCCGCCGGGCTGATTTTCCCCGAGGCATTGGCCCCGGCCACCGCGCCCGCCTGCAGCGCCCCGGCAAGCGTGCCGGTGTAATTCTCGGTGTACCAGCCGTTGCGCGCCACGGTCGCCGTCAGCGGCGAGGCCGCCAGCAGCGCCTCGGTGGCGATATGGTCCTGCGCCAGGATCATCGGCGAGGCGACGCCCTTCAGGATCGACGTATAGACGATGCGCCTCACGCCCGCCGCCTCGGCCGCGCGGATGACATTGGCATGCTGGCCCGCCCGGTCGTTGAAATCGCTCGACGAGATCAGCACCAGCACGTCGACCCCCGCCAGCGCGGGCGCCAGCGTCGCGGGCTTGTGGTAATCGAAGGGCCGCGCCTCGACGCCCAGATCGGCGGCCTTCGCGCTATCGCGGACCAGAGCCACCAGCGTGGCGCCCGGGGCGCGGGATCTCAGGGCGTCGATCGTCAGGCGGCCAAGCTGGCCGGTCGCGCCGGTGATGGCAATTGTCTGGGTCATGGTGGTCCTCTTCATGCTTGATGCGGGACAGATAACACCTTACTTACGAATCGTAAGTACCCACATGAATGTTAGTATGAAGAAAGGCGGCCCATGCCCCCGATCGATCAGACCGCCGACAGGGCCCGCGCCATGCTGGATGCGTTCGGGCGCGCCAATGTGATGGCCGCCGAATGCCCCTCGCGCGCACTGTTGCAGCACCTGACCTCGCGCTGGGGCGTGCTGGTGATGGCCGCGCTCGCCACCGGCACCCACCGCTTCGCGCAACTGCGCCGCCGCATCGGCGGGGTGAGCGAGCGGATGCTGGCGCAGACGCTGCAACAGCTTGAACGCGACGGGTTCGTCCATCGCCACGATCACGGCGAAGTGCCGCCGCGCGTGGATTATGCGCTCACCCCGCTGGGGCAGCAGGCGGCGGGGCATATCGTGTCGCTGGTCGGATGGCTTGAAGACAGCCTGCCCGCGATCCTCGAGGCGCAGGCGGCGGGCGCTACTGCGTCGCCGGACCGAAGCGCTCGAGCATCCGCTTGAGGATCTGGTCGCGCGTCTGGCGATAAGCCTGCAATTTCGTCTCGCGCGTCTCGCCCAGCCCGGTCGGGTCCATGATCGGCCAGTACTCGACGTCGATATGCGCGAAGCGCGTCAGCTCCAGCGCCGCGCGCTGGCTGGCAGGCGACAGCGCGACGATCAGGTCGAAACCCGACAGGTCGTCGCCCCAGTCCATCATCTCCTCGAACGAGCGCGAGCGATGGCGCGACAGCTCGACCCCCTTCTCCGCGCTGACCGCGATGGCGAAACCGTCGATATCCAGATCGTTGTGAACACCCGCCGACTGGACATAGGCGCGCTGGCCATAGAGCTGCTTCATGAAGCCCTCGGCCATCGGCGAACGCACCGCGTTATGATCGCAGCAAAACAGGACGGAACTGGGAAAACCCTCGCCCATCACACACCGCGGTTGAGGACGCTGATCAGGGTGAACAGCCGCCGGGCGGTGTCCAGATCGATCTCGGCTTTCCCCTCCAGACGCTCCTGCAACACGCGCGCGCCCTCGTTGTGGATGCCCCGGCGCGCCATGTCGATCGCCTCGATCTGGCTCGGCGGCAGGCGCTTCACCGCCTCGAAATAGCTTGCACAGATCTGGTCGTAATCCTTCACCACCTGCTTGAACGGCCCCAGCGACAGGTGCAGCTCGCCCACCCGCGCGCCGCTTTCCTGCGCCACCTCGACCACCAGCCGCCGGTCGCGGATCGCCATCGCCAGCCGGTAGGGGCCTTCGGGCACCGCGCGCCCCTCGCGCGCGGGCAGCGTAAAGGAATTGTCTTCCAGCAGGTCGAACACCGCGACCTTGCGCTCCTGCTCCATCTCGGGCGTGACCGGCGGCAGACCGGAATCGTCGATATCGATATGGCAGATACGGCTCATGGCAGGGCTCTCGCGTCAGGTCCGACGGTCATGCAACACCCCCGCCGCCGGATCAAGCGCGATGACGAGGCCGCTCGGCGCGCCCGCATCTTTGTTCCGAAAATATCCTCGGGGGGTGAGCGCGCAGCGCGAGGGGGGCAGACAGCCCCCCTGCCCGGCCTGCCAAGGGCGCCGCCGACAACCGGATCCACAGCCCGGAAACGAAAAGCGGGGACCCGAAGGCCCCCGCTCTCGTATCCGGACAGGATCGCGTGTCACTCGCCCAGGCGGGTGATGCGGCCGTCGGTATAGGGCTCGTAGGGCGCGTTTTCCTGCATGTAGGCGACCAGCACATCGGCCAGGTCGGGGCCGAAATCATAGGCATTGCTGGCCTCGTCGCGGAACACCGCATAGCCGTCGCCGCCGTTGCGCATGTAGTCGTTGGTCACGACTCCATAGGTCGCCTCGGGGTCGATGGGCACCCACGCGCCGTCGGACTGCACCATCACATCCGACACGCGGCTGCCCGCTTCGGCCGCCGGATCGAAGGTATATTGCAGACCCGCGACCTGCGCGAAGCGGCCGGCGCCGTCTTCCAGCTGGCTCACGCCGTTTTCCAGCGCCGCGACGATATTCGCGCCCGACAGCTCGAACGTGGCCAGCGTGTTCTGGAACGGCAGGACCGAGTAGACCTCGCCCATCGTCACCACGCCCTCGTCGATCGAGGCGCGCAGGCCGCCGCCGTTCTGGATGGCGATGGTCACGCCCTGATCAGCCACGCGGGCCAGCATGGCATCGGCCACCAGCGTCCCCATCGAGCATTCCCGCTGGCGGCAGACGCTGCGGTCGCCTTCGATCAGGCCCGCGCTTTCCGAAACCGGCTCGTTGCGGAACTCGTCGATCGGACCGGCCAGCCCGGCCACCCATTCGGCGATGTCGGCATCGGGTTCGACCTCGGCGGTGATCGGGATCGCATCGCCCGAGGCGTGCAAGAGGTTGCCCTCGTCGTCGAGTTCCAGCACCAGATGGCCCAGATAGCGGCTATAGGCACCCGCCGTCACCACCGGCACCAGCGCGCCGTTCTCGGCATCGACCCAGGTCGGATAGGGGCCGTCGCGGTCGGGATCCGAGGCCGACAGATAGGTGTGGCTGTGCCCGCCCACGACGGCGGCCAGACCCGGCACCTGCGCGGCGATTTCCTGATCCTTGCGGTAGCCCACATGGGTCAGCGCGATGATCGGCGAGGCGCCTTCGGCCTGCAGTTCCGCGACCGCGGCATTCAGCGCCTCGATCTCGTCGTTGAACGTCACGGTCGGCCCGGGGGACGAGGTTTCGACCGTGTCGGTGGCCAGCGCCGAGACGATGCCGATCCGCATGTCGCCTTCTTCGATGATCGTGTAGGGCGCGACGCGGCCCGCCAGCATGTCCGCGCCCGACACGTCCAGGTTCGACGACAGGATCGGGAAGCTGACGTTGTCGAGGAACACGGCCAGGCCTTCCGGGCCGAGGTCGAATTCGTGGTTACCCACCGCCATCGCGTCGATGCCGATCCGCTCAAGCAGCTCGGCTTCGACCTCTCCGCCATAGGTGGTGTAGAACAGCGACCCCTGCGAGGCATCGCCCGCATCCAGCACGATGACCGGATCGCCCTCGGCTTCGATGGCCGAGCGCATCTGGTTGACCAGCGCATAAAGCCGCGCGGCGCCGCCGAAGCACTCGCCCGCCGCCTCGGATTCAGCCGAACAGGTCGAATTGTAGCGGCTCACCGATTCGATGCGGCTGTGGAAATCGTTGAAATGCAGGATGTGCAGATCGGTCGCGAAACCGGGCAGCGTGCTCGCCGCGACCAGCGCGGTCGAACCGAGCAGCGCTTTGAACTGGGTTTTGAAGGACATCGTGTACCCCTGATGGAATTTTTTCTGGTAGGTCAAGGATTGCGCGGCTGGCGGGCGAAGTCAAAGACTCCCCGCAGGGTTTCGCCACGGCAGGTGACACCGGCATGACGGGTGCGCGGCGTGGGCGCGAAAAACCTGCCCATTGACCGGGCGTCACGCTTTCGGCATGAGCAGGTCATGCTGGTTTACAAGATCTTCCGCCGCTCCGAATGGGATGCCTTCACCGCCGCGGGCCAGACGGCGGGCGCGCCCGTCGATCTGGCGGACGGCTATATCCACCTGTCGACCTCGGCGCAGGTGGTCGAAACCGCCGCCAAGCATTTCGCCACCGAAAGCGACCTGGTGCTGCTGGCGCTCGACAGCGACTCGCTCGGTGCCGCGCTGAAATGGGAACCTTCGCGCGGGGGGGCACTGTTTCCGCATCTCTACCGCCAGATGACGACCGAGGACGTGCTGTGGGACAAGTCGCTGCCTCTGGGCGCGGCCGGTCACATCTTCCCCGAGGGCGTGGTCTGATGATCGAGAAACTGGGCCTGTGGGCCATGCACCGGATCGACCCCGAACAGGGTCACGGGCTGGCGCTGAAGGCGCTGAACGCGGGGCTGGTGCCGTTGCCGGGCCCGATCACCTCGACCCGGTTGCGCACGCAGGTGGCGGGGCTGGATCTGCCCAACCCGGTGGGGCTGGCCGCGGGGTTCGACAAGAATGCCGTTGCGCTGGCACCGCTGGCGCGCACAGGCTTCGGCTTTGTCGAGGTCGGCGCCGCCACGCCCCGCCCGCAGCCCGGCAATCCGCGCCCTCGCCTGTTCCGGCTGTCCGAGGACCGCGCCGTGATCAATCGCTTCGGCTTCAACAACGAGGGCGCCGAGGCCATCGCCGCGCGCCTGTCCCGGCGCCGGGCGGGGCCGGTGGTCGGCCTGAACCTGGGCGCGAACAAGGACAGCGCCGACCGCGCGGCGGATTTCGCCTCGGTGCTGGGCACCTGCGGTCCCTTTGTCGATTTCGCCACCGTCAATGTCTCGTCCCCCAATACCGAGAAGCTGCGCGACCTGCAGGGGGCCGAGGCCTTGCTGGGCCTTCTGCGCGGTGTCGTCGCCCGCCGCGACGCGCTGGAGCGCCGGATCCCCGTTTTCCTGAAGATCGCGCCGGATCTGAACGATCAGGAATTGTCGGACATTGCCGGCGTCGCCGTGGAATGCGGTCTGGACGCGGTCATCGCCACCAACACGTCGCTGGACCGCGAAGGTTTGAAAAGTGTACACCGGGGCGAGGCAGGCGGTCTTTCGGGCGCGCCTTTGTTCGAAAAGTCCACCCGCGTGCTGGCCCGCCTGTCGCAACTGCTGAACCGGCGCGTGCCGCTCATCGGCGTCGGCGGCATCGCCTCGGCCGAGGATGCCTATGCCAAGATCCGCGCCGGGGCCTCGGCCGTGCAGCTTTATTCCGCGCTCGTTTATGGCGGCATGTCGCTGGTCCCCCGGATCGCGCACGGGTTGGACGCGCTTCTGGAACGCGATAGCTTTGCGCAGGTAAGCGACGCTGTCGGCACCGGGAGGGAAGAATGGCTGTAGAGATCTGGCACAATCCGCGCTGCTCGAAATCGCGGCAGGCGATGACCTATCTGGAGGAAAAGGGCATCACCCCCGAGGTGCGGCTCTATCTGAAGGACCGCCCCTCGCGCGAGGAAATCCGCGAGATGCTGGACGCGCTCGACCTGCCCGCCACTGCGCTTCTGCGCAAGGAAGGCGCCGCGCTGAAGACCGAGGTGGAAAGCGTCATCATCAACGCGATGGCCGCCGATTCCTCGCTGATCGAGCGCCCGGTGATCCGCAACGGCAGCCGCGCCGTGATCGGACGCCCGACCGAGAAGATCGACGAGATCCTCTAACCCGCTCTCTGACCCGCCGTCCGGACCGCCCGCACCGCGAAGACGCAGGCATCGGTCGGCAGCTCGGGCACGGTTGCGCAAAGCCCCCGCGCGATGTTCCACGCCGCCAGCACGCGCGGGACGTAATCGCGCGTCTCGGCAAAGGGGGGCACGCCGCCATTGCGCCGCACCGCGCCCTCGCCCGCATTATAGCCCGCCAGCGCCAGCACGATGTCGCCGTCGAACTCGTCCAGCAGCCAGTCCAGATAGGCCACGCCGCCCCGGATGTTCTGCTCGGGATCGTTGGCATCCGACACGCCGAACCGCGCGGCGGTGGCGGGGATCAGCTGCATCAGCCCCTGCGCGCCCGCATGGCTGACCGCCGCGACCCGCCCCGCGCTTTCGACCGAAATCACCGCCAGCGCCAGCGCGGGCGACACCCTTGTGCCGACCGTCGCCATCAGGATCGCGGCGTTATGCGCGGCGGCGATGTCCTGCAGGTGTTGCACGCCCGGTTCCGGTACGCGCCGGTCGTCGGGCGCATCGCGCAGCGCCTGCATCGCCGCCAGGAAACGCCCCTGCCCCTGCGCGAGGTTGGGCGAGACCGCGTCCCAGAACCAGCCGAACCGCGCCCCGTCCGCGCCCGGCGCCGGCATCGGCTGGGCCGCGCGAACAACCGTATCGGCCAGCGGCGCGACGGGTTCGGGCGGGGCCAGGCGGCGCGCCTGTTCTTCGGGGTCGACCTGCACGTCGATGCGGTTGCGGCCGTCCTGCGGGGCGACGCCGATCCGGCGGAAGGTGAAATCGCCATGCGGGGCGACCTGTGCCCGGGCCGGCAGGGACGCGGCCATGACGCAACAGGCCAGCCCGGCAAGGGCGGCCACCAGAGAGGTGTGACGGATGGGCGAGCTGCTCGGCATGGCCCCGGATTTTCTGTTTTTCCGTTTTATCGCGGTCATCGTGCCAGAAAACCGCGTTTCGAAAAAGCCCCTGCTTACCCCGCAGGCACGGCGCCGGCGCGGGCAAATGCGGCCCCGGCGGCAGCGAAATGGCAAGGACTCTCCCGCTCAGCACCCGAATCGCGCCCCCGAATCGTCTACTTTGGCGGCGATCTGTGCCCGTCAAAGGCATGACCGGTTTCCCATCGGCGCCCTATCCGCCCCCTGCCCCCGCATCGTCGCGACACCGGACACAGATCACGAAAAGACTCGGGCCCCGCCTTGTTTCCGCCGGAATTGCCCCGCGATTGCGCCCCGAACCGGATCGATAAGGAACCTGCCAAGAACGAAGCCGGTCACACATCCCAACCCCATCCGGTTTCGGTCAAGGCAAGACGTTCATAGTACCTTGTTCTCTGGAGAGACTGACATGACCTTCCTGACCAAACTCAAAACCTTCGCCGCCGATGAATCGGGCGCCGTCACCGTCGACTGGGTCGTGCTGACCGCCGCCATCGTCGGCCTTGGCCTGGCCGTGATCACCTCGGTCCGTACCGGCGTGGGCAACCTCGGCACCGACATCTCGAACTCGCTGACCAGCGCTTCGGTCGCGACGCTGGGCACGCTGGGCAACAGCAACTGAGCGGCGGATGCCTGAGCATCCCTGATGACACGGCCACCCCATGGGGTGGCCGATCCCTTTTCCGGGGTCGGGGTCTTTCCCGACGCGTTCGTGCCGACCGGACGGGCCTGACAGGCTTTTCACCGGCCGCACAATTTCTGCGCGTTTGCTGCCTTGTGGCGGGCCCGCGTCCCGGAAGGGCCACTTTGTCGCCCTATTCGACTGGTACCAGTTTTAAGTGTTCATACCCGTGCGCGCGTTTTCAGCCACGGGGCAAGCGTACAGGAGCCAAGGATGCGTGCCCTCCAGATCGGAATCCTCGGGATCGGCCTCGGTCTTGCCGGTTTCGGCGTCTACATGGCGCAGAATTATGTCAGCCAGACGCAGGCCGCGATTGCCGCGGCGCAGGCGCGCGGGGCTGACCAAGTCGCGATCCAGACCGTGCCCGTCCTTGTCGCCACGCGCCCGCTTCGCTACGGCGAACCGATCGGCGCGGACGCGGTGCAGGTCGTGGACTGGCCCGCCGCCGCCGTGCCGCAGGGCGTGTTTCAGGACATCAACGTCCTGATCCCCGACCCCAACCGCCCGCGCATCGCCCTGCGCGCGATGGAACCGATGGAGCCTCTTCTGGATCTGAAGGTCTCGGATCCCGGTCAGCCCGCCGGCATCGCTGCGATCCTGACGCCGGGAATGCGCGCCTTTACCATCCGTGTCGACCAGAACAGCGGCATTTCCGGCACGCTGCGTCCGTCGAACACGGTCGATATCTACTGGACAGGGCGCGGCGCCGAAAGCGGCGAGGTCACGCGGCTTCTGTCCTCGGGCGTGCGCATCATCGCGCTGGATGAAAACGCCGATCAGGACCGCAACTTTCAGGGCGTGCCGCGCTCGATCACGGTCGAGGCCGAACCCGAAACCGTCGCCACGCTGGCGCAGGGCCAGTCCACCGGACGCCTGTCGCTGTCGCTTGTGGGTCTCGACGACACGTCGTCGGCGCCGAGCCAGATCCAGGTCGATGGCCGCAGCCTGCTGGGGATCGAGGACGCCCCCGCCCTGCAGGCGCCCGAGCGCTGCACCGTGCGCACGCGCCGCGGCTCGGAAGTCGTGATGATCGAGATTCCCTGCACCAACTGACCGGCCCCGCCGGCGCATCGGACCCGGAACACGGCGCCCCGAACAGGGCGCCGTTTCGTCTTTCTGCCCCTGCGGCACCCGTGGCGATTGGCGATTGCGTCTTTCCTGCAACAGCAACGCCCGCAATATCTGGGGTCGGGGCGGCATTTCAACGCCAGACCTCGGCGCCACTTTTCGGATCCACGCGAAAGACGCGCCGCAATCATTTGAATCTTGCAAAAAAAACCGGATTCCCGCATTCTGACGACAAAGCGCCCGTCAGAGGCCGATGAAAATCGTGATCGAGAGGCAGGATCACATGACCATGAAACGGACGATCGCGTCGGCGATGACGCTGGCGATTGTTGGCCTCGGGCAGGCCATCCTTCCCGCCACGCCGGGCTGGGCGCAAACGATGCGCGTGTCCTCGGGGCGTGCGCAGGATACGCTGGCCGTCGCGATGAACCGCGCGGTGGTGGTGGAAACCGATACCCCCTTCGTCGAATTGTCGATCGCCAATCCCGGCATCGCCGATATCTCGACCCTTTCGGACCGCTCGATCTATGTGCTGGGCAAGGCGCCCGGACGCACCACGCTGACCATCCTGGGCGCGAATGGCGAGCTGATCGCCAATGTCGAGGTTCAGGTCACGCCGGACGTGGCCGAGTTCCGCGAGCGCCTGCGCCAGATCCTGCCCTCGGAACCCATCGAGGTGCGCACCGCCAATGACGGCATCGTGCTGTCTGGCATCGTCTCGTCGGGCGCGCGCCTCGATGCGGCTTTGCAACTGGCAGAACGCTATGCGCCGGGCCGGGTGTCCAACCTGATGAGCGTCGGCGGCACCCAGCAGGTGATGCTGCGCGTGCGCTTCTCGGAAGTGCAGCGCTCGGCGGCGCAAAGCCTTGCCGCCAGCCTGTCGGCCAGCCATGGCCGCTCGCAGGTCGGCACCGGCCGCTTCGGCACGCAGGCCCTGGGCACCGCGGGCCTGACGATTCCGGCGCTTGAAAACAGCACGGAATCCCAGGGCGTGATCACCGGCGGCTTCTCGATCGGCGCGGTGCAGTTCCAGGTGCTGCTGGAAGCGATGGAATCGAACGGACTTGCGCGGACCCTGTCGGAACCCAGCCTGACCGCCCTGTCGGGACAGGAAGCGCATTTCCTCGCCGGTGGCGAGGTCCCGGTGCCGGTGATCGGCGATTCGGGCAGCGTGACCATCGATTACCGCCCCTTCGGCGTCGAGCTGACCTTTACCCCGCGTGTGGTCGACGGCGATGTCATCAACCTGTCGCTCGACGCGGCGGTGTCGAGCCTCGACAGTTCGAACTCGGTCACCACCGGCGGCGTGTCGGTCCCCGCCTTCCGGGTGCGCCAGACCTCGACCACGGTCGAGATGCGCGACGGCGAAAGCTTCGCCATCGCCGGCCTTCTGCAGGACGATTTCCAGGGCTCGATCGGCCAGGTGCCATGGCTGGGCGATATTCCGGTGCTGGGCGCGCTCTTCCGTTCCTCGGATTACCAGCGGTCGCAGAGCGAGCTGATGATCTTCGTCACCGCCCATCTGGTCAGCCCGACCCGGGGCGAGGCGCTGCTTCTGCCCACCGACCGCGTCCGGCTGCCCAACGAATCCGAGCTGTTCCTCAACGGACAGCTGACCGGCGGCACCTCGGGCGCGTCCGAAGTCGCGCGGCAGGATTTCCGCGGCGGCTACGGCTATGTGATGGAGTAAGCGATGACCCTGCCCCGTATCCATGCCCCGCTGATTTCGCGCCGCGCCCTGCTTCTGGGACTGGCCGGCGGCGCGCTGGCGGCCTGCGACACCACGGGCGAGGTCGGCGCCTTCATCGACGAGGGCGCCTTCGGCACCCCCACCGCGCATAACCTGCTGATCCAGACCGGCCAGCTGGATTACGCGGTGATCCTGGCCGAGCGCTTTGCCCGCGAAGTCCCCAACACCGTGAATTTCGCCTTCGACAGCGCGCAGCTCGACGAGGCCGCGCGGTTCGTGCTGATGCGCCAGGCCAGCTGGATGGCGCAATTCCCCGAACTGGCGTTCCGCGTCTTCGGCCATACCGATCTGGTGGGGTCCGAACGCTACAACCAGGGCCTCGGCCTGCGCCGCGCGCGCGCCGTCGCCTCGTATCTGGTGAGCCTTGGCATCAGCCGCCGCCGCGTGCAGGCGGTGGTGTCCAACGGCGAGACCCAGCCCCTGATCCCGACACCCGCACGCGAACGTGAGAACCGGAGGGCGGTCACCGAAGTCTCGGGCTTCGTGCAGAACCATCCCCGGATCCTCAATGGCGAATACGCGCATGTGGTGCACCGGGAATACGTTGAGAGTGCCGTGCGGGCCCCGGATATTCCCTGATACCTCTGCCGGGTTACCCTGTCCGGCACACCTCGCAACGCCCTGCCGACCCGTTCGGCAGGGCGTCTGCGTTGTGATGAAGCGCCAGACAATTACGCTTTCTTAGCCCCATTATTGCCAAGATTGTCACCGAGATTGGCCAAGCCCCTCTCCTCCCTGACCCTTTGGTCAGACAGGCGGGACGGGACGGTTCAGGTGCCATTGCCCCGCAGAATGCGGGGACGGAGGATAAGAAACATGTCGAGCGCAAGCGCCAGCAGGCAACTCGCCCCGATCCGGGCCTGCACCATCTCGCGGGATGTGCAGAACTTCGATCTTCTGATCGAGGATATGGAGCTTGAACTGGGCGAAAGCTGGGGCGACCTGTCCTTTCCCAACGCCTTGAAATTCCTCGACCAACCCGATGCGCGGGGCATGGAATTCATCGCCATCGCGCTCGACGACGAGGACGAATCGAACATGGCCATGGTCGAGGCGGTGATCCAGCGTGCCAACACGCTCGATATCGCCGTCCTGCTCATCGCCGAGGAACTCGGTCCGATCACGCTGCACCGCCTGCTGCGGCTGGGGGCCAGCGATTTCGTCCCCTACCCGCTGCCCGAAGGCGCCCTGCACGACGCGATCCAGCGTCTGCGCGCGCCGGTGACCGAAATGTCGAACATCTCGGCGCAGTCGCGGATGATGCCCAGCGCCTCGCAGAAAATGGGCGCGGTCTATGCCGTGCAGCCGCTCTCGGGGGGATCGGGCGCCACCACCTTCGCCGTCAACCTCGCCTGGGAAATCGCCAATAGCGGCAAGGACGCGCCCAGCGTCTGCCTGCTGGACCTCGACCTTCAGACCGGCTCGATCGCCACCTATCTCGACCTCGCGCGGACCGAGAAGGTCTATGAATTGCTGTCCAACACCGCCGTGATGGACCGCGACTTCTTCATGAACACGCTGCAGACCTTCAACGAAAAGCTGAAGGTGCTGACCGCGGCCGCCGACATGCTGCCGCTCGATTTGATCACGCCCGACGATATCGAACGCGTCATCACCATGGCGCGGGCGAATTTCGACGTGGTCATCATCGACATGCCCGGCACCGTGGTGCAATGGACCGAAACCGTGCTCAACGACGCCGATTGCTATTACGCGACGATGGAGCTGGACATGCGCTCGGCGCAGAACGCGCTGCGCCTGATCCGCGCGCTGAAGGCCGAGGATCTGCCGCTGTCGAAGCTGCGCTACGTGCTGAACCGCTCGCCCAAATTTACCGACCTGTCGGGCAAGGCCCGCGCCAAGCGCATGGCCGAGAGCCTCGATATCGACTTCGAAGTGTCGCTGCCCGATGGCACCGCGCAGGTCACCCATGCCAACGATCACGGGCTTCCGCTGGCCGAGATCGCGCCCAAGAACCCGCTGCTGAAGGAAATCCGCAAGCTCGCGCAGACCATCGCCGAAGCCACGCACGACCACAGCCGCGCCGCGGCCTGAGGAGACGCCCATGTTTTCCCGCTATCGCAAGGACACGGCCCCTGTCAGCGACACCCCCAAGCGCGACTCGCGCGCGGTGCCGGTGCACGAGATCGCCTCGGTCTCGCCCTCGGCCCAGCCCACGCTGACGACCCAGCCGCGTCCGGCAAGCGCCCCTCCCCGCGCCTTCAAGGCCACGCCCGCCCAGACCAGCATCAGCGCCCAGCCCGCCGCCAACGACAAGGATCGCCGCCGCAAGCAGCGCATTCTAGAGGTGAAGTCCGAACTGCACACGCGACTTCTGGACAATCTGAACCTCGCCGCGCTCGACAGCGCGTCCGAGGCCGAACTGCGCGCCGAAATCGCCTCGATCTCGGCCGAAGCGCTGAGCGAGATCAACTTCGCCCTGACCAGCGAAGAGCGCCTGACGCTGAACCAGGACCTCTATTTCGAAGTCCGCGGCCTCGGCCCGCTGGAGCCGCTGCTGAAAGACGACACCGTCAACGACATCCTGGTGAACGGGCCCAACCGCGTCTTTGTCGAACGCAACGGCAAGCTCGAACTCAGCGACGTGACCTTCAAGGATGAACGCCACCTGCTGCGGATCATCGACAAGATCGTCTCGGCGGTGGGCCGGCGGGTGGACGAATCCAATCCCTATGTCGACGCCCGGCTTGCCGATGGCTCGCGCTTCAACGCGATGGTGCCGCCGGTCGCGGTCGACGGCTCGCTGGTCTCGATCCGGAAGTTCAAGAAAGAGAAACTCGGCGTCAACGACCTGGTGAATTTCGGCGCCTTCTCGGAAGAGATGGCAATGTATCTCGAAGCCGCCGTTGCCACCCGGCTCAATGTCATCGTTTCGGGCGGTACGGGGTCGGGCAAGACGACGACGCTGAACGCGCTGTCGTCCTTCATCGACAATTCCGAACGGATCCTGACGATCGAAGACACCGCCGAATTGCAGCTTCAGCAGGTCCATGTCGGCCGGATGGAAAGCCGCCCGCCCAATGTCGAAGGCAAGGGCGCCGTCACCCAGCGCGACTGTCTGCGCAACGCGCTCAGGATGCGGCCCGACCGGATCATCGTGGGGGAAACCCGCGGCGAAGAGGTCATCGACATGCTGCAGGCGATGAATACGGGCCATGACGGCTCGATGACCACGATCCACGCCAACTCGGCGCGCGACGCGGTCTCGCGGCTGGAAAACATGATCGCCATGTCCGGCATCGAGATGCCGCTGCGCGCCGTGCGCAGCCAGATCGCCAGCGCCGTCAACCTGATCGTGCAGGCCTCGCGCCTGCAGGACGGCTCGCGCCGGATGGTCTCGATCACCGAGGTGACGGGCATGGAAGGCGACATCATCACCATGCAGGAGGTCTTCCGGTTCGAACGCACCGGGCTGGAACCCAATGGCAAGATCCTTGGCCATTTCACCGGCGCGGGCATCCGGTCGCATTATTCCGACCGCTTCCGCCGCTGGGGCTATGACCTGCCCTCCAGCCTTTACGACATCGTGCAGTAACCGGGTTTCGCCATGTCCATTTCCCCGACCCTGATGATCTATATCGCGATTTTCGGCGGCATCCTGCTGCTGGTCGAAGCGCTGTACCTGGTCGTCTTCGGCCGCTCGATCCGGCTCGGCAGCCGCATGAACCGGCGGCTGGAAATGCTGGACAAGTCGGCCGACCGGGCCGAGACGATGGAGCGCCTGCGCAAGGAAGCGTCGCAGCATAGCAAGTCGACCTCGATCCCGTTCTATTCGCTCTTGGCCGAGAAGGCCGAGAAAGCGCAGATCGCCTTTTCGCCCGTGATGCTGATCCTCGTGATGGTGCTGGTCGCGGCGTTCGGCTTCATGGCGCTGAGCGTCTTCACCGAGGCCCCGGTCGGCGTGCGCGCGGGCGTGGCGGCGGTGATGGGCGGGGGCGGCGTGTGGCTCTGGGTGTCGAACAAGGCCAAGAAGCGGCTCAGCCTGATCGAAGAGCAACTGCCGGACGCCATCGACCTGATCGTGCGCGGGCTGCGCGTGGGCCATCCCTTCATCCACGCCCTCTCGGCGGCGGCGCGCGAGATCCCCGATCCGCTGGGCAGCGAGCTGGGCCTCATCGCCGATGAGGCCGCCTATGGCCGCGATATCGGCGAGGCGCTGATGGCCTTCGCCGAGCGGATGGACATGCAGGATCTGCGGTTCCTGGCGGTGTCGGTGACGATCCAGGCGCAATCGGGTGGCAACCTGGCCGAAATCCTCGACGGTCTGTCCAAGGTCGTGCGCGCGCGCTTCAAGCTGTTCCGCCGGGTCCGCGCCATCACCGCCGAGGCGAAATGGTCGGGCATGTTCCTGTCGGCCTTTCCCATCGTCGCGATGATCGCGATCAGTGTGATCAAGCCGGACTATTACGACGAGGTGAAGGAAACGCCCTACTTCATCCCCACCGCCCTGGTGGTCGGCGCGTTTCTGGTGATCAACGTCCTGTACATGCGCAAGATGGTCAATATCAAAGTCTGAGGTATCCGCGTGCTGAGTCCCGACCTGCTTGAGAACCTGATGTCGCCGCCGGTGCTGATCGCGCTGATGCTGGCGGTCGGCGTGACGCTGGTGCTGATGATCCTGATGGGGCGCGGCGGCGACAAGCCCGATCCCCTGGAAAAGCTGCGCCAGCAATCGCGCAACGAATACCACAGCCATGAGCGCACCAGCCTGAACCGCCGCACCGCCGCTGACGAAAACGCGCTGAACAAGCGTCTGGACAAGTTCAAGAATTTCCTCGAGCCGACCGACGAAGCCCAGATGGGCGAGGCCAAGCTCAAGATGGTTCAAGCGGGGTACCTGGGCAAGAACGCGGTGCGCGACTTCCACGCGGCCAAGTTCATTCTGGGTCTCGGCGGGCTGATGATCGGCCTGGGCTATATCCTGCTTTTCCCGCCGCAAGAGGGCGCCTCGATGCTGGCCACCGCGCTGCCGGTGCTGGTGCCGACGCTGCTGGGCTATTACTTCCCGATCTACTGGGTCAACAAGCGCCATGCCGAACGTCAGGAACAGATCCAGAGCGGTTTCCCCGACGCGCTGGACATGCTGCTGATCTGCACCGAGGCCGGGCAGTCGATGGACCAGTCCATTGCCCGCGTCGCCCGGGAGCTGCGCGCGGGTTATCCCGCGCTGGCCGAGGAATTCGATACCGTCTCGCATGAAACCAAGGCAGGCAAGGACCGGCTGGAGGTGCTGCGCGACATGGGCGTGCGCTGCGGCAATGCCGATATCAAGTCCTTCGTGACCGTGCTGATCCAGTCGGCCACCTACGGCACCTCGGTCGCCGAGGCCCTGCGCGTCTATGCCAGCGAAATGCGTGACAAGCGCGTGATGCTGGCCGAAGAAAAGGCGAATGTCTTGCCCACCAAGCTCACTCTGGGCACAATGATGTTCACCGTGCCGCCGCTTCTGATCATCCTGGTCGGGCCGTCGGTCTACGGGGTCATTACGATGTTGAGCACGGCTGACTTCACTCTATGACGCGACTTTTCTGCCTGGCGCTGCTTCTTGCAGTGGCGGGCTGCCAATCCAGCGGCGAGTTCTCGCCCGACGGCCTGCCCGGCCGCGCCGTCAGCGCGGCCGAAGACGTGGACGGGTTGCTGGTCGGTCACCGGCTGATGGATGCGGGCGAATACGAGCTGGCCCTGCGCGCCTATTACCGCTCGATCGCCGAACAGGGCCCGACCGTCGACGCGCTCTCGGCCATCGGCTCGGCCAATCTGCGGCTGGGGCGGCTGGGACAGGCCGAACAGATGCTGCGCCGTGCCATCGAATTCGACCCCGAATTCATTCCGGCTATCAACAATCTCGGCGTCGTCATGGTCGAGAACCGCGACTGGGGACAGGCCGCGCATCTCTTCCGCACCGCCTTTGCGCTCGATTCCGGACGCTCCGAAGAAATCCGGGAGAACCTGCGCCTTGCGCTCGCAAATCTCGAGATTTCCGGCTATACTGACGAAAACAACGATAATTTCGCTTTGGTGCGGCGCGGCGACGGACGGTTCCTTCTTCTCGCTTCACACTGAGCGTCGAGCAGTAAAAGGACAGAGCATGCGCAAGGTGTGGATGGCACCGATGTGCCTGGCAGGGCTGGCCCTGCTGGCGGGCTGTGGCGAATCGATGCGGGCCCAGACGGCGCGCGCCATCGACAGCGTCCAGTCGATCGACCAGGAGAACATGGCCGAGATGATGCTCGCCGTCTCCGATCCGCGCGAGGCCGTCCAGTACTTCACCGCCCAGTCGCAGCAATATCCCGACCGCGTCATCTTTCGCCGTGGCCTTGCCCGCTCGATGATGCGCGCGGGCGATGCCGAGGCGTCGATCCCGATCTGGCAAGAGGTTCTCGCCCATCCCGAGGCCACGCTGGACGACCGCGTCGATCTGGCCGAGGCCTATATCCGCTCGAACAACTGGCCGCAGGCCGAAGCGACCCTGAACTCGATCCCGCCCACGCACGAGACCTATTCGCGCTACCGGCTCGAAGCCATGGTCGCCGACAGCCGCGAGCAATGGGACCGCGCCGACAGCTTCTACGAAATCGCCGTAGGCCTCACGCCCACACCGGCCAGCACGCTCAACAACTGGGGCTATTCCAAGCTGACGCGCGGCGACGCGCGCGGGGCCGAGCGGTTGTTCCTGGAAGCGCTGCAGCATGACAGCACGCTGTTCCACGCCAAGAACAACCTGGTTCTGGCCCGCGCGGCGCAGCGCAATTACGAATTGCCGCTGATGCCCATGACCCAGATCGAACGGGCCGAGCTTCTGCACACGATGGCGCTGGCCGCCATCCGCCAGGGCGACGTGTCGATCGGGCGCGCGCTTTTGCAGGACGCCATCGCAACCCATCCGCAACATTTCGAGGCAGCCGCCAACGCCCTCGCCGCTCTGCAATAGGCCCGGCCATGATGACCCAATCGGCCCATGCCGCGGTGTGGCTTCTGATCTTCGCGACGCCCGTGGCGCTGTATGTGGCCTGGACCGACCTCAAGGCGATGCGCATCCCCAACATGGCGGTGGTCGCGCTGCTGGCCGTTTACCTGGTGGTGGGGCTGATCACCCTGCCCCTGCCCGTCTGGGGCTGGTCGCTGCTGCATTTCGTCGTCGTTCTGGTGATTGGCTTCGTCATCAGCCTGACGGGCGGTTTCGGCGCGGGCGACGCGAAATTCGCGGCTGCCATGGCGCCCTTCGTTGCGGTGGGCGACCTGCGGTTGTTCCTTGTCCTGCTCTGCGCGGTGTCGCTGGCGGCGTTCGTCGTGCACCGCGCGATGCGCGCCCTGCCCTTCATCCGCCGCGCCACGCCCGACTGGCAAAGCTGGGAGCGCAAGGAATTTCCCTTTGGACTGGCACTCGGCCCGTCGTTAATCTTTTATCTCGCTTTGGCGAGCATCTATGGAAGCTGACGCTTCCCGCTGAGGTCCGGCCATGAACGAGCAGGCGCCCGAATCCCGCATCCTTCCGCCGCCGCCGCCCGCGACGCTGGCCGATACCGCCCTGCCCGAAACGCTGATGCGCGACATCCTGCTGAAGACGATGTTCCGCATGTCGCTGAGCCATGTCTCGGATATCGCGCGCATCGTCTGCCTGTCCTTCGCGCAGGTTCAGCAACTGATCGACAAGGCGCGCGGCGAGCGGCTGATCGAAGCCATGGGCACGCTGAACGCCACCGCCGAATCTGCCGAGATGGGGTATCAGCTGACCGATGCGGGCCGTCAGCGGGCGCAGCAGGCGCTGGCGATCTCGGAATATTACGGCGCCATGCCTGTGCCGCTTGAGGCTTATGGTGAACAGGTCCGGCGGCAGTCGATCCGCAAGGTCAAGATCACCCGCGACCAGCTGACCGCCGCGATGGGCGACCTGATCCTGCCCGAAACCCTGCTCGCCGATCTGGGCCCCGCCGTCACCTCGGGCCGGTCAATCCTGATGTATGGCCCGCCGGGCAACGGGAAATCCTCGATCTCGAACGGGATCCGTGACGCGCTGGGGGACCATGTCTTCGTGCCGATGGCGGTGGTGCATTCGGGACAGGTCATCGCCGTCTACGACCCGATCGTGCATCGCAAGATCGACACGCCCAAACCGCAGGGCAGCCAGCTGCGGATCCAGGGCGCGCGCCACGACCCGCGCTACGTGCTGTGCGAACGGCCCACCGTCATCACCGGCGGCGAGCTCAGGCTCGACATGCTCGAGCTGAAATACAACCCCGTCGCGCGCACCTATCAGGCGCCCTTGCAGTTCAAGGCGATGGGCGGGGTGTTCATCGTCGACGACCTCGGCCGCCAGGAAGAGCCGCCACAGGCGCTGGTCAACCGCTGGATCGTCCCGCTCGAGATGAATTACGACATCCTGACGCTGACCTCGGGCGAGAAATTCATCGTGCCCTTCGACACGCTGGTGATCTTCTCGACCAACTTCCACCCCAATACGATCTTCGACCAGGCGGCGCTCAGGCGGATTTTCTTCAAGATCAAGATCGATGGGCCGACGCAGGCCGATTTCCTGAAGATCTTCGCGCTGGTGGCGCGCAAACGCCGTGTGCCGCTGAACGAGGACGCGCTGATCCACCTGTTGCAGAACAAGTATCCGACGATCGACAACGTCTATTCGAACTATCAGCCGGTCTTCCTGATCGACCAGATCATCGCCATCTGCGACTACGAGGGGAAACCCTATCACATGTCGCCCGAGTTGATCGACCGCGCCTGGTCCAACATGTTCGTCAAGGATTCCGACATCGTCCGCTGACACGGTCGTGACGCGACGATCTGCTGGGCAGCGCCCGCCTTTCCGGCTTTCCTGTCGGCGGGAGGAACCAGCATGACCGACATCTCCATGGAAACGCGCGTGCGCGCCAGTTTCGCGCAACAGACGATGATGCAGACGCTGGCGGCAAGCCTGATCTCGGTCGAGCCCGGGCGCTGCGTGATCCGCGCGCCCATCGTCGACCATCTCAGGCAGCAGCACGGCGCGGCCCATGCGGGACTGGCCTTCACGCTGGGCGACACGGCGGCGGGCTATGCAGCCTTGTCGATGATGCCCGGAGATACCGAGGTGATGACGGTCGAGATGAAGATCAACCTGCTCTCGCCCGCCTTGGGCGAGGCGCTGGAAGCCGTGGGTCAGGTCATGCGCGCGGGCAAGCGGCTGACGATCGTCACCGCCGAGGTCTTTGCGCTGCAGGGCGAGACGCGAAAATCCGTGGCGCTTCTGCAGGGCACGATGATCCCCGTGGCGCAACGCTGACGCAAAAGGCGCGACCGAAGCCGCGCCTTTCGAAGAACCACAGGATCCCGAAACTCAGGCCGTCAGGCCCTGAGGCTCGGCCAGGCCGTTCGCACGGCAGGCCGCCGTCAGCGTGTTGGCCAGCAGGCAGGCGATGGTCATCGGCCCCACGCCGCCCGGCACCGGGGTGATCGCGCCCGCGACCGCCGCCGCGCTGTCGAAATGCACGTCGCCCACCAGCCGCGTCTTGCCCTCGCCCTTTTCAGGCGCGTCGATGCGGTTGATGCCCACGTCGATCACGGTCGCGCCCGGCTTCACCCAGTCGCCCGGGATCATTTCTGGGCGGCCCACGGCGGCGACGAGGATATCGGCCTGCCGGCAGACCGCGCCCAGATCCTTGGTGCGGCTATGCGCGATGGTCACCGTGCAGCTGTCGCCCAGAAGAAGCTGCGCCATCGGCTTGCCGACGATGTTCGACCGGCCCACGACCACGGCGTTGAGCCCCGACAGGCTGCCCAGATGGTCGCGCAGCATCATCAGGCAACCCAGCGGCGTGCAGGGAACCATCGACTTCTGGCCGGTACCCAGAAGCCCCACATTCGAGATGTGGAAGCCGTCGACATCCTTGGCCGGGTCGATGGAATTGATCACCAGATCGCTGTTCAGATGCCCCGGCAGCGGCAGCTGCACCAGGATGCCATGCACCGACGCATCCTTGTTGAGCTGGTCGATCAGCGCCAGCAGATCGGCCTCGGACGTGTCGGCGGGCAGCTTGTGCTCAAACGAGTTCATGCCGACCTCGGTGGTCTGCTTGCCCTTCGACTTCACATAGACCTGGCTTGCCGGGTCCTCGCCCACCAGCACCACGGCCAGACCCGGGGTCAGGCCGTTTTCATCCTTCAGCCGCTGCACATGGCCCGCGACCTGTTCGCGGACCTTGGCCGCGAAAGCCTTGCCGTCGATGATGGTTGCGCTCATCCGTCTCTCCCTCGCTTGCGGGTCGCGTCTGCGACCCCGTCTCGTTCTGTCCCGGGCGCGAGCGCCTCAGGCTTCGGTATTGGCAAAAGCGGCGCGGTAATGCGCCATCTGCAGCCGCGTCGCCAGCACCGCGTTCTTCATCAGCGTGGCCACCGTCACCGGCCCGACCCCGCCGGGCACCGGCGTGATCCAGCCCGCCACCTCGGCGCAGCTGTCGAAATCCGCGTCGCCCACGGTCTTTCCGTCCACCCGGTTGATGCCGATATCGATCAGCGCCGCCCCGGGTTTGAGCATGTCGCCCGTCACAAGCCCGGGCTTGCCCACCGCCACGAACACCGCATCCGCGGCGCGGCTGTGCATCGCCACCGAACGGGTCATGTGGTGACAGACCGTCACCGTCGCCCCCAGCCCCATCAGCAGGAAGGCGATGGGCTTGCCGACGATCTCGCTGTGACCGATCACCGTGACGTCCAGCCCTTCCAGCTTCAGCGGCAGCGTCTTCAGGATCTCGACCGCTGCGACGGCGGTACAGGGCCCCAGCGCCAGATCGTTATAGACGATGTTGCCGATGGATGACGGGTGCATGCCCTCGACATCCTTGAGCGGATGCACGGCTTTCTGCAGCGTCTTCACCGGGATATGCGCGGGCAGCGGGCGCTGGATGATGATCCCGTTCACGCGCGGATCGGCGTTGAGCCCGTGCAGCACGCCCACCAGCTGCTCCATCGAGATCGTTTCGGGATAATTGCGCGCCTCGAACTCGACGCCCGAGGATTCCGCCGTCTTCTGCTGGTTGCGGACGTAAAGCTCGGCTGCGGCCGTATCGCCGACCGAGATCGACACCAGCCTCGGCTGCCAGCCCTGCTCGGCCAGTTCCCGGGCTTCGGTGGCATTCTCGGACCGCATCTGCGCGGCGATGCCCTTTCCATCGATGATCGCGGCTCGCATGGATCTACTCCTGATCGCTGAGGACGTCGTATGTCGGATCGCGGCGGCCCCGGGGCCGCCGTCGGTCAGGGCGCGCAGCGGTGATGCGGCACCCCGGCCCAGAATAAGCGCGACGGCCTTACCGCCGTGATAACCGATCCCGGCCCGCAGCGACCGAGCGGCAAGGAACGGCCCCGCCTCGGCGGGAAACGGGCCGGCAAGGGATATCCCTGCCGGCCCGGACCATCAGAACAGGCCTTCGACGAAGCCCGATTCGTTGATGCGGATCGTTTCGGCCGCCGGCGCGCGTGGCAGACCGGGCATGGTCATGATCTCACCGCAGATCACGACGATGAAGCCCGCGCCTGCCGACAGCCGGACCTCGCGCACCGGGACCGAATGGCCGGTGGGCGCGCCGCGCAGGTTGGGATCGGTCGAGAACGAATACTGCGTTTTCGCCATGCAGACCGGGAAGTGGCCGTAGCCCGCTTCTTCCCACGCTTTCAGCTGCGCGCGGATCGACTTGTCGGCGATCACCTCGTCGGCGTGGTAGATGCGCTTGGCGACGGTTTCGATCTTCTCGAACAGGCTCATCTCGTCGGGATAGATCGGCGAGAAGTTCGACGTGCCCGATTCGGCCATCGACACGACCTTGTGCGCCAGTTCTTCGATCCCGGCCGACCCATGCGCCCAGTGCTTGCAGACGATGGCCTCGGCCCCCTGCTCGGCGACATAGGCTTTCACCGCTTCGATCTCGGCATCGGTATCCGAGTGGAAGTGGTTGATCGCCACGACGACCGGCACGCCGAAGCTCTTCACGTTCGAGATGTGACGCCCCAGGTTCGGGCAGCCCTTCTTGACCGCGGCCACGTTCTCGGCGCCCAGATCGGCCTTGGCGACGCCGCCATTCATCTTCATCGCGCGCACCGTGGCGACCAGCACCGAAGCGGCGGGCTTCAGACCGGCCTTGCGGCACTTGATGTCGAAGAATTTCTCGGCGCCCAGATCAGCCCCGAAACCGGCTTCGGTGACGACGTAGTCGCCCAGTTTCAGCGCGGTCTTGGTGGCGATGACCGAGTTGCAGCCATGCGCGATATTGGCGAAGGGGCCGCCATGCACGAAGGCGGGGTTGTTTTCCAGCGTCTGCACGAGGTTGGGCTGCATCGCGTCCTTCAGCAGCACCGTCATCGCGCCGTCGGCCTTGATGTCGCGGCAATAGATCGGCGTCCGATCACGGGTATAGGCCACGACGATGTCGCCCAGACGCTTCTGCAGGTCTTCGAGATCCTTCGACAGGCAGAGGATCGCCATGACTTCGGACGCGACGGTGATGTCGAAGCCGGTCTGGCGCGGGAAGCCGTTCGCCACGCCGCCCAGCGACGAGACGACGTCCCGCAGCGCGCGGTCGTTCATGTCCATGACGCGGCGCCAGACGACGCGGCGCTGGTCGATTTCCAGCGAATTGCCCCAGTAGATGTGGTTGTCGATCATCGCCGACAGCAGGTTATGCGCCGAGGTGATCGCGTGGAAATCGCCGGTGAAGTGGAGGTTCATTTCCTCCATCGGCACGACCTGGGCATAACCGCCGCCCGCAGCGCCGCCCTTCATGCCGAAATTCGGCCCGAGCGAGGCTTCGCGGATACAGATCACGGCTTTCTTGCCGATCCGGTTCAGGCCGTCGCCCAGACCCACGGTGGTCGTGGTCTTGCCTTCGCCGGCGGGGGTCGGGTTGATCGCGGTCACGAGGATCAGCTTGCCGTCGGGACGATCGGCCAGCGAGGTGATGAAATCCTGGCTCACCTTGGCCTTGTCATGGCCATAGGGCAGCAGATCGGCCGCCGGGATCCCCAGTTTCTCGCCGATCTCCATGATCGGTTTCTTCTTCGCTTCGCGCGCGATCTCGATATCGGTCTTGAATGACATGAAAGCCCTCCCTGCACTTGCCTGGCTTGCGCCAGACTTATCGGGCGAGCACGATTGTATACATGCCTATTGCGACCTGTCCGGGTGGTTTTCCGCCGCCCCGCGTTTCCGATCGGAAAGCCGCGGATCACTCGGTGTTCATAATTTCCCGTTCTGCCCAGACCGGCTGGTCCGGCACGAAGAGCCGCAGCTTGTCGCCCAGGGCCACGGCGCCCTCGGCCTCGACCCAGGCGGTCACGCCGCGCCGGCCCCTGGCGGCACCCTTGAACGCCTTGCCGAAGCCGGGATGCGCGGTCTCGATCGGGCGCGCGGGCAAGGTGCAGGGCCGGTTTTCCATATCCACCGTGACCGACGCGCCCGAGCCCGCCAGCAGCCGCGACGAGGGCGGCACATGGCTGAAATCCGGGATACCGCGAATCACCATCGTCGCCCCGACCAGAGCCGGGTTCAGCGTCTTGAGCCCCATCTCGGCGGCAATCTGGTCCAGTTCCTCGACCGACAGGATCGACAATTGGCGCGCATTGCGGATGGGCGTGTTGCGGGGATACAGCCCCATCACGCGCGAGCAGGAGGGCCGGGTCATCCCGCCATGCGTCTCGCCCGCCGGGCCGTCAAAGGTCAGTTCCATCCGCTCGAGCGGTTGCGATTCCAGCGCGGCATCCCGGTCCGGCACGATGCCCAGCCAGACGATTTCGGCTTCAAAACGGGTCTTGGCAAGCGCGGGCATGGCGGGGATCCTTTTCCTTCACGCATGAAAAAGCCCGGCACCGTCGCGCGGTGCCGGGCTGAATGCAAGGGCGGATCGGCGATCCGCCGGGGCGTCAGGCGCTCGGATTGGGCTCCATCCCGCCATCGTCGCCGCGCGGACGCGGGCGCGTTTTCGGGATCGACGCGACCGAGGGCAGGCCGCCGCCGGAATTGGGCGCGTCGTCCTCGTCGCGGCCCGGGCCTTCGCCGCGCATCACGCGGGTGATTTCCGAGCCGGTCAGCGTCTCGTATTCCAGCAGACCCTGCGCCAGGTTTTCCAGCTCGTCGGCATGTTCGGTCAGGATCCGCTTGGCGGTCTGATACCCTTCGTCGACGATCTTGCGCACTTCCTCGTCGATCTTCTTCTGGGTTTCCTGGCTGGCATTCGTCCCGCCCGAGTAGTTCCCCAGATAGGATTGCTGCTCGTTGGCATAGTCGATATGGCCCAGCTCGTCCGAGAAGCCGAACTGCGTCACCATCGCCCGCGCGATCTTGGACACCTGCTGGATGTCCGAGGACGCGCCCGAGGTCACGTTTTCCTTGCCGAAGATCAGCTCCTCGGCCACCTTGCCGCCCATCGCCATGGCGATCTTGGACTTGTACTTGGTGTAGGTCACGCTCAGCTGGTCGCGCTCGGGCAGCGACAGGACCAGGCCCAGCGCGCGACCGCGCGGGATGATCGTCGCCTTGTGGATCGGATCGTGCTGCGGGACGTGCAGGCCGACGACCGCGTGCCCGGCCTCGTGATAGGCGGTCAGCTTCTTCTCGTCCTCGGTCATGACCATCGAGCGCCGTTCGGAGCCCATCATCACCTTGTCCTTGGCGTCCTCGAAATCCTGCATGGTCACGAAGCGGCGGTTCTTGCGCGCGGCCATCAGCGCGGCCTCGTTCACAAGGTTCGCCAGATCCGCCCCCGAGAAGCCCGGCGTACCCCGCGCGATGATGCGCAGATCCACGTTCGGCCCCAGCGGCACCTTGCGGGCGTGGACGCCCAGAATACGCTCGCGACCCTTGATGTCGGGATTGGGCACCTGCACCTGACGGTCGAAACGACCGGGACGCAGCAGCGCGGGATCCAGAACGTCGGGGCGGTTGGTCGCGGCGACGATGATGATGCCTTCATTGGCCTCGAAACCGTCCATCTCGACCAGAAGCTGGTTCAGCGTCTGCTCGCGCTCGTCATTGCCACCGCCATAGCCCACGCCACGCGACCGGCCCACGGCGTCGATCTCGTCGATGAAGACGATGCAGGGGGCGTTCTTCTTGGCCTGTTCGAACATGTCGCGCACGCGGCTGGCACCGACACCCACGAACATCTCGACGAAGTCCGAGCCCGAGATGGTGAAGAACGGCACGCCCGCCTCGCCCGCGATCGCGCGCGCCAGCAGCGTCTTACCCGTGCCCGGAGGGCCCACCAGCAGCGCGCCCTTGGGGATCTTGCCGCCCAGACGGCTGAATTTCTGCGGATTGCGCAGGAATTCGACGATCTCTTCCAGCTCTTCCTTGGCCTCGTCGATGCCGGCGACATCGTCAAAGGTCACGCGGCCGTGCTTTTCGGTCAGCAGCTTGGCCTTGGACTTGCCAAAGCCCATCGCGCCCCCGCGCCCGCCGCCCTGCATGCGGTTCATGAAGAAGATCCACACGCCGATCAGCAGCAGGAAAGGCAGCCAGACCGACAGCGCCGACATCAGGCCCGAGCGCTCTTGCGGACGCGCCTCGACCGCGACGTCGGATTCCAGAAGCCGCTCGGTCGGGTTCTCGCCCGAGGGTCGGATGGTCGTGTAGGCGGTGCCCGAACGGTCGGTCACGCGCAGCGTCTCGCCGTCGATCACGACCCGGCTCACATCCCCGGCTTCGACCCTTTGCAGGAAATCCGAATAGCCGATGCTCCGCCCGCTGCTCGTCGTGGACCCGTTGTTGAACAACGTGAACAGAACGATCATCAGGAAGAACAGCACGATCCAGAAGGCGAAATTGCGCGCGTTGCCCACGGGGCTCTCCCAAAAACGACGGCCCGATGGGCCAGATGCGCTTAAGATAGTGATGCAGCGGGTGACTTCAATGCGATTGTGACGGCGTGTCATGGAACGCGGCGACGGGTCGCGCAGTCAGCGACCATCCTTCGGGCCAGAAAACCAGCGGCGCGGCCACCAGCGCCTCGTCGCGCCAGATCGCCGGCAATCCCGCCATCACGCCGCGCGGCAAGCCGGTCTCGCGCGGATGCGGATGCAGACCCGCACGCGCCTGACGGCCCAAGACAGCCAGCCCCGATTCGCCCAGCGCGCGAATCTCGGTGCCCTCTGCCGCCATCGCTGCCGCGTCGGGCGCCTCTGCCCGCCAGCGCCCGTCCCAGACCGCGCCCACCGGCACCCGCAGGGCCTCGACCGCCCGGGCCTCGCGCGCCAGCCGCCAATCCGCGCCCTCGCGCCACAGCACGCAGCCCATCAGCGTCCCCTCGCCCGCCGCCATCCAGCGCTGCAGCGCGTCGAAACGCGGCCGATAGGCCGCGCCCGACAACGCCATCGCCAGATGCGCCATGATCCGCGCCCGGATCTCATCGGTCTCGTCGGCCAGCGCGCCGCGCAGGATCAGGACGCCCCGCTCCTCGCGCAGGTCGCGCGCCAGAACCGCCTGCGCCTGCGCCTCCAGCGCCTCGCGCGCCCGCGCCATGCGCCCGGCGGTCCGCACCAGCCCCCCGGCTTCGATCCCCAGCGCCCGTAACCCGTCCAGCGCCTGCCGCGCCCGCACGCGCAGGAATCGCGGATCGGCATTGGTCGGATCCTCGACCCAGCCGATCCCGCGCGCCTGCAACGCGTCGCGCAGATCCGCACGCGAAACCTCCAGGAAGGGCCTCAGCCACACGACGCCCCGGGCCTGCCGCCGCGCGGCCATGCCCGACAGCCCGTCCACGCCCGAGCCCCGCGCCAGCCGCATCAGCACCGTCTCGGCCTGGTCGTCCAGCGTATGCGCCAGCACCACCGCGTCCACGCGGCCCCGCGCCCAGTTCCCGATCAACGCGAACCGCGCCGCGCGCGCGGCGTCCATCAGGTTGCCGCCCTGCGGCCCGGCCTCCCAGCGCAGGATGTCATGCGCCACCCCCAGCCGCGCGCACAAGGCGGCCACCCCGGCCGCTTCCCCGGCAGCCTCCGCGCGCAGGCCATGATCGACCGTCACCGCCGCCACGCGTGCGGGACCCAGCGCCGCGACCGCCAGAACCAGCGCCGCGACCGAATCCCCGCCCCCCGAGACCGCGACGCCCACCCGCTCCAGCCCGCCACAGGCCGTCCGGATGGCCGAAAGGGCAGCGCCGCTCACGACCCTGCCCCTTCACTTTGCCTCAAATACTCTCTTCGGGAGCGCCGTCGACGCCCCGTCGATCCGGCCGGCAAGAGCAAGGGGGCCCGCTGCCCCCCGGCCTTTTCATGCGTCGCCGTCATTGCGCTCAGCGCGACACCACCGTCACCGCGCGGCGGTTCAGATCCCAGCAGCGCTGTTCGGCGCAAACCTCGATCGGGCGCTCCTTGCCGTAGCTCACGGTGCGCAGGCGCGCCGCGCTCACGCCTTCCTGGATCAGGAACTGCTCGACCCGGGCCGCGCGGCGGGCGCCCAGCGCCACGTTGTATTCGCGCGTGCCGCGTTCGTCGGCATGGCCTTCGATCAGGATCTGGTAATCGGGATAGCGCGCCAGCCACGCTGCCTGCGTGCGCAGGATGGTCATCGCCTGCGGCGACAACTCGCTCGAATCGACGGTAAAGTTCACCGTGTCGCCGATCGTCTGGTTGAAATAGGCGATCGAGGTCGGATCGCTCGGATCGCCCAGCGCGCTCGAGCCGATCCCGCCCATGCCGCCGGTCGGCTCGTCGTAATCGCCGCCACGGGGGTTGTTACACGCGGCCAGCGCCAGCGCGGCCACGACCAGAATGGCCTTCGTCAGAAGTTGCATGTCTCTCGTCCTTTTTTATCCGCCGTTATCCACGTTTGCCGGGCCGGCCTCTGTCACAGTCTATCAGAGGCCGCCGGGCGGGGGAATCGGGCGCAGATCACGTTGCGCGGCGTTTCGCGTGTCCTCGGACCGGTTGCGCGGCGTTACGGCAGCAGCGGCGACCAGGACGGGTCCGAGGCCGGCCCCGGCGTGGGGATGCGCCGCAGGTTGCGCCCGGTGATGTCCACGGACATCAGGCTGGCATTGCTGCCCGGCTCTTCGCGGGTGAACATGATTACCCGGCCATTGGGCGACCAGGTGGGGCCTTCGTCCAGGTAGCTTGCCGTCAGCAGCCGCTCGTTTGAGCCATCGGTGCGCATCACGCCGATATGGAAACGCCCGTTATGCTGCTTGGTAAAGGCGATCATGTCGCCGCGCGGCGACCAGACCGGGGTCGAATAGCGCCCCTGCCCCTGGCTCACGCGGTAGGCCGTGCCGCCCTGCAGCGACATCGTGTAAAGCTGCGAATTGCCCGAGCGGTCGCTCTCGAAGACCAGCCGCTGGCCGTCGGGCGAGAAGCTGGGCGCGGTGTCGATCGCCTCGGTCTGCGTCAGTTGCCAGCGCTGGCCCGAGGCCACGTTCAGCATGTACAGATCCGTCCGCCCGTCCACCGACAGCGAATAGACCACCGATAGCCCGTCGGGCGAGAAGCGCGGCGCGAAGGTCATCGTGCCGGGCTGGTCGCCGATCATCTGCCGCGAGCGCGAGGCCACGTCCATCAGGTAGATGCGCGGGAAACCGGTCTCGTAGCTGGTGAACAGGATCCGGTCGCCGGTGGGCGAGAAGCGCGGCGCGAAGGCCAGCGCCGTGCCGTCGGTCAGGTACTGCACGTTCTCGCCGTCCTGATCCATGATCGCCACCTGCTTGCGGCGGTTATTGGCCGGGCCGCTTTCGGCGATGAAGACCACGCGGCTGTCGAAATAGCCGCTCTCGCCGGTCAGCCGCATATAGACCTGATCCGACACCCGGTGCGCCATCCGCCGCCAGGCCTGCGTCGAGCCGTCAAGCTGCAGCCCGTCGCCCAGCTGCTGGCCGGACACGACATCGAACAGCCGGAATTTCACGGTGATCTGCTGGCCGTTCACCCGCACCGCGCCGGTGATCAGCGCCCGCGCGCTGATCGCACGCCAGTCCGAGAACTGCACCGGGCTGTCGAAGCTGCCGATCCGGCCGATATGCGCGCTGGTCGGGATCTCGCGCAGCAGGCCGGTGCTCGACAGGTTGTTGGCGATCACCCGCGCGATCGAGGCGGCATATTCGCCGCCCGCCGCGTTCTCGGGCACGAAATCGGGAATCGCGAAAGGCACCGGCTCGATCACGCCCTCGGTGATCTCGATCCTCAGGGGCTGCTGCGCCAACGCGGCGCGCGGCGCAAGCGCCAGCCCGGCCAGAAGGCCAAGCACGGGGCGGCGGGAAATCTGGGTCATCGCGTACTCATCCGGGCTGGGTTGAAGGTGATTTCGACCAGACGCCACTGGTCGTAAAGATCGGACGGAAGGCCATAGCCGTTCGTACCACATTGCACGATGGCCTGTCGCCCCGCGTCGAAGGCGGCCTGCTGAGCGCCCGCCGATCCGCCCGAAGCGCTGACCTGACGGATGCTCGATTCCACGGGCCGGGCGTCGGGCGTCATCTCGAAGGCGATGGTGATCACGACGTTCAGCGCCTCGGTCGACAGGATGCCGACGTTCCAGCATTGCTCGAC
This sequence comes from Pararhodobacter marinus, assembly GCF_003122215.1. Taxonomy (GTDB): domain Bacteria; phylum Pseudomonadota; class Alphaproteobacteria; order Rhodobacterales; family Rhodobacteraceae; genus Pararhodobacter; species Pararhodobacter marinus. The sequence goes on along the minus strand of NZ_QEYD01000013.1, from coordinate 68,489 downwards.
GCTCAGCCGAAGGCCGTCCATGTCGGCCTGGCTCAGGCTGCCGCCGGGCTGCCCCAAAGCGCCGCCCAAGGCACCCCCCAGCGCCTGCGCCAGCGCATCCTCGACCGCCGAGGCGCTTGGCCCCTGCGTGTCGGGCTCGGGTTCGGGCTCGGGTTCCGGGGTGGGCGCCGGAGTCGGTTCGGGTGTCGGTGTTGGCGTCGGTGTCGAGGTGGGCTCGGGTTCGGCGGTGGCAACCTGCTGGGGCCGCTGCTGCGGCCGGGCGCGCGGGCGCATCGAGACTTCGGGCGCGGTCGCGGTCCGTTGGGCGGGCTGGCTGTCGTCGATGGTCGTGGCCTCGGTCACCGTCTCGGTCGCGGCGGCCTCGCGCTGGGTCGCTTCCTGCGCTTCGGGCGCGTCGACCGACGCCTCGGCATCGGGCGTGATCGCCGCCTGATCGGTGGGCGCGATGACGATATCGGGATCGGGCGTCGGCGCGGCATCGGGCGCGACGCGCTCGGCATCGGGCTGAACCGGCGTCAGCGCGGCGTCGGGCGTCACCGTCGGCGCCGTCACGGCAGCCTGCGGCGGTTCAGGCGCGGGGGCGGGCGGCGCCGGTTCGGGTTCCGGCTGAGGTTCCGGCTCGGGCGCCGGAGGGGGCGGCGGCGGGGCCACCGGCTCGGGCGTCGCCACCGGTTCGGGGCGCGCGACGGGCGCGGGCGTCTCGACGGGGGCTGCGGGCGCTGGCTCGGGTTCGGGAGCGGGCTCGGGTTCAGGGGCGGGCTCAGGCGTGGCCGCGCCGGGCTCGGCCTGCGACATCGCCGCGAAATCGCTCTCCGAGACGATCGCCACCTCGGTCACCTCGGGCATCATCGAATGGTCCGGCGCCGCGAAGATATCGAACACCATGATCCACACGATCAGCCCGCCATGCAGCAGGGCCGAGACCTTCTGTCCCGTGTTCATATGAGCCAGTGAGAACGACGCCATGGTATGTTTACTGCCCGGAGGCAGCTCCGGTTCCCGCATTCGACCCGCCGAAATCGGGGCCGCCGGTCTCTGTCACCAGACCGATATTGTTGAACCCGCCCGCATTCAGCGCGCCCATGACCTGCACGACGCGGCTGTAGGGAATGCTGCCATCCGCGCGCAGGAAGACCCGGTCGCCCGTGCGCTCGGCTGCGATGGCCTGCAATTGCGGCAGCAGATCGGCCTCGGCCACCGGGGTGGTCATCAGCGCCAGCGATCCGTCGGCACCGATGGTGATCGACAGCGGCTCTTCGCGCTCGGCGGGCAAGGCCCCGGCAGCGGTGCGCGGCAATTCGACCGGCACGCCCACGACCAGCATGGGCGCGGCCACCATGAAGATGATGAGCAACACCAGCATCACGTCCACGAAGGGCGTGACGTTGATCTCGGACATCTTGGCGGCCTGCCCGCGCCGGCGCCGGCGCGTGCCGCTTCCGCCCTGCCGTTTGATGGATTGCGCCCCCATGGCTCAGCCGTCCAGATTGCGCGACAGGAGGGTGCCGAATTCGTCGGCGAACTGCTCGTAGCCCGAGGCGATCGTGTCGCTGTCATCGCTGAGCTTGTTGTAGAAGATCGTCGCCGGGATGGCCGCCAGAAGGCCCAGCCCCGTGGCCAGCAGCGCCTCGGCGATCCCGGGCGCGACGACGGCAAGGTTGGTCGATTGCGCCAGCGCGATTTCCTCGAAGGCGTATTTGATGCCCCAGACGGTGCCGAACAGACCCACGAAGGGGCTGGCCGAGCCGACGGTGGCCAGGAATGTCAGCCCGCCATTCAGCTCGCGCACCTCGCGGTTGATGGCGACATCCATCGAGCGGTCGATGCGCTGCGCGGCACCCGGGATCATCGCCCCGTCCTGGCGGTGCGAACGCTGCCATTCCGCCATGCCGGCGGCGAAGATGCGCTCGGGCCCGCTCGAGGGGTTGGCACCGACGCGGGCGTAAAGCTCGTCCAGCGGCTCGCCCGACCAGAAGGCGGCATCGAAACGCGCGGCCTCGTCGCGGGCGCGGCGGAAGACCAGATGTTTCTGGATGATGATCGCCCAGGACCAGAACGAGGCCACGATCAGCATGATCATGACCAGTTTGACGGTCAGCGTTGCGCGCAAAAACAGCGCGATCAGCGAAAAATCGATGTCGCTGGCCTGCGCCAGTGTCGAGGTATCCATGCCGTGTTTCCTGCTCGTTCCGCACGCGTGCTGGGGCGCTTGCCTTGCAGCAGCCCTCTTTGGCCCGAGAATAGCGTGTTTCCAAGCCCAACACCAATGGAACCACGCGATTGTTACGTGTTTCCGCTTAAACCGCGCAGTTCTTCGGACAGCCGGCGCGGTTTGCCCCCGGTCGTCATGGAAACCAGCGTCACCTGCGCGCGAAACAGGCAGGTATCGCCGCGATAGACCCGCTGATCCAGCACCATCCGCACCGACCCGGCCTCGGCGATTGCGGTCTCTACGGTCAGTTCTTCGTCCAGCGTGGCGGGGGCCTGGAACCACGCCTCGATATGATGGACCGCAAAGACCACCCCGTCGCGGCGCAACGCGACCTGGTCGATGCCCAGCTTGCGCACCCAGTCCGAGCGCGCGCGTTCGATGAATTTCAGGTAATTCGCGTGATAGACGATACCGCCAAGGTCGGTATCCTCGTAATGGACGGTGACGGGATAGCTGTGCATCGGGCTCCTCACATCGTCAGCAACGCGCCCAGCTCGCCCAGCCCGGTCAGCTCTTCGGGCAGGCGGCGCGGCTTGCCGTCCAGACTGACCAGCGCGATGGTCACCAGCGCGCGAAACAGGCAGGTCTCGCCGCGATAGACCTTCTGGTCCAGAACCAGCCGCAGCCGGCTCACGCTTTTCACCGCCGTTCGGATCGTCAGCCGGTCCTCGAGCCTGGCCGAGGCCAGGAAATCCGCCTCGATCCGGTGCACGACGAAGACGAAGCCTTCCTCGCGCAGGGCATTCTGATCGACGCCGATGCTGCGCACCCAGTCGGCCCGCGCGCGGTCGATGAATTTCATGTAATTCGCATGATACACGATCGCGCCGAGATCGGTCTCGTCGTAATAGACGGTCACGGGGAAAGTGTGCATGGCTCGGCGCTCGAGGTCTGGCGGTCCGGGCTGACCCCGGCGCTCTTTATCAAAAAGGCGGCTTTTCAAAGGGTTGGCCGCAGATGCCCCGCTTTGTCAACCCATTCGGCCCGCTTCACCACGGTTTTCTTTCCCCTGCGGCAAGGTTCGGGACGAGCGCTTGCGCGGCCCACGCATTCAGGCGCATGATAACACACGCAAAAAGTGATCAGCCCGGCCCGAGCGTGCTGTAATGCCCGTGCTTGGCATCGTGCACAAGGAATGCGCAACGAAATCCAGGCAAGATTTGATTTCCACATCAAGAAAGACTATATTTCTTTCCAAGGAAACCACACTCACCGAACCGAGGCTCGCATGTCTCTCGCCCTGCCCGTCCAGACGCCCGAATCCGGCGACAGCCAGCTTGTCGCGCGTGCCGTGATCCGCGCGGGCGCGGCGCTGGGTCTGCGCGGGGCCGAGATCGCGGCGATCATCGGCACCAGCCCGTCGCAGGTTTCCAAGATGAAAGACAGCGCCGGTGTCAGCGGCAAATCCTTTGAACTGGCGCTTTACCTGATCCGCGTTTTCCGCTCGCTCGACGCGATCACCGGCGGCGACGTGCAATCGGCCAAGGCATGGATGCGCGCGCCAAACCGCGATCTGAACGGCATTCCCGCCGAACTGGCGCAAAGCGCCGCCGGGCTGGTCGCGGTGATGAATTATCTGGACGCCGCGCGTGCCCCGATCTGAGCTGCGCTACGAGCCCTATCTCGGCAATGTCTGGCGTCTGATCGAGGGGCAATACCGCCCCGCCACCCGCAAGATCACCGATTCCGTGGCCGAGCAGTCGCGGCTCGAAACCCTTCTCGACGCGACCAAGCCCACGATCCCTGAAGAATGCGCGCATCTGGATTACCAGTTCAGCACGCCCTTCCGCTATGGCTGCTATCCCCGCGATTCCCGCTTTCGCCGCGCGGGGCCGACGCCGGGCGTCTATTACGCCGCCGAGGATCCGCTGACCGCCGCCATCGAAAGCGCATGGGGCAGCGTGGCGTTCTTCCGCGCCTCGCCCGCGACGCCGCTGCCGACGATCCCGCGCGCCTGTTCCGCGATCCTGGCCGAGATCCGCGCGCCCGTGGCGCTGGACCTGACCGCGCCAGACAATGCCGCGCTGGGGCGCTGGACCGACCCGGTGGATTACGGCGATTGCCTCGATCTGGCCGATCAGGCGCGCGCCAGGGGCGGCGAGGCAATCCGCTATACCTCGGTCCGCGACCCGCTGGCGCGGGCGAATGTAGCGGTGCTGACCTGCGCCGCCTTTGCCCGGCCCGAGCCGCTGACCAGCCAGACATGGCATCTGCACCTGACCGGCGACCGCGTCGTCCTGACGAATGAGAGCCTGCGACAGACGCAGGAATACCGCGTCGGCGCGCAGGCGCTGGAACCGGCGTAGCGCCCGCTCAGACCAGCCGCGCGGACAATCGCAGCGCGTGCGAGGCATCGTCCGCCGCGACGGGCATCACCCGGTCATAGGCGGCGGCGATCACGGCGGCGATTTCCGGGCGCAACACCGTCACGCCGTTGGCGCGCGCCAAGGGGGGCATCTCGCGGAACGCTTCATCGCCCCAGAGCAGGATCACCTGCACGGCCTGCATCAGCGCGATATCCTCGGCGGGCAGCGCGCTCATTCCCGCGTCCATCCGCACGAAGACGAAGGCCGCCCTGATCGCGCCGTCCTCGTCGAAGCGAAAGGCGCGGTACTGGTTGGCGTCCTGAGCTTTCAGCCGGGGCACCAGCGTGCCCAGCCCCTCGACCACGCGGTCGAGATCCGGCACCGCCAGCAGCTCGTCCCAGTCGCGGAAAAAGAACAACATCAGGTTGGTGCCCAGTTCGGGATCGACCTCGGCCATCTTGTGCCCGGCCAGCAGCACGACGGCCTCGATCGCGCCCTTGATGGTGCGCAACGTGGCGTCGTCGGTGCCGAAAACGATGGGCGCGATCGGACGGCCCCAGCGGGCAAAGGCATAGCGCCCGTCCGAGCGGGTAAACAGGCGGGTGATCTGGTCAGGCGTCAGCGCATCGGTCATGCGCCCCAGCTATCAAGCCGTGATCGAACGCGCAATTCTGGGATACAGAAACGCCTGCGCCACGCCGCGCATCACGTTGAACAGCGTCAGCGACAGCCACAGCCCGTGATTGCCCATGGGCCAGGTCAGCAGCAGCGACACGGCATAGAAACAGGCGGCGAAGGCCACGGTGATCAGCATCTCGCGGGTGAAGGTCGCGCCGATATAGATGCCGTCGAACATATAGGCCGCAACGGCCGCCAGCGGGGCGATGACGATCCACGGCAGGTAAAGCCGCGCCTCGGCCCGGACCTCGGGCGCGGTGGTCATCGCGTCGATGATCGACGGCCCGGCCAGCGCGAAGACCAGCGCCATCGCGACCGCGCCGCCCAACGCCCAGATCCCCGTCATCCGCGCCGCGCGCCGCAACGCCGCGGCCGAGCGCGCGCCCATCGCCTGCCCCACAAGCGTTTCGGCCGAGAAGGCGAAACCGTCCAGCAGGAAAGCCAGAAACTCGAGAAACTGCAGCAGGATCTGGTTCGACGCGATCACCACGTCGCCGCGCCCGGCCGACAGGAACATGAAGACGACGAAACAGCCCTTCAGGATGATCGACCGCACCATGATATAGCCGTTGACACCCGCCATGTGCCGCAGGCGCGCGGCGTCGAAGATCCGCGCGCCCGTGGCCTTCAGCCCGTCGCGGCACAGCCACAGGCCGAAGCTGAAGCCCACGGCCTCGGCCATCAGCGTGGCGACGGCGACGCCGCTCACGCCCCAGTCGAGGCCCAGCACGAACCAGATATCCAGCGCGATATTCGTCCCGTTGGCGAGGATCTGCAGCACCAGCACCGCGCGCGTGCGCTCCAGCGCGATCAGCCAGCCGGTGACGGCGTAAAGCCCGATGGTCAGCGGCGCGCCCCAGATGCGGATCTGCAGGTAATCGGATGCCAGCCCTTCCACCGCGTCGGATGCCGGCGCCAGCGCGAACCCCGCCCAGAACAGTAGCGGCTGCAGCACGATCAGCGCCAGCCCGACGCTGCCCGCGATCAGCAGGCCGCGCTTCAGGATCGCGCCGGTTTCGGCGGTGTCGCCCCGGCCATGCGCCTGTGCGGCAAGCCCGGTCGTGCCCATCCGCAGGAAACCGAACACCCAGTAGAACGCGGTCAGGATCACCGCGCCCAAGCCCACGGCGCCGATCGGCGCGGCCTCGCCCAGTTGGCCCACCACGGCGGTATCGACCAGCCCCAGCAACGGCACGGTGACATTCGCCGCAACGATGGGCAGGGCGATCTTCAGCACCCGGCCATGGGTGAGCGGCGTCATGCGGTCTTGTCGCGCGAGGGGATCAGGAAATGCCCGGTCGCCTGTGCGAAGAGCCGCGTGCGGTTGTCCTGCCACGCCTCGACATGGACCGAGGCATAGCGCCGCCCCGAGCGGTTCACCCGCGCACGGGCATAGGCATCGCGCGGCAGGCCCGAACGCAGGTAATCGACGGTGAAATCGATGGTCTTGGGCAAGCGCGGCAGATGCGCGTCATCGACCGATTGCGGGTCCAGCGCGCCCTTTTCCATGTCTTCCCACAGCATCGACCAGCTCAGCTCGATCATCGCCGTGATCTCCAGAAAGGCCGAGGTCACGCCGCCATGGATCGCCGGCAGGAACGGGTTGCCGATCAGCTTTTCATCGAAAGGCAGGGTCGCGGTCAGCTCGTCGCCCCGGCGGTCGAACTGGATGCCCAGCCACTGCACATAGGGAATGCCGCCAACGAGCGTCTTCAGCGCGCGGTCGCGCCGCTCCTTGACCACCTGCACGGGTTCGGGACGGGGCCGGCTCATTGCGCGCCCTCCTTTTTCGTGCCCGTCTTCGTGTCTGCGGGCCGGATCACGCTTTCCATCGTGAACGCGCCCGAGGCGGTCGCGACGGGCAAGCCTTCATCCTCGTCATGCGCGGTCGCCTTGACGAAAGCCACGGTGCGCGTCGCGTGGAAACATTCGGCCCGCGCGATGATCCGCTGTCCGGGCTTTGCCGCGCGCATGTAATCGATGCGCAGATCCAGCGTTGCCGTGCCCCGCGCGCCGGGAAAGGTCATCACCGCCGCCCCGCAGCAGGTATCCATCAGCGCCGAGACCGCGCCCCCCGCGATCACGCCCGTCGCCGGATCGCCGATGAACCGCGTGTCATAGGGCATCGAGATCACCGCCCTGCCCTCGCCGATTTCTTCCAGCGTCATCCCCAGCGCCTTGGAATGGGGAATCGCCTCGATGAATTGCTGCGCGGCGGTGGCGTCGGTCATGGGACTTCCTGCATGTTCTGGACAGTGCGGGCGCAGAGCGCCTGCCCAAAGGCATGGCCCGAAGCCCGCCGGATATCAAGGCTCGCAAAAGACCTTTGTCGACCGCCTGCAGCGCCCCGGGTCGCAACGTCAGTAATCCCAGCCCCGGTATTCCGAGTGTTCCGACTTCATCATCTCGTAAAGCCAGACCATGCGGTCCAGATACCAGCTCTTGCCCAGATACGCCAAGGCGACACCCAGAACGGCCCCCCAGACCGAGTAGGTAACCACCGCCCAGATCGCGATCCCCATCCCGACGGACGAAATCGCGTTGAGAATGGCGTAAAGCGGCGTCTTGTGGATGCCGGGAATATCGACCCGGTCGCGGTTCAGATAGACCCGCTCGCCCAGAACCGCTTTCGAGGCCCAGTTCCGCGTCGAGCGGGGCTTGGGGAAGAAGACTGGGTTCAGGAACAGCCACAGAAGCGAGGCAATCCCCGGGATCAGACACCACCAGCCGATCCAGACCCGGCTCCAGAAGGCCAGCACGATCAGCGGCAGAACCGAGTACCGGGTCCAGACGCTCCACGGATTGGCGTGTTTCATCCAGTTTTCGTCGTTCAGCCGGAACAGCCGCGCGACGTTGCGCTCCAGTGTCATTTCTTCCCGCCTTCCCGCGTCCTCGGGTGCCGGTCGCAACCTGTGCTTGTTTCTACGGAGAAAGTACGCCCGTTTCAATGAAACGCGGAACGACCGTGTCGCGGTGGCGCCGCTCGGCACATGCCGGACGGGAAGCCGGTTGCACTTGGCCGATCCGCGCCCTACCCTGAGTGACGTTGGGACAAGACTTTCCGCAAGGCGGCCGATGAACGAGACAAGACTGTCTTTCAAGGAGATGTGCGCGCGGTTCGACGTGACGCCGCGCACGTTGCGCTACTACGAATATATCGAGCTGCTGACGCCGGAAAAGGAAGGCCGCAACCGCTTTTACGGCCCCCGCGAAATCGCCCGCATGACGCTCATCCTGCGTGGCCGCCGCTTCGGTTTCGCGCTGGAAGAACTGCGCCAATGGCTGCTGATCTACGAAAAACAGGGCACCAAGGCGCAGCTTGAAACATTTGTCGGCATGGCCAACCGCCAGCTCGGCGCGCTGACCAAACAGCGCGAGGAACTGGCCGTGACGATCGAGGATCTGCGCCAGCTTCGCGACGAGGCCGCGCGCCTCGCCGAAAGCGAAAGCGACGCCTGAAACCGTCCCCTGAAACCACTCCCTGACCCGTCCCGCTGACGGCCCTGCCCGCATCGGTCCGCTCCGCCGGACCGATCCCGGCTGCGCGCTCTGCCGCGATGCAGCGATTCCCAGCTTGACATTATCTTTCGCCTGACTATTCCTTTCAAGCAAGAATATTGCGCTGCGACTGCACGCTCTCACGTCCTGCCCGGAGGCTCCGCCATGACCCAGCCCGCCGAAGAAAAGCCCGCCCGCGACAAGACAGATCGCGACAAGCCGTGGCTGTTCCGGACCTATGCCGGCCATTCGACCGCGAAAGCCTCGAACGAACTCTACCGCACGAACCTGTCCAAGGGTCAGACCGGCCTGTCGGTCGCCTTCGACCTGCCCACGCAAACGGGTTATGACAGCGACCACGAACTGGCGCGCGGCGAGGTCGGCAAGGTCGGCGTGCCGGTCAGCCATCTGGGCGATATGCGCGCGCTGTTCGACCGGATTCCGCTGGAACAGATGAACACCTCGATGACGATCAACGCGACGGCGCCGTGGCTGTTGGCGCTCTATATCGCCGTGGCCGAGGAACAGGGCGCCGATGTGTCGAAATTGCAGGGCACGGTGCAGAACGACCTGATCAAGGAATACCTGAGCCGCGGCACCTATATCTGCCCGCCCAAACCGTCCTTGCGCATGATCACCGATGTCGCCGCCTATACGCGCGAGCATCTGCCCAAATGGAACCCGATGAACGTGTGTTCCTACCACCTGCAGGAAGCGGGCGCGACGCCGGAACAGGAGCTGGCTTTCGCGCTGGCCACCGCCTGCGCGGTGCTCGACGATCTGAAGGCCAAGGTCCCGGCGCAGCATTTCCCCGCGATGGTGGGCCGCATCTCGTTCTTCGTGAATGCGGGCATCCGCTTCGTGACCGAGATGTGCAAGATGCGGGCGTTTACCGAGCTCTGGGACGAGCTGTGCCTCGAACGCTACGGCGTCGAGGACGCGCGCTATCGCCGCTTCCGCTACGGCGTGCAGGTCAATTCGCTGGGCCTGACCGAGCAGCAGCCAGAAAACAACGTCTACCGCATCCTGATCGAGGCGCTCGCGGTGACGCTGTCGAAGAACGCCCGCGCCCGCGCCGTGCAGCTGCCGGCCTGGAACGAGGCGCTCGGCCTGCCGCGCAAATGGGACCAGCAATGGTCGCTCCGGATGCAGCAAATCCTCGCCTTTGAAACCGACCTGCTCGAATACGGCGATCTCTTCGACGGCAACCCGGTGGTCGATGCCAAGGTGCAGGCGCTCAAGGAAGGCGCGCGCGCGGAACTCGCGCTCATCGACGATATGGGCGGCGCGGTTCAGGCGATCGACTACATGAAGGGCCGGCTGGTCGAAGCGAATGCCGAGCGTATCGCGCGGATCGAACAGGGCGAGACCGTGGTCGTGGGCGTCAACCGCTTCACCACCACCGAACCGTCGCCGCTGACCACCGGCGAGGGCGCGATCATGGTCGCCGATGCCGATGCCGAGGCCGATCAGATCGCCCGCCTGACCGCGTGGCGCGGCGAGCGCGACGAAGCGGCGGTGCAGGACGCGCTGAGCGCGCTGCGCGAAGCGGCGCTGTCGGGGGCCAATGTCATGCCCGCGTCGATCGCCGCCGCGAAAGCGGGCGCCACGACCGGCGAATGGGGCCTCGTGATGCGCCGGGCCTTCGGCGAATACCGCGCGCCCACCGGCGTCTCGCGCAACCCATCGAACCGCACCGAAGGCCTGGAAGAGATCCGCGCCGCCGTCGACTCGGTCAGCGCGCAGCTCGGGCGCCGGTTGAAATTCGTGGTCGGCAAGCCGGGCCTCGACGGCCATTCCAACGGCGCCGAACAGATCGCCGCCCGCGCACGCGATTGCGGCATGGACATCCATTACGAAGGCATCCGCCTGACGCCCTCGGAAATCGTCGACGCCGCGCTCGACCAGCAAGCGCATGTCGTGGGGCTGTCGATCCTCTCGGGCAGCCATGTGCCCCTGGTCGAAGAGCTGATGACCCGGATGCGCGACGCGGGTCTGGGCGACACGCCCGTCGTGGTCGGCGGCATCATCCCCGAAGACGACGCCGCGCGCCTGCGCGCGATGGGCGTCGCCGCCGTCTACACGCCCAAGGATTTCGAGCTCAACCGCATCATGATGGATATCGTGGGCCTCGTCTCGGAAACCGCCGTCGCCGCCGAGTAACCGCCAGGGACAAGCGCGGGCGGTTCCCGAAAAACCGCCCGCCCCATCTTTGTTCCTCAAATATCCCGGGGGTCCGGGGGCAGCGCCCCCGGTCCTGTCCTCTCAGACCAGCGCGCCCTCGGGCGTGATGCGGGTCTTGCCGCCCAGCCAGGGATGCAGCGCCGCCGGCAGCGTGACCGAGCCATCCGCCTGTTGCCCGTTTTCCAGCACCGCGATCAGGCAACGCCCGACCGCCAGCCCCGATCCGTTCAGCGTCGCCAGGAATTCGGGCTTGCCGCCGCCCTCGGGCCGGAACCGCCCGTTCATCCGCCGCGCCTGGAACGTGCCGCAGGTCGAGCAGGACGAGATCTCGCGATACGCGTTCTGGCCGGGCAGCCAGACCTCGATGTCATGCGTCTTCTGGCTGCCGAAGCCCATGTCGCCCGTGCACAGCACCACCGTGCGATAGGGCAGCTCCAGCTTCTCCAGGATCGCCTGCGCGCAGCCGGTCATGCGGTCGTGCTCGGCCAGTGCCTCGTCGGGATGGCACAGGGTCACCATCTCGACCTTCTCGAACTGGTGCTGGCGCAGGATGCCGGTCGTGTCCTTGCCCGCCGAGCCCGCTTCCGAGCGGAAGCAATGGGTATGCGCGGTCATCCGCACCGGCAATTGCGCGCCGTCCATGATCTCGCCCGCGGCAAAGTTCGTCATGGTGACTTCCGAGGTCGGGATCAGCCACCAGCCATTCGTCGTCTGGTAGCTGTCCTCGGCGAATTTCGGCAGGTTGCCCGTGCCGTACATCGCCTCGTCCTTGACCAGAACCGGGGTCCAGCATTCTTCCAGCCCATGCTCGGTCGTGTGGGTGTCGATCATGAACTGCGCCAGCGCCCGGTGAACGCGCGCCACGGCGCCCTTCAGCACCATGAAACGCGACCCCGACAGCTTCGCCGCCATCGCCAGATCCAGCCCCGGCTTCACGCCCGGAATGTCGAAATGCTCGACCGGCTGGAAATCCAGCGCGCGCGGCTCGCCCCAGCGGCGGATCTCGACATTGTCGTCCTCGTCCTTGCCGAAGGGCACCTCGTCAAGCGGCAGGTTCGGGATCTCGGCCAGCCGCGCGGTCAGCGTGGCGTCCTCTTCCGCCGCCTGCGCGTTCAGCGCGGCCACTTCGGCCTTCTTCTCGGCCACCAGCGCGCGCAGGCGCTCGAACTCGGCCTCGTCGCCCCGGCCCTTGGCGGCGCCCACCTCCTTCGAGGCGCGGTTCTGCTCGGCCTGCGCGGTTTCGGCGGCGAGGATCTTCGCACGGCGGCTCTCGTCCATCGACAGCAGCTCGCCCGACAGCGGCGCAAGCCCCCGGCGGGCCAGGGCGGCGTCGAAAGCGGCGGGATTCTCGCGGATGGCGCGGATGTCGTGCATTGTCGTCCTCGAAACTGGCGCGAAACGTCTGGGCCCTGATATGCACCAAAGCGCCGCACGGGGAAAGGCCGCGCGTCGCGCTGTTCCCGCAGCGGCCCGGAGGCTCAGCTCTGCTGGACGAGGATGTCGAAATCCACCCGGCACCAGCGCAGATGGCCCAGATGCCGGATCTGCCCGCGGATGCGGATCGTGCCCTCGGTCGTCTCATCGATATTGGACGGCCACATCGAGATCAGCCGTATCTCAGCCGCTTCGTGGTTGTCCTGATCGCGGAAACTGATCGGCCCGCCGATGAAGGCGTGCCGCACCGGCTGCCAGGCATAGGAAAAGCTTCCGCCCGCGCGCTCGACGCTGAATCCGTGGTGATCGTTCAGGAAGGTCAGCGTATCGCCATCGGTGTTCCAGGCGATATTGGCCGGGTGATAGCGCACGACATAGGTCTGCGGCCGCCCCGACCAGCCGCCGCCCAGGCAGGGCGCGGTGAAATTCGACAAGGTCCCGCCGCCTTCGAACCGCCCCGATTGTGCATCGGCAGGCAGCGCGCCCAGGGTCAGGAACAGCGCCGAGACAGCGGCGGCGGCGGACGAACGGAAGGTCATGGATCACCCATCAACGGCAGAACGTGGTCCGACGGGACCGGGATACTGGCACCTCCGGTCGCAGGACCGGCGACTGGCTGCCCCGCCCTAGCGCGGCGCCGGGCACGATACCATCAGGAAAATGCGGTCTCTTGATGGCAGGATCGGGGAATCCCGTGGCAAGGCGTCGCGCCGGTCGCCGGTCGCCCGCCGTCGGAACGAGAAACGGGGGCGCCGGACGCCCCCGTTCGGGATCGTTCAGGCCGGGGCGGTCTCAGCGTTGCTGGACGATCACATCGAAATCCACCCGGCACCAACGGGCCGCCGCCAGATGCTGGATCTGCCCGCGAATGCGCACCGGCTGATCGGTGTTCTCGGTCAGGTTGTTGGGCCACATCGACAGGATCCGGATGCGCGCCGCCTCGGGCTGGTTCTGATCCACGGCAGTAATGCCGCTGCCCAGGAAAGCGTGGGTGACCGGCTGCCAGGCGGAGCTGAAATCCCCGCCGTTCAGAACGAAGCTCATCGCGTGCTGACCCGAGAAGAACGCGATCGAGTCGCGGTCCCGGTTCGAGCCGACGCCGCGCGGGTGAAAGCGCACCTCGTAGCGTTCTGGCGTGTCGACCCAGCCGTCATTGATGCAGGCGGGGGTCCAGTTCGACAGCGTGCCACCGCCATGGAAACGACCGGTCAGCGCCCCCGCCGCCAGCGGCAGCGCCCCCGCCACCAAGGCCGCCACTGCGCCTGTCAAAACTTTCTTCATCATCTCCGGTCCCTCCGCTTGGTTACTCAACAGGAATGCAATCTTCCCCAAGGGACGGGAAAGACTTGAGCATTTTGCGAAGAACTGCGGCGCGTATCAATGTTTTAACGGCCCGGCGCGCGATATGGGCCGCTTTCCAGACCCGGTGTCAGTCAACCGTCAGGTCGCGGGAGCGGCTTTCGGCTCCGGCCCGGCCCCCCGGCCTGTGTCGCGCCAGCCCCAGATCGCCGAGGATCGCGTAGAACGCGGGCAGCACGATCAGCACCAGAAGCGTCGAGGCGATCATGCCGAACACGACGCTCACGACCAGCGGCTTGAGAACCTGCGCCTGAAGCGAGGTCTCGGCCAGAAGCGGCACCATGCCGATCACCGTTGTGGCGACCGTAATCACGATGGGCCGCACCCGTGCGCGAACCGCCTGCCCCGCTGACGCCGCCAATGACAGGCCCTCGGCGGCGCGGGCCTTCGTGACCTCGACCAGCAGGATGGCGTTGTTGACCACGATCCCTGCCAGCGACGCCGCGCCCATCATCGACGGCATCGAAATGTCGTAGCCCGTCGCCCAGTGGCCCCAGACCACGCCCAGAAAGGCCAGCGGGATCGTCATCATCACGATCACCGGCTCGACATAGCTGCGGAACTGGAAGGACAGGATCAGGTAGATCCCCAGCAATCCCAGCAGGAAACCGCGCAGGATCGACCCCGCCGTCTCGGCCAGATTGGCGGCCTGCCCTTCGACCGAGACCCTCAGGCCCGGTATCGTCGTGGTCATCTCGTCCAGTATCGTCGCGCGCAGGGCGGCGGTGATCGCATCGGCATTGCCCAGACGCGGGTCGATATCGGCCTGCACCGTCACGCTGCGCGCGCCGTTGACCTGCGTGATCGTGCCCCAGCCGCGCGCCTCTTCCATGCGCAACACGCTGTCGAAAGGCACCTCGCGCCCGCCGGACACCTGAAAGCGGAAATCCTGCAGGTCGCCCAGCGCGTCGCGGTCGCCGGGCGCAAGGATCAGCTCGACTTCGTGCGCGATGGCGCCGGTGCGCACATCGTCCAGCGTGGCGCCCAGAAAGGCCGCGCGCAACTGCCCGGCCACATCGGCCGCCGTGAGGCCCAGACCCGGTGCGGTTTCGGTCAGCGTCAGGCGCAATTCGGGCTTGCCCGGGCGCAGGTTCAGCATCGCGTTGCGGATGCCGGCATAGCTGCCCAGCTCGGCCAGAACCCGCGCCCCCTGTGCGTGCAGCACTTCCAGATCGGGATGCATGAGCCGAAGCTCGATCGCCACGCCCTGCGGCCCGATCCCCGGCTCGGCGATCACCAGGGACGAGGCCCCGGCCAGCGGCCCGATCGTCTGTCGCCACGCCTCGGCGATGTCGTCAAGCGAGGTCGCGCGGATCTCGGCGCTCAGCAGATCGGCGCTGATTGTCGCGACATGCGCGCCCTGCTCTCCGGCCGAGACATTGCGGTTGAACCGCGTGATCCGCCGCACGACGAGCGGCTGGCCCTCGGGCTGATCGGGCGTCAGATCGGCATTCACCTGCACGAGCGCCGCCTCGATCTGCGCCACGGCTTCCGCGGTGCGGGCAAGCGGCGTGCCCTGCGGCATCAGGAGCCGCGCTTCCAGCACGTCGCCGTCGATATCGGGCAAAGCCTCGCGCTTGACCACGCCGCCGCCCACCGCGCCAAGGGTCACGATCAGCGCGCCGATGGCCAGCCCGGTCGTCAGGTAGCGCGCACGGATCGCCAGATCGGCCACGCGGCCCAGCCCTTCGCGCAGGTGATCGACGCCGGCATCGAAGCGGCGGCGGAACCCGCCGGGCGGTTTGCCCGCGCGCTCGGCCTCGTGGCGCAGATGGCGCGGCAGGATCAGGAAAGCCTCGATCAGGCTGGCGGCCAGAGCCGCGATCAGCACCAGGGGCAGGACCTGCAGCACCTTGCCCAGCGTCCCGGCCAGAAAGGACAGGGGTGCAAAGATCGCCACCGTGGTCAGGAAGGACGCAAAGACCCCCGGCGCCACCAACCGGACGCCACGCACGACGCCCTCCAGCCCGTCGCCCTTTGCGGCTTCGACGGCGATGGAATCCGACAGAACGATCGAATCGTCCATGACGATGCCGATGGCCATCAGCAGCGCGACCATCGTGATCATGTTCAGCGTCAGGCCGGTCAGCGACATCATCACAAGCGCCCCGGCCATTGCCACCGGCAGCCCCATCGCCGCCCAGAGCGCAAGGCCGGGCCGGAAGAACAGCGACATGACCAGCACGACCAGCACCAGCCCCGCCACGCCGTTGCGGATCAGCATCGCCAGACGGTCGCGCACGATGCTGGTCGTGTCCTGCACGATCTCGACGTTCAGACTGGGCGGCAGGGTCCGGCGCGTCTGCGCCACCTCGCCGCGCAGGGCTTCGAGCGCGCGCAGCGCGTCCGTGCCGCGCGGCTTGTGGATTTCGAGCAGGATCGCGGGTGCGCCGTCGAGATAGGCGCGTTCCTCGGCCGGGTCGTGCGCTTCGCGGATCGTCGCGACATCGCCCAGCACCAGCCGCGCCCCATTGTCCTGCACCAGCACCGGCAGCGCGGCCAGCTCGTCCAGCGTGCGGCGGCTCTCGGTCAGGCGAAGCTGCAGATCGCCCCCGGGCGTCAGCAGCGCGCCGCTCGGCTGGTCGAGGCTCTGGGCCGACAGCACATCGGCCAGCCGCGCGGGCGTCAGTCCGTATTGCGCCAGCACTGCACGCTCGGCCTCGATACGGAACTGCCGCTCGCCCAGCCCCGACAGCGTGACCTGTGCGATCTCGGGCAGGGCAGACAGCCGGTCGGCCAGCCCTTCGGCGAACAGGTCAAGCTCGTGCAGCGGCAGGTCGCCCGACACCGCGACCGAGGCCACGCCGTCCGTGCGGTGCAATTCGCGCACCAGCGGCGCTTCGGCCCGCGCGGGGAAGCTGTCGATGGCGCCGATCTCGGTGCGAAGCGCGTTAACGAAACGGATCGGGTCGCCGCCCTCGTCCATCACTGCCACCGCGCGCGCGCGGTTGTCCTGCGCCGTGCAGCGCAGCTCGTCCAGCGCCTCGACGCCCTGCACGGCGTCCCAGAGCGGACGGCAGATCGCCTCTTCGACCTCGGAGGCCGAGGCCCCGCGATAGGGCACGGTGATCTCGACCTCAGTGTCGCGGAAATCGGGGAATGTCTCGCGGATCAGCGCGGGCAGTGACAGCGCGCCCATCGCCAGAAACAGCACCAACAGCAGGTTGGCCGCCGTGGGATGGCCCGTGAACCAGCGGATCACGGGGTCACCGCCCGCAAGGGCATCCCCGGGATCGCCGGGGCGATGTCGTCCGTGATGAGCCCCTCGCCCGCTTCGAGCCCGCTGTCGATCACCGCCAGATCGCCCTGTCGGAAGGCGATCTCGACCGGTCGCAACTCCAGACGGGCATCGGAATCCATCAGGTACACCACGCCCCCATGCACCGCCGAGGCCGGAACCGCGATCACCCCCTGCATCGCCGGGCCGGTCAGCGTGACCTGCGCCTGCAGGTTGGCGATCAGCGGGATGCGCTCGGGCGGACGGGCGCCTTCGAACGGATCATCCACGGTGATGACCGCCTGAACCGTGCGCGCCTGCGGGTCCAGCGCCGGCTCGACGCGCGACAGCCTCCCTTCCCAGACCTGACCGGGATTCGAGACCGGCTCGACCAGGACCGACACGGCCTCGGTCCGGCCGGCATCCAGCGCCTCCAGAATGCCGCCGTCGAATTCGATCCCCGACAGCATCCGCTGGAACGCGGCAATCGGCACCTGCGCGACGACCTCGGCCTGGGCCAGCCCCTCGCCCGCGACCAGAACCTGCCCGGTGGCAACCACCTGATAGCGCTCGACCGGGGCCTGCGTGATGCGCAGATCGAAGGGCGCGGTGATCTCGGTATGCGCCAGATCGCGCCGCGCCCGGGCCAGGGCCGCCTCGGTCCGCGCGCGCTGCGCCTCCAGCCGGTCCTGCCGGGGGCCGATCAGCGCCAGCGCGTTCTGCAATTCGACCACGACGCGCCGCGCGGCCAGCACCGCGCGCTCGGCCTCGTCCCCGCGCGCGGCGGGCGCGGTCCCCTGCGACACCAGCTCGCGCGTGCGCTGCGCGTCGGATTCGCTCAGCGCCAGCCGCGCCTGTTCCAGCTCCAGCACCCGGCGGGTATTCTGCTCTTCGGCTTCAAGCTGCGCGCGCTCGGCCCCGAGCGAGGCCAGATCCGCCTCGGCCTGCGCGATGGCCAGCTCGTAATCGGCGGGATCGATGCGCATCAGCACGTCGCCCTCGCGCGCCAGCATCCCGGTTTCCAGATCGGGCGCCTGCCAGATCACCGCGCCGCGCACCTCGCTGATCGCGCTCCAGGTTTCGGCCGGGCGCACATTGCCCCAGCCCTGCGCCACCGGTACCAGATCGCGGGGCTCGACCGGGATGACCCGGACGGCCAGCCCCGCATCGGTGGACACGACCCGCCCGGGCGCGGGCGCCTGCGCCACCAGCCGCGCGGCGATCGCCCCGCCCAGCACGATCGGCGCCACGAACATCACCAGGGCCAGACTTCTGCGCATCGGTTGCTCTCCTGCGATCCCCGCCACCGGCAGGCTAAGCGCGCCTTACCTTCACGGCAAGCCGCACCGATGCCGCAGCGCCGCCCGTTCCGCGTTCTGCCTTGTCCGTCGGCGCAAAGGCCCGGCTTTGCGGCGCGTCCGCCCCCGCCCCTGCTTGCGCCTTAGCGCGGGCATCGCTAAACCCCACTGCGACCCCTATCCGTTCCCGTCCGATCCTGCCGGAGAGACCCATGTCCACCATCGACATCGAGACCGCGCGCCGGGTGGCGAAACTCGCCCGCATCCGCGTCGCCGACGACAGCCTGCCGCAACTGGCGCAGGAATTGTCCGGCATCCTGACCTTCATGGAGCAGCTCGGCGAAGTCGATGTGACCGGCGTCGAGCCGATGACCTCGGTCACGCCGATGCGCCTGAAACGCCGTCCGGACGCCGTGACCGACGGTGATATCCAGAACAAGATCCTGTCGAACGCCCCCGATGCCCGCGAGGGCTTCTTTGCCGTGCCGAAGGTGGTGGAATGAGCCTGAACGAACTGACAATCGCCGAAGCGCGCGACCGCCTGAAAAAGGGCGAGGTAACTTCGGTCGACCTGACCGAGGCCTGCCTGAAGGCCATCGACGCCGCCGATGCGCTCAATGCCTTCGTGCACAAGACGCCCGAGATCGCGCTGGAACGCGCGAAGGCCGCCGATGCGCGCCTTGCAAAGGGCGACGCGCCCGCCATGTGCGGCATCCCGGTGGGCATCAAGGACCTGTTCTGCACCGAGGGCGTGCCCTCGCAGGCGGCGTCCAACATCCTGAACGGCTTCCGCCCCGAATACGAATCCACCGTCTCGGCGCAGCTGCGCGATGCGGGCGCGGTCATGCTGGGCAAGCTGAACATGGACGAATTCGCCATGGGCTCGTCCAACGAAACCTCGTGCTACGGCAACGCGGTCAACCCGTGGCGGCGCGGCAATGACGACACGGCGCTGACACCCGGCGGCTCGTCGGGCGGCTCGGCGGCGGCGATCGCCGCGGATCTGTGCCTGGGCGCGACCGGCACGGATACCGGCGGCTCGATCCGCCAGCCCGCCGCCTTTACCGGCACCGTGGGCATCAAGCCGACCTATGGGCGCTGCTCGCGCTGGGGGATCGTCGCCTTTGCCTCGTCGCTCGATCAGGCCGGGCCGATGACCAAGACGGTGCGCGACTCGGCGATCATGCTGGGCGCGATGTGCGGCCACGACCCCAAGGATTCGACCAGCGCTGACCTGCCCGTGCCGGATTTCGAAGCCGCGCTGACGGGGGACATTCGTGGGAAAACGATTGGCATTCCTGAAGAGTATTCGATTGATGGGATGCCTCAGGAAATCAGGAACCTTTGGGCAGACGGCACAGAGATGCTCAAAGCAGCGGGGGCGAAAATACGTTGGATCTCGCTGCCGCATACCAAATACGCGCTGCCTACCTATTACGTCATCGCCCCGGCCGAGGCCTCGTCGAACCTTGCGCGCTATGATGGCGTGCGCTTCGGCCACCGCGCCACGCTGGAAGCGGGCGACGGCATCACCGAGATGTACGAGAAGACCCGCGCCGAGGGCTTCGGCCCGGAAGTGCAGCGCCGGGTGATGGTCGGCACCTATGTGCTGTCGGCGGGCTTCTACGACGCCTATTACAACAAGGCCCGCAAGGTCCGTGCGCTGATCAAGAAGGATTTCGACGATGTCTTCGCCGAGGGCGTCGACGCGATCCTGACGCCCGCCACCCCTTCGGCCGCCTTCGGACTGGGCGAGATGAAGGATGCCGACCCGGTGCAGATGTATCTCAACGACGTCTTCACCGTGACCGTCAACCTGGCCGGGCTGCCCGGCGTGGCGCTGCCCACGGGTCTGGATGCCAGGGGTCTCCCGCTGGGGTTGCAGCTGATCGGCCGGCCCTGGGGCGAGGCGGATCTGCTGAACACGGCGCAGGTTCTTGAAGACGCGGCAGGTTTTGTTTCCAAACCGGGCAAATGGTGGTAATCTTCCCTGCATAAGATCAAGAACAAGATCGAGCAGAGGCAGACATGCGCTTTTTGGTACTGGCGGTTCCGCTGGCCCTGTTGGGGTTGGCGGGATGCTCCGCAGGACGTGATAGTTACGCATCCATGACCACCACGGGAGTGGGCTTCGGCGATTACCAGCGCTACCTGCGCGACCGCTCGTCCGCACCGCCCGCCTCGTCGCGATCGGTCGGGCATTCGGGCATCCCCTATTCGGTACCGCCGCAAAGCGCCGAGAACCCCAACCAGACGCCGATCCTGCCGCCCGCCTCGATGCCAGCGCGCGCGCCCTCGACCGTCGATGCGATCCCGCGCCGCGAACGACCCGCCCCGGCAGGCGGCACCCGGATCGAAACGCAGACCCTCGCGCCGGTTCAGGCGGCGCCCGGCCCGGCGGCGCCTGTGCAGACCGCAGCGGCCCAGCCGGCGCCCGCCCCGGTGCAGGCCCCCCAGCAGGCGCCTCTCCAAGCGCCGATGCAGACCGGCGCGGCCTTCTCGGCCACGCCGGTGGCCGGACAGGCGCCGCAACAGGGTATCCGCGACGCGCAGACCTATCACGCCGATGCCAGCACCCCGCCCGGCGCGCAGGGCGCAGGCCCCGCACCCGCGCAGATCGTGACCGTGGGCTCGGTCCCGCCGCCCTCGGAAACGGGCGGCCCGAACCTGATGGAATACGCGCTGGCCACGCCCCATGCGCCGGGCACCGAGGTCTATCGCCGCATCAACCCGATGCGCTGGTCGTCGTGGCAGGACAATTGCCTGCGCTTCCGCAACCAGGACGCCGCCCAGCGCGCCTTCCTGGAAGCGGGCGGCCCGGATCGCGACCGCGACAACCTCGATCCCGACGGCGACGGCTTTGCCTGCTGGTGGGATCCGACCCCGCTGCGACAGGCGGTGGCGCGGCGCTGATGCGCCGCCATCCCTCGCCCAATTTCGGCCCGCGCCGCGACGGGCTGCGGCCCGAACTGGTCGTCGTGCATTTCACCGAGATGCGCTCGGCCGAGGCCGCGCTCGACCGGCTGTCCGACCCCGCGGCCGAGGTCTCGGCGCATTACCTGATCGGCCGGGACGGCACGCTGTGGCAGATGGTCGAGGAAGAGATGCGCGCCTGGCATGCCGGGGCGGGCGCGTGGCTGGGGCGCGGCGACGTCAATTCCCGCTCCATCGGCATCGAGCTGGACAATGACGGCCAGAGCCCCTTCGCGGCGCCGCTGATGCGGACGCTCGAGTCGCTGCTGGCCGGCCTTCTGCCGCGCTGGCGCATCGCCCCGCAGGGCGTCATCGCCCATTCCGACATGGCGCCCGGTCGCAAGGTCGATCCCGGTCCGCGTTTCGACTGGCGCAGGCTGGCGCTTCAGGGGCTGGCGATCTGGCCCGAGGCGCCGGGCGATCCAGATGCGCCGCTTGCCGCCTCGCTCGACCGCATCGGCTATCCCGATGTCGCGCCCGAGCTGCGCCTTGCGGCCTTTCGCCTGCGGTTCCGCCCCGGTGCGACCGGGCCTGAAAGCGCCATGGACCGTGCCGTCGCCGACGCGGTCGCGCGTTTGTCCTGACCTTGGCCTAAAGCGGCCCCGGCCTGCGCTCTTCGCTCAGCAGCACATTGGCATCGACCGCGCCCACGCCCGGCAGCGTCATGATCCGTCGCCGCAGAACCCGCTCGAAATCGGCGATGTCGCGGGCCACGACCCGCAGGCGGTAATCGTAGAGGCCCAGCACATGCTGGACCGTCTGCACCTCGGGGATGGCCGAGACCGCGCGTTCGAAATCCTCGAGGCTGACGCGGCCCTTGGCAGCAAGCGTCACGCCCAGAAACACCGTCACCCCGAAGCCCAAAGCCGCGCGGTCCAGAACCAGCCGCCGCCCGGCCAGCGCGCCGGCCTCGGTCAGGCGCCGGATTCGCCGCCATGTCGCGGGCTGGCTGAGGCCCAGCTGACGCCCCAGCGCGCCCGCGCTGAGCGTAGCATCGCCCGCCAGAGCGCGCAGGATCGCGCGGTCGGTTTCGTCGAGATCGATCATCACACGGCCCTCCGGGTGAGGGGTTTCGCCCTTGCTTTGCTGCGGGCGACCCAGCAGGGGGGCGCTGCCCCCCTCGGCGCTGCGCGCCTCACCCCCCGGGATATTTCCGGAACAAAGATGCGGCTCACAGCGGCAGGCTTTCGCCGCGCTTGATCTCGGCCACGTGCATCAGGGCCTCGATATCGGCGATATGCGGCAGGGTCAGGATGCGGGCGCGGTAGATCTCGCGGTAATGGTCCATGTCGCGGGCGATCACGTTGAGACGCACATCGACGCGGCCGAGGAAGGTCTGGATTTCCAGCACTTCGGGGACAAGGCGGGCGGCGGCGAGGAAGCCGTCGAAGGCGCGCGGATCGGTCTTGTCGAGCGTGATCCGCAGGGAGACCTCAACCTCCCAGCCCAGCGCGCGCCAGTCGATGATCGCCTGCGTGCCCTTCAGGATCCCGCGTTTGCGCAGCCGTTCGAGCCGGCGCGAGGCGGTGGCCTCGGTCATGTTGGCGCGCCGCGCGAGTTCGGCCACCGGTTGGGCGGGATCGGCCTGCAGGTGGCGCAGAAGGCGGCGGTCGGTGTCGTCGGCCTGCATGAAAATCCCGCCTTTCTGCCCCTATGCGAATGGAACATGACAGGTTTGCGCGAAAACTGCAGGCGATTGCAATGCCTTTTGCGCGAATCTGCCTATGATGCGGCAGTATCGAGACTGCGAAAGGAGCGCCCTCATGCGCGTGTATTACGACCGCGATTGCGACATCAACCTGATCAAGGACATGAAAGTGGCCATCCTGGGATACGGGTCCCAGGGCCACGCCCACGCGCTGAACCTGCGCGATTCGGGTGCCAAGAATGTCGTCGTCGCGCTGCGCGAGGGCTCGCCCTCGGCCGCGAAGGCCGAAGGCGAAGGCCTGAAGGTCATGGGCATCGCCGAGGCCGCCGCCTGGTGCGACCTGATCATGTTCACCATGCCCGACGAGCTGCAGGCCGAGACCTACAAGAAATACGTCCATGACAACCTGCGCGAAGGCGCGGCGATCGCTTTCGCCCACGGTCTGAACGTGCATTTCGGCCTGATCGAGCCGAAAGCCGGCGTCGACGTCATCATGATGGCGCCGAAGGGGCCGGGCCATACCGTGCGCGGCGAATACACCAAGGGCGGCGGCGTGCCCTGCCTGGTGGCGGTCCACCAGGACGCGACCGGCAAGGCGATGGAAATCGGCCTGTCCTATTGCTCGGCCATCGGCGGCGGGCGTTCGGGCATCATCGAGACCAACTTCCGCCAGGAATGCGAAACCGACCTGTTCGGCGAGCAGGCCGTGCTGTGCGGTGGCCTGGTCGAGCTGATCCGCATGGGCTTCGAAACCCTCGTGGAAGCCGGCTACGAGCCGGAAATGGCCTATTTCGAGTGCCTGCACGAGGTGAAGCTGATCGTCGACCTGATCTACGAGGGCGGCATCGCGAACATGAACTACTCGATCTCGAACACCGCCGAATACGGCGAGTATGTCTCGGGCCCGCGCATCCTGCCTTACGACGAGACCAAGGCCCGCATGAAAGCGGTGCTGACCGACATCCAGACCGGCAAATTCGTGCGTGACTTCATGCAGGAAAATGCCGTCGGCCAGCCCTTCTTCAAGGCGACCCGCCGGATCAATGACGAGCATCAGATCGAGCAGGTCGGCGAGAAGCTGCGCGCGATGATGCCGTGGATCTCGGCCGGCAAGATGGTCGACAAGGCCCGCAACTAAGGCGCGCGACTGATTGCGACAAAACGGTGCGTGCGAGCACGCACCCTACGCGTCCGGCGCGTAGACGGAGGGGCGCGCGGCGGGGAGGCTGCGCGCCCTTTTCCTCATCGCCCGCGCCGCGCTCGGGCTTTGGGAGGAATGCGCGCGCGAGCGGGGCGGGTGGGTGGGAGCGACGCGCGCGCGCCCCGCGACGTTGCGCCACAAGTGTTTCAACTGTGAAGAATTGCGCTTCCTTTCGTGCAATCCGCGCGCTAACCCCGGGGCATGGATACGACGACGCCCCTCGATGACAGCCGCGCCAAGCGCAACGTGACCGTTCTGGTGGCCGCGCAGGCGATCCTCGGCGCGCAGATGCCGATGATCTTCACTACCGCCGGGCTTGCCGGTCAGGCGCTGGCCCCGAATCCCTGCTGGGCGACGCTACCCATCTCGGCGGCGGTTCTGGGCTCGATGCTGTCGGCCGCGCCGATGTCGGCCTTCATGCAGCGCCGGGGACGGCGCGCGGGCTTCGTGCTGGGCTCGTTCGCGGGCGCGGTCGGGGCAGCGATCGGCGCGCTGGGGCTGCTCAACGGCTCGTTCCTGCTGTTCGTCATCGGCGCGCTGTTCACCGGCATCTACATGTCCGGACAGGGTTTCTACCGCTTCGCCGCGACCGATACCGCCTCCGACGCCTACAAGCCCAAGGCGATCAGCTATGTCATGGCGGGCGGGCTCTTGGCCGCCATCATCGGGCCGCAGCTGGTCAAGGTGACGGCCGAATCGATGGTCGTGCCCTTCCTGGGCACCTATCTGGGCGTGATCGTCGTCAACCTGGTGGGTATGTGGCTGTTTGCCTTCCTCGACATCCCCAAGCCCCCCGCGCCGGTCAAGGGCGCGCAGATCGTCGGGCGCACGCGCGGGGAATTGCTGCGCGAGCCGATGATCGTCGTCGCCATCATCTGCGCCACCGTCAGCTACGCGCTGATGAACCTGGTGATGACCTCGACCCCGCTGGCGGTTGTCGGCTGCGGTTTCGAGACCGCGAATGCCGCCGATATCGTTTCGGCCCATGTGCTGGCGATGTATGCACCGTCCTTCTTCACCGGCCACCTGATCGCCCGTTTCGGTGTCGAGAAGATCATCGCCGCGGGCCTCCTGATCCTGGTGGGCAGTGGCGCGGTGGCGTTGTCGGGGGTCGAGCTGGAGCATTTCTTCATCGCGCTGATCCTTCTGGGCATCGGCTGGAATTTCGGCTTCATCGGCGGCACGACGATGCTGGCGCGCGCCCATTCCCCGGCCGAGCGCGGGCGCATCCAGGGTGTCAACGACGCCATCGTCTTCGGCGGCGTCACCGTGGCCTCGCTGGGGTCGGGGCAGTTGATGAACTGCTCGGGCTCGGATGTGCAGACCGGGTGGCAGCTGGTGAATCTGTCGATGATCCCGTTCCTGGTGCTGGCCGGGGGCGCGCTGATCTGGCTGTCGATGCGTCCCAAAGAGGCCTGAGCCGGGTGCGGGTCGCTTTCCAATCGCTGACCAATTCGTCAAGCTGCCTGGAAAATGACCGTGTTTCAGCCACTTGAAAGCCCCGGGACCACCCCGGCGGACGGTTTCGGATTTCCTGTTGACGGCTGCATGTTCCACGGCTAGCGTCACTTTCAATAAGTCGGCCAGTCCGACAGGGAGCAAAAAAAGTCGAAAGGGGTCCAGCTTGCGGGCCCCTTTCGCTTTTGTGCCGCGCTCGCGTTCCGGCCTGCACGGCACCGGCGCAACGCCCCATGATTCCCCCGTCCCAACGGCCCCCGCGTCAGCGTTTCAAGCCCTCGGGCCGCAGATCGCGTTTTCGGCAACTCGCTGCCGGAAGCCGGATTTCCCACTGACTTGACCGATTCTTCATGCTAGGCCCTAGGACGAATTTCACGCACCAGAGGATGCTTCCATGATGTTCCGTACCGCCATGACCGCCGGTCTGGTCAGCGCCCTGCTCGCCGCTGCGCCGGCCCTCGCCCAGGAAGACGGCGCCGCCGCCGGAGCCGGGGCCGCGCAAAGCCAGGGTCAGCAGCCGGAAGTCGTCGCGACGCATTCGGACTGGCAGATCATCTGCGCCCCCGAAACCGAGGGCCAGCCCCGCCAGTGCGAGATGTACCAGCTTCTGCGCGACGAAGGCGGCTCGCCGATTGCCGAATTCTCGATCGCCGCGCTGCCGCTGGGCGCCGAGTTCGCCGCCGGCGCCACCATCACCACGCCGCTCGAAACCTTCCTGCCGACGGGTCTGGGATTCCGTATCGGCAGCGCCGAGGAAATGCGTGTCGAAGGCTTCCGCGTCTGCACCGTGGTTGGTTGCGTGGTGCGCATGGGGCTGAGCGGCGAAGAGGTCGATCAGCTGAAGGCCGGGTCAAACGCGACCGTCACCATCGCGCCCTTCATCGCCGTCGACCAGCCGATCGAGATCAATGTCTCGCTGTCGGGCTTCACCGCGGCCTATGACGAGCTGCAGACCCGCTTCGCCGAAGCCGCCGCTGCCGCGCGCACCGGCGAGTGACGCGCCCGGCGCTCAGGCCCGCTTGAGCGCCAGACAGGCATTCATGCCACCGAAGGCGAATGCGTTCGACAGCGCCGCGTCCACTTGGGCGCGGCGCGACTCGTTGGGGACCACGTCAAGGCCCAGCACCGCCGGATCGGTCTCGCGCCAGCCCGCCGTCGGGGGGATCACCCCGTCGCGCAGGGCCGAGATCACCGCCAGCAACTCCACCGCCCCCGCCGCGCCCAGAAGGTGCCCGTGCATGGATTTCGTCGACGAGACCGGCGGCGGGGTATCGAAGACGCTGCGGATCGCCTGCGCCTCGGACCGGTCATTGGCCGCGGTCGCGGTGCCATGGGCGTTGATATAGCCGATATCGCCCGCGTTCAGCGCGCCATCGGCCAGCGCGCCGCGCATCGCCCGCGCGGCGCCGTCGGGATCGGGTAGCACGATATCGCCCGCATCCGAGCTCATCGCGGCGCCCGCGACTTCGGCCAGGATATCGGCGCCGCGCGCCGTTGCCCTGTCCCAGTCCTCGAACACGAAGACCGCCGCGCCTTCGCCCTGAACCATGCCGTTGCGGCTGGCGCAGAACGGGCGGCAGCCATCGGGCGACATCACCCGCAGCCCTTCCCAAGCCTTGAGGCCGCCGAAGCACAGGGTCGCCTCGGCGCCGCCTGTCAGGACCACGTCGCAGGCGCCCGAGCGCACCATCTGCAAGGCCAGTCCCATCGCGTGGTTGGACGAGGCACAGGCGGTCGAGACGGTAAAGGACGGCCCCTTCAGCCCGTGGCGCATCGACAGATGCGCTGCGGCGGCGTTGTGCATGAGGCGCGGAATGGTGAAGGGATGGACCCGGTTCTTGCCCTGCGCCTGCAGCGCGCGGTAGCTGTCATCGACGGTGTTGTACCCGCCGCCCCCGGTGCCCAGCACGACGCCCGCGCGCATCGCCTCGGCCTCGCTCAGCGCAAGCCCGGCCTGCGCCACGGCCTGCCGCGCGGCCTCGATGGCGAATTGCACCACGCGGTCATAGAGCGACAGCTCCTGACGCGAGAACCGCGCCTCGGCGTCCCAACCGTGGATCTGCCCGCCGATGCGGACCGACAGGCGCTCGACCTCGTCGAATTGCAGTGGGCCGATGGCCACCCGCCCCTCGGCCAGCGCCGCCATCGTTCCCGCGACATCGAGCGCCAGTGCGTTGACCGTGCCCGCCCCGGTAATCGCGACGCGACGCGCCCCGCCCCTCTCGCCGGACATCCGTCAGCCGCGCTGATCGCGGACCAGACGGGCGACGGCGGCGCAGACCGAACCAACCGAGCTGAGATCCAGCGCTGCCGCCTGCGGATCATTGGCGTTGAAGGGGATCTGCACGTCGAAGGCTTCCTCGACCGCGAAGATCACTTCGGCCATGCCCAGACTGTCGATGCCCAGCCCTTCGAGCGTCATCTCGGGCGTCAGGCCCGAAGGCTCGCGCATGGCCTGCAGGGCCAGGATTTCGACGACCTTGCGCTGCAGGCCGTCGTCGAGGGTCAAGAAACTGCCGTCCATCCTGTCATCTCCTGATCAAGGGGTGCCGTCGCGCCCCTTCTCCATCAGGATTTTAACAGTTTTCTGAATTTCGGCCACTTGTGCGGCGAGTCGGGGCAATCTTCGTGTCGCTTTGTAGATTTCAACATGCGTTTCCATCTTCACGCCGGGATATCCCATCAGCACCCGGCCTGCCGGTGCATTCGAATTGATCACCGTGCCGCCCGCCGCGACCACGTCGTCGCCGACGAAGATGTTGTCGACCACGCCGACCTTGCCCGCCAGCACCACGCGGTTGCCGATCCGCGTCGAGCCGGCAATGCCGACCTGACCGCAGAGCAGGCAGTCTTCGCCCACGGTCACGTTATGGGCCACCTGGACGAGGTTATCCACCTTCGTGCCCCGCCCGATCGAGGTGTCGCGGATCGTGCCCCGGTCGATGGTCGCGCAGGATCCGATCTCGACATCGTCGCCGATGGTGACGCCGCCCAGCGAATGGATGCGCTCCCAGACCTGCTGCTTGGTCTGCTGCGCCTGCCCCAGCGTGGCGCGGGCTTCCTCGACGCGCGAGGTTTCTTCGGTCACGTAGCTGAAGCCGTCGCCGCCGATCACGGCGTTGGGCTGGGCGATAAACCGGTCGCCGATCGTGACCTTATGGCCGATGGCGACCCCCGCAAGGATCAGCGCATCCGCGCCGATCACCGTGTCGCGGCCGATCGAGACGCGCTCGGCGATGCGGGCATTGGCGCCGATCTTCACATTCGCACCGATCACCGTGAAGGGCCCGATCCGCGCGCCCTCGCCGATCTGGGCCGAGGGATCGACAACCGCCATCGGGCTGATACCCGGGGCCAGATCGGGGCCGGGATCGAAAGCCTGCGTCAGCCGCGCCATCGCCAGACGGCCGCGCGGCGCAAAGATCGCCGCTTCCAGTCCCAGCGCGCGCCAGTCCGCCCCGTCCCACAGGATCGCCGCGCGGGCCTTGCCCTGCGCGATACCGTCGGCGTAGCGGGGATCCATGGCAAGGGCCAGATCGAACGGACCCGCCGAGGCCGGTTCGGCCGCGGCGGTCACGGTCAGCTCGCCCGCACCCTCGAACCGCGCACCCAGCGCGGCAGCGATGTCAGCGACACTGTTCTGCATGTCGGGAAACCTCCGGTCGGGCGCCCTGATCGGCGCCCGCCCGGTTTAGCGCGCTCAGGCGCCCACTTCCACCCCGGCCCGGATCAGCGCATCGTAAATCTGCGCATCGCGGCCGTAGATGTCGTTGCGGTAGTTCATCCGCCCGTCGACCGAAGTATAGGCCGTGCGGTAAACCAGATGCACCGGGATCGGCGTCACCAGCGGCACGCGGGTCAGGCGGCCCGTGCTCTGGATCATGTGGTAATAGTTGACGGGATCGTCTTCCTGCACCGCCAGAAGCTGGTAGGCAAATTCGCGCGGATCGGCGAGCCGGATGCAGCCATGCGAATAGGCGCGCACGTCGTGGCTGAACAGCGACCGCGACGGCGTGTCGTGCAGGTAGATCGCGTAGGGGTTGGGGAACATGAATTTCACCTCGCCCAGCGCATTGCCCGGCCCCGGGGGCTGCTGCACGTCGAAGGGCAGGGTCTGCGGCGAATAGGCCGCGAAGTTCACCTGTTCGCGCGGCACGACGCGCCCGGTATGGTCGATCAGGTTCAGGTGCCGCGCCCCGCCCGACGACAGCGCGCCCCAGTATTCGCCGATGATCGACCGGGGCAACGTCCAGGTCGGGTTGATGTCCATGTATTCCATCATGTCCGAGAATTCGGGCGTCTGGTTCTGGCGCGACCCGATGACCGAGCGGGTTTCATAGGTGACTTCGTCGAAATCGACGATGCGGGCCACGAAATCGGTCAGGTTCACCCAGATATGCCGGTCGCCGCGCGGGATGTTGAGCCAGCGCTCGCGCTCGAGCGCGACATTGATCGACGGCAGACGGTCCTGCGGTTCGACATTGATCGCGCGGATGGTGGCGTTGCCGGCGACGCCGTCCGCCTCGATCCCCACGGATTCCTGGAATTCCTGCACCGCCTGCTGCATGAGGGAATCATACGTCGCGGTCGCCACGCGCGGCATGAAGCCCATGGCGATCAGACGGTTGCGCAGCTGCACGACGCCCGCGCCGGTATCGCCGGGCGCAAGGCTGCCGGCCTGGACACGGGGTCCCCAGCCGCCATTCGCCACGGTTTCCAAGAGATCGCGCCGCGCCCGGTAGAGCCGCGCATATTCCGGCGACGAGGGCGCCAGGTTGCGGATGAAAGCCACCGGCTCGGAGGCGACGAACTCGGTCATCAGCTCGGTCGGATCGGGGCGCGGCACTTCGCGCACCATGAATTCGGGGTTGATCGAGGCCGGATCGACAACACCGCTATGAATGTCCGTGGCATAGCGCAGGAAGGTCAGCGAGGCGCGCGCCTCGAGCATGCCGCGATCGCGCTCGGTCTCGACCGCGTCGAAATCGGCCAGAAGCCCGTTCAGGTCGTAGCGCGCCGCCGGAAGCCCGTGTTCCGAGGCCCGGCTCAGCGCCGTGACCAGCGCGCTGCGGCGCGCGGCACCGTCGGCGCCGGTCCAGACGGCCTCGTATCCGTGTTCCCGGTAAAAGGCCGCCAGCGCGCGGTTCTCGGCCACGCCTTCGGCCAACGCCTGCCGGAAGGCGGGGAATTGCTGCGCCATCGCGGGGGCGGCGAAGGTGGCGGTCAGAACGGCGGGGGCGGCACCGCTCAGGGCCAGGCCAAGAGCCACGACACCGGCATGAAAAACCGGACGGCTCGCTCGCGTGGGCCGTCGCGCTTCCTTCGTCTGCATGAAAAAACTCCCGTCAGATAAACTGTCCCGCGAGGGGCCGTGTCGCGCCGGATACGGACGTCGCCTCGCAAGGGTGGATTATAGCATAAGTCAGTGTCGATTTTCGCAGCTTGTATCGCCATTCACAATGCCGAGACCGCACTGATTCCCGCGACAACGCCGCCGGGACCCGTACGGTTCCACGCCGCTGCCGCCGAAGGCCCCATCTTTCCCGTCCTTGCCCACGCCCTGCGCGACAGGCAGGCTGTCGGACGCGGTACTTCGGGCCCACAACAAACTGTTAATAAATGATTTTCCGCCGCCTTAAGCCTTTTTCAGCAAAATCTCGCCTATTTTGACGGCACAGACGCTGCCAATCCGAATCCGGGCTTGGGAGAACCGGATCTCTGTGGCATAGAAACATCAGAAGAAAAATTTGTCTTCGTGACTCGATGCCCCGGACGGATACGGCCCAGCCGCCACCCAGAAGGGACCGATCATGAAGTTAAGCCGCAAAGGCACCCCGCGACTTTGGGATTGGGACAGGACAAACATGACTTCTTCGGTTGAAACCGGATTCTCCCGGCGCGCTCTGCTCGGCATCTTTGCTGCCACCGCCGTGACCGCCGCCCCGCGCATGTCCAAGGCCTTCGCCTTCAACCGGGGCGCCGGCGACATCCGCCGCCTCAAGATGTATTCGGGCCATTCGGGCGAAACGCTGGACGCGATCTACTGGATCGACGGCGAGTATGTCCCCGAAGTGCTGGACATGGTGAACCATTTCTGCCGCGACTGGCGCAACGATCAGCTTCACCGCATCGATACCCGCACGCTGGATATCATGGCCGCCGCGCATAACCTGCTCGACGTGACCGAACCCTATATCCTGCTGTCGGGCTACCGCTCGCCCGAAACCAACGCCATGCTGCGCCGCCGGTCGTCGGGCGTTGCGCGCAATTCCCGCCACATGGTTGGCCAAGCCGCCGACCTGCGTCTCAACAGCCGTTCGGTCAGCCAGGTCGCGCGTGCCGCGGTCGCCTGCAATGCCGGCGGCGTGGGGCGTTATTCGCGCTCGAACTTTACCCATATGGATTGCGGCCCGGTCCGCACCTGGGGCGGCTGACCGCTTTTCACCCCTTCGCTTGCGATGAACCCCGCGCACCTCCCGGTCGCGGGGTCTTCTTTTGCCCAATCGCCGTACGCAGCCCGGGCAAGGCTTGAACAGGGGCACACCGCACCCCTAAATGGGTCCCGAACCAGAGTCAGGGACAATGACAACCTTCGACACCGCCTTATGGCTGACCGCCGGCGCGATCTTCGCGCTTCTCATCCTGTCGGGATTCTTCTCGGGCAGCGAAACCGCCCTCACCGCCTCGTCGCGCGCCAAGCTGAGGGCGCTGGCGGATCGCGGATCGCGCGGGGCCGAAACCGCGCTCAAGATCACCGAGGACAGCGAACGGCTGATCGGCTCTGTGCTTCTGGGCAACAACCTGGTCAACATCCTTGCCACCTCGCTGGCGACGGCGCTGTTCACCCGGCTTTTCGGCGATTCCGGCGTCGCGCTGGCCACGCTGATCATGACCCTTCTGGTGCTGATCTTTGCCGAGGTCCTGCCGAAGACCTACGCCATCACCAACCCCGAATCCGCGGCCTCGCTGGTCTCGAAACCGATCCGCATCATCGTCGTGCTGCTGTCGCCCATCGTCGGCGCGGTGCGGATGCTGGTGCGCGGCATCCTGGCGCTGGTGGGCGTGCGCACCGACCCCGACAGCGCGGTGCTCAGCTATCACGAGGAAATCGCCGGCACGCTGGCGCTTGGCCATTCCGAAGGCTCGGTCGACAAGGAAGACCGCGACCGCCTGCTGGGCGCGCTGGACCTGGGTACACGCACCGTCGAAGAGGTCATGTTGCACCGCTCGCAGCTCGAGACCGTCGACCTTGACGCGCCGCCCGCCGAGATCATCGCCCAAAGCGTGAACTCGCCCCATTCCCGCCTGCCCGCCTGGCGCGACGAGCCCGAGAATATCGTCGGCGTGATCCATATCCGCGACCTCATGCGCGAAGTGCACAAGCTGGTCACCGAAGCCGGCGGCGATTTCAACGCGGTCGAGAAGCTCGATATCGCCACCGTGATGCGCGAGCCCTATTTCGTGCCCGACACCACGCCTCTTGATGAGCAGATGCAGCAATTCATGAAGCAGCACCGCCATTTCGGGCTGGTGATCGACGAATACGGCGCGCTTCAGGGGCTGATCACGCTGGAAGACATCCTTGAGGAAATCGTGGGCGAGATCGTCGACGAACACGACATCCCGACCGACGACCCGATCATCCGGCTCGAATCGGGCGCGATCGAGATCGACGGCACCATGACGATCCGCGATCTCAACCGCGCGATGGACTGGCAGCTTCCCGATGAAGAGGCGAACACTGTCGCGGGCCTTGTCATCCACGAGGCCCAGCTGATCCCCGAAGCCGGGCAGGTGTTCCAGTTCCACGGCTTCCGCTTCACCGTGGTCGAGCGGGTGGAAAACCGCCTCACCCGGCTGCGCGTGCGCTGGGTCAAGGGCGCGCGCTGAGAGGCCCGGCAGGGGCGGCCCCGCCTTCGCGTCGGGACGCCCCGGCACGTCCGGCAAAAGCGCAACCTTTGCGAAGCTGAGCCGCGCTCAGAGCGGTTCGATATCGCCCCGGGCCCGGTTTTCATGGAACGCCGCCACGAAACCGGCCAGCGACCCCGCCGCGATCGCATCGCGCAGCCCCTGCATGAGATCCTGATAATACTGCAAGTTATGCCATGTCAGCAGCATCGAGCCGATGATCTCGTCGGCGCGCACGACATGGTGCAGATAGGCGCGCGAATAGTTCCGGCAGGCCGGGCAACCGCAGGCTTCATCCAGCGGGCGCGGATCGTCGCGGTGGCGCGCATTGCGCAGATTGACCGCGCCGCGCCGCGTCCAGCCCTGCCCGGTCCGCCCCGAACGCGAGGGCAGCACGCAATCCATCATGTCGACGCCACGCTCGACCGCGCCGACGATATCGTCGGGCTTGCCCACGCCCATCAGGTAACGCGGCTTGTCCTCGGGCAGGAAACCGGGCGCGTAATCCAGAACGCCGAACATCGCCTCCTGCCCCTCGCCCACGGCCAGACCGCCGATCGCGTAGCCCTCGAACCCGATCTCGACCAGGGCTTTCGCCGATTCCTCGCGCAGATCCTGAGTCACCCCGCCCTGCATGATGCCGAACAGCGCATGCCCGGGCCGGTCGCCGAACGCCTCGCGCGACCGCCGCGCCCAGCGCATCGACAGCCGCATGGATTCCGCGACGACCTTGTCCTCGGCCGGCAGCGCCGGGCATTCGTCGAAACACATGACGATATCCGAACCCAGAAGCCGCTGGATCTCCATCGAGCGTTCGGGCGACAGCATGTGTTTCGAGCCGTCGATATGGCTGGAAAACCGCACGCCCTCTTCCGTCAGCTTGCGCAGATTGGCCAGCGACATGACCTGGAACCCGCCCGAATCGGTCAGGATCGGCCGCTCCCAGTTCATGAACCTGTGCAGCCCGCCCAGAGCGGCGATCCGCTCGGCCGTGGGGCGCAGCATCAGGTGATAGGTGTTGCCCAGCAGGATATCGGCCCCCGTCGCGCGCACCGAGTCAGGCATCATCGCCTTGACCGTCCCCGCTGTGCCCACCGGCATGAAAGCCGGGGTGCGGATCTCGCCGCGCGGCGTATGGATCACGCCGGTGCGCGCCGCGCCATCCGTGGCGTTCAGGGTAAAGGAAAACCGCTCGCTCATGCCGGACCTCTTTCGCTGAAGGCTGCTTTAGCGCGCGGCGCCCGATCTTGCCAGCCCGCGCCGCAGGGTCCACAGTTGCGCCATGGAACAGATCAGCACTTCCCGCAGCCATGGCGTCCTGACCGTGACGCTTGAAAACGGCACCGCACATCCCCTGTCGCTGGGCATGATCCGCGCCCTGCACAAGGCCGTCGCGGATGCGCAGACCGATGACGACACAAGCGTGATCGTGATCCACGGTCCGGGTAAGATCTTCTGCGCGGGGCACGACCTGAAGGAAATCGCCGCCCACCGCGCCGATCCCGATCACGGCCGCGCCTATGTGACCGAGTTGTTCGAGGCCTGCGCCGAGATGATGCAGGCCGTGGCAAACAGCGCCAAGCCCACCATCGCGCGGACCGAAGGCATCGCCACCGCCGCCGGGCTGCAGCTGATCGCCGCCTGCGACCTGGCCTATGCCGCGCCGCAGGCCCGCTTCTGCCTGCCCGGCATCCGGCGCGGCGGCTTCTGCACCACGCCCTCGGTCGCCGTGGCCCGCGCGGTCGGCCGCAAGGCGCTGATGAAACTCGCGCTCACCGGCGAGGACCAAACCGCCGACTGGGCGCTGGCGCAGGGTCTCGTCACCGAGATCGTCGCCGAAGACGCCCTCGCCGCCCGCGTGGACGAGGTGGCGCAGACCCTCGCCGGGCGCTTCTCGGCGATCTCGCAAGCGGGGCTGGCGGCGACCAAGGCACAGGTCGCGCTGCCGCTCGATCAGGCCTATGCGCTGGCGACCGAGGCGATGATCGGCCACTTCATGGACCCCGCTCTGCCCGATCCGCCCCTCGCCTCGCGCAAAAGCGCCGCCGAATAGGCCCCTGCCTGCGCGCGCGCCAAGCGCCCCCCTTTACGCAAGCGCGGCAAATTCCTATATCTCTGGTCAGGAATTACACAGACCCCCGAGGACGCCATGACCGCCTCCGACACGCCCGCCCCGGTGGAAGGCACGCCGCTGATCGCGCCGTCGACGACCGATCACCCGCTCTACGAGCCGGTGGTCGAGGCTTGTCGCACGGTCTATGACCCGGAAATCCCGGTGAATATCTACGATCTCGGCCTGATCTACACCATCGCCATCCATGACGGCGGCAAGGTCGACGTCACCATGACCCTCACCGCGCCCGGCTGCCCGGTCGCCGGCGAGATGCCCGGCTGGGTACAGGACGCCATCGGCGCCGTGCCCGGCGTCAGCGAGATCGATGTCGAGATGACCTTCGATCCGCAATGGGGCATGGACATGATGTCGGACGAAGCCCGCCTCGAACTCGGATTCATGTAAAGACCATGTTCGCAATACCCGGCAAATCCCCCGTCACCCTGACCCCGGCCGCCGAAGCCCATATCGCGCGCCTGATGAACAGGCAGGGCAAGATGGGCCTGCGCATCGGCGTCAAGAAGGGCGGCTGCGCGGGGATGGAATATGTGATGGACTTCGCCGACGAGATCGCCGAGCACGAAGAGATCGTCGAACAGGGCGACGCGCGCGTGCTGATCGCGCCGATGGCGCAGATGTTCCTCTTCGGCACCGAGATCGACTATGAAACCGGGCTTCTCGAATCCGGCTTCAAGTTCCGCAATCCCAATGTCTCGGAAGCCTGCGGCTGCGGCGAAAGCGTCAAGTTCGAAGATGTCGACACGCTGAAAGCCAAGCTCGACGCTGCCAACCGCGCCGCCGAATAACGGCGGCCCCTGCGGCCTGCCCCGTCTTTGTTCCGCAAATATCCTCGGGGGTGAATTGGCCGCAGGCCAAGAGGGGGCAGACAGCCCCCTCCCCTTCCCGAGCCGCCCTCAGACCCGCAGCGCCTCGCGCGGATCCATCACCGGCAGGCCCAGCGCCGCGCCCACCGCGGCATAGGTCAGCTTGCCCTTGTGGGTGTTGAGCCCCGCCAGCAGATGCTCGTCCTCCGCCGCGGCCAGCCGCCAGCCCTTGTTGGCCAGCGCCATCATGAAGGGCAGCGTGGCATTCCCCAAAGCCTGGGTCGAACTGCGCGCCACCGCGCCCGGCATATTCGCCACGCAATAATGCATGATCCCGTCCACTTCGTAGATCGGATCGGCATGGGTCGTGGGTTTCGAGGTCTCGAAACAGCCCCCCTGGTCGATCGCCACATCGACCAGCACCGCGCCCGGCTTCATCGTCGACAGCTGCGCGCGCGACACGAGCTTCGGCGCGGCGGCGCCGGGGATCAGCACCGCGCCGATCACCATATCCGCCTCGGCCACCAGCTCGGCCGTCACCGCGGCCGAGGAATAGGCCGTGCCGAACACCCCGCCGAACGCATCGTCCAGATAGCGCATCCGCGGCAGCGAGCGGTCCAGCACCGTGACCTCGGCGCCCATCCCCGCCGCGACCCGCGCGGCATGGGTGCCCACCACCCCGCCACCGATCACCACGACCCGCGCGGGCCGCACGCCCGGCACGCCGCCCAGAAGGACGCCGCGCCCGCCATTGGCCTTCTGCAAGGTCCAGGCGCCGACCTGCGGCGCCAGCTTGCCCGCCACTTCGGACATCGGCGCCAAGAGCGGCAGGCCGCCCGCGCGGTCGGTTACCGTCTCGTAGGCGATGGCCGTCACGCCGCTGTCCAGCAGATCCCTGGTCTGCTCGGGATCGGGCGCCAGGTGCAGATAGGTGAACAGGATCTGGTCCTCGCGCAGCCGCTTGCGCTCGATGGCCTGCGGCTCCTTGACCTTCACCACCATCTCGGCGCGCGCGAAAACCTCCTCGGCGGTATCGACGATCCCGGCACCCATCGCACGGTAATCCTCGTCCGAATAACCCGAGCCCTGCCCGGCCCCGGTCTCGACGATCACGTCATGTCCGGCGCCGATCGCCTCATGCGCGGCGGCGGGTGTCAGGCCCACGCGAAATTCCTGCGGCTTGATTTCCTTGGGGCATCCGATCAGCATGTTATTCTCCCGTTGCTGGGCTTTGTCTCCGGCCCGAAAGGGCCTCTCCCATGTGCCCCCAGACTCCCGCATTCCGCCCCGCAGGTGCTTGATT
Organism: Pararhodobacter marinus; assembly: GCF_003122215.1. GTDB lineage: Bacteria > Pseudomonadota > Alphaproteobacteria > Rhodobacterales > Rhodobacteraceae > Pararhodobacter > Pararhodobacter marinus. Next base: position 30,875 of record NZ_QEYD01000013.1, on the reverse strand, counting down.
TCTTCCCCGCAAGCGCGGAAAGTCACGCAAGCTTCTTCGCCCAATACCGGAAAAACCTCATGAAAGTTGCGCTGCAATGCAGCTAGACGCGACAGACCGCCGCCTTCTGAGGCTTCTGCAACGCGAAGGGCGCATCTCGAATGCCGAACTGGCCGAACGCATCGCGCTGTCGCCCTCGGCCTGCCACCGCCGCATGCAGCGACTGGAAACCGACGGCTACATCGCGGGCTACGTGGCGCTGGTCGATGCGCGGCGGATCGGCAAACCCACCACCGTCTTCGTCGAGATCACCCTGAACGGCCAGTCCGACGAGATCCTCGACGCCTTCGAGAAAGCCGTGGCGCGCATCCCCGATCTCCTGGAATGCCACCTGATGGCCGGGAATGCCGATTTCCTGCTGAAGCTCGTGGCCGAGGATACCGAGGATTTCGCCCGCATCCATCGCCAGTACCTCGCCCGCCTGCCCCATGTAGCGCAGATGCACAGCTCGTTCGCGCTGCGCACTGTGGTCAAGACCACCGCGCTCGACATCTGATACGCCGCCGCCGCGCGCATCTTTGTTCCTCAAATATCCTCGGGGGTGAATTGGCCGCAGGCCAAGAGGGGGCAGACAGCCCCCTGCCTTCCCCTGTCGCCGAAGCCCCGGCCGGAACATGAAAAACCCCCGGCCCTGAGGACCGGGGGTCTTTGTTCCGTCGCCATCGCTGGCGAAAGGGTTCAGAGCAGACCTTCGCGCTGCGCCTTCTTGCGTGCGAGCTTGCGCGCACGGCGGATGGCTTCGGCCTGTTCCCGGGCTTTCTTGACCGAGGGCTTCTCGAAATGCTGCTTGAGCTTCATTTCGCGGAAGACACCTTCACGCTGAAGTTTTTTCTTCAGGGCCCGAAGAGCCTGTTCGACGTTGTTGTCGCGAACCGATACCTGCATGTGGTTTTCACCACCTTTCTAAGTTAGAGTGAGCGAATTGCAGGAGAAGCTGCCATAGCAAAGTCCCGTGGCTTTGTCCACTGCCCCTGCGCGCCCGATTCCGCTGCAAATCCCGTCAGTTCGCGCGAAGACCGCCCCGCGCGTGCCCTGCCTGCCACGGCTGCGCGGTTTCCTGCCCCTGCGACCCCGCGCCGGGTTGGACGCGGAGGCGCATCATCTTACCTTGGGTGCATAGCCGGAAACCCAGCGAGACCCGCCATGACGACCCAGACCCCGAACGCCGCCGACCGCCTTCTGGACGCGGCGCTGATGCATGTGGCCTTCGACGGCTGGTCCGAGGCGACGCTGAAAGCCGCCGCCGGCGATTGCGACATGGACCCGGCGCTGGCGCGCGCGCTCTATCCGCGCGGCGGGCTGGACCTGGCGCTGGCCTATCATCGGCGGGGCGACGTCGCGATGAAGGCGGCGTTGGCCGAGCGTGACCTTTCGGCACTGAAGTTCCGCGAGCGGATCGCGCTGGCGGTGCGGCTCAGGCTGGAGCAGGCCGACCGCGAGGCCGTGCGCCGCGGCGCCACGCTGCTGGCGCTGCCGCAGAACGCCCCCGAAGGCGCCCGCGCGCTGTGGGAGACGGCCGATGCGATCTGGACGACGCTGGGCGATACCAGCGAGGACGGCAACTGGTATTCCAAGCGCGCGATCCTGAGCGCGGTCTATTCCTCGACCGTGCTGTTCTGGCTGGGCGACGAATCGACGGGATACGAGGATACCTGGGCCTTCCTCGACCGGCGGATCGAGAACGTCATGCAGTTCGAGCAGACCAAGGCCCGGATCAAAGCCTCGCCGGTGCTGAACCCGGTGCTGGGCCTGCCCTTCCGGCTGCTGGAATCGATCCGCAAGCCCGGCGCGCCGGCGCCAATGCCGGGTCGCTGGGGCTGATCCGGCCGCCAGAAGGCACACGACAGAATATTGCGCCGGTGCGCAATTTTATTTCGCGCGCTTGACGCAGGCCGGAGCGCCCGCTATCCCGGAGCTGACCGCAGGGAGGGCAGGACATGGCCGTCGGCACCGAGATCGCAACCTATTTCGAAGGCAAATGGCACCGGGGCAACGTGCCGGTGATCCGCGCGGCGGACCACGCGGCGTGGCTGGGATCGGGCGTGTTCGACGGCGCGCGGCAATTCGACGGTCGCCGCCCCGATCTGGACCTGCATTCCGCGCGCATCATCCGCTCGGCCGAGGCGATGGGCATGGTGGCCCCGGTCGACGGCGCGACGGTGCAGGCGCTGCTGGAAGAGGGCTGCCAGATGTTCGCGCCCGATGCCGCGCTCTATCTGCGGCCGATGATGTGGGCCACGGACTCGACGCCCGGCGTGATCGACCTGGTCCCCGATTCGACCGGCTGGGCCTTGTGCATCGAGGCGATGCCGATGCCCGAGCCCGGCGCCTTCACGCTGACCGTCTCGCCCTATTTCCGCCCGCGCCCCGACATGGCGCTGACCGAGGCCAAGGCGGCCTCGCTTTACGCCAATAACGGGCGCATTATGGCCGAGGCCCGCAAGCGCGGCTTCTCGAACGCGCTATCGCGGGATTCCGAGGGCAACGTTGCCGAAACCGCCTCGACCAATGTCTTCATGGTACGCGATGGCGTCGTGTTCACGCCGGTGCCGAACGGGACGTTCCTGAACGGTCTGACCCGCCAGCGGGTGATCGGGTTGATGCGCGAGAACGGGGTCGAGGTGGTCGAATGCACGCTGCGCATCGAGGACTTCCACCAGGCCGAGGAGATCTTCGTGACCGGCAACATCGCCAAGGTGATGCCGGTCGCGGCGTTCGAGGACAAGCGCTTCGACACCACGCCGCTCGCCACCCGCGTGCGCGAGATGTACTGGGACTGGGCGCAATCCGCGTGACGGAGCGGTGCGTGCACAGCACGCACCCTACAGCGTCGCGCGCCCTTTCACCCCGCACCAGGCCCCGTTAAGCTGCCGCCAAAGAAAGCGGAGGCTCCCATGACCCAGGCCCATACGATGCGCGTGATCGAAATCTCGGAACCCGGCGGCCCCGAGGTGCTGGTTCCGGCCGAACGCGCGGTTCCCGTCGCGGGCGCGGGCGAGATCATCATCCGTGTCGCCTATGCCGGAGTAAACCGCCCCGACGCGCTGCAGCGCGCCGGCGCCTATGCGCCGCCGCCCGACGCCTCCGACCTGCCCGGGCTGGAATGCTCGGGCACCGTGGTCGAGACCGGCCCCGGCGTGACCCGCTGGAGCGTCGGCGACAAGGTCTGCGCCTTGCTGCCGGGCGGTGGCTATGGCGAATACGTGATGACGCCCGCCGCCCATGCGCTGCCGGTGCCCGAGGGCATGGACATGCGCAGCGCCGCCTGCCTGCCCGAGACATTCTTCACCGTCTTTTCGAATGTCTTCATGCGCGGCGGGCTGAAAGCGGGTGAGCGGTTTCTTGTCCATGGCGGCTCGTCGGGGATCGGCACGACGGCGATCCAGCTGGCCGCCGCGCGCGGCGCACGGGTCTTCGCCACGGCGGGCTCGGACGAGAAATGCGCGGCCTGCACCGATCTGGGCGCCGAGCGCGCGATCAATTACCGCAACGAGGATTTCGTCGAGATCCTGAAGGCCGAGGGCGGCGCGAATCTGATCCTCGACATGGTCGGCGGCGACTATATCCCGCGCAATGTCAACGCGCTGGCCAATGACGGGCGGCTGGTGCAGATCGCCTTCCTGAGCGGCCCCAAGGCCGAGCTGAACTTTGCCCAGGTGATGGCGCGGCGGCTCACGATCACCGGCTCGACCCTGCGGCCGCAATCGCGCGCGGCCAAGGCGGCCATCGCCGAAGCCCTGGAAGCAGAGATCTGGCCGCTGCTGGCCTCGGGCCGGGTGGCGCCGGTGATCGACAGCGAATACCCGCTGGAAGACGCGGCCAAGGCGCATGCGCGGATGGAGACGTCGCAGCATGTGGGGAAGATCGTGCTGAAGGTCGAGTGAGGCGGCGAAGGCGCCTGCGGACAAAGGGGGCACGCCCCCTTTGAAACCCCGTGGATATTTTCAGAACAAAGACGGGGGCCGGCGGCCCCCCTTTTCCTGCTTGTCCTGTGTCGAGCCTTTTACCAGCCGAACGGGCCCAGCGCGCCGCCCAGAACCGGGTCGAGCGTTTCGCGCGCCCAGCCCCAGGGGCCGAAGGTCTGCACGGTGACGCGGGCGGGCGTGCCGGCCTGCGCCGCGATCGGCGCGTCGGTCGAAATCTCGATCCGGCGGTAATGCGTGGAGCCAAAGACATCGGCTTCCAGCCCGGCGCGGCCCATCGTGTCGGTCGCGGCGGTGATGCGCTCGACCCGGCCGAAAGCCGTCGGGTCGTCGCCGATCCGGGTCATCACCCGGTCGCCGACCGAAAGCTCGGCGGCTTGCGCGGCTGTCAGAAGCGCCTGCACATTGGGTGCCTCGGCCCCCGCCAGAACGAAGGCGCGGCTGCCCGGTTCGACCGCATCGCCGGCCTCAAGCGCGACCGCCTGGACGATGCAATCGCAGGAGGCATAGATCGGTACGGGCGCGGGCTCGGCAGGCGCGGTGTCAAGGAAGCCGGGCGTCGCGGGCGGCACCGACGGGGCGACCGAGATGTCGGGCGCGGTGCTGGCCGTGCCGCTATCGGGCAGCGGGTCGACGCCGGGCACGGGGATCACCGCCTGCATCGGTTCCGCCACCGCCGATTGCAGCAGCGATTCGACCCGGGCGCGCATTCCCTCATCACTTGCAGCCGGAGCCGCACCCAGAGGCACTTCGCGCGCGGGCGGGGTGATGTAGCCCAGGATCTGGTCCGGCGTGACGCGGTCGCCGGGCACCACGAGGCTTTCGCGGAACACGCCCTCGATCGGCGCGTTGGCGTCGATGGCGGGCACCGTCACCGCGGCATAGCGCAGATCGAGCGACGTCCCGATTCCGTAGATCACGCCGCCCGTCAGCAGCAACAGCGCCGCCAGAGGCAGCTTGGCACCGATGCGGATGGGGCGGCGGGCGGGTTTCTCAGCCGCGGGTTTGGCCGCGACCGGCGCGGCTTTCTTCGGCTTCGGCTGCAGGATCGCTGAGGCTTGGTCAGTCATGGTCTGCGCGCGAAAGCGTTCGGCATCGGCTCCGTAGACCTCGGAATCGAAGGCGTCGTCCGCCGGGGCGGGCCGGTGCGCCGAGGGCGCTTCGGGTTTGGGCTCGGCCCTGGGCTCGGAACGCGCCGGGGCTTTGGCCTCGCTGCGGGCCGGGCGCGCGGCGGCGGGCTGACGCTCGCGGGCATGCGATTGCGTGGCATGCGATTGCGTGGCCACGACGTGATCGACGATCTTTTCCAGCACATCCGCGCGCGCCGCGTCGAGTTCGACGAAGACGAACCGCGTCGGGTGCTCCAGCTCGGGCTCTTCGCTGGCCACCCGGACCCGCATCTGCACGCGGGTTTCGCCGCTGCCGATCAGCAGGGTCACGAGGAACCCTTCGTCCCCCGCCGCGCCGTCCAGATGGTCCGACGCTTCGAGCGTGAAGCCGTTCACCGACCATTCGACCACCGGATGCTCGACACCGCGATGCACCACGACCATGGGCTCGCGCACGACGATCGCCACGGCGGGCGCCTCGCGCCGCGAGAAGGGCGCAAGGGCCCGGTATTCGCTGCGATATTCGCTGCGGAACTCGGCGGGGTATTCGATGGGGTATTCGGCGGGATAGTCGGGGCGATGGCCCGCGCGCGCAACGGTGCGGTAGGGATCGTCGCGCTGCGCCTCGCGGTATGGACTGGCCGCGCGGTCGTCATGGCGTGCCTCCCCGCCGCGATAGCCCGGCGCGCCCGCCTCGTCGTAGCGCGGCGCGGCATGGCGAAATTCGGGCTGCAGCACCTCGGCCGAGCGCTGTTCGGCGCGCGGCTGGGGTTGGGAAACGTGCCGGGCCTCATGGCCCTGCGGATCGACCGGGGCGCGATAGGGCGAGCCCCCCTGCGCCTCGCGCTGGAACATCGCGACCGGCGCGGCCGATGCCGCGCCCCTACGAGCCTGCGCCTGACCCGAAGGCTGAACCGGATGCGGACGGAACTGCGGCTCGGGCCGGCGGGCGGCCATCGCGGCCTGCGTGGATGTCTCCTGCCGGGGATCCTGCCTCTGACCATGAAGGTCGAGACCCGAATAGGGGGCGACGACAGCCTCGGGGCGCGCCTGCACGGGCTGGACGTCCCGCGGAACCGCCCCATGGGCGACGCCTGCCGGGCGCGCGCGCGGATAGACCGGCGGCGAGACCAGCGGCGGCAGATCGCGCGCGTCCTCTTTCGGACCCGCCGTCTCGCGCAGGTTCAGAAAATCCTCGGCGTCAAAGGCATCGCGGCTCATGACCCAGCTCCCGTCGGGCGAGGTGCGCTGTCCGTTTCCGGCGAAGCGCGCCCCTGTCTGCGCCCGTGTTCAAATCCATCGGCTCGGAAAACCAGATACTGGGCAGAATCACCCGGCATTGTTTCCGTTCAGATCCGTTGTGCCGGGCAATACGGGCCAAATTGGGAAAACTTGTCGACAGTTTAAGAAAATTGGGCCGCATTCGCGCCCCATTTCCGCCACAATTCCTGCGTCGCGCGAACAATCGGGATCGCTGACCGGCTTTGCGTCGCAGCGTTAGAACAGTGGCCACACAAGGCTGTGACTACCCACAAGGTCATTGCCCCCTCGGAAGGCAGAACGCGCAGACGATTCGGGTCGCTTGGCGGCTTATTGTTCACCCTGGCGCGACAATACCCGGTGCCGCGCGGCGGCGCTGTCATGGTCCGAGACCGCCAGCAGCGGCGCCAGACGGCGCAGCAGGGCATCCTCGTCGGGATCGCGTTCATGGTCGATCAGCACGATCTCCCAAAGCGCTTCGATCAGGCGCAGGCGTTCGGGCTCTTCCAGGCCAAACTTGACCACCCGCGTGAACCGCACGATGTCGGCCGCCTCCGCCTGCGCCGCCTCGCCCTTTTCGCACAACATCTCGGCCTCGGGCGTCTCGAGGTTGAACATCGCCTTGAGCAGCGCGACCACGCTCAGCCTTTCCTCGGGCTTGTAGACATCGTCGGCCTTGGCCGCATCGACCAGAAGCGCCGCAACGGCGATATCGGCGGGAACGTCGTGGCGCGGGGCCGCGTCGGGGCGGAACAGGGTTCTGAGGGCATCGATCATCCCCCAACCATGCGCCGCCCGCACGCAATCGGCAAGACAGACCGCGACACGCCCTCGTGAAATGCGGCCACGGATCCGGCAAGCCGGGCGATCGTCGTCACCCGGATAGCACATCGCAAATAAGGGAATATCTGGTTGGATTGAGAGGATTCGAACCTCCGGCCCCTGCCTCCCGAAGACAGTTTCAGGGGCTTTGTTCTGCTATTAGTCTGGTTCTGTTCGCCGAAAGTTTCTCACCCTCAGGTAGCTTTCTGCCGGAACCTGTGGCGAAGTTGTGGCGGTTTCGATGGCGCGCGCTTGCACCCTGGGAATGTCACCTCGGGGCGAATCCATGCTCTGAGTTGGTTGTGCCCGCTGACATCCTGACGTGTCACGCTCGGAGGATTTGGGCGAAGACACACTATGTACGCGAACATTGCGGCAGCCTCCGGCCCACAGCTGACGATCATGCCCGGCGCAGCGGAGGTCAGCTCCCAACCATTACGCTACATTCTTGATCACGCGGCATGGCGTCCAAGGCCGACGTCCGGGCCGGAGGGCATGCCTGGGTTGTAACTTTCGCTGCACAGGCCCTCGAAAAAACATTCCAGGGACATTTTTTATTGACCCCTGGCTTCCGATGAATTACTGCTGTGCTCATGAGACAGATTCAGGAGTAGCTCGATGTTTGGAAGTACCGATGGAATGCCGAAGGCGATGGTTTCGGAAGAGGCGGAAGGAAAGCTGACCAACCTCAGTTCGATGCTCGACCTTGGGACTGACGACGAGCCCGTGAATGTGTTGATGGGGTATAACTTGGGCAACCCCACCTGGTCCGCGGACGTGAAACTCGCGACGTTCGTCGAGTGGTCGGAGATCGCGAATGATCCCGACAAGGGCGACATCGCTCAGCGGCGCCTCGATCCCAATCACGCGAAAAGCTTTGCCGGCTTCATGTTGAAAGGGTTGATCAACGCCGCCAAAGTTCGGCGCAGGCTGCAGGGCAAGCCTATCCCCCAAATCTATTCCGGAATCCAGGATCGTCTGGGGACCAAGCCCTATTGTGCATTGCAGCCTGTGGTGGCCAACATTCGAGCAATCGACCCAAACAACCCCTCGATCCGTGCTGAACGCGGCATGACTAAGACCGGCGAGACAGTTGGCTTCAAGGTCTTCATGCCGCGGACCTACCGTTGGTGGGTCGTGGACGGCCAGCACCGCCGCTACGGTGGCGAAATGCTGATGGACTGGCTCAAGGAAGTGACGCGAACAGGACGCTATCCTGGGCGCGGTGGAATTATCGAACTTAAGGGTGAGGTCAGCGAAGACGAAATGCTCGTCTGGGTTGAGGCTCTTGAGTGCGCTCGCACCTTTGCGACCATTAAGATCGAGTTCCACTTAGGGCTAGGCATCGATCAGGAACGCCAGCTCTTCCACGACCTCAACAATCTCGGGAAGAAGATCAACGTCTCCCAGGCGACTGAGTTCGATCAGGGCAACCCGATCAACAACTTCGTGCGCGTTGTTCTAGAAGAGGGCATCGGTATTGCCGTTACCGAACGCGACACGAAGGACTGGGCAAAAGACGATGGATCTATGTTGCGAAAGGATCTTGCTGCCATCAACTCGATCGCCTTCCTCAACAAGACGAACGCGCGCACTGCGACTCCTCTCGTCGTTGCAGAAAGGCAGGAGGACATCGCAAGACTCTGGGAAGCGATCAGCGCCTTGCCGGGGTTCGGCGAAGACAAAGCCAAGCTCAAGACTGTGGCTGCTCAGCCTGTGGTACTAAAGGCGCTGGCCAAACTCACCTTCGACCTGCTGTACTCGAACCGGCGCCCTGAGAACGGTCGTGAGCATTTCGACCGGCTTGTCGCCAACCTCGCCGACACCAACTTTAACCACGCCAACCCGATGTGGCGCTACTACGAAATGTCCGAGGAAGAACGCTCAGATCTGGAGATTGAAGGGTTGGCCGATTTCCTTCCCGACGAAGGCTTGATTACGCCGGAGTCCAACCGCGACCTTGGCGCTTTTCAGGGTGGGGTTATGCGCTTCGGCGCGAAGCACAACGATATCTACCCGATCCTTGGAGACATGATCCGCTGGAAAATGGATCTGCCCAATCGTCACTCGACCGCCGACCGCAGCGACGCTGATACCAAATCTCATGGTTTTCCAGCCGATGGCACTAGCTGTCGTTTCTCCTATGGCGGCAAGGACTACCATGGAAAGATTGTAAATGGGCTCCTGGTTGTCGAAGGGTATGGTGACGGCTTCAAATCCTTTTCAGCCGCCTCCCATGCGGTCACGCAAACTAGCCGTAACGGATGGCTGGACTGGCATCTCCAGGATATGACCGGCGCGTGGGTTCTTGCTGACGAGTGGCGAAAGGAAATCACTTAACCCGATTGATACGGTGCGGTACCTCGGTTTTGGTGTTCGTTCTGAGGTGCCGCAACCCTTCGAAAATCGAGACCGATGAGAGTTCAGGTCAAGTTCTGCGCGGCGAACCTACCATGAGAGGGATTGCCGCTTGCCGCCCAGATGTAGACAAACGACGAAAGTCGCGAGAACGTCCGGCATATGCGCATCGCGGTCACTCGCTCAGGCTGCAGCGAACTTCCGCTTCCCGCCCAAGCCTACCGTTCGTGCAGAGCGCAGCGTAGGTCGTCTTCCCGCCCAAAATGCTCAAAGCTCCCTACTAACCCCCTCATACCACCCCGCGCAGATCCTGACCTGGTCCCGATACGCCCGCCGATCCGCCGCCACGCGCGCTAGCGCTACGTCCAACGGATCCCCAACAGCCACATGCGTCTCATGCTCGCGACGACACCACTCCGGCAGCGCGGGCAATTCCCGCGCCTCGGCCGCGACGCGGCGGGCTTCGGCCGAGGCGATGCGGGCGGCGGGGCCGTCAGCGCAAGAGGCGCAGAAGATCAGGGCTGACAGCGCAATCATCAGGCGCATGGGGATTGTCCTCGATATAGCGGGCAAGGTCTGCGCGCCGCGCGGCGGCGGCGCGCTCGGCTTCGGTTCGGGCGGCGGCGAGTTGATCCCCGGCGGCGCGGGTGGCGGTGTAGAGGCGCCAGGCGGCGGCAAGCTCGGCCGCATTCGCCGCCGCCTCGGCCTCGCGCGCCATGGCGTCGCGGATCTCTGCCCGTAGCGCCTCGATTCGAGCGTCATGCCACGCAACAGCGCCCCAGAGGACGCCGAGCGCGGCGAGGATCAGCAGAACCGGCGCCAGCACCCGCGCGAGGGCCCGGCCAACCAGCGGTGCAAAGAGGCTGATAAGGATCGTCATCGCAACTCCCTTGCTATGTCGATGCGCATTATGGTGTGTATCCCGATTGACGCGCCGAACCTTTGTGTGTATATAAATACTCACAAAGGAGGGGCGATGGAGCTAGAAACGAATTCCCGAAACCTCCTGAAGGTTCTGAAAGACGCGGGTTTCGAGGAAGTGTCCAAGCGCGGATCGCACCTCAAGCTTCGGAAAGGGGATCGCACGGTGATCCTGCCGCATCCGAAGAAAGACCTGCCCTTGGGAACCGTGAAGGGCATCTACCAGCAGGCCGGGCTACTTTAGCCCGGTCCTCCATCGCCTCTCGCATCGACGTCAAGGAGGACAGGATGCGCTACTATACGGCTATTGTTCACCAGGAAGGCGACAGCGCTTTCGGCCTCACCTTCCCGGATTTGCCCGGCTGCTTTGCCTCGGCCGATGATTGGGATGATATTCCGTCGGCGGCCAATGAAGCGCTGGATCTGTGGTTTGAGGATATGCCCTCGGTCGCGCCGGCCTCGCTGTCTGAGATCCGAGCACGGCCCGAGGTCGCTGAGGCCCTGCGCGCGGGCGCGTCGCTGTTGTCGGTTCCCTATATCCCCGCCGACACGGCGGTGCAGCGGGTCAATATCACCATGGAGCGCGGGCTCTTGCAGGCTATCGACGAGACGGCGAAGGCGCGAGGGATGAACCGTTCTTCCTTCCTTGCCTCGGCTGCGCGGCGTGAACTGACCGGGGCAGCCTGAGGCTCACGCGCGCCATGCCCCTCTGACGCGCCTCAGCACCACCGGCGCGACCCAGACCAACACCAACCCGAACGCCACCCAAAGCCCGACCTGCCACAGCACCGGGGGCAGCGTGGGTTGCAGGGCGACCACGGCCGGGACCGCCGCCGCGACGGGCGCGACGTAGCCTGCCGCCGTTGCCGCAAGATCCGTCCGGCGTTCGGCCGTCGAGCGCTGCGCGGGGGCATCGGCCGCGACGGGTGCCTCGACGCCGAGCGCTTCCCAGGTGCGCCGCCCGACCACGCCATCGACGGGCAGTCCCGCCGCGCGCTGGAAGGCTTCAACGGCTTCGAGCGTCACGGGGCCGAAGGCGCGATCCGAGGGGATGCCGAGGGCCTCTTGCAGCACCGCGACAGCGGGGCCGCGATCGCCGATGCGCAGCACCACGGGCGAGCGGGCACCGCCGGAGTGACGACGGAACGCGGCTTCGATCCGCGCCGCATAAACCTCGGGCTGCCCGCTTCCATTGTAGCGCCGGGCGAAGGTCAGCCAGTCATGGGCGCGCAAGGCGGCATCCAACCCCCACGCCGTCACCAAGGCCACGAAGGCATCGAGATGCGCGGGCGCGCCGGTGGCCATCGCCTCGACCATGTCCAGCGCGGAAGCATGCCCCGCCGCACCATGGTTGAAGCCCATGATCTGCGGCCCGCCCCAGCTCGACGCCATCAGCGCGGCGTCCAGATCAATCCGGGCGGCGGTGGCGAACATCCGCGCCCGGGCGGATCGCGACAGCGCCAGCGACGCGCGCCACGGGGCCTGCCCGGCGCGCGGCGCGAAGCCCATCGCAGGCCAGAGGGGGCGCGGGACGTGATGCGGCTCGAAGCGGCGCAGGACGCCGCCCGAGGCGTCGAAGCACTGGCCCGAGGCTTCGACCTCCCAGACCGCGCGCAGGGCGGCCGGGTCGCAGCTGAGCGCCGCAGCGGCGCGCTGGAAATCGGCGGGGGACAAATCGCGGGGCATCGCGGCCCCGATCCATGGTGTCGCGGTCATCGGATGCGCTCCAGGCTGGTGATCAATCGGTTGATGTCGGTGCGGACCCCGGCGAGACCTTCCTCGATGCGGCCGAGCTGGACGGCCTGCGAGGCGGCTTGCCCACGCATGATCTCGACGCGCTGTTCCATCGCGGTCATCGCCGCCAGCGCGCCCGAGGCGAACAGCGCGCAATCGTGCTGCCCCGGCACAAACCTCTCCCGCCCGGCGGCTGCGAGATACGCAACCAGCCGGTTTTGCCAACCCGGTGTTTTGTGCATTTACCTGTCCTGCCAGCCCGTGTTCGGACCATCGACGGGCGGGCGCGGCCTGCCGCCGCCCGCATCCGTTGCGGCTCTCTCGCCCCACCAGACATTGATGCCGACAAGGCTGTTATAGCGCCGGAACCGATCGGCCCCGCCGCTGCGCGCTTTGAGCGCTTCATCGCTGCGCTTGAGGGTCAGCCCTTGCGTCAGCCGCCACGCGTCCGAGACCACCTTGAGCGTGGCGGCGCTGTCCTGCCCGTCAGGGGGCGTGGGGATATCGAGTTCCATCAGCGTGCCGCGCACGACGCGGACCGGCGGGGCCGGGGGCAGATGCGTCAGCGGGTCGTGGTGCCATTCATGCACCTCGACAGGCGCGAGGCGGGCATCATAGAGGCGGATGGCTTCGGCGATCTGATCGTGAAGCGGCGAGACGGACAGCGACCAGACGCGCTCTTGCGCCGAGGACACCGAGGCGACCGGCTCGAAGCCCAGCAGCGCGCCCACGCCGTAATAGGTGCGCAGCTCGCCCGCGACCTCGATCACCTGGTGATCGGCGCCAGACCAGAAGCCCAGGGACTGCGGCGCGCCGGTCTCCCGATCGCGCGCGGTGATCCAGACCAGCACCTGCACATCGGCATGACCGCCCGCCGCGTAATGCGCGGCGACAGCGGGAGGGAGAGCACGCATGGATCAGGCTGTCAGGTGGCGTTTGGCCTGGTCGATGGCCTGGCGCGTCATCTGCGCAGCGAAGGCCAGCGCCTGCGAGGCGAGCTCGGAGCCCTCCGGATCGGTGCCGCCGATCGCGTGCAGCTCGGTGATCATCTGATCCGCCAGATCATCAAGCCGGGCAAGATGCGCCGCCTCAGCCTCGGTCTGCGCGCGGCGGGTAAAGCTCGGACGTTGGGTGTCGCTCATTGGTGTGTCTCCTCGTCTCAGTTCACAAAATCAGCGGGTTGCGCCGGATCGGGCGCGGTGTCGGAGGCCGGCGCGCCCTGCTCCTGCGAGGGCAAACCCCCGGCAGCCCGCGTGGCATCCAGCGCGGCATGCACCAGCATCGCCATCATGTCGGGCGTCAGGACCGCCTCGACCCGCGCGCCGCCCGTGGCGACAACCATGCGGACCGAGCGCGGGCGCGGATCGCCGAGGAAAGACGCGCTGCCCTCGAGCATGGCAACGTCGAGATCGGCGGGAGAGGTGTCGCCGGGGAACAAAGGCGCAAACGTGCGCCGCGCCAATTGGGCGTGGTGGGACATGGGGAGGGGTCCTTTTGTTGGGGGGGGAGTGCCAGATCTGGGGCGGCGGTGTTAGATAGGTGGGGAGTGGGCTTTCATTGTACTAACAGACACTAAAATTTGCCGGCTATAGAGCAAGCACTCCAAGCCGCCGGTAGTATCGTTCAGTTGGATTTAGGTGCGGGCATTCACCAGATGAACCTTCTGCCCCAAGGGTATGCTTGCCGCATGCCTAGATAAATGCTGTTACTGCTATATGGTAAATCACCAAATGGATGTGCTGGAGTTCCTAGATGGCGATTTTTGATATTGAAAAGGATGACTTGCTGCGGCTGTCCGACACTCTGCTAGAAGAGTTGATAGCGAGGCTAGCCGAGGCAGAAATTGCAGCACATGGGCATAGCCCTGCGGGTGTCAGTTGGTCGGGCTCAATCAAGGCTCCCGACGAAGGCATCGACATCCATGTGCAGGTTGACACGCCTGAACTGGCCACAGGGTTCCTTTCCCGTCCAGATACGATCCTGCAATCCAAAAAGGACTCGATGCCGAAGTCTGCGATTGCAGCAGAAATGACGAAGGACGGAAAACTCAATTCAACAGTATCAAACCAAGCAAAGATCGGGGGCGCTTATATCATCGTAAGCCTCGCCGACGATTGTTCCCCGCCTATGAAAAAGCATCGTCTCGACGCAATGCAGGAGGCCGTTGCAAGTGATCTTAACGCGGAAAAAATTCACGTCGACTTCTTCGATCGCTCCAAGCTAGCACAATGGTTAAGACAACATCCATCAGTGTTGCTTTGGGTAAAAGGGAAGCTCGGACAGGGCTATACTGGCTGGCAACCATATGGGGCATGGAGTAATCCGCCTAAAGGATCGCCTGACATGCTCATCTCGGCCCCAGGCGTCACCGTTTATGTGCCGACAGAGCGAGGCCAGGGACTTTCAATCAAAGACGCCATTGAGCCTATGCGGCGTCTTGTCCGCACGTCAAACAAGGCGATCCGCATCACTGGGCTTTCCGGTGTTGGCAAAACACGGATTGTTCAAGCTCTTTTTGACGAAGCCGTAGGGGACGATCCGCTGGATAGGACGATCGCTGTCTATGTGGACACAGGGCAAGACCCTGATCCGTCGGCATCTGCAATGCTTGACCGCCTAATTTCTGAAGGGCGCCGCGCGGTGATGGTCCTCGATAACTGCCCGTCCGAACTGCATTCGGCACTGGCAAGTAGAGTGTCGGCAGCAAGTGGTGATGTTAGTCTAATCACGGTCGAATACGATATCAGGGACGATAAGCCGCAGACGACAGAAGTAATTCATATTGAGGCCAATGGCCCAGAAGTTGCCGAAGAACTTATTCTGCGACGGTTTCCCGCAATTGGACAAGGCAATGCACGGCGGGTAGCCGATTTTGCCGACGGCAATGCTAGGGTAGCCTTGGCTATTGCAGAAAGGGTTGAACAAGGTGAGAGCCTAGCAGAACTATCTGACGCCGAGTTGTTCGATCGGCTTTTCCAGCAACGGAAGGGACAAGATGGTGAGCTTCGGGAACAGGCCGAGACTCTTTCTCTTGTGTATTCGTTTTCGGTCTCTGATCCTGAGGTTGGTCAAAATGAATTGGAAGTTTTGGGCTCGATTTCAGGATACAATAAGGCGCAACTGTTTCGAGCCACGAAGATGCTAGCCGACCGCCATGTTGTTCAAAAGAGAGGCCATTGGAGAGCTATACTTCCCCATGCAGTAGCAAACAGATTGGCGAACTCATCGCTTGAGAGCGTCTCCATAGAGACCCTTCGATCAACATTCGAAGCCCATGGAAACATACGGCTTTTAATGTCATTCGCTCATAGGCTTGGCCTGATGCACGATCACCCTGTCGCGAGAGAGATTGTTAAGGCATGGCTGCAACCGGATGGACTATTGGGGCGCATTTCTAACCTCGATGAGAAAGGGTCGAAGATGCTTGACTATATTGGACCTGTCGCACCGGATGTGCTGCTTGATCGGATCGAAGCCGAACTCACCGCTCCAGATTTTCAGGGAATGGAGCCGAAGCATAACCCTCGTAGGACCACGATCCTCAACCTGCTTCAATCCCTAGCGTACGAACCACATGCATTTGACCGGTGCATGTCGCTTCTGCTTCGCGTTGCCGACCATGAAGACGAAAGCAACAACTACGACGCCGCAAGCGGAAAAATTTCGAGGTTCTTTCAACCCTATTTGTCTGGCACACATGCTTCTTTGGCACAACGCCTTGCCATCGTTGAGCAGTGCCTAAGCTCCGTGAACACCCGGCGACGTGCCCTGGGTGTCATTTTGCTCACAACAGCATTGGGTGGACCGCCGTGGACAAGCTTTGGGCTCAACGAGTTTGGGGCACGCCCCAGGGACTATGGCTACAGCCCAAACCATGACCAACTTGTCGAGTGGAGGACTGCTTTCATCGATCTCGCGGTGCGGCTTGCGCATTCGGAAGACCAAGACATCAAAAGCCGTGCGCGGCTGGTTCTGGCAAATGAGTTTCGCGGTTTGTGGCACCATGAAGCAATAAGGGGAAATCTAATCCAAGCGGCGCGGGCGATCAATGACCAACAGCCATGGGGGGAAGGCTGGAAGGCCGTTCGTTCAACTATCTACTTCAACTATATTAGGCGAAAAAACGAACCTGAGCCGGAGCCGCTTCCCGAAGACCTTGCTGCTCTAGACCGGGAGCTGGAGCCTCGCGACTTGATCGCGAAGATCAAGACATACGTGCTTGGCAAAGGGCACGATTATTGGGCACTTGATGACGACTTCGATGATAGCAGCGATGATAAGTACAGGGCGGCTGAAGATCGACTTGCCACTACGGCAATCGGTTTGGGCGAAGACTTTTCAGCATCTGATCATCAACTCGAAGAGTTGGGTTCTGAACTGTTTTCCGGTGAGTGGATGCCCTATCGCTGGGCGTTTGGGATCGGTCTTGCGAAGGGTTTTCTCAACTATAGAGATAGCTGGAAAAAACTGCTGGAACACCTTGCTCGGTTCTCCGGCTCTAATAACGACTATTCGGTGATTGGAGGCTTCATCAAAGAAGTTGCCGCCAATGATCGTCAGCTTTCCCAAGAGCTTTTGGACGAATGTGCGGCACACTCCGATCTGCAGAATGTGCTTGTGGGCCTGCATCCATCAGGTGACTTCTCAGAAGCCGATTTGAATCGATGCATGTCTCTGCTCAAAGATGGAGAAACGCAGACTCGGATGTTCGGACCTGTACTTTGGCGGGACAGCTACGGCCACCTGCCGTCCGAACGTTTGTTAGAGCTTGCACAACAGTTACTGAAGAAGCCCAACGGCGACGCAACCCTACTCGAAGCATTGAGCATGAAGTTGCACGGAACAGACCCTGCCGAAGATACGTTGGGACCCGAACTGAGAAAAATTGGCTTGAAAGCGGCAACCAAATCGCTGTTAGCGGATCACAACGATCGTAATGGGATAAAAGACCATTATATGGAAAACGTCATCGTGGCCGCACTAACATACGATGGCAATGACGCTGAAAAGACTGAATGGATTAATGCCATCTTCTCTGTCGTGGATGAGCGTTTTGGCTACATTCATTCATTCGAGAACTCTATTGGGGTGACAGCGAGGCTAATGCCAAATCCATTTCTCAATCGTGTCTTCCAAGGAACAGAGGACCAACAGCATCGACGCTCTTTTTTCATCAGTCGGGGGGGCATTCGACACGGCCCGATCTCCGAAATTGACGTGGCCGACCTGATTGACTGGTGTCAGCAGAAGAACGAACCGGAAGTCTGGGGCTTGGTCGCTTCGGGCATTAGGCTTTGGGAGAAAGGGGACGGGAGCAGAGATGGTTCTTCTATTACCACGTCTGCTATTAAGTTTCTCGAAGCCGCGCCAGAACCCGGACCAATCCTTCATTCCTATGCGGATCGCGTCACTCCTTCTTTGTGGTCTGGGAGCCGTGCTGATGTCATGCAGCCAAGAGTAGATGCCATTGCCAAACTGACCCAGCATAAGCAGGAAGAGATCGCCAAGTCCGCTAAATCAGTGTCAGATCGACTGGCCATGGAAATCGAACAAGAACGCGTGCGTGACAGACAAAGAGATGAAGAACGCGAGCAGCGCTTCGAGTAATATCTCGTACGAGACTAGGCGGATTCCCAATCGGATATAGGCGTGGGCGTTCGCAAAGTGGCGGGATACACTGATTTTCGACCATTTGGGCTGTATCCGGAGCATCGAAGCAGGGGGTTGAGGCCCCGGCATGAGTGCCGTTAGTGCTCTTTTGATTTGGGCGCACATCTCCATCTCAGCCCCCACAACGACGCAACAGCTCCCCCCCCCGTTCACCCCAACGTCTGCACAAAATCGAGCACGATCCCTTCCACCATCCCCGGTCGGACCCTTGCTCCCTGGCCGGGGATGAGCACCGCCTTGATGGCGGGCCGCACCAGCGACACCGGCGCTCCGGCAGCAACGCCCGGTCGCAACGGCGGGGTGACCTCGACGACCGGCGTGATCCCCGCCCCTGTCGCCGTCGCCCCACTCACCAACCTATGCAGACCGTAGCGCGTCGGGTTGCTTCCATAGACCACGCCCAACATGTCGCCCGGGGTCAGGACATAGCCCTCGGGCAGCCCCGCGACGCGGATCTCGCGCCCGCCTTGCACGACGGAGTGCAGCGAGGGCGTCGCGCCCCCGAGGATCAGCCCCTGCGGATCGGCGATCGGCGCGGTGATCGGCAGGGGATGGGCGAGGAAGCTGCGGCCCGGCTCGGAGAGGGCGGAGATCAGGGCCTCGATGCGGGCGGCCTCGGCATAGCGGCGCGGCGGAAGGACCAGCTGCCCGGTCCAGAGCCGCTCGGCCATGCGCGCCGTCTTGATCGCCCCGCCGCGCGTGCGGCTGATATTGAGCGAGGCCGGCAGGTGGAAGCGGCACTCGGCCACCGGCAGGCCCGCGAAGAACGCGGCCTGCGGCAGCGGGAAGGTGAGAGCCATCAGGAGCGCCTCGGGTTGGCTTGTATCTGTTTCACGCGCCCGGGCAGCGCGCGGTCATACTGGCTCAGCCCGGCCCGTACCCCCTGAGAGACCAGCGCGATCACATGCTGATCGCCATTGGCGCCGTCGATATGGACGTGGATATTGGTGGGCGCGCCGCCGATTCCCCGCATCGCGTCTTTCGCCTGCGCCACGTTCAAGACCCCGCCCGAGCGCGACGGGATGAACACCTCACTATTGGGCGTGTTCTCGTTCACGAGATAGGGCACGCCCGCCTCAACCCCGCCGCCGCCGGCGCGCTTGCCGCCGATCAGCCCGCCGATTCAGGACAGGATCGAGCCGCCCCCGCTTGTGCCGCCGAACATCGACAGAAGCCGCTGGAACTGGCTTGATGCCATCTGCTGGAAGAGCCGCGCCAGCGCCTGGCGCGCCGCATCGCCGCCCTGCCCGATCGCCTCGAAGATCGACGCGATGGCATCCGCGCCCCGGTCCGCATCGTCATGGATCCGCCGCAGCGTGTCGGCGGCCTCCGCGGCACTCTGTCCCGCCGTGACATAGGCCTGCGCCAGCGCGTCGATCTCGGCCTGCAGCTCGGGCGTGAGGCGGCGACCTTCGCGCTGCGCATCGTTCATGAGCTGCGCGCGCACCCGGGCGTATTCGATGGCGCTGCCATAGTCCTGGTTGGACCCGGCCACCGCGACCAGCGCCGCCGCTTCGAGCTGCAGCGCGCGGGTGCGGGCCTCGATATCCGCCACCGCCTCGCGATACCCGTTGCTACCGCCGCCGCCGCCAGATCCGGACCCGGACCCCTCGCCATAAGCCGCGCTGCCCTCATTCGGCGCGCGTCGGGGACGCGGCGAGGTCAGCGGCGCCTGCGCGGTCGGTGGCAATAGTGGGCCATTCGGATCCAGCGGCTGGCCGAACTCCGACTGCGTGTTCATCTGCACGGCGGCGGCAGTTTCCCGTGCCGTCGTCGCCAGCGTCTCCAGCCGCGCGCGCAGCCCATCGATGACCCGCCCGACCGCGCTCAGCTGGATATCGTCAATCGCCGTGACGTGCTCGACCACATTGTCAGCGGAATCGGCAATACGGCCCAGAAGGCGATGGTACGTCTCCGCGTCGATCGTGCCGTCATTGAAGGAATCGGTCACCAGGACCATCGCGTCCGATAGCTCTCCGAGCGCAGAGGCGAGCTGATCCTCGCCCATACGCTCGGCAGTCGCGGCCAGGTTCTCGATGCCCTGCTGCAGATCCGCCGCGTCGCGCTGCAGCGCTGCAAAATCCTGTTCGGCCTGTTCGGTCGCATCCGTGGTCAGCGCGTCGTGGATACTCTCGCCGATGATCGCCCAGCCGACGACGGCCTCGCGCCCCAGCCGCATCAGCGTGTTGACCACGTCCGTGAACTTCTGGTCGATCACATCCGCGCGCTCGACCATTTCCTCGCTCATGACCGCGCCCGTCTCGCGCGCGGCCTGCATCATCCGGCGCAAGCCCTCTTCGCCCAGGCCGATCAGCTCGACGAACCGCTCACCGCCGGCGCCGCCCAGTACCTCGTCGAAGACACGGATCTGCGCCGCGCGGTCGAGATCCCGCATGCGCCGGAACACCTCAAGCATCAGCTCGGACGGATCCTGCAGGCGCCGCGCGAGATCCTCGGCCGAGAAGCCCAGACGCTCGAACGCCTCGGCCGCCGCGCCGCCTCCGGTCTCGATCCATTCATCCGCGCGCAGGTTCAGCTCCTTGAAGCCGTCGACGATCGCATCAACCGGGATCCGCCGCTGGCTGGCGACATAGAGCCATTCCTGGAAAGCCTCGACACCAAGCCCCGCGCGGCGCGCTTCATCGCCCACCTCGGCCATGCCGCGCACGGTCTGGCGCAGGCCTTGGGTCAGGAGCCCCGTCGCTGCGGTGATCGCACCCGCCGCCAGCCCCCGGGCAAAATTCTGCCCGAAGCTCAGCGCGCTCGTGCTCATGCGCTGGAAGCTCCCCTCGACCTGCCGCTGCATCCGCGCGGTGTCGCGGCTGGCATCCCGCGTCAGACGCGCGATGGCCTTGTTGTTGCGCTCCATCGCCCGCGCAAAATCGCGATCGCGCGCTTGCAGCAGGATCGTGATGCGCTCCAGGTTCTCGTCAGCCATAACTCGCCACCAGCTCTTCGTATTCGGCATCGGTGGGCGCGGGCGTGTGATCGGCCTGCGCCTCGTTCCAGCCCTGCACCAGGAGATCGGTTTCGGCGGGGGTCATCGCGCGAACCTGTGCGGGCAGAAGCTGCATCACCCCGCAGAGGTTTCGGACGCGGGCGCGGGCGTCGTAATGGGGTCGGGCCGGGCCGCTTCTGCGCCCTCTTGCGATCCAGCCCCGGGCTTTCCCGGCCGGGCTTCCAGAGCATCGGGCAGGAAGGTGAGGCCGAGGAGACGCTGCGCGATCAGGCGCAGACTCATGTTCTCGGATGGCGGAAGGCCCGCGATCAGCTCGTCGGCCGCACGATCACTCATCCCGGCCCCCACCAGCCCCAGCGCGATGATGTCGCGCACATGCCGGACCTGCGGCGCCGGGCCGCGCCCGAAGAGCTGATCGAAGAGCTCGAACACCCCAAGCGGCGCGTGCTGCAGCTCGAAGCGTTCGATCTCACCATTGCGCAGGAGCAGTCGGTGCGGCTGCCCGCCGAGAATCTCTTCCCGGCCCCGGGCCGTCGCGGCGATCGCCATCAGCTTGCCGGCAGCGCGGTGAAGGTCACGGGCCCCGAGGAGGCCAGCGACAGGGAATAGGTCACGCCATCCTCCTGTTCGCCGCCATATTCCGCCGATTGCACCATGAACGCGCCCGCGAAGGTGCCAAAGCCCGGGACGATGATCTGGAAGTTGCAGATCGGATCGGCGGACATCGCCACCGTATTGAGCCGCGCCTCGGTCGCCTCGGTCTTGAAGTAGCCGTTGCCCGACACCGCCACGCGCTTCACGCCCGCCATGACCTCGGTCCAGAGCGGATCGCCGGGATTCTCGCAATTGGCGGTGGTGACGTCGATCTCGCTGTTGTTGATCGTCAGGGATTTCGAGCGCAGACCGCAGAGCTTGGCGAAGTCCGCGCCCTCGGTGCCAAGATCGATGAGGACCAGCATCAGCCGGCCTTTCTGCTTTGCCATGGGAAGGGCTCCATCTATGGGCCGGGCGCGCTTTACCGCGGACCAGCACGACCTTGCCCAAGGGTCGGATAGGGCACCCCGTACGGGGATAGATCAGGCAGCCGAGAGGGCGGCCTCGAAAGCAATCGTGGCGATGTAGCTCGCGCCATCGCTGGCGCGGCTGATCGCCTGCGTGGTGTAGTGCAGCCAATCGAGCCGGAAGCCCGGCAGGATCAGCCCCTGGTCGTCGAGCGCCGCGCGCACGGCATGGGCGATGCGCTTGACCTCGACCCGCCCGGCAACGGGCCGGGAATGGACCTCGACGCTGAAGGCGACATCCTCGTCAACGCACTCGCCCGACAGGCGCAGCGGCGCGAGATTGTCGGTGCCATAGCGGATATAGGGGAAGGCCACGTCCTGCGGCGGCTCATCATAGACCCGCGCGCCCACAAGCGCCGCGACGCCGGAATCCGCGCGCAGCGCCGCGATCACCGCCGCCTGCAGCGCGAGCGCGGGGCCGTCAGTCATGGAAGAGGCCTTTCACGGCCTTGTTGACCGCGCGTTTCGCCCGGTTCTTGTGGCGCTTGCGAGTGACCGAGAGCGCGGGATTGACGAAGGGACGCGGCCCGCGCTTGCCCTCGATGACCTTCGATTTGGGGCCGAAGTCGACGAGCTGCGCGCCATCCTCCTGCGGTGTCACGGTGATTTTCTCGCGCTCGTGCCCGTCGCCATGCACATCGCCGCCCACGGGAATGAGGACTTTGGCGGTGCGCGCAAGCTCGGTTGCGCTCTTGGCATTGGCCGCGGCGATGTCCTGCTGCAGCTTCCGGGGAAGCTGCGATATCTTGCGCATGACGCGGTCCGCGCCGATCACCCGTTTGCTCATGTCGCAACCCCGCCCTCGACCAGAAGCTCCAGCAGCTCGCGGTCATTGCCAGCCGGCGCGATGCCGCGAATGTTCCAGACCTGACCCTGCGCGATCACCCGGTCGGCTTCGGTCAGACTCGCTACCTCGGACGAGGCGCGGATGCGGATCGTCGCGGTCCGGCTTGCCTCGATCCGGCCCGCCGCGACGCGTTCGCGGCCGAGCGTTACACGCACTTCCGCCCAGACTGTCAGGGGCTTGCCCGGGGCGCGTTCCATGTTCGCCCAGTCTGACACCGTGTTTCCATAGCCATCATCGCCCGGGACCAGGCGTTGGAAGGTCACGCGATCGCGCAAGAGACCCGCCGCCGTCACACCCGCCTCCATCTCAGCGCCTGCACCAGGGCGCGGACGCCGAAGGGCAGCTCATTCATGCTGGCGGTGCCAACGGTTTCGCGGAATCGGAACCAGGTGGCGGCGAGGAGCATGACGGCCTGGGTGGCGAGCGCCCGTTTGGGCTCGGGCATGGCGCAGTCGAAGAGGAGGCGGCAGGGGGCGGTGACCTCGACCACGGCGCCGCCGGCATCGATGGAGAGTGCGAGCGGCGCGGTCTCAGAGGCGTATTCGGCGGAGGCCGAGACCACGTCGGGCATCGGCAGGCGGATCCGCCCCGCCGCCGAGACATCGAGCGCCCAGCTTTGCGGCTGGATCGCGCGACCGAGCAGCCCGCCCCAGCCGTCGAGCCAGCCGATGGCCGCCGCGACATAGCCTGCGAGGAGCTGCTCCTCTTCCGGACCATCGGTGCGGCACTGCAGTTTCAGCTGTTCCATATCGATCAGCTCGCCCGTCGGGGGCGTGACCAGCACGGGCGTCATTCCTGCGCTGCCGCCTTGTTCGCCGCCGCCGGGTCTGCCTTGTTCGCCGGCTTCGGCGCGGCTTTGTTCGCGGGTGCCTTGGCCTTCTTGGTGTCGCCGTCAGTTTGCGCCGCCAGCACACCCGCGCGGACGAGGTGCTTGACCGAGGCGGCATCGGCCTCGCGCGTGTCGCCCTGGGCATAGGGCCGGTCCCCGATATGGGGCCGCAGAACATCGAAGCTTGCCATGAGGATTGTCCTTTCAGAGGAAGAGAAGAGACGCCGCGCGATCCCCGCGCGGCGCTGGAACTCATCGAAGCTGCGCGCCGTTACGGCGCGACCGGCGCGAGATCGCCGTAGACGAAGGCCTCGGGCCGGTTGACCGCCAGCGCGATGCGTTCCTCGGCGAGGATCGTCACGAGGTTGCGTGTGAAGTCGTCATTGACGAAGCCGGTCTCGATGCGGGAATCCCACAGGTCATAGACCTGCGCGCCGAGCTTGAAGGCGCCGGTGAGGAACTTGCCCGCCGTGATCGCCTGCGTCTCGACCACCGGGAGCCGCCAGAGCGACGCCGCCGCCTCGCCCTTGGGCGCGCCGATGATATGGCGCCCGGTCGTGTCCTTGGTGAGCTCGATCGAGGCCCAGTCGATCGGGTTCAGGACATGGCCCGTGGCCGGGAACTCGGCCAGCACCGCCTGCAGCATGGCGATGCGCAGCGTGTCGATCACCGTCAGATCCTCGGCCACGAGCTCAGGCGGCACGGTATAGGCCAAGGCCTGCGGCACGATCCCGTGCAGGTTCTGCCCCGTGCCGTCGCCGTGCAGGATCTGGTTCTCTTCGACCAGCGCGAGGCCGAAGAGCAGCCGCTGATCGATGAGCGAGCTCAGCATCGAGACATCGGCGAGCGCCTGTTTCGAGGCCTTCATCCAATGCGCGATCACCTTGGCCGAGGTGGTGATCAGCTCCAGCTGGATATCCGAGCCAGGCTTCGCCGCGCCTTCCGCCACCGGCGCCGCGTTGTTGGTGAAGCCCGTCTCGCGGATATATTCCAGCGCGGCATTGTCGATCCGGCCGGGCGAGATCAGGTCGCGCACCGTGAGCCGGCGCTGCGGCAGCTCCTGCAGACCCGGCAGCCGCGTGCGATCCGTGGCCGCGCCCACCGAGCCCGCCGCATCCGTGGTGGACGTGGTGATCGTGGCCTTCACCGCCATATCCGCCTTGCCCTGACGCGGGCGGCCCTCGGCCCAGGACTTGAAGTCCTCGCTTTCGACATATTGCGTGCCGATCGACTTCGCCTCGGCCTTGCCGTCGCCGCCACCCCGCGCGAGCTTCTGCGCCAGTTCGGTGACCTGCGCGCCGAGCTCGTTCATCTTGATGAGCGCTTCATCGGCATCGGTCTTGAGCGTCTCGGTCAGCTTCTCGCCCGCCTTGGCGCGCCCCAGCGCATCCTCGGCCAGCGCCTTAACCTGATCGATCGCCTTCTCGTTGGCAGCTTTGAACTCGGCCGCCAGCTGCTCAGCCGTCTTCGTGTCACCCGACATAGGGATCTCCTGTATATATAGAGTGTGGTGTGTCGTGTTGGTTCGTGCAGGCGTCAGCCTGCGAGGGCCTGCAGGAAGGCAAGGCCGTCTGCCGCGTCGCCGGGATCCCCCCGACCGTCAGGGGTGCTCCCCTTCAGGTGGAGGTGCGCGGCCCGCTCCGCCTGCGCCTTCGAGAGGCCGAAGCTCCCCTTCAGCAGATCCTCGAACTCCCGCGCCGTCAGCCTTTCCCCGGCCTTCAGCTTGTCTGCCAGCTCCAGCGCCCGGCGCCCGGACTTCACCGAGGCGACCGTCGCATGCTCATTGGCGCCGATGCTGACGATGGAAACCTCGCGCAGGTCGAGCTTCGTCAGCGTCCAGACATCGCTGTCCTCGTCGACCTCGTAGCCCCGGATCCGGTAGCCGATCGACAGCCCGTCGATGTCGCCCGCCTTCAACAGCTCATAGGCCTCGCGTGCCCGCTGCACGCCCAAGTTGAGCTGGCCCGAGACCAGCAACCCCTTCTCGTCCTCAGCGGCCGCAATCCATTTGCCGATCGGCTGGTTGGGATCGTGTTGCCAGAACATCTTGGGCATCGAGCCGCGCGCGGCATGCGCGGCCAACGCAAATCGCCATGACGCTTTCGGCCCTCTCAGGACACTCACCGGGTCGGCTACCGCTGCGATGCAGTTTGCCCGAACCGATCATCCATGGCATCGTGCAGCATTGCCTTGCAGACCAAGGTCGGCAGTGCCGGACTAAACAGACGCTTGTAGAAGGGCACTACATGCCTGCTATTAGACTATGGCGCTCAAACAAAACTGATGCACAGCGAATGTGCCTATATCTTCACAAACCAAGAAATTTCCTTTTGTCGATCTCTCCATCACTTCCCGCCAGCTCTTGCTTTGCTCTGGAGATAATATCAGACATATCCAAAGTTGGCGGCAGGAATGCATCCTTTATTAAAGACTCTGCGAAATCCGTAGTAGGGACAGGGACACCGCTCGCAGCAGATGCAGCTTTAGAAGTATAGCGCAAGAGACCTTTTGTTCCGCTCCTATTGAGGAGCTTCCTAACGCGCAAATCAATTTGGGACACAACATGAGAGATATTGGTTAATCCTCCCAATGCTGAATGCTCGGCGGAAAGCGCTTTGTATTCGCTGGACAGCACGATTTCCATCAGCCGATCTGCGTGCGCCTTCGAAGCCTCAGGGAGCACCAATGCAGCAGACATCTCAAACGGCTTATAGGTCGATAGTACTGCCTGTAAACCAGCTAGCTTTATTCGGGTATCGGCGTCTCTGCTCTGCAGCCTGACAATTTCCAAGCAGCTCACGAATCCTTTAATATCGAAATGAAAATGGGCTTTGTGGAAAAGCGCTTCCAGAAACCTTGGCATCATTCCATGGGCTCGCATAGCAGCTTCGCGAGCCGTTCTTTCTTCTTTGGAACTTACTTTTCGAAGCGAAACATAGGCCGAAGAGTGTGGAAGTCTCAATCCAAACTCCTCCAGCACCGGCTCAAAAATTTCGTCAGAAATACGCTGTGTGCGTGTATCCGCGTTAATAATATTGACATATCGCCTAGAAGACGGCGGCAACTTCTCAAGTTCATTGTGGAAGTCATTAGAGTATCGCCATCCGTCAGTAATCAGAACTTCGAGAGCACCCGAGAGAATTAAGTTCTCAATCAAGTGCGGCAGAAGAACACCCGAAACTACGATCCTCTTACCGGCCTCATCATCGAACGATCTCATGATGTGGACATGGGGCATGATTACTCGGGTATGGCCAGTCATTTGTATTCCTTAGCCCCGCTGGACTTGAGATTATTATTGCCGGTCGCCGGGTTGAAGTGACATATTTCATTCACAGCATTCCCACCCTCATAAAACTAGTTCTTTGCGGGCCAGCAGGCGGCAGAAAATAGGACATTCCTCGATTGTGCAACATCGAACAAGAAGGGCTCGAAGCGGCCATGCGGCCTCGCGGCGAGGGCCAGCCTTTGGTCCTTCCCAGCGCTACGTCGCTCCCGGCCCAAAGCGGACGTTAGAACAGTTGAGGCGCCCAAGCCGCAAAACCCGAAAAGCTGCCCTTCCATCAGACGCCCGACCGCGGTCGCTCCCAGCTCAAAGCATCAATCATAATGAAGATACCTCTGGTCAAGCCACTGAAGTCGACGATCCCATTCCAGCTTGGGATCGCTGGCAATCAAACGATCAAGTATCTTCGAAATTCCATGGGCCTCGGCTTGGCTGTTTGGTCCGAAAAGCGTCCAAAGAAGAGCCAAGGTCTCGGTTGGATGAGCCTCTGGCGCTTTGGACCTCTCGATTACGAATGGAATGTTGTAGCCCTCAAGCGGCGTCATGTACGGCTGAAGTTGGCTGAGTGCGTCTGGGAAGGCATCACCGGCAGCCACGGCGAGCTCCGCGAAGTGTTGGCTCAACCTCGGGTGCTTGAAGCGCCTATCACGAGGCCAAACGCGCGCCATCAGGGGGGCGATCACGGCTCGCCAAGAGGCCGCAGGCCCTTCCTCCATCTCATTGACCCAACCGGCGACGACCTCAAGCGCTCCCGCCCGTAAGGCCAGCGACCCCTCTCTCAGAGCCTTGGCCGCATCGTCCGCACTAATGCCCCATTGTTCAGTCTCGTGATCACCTCTCATCGTGTCCAAGACCGGGAAGAGAAGGTTGAACGCCGCCAAGTCGGCTCTTTCTTCGGAGCCCAAGGACGTCGCTCCCTCCACGATGGCTTGTCCAAACATTCGCGTGGCCGCTGCAGAGAGCTGGTCGTGGCTGACGAGGACGCGGCGTAGGGCGCGCGCCTCCCAGCCGTCGCCACCCACGGCCGCCACAAGGCTCTCGTTGACCTCTCCGACGTCGAAAGAAAGGACAAAATCTAGGTTGTGCATGAGGCTCGCCCTTGCGAGGGCGCCAGAGTAACCTGGAGCGCCCGCAGCCGCGACCAGGTTGCCGATCAAGGCTGGCGCAGCTCCTCCGCCTGACTTGCGCACCTCATCGAGCTCAACGAGTACCGCGTCTGCCAGCCTGCCAGTCGGCGAGTAGAGCGCCCGGTCCACTATGTTGCGGTCCTCTTCAATCTCGTCGCGGTCGACCGCGACCGCCGCTTGGAAAAGCCTGGGCCACCAAGCCGCGACAGCAGTTTCAGCTCGACGGGGCGTCGAACAGTATAGGTCCGCCAGGTTTCGGACGATGAGAACCAGGAACTGATCGTCAGCTGCGTCAAGCCTATCGAAGATCAAGAGGATCAGGTTACGCCGGACATCGTCCGTCAGTACGCTGTCATGCGCCAAGGCGCTGACCAGTTCGGACCACAGGGGGGCGTTGATCTCACCCAAGGGCGCGCCGCGCAGAACCTCGAAAGCGCCCTCTGGGGTGGAGTTGCAAAAGGCACTCCACCCGCGTCGCTTCTCGAAGTCGTGGCTACTCAGGGACTCTTGAGCAACCCGAAGCCGATCATCGTCTGGGGCCTCGGTTATTTCGGTAGCGTCTCCCGCGATGAACCTCACACCAGAAGAGTAGATCTTGAAGAAGTCTCGGTCCGCGACCTCGCGGTTCAGGTGGGGATGACGCGCGGTGAGCGTGGCGAGCTCTTCGGCACCCTCGCCCGACAAGGCTCCCGCAGCGGCCAACATGTTAAGACGGAACCAGACCTCTTGGTCTCGAGCGTAGTCGCGCCAGTCGGGCTGGCCGTCCTCAATCTCATAGCGCTGGTAGTGCGGGCGAGCTTCGGTTCGGATGCGCAGCTCCAAGGCAGCGATGACTTGTTGGTCGGCGCTACTCGCGCGTTCCCGCACAAGCAGCGCCAGCTCGCGATGAGACCTCCAGAAGTCATCGAGCGATAGACCAAGCAGCCCCGCCATGGCATGTGTGGAGTCGTAGAGGCTCGAATCGCGAAGCGCATGCATCCAGAGTCGGACGCCGACGCGGCTCGGTATTGCGCGCCACTCCTCTGCGCATCGCCGGGCCACATCGGCATCGGTAGCCGCAACCAAGGGGAGAAGGCGCGCAAGCAGTTCGGTGAGGAAGATGATACCATCTTGGTGCTTGTTCTGGCTGTGGGGCTCGATCGACGGGACGCCGGTGTCGAGCTGGTCGAAGTCATCGGTGACCAAGCCGGCGTCGGCACCCAAGCCGACCGCGTCTCGCAGCGCAGCCGTAGCCAGACCGATGAGCACGAGGGGCTGAGGCTGCCTAAGCAGCGCATGGAGCAACTCAGCCGCGCCGCCGCGGTCGGGAACGCCCAACCTGATCCAAGTAAGGTCCGTCAGACGCTCAGGAGGGTCTGGAGTTGGAGAGCCGTAGAATTCGCGCCGGTTCGGCTCAAGAATGAGCCGCGGCGACAGGAAACGCACAGCCTTTCGCAAGTAAGCATACAAGACAGGTTCGTACGCAAGTTCTCGCCGCACAACGTAGGATCGATCATCCCAGTCCAAGCCCTGTGTCTCACTTGTCGCCAGGAGGCGCCAAGCTTGGCGCCAAAGTTCGGGCAACTCTGGCGATCGGCCTAACCGAAGGCCAAGCTGCAATCGAAAACCGTGTCCTAGCTTGGCGTTCCATTTGATCGCCGCCTTAAAGCGTGCCTTGCTCTGCAAGTCCTTGCTCGCCCATGCCGCCGATATCCAATCAGCTTCTTGCTCCGTCCAAAGCCTCCGTTCAGCACAGAAATCAAGCCAAGCGCTGTCTTGGATGACGTTAATAACGAGGTCGAACAGGTCGCGTTTCCCCTTGAAGAGCCATGCGACCCAATCGAGCTCGGTCGGGCTCGCTTCACTAAATGGCTTGCAAAGGAGGTCCGAAGCCCAGCGACGGCGTGTCGCTTTGGGCGTCTCAACGAGGTCGGCGAGCTTCTCCAGGTCTCGCCACAACGCGGTATGGCGCTGCTGCTGATTGTCTGGGCCGATCACAGCCCGATAAGGCAGCACCTCAACGGCCAAGGCCGCCCAACGCGCTATCGTGTCCTCCTCGCTGTCCCGAGCAGCATCAAGAGCGTAGACAGTACGAAGATCCGGAAAGCGCGTCCGGTCAGCCTCTAGCACGTTGAGAAAGTACCGAACCGGCGCGTCGTTGGCACTGTATCCGACCAGCACCACCGTTTTGCAGCGACACAGGTCGAATAGAAACCGAGAGACCCAACCGGACCTCATGTAGGCGTCGCCATAGTCGGCGCTGGTCATCACGAGGGCGGACTGATCCACGTCGATGGCCGGGTCGCCGATGCGGCCGTGTATATGGATGATGCCTTGAAACCCTGCACTGCCAGGCATGGGCAGCGCTTGGCCCGCGAAACTCGCCCCTGCGATAACCTCCCGGGGCGCACCCTCCTGCGTCCAGGCGTGCTCGATCAAGGTGTCGAAGTTTGTAGTGACAATGTTTGGCCGGTTCTCCAAATCGCGCGATAACCGGAGGAGCGTTCGATGGCGTGATAGATCCGGCGCATCTGGCAGCTTGACCAAGCTGCAAACCGTGCGAACCAACTCGTCAGGATCAACAATTCGGCGACTGAGGGAACCCAGCACCTCTTCGAACCTTCCTTCGCTGTAGGAAAATTGCTCGGAACGATCTTTTTCAAGGTTCAGTTCATTGTAGCAACGATCAACAAGACCTGAAAAGCCAGGTAACTGTGGGGCACTAATTCCCGCGCCGCACAAGAAGACAACCTCGCCCTTGAGCCAAGCATCCACCAACGGCGAGGGAAACTCTGGTCCTTCTTCGGAAAACCGCAGAGGCATGATGAGTACACGTCGAATTCAAGATCAAGAACTGCACAAGTAAATGCTAAAGGAAGATCTGATTAACGGGTTCGGCTGCGCCGAGAAGGTCGGCTGAGCGGCTGAACCAGCCGAGGACATGCCCCTGG
>NZ_QEYD01000012.1 GCF_003122215.1 Pararhodobacter marinus | reverse complement strand
CGAGGCCCGCGGCATCGACACCCCCCGCATCTGGACCGCCGAGCGCGATCAGCAGATGTGGAACGACCTGCAGGGGTGAAGGCGCCTTCGGGAATGACAAACGGCCCGCGCATCGCGCGGGCCGTTTCGCGTCATGGGGCGGTGGGCGTCCCTTAACCGACGATCAGCTGCTTGAGCTGCAGCGCTTCGTGTTCCAGCTCGACCAGCCGGTAATTCACCACGTCGCCGATGGTGATCATCCCGGCCAGCGCGCCGCCTTCCATCACCGGCATGTGCCGGAAACGGCCCGCATTCATTGTCTTCAGCACCTGCATCAGCGTCTCGGACGGCTCGCAGGTCTGCACCTTCGAGGTCATCACGTCGCCTACCTTCTGCGGCAGGGTCTGGCCCGGCATGTCCGCCAGTTTGCGCACGATGTCGCGCTCGGACAGGATGCCCACCAGCGCGCCCTCGGTATCGCAGACCAGCAGTGCGCCGATCCGCTTGTCGCGCAGGATCTCGACCGCGCGGCGCAGGGTCTCGTCCGGGGTGATCGAGAACATCTCGTGCCCCTTGTGGTCGAGCACCTGGCGCACGGTCAGGGTTTCGGTCTTGAGGTTGGTTTCCGCACTCTGGCTGTGGGTGCGGTTTTTCTCCTCGTCTTTACGCATCGGAGGCTGATAAGACGCTGGCATTGCGCGGTTCTCTCCCTGGCCGTGGAATGGTCGCTGTCTCAAAGATAGCGCAACCGGACGAAACCAGTAGGAGTTTTTTGCGTGTCGAACCTGACCCTGCCACAACCTCTCGCCGTCACGATCTTCGTTGTGGCCTGCTTTTGCGGCTTTCAGTTCCGCCGGGTCTGGAAGGCCGAGGGCCCGCGCTGGCAATTGTGGCTGTGGGGCGTGCTGGCGGCGGCGGGGCTTCTGAGCGTGGGATTCATCCCGCTCGCCACCCCTTCTTAGCGCGGGTCAGGTCGACGGCGCATCCTCAAGCCCTGCGCGTTCCAGCATCTTGCGCGCACGCGGGCAGGCGAGCCGCTCGCGCAGGGGGCTGTCGGGGTCGATTTCCTTGCTGCAGACAAGGCATTTGTCGGCATCCGCGATGGCATTCAGGCCACCGCAGCTGCCCTTGATGGTGCGTCCCATCAGGATGACGCCAAGCGCCATGCCCAGCATCACCACCAGCAGGATCACGAAAGTCGCAAGGAACGTGGCCATGTCGCGCCGTCCTTATTTCCGATGTCAGGCTACCAGCGCATCGTAACGCGGGCTGGTGGCCGAGGCAAATCCGGCTTCGCTGTCCGCATGGTCGATGAACATCACGGCCACGTCATGCGCCCGCGCGATTTCCAGACCGCGTTCGCGGCCCAGCACCAGCATCGCGGTGGCCCAGGCATCGGCCAGCATCGAATTCTCGGCGATGACGGTGGTCGAGGCGGTGCGGTGCGTGACCGGGCGGCCCGTCGTCGGGTCGATCACATGCGAGAAGCGCTGACCGTCCTGCTCGAAATAGTTGCGGTAATCGCCCGAGGTCGCCAGACCCACGCCCGAGATCCCGACAACGTCATAGACACCACCGCCCAGGGCTGCGGGCGTCTCGATCCCGATCTGCCAGGGCAGGCCGTTGGGGTTGCGGCCGGCTGCATACATGTCGCCGCCGATCTCGACCATGAAATCGGTCGCGCCCAGCTCGGCAATGGCGCGGGCCACGCGGTCGACGCCATAGCCCTTGCCGATGGCCGACAGGTAGACCTGCGCGTCGCCCTGACGCTTGCGCAGCGCCGCGCCCTCGCGGGCCAGGATGCGGCCATGGCCGATGCGCGCCATGGCGTCGGTGATCTGCGCCTCGCCGGGCATTTCATGCGCGCCGGGGGCGCCGAAGCCCCACAGCTCGATCAGCGGGCCAAGCGTGGTATCGAACCGGCCGTCGCTGGCCAGATGCACCTGTTCGGCCGCGTCCATCACCATCGCCAGCTCGCGCGACAGGGTCACCGGGCGGGTGCCGGTCTGCGCGTTGAAGCGCGAGATTTCCGACGCCGGGTTCCAGTTCGACATCTGCCCGTCGACCTCGGCCAGCGCGCCGTCGATGGCGGTGCGGATCTCGGCCTCAGTCAGCTTGCGGGTCTCATCGATCACGGTGATCGAATACGACGTGCCCATCGCGCGCCCGACAAGATTGTGCACCGACGGCTCGCGGCTGCAGGCGGCAAAGGCCAGCGGCAGCGCGAAGGCGGTTCCGACAACGGATCGACGGGAAAATTTGGGCAGATCGGACAATTGTTGACCTCTTCTGGGGTTGCATGCTCACCAGAGCCAGACGTGCGGCTTGTCCGTGACATTCGGGGTCAGTTCAAGCAAAAAAGTTGGCGTCCGGGGCCGATTTTCGACTTTTACCACGCGAAGGGTCGGTGCATAAGCCACCAAACTCGGGATGTATCAAAGCTAGAGGTCACGCGTGGTGAAGCGGTTCGCCCTGAAGAAGGGTCTTGATGTTCCCATTGACGGTGCTCTGCGGCAGAATTCGGTCGAAACGGGCACGGCGCGGATCTACGGCGTGCTGGGGGACGACTATGTCGCGCTGAAGCCTCGAATCGTCGTCGAGGAAGGCGATGCCGTGGGCGCCGGGGCACCGCTGATGTTCCACAAGGACACGCCCGAAGTGCAGATCGTCGCGCCGGTTTCGGGCCGGGTGAAAGCGATCAACCGGGGCGCGCGCCGCAAGCTGATCAGCATCGAGATCGAAGCCGATGACAGCGCCGCCCAGCCGGTCGATTTCTCGCAGATCGGTGGCGAGGACAGCGCCGATGCCATCGCCGAAAAGCTCTGCGCGGCGGGGCTGTGGACCTCGTTCCGCACGCGGCCCTATTCCAAGCTGCCCGACCCGGCGGCGCGGCCCTATGCCATCTACGTCACCGCGATGGATACCGAGCCGCTGTCCCCCGATCCCGCCCCGCTGATCGAGGCCGAGGCGCAGGCCTTCACCAAGGGGCTCGCCTGCATCGCCGCGCTGACCGAGGGCACGACCTATCTGTGCCATGCCGACGGCGCCGCGATCCCGGGCGCCGATCTGCCGGGCGTCGAGGCCGCGGCCTTCTCGGGGCCGCATCCCGCCGGGCTGGCGGGCACGCACATGCATTTCCTGACCCCGCCGTCCAACACGCGGACGGTCTGGACCATCGGTTATCAGGACGTGATCGCCATCGGCCGGCTGTTCCTGACCGGGCGCGTCGATTTCTCGCGGGTGATCGCGCTGGTGGGGCCGATCTGCGCCAATCCGCGCCTGGTGCGCACCACGCTGGGCGCGTCGATGGCCGAACTCGCGGGCGCCGATCTGCCACGGGACGTGCCCGCGCGGATGATTTCGGGCTCGGTGCTGAGCGGTCGGATGGGCGCGGGGGCCAGTGGCTATCTGGGCCGCTATGCGCGCCAGATCACCCTGATCGAGGAAGACCACAAGCAGATCCCGATGGGCTGGATCCGTCCGATGGTGTCGAAATACGCGGTGCAACCGGTACTGGGCTCGGCCCTGTCGCGCCGGACTTTCCCGCTGACCTCGAACCTGAATGGCGGTCGTCGGGCGATGGTGCCCACGGGCACGTTCGAGCGACTGATGCCGCAGGACTTCCTGCCGACCCAGTTGTTGCGCGCGCTGCTGGTTATGGATACTGACCAGGCGCAGGCACTGGGCGCGCTGGAACTCGACGAAGAGGACCTCGGTCTCGTCGGTTTCGCCTGTCCCGCGAAATATGAATATGGCCTCGCTTTGCGGGATTGCCTGAGCAAGATTGAGAAAGAGGGCTGATCCTTGGGATTGCGTAGCTTCTTTGACCGGGTCGAGCCGCATTTCGTGAAGGGCGGCAAATGGGAGCGGTATTTCCCCGTCTACGAGATGGTGGAAAGCTTCCTCTATACGCCCAAGACGGTAACCACCGTCGCCCCGCATGCGCGCTCGTATATCGATATGAAGCGCATCATGACCTATGTGGTGATCGCGACGATCCCCTGCATCCTGATGGCGCTGTACAATACCGGCTATCAGACCAACCGTGCGATCGCCGAGTTCGGCGCCTCGGGCTGGCGCACGGCGGTGATCGAAACGCTGGGCATCGGGTTCGACGCCACCAACCCGCTGGCCAACATGCTGCACGGGTTGCTCTATTTCCTGCCGATCTACATCACGACGCTGGTCGCGGGCGGCATCGCCGAGGTGATCTTCGCCACCGTGCGCAAGCACGAAGTGAACGAAGGCTTCCTCGTGACCTCGATGCTGTATGCGCTGATCGTGCCGGCGACGACGCCGCTGTGGCAGGTCGCCCTGGGCATCCTGTTCGGCGTGGTGATCGGCAAGGAAGTCTTCGGTGGCACGGGCAAGAACTTCCTGAACCCGGCTCTGACCGGGCGGGCCTTCCTGTATTTCGCCTATCCCGCCCAGATGTCGGGCGACAGCGTCTGGGTTCCGGTCGACGGCTATACCGGCGCCACCGCGCTGGCAGTGTCGGCCTCGGACGGGTTCCAGGAACTGGCCGCGCGCGGCATGACCTGGTGGGACAGCTTCCTGGGCTTCATCCCCGGTTCGATGGGCGAGACCTCGACGCTGGCCTGCGCCATCGGGCTTGTGTTCCTGCTGGCCACGCGGATCGCCAATTACCGCATGGTGGTGGGGTGCATGGCCGGGATGATGGCCTTCTCGCTGCTGCTGAACTGGATCGGGTCCTCCTCGAACCCGATGTTCGCGATGCCGTGGTACTGGCACCTTGTCACCGGCGGCTTCGCCTTTGGCCTGGTCTTCATGGTGACCGAACCCGTGTCCGGCGCGCACACCAATATGGGCCGGTATGTCTATGGCGCGCTGATCGGCGTCATGGTGGTGCTGATCCGGGTGCTGAACCCCGCCTTCCCCGAAGGCATGATGCTGGCGATCCTGTTCGGGAACGTCTTTGCGCCGCTGATCGACTATTTCGTCGTTCAGGCCAATATCAAGCGCAGGAGCAAGCGGAATGGCTGACGGTAACGACGCCCCCAAGGGCGCAATCGCCCGTTTCCTGGCGGCGCCCGCGGATTCCGTGGGCAAGACCGTCTTCGTCGCGGTGGCGCTGTGCCTCGTGGCCTCGATGGTCGTGTCGGCGGCCGCCGTGGCGCTGCGCCCGCTGCAGCAGGTCAACGCCCTGCGCGACCGGCAGATCAACATCCTTCAGGTCGCGGGCATCTACGATCCGACCGCCGACGTGGCCGAAAGCTTCGCCGCGTTCGAGCCGCATGTGCTGGAACTGGCGACCGGCGAATTCACCGAGGAGTTCGACCCCGCCACCTTCGATCAGCGCTCGGCGGCGGATGATCCGGCGCTGTCCGTCGATCTGGTCGACGACCCCGCCGGGATCGGCCGCCAGAGCCGCTATGTCACCGTCTATATCCTGCGTGACGACGCGGGCGAGATCGAGCGCGTGATCCTGCCGATCCACGGCTACGGCCTGTGGTCGACGCTCTATGGCTACATCGCGCTCGAATCGGACGGCAACACGATCTACGGCCTGCAATTCTACGAACACGCCGAAACGCCCGGTCTGGGCGCCGAGGTCGACAACCCGCGCTGGCGCGCGGAATGGCGCGGGACGCTTCTGGCCGACGAGAACGGCGAGCTGCAGATCAGCGTGTCGAAAACCGTGCCGCCGGCCGGTCCCGAATACCATATCGACGCGCTGGCCGGTGCCACGCTGACCACGGCCGGCGTCAACAACCTTGTCAATTTCTGGATGGGCGAGAGCGGCTATGGTCCGTTCCTCGACCGGCTCAAAGCGGGGGATGTCTGATGGCTCACAAACGCCGCGAAATGCTGATCGACCCGCTGGTCGACAACAACCCGATCACGCTGCAGGTGCTGGGCATCTGCTCGGCCCTTGCGGTGACATCGTCGCTGCAGGTGGCCTTCGTGATGGCGCTGGCGGTGACGCTGGTGACGGCTTTTTCGTCGATGTTCATCTCGATGATCCGCAGCCAGATCCCCGGCTCGATCCGCATCATCGTGCAGATGGTGATCATCGCCTCGCTGGTGATCGTCGTCGACCAGCTGCTCAAGGCCTTCGCCTTCGAAATCTCGAAGACCCTGTCGGTCTTTGTCGGCCTGATCATCACCAACTGCATCGTCATGGGCCGGGCGGAAGCCTTCGCCATGAAAAACCCGCCCTTCGAAAGCTTCATCGACGGTATCGGTAACGGGCTGGGTTACGGCCTGATCCTGATGCTGGTCGGCGTCGTGCGCGAGCTGTTCGGCTCGGGAAGCCTGTTCGGCTTCACCATCCTGGAGACGGTGAATAACGGTGGCTGGTACGTTCCGAACGGCCTGCTACTGCTGCCGCCCTCGGCCTTCTTCATCATCGGTCTGCTGATCTGGGCCTTCCGGTCGTGGAAACCCGAACAGGTCGAAGAGCGCGAATACAAGATCCAAACGGTCGAGACACACTGATGGAAGCGCTGATCTCCCTTGCCGTCCGCTCGATCTTTATCGAGAACCTCGCGCTGTCCTTTTTTCTGGGCATGTGTACCTTCATCGCCGTGTCGAAAAAGATCTCGACCGCGATGGGGCTCGGGATCTCGGTGATGATCGTGCAGGCGATCACCGTGCCGGCGAACAACCTGCTGCTCACCTACCTGCTGGCGCCCGGCGCGCTGGCCTGGGCGGGTTTCCCGGATGTCGACCTGACCTTCCTCGGCCTGATCTCGTATATCGGCGTGATCGCCGCGCTGGTGCAGATCCTCGAGATGGTGCTCGATAAGTACTTCCCGCCGCTCTACAACGCGCTCGGGGTCTTCCTGCCGCTGATTACCGTGAACTGCGCCATCCTCGGCGGCTCGCTGTTCATGGTCGAACGCGATTACGACTTCGCCGAGGCCGCGACCTACGGGCTGTCCTCGGGCTTTGGCTGGGCGCTGGCCATCACGCTGATGGCGGGCGTGCGCGAGAAGCTGAAATATTCGGACATCCCGAACGGTCTGCAGGGGCTTGGCATCACCTTCATCACGGCGGGGCTGATGGCGATGGCGTTCATGTCCTTCTCCGGCGTGAAACTCTGAGGAACGAGGATCATGGAAACTTTCAGCCTTGGGGTCCTGCTGTTCACTCTGATCGTCATCGCGCTGGTGACGGTCATCCTGGCCGCGCGGTCGCGGCTGGTATCCAGCGGCAACGTCAATATCCGCATCAACGGTGAAAAGACCATTTCGGTCCCCGCGGGCGGCAAGCTGCTGCAGACGCTGGCCGAACAGAAGCTGTTCGTGCCCTCGGCCTGCGGGGGCGGCGGCACCTGCGCGCAATGCCGTGTGCGCATCCATTCCGGCGGCGGGTCGATCCTGCCGACCGAGGAATCGCACATCACCAAGCGCGAAGCCGCGCGCGGGGACCGGCTGTCGTGCCAGGTCGCGGTCAAGCAGGACATGGAGGTCGAGGTCCCCGAAGAGGTCTTCGGCGTCAAGAAATGGGAATGCACCGTCCGCTCGAACGAGAACGTGGCGACCTTCATCAAGGCGCTGGTTCTGGACCTGCCCGAGGGCGAGGACGTCAATTTCCGCGCCGGCGGCTATATCCAGATCGAAGCGCCCGCGCATACGGTGAAATACACCGATTTCGACGTCGAAGAGGAATATCGCGGCGACTGGGACCGGTTCAATCTGTGGCAATACACCTCGACCGTCGATGAGCCGATCGAGCGCGCCTATTCGATGGCCAACTATCCGGACGAAAAGGGCATGATCATGCTCAATGTCCGCGTGGCCTCGCCCCCGCCGGGGTCCGAAGGCATCCCGCCGGGCAAGATGTCGTCTTACATCTTCAACCTGAAGCCGGGCGACAAGGTCACCATTTCCGGCCCGTTCGGCGAATTCTTCGCCCGCGACACCAACAAGGAAATGGTCTTCATCGGTGGCGGCGCGGGTATGGCGCCGATGCGCTCGCATATCTTCGACCAGCTCAAGCGCCTGAAGAACAAGGATCGCAAGATCAGCTTCTGGTACGGCGCCCGGTCCAAGCGCGAGATGTTCTTCGTCGAGGACTTCGACCAGCTTGCCGCCGAATTCCCGAATTTCGAATGGCATGTCGCGCTGTCCGATGCGCTGCCCGAGGACGACTGGAAAGGCTATACCGGCTTCATCCACAACGTTCTGTTCGAGGAATACCTCAAGAACCACCCGGCGCCCGAGGATTGCGAATACTACATGTGCGGTCCGCCCATCATGAACGCCTCGGTCATCAACATGCTGCTCGAGCTGGGCGTCGACCGCGAAGACATCATGCTCGACGATTTCGGCGGCTGATCCGCCGGTCAGACATCGCGAAACGTATCGATGGCCCGCTCCGATTGTTTCGGGGCGGGCCTTTCGCAACCCGGACAGGGGGGCGTTCAGACAAGGCCCCTGTCGCGCGCGGCACGCACCGCCTGCACCCGGTTCGCCACCCCCAGCTTGGCGCAGATCGTGCCGATGGCCGCCTTGATCGCGTCTTCTTCCACTTCGAAGATGGCCGCGATCAGGTGGTTCGCCTTGCCCTCGCCCAGCAGCTTGAGGATCTCGGCCTCGCGCGGGGTGAAGACCTGTTCCGCGTCCGGTGGACCTGTTTCCACCTGTTCGGGAAGGAAATTCCCGCCGGCGCGCAAGTCGCGGATCACGTCGACCAGTTTCTTCATCGAGATCGTCTTCGGGATCACCCCCGCCGCCCCCGCCGCCGTCACCTGCGCGATCAGTTGCGGCGTCGGCGTGCCGGTGATGATCGCCACCGGCCGCGAGGGCTGTCGCGCCTTCATCCGTTCCAGCCCGGTGATCCCGTTCATCCCCGGCATGTTGTAATCCAGGATCACCACGTCGAACGGCCCGTGCCTTTCGTCAAGCTCGATCGCCGCGTCCAGTGTCGAGCAGATGACGGCGATCAGGTCCGGGGTCGATCCCAGCAACATGGCGATCATTTCCGTCACCATGTCGTGGTCGTCCGCGACCAGCACGCGCGCACGCTTCGGCGCAGCGGCGAGCGAGTGTGCTTCTGAAGTTTTCATGCATTGCCTCGAATTGTGCGGGTTTTCCGGACGCGCCGGGCGGGTCGAAGGGCGGGCCGTAGGTCTTTGTTCATCCCTTCATGGTCAGATGAATCATAAGATTCCGTTGCAGCGGGTCGGGGCGCGAAACGCGCGAAAGGCCCCGCTGCTGCCCAGTTCCACGTTCCTTGCAAAGGTTCCCGATGCGTTACTCACTCCGGTTTCCGGCCCTTCTCGTTCTCTTCGTCGCCGCCATTCCGCTGTTTCTGGGCGCGCGTCCCGCCCTTGCGCAGGAAACGGTTCTCGTCATCGAAAGGTCGGGCGACGCGCTTGCGCTCACTCGCGACGACCTGCGCGCGCTCCCGCAGGAAGTCTTCACCACCGGCACGATCTGGACCGAAGGGGTGACCGAGTTTACCGGCGTGCCCCTGCGCGCGCTTCTGGACCTTGCGGGGGTCGGGGCCGCAGGAAGCGAGGCACCCCAGGCGGTCAGCGTCATCGCCGCCAACGACTACGCGATCGACATCCCGCTCTCGGAAATCGGCGACCGATATCCGGTTGTCGCCTATCTGCGCGACGGCCAGGAGTTCTCGCTGCGCGACAACGGTCCGCTGTGGATCGTCTATCCCTTTGACGCCGCGCCGTCCTTTCGCACCGATGAAATTTATGCCCGCAGCGTCTGGCAGCTGGCGCGCATCCGGGTGACTCCCTGAAGCCGGTCCCGCGCCCGCTCAGGGCGCGCCGCTTTCTCGGCATTCCGGGGGAGCGGCTGGGCCGGTTCA
The DNA here is from genome assembly GCF_003122215.1 of Pararhodobacter marinus. Lineage (GTDB taxonomy): Bacteria > Pseudomonadota > Alphaproteobacteria > Rhodobacterales > Rhodobacteraceae > Pararhodobacter > Pararhodobacter marinus. The sequence goes on along the minus strand of NZ_QEYD01000012.1, from coordinate 164,857 downwards.
TCGTGCTGGGCCTATGCGCCCTTGCAGCGGGGGCCACGATGCTGATCGCGGTGGGCCTGCTCATCCGCGTCATCGAAAGAAACCACAGCCTTTACGAGGTGCAGGACGACAACCGCACCTGGACCCTTGCCCAGCACGAGGTGGAGCTTCTGCGCCTGCGGGGCGCGGCGCAGGATGTGCTGATCGCGACGCTCGCGGGCCGGCCGGATGTCAGGGCCGAGCTGCAGGAATTTCGCCTGCGCTTCGACATTGTCTATTCGCGCCATGCCATCCTCTCGCAGACCTTCCGCTCGGGCCGTTTCCCCGCGGTCGAGGGTAGCGCCTCCACGTTGCGGCTTCAGGCCGGCTTCCTGGAGCAGACCGTGCCGCTGGTCGACGGTCCCGACGCGCCGCTGATCGACGCGATGCCTGCGATCGAGGCCGAGATCCGCGCGCTGCGAAACGCCATCCGGCCCCTCGCGGTCGACGGACTTGCCGCCATCGCCGGGGAAAGCGTTGCCGCGCGCGATTCGCTGGGCGGAGAGTTCCGTCGCTTTCTCGGCGCAACGCTTGTCCTGGCCTTGCTGATGGCGCTGATGATCGTGCTGGCGCTGCAGCAGAATCGCGCCGCCGAGCGCCGGCTTGCCGCCTCGCAGCGGATCCGCCACGATCTGGACCAGATGATCGAAGCCTCGCTCGACGCGGTGCTTCTGGTCGATGGCACAGGCTGCATCACCCTGCATAACCGCGCCGCGGCCGAGATGTTCACGACCGGCGAGGCGCCGCTGGTGGGCCTGCGCTTCGACGCGCTCATCGCGCCCGAATGCTCCGCCAATCTGCCCGCACGCACAGGTCACGGGCGCGAAGATATCACCGCGCGAAGCCCCGCTGGGCGTCAGTTCCCGGCGGAAATCGTCGTCGCCGAGGCGCGGGCGGCAGGGCAGCGCGCGCATATCGTCTTCATGCGCGACATGACCGACGTGGTCGAGCGCGAGGAAACGCTGCGCCGCGCGCATGACGCGGCCCGGCGCGGGGAAGAGGCCAAGGCGCGTTTCCTTGCCGTGATGAGCCATGAAATGCGCACCCCGCTCAACGGCGTTCTTGCCACGCTCGACCTGCTCAGGCCGTGCATCGCGGGCGATGCGCAGGCCCTGCGCTATCTGCGCATCATCGAGCGCAGCGGCATCACGGCGCTTGATCAGGTGAACGATGTGCTGGAACTGGCGCGGATCGACAATTCCGGTGCCGCCGCCTATCCCGAAACGGTCTTTTCCCCCGCGCAATTCCTGAGCGACATGGTCGAGCAGAACCGCGCCTCGGCCCGCGCGAACGGGAATGCCCTAGACCTGGTCGTCGCCCCCGGCCTTGGGGAACTCTGGGTGCGGGGGCGGGCAAGCCTGCTTTTGCGGGTGATCCACAACTTCCTGGGAAACGCCATCAAGTTCACCAGTGACGGATGGGTCACGCTGCGCCTGAGCGCCGGGGATCCTGTTCCTCCCGCCGGGGCGCCGGTCACGTTGCGCATGGCGGTGCAGGATACCGGGATCGGCATCGAAAAGGCCGATCTCACGCGGATCTTCGAGAATTTCGAAACGCTCGATCAGGCCTATGGCCGGGTGCGCGAAGGCTCGGGGCTGGGTCTGGGCATCGCCCGCATCGCCGCCGAAACGCTGGGCGGCCGGATCGAGGTCGACAGTGCCCCCGGCGAAGGCAGCACCTTTGCGCTGATCGTCCCATTGCCCCGCGTGGAAGCGCCTGAAAACCGCGCCACGCGGCCCACCGAAATGTCTGCCGATACAGCAGACGGAGCGCTGCCGAAGCAGGGGGCGGGCGCCGGGCCGGAGCCGATGCATATCCTTGTCGCCGACGACAATGCGATCAACCGGGAGGTGCTGCAGGAATTGCTGGTGGCGGACGGCCATTCGGTGGTTCTGGCCGCGGACGGGCACGCGGCGGTCAGCGCGGCGCTGGATGACGCGTTCGACGTGATCCTGATGGATATCAACATGCCCGAATGCGATGGAATCGAAGCCACGCGGCGGTTGCGGGCCGAGGGCGTCGACACGCCGGTTCTGGCCGTCACCGCGATGGCCGGCCCCGAACAGCACGCGCAGTTCCGCGAGGCGGGGCTCTGTGCGGTCCTTTTGAAGCCGATCAACCGGGTCGCGCTGCGCGATGCCCTGCGCCGCGCCCGCCGCGAGGACGAGGCGCCCCGCCCGGCAGCGCCCCAGCCTGCACCGCCCCAGCCCGCAACGCCCTCCCGGGAAGCGCTCGACGCAGCGATCCGCGACGATCTGCGCGCGACTGTGGGTGAGGCGGCGCTCACCGACTTTACCCTGCGCGCGCTGGCCGACTGGGATGCGGCGCTGACCGGGCTGCCCGCCCTTCTGGCCGAGGACCGGCTTGACGCGTTCGCACAGGAGGCGCACCGCACCGCCGGGTCGTTGGCCAGTGTCGGCCTGGCGCGGGGGGCGGCGCTTTTCAGGCAGTTGCAGCACCACGCGCAGGCGGCCGACCGGGCGGCGCTTGCCCCGCTTCTGACGGAAGCCCGCGACGAACGGCTGCGCGCCGGGGACGCCCTCGCCCCCGCCCCGCCCTGAGGCTTTCGGCCCTCGCCGGCCGGTTCGGACTTGCCCCGCACGCGGACACGGGCAATCCTGCGCCGACCAACACAGCGCGAGACCGCCGATGCCCTTCACGATGCCCGCCGAAACCCACAAGCAAGACCGCGTCTGGATGACCTTTCCGCGCGAAGGCCAGACCCTGGGCGACAGCATGGCCGAGCGCGAGGCGGGTTATGCGGCCTGGACCGCCGTCGCCCATGCCGTCGCGCGCTTCGTGCCGGTGACGATGGTTGTCGACCCTTCCGAACGGGCGCGGGCACGCAAGATGCTGAGCGGCGAGATCGAACAGGTCGAGCGGGTGGTCGACGATTTCTGGATGCGCGATGCCGGCCCGACCTTCGTGCATGATGAGACCGGCGCGCTGGCCGCGGTGGACTGGATCTTCAACGGCTGGGGCGTTGCCGACTGGACTAGTGCGACGCATGACAGGGGCATGGCGGCGTTCGTGGCTGGGCTGGCGGGCGTGCCGGTCGTCCCCTCGCTTCTGGTGAACGAGGGCGGTGGCATCCATGTCGACGGCGAGGGCACGGTGCTGCTGACCGACACCGTGCAGCTCGATCCGGGCCGCAACCCCCATGCAGACCGCGCGCGGGTCGAGGCCGAGATGACCCGCACGCTGGGCACGTCCAAAGCCATCTGGCTGCCGAAGGGCCTGACGCGCGACTACGACATGTTCGGGACGCGCGGCCATGTCGATATCGTCGCCACCTTCTGCGCGCCGGGCCGGGTGCTGGTCCACGATCAGCGCGATCCGTCGCATCCCGATCACGCCGTCTCGCAGGAAATCATGGCGCAGCTTGCCGCCGAGACCGACGCGCAGGGCCGCCCGCTCGAAGTGATCGCGCTGCCCGCCCCGGACAGGCTCACCGACGCACTTGGCCCGGTCGATTACAGCTACGTCAATCACCTTGTCTGCAACGACGGCGTCATTGCCTGCGCCTTTGGCGAGCCCGAGGCCGATCAGCGTGCCGCCGGGATACTGTCAGAGGCCTATCCGGGTCGGAGCGTCGTTTCGGTCGATGCCCGCGAGTTGTTCGCCCGCGGCGGCGGTATCCATTGCATCACCCAGCAGCAACCCGCCGCCCGCCCGTCGTGACCGCTGCCATGACCCTGATGACTGCCAGCATCGCCACGCTGGCGGAGGCGCTGGCCTCGGGCCGGATCACCGCCACGGCCCTTCTGGCCGAAACGCTGGAACGCATCGCCGCCTATGACCGCGCGGGGCCGGTGCTGAACGCGGTGCCGATCCTGAACCCTGATATGTTCGCCGAGGCACAGCAATCCGATCTGAGGCGGGCGCAGGGCCGGGCGCGGGGGCCGCTGGACGGGATCCCCTATACCGCCAAGGGCAGTTACAAGGCCCGGGGCTTGCCGGTCGATGCCGGATCGCCCGCTTTCGCCGGGCTCATCGCGAACGAGGACAGCTTCGCGGTCGAACGGCTCAGGGCGGCGGGGGCGGTGCTGGTCGGGCTGACCACGATGCCACCCATGGCCAATGGCGGGATGCAGCGGGGCCTGCACGGACGCGCGGAATCGCCCTATTCGGCGGCGTGGATGACGGCCTCCTTCGCGTCGGGCTCGTCCAACGGGTCGGGCACGGCGACAGCGGCGGGGTTCGGCGTGTTCGGGCTGGGCGAGGAGACGTGGTCCTCGGGCCGCGCGCCCGCCTCCCATAACGCGCTGTGCGCCTATACGCCCAGCCGGGGAGCGATTTCGGTCCGCGGCAACTGGCCGCTGGTGCCGACGATGGACGTCGTCGTGCCGCATACCCGCTCGATGGCCGATATGCTGGTGCTGGTCGAGACGCTGCTTCAGGACGATCCCCGCCGGGACGGGGATTTCTGGCGCTCGCAGCCCTGGATCCCGGTGGCGCCGGTGCGGATCGCCGATGTCCCGGCGCTGGCCCGGGAGGCGTCGCTTTACGGGCGGCGTATCGGCATTCCGGCGATGTATCTCAACGCCGATCCCGAGGCGGGCACCGCGCCCGAGCCCGGCATCGGCGGACCCACCGGCCAGCGGATCGACACCCGCGCGAGCGTGCTGCGGCTGTGGGAGCGGACGCGCGACCGGCTCGAGGCGGCGGGCGCGACGGTCATGCTGACCGATTTCCCGGTCGTCTCGAACTACGAGGGCGACCGACCCGGCGCGCCGCGCATCGACACGCGCGGGCTGGTGAGCAAAGCCTATCTGAAGCGCGAGATCGTCGATCTTTCCGCCTGGAGCTGGGACGATTTCCTGCGCCGCAACGGCCAGCCGGGCCTGGAGACGCTGGCGGCGGTCGATGGCGCGCGGATCTTCCCGCACCCCCAAGGCGCCTTGCCCGACCGCTATACCGGTTTCGACGACGACATCGCAGCCTATCCCGACCATGTCCGCGCCCACCCGCGTGCGGGGTTCGAGGATATTCCCGAGATCGCCGACGGATTGCGGGGGCTTGAAGAAACCCGCAAGCGCGATCTCGAAGACTGGATGGACCGGCTGGGGCTGGACGTGGTCGTGTTTCCCGCCGTGGCCGATATCGCTCCGTCGGATGCCGATACCAACCCGGCTTCGGCCGATCTGGCCTGGCGCAACGGCACGTGGATCGCCAACGGCAACCTTGCGATGCGGCATCTGGGCATTCCCAGCGTCACCGTGCCGATGGGGCTGCTTGACGATATCGCCATGCCGGTGGGGCTGACACTGATCGGGCGCGGGGGTGACGATGCGGCGCTGTTGTCGCTGGCTTGCGCCATCGAGGCCGCGTTGCCGCCGCGAAGCGTGCCGCCGCGCACGCCCGGTCTGCGCCCGCTGACCGCGCCGGTTCCGCCCGATGCGCCCTTGCCGCAACTGCGTCTCGAGACCCGGCACGAGGGCACGCAGACCTATCTGACCATCCATTGCGACAGCCCGCTTGCCACGCTGAGCGTGGCGGGACAGCCGGTCGCGACGGACCTGCCTGCCCAGGTCAGCCTGCCGCGCAACACTTACCGGCACAGCGAATGGGCGCCGCCTCATGGCCCGCTGGTCGTGGCGCTGACGACGGACGGTCGCGGGGCCTTTGCCGAGGGGTAACTACCCGTCCAGCAACCGCCCGGCGATCATGTCGCCAATGGGCAGGGCCGAGGTCGCGGCGGGCGAGGGGGCGTTGCAGACATGCAGCATCCGGTCGGTATCGAGAAACAGGAAATCGTGCAGCATCTCGCCCCCGGCGCCCACCGCCTGCGCGCGGATGCCCGGCGCCATCGGCGTCAGATCGGCCAGTTCCAGCGACGGGCAATAGCGCTGGCAGGCGGCCAGGTAGCGGCGCTTGAACAGAGAATTCCCCAGCTCGTCCAGACCGGGGCGGATATTCGCGGCAATCGCGCGCCAGAAGCCGGGAAAGGCCAGCATCGCGCCCAGATCGCGCAGGTCGACCGACAGTTTCGGATACCCCTCGCGCGCAAGGCCCAGCATCGCATTGGGGCCGACCGTCATCGAGCCGTCGATCATCGGCGTCAGGTGCACGCCAAGAAACGGCAGGCCGGGCTCGGGCACGGGATAGATCATCGCCTGGGCGACGCCCGACCGTTCGGGCCGCAGGCGCCAGTATTCGCCGCGGAAGGGCACGATCCGGTGGTGGATCGTCAAGCCCGCCATCCGCGCCACCCGGTCCGATTGCAGCCCCGCGCAGGCCACCAGCCGCCGGGCGCGGACCGTTCCGCCGGGCAGGGCGATCTCGACCGTATCGCCGCCTTCGCGGATCGCCTGGGGGGCGGCGCCATAGCGGATCTCCGCCCCCTTGGCGGTGATCTCGTGCGCCAGCGCCTTCAGCACCTGCCGGAAATCCACGATGGCCGCATCCGGCACGAAGATCGCCTTCTTGCCGGCAATCGCGGGTTCGCGCTCGGCAATCTCGGCCTGCGACAGAAGCGAGGCGCGGATCCCGTTCTCGCCCGCCCGTACATAGAGCGCGTCAAGGCGCGGAATCTCGTCGTCGCGCGTGGCGACGATCAGCTTGCCGCGATCTTCAAAGGCGATGCCATGCTCGCGGCAGAACTCCTTGGTGCGCGCGGCCCCGTCACGGCAGAGCCGTGCCTTCAGGCTGCCGGGCTGATAATAGATCCCCGAATGGATCACGCCCGAATTATGCCCGGTCTGATGGCGGCCCAGCCCGCTTTCCTTTTCCAGCAGGATCTGGCTTGCGCCCGGCTGACGCGCCAGAAGCGCCCGCGCCGTGGCCAGCCCGACAATGCCGCCGCCGATGATGCAGAAATCGTGGATCATGCCGCCTCCGTAGAAGGCGAGCCTAGCGCAATCCGGGCCGGGGGAAAGCCCCCGGCACCGCTTGCAGATCGGCTTACAGGTCGGCTTACAGATCGGGCGCGACCAGATCGCCGACCGCGCCATCCAGATGCAGCCTGGCCCCGGTCAAGTCCTGCAGCGCCTCCAGCGTCAGCGCGGGGACCTTTTCGCGCAGGACGAACCGGCCCGCCACGATGTCGATCACCGCAAGGCTGGAATAGACCCGCGTCACGCAGCCCACGCCGGTCAGCGGCAGGCTGCATTGACGCACCAGCTTGGGCGCGCCGTCCTTGGTGACGTGATCCATCATCACCGCCACGCGCTTGGCGCCATGGACCAGATCCATGGCCCCGCCCACCGCTGGAACCCCGCGCGGACCCGTGGACCAGTTCGCCAGATCGCCGGTTTCGGCCACCTCGTAGGCGCCCAGAATCGCCACGTCCAGATGCCCGCCGCGCACCATCGCGAAACTGTCGGCGTGATGGAAGAACGCCGTGCCGGGCTTCAGCGTCACCGCCTTCTTGCCCGCGTTGATCAGGTCCCAGTCTTCCTCGCCGGGGGGCGGGGCCTCGCCGAAACCGAGGATGCCATTCTCGGTGTGGAAGATCGCTTCGCGGCCGGGCGGCTGGAACCTGGCCACCATTTCCGGCTGGCCGATGCCCAGATTGACATAGGCGCCGTCTTCGATGTCCTGCGCCGCGCGCCATGCCATCTGCGTGGGGGTCAGTCTCATGCCGGGACCTCGGGATAGCGCGCGCCGGCGCGGTTCAGGGCTTCTTCCTGTGCGGGATTCGCGACTTCGACCACGCCCTGCACGAAGATTCCGGGGGTGACGACCGCCTCGGGATCGATCGCGCCCGGCTCGACCAGTTCGGACACCTGTGCGATGCTCACCGCGGCGGCCGCGCACATCAGCGGGCCGAAATTGCGCGCGGCCATCCGGTAGGTCAGGTTGCCCAGCCGGTCGCCGCGATGCGCTTTCACCAAGGCGTAATCCGCCTTCAGCCAGCGCTCGCGCACATAGGGGCGGCCGTCGAATTCCTCGACCGGCTTGCCCTCGGCCAGCGCGGTGCCATAGCTCGTGGGCGTGTAAAAGGCCGGGATCCCGGCGCCGCCCGCACGGATCCGCTCGGCCAGCGTACCCTGCGGCACCAGGTCCAGCGCGATCCGCCCGGCCTTGTAGGCCTCGGTAAAGACCACCGGATCGGCCGAGCGCGGAAAGGAGCAGATCAGCGTCGCCACCATCCCCTGTTCGATCAGCGCGGCCAGCCCGACATGGCCATTGCCCGCGTTGTTGTTGATGACGGTCAGGTTCTTCGGATGGCCGGTCGCCAGATAGCGGTCGATCAGCGCGTGGATCAGTTCGATCGGCCCGCCCGAGCCGCCGAAACCGCCGATCATCACGCTCATCCCGTCCTCGATGCCGGCCACGGCGGCGGCCAGATCGGGCAAGCTCTTGTCCATAGCGCCCTCCTTGATGCGAGGATCAAGGGATAGCCAGCACAGGGGGCGCGGGTCCAGCCGGGATGTGCGGTATTCAAACTTTGTTCGCTATCCGCACGGCTGCTTCACTCAGCCGCTGGGCAACGCGGCGGCGATCAGCACGTCGGACGGCGGCACCCGCACCAGATCGCGCGCGTAATTGCCCAGACGCGGCTCGGCGGGCTTGCGCTCGGGCTCGTCGGCGGGGGCATCCGATTGCGTGCCCAGACACAGAAGATCGGCGTCAAGCTCGCGGTGCCGGAAGGCCAGAACCTGATGCACGCCGCCTTCGACGATCTCGGGCGGCTCGGCCAGAGGCGGCAGGCCCGGACGCGCCAGAAACGCCTCGCGCGCCTGTTCGGCCCGGGCGCGCATTGTCGCCTTCTCGCGTCCCAGCGGCACCTGCAACGCATGGATCGCGTGGAACTCCGCCTCGGGCGCGACCCGGGCGGCGCAGATCAGCGCCTGCGCCGAGGCGGCCGAGAAATCGGTGGCCAGCAATACCTGCCGATAGGGCCGATGCACCGGCAGCCGGGCGATCAGCACGGGGCAGGGCGCGGCCAGCACCACCCGCTCCATCGTCGTCAGGCGCAGAAGGTCCAGCACCCGGCGCTCGCGATGGGGGCCCAGCACGATCAGCCCGGCCCCCTCGGCACGGGCCAGATCGGCAAGCGCGGTCTGAACCGGACCGTCCAGCAGCCGCACGCCATCGGCGCCCGCTTCGGCGGCGATCTCGTGCAGGCTGGCTTCCAGATCGGCGGCCGCGATCTTGCGCGTGTCGTCGCCCCGAACATGCGCCAGCAGGACCTGCGCCCCCCGGCTGCGCGCCAGCGAGCGGGCGCGGGCGGCGACCGGCGCGGAACGGTCGGTCAGGTCGGTGGCGGCGATGACGGTGGCGAAGGGCATGAGGGCCTCAGAAGCGGGAAGCGGCAGGACGATCGCGCAGGCGCGACACGAGTTCGGGGGCAAGCTCGGCCCCCGTATGAGCCTTGTGAGACAGGCCGGGGAAGGCCGCGCGCAGCGGCGTGGCCAGATCCTCGGGCAGGCGGGTCACGACGGTGGGACAGACCATCAGGCTTTCGCAGGGAACGCCCTCGGCATAGATCACCTCATGCGCGTCGAAGACGAGCGAGAAATACTCGACGAAACCGCCCTCGCGCCGCAGAATCCCGGCATCGTCGACCAGATGGCGGGCTTGCACCAGAAGCTCGGCCGCGCCGGCCAGCGCCCGCGCCTCGCGCCGATACAGAAAGAGCCGGTGATGCGGGCTGATCGTCAGCGCGTGGGGGTTGCCCATCACGCCGGGCAGCACCGTCACCGGCGCGAAACCGCCTTCGGCGCGCAGGGTCACATCGCCTTTCCAGCGCAAGGGCTGCGCGCCGTGATCGCGGGTGATGACCGCGTCGCCTTCGGCCAGATCCTCGACCGGGACCTGCCGCCCGTCGGCCATGGCGATCCGGGTGCCGCGCGCGAAGGCACCGGCGACGATCCCCGCCAGCCGGATCGGGCCGGGCGCGTCATCGGTGGCGATCAGCGTATAGGTCAGGCCCGTGCGCAGGGGCGAGAGCGGCAAGGCGAAGCGCGCGCCCGCCGTGGTCAGCGCCAGCACCTCGACCAGGTCGCCATCGGGCGCCATCAGCGAAAGGCGGCCTTCGAGCACCACGGGCTCTCCGGGCCGGCCGATCGCGCTGCCCTCGGCCAGCCGTCCGTTCCGATCGGCATCGAGATCCAGCATCAGCGTCAGAACCCGCGCGCGCTCGTCCAGCCGGTAGTAATCGCCGCAGATGCTGTCGGCGGGCGCGGGCATCGGATCGCCCGCATTGGCGCCCGAGAGAACCTTCAGCACCCGCGCCGGATAGACCGCCACCGCATGCACGGCGCGGGCCGGCGAGGCGGGCGCGGTCGGGTAAGGCTGCGACATGTCGGGCGATCTCGGTCAGCGGGAGGAAAGAGCGGGAGAAGACGGGGGACAGCGCGATACTAGGACCGTGGCGCCCATGGCGTCAATCGCGGGTCCCGAAGACAGGTCCCGGTCGCCCCCACGTTGCCCCGCCGCAGGCCCGGTGCTAGGTCTTTGCGCAGCAACAGGAGACAGAACATGGATCTCGGGATCAAGGGTAAACGGGCGCTGGTCTGCGCCTCGTCCAAGGGGCTGGGCAAGGGCTGCGCCAAGGCGCTTGCGGAAGCGGGCTGCGCGCTGGTTCTGAACGCGCGGGGCGAAGAGGCGCTGGAAGCGACGGCAGCGGAACTGCGCGAGACCTACGGCGTGCCGGTCACCGCCGTGGCCGCCGACATCACCACCGAAGAGGGCCGGGCCAAGGTGCTGGAAGCGGCGGGTCAGATCGACATCCTCGTCACCAATGCGGGCGGCCCGCCGCCGGGCGTGTGGTCGGACTGGAGCCGGGACGATTTCATCAAGGCGCTCGACGCGAACATGCTGACGCCCATCGCGCTGATGCAGGCGCTGCTGCCGGGCATGATGGAGCGCGGCTGGGGCCGGGTGGTCAACATCACCAGCCAGGCAGTCAAGGCCCCGCTGGCGCCGCTGGGCCTGTCGAACTCGGCCCGCACCGGGCTCACGGGCTTCGTCGCCGGCACCTCGCGCCAGATCGCCGGATCGGGCGTGACGATCAACAACCTGCTGCCCGGGATCCACGATACCGACCGCGCCACCTCGCTCGACAAGGGCGTGGCGGAGAAGCAGGGCGTGACGATGGACGACGCGCGCAAGCAACGCGAGGCGACGATCCCCGCCGGGCGCTATGGCACGGCGGAGGAATTCGGCGCCACCTGCGCCTTCATGTGCTCGCAACATGCGGGCTTCATGGTGGGCCAGAACGTGCTGCTGGACGGTGGCGGCGTGAATACCACGCTGTGACGGAAGGGCGGGCCCGCGGGGGCATCGAGCCCCCGCGGGCCCGCACGGGGGGCTCTGCCCCCCGCCGCGCGTGCCGCGCGCCCCCCGGGATATTTGGGGAACAAAGAGGGGCGCAGGCATCCGGGGCTCTGGCGCTTGCTTGCCCGGCGGAAAACCGCGTGGTCTAGTGAGCAAAAAACACGGAACAAGCATGCCCAAAGTGACCGCCGCCGATGGCGCCCAGCTCTATTACACCGATGAGGGCCACGGGATTCCGTTGCTGTGCCTTGCCGGGCTGACACGGGATTCCCGCGATTTCGATTACCTCGCGCCGCATCTGCCGCCGTTGCGGATGATCCGGCTGGACAGCCGCGGGCGCGGGCAATCCGACTGGACCGGGGCCGAGACCTATACGATCGTGCAGGAAGGCGCCGATGTGCTGGCGCTTCTGGACCATCTGGGGCTGGAAAGCGCGGCGATCCTGGGCACCTCGCGCGGGGGGCTGATCGGCATGTACCTGTCCGCCGTGGCGCCCGAACGGGTGCGCGGGCTGGTGCTGAACGATGTGGGCCCGGTGATCGAGCGCGCGGGGCTCGACCGGATCCGCGATTACATCGGCCGCACGCCCGAGCTGCATTCGCACGCCGCCATGGCCGTCGCGCTGGAGCATTCGATGACCGGCTTCGACGCGCCGCCCGCGCGCTGGATGCAGGAGGCGCGGCGCCATTACGTGCAGACCGAGCAGGGTCTCGACCTGCCCTATGATCCGGCCCTGCGCACGGCGTTTCTGGAGGCGATGGCGCAGCCGCAGGCCGATGCCTGGCCCCTGTTCGACGCTTGCCTGGGCAAGCCGCTGGGCCTGATCCGGGGGGCCAATTCCGACCTGCTCAGCGCGGCCACGGCCGAGGAGATGCAGGCGCGCGCGCCCGACCTGATCTTCGAAGAGGTGCCCGACCGCGCGCATGTGCCGTTCCTCGACGAGCCCGAATCTTTGAGCGTCATCCACCGTTTCCTGGGATTGCTGATTTGACCGATATCCACATGATCGACGCCGCCGCCGGGCGGCTTTCGGGGCATGCGCGGCGCACACCGCTGCTGTCTTCGCCCTTTCTCGACGAGATTGCCGGGCGCCCGGTTTTCGTGAAGGCCGAATGCCTGCAGCATACCGGCTCGTTCAAGTTCCGTGGCGCGTGGAACGCGATTTCGGCCCTGCGCGAGGCGGGCGAGAGCAAGGGGATCATCGCCTTTTCGTCCGGCAACCATGCGCAGGGCGTGGCGCTGGCGGCGCGGTTGCAGGGGCTGCCCTCGGTCATCGTAATGCCGGCCGACGCGCCGGCGATCAAGATCGAGAATACCCGCGCGCTGGGCGCCGAGGTCGTGCCCTATGACCGCGCCACCGAGGATCGCGACGAGATCGGCGCGCGGCTGGCGCGCGAGCGCGGCTTGTCGCTGGTGAAACCCTTCGACATGGCCGAGGTGATCGCCGGACAGGGGACGAGCGGGCTGGAAATCGCCGAACAGGCGGCCGAGGCGGGGATCGACCGCGCGCAGGTCCTGGTGCCCTGCGGCGGGGGCGGCCTGACCTCGGGGATCGCGCTGGCGCTCGAGGCGCGTGCGCCGGGCTTTACCGTGCATCCGGTCGAGCCCGAGGGATTCGACGATGTTCTGCGTTCGCAGAAGGCGGGTACGCGGCAGCGCAACGAACGGCTTTCGGGCTCGATCTGCGACGCGATCATCACGCCCACGCCCGGCGATCTGACCTGGCCGGTCATCCAGCGGCTCTGTGGCGAAGGCTTCGCGGTGAGCGAGGACGAGGCGCTGAAAGCCATGGCGCTGGCCTTCGACCGGCTGAAGATCGTGCTGGAACCAGGCGGCGCGGTGGCGCTGGCGGCGGCCTTGTTCCGGCCCGGCGAAGGCCCGGTGATCGCCGTCGCGTCGGGCGGCAATGTCGACCGCGCGATGATGGCCCGCGCGCTGAGCCAGTGACCCTGCCCGATCTGAGCGCGCTGGCCAAGCCCGGCGCGCGCATCGCGGTCCGTGCCACGCCGCGCGCGAAGCAGGACGGGATCGAGAAGGGAGCCGAAGGCGAGCCTCTGAAGATCCGCGTCACCGCGCCCGCCGACAAGGGACGGGCGAATGCGGCGGTGACGAAGCTGCTGGCGAAAGCGCTGGGCGTGGCGCCGTCGCGGCTGACATTGCTGCGGGGCGAAACCGCGCGCGACAAGCTGTTTCAGCTGGATCGGGATTGAAAGACGGGCTCAGCCCTCGTCGGTCTCGCCGGCGCGGCGCACGCGGTAGACGCCTTCGGGCAGGTCCAGCGCGGCGCGCAATTCCTTGAGTTGATGCATCGACAGGTTGATGACCATCACCTCGTCGGTATCGGGATCGACCTGCGTCAGGGTGACGCCGTCGTCATGGCTTTCGATCACCACATCCTCGTTCAGAGGCGCGTCGCCCTCGTCGATGAGGGTGATGACCGTGGCGTCGAAATCGTGCTCGATGGTGAACATGCGACCAGCCTAGCGCAGCCAGTGGCGCGCGCAATCGAAATCCGCGTGACGGGAGCGGGCGGCGTGCGCGCGGGTCATTCCGGCTCGAAAAGATCGGTCTGACCCGGGGCGCGGGGCGGGGTCAGGCCCAGATGGCGCCAGCTGGCCTGCGTCAGCATCCGGCCGCGCGGGGTGCGCGCGATCAGTCCCTGTTGCAGCAGATAGGGCTCGATCACCTCTTCGATCGCGTCGCGGCTTTCGCTGAGCGCGGCGGCGATGGTTTCGACGCCCACCGGCCCGCCGCCATAACTTTCGGCCAGAAGCCGCAGATACCGCCGGTCGGCGCCGTCGAGGCCCAGCTTGTCCACGCCCAGCCGGGTCAGCGCGCTGTCGGCCAAGACCTGCGTCAGCGCGCCGTCGCCTTCGACCAGCGCGAAATCCACCACCCGGCGCAACAGCCGCCCGGCGATGCGCGGCGTGCCGCGCGCGCGGCGGGCGATCTCGCGCACGCCCTCGGCCTCGGCCCGGACGCCCAGAAGCCGGGCGCCGCGCGCGACGATCTCGCACAGTTCGGGCTCGGTGTAGAATTGCAGCCGGGTGGGAATGCCGAAGCGGTCGCGCAGCGGCGTCGTCAGCAGGCCCAGACGGGTCGTCGCGCCGACCAGCGTGAAGGGCTGCAGCTCGATCCGGACGGTGCGCGCGGCGGGGCCTTCGCCGATCACCAGATCGAGCTGAAAATCCTCCATCGCCGGGTAAAGCACCTCTTCCACCGCCGGGTTCAGGCGGTGGATCTCGTCGATGAAGAGCACGTCGCGCGCTTCCAGATTGGTCAGGATCGCCGCCAGATCGCCCGCCTTGGCCAGAACCGGCCCCGAGGTCATGCGAAAGCCCGAGCCGAGTTCGCGCGCCATGATCTGCGCCAGCGTCGTCTTGCCCAGACCTGGCGGGCCGTAGAACAGCGTGTGGTCCATCGCCTCTTCGCGCATCCGCGCGGACTGGATGAAGACCTTGAGATTGGCGCGGGCTTCGTGCTGGCCGATGAATTCATCGAGCATCTGCGGGCGCAGCGCGCGGTCGGCATCCTCGGGCTGGCTTTCGGGGCGCAGGGTGGGGTCGGGCTCGGTCATGTCAGGGGTCTAGCGCGCGAGGGCTGGTCCCGGAAGCGGGACTTTGCCCCGCATCCCGGAGTATTTGGGACAAGATGAAAGCCAGGGTCACTTCGGGGCCAGCAATTTCAGCGCGGCGCGGATCAGCGCCGGGGCCTCGGTTTCGGTTTCGGCGGCGGTGGCGACGGCCTGCGCGGCCTCGGACGGGCCGTAACCCAGATTGGTCAGCGCCGAGAGCGCATCGGCCTGCGCCTGTTGCGAGAGGCGGCGGGCCGAGGCTTTGGGCTTCGTGGCGGGTACGGGGGCTTCGGCGGGGGCCTCGGGCGCCTCGATCACCTCGGAGTCGCCGTCGAGATCGGGCGCGGTGCCGCCCATCGCCATCACGGCGGGCGCCTTGTCCTTAAGCTCCATCACCACGCGCTGCGCCAGTTTCGGCCCGACGCCCGGTGCCTTGCGGATCGCGCCCGCATCGCCGATGGCCAGCGCGCGCGCCACGCCTTCGGGGCCCAGCGTGCCCAGGATCGCCATCGCGGCCTTGGCGCCGACCCCCTGAACCGAGACCAGCAGCCGGTGCCATTCCTTTTCCATCAGCGTGGTGAAGCCGAAGAGCTGCAGCAGATCCTCGCGCACCAATAGCTCGGTATAAAGCGCGGCCATGCCGCCGGGGCCGGGCAGGGCCATCAGCGTGCGGTCCGAGACATGGACGACATAACCCACGCCTTTCACATCGAGCAGGACGTGGTCGGCGGCCTTGTAGTCGATCCGCCCCGACAGTTTTCCGATCATCCCGCCGCCCTCAGGGCCGCTTCCAGCCGTCCGCTGCTTTGCATGTGGAAAGCGTGGCACAGAGCCACGGCCAGCGCGTCGGCGGCGTCGGGGCTTTCGATCTGCACGCCGGGCAGCTGCATGCGCACCATGTGATCGACCTGCACCTTGGCGGCCTTGCCCACGCCCACCACCGCCTTCTTGACCGCGTTCGGGGCGTATTCGCCGACCGTCAGCCCCGCCTGCGCCGGCACCAGAAGCGCGATCGCGCGGGCATGGCCCAGTTTCAGCGTCGCCACGGCGTCCTTGTTGACGAAGGTCTGTTCGACCGCGGCACAATCGGGGCGCTGCGCGCGGAGCACGGCTTTGAGCTGGACGTGAAGCTGCAGAAGGCGGCTGGCGAGATCGGCCTTGCCGTCGGTATGCAGCACGCCATTCGCGACATGGCGCAGGCGGGTGCCGTCGACATCGATCACCCCCCAGCCCAGATTGCGCAAACCGGGGTCGAGTCCCATCACACGCATGCTGCCATCCTGCCCGTTGATCCCGCGTTTCGATCCTGTGTCGGTTGGCCCGACCTTGGCGCCACGGTTAGCACGAAAAGTGAACATTGGCCAGCGGAAAGCCGGCGCGGGGCGGGTGCGCGAGAGGGGGGTGTCACAAGCCTGTTGCATGTTTCGCAATTGCCGCTAGATATGTCGTATTCCACCCACGTCCTCGTGCGAAGGGTTCCTTCGCGATGCCCGATGCTATGCCTTGCAAGCATGGCAGGGATGCAGCGAATCCGTCTACTCAATGCCCAGCGGCGGGGCTATTTCCGCTCGTGAAGCACAAAGCTTCGGCAGTATTGAAACGACAGGAGCCTCCGATGGCATTCTTCACCACCGCCCGCCCCGTCGCCGACGGCGTGTTCGGCCGCAGCCTCGGGTTCTCGTTCGCCGATGTCTTCGCCCGCGTCGCCGCGTGGAACGACAAACGTGTCACCCGCCGCGAGCTGGGCAAACTCTCCGATCGTGAACTCGACGATATCGGTCTTTGCCGTGGCGACATCGAGGACGTTGTCAACGCCATGCGTTGATCCATGCGCCTCATCGTCAGACGACAGTAACGCCGCCCGGTCCCCCGGAGCGGCGTTTTCGTTTGGGGAAAGAGGGGGGGCGTTACAGCGTCGCCGCCGCACGCGACGGATCGGACCCGCCCCGCATCGCGGTGGCCAGCGCCGTGCTGATCGGGTCCGGCCCGGCGATCCACAGGTAGACCTGCGCGCCAAGACCGGCTTCGGCCGCAGCGGTGGCGCGGAAATGCTCGGTCCCATGCGCAAGCGCGGCGGCCTTGAGCAGGATGAAGCAGACGAGCGTTCCGCCCAGCACGCTGAAAACCGAGGCCAGTCGCCGGGGTTTCGCTTCGCGCGCTTTGACGGCTTCGACACGGGCGGACAGGACGCGCTCCATCCGGCGCATGAAATCGGGGCTTTGCATCGGGACTGACTCACGGATGACACGGAACGGGGGTCATCGTGCCGGGCGATTTGGGCGAAAATCAGGCCAAGGCAGCGCCCGCCGCAACCGGGCCGCGAAAATGTGTCGGGCGGGGCCGGCCGCCGCTCAGACCCGTTTCAGGACCAGCGTTGTCCAGTCGCCGATTTCCTCGCGCTCGAGTTCGGCGAAACCGGCCGCTTCATAGGCGGCCAGCACATCCGCCGCCTGCGTGTTCAGAAGCCCCGACAGGATCGCAAGGCTGCCCGTCTCGGTATGGCGGGCCATGTCGGGGGCGATGGAGATCAGCGGACCCTTGAGGATATTGGCGAAGACCAGATCGAAGGGCGCGCGGGCCTCGATCAGCGGGTGGTGGAAGCCCACCGCTTCGATGCATTCGACCCGGCCGGCCAGACCGTTGGCGATGACATTGGCCTCGGCCACGTCGACCGCGACCTCGTCGATATCGCTGGCCAGCACCGTTTCCGGCCAGATCTTGGCCGCGCCCATCGCCAGTACGGCGGTGCCGCAGCCGACATCGATCACGTTGCGGCCGTGAAAGCCCCGCTCGGCCAGCCGGTCGAGCGCGCGCAGGCAACCCAGCGTGGTGCCGTGATGGCCGGTGCCGAACGCCATCGCCGCCTCGATCAGAAGGCCGATCCGGTCCTCGGGCAGTTTCTCGGCATCGTGCGCGCCATAGACGAAGAAGCGCCCGGCCTCGACCGGCTTCAGCTCGCGGCGGACATGGGCGACCCAGTCGATCTCGGGCAGTTCCGAAACCGCGAATTCCGCCGCGCCATAGGCCGCGGCCATCAGCGTGAGCGCGATATCGTCGGGGATCTCGGTGAAATAGGCGCCGACTTCCCACAGGCCCGAGCCGTCTTCCAGCTCGAACACGCCGACGCCAACGGGCTCGGGCTCCATCTCTTCCAGCGCTTCGCCCAGAGCCTGGGCGCGGGCCTCGTCGGGCAGGGTGGTCAGAGCGGTATAGGTCGGCATGGGCGGTCTCCGAAGGGATATACCGCCCTAGCCGCTCAGGGATCAGACCGCAAGGCCCACGGGGCAGCTGACGCCGGTGCCGCCGATGCCGCAATAGCCGCCCGGGTTCTTGGCGAGATATTGCTGGTGGTAATCCTCGGCCATGAAGAAGGGCGGGGCATCGCGGATCTCGGTGGTGATCGTGCCCAGACCGGCGGCGCGCAGGCGCTCCTGATACAGCTTGCGGCTGGCCTCGGCGGCGTCGCGCTGTGCCTGCGAGGTCGGGTAGATCCCGCTGCGGTACTGCGTGCCGCGATCGTTGCCCTGCCGCATGCCCTGCGTCGGGTCGTGGCCTTCCCAGAACACCTTGAGCAGCGCCTCGTAGCTGACCACTTCGGGGTCGTAGATCACGCGGACCAGTTCGTTATGCGCGGTCTTGCCGGTGCAGACTTCCTGATAGGTCGGGTTCGGCGTGTGGCCCGCGCCGTAGCCCACCATGGTCAGCCAGACGCCTTCGGTGTTCCAGAACAGCCGTTCCACGCCCCAGAAGCAGCCCATGCCGAAAATCGCCTCTTCCATGCCGTCGGGGATCGGCGCGGCCAGCGGGCGGCCGGTCAGGAAATGGGTTTCGGCGGTCGGGATCGGCTGGGCGCGACCGGGCAGCGCCTCGTCGGCCGAGACCAGGTCGTAGGATTTCGAGGAAAAGAACATCGGCGGTCCTCCTGTTGATCCCCGCCAGATAATCCGCCGCGCGCGCGATACAAGGCAGGCGGTCGGAGAGGGGGACGGGCGGCGGGCTCCGGGCAGCGGGCCTCAGCCGTCGAGCCCCGGCTCGTCGAGCAGGGTGCGGCCGTGGCGGTCCTCGACCTCGATCACCCACAGATCAGGATCGCGCGCGCGTTCGCGCGCGATCTGCGCGTCGATCTCTGGCTCGGGGCCGCGCGCGATCTCGGTCCAGCGGCGGCTATCGCTCAGCAGGTCGAATTGCCGCTGGTGCAGGCTGGCGGTGCCGTCGAGCGGGCTTTGCTTGATCAGCACGCTGCCGGCATTCGCATCGCCCTTCGACACGACGAAGGCGGGGATATCGGCCAGCCGCAGGCGCGAGAGATAAGCGCCGACCCAGAAATCGGCGGTCAGGCGCGCGGTCACGGGCGGCAACCGTCCGGGTGCGAGGGGCTGCGCGCCCCTCGCGCTCCCGCGCCAAAGGGGGGCACGCCCCCCTTTGGAAACCCCGTGAGTATTGGAGGCAAAGTGAAATCAGGCATTGCCGTCGCGGAAATCGAGACCCATCTCGCCATAGCGCTCGGCCTCGTCGAGCCAGTTGGTGCGCACCCGCACGGTCAGAAACAGGTGGACCTTGCGGCCGAGGAAGTCGGCGATCTCGGCGCGGGCCTGCTGGCCGATCGCCTTGACCGTCTCGCCCTTGTGGCCCAGCACGATGCCCTTGTGGCCGTCGCGGGCGACGAAGATCACCTGGTCGATGCGCACCGAGCCGTCCTCGCGGTCTTCCCAGTTCTCGGTCTCGACCGTCAGTTCGTAGGGCAGTTCCTGATGCAGGCGGAGTGTGCATTTCTCGCGCGTCATCTCGGCGGCGATCATGCGCATCGGCAGGTCGGCGATCTGGTCCTCGGGGTAGAGCCACGGGCCTTCGGGCAGTTCCGCGCCCAGCCAGGCCTTCAGATCCTGCGCTCCGTGGCCGCGTTCGGCGGAGATGAGGAAGGTTTTCACGAAGGGATAGGCCGCGTTCATGTCCTGCGTGAGCTTCAGCAGCGCCTCGGCCTTGACCTTGTCGATCTTGTTGATCGCCAGCGCGACCTTCTGGCGCGGATTGGTGCGCGCCTCGAGCGCGTCGAGGATGGCCTTGACGCCGTCGGTCAGGCCGCGATGGGCCTCGATCAGGAGGACGACGATATCGGCATCCGCCGCCCCGCCCCAGGCCGCCGCCACCATCGCGCGATCGAGCCGGCGACGGGGGCGGAACAGGCCGGGCGTGTCGACGAAGACGATCTGCGCCTCGCCTTCGAGGACGATGCCGCGAATGCGGGCGCGCGTCGTCTGCACC
The DNA here is from genome assembly GCF_003122215.1 of Pararhodobacter marinus. Lineage (GTDB taxonomy): Bacteria > Pseudomonadota > Alphaproteobacteria > Rhodobacterales > Rhodobacteraceae > Pararhodobacter > Pararhodobacter marinus. The sequence goes on along the minus strand of NZ_QEYD01000012.1, from coordinate 144,777 downwards.
TTGTGGGTCACGATCGACACCTTCGCCCCGACCATCCGGTTGGTGAGGGTCGATTTGCCCGCATTGGGCTCTCCGATCAGGGCAACGAAGCCCGCGCGTGTGGTCATGGGGAGATCTCCAGCTGAAGTCCCGGCGCTTATACCATGCGCCGTCCGCGGGCCAGCGTGAAGAGGCCCGAACCCACGATCAGCACGCAGCCGGCGATCATCCACGCATCGGGGACCTCGCCGAACATCAGGGCCGCGAGGATCAGCGCGAAGACGAGGCGGGTATAGCGGAAGGGGGTGACGACCGAGACCTCGCCCGTGCGCATCGCCACGGTGAGCGCGGCATAGGCGGCGACGCCGAACAGGGCGGTCAGGGCGATTTGTGCAGCGGGGAGGGGGCCGGGCAGCACGAGCGGCGTGCGCGCGGCGAGTTGCACGACGAGGCCCGCGACGAACAGCACGGTCATGCCCAGCACGCCGAGTTGGGCATTCGTCACGGTAAGCGGCGCGGCGCGGGTGGCAAGGTCGCGCCCGGCGAAGCCCAGCATCCCCAGCACGGCGAAGATCGCGGCCATGTCCATGCCGTCGCCCGTGGGGCGCAGCACCAGCATCACGCCCGACAGCCCGACCGCGATAGCAAGCCAGCGCCGCCAGCCGACCTTTTCGCCGAACACCACGACCGCGCCCGCGACCACCACGAGCGGTGTCGCCTGCAGGATGGCCGAGGTCAGGCCGAGGCCGGTAAAGGCCAGCGCCAGCGAATAGAAGAGCCGCCCGCAAAGCTCGATCCCCGAGCGCAGCATCAGCCCGCCTGTGAGTCGCGGCAGCGGGCGCTCGCCGCGACTGAGCGCGATCAGGGCGAAGCCGGCCATGCCCAGCAGGCCGAATCCCATGATGGCGATGGCGGGCGGGACATGCGCGGTGGCGGCTTTCAGGCTGGCATCTTCCAGCGCGAAACAGGCCATGGCCAGCACCATGAACAACGCGCCTCGCCGGTTCGACGCGGCGCCCAGGGACGGGGACGCGGGGATCATTCCTGCGCGACCTGCCGCAAGAGCGCCTGCGCGGCGGCCTGTTCGGCCTGCCGCTTTGCCCCGGCCTTGCCCTGCGCGCGGCGCCCGTCCTGAAGCTGGGCCTCGATGGTGAAGACGGGCGCATGCGGCGGGCCGTCGCGGTCGAGCTCGACATAGCGCGGCGGGGCCTCGCCGCGGGCCTGCGCCCATTCCTGCAGCGCGGTTTTGGGGTCGCGGGCATCCGCGTCGACCTGCTCGATCTTGTCGTCCCAATGCGACAGGATCACCGCACGCGCGGCCTCGAGCCCCGCATCGAGATAGACGGCGGCCAGCACGGCCTCCATCGCATCGCCCAGAAGCGCCTCCTTGCGGCGCCCGCCCGAGATCATCTCGGACCGGCCCAGCCGGAGCACGGCGCCGAGGTCGATCTTGCGGGCGATGGCGGCGCAGGCCTCCTTGCGCACCAGGGCGTTGAAGCGCGGCGCGAGCTGGCCCTCGGTCGCGTCCTTGTCGGCCGAGAACAGCGTCTCGGCCATGACCAGCCCCAGAACCCGGTCGCCCAGGAATTCCAGCCGCTGGTTATGCGGCCGCGTGGCGGACCCCGCCGAGGCATGCGTCAGCGCCCGCTGCAACAGCGCGGGACGCTCGAAACGGTGGCCGAGACGGTCGGAGAAAGCCGCCATGTCGGCGGAAAGCGTGGGACCCTTGGGCATCAGTGCAGCGCGTGAAACAGCCTGTCGAAACGCCAGGTCCAGACCGCCAGAAGCGAGGACCCGGCCGAGGAGAAAATCACCCGGTCGGCCCGCCCGATCAGGTTCTCGACGGGGACGAAACCGACCCCGCCGCGCGCCAGCGCATAGCGCGAATCGAGCGAGTTGTCACGGTTGTCGCCCATGACGAAGACATGGCCGGGGGGAACGGTGAAGGTCGTGGTCGTATCGGCGAAACCCAGATCCGACAGGTTGAGCACCGGATAGCTCACGCCGTTGGGCAGGGTCTCGATCGCGCGGTCCTTCAGGCAGATGCCGCCGGGACGCGGATGGTTGCGACAGCGCGGCATGGCGCCGCCGGGACCCTGGGGCGCATAGATCTCGCGGTAGCTGCCGGCCTCGCGCCGCGCGACCATCCGGTCATTGAGAAACAAGAGCCCGTCGCGCATCTGCACCCGGTCGCCGGGCAGGCCGATCAGCCGCTTGATGTAATCGTCGCCGTTGCGCGGATGGCGGAAGACGACGATATCGCCGCGCTCGGGCATCGCCCCCCAGAGCCGGCCCTCGATCGGGCACAGCGCGAAGGGGCAGGAAAAGCGCGACCAGCCATAGGCGAACTTGTTGACGAACAGGAAATCGCCGACCAGCAGCGTTTCTTTCATCGAGCCCGAGGGGATCCAGAAAGGCTGCACGAGGAACGAGCGCACCAGACCCGCCAGCAGCAGCGCCAGAGCGACGCTCTTTGCCGTCTGCCACCAGCTTTCCCATCTGGGCCTGTTGCCGATGTTCACCCTGAAGACGCGCCCCCGATCCGGCCACGCCGCCCGGTTGCGGACGCGACGGCACCTTCTGCGGAGTGCGGCCCGGGGTGTCAAGCGGCGACGGTGTCGCGCAGGAAAAGGGCGCGCGGCGGGCTGACCCCTTCCGCGCGCCCTGTCTGCCGGACCGACGGTCCGACCGACGCCTCAGTCCTGATAATGCAGCGAGTGGAAGAAGCGGTCCATGCGCCACGTCCAGAAGGCCAGCATCGAGGTCCCGGCGGACGAGAACATCACCCGGTCGGCGCGGCCGATCAGGTTTTCGAACGGCACCATGCCCACGCCGCCCGACGGCTGCGGGAAGCGCGAATCGACCGAATTGTCGCGGTTGTCGCCCATGAAGAAGAAATGCCCCTCGGGCACGGTGAAGACGGGGGTGTCATCGGCGAAACCGCCATCCTCGATATTCAGCACCGGGTAGCTCACGCCGTTGGGCAGGGTCTCGATCTCGCGGCCCTTCAGGCACTGGCCGCCCTGACCGACCGGCGCGTTCTCGCAGCGCGGATACTGGCCCGCACTGCCCTGACGTTCGTAGGTTTCGGCGAAATCGCCGTCGGGGCGCCGCTCGACCGGCTCGTCATTGATGTAAAGAAGGCCGCCGCGCACCTGGATGCGGTCGCCGGGCAGACCCACCAGGCGCTTGATCAGGTCGTCACCGCTGACCGGGTGGCGGAACACGACGACATCGCCGCGCTCGGGCATCGAGGCGAAGATCCGGCCCGAGATCGGGCAGATCGCGAAGGGGCAGGAATAGCGCGAATAGCCATAGGCCCATTTGTTGACGAACAGGAAATCGCCGATCAGCAGGGTTTCCTTCATCGAACCCGAGGGGATCCAGAAAGGCTGGAAGAACAGCGTGCGGAAGACGCCCGCGATGAGCAGCGCCCAGATCACGGTTTTCACCGTTTCCCAGATCCCGTCCTTCTTTTCTGCGCCGGCAGCCATGGTTCGTCCTCACGTTGCTGCCCGCAGGCATGTCACGCGGGGTTTCTGAACCGGCCCCGGCGGCGTGTCAAGCGCGGGGCGGGGCGGTCCCGGAGCCGTGATGGCGCGCCTGTGGCCGGGCGGGCAGGGGGGCTGTCTGCCCCCCTCTTGGCCTGGCGGCCAATTCACCCCCCGAGGATATTTGCGGCGTAAAGATGGGCGCGAGAGGCCTCGTCACCGGCGCGGCGCGCGGCTAGGATCGCGGGCTGTGGGGCGGCGCGGGAGAGAGCGTGTGAAACTGAAACGGCTCGAGACCTTTCACAACGAATTCGTCTGCATGGTGCGCGCCACCGACGAAGAGGGCGCGATCGGCTGGGGGCAATGTTCGACCTATAATGCCGATATCACCGCGCAGGTCTTTCACCGCCAGATCGTGCCCTGGGCGCTGGGGCAGGAGACGGGCGATATCGCCGGGCTGGTGGCGCGGATCGAGCGGGCCGAGCACAAGTTCCCGGGGTCTTACCGCAACCGGGCGATGGCGGGGCTGGATACCGCCTTGTGGGACCTGGCCGGGCGGCGTGCGGGGCTGCCGGTGGCGGCGCTGATCGGCGGGACGGCGGGGCCGGTGCGAGCCTATGCCAGTTCGATGCGGCGCGAGCTGACCCCCGAGGCCGAGGCCGAGCGGCTGAAGCGGATCTGCGGCGAGCAGGGTTTTACCGCGGCCAAGTTCCGCATCGGCGCCGAGATGGGCGAGGATCGCGACCAGTGGGAGGGGCGGACCGAGGCGATCATCCCCGCCGTCACCGCAGCCCTGCCGGGCATCGAGACGCTGGTCGACGCCAATTCCGGCTTCGGCGTGGCCCGCGCGATCGCGGTCGGACGGATGTTGCAGGACCACGGTGTCGGCCATTTCGAAGAGCCGGTTCCGTGGTGGGATCTGGAGGCGACGCGCGCGGTGGCCGGGGCGCTGGAGATCGACGTGGCGGGGGGTGAGCAGGAGGTCGAGACCGGCCGCTTTGCGCAGATGGTCGGCATCCGGGCGGTGGATATCGTCCAGCCCGACGTGATGTATCTGGGCGGGTTGGCCAAGACCCTGCAGGTGGCGCGGATGGCGGAGGCGGCCGGGCTGCCGGTGACGCCGCATGCCGCCAATCTGGGGCTGGTGACAATGGCGACGATGCATCTGCTCAGGGCGCTGCCGAATGCGGGCAAGTATCTGGAATTCTCGATCGAGGGCGACGATTACTACCCTTGGCAGCGAGGCCTGTTCGCGGGCGATCCGTTCCGGGTGACGGACGGGCAGCTCACGGTCAGCGAGGCGCCCGGCTGGGGGATCGAACCCGATCCCGGCTGGCTGGCACGCGCGACCTATACCGATTCCGATGCCGCGACGGGCTCGGCCTATGGTGCGCTCTACCACGAAACGCTGGGCGCGCGGCTTTAGCGCCCCTTTTCACCCGTGCACGCATCCGCTATCTGAGCCTCTACCCCAGCCGAGGCCAGCAGATGACCGAGCTCGACCGAATCCGCAATTTTTCCATCGTGGCGCATATCGACCACGGGAAGTCCACGCTTGCCGACCGGCTGATCCAGCTGACCGGCACCGTGGCCGAGCGCGACATGAAGGCGCAGATGCTCGACGCGATGGATATCGAGCGCGAGCGCGGCATCACCATCAAGGCAAACTCGGTGCGGATCGAATATCCGGCCAAGGACGGCCACACCTATATCCTGAACCTGATCGACACGCCGGGACATGTGGACTTTGCCTATGAAGTCAGCCGCTCGATGCGCGCGGTCGAAGGCTCGCTCCTGGTGGTCGATGCGTCGCAGGGCGTCGAGGCGCAGACGCTCGCCAATGTCTATCAGGCGATCGACGCCAATCACGAGATCGTCCCGGTTCTCAACAAGATCGACCTGCCCGCCGCCGAGCCCGAGCGGGTGAAGGAGCAGATCGAGGACGTGATCGGCATCGACGCGTCGGACGCGATCCCGATCTCGGCCAAGTCGGGGATGGGGATCCCCGAGGTGCTGGAAGCCATTGTCAACCGCCTGCCCGCGCCCAAGGGCGACCGAAACGCGCCCCTCAAGGCGATGCTGGTCGACAGCTGGTACGACCCCTATCTGGGCGTCGTCGTGATGATCCGCGTCATGGACGGCGTGATCCGTAAGGGCGACCGGATCAAGATGATGCAGACCGGCGCCGTCTACGGTGTCGACAAGCTGGCCGTGCTGAAGCCGCAGATGGTCGATATCGCCGAGCTGGGGCCGGGCGAGATCGGCATCTGGACCGGCTCGATCAAGCAGGTGCGCGACACCCGCGTCGGCGATACGATCACGACCGAGAAGAAAGGCACCGACAAGCCCCTGCCGGGCTTCAAACCCGCGCAGCCGGTGGTGTTCTGCGGCCTGTTCCCGGTCGATGCCAACGATTTCGAGGACCTGCGCGACGCGATCGAGAAGCTGCAGCTCAACGATGCGTCCTTCAGCTCGGAAATGGAGACCTCGGCGGCGCTGGGCTTCGGGTTCCGCTGCGGTTTCCTGGGGCTTTTGCACCTGGAAGTGGTCCGCGACCGGCTGGAGCGCGAATACGATCTGGACCTGATCACCACCGCGCCGTCGGTGGTCTACAAGATCCATATGCGCGACGGCACGATGCAGGAGCTGCACAACCCCGCCGACATGCCCGACCTGACCCATGTCGACCATGTCGAGGAGCCGCGCATCAAGGCGACGATCATGGTGCCCGACGAATATCTGGGCGACGTGCTGAAACTGTGCCAGGACCGCCGCGGCATCCAGCTGAACCTGACCTATGCCGGGGCGCGGGCGATGGTGGAATACGATCTGCCGCTGAACGAAGTGGTGTTCGATTTCTACGATCGCCTGAAATCCGTGACCAAGGGTTACGCCAGCTTCGATTACGCGATTACGGGCTATCGCGAGGACAATCTGGTGAAGATGCAGATCCTCGTGAATGACGAGCCCGTCGATGCGCTGTCGATGATGGTGCATCGCGACCGGGCCGAGGCGCGGGGCCGGCAGATGTGCGAGAAGCTGAAAGAGCTGATCCCCCGGCACATGTTCAAGATCCCGATCCAGGCGGCGATCGGCGGCCGGGTGATCGCGCGCGAGACGCTGTCGGCGATGCGCAAGGACGTGACGGCCAAATGCTATGGCGGTGACGTGACGCGCAAGAAGAAGCTTCTGGAAAAGCAGAAGGCCGGCAAGAAGAAGATGCGCCAGTTCGGCAAGGTCGAAATCCCGCAGACGGCGTTCATTGCCGCGCTGAAGATGGACAGCTGAGGCGGTTCTTCTTCAGGCTTGGGGCCATGGTTCCCGAAGGGCGCCAGGATCTCCGCCATGACAACGCTGTAGGGTGCGTGGTTTCCACGCACCGATCCGGCACATGGTGCGTGGAGACCACGCACCCTACAGGCTCAGCCCTGCGCGGCGGTCGCGGTGCACCGAGGAGAACGGCCAGTCCTCGGGCCGTGCGACCAGCCCGTGTTTCACCGGGGCGTCGCGGCAATAGGCCAGAAGCGCCGCGTATTCCTCGTCGTCGCGCACATGGTGTTCCCAATAGCGCCGTTGCCACAGCCCCTTTTCCCCGCGTTTCACATGGCTTGCCCGTCGTGGCCCCGCCGGCAGGCCCGTCGAGAACCGTGCCTTGATCAGCCGCCAGCGGGTGGCATAGTCGCAATCCGCCTCGGGGAGGGTCCAGACGCAGTGCAGATGGTCGGGCAGGACCACCATCGCGTCGACGGTGAAGCCGCGTTCCTGCCGGGTGCGGGCGACGGCGAGGCGCAGGCGATCGACCTGATCGGTCAGCAGCGTGTCGCCTCGCCGCGCGAGATGCACGCTGAAAAAGATCGTGGCTCCGGGAAGCCTGAGGCGGCGATAGGACGACATGGCCCCATCTGGGCACCGAAGGTTTGAAAAAAGGGTTAACCTGCCTGGACTCCCGTGAGCCCCGTTCTCAGCCCTCGCCGCACCCCGGCCAGATCCGGCCCTTGCGGACCGGCGCCGCGACGACCCTTATTCCGCCGCCTGCCGCACGCGGGTGTCTTCCTCGGGCAGGGTCCCGGCCTCTTCGATTTCCGGCAGCCCTTCGCGCGAGAGCAGCACCGCGACCGGGCGGGCCGAGGGGATATGCGAGCACACGATCATCGCCGCGACCATGATCGGCACGGCAAGGAACATCCCCGGGATCCCCCACAGCGCCCCCCAGAAGGCAAGCGAGATGATGATCCCGAAGGACGACACCCTGAGTGCGCGGCCCATCAGCATCGGGTCGATGACCGAGCCCAGCACGAACTGCACCATGCCCGCGATCACGAAGACCAGAAGCGCGGTCGCGGGTTCGGGGACCTGGATCAGCGCCACGAGGCCCAGAAGGATCGTCGCGATGATCGAGCCGACCGAGGGGATGTAGTTCAGCACGAAGGTCAGGATCGCCATCGGGCCCGCGAAATCCAGCCCGAATCCTTCCATCAGCGCGTAGACGGCGATCGCGGTGGCGACCGAGACGGCGGTCTTGACCAGCAGGTAATGGTTCACCCGCCGGACGATGGAATGGATGATGCGTCCCACCCGCCGCGCCTTGGCCTTGTCGTGCAGAAGGTTTTCCAGCTTGGTGTTGAACCACAGCCGTTCGGCGAACATGAAGCCCACGAACAGGATCACCAGCGTCGTCGCCGACAGCAGGTTCGAGGCCTGTCCGGCCAGCGTCGACAGATAGCCCGATACCTCGATCGAGCGGATCGAGGTTTCGACCATCTGCTCGGCCTCGGGCGAAATCCACGCGGCCAGGCGCGAAATGGCGGTGATCGCCTGGTCGGTATAGCCCACGGTCGTCGTGACCACCGCGTTGACCTGGCTAATGATGATCCCCGACAGGGTGAGCAGCAGCACCGCGATCATCGTGAAGGCGCCCATCGAGGCCAGCCAGTTCGTGATCTTCCACGAGCCGATGCGCAGCTTCGAGAAAGCGTTGATCGCGTCGGCGGTGAGCGAGAACAGGATGATCGCGATCACCAGCGAGATCAGGATGAACCGCGCCTGCACCAGCAGGAACAGGATCATCGAAAAGGCCAGGATTCCCAGGAACCAGGTCTGCAGCCGGTTACGGTCCACCAGCGAAAGCCGATGCGCGCTGTCGGTGTCCGTATGGGCGGGGTCAATCTCGTGCGGGGTCATCGGTGCCTGGTTCGCAGGGTTTTCATAAGACTAGGGTGCGGGGCGGTCCGACACAACTGCCGAACCGAGCGCGCGCTTATCCGCGCCGCGCGGCCGCGGCCTCAAGCGCGGGAACGAGGTCGCCATAGCCCGTCACGCGGCGTTCATAGGCAAGTCCCAGCCGCTCTGCACAATCGCGCGCCATCGCGTCCAGCGCGGGATCGTCGATCTGGGCCAGGTAGATCAGCCGTTCGTAATTGCCGAACATCATCCCGATCAGTTCGGGGTGGCGGTCAAACCCCATGGGCCGCCAGACGAAGGCGTCGAATTGCCGGACCAGAAAATCGGTCAGGTAAAACGCGGTGATCTCGTCCTCTGCCCGCGCGGCGAAATCGGCGTTGCCCGAGAAGAACGCGTAGCAATGCGGGCCCTCGACCATCTCGACGCCGAGCGCTTCGCACCGGGCCTGCAACAGCCCCCCGGTGCCGCAATCGGCATACACCACAAAGATCTCGTCATAGCGCGCGCGGTATTTCCCCACCGCCGCCTCGACCGCGTCGGGAATCCGGTCGGGCCACAGATGCAGGTTGGCGGGCAGGCAATGCAGGTCCAGATGGGTCCAGCCATTCGCCGCCTTGATGGCGAGGATCTCATGCGCCAGCGCACCGCAAGCGAGGGCCAGCACGCGCCCCTCTCCCCCCGCCTCACCCTCGGGGCGAAGCCCCTGCGCCGTCAGTTGCGCGTCGGTCGGGGCCTCCGTCGCAGCGTCGGTCGCGCCCTCGGTCGGGGGGGCAGGCCGGGCGGGCATCTCAGCTTGCGCCGCCCTGCGCGCGTTCGATCACCGGACGCAGGCGCTCCTCAACGATCTCGTCGGTGATCGGGCCGGCATGGCGCATCAGGATATTGCCCTCGCCGTCGATCACGAAGGTTTCGGGCAGCCCGACCACGCCCCAGTCCAGCCCCGTCCGCGCGCGCGGATCGGCGCCGATGGCGGTGAAGGGGTTGCCCAGCTCGTCAAGGAAATCCATCGCCCGGTCGGGTTCGTCGCGGTAATTGACGCCCAGCACGGTGATCCCCTCTTCTGCCAGCGCCTCGACCACCGGGGCCTCGGCGCGGCAGGGCGGGCACCACGAAGCCCAGAAATTCACCAGTGTCACCTCGCCCGAGCGCAGCATGTCGTCGGTGAAAAGCGGCAGGTCTTCGAGCTGCGCCAACTCGACCGTGGGCGCGGGATGGCCGGCCCGGGCCGAGGGCAGGTCATCGCGGTCTTCGCGGAAATTGCCGACCGCGACGAAGGCCACGAAACCGGCCAGCAGCAGCGGGGGCAGGACAAGGAGCGGGTTGATCTTCATGGTCAGCCTCGGATGTGGCGGGCCTCCAGATCGGCCAGCGCGCGCTTGACGCGCTTCGAGCGGATCCAGGTGCCGAGAATAAGCAGGGCCAGGACGCCCAGCGACAGGGCATAGGCAAGCAGGATTTCGGTGGCGTAGTTTCCAAGATCGGGCATCAGGCGCGGGCTCTCTCACGGGTCAGCAGGGCACGGGCGCGGCGGGCGCGGATCTCGGTCCGGGTGCCGGCCAGCACCAGCGCAAGGAACAACAGCCCGAAGCCGATCATGCACAGGTATAGCGGCATCCGATAGCTCAGATCCATCCGCTCGCCCGGCGCGACCGACAGCGACGCGCCCTGGTGCAGACCCTGGTTCCAGAAAATCGCCGCATAGCGCGACAGGACGGCAAAGACCGACCCCACGAGGCACAGCACCGAGGTCAGGTCGGCGGCGGTGTCCGGATCGTCGATGGCCGACCACAGCGCGATATAGCCCAGATAGAACAGGAACAGGATCAGGAACGAGGTCAGGCGCGGATCCCAGGCCCACCAGGTCCCCCACATCGGCTGGCCCCAGATCGCGCCGGTCAGAAGCGCGATCAGCGTCATCGCCGCACCGACAGGCGCGGCGGCCTTGGCGGCCAGCGCGCTGACATGGTGGCGCCGGATCAGCCAGATGAGCGAGGCGATCAGCATCATCGCCCAGGCATTGATCGCCATCAGCGCCGAGGGGACATGCAGGAAGATGATCTTGACCGAGGCGCCCATGCGGTAATCCTCGGCGGTAAAGAACAGCCCCCAGATCAGCCCGGCCCCGATCAGCGCGGCCGCCAGCACGGCGCTCAGCGGCATCAGCCAGCCCGAGAGCCGCATGAACTTGACCGGATTCGCGTATTCCCAGAGCGATGCCATGCGGTTGTCCTAATGTGAGCCGGGGCGGGCCTCAACCCACGCCCGCGTGATATGCCTGAGGCAGGTTAACGCAGGTTGATCCTGAGCGCGAAGGCCGCCGCAAAGGGCAACAGCGCCACCGATCCGGCGGTGATGCCCGCAAGCAGCAGCAGCGGGGTCACGGCATCCAGCCCCTGCGCCGCCCGCGTCACCGCCTGCGCGCCGAAAACCAGCGTCGGCATGTAGAGCGGCAGCACCAGAAGCGACATCAGCAACCCGCCGCGCTTCAGCCCCACGGTCAGCGCCGCGCCGAAGGCGCCGATCATGCTGAGCGCGGGCGTGCCAAGGACAAGCGAGACGATCAGCACCCCGAAACCCGGTGTGGCAAGGTTCAGCAGGATCGCCAGCACCGGGGCGGCCAGCGCCAGGGGCAGGCCCGTGGTGATCCAGTGCGCCAGCGCCTTGATCGCCACCACGCCCTCCAGCGGGATGGGCGAGGTCGCCAGCAGGTCGAGCGAGCCATCCTCGTGATCCAGCGCAAAGATCCGGTCGAGCGACAAGAGGCAGGCCAGCAGCGCGCCCACCCACAGGATGCCGGGCGCGATCAGGCCCAGCGTTGCCGGATCGGGCCCCACGCCCAGCGGCACCAGCACGGCGAGGATCAGGAAAAACCCCAGCCCCAGCCCGAAGCCGCCGCCCGCGCGAAAGGCCAGCCGCAGGTCGCGGATCAGAAGCGCGATCACAGGAAGGCGCCCCCGTTGTCCCCGTCGAAGCCGCCGAAACCCAGATCGGCGGGGATCGCGGCCTTGTAGGGGGACAGGTCCAGCAGCCGCGCCTCGGGCAGGCCCAGGTCGATATGCGTGGCCAGAAGCGCAGCGCCGCCCGTGGCCAGATGCGCGCGCACGACGCCAGCAAACAGCGCGACCGAGGCCGCGTCCAGCGACACGGTCGGCTCGTCCAGCACCCAAAGCCAGCGCCCCGTCACCATCAGCCGCGCCAGCCCCAGCCGCCGTTTCTGCCCGGCCGAAAGATGCTGCGCCTGCCTGTCCGCCAGATCCTGCAGGTTCATCGCCTCCAGCGCCGGCCCCACCTCGCGAAGGCCGTGGATCGCGGCCCAGAACGCCAGGTTCTCGCGCACCGTCAGCGTCGATTTCAGCCCGTCGGCATGGGCGGCATAGGCCATCTGCTCGGGCGGGCAGGAAATCTCGCCCGCCAGCGCGGGCTGCAAACCCGCCAGCGTGCGCAACAGCGTGGTCTTGCCCGAACCGTTCGGCCCGCGCAGCACCAGCGCCTCGCCGCGTCCCAGGGCAAAGCTCAGCCCTTCGATCAGGGGCAATCCCCCTCGGGCGCAGGTCAGATCGGTGACACGCAATTCCATGCGACGGGCTTATCCAATCCCGCGCCCCGCTGCCAAGCAAAACCGCGCCCCTGCTTCATTCTGCCCCAAATACTCATTCCGCAGCCGGGCGAAGGTAGACAGTCAACGCCAGCAGGCGACGTCAAACCGGCAACGGCGCCCGCCCGTTTCCGCTTTCCTTGGCGGAAATATTCCGCTGGGGGCAAGGGGGGCGCGAAGCCCCCACATTCACACGTTCAGCAACAGATGCTCGCGTTCCCAGGGCGAAATCACCTGCTGGAACTCGTTGTACTCGTCGCGTTTCACCGCCTCGTAGAGATGGACGAAATCGGGACCCAGCACCTCGACCATCGCCTCGTCGGCGACCAGAAGGTCGATCGCGGCGTTCAGCGTCAGCGGCAATTCGTCCTCGCCCATATAGGCGTTGATGCGGCATTCCGGGCGCGGATCGCGTTTTTCCTTCAGTCCCAGATACCCGCAGGCCAGCGACGCGGCGATGCCCAGATAGGGGTTGCAATCCATCCCCGCCAGCCGGTTCTCGACCCGCCGCGCCTCGGGGCCCGAAATCGGCACGCGGATGCCGGTGGTGCGGTTGTCGCGGCCCCATTCCAGGTTGATCGGCGCGGCGAAGTCGGGGACGTAGCGGCGATAGCTGTTCACATAGGGCGCGAGCAGCGCCACGGCGGCGGGCAGGTGGTTCTGCATGCCCGCGATGAAATGCAGGAAGGCGGGCGTTTCGCGCCCCTCCGCATCCGAGAAGATGTTCTTGCCGGTTTTCAGGTCCACCACCGAGTGATGGATATGCATGGCCGAGCCGGGCTCGCCCTCGATCGGCTTCGCCATGAAGGTGGCGAAGCAATCGTGGCGCAGCGCGGCCTCCCGGATCATGCGCTTGAAATAGAAGATGTGATCGGCCAGATCGACCGGGTTGCCATGGGCCAGGTTGATCTCGACCTGACCCGCGCCGCCTTCCTGCAGGATGCCGTCGATTTCCAGCCCCATCGCCTCGGCGAAGTCGTAGACGTCGTCGATCACCTTGCCGTATTCGTCCACGGCCGACATCGAATAGGCCTGTTTCGCCGCCGCCTTGCGTCCCGAGCGCCCCATCGGGGGGACGATCGGCATGTTGGGATCGATGTTGCGGGCGACGAAATAGAATTCCATCTCGGGCGCCACGACGGGTTTCCAGCCTTCGGCGGCGTAAAGATCCAGCACGCGCTTCAGCACGTTGCGTGGCGCGGTCGGGACGGGTTTGCCGCCCTGAGTCATCGCGTCGTGGATGATCTGCAGCGTGATGTCGGCGGTCCAGGGCGCGGCGGTGGCGGTCGAGAAATCCGGCACCAGCGTCATGTCCGGTTCCTTGTACTCGTCCTCGCCGCCCGGCGCATTCGCCCATTCGCCGGTGATCGTCTGCAGGAAGATCGAGGTCGGCAGGTAGAAATGCGTCTGCTTGTCGAACTTGAAGGCCGGCATCGCCTTGCCGCGTGCGACCCCGGCGATATCGGGCAGGATGCATTCGATCTCGTCCAACCGCCGCCCGGCGAGATATTCGCGGGCCGCGTCGGGGATCTTGGTGGTCCAGTCGTTCATGGAAATATCCTTGGAAACATCCGGGCGCTGCGGATCACGAGGCCGCCCGCGCCCGTGCATCATGCGCCGCGGTGAAAAAGCGGGCAAGCTGGTCGGCAATGCGGTCGCTGTCGGTCTTGCCGCCGAATTTCGCGCGCGCTCGGGTCATCAGGTCATCGGGTACCACGCCCTTGCCGCGCGTGTCGATCAGCCCTTCGATGAAGCCGTCGCCATATTCGGGATGGGCCTGCACCGAATAGCCCAGGTCGCCATAGGCAAGCGCGGCATAGCGGCAGAAGGGCGACGAGGCGATGACCGTCGCGGTGTCGGGCTTTTCGACGACCTGATCCTGATGCCAGGCATTCAGGCGCAGTGTCTCGCCGCCGAAATCGTACTCGGTCTGGCCCACCGACCAGCCGCCCGCGAATTTCTCGACCTTGCCGCCCAGCGCCTGCGCCATGATCTGGTGGCCGAAACAGATCCCCGCGACGGGTATCTTCGCGGCAAAGGCGTCGCGGATGAACTGCTCCAGCGGCGCGATGAAGGGGTAATCTTCGTAGACCCCGTGACGCGATCCGGTGATGAGCCATCCGTCGCAATCGGTGACCGCGTCGGGAAACTCCATCCCGTTCACCCGCCAGCGCGCGAAGGTGAATCCGCGCCCGGCGAGCAATTGCTCGAACATGTCGGGATAGGTCCCGAATTCCGTCAGTTCGGCGGGCGCGTCGCCCGTTTGAAGAATGCCGATTTTCATGTCTGCCTCAGACCGTGTCGAGATAGAGTTCGAGCATTTCCTGCGGCGACATCTCGGCCATGTAGCGCAGCTCCTGGCGCTTGGTGCGCACCAGGTTCTCGATCAGCTGCGGGGCAAAGATGCGGGCCATTTCAGGGCTGCTTTCGAACGCGTCGATCGCATCTTGCCACTTTGTCGGCATCTGCGGAAGGTCGAGGTCATAGGCATTGCCGGTGATCGGCGCGGGCGGGGTCAGCCCGTCCTCGATCCCCAGAAGCGCCGCGCCCAGAACCCCGGCCATCATCAGGTAGGGGTTGATGTCGCCCCCGGCCACGCGATGCTCGATGCGCCGCGCCTTGAAGCTGCCCGAGGGGATGCGCACGGCGGCCGTGCGGTTCTCATAGGCCCAGGCGATGCCGGTGGGCGCGTGGCTGCCGGGCGCGAACCGGTCGTAGCTGTTCCAGTGCGGCGCAAGCAGCAGCGTGGTCCCCGGCATCGCCTTCAGGCAGCCCGCGACCGCGTGTTTCAGCAGGTCGGACCCGCTGCGCGTGCCGTCGTCGAACAGGTTCGTGCCGTCCTCGTCGGTGACCGAGAAATGCATGTGCATGCCATTGCCGGGCCAGTCCTCGTAGGGTTTGGCCATGAAACTGGCGGCAAAACCGTGCTTGCGGGCAAGGCCCCGCACCAGTTGCTTGAAGAGCCATGTGTCGTCGGCGATCTTCATCACGTTGTCGGAATGCAGCAGGTTCACCTCGAACTGCCCCAGGCCCGCTTCCGAGATCGCCGTGTCGGCGTCGATATCCATCACTTCGCAGGCGTCATAGAGATCGGTGAAGAACCGGTCGAAGGCATCGAGCGCGCGCAGCGCCAGCGTGTCGGCGCCGGGACGCCGCTTGCCCGAACGGGGCGAGGGCGGCACGCGCAGCTCGCGGCCGGAATCGTCGATCAGGTAGAATTCCAGCTCGGTCGCGCAGACCGGGTGCAGGCCCCGGGCATGGAACCGTTCCACCACGCGCGCCAGCGCATGACGGGGGTCACCGTCGAAGGGCGTGCCGTCTTCGTGGAACATCCACAGCGGCATCAGCGCGGTCGGCGCTTCCAGCCACGGCATCGGCATGAAGCCGCGCTCGGTCGGTTTGAGCACCCCGTCGGCGTCGCCCGAATCGAATACGAGCGGGCTGTCTTCGATATCCTCGCCCCAGATGTCGAGGTTCATCACCGAGTAGGGGAAACGCGTACCCTCGTCGACGACCTTGTCTGCGAAGCGCGACGGGACGCGCTTGCCACGGGCTTGCCCGTTAAGGTCGACGGCGGCGATACGGATGGTTTTGACGTCGGGGTGATGGCGGAGCCAATCACGCATGGATCACCTGATATATTGGGGACGGAACCGGAGCCGGGCACGCGCCGCCCGCGGAAGATGCCGGTTCAGTCTCCGATTGACCACGCCGAACAGCCCGATCACCCCCAGCGTCAGCAGGATGAAATACATCCCCACCAGCGGATAGGCGATGAACGGGTTGAAGGTCTGCGCGGCGAAATAGTTCGCGTAGTAAAGGGCGTCGCCCATCTGCTGCCAGGCCGGGAAGGCCGAGAAGAACACCAGGGTCGTGGCGTGCAGCAGGAAGATCGCCTCGTTGGTGTAGCTGGGCCAGGCAAGGCGCAGCATGGTCGGGAAGGTGATGCGGCGGAACTTGGTCCAGCCGGCCAACCCGTAGGCATCGGCGGCCTCGAGATCCCCCTTGGGGATGGATTTGAGGGCGCCGAAGAAGATCTCGGCGGTATAGGCCGAGGTATTGAGAAACAGCACGAACAGCGCGCCCGCCCAGGCGCGGGTCATCCATTGCGTGTCCATGGTGATCGGCCCGATCTCGATGCCCGCGCGGGGCAGCAGGACCAGCGCCTCGTAGACGAAGAAGAACTGCACGAACAGTGGCGAGCCCCGGAAAAGGAAGACGAAGGCTTCGGCCGGGCGCGACAGCCAGCGGCTGGGGCTGGTCTTGCCCAGGGCCACGGCAACGGCCAGGAAAAAGCCGAAGAACAGGGCGAGCACGGCGAAATAGACGTTCCAGATCAGGCCCGAGGCGATCAGGAAGACCTGATCGCAGAAATTGATCTCAAGCCCGCGCGGCAGCAGCCGGTCGCCGAAATCGCGTCCCAACGCACGCAGGATGAGACCGTTGAAGCTTTCTGCGCAACTGCTCATGCGGGCGCCTTTCTGAGCGCTTCGCCCCCCGCCGTGGCCTGTCCGTGGTTGAGCCGCACCATCAGCCGGTCAAAGACCTTCTGGCTGACCCAGGTGAGCGTCAGGTAGAAAGCCAGCACGCCCAGGAAATACCAGACCCGCCAGTCGGGATGGGTATAGGCGTAGTGCCCGGTTTTCTGCCCGCCCAGCTCGCGCGCCCAGAACACCACGTCCTGAATGCCCAGAAGGAACAAAAGCGGCGTGGCCTTGGTCAGGATCATCCACAGGTTGGAGAGGCCGGGCAGGGCATAGACCCACATCTGCGGCAGCAGCACCCGGCGAAAGGTCTGGCCCTGCGTCATGCCGTAGGCCTCGGCGGTTTCAAGCTGCGCGCGCGGGACCGCGTTCATGGCCCCGTTGAGCGTGTTCGCGGCAAAGGCGCCGAAGACCAGCGCGAAGGCGATCAGGGCCAGCGTGAAGCCCCAGACATCGTGCATCCAGGCCGGATCCGAGGCGAGCGGCATCTTCGCCGCTTGGCAGACGATGAAATCGTTGCCCTGCCGGATCGGCTGATCCCAGTCGGGGCAAAGGATCTTGTGGCGCAGAAACTCGACGCCCTGGTCGATGGCGAACGGGACGAACAGAAAGAAGATGACGTCGGGAATGCCGCGCACCATCGACACGTAGACGGTGCCGACCCCGCGCAGCGCCGCATTCCCCGAACGCACCGCCAGCGCGCCCAGAAAGCCCATGCCCAGCGCCAAAGGTGCCGCCAGCGCAAGCAGCAGCAGCACGACCAGCACCGACCGGTAGAGCGCGAAATGCGAGCCGGTGGTTAGGTAGCAGGCCATCCATTGCCAGTCGGGCAGGACAGACGGATCAGCACAGAAGGAAAACATCGGGCACCGGCGATAGGCCCTTCGCGGCGGACGCGAAGGGCCGGGCTGTCAGATCATTCGAACTGCGGCACCTCGTCGCCGAACCATTCCACCAGCATCGCGTTGAGCGTGCCATCGGCCTTCATCTCGTCGAGGGCCGCGTTGAAGGTCGCCTGCAGCTCGGTATCCGACTGGCGCAGGCCGATCGACACGCCGGCACCCGGCGAGGGCACGGTGGCCAGGAATTCCAGCTCGCCGCCGGATTCGGTGACATAGGTCATCAGGAAGTCGCGGTCGGCCAGCACCGCATCGGCGGTGCCGTTGCGCACGGCGGCGATGGTCTCGTCGGCGGTCGGGAACTCGATCAGCGTGGCCGAGGTATCGGCGACCATGCCCGATTGCATCGTGTTCGACTGCGCGGCGATCACGCCCTCTTCCATGACCGACGGATCGGTGCCCGCCAGCGCCATATAGGCCGAGGGATCGGGCAGTTTGTAGGGATCCGAGAACATGATCACCTCGGCGCGTTCGGGCGTGGCGTTCATCCCGGCCATGATCGCGTCGTAGTTCCCGCCGACCAGGTTGGGGATGATCGAATCCCAGTCGTTCTGCACCCATTCGCAGGTCAGACCGGCGCGTTCGCACAGCGCGTTGCCAAGATCGATCTCGAAACCGACCAGCGCGTTTGATTCATCGATGTAGTTATACGGCGGATAGGCGCCCTCGGTGCCAAGACGGACGATATCCTGCGCCAGCGCGCCGGTCGCGGCAAAGGCGAGCGTGGCGGCGGAAAGGAGAAGTTTCTTCATTTTTGATTACCTCTGTTGGACTTGGGTTCTTTTTTGTTTTGTTTGCCCTCAGCCCGACTGCGTCGCGCTGAGGAATTGCTGCAGGCGCGCGGATTTGGGCGCCCCGAACAGCTCTGCCGGCGGCCCTTCTTCTTCGATCAGGCCCTGATGCAGGAAGATGACGTGATCGGACACGTCATTGGCCAGCCGCATGTCGTGGGTGACGATGATCATCGTGCGCCCCTCGTCGGCCAGCGCCTTGATGACACGCACCACTTCCTGCTCCAGCTCGGGGTCCAGCGCCGAGGTCGGCTCGTCGAACAGAAGCGCGCGGGGTTCCATGCACAGCGCGCGGGCGATGGCGGCGCGCTGTTGCTGGCCCCCCGACATCTGCGCCGGGTACACGTCGCACTTGTCGCCGATCCCCACCTTGTCCAGAAGCGCGCGCGCGCGCTTCTCAACCGTGGCCTTGTCCTGTTTCAGCACGGTGACGGGGGCTTCCATCACGTTCTGCAGAACGGTCATGTGCGACCACAGATTGAAGTTCTGGAACACCATGGCAAGGTTGGTGCGGATCCGCGCGACCTGCGCGCGGTCCGCCGGGTGGCGGTTCAGCCCGGTGCCGCGCCAATGGACGCTTTCGCCCTCGAAGATGATGTCGCCCTGCTGGCTGTCTTCCAGCAGGTTGCAGCACCGCAGCAAGGTCGACTTGCCGGACCCGGACGACCCGATGAGCGAAATCACCTGCCCCGGCATCGCCTTGACGTCCACGCCCTTGAGCACCTCGAGCGACCCATAGGCCTTGTGCAATCCGTTGATCGCGATGACCGGAACGGAGGCATCGGCCCCTCTCGGACCGGGTTCGGGCGGGGCAGTCAGGGTTTCGGCGGTCACGCAGGCTCCGTCAATATTTGATCATATTTTGCAGTAGGGCGCATTTCGATCTTTAATGCAACGGTCTATTGACGATTCTGTCAACGGTCGCGCAGATCCGGCCGTGCCCGGTGGCCAGGGGTCGGGGTCACGATCCGCGCCAGCAGCGCGCCGGTCAAGAAACCGCCCAGATGTGCCTCCCAGGCAAGCATCCCGCTGACGAGAAACCACAGAAGCACGTTCATCACCGCCAGGCCGATCATCAGGCGGATCGGCTGGTCGATGGACAGGCCGATCTTGCGGCGGACCTGGATGTCCCAGAAAATCGTCATGCCGAAGAAGCCGAACACCGCGCCCGAGGCCCCCAGCATGGGCTGTTCCGAGCCGTTCAGCAGCCAATAGCCCGCCGCGCCGCCGATCGCGCAGAGCGCAAAGGCCAGCAGGAAGCCGCCCTGTCCCAGCCGGGCCACCGATTGCCGGCCCAGATGCAGGAGCAGCAGCATGTTGAACGCCATGTGCAGAAAACCGCCATGCAGGAACGCATAGCTGAGGAACATGGTGACGCGCTGGCCGGGAAAGACCGGCTCCCATCCGGCCAGCAGGCCGGGCCAGAAGGCGCCGTGCACGATGGCCACCCGCCGCAGGCTGTCGAACTGCAGGAACGGCATCTCGGCCAGCGTGAACGCGATTTCCAGCAATGCGCACAGGCCCACGAGTCCCAGGACAACCGGGGCGGGGCGGGTCACGCTGGCGCGGAAATTCTGGGTCATGGCGAAGGGATGGCAGCAGCCATGCCCGACCGCAAGATGAAAGCGGCGGGACCGGCCGGGTTTCGTAGGGTCCGAAGGCCTCGCGTGGCCGGCCGTCTGCCGCTCAGTAGCCCGTGGCGCGCAGGATCGACCTGACGGTCGCCACCATGATCTTCAGATCGCCCCACAGTGACACCCGCTCGGCATAGCGCAGGTCGATCGCGGCACGCAGGGCGAAGCTGTCCTCGTTGCGCGCCGTCACCTGCCACAGGCCGGTGATGCCCGGACGCAGGCCCAGATAGGCGGGCGGATGGGCGTAGATCGCCATCTGCTGCGGCAGCATAGGGCGCGGGCCGACAAGGCTCATGTCGCCCTTGAGGACGTTCAGAAGCTGCGGCAGCTCGTCCATCGAGGTCTTGCGCAACAGGCGGCCCAGCGGCGTGATGCGGGGATCGCGCTTCAGCTTCTGCGTCAGGTCCCATTCGGCGCGCATGGCGGGATCGCGGTCGAGATACTCGACCAGCCGCGCCGAGGCATCGGGCACCATCGAGCGCAGCTTGTACATGCGGAAATGCCGCCCGTGCCGGCCCAGACGCTCTTGCGTGTAGAAGGGGTTGCCGCCTTCGATCCACAACAGAGCCGCCAGCAGGGCCAAGACGGGCGCGGCCAGCAGCAGGGCGACACTTGCCAAGACAACATCCAGCAGGCGCTTGCCCGTTTCGGCATAGTCGCCGGCCAGCGCGGGAAGAAGCTCGGCAGGATTTGCGTCGCCCGGGGAGGCGGATACGGTCGGCCTTTGGCTCCAGTCCTGCAAAGCGTAGTTTGCGGGCATCGGATTCAGGTCGACTCCGGTGAAGTCGGGTAGTGCACGATAGTGCAGGGTCATGGCAGCGCCCAGAGTTGATATGGTCGAACCTCACCCCCCCAGGCGCTGTCGACGTCGCTAAACCTTCTTTAGCCGTGTTTGTGTCGCGAAAAAAACAAATTGCGGCGAATGCGCCACAATTACGCCCTAAACTGTTTGTTTCCAATTAGGAACCAAGCGGATTGGACGCAAAATGCAAGTTAACTTGCGAACGATTGCAAAATGGGGAGGTGATCGTTCCGTTAAGGGAAACATTGACCTTGCGGAAGGCGCTTTCGATGGTCAGGCGAATGGGGCCGTGTTTGCACGCATAAGCTGAGATTTTGCC
Source organism: Pararhodobacter marinus (assembly GCF_003122215.1). Lineage (GTDB taxonomy): Bacteria > Pseudomonadota > Alphaproteobacteria > Rhodobacterales > Rhodobacteraceae > Pararhodobacter > Pararhodobacter marinus. The sequence continues at coordinate 123,602 of NZ_QEYD01000012.1, read as the reverse complement.
ACAATTTCGCCCTTTTGTGGTCTCGGCGCCCGAATCACCCGGCCCTGTGGCGCTGCGATGGCGGGAGCGTGGCGTCATTCGGTGCCTGCCCAGAAAGCGCCCCGAGAATTTGGTATTCCGGCCCCACTTCCCCTATATCCCATCGGGAACGCCATCGCTCTGACGGACCAGTCTCAGCGGATCAAGGGCGCAACTAAACCGGAACGGGCATGGCACAGGCGCTGAACTATTACCTTGAGCATTTCGGGCTGCGCGAACGTCCTTTCGCGTTGGCGCCCGATCCCGAATTCCTGTACTGGTCTCCCGAACATCGCGGCGCCTACGCGATGCTGGATTACGGCCTGTCGACCCGCGCGCCGATCACCCTGCTGACGGGCGAGATCGGCGCAGGCAAGACCACGCTTCTGCACCATTTCATCGACGGGCTGGAGGACAGCGTGACGATCGGCATGATCTCGAACGCCCGGCCTGGCGTGAACGACATCATGCGGCGCGTCTGCGCGGCTCTGGGGCTGACGCTGCCGGGCGGGGGCGCGGAAGACGATGCGTTTCCGGCGATTCAGGATTTCCTGCTGGCCGAACATGCGAATGGCAACCGTGTACTTCTGGTCATCGACGAGGCGCAGAACCTCAACCGCGATGCGCTCGAAGACCTGCGGATGCTGACCAATATCAATGCCGGGCGCGACGAGGTGCTTCAGCTTCTGCTGGTGGGCCAGCCCGAGCTGCGCGCGATGGTGCGCCGCCCTGACCTGATCCAGTTCGCGCAGCGCGTCGCGGCAAGCTACCACCTGCCGCGGCTCGATATCGCCTCGACCGGGGGATATATCGCCTCGCGCATCCGTCATGCGGGGGGCAATCCCGGCATCTTCAGCCGTCAGGCCGCCGAGCTGGTCCATCAGGCGACAGACGGGGTGCCGCGGCTGATCAACCAGCTGTGCGACCTGTCGCTGACCTATGCCTATGCCGCCAAGGAGCCGATGGTGAAACGCGATACCGTGGCGCAGGTGCTGCGTGACGGCGTGTTCTTCGGCGCGAGCGACGGCTCCGGCGATGGCGCGCAGGGCTGAGCCTGCGCACGGGGCCGTTTTCGGCGCCTGCACCGTGTGCAAAAGCCGCCGCCCTTGACTTCCACCGCCTGACGCTGTTTCTCCGGGCCGATCCATAGCCCCAGCCCCGGAGTTTCCGATGCACGCCTATCGCAGCCATACCTGTGCCGACCTCAACAAGGCGCATGTCGGCGATACCGTCCGCCTCGCGGGCTGGGTGCACCGCGTGCGCGACCACGGGGGCGTCCTGTTCATCGACCTGCGCGACCATTACGGCATCACACAGGTGCTGGCCGACAGCGACAGCGCGGCGTTCAAGGACCTGGAAAAGGTCCGCTCGGAATGGGTGATCTCGATCGAGGGCAGCGTGAAGGCCCGCGACGAGAGCCTGGTCAACACCAAGATCCCCACGGGCGAGATCGAGGTCTATGCCCGCAAGGTCGAGATCCTGGGCGAGGCGGGCGAATTGCCGCTGCCGGTCTTCGGCGAGCCGGATTATCCCGAAGAGACGCGCCTGACTTACCGCTTTCTGGACCTGCGCCGCGAGACCCTGCATCGCAACATGATGCTGCGCTCGAATGTCGTGCGCTCGATCCGCAACCGGATGTGGAACGAAGGCTTCAACGAGTTCCAGACGCCGATCATCACCGCGTCCAGCCCCGAAGGCGCGCGCGACTTCCTCGTGCCCTCGCGCCTGCATCCGGGCAAGTTCTACGCGCTGCCGCAGGCGCCCCAGCAGTTCAAGCAGCTGATCATGGTGGCGGGCTTCGACAAGTATTTCCAGATCGCGCCGTGTTTCCGCGATGAAGACCCGCGCGCCGACCGCTCGCCCACCGATTTCTACCAGCTGGACGTGGAAATGAGCTTCGTGCGGCAGGAAGACGTCTTCGCCGCCGTGCAGCCGGTCATCCAGGGCGTGTTCGAGGAATTCGGCGGTGGCAAGACGGTCGATCCCGACTGGCCGCTCATCGCCTACAAGGATTCGATGCTGTGGTACGGCTCGGACAAGCCCGACCTGCGCAACCCGATCAAGATGCAGGTCGTGTCCGAGCATTTCGCGGGGTCGGGCTTTGCCATCTTCGCCAAGCTTCTGGAAAACGCGGGCACGCAGATCCGCGCGATCCCGGCGCCGGGCGGCGGTTCGCGCAAGTTCTGCGACCGGATGAACGCTTTCGCGCAACAGCAGGGCCTGCCCGGCATGGGCTATATCTTCTGGCGCAAGGGCGATGAGGGGCTGGAAGCGGCGGGCCCGCTGGCCAAGAATATCGGGCCCGAGCGCACCGAGGCGATCCGCCAGCAGCTGGGTCTGGGCGAGGGCGATGCGGCCTTCTTCCTGGGCGGCAAGCCCGAGCAGTTCGAGGCCGTCGCGGGCCGCGCGCGCACCGAGATCGGGCGCGAGCTGGGCCTGATCGACGAGACCGTGTTCAAATTCGCCTGGATCGTCGATTTCCCGATGTACGAGAAGGATCCCGAAACCGGGACCATCGACTTCAGCCACAACCCGTTCTCTATGCCGCAGGGCGGGATGGAGGCGCTGCAGGGCGATCCGCTCGAGGTGCTGGGCTACCAGTACGACCTGGCCTGCAATGGCTACGAGCTGGTCTCGGGCGCGATCCGGAACCACAAGCCCGAGATCATGTTCAAGGCCTTCGAACTGGCGGGCTACGGCAAGGACGAGGTCGAGAAGCGCTTCGGCGGCATGGTCAAGGCGTTCAAATACGGCGCGCCCCCGCATGGCGGCTGCGCGGCGGGGATCGACCGGATCGTCATGCTCTTGGCCGATACCGCCAATATCCGCGAGGTCATCATGTTCCCGATGAACCAGCGCGCCGAAGACCTGATGATGAACGCGCCCTCGGAAGCCACCAACGAGCAACTGCGCGAGCTGCGCCTGCGGGTGCTGCCGCCGGAGAGCTGATCCCGGGAGCCAGCCGGGCGAGGCGAGGGGGCTGCGCGCCCCCCGGGTTTTTGACAAGAGGCGAGGGGGCTGCGCGCCCCCTCGCGCTCCCCGCGCCAAGGGGGGCTGTCTGCCCCCCTTGGAACCCCCCGAGGATATTTGTGGAACAAAGATGAAGGAACGCGCGCTTTTCCGACGGGATGGCGTGCGCTATCGGTTGGGGATCTGTGAAAGGATCCTGCCATGACCGATCTGTCTTCGTGGTCTCCGCCGCAATTGCCGCCGCGTACCGTCATCGAAGGGCGCTATGTCACGCTGGAGCCGCTGGCGCGCGCGCATGCGGCGGAGCTGTTCGCGGCCTATGCCGAGGATGGCGGCGCGATGTGGGATTACCTTCCGGTCGGGCCCTTCGCGGACCTTGGGGCCTATACCGTGTGGCTTGACGCGGCGCGGCTGGGCTGGGATCCGCTGCATTACGCGGTGCGCATGGAAGACGGGCGGCTGGGCGGCACGCTGAGCCTGATGCGGATCGATCCGCGCGCCGGGTCGGCCGAGGCGGGCTGGCTGACCTTCGCGCCCCGGCTGCAGCGCCGGCGCGAGGCGACCGAGGCGGTTTACCGGCTGATGGAATGGTGCTTTGGGGCGGGTTACCGGCGGTTCGAGTGGAAGTGCCATGCGGCCAACATGCCCTCGCGCCGGGCGGCGCAGCGCTTCGGGCTGAGCTATGAGGGCGTGTTCCGGCAGGCGGGCGTCGTCAAGGGCGGCAATCGTGACACCGCGTGGTACGCGGCGGTCGACCTGGAATGGCCGGCGCTGAAAGCGGCCTATGAGCGCTGGCTCGACCCCGCGAATTTCGACGCGACGGGCGCGCAGAAGCAGCGCCTGTCGGTCCTGACCCGCCCGGTTCTGGCGGCGCGCGATCCGCTGGTGGGGTAGGCGCGATTGCGCAGGATCCGGGTCGCGCCGGGCAGGCGCTTTCAGGAAAACCGGGGGTCCCTGACGGAGAGACCCGATGACCTTCCAGATCCACGCTTTGCCCGAAACCGATTTCGCCCCGCTCTTCGCGCTGACCGACGAGGACCTGGCCGCGCGCCGGATCCGGCGTTCCGTCGTGACGGCCTCGCCCGGGACACCGTGCCGCGTGAGCCTTGAGGATGCCGGGATCGGCGAGCGGGTGTTGTTGCTCAACTACACCCATCAGCCTGCGGCGACCCCCTATCACGCCAGCCACGCGATCTTCGTGCGCGAGGGCGTCATGCAGGCCCGCCCCGCGCCGGGCGCGGTGCCCGCGGTGTTCCTGTCGCGGCTGATCTCGGTCCGGATGTTCGACGGCGGCGACATGATGATCGACGCCGAGGCGGTCGCGGGGCAGGATCTGGGCGCGGCGCTGACACGGTGTTTCGCGGATCCGGCGGTTGCCTATATCCACCTGCATTACGCCAAGCCCGGCTGTTTCGCGGCCTCGGTGCGGCGGGCCTGAGAAACACCGGCCCTGTAGACGCTCTGAATGCGGGGATCAGCGCGCGCGGCGCATCGCCACGATCCAGAGCGCGGCCAGCGCGAAGGACAGGATCGCGTTCCACGACGCCATGGACAGGCCCAGGAGTTCCCAGGCGACATCGGTGCAGCGCACGACCGGCGCGGCCATGATCGCGTCCAGTGCATCCGACGGGCTGAGGCTGGAAATGTCGGCCGTGCCCGAGCAGGCGGTGGGGCCTTCCCACCAGCCGCGCTCGACGCCGGTATGGTAGACACCCAGCGCGCCCGAGGTCGCGGCGGCCAGCGCGCCAAGCGCCATCAGCCAGCGATTGGGGAAGAACAGCACCAGAAGCCCGATGATCACGGCCGCCAGATGCGGCCAGCGCTGTTCGATGCACAGATCGCAGGGCGCGAGGCCGACGACGAACTGGAAATACAGCGCGCCGCCCAAGAGCGCCGCCGAACCAAGCCCCGCAAGCGGGGCGAGCGACCAGTTTTTCACAAGAACCTCACAGCCAGAAAACCGCCGAGGAGCAGTACCACGAAGAGGATCGTCATCAAGCCCAGCCGCCGCTCGATGAATTCACGAATGGGTGCGCCGAAGAAATAGAGCAGCCCGGCCACCAGGAAGAACCGCCCGGCCCGCGCCACGACTGAGGTGACAAGAAAGGTGGTCAGCGGCAGGCCGGTCCAGCCCGACATGATGGTGATGACCTTGTAGGGGAAGGGCGTCAGGCCGGCGATCAGAACCGGCCAGAAATCCATGCTGTTGAAGCGGTCGTTGAATTCGAGCACCGCGTCGCCCTTGCCCAGCGCCTCGAGGATCGGGAAGCCGAGACTGTCGAAGGCCAGTGCGCCGATCGCATAGCCCAGAAGCCCGCCCAGCACCGAGGCCACGGTCGCCACCGTGGCGATCAGGAAGGCACGGCGCGGCGCGGCGATGATCATCGGAATCATCAGCGCGTCGGGCGGGATCGGAAAGACTGAGCTTTCGATGAAGGCGACGATGGCCAGTGCCCAGAGCGCGCGCGGATGCGCGGCAAGCGAGATCGTCCAGTCGTAGAGGGATCGCAGCATGGGGGCTCCGCTCGGGCTGTGCGGTTTTCTGGTGCCCCACCGGGGCGGGGCCGTCAAGGCGGCATCGCCCCGGCCTGCGCATCCTTCGGGCGACGGGATCGCAACCACCCCGTTGACCGCACCGCGCGGGCGGGATAATCCGCATCTGCGTGCCCGAGTGGCGGAACGGTAGACGCAGGGGATTCAAAATCCTCCGCCCTAACGGGTGTGCGAGTTCGAATCTCGCCTCGGGCACCAATTTTCCTCAGATCCCATTGTCGATGCCGTGGTTCCTGCCGTCGGATGACACAGGCCGCTGGTCAGGGGATGACAGCCAATATTGTGCTGGATCGCCAATCACGCCTGCAAGACGCCCGTACGTCTATCGAAGGGGCCTGAGCCAAACACAACACATCTCCGCTGTTCTTCGGACGTTCATCAGGCTAACGACATGCCCATGAGCGATACACTCCCCCCATGTCCCGAATGTTCTTCGACCTATGTCTATCAGGTCGATTCTCTGTTGAACTGCCCCGAATGCGGACACGAATGGGTGCCCGACGCCGACGGGGCCACGGCGTCAACGGTGCGTGACAGCGTCGGGAACGTTCTTGAAGACGGCGATACGGTAACCGTGATCAAGGACCTGAAGGTCAAAGGGTCTTCGACAGTGGTCAAGGTCGGAACCAAGGTTCGCGGCATTCGGCTGGTCGAGGGCGACCACGACATTGATTGCAAGATACCCGGAATTGGCCAGATGAGCCTGAAATCCCAGTTCGTGAAGAAAGTGACGGGATAGACCATTGCGCCCGCCTCGGGCAGGATCCTATCGGTTGAATATCGGAAAACGGCATCGGAAGCCGCCGGCTTCGCCCGGTGTCAGCAAAACCTGCCGGTTGCGCCGATCCCGATAACGGCTGCTCGCTTGAGGTAATCCAAGCCATCGACCCGGTGCTGTCTTCGTTCGGATGCGCTCCTCGGGCGTTTTGCCCAATAAAGTGGCAAGCCGTATCGCGCGAGTTTGGTGCCGGAAATGCACGTTTGGCGAGGGTGAGGCGCGGTGTATCGTGGATGTCTCGAACGTGCTTTCAACGTTCGGAACAGAGCCGACAACCCGCGTTTCATCAATCCGAGTGTGCCATGTCACGATTTCCCCGCTTGTCCCTCGCGCCCGGCGCCGTTTTCCGGGCGCTTTGTCTGATGCTTTTCCTGTCGCTGATCCCCGGCGCCGTATCGGCGCAGGTCCGGTCGCTGCACTTCGCGGCGGAAGAGGGTTTCGTCTTGTCGCCCGAGCGCGGCTTCTGGATCAGCGAGTACGAGGATTTCCTGCGCAGCGACAACTGGACCTATGAGTGGATGGCCCGCCAGCGCAACGAGAACGGCTATTCCGTGGCCTTCGCGCTGATCCGGCTCGACGACTGGCGCGATGCCCCGCTGCCGGAATGGGAGCTCAACTGGATCGAAGGCGCGCTTGGCAATGCCCGTCGCGCCGGGATCAAGCTGATCCTGCGCTTCAGCTACAATTACGGCGACGGACAGCCCGATGCGCCCTTGTGGCGGGTTTTGCAGCATATCCGCCAGCTTGGCCCGGTGCTGCGGCGCAACCGCGACACGCTGGCCGTCATCCAGGCGGGTTTCATCGGGCAGTGGGGCGAGGGGCATGGCTCGACCAACGGGCTCGACAGCCCGGCGAGCAAGGCGGCGATCCGCGATGCGTTGCTTGAACATTTCCCGCTGGAAGTGCCGCTGCAATGGCGCCGCCCGCCGGACCTGATGGCCTGGGGCGCCGAAGGGCGCGGGCGGTTCGGCTTTCACAACGATTGCTTTCTGTCCGCGCCGGACGATACCGGCACCTATACGGGGTGGGCGGGGCAGCAACTGGCGCAACGCCTTTTCGCGCAGGACCTGACCGAGAGCACGCCGTTCACAGTACAGACCTGCCGGGGCAGCGCGCCACGGCTGGGATGCTGGGCGATCCTAGAGGAAGGGGCGCTTTACCACCTGAACACGCTCGATGCCGCCTATCATCCGGATTTCCACGCCCGCTGGCGCGCCGAAGGTTGCCGGGACGCGGTCGAGCGGCGGCTGGGATACCGGCTGCGGATGGCGTTCGCCCGCATCGATCAGGCCGCGCATGAGGTGACGGTGTGGGTTGCCAATGACGGTTGGTCACGCATCTTCTCGCCGCGCCCGCTTCTGGCCACGCAGTACCGCGGCGGCACGCCTCTGGAGACCATCACGCTGGGCCCGGCCGCGCTTCTGGGACGCGAGACGCCGGCGGGCGGGCAGAGGCTGGGCGATGTCGCGCCGGGTGAGACGCTGCCGTTCCAGGGCCGATTCCGCCGCTGGATCCTGCGCAACGATGTCGTTTGCCTGTCGTCTCCCGATCCCCGACAGCCCGATCTTGGCGCCTATGCCGTGCGGTTCGCGAATGCGGCAGTGCCGGGGCAATCGTGGTGGTCCGACGCGCGCGCGGCCCTCTGCTTCAACGCGGTGCCATGACACCGGCCTGCACGCGGGTCTAGCGCGGTGCCGCCGCGCGGCGAAGCCGGTCGTTGACCGCGCGGCCCAGCCCGGTTTCGGGCACCGGGGCGAAGGCGATGCGGCCGCCGGGCCCGGCCAGAGCGTCGGCTTCGTGCAGCGCGTGGAACAGGCGGGCCGCGGCCTCGGTCGTGTCGCCGGTCTCGGACAGGGTCAGCGCGGCGCCGGGGCAGGGGCCGAACCCCACCCAGACCTCGCCGGGTTCGGGGGCTTCGGCGTTCAGTCGCACCCTGCCGCGCGGCGCGTAATGCGAAGCCAGCTGCCCGGGCGCGGTGATCCGCCCGCCCTTGGGCGTGTCGACCGTCAGGCCCAGAGCCTCGATCGCCTCTGTTGCCAGCCCGCCGGCGCGCAGCAGGACCGGAATGTCGCCCCGCGCGTCCAGGATCGTCGATTCCAGCCCCACCGCACAGCTCCCGCCATCGACCACGGCCTCGATCCGTCCGTCGAGCCCGTCCAGCACATGCCGCGCCGTCACCGGGCTGATGCGCCCCGACGGGTTGGCCGACGGCGCGGCGAGCGGGCCGCCGAAAGCCTGAAGCAGGGCGCGCGCCACCGGATGGGCGGGCAGGCGGATCGCCACGCTGTCGAGCCCGGCCGTCACCAGAGGCGACAGGCCGCTCCTCAGCGGCAGAACCAGCGTCAAGGGACCCGGCCAGAAGGCCTGCGCAAGACGCTCGGCCAGCGGTGTCAGCACGGCATAGCGCGCGACCGCCGACAGGTCGGGCAGATGCGCGATCAGCGGGTTGAAGCGGGGCCGGCCCTTGGCCTCGAAGATGCGCGCGACGGCGTCGTCGCGGGTTGCATCGGCGCCCAGCCCGTAGACCGTCTCGGTCGGAAAGGCGACCAGAGCGCCGCGCCGCAGCAGGTCTGCCGCCTGCGACAGCCCCTTGGCATCTGGGGACAAAACTCGGGTCTCGGGCATGGCGTGGTGACGCTGCGTTTTCGTGTCGGGGGGTGTTCCGGGCGCTATAGTTGCGGCAATACAGCCCGCGATGCGTCTTGCCAAGAACGCTTGGCCCGTGCGCGTCAGCGATTGCCAGGAGGAAGCCGATGCCATTCACGTCTCCCGTTGCCGATGTCCGTTTCCTGCTCGACAAGGTGTTGGGCTACGACCGGCTGGCCGAAACCGAGACTTTCGCCGAAGCCGGGGCCGATGTGACCGAAGCGATCCTGTCCGAACTGGGCCGGCTCTGCGACGAGGTGCTGGCGCCCGTCAATCGCAACGGCGACCTGACGCCCGCCCGGCTGGAAAACGGCGTCGTGCGGACCTCGCCGGGCTTCCGCGACGCCTATCAGGCGATTGCCGAGGGCGGCTGGCTGGGCATTTCGGCGACGCCCGAGTTCGGCGGCATGGGGTTGCCGCAGACGCTGAACACCGCGATGAACGAGATGATGTCGGGCGCGAACCTTGCGCTGCAGCTCTGCCCGCTGCTGAGCCAGGGCCAGATCGAGGCGCTGGAGCACCATGCCAGCGACGAGCTGAAGGCGCTGTACCTGCCCAAGCTGATTTCCGGCCAATGGACCGGCTCGATGAACCTGACCGAGCCGCAGGCGGGCTCGGATGTGGGCGCGCTGAGCACCAAGGCGGTCGATAACGGCGACGGCACCTACGCGATCACCGGGCAGAAGATCTACATCACCTGGGGCGATCACGACGTGGCCGAGAATGTCTGCCATCTGGTGCTGGCCCGGCTGCCCGATGCAGCACCCGGCACCAAGGGGATCAGCCTGTTCATGGTGCCCAAGCTCATCCCCGATGCCGAGGGCAATCCCGGCGAGCGCAACGACCTGCGCGTGGTGTCGCTGGAACACAAGCTGGGGATCCACGGCTCGCCCACCTGCGTGATGAGCTTCGAAGGGGCCAGGGGCTGGATGGTCGGCAAGCCCCATGGCGGCATGGCGGCGATGTTCACGATGATGAACAACGCGCGTCTGGGCGTGGGCACGCAGGGGATCGGCGTGGCCGAAGCCGCCTATCAGCACGCGCTGGCCTATGCGCAGGAGCGCAAGCAGGGCAAGACGCCCAAGGGCGACACGGCGATCATCGACCATGCCGATGTGCGCCGGATGCTGGCGGTCATGCGGGCCGAGATCTTCGCCGCCCGCGCCATCGCGCTGGAATGCGGGCTGGCGCTGGACATGGGCAAGGCCACCGGCAAGGACAGCTGGAAGGCCCGCGCCGCCCTGCTGACGCCGATCGCCAAGGCGCATGGCACCGATATCGGCTGCGAGGTCGCGTCGATGGGGGTGCAGGTCCATGGCGGCATGGGCTTCATCGAGGAAACCGGCGCCGCGCAGTATTTCCGCGATGTCCGCATCACGCCGATCTATGAGGGCACGAACGGAATTCAGGCGATGGATCTGGTCGCGCGAAAGATGATGGACGGGGGCGAGGCGGCCGCGCGTCTGCTGCAGGAAGTTCAGGACAATGCCGAGGCCGCGCGCGGCACGCTGCCCGAACTGGCCGAGGCGACGTGGGAGGCCAGCGAAACCCTGCGTGAAGCGACCGAGTGGCTGGTGGCGCAGGAGATGAACGAGCGTTTCGCCGGGGCCGTCCCCTATCTGCGGGCCTTCGCGCGGGTGCTGGGCGCGCATTACCACCTGAAAGCCGCGATGGTGGAGCCCCAAGGCGGGCGTGCCCGGCTTGCGCGCGTCTTCATCGAGCGTATCCTGCCCGAACATGCTGCCTTGCTTGCGCAAGCGCGCTCGGGGGCCGGGCCGCTTTACGATCTCAGCGTCGAGGATCTTCAGACCGCATGACGACAGCCAGCCTGCACCCGGCAGAACGGGGCATCCGCTTCCCACACGAAACCCCGCCCGGGAAAGGGCAGGCGATCGAGGTCGCGCCGGGGGTTTTGTGGATGCGTATGCCGCTGCCGATGCAGCTGGACCATGTGAATGTCTATGCGCTGGACGATGGCGAGGGCTGGACGCTGGTCGATACCGGCTTCTCGACGAAAAGCACCAAGCGCGACTGGCAGGCGCTGATCGACGGGCCGCTGGCGACGAAACCCGTGCGGCGGCTCATCGTCACGCATCACCATCCCGACCATATCGGGCTGGCCGGATGGTTTCAGACCGAATACGGGGTGGACCTGGTCACCACCCGTACCGCATGGCTGTTCGCGCGGATGCTGATGCTGGACGCCCATAGCCAGCCGGTGCCCGAAACCGTCGCCTATTGGCGCGGCGCCGGAGTGGACGAGGCGGAAATCGAGCGCCGGATGGCCGAGCGGCCCTTCAATTTCGCAGATGTGGTCGACCCGATGCCCCTGGGCTTTACCCGCGTGGCCGAGGGCGACACGATCCGCATCGGCGGGCGCAACTGGATCGTGCGCTGCGGCGACGGCCATGCGCCCGAACACGCCACGTTCTGGAGCCTCGACGACGATCTTGTGATCGGCGGGGATCAGCTTTTGCCGGGCATCAGCGCCAATCTGGGCGTTTACGCGACCGAGCCCGACGCCGATCCCGTCGCCGAATGGATCCGCAGCTGCGAGCGCCTCGCCGGGTTTGCCGAGGATCGCCATCTGGTGTTGCCGGGCCACAAGCTGCCCTTCACCGGCCTGCCGCTGCGCCTGCGCCAGATGATCGAGAACCATCGCGGCGCACTGGCGCGGCTGGAACAGCACTTGTCCGAACCCCGCACGGCGGCGGAATGCTTCATGCCGCTCTTCAAGCGCGAGATCACCGGGTCGGCGGCGGGCATGGCGCTGGTCGAATCGGTCGCGCATCTCAACCACCTGCTCAAGGCCGGGCGGGTGGCGCGGCAGCGCGATGCGCGGGGCGCCTGGCTCTGGCAGCGCGCCGCCTGAGACCCTCGTCCGGCGCTTGGCGGGCGCCGGGCTGTGGCACCGCCACGTCACCGGCCTGCGACGAAGCGACCGGGCCTTTGTGCCGGGGTGACAGGGGTTTCGGCTTCGGCTATGGAAGAAAAAAATTACGGGAATGGAGACTTCCGACATGGCGCATGAACACGGGTCGATGGACACCAAGGAACAGGAAAAGACCTTTGCCGGCTTCATCAAGGTGTCCGTCTGGGTCGCCGCGATCTCGATCGGCATCCTGATCTTCCTGGCGCTTGCCAATTCGTGACAGGCCAGCGTTGCGGCGGCGTCCCCGGGGCGTTGCGCAAACGCGGCAGCCGGGCGCGGTCCGCGCCCGGTTTCATGTAAAGGACGCCGCCATGACCCTGATTTCCCGGACCTTCGCCCTGCTTGCCCTGGTCCTGCTGGCCGCCTGTACAACGAAGCCCGCGGTCTGGGCTCCCGAAGCCGATGTGATCGCCGCGCGCTATCAGCATGACGGCCCGACCGAGATCGTCCTGTTCAACGTCATCAAGAACGATGGCGGGCAGGGCGAACATGCGGCGCTGATGATCAACGCGCCCAGCCAGCGAGTGCTGTTCGACCCGGCGGGAACCTGGACCCATCCGGCCGCGCCCGAACGCCATGACGTGCATTACGGCTTCGACGATACCCAGCTTTATCGCTACACCTATTACCATGCGCGCCGCACCCACCACGTGCGCATCCAGACGGTTCGCGTCCCGCCCGCAACCGCCGAGATGATCCTGCGCCTGGCCGAGCGTCAGGGCCCCGTGCCCGACGCCTATTGCGCGAAATCCATCGTGGCGATCCTGACTCAGGTGCCGGGTTTCGAATGGATCGAGGACAGTTTCTATCCCAATCGCCTGTCCGAGCAATTCGCGACGATCCCGGGCGTGATGGAAGAGCGGATCTATTCCGACGCCGAACCCACGGAACGCCAGCAATACACGCAATGACGAAACGGGGCCTTCGGGCCCCGTTTTCGCATCCGGCGCTCAGGCCAGGATGAGCGTCAGCACGGTCAGCGTGAGAGCGCCGCTCAGCATCGCCCAGATCGCGCTTTTCGTCCAGACGCCCAGCGCCAGCGTGACCAGCGCGGTGGCCACCAGCGTCGGGTCGGGCGAGGTCGCACCCTCGGGCGGCAGGAAGACGCGCGGTGCGATCAGCCCCGGAAGCACCGCCACCGGCGTATAGCGCAGCAGGCGCAGCGCCCAGGGCGGCAAAGGCCGCGAGCCCAGAAGCCCCAGGAACGAGAAGCGCAGCGCGAAGGTGCCGACGCCCAGAACGATGATGATCAGCCAGATGACGGGTTGCGACAGGGTCATGTCCGCGCCTCCCGCCGCCGGGTCTGCCAGATCTCGACCAGCGCCCCCACGACCATCGACAAGAGCCCCGCCACCAGAAGCCCCAGGCTGTAGGGCAGTCCCGCCAGCACGATCGCCGCCGTGACCGAGGTCAGCGCCGCCGCGACATGGGCCAGCGTGCGCAGCATCGGGCCGATAAGCGCGATGAAGGCAATGGGGATCGCGGCGCCGATCGGGATCGTGTCGGGGATCTGCGCCCCCAGCACCGCGCCCGACAATGTGCCCAGATACCAGACCGGGCAGATCAGCGTGACAACGCCGAAGTAATAGGCGACCTTGGCGGGGATGCTCCAGTCCGGGGTCTTTTCGTATTGCAGCGCAGAGACGGCATAGGCCTGATCGACCATCAGATAGGCCACCAACGCCCGCTGCCAGACCGGCGCCGGTCCCAGATGCGGCGTGAGCGAGGCCGAATACATCGCCATCCGAAGATTCACCGCCAGCGCGGTGGCCAGAATGATTGCAACCGGCGCATTGTCGGTCATCATCTGCAGCGCCGTGAGCTGCGCGGCGCCGGCGATGACGGCAATCGAGAAGGCCATCGTCTGGACCACGTTGAGCCCGGCCTCTGTCGCCACCACGCCGAACACAAGACCGAAGGGCGCCACGACCAGGATGAAGGGCCCGCCATGGCGGAAGCCCAGCCAGAAGGCCTGGCGCTGTGAAAGGCTGTTGGTCATCGTGTTATCCAAAAATGCCGGTCACGCGGCCCAGAAGCATGAATGCCCGGGCCGAGCGGGTTTCGGCGAATTGCGCGATTTCGCCGTCCGAGGCGGCGGCCTCGAACGCCACGAAGCGGCGGTCGAAGGTGCGCAGAAAGTGATGCGCCGCCTCGCGGAAACCCGGGTCCGAGCGCATCCGTGCATAGGTCAAGGCCAGCGACGAGCGGTCGCGGATACCGCCCAGCGCCGCCACTTCCGGCCCGCGCGCGCCCAGCGCGAAGGCGCGCCAGATCTCGGGGCGGGCGCGGTCGGGGCGCAGGTCGTCCATGTAGATGCCTTCCTGCGCCAGCACCGTCAGGACCGATTGCGCGGCATGGATCAGCATCGCGGTGCCGTGATCCTCCATCGCGCGGCGCAGGGCGGCGAACCCCTCTTCGTCGTGCTCGGTCTCGGGGAAGTTGAGCGCGCGGATGAAATCCGCCGGACGCACGGGTTCGGGCGCGGGCTCGGGATTGTCGAGCGCCAGCGTCGGCTGGTTGTCGTCCGGACCCTCGGGCGGGGTGTTGGGCGAGACGGTGAAGGGCAGGTTCCGGCGCGTGGTGAACATCGCCATGCGGTCCTCGGCGGCGCGCTGGGCGGCGGCGATCTCGTCGAGCTTTTCCTCGACCGAGGGTTTCAGCGCAAGCCCCGCCGCCTGCTGCTCGCGGATCCACGCCCGACGCATCCCCTCGACCGTGGATTGCAGCCGTGCGGCGTCGTCGCGCATCGCCCGCGCGGCCTTCAGGACCAGCACCGCGACCCAGATCAGCGCGACGGGCAGGAACACCGCCAGCGCCACGACGACAAGGCCCAGGATGTCCGAAATGCTCAGGCCCCGCCGATCCAGGACCACCATCGCCGCGACGATCAGGCCCAGCCACAGGAAAGACAGGCCGAATGCCACCCCTTCGCCCGCCAGCCGGGGGCGGTGTCCCGCGCGCGGGTTGGTCGCCATCTCCTCGGCGCCTTGCGCCGGCGGGGCGACGAAAGCGGGGGCCGTGGGATGGGGGTCGGGGGCCGGTTTGTCGGGGGCGGGCTGCGCGGTCTTTTGCGATGGATCTTCCGCCTGATCCGTCGCGGCGCCGGGGTCCGAGGGGCGGTCCTGAGCGCTCAGCGGCGGCAGCTTTCGTCCGCCGGACGAAGACCGTGCGTCGCCCGCCGGGTCCGGGACCCGGGGCGGGACGCTTGACGAGGCGCTTGAAGCGGCGCCGTCAGGGGGGTCTTCGGACTGGGACATGGCATTGCCGTCAGCGATACTTGATCGCCAGAACCTCGTAGCTGCGCTCGCCGCCCGGCGTGCGGACTTCGACGGAATCGCCTTCTTCCTTGCCGATCAGCGCGCGCGCGAGCGGCGACTTGATGTTCAGCAGGTTGTTCTCGATATCGGCCTCGGCCTCGCCCACGATCTGGTAGGTCTTTTCCTCGTCCGTGTCCTCGTCGACGATGGTCACCGTCGCGCCGAACTTGATCGCGCCCGACAGCTTGGCCGGGTCGATCACTTCGGCCAGACCCAGCAGGCCCTCGACCTCCTTGATGCGGCCTTCGATGAAGCTCTGTTTCTCGCGCGCGGCATGGTACTCGGCGTTTTCCGACAGGTCGCCATGTTCGCGCGCCTCGGCAATCGCACGGATCACGGCCGGGCGTTCGACGGATTTGAGGGTGCGCAGCTCCGCGTCGAGGGCATCAAAGCCACGGCGGGTCATGAGGATCTTTTCCATCGGGTCTCACACGCAAATGAAAACGCCCTCGGCCATCGGCCGGGGCAGGTCTGAGGTCAACGCGACCATCTGATAACAACGGGTGGGTGAAATGCAAGCCCCGCCTGTGGGCCGGTCCGGGCGCCCCGGCGCACAACCGCCGGCTGTGTCCGGGAAACGCGACGAAACAAGACGGAACAAGCGGCGAAACCGACGGTTCACCCGTGTCGCCCGATTTGTCGCAATGCGGCATCGTTACGCGCAGTCTGGATTGACCCTTGTGCCTTGCTGAGGGTATCCACCACGACACAAAGTTGCGCCATTTGGCAGCCATTCGTCACGAGGAGCCACCATGCCAGAGACCGGACCCGCGATCGAACGCGAATCGATGGAATACGACGTCGTCATCGTCGGCGCCGGCCCTGCCGGTCTGTCGGCGGCGATCCGGCTCAAGCAACTCGACGCCGATCTGAGCGTCGTGGTGCTGGAGAAGGGCTCGGAAGTGGGCGCGCATATCCTGTCGGGCGCGGTGCTGGATCCGTCGGGGCTGGACCGGCTGATGCCGGACTGGAAGGAAAAGGGCGCGCCGCTCAACGTGCCGGTCACGCACGACAATTTCTACATGCTGGGCGAGGCGGGCTCGGTCCGCGTGCCCAACTGGCCGATGCCGCCCCTGATGAACAACCACGGCAATTACATCGTCTCGATGGGCAATGTCTGCCGCTGGATGGCCGAACAGGCCGAGGCGCTGGGCGTCGAGATCTTCCCGGGCATGGCGGCAAGCGAGCTGGTCTATGACGGCGACCGGGTGAAGGGCGTCGTGGCGGGTGTGTTCGGTCTGGAGCCCGATGGCTCGATCGGCGAGGGCACCGAGGTCGGGATGGAGCTGCACGGGAAGTATGTCTTCATCGCCGAAGGCGTGCGCGGCTCGCTGGCCAAGGAACTGATCCAGAAATACGACCTGTCGAAGGGCCATTGTCCGCAGAAATTCGGTCTGGGGATGAAAGAGATCTGGGAGATCGATCCCGAGAAGCACCGCGAGGGCACCGTCACCCATACGATGGGCTGGCCGCTGGGCGGCAATGCGGGCGGCGGCTCGTTCATCTACCATTTCGAGAACAACCAGGTGCTGATCGGCTTCGTGGTGCACCTGAACTACCAGAACCCGTATCTGTATCCCTACATGGAATTCCAGCGCTTCAAGCACCACCCGATGGTCGCCGAGTTGCTGAAAGGCGGCAAGCGCGTGGCCTATGGCGCGCGCGCGATTTCCGAGGGCGGCTGGCAGTCGATTCCGAAGATGACCGTGCCGGGCGCGGTTCTGCTGGGCTGCTCGGCCGGGCTGGTGAACGTGCCGCGCATCAAGGGCAACCACAACGCCATGCATTCGGGGATCGAAGCCGCCGAGGCCGCCTACGCGGCGATTCAGGATGGCCGCGCGGGCGACGAGCTGCCGATCTACGAGGAAAACGTGCGCGGCGGCGTGATCGGCCAGGACCTGAAAAAGGTCCGCAACGTCAAGCCGATGTGGTCGAAATGGGGCCTCGTGGCCTCGACCGCGCTGGGCGGTCTGGACATGTGGACGAATACGCTGGGCTTTTCGCTGTTCGGCACCCTGCGCCACGGCAAGAACGACGCCAAGGCGACCGCCAAGGCCGACAAGTACAAGCCCATCGATTACCCGAAACCCGATGGTGTCCTGTCCTTTGACCGGCTGACCAACGTGGCCTTCTCGTTCACCAATCACGAGGAAAGCCAGCCCTGTCACCTGAAGCTGAAGGATCCGTCGATCCCCATCGCGGTGAACCTGCCCGAATTTGCCGAACCCGCGCAGCGCTATTGCCCGGCGGGCGTCTACGAGGTGGTCGAGAAGGACGGCAAGCCGGAATTCGTGATCAACTTCCAGAACTGCGTTCACTGCAAGACCTGCGACATCAAGGATCCCAGCCAGAATATCAACTGGACCACGCCGCAGGGCGGAGACGGGCCCAACTACCCGAATATGTGACCCCGATGCCGGGCCGCTCGCGCGTGCGTGATGTCTCACGCGGGCGCGGGCTGGCCACGCGCATTGCCCTTGACGGGCCACCCCGCTACATCTTGGGACAGACGATCCCTCAGCCCCGCGGGAGACACCCTTGCCTTTTCCCCCCTTCCTTCGCCCGGTCCTTCTGGCCGTCCTGACGACTTCGGGCGTGCTGGCGCCGCATCTGGCCCATGCGCAGGGGGCGGCCGGTGCGTTCCTCGCGGCGCGGCAGGCGGGGATCATGAACGACTTTTCCGCCTCGCTGCCCTATCTCGAACGGCTGCACAGCCTGAACCCCGAGGATCGCTCGACGCTCGAGGGGCTGGTGGTCAGCTCGTTCACCGTGGGCGAGGTCGAACAGGCCGCGCGCAATGCCGCCGACATGCTGGCGCTGGAGCCCACGAACCGGATCGCCGCGCTTGTGCTGCTGTCGCAGGCTTTCGTGCAGACCGATTACACGCGCGCGCTGGACCTCGCGCAAAGCGACGCCGACATGCACCCGTTGATCGCCGGCCTGTCGCAGGCCTGGGCGCATCTGGGCGCCGGGCGCATGTCCGAGGCGCTGGAAACACTGGACCAGATCTCGGGCATGGAGGGGATGGAAGCGTTCGCGGGCTATTGCCGGGCGCTGTCGCTTGCGCTGGTGGGGGATGTCGAAGGCGCGCTCGCCGCCATCGAGGATCCCGAAACGGGCGTCGCCAGCGCGCTCAACCGCCGCGGATACATGGCCTATGCCCAGCTTCTGGCGCTGAACGAACGCTTTGACGAGGCCGTGACGCTGATCGACACGGTGTTCCTGACCGGCACCGATCCGCGCATCGACCGGATGCGCGACAGCTATGCCGAGGGCCAGACACTGCCCTTCGACGTGATCTCGACCCCCGCGCAGGGTATGGCCGAAGTGTTTTCGGTCATGGCGACGGCGATGGAGAATGCCCGCAACCCGGTCGAGGCGCTGATCTATGCGCAGGCCGCCGTCTGGGTGAACCCGGCGCTGAGCGAAGCGCAGCTGATGATCGGCCAGATCTTCGAAGAGATCGAGCAGCCGCATATGGCCGCGCAGGCTTATGACGCGATCCCCGACGACGATGTCCTGGGCAATGCCGCGCGGATGGGCCGGGCGCAGGTGCTGGAGACGCTGGGCCGGCGGGACGAGGCGATCGCCGATCTGACCGCCATGGCCGAGCAGAACCCGGACAGCTATGCCTCCTACAGCGTGCTGGCCGATTTCCTGCGCCGTGACGAACAATTCGCCGGCGCGGCCCAGGCCTATTCCCGTGCCATCGCGCTGATGCAGGATGCGGGCCTGTCGCCCGAATGGCCGATCTGGTTTTCGCGCGCTGTGGCCTATTCGCGGGCCGATGACTGGGACGCCGCCGAGGCCGATTTCCGCCGCGCGCTGGAAGTCGAGCCCGATCAGCCCACGGTGCTGAACTATCTGGGCTATTCGCTGATCGAACGGGGCGAGAAGCTGGACGAGGCGCTCGACATGATCGAGCGGGCCGTCGCGGGCGATCCCGACAGCGGCTATATCCTCGACAGTCTGGCCTGGGCGCTGTTCCGGCTGGGCCGCTATGACGAGGCGCTGCCGCATATGGAGCGCGCGGTCGAGATGGAGCCCACCGACGCCGTGCTCAATGACCATCTGGGCGATGTCTACTGGGCCGTGGGCCGTCAGCGCGAAGCCCGGTTCCAGTGGCGCCGCGCCCTGTCCTTTGCGCCCGCCGATCAGCTGGACGAGGACCTCGTGCGCCGGAAGGTCGAGCATGGTCTCGATGCCGTGCGCGAAGAGGCGGGCGAGCCGCCCTTGCACCCGGCCGAGTGATGCCCGCGCCGACGACCCGGCTTGCCCCGGCCAAGATCAACCTGACGCTGCATGTCACCGGCCAGCGCCAGGACGGCTATCACCTGCTGGATTCGCTGGTGGTGTTCACCGAGCACGGCGACGGTCTGACGCTGGATGCGGGGCCGGGCCTGTCGCTGGATATCCACGGCCCGCAGGCCGCCGCGCTGGCGCCCGAGCCCGACAACCTGATCCTGCGCGCCGCGCGGCTGATGGCGGCCGAAGGCGCGGCCTTCACGCTGGACAAGCGGCTGCCGGTCGCCTCGGGTATGGGGGGCGGCTCGTCCGATGCTGCGGCGGCGATCCGGCTTCTGGCCGAGCGGGACGCGACGCCCTTGCCCGATACCGGGGCGCTGATGCGGCTGGGGGCCGATCTGCCGGTCTGCATGGCCGCGCCGCAGCCCTCGCGGATGCAAGGGCTGGGCGAGCGTGTGGCGCCGCTCGCGGGCATCCCGGCCTTGTGGCTGCTCCTGGTCAATCCGGGGCAGGGGCTGTCGACGCCCGCCGTCTTCAAGGCGATGACCGAGCGTCAGAACCCACCCATGCCCGACGCGCTGCCCCAAGGGCTGGATGCCCTCGCGCTTTGCGATTGGCTCGGGGGGATGCGCAACGATCTGCAGGCGCCCGCGATCAGGCTGATGCCCGCGATCCGCGACCTGCTGGATGTTATCGAGGCCCAGCCCGGCTGCGCGCTGGCGCGGATGACGGGATCGGGCGCCACCTGTTTCGGCATTTTCCGCGATCGGGACAGCCGCGATGCGGCGGCCATGGCGCTGACAGGGCGGGCGGCTTTCGTGATGACGACGCGGACGCTGCCCTCCGTCAGTTGACGCGTTCCACGACGAAATCGGACAGGTCGGCCAGCATGTCCTTCAGCGGATGCGCGGGCAGGGGGGCCAGCGCCGCGCGGGCGCGCGCGGCCCAGTCCAGAGCCGCCTGACGCGTCGAGGCCAGCGCGCCGTGTTTCTCCATCAGCGCCATCGCGCTTTCCAGGTCGCCCTCGTCCTGCTGGCCGCGCGCGATCGTGCGCTCCCAGAAGGCACGCTCGGACGCGTCGGCGGCGGCAATCGCGCGGATCACCGGAAGGGTCAGCTTGCGCTCGCGGAAATCGTCGCCAAGGTTCTTGCCGATGGCCGTCCCGGCGCCGCCGTAATCCAGATAATCGTCGACGATCTGAAAGCAGATCCCCAGCGCGTCGCCGTAATCGAACATCGCCTGCACCTGCTCTTCGGGCGCGCCGGTGATGACCGGCCCGACCTGCGTCGCGGCCGAAAACAGCGCCGCCGTCTTGCCCCGGATCACCGTCATGTAGGTATCCTCGGTCGTGGCGATGTTCTGCGCGGCGGTGAGCTGCAGCACCTCGCCCTCGGCGATCACCGCGGCGGCGTTCGACAGGATCGACAGCGCGCGCAGATTGCCCGGCTCGACCATCAGCTGGAACGCCCGGGCGAACAGGTAGTCGCCCACCAGCACGCTGGACTTGTTGTCCCACAGCAGGTTCGCCGTCGGACGCCCGCGCCGCTGACCGCTTTCATCGACCACGTCGTCATGCAAGAGCGTCGCGGTGTGGATGAATTCGACCGTCGCCGCCAGCTTGACATGGTCCTCGCCTTCATAGCCGCAGAGCCGCGCGGCGGCGAGGGTCAGCATCGGGCGGATGCGTTTGCCGCCCGCTTCGATCAGATGCGCCGTCACCTCGGGGATGCGCGGCGCGTTCTCGGACATCATGCGGGTGCGAATCAGGGCGTTCACGCGATCCATGTCGTCGGTCAGGACTCGAGACAGGGCTTCGAGCGGGCTGACGGAGGTGACATTCATCGGCGGCTGCCTCTGCTTTGACAAGCTCCAGGGCTTGCCGTTTAGTGATCTCATGAAAGAACTGCTGCGCACGACCGACCCGACGGTCATCCCCTTCGCAACGGCGCTTCTTGCGGCGGAAGGTATAGAGGCCTTTCCCGTGGACGTCCATATGAGCGCGTTGTCCATCGTGCCGCAGCGGCTGCTGGTGCGCGACGAGAATTACTTCATGGCCAAGGCGATCCTGCGTGACAACAACCTGCCGGTCGATGACTGATCCGACGCTGACCCGCGACGTCTATCTCGGCGGTCGTTTCACCATTGCCCAGCCGCGTGACGGCTACCGGGCTGCGACCGATCCGCTGCTTCTGGCCGCCGCCGTGCCGGCGCGGGCGGGGCAATCGGTGCTGGAGCTGGGCTGCGGGGCGGGAACGGCGCTGATCGCGCTGGCCAGCCGCGTGGCGGGATTGTCGCTGTCGGGGATCGAGCGGCAGGCTTTTTACGCCGATCTGGCGCGCCGCAACATGGTGGACAACCGGCTGGAGGCACAGATCGAAACCGGCGATCTGCGGGCGATCCCGGCCGCCTTGCGCGTGCCCTTCGACCACGTTCTGGCCAACCCGCCCTATTACCGCGCCACCGGCCCCGCTGCCCGCGATGCCGGGCGGGACGCGGCCCTGCGCGAGGAAACGCCGCTTTCCGAATGGGTGGATTGCGCGCTCAGGCGGCTGAAAACGGGGGGATATCTGACGCTCATCCACCTGGCCGAACGCCTGCCCGAACTGCTGATCGCGATCGGTGACCGCGCTGCGTGCAAGGTGCGACCCATCGCCGCGCGGCAGCAGCGGGCCGCCGGGCGGATCGTGCTTCAGGCGCGCAAGGGCAGCCGGGCCGCGTTTGTCATGCAGGCCCCGCTGGTCATGCATGAAGGCGCCGCGCATATCGCCGATGGCGACGATTTCACCGCCCGGGCGCGGGCGATCCTGCGCGACGGAGCGGCGCTGGACTGGGATTGAACGCGCTCGGCTTGTTCCCGCTGGTGAAACCAAATTTCCACAAATCCCCTTCCGGTTTTGTGTGACAAAAGCATGAAGATGTGGTGCACTTCTCTTACGGACACCCGTAAAAGGAGGATACTCATGTCGCTGACTTCGCATCTTCACGAATTGCGCCGTCGTCACCAGGTACTTTCCGATCAGGTCGAAGCCGCGCAACGTGCTCCGGGGACCGATGACATGACCATCGCCCAGATGAAGAAGCAGAAGTTGCGCCTGAAGGAAGAGATTACGCGTCTCGCCGCCGAATAAGGCGGCCTGAACGGCGCGATCCGGCGCGTGCAGCCAGAACGGCGCCGCCCGTGATCAGCAAGGCAGCCAAGGCCAGTGACAGGCTGGCCTTGGCCATTCCGGCAAGAACCAGGGCAAGGGTCGACAACAGGGGCGCCGCGTAAGACGCCGTTCCCAGAAGCTGAATGTCTCCGCCCTTCACGCCGATGTCCCATGTGTAAAAGGCCAGCCCGACTGGCCCGAGTCCCAGCGCTATCACGGCCAGCCATCCCGTCGCATCGACCGGCCAGATCGTGGCTTCCAGGCCGATATGCGCCCCGACAGACAGGAACGCGGTCAGCAGGCAGTTGACCGCGACAGCAGCCGTCGGAACGCCTTGCAGCCGCCGGGATCCCAGCGAATAGGTCGTCCATGTCAGCGCCGCAGCGAAGGCGACGCCGTAGCCCGCCAAGGCCCCCGAAAGCTCTCCGATCCCCCCGGCGACGATCAGCGCGGCCCCGGCAAAGGCCATCAACGCGCCGATCAGGTGCCCCGCGCGCAGCGTCTCGCCCGGCAAGAGCCCCGAAAAGACGACGATGAACAGCGGCCACAGGTAGCAGATCAGCCCTGCCTCGGCCGGCGGGGCCATGCGCAGGGCGGTGAAATACAAGAAGTGATAGCCGAAAAGCCCCAGCGTGCCGAAGGCATAGGCCCTGAGCGGGACGTTGCGCAGCGACCGCAGCCCGCCGGTCGCGGCAAGCCAGATGATCCCAACCGCGCCGCCGATCCCGAAGGTCAGCGCGTTCAGCAGAAAGGGCGGCACAGGTTCGGACGCCACGGTGAACAAGGCCAACAGCGCCCAGAGCGCCACCGCCGAAAAGCCGGTCCAGGTTGCCTTGTCCCGTGTCATGTCCTTCGCCCTTTCCCACCGGGCAGCCCCGGGGCGCCAAGGAAACGCAACCGGCGCGAAAGGACAAGGGCTTTCCGGTCACGCAAAAGGGCGGGGCCATGCCCCGCCCTGTGCAGCCATGCGCCCGGGATCAGACGAAGAATTGCGCGCCATTCGCGCTGATGGTCGAGCCGTTGATGAAGCCCGCATCGTCCGACACCAGGAACGCCACGCAGCGGGCGATTTCCTCGGGCTCGCCCAGGCGGCCGGCGGGAATGCCCGCGATGATCGATTCGCGCACCTTCTCGGGCACCGCCATGACCATTTCGGTGGCGATATAGCCCGGGCAGACGGCATTGGCGGTGATGCCGAACCGCGCGCCTTCCTGCGCCAGCGACTTGACGATGCCCAGATCGCCCGCCTTGGTCGCGGCATAGTTCACCTGGCCGAACTGGCCCTTCTGCCCGTTGATCGAGCTGATGACCACGACACGGCCGAATTTGCGCTCGCGCAGGCCCGGCCAGATCGGGTGCACGGTGTTGAACACGCCGGTCAGGTTGGTGTCGATCACCGCGTTCCACTGCTCGGGCGTCATCTTGTGGAAGGGCGCGTCCTTGGTGATGCCGGCATTGGCGACGACGATGTCGATCGGGCCCAGATCGGCCTCGACAGACGCGATCCCGGCTTTCGACGCCTCGTAATCCGCGACGTTCCACTTATAGGTTCTGATGCCGGTCTCGTCGGTGAATTTCGCCGCCGCTTCGTCATTGCCCGCATAGCTTGCGGCGACGGTGCAGCCCGCGTCTTTCAGCGCTTTCGAGATCGCCGCGCCGATGCCGCGCGAGCCTCCGGTAACCAATGCAACTCGTGCCATGTCACTCCTCCTTTAAATCTTCGTTAGAAAAGTTGTTACTTCCAGGGATGCCATCACGCAAGATTATTGCGCAACAATTCCAGACTTTTCGCCCTTGGCGAGCATTCGCTCGGCGTCACTTTCGCCCAGCTTCCAGGTGCGGCGCAACTTGCCGGGATCGGTGAAATCGATCTTGTCGGCGGGTGTCTCGTCCGACGGACACAGGTAAACGCGGTCCGGCGCGTCGGGCAGCCGCTTGTAGCGCCGGGTCAGCAGGATCAGCGTGGGGCCCTCATCGGGGTCGGGCATCGGCGCCTGATCGGCCATGCCGCCATCGACGACGCGCGCCCCGTCCCAGAGCGGCGGTTCGAAGACCGGCGGGATCACCGCCGCGGCGCTGACCAGATCGGGCAGCCTGCCGTTGCGCGCGGCCTCGTTCGCGTCGATCAGCCGGGCGCTGAGGCCCATCTTCTCGGCCCAGCCGAAATGCGGCGCGTTGACCAGATGCAGCTCGGCCTCATAGGCCGCGGCCAGCGCGGTGCCGGTCAACGTGGGCAGGCCGGTTTCCGGCGGATGGGCGATCAGGATCTGGAACCGCGGCCCCTCGGCCACCCTGGCCTGTGCCGCGTCATCGAGCACCTCGGCCACGACCTGCGAATAAAGCCGCTGATGGGGGGTGATGCCCTCGGCATCGGCGTTAAACAGGTCGAGATTGCTGTCGCGTTGCTCGAACGCGTCGCACATGACGTCGAGCAGGCGCTGCGCGTTCCCCGAAAGCCACGCCGCCCCGGCCAGCGCGCCGCCGCTGACCCCGGTCACGCGGCGCGGATGCATCGGGCGATCCCGGACCAGCCGGGTCAGGAACCCGCCCTGCCAGAAGCAGCGCAGCCCGCCGCCGGAAAAGACCAGCTGGTCGGGATCGGTCAGGGCGGGATGGGTCATGCGGGCGCGGTCCGGTCGGTCGCGGGGCGGCAGCGTGCCGCCCCGGTGGGGTGACGGGTCCGGCGGTTACGGACGCTCGAGGCACATGGCGACACCCATGCCGCCGCCGATGCACAGCGTGGCAAGGCCCTTTTTCGAGCCGCGGCGCTGCATTTCGAACAGCAGGGTGTTCAGGATCCGCGCGCCCGAGGCGCCGATCGGGTGGCCGATGGCGATGGCGCCGCCGTTCACGTTCACGATGGACGGATCCCAGCCCATATCCTTGTTGACCGCGCAGGCCTGCGCCGCGAAGGCTTCGTTCGCTTCGACCAGGTCGAGGTCCTCGGCCTTCCAGCCCGCCTTGTCCAGCGCCTTGCGCGAGGCAAAGATCGGGCCCACGCCCATGATCGACGGGTCCAGCCCGGCCGTGGCATACGAGGCGATGCGCGCAAGCGGCGTCAGGCCGCGCTTTTCCGCTTCCTCGGCCGACATCAGCAACACGGCGGCAGCGCCGTCATTGATGCCCGACGCGTTGGCGGCCGTGACCGAGCCGTCCTTGGTGAAGGCCGGGCGGAGTTTCTGCATTGCCTCGATCGTCGCGCCGTGGCGGATGTACTCGTCGGCATCGACCACCGTCTCGCCCTTGCGCGACTTGATGGTGAAGGGGATCACCTCGTCCTTGAACTTGCCGGCTTTCTGGGCGGCTTCGGCCTTGTTCTGGCTGGCGACGGCGAATTCGTCCTGCTGCTCGCGCGAGATCTGCCATTGCTCGGCGACATTCTCGGCGGTCTGGCCCATGTGGTAGCCGTTGAAGGCGTCCCACAGCCCGTCCTTGATCATCGAGTCGATGAACTTGACGTCGCCCATCTTGTAGCCCGCGCGCATATGCGCGACGTGGGGGGCGAGCGACATGTTCTCCTGCCCGCCGGCGACGACGATGCCGGCATCGCCCAGTTGCACATGCTGGGCGCCCAGAGCGACCGCGCGCAGGCCCGAGCCGCAGACCTGGTTGAGGCTCCAGGCCGAGGCTTCCTTGGCCAGACCTGCCGCGATGGCGGCCTGACGGGCCGGGTTCTGACCCTGACCCGCGGTGAGCACCTGACCCAGGATCGTTTCCGCCACTTCCGACTTGTCGATGCCGGCGCGGGCGACGACGGCCTCGATCACGGCGGCGCCGAGTTCATGCGCGGGGGTGTTGGCAAAGCTGCCATTGAACGAGCCCACAGCGGTGCGTGCGGCAGATACGATCACGACGTTGGTCATTGGGAGTCCTCTCGCGTCCGGCGCGACCGGAGGGGCGCGCATCTGCGCGAAGGTTTACGCCCCGCACCCCTTCAAATCAATGCCGCAGTGCGGAAAGCGCAGGCAATTTGCCGGGTTTGGCGCCGTTAGCGCGTGACGTTTGCGCAGACATCGTCTGACGGTCCGGGTGCTCAGGCGCGTTTGGACAGACGCGAGGTCAGCCAGGGCGCTTCGGTCGAGGGGATGCCATAGAAATAGCCCTGAAGGCAGTCGAAACCGATATCGATCAGGTAGCGGGCGTCCTCCGCCGTTTCGACCGATTCGGCGACGGTGAACATGTCGAAATGTCGCCCGATGGACACCAGCGCCTGCGCCAGGACCTGATTGTCGGGATCGTGGGCGATGCCGCGGATGAACTGGCCGTCGACCTTGATGATGTCGAAATAGAAATCCTTCAGGTAGCGGAAGGCGGTATAGCCCGCCCCGAAATCGTCGAGCGCAAAGCAGATCCCGCGCGACTGCATGTCGGCCATGAAGACCGTCACCAGATCGGGCATCACCATGGCCGAGCTTTCGGTGATTTCCAGGATCAGCCGTTCGGCGATGCCGGGATCGGCGCGCAGGTTGCGTTCCAGCGTCGTCAGCCATTGCGGATAGCCGATCGAGCGCGCGGACATGTTGACGCTGAGCCGGATCGCCGGTTCCTGCCTGAGCGCGGCAAGCCCCATTTCCAGCGCCAGGCAATCGATGCGGCGGCCCAGTTCGTGGGTTTCCACGTCGTCCATGAAGTCGCGCGCGGGGATCACCCGGCCCTGGGGATCCAGGATGCGGATGAAGGCTTCGTAGAACGCCGCCCGGTTGGTCAGGCGCGCCTGCACGACCGGCTGGAAGGCCAGTGTCGCCCGGCGTTCGTCCAGGGCGGTGCGGACCATGGCGATGGTGTCCCGCCTGCGGAGCTCATCAGCCACGGAAAGCGGACTGTCGAGCCCGTCCTCCGGCAACCGGCCGGGCGGCGGCGTCTGCGATGTCGGCGGCATGCGATGATTCCCCGGTCTCGTTTCTCCCATCTTGCTGCGCGGGCCTTAACACGGGGTGAACCCGCTGGGGCCGGGTCTTTCGCCCCGATTGCGCCGTCCGGTCGCGGGGCGTATACCGGCGCCGCAAACACAGGGGTGAGCGATGACCGACGCGACGTCAGCAGGGGCAAACAGCATGTGGGGCGGCCGGTTCGCCGGCGGTGTGGACGCGATCATGGAAGCGATCAACGCGTCTATCGGCTTCGACAAGCGGCTCTACGCGCAGGACATCGCGGGCTCGCGCGCCCATGCCGCCATGCTGGCCGCGCAGGGCATCATCACCGAGGCCGACCAGCAGGCCATCGACGCCGGGCTGGCGCAGGTCAAGGCCGAGATCGAGGCCGGAACCTTTCAGTTCTCGACCGCGCTGGAAGACATCCACATGAATGTCGAGGCGCGGCTCAAGCAGATCATCGGAGAGCCTGCGGGCCGTCTGCATACCGCGCGCTCGCGCAACGACCAGGTGGCGGTCGATTTCCGGCTCTGGGTGCGCGATCAGGCGGACGCGGCGATCGAGGGCATCGACAAGCTGATGCGCGCCTTTCTTGCGCAGGCCGAAGCGGGGGCCGACTGGGTCATGCCGGGCTTCACCCATCTGCAGACCGCGCAGCCGGTGACCTGGGGCCATCACATGCTGGCCTATGTCGAGATGCTGGGCCGCGACAAGTCGCGCTTCCAGGACGCCCGCAAGCGCATGAACGAAAGCCCGCTGGGCGCCGCCGCGCTGGCCGGGACCTCGTTCCCCATCGACCGGCACGCGACGGCCCGGGCGCTGGGCTTCGACCGGCCCACGGCCAACAGCCTCGACAGCGTGTCGGACCGCGATTTCGCACTGGAATTCCTGGGCGCGGCGTCGATCTGCGCGATGCACCTGTCGCGCTTTGCCGAAGAGCTGGTGATCTGGTCCTCGGCGCAGTTCCGGTTCGTGAAGCTGTCGGATGCCTTCACCACCGGCTCGTCGATCATGCCGCAAAAGAAGAACCCCGACGCGGCCGAGCTGATCCGCGCCAAGCTGGCGCGCATCCTGGGGGCGACGGTGGCCTTGTTCACGGTGATGAAGGGGCTGGCGCTGACCTATTCGAAGGACATGCAGGAAGACAAGGAACAGGTCTTCGACGCTGCCGACAACCTCATGCTGGGCCTCGCCGCGATGGAGGGGATGGTCAAGGACATGACCGCCAACCGCGACTCGCTGGCCGCCGCCGCGGCCTCGGGCTTCTCGACCGCGACCGATCTTGCCGACTGGCTGGTCCGCGAGCTGAACCTGCCGTTCCGCGACGCGCACCATGTCACCGGCTCGCTGGTGGCCAGGGCCGAGGCGAAGGGCTGCGACCTGCCGGATCTGACGCTCGACGAGATGCAATCGGAACATCCCGGCATCACGCCGGCGGTTTACGACGTGCTGGGGGTCGACAACTCGGTGCGCTCTCGTGTCTCCTATGGGGGTACGGCGCCAGACAATGTCCGCGCGCAGGTCGCCCGCTGGAAGGAGATCCTGGGATGAAACGCTTGGTCTGGATCGCGCTGACGGGGCTGGCCCTGCTGGCCGGCTGCGGCGCCGGCGATCCGCCGGAAGCACAGGGCGGGGTCGACCTGCGGGAATTCTGGCGCGGGGCGCCGTAAGGGGGCGGGATGCGGTTTCTTTGGCTGGCGCTGGCGATCTGGGGCACGGTGCATCCGATGGCCTATTTCCTGGCATGGTTCGACGCGAACGGCTTTTCGATCATGGGCATGGTCGAGGCGTGGCACGCCAATGCGGCGACATCCGGTCTGGTCTGGGACCTGACCATCGCCGCGATCACGCTGACCATCTGGGTGCTGGTCGAATGCGCGCGCACCGGGCGCTGGTTGGGCCTTCTGGCGATCCCCGCGACCTTCTGCATCGGCGTGAGCTGCGGCTTCCCGCTTTACCTCTTCCTGCGCGCCCCGCGCGGGACATCTTGAAAAACTGACAGCGCCTCGCGCGTATCCGGGACTTATCGTGGATCATTTTCTCTACAAGGACGGGCAATTGCACGCCGAAGACGTGCCAATGTCCGACATTGCCACTTCGGTGGGCACGCCGTTTTATTGCTATTCCGCCGCGACGCTGACGCGCCATTTCACGCTGTTCAAGGAAGCGCTGGAACCGATGCCGTCGCTTGTCTGCTACGCGGTCAAGGCCAATTCCAATGTCGCGGTGCTGAAGCTTCTGGGCGATCTGGGCGCGGGCATGGATGTCGTGTCCATCGG
This sequence comes from Pararhodobacter marinus, assembly GCF_003122215.1. GTDB lineage: Bacteria > Pseudomonadota > Alphaproteobacteria > Rhodobacterales > Rhodobacteraceae > Pararhodobacter > Pararhodobacter marinus. Next base: position 93,844 of record NZ_QEYD01000012.1, on the reverse strand, counting down.
CGAATACCTGCGCGCCAAGGCGGCGGGCGTGCCGGGCGAGCGGATCGTGTTCTCGGGCGTGGGCAAGACGCCTGCCGAGATGCGCATGGCGCTTGACGGCGGGATCCGGCAATTCAACGTCGAAAGCGAGCCCGAGCTCGAGGCGCTGTCGATAGTCGCCGCGTCGATGGGGGCCGAGGCGCCGATCACCCTGCGCGTCAATCCCGATGTCGATGCCGGCACGCATGAGAAAATCTCGACCGGGCGCAAGGAAGACAAGTTCGGCGTGCCGATCAGCCGCGCGCGCGAGATCTATGCCCGCGCGGCCAAACTGCCCGGCATCAAGGTCGTCGGCATCGACATGCATATCGGCAGCCAGCTGACCGATCTGGCCCCGTTCGAAGCCGCCTATACCAAGATGGCCGAGCTGACCCGCGCGCTGCGCGCCGATGGCCACCAGATCACGCGGCTGGATCTGGGCGGCGGGCTGGGCATTCCCTATACCCGCTCGAACGAGGCGCCGCCGCTGCCCACCGATTACGGCGCGATGGTCAAGCGCGTGCTGGGCGATCTGGATTGCGAGATCGAGATCGAACCCGGTCGCCTGATCGCCGGCAATGCCGGGATGCTGGTCACGCAGGTGATCTACCGCAAACAGGCCGAAGAGCGCGAGTTCCTGATCGTCGACGCGGCGATGAACGACCTGATCCGCCCGGCCATGTATGGCGCGCATCACGACATCCTGCCCGTGACCGAGGCCGAGCCGGGCGTGCCGCTTTCGCCCGTCGATCTGGTCGGGCCGATCTGCGAATCGGGCGATACCTTCGCCAAGCAGCGCGCGATGCCGCCGGTGAAGGCGGGTGAGCTGGTGGCGTTCCGCTCGGCCGGGGCTTACGGCGCGGTCATGGCGTCGGAATACAACTCGCGGCTGCTGGTGCCCGAGGTTCTGGTGCAGGGCGATCATTTCGCCGTTATTCGGCAACGCCCCACCTATGACGAGATGATCGCCCGCGATAGCATCCCGGCGTGGCTGTAGAAAAACGATTCACGCCGGTCCCCACGGACCCCCTTCATCCTGCCGCGCGTGCCCTCAGGGCCACGCGCGCCGCCATGCTGGCCGAACGCGCCGCGCGTGCGCTCTGGCTGCCCGTCTCGCTGGCGCTGATTGCTGCGGCGCTCTGGGCCTTCGACCTGCACACGCGCCTGCCGGGCGATGCCGCGCTCTGGGTGGCGGGCGGATTCGCGCTGGCGATCCTCGTGTCGCTGGGGATCGGGCTGTGGCGCTTCCGCTGGCCTGCCTGGGCCGAGGCGGTGGCAAGGCTCGACCGGACACTACCGGGCCGGCCTCTGGCCACGCTGACCGACCATCAGGCGATCAATGCAGGCGATCCTGCCTCGGCCGCGATCTGGGAGGCGCATCGCGCCCGGATGAGCGCCGCGGCCGCCAGGGCCCGCGCCGTCGGCCCGAAGCCGCAGCTTGCCCGGCGTGACCCCTATGCGCTGCGCCTTGTCGCGCTGACCGCCGCCGCCGTGGCGATCCTGTTCGCCGTGCCGGGCCAGCAGGGGCCATTGGCCGGGATGCCCGGCGCCGCCGGGGCCGCGATTGGACCCAGCTGGGAAGGCTGGATCATGCCGCCCGGCTATACCGACCGGCCGGGCCTGTATCTCAACGAGATCGAGCGCGACAGCTTCGAGGTGCCACAGGGCAGCCGCGTCGTGCTGCGCTTCTACGGCGCGCCCGGCGCGCTGACGCTGGAGCAGTCGCTCGACGAGGGCGTGCGCGCGGACGAGTCCGGGCAGGCGCTGGAATTCGACGCGCGCCGCTCGGGCCGGATCGAGATCGACGGCCCGAATGGCCGCGCCTGGGACGTGGCCGTTGCCGCCGATGCGCTGCCGCAGATCACCGCCGACGGCGCGATGACCCGCGCCCGGGGCGGCGTGGCCGAGCAGGTCTTTACCGCGACCGACGATTACGGCGTGCAATCGGGCGAGGCGGTCATCACGCTCGACATGGCGGCGCTTGACCGCCGCTACGGCCTGCAGGTCGATCCCGAGCCGCGCGATCCCTTGCGGCTGGCGCTGCCGATGCCGATGTCCGGCGCGCGCGACAGCGTGACCGAAACCCTGCGCGAGGATCTGTCGCTGCACCCCTGGGCCAACATGCCCGTGCGCGTGGTCCTGACCGCGACGGATGCCGCCGGGCAGACCGGCGAGAGCCCGCCTTCGACCACGCTGCTGCCCGGCCGGCGTTTCTTTGAACCCTCGGCGCGGGCGCTGATCGAACTGCGCCGGGACCTGCTGTGGAGCCGCGAGAACGCGCGCCGCTCGGCCATGCTGATGCGGGCGATGCTGCACCGCTCGGACAACGCGTTCCTGTTTCGCGGCGCGCCGGCGATGATCCGCGGCGCGGTGGCGTTCATCGAGACCCGGCTGGACGATGACAGCTTCACGCCCGAGGCGCGCGACGAACTGGCGCAGGACCTGTGGGATCTGGCGTTGCTGATCGAAGAGGGCGAGCTGGCCAATGCCCGCGAGCGCCTGCAACGCGCCCGCGACCGGCTGGACGAAGCGATGGAGCGCGGCGCCGATCCGGCCGAGATCCAGGAGCTGATGGACGAGCTGCGCGAGGCCACGCGGGACTACATGGAAATGCTGGCCGAGCAGATGCCCGACGCGGAACCCGAGCAGGGGGACCAGCGCGACATGGGCGGCGAGGACGAGGGCCAGACCGTCACCCAGAGCCAGATCCAGGAGATGATGGACCGCATCCAGGAGCTGATGGAAGAAGGCCGCATGGAAGAGGCGGCGGAGCTGATGGCGCAGCTCAACGCGCTTCTCGACAACCTGCAGATGCAGCGTGGCGAGGGCGGCGAGTCGATGCCCGGCGGCGAGGCGATGGAAGGGCTCGGCGACACGCTGGGCGACCAGCAGAGCCTTGCGGACGAAACCTTCGAGCAGTTGCAGGAGCAATTCGGCGACGAGGGTCAGGACGGGCAGCAATCGCAACCGGGCGAGGGCGAGCAGGACGGCGAGGGCAGCCAGCCGGGCGAGATCGGCAAGGATACCGAGCAGGCGCTTCAGGAGCTGGCCGAGCGCCAGCGTGCGCTGCGCGAGCGGCTGCGCGATCAGCAGCTCGAGGACCTGCCGGGCGAGGGCACGGCGGAAGGCGAGAACGGTCTCACCGCGCTGGAAGAGGCCAACCGGGCGATGGAGCGCGCTGCCGAGGCGCTGGAACAGGGCGACATGCGCGGCGCTCTGGAACGGCAGGCCGAGGCGCTGGATGCGCTGCGCGAGGGTCTGCGCGAGTTCCGTGACGCCCAGACCGCCGACCGTCGCGAGCAGCAGGGCAGCGAAGGCGAACAGCAGACCGAGGGGCAGGGCACCGGCCGCGACCCGCTGGGCCGCGAGCTGGGATCCGAAGGGCAGCAGGGCGAGATGGGCTCGACCCTGCCCGGCGAGAACCCCCGCGCCCGGGCACGTGAGCTGATGGACGAGATCCGCCGCCGACTGGCCGAACGCGAACGCTCGGAAGACGAGCGCGATTATCTGGACCGGCTGATCGAGCCTTATTGAGCGGGGCTCTGCCCCGGATGGGGCAGGGGGCTTTATGCCCCGGCCCCTTCATCAAGAGAGGGGGCTTTCTGCCCCCGGGTCATTTGGGAAGCGAGGGGCTGTCTGCCCCCGGGTCATTTAACAAGCGAGGGGGCTGTCTGCCCCCAGTCATTTAGGAAGCGAGGGGGCTGTCTGCCCCCTCGGCGCTGACGCGCCTCACCCCCGAGGATATTTGGGGAACAAAGACGGGGCGGCGGCAAGCCTGCGGGGGCGCAATGTCTTTTCGCCCGGCCTGCCGGATCAGTCCTTCAGACGCGAGGCGCGACCGCCCCGGCGGGCGCGCAGGCGCGGCGCGCGGGCGGGCAGGGCGGCGGTGATCTCGGCGCGCTCCCCGTCGGACATCGACGACCAGCGGGCGATTTCGTCGAGCGTGCGCAGGCAGCCGACGCAAAGTCCCTCGCCGGGATGCACCACGCAGATTTTCACGCAGGGGCTGTCGATTTCCGTGCGCATCCAGATCCTGTCGCTTGATACGTCCTGAACGGTGTCTTTCATCGGGGGGCGCGCCGCTTGCAAGGGTGATTCCTGCGCCCGACGATAGCCGGCAAGCGGTGGCAAGACAGTCTGTTAGCGACGTATCACGGCAAGTCTGTCCAGAACGCCCTGCAAGATGAAGCCCGCGGCGACATGGTCGATCACCGCCGCCCGCTTGGCGCGCGACGTGTCGAAATCGAGAAGCGCGCGTTCGGCGGCGACGGTGGAGAGGCGTTCGTCCCAGAAACCGATGGGCAGGTCGGTCAGCGTGGCGAAATTGCGCGCGAAGGCGCGGGTCGACTGGCAGCGCGGACCCTCGGTCCCGTCCATGTTCAGCGGCAGGCCCAGCACGAAGCCCGAAAGCTGCCTCGCCCTGGCGATCTCGATCAGCCGCGCGGCGTCGAGGGTGAACTTCTTGCGCTTCACCGTCTCGAGCGGGGTCGCGACCGTGCGCCGCAGGTCCGAGACCGCGACGCCGATCGTCTTGGTGCCCAGATCGAGCGCGGCGATCGGGCCTTGCGGGGCAAGGGCGGCGAAGAAGTCGTCGGGGCTGTCGTAAACGCTCATTCGCCGAATCCCTGTGCCTGTCCGGCCGCGTCGATCTGTGCCAGCGCCCCGGCATCGTCGGCAAAGACCAGCCTTGCCTCGGACCAGATTGCGCGGGCGCGGTCGGTCTGGCCCAGCACACCCAGCGCGCCAATGAGCCGCGTCCAGTCCTCGACCGGGCCGCCCTGGCTGGCCAGCCGTTGCGCCAGCCCCTCGACCATGCCGCCGATCATCTCCTGGCGCTGGGCCTCGGTCATCTCGGCGGCGGCGTCGATATCGGCGGCCGAGGGTCCGCGCCCGCCGCCGGTCTGCGGCGGCAGCGTGTAGCGCACGCCGGCGATGCCGGCCAGTTCCTCGATCGTGCCGCGAATCGCGGGTACCCAGGGGTCGTCCGCCGCGCTGTCCTCAAGCAGGCCGCGCCACAGCCGGAAGGTCAGGTCCGGGCGCCCGGTCTGGGCGAACATCAGGCCCAGGTAATAGCGCGCGGTGCCGTTCTGCGCATCCCGCTGCAGGACGCGTTCGAGCACCAGCTCGGCCTCGGGCGAGACCACGCCGCCGGTGGCCATGATCATCGCCTCGGCCAGCGCGGTCATGTCGGCCACGCTCGTTTCGGCGCCCTGCAGGTCGATGAGCCGCATCCACGCATCGGCCGAGGCCGCGTAATTGCCGATATTCCCTTCGTTCACGGCAAGCAGGCGCAGCCCGCGCGGATCGTCGGGCCGTTCGGTCAGGGCGGCGCGCAGCTGCGCCATCAGGTCCAGATATTGCTGTTCGACCGGCGCGGCTTCGGGGCGCTCGGGGTCGTTCTGCCAGGCCGTTTCCAGCGCATCCTGCGACGGGCGCGCCGCGCGCATGTCCTGCGCCTGCGCGAAGCGGTCGGCAAGCGGCATGTCCGCATAGCCCGGCGCGCCCTCGCGGCCGTACAGCGCGACCGCGCCCAACCCGGTCAGGATCACCAGCCCCAGCGCGACGGCTTTCATCGCGCGCGGCGATTCGCCCAGCTCGGACGCGCCGCGCTTGTCCGCATCAAGCAGGCGCCGCGCGGTTTCGGCGCGCAGGCGCTCGGCCTCGTCGGGGGCGATCAGGCCGCGTGCGGCGTCGCGTTCGATCTCCTTGAGCTGGTCGCGGTAAACGCGCATCTCGCGCCGCGCGCCGGGCTCGGAGGCCTGCACCCGCGCGCCGCGCTGCAGGCCCAGCACCACCAGCGACAGGATCAGGACGGTCAGCGCGAGCGCCGGACCGAGAAACCACCAATTCAACATGCGCGTCCCCTGTTTCGCGCTGTCCGGTCTATCCGCTCGGCGCGCGGGAAAAAAGCGAAACCGGGTTCACGGTGCCGCGACAAAGGGCGCAGGCGGGGGCGCAGGCGGGGCGGACAGGGTGCGGAATCGCCCGGCATGTGCGGCGGTTTGGCACAGGACAGAGCGAATGTCGGTTTTGGCGTCATTGTGCCGCTTGCAGCCAAGGCGTAAGGCTCGCGCCGATCCATGACCTGACGGATACGCGGCCCAGGAGGGAGAGCGCTCATGACACGTTATTCGGCCTTCGCCATCGCCCGCGAAGCGATGCGCCAGCATACCGGCTGGACGAAAGCCTGGGCCTCGCCCGAACCCCGGACGCATTACGACGTGGTGATCGTCGGTGCGGGCGGGCACGGGCTGGCCACGGCCTATTACCTCGGCAAGAATTTCGGCATCACCAATGTCGCGATCATCGAGAAGGGCTGGCTGGGCGGCGGCAATACCGGCCGTAACACCACGATCATCCGCTCGAACTATCTGCAGGATCCGTCGGCGGCGATCTACGAAAAGGCCCGCTCGCTCTACGAGACGATGAGCCAGGACCTGAACTACAACGTCATGTTCAGCCCGCGCGGCGTGATGATGCTGGCGCAGACCGAGCACGAGGTGCGCGGCTACAAGCGCACCGAGATGGCCAACAAGCTGCAGGGCGTCGATACGCGCTTCATCGGTCCGGCCGAGGTGAAGCGGCTTGTGCCGATCATGAATATCGAGGGTCCGCGCTATCCGGTGCTGGGCGCTCTGTGGCAGGCGCGCGCGGGCACCGCGCGGCATGACGCCGTCGCCTGGGGCTATGCCCGCGCCTGTTCGGACATGGGCATGCATGTCATCCAGAACTGCGAAGTCGTCGGCGTGGAAAGCGTGGGCGGCCAGGTTTCGGCGGTCGCCACGACCAAGGGAACGATCGGCTGCAACAAGCTGGGCATCGTCGTTGCCGGTCATTCGGGCCACCTGGCCGACATGGCGGGGTTCCGTCTGCCGGTGGAATCGGTCGCGCTGCAGGCGATGGTGTCCGAGCCGATCAAGCCCTGCATGGATGTCGTGGTCATGGCCAACACCGTGCATGGCTACATGTCGCAATCGGACAAGGGCGAGATGGTGATCGGCGGCGGCGCCGACCATTTCAACAACTACACACAGCGCGGCTCGTGGATGCATATCGAGGAAACCGTGCGCGCGCTGGTCGAGACCTTCCCGATGCTGTCGCGGCTGAAGATGCTGCGGCAATGGGGCGGGATCGTCGACATGACCGGCGACCGCTCGCCCATCATCTCGAAGACGCCGCTGGGCAATACCTTCATCAATTGCGGCTGGGGCACCGGCGGGTTCAAGGCGATCCCCGGCTCGGGCTGGGCGATGGCAGAACTGATGGCCAAGGGCGAAAGCCGGCTTGCCGACGCGTTCAGCATGTACCGTTTCCGCGAAGGCCGCTTCATCGACGAATCCGTCGCGGCGGGCGTGGCGCACTGATGAACCGGGCGGGGCTCTTGCCGGAACTGCAGGATCCGGGGCGGGCTGCGGCCCGGCCGGGCGCGCGGCGTTCGGCGGGTTCCGGCCGGGCGGTCGCTCGCCTAACGCGCGAGCGCGCGCGGAACGTGTCGCGCATGGCTTGGGTTTCTTCTTCGTACGCAGCGAAGGAGGAACTCACATGGCGTATCAGAACGACCTGCGCAATCCCCGCGCCCACGACCCCCGCACCCCTGACGCGCCCGGCACCCCGCTCGGCACCAACCCCCGCCCTGCCGGTGGCAGCGGACGTGCTGGTCTCATCCTGGGCGTTGTCGTCCTGCTTCTGGTGGTCGGCATCTTTGCCTTCGGACGGGGTGACGATGGCACCGCTCCGGCTGGCCAGGGCACGATTCCGGCCCAGACCGAAACCGCTCCGGATCTTGCCGCGCCGCCTGCAGCGCCCGCTGACGAAGGCGCAGCCCCGGCACCCGTCGCTCCGGCGGAATGACGCGGCCGATACCCGCCCCGTCGGTGACGGGTACTTTTTCCACATCGGTACGGCCGGGCGCCCCGAGGCGCCCGGTTCATGCACTGCGGCAACCGGCGGCGGGACACGCGCGTCCCGGTCCATCGGTCTGACATCCGGATTCTCCTGTAACCCTTTGACCAACAAGGGTGTCCGCGCCTGCGCAGCGCCCGGTCTGGCGGCTTTCCGCCGGATCGCGTGCGGGCGCGGGAACAGGATCTCGTCGGCTGACGTTCTCCCTGCAACGCGATTTTGCACAGGAGAAATCCAATGTCCTACACGACCGAACGCACCCCGAACCATACGACCAACAACTACACGACCAACACCACGGTGCCGCCGCAACGCTCGGGTTCGGGCGTCGCTCTGGCTGTCGGGGCTGTTGTCGCCCTTGTCGCCATCATCGCCTATTTCGTCATCGCCTCGCCCTCGACGCCGGCCGATGACAACGTCAACATCTCGGTCGACGCCCCGGCGGCTGTCGAAAACTCGGCCGAGCGCGTGGGCGATGCCGCGGCCGGTGCGGCCGAATCCGTCGGCGACGCTGCTGCCGGTGCTGCCTCGGCCGTTGAAAACGCTGCCGACGAAGCGGCTGCGGAAGCCAACTAAGACTGCTGTCCGCGCGACGCGCGCGGGCATTCTTCCCCTTTTCACGCACGATCGGGCTGGTTGCGGCATTGCCGCGGCCAGCCCTTTCGCATGCGTCGCCCGGGCTGGCATCAAGGAGGTCCCATGCTGCTGCTAACCTGTCCCTGCTGCGGGGTCACAGCCGAGGAAACCGAGTTCTCGAACGGGGGCGAGGCGCATCTCAAGCGTTTCGGGCCCGGATCGACAGATGCCGAGTACGAGGCCTATATGTTCGCCCGCAAGAACCCGCGCGGCGTCCATTTCGAGCGCTGGCGCCATGCTTTCGGCTGCGGGAAATGGTTCCTCATGGCGCGCGACACCGTGACGCTGGAAGTCTACGGCGCCTACAAGGCCCAGACGACCGAGCCGCCCGCGGACATCGTCGACAAGATCAAGGCCCGCCGGCCCGAGTGGGAGGGATACAAATGAGCCACCGTCTGGGAACCGGGGGGCGGCTTATTGACCGCACCCGTCCGCTTGACTTCACCTTCAACGGCAAGACGATGCGCGGCTATGCTGGCGACACGCTGGCCTCGGGCCTTCTGGGCGCGGGCCAGACGCTGGTCGGGCGGTCGTTCAAGTACCACCGCCCGCGTGGCATCGTCGCTTCGGGCGCCGAAGAGCCCAACGCGCTGGTCGGTCTGGGCGAGGGCCAGCGCTTCGAGCCAAACCAGCGCGTCACCACGACCGAGCTGTTTTCGGGGCTGAAGGCCGCCAGCCAGAACCACTGGCCGAGCCTTGAGTTCGACGTGGGCGCGATCAACGCGAAGCTGTGGCGCTTCCTGCCGGCAGGGTTCTACTACAAGACCTTCATCTCGCCGCGTCCGCTGTGGAAGCATGTCTACGAGCCGATCATCCGGCGCTCGGCCGGTCTGGGCAAGGCGCCCGATGCCGAGACGCGCGATATCGACCGCTACGAGCAGCTTTACGCCTTCTGCGACGTGCTGGTCGCGGGCGGTGGCGTGGCCGGGATCCGGGCCGCGCTGGAGGCTGCGCAGGCGGGCAAGCGGGTCATCCTGACCGAGCAGACCGCGCATTTCGGCGGCCGCGCCGTCGTCGACGGGTACGAGATCGACGGCCAGTCGGCGGAGTCCTGGGTCGACGCCCAGCTGGCCGCGTTGCAGGGCATGGACAACGTCACCGTGCTGCCTCGCACCATGGTCGCGGGTGTGCACGATCACGGCTACGCCCTGGCCTACGAGCGTGTGGCCGATCACCAGCCCGGCGCCGACAAGCCGCGCCACCGGCTGTGGCGCGTGCGTGCGGGGCAGATCGTCGCCGCGACCGGCGCGATCGAGCGTCCGCTCAGCTTTGCCGGCAACGATCTGCCGGGCGTGATGCTGGCCGCCGCGATCCGCGACTACGCCGTCAATTTCGGGGTGGCTGCGGGCAAGAAGGTCGCCATCGTCACCAATAACGACGACGCCTATCGCACCGCGCTGATCCTGAACGATCTGGGCGTGAGCATCGCCGCCGTGATCGACGCACGGGCCGAGGCGACGGGCGATCTGCCCGCGAAGGCCCGCGCTGCCGGGATCCGCGTGATCGAGGATGCCGCGGTGCGCAAGGTCGAGGGCGGTAAGTCCGTCACCGGCGTGCAATTGTGCCGCTTCAACTCGGATGGCGGCGCGGTGTTCGAGACGCTCGCCTGCGACGCGCTGGGCATGTCGGGCGGCTGGTCGCCGGTCGTTCACCTGTGGTCGCATTGCGGCGGCAAGCTGAACTGGGACGAGGCCGGGGCCTTCTTCCGCCCCGATCCGAACCGCCCGCCGCTGGGCCATGACGGCAAGGGCTTCGTCTCGTGCGTGGGTGCGGCCAATGGCGATCTGGGCAACGAGGGCGAGGCGCCGATGCTGCCCGTCTGGCTGATGCCCGCGCAGGCCAGCTACGAGCTGCGCGCGAAAGCGTGGCTCGATCCGCAGAACGATGTGAAGGTCTCGGACGTGCAGCTTGCCGCGCGCGAAGGCTATGCCTCGGTCGAGCATACCAAGCGTTACACGACGCTGGGCATGGCGACCGATCAGGGCAAGCTGTCCAACATCAACGGTCTGGCGATCCTGTCGGATGCGCTGGGCCAGCCCATTCCGCAGACCGGCACCACCACGTTCCGCCCGCCCTATACGCCCATTTCGCTGGGCGCGATCACCGGCGAGGCGCGTGGCGAGATCTTTCAGCCGCTGCGCAAGACGCCGATGCATGGCTGGCACGAGGCCAAGGGCGCGCACTGGGAGCCTGTGGGTCACTGGCGCCGTCCCTATTGCTATCCGAAGCAGGGCGAAAGCCACGCCGAGGCCGTGAGCCGCGAAATCAACCAGACCCGCAAGGCTGTGGGGCTGCTCGATGCCTCGACGCTGGGCAAGATCCTGGTGAAGGGCCCCGATGCGGGTCGCTTCATGGACATGCTCTACACCAACATGATGAGCAACCTGAAGGTCGGCAAATGCCGCTACGGCCTGATGTGCAACGAGAACGGCTTCCTGTCGGATGACGGCGTGGTTGCGCGTCTCTCGGAAGATACCTGGCTGTGCCACACCACCTCGGGCGGGGCGGACCGCATCCATGCGTGGATGGAGGACTGGCTGCAATGCGAATGGTGGGACTGGAAGGTCCACGTGGTCAACCTGACCGAGCAATTCGCGCAGATCGCCGTGGTCGGCCCGAAGGCGCGCCAGGTGCTGGAAAAACTGGGCGGCGATATCGACCTGTCGGCCGACAGCTTCCCGTTCATGGACTGGAAGGAAGGTCATCTCGGCGGGATCGCCGCGCGGATCTTCCGCATCTCCTTCTCGGGCGAGCTGAGCTACGAGGTCGCGGTTCCGGCGTCGCAGGGGCTCGCCTTCTGGGAAAAGCTGCTGGACGCCGGCGAGGAATTCGGCATCTCGCCCTATGGCACCGAGGCGCTGCACGTCATGCGGGCCGAGAAGGGTTTCATCATGATCGGCGACGAGACCGACGGCACGGTGATCCCGCAGGACCTGAACCTGAACTGGGCCATCTCGAAGAAGAAGGACGACTTCCTCGGCAAGCGCGGGATGGAGCGCGAGGCGATGGTATCGCCCGACCGCTGGAAGCTCGTCGGGCTGGAAACGCTCGACGGGTCGGTGCTGCCCGATGGGGCGTTGGCGCCCCTTCCGGGCAAGAACGCGAATGGTCAGCAGGAAACGCAGGGCCGCGTGACCTCGACCTACCACTCGCCCACCCTGGGCAAGGGGATCGCCATGGGGCTCGTCCATAACGGGCCCGAGCGGATGGGCGAGGTGATCGCGTTCCAGTCGGCCAGCGGCGGCACGGTGTCGGCGCGGATCGTCGATCCGTGCTTCTTCGACAAGGCAGGGGAGAAACAGAATGTCTGATGCTGTGAGCGCGCTAAAGGGCGCGCGGGCTTCGGGGATGGTCGAGCTGGCCGATGCCGGCCCGACCGGGATGATCACCCTGCGCGGCGATCTGGGGGTTCTGGGCGGGGCGCTGGCTTCGGTTCTGGGCCTGTCGGCGCCCGAACAGCGCCGCGTCGTCAGCGGCGAGGCGGGCGAGGTCCTGTGGATGTCGCCCGACGAATTGCTGGTCGTGCTGCCCTATGACAAGGCGCCGGAAGCGGCGGCCGCGCTGGAAGCCGCGCTCGGGGATGCCTTCGCCACGGTCGCCGTGGTGTCGGATGGCCGCGCGCTCATCCATCTGAGCGGCGCGCAGACGCGGGACGTGCTGGCCAAGCTGATGCCCGTCGATTTCGCCGGGTTCGAAACCGGCGAACTGCGCCGCTCGCGGGTTGCGCAGGTGGCGGCAGCGGTCTGGCGACGGTCGGACAACGACTGGTCGCTGATCTGCTTCCGCTCGGTCGCGGATTACGTCTTCGCCTCGCTGGCGACGGTGGCGAAGCCGGGGGGCGAGGTCGGGCTTTACCGCTGATCCTTGCGAGGACGGGCAAGGGACCTCCCCTTCGCTATCAGGAAACACGAAGGGTTACCGTGCTGCGGTAACCCTTTTTCGCGGGCGCGGCCCCTTGTGCCCGCGCAATCCGCCCGCCATCCTGCGCCGATGCTGCGCTTGATCCTGCCCCTGTTCCTGCTGCTCGTCATCCCGCTGACGGCGACGGCGCAACCCCTTTGCCTGATCGTGGCCGAGGCCGATACCGGCCGCGTGCTGATCGACGAGGGTGATTGCGACACACGCGTCACGCCCGCCTCGACCTTCAAGTTGGCCCTCGCGGTGATCGGCTTCGAGACGGGCTTCTTGCAGGATGCGGAGCACCCGGTGATGACCTGGCAGCCGGGCGAGCCCGACTGGGGCGGCGCGGCCTGGCAGGGCGAGGTGACGCCCGCAAGCTGGATGCGCGATTCGGTTGTGTGGTACTCCCAGCGCCTGACCCGCGCGCTGGGCGCGGAAGGGTTCGCCCGCGCGGTGCGGGCGCTGGATTACGGCAATGCCGATGTCTCGGGTGATCCGGGCTATGGCAACGGGCTGGACCGGGCATGGATCGCCTCGTCGCTGGCGATTTCGCCGCGCGAACAGGTGGATTTCCTGCACCGGCTGCTGACGCGCCAACTGCCCGCCTCGCCCCGCGCGCAGGCGATGGCCGAAGCGCTGGCCACGCGCCACACCGTCGCCGGCTGGACCTTCGCGGGCAAGACCGGCGGCGCCTATCCGCGGCGCGCGGACCGCAGCTTCGACTATGCGCGCGGCTGGGGCTGGTATGTCGGCTGGGCCGAGCGCGACGGGCGGCGGCTGATCGTCGCGCGGCTGGCGCAGGATACCGAGCGTTTGCCCGGCTCGCCCGGCCGGCGCAGCCGCGATGCCCTGTTCGCGCATTGGCCGCAGCTCGCGCGCAGGCTGTAGGGTGCGTGAGTCACGCACCATCCCCGGCGCCGTCAGCCGGGCAGGGTGACGATCAGCGCGCCCTTCTGTGTCGCGACCACGGTATGTTCGAACTGCACACAGGCCGCGCGCGGCTCGGCATAAAGCGTCCAGCCGTCCCGACCTTCGCTGGCGTAATGGCCGCCCTGCGACAGGAACGGCTCGATGGTAAAGACCAGCCCCTTGCCGATCCGACGCCGGTCGCCGCGCGTGGGCCATGTCGGGATCTCGCCCGGCTCCTCGTGCAGCGCGCGCCCGACGCCATGGCTGGCCAGGTTGCGGATCAGAGTATAGCCGCGCTTCTCGGCAAAGCGGCCGATGGCCTGCCCGATCCCGGCCAGCGGTCGCCCGGCCGCGACCTGCGCGATGCCGATCTGCGTGGCGCGGCGCCCGTCGCGGCGCAGCCGATCCAGCCGCGCGGGCAGGGCACCCACGCCGAAGCTGGCGCCGGTATCGGCGACATACCCGTTCTTCGACGCCGAGACGTCGATATTGACCAGCTCACCCGCCTTGATCCTGCGCGGGCCGGGAATGCCATGGGCGATTTCGTCGCCCACGCTGATGCAGGTGGCGCCGGGAAAGCCATAGGTGGATTGCGGGGCCGATACCGCGCCCGCGCGCTCCAGCGCCGCGCGCCCGATCTCGTCCAGCTCCTGCGTGGTGATCCCGGGTTCCAGCGCCCGTGCCATCTCCTGCAGCGTGTTCGCGACGACGCGCCCGATCTCCTGCAGGCCCTGCAGCTCGTCGTCCTGGGTGATGGTCATGGCGGCGCTCCTTTTGCGCCCAACATAAGCCGCAGCGCGCCAAAGTCCGCCCCCGTTCAACCTTCCCGTTCAACCGTCCCCTTCGCTCTTTTCCGCGCCGCCCCTTTCCCGCGCCCCGCCAATGCCCTAGCTGAGGCCCATGACCAGACCCCTCCATCCCACCGCCCTTGTCACCGGGGGCAATCGCGGCATCGGGCGCGCCATCGTCGCGGGCCTCAAGGCCAAAGGCTGCGCCGTCACTCTGGGGGCACGCTCGGAAGAGGCCGGGCGCCGTGCCGCCGCCGAACTGGGCGTGGCCTTCGCCCGGATCGACCTGACCGAGCCCGACAGCTATTTCGAGGTCCTGACCCGCGCGGGCGGGTTCGACATCCTCGTCAACAATGCGGGCGTCCTGGGCCACGCCTCGCTTCTGTCGCGCCAGTCGGATTTCACCGAGGCGATGGAGGTGATGGTGAACGCCCCCCTCGACCTCATCCGCCTCAATGTGCCGCATTGGCGCGCGCGGGGCTGGGGGCGGATCGTCAACCTGTCCTCGGGCTGGGGCGCGCATGCCGAGGGGCTGGAAGGGCCGGGCGCCTACGGCGTCGCCAAGGCCAGCCTCAACGCGCTGACCCGTGCCCTGGTGCGGGATCTGCCCGACGGCGTGAAGATCAATGCCTGTTGCCCCGGCTGGGTGCAGACCCGGATGGGCGGCGACAGCGCGCCGCTCAGCCCGGACGAAGGTGCGGAGACCGCGATCTGGCTGGCCACCCTGCCCGAGGACGGCCCGACCGGCGGCTTCTTCCGCAACCGCGCGCCCATCGGCTGGTAACGCCGTTTCAGTCCCCTTCCGGCTTTCCCGCCCGCGCCCTTCCGGTCGCGGGCGTTTTTCTGCGCGATTTTCCTGTGGACAAGTTGAAATTCATGATTGCATGACTTAATAAAATTAAGCTAAGAAAAATTTAGGCAAGAAAAACCGAGCAAATGGCCGCCCAGTCACCGCGCCCCAAGTCGCCGCCGCTTACCGCGCTGCGCGCCTTCGAGGCTGCAGGAAGACTGGGCGGCTTCACGCCTGCCGCCCGTGAGCTGGGCGTGACGCCTGCCGCCGTCACCGCACATCTGAAAACGCTGGAAGGGGCGCTGGGCGTGCAGCTCTTCGACCGCCGTCACAAGGGGGTGGCGCTGACGGAGCTGGGCGCGCGCGTGCTGCCTGATTTCACCCAGGCTTTCCGCCAGCTCGACGCCGCCGTGCAGCATCTGCGGCGCGAGGCCATCCCGGGCCTCGTGCGCATCGCCACCACGGCGGATCTGGCGCAGCTCTGGCTGTCGCCGCGCCTGCCGGGGCTGCGCGCGCAAGGCTTGCAGGTGGTGCCGGTCCCGGTCCCGGGCCCGGACGAGGCGCGCAACCTCGCCGATCTGGCCCTGTTTCCCGCGCCGGGGCCGGGCCACCCCGCGCCGCTTGTCGCTGTCGCGGCGCCCGGATTCGCGCCCGCGTCCCGCGCCGCGCTCGATCCCGATCGCACGCTTGTTCTGGACGGCCCGCTGGGCGACTGGGCGCTCTGGGCCGGGGCGGCGGGCATGCCGGATTTCCAGCCGCGCGGCCCCGTGCATGGTTCGGCGGCGCTGGCGCTGGAAGAGGCGGCGAACGGCGCGGGCGTGCTGGTAATCGCCCGCCCGCTGGCCGAAGCGGCCCTGCGTCAGGGCCGCGTCACCACGCTGTTCGGGGTCGAGGCCGCCAGCCCGCTCAGCCTCACGCTCACCCCGCTGCGTGACCCGGGCGACGCCGCCGCGCGCGTGCTGGCGGCGCTGTCAGGGCGCTGACGCCCTGACATCTTTGTTCTCCAAATATCCCGGGGGGTGAGGCCGCAGGCCGAGGGGGGCAGCGCCCCCCCTGCTGTTTCAGGCGAAAGCCGCCCCCAGCGCGATCTCGATCATCTCGCCGAACGACCGCTCGCGCTCGGACGACGGCAGCGCCTCATGGGTGATCAGGTGGTCCGAGATCGTCAGCACCGCCAGCGCGCGCGCCCCGTGGCGGGCGCAGACATTGTACAGCTCGGCCGCCTCCATCTCGACGCAGAGCACCCCGTGGCGGGTCATGATCTCGGTCAGGTCCGGCCGCTCGTCATAGAATACGTCCGAGGAATAGATATTGCCGACATGCGTGGTGATGCCCTTGTCGCCCGCCACCCTGTGCGCCGCCGCCAGCAGGCCGAAATCGGCGCAGGGGGCGAAATTCAGCTCGCGGAAGATGCCTGCGGACGGGGTCGACAGCGTGGTCGCCGTCTGCGCCAGCACCACGTCGCGGATCTTGACGTGGTCCTGCATGGCGCCCGCAGACCCCACGCGGATGAGCGTCTTCGCGCCGTAATCGCGGATCAGTTCGTTGGCATAGATCGACAGCGACGGCATCCCCATGCCCGAGCCGTGGATCGTCACCGGGTTGCCATTCCAGGTCCCGGTATAGCCCAGCATCCCGCGCACCTCGTTGACCAGCCGCGCGTCCTTGAGGAAGGTCTCGGCCGCCCAGCGGGCGCGGTAGGGGTCGCCGGGCATCAGCACGGTGGGGGCAATGTCGCCGGGCTGGGCGCCGATATGGACGGTCATGGGCGGGTCTCCTGTTCTTGCTTTGCCGAAAGGCTAGCAGCTTCCCCGGGGCCGAGAAAGCCGTGGCGTGAGGTCAGGGCCGGCGCGCCGGTCGCGCGGCCTTTGCCCTTTCGCGCGAGGCCCGCGCGGCCTAGGCTCGGCGCCTGCGGGACGCCTTGCGATGTGCCCCGGAAAGGAGACGATCATGCAGGTTTTCGATGGCCATAACGACATTCTCAGCCGGATGTGGAGCGCCGGGGTCGATCCGGTCGCGCAATTCTCGAAACCGGGGATGCATGTCAACGCCCCCGAGGCCCGGGCGGGCGGCTTCGCCGGCGGCTTCTTCGCGCTGTATTCGCCGCAGCGCCGGGCGCCGTTCGATTTCCGGGGCTTCCGGGGCGGGGCGATGCCGTTGTCTTCGGCCATCGGCCAGCCCGAGGCGCTGCAATCGGTGATCGCGCAGCTGGGCATCGCGCAACAGCTTGCCCATGCCGGGCAGATCAGGCTTTGCACCGGAGCCCGGGACATCGAGGCGGCGATGGATGAGGCCGTTCCCGCCGCCCTGCTGCATCTGGAAGGTGCCGAATGCATCGATCGCGAGCTTTACACGCTCGACGCGCTTCATGCTTCGGGCCTGCGCTCGCTGGGGCCCGTCTGGTCGCGTCCGACCATCTGGGGCGACGGTGTGCCCTTCGGCTACGATCAGGACGGCGATACCGGCCCCGGCCTGACGGCGGACGGCAAGCGGCTCGTCGCGCGCTGCGCCGAGCTGGGCATGGTGGTGGATACCAGCCACCTGACGATGAAGGGCTTCTGGCAGATCGGCGAGATGGGCCTGCCGCTGGTCGCCACGCATTCGAACGCGTTCGATATCTGCCCCGTGACGCGCAACCTGACCGGCGCGCAGCTGCGCGCGATCGGCGAAAGCGGCGGCATGGTGGGGCTGAACTATGCCACCGTCTTCCTGTCGCCCGAAGGCTGGAAGACCGGCCGCGCCACGCTCGACGATTGCCTGCGCCAGCTCGACGCGATGATCGAAGGGGCGGGCGAGGACCATGTGGGGCTTGGCTCGGATTTCGACGGCGCGCCGTTGCCCGAGGGGATGGAAAGCTGCGCCGACCTGCCCGCGCTGGTCGCGGCGATGGAGCGTCACGGCTTCGGCGCCGAGCTGGTGCGCAAGCTGTGCCACGGCAACTGGCTGGATTTCCTGCGCCGTCACCTAGGCGGGTAGGGGCGGGGCGGTCGATGCCGTCCGCCGGCGCGCATCTCCCCCCTTGCAACACCCCGGCCAAGCCGCTACATCACGGCCAGCCTTTGGCAACGGTGGGTTGGCGGAGAGGTTACGCACCGGATTGCAAATCCGTGAAGACCGGTTCGATTCCGGTACCCACCTCCAAGGTTTTTCAACAGCTTAGCGTCATTTCATCGTCGTGCTTCGCCAGCGTTTCAACTGGCGCTTCAAGAATCGCGGTCTTTTTTTCTCCGTTCCGGCGGTTCTGGGCCTCGCTCGCCCTCGCCCGCTGCCGGGGCTTCCCGGCGCGGCCTAGCGCGTCGTCGCCATGCCGGCGTAATCGCCGCGCCTGATGTAGTTGATGTCCTCGAAGCCCCAGCTTGTGTCCTGCGGCCCGTCCAGCGTGAGGACGATCGCCATGTACCGTCCCGCCGCGCCCGAGCCGAGCCCGGCCGGACCGGTCTCGGCCTCGATGGCGAAGGGCACGATGGCATGGCCGCGCCCGTTGAAGCGTGCCGGCAGCATCTTGCCGTTCCAGCCGGTGCCCGCCGCGCCGCGCGAGCCGCCGAACAATTCGGCCGGGTCTTCCTGTCCCGTGATCAGCGCGGCGAAGAAATCGGCGTTGGTTTCGTTGGTATGGGCGGCGATGGCCGCGACATCGCGCGCGGTATAGGCCTGAAGAATGGCCGCAGCGATGCCCGTCGGCCCCAGTGTCTGGGCGTTTGCCGCAGGCGGGGTGGCAAGCAGGGCGAGAGCGGCCAGCAAACCGTTTTTCATGAAAATGTCCTGATATGTCGTAGCACAAAAAAACCGCCCGAACGGGGGGCTCAGTCTTGCGTGATCGGCCCGATGCATCAAGGGTTTTGGCCTCGGTCCGGGTGGCTTGCCGGCGGTATGGGCTCTGCTAAGCAAGCGACAATCCGACAGGGCGACCAAGGGCGTCGCGTCGGATTCGTCGCAAATGGGGCGGATGGGCAACGCCATTTCTGTTCCTGCCGCTATGATCGCACCGGATTCTGGAGAAAGGACCCGTCATGAAAGCCGTTCTGTTCGAGGCGTTCCGCGAGGCGCCGATGCTTGTCACGCTGCCCGATCCGACCCCCGAGCCGCATGGCGTTGTGCTGAAGGTCGAGGCGACGGGCGTGTGCCGCAGTGACTGGCATGGCTGGATGGGGCACGACGCGGATATCGCGCTGCCGCATGTGCCGGGTCACGAGCTGGCCGGGGTCGTCGTGGCGGTGGGCCGCGAGGTGACGCGCTGGAAACCCGGCGCGCGGGTGACGGTGCCGTTCATCTGCGGGTGCGGCGCCTGTCCGGAATGCCATGCCGGGCATCAGCAGGTCTGCCTGCATCAGGAACAGCCGGGCTTCACGCATTGGGGCTCGTTCGCGGAATACGTGCATATCCACCGCGCCGATCTTAACCTTGTGGCCTTGCCCGAGGGGATGGACTTCGCCACCGCCGCAAGTCTCGGCTGCCGGTTCGCCACGTCCTTTCGCGCGGTGGTCGACCAGGCCCGGGTCAGCGCCGGGCAGTGGGTCGCGGTGCATGGCTGCGGTGGCGTCGGGCTGTCGGCGGTGATGATCGCGGCGGCGGCAGGCGCGCAGGTGATCGGCGTCGACCTGTCGCCCGCCAAGCTGTCTCTGGCGCGCGAGCTGGGCGCGGTGGCTGCGATCGACGGCGCCGAGGCCGATGTCGCGGGCGCGATCCGCGAGATCACCGGCGGCGGCGCGCATGTCTCGCTCGATGCGCTGGGCCATCCGGTGACGCTGACCAATTCGATCCTGTGCCTGCGGCCAAGGGGCAAGCATGTGCAGGTGGGGCTGATGCTGGGCGACCATGCCACCCCCTCGGTGCCGATGTCGAAGATCGTCGGGCAGGAGATCGAGCTTTACGGCTCGCACGGGATGCAGGCGCATCGCTACGGTGCGATGCTGTCGATGATCGGCAGCGGAACGCTGGACCCCGCGCGGCTGGTCGGCGCGCGGATCGGGCTGGACGAGGCGCCCGCGGCGCTGATGGCGATGGACAGCTTCCAGTCCGTGGGCGCCACGGTCATCACCCGGTTCTGACCGGGCCGCAGATGCCCAAGGCGCGCGCGCGGACACCGGGCCGGTGTCGCGCGCGCGGCTTGCCGTCAGTCCATAAGCGGCGGCATGTAGACGGGCTGCAGCGCGTGGATGGCGTTGCGGGCTTCCTCGCCCGGAGAGCCGTAGACCACGAAGCGGGCCGGTCTGACGATGCCGAAAAGCTGGCGCGCGAATTGCGCGTTCAGGTTCTTCACATGCGTCACGACCGCCTCGTCATCGGCATAGCCTTCGAGGATATGGCAGCGCGTGCCGTCCTCGGAGATGAACCATTCATACAGCGTGCAGCCCGGTTCGTTGGCGCGGGTACTGGCCGACATGTCGGCGGCCAGCGCGCGCAGCTCATCGGCGCGGCCGGGGTCCAGCGTTGTTTCCAGGATCCAGGTAATCGCCATCGTCTTCCTTTCAGCGCGGCAGGTTGAACAGGTTGACGAGATAGAGCGACAGCGCCGGGAAGGCGATGAGCAGCGTCAGCCTGAGGATATCGGCGGCGATGAACGGCGCCACGCCCGCGAAGATGGTCGATAGCTTGGTTCGTGGCAACATGGCTTTCATGACAAAGACATTCATGCCGATGGGCGGGGTGATCATGCCGATCTCGATCACCATCACCGTCAGCACGCCCCACCAGATCGGATCGTAGCCATAGCTCAGGATCAACGGAAAGACGAAGGGGATGGTGATCACCATCGATGAGATCGTCTCGAAGATCGAGCCGAGGATCAGGTACATCACCATCAGCAGCACGATCACCCAGATGCCGGGCAGGCCGGTATCCTGAATGAAGCCGACGATCATCCGGGGCAGGCCCGAGATCGTCACCGCATAGGTGAAGATCGAGGCGCCGATGGTCATCAGGTAGATCATCGAGGTGGTGGCGGCGGTTTCCTGCAGCGCGCTCCAGAATTTCGGCAGCGTCAGGCGGCGGCGCAACAGCGCGATGAGGAAGGCCGCGAAGGCGCCCACGGCGGCGGATTCGTTGACCGAGAAGACCCCCGCATAGATCCCGCCCGATACCATCACCATCAGCAGAACCGCCGTCCAGCCGTCGCGCAGCGCATACCAGCTTTCGCGCCACGGCTGTTTCTCGCTGCTCGAGGCCAGCCCGGGATTGCGCCGCACGAGGATCATGATCGTCACGATATGCAGCGCCACGGCCAGAAGGCCCGGGATCAGCGCGGCGACGAACAGCGTTTTGACGAATTGCTCGGTCAGCACGCCGTAAAGCACCAGGATGATCGACGGCGGGATCAGCATCCCCAGCGTGCCGCCCGCCGCGATGGACCCGGTGGCGAGGCGTTCGGAATAGTTGCGCTTCATCATCTCGGGCAGCGCGATACGGGTCATCGTGGTGGCGGTGGCCACGGACGAGCCGCAGATCGCCCCGAAGCCCGCGCAGCCGCCGATCGTGGCGACCGCCAGCCCGCCGCGGATATGCCCGATCAGCGCATAGGCGATGCGATAGAGATCGGCCGACAACCCGCCCACCGTGGCGAAGGACCCCATCAGCAGGAACAGCGGGATGACGGCCAGTTCGGCGCTCGACACTTTCGACACGGTTTCCGAGCCGAACAGCGTCATGGCAGGGCCCAGATCGCCCCGGATCAGGCCGAAGGTCGCAACCCCGGCGATACCCATGGCGACGCCGATGGGAACGTGCAGGACGATCAGGGCGAACATCACGCCCATGCCGATCAATCCGATGACATGCGGGTCCATCATTGGCCTCGTGTTCAGCTGTCGTGTTCGGGGGCGGGATGGTCGAGGATCTCGGCCACCACGACGAAGGTCTGCGCGGGAATGCAGACCCAGAAACAGGCGGCGGCGACCCACCACCAGGGCGCGACGGGCCAGTGCAGGACCATCGTGTATTCGTTCGACGCGGTGACGCGCTGGGCGTGCAGCGTGACGTAATAGGCGATGGCCGCGAACATCAGCGCAGTGCACAGCGCGCCGAAGATCTCCAGCGCCCGGTTGCCCCAGCGCGGCAGCATGGCGCCCAGAAAGGCCACCTTGATCTGCCGCCGCTCCAGCAGGCCGGCCGGGAAACAGGCCGCGATGACGATGATCGTCAGCAGTTCCGACAGGTCATAGGCGCCGCGAATGGGCCGCCCGGTGGCCTCGCGCGTCAGGATGTCGGCCACCGACAGGGCCGCCACGAAGAGAAGAAACAGCACGCCCAGAATGGCCGCGGCGCGCGAGATGATCAGGAAGGGCCGCTCGAGTCGTTGCACGACGCTCTCCGTTGCTGGGATGAGAAAGGGGCCGGGCCCATGCGGCGCGGCCCCCGCGAGGGATCAGCGGCTGCGGATATCCTCGAGCTTGGCGACATAGGCGTCGATCAGGCCGGGCGTGGCATTGGCGGCGACCATGTCGATCACCGGCTGCACGCGGCGGGCGATCTCGGCGCGCTCGTCATCGGTCGGGATGACCAGCGTGTGCGTGTCCGAGTTGCGCCAGTCTTCCAGATTGCTCTCGATCGCCGGGCCGTAGACCTCGATCTGGCGGTCGACGATGAACTGCCCGGACTGCGCCAGAACCTCGTGCACGCTTTCAGGCAGGCTGTCATAGACATCGCGGTTCATCAGGATGGTGAAGACCAGAACGCCCAGGTTGCTGTCGTAATGGTTCTGCGCCACGTCCGCCACGCGGAAGGTGCGCGCGACCGAGGCATCGGTCATCGCCCCGTCGATCAGGCCACGGTCGATGGCCTCGGCCATTTCGCCCGCGCCCATGGATTGCGCGACGCCGCCCAGAGCCTCGATCACCGCCGTCTGGATCTGCCCCGCGACGCGGAACCGCAGCCCTTCGACATCGGCCAGCGTGGCGACCGGCTCGCGGGTATGCAGCATGTAGGCGCCCGAGCTGTACATCGCCACGACGTAGTAATCCTCGTAGCCGGTCAGCGCGCCTTCCCGATAAAGCTCCAGCGCGGCCTGCGAGCCCTCGGCGGTGTTCTGCGCGAAGCCGGGCAGTTCGAAGACGTCGAAATCGGGATAGACGCCCGGCGTGTAGCTGGGCACGGTCAGCGCCAGATCGGCCACGCCATCGGCGACCATCTGCGCCTGCGCCAGCGGATTCCGGCCCAGCGTGCCGCCCGCATAGAGCGTGATCTGCACGTCATCGCCGGCGGTCTGTTCGTTGAACCAGTCGACCCAGGGCTGGTAGACATGCTGCACCGTGGGCGAGGCCGCCGGCACGAAGACCGAAAAGGCCAGATCGCGCGCCTGCGCCGCGCCGGTGGCCAGGGTCAGGGCCAATGTGGCCGCAAGGGCCGTCTTTGTTCTGTTCATCGTGATCTCCTCCCTAAGATCGTGATTATATCCGGGTCAGACCAGGGGCTTCCCCGGGGCTTTCGTTCTATCCGCGACCGACGACGAAGGACGCGATGGTCGTGGTCGAGCCGCCGATATTCAACAGGCCCACGCGCTTCGCGCCCTCGACCTGGCAATCGCCGGCCTGTCCGGTCACCTGCCTGTAGCCGTCGAGCATCATGCGCACGCCGGTGGCACCCACCGGATGGCCCAGCCCGATCAGCCCGCCCGAGGGATTGATGGGCAGCCTCCCGTCCGCCGCGATCACGCCCTCTTCCACCGCCTTCCAGCTTTCGCCGGGCGCGGTGATCTCGTAGCTGTCTATGGCCGCGTATTCGGTCATGGCAAAGCAGTCATGGGTCTCGATGGCGTCCAGCTGGAACGGGCTGTCGATCCCCGCGCGGGCGAAGCTTTCGCGGATCGCCTTGTTGACATGCGGCAGCACGAAGCGGTCGTTGCGGCTCTCAGTCAGCTTTTCGGACAGCATCATCGGCGCGGTGCGGTGTCCCCAGCCGTCGATCTTGGCCAGATCGGCCAGTTTGAGCCCGCGCTGTTTCGCGTATTCCGCCGCGCGTTCGCGCGACGCCAGGAACACCACCGCCGCGCCGTCCGTCACCTGCCCGCAATCGTTGCGCCGGACGCGGCCCTCGATCACCGGGTTGGCCTCGTCATCCTCGGTGAAGGACCGGTCGTTGAACTGCCATTTGCGGGTCTGGGCGTAGGGGTTGCGCTTGCCGTTGGCGTAGTTGATGCGCGCGATCTCGCCCAGATGGTCGTAGCTGACGCGGCCGAATTTCTCGCCGTAGGCCTCGATCAGGTCGGCAAAGGCGGCGGGCCAGACATAGGTGGCGTCCTGCCATTCGCGCCCCGCCCAGGCAGCCGCGCCCAGATGCTCGGCCGCTGTCTGGCCCGGCACGTTGCGCATGTATTCGACACCCAGCACCGCGACGAGGTCATAGCGCCCCGCCTCGATTTCCGCCGCCGCCGCCAGCACCGCCATCGAGCCCGAGGCGCAGGCGGCTTCGTGGCGCTGGGTGGGGACGCCCGACAGGTCGGGATGCAGCGACGCGATCATGCCGCCCAGCTGGCCCTGACCGCAGAACAGTTCGGCCACGAAATTGCCGACATGCACGGATTGCAGGTCGCGCGGTTCAAGGCCGGTCCGGTCCAGCCCGTCGAACAGCACTTCGCGCATCATCGCGTCGATGCCCAGCCCTTCGCGGGCCCAGTTGCGGGCGAAATCGCTTTGCGCGCCGCCGAGGATATAGACGGGTTCAGGCATGGGCTTCTCCATGTTCGGCGAGCCAGCGGGCCAGCGCCTTGCGGTCGAGTTTGGCGAGCGGCGTGCGGGGCAGGGCCTCGACGATTTCCAGCCGCTCCGGCCATTTGAATTTCGCCAGCCCGATGCGGTCGCAGAAGGCGGTGACATCGGGCAGGGTCAGGCTTTCGCCCGGGTTCATCGCGGCGAACAGGCAGACCTTTTCGCCCATCTGGCTGTCGGCATAGGCCGCCGTCGCCACCTCGCGCACGCCGGGCAGGGCCGAGAGCACGTTGTCCAGCTCGACGGGCGAGATCTTCATGCCGCCGCGCACGATCAGCTCGCGCGACCGGGCATGGAAGCGGATCAGCGTCCCGCAATCCGAGATCTGGAACAGGTCGCCCGAGGGAAAGAAGCCGTCCGTGGTGAACTTGCTGCGATCGAGCCCCGCGCGGGAATAATAGCCGGGCAGCAGCGCCGGCCCGCGGTGATACATCTCGCCCAGCGCGCCCGGTTCGGTGACGGGGGCGCCGGTGGCGGGATCGACCAGGGTGAAGGAGCCGCCATTGGCGGTGCGCAGATCGGGCTTCCAGTTTTCATCGCCGTCGCGCGGGAAGAAGGTGGCGCGCTGGCGCGGGTCGGGCAGGCGGTCGACCGACGAGCACATCTGCGCCCCCTCGTTCGAACCGAAGAAATTGACCACGGGGATGCCGAAGCGTTCCTGAAAGAACACGAAGACCTCGGGGTCGGGCGGGGCCGAGCCGGTGCCGATGGCGATGAGCCGGTTGAGCGCGGGATGCAGATCGGGATCCGAGGCCAGCCCGCGCAGATAGACCAGCACCGTGGGCGCGACCATTGTATAGGTGACGTCCTCGGTCTTGAGCTGTTCCAGGAACACGGCCACGTCGAACGGGTGGTGCAGGAACAGCGCCCCCGCCGTGCGCATCCAGCACATCATCAGCCCGCTGACGGCGGCGGCGTTCACGAAGGGGAAGGGTGCAAGGATATTCGCGCCATCGGGCAGGTTCAGCTTCTTCCACGCGCCGAGCGACGATGCCATCATGTTGTTGTGGGTCTTGGGCACCGCCTTGGGCACGCCTTCGGTGCCCGAGGTCCAGAACACGGCGTAAAGCGCGTCGGCATCCAGTTCGGCGGGCGTCGGCGCGGGGATGCCGGGCGCGTCGATGTCGAGCGGGGTCACGCTGTCGGGCAGGCCGTCGCCGATCCCCAGCCGCAGCACACCGCCCGGCAGGGCGTCGAGCCGTTCGGCGTAGAAGGGCTGCCCTTTCAGGCTGGCCAGCGAGATATAGGCGTCAAATCCCGCGACCTTGGACAAATCGCGCAGCTCGGCCGAGCGATAGGCGATCGAGATCGGGCTCAGTACCGCGCCGATCTGGCCGATGGCCAGATACAGCAGCACGGTCTCGGCGATGTTGGGCAATTGCGTCGCGATCAGCGAGCCCGGGCCCAGCCCCTGCGCCTGCAACAGCGCGGCATAGCGGTCGACGGCCTCGCGCATCGCGGCATAGGTCATCCGGCGGACCGTGCCACCCGCGACCTGCGGGCGGTTGGGCGCGTCGACCAGTCCCAGCCGTTCGGGTACGCGCGCGCAGGTGGCGGCGAACATCGCGGGCAGGGTGACGTCGCCCCAATGCCCCTCGTCGCGGTAGCGGGCGCGGATCTCGGGGGGGAAGGGGCTGGTCATGCGCACAGGCTCCGCGTGCGGGCCTTGGCGGCGTCGTATTCGCGGGCCAGCCGGTCGACGATGACGGCGGTGGGCTCCACCGCTTCGATCTTGCCCACCCCTTGTCCGGCGGCCCAGATGCCGGACCACGGCTTGACGGCTTCGTTCTGGCGTCCCGTGAAGTTCATCTTGGCCACCTTGAATTCCAGCTCGGCCGGGTCCAGCCCCTTGTTGATCATCGACGGCTTCATCATCGAGGCGCGGGCGCCCGTGAAAGCCCGCGTGACCATCAGGTCCGAGGCGTCGCACTGAATGCACATCTCGCGGTACTCGGGCTGGGCGATGTTTTCCTCGGCGGCCAGGAACGCGGTGCCGATATAGCCGAAATCGGCGCCCAGAACCTGCGCGGCAAGGATCGCCTCGCCGGTATTGATGGCGCCGCCAAGCGCGATATAGCCGTCGAAGAAGCGGCGCACGCGCTCGACGAAGACAAGCGGGCTCAACTCGCCCGTATGCCCGCCTGCGCCCGAACAGACCAGCACCAGCCCGTCGACGCCCGCATCGGCGGCCTTCTTCGCCAGCTCGACCGAGATGACATCGGCAAAGACCAGCCCGCCATAGGCGTGAACGGTCGGGATCACCGGCTTTGGGCTGCCCAGCGCGGTGATGACGACGGGCGGCTGGTATTCGGCCACCTGTTCCAGGTCCCCGGGCAGGCGCGGGCTGGTGGAATGGGTCACAAGGTTCAGCGCCCAGGGGGCGTCGTCCTCGGTCAGGCGCGACCGGATGTCGGACAGCCAGCCGCCCAGTTCCTCGCTGGTGCGCAGGTTGGGCGCGGGGAAGCTGCCGATGATCCCGGCTTTCGAGCAGGCGACAACCAGATCGGGCCCCGAGACCAGGAACATCGGTGCCGCGAAGGCGGGCAGACGCAGGCAGGCAAGGCGGTCTTTCAGTGTCATAGGGTCTTGTCCTTCGGCCGCGCGGGCATCGTCTGGAAATCGTGGATCAGCGCGGCCACGGCCTCGGGCGCTTCCAGCACCGCCATATGGCCCACGCCGTCAAGCTCGACCGCGCGCCCGTCCGCGACGCCATCGGCCACCGCGCGCCCGGCCGCGGGCGGGGTCACGGTGTCGGCGCTGCCGGTGATGACAAGGACGGGGCAGGCAATCGCGTCCAGCCCATCGCTCTGGTCCGGGCGGGCGGCCAGCGCGGTCTGGTGGTCGGTGAAACGCTCGATTCCCTGCGCCACGGCCATCCGGCGGATGGTGTCGCGCAGCGTCGCGTCGTCGCGGCGCGCGGGCGAGAGCATGGTGTCGGCGATGATGGCGGCCAGCCCCTCCATGCCTTCGCGGGCGGCCCAGCGGGCGACCTTGCCGCGCTGGGCGGCGGCGTCAGGCGTGTCGGCGGCGGCATTCGTCCCCACGAGGATCAGCGCGCCGACCTTGCCGGGGTAGCGGCGGGCGATGGCGAGCGCCAGGTAGCTGCCCATCGACATGCCCAGGAGCGTGGAGCCATCGGGGATTTGCGGCGCGAGCGAGTCGACCATGGCGTCGAAATCGTCGCTGCGGGGCAGGGCGATCACCCGGGCCGGACGGTCGAATGCGGCCTGAAGCGGCGCGAAGACCTCGGCTTCGCACAGCAATCCCGGCAGGCAGACCAGTTCGGCCATCTGTGTTCCTCCCCTGTTGATACAATTACTAGACCGTGAATTTTGCGTCGGTCAAGCCGGAAATCGAATTTTTCAGAATGATGTTTTGATCAGCGGAACCGCCGGGCGGGAGTTTTGCAAGCGAAACCTGCGGAAAGCTCTGATTCAACGGTTTTTCACCCCGCTCAACCACCGGCAGAGCGTGTCACGCCGTCCTTTCCCTTGACTTCTGGTCTCGTTATCGTCATTTTCGGTCTAGATAACGAAACATAGGATGCCGCCATGCCTCTCGATCCCCCGCACGAGCACGACGACACGCCGCTGGCCGTAACGCGGGCGAATGTCCGCATGTATGCTCCGGACGGCACCCCGCCGCCCGACGCGCCGGACTGGATCTGGCATTACGACCACCCCTATCTGCACGGCGCCTTCGCGCCCACAGATGTGGAATACGAGGCCGAGGATCTGGAGGTCGAGGGCGAGATCCCCGACGATCTGTGTGGCGCCTACGTGATGAACGGCCCCTCGCAGCGCTTCGAACCGGTCAATTCCAAGTACCACTACTATGACGGCGACGCGCAGCTTCGGGCGATCTATTTCCGCGACGGGAAAGCGACCTTCCGGCAGAAATACGTCCGCAACGGCGCTTTCCTGGTCGAGGAAAAGGCCGGCAAGGCGATCTGGCCGGGGCTGGCGGGGCCCTATGACTTCCGGCTGCCCGGCTCGCCCATCAAGGACGTCTCGAATACCGATGTCATCTTCTATAACGGCCATGTCCTGTCTCTGTGGTACATGGCGGGCGATCCCTACAAGGTCGATCCGCTGACGCTGGAAACCGTCGGGCGCGAGACGCTGGGCGGCAAGCTGCACCACTCGGTCTCGGCCCATTCGAAGACCGACCCTTTCACCAAGGAGCTGTTCTTCTTCAATTATCAGGACGAGCCGCCCTACATGTCCTACGGTATGGCCGATCCCGACGGGAACCTGCTGTTCGACATCGATATCGATCTGGGCGGCCCGCGCTCGCCGCACGACATGGGTCTGACCGAGAATTACGCGATCCTGCACGATCTGCCCTTCTATCACGATGTCGAGCTGTTGAAGAAACACAAGCGCCGGGTGATGGGCTTTCATCGCGACGTGCCCGCGCGGTTCGGGCTGATCGACCGCTTCGGACGCTCGGACAAGGTGCAGTGGTTCGAAGCCGAGCCCTGCTACATCCTGCATATCTCGAATTCGTGGGAAGAGGGCGAATGGGTCCACATGATCGGCTGCCGTCAGGAAGACCCGATGCCGGTCAAGGACCCGGCGGATCACCATCTGGCCTCGATGATGGCGTATCGGCGGCGCTCGCATATCCTCTACCGCTGGAGCTTCAACACCCGCACCGGCGAGACGCGCGAAGGGCCGATCGACGACCGCAATACCGAGTTCCCGACCGTCAACGTGAACTATCTGGGCCGCAAGTCCCGCTATTCCTTCAACCAGATCATCCCCGAGGCGCGCGAAGGCACGCTCGAGGGGCGCTGCCAGACCTTCAACGGCATGATGCGCTATGATCTGGAGACGGGCGCGACGCAGAGCTACGATTACGGCCAAGGGGTCTATGGATCCGAGGCGCCGGTCGCCCCCGCGCGCGGCGCCGGTCGCGATGGCGGCGAGGGCAAAGCCTATCCCGTGACCTTCGTCACCGATTCCAACGACTGGTCCTCGGCCTGCCTGATCTTCGATGCCGACGACATCACCAAACCCATCGCCAGGGTGAAGATCCCGCGCCGGATCTCGATCGGGTTCCACACCACATGGATCGACGGCGCGGATATCTGGCCGGCCTGAGGCCGCCCGGATGGACAGCGGCGCGGGGGCGTGCTTGGGTCGGCGCAAAAAGGATGCCGATCTGACTGCCCCCGACCCCCTGACCCCGCGCACCGACACGTCCCCGGATGCCGACACCCCGGCAGGACCGCCCGCCACCGCCCTGCGCCGGGCGCTGCGGGTGCTGGCCGATCCGTGGACGATGCTGATCCTCAAGGAAATCTTCAACGGCACCCGACGCTTCGTGGTGATGCAGCGCGCGCTCAACATCCCCAAGCAGACCCTGTCCCTGCGGCTGACGACCCTGTGTCACGAGCAGATGCTCTATCGCCGCTTCGCCGGGCCGGGGCAGGGGGTGCTGGAATACGCGCCGACCGCGAAGACCTATGATCTGGCGGATGCCATGTACGCGATCTGGCTGTGGCACCAGGCCAATCCCGACGACGCCGATATCCTGCCCTTCGAGATCGTGCACAAGCAATGCGGCCATGTGCTGGGCGCGCAATATTGCTGCACCGCCTGCGGCGAACCCGCGACGGGCGCCAGCGTGACGGTCGAACGCAGCCAGCCCGAGCAGTTCGAAAGCGGCCCGCGTCCGCGCCTGGCACGCCGCAACGATGCCAGCTTCACCGCCGCCGCGCCGCAGGCCGGGGGGCTGGTCGCCGCCTCGCTGGTGGGGGACCTGCCCTGCAACGAGATCCTGTATCTGCTGTTCCAGGGCCCGCGCCACATGCTGGCCATCGCCGCCGAGCTGGGGCTGGGGGCGAATGTGGTGCGCGACCGGCTGGACAAGCTGCGCGCGCTGGGCCTCATCCGGGAAGAGGCTCAGGGGCGCAAGCTGCTCTATTCCGTGCTGCCGCGCGCCGAGGGGTTCTTTCCGCTGCTTCTGGCCATCGCCGAATGGGGCGACCGCTGGTGCAACGAGGGGCAGCCGCCCCCCGATCCGCGCCGCCATGCCTGTGGCGCGATCCTGCGCGGGCGCTACCGTTGCGATCATTGCGGCGACTGGCTGACCCGGGACGCGCTGCTGATCCGTCCCCGGGGAGGAGCCTGAGCGCCGGAGCAGGGAAACCGGCGTTGTGTTTCGATTGGTGGAACGCTATTCTGAAAACCGAAGCGAGTGAAGGGTGGCGAAGTGAGCGATGACGACGAGCGCCCCGAAGACGGCGCAGCCGACACCAGCGATCCGAAATTCGTCACCGCGCTGGCGCGGGGTCTGTCGATCCTGCGGTCCTTCCGCCCGAACGAGGTCTTCCTGTCCAATCAGGTCTTCGCGCAACGCACCGGGCTGCCCAAGGCGACCGTGACGCGGCTGACCTATACCCTGTGCAAGCTGGGCTATCTGGTTCAGGCCGAGCCCGGCGGCGCCTACCGGCTGGGCGCGGGGGCGTTGACGCTGGGCTATGGCGTCCTGTCGGGCATGGAACTGAAGGACCGCGCGGCGCTGGAACTGGCTGAGGTCTGCAAGGGCGACAACCACAATGTCGCCGCCGCGCTGGGCGAGCGTTACGGCCAGTCGGTGGTTTACCTGGCGACCCATCGCTTTCCCAATTCGGTGTCGATGGTGTTCCATCTGGGCGCGCAGGTGCCGCTGTTTCACAGCTCGATCGGGCGGGCGACGCTGATGGGAATGCCCGAGGACAAGCAGGACGCGCTTCTGGACGAGGCGCAGCGCGACGCCGCGCCCGAAGACCGCGCCCGGCTGGCCCAGGGGCTGGCCCGCGCGCGCGAGGATTACGCGCGCTGGGGCTTTTGCACCTCGTTCGGGGAATGGCGGCGCGAGATCAACGGCGTTGCGGCGCCCGTCATTCCGCGGCAGGGCCACGCCCTTTACAGCATCAATGTGGGCGGTTTCGGGTTCCTGAACCCGCCCGAAGACCTGCTCACTCAATACGCGCCGCGGCTTCTGCGCGCCGCGCGAACCCTCAGCCTGAGACCGGAAGCCGATGCCTGACACGACCCCTGCAGACGACCCCAAGAGTTTCTTCGCCGCAGGCGGTTTCCTGCAATCGCTGGGATTGGAGCGCCGCGCGTTTGCCGAGGGGCTGGCGCGGTTCGAACTGGCGCTTGAGTCGCGGCACATGAACCGGCTGGGCATTCCGCATGGCGGGGTCTATGCGACGATGCTCGACAGCGCGCTGGGCGCGTCGGGCTGCTGGGACGGCGCGCCCGACCGGTTCCGGCCCTCGGTCACGCTGAACCTGAACGTGAGCTATCTGGCGCAGCCCAAGGGCGCCCGCCTGATCGCCGAGGGGCGGCGGACCGGAGGCGGCAAGTCGATCTATTTCGCCGAGGGCGAAGTCCGCGACGAAACCGGGATTCTGGTCGCGACCGCGACGGGCACGTTCAAGGTGGTCACGCCGCGCTCATGAGCCCAGCCCGGCGATCAATTCGGCCTTCAGGATCTTGCCATTCGCATTGAGCGGCATGGCGGGCACGATGGTCACGATCTGCGGCCGTTTGTATGCGGCAACCCGGTCGTCGAGAAAGCGCTTGATCGTCGCCGCGTCGGTGCTGCCATCGGTGGTGACGAAGGCCAGCACCTCTTCATTATCCTGTGCGGGTCGGCCCGCGACGGCGGCCTGCAGCACGCCGGGGCAGGTCAGCAGCAGCGTCTCGATCTCGGCCGGGTAGACGTTGAAGCCCGAGCGGATGATCAACTCCTTCGACCGCCCGGCCAGATGCACGGACCCGTCAGGATCGAGCCGCGCCAGATCGCCGGTGCGCAGGAAGCCGTCCTCGGTGATCGCCTGCGCGGTGGCCACCGGGTCGCGGAAATAGCCCAGCATCACGTTGGGCCCGCGCACCTGCAATTCGCCCACGCCGTCCTCGCCGGGATTGTCCACACGCAGTTCGCAGCCGGGAAAGCCATAACCGACCGAGCCGTCCTCGCGCCGGGGCCCCATCGTGGTCGAGGCGATGCCCGGCCCTGCCTCGGTCATGCCGTAGCCGTTATGCAGGGGTAGACCGAAGGCGGCTTCGACCCGCGCCTTCAGGCCGGGATCGAGCGGCGCGCCGCCGCAACCGATCTGGCGCAGGCGGGGCGCCACCAGCGGGGTCCCGGCCTCGATCCGGTCCAGAAGCAGGCGGTAGACCTGCGGCACGACAGAAAAGATCGTCGCCCCCTCCGCCAGCCCCTTCAGCGCGCCCTCGATGGAAAAGCGCGTCATCAGCCGTACCGCCGCCCCGGATTGCAGCGCCGCCAGATAGCCGGTGGCCAGCGCCATGATATGGGTGCCGGGGATGGTGAGCAAAAGCTCGTCGCCCGGTCCCATGGCGCGCATCTCGGCGGCCGTGCGGGCATTCCACAGAACGCTGGCATGGCTGAGCATCACGCCCTTGGGCGCCCCCGTCGTGCCCGAGGTATAGATCAGCAGCATGGGCTGGGTCTGCGGCGTCTTGCCCACGGGTTCGGGCTTGGCCGAAAGGTCGCTCAGATAGGTGAGCTGCCGGTTCATCACCGGCGGACCCGCCTTGGCGCGCAGCCGCCTGGCATGGGCGGCGGCGTCGGGCGACACGATGTTGGTAAAGATCGTCACCCGCGGCTTGGCATGTTCGCGCAGCGCGTCAAGCTCGGCCGCGGTGAGGCGCGCATTGACCGGCACGCACCATGCCCGCAGACGCGCGCAGGCCAGAAGGACCGGCGCGATGAGCGGGCTGTTCTCGGCCACCAGCATGACACGGTCGCCCGCGCGGACGCCGGCGGCGATCAGGGCCGCGTCGCAATCCTCGGTCTCGCGGCGCAGGGTGCGATAGTCGATGCGATGGCCGGATTCGTCGATGATCGCGGTAAGCGCGCCGTCATGTCCGTCGATCAGCTTGTCGACCCAGTCCATCACGATCCTCCGGCGCTTTTCGTGACGTGAGGTAACGCCAAGTTGCGACAAAGGTCAACAATTTCAGAACGAAGTACCGGATGGTGGAATGTGCGCGCTAGCCGAACAACCGGAAGATGACAAACATGCTGCCCAGCAAAACGGGCTGATGCAGCAGGTACAGCATCAGGCTATGCCGCCCGGCCCAGGCCAGTCCGCGCCCGAGGGGACCGGGTTGCAGGCGGGGCTTCGCGCCCACCAGAAAGGCGCGCGCCAGCGCCATGCCCAGCAGGAACGGGCCAAACCACGGAAAGATCGGTTCCAGGTCCATGCTGGGCGGTTGCAGCGCGGAGAAGCCGATCCATGCCAGCCAGCGGGTATCGAAAACCGGCGATTGCACCAGATAGGGCAGCGCCCAGACCGCCACACCCAGAAGCGCCAGCGCCCAGGCGGGCCAGCGCAGCACCAGAAGGCCCAGAATGCGGCCCGCGACGATCATGTGCAGGATGCCGAAGAACACCCAGACCTCGCCCAGCGCGACATAGGTGACCATGCTGACCAGAAGCGCCGCCAGCGCGACCTTCGCGGTGTCGCGCCAGAAGACCGGGCGGTTCAGCCCGCCCCGCGCGGCAAGGATCAGGCTGACGCCCGCAAGCAAGACGAAACTGCCCGCGACCAGACGCGCGAACATCCGCCATGGCAGCGAGCTGATCGTTCCCGGCTCGATCTGTCCGAAAAACTCCAGGTCGAAGGTGAAATGAAAGATCACCATGCCGATCAACGCAACGCCCCGCGCGATGTCGATCGACACAAGACGCGGATAGGGGCGTGCGGCCTGATCGGGTGAGTCGTCGTTCATGCCGCGCCTTTCGTCCTGGATCCGTGCAGGACAACAAAGCGCCTGCCGCCGCCCTGTCAAGGGCGGCGGAGCGGGGCATGGCGGTTCGGACTCGGGTCAGACGCCGCTTTCGACGGTCGCCTCGATCTCGCGCACAAGGCC
This sequence comes from Pararhodobacter marinus, assembly GCF_003122215.1. Classification (GTDB taxonomy): domain Bacteria; phylum Pseudomonadota; class Alphaproteobacteria; order Rhodobacterales; family Rhodobacteraceae; genus Pararhodobacter; species Pararhodobacter marinus. The sequence continues at coordinate 59,304 of NZ_QEYD01000012.1, read as the reverse complement.
CTGTTCCAGCCGCAGGCTGGTGGCAAGCCGGTCGAGATAGGCGCGTTCCTCGGGCGTGTCGGGATCCATCGCCAGGAGCGAGGCGGCATAAAGTTCCGCCGCGACCTCGGGCGACGAGGCGAAGGCGGTGACGCGGCCCGGATCCTGCGGCGCGGCCAGTTCATCCATGACAAAGGCCTTGGCCTCGGGCGACAGGTCGAGCGTCTCGATATGGCCGAAGATGCGCTGTTGCTCCTGCGCGTCGACATGGCCGTCGGCCTTGGCGCCCTGGATCATCGCGACGATCACGCCGCGCGCCAGTGTTTCGGCTCCGGCGGGCGTGCGGTCGGGCGCGAAACCGCTATCGGCGGGCGGCGCCTGAAGCTGCGCGGGCTGGGCGCCGCCCTGGTTGCTCTTGTGGCGCTGCCACGCGGTATAGGCCAGCGCGCCGACCGCAGCCAACCCGCCGAGCTTCAGCGCGGTGCCCGCGCCCTTGCCCAGCATCTTGCGCGATTTCTTGTTGCCGATGAGCAGGCCCACAAGCCCCCCGGCGGCGGCGCCTTTCCACAGCTGGCCGTTGCCCGACGCGGCCTGCGGCGCGGTGCCCGACGCGGCCTCGGGCATTCCGGCGCTGCCGGCACCGCCCGTCAGTTCCCGCGCCATGCGGGACAGATCGCCCCCCTGCGCCGAATTCATCACCTGATCCAGCAAACGCCGCGCGTCGAACATCCGGGCTTTCCTTTCGTGTTACGGGTCCTGTTCCGACGTGGGGACCGGCGGGCGAAATTCAAGAACGCGGTGGCGGTGGCCCACGCGTTGGTGATCGCGCCGCGCGGTTTTCGCCCCTCATCCGCCCCCGCTTGCCCGGCGGCGGTTCCCCCGCGCGCGGAAATGGTGTTTTCTCCGCGGCGCCGGAGCGGCACGCGCGGGACCGAGGGGAGAGCCATGAGCGAGACGACCTATTGCCATCAATCCATCGCACAGGCGGTGCTGGATCACGGGATCGGCACGATGTTCGGGCTGATGGGCGATGCCAATCTGTTCATGGTGGATCACTATGTCCGGGCGGGCGGCGGCACCTTCGTGCCGGTCGCGCATGAAGGCAGCGCGGTGCTGATGGCGCTGGCCTATGCGCAGGTTTCGGGCGGTGTGGGTCTGGCCACGATCACCCACGGCCCGGCGCTGACCAATTGCTCGACCGCGCTGACCGAAGGCGTGCGGGGGCGTCTGCCGATGGTGCTGCTGGCAGGCGACACGGCGGTGACGGCGCCCGAGAATCCCCAGAACACCGATCAGCGCGAGGTGGTGAAGGCCACCGGCGCCGGGTTCGAGCAGATGCGCTCGGCCGCCCATGCGGCCGAGGATATCGCCATCGCCTTCTATCGCGCGCGGATCGAGCGGCGGCCCGTCGTGGTCAACATGCCCTCGGACCTCATGTGGGACGAGACACCCCATCGCCCGCGCGTGCTGCCGGTCTTCGACACGCCCGCCTTCGTGCCCGAAGGCGAGGCCCTCGACGCGGCCATCGGCATGATCGCCTCGGCCCGGCGGCCCGTGGTGCTTGCCGGGAAGGGGGCGGTCGGGGCCCGCGACACGCTGATCGCGCTGGCCGAACGGCTGGAGGCGCCCCTGGCCACCACGCTCAAGGCCAAGGGTCTGTTCGAGGGGCATCCGGGCAATATCGGGATTTTCGGCACGCTCAGCACGCCCGGCGCCTATGATGTGATCGCCAAGGCCGATTGCGTCATCGGTTTCGGCGCCAGCCTGCATCTGTTCACCACCGACCGGGGCAAGCTTCTGGGGGGCAAGCGGGTGGTGCAGGTCAATACCGATCCCGCGACCTTCACCGCGAATTACCGCCCCGATGCCGCGCTGATCGCCGATGCCGGGCTGACGGCGGGGAATATCCTGCACTGGCTCGACGAGGCCGAGATCGCGCCGTCCGGCTTTGCTACCGAGATCGACGCGGCCAGCGTCACGCGTCACCCGCCCGGGCGGGCCGGGGCGGCGTCGCCGGGGCATGTGGATTTCGCGTATGCGCTCGACCGGCTCGACGCGGCCCTGCCGCGCGCGCGGGTGCTTGCGACCGATGGCGGGCGCTTCATGACCGAGGTCTGGTGCCGGCTGTCGGTTCCCGATCCCCGGCGCTTCCTGCTGTCGACGAATTTCGGCTCGATCGGGCTGGGGCTGCAGCAGGCCATCGGCGCGGGGCTGGCCGCGCCGGGCGTGCCGGTGGTCGTGTTCACGGGCGACGGGGGTTTCATGGCCGGGGGCCTGACCGAGTTCAACACGGCGGTGCGGATGGGGCTGGACCTGATCGTGATCGTCGCCAACGACGCGGTCTACGGGGCCGAGCATATCCAGTTCCGCGACCGGCAGATGGACCCGGCCCTGTCGCAATTCGACTGGCCGTCTTTCGCCGCTGTCGCCACCGCGCTGGGCGGGGTGGGCGTCACGGTGGCCTCGGCCGGTGATCTGGACGCGGCGGAACAGGCGATCGCGACCCGCGACCGCCCGCTTCTGATCGAGCTGAAACTCGACCCCGACGACGTCCCGCCGATGCGCAAGTGACGGGCTCTGCCCCGCCCCGGCGCTTCAGTGATCAGAGCCGGAACAGGCCGAGCGCCTCGATCACGTCGCGCCTCGTGGCCTCGGTCCGGGCGCGGGCGTGCTCGGTCCCTTCGCGGATGATCCGCAGAACATAATCCGTGTCCTGCGCCAGCGCCGCGCGGCGTTCGCGGATCGGTGCGATCAGGGTTTGCAGGATGTCTTCCAGCCGTGCCTTGATCCGCCCGTCCCCCAGACCGCCGCGCCGGTAATGTGCCTTCAACTCGGCCAGCCCCGCGCGATCCTCGTCGAACGCATCGAGATAGGTGAAGACGACATTGCCTTCGACGCGGCCCGGATCCTCGACGCGCAGATGGCCGGGATCGGTGTACATCGCCCGGACGGCGGCGCGGATCGTGTCGGGCGAGGCCGAGAGCGCAATCGCGTTGCCACCGGATTTCGACATTTTCGCCTTGCCGTCGATGCCCGGAAGCCGCCCCGCCTCGGGGATCAGGGCCTGCGCCTCGGGCAGGACGGGGTGGCCGGCGGTGGCGTTGATGCGGCGCACGATCTCGTTCGTCTGCTCGATCAGCGGCGCCTGATCGGCGCCCACCGGCACCACGGTCGCCCGGAACGCGGTGATGTCGGCGGCCTGCGCCGCCGGGTAGCACAGGAAGCCCGCCGGGATGTCGCGCCCGAAACCGCGCGCGCGGATCTCGTCCTTGATCGTGGGATTGCGTTCCAGCCGGGCGACGGTGACGAAATTGAGATACAGCATCGACAAGTCGGCCAGCGCCGGCAGATGCGATTGCAGGCAGATGGTCGAGCGCGCCGGGTCGATCCCCACGGCAAGGTAATCGAGCGCGACCTCGATCACGCTGCGGCGCACCTTGGCGGGGTCATGGGCGTTGTCGGTCAGCGCCTGCGTATCGGCGAGCAGCAGGAACTGCTCGTGGCTGTCCTGACAGCGCAGGCGATTGGCAAGCGAGCCCGCGTAATGGCCGATATGCAGCGGGCCGGTGGTGCGGTCTCCGGTCAGGATGACGGGTTTGGTCATGGTGTGTCCTCTGGGAATGGGCGAGGGGCCGCAGGGGGGACACAGAGAACACGAAAGGCCGCCCATGCGGCGGCCTCGAGGAACAGGAAACGTCCGGCCGCCTTGTCAGGAGGCCAGCCACCACAGGGTCGTCAGGATCTGCGCGTTTTCCATGGCGCCGGTCTTAGCCCCGGCCGGCGCGGCGGTCAACCGAGCGCGTGTCGCGGGCCGCATGACGCCTTGAAGCCCGGCCGCCGCGGGAACAACCGCGCGATCCTGACGTTGATGTCGCAGGAACGGGAACAGGCAAGGGGAACGGGCAAAGGCGATGGCGCAGGACGAGCGGAACCGGAAGGCGCTGAGCCATGTTCTTGACGAGCTCGAGCAATCGGTCGAGGGCAAGGAGGTGCGCGTCCAGCACGTGATCGACACGCTGGGACATCAGTCCTTTCCCGCGCTCATGCTGATCTTCTCGCTGATCTCGACCTCGCCGGCGAGCGCGATTCCGGGCATAACCGCGGTGGTCGCGCTGATCGTGTTTCTCCTGGTGGTCCAGATGATCATCGGGCGCGATCACGTCTGGCTGCCGGATGTCATCACCCGCCGGAAGATGGATAGCGGCAAGCTGTGCAAGGGCATCCGCTGGCTGCGGCGGCCGACGGAATTCGTCGAGAAATTCGCCCGGCCCCGCTGGACCGCGCTGACCCATCGCCCCTGGCTCTGGCTGCCGCTGATCCTTGTTCTGTTTCTGACGCTCTTCATGCCCTTCATGGAGATCGTGCCGACCTCGGGCTCGGTCGCGTCGGCGGCGATCGCCTTTTTCTCGGCGGGCTTGCTGACGCGGGATGGCGTGCTGATCGCGCTGGCGCATATCCCGCTGCTGGCGGCGCCGGTGATCGTCTATACGCTGGGAGCCTGAGGCGGGCTGAGCGCCTTGTGCGGCGCCGCTCCTCAGGGCCGTCAGTTATCCGGGGCCGGGGCCTGCTGCGCAAACCAGCGCGACAAGGTGTCGATCTGTGCGTCCGTCAGATCGCGGGCGGCTGCCTCCATCAACGGCGATCCGGTGCGGATCCCGTCGCGCCACAGATCCAGCTGCTGCGCCAGATAGGCGGCGTTCTGCCCTCGGATGGCGGGGCCGGCGCGACCGGGCGCAGGCCCCGCGTCCCGGTCCGGCCCGTGGCACGCGGTGCAGGCCGGGACGTCGCGCGTGCCCCGCATGGCCAGCGTGCGGCCCGTTTCGTCCTCCGTTCCGGGATCCGCCGGGCTGTCGTAGCGCACCCTCAGCGCCGCCATTTCGGCCGCAAGCGCGGCGATGTCGTCCCCGTCCACCCGGCTCATCGCCTGTTCCATGATGCCGCTGGGCCTGAGGCCCGAGGCATAGGCGCGCATCTGCGCTTCAAGGTAATCCGCCGGCAGCAGGTCCAGCCGGGGCACCGGGCCGGCGACGTTTTCGTGGCAGGTGGCGCAATAGGCGCGGGGTTCGGTCACCTCGGCCAGCGCGGCGGTATCGGGCGCGGGGCCGGTCTCGCGGATCGCTTCCAGATAGGCGACGACCGCCCAGACCTCGTCCCCCCGCTGCCGGGCGGGCCAGCCCGGCATCCCGGTCATCTTGGCCCCGTTCTCGACGATCCAGTGCAGCTCGTTGGGTTCCCAATGCGCGATCGCCTCCGAGATATGCGGCGGCTCGGGGACCATCGCGGTGCTGGTCGCGGTGCGCTGTTGTCCGGGGGCGGCATGGCAGGGCAGGCAGGCGGTGGCATAATGCCCGGCGCCAAGCGCGACCAGATCGGGGTCGTCCAGGTCGGGGGCATCGGCCATCGACGGCGCGCGCAGGCTGACCGAATTGCGGAACGTCGTGTGCAGCACCCATCCCACGGCGGGCAGGTGCCCGGCCTGGGCCGACACATTGTAGAGCCCGAACGCCACGACCGAGCCCCCCGCGACAGCGCCCAGCCCGGCGAGGGCGGCAAGGGTGATGAGAACAGCCTTCATGCCCGGACCTCGGTTTTCAGGGCGCGCGCGGTCAGCGCAACGCCGGCCAAAAGATAGACAGGGGTTCCGATGCCCAGCATCAGCATCCCGCCCAGCTGCTGCCCGGTCAGGTCGGGGGCGGTGCCGCAAAGCTCGAAATACAGGTCGCGCGGGGCAAGGATCAGCAGCGCGCCCAGCAGCGTCATGTGCATCGAGGTCAGCAACAGCCCGCCCGCGCCGGCCAGCGGCTGCGCCGCGGCAAGGCACCCGGCCCAGACCAGCAGCCCGGCCAGCAGGAAGCTGCCCTGTTCGGTGACGAATCCGGTCAGGCTGTTGCGTCCCGTGGCATGGGCCGCCGGCAGGTGCCACGCCCAGACCACCACGAATTCCAGCGCGGCGGCCAAGAGCGGCGGGATCGCCATCCGCCGCGCCAGCCCCGGCAGGCCCAGAACCAGAAGCGGTGCGGCGACCGCGACCAGCCCCATATGGCGCAGCATGTGCACCGGGAAGAGCGGCAACCAGCGGTCGAGCGGCAATAGCCACAGCACGGCCAGGCAGGCGAGCGCGGGCAGAAGGTAGCGTCCTTTCACCGGCAAGGTCATTGGCACCCCCCGATCAGGATCAGCGGCATCGACACGAAGATCACGCCGATGGCCGAGATCACCGACAGCAGAAAGGCCGCGTGGCCGAGGAAGCGGTGGCGGCTTTCCGGCGTGCCCTCGGGATGCTCCAGCTGCCCGGTGACCAGAACGCGCCATTGCCGGAGCGAGCGGAAACCCAGCCAGGCAATGATCGCAAGCGCCAGCAGGCTGAGCGCGGTCAGCACGGCTTGCACCGTGGCAATCGGGATCAGCTCCTTGGCACAGGACAGCGAGACAAGCCCGTAGCACAGCACGAAATGCAGCGCCCAGACGGTGGGGGCGAAGGTGATGCGCCAGAGACTGTGCGCCTCGGCGGCAAAGGCATGGCGGTCCTCGTCCTCGCGCGGGCGGTCGGAAGTATTGCTTTCGTCGTTCATATCAGCCTCGGGGCCAGGCCGATGACCGCGCAGGCGACCAGCGACGACAGCACGAAGAAATGCGAGAACAGCGCGACATTGCACAGATCGGCATCGTGATGCGGCGTGAGCTTGCCCGCGAAGCTGCCGGCCAGGCAGTAGAGATGCATCACCACGGCCAGCGCGGCATGGACGCAGATCCACAGAGCGATGGCGCAGATCACGGCCGGGTAGACATGGCTGGTCGGGTCGAGCGGCCAGACCGCCAGCGCCAGCGCGCCGCCGCCCGTGGCCGCCGTCAGGGCGGCCCCGGCCAGCGCAAGGCGGGCGGCGGTGACCGCGCCATGCCGGTTCCAGCGGCGCGCCAGCAGGACCAGCCCCCAGGCGGCGGCAAGCGCCAGCGCCGCCAGCGCGGTTTCCCCGGCCCCTGCATGCAGGGCGCCGTCGGGCGGGAAGTCGTCCTGCGCGGTCCAGTAGAAGAAAAAGCCGAAGATGATCGAGGCAAAGGCCGTCGCATCGCCCAGCATGGTGATCCACATCGCCCACCAGCCCACGCTGTCGGGCCCCGAGACATAGGTGGGCAGCGACAGGCCCAGGCCCACATCCTTGCGCTCGGCCTCGGGCGGGCGGGCGGTCGCGGTCCAGAGCCAGTACAGGATCGCCATGCCCGCGAAGACGCCGCAGACCACGGCGGGCCAGTAATAGCCGAAGGTCGGGAAGATGAAGCACCCGCCGGTAAAGGCGGCGGCGACATGCGTGATCCAGCTGGGCCCGGTGACGCGCTGGACCTGCAGCGGGCGCGCGTCGATCACGCTGGTGATCAGGGTCTCGCGCCGGCCTTCCTCGGCATCGGGCAGGTAGTAGCGCCCGGCATCCATTCGCTCGAGTATCCCGGGCTGCTCCCAGAGCGGGTAGCGCGTGGTGACATGGGGGATCGAGCGCACGCCCCAGGCTTCCTCGGGGATGTCATGCGACCATTCCAGCGTGCCGGCCTGCCACGGATTGCGCGGCGGTTGGGGCTGCTTGCCCTTGGGGCGCAGCAGGTCCCAGACGAAGACAAGGAACCCCGCCGCGATGATGAAGGCGCCCACGGTCGAGATCAGGTTCAGCCAGTCCCATCCCAGCCCCGTCGGATAGGTGTAGATCCGGCGCGGCATGCCCAGAAGGCCCGTCAGGTGCATGGGCAGGAAGCAGATGTTGAAGCCGGTGAAGATCAGCCAGAAGGACCAGCGGCCCAGCCTCTCGGACAGCATCTTCTTGCTGATGAAGGGGAAGAAGTAATAAACCCCCGCGATCACCGGAAAGATCATTCCGCCGAACAGCGTGTAATGCAGGTGGGCGACGATGAAATAGGTGTCGTGGACCTGGAAATCGAACGGCGCGATGGCCAGCATCACCCCCGTCAGCCCGCCCAGCGTGAACACCGCCAGCGCGCCCGCGATCCACAGCATCGGCAGGTTCATCGTCACCCGCCCCACCAGCAGCGTGGCGAGGAAGGCGAAAAGCTGGATGCCGGTCGGGATCACCACCGCCTGCGACGCGGCCGAGAAGAAGCCGAGCGAAATCGACGGCAGGCCCGTGGTGAACATGTGGTGCACCCACAGCCCGAAGGACAGGAAGCCCACGCCCACGGCCGACAGCACGATCCACGAATAGCCCACGATGGGGCGCCGGGCCACGGTCGGGATGACCATCGCCGCGATGGCGATCGAGGGCAGGAAGACGATATAGACTTCCGGGTGACCGAAGATCCAGAACAGGTGCTGCCACAGCATCGGGTCGCCGCCCCGCGTCGGGTCGAAGAACGGCCAGTCGAGCGAGCGTTCCAGTTCGAACAGGAAATCGCCCGCGATGAGCGGCGGGAAGGCGAACAGGATCATCCCGCCGACGACCAGCACGTACCACGCATAAAGCGGCATCATGTTGACGCGCATGCCGGGCGGGCGGCATTTCAGGGCGCCGACGATCAGTTCGACCGCCGCGGCGATCGACGCGATCTCGATGAAGGACAGTCCCAGAAGCCAGATGTCGCTGCCCGGGCCCTCGTCCTGCGTGGCGAGGGGCGGATACATGAACCAGCCCGCGCGCGGGGCGATGTCGAACAGGATCGACACCAGCACGAAGGTGCCGCCGATCAGGAAACACCAGTAGCCGAAAGCCGACAGCCGCGGGAAGGGCATGTCGCGCGCGCCCAGCATCCCGGGCAGAAGCAGGATCGAGATCGCCTCGAACATCGGCACGGCGAACAGGAACATCATCGCCGAGCCGTGCAGCGTGAAAAGCTGGCTGAAGCGGTCCGAGGACACCAGGTCATTGTCGGGCACCGCCAGTTGCAGCCGGATGATCAGCGCCATCACCCCCGCGCAAAGCATGAAGGCCAGCGCCGTCAGGCAATACCATTTCCCGACCTCGGTATTGTTGACCGCCGTCCAGTAGCGCCAGCCTTTCGGCGTCCGCCATGCCGCGCGCAGCCGGTCCGCCTGCGCGCGCTGCAACGCTTCGGGCACGGGTTCGGCCAGCATCTCGGGCGTGGGCGGATAGGGACCGAGGGGGCGACGGTCGGGCGGCGGCAGGGCGGCTTTGTCGGCGCTCATTCGAGACCTCTCAGATACTGGGCGAGATCGGTGGCCTCGGCCTCGGACAGGTGATCATAGGCGGGCATCTCGACCTCGGGCTTGAGATCCCCGGTATGGGTGATCCAGGCACGATAGGCGTCAAGCGAGACCCCCAGCCGCCCGGCGCCCAGCGTGGTGCGGCTGCCGACGCGGGTCAGGTCCGGCCCGACCACGCCGATATGTTCCGTGCCGCGGATCGTGTGGCAGGCCCCGCAGCCTTCGCGCGTGAAGATCCCGGCGCCGCGACGGGCTGCGTCGCTCAACGCCGTCTGCGCGGGCCCGGCCTGCGCGGCAAGCCAGTCGTCGAAGGCTTCGGGCGCCATGACATGCGCCTCGAAGGCCATCCAGGCATGGCTGGCGCCGCAGAATTCGGCGCATTGGCCGCGATAGGTGCCGGGCTGCGTCGGACGCAGGCTGAGAAAGGTCTCGCGGCCCGGAAACATGTCCATCTTGCCCCCCAGCGCCGGGATCCAGAACGAATGGATGACATGCGCGGAATCAAGGATAAGCTCCGTGCGCTGCCCGGCGGGAAGCCGGATCTCGTTGGCCGAGATGACGGGCTCGGTCGCGCCCTCGGGCCAGTATTCCACCCGCCACCACCACTGCTCGCCGGTGACGCGGATCCGCAGCCCGTCGCCCGCCTGCCGGTGATCGGGCAGGATCGACAGGCCCCAGACAAGCAGCGCCGAGATCACGACGAAGGGCAGCACGATGCCGCCCCCGACGATCAGCCAGCGTGCGACGGTTTCGGACTGGGCCTGCACGCGGATCCGGGTCAGGTAGAAGAACAGCCCGTTCATCGCCAGAAACAGCACGACGGCGCCCGACAGCATGACCCAGAAGAGCGTGGCAAGGACCGCTGCATCCTCGCCCGCCGGGGCGAGCGCCGATTGCGCGCCCTCGCAGCCGGCCAGCAGCGGCAGCGTCAGTGCGGCGGACAGCGCTTTCGGGCGCGCAGCGGCGCGCGCCTTCGAGCGGGGCATTGATCTGGGCGTCAGGCGGCGTGAGGGCACGATCGGTTCCGGTGTCAACAGGTTGTGAACACGCAGGCGGCGACAATGTTCCAAGAAAAGTGACCCGGCAGGGCACTGGGCGCGGAGCGCAGGCCCCGGGGTTTGGGGGCAGGGCGCTGGCCTGAAGTTCCCGCTTAACCGTCAGGCGGCCGTTGGGTTCCATAGGAAAACTGCTGAAGAATTGCAGGAACCCCTGCGCCCTGCACGGGTTGTATGGGCCGTTTGCAAAGGAAAGGGTTCTGCCATGTCGTGCGATCTTGCGGATTTGCGCGCGCACCCGTGGTGCGTCGAAAGCCTCTGGCGGGGTGTCTGGCCATGATGTCGTTCCTGTCGGAATATTCGGGGCTGATCGAAATCGGATCGAGCCTGCTCATGGCGCTGATCTGGATTCTGTATCTGCAATTGTTCTGGAACCAGCTGCAGCGCCAGCGCCGGACGGAATTGCTGATCCAGATCGGCGGCAAGCCGGATTCCGGGGCCACGATCATCGTCACCAATCTGGGACTCGAGCCCGTGGCGCTGCAGGAGATCCTGCTCACCGTCCCCGAGGCAGACGGAGAAGGCGAGCATGTCGCGGCGGTCTCGCAAAAGGGCGACGGGGTGGTCGATGGCAGCAAGCCGCAGCATCTGGGTACCGGCACGCTGAACAGCGGCGCCAGCCTGGACGTGGGGCCCGTCACACAGCTGTTCCGCCGCCTGTCGCAGATGGCCGATCACGAGATCACGGTGGAAAATGTCAGCTGGTTCCGCATCACGCTGGTGGCGATCACCGCGTCGAATACCGAGATCGCGGCCGCCGAACGGGCGTTCGAGGTCGAAGGCAAGGGCGCGTCGCTGCGCATTCTGCCCACCAGCATCACCGCCCGGCAGATCCGCAACCGCCGCGAACGGCGAAGCCTGGACCGGACCGTGCACACGATCATGCGGCGGGATAGCGTAACGACATCGCCGCGATCCAGGCGCACGCACGAGATCGAGGCCCGCGCCGCGCGGTAAGGCGGGACTCGGACGGGGCGGCGTTGGGCGAGACAGGGGCGGCGCAAAGAAAAAGGGCTCGGGCAAAATGCCCAAGCCCTTGAATTCTTTGGCGCACCCGAAAGGATTCGAACCTCTGACCCCCAGATTCGTAGTCTGGTGCTCTATCCAGCTGAGCTACGGGTGCGCTGTGGGGCGTCATGTACCGCCCTCTGTCGGACAGCGCAAGGGGGGCATGCGGATTTCTTGTGCGAAATTTCCGGCCGGGGGCCGGGCCGCCGGACAGGAGCCCGCGCCTATATCGCGTGCGGCAGAAGGATGCGGAATTCGGTGCCATCCGCGTCGCTGCGCTCAAGGCTGAGCGTACCGCCATGCCCGCGGATCAGCTCGGCCGCGATCACCAGCCCCAGCCCGGTGCCGCCCTTGCGCGCCCCGCCCTGAAAGGCCGCGAACAGGTTTTCGCGCGCCCGCTGCGGCAGGCCCGGCCCGGTATCGATCACGCGGATCGCGGTGCCGTCCTCGGCGTCGCGGGCCGTGACTTCGATACACCCCTCCTTGCCGGTGGCCTCGATCGCCTGCCGGGCATTGCGCACCAGATTGGTCAGCACGCGGTGGATCTGTTCGGGATCGGCGCGCAGGCTCAGCGTCGGCGGCACATCGACAAGGAACTCGACCAGCTGCGCGCCGTCGGCGGTCGCCATGGTTTCGCTTTCCACCAGGTCCTCGACCATCGGACGCAGGGCGAATTGCGTGAGCCGGGGCGGCGGTTCCTCGGCCTTGCCGAAGGCGAGGGTCGATTCGCACAGGCTGATCGCGCGCGACAGCGAGTTCAGCAGCTTGGGCGCGGCACGCGCGACCTTGGGGTCGTCCGAGCGTTCGATCCGGTCGGCCAGCAGCGAGGCCGTGGACAGGATGTTGCGCAGATCGTGGCTGACGCGCGCGACGGCGCCGCCCAGCTGCGCCAGCCGCTCTTTCTGACGCAGGGCCTTCATCAGGTCTTCCTGCAGATGCAGCAGGGCTTCCTCGGCCTCGCGCAATTCGGTTACCCGGCTGTCGGGCACGATGAGCGAGCGCGCATCCTCGGGCGCCTTGGCATAGGTCGCCATCGACCGCACGACGCGCCGGATCGGGGTCACGATCAGGCGCTGCACCGCCAGGAACAGCAGGGCGGCGGTGGCGACCGAGATGATCAGCGACAAAACGAGGATACGCATCGCGTAATCCTGCAGGCTGTCGCGCATCGGGTCGGCATTCATCGTGACCTCGATCAGCAGTCCCGCTTCCTGCACCGGATCCCCGATCAGCCGGATGACGGTGTTGTCGGGCAGGAACAGCGCGGCGAGCCCGTCGCGCATCAGCGGCCAGATCGAGCCGTCGCGCAGATCGTAGGTCGCGCTGACCGGAGCCGGGACCGGCGAGGACAGGACCAGTTCGCGCACCGCGTCGCGCCGTAGCACGACGTTGTAGACCCCCGCCGTATCCAGAAGTTCCTCGGCCAGCTTGTCGCTGATCTGCCCGTCCGAGGCCAGGAGCGCGAGCGAGGCGATCTGCGCCCGCTCGACCCGGGTCAGCAGGTAATCCTCGCGGTAGCGTGCCACGTAGGGCACGAAGATCAGCACCTCGGCCAGCAGCACGAAGATCATCGTGAGCAGCAGGAAGCGGCCTGAAAGCGTCCGAAAGAACATACCCGTCCCGCGATCGTCGTGGCTATGGGATCCAGCGCTGAATCGCGCGCACCACGGTCTTGATCAAATGATTATCAAACAGTTTCGGGCTAAAATAGGCAGAGGCGGCGCGTTTGGAAAGCTCTGCCATGGTCGGATAAGGCATAACGGTTGCGGCCAAAGCGCCCATTTTCATCTTATTGGCGATCATCATCGACCAGAGCGCGATCTGTTCGCCGGCCCCCGCCCCCACCAGCGTGGCCCCGACCGGGCGGCCGCCGACCTCCATGACCTTCAGGAAGCCCCGCGTCGTGCCCTCGGCCAGCGCGCGGTCATTGCCGTCCATCGCCACCCGCAGGACCTGCATCCGCCCGCCGAATTTCTCGCGCGCCTGCGATTCGGTCAGGCCCACCTGCGCCAGTTCGGGCTGGGTATAGGTCACGCGCGGGATGTGGTCGTCGCGGACCCGCGCGGGCAGGGAAAACAGCGCCGAACGCACGACCTGCCCGGCATGATAGCCCGCGAGATGGGTGAATTGCCCGCGCCCGGCGGCGTCGCCCACGGCATAGACACGTCGGTTGGTGCGGCTGCGCAGATTGTCATCGGTGTCGATGCCGGTTTCGGAACGGCGCACATGCGCGCGGTCCAGATCCAGCCGGTCCAGCGCCGGGCTGCGGCCCACCGCGACCAGAAGATGCGTCCCCACGAAGATCGTGCCGCCCGCGACCTCGACCTCGATCCCGCCGGTGCGGCCGCCGACGCGGCGGGCCTGCGTGTTCTCGACGATCTCGATTCCCTCGGCGCGCAGCCGCTCGAGCACCAGCGCCGCTGCCTCGGGGTCTTCGCGCCCCAGCGCCGTGCCCCCCTCGATCACCGTGACCGACGAGCCCAGCCGCCGATGCGCCTGCGCCATTTCCAGCCCGATGGGCCCGCCACCGATGATCAGCAGATGACCCGGCGGCTCGCGCAGGTCGAAGATCGTCTCGTTGGTCAGGTAGGGCGTGGCGTCGATCCCCTCGATCGGGGGGACGAGCGGGCGCGAGCCGGTGGCGATGACGAAGCGCCGGGCGCGGATGGTCTGCCCGCCCGCCTGAAGCGTGTCGGGGCCAGTGAAACGCGCCCAGTCGCGGATCACGGTCACGCCAAGGCCCTCGAACCGCTCCTGGCTGTCATGGGGCGCGATAGCGGCGATGGTGTCGGTGACATGGCGCCTGGCGGCGGCGAAATCCACGGACGGCGCGCTGCCCTCGACGCCCGGCCCGCCTGCGCGCACCGCCTGCGCGGCCTTGCCCGCGGCCAGCAGCGCCTTTGACGGCACGCAGCCGTAATTCAGGCAGTCGCCCCCCATCCGGTGCCCCTCGATCAGCACGACCGAGGCGCCCATCTGCGCCGCGCCTGCCGCCACCGAAAGGCCGCCGGAACCGGCACCGATGACGCACAGATCGGTCTTGAGCATGGTCTAGGGTCTCCGCTTGCGGTTGATGAGAACGGGCAGCAGCGACAAGGCCGCCAGCCCAAGGATAGGCCCCAGCACATAAGGTTCAAATATGACAGACAGATCGGGCCGCTCGCCACGCTCGAACACCGCGCCCAGGCCGGCGCCGATCCAGGTATAGACCAGCGCGCCCGGCAGGATGCCCACGAAGGTGGTCCACGCGAAGCGCCGCGCCGATACGTCGAGCAGCGCGGGGATCAGGTTGGCCACGAAGAACGGCACGACCGGGATCAGCCGCATGGACAGAAGCATCGGAACCTCGTTGGCGCGGATGCCGTCGCTCAGGCGGCGCACGCGGCCGTCCGAGGCGTCGATCCGCGCCCTGAGCCCCCGTCCGAAGCCCTGCCGCACGGCCAGAAACAGCGCCAGCGCCCCCAGCGTGGCGCCGGTGACGTTGTAGAAGACGCCGGGAAACAGCCCGAACAGGAAGCCGCCCGTGAGCGTGGCCCAGGTGGCGCCGGGCAGCGAAAAGGCGACGATCAGCAGATAGGCGGCCATGAACAGCGCGGGCGTGACGACGGGATGCGCGGCGGCGAAAGCCAGAAGCGTCTCGCGGTTCTGCGCCAGCGTGTCAAAGCTCAGCCGGTCGCGGAACAGAACGAAGCCCGCCACCGCGCCGGTGACGATCAGCGCCAGCGGCAGCCAGCGGCGCAGGGCAGAGAAAGGCGGTTCTTGCGGTGTCATGCCTGCCGGGACGAAACGGGACGCGGCGCTGTTACACGCCCTTGCCGGGATTCGCCCTTTCGTGGCAGGCTCGGGGCCCGAGGGCAACTGCCATGCAGGGTTTCAGGGGCCCGGTCGTGGGGGAACGGCGCCCGGGGCGGCGTTTTTTGGCGCTGGGGGCCGGAATATCGGCGCGTTTCGGCCCGCGCGGCGTTGACTTGGGGCGCGACCCCGGCTATTGCCCGGCCCTCAGAACATGACGCCCTCGAATCCCGGCCATTGGATTCGGGCCGACAAGAAGGACCGAAGCAATGAAACGTACTTTCCAGCCGTCGAACCTGGTTCGCAAGAAGCGCCACGGTTTCCGGTCGCGCATGGCCACCAAGAGCGGCCAGAAGATCCTGAACGCGCGTCGCGCGCGCGGCCGCAAGAAGCTGTCGGCCTGATCTTTCGGGATCGGGCCTTTCGGCCCGAGGTGACGCCTTTGACGCCGCCGGATGTGCCCCTGACCTGCGATCGTGCGGGTGACAGGCGGCCCCGGCGGCTTCGTCATGCGTGGGTGCTGGCATGAATGTCCTCAAGCAACGGCGCGATTTCCTGGCCGCGGCGCGGGCACGCCGGGCGCCGGCCCCCGGTTTCCTGCTGCAGGCCCGCGAGCGCGCCGAGGGCGAGCCGGGCGAGGGTCTGCGGGTGGGCTTTACCTGCTCCAAGAAGGTGGGCAACGCGGTGGCGCGCAACCGCGCCAAGCGGCGTCTGCGGGCGCTGGCGCGCGAGGTGCTGGCGGGGCAGGGGCTGAGCGGCTGGGATTACGTTCTGGTGGGCAAGCCGGGCGCGACGATCGAGCGGGATTACGCGGCGCTGAAGGACGATCTGCTTCGGGCGCTGGCGCGGATCCACGGCTGACAAGGGGGGCCAGCCCCCCTCGGGCTTGCGCCCTCACCCCCCGGGATATTTATGGAACAAAGATAAGGGGCGCCAGTTTCGGGCGCCCCTTTGTCGTTCAGCCGTCGAGCTTGCCGAGATCGGCGACAGAGAGACAGATCTGGCGGATCCGGCTGAGCAGGTTCAGCCGGTTGCGGCGCAGGATCTCATTGTCGGTATTGATCTGCACGGCGGTGAAGAAGGCATCGACCGGCGCGCGCAGGGCCGCCATGGCGGCCATGGCGGTGGCGAAATCTTCCCGTGCCATGGCCGGGGCGATCTGTTGCTCCGCGGCGTCGAGGGCGGTGAAGAGCGCGCGTTCCTCGTCCGTTTCGGCGAATTTCGGGTCGGCGCCGAAAGAGTATTCCACGCCGTCCTTTTCCTCGGCCTGCGTCAGGATGTTGTTGGCGCGCTTGTAGGCCTGGATCAGGTTCTCGCCGTCATCGGTTTCCAGCGTGGCCTGCAGCGCGCGGGCGCGGGCGACCAACAGGGTGAGGTCGTCATTGCCCGGCATGGCCAGGCAGGCGTCGATCACATCGTGGCGGATGCCCTGGTCGCGCAGGTAGACCTTCAGGCGGTCGTGGAAGAAGGCGAGGAGGTCCGCAGCAAGCGCTTCGAACTCGTTGACATCAATTACTGCGCGAGAAGCAAACTCTTCTAGCCCACCCATCGTAGCAAACGCGTTAGGGCTGTTGGCGGCTACGCTAAATTGGCGAGCCACTTCGTTTCTTTGCAGTTGCCCGATAACCGGTGAAGCCAAGTCCAAGCGCACATTATTTTCAAGCACCAACCGGATCACCCCCAACGCGGCGCGGCGCAGCGCGAAGGGGTCTTTCGAACCCGTCGGTTTTTCGTCGATGGCCCAGAAGCCGGTGAGCGTGTCGATCTTGTCGGCCAGCGCCACGGCGACGGAGACCGGCTCGGTCGGGACGTCGTCCGAGGGGCCGAGGGGCTGGTAATGCGCCTTGCAGGCATGGGCAACGGCGTCGGGGAGGCCCGCGGCCTTGGCGTAGTAGACGCCCATCGTGCCCTGCAGCTCGGGGAATTCGCCCACCATGGCCGATTGCAGATCGGCCTTGGCGATTTCGGCGGCTTCATGCGCGAGGTCGGGCGAGGCGCCCACAAGCGGCGCGATTTCGCGGGCGAGGGCAGAAATGCGATCTATCCGCGCTTTCTGGCTGCCCAGCTTGTTGTGGAAGGTGACGTTGGCCAGACCTTCGGCCATGCCCGAAAGTCCGACATTCGCCACCACGCGCAAGTCGTTCTCCCAGAAGAATTTCGCGTCCGACAGGCGGGCGGCGAGCACCTTCTGGTTGCCGGCCAGGATGGTGGCGCCGTTATCGGCGGTCTCGCGGTTGGCGACTGTCACGAAACGAACAATCTGCCCCGACTTGTCCTTGAGCGAGAAGAACTTCTGATGCTCGCGCATCGAGGTCTGCAGCACTTCGGGCGGCAGCGACAGGAAGTCGGCGCCGATCTCGCCCACCAGCACGACGGGCCATTCGACGAGGCCCGCGACCTCGGCCAGAAGGCCCGGGTCTTCGACCAGTTCAAGCCCCAGCGCGAAGGCCTGGTTCTGCGTTTCGTTGAGGATCGCCTCGGCCCGCTCGGCGGCGTCGAGCACCACGAAGGCGCGTTTCAGCTTGGCCGCGTAATCCTCGAATCCGGACACGGTGAAGGGCTCGGGCGCCATGAAGCGGTGGCCGCGCGTGGTGTTGCCCGCCCTGATGCCGTCGATGTCGAGCGGCACGATGTCGGCGCCCGCCTCGGTCACCATCAGCGCGATGATCGAATGCAGCGGACGCACCCAGCGCAGGCTGCCCGATCCCCAGCGCATCGATTTGGGCCAGGGGAAGTTGCGGATGGTTTTTTCCAGCACGGGGGCGAGGATCTCGGCGGCGGGTTGGCCGGGTTTCTCCACGATGGCGAGGTAGAAGGCGCCCTTCTTGTCCTCCTTGGTGATCAGGTCGTCCATGCCCAGCCCGGTCGAACGCAGGAAGCCGTCGATGGCCTGTTGTGGCGCGCCGATCTTGGGACCCTTGCGCTCTTCGCGCAGGGTGGGGCTTTCCGAGGTCAGGCCCTCGATCGCCAGAACCAGCCGGCGCGGGGTCGAGAAACTGCGCGCATGGGCATAGGTCAGTCCACTTTCGACCAGCCCGTCGGTGACGAGTTTGCGCAGATCCTCGGCCGCGCGGGTCTGCATGCGGGCGGGGATTTCCTCGGAGAAGAGTTCGATCAGGATATCGGGCATGGCATCACCGGGGCGCTCTCTGGGGCATCTGTCTTGACGCCCCGGTGCTTATCGGTCCTGCCGTTGCGCGGCAAGCCGGTAGCGCCGATTTTCCGGTGACGGGCCGGAGCCGGCATCGGGTCAGGTCGCGCGGCGCGCCTGTTCGCGGGCCTCGGCCTTGGCGCGCTGGGCGATGGTGGTCATCGTGCCCGAGGACCGCACGCCCGGCACCACGCGGTAGCGCGCCTCGACCAGGTTTTCGATCCCGAAGCCCAGGATACCCAGCCCGACCGCGCCCAGCAGGATCCGCCCGGCGGTGAGCGAGCGGATATATTCGAGCGCGCCGCCGATGCCCTTGGCCTCGGCCGGGTTGGTGCTGATCGCGGCGTAGAGAAGGAAGGCGCCGGCGATGCCCAGCACAAGGCCGTAGCTGACGAAGCCCCAGCGCAGCAGCGGTTGAAGTTTCTGCGTCGTCTCGGTGCTCTGGATGTAGCGTTCGTACTTCTGCTGCCAGCCCTTGAGGACATAGTGCACGCCCGCGCCGATGATGCACAACGCGACGATCCCGACGATCCAGCGCCCGGCGGGCATCTGCATGAGCGTGGCGGTCCAGTCCGAGGCCCCGCCAGATCCTGCGCCCGATCCCCCGCCAGATCCTGGGCCCGACCCGCTGCCGGCGCCCAGCGGCAGCGTGGCGATGGCGCCGCCGATGCCGATATGGATCAGCCCGGTCACCACGAGGCCCAGCCGCTGGGCATGGCCTTCCTCGTCATCGCCGCGGCGTTCGAGGTCGTAATAGGCGGCGATCAGGCGCCAGATGCCGTAACAGACGAAGCCGAGCGCCACGAGCCAGAGCAAGACCTGTCCGAAAGGCGCCTCGCGCAGCGTCCGGAGCGCGCCCTGCGTGCCCTCGGTCCGGCCGCCGGTTGCGGCGGCGGTCGAGGTCAGGGCGCCGAGAATGAGGTAAACGATGCCGCGCGAGGCGTAGCCCGCGCGCATCATCGGCACGACCCAGTCCGGGGCTCTTTGATCGGTCATGCGGCCTCTCCCATGGCATTGCAGGCATGGGGAAAGCGCATGGCGGGGCGAAAAGGTTCCCTAGTCGCGGATCGCGGCGGGCGGGGGCGGGCAACCGGCGGGGGCGGGGTCGCCGTCGTAAACCGCTTCGCCGCAAGCGTTGATCATCGGCCAGACATAGGCGCGGCCATCGGGATAGAGCGCCATCACCCGGTCGAACCCGTAGGGTGCGTTTTCCTCGACCATGACCGGGCGGGCGCGGCCCGCCAGAAGATCCTCGCCGATGGTTTCGGCGTCGAAACAGTCGAACCAGCCGGGCGCGTTCAGGGGCTCGGAATGGTCACGCTCGACCAGATCGGGCAGTTCGCCCACGACGGTGAAGCACGCGCGGTAGCGCAGCGGCGAAGAATAGCTGTCGATGCCGCGGAAAGCCGCGATCTCGAGCCGCGCGGTGCCGCCATCGGGCGTGGCGACCTGATAGCCGATCTGTGGCTCGAGTTCTTCGTAATAGCCGTAGACCTGCAGGTAATACATGAAGCCGCCGGTCAGCGCGGCGGCCAGCACGATGACGATCGCGGCGATGCGACCGGTCACGCCTGCGCCCCTTCGGGCGTCCAGCCGCCCGCCTCGGTCTGCACGAAGGCATCGGCGCATTTCTTGGCCAAGGCGCGGACGCGGCCGATATAGGCCTGCCGCTCGGTGACCGAGATCACGCCGCGCGCGTCCAGCAGGTTGAACAGGTGGCTGGCCTTGATGCACTGGTCATAGGCCGGGTGGGCCATGACGATGCGCTTGCCCGAAGTGGGATCCTGCGGCTCGAAGGCCAGCAGTTTCTCGCATTCGGCCTCGGCATCCTCGAAATGGCGCAGCAGCATGTCGGTCGTCGCGCCGTCGAAGTTGTGGCGCGAATATTCCTGCTCGGTCTGGCGGAAGATGTCGCCATAGGTCAGCGCAATGGGCGCCTGCGGATCGTTGAACGGCATCTCCATCACATGGTCGATGCCCAGCACGTACATCGCCAGACGCTCCAGGCCATAGGTCAGCTCGCCCGAGACGGGTTTGCAATCATGCCCGCCGACCTGCTGGAAATAGGTGAATTGCGACACTTCCATGCCGTCGCACCAGACCTCCCATCCCAGACCCCAGGCGCCCAGCGTGGGGGATTCCCAGTCGTCCTCGACGAAACGCACGTCGTGCAGCGCGGTGTCGATGCCGATCGCGTCGAGCGAGCCCAGATACAGCTCCTGCAGATCGGGCGGCGAGGGTTTGATCAGCACCTGATACTGGTAGTAATGCTGCAGCCGGTTCGGGTTCTCGCCGTAGCGGCCATCCGTGGGCCGGCGCGAGGGCTGCACATAGGCCGCGGCCCAGGGCTGCGAGCCGAGCGAGCGCAGCGTGGTCGCCGGGTGGAAGGTCCCGGCGCCGACTTCCATGTCATAGGGTTGCAGCACGGCGCAGCCCTTGGCCGCCCAATAGGCCTGAAGCCTCAGAATGATTTCCTGGAAGCTGCGCGGTTTGTCGGAACTGGCGGGCATGCGGGGCCTATAGACGGGAACGGAAATTGCGGATCCTTGGTTCAGCGCTTCAATAGGCGCAGGCCGGGGCAGGGTCAACGTCGCGCACCGCCGCAGGGCATGGCGCCGGGCGCGGACGGGCGTGCTGCGGCGGCGCGGAAAAAATGCCACGCCCCGTGGTCAAGGCCCGTTCCTAACCTAATTTTTATCGGCACTTGCTTGACGACCCTGATAGGGTCGCCGGGGAATCATAATAAAACAACCAATCGTGGAACGACCGTGACAGATCGAATAGTTAAAGCTTTTATCGCAACTCTTGTGGCCGTGATCCTGGTTCCCGTAGCGGCGCTGGCACAGGCGTCGCACTGGGTTCAGATCGAAGCGCATGCGACGCTGCGCACCGCCGAGGAATTCGCGACCCGCTACGAAGAACGGATCGGCAATATCTCGGGTTTCCGGATCGCCGGCGGCTGGTATGCGCTGGCCGTGGGGCCCTATGACAGCGCCGAACAGGCCGAGGCCCGCCGCGCCGCCCTGATCGCCGCGCGCGAGATCCGCGAAGACGCCTACGTCACCGACGATTCGATCTATGGCCAGCGATTCTGGCCAGTGGGCGGCCAGCCCAGCGCGCCCGCCGTCCCGACCGAAGAAGCGCCCGCGCGCGACGCCGGTCAGACCGCGACGCCGCAGGAGCCGGTGGCACAGGAGCCCGCAGCACAGGGCGAGGCAGCAGAGGGCGAGGCCTCCGACGCGACGCCCGTGGAAACGACCGACGGCGCCCCGGAAACCGAAACCGAGATGACCCAGTTGCTGGCGCAGGCCGAAACCGGGACGGGCTCGGAAACGACCGCCCCCGAAGCGCCCGCCCCCCAAGCGCCCGCAGCACCCGCCGCCCCGGCCGAGCCCTCGATCGAGGACCTGCCGATGGAATCCGTCGCCGAGGCGCGGCAGATGGAATACCAGCTGACCCGCGACGAGCGGATGGAAATCCAGATCGCGCTGCAATGGTTCGGGTTCTATCGCAGCGGCATCGACGCGCAGTTCGGGCCGGGCACGCGCGGCGCGATCAGTGAATGGCAGGCGGCGAACGGGTTCGAGCCGTCGGGCTTCCTGACCACCCGGGGCCGCGCGACGCTGATGCGCGATTACGAGGAAGCCGTTGCGCGCTACGCCTTCGGCCCCTTCCGCGACGAGGCGGCGGGGATCGAGATCACGCTGCCGCTGGGCATGGTCGAATTCGACCGCCACGAAGCGCCCTTCGCGCATTTCAACGAGGTCAATGACAGCGGCATGCGCGTGCTGCTGATCAGCCAGGAAGGCACGCAAAGCACCTTCTTCGGTCTCTACGAGATCCTGCAGACGCTGGAAGTGATCCCGCTGGAAGGCGAGCGCGAGCGCGGCCGCAACAGCTTCACCATCACCGGCCGCAACGCGACCGCGCGCGCGCATGTCGAAGCGCGGCTGTCGAATGGGGAGATCAAGGGCTGGATGCTGTTGTGGGATGCCTCGGCCGACGACGACGCGCAGGTGATCTTGTCGACGATGCGCGACAGCTTCACGCCGATCGCGGGCGTGCTGCCCTCGACGCTTGGCGCGACCGCCTCGACCGTGGCGCGCCGCGACCTGATCGCGGGGCTTGACGTGCGCCGCCCGGAACGCTCGCGCACCGGCTTCTTCGTCGATGCGGTGGGCAGCGTGGTGACCAGCGCCGAAGCGGTGAACCAGTGCGACCGCGTGACCATCGACGAGGCCTATACCGCCTCGGTGCGCTCGGTCGACGAGGAACTGGGCATCGCGGTGATCACCCCCAACGACCCGCTGGTGCCGCTGGCCTTCGCGCAATTCGCTCCCGCCGCGCCCGCGCCGGGCAGCGAAGTCCGCGTCTCGGGCTTCAGCTACCAGGACACGCTGACCCGTCCCATCGTCAGCTTCGGTCAGTTGAGCGAGCTGTCCGGGCTGGACGGCGAGGAATACCTCTGGCGCCTGTCGCTCGAAGCGGAAGAAGGCGATTCCGGTGGCCCGGTCTTCGACATGAATGGCGGCGTGGTCGGCATGCTTCTGCCGCGCCCGGAAACGCCCGGCCGCATGCTGCCCGAGGACGTGAATTTCGCGCTGTCCGGGGATGCGGTGCAGCGCATGCTGGCCGATTCGGGCCTGCGCGGCAGCGTGGCGCGTGTCTCGCGCCCGATGTCGGCGGAAATGCTGACCCGGATGTCGGGCGATCTGACGGTGCTGGTGTCCTGCTGGAACTGATGGCGCTCGGGCGGTGAGGGGCGGCGCGCGCGCGTCGCTCCCACCCACCCGCCCCGCTTGCGCGCGCGCCCTTGCGGTTGCGGCAATTGCCGAAAGGCGGATGAGTATTTCGGGCAGAATGAAACAGGGCCGCTTCCCGGTCGGGAGGCGGCCCTCATCTTTGTTCCGGAAATATCCTCGGGGGTGAATTGGCCGCAGGCCAAGAGGGGGCAGACAGCCCCCTGACCCCGCAGCGTGTCAGTCGCGCGACCGGATGACCTTGCCGAAACCGTCGAAGATCTCGGCATTGGCGGCGATCAGGTTGCCCGAGTCGACCGGATCCTGCCCGTCGCGGATCGGGCCGACGAAGCCGCCCGCCTCTTTCACCAAAATCACGCCGGCGGCGATGTCCCAGGCCTGCAGCCCGCGTTCCCAGTAGCCGTCGTAGCGCCCCGCCGCGACATAGGCGAGGTCGAGCGCCGCCGAGCCGAAGCGGCGCACGCCCGCACAGACGGGCATCAGCCGCGCCAGGTCCTGCAGTGTGGCGGGCAGGGCGGGGCGGCCGCCGAAGGGGACACCGGTGGCGAAGATGCATTCGATCATCGACCGGCGCCCCGACACGCGCAGCCGGCTTTCGTTCATGTAGGCGCCGAGACCCTTCTCGGCGTAGAACAGCTCGTCCTTGGCGGCGTCGAAGACCACGCCCGCGACGATCTCGCCCTTGTGTTCCAGCGCCACCGACACCGCCCAGTGCGGCAGGCCGTGCAGGAAATTCGTGGTGCCGTCGAGCGGGTCGACGATCCAGCGGCGCGTCGGGTCGGTGCCCTCGCTCTCGCCGGTTTCCTCGCCCAGCCAGCCGTAATTCGGCCGGCCGGCCATGAGTTCGTCCTTGAGGATCCGCTCGGCCTCGCGGTCGGCTTTCGACACGAAGTCGCCCGGCCCCTTCGACGAGACCTGGAGGTTCTCGACCTCGCGGAAGTCCTTGACCAGCGAGCGGCCCGCCTTGCGCGCGGCCTTGATCATCAGGTTGAGATTGGCGCTTCCCTGCATCGATGCGGCTCCGTTTA
The DNA here is from genome assembly GCF_003122215.1 of Pararhodobacter marinus. GTDB lineage: Bacteria > Pseudomonadota > Alphaproteobacteria > Rhodobacterales > Rhodobacteraceae > Pararhodobacter > Pararhodobacter marinus. Next base: position 35,368 of record NZ_QEYD01000012.1, on the reverse strand, counting down.
CAACAGAGCAGGGCCATACGGGAAAGGCGTCCGGTTGAAAAGGGAAAGCTGGCGAATTAACGGGATCGGGCGCATGGACGCTGCGGCGCGGTCCGGCTAGGGTCGCCCCGACGCACAGGAGGGCTCGACATGATCATCCGCCAACCTCAGGAGAGCGACCGCGCCGCGTGGGAGCGGCTCTATGCCGGCTATGCCGAGTTCTACGGCGTCGCGCAGGACGCCGGGATGCGCGCGCGGGTCTGGGGCTGGATCCACGACCCCGCGCACGAGGTCGAGGCCGTCGTTGCCGAAGACGCGGCGGGGCAGTTGGTGGGCCTTGCCCATTTCCGGCCCTTCGCACGCCCGCTCGCGGCAAGCGTCGGCGGCTATCTCGACGATCTGTTCGTCGCGCCCGCGGCGCGCGGCTCTGGCGCGGCCCCCGCGTTGCTCGAGGCCCTGCGCGACGAAGGGCGCAAGCGGGGCTGGTCCGTGATCCGCTGGATCACCGCCGAGGACAATCAGCGCGCCCGTGCGCTGTATGACAAGCAGGCCCGCGCGACCGGCTGGAAGACCTACGACATGCCGCTCTGACCGGGGCCGGGACGGCGGGGGCGGCGCCCTTTCACCTTGTTGCCAATGCTCAGCCCGCGCTTGCTGCCGGGTGCGGACGCTCGGCCCTTGATTCCCCCGGTCCGACCCCTTAGAGACAGCCCGATTCACACAGGAGCCGTCCGATGTCCGCAGCACCCGCCCAGCCGCGCCCGACCGCTTGCCTTGTTCTTGCAGACGGAACGATTTTCTACGGTCACGGCTTCGGAGCCACCGGCGTGACGGTCGCGGAGCTGTGCTTCAACACCGCGATGACCGGCTATCAGGAGATCATGACCGATCCGTCCTATGCCGGGCAGGTCGTGACCTTCACCTTCCCGCATATCGGCAATGTCGGCGTCAACACCGATGACGACGAGGCGCAGCGCGCCGTGGCCGAGGGGATGGTGGTGAAATGGGACCCGACCGAACCGTCGAACTGGCGCGCGGCGTCCGAGCTGACCGACTGGATGCGCCAGCAGGGCCGGATCGGCATCGGCGGCGTCGATACGCGGCGCCTGACCCGCGCGATCCGTCAGCTGGGCGCGCCGCATGTCGCGCTGGCGCATGACCCCGAGGGTAATTTCGACCTGGATGATCTGCTGGCCCGCGCGCGCGGCTGGAAGGGCCTTGTGGGGCTCGACCTGGCCCGCGACGTGACCTGTGCGCAGAGCTACCGCTGGAACGAGATGCGCTGGGCCTGGCCCGACGGCTACGCGCCGCAGGAGAACCCGGTGCACAAGGTCGTGGCCATTGATTACGGCGCGAAGAAGAACATCCTGCGCTGCCTGGCCTCGGCCGGTTGCGATGTGACCGTGCTGCCCGCGACGGCCACCGCCGAAGAGGTGCTTGCGCTCAATCCCGACGGGGTCTTCCTGTCGAACGGTCCGGGCGATCCGGCGGCGACCGGCGAATACGCGGTGCCGATGATCCGCGGCGTTCTGGACGCCGATCTGCCGGTCTTCGGGATCTGTCTGGGCCACCAGATGCTGGCGCTGGCGCTGGGCGCGAAGACCGTGAAGATGAATCACGGCCATCACGGCGCCAACCATCCGGTGAAGGACCGCGAAACCGGCAAGGTCGAGATCACCTCGATGAACCACGGGTTCACGGTCGATACCCAGACCCTGCCCGAGGGCGTGCTGGAAACGCATGTGTCGCTGTTCGACGGGTCGAATTGCGGGATCCGTCTGGCCGACAAGCCGGTCTTCTCGGTCCAGTACCACCCCGAGGCCAGCCCCGGCCCGCAGGACAGCTATTACCTGTTCGAGCGGTTCTCGGCGGCGATGGCCGAGCGCAAGGCGGTCGCGGGCTGATCGGACGACCCGGTTCCGACGCTCCCCCCGGCGTGCGTTAACCCCCTGTTAAGACCTCTCCCGACACGATGATCGTGTCAGGGGGGGTGACAATGGCGCTGGCCGAGCAAATACTGCACGAAACCGGCGGCCCTGCATCCGGTCGCCACGGGGCCGGTGTGCCGGGCCCGGCCGGGTTTGTGCCGGGCGCTTCGGTTTCGTCTCTCGCCTCCGAAGGCATTGGAGTGCTGCTGCCCGCCGGTCTGTTGGCCGGAGATCCGCTTCCGGCTGTCCCGCTTCCAGACGACGTTCCTCCAGACGACGCGCTGGCCCGTGGCCCGCGCCTGGGCGAGATCCTGCTTCGGCGCGGGGCGATTCGCTCGGCGGACCTGCTGCGCGCGCTGGAATTGCAGCGCCGCCAGTATTCGCGGCTGGGCGACATCCTGCGCGCGCACGGCATGGCCTCGGAAACCGAGGTGATGGCAGCGCTGGCGGAACAGTTCGATACCGGCGTCGTGGACGAGACGATGGGGCGTCCCGATCCGCGGCTCATCGATCTTGTCGGCACCCGTCACTGCCTGCGGACCGGTTGCTTGCCGTGGCTGCGCGCCGGGGCGGTGACGCTGGTGGCTTGCGCGCAGCCCGACCGCTTTGCCGAGCATCGGCGCGGGCTGGAACAGGTGCTGGGTCCGGTGGCGATGGCAGTCATCTCGGAAGAGCGCCTGCATGCCGCGCTCATCGCCTCGCGCCGCTCGATGCTGCGGCTGATGGCCGAGACCTGCGTTGCCGAAGCCGAAAGCTGTCGTGTCTGGGACGGGCGACGCTTCATCCGGATCGTGGCGGGACTTGCCGCGGCGATGCTGGCCGGTCTGATCTTGGCCCCGCTGACCACCTTTGTGGTGCTGTTCGCCATCGTTCTGGCCTTTCAGGGCGCGGGCAACGCGATGAAACTGGCCGCGACCATTGCCCAATGGCGGGCACGCCGCCGCGCATCGGCGCAGGCGCGGCGGACGCGGTCCGAACCTCTGCTGCGCAAGCCCCATATCTCGATCATGGTGCCGCTCTACCGCGAGCCCGATATCGCCCCCCGGCTGGTCAAGCGGCTGGGCGCGCTGGCCTATCCGCGCGAATTGCTCGACGTCATGCTGGTGGTCGAAGAGGACGATGCCGTCACCAGACAGGCCCTGGCGCGGGCCGAGTTGCCGCATTGGATGCGGGTCATCCCGGTGCCCGATTCGCCGTTGCGTACCAAGCCGCGCGCGCTGAACTATGCGCTGAACTTCGCGCGAGGCAGCGTCGTGGGCGTCTATGATGCCGAGGACGCGCCCGCGCCCGATCAGCTGCACCGCGTGGCCGAGCGTTTCGCGCAGGGCGGGCCGGATCTGGCCTGCCTGCAGGGGGTGCTGGACTACGTCAATCCGCAGACCAACTGGCTGAGCCGCTGCTTCACCATCGAATACGCGGCGTGGTTCCGGCTGATCCTGCCGGGGCTGGCGCGGATGGGGCTGGTGGTGCCGCTGGGAGGCACGACGCTGTTCTTTCGCCGCGACCTGCTGGAAGAGCTGGGCGGCTGGGACGCGCATAATGTGACCGAGGATGCCGATCTGGGCCTCAGGCTGGCGCGGCATGGTTACCGGACCGAATTGTTCGACAGCGTGACAATGGAAGAGGCCAATTGCCGGGTCTGGCCGTGGATCAAGCAGCGCTCGCGCTGGCTGAAGGGCTACGCCATGACCTACGCGGTGCATATGCGGGACCCGGTGCTGCTGTGGCGCCAGCTGGGCGCGTGGCGGTTCTGCGGCGTGCAATTGCTGTTTCTGGGCACTCTGGTGCAGTTTCTCTTCGCGCCGATCCTGTGGAGCTTCTGGCTGATGCTGGCGGGGTTTGGCCATCCGCTGGCCGACTTGCTGGGATCGGGCGCGGGGGTGGCGCTGGCGGTGATGTTCCTGATGACGGAAATCGTGTCGATGACGATCAACATCGTCGCCCTGAACGCGCAGCGCCACCGCTTCCTGCGGCCCTGGGTGGTCAGTCTGCACCTGTATTTCCCGCTGGCGGCGGTGGCGGCGTGGAAGGGGATCTGGGAGATGCTGTCGAGCCCGTTCTACTGGGACAAGACAACGCATGGGCTGCATGACGGCGCGGCCTTCGCGGCGCATGGCACCCGGCCCGCCTGACCGGTCTGCCTGACCGGGCCCAATGGCGGCCCCACCTGACTGGCCCGCTTGGCAGACAAGCGGGACCCGGCCGGCGACGTCACATCTGCCGGCGGCGGTCGCCCGATTCCAGCTTGAGCCGGGTTTCGAAGGCGCGCGAGATATGGTCGCGCAGCGCCTTGTCGGCAGCGTCGCCATCGCCGCGCGCGATGGCTTCGACGATGGCCGCGTGCTCTTCAAGCGCGGTGCGCCCCCGCCCCTCGGCTTCCAGCGAGGTGGTCGCCAGCAGCGCCATCGACCGGTGCACCAGGTCGAGCTGCTGCACCAGGAAGCGGTTATGCGAGGCCAGGTGGATCTGCTTGTGGAACCGCTTGTTCGCCCGGCTGAGCGATTTGGGATCGTCGACGAGCCGCTTGTCCTCGGTCACCATGTCGCGCAGCACGCGGACCTCTTCGATCGAGGCATGTTTCGACGCGAGTCGCGCCGCCAGCCCTTCGAGCTGCGCGCGCACGACATAGAGCTCGGCCAGCTGGTTATGGTCGAGCGACGCGACGATCAGCGAGCGCCCGTCGCGCGAGAGCAGCGATTGCGTCTCCAGCCGTTGCAGCGCCTCGCGGATCGGCGTGCGCGAGACGCCGAAACGCTCGGCCAGTTCCGATTCGACCAGCCGGTCGCCGGGGCGGTAGACGCCGTCGTCGATTGCGGCGAGGATCAACGAATAGGCGTCGAGAAGGGGTTGGCGCTGTTCGGTCATCTGTTACTCCAAGGCGGCGAAGGATAGGCGGGGGCGGCGACGGTGAAAAGCCCAGAAGCGGCGGCCGCGGGGGACCTGCGACACAGCGACGAGGTCGGTGTCCGGATCGGCGCCCGGTTCTTCGCCCGCGGGGCGGACTTGTGCGCCGCCTGCGCTTGGCTTAGCCAAGGGTCATGCCCATTCCCGAACCCGGCGCAGAGCCAAGACCCGACAGCCACCGCGACGATTTCCACCATGTCGACACCTGGGTGTTCGACCTCGACAACACGCTCTATCATCCGCGTGTGCGCCTGTTCGATCAGATCGACCGCAAGATGACCGATTTCGTCATGCGCATCACCGGCGCCGACCCGGTGGAATCGGACCGGCTGCGGCGCGATTACTGGCTGCAATACGGCACCACGCTGGCCGGGCTGATGGCGCATCACGGCGTCGACCCGGTGCCGTACCTGGTCGAGGTGCACGATATCGATTTCTCGGTGCTGGAACCCGATCCGGAGCTGCGCGCGGCGATCAAGCGGCTGCGCGGGCGGCGGATCGTCTATACCAACGGCTCGGCCCCTTATGCGCTGCGGGTGCTCGAGGCGCGGGGGCTCGACGGGCTGTTCGACGCGGTCTACGGGGTCGAGAATGCGGATTACCTGCCCAAGCCGCAGGAAGAGGCGTTCTCGCGCATCTTCGGGCTGGATGGGCTGAACCCGGGCCGCGCGGCGATGTTCGAGGACGATCCGCGCAACCTGAAAGTGCCCCATGCCCTGGGCATGCGCACGGTGCTGGTGACGCCCGAGTTGCAAACCCACGCCCATGTCCACCATCATACCGACGATCTGACCGGGTTCCTGAGCGGGCTCTGAGCGCCGCCCGGCCCCGAAGGTGACGGGAGAGGGGTTTCGCCCTTATCCGCGACGCCTCCGGCGCCGAGGCCTCGGGCGACCGGGCGCGCCGCCTGCGGCGGCGCGCGGCGCGCTGCACACCGATGTTGGCGGGCACAAGGGCAGCCCGAAGGATCGGGCACAGGATGGGCAGGCAGGATGACGCACGCGGCGCGTTGCCGCACTGCGGCAACCTGCCGGATGGGAAGCAGGGAGGGCAAAAGCCATATCCGGTGAAAACCTTTAACCCGGAGTTACAAATGGCTCTTGCCGATTCCCGCTATGTTCCCACGCCGTTCGCCTATCGCCTGCCGATCCTCGGCGCGATCCTCCGCGAACTGGCCGAGGGCGACAGGGATTACCCGCTCTACCTGATCGTCGCGCTGATGGCGATCTGGGGGATCGCCATCGTCTTCTTCGGTCTGCCCGCGCTTTATCTGCCGGCGGTCGTCGCCGCGCCGCTGATGATGGTGGTGCTGGTCCTGATCACGCGCGGGTGACGCGACGCCGTGTCGTCTCGCCCCGGCCGGTGCCTTGCGTTAGACAGTCCGCGCAACAGGGGCCGGGCCAACGGAGGCAGCGATGCGGCAAACGGTGGATGTTCTGATCTCGGGCGGCGGGGTGGCGGGGCTTGCCGCCGCCGCCGCGTTCGGCACGGCGGGCTATTCGGTGATTTGCGTTGATCCCGCGCCGCCGGTCACCACGGGCGACGCGCCGGGCGCGGATCTGCGCACCACGGCGTTTCTGCAGCCCTCGATCCCGGTTCTCACGCAGGCGGGGCTCTGGCAGCGGCTTGAGCCCCACGCGATGCCGCTGCAGGTAATGCGGATCGTCGATGCGGGCGGCGCCGAGCCCGAGGCGCGCATCACCCACGATTTCAACGCCGCCGACGTGTCGGACCAGCCCTTTGGCTGGAACCTGCCCAACTGGCTGCTCCGGCGCGAATTCGTGGCGCGGCTGGGCGATCTGCCCAATGTCGATTTCCGCCCCGGCACCGCGACCGCGCGCGTCTTCACCCGCGAGCGCGAGGCGCTGGTGACGCTGTCGGACGGCACCAAGGTTTCCGCCAGACTGGTGGTCGCCGCCGATGGCCGCCATTCGCCGGTGCGCCGCGCGCTGGGCATCCCGGTCCATACCCGGCGCTACGGGCAAAAGGCGCTGGCCTTCGCCGTCACCCATCCCGAGCCGCACCGGAACGTCTCGACCGAGATCCACCGCTCGGGCGGACCCTTTACGCTGGTGCCGTTGCCCGACCACGAGGGCAAACCCTGTTCGGCGGTGGTCTGGATGGAAACGGGCCCCGAGATCGAGCGGCTGCGCGCACTGGACAGGGCCGAGTTCGGGGCGGCGATGAACGCGCGCTCCTGCGGGTTGTTCGGCTGGCTGGAGCAGGCGACGCCGCTGACAATCTGGCCGATCATCACCCAGCATGCCGAGCGGATGGCGGGTCAGCGCGTGGCGCTGATGGCCGAGGCCGCGCATGTCGTCCCGCCGATCGGGGCGCAGGGGCTGAACATGAGCCTGGGCGACCTGACGGCGCTGATGGATCTGTGCACGCCCGCGACACTGGGCGAGGCCGCGCCGCTCGACGCCTATCACCGGCGACGCTGGCCCGAGATCCAGCTGCGGCTGGCAGGGGTGGATGCGCTGAACCGGGCGTCGATGATGGAGAACCGGGCGCTGCGCGACGCGCGCGGTGCGGCGCTGCACGCGCTTTATTCGCTGGCGCCGGTGCGGCGGGGGCTGATGCAGCTGGGCATCGGGATGCGCTGAGGCATGGCGTGACGGGAGGGGGCTGTCTGCCCCCTCTTGGCCTGCGGCCAATTCACCCCCGAGGATATTTGCGGAACAAAGATGGGGCGCGCGCGGGCGGGCGGTTCGGGCCTGCCTCTTGCGCGGGGCGCCGGGCGGCTTAAGTCCGGGGAAAGGAGTTCACACGTGCACCATTTCTCGATCCTCGATCTGTCGCCCGTGCCCGAAGGGGCGAGCACCGCCGATGCGCTGAAAGCCAGTGTCGCGCTGGCCCAGGCGGGCGAGCGGGCGGGCTATCACCGCTTCTGGCTGGCCGAACATCACAACATGCCCGGCATTGCCAGCGCCGCCACCGCCGTTGCCATCGGCCATGTCGCGGGCGCGACCTCGACCATCCGGGTGGGGGCGGGGGGCATCATGCTGCCCAACCACGCGCCGCTGGTCGTGGCCGAGGCTTTCGGCACGCTGGCCACGCTGTATCCCGACCGGATCGATCTGGGGCTGGGACGGGCGCCCGGGACCGACGGGCTGACCATGCGCGCGCTGAGGCGCAACATGGCGCAGGAAGATACGTTCCCGCAGGATGTGGTCGAGCTGCTGGGGTATTTCGGCGACAATCCCGAGGCGCGGGTGCGGGCGGTCCCGGGGACGGGCACGCATGTGCCGGTCTGGATCCTGGGATCGAGCCTGTTCGGCGCCCAGCTTGCCGCCTATCTGGGCCTGCCCTATGCCTTTGCCTCGCATTTCGCGCCCGCTGCGCTGGACGAGGCGCTGGCGATCTACCGCGCAAGCTTCCGGCCCTCCGAGTATCTCGAACGCCCCTATGCGATGGTGGCGGCGGGCTGTTTCGCGGCCGAGACGGATGACGAGGCGCGCTACCTGCGTTCGTCGCAGATGCTGGCCTTCGCGCGGCTGCGCAGCGGGCAGCCCGGCAAGCTGCCGCGCCCGGTCGCCGATATCGAGGCCGAGGTGCCGCCGGCGCTGATGCGGCAGGTCGAGGGGGCGCTGTCGTTCTCGGCCACGGGCGGGCCTGCCACGCTGGAGGCCGAACTCAAGCGGCTCATCGACCGCACTCAGCCCGACGAGATCATCCTGACGGGCGGCATCCACGATCCCGAGAAGCGGGTGCGGTCCTTCGAGATTGCCTCGGAGGTGCTGAAAGGGCTCGTGCGCGAACCCGCCTAGGACGCAAGCTGCACGATCACCGCGCCCGCCGCGATCATCGCCATCAGCGCGACGCGGCGCGGCCCGGTGCTTTCGCCCAGCATGAGCCAGCCGATCAGCGCCGAGAAGACCGTCGAGGTTTCGCGCAGGACTGCCGCCTGTCCGACCGGGCCGAGCCGCGTGGCCAGCATGATGCCGCCGAAGCTGGCAAAGGCCACCAGCGCGCCCACCACGCCCCGGCGCAGCAGGTCCGTGCGGTCGGCGCGGGGCATCGCCATCAGGCGGCGCGCGCAGACGAGCGGCATGAACACGCTGTCGATGACGAAGAACCAGGCGAGGAAGGTAAAGGGATCGGCGGCCTGCCGGATGCCATAGGCATCGAAGGTCGTGTAAAGCGCGACCATCCCGCCCGTCGCCACGGCAAAGCCCAGCGCGGGCACCAGCCGGTCGCGGTTCACGGTGATCTTGCGCAGGTTGTAGAGCGCAAGCCCGTAGATGCCCGACAGCAGCACCGCCACGCCCAGCCACTGTATCGCGTTGAAATGTTCGCCGAACAAGAGGCCCGCGCCCAGCACGGCGAAAAGCGGCGCTGTGCCGCGCACGACCGGGTAGACCACGGTATAGGCGCCGCGGGTATAGGTCATGGCCTGCAGGATCTTGTAGACGACATGGATCGCCCACATCGCGGCGAAGATCGGCCACATATGCGGCTGCGGCCAGGGCACGACGAACAAGGCCACGGGCAAGGCGAGCAGAAAGGTGAAGACGTCGATCCCGGCGCGCGACAGCCACGGGTCGTGGCGGCCCTTCTGCAGCGCGCCAAACACCGCGTGCAGAAGCGCGGCGCAGAGTGCTAGGGCCATCGACAGGTGCAAGCCGGTCTCGGTGCCGTCGAGTGAGAGGAGCCAGTCGCTCACGATCCGTGCCTTCCTGCGGGGACCGGCCGAGATGTCGCGCGCCTGTGCGGGAAAGACAAGGGTCGCGCGGGATTTCGCCGCCGGGCTTGCCGCTTGGGGTCGGGGCCTCTGGTCGGGCTTCGGGGGCGCCCTACAATCCGGGGATGTGGCAACAGATACAGTCCGAATTCACCGATACCTTCGCCGTCGTGCCCGCGCCGGTGGCTTTCCTGCGGATCCTGATGGCCATGGCGCTGGGCGCCGCGATCGGGATCGAGCGGGAATGGCGCCAGAAAGCGGCGGGGCTGCGCACGCATATCCTCGTCTCGGTCGCCGCCTGCCTGTTCGTGATCCTGGGGCTGGAGATCAGCGCGCTGGATTTCGGCAATACGGGCGAGCAGCGCAACGATCCCCTGCGGATGATCGAGGCAGTGACGGCGGGGGTCGCGTTCCTGGCCGCGGGGATGATCTTCACCTCGGGCGAGAAGGTGCGCAACGTGACCACCGGCGCCTCGCTGTGGCTGGCGGGCGCGGTGGGGCTGGGCTGCGGCGCGGGGCGCGAGACGCTGGCGCTGATGGCCACGGTTCTGGTCGTGGTGGTGCTGTCGATCCTTCGGCTGGTCGAGCGGCGTAGTCAGGAGTGACGCCTCAGCGCCCGGTGCCGGTCAGCGCCGCGGCGAAATCCTGGGGGTCGAACGCGTCAAGATCGTCGATCTGCTCGCCCACGCCGATCGCGTGGATGGGCAGGCCGAAGCGGTCGGCCAGCGCCACCAGCACACCGCCGCGCGCCGTGCCGTCAAGCTTGGTCATGATCAGCCCCGACACATCGGCCATCTGGCGGAAGACTTCGACCTGCGTCACCGCGTTCTGGCCGGTGGTCGCATCGAGCACCAGCAGGGTGTTGTGCGGGGCGGAGGGGTCTTTCTTGCGGATCACGCGGACGATCTTGGCCAGCTCCTCCATCAGGTCGGCGCGGTTCTGCAGCCGTCCGGCGGTATCGATCATCAAAAGGTCCGCGCCCTCGGCCTGCGCGCGGGTCAGCGCGTCGAAGGCCAGCGAGGCGGGGTCCGAGCCTTCGGGCGCCGTCATCACCGGCACGCCTGCGCGGTCGCCCCAGACCTGAAGCTGTTCGACGGCGGCAGCGCGAAACGTGTCGCCCGCGGCGATGATGACCGACTTGCCTGCCGCGCGAAACTGCGAGGCGAGCTTGCCGATGGTGGTGGTCTTGCCCGCGCCGTTGACGCCCACGACCAGCACGACCTGCGGCTTGTTGGGGTAAAGCGGCAGGGGTTTCGCCACCGGCTCCATGATGCGGGCGACCTCGTCGGCGAGGGCCTGCTTGATCTCCTGCGTGGTGACGCGGCGCCCGAAACGCCCGGCGGCGATATTGGCGGTGACCTTGAGCGCGGTTTCCACGCCCAGATCCGCCTGCACCAGCAGATCCTCGAGTTCCTCGATGAAATTGTCGTCGAGCACGCGGCGCGGGGCGTCGGCGCGGCCCGTGAGGCGCGACAACAGGCCGGGCCGGGCGGCATCGGTCCGCGCATCGGGCGCGGGAACGGGCGAGGGGATCGGCGCGATGGCGGGCGTGCCACCGGTTTCGACCGGGGTGTCCGGCGTCTTGGGGGGCGCTGCCGGGCTCTCGTCGGCTCCCTCGTCCGCGGGGGCCGGGTCCGAGGCCACCAGCGCATCGAGCCCCTCGTCGAGTTTCGAGGACGAGCGGAACATCCGTTCCTTGAGCTTGCCGAAAAAGGACATGGGGCCTCGCAGAGATTGGCTTGGGCGTTCTTCAGCAAGTAGCCTCTGAGTCGCATGGAGGGAAGGGGCGCTGCGCCTTATGCTGGCCTCAATACCCTGATAAAGTCGGCAAAACCGTCCGTTCTGGTGTGCTCATGCGTCTGATTCTCTACAGTTTCGCCACATTCCTGCCCGCAATCCTGCTGGTCGTCGGGGCCTTTACCGGCGGCTGGATCCTGTGGGCCGCGCCGGTCACGATCGGCCTGATGTGGATCGTGATGGATCAGATGCCCGATCCGGCCGATGGCAGCGAATTGCCGGTGGGCGACGGGCTCCTGGTGATCCTGGGTTTCCTGCAGATCACGCATATGGGGCTGGGTGTCTGGGCCATGACCTTCAACCTGCACGGCTTCGACTGGATCATGGGGATGATCGGTTTCGGGCTGTTCTTCGGTCAGGTCGGCAATCCCGCCGCGCATGAGCTGATCCACCGGTCGGACCGCTTCATGACCCGGCTGGGCACGCTGGTCTACATCAATTTCCTGTTCGGGCACCATGTCTCGGCCCACAGGCTGGTGCATCACCCCCATGTCGCGACACCGCATGACCCGGTATCGGCCACCAAGGGGACGAATTTCTGGATCTACCTGCCGGTGGCGTGGTGGGGCAGTTTCCTGTCGGGCTACAAGGCCGAGAAGGCGTTGCGCCAGCGCGGTGCGGTCCGCAAGCGCAACCCCTATGTCTATTACATCGGCGGCGAGGTGATCCTGCTGGCCCTTTGTTTCGCACTGTGCGGGCTGTGGGGGCTGTTCATCTACGTCATGCTCTGCGCCCATACGCAGGCGCAGATGCTGGTGGCGGATTACGTCCAGCATTACGGCCTGCGCCGCCGCCGCCTGCCCAATGGCCGTTACGAGGCCGCCGGGCCGTGGCATGCGTGGAACTCGAAGGGCTGGTATTCCTCGGCGGTGACGCTGAACGCGCCGCGCCATTCCGACCACCACGCCCATCCGGCACGGCCCTATCCGCAGCTCACCCTGCCCGAAGGCTCGGCCATGCTGCCCGCGCCGCTGCCGGCGATGGCGATGCTGGCGATGCTGCCGCCGTTCTGGAAACGGGTGATGGACCCGCGCCTTGCCGCGCTTCTGGACGAGCAGGAGGCCGCGCCGCGCGTCTCGCCCGATGCGATGCCGGTGCATTGACGATTGAGGCCGGTCTCGCAGCTTCGTGACGTGGCGGGTGCTGGCTCAGGCGGCGGGGCTCTGTCACACTGGGGCATGGTTTTCTCGGAGGTTTCCATGACCCGTTCCGCTGCCCGCACGCTCTCTGCCGCCGGGGTCTTTGCCATCGCCCTCGGCGCCGTGTTCCCGGCCTTCGCGCAGAACGCGGCCCCCGCGCCGCAGGGCACACCGATGACCGCGGAAGAGTTCGAAGCGCATACCGAGGGGCGGACGCTGTCCTACGCCATCGACGGCACCCCCTACGGGATCGAGGAATACCTGCCCAACCGCCGCGTGCGCTGGGCCTTCGTCAATCAGGAATGCAATGACGGGGTGTGGTACGAGCGTGGCGACGCGATCTGTTTCCTCTACGAAGCCGCGCCCGATGACGAGCAATGCTGGCATTTCTACGCCGAGGGCAGCGGCCTGCGCGCGGTGTTCCAGGGCGGCGACGGTCCGTCGACCGAGCTCTATGAGGTTGAGCAGAGCGATCAGCCGCTTACCTGCATGGGGCCGGGCGTGGGCGTCTGACCTTCGCGCGATGTCGGATAAGTCACCGGGCGACCCGCCGGGGCCGCCCTTTTTCATGGCCCCAGGTTGAAAAAGGCTCAGCCAGCTTCGACCGCCAGCACCGCCAGCGTATCGCCCAGCTGCACCAGCCCCGGGAAGTGACGCGCGACCACGACACCGTCGCGCTGGGCGTGAACGACCGCCGGCGCGGCGCCGCTGCGATCCAAGGGCCAGATCCGCGCCAGCGGCTGGCCTTGCGTGACGGTCTCGCCCAGATCGGCCATCGGCTCGATCAACCCGGCCTCGGGTGCGGTGTGGTAGCAATCGTCGTCGGGCATATCCAGCATGACCGTAGGCGCGATCTCGGGCGCTCCGGGCAGAATGCCCGCATGTTTCAGCACGTTGCGGATCCCCTTGTGGGCGATGCCGGCGCTGCGCGCCGTGGCCGTGCCGCCGCCGCCCAGTTCGGTGGTGACGAAGGTCTTGCCCTGCTCCTCGACCGCGGTGTCGTACATGCCGACCGCGTCGATCTCGCGCAGCATCAGCGTGTAGGGCGCGTTGAAGGCGGTGACGGCGGCCACGCAAGCCGCCTGCTGCGTCGCGTCGTCGAGGTAATGCGCACAGGCGAAGGGAACAAAATCCAGCGTCTTCCCGCCCGAGTGGAAATCGACCACCAGATCGGCCATCGGCACCAGCGTGTCGTTGAAGTAATGGGCGATCTTCTGCGTGACGCTGCCCCCCGGCGCGCCGGGAAAGGCGCGGTTCAGGTTGACCTGATCGAGCGGCGATACCCGCGTCCCGGCGCGAAAGGCGGGGGTGTTCATGTAGGGCACGATAATCAGGCGCCCGGTGACATCCTCGGGCTCGATCTCATGCGCCAGCGCCTGCAGCGCGATCGGCCCCTCGTATTCGTCGCCGTGATTGGCCCCGGTCAAGAGGGCGGTGGGGCCGGGTTTCCCCACGATCACCGTGATCGGGATCATCACCGCCCCCCAGGCGCTGTCATTGCGCGAATAGGGCAGTTTCAGATGCCCGTGCCGCTTGCCGGGGGCGTCGAGGGACAGGGTCGGGCGGATCGGGTTTTGAATCATGATGTCCTGAAGGTTTCGCGGGGCGTCCGGGGCTCTATCCTGCCGCCGGAGGGGGGCGGGGTTCAACCCCGGGCCTTTGCCTGCTAGCGTGAGCCGCATCACAGGAGGTTCCCGATGCTGACCAATGACCAACTCGCCCAATGGGACCGCGAGAGCTTTTTCCACCCCTCAACCCATCTGGGCCAGTTCGCCCGGGGCGAGGCGCCGCAACGCATCGTCACCGGGGGCGAGGGCGTGTACATCACCGACCGTGACGGCAACCGTCTGCTCGACGGCTTCGCGGGGCTTTACTGCGTGAATGTGGGCTACGGGCGGCGCGAAGTGACCGACGCCATCGCCAAGCAGGCGGGCGAGCTGTCCTATTACCATGCCTATGTCGGCCACGGGACCGAAGCCTCGATCACGCTGTCGAAGATGGTCATGGACCGCGCGCCCGAGGGCATGTCGAAGGTCTATTTCGGGCTTGGCGGTTCGGACGCGAACGAGACGAACATCAAGCTGGTCTGGTATTACAACAATATCCGCGGCCTGCCGAAAAAGAAGAAGATCATCTCGCGCTGGCGGGGCTATCACGGTTCGGGGCTGATGTCGGGGTCGCTGACGGGGCTCGAGCTGTTCCACAAGAAATTCGACCTGCCGCTTGACGGCGTCCTCCATACCGAGGCGCCCTATTTCTACCGCCGCCCCGAGGCCGACATGTCCGAGGGCGATTTCACCAAGTGGCTGCTGGCCAAGCTGGAAGAGCTGATCCAGCGGGAAGATCCCGACACCATCGCCGCCTTCATCGGCGAGCCGGTGCTGGGCACCGGGGGCATCGTGCCGCCGCCGGTTGGCTACTGGGAAGGCGTGCAGGAAATCCTGCGCAAATACGATATTGTCCTGATCGCGGACGAGGTCGTCACCGGCTTCGGACGGCTGGGTACGATGTTCGGTTCGCAGCATTACGGGCTGCAGCCCGACCTGATCACCATCGCCAAGGGCCTGACCTCGGCCTATGCGCCGCTGTCGGGGTCCATCGTCGGCAACAAGATGTGGCAGGTGCTGATGCAGGGCACCGATGAAAACGGCCCGATCGGCCATGGCTGGACCTATTCCGCGCATCCGATCGGTGCGGCGGCCGGGGTGGCGAACCTGAAGCTGATCGACGATCTGAACATGGTCGAGAACGCGGGCAAGGTCGGCGCCTATCTGCGCCGCGCCATGGCCGACGCGGTGGGCGATCACCCAAATGTGGGCGAGATCCGCGGCGAGGGGATGCTCTGCGCGGTCGAGCTGACCTCGGACCGTTCGACGCGGGCCGGCTTCTCGCCGGTGGGCAGCGTCGCGGGCAAGGTCGTGGGCGAGATGGTCAAGCGCGGCGTGATCTCGCGGGCCATGCCGCAGGGCGACATTCTGGGCTTTGCGCCGCCCCTGTGCCTGACCGAGGGCGAGGCCGATCAGATCGCTCGCGTCACCGCCGAAGCCCTGCGCGAAGTCCTGTAAAGACCCGGCGTGGCGGCGTCAGAGCAGCGCCGCCACGCCCTGCCAGACCAGACGCGCGGCCAAAAGCAGCAGCACCGCGTTCAGTGCCTGCTTGAACCGCGCGTCGCTCATCCGGTTGAGCACCCGCTTCCCGGTCCATGTTCCCGCCAGCCCGCACAGGATCAGCGCCGCGATCAGCCCGGCCCAGGGCAGATAGGCGAAACCCAGGGCGCCGAAAGCCACGGCTTTCAACAGGTGCTGGCCGGTCAGCAGCGAGGCGGTCGTGGCGACATGCGCGTGGCGGCCCAACTCCAGCGATTTGACATAGGTGTTCAC
Organism: Pararhodobacter marinus; assembly: GCF_003122215.1. Taxonomy (GTDB): domain Bacteria; phylum Pseudomonadota; class Alphaproteobacteria; order Rhodobacterales; family Rhodobacteraceae; genus Pararhodobacter; species Pararhodobacter marinus. The sequence continues at coordinate 19,557 of NZ_QEYD01000012.1, read as the reverse complement.
GAAGGGCCCCGAGGCGCCGAAGAACATGCTCAGCACCGAGGTCAGCGTGCCGGTGAAGAGCGGCCAGTTGCGCATCCATGCGGGCGGCTTCGCGATCACGGTCCAGATCAGGAACAGCCCGACGCCGATCAGCAGAACGGGCGCGGGCAGGTTGATGGCCACGCTGGCGCCGATCACGATGCCCAGCACGATCCCCGCGCCGAAGCGCGCCACGGCGGGCCAGTGGATATGGCCGACCATCATCGCCGTGCGTCCGGCATTCGAGCCGAACTGCACCACGCCATGAACCGGCACCAGCGCCAGAGGCGGCAGCAGCGAGGCCATCACCGCCAGCATCAGCCCGCCGCCGCCGATGCCGAAGGAAATGGTGATGAAGCTCGATGCGAAGCTGGTCGCCATCAGAAGCAGAACAATGCCGCCCGGCAGATCCGGCGGCATCAGGGCGACGAAAAGGTCAGTCATTTGGCAGGCGCGGCCCGAAATTGAAACTGTGACATCCATTGTCCCGCTTTCCGGCAGATGCAAGCAGCGGATGGCGGATAATCACCCGTCAGCGCCCGGCGGCATAGGCTTGCATCAACCGGGGCGTTGCCGCCGCCCTGAGCAGCCCGTCGGGGCGGCGGCTGACGGCGGTCAGGCGCCCCGCCGACCAGGGCGCCGAGACCTGAACGCGATGTCCCATCGCCTTCAGCGCCTCGATCGTGGCGGGCGGGAAGGCCGGTTCCAGCAGCAGATGCGCGGGCGTGAAGCCGTGCGGGTCGAAGCTGGCCTGCAGGTGATCGGTGTGGAAAAGCGGCGCGTCGATGGCTTCCTGCAGGTTCAGCCCGTGATGGATGAGCCGCAGGATGAAGGCCGTCTGCCACTGGTCCTGCTGATCGCCGCCGGGCGTGCCATAGGCCAGCCGCGTGCCATCGGGTGCCCGTGCCATGCTGGGCGACAGCGTGGTGCGCGGGCGGCGGCCGGGGTGCAGGCTGGTGGGCAGTCCCTCGTCCAGCCAGAACATCTGAGTGCGGGAATTCAGCGGCATCCCCAGCCCCGGCACCACGGGCGAGGATTGCAGCCATCCGCCCGAAGGCGTGGCGCTGACCATGTTGCCCCAGCGATCGACGACATCAAGATGCACGGTATCGCCCGGTTTCTTCAGATGCCCCATCGTCGGCTCGCCCACGCCCGGCCCGGAATGGACCTGACGGCCGGCAAGCCACGCGTTGCGGGCAAGGGCCGCCGTGCGCTGGGTCTCGAAACCGGGGAGATCGCCGGGGTCGAGCGTGGCGCCGGCTGTCCCGGAGATCTGCGCCCGGCGCGCGCGCAGGTACTCGGGGGCCAGCGTGAGCGGGCCCGCGGCCTCGGGCGCGTCGCCGTAATAGGCCTCGCGGTCGGCCAGCGCGCGTTTCAGCGCCTCGGTGACGCGGTGGACGAAATCCGCGCCCTCGGGCGGCAGGGCGGCCAGATCGTCCCCCGCGAGCATCCCCAGTACCGACAATTGCACCGGCCCCTGCGACCAGAACCCGCCCTTGAACACTTGCCAGCCAGCATGGTCTCCGGACAGAACCGGCTCATAGCTGGCACGCCACCCGGCCATGTCCTGCCCGCTCAGCACGCCCTTGCGGCGATGGCCGGTCGCGTCCATCACGCAGGCCTCGCGCATCCAGCGATCAATGGCCCCGGCGATGAAACCCTGCGCGAACTGGTCGCGCGCGGCGTCGATCTGCGCCTCGCGGCCCTTCACGCCCGCGACCTCGGCACACAGCCTGTCCCAGGTGTCGGCCAGCGCCGGGTTGGCAAACAGCGCTCCGGGTTGCGGCGGGGCGCCGCCGGGCAGCCATGTCTCGGCGGATGTGGGCCATTCGGTGCGGAAGAAATCCGCAAGCTCGGCAATCGCATCGGTAACGCGCGGCAGGCAGGGGACGCCGTGGCGCGCGTAGTGAATGGCGGGCGCAAGGATCTCGGCCAGCGGCCATGTCCCGTGATCGCGCAGCATCAGCATCCAGCCGTCGAAGGCGCCGGGAATGACCGTGGCCAACAGGCCCGAGCCCGGGATCAGGTCCAGCCCCTCGGCGCGGTAATGCGCGATGGTGGCCCCGGCGGGCGCGGTGCCCTGCGCGCAGATCATCGTCGGCGCATCGTCGCAAGCGGGCCAGATCAGCGCGGGCATGTCGCCCAAGGGGCCGTTCAGATGCGGCTCGCAGACCTGCAGCGCGAAGCCGGTGGCGGCGGCCGCGTCAAAGGCGTTGCCGCCGCGTTCCAGCACCGACATCCCCACCGCCGTGGCGATCCAGTGGGTCGAGGCGGTCATGCCGAACGTGCCGGACAATTCGGGACGGGTGGTGAAACGCATCACGGCTCCTTGCGGTTCATGCGCATGAGACGCGCGGCAATCGGCGCGCCGGTAATCACCAGCAGGATACGCAGGATATGGTGGACGACGATATAGCCCAGATCGGCGCCGACGATGATGGCCAGCACCGTCATCTCTGCCTGACCGCCCGGTGCGAAGGCCAGAAACGCCTCCAGCGCGGGCGCAAGGCCAAGCTGGTAGACGATCTCGGCCATAAGCGTGGCCAGAAGCGCCAGGATCACCACGAAGCCCATCCCCGCCAGCACGTCGCGGCGGATTTCGTGCAGGGTGACGCCGGTATAGCCCACGCCGATCGCCGCGCCGATGAAGAATTGCGCGACGTAGATCGCCTCGGCCGGGGGGCGGTGGTGCAGGAAGCCCGCCAGCGACAGCGCCGCCGTCACCGCCAGCGGCCCGAGGATCGAGGCGCCGAACAGCCCGATCCGCTCGCCCCCTTTCCAGCCGACCAAAGCGGCGACAATCATCAGCGCCATCTCCGACACGGGCAGGTCCGCGGCGGGTTCGCCCACCGGATGCGACAGCGAGGCGCCGAAAGCCTGCGTCAGGAGCAAAGGCGCGACGGTGACGATCAGCAGAACGCGGGTGGCGTGGATCAGCGACAGGGTCCGGATATTGGCCCCGGCCTCGGCCCCGAAGACGACCATGTCCTGCAACCCGCCGGGCATCGCCGCATACCACGCAGTCGGCGCGTCATAGCCCGCGACCCGGCGGAAATAGGGCACGCCGATCAGCCCGATCAGCGCGATATAGACCGGGATCAGCGCGACCGAGGCCAGCATCGTCGGCAACAGGCCCAGAAGCGCGGGCGTCATCGTCGCGCCGACGGCCACGCCCAGGATCGTGCGCGCGCCGATGCCGATCTGTCCGCTGCCGCGCAACGGCAAGCCCGCCAGAGCGGCCAGCAGACAGGCCGACATCGGTCCGAACAGGAAGGGCAGGGGCAGGTGCAGCGCGTAAAACAGCGCGGCTCCGGCCCCGGACAGGGCAAGCGTCATCGCCGAGCGCTGAAAATTGTTGAGAGAAAACAAACGGATAGGGGGCATGATGGGCCGGCGGGCTCTGTGGATGCGCGTTGCTGCGGTCTAAGGCCGAAGGCAGGCAGGCACAAGCCGGGCCGGCAGGGTCTTGCCCCTCGCCGCGCGTTTCTTGCCGTGTTAAGGGGCGGCAGACGAGCCGGGGACCGCCATGCTGGACATCTTTCTGACCACTCTGCCGATCTATCTGATGATCGCCATCGGCTTCCTGGCCGTGCGCACGCGCTACCTGCCCGCAGCGCATATCGCCGCGCTCAGCCAGTTCACCCTGAAGATCGCCCTGATCGCGCTGATCGTCACCGCCATCGCCTTTCCGCGCGGCGACAGTGGCCTCGATGCCTCGTTCTTCGCGGCCTATATGGCCGGATCGGTGGCGACCCTGCTTATCGGCTTCGCCGCATTGCGGCTCCTGATGCGCAAGGCCGCGCCGGAATCCTGGATCCTGGCGATGGGCATGTCGAACTCCAACAGCGGCTTTCTGGGCTTCCCCATCGCCAGCCTGTTCTTCGGCGAGCATGCGGCCACGGTCTTTGCCATGACGATGATCATCGAGAACGCGGTGACGCTGCCGGTGCCAACCATCGCCGCCGGTGTCGCCGGGCATCGCGGCGCGTTCCTGTCGCAGATCCGCCCGGTGCTGACGCGAATCGTGACCAATCCGCTGGTCATCGCCGTGGTGGTGGCGCTGGCAATCCGGGTCACGGGGCTCGATCTGGGCGAGCCGGTCGAGCGTGGCGTGCGCCTTCTGGCGGGCGCGGCGTCGCCGGTGGCACTGTTCGTGATCGGCGGCACCGTCGCCACCATGTCCCTGAACGGACATTGGCGGCGCTCGCTGGCCGTGGCGGCGGGGAAGCTGGTGCTGCACCCGCTGATGGTGGCGCTGGCGCTGATGCTGGTACCCGGTGTTCCGCCCGCGCTGATCCCCGTGGGGATCCTGTTCGCGGCGATGCCGATGCTTACGGTCTTCCCGATCTTCGCCGGGCTCTATGGCTTCGGCGCCGTCGCCTCGGGGGCGACGATGGTGACGACGGTGCTGGGCCTTCTCAGCGTCAGTTTCGTGCTGCACCAGTTGACCGGGCTCTGACCGGCATGCCACCCTTCGCCCGTCCGGCAAGCGGGCAGGGGAGGGGCCATGAAACGGGCGATCATCTGGGGCGCGCTGGCGCTGATCCCGCTGGGCTGGCAGGCGGCGGCGACGCTGGGCGCAGGACGGCCCGACACCCTGCCGCCACCCCTGACCGACGCCGATTTCCGCCCCGTGGATCCAACCGAGGCCCGGCTGGGCCAGCTTCTGTTCTACGATCCGATCCTGTCGGGCAATCGCGAGGTTGCCTGCGCCACCTGCCACCACCCGGCCTTCGGAACCTCGGACGGGCTGTCGCTGGGCCTGGGCGATGGCGGCATCGGGCTGGGGCCGGCGCGCGTCGTCGACCCCGATAACCCACCCGAGGAACGCGTGCCGCGCAACGCGCAGGCTTTGTGGAATCTGGGTGCGCTCGAATACCGGTCGATGTTCCATGACGGACGGGTCGAGATTGACGATGCGCAATATCACGGTATGCGCACGCCCCTGGGGGCCGACATGCTGGACGGCTTCGCCTCGATGCTGGCGGCGCAGACGATGTTCCCGGTGGTCTCGCCCGACGAGATGGCGGGCCATTACCAGGAAAACGAGATCTCGACCGCCGTGCGGATGGGGATGCTGACGGGCGAGGACGGCGCCTGGGCCCGGCTGGCGGCACGCGTGGCGGGCGTGCCCGATTACGCGCGGATGTTCGCCGAGGTCTATCCCGAAATCGCCGCGGGCCGCGCGATCACCTTCGCCGATGTCTCGAACGCCATCGCGGCCTTCATGGAGTTCGAATTCCGCTCGGACAGCGCCCCCTTCGACGCGGTGCTGAGGGGCGAGGCGACGATGGCGCCGCTGGCCGGGCAGGGCATGGCCTTGTTCTATGGCGAGGCGGGCTGCGCCTCGTGTCACGCGGGGCCGTTCCTGACCGACCATGATTTCCACGCGATGGGCGCCCCGCAGCTGGGACCGGGCAAGGGCGCGCGGTTCGAAAGCCATCACCGCGACGAGGGGCGCTACCGCGTGACCGGCGATCCGGCGGACTGGTACGCGTTCCGCACGCCGGCTTTGCGCAACGTGGCGCTGACGGCGCCCTATGGCCATGCGGGCGCGCATGCGACGCTGGCGGGGTTTCTTGCGGCACATGGCGCGCAGGGACTCGACGGTTATGACCGCACGCAGGCGGTGCTGCCGGCCATGCCGGTTGAAGATTGGGCGGCGATGGACGATCCCGAACAGGTCGCGGCCATCCGCGCGGCGGCCGAGACTGTCTTCGTGCCCGATGCGGAGCAGATCACGGCGCTGGTGGCGTTTCTTGAAACCCTCACCGACCCCGTGGCGCGGACCGGACGACTGGGCGTTCCCGACAGCGTGCCATCGGGGCTGCCGGTGCCCAACCCCTGAGCCGGGCCGGCGCCTGCGCCTGCGCTTCGCTGGGCGACACCCGCCCGCCCGGCCACGCCCATCTTTGTTCCGGAAGTATCCTCGGGAGGGTCCGGGAGGGTGGAAAACCCTCCCGGGCGGGTGCGGGCCTGCGGCCCGCGCGGCGTTGCGGGGCTCGATGCCCCGCAACGCCGCCCTCACTCCTGGGGCGACAGGGTCAGGACGCGGTCGACGCCGCTCTCCACGCGGCTCACGCGACCGTCCGGCCATTCGACCCGGATCACCACCTCCGTCGCACTTCCCAGCCCGACATGCAGCGGCAGCGCCTGCCCGCCGGCATGGCCGCCGCCGACGGTGACCTGTTGTCCCTGCATTCCCGCCGCGCTCTCGACCGTCACCACCGCCCCGACAGCCCGGCTGTTCGCGCCCGGCTGGCGCAGGTCGAGCGCGATCCAGTGGCCGCGCCCGGGCGTCACGTTGCGATAAAGCTCCATCGGTGCGCGGCGGTTGATCACCACCAGGTCCAGCCCGCCATCGCCGTCCAGATCGGCCAGCGCCGCGCCCCGCGCGCGGGTCCGGGTCGCCACGCCCGCCTCGGTGGCGCGCTGCACGAAGGTGCCGTCCGCCTGCTGCATCAGCAGATCGTTGGGATCCTCGATCGCATTCGTCGGCATCTGGTCGACATTGCCCTTGGCGATGAACAGGTCGGCGCGGCCGTCATTGTCCACGTCGCCGAACTGCGCGTGCCATCCGGTCGAGGGACGGCCATCGCTTCCATCATGGGGAAGGGTTGCATAAGTCCCCATCGCATAGGGTGCCGCCGCGTAGGTGCCATCGGGTTGTGCGATTTGTAGCAGTTGATCGCCCATCGAAGTCAGCATCACCTCGTCGCGCCCGTCGCCATCGAGATCGCGCGACGCGATGCCCATGCCCCAGAGCGAGACGTGTTGCCAGCCGTCTTCTGGCGTCAGGAAACGATGCTCGGCGATGTCCCACATCTGCTCATAGCCGCCGCGCACATAGTAGTGCCGGTCGTTCGAGATCCGCAGCGTCGGGCGGCCCCGCGCGTCGCGGGCGGCCAGCATCGACAGCGCGCAGAAACCGGGCTCGAGCGGTTCTTCGCGCCAGCCCTCGGTCTGGGGGATCATCAGGCTGTTGGTGTCGCAGGCCTCGAACGGCCCCTCGGGGTTGCTGCGGTCGACATAATGGCCGATGGCGAGCGTGGGGCGGCTGGCGCCGTCTTCCCACCACGCCGTGAAGGCGGTGGTCCAGTGGTCGTCCTGCGGGAAGCCCCAGGCATCGGTCACGTCCTCGAAACGGCAATTCGCCCCGCCACGCAGCACCCGGTCGGCGCCAGCCCGCAGGATATAGAGGTCGAGGATCCCGTCGCCGTCCAGATCCAGCGGATAGGCCCCGGTGGCGCCGGTCAGGGTGGGAAAAGGGCCGGCCTCGAAGACCATGTCGCCCCGGTTGCGCAGGAACAGCATCGGATTCGTGCCACCGGCGGCCAGGATCTCGGGGCGGGCATCGCCGTTGCAATCGAACACCGCGACCCCGCCGCCGACGAAATGTTCCCAGCCGCCGTCATAGACATGGCGGGGCAGGGTATCGGACAGGTCCTGAAAGCGCGGCGTGGCGAGCGCGGGGGTGGCCGCGCCGATCAGGGTGAGGACAAGCCAGCGCAGTTTCATGCCGCCTGACCCAGAGCGGTGTCGGTCACATGCCCCAGCGCCAGCGCCGCCGCGCCCCGTGCCCAGACCATGTCGCCCCAGTTATGGATCTCGACCCGGCAGGCGGGGCGGCCGTGATTGAGCGTGAGCGACAGCGCGTCGGCCATGACCTCGTCGGCATAGAGGTAGTCGTAGCGCATCCGCTCGCCCGACAGGATAATCAGCGTCGGATCGAAAAGCTGGATGACGTTGGACAGCCCGACCGCAAGATAGCGCCCGGCGCGGCGGAAGATCGAGCGCGCGGCCATGTTCCCGCCCTTGGCCTCGGCGAACAGCGTGTCCAGCATGGACTGCGCCGAGGCCATGTTGCGCGGATTGCGTCCCAGCGCCGTCCCCGCCTCGCGTGCCAGCGCGTAATCGGCGAGATAGGCTTCTAAACAGCCACGCTGGCCGCAGCGGCACAGCGCGCCGTCGAGCTGCACCTTGATATGGCCCAGCTCCATCCCCATACCGCGCGTGCCCCGGTAAAGCCGGTTGCCGACCACCAGCCCCATGCCGACGCCGTGTTCGATGGTGACGACGGCGAAGTCGGAATTGGCCCGACCGGCGCCGAACCACAGCTCGGCCAGCGTCAGCATGTTGGCGTCGTTATCGACCAGGGCGGGGCAGCCAAGCCTGCGCGTCAGCCGTTCGGCCAGCGCGAGGTTCTCGCCTTCCAGCAGCGGCGACCACGGAACCAGACCCTCGATCGGATCGACAAGGCCCGAGATTCCCACCCCAACCGCCGCGATATCGGAGATCGTCAGCCCGGCTTTTTCCAGCACCAGGTCGACCAGCTGCGCGGTCTCGCCCGCGATCTGGTCCATGGTCTTGCGCACCGCCGGCGTGGGCAGCATCGCCTCGGCCAGGATGGTGCCGGCGAAATCGGCCAGAACGGCGGTGTGGCGTTCGTCCGACAGCTTGATCCCGACCACGCGATGCGCCTCGGGCACGACCGACAGCGCGACCGAGGGGCGGCCGCGCCCGGTTTCGCGCCGGTCGCGCGCGGCCTCGTCGGATTCCTGGAGGTAGCCGCGCTCGATCAGGTCCGAGGTCACCTGCGTGACCGATCCCGCGCTGATTCCCAGCGCGCGAGAGACATCGGCGCGTGCGGCCTGCCCGGTGGCGCGGACATGTTCGAAGACTTTCTGGCGCAGCGGCTTCGTGTCGAGTTCGGGGCCGGGCAGCAGCGGGCCGCAGCCGGAAGGGGCCGCCGACTCGTCGGGGCGCTGCGTCAAGGAAACGGCCGACATTCGTTCATTCATCAAATAATATCCCCTCGCTGCAGCGCGGCGCGACCCCGCTTCCTCCCCGAAGCGTCCCTGGATCGGCCTGAAGCCCGTATTGAAACACGAAAATTGCTTATATGCGAGAATATTTATTTTGACACCTAAACAAAATAACCTATCCTGCCCGCATCGGGAGGAGCCCGAGGCCTGTGTCAACGGGTCGTTATCCAGGGAGGAAAAACATGCGCAAGGCATTGTACGCCGCGGCCGTTGCGGCTGCGGGTTTCATGACATCCGCGGCCACCACGGCGATGGCGCAGGACATCACGGTGGGTGTCAGCTGGTCGAATTTCCAGGAAGAGCGCTGGCGCACGGACGAGACCGCCATCGTCGCCGCTCTTGAAGCGGCGGGCGCCGAGTATGTCTCGGCGGACGCGCAATCGTCCTCGGCCAAGCAGCTTTCCGATATCGAGGCGCTGATCGCGCAGGGTGTCGATGCGCTGATCGTGCTGGCGCAGGACGCGCAGGCCATCGGTCCGGCCGTGCAGGCCGCCGCGGACGAAGGCATTCCGGTCATCGCCTATGACCGCCTGATCGAAGACCCGCGTGCCTTCTACCTGACCTTCGACAATGTCGAAGTCGGCCGGATGCAGGCCCGCGCCGTGTTCGAGGCGATGCCCGAAGGGCGCTACGTGATGATCAAGGGCTCGCCCACCGATCCCAATGCCGACTTCCTGCGCGGCGGCCAGCAGGAGATCCTGCAGGAGGCCATCGACTCGGGCGCGATCGAGATCGTGGGCGAAGCCTATACCGATGGCTGGCTGCCCGCCAACGCGCAGCGCAACATGGAGCAGATCCTGACCGCCACCGATAACGGCGTCGACGCCGTGGTCGCGTCGAATGACGGCACCGCCGGCGGCGTCGTCGCCGCGCTGACCGCGCAGGGCATGCAGGGTATCCCGGTTTCGGGTCAGGACGGCGACCATGCCGCGCTGAACCGCATCGCGCTGGGCACGCAGACCGTGTCGGTGTGGAAAGACGCCCGTGAACTGGGCCGCGCGGCCGCCGAAATCGCCGTCGAACTGGCCCGCGGCACCGCGATGGCCGATATCGAGGGCGCCGAGGAATGGACCTCGCCCGGCGGCACGACGATGACGTCGATGTTCCTGGCCCCCGTTCCGATCACCGCCGACAACCTGTCTGTCGTGGTCGATGCCGGCTGGATCAGCCAGGAAGCGCTTTGCCAGGGCGTCTCGGACGGCCCGGCGCCGTGCAACTGATCTGAGCAAAGGCCCTGGCGGCGCGTTCGCCGGGGCCCCCTTTTCCCAATTCCCTGCACCGAGAGTTCCGCCATGAGCGATACCGCGCGCCCCGCCCAGACGCCCCGGCGCCGTTCCCTGATCGAGTCGCTGGAGATCGACACGCGGCTCTTGGGCATGATCGCCGCCTTCGCGCTGATCTGCATTGCCTTCGACATGATGACAGGCGGCCGTTTCCTCAGCCCGCGCAACATCTTCAACCTGTCCATCCAGACCGTCAGCGTGGCGATCATGGCGACCGGCATGGTCTTTGTCATTGTCACCCGCCATATCGACCTGTCCGTGGGGGCGCTGCTGGCGACCTGTTCGGCGGTGATGGCGATGATGCAGCAGGCTTGGCTGCCCAACCTGATGGGGCTGGAACTGGGCCACTGGGCCATCGCGCCGCTGGCCATCCTGACCGGCCTGATCGCCGGAACGCTGATCGGGGCCGCGCAGGGCTGGCTGGTGGGCTATCTGACCATCCCCGCCTTCATCGTCACGCTGGGCGGTCTGCTCGTGTGGCGCAACGTGGCGTGGTACCTGACCGGCGGCCAGACGATCGGCCCGCTGGACGAGAATTTCCAGCTGTTCGGGGGCATCAACGGCACGCTGGGCGCAAGCTGGAGCTGGATCCTGGGCGCCATCGCGGCCGCTGCGGCGGTGTGGATCGTGTTCTCGGCCCGGCGCAAGAAGATCTCGCATGAATTCCCGGTCAAGCCGCTCTGGGCCGAAGGGGTGCTGGCGGGCCTGTTCGTGGTGCTGATCCTGGGCTTCGTGGCTATCCTCAACGCCTACGAGGTGCCGATGGGCCGCCTGCGCCGGATCTTCGAGGCGCGCGGCGAAACGGTGCCCGAGGGCTTCTCGATGGGCTACGGGCTGCCGATCTCGGTGCTGCTGCTGATCCTCGTGGCCATTGCCATGACCGTGATCGCCCGCAAGACCCGGCTGGGCCGCTATATCTTTGCCACCGGCGGCAACCCGGATTCGGCCGAGCTGTCGGGCATCAATACCCGCTTCCTGACCGTCAAGGTCTTCGCCATCATGGGCTTTCTGTGCGCCCTGTCGGCGGTCGTGGCCTCGGCCCGGCTGACCAACCACGCCAACGACATCGGCACGCTCGACGAATTGCGGGTGATCGCGGCGGCGGTGATCGGCGGGACGGCGCTGTCGGGCGGGCTGGGCACGATCTATGGCGCCGTTCTGGGCGCGCTGATCATGCAGTCGCTGCAATCGGGCATGGCGATGATCGGCGTCGACGCGCCGTTCCAGAACATCGTCGTCGGCGCTGTGCTGGTCGAGGCCGTGCTTCTGGACATCGCGTATCGTGTTCCGTCCGTCCGCCCCAAGGCGCTGCTGTTCCACCTGATCGTGCTGCCGATCCTGATCCTGATGTTCTTCGGTGTGCTCTATTTCGCCGTCTCGGCTGTCGTGGCCGTGATCCTGGGTGTCTTCTTCAAGCGCAAGGGAGTGCTGTGATGGTCGACCGTACCGGAACCCCTCTGGTCGAGATGCGCGACATCTCGATTTCCTTCGGCGGCATCAAGGCCGTGGATCACGTCAGCGTCGATCTGTTCCCGGGCGAGGTCGTGGGCCTGCTGGGGCATAACGGCGCCGGCAAGTCGACGCTGATCAAGTGCCTGTCGGGCGCCTACCGGATGGATTCGGGGCAGATCTTCGTCGACGGCAAGGAAGCCGAGATCAACAACCCCCGGGACGCGCGCACCTATAATATCGAGACGATCTACCAGACGCTGGCTCTGGCCGACAATCTCGATGCGGCGGCCAACCTTTTCCTGGGGCGCGAGATCACCACGCCCCTGGGCTTCGTCGACGACGGCGCGATGGAGGCAGAGACGCGCAAGATCATGGGGCGGCTGAACCCCAATTTCCGCAAGTTCAACGCGCCGGTTTCCGCCCTGTCGGGTGGCCAGCGTCAGTCGGTCGCCATCGCGCGCGCGGTCTATTTCAATGCCCGCGTGCTGATTATGGACGAACCGACCGCAGCGCTTGGCCCGCAGGAAACGCAGATGGTCGCCGACCTGATCGACGAGCTGAAGCGTCAGGGGCTGGGGATCTTCCTGATCGATCACGACGTCCATCAGGTGAAGAAGCTGTGCGACCGCGCGGCGGTGATGAAGAACGGCGAGCTGGTGGGCGTGGTGAAGGTGGATGAAGTCACCGAGGACGACATCCTTGCGATGATCATCCTGGGCAAGAAACCCGAACATCTGGCGGCCTGATGTATATTGGACTGGATCTGGGGACGTCTTCCCTGAAGGCGATCCTCATCGATGACGAGCAGCGCGTTCTGGCCGAGCACAGCGTCGCGCTGACGGTGGAGCGGCTGCATGACGGCTGGTCCGAGCAGAACCCCGAAAGCTGGGAAAAAGCCGTGCGCGAAGCGCTGGCGGCGATCCGCGCGCAGCATGATTGCACCGGGCTCACCGGCATCGGGCTGTCGGGGCACATGCACGGCGCGACCCTCTTGGCCAAGGACGGCACGGTCCTGCGGCCCTGCATGTTGTGGAACGATACCCGCAGCCATGCCGAGGCTGCCGAAATGGATGCCGATCCCGCGTTTCGCGAGATCACGGGCAATATCGTCTTTCCGGGTTTTACCGCGCCCAAGGTCGAATGGGTGCGCCGCAACGAGCCCGAGATCTTCGCGAAGACCGCGAAGATCCTGCTGCCCAAGGACTACCTGCGTTTCTATCTGACCGGCGAATATGTGGCCGAGATGTCGGATGCCGCCGGAACCGCGTGGTTCGATACCGGCGCGCGCGACTGGTCGGACCGGCTGCTGGCCATCTGCGGTTTGTCGCGTTATTCCATGCCGCGACTGGTCGAAGGGTCCGCGGTTTCGGGGACGCTGCGCGGCGATCTGGCCGCCGAGCTTGGGCTGCCCGCCTGCGTCGTGGCCGGGGGCGGGGGCGACAATGCCGCCGCCGCGATCGGCGCGGGCGTGGTGCGAGAGGGCGAGGCGTTTCTCAGCCTCGGGACCTCGGGCGTGCTGTTTGCCGCCAATGACCGTTATCGGCCCGATCCCGCGACCGCGGTCCATGCCTTTTGCCACGCCGTGCCCGGAACATGGCATCAGATGGGCGTGATCCTTGCTGCGACCGATGCGCTGAATTGGCTGTCACGGCTGACCGGGCAATCGGCGGCGGCGCTGACCTCGGATCTGGGGGCGCTGCGGGCGCCCGCGCAGACGCTGTTCCTGCCTTATCTGGGCGGTGAGCGGACGCCGCATAACGATGCGGCGATCCGGGGCCAGTTCCTGCATCTCGACCACGCGACCGATGCGAAAGCCGCCGCGCGCGCGGTGATGGAGGGCGTGGCCTTTGCCTTTGCCGATTGCCGCGACGCGCTGGGGGCGACCGGCACCACGATCACCCGCGCGCTCGCCATCGGCGGGGGCGCGCGCTCGGGCTATTGGCTCGACGTGCTGGCCACGGCCTGCGGCTTCCCGCTGGACGTGCCCGAACAGGGCGAGTTCGGCGCGGCCTTGGGGGCGGCGCGTCTGGGCATGATGGCGGCCACCGGCGCCGGGCCCGAGATCGCCACCGCGCCCCCCGTCGCGCGCAGCCACGATCCCGACACCGCGCTGGCCCCGGCCTTTGCCGAGGCGCATCAGCGCTACAAGGCGGCTTATGCCGCGATCAAGACCCTCTGACACAGGACACTCCCATGACCGACTTCTTCCACGGCATCGACAAGATCCGCTACGAGGGCCCCGAAAGCGACAACGAATTCGCGTTCCGGCATTACAATCCGGACGAACTGATCCTCGGCAAGCCGATGAAGGATCACCTGCGGTTCGCGGTGGCCTATTGGCACAGCTTTGCCTGGCCCGGCGGCGACCCGTTCGGGGGCCAGACCTTCGAGCGGCCTTGGTTCGGCGAGTCGATGGATCACGCCAAGCTCAAGGCCGATGTGGCTTTCGAGATGTTCGAGATCCTCGGCGCGCCGTATTTCTGCTTCCACGATGTCGATGTGCGCCCCGAAGGCGAAGGCTTTGCCGAGAACACCGCGCGTCTGCGCGAGATCACGGATTACTTCGCCGAGAAGATGGAAAATTCGGACACCAAGCTTCTGTGGGGCACGGCGAATCTGTTCAGCCACCGCCGCTTCATGGCCGGCGCCGCGACGAACCCCGACCCCGAGGTTTTCGCCTTCTCGGCCGCGACGATCAAGACTTGCATGGATGCGACCCACAAGCTGGGCGGCGAGAATTATGTCCTGTGGGGCGGGCGCGAGGGTTACGAGACGCTGCTCAACACCGACCTGGCGCGCGAGCGCGCGCAGGCGGGGCGGATGCTGCAGATGGTGGTCGATTACAAGCACAAGATCGGCTTCAAGGGCACGATCCTGATCGAGCCCAAACCGCAGGAGCCGACCAAGCATCAATACGATTACGACGTCGCCACGGTCTACGGCTTCCTCAAGGATTTCGGGCTGGAAAACGAGGTGAAGGTCAATATCGAGCAGGGCCACGCGATCCTTGCGGGCCACAGCTTCGAGCATGAACTGGCGCTGGCATCCTCGCTGGGGATCTTCGGCTCGATCGACATGAACCGGAACGATTATCAATCGGGCTGGGATACCGACCAGTTCCCCAACAATGTCCCCGAGATGACGCTGGCCTATTACGAAGTGCTGAAAGCCGGGGGCTTCACCACCGGCGGCACCAATTTCGACGCCAAGCTGCGCCGCCAGTCGCTCGACCCCGAGGATCTGATCCTGGCGCATGTCGGCGGCATGGATGCCTGCGCGGCCGGTCTGAAGGCGGCGGCGCGGATGCTGGAAGACGGCAAGCTGGAAGCGGCGCGCAACGAGCGTTACGCGGGCTGGGAGACCTCGGACGGGCGGGCGCTGATGGAGAGCGATCTGGAAACCATCGCGCATCTGGTCGAGGACAAGAAGATCAACCCGCAGCCGCGTTCGGGTCGGCAGGAGCGGCTGGAAAACCTGGTCAACCGCTATCTGTGACGCGCCCGGTTCCGGCATCGGGACATCGGCGCGATATCCCCTTGGCTTGCCCTGAACGCTGATCCGACGGCCCAGGGCGGGCCGGACCTCTTACAAATCCGGGCGCTCCGTGACAGGATCGCCCGGATTTTTCGTGGGGCCTGTTGGCGAGGGCAGCAATGACACTGGCAGAGATCCTGGCGCGGGAACTGGGCGCCGAGCATGTCCTGGGCCCTGAGAAACTGTCGCTCAGGCATCCGGGCTGGTGCGCGCAGTCGCTGGATGCCGGCCTGTTGGTGCGCCCCGCCGATGCCGCCGAGTTGTCGGCGATCCTGAAGGCCACGCCCGGCGTGCCGGTGGTGCCGCAGGGCGGCGTCACGGGGCTGGTCGAAGGCACGGCCTCGTCCCCCGGCGAGATCATCGTCTCCTTCGAGCGGATGAACCGGATCGAGCAGATTGACCCGGCGCAGGGCGTGGCGCTGGTGGGGGCTGGCGTCACGCTGGCGCAGCTCGATGCCGCGCTGGAGCCCCATGGGCTGATGGCCGGGGTGGATATCGGCGCGCGCGACAGCTGCACGATCGGCGGCATGGTGTCGACCAACGCGGGCGGGATCCGGGTGTTGCGCTATGGCATGATGCGCGCCAGCGTGCTGGGGCTTGAGGTCGTGCGGGCGGACGGGACGGTGCTGGACCTGACTTCGCCGCTGATGAAGAACAATGCGGGCTACGATCTGAAACAGGTCTTCATCGGCTCCGAGGGCACGCTGGGGCTGGTGACGAAGGTGGCGTTGCGATTGTTCCCGCGGCCCAGGGCGATTGCCACCGCGCTTGTGGGGATCGATGCGCGGGCGCTGTCGGCGTTCATGCCGCGTCTGCGGCTGGCGCTGGGCGAGGGGCTGGCCGCGCTGGAGGGGATGTGGCCCGATTGCTATCGCCGCTGCGCCGAATTTCAGGGCGTGACGCCGCTGCCGCTGCAGGCCGGGCCGGACGGGCCGGGGCTGTTCCTGATCGCCGAGGCGTTCGGCCCCGACGATACCGCCGCGCAAACGGCGCTGGAGCAGGCGTTGGTGCCGATGTTGGAAGACGGGACGATCCGCGATGCCGTGCTGGCGCAATCGGGGGCCGAGCGCGCCCGGATCTGGCGCATCCGCGAAGGGGCAGGGGTGATCGGTGGCGACGGCGCGCCGGGCTATCACTACGACGTCTCGCTGAAATTGGCCGATCTGGACCCCTATGTGCAGCGCCTGCAGGCAAAGGTGGCGGACGCGTTCGACGGTATCGCGGTGCTGGTCTTCGGCCATGTGGGCGACGGCAACCTGCATCTGTCGCTGATGCCCGACGGAACATTGCCGCCGCGCGATGCGGTCGATGCCGTGGTCTATGGTGTTCTGGCCGGGTTCGAAAGCAGCGCGATTTCTGCCGAGCACGGGGTTGGGCTGGAAAAGCGCGCGGCGCTTCAGACCTATCGGCCCGCCGGGATCCTGGCGGCGATGGGCACGCTGAAAGCGGCGTTCGACCCGGAAGGGCGGCTCAATCCCGGGAAGGTTCTGCCGGGGAACGGTCCGCGCTGAAACGAAAGCCGCCCCGCGCTTGGGACACGGGGCGGCGGACTGGAAAGTCGGGGCGGATTATTCCGGCATCAGCACGGCGTCGATGACGTGGATGACGCCGTTCGACGCCTCGATATCGGTCATGGTGATGTTGGCGCCGTTGACCTGCGGGCCGCTTTCCAGCGTGAAGGTGACTTCCTGGCCGTTGACGGTTTCGGCCATCATGCCCTCGCTCAGGTCACCGGCCATGACGGCCCCCGGCACGACGTGATAGGTCAGGATGCCGGTCAGCGCCTCGGTGTCTTCGAGCAGGGCTTCGACCGTACCCTCGGGCAGCGCGGCGAACGCGGCGTCGGTCGGTGCGAAGACGGTGAACGAGCCTTCCCCCTTCAACGTGTCGACAAGGCCCGCCGCTTCGACCGCGGCCACGAGCGTGGTGAAGTTGCCATTGGCGACGGCGGTGTCGACGATGTCCATCTCGCCCGACATCGAGCCATGGTTGTCGGCCCAGGCGGTCCCGGCAAAAGCGCAGACCGAAGCGAAGGCGAAAGCGGTTGTACGAAGCATCGTGTATCTCCCGTTGGGTGTTGCGTATGGCAGGGAAACGGAGCGGCGGCGCGCGTGGATCACCCTCACGATTCTGTGCGCCGGTCTTGACGGAATGCGCCTTTGCGCAAAGCCGAGGGTTTTTCGAATTTCCACTCACATTTAGTTGACGACCGGAACCGGAATTTTCCGAAATCCGGTGAAACGACCGGGCCCTTGGGCCGTATTGTCCTGCAAAGGCATCGCGCGCCGCATCGCCGATGCGAAGCAAAGGAGACAGAGATGGCCCGCCGCTGGACGAACGATCTGACCCATGCCGATGTCACACCCAAGGCTCTGTGGCTCAACCGCCGACAGATCATGGCGGGGATGGCGGGCGCGACCGCGCTGTCGATGGCCGGACGGGGCGCCATGGCGCAGGGGCTGGAGCCCAACACGCTGGAGCAGATCTCGAGCTACAACAACTTCTACGAGTTCGGCACCGGCAAGGAAGATCCGATGCGCCATGCCGACGCGATGCAGATCGAGCCGTGGTCGATCACCGTGGACGGGATGGTCGACAATCCGGGCGAGTATGCGCTGGCCGATCTTCTGGACGGGCTGGATATCGAAGAGCGGATCTATCGTTTCCGCTGTGTCGAGGCGTGGTCGATGGTCGTGCCCTGGAACGGGGTCGAGCTGGCCGATGTCCTGGACCGGGTGGGCGTGCAATCGGGCGCGCGCTTCGTCGCGTTCGAGACCGTGGTGCAGCCCGACAACATGCCGGGCGTGCGGCGCGGCGTCATTCCCTTCCCCTATATTGAAGGTCTGCGGCTTGACGAGGCGCGCCATCCCCTGACGCTGCTGGCCACCGGGATCTACGGCGAGCCGATGCCCAAGCAGAACGGCGCGCCGATCCGGCTGGTCGTGCCGTGGAAATACGGCTTCAAGTCGATCAAGTCGATCGTACGGATCACCCTGACCGACACGATGCCCGAAACAACGTGGAACAACCTCAATGCGCGCGAATACGGGTTCTATTCGAACGTGAACCCCGAAGTGGACCACCCGCGCTGGAGCCAGGCGACCGAGCGTCAGATCGGCGGCGGCCTGTTCGCGCGCCGGCAGGACACGCTGATGTTCAACGGCTACGAGGACGAGGTCGCCGCGCTCTATGAGGGCATGGACCTGCGGGAGAATTACTGATGGCCTCGGTCACCCTTGCGCAGCGGATCAACCGGGCGCAGCGCCATGTGCCCGCCTGGCCGATCTACCTGATCGGGCTGGGCTGGATGGGCTGGCTGTTCTGGCTGGGGCTGAGCGGCCAGCTGGGACCCGAGCCCATCAACGCGCTGGAACGCGATTACGGGCTTCTGACGCTGCAGCTCCTGGTGGCGACGCTGGTGGTGACGCCCCTGCGGCGATTCACCAATGTCAGCCTGATCAAGTATCGCCGCGCGCTGGGTGTGACCGCCTTCCTGTTCCTGCTGGCGCATTTCCTCGTCTGGGCGGTGCTGGACCTGCAATCCCTCTCCCGGATCGGGGCCGAGATCGTCAAGCGCCCGTATATCACCATCGGCTTTGCGGCCTTCGTGCTGCTGATCCCGCTGGCGGTGACCTCGAACAACCTGTCGATCCGCAAGCTGGGGCCGCTGGTCTGGCGCCGGATCCACAAGCTCACCTATCCCGCGATCCTGCTGGGGGCCGTTCACTTCGTCTGGCTGGTCAAAGGCTATCCGTGGGAGCCGTTCCTGTATCTGGGCGCGATCATCGCCTTGCTGGCGGTCCGATTGATCCCCGCGCGCCGGCCCGCCCGCGCCAACCCGCCCGCCGGAGCCGCGCCCAGCCGCTGACTCGGCGCCGATTCCCGTCCTTGCCGGTGACGCCCGGGCGAGTCGGATGAATCGGAGGGGCGAGTCGGGGTCCCGTGAAAAAAAATCGACCGGAATCACGCGGAATCGGGGCAGGGATTCGGGGCGTCCGGGTCGAATCCTGTCCGTCTGGTCAGGAAATTGCGCACAGCGACCCGCATCGCGCAATATTCACCCCGCCCATCAGGAAGGCAAACTGCCCCCCTACGACGCCCCACAGGCGGGGGTCGATTTTGTTCGCGCTGCCAGAGCCAATAAAACAAGGGCTTGTGACAGTTCCGCGAAAAAAAACGACGAGGCCCTGCATTTTTCCTCTTGCGGGTTTTGGCGCCGGGGCCTAGATACCGCCTCACCGAAGCGGCGGGGACGCGGAAACGCGAACGAAGCAGCGACGGCGGCGGAAACGCCGACAACATATCTGGATGCGAGGCGAGCGAAGGCGCTAGGCAAGACTAGCGAGTTCTTCGTTTTGTGTTCGGAACGCTTTTTGAAAATTTGGTGTATGAAGGGATATGCGGGCGGTTTGGTTCGTTTCGATGGATCGGACGTTTGCATATCG
>NZ_QEYD01000011.1 GCF_003122215.1 Pararhodobacter marinus | reverse complement strand
GAAGTCTCGCTGATCGCCCCGATCGCCATGGAAGAGAAGCTGCGCTTCGCCATCCGTGAAGGCGGCCGTACCGTCGGCGCCGGCGTCGTGTCGAAAATCATCAAGTAAGGCCGTCAGGCGGGATGGGCGTCACAGCCCATCCCGCGAGACATGAGGAATTAGAAGATGCAAGGTCAAACCATTCGCATCCGGCTCAAGGCCTTCGATTATCGCGTTCTCGATGCGTCGACCGCGGAAATCGTCAACACGGCCAAGCGCACGGGCGCCCAGGTTCGCGGGCCCATCCCGCTGCCCAACAAGATCGAGAAGTTCACGGTTCTGCGTGGTCCGCACATCGACAAGAAGTCGCGCGACCAGTGGGAAATCCGCACGCACAAGCGTCTTCTCGACATCGTCGATCCGACCCCGCAGACCGTGGACGCGCTGATGAAGCTCGACCTCGCTGCCGGCGTCGACGTCGAAATCAAGGTTTAAGGAGTGTCCCCGATGCGCTCTGGAGTTATCGCCAAGAAGCTGGGCATGACCCGGCTGTTCATGGAGGACGGGAAGCAGGTTCCCGTGACCGTCCTTCAACTCGATTCGCTGCAAGTCGTTGCGCAGCGCACGGCCGACACCGACGGTTACACTGCGGTTCAGCTGGGCGCCGGGACGGCCAAGGCCAAGCGTGTGTCCGCGCCGATGCGTGGCCATTTCGCGAAAGCCTCGGTCGCGCCCAAGCGCAAGCTGGCCGAGTTCCGCGTCTCGCCCGAGAACATGATCAATGTCGGTGAGGAAATCACCGCCGATCACTATTTCGAAGGCCAGTTCGTCGACATCGCCGGCACCTCGATCGGTAAAGGCTTCGCCGGCGTCATGAAACGCCACAATTTCGGTGGTCTGCGCGCATCGCACGGCGTTTCGATCAGCCACCGTTCGCACGGGTCGACCGGCCAGTGCCAGGACCCCGGCAAGGTGTTCAAGGGCAAGAAAATGGCGGGTCACCTCGGTGCCGTCCGCGTGACCACGCAGAACCTGCAGGTCGTGCGCACGGATGCCGATCGTGGTCTGATCATGGTCAAGGGCGCCGTTCCCGGTTCCAAGGGCGGCTGGGTCACGATCAAGGACGCGGTGAAGAAACCCTTCCCCGAGAACGCGATCCTGCCCGCCGCGCTGAAGAGCGCTGCCGACGAAGCCCGCCGCGCCGCGGAAGAGGCTGCTGCCGCCGCCGCTGCCGAGGCCGAGGCCGAAGCGAAGCGCCTGGCTGAAGAGCAGGCCGCGCAAGAGGCCGCCGCGCTGAAGGAAGCCGAAGCGTCGATCGACGCCGACAAGGCTGACGGCGCTGCGACCGACGGCGATGCCGCGCCCGAAGGAGACAAGTGATGAAACTCGACGTGATCAAGCTCGACTCCGGCAAGGCCGGTGAAGTCGATCTGAACGACGCCATCTTCGGGCTCGAGCCGCGCGCCGACATCCTGCACCGCGTGGTGCGCTGGCAGCGCGCCAAGGCGCAGGCCGGCACCCATTCGGTGCTGGGTCGCTCGGACGTGTCCTACTCGACCAAGAAGATCTATCGCCAGAAAGGCACCGGCGGCGCCCGCCACGGTTCCAAGAAGGCGCCGATCTTCCGCAAGGGTGGTGTCTACAAGGGCCCGACCCCGCGCAGCCACGCCTTCGACCTTCCCAAGAAGGTCCGGGCGCTGGGTCTGAAGCACGCGCTGTCGGCGAAAGCCGCTGCCGGCAAGCTGGTGGTTCTGGACTCGGCCGAAATGGCCGAAGCCAAGACCGCGATGCTGGCCAAGGCCGTGAACGACCTGGGCTGGAAAAAGGTCCTGATCATCGACGGCGCCGAAGTGAATGCGAACTTCGCCGCCGCCGCCCGCAACCTCGATGGCGTCGATGTGCTGCCGTCGATGGGCGCCAACGTCTACGACATCCTCAAGCGTGACACCCTGGTGATCACGAAAGCGGGCGTCGAAGCTCTGGAGGCTCGACTGGCATGAGCGCGAAAGCTGAACATTACGACGTGATCCGCAAGCCGGTCATCACCGAAAAGGCGACGATGGCTTCCGAAGCCAACGCCGTGGTCTTCGAAGTGGCGATCGACTCGACCAAGCCGCAGATCAAAGAGGCCGTCGAAAGCCTGTTTGGCGTCAAGGTCAAAGCGGTGAACACCTCGATCACCAAGGGCAAGGTCAAGCGTTTCCGGGGCATCCTGGGCAAGCGCAAGGACGTCAAGAAAGCGTATGTCACCCTCGAGGAAGGCAACGCGATCGACGTGACCACCGGCCTGTAACCGGCCGCGGGGCGCACTGCGTCCCGTCCGTCAGGAACCGAAAGGCCCCCGCCCCAGCGCGGGGGCCTTTCCCATGGGCCGGGCGCCTGCGGGCTTATGCTGCGTTTCGCCCCCCTGACCGGCTCGCAAGCCGGGTGCAGCGCGCGAAAGCCTGCACAGGCTGGAAAAAACTGCCCCCGCCCTATGGACCTGACGCCGGAAATCGCGTAACCCTCGCGCATCGCACCGCCCCGGATTCGTCCGGGGCTGTCGATTTGTGGAATCAGGGTCCGGACGAGCGATCGCGAGAACCCGCACTCGGCCACCTTCGGGGGGCTATAACGGAGGGCAGGGCAACCTGCCCGCAAAGCAACGGAAGACAGAAAGCATGGCACTCAAGTCGTATAAGCCGACGACGCCGGGCCAGCGTGGGCTGGTGCTGATCGACCGTTCGGAGCTTTGGAAAGGACGCCCCGTCAAGGCCCTGACCCAGGGTCTGACGAAGTCGGGCGGCCGGAACAACACCGGACGGATTACCTCGTTCCACCGCGGCGGCGGCGCCAAGCGCCTGTACCGCGTGGTGGATTTCAAGCGTCGCAAGTTCGACGTCTCCGCCACGGTGGAACGCATCGAATACGACCCCAACCGGACCGCGTTCATCGCGCTCATTCGCTACCAGGACGGCGAGCAGGCCTATATCCTCGCTCCGCAGCGTCTGGCCGTTGGCGACAGCGTGATCTCGGGTGCGAAGACCGACGTGAAGCCGGGCAACGCGATGCCGTTCTCGGGCATGCCGCTCGGTACCATCGTCCACAACGTCGAACTGAAGCCCGGCAAGGGTGGTCAGATCGCGCGCGCCGCGGGCACCTATGCCCAGTTCGTTGGCCGTGACGGCGGTTACGCCCAGCTGCGCCTCTCGTCGGGCGAGCTGCGGATGGTGCGTCAGGAATGCCTGGCCACGATCGGCGCCGTGTCGAACTCGGACCATTCGAACCAGAACCTCGGCAAGGCCGGTCGTCGTCGCCACATGGGCATCAAGCCGACCGTCCGTGGTGTCGCCATGAACCCGATCGACCACCCGCATGGTGGTGGTGAAGGCCGGACCTCGGGCGGCCGTACGCCGGTCACCCCGTGGGGTAAGGACACCAAGGGTTCGCGGACCCGCTCGAACAAGTCGACGGACAAATACATCATCCGTTCGCGTCACGCCAAGAAGAAGGGCCGCTAACACATGGCACGTTCTGTCTGGAAGGGCCCCTTCGTCGATGCTTTCCTGCTGAAAAAAGCAGAGAAAGCTCGGGAATCGGGGCGTAACGAAGTCATCAAGATCTGGTCGCGTCGCTCGACGATCCTGCCGCAATTCGTGGGCCTGACGTTCGGCGTCTACAACGGCAAGAAGCATATCCCCGTCAACGTGACCGAGGAAATGATCGGCCAGAAGTTCGGTGAATACTCGCCGACCCGTACCTATTACGGGCACGCGGCCGACAAGAAAGCGAAGCGGAAGTAAGTCATGGGTAAAGAGCAAAATCCGCGCCGCGTGGCTGACAACGAAGCCATGGCCAAGGCCAGCATGCTGCGCGTCTCGCCGCAGAAGCTGAACCTGGTCGCCGGCCTCATCCGCGGCAAGAAGGTCGAAAAGGCGCTGGCCGATCTGACCTTCTCGAAAAAGCGTATCGCCGTCGACGTGAAGAAATGCCTTCAGTCGGCCGTCGCCAACGCCGAGAACAACCACGGCCTGGACGTCGACAACCTGATCGTCGCCGAAGCCTGGGTCGGCAAGAAGATGGTCATGAAGCGCGGTCGCCCGCGCGCACGCGGCCGTTTCGGCAAGATCATGAAGCCGTTTTCGGAAATCACCATCATGGTGCGTGAGCGCGAGGAGCAAGCGTAATGGGACAGAAGGTTAACCCCATCGGGATGCGCCTCCAGGTCAACCGCACCTGGGACAGCCGCTGGTACGCCGACGGCGAGGAATACGGCAACCTGCTGCTTGAAGATCTGCGCATGCGCGATTTCATCAAGGAAGAGTGCAAGGCCGCCGGCGTCAGCCGTGTCGTGATCGAGCGTCCCCACAAGAAGTGCCGTGTGACCATTCACACCGCGCGTCCGGGCGTGATCATCGGCAAGAAAGGCGCTGACATCGAAGGTTTGCGCAAGAAGCTGTCGAACTTCACCGATTCGGAACTGCACCTCAACATCGTCGAGGTCCGCAAGCCCGAGCTGGACGCCCAGCTGGTGGCCGAATCGATCGCTCAGCAGCTCGAGCGTCGTGTCTCGTTCCGCCGCGCCATGAAGCGCTCGGTTCAGAACGCGATGCGCATCGGTGCTCTGGGTATCCGCGTGAACATCGCCGGCCGTCTGGGCGGCGCCGAGATCGCGCGTACCGAGTGGTATCGTGAAGGCCGTGTGCCGCTGCACACGCTGCGCGCCGACATCGACTATGCGCTGGCCGAGGCCATGACTCCCTACGGGATCATCGGTATCAAGGTCTGGATCTACAAGGGCGACATCATGGAGCACGACCCGCAGGCGCGCGATCGCCGGCAGGCCGAGCTGCAGGAAGGCCCCAGCAGCGCGCCCCGTCGCGATCGTCGCGACGATCGCCGCGACCGCGCCTGAGGAGAGTAAGTCATGCTGCAACCGAAACGGACGAAGTTCCGCAAACAGCACAAGGGCCGGATCCACGGCGAAGCCAAGGGCGGTTCCGACCTGAACTTCGGCATGTACGGCCTGAAGGCGACCGAGCCCGAGCGCATCACCGCGCGTCAGATCGAAGCCGCGCGTCGTGCCATGACCCGTCACATGAAGCGTCAGGGCCGTGTCTGGATCCGTATCTTCCCGGACGTCCCCGTCTCGGCCAAGCCGGTCGAAGTGCGGATGGGTAAAGGCAAGGGTTCGGTCGACCGCTGGACCTGCAAGGTCAAGCCCGGCCGCGTGATGTTCGAGCTCGACGGTGTCAACGAAGAAACCGCGCGCGAAGCCCTGCGCCTCGCCGCGATGAAGCTTCCGATCAAGACCCGCGTCGTCGTTCGCGAAGACTGGTAATCGGCGCGCCCTGCGCGCCGGGTGGGGTATAGCGGAAAATCGAAGATTTTCGGCGGGCCCCACATGGTCAAAGAAAAGAACAAAACCCCCGCCGAGCGATCGGCGGGGGATTTGCGTTGCATGTCGTCGGATCACGTCGTCGCATTCCGGGCTGCGTCCGAGACCTCCCCTCACCCCCACCGATAATTGAAGCTGACCGAGATCCGCTCGTCCTCGGCCATGTTCATCGGCACCTCGTGCCTGAGCCAGCTTTCCCACAAGAGCACGTCGCCCACATCGGGCTGCACATAGACGAAGGTCTGCATCTCGCGCCGCGCATCCTTCTTGCGGGCGGGGGCCGCCATCAGACGGCCCGACCGGGGATCTTCCAGCTTCAGCGCCGACGTACCCTCGGGCATCTGCACATAGGTCGTGCCCGAGATCACCGAATGCGGGTGCAGATGCGAGGTATGCAGCCCCCCCTCGGGCAGGATGTTGATCCACAGATCCTCGAGCACCAGCTTGCGGTCGTTCAGGTTGAATTCCAGATCCTTGGCGAAGGCCGCGACATGCTTGTCGAGCGCCTTCTGCAGGTCGGCGAAGATCGGAAAGCGCCAGGGCAGGTCCGACAGCGAGGCATAAGAGGTATAGCCGGGATAGCCCTGCTCCTCGCACCAGGTCTGGCCGGCTTCGTCATCCTCGGCGATGGAATAGCACGACGCGACCAGTTCGCCCGCATCCACCTTGGGTTTGTACTCGTCCAGCCGGGCGCGATAGAGACGGGTGACGAAAAGGGATTCGATCTGGGACATGGGCCGGTTCTGCTGCTGGGAATGAAAGAGGCGCATAGCGCCCGGGATTTGGCGGCACTATCGCCCATCGCGCGACGGCGGTCCAGCCGGGCCCGCCCCGCCCGCAGGGGTCCCGCATGAGTGTTGCCACCCCGTCCGCCCGTGGCTACATCAGGACGAACCCAGCGGAGGGCCCGATGCTTACGGCCAAGCGTATCCTTCTGATCATCGGCGGCGGCATTGCCGCTTACAAGACGCTCGACCTGATCCGCCGCCTGCAGCGCGCAGGCGCCAGCGTGACGCCGGTGCTGACCCGTGCCGGGGCGGAATTCGTCACGCCGCTGTCGGTCGCGGCGCTGGCCAATGCCCCGGTGCACCAGGATCTGTTCGACCTGACCGCCGAGGCCGAGATGGGCCATATCCAGCTCTCGCGTTCCGCCGACCTGATCGTGGTCGCCCCCGCCACCGCCGATTTGATGGCGAAGATGGCGCAGGGACGCGCGGATGATCTGGCCTCGACCCTGCTTCTGGCCACGGATACGCCCGTGCTGATCGCGCCCGCGATGAACGTGCGGATGTGGACCCACCCCGCCACGCAGCGCAACCTTGCGACCCTGACGGCGGACGGCATCCTGACGATCGGCCCCGACGAAGGCGACATGGCCTGCGGCGAACACGGCCCCGGCCGGATGGCCGAGCCCGAAGCGATCCTTGCCGCCATCGACGCGGCCCTGGCCGAAGGCCCGCTGAAAGGCCGTCATATCCTCGTCACCTCGGGCCCCACGCACGAGCCCATCGACCCCGTCCGCTATATCGCCAACCGGTCCTCGGGCCAGCAAGGCACCGCGCTGGCCGCCGCCCTGCGCGATCTGGGCGCGCGGGTCAGCTTCGTCACCGGCCCCGCCACCACCCCACCGCCCCCGGGGGTCGCGGTGATCCGCGTGGAAAGCGCGCGCGACATGCTGGCCGCGGTCGAGGCCGCCCTGCCCGCCGATGCCGCGATCTTCACCGCCGCCGTGGCCGATTGGCGCGTTGCCAATGCCGCAGGTCAGAAGATGAAGAAACAGGCGGGCAAGCCGCTGCCGGTGCTGGAATTCGCCGAGAATCCCGACATCCTTGCCACGATCAGCCGCCATGCGCAGCGGCCCGGGCTGGTCGTGGGCTTCGCGGCCGAGACCGAGAACGTCATCGAACACGCGCAGGCCAAGCGCGCGCGCAAGGGCTGCGACTGGATCGTCGCCAACGATGTCTCGCCCGCCACCGGCATCATGGGCGGCGCCGAGAACGCGGTGCACCTGATCACCGAAGACAGCGTCGAGGACTGGCCCCGCCTGCCCAAGGCCGAGGTCGCGCGCCGCCTCGCGCAACGCATCGCGAAAGACCTGACATGAGCATCCTGATCAAACTGAAGCGCGAGGACTGGGCCGATCCGCAGATCCCGCTGCCCGATTACGCCACCGCCGGATCCGCCGGCGCCGATATCCGCGTCAACCTGCGCCCCGAGGACCGCGCAGCGGGCGTGACGCTTGCGCCGTGGAGCCGCCTGCTGCTGCCCACCGGCCTGATCGCCGAGATCCCCCAGGGCTACGAGATCCAGGTGCGCCCGCGGTCCGGCCTGTCGCTGAAACACGGGATCACCCTGCCCAACACCCCCGGCACGATCGACAGCGATTATCGCGGGCCGATCGGTGTCCCGCTCATCAACCTGTCCGACACGCCCTACACGATCGCGCATGGCGAGCGCGTCGCGCAATGGGTCGTGGCCCCGGTGCTGCAGGCGCGTTTCTCGCTGACGCAGGTGCTGGGCGACACCGCGCGCGGCAGCGGCGGCTTCGGCTCGACCGGGCGCGGCTGATGCTGGGCATACTGATCCTCGCGGCAGCGCTTTTCGCCCTGGGCTGGGCCTTCGGCGTCTCGCTGCGCGCGCGGCTGGCGGTTCTGGGCACGATCTGGGCGGGGATGGTGCTGGCCCATCTGGCCATGCCCGCCGACGCGCCCTTCCGCGTCTCGACCGGCGGCGACGTGCGGCCCTGGCTGGTGCTGGCGCTGGTGGTGCTGGCGCTCTGGGGCTACCGCGCGGGGCTCAGGCGGCTGCGCGCGCGCGCCGTAAAGCACGAGGCCGCCCATAGCCCGACCCAGAAACAGCCGCTCTTCTCCGAGGCCGAGCTCAACCGCTATGCCCGCCACATGATCCTGCGCGAAGTGGGCGGGCCGGGCCAGCGGGCGCTCAAGCAGGCGAAGGTGCTGGTGATCGGCGCCGGCGGGCTGGGATCGCCCGCGCTTCTCTACCTTGCCGCCGCCGGGGTGGGCACGATCGGCGTGATCGACGATGACGGGGTCGAGGCCTCGAACCTGCAGCGGCAGATCATCCATACCGACCTGACCATCGGCATGCCCAAGGTTTTCTCGGCACAGGAACAGATGGAGGCGCTGAACCCCTTCATCCGCGTTAAACCCTATCACCGCCGCCTCGACGAAGAGACCGCGCGTGCGCTCTTTGCCGAATACGATCTGATCCTCGACGGCACCGACAATTTCGACACGCGCTTCCTCGTCAATCGCATCGCCGTCGAAACCCGCACCCCGCTGATCGCCGCCGCGATCACGCAATGGGAAGGCCAGATCTCGCTCTACGACCCCGCGCGGGGCGGTCCCTGCTATCAATGCGTCTTCCCCGAACGCCCCGCCGATGGCCTCGCCCCCTCTTGCGCCGAGGCGGGTGTGATCGCGCCCCTGCCCGGCGTGCTGGGGTCGATGATGGCGCTCGAAGCGGTGAAGCAGCTGACCGGCGCAGGCGCCACCCTGCGGGGCGCGATGCTGATCTATGACGGGCTCTACGGCGAATCCCGTCGCATCACCCTGAAACAGCGCCCCGATTGCCCGGTCTGCAACCGGGTCCATGACGAGACGGCGCCCTGAGCGCGCATCTTTGTTCCAGAAATATCCTGGGGGGTGAGGCCGAAGGCCGAGGGGGGCAAAGCCCCCCTTCCCGTTCCCTTATCCCCGCTCCCGGCGCAAGGGCCGCGACAAAAGCAGGTCCTTGGCCTGTTCCAGCCCCACCTTGCCGCGCAAAAGCGCCGAGACCATGCAGGTGACCGGCAGCATGTCCGGATCGGCATCCGCCGCGATGGCATGGGCGGTCATCACGCCTTCGACCGTCTGGCTGTCATCGGGCGCCTCGCCCCGGCCGATCGCCTGACCATGGCGGAAATTGCGCGATTTCTCCGAGGTGCAGGTCAGTACCAGGTCGCCGAACCCCGACAGGCCGAACAGCGTCGCCGCCTGCCCGCCGCGTTGCTCGGCCAGCCGTCCGATCTCGGCGAAGCCCCGCGTCATCAGCGCCGCGCGGGCGCTTTCGCCGAAACCCGCGCCGAGCACCACGCCCGCGGCGATGGCGATCACGTTCTTCAGCGCCCCGCCCAGCTGCGCGCCAATCACGTCCTCTTCCAGGTAAAGCCGCAGGTGATGGGTCGACAGCGCCTCTTGCAGCGCGTCATCGCCGCGCCCGGCCATGGCCAGCGTCAGCGCGGTGGGCTTGCCGCGCGCGATATCGGCGGCGAAGCTGGGCCCGGTCAGCACCGCGTGCCGTCCCCCTGGCATCACGTCGTCGAGCACCTGCGTGGGCAACAGCCCGCTGCCCAGTTCGACCCCCTTGCAGCAGGCAACCAGCACCCGGCCCTGCAACGCATGGGCGTTCTCCTCGACCAGTCTGCGCAGCGATTGCGCGGGCACGGCCAACAGCAGTACCGGCGCGCGCGCGGCCTCGTCCAGATCGGACACGGGCGTCAGACCGGCGGGCAGATCCACCCCCGGCAGGCGCGCGGTATTCTCGCGTGTGAGCGCCATGGCACGGACCTGCGCCGCGTCGCGTGACCACAGGGCGACCCGGCGCCCCGCCTGTGCCAGCGCGATGGCCAGCGCCGTTCCGAAGGCGCCCGCGCCCAGAACTCCGATTTCAGGCCGCATTCCGGCCTTCCTTTCCGCCCTTTCGGGCTTTGCAGCCCCCGCGTTCGAAGGTTAAGACCATGAAACGCCCCATATTAACCTGCCCGGGGCCAGGAGGACCCCATGGTCGACATCGCCTCGCGCGTGCACAATCACAACTGGAAGATCGACCCGATCATCCGGTCGCTGATTGACACCGACTTCTACAAGCTTCTGATGTGTCAGTCGATCTTTCGCAATCGCCCCGATACGCGGGTGACGTTTTCGCTGATCAACCGCTCGAAGGATGTGCGGCTGGCCGAGCTGGTGGATGAGGGCGAATTGCGTGAACAGCTCGATCATGTGCGCTCGTTGTCGTTGACACGGGGCGAAAGCACCTGGATGCGGGGCAACACGTTTTACGGCAAGCGGCAGATGTTCCGGCCGGATTTCATGGAATGGTTCGAGAACCTGCGCCTGCCGCCCTATGTGCTGGAAAAGCGCGACGGTCAGTACGAACTGACTTTCGAAGGCGCCTGGCCCGAGGTCATGCTGTGGGAAATCCCTGCGCTGGCGATCCTGATGGAGCTGCGCTCGCGCGCCGTTCTGCAGACGATGGGCAAGTTCGAGCTGGAAGTTCTCTATGCCCGCGCCATGACCCGCGTGTGGGACAAGGTGCAGCGCCTGCGCAAGATTCCGGGCCTGAAGATCGCCGATTTCGGCACCCGGCGGCGGCATTCCTTCCTGTGGCAGGATTGGTGCGTGCAGGCGATGACCGAGGGGCTGGGCGACGCGTTCATCGGCACCTCGAATTGCCGCATCGCGATGCGCCGCGACCTTGAAGCCGTGGGCACGAACGCGCATGAGCTGCCGATGGTCTTTGCCGCGCTGGCCGAAACGGATGAAGAGCTGGCGCAGGCCCCCTACAAGGTGCTGGCCGACTGGCACGAAGAGCATGACGGCAACCTGCGCATCATCCTGCCCGACACCTATGGAACCGAGGGTTTCCTGAAACGCGCGCCCGACTGGCTGGCCGGCTGGACCGGGATCCGCATCGATTCCGGCGATCCCGCTTCGGCGGCCGAGGTTGCGATCCGCTGGTGGCAGGAACGCGGCGAGGATCCGCGCCAGAAGCTGGTAATCTTCTCGGACGGGCTGGATGTCGAGAACATCGAAGAGCTGCACGCGCAATTCGCGGGCCGGGTGAAGGCCTCGTTCGGCTGGGGCACGCTGCTGACCAACGATTTCCGGGGCCTTGCACCGGGCGATTCGCTGGCGCCCTTCTCGCTGGTCTGCAAGGCGGTCTCGGCCAATGGCAAACCCACCGTCAAGCTCAGCGACAACCCGATGAAGGCGATGGGCCCGGCCGCCGAAGTCGCGCGCTACAAGCGCGTCTTCGGCGTGGGCGAACAGGCGGCGATGGAGGTCGTGGTCTGACCGCGCCCGTCAGCGGCGCAGGGCAGGCAGGCCCACGCCGGTGCTCTCGAACCCGCCATCGGCGGCGACGACCTGGCCGGTGACGTAGCTCGCCTTGTCGGAGCACAAGAAGACGATCACTTCGGCGATCTCGCGCTCGGACCCGTAGCGGTTGAGGGGGATCGCGTCGTGATAGGCGTCGATGATCTCCTGGCTATGGACCGCCATGGCCAGCTTGGTGCGCACCGGCCCCGGGCAGACGCAGTTGCAGCGGATGCCGTCTTCGCCCAGTTCCGCTGCCTGCTGCTTGGTCAGCTGGATCACCGCCGCTTTCGACGTGCCATAGGCCACCCGCAGGGTCGAGGCGCGCAGCCCGCTGATCGAGGCGATGTTCACGATCGCGCCCTGCGTCTCTTTCAGCGCGTCCAGGCAGGCCTGCGACATCAGGAAGACACCGTCCAGATTGACCGCCATGACATTGCGCCAGCGTTTGAAATCCGTCTCGGCGATGGGGCCGAAATCGGCGACGCCCGCATTGTTGACCAGCGCGTCGATCCGGCCGAAATGCGCCAGCACCTCGGCGACCGCCGTCTCGACCTCCGCGGGCTCCGAGACGTCGCAATAAAAGGCGCGCGCGCCTTCGAGCCCGGCGCAGGCGCTGTCGAGCGCGGGCACGTCGCGGTCGAGCATGGCGACGCGCCAGCCCTGTTCGAGAAACAATTGCGCGGTGGCAAGACCGATACCGCGCGCGGCTCCGGTGACAAGGGCGACTTTCTGCACGCGGATCTCCTCAGGAATGCGCGCTCACGATGGCGCAGAGCATTTCGAACATCAAGGATGCACCCAGATAGGCGGTGGCGCCGGACGGATCGAAGGGCGGCGAGACCTCGACCAGATCGGCGCCGACGATCTTCACGCCCCGCAATCCCCGCGCGCATTCAAGCGCCTGGAAGCTGTTCGGCCCGCCGACTTCGGGCGTGCCGGTGCCGGGTGCGAAGGCGGGATCGACGAAATCGATATCGTAGCTGACATAGGTGTCGCCGGTGCCGGCGATGGCGCGGGCCTCGGCCATGACATCGGCGGGGCCGCGGGCGTGGAAGTCCTCGATGGGAATGACGCGGATCCCGACGCTGTCGGCGAAGTCGCGGTCCTCGCTGTCATAGGCAGTGCCCCGGATACCGATCATGCAGACGCGCTTGGGGTCCAGAAGACCCTCTTCGACGGCGCGGCGGAAGGGCGTACCATGGGTATACATCTGGCCGTTGAAATAGGAATGGTAGAGGTCGGTGTGGCTGTCGAAATGGATCATGCCCAGCGGGCCGTCCTTGGCCAGCGCGCGCAGGATCGGCAGCGTGCACAGATGGTCGCCCCCGGCGGTGAGCGGGAGGATCCCCGCCGCTGTCACCCGCGCGTAGAAATCCTGCATCCGGCTCAGGCTGTCCTGCAGATCGGCGGGATTGGGGGCCACGTCGCCCAAGTCGGCGCAGTGCATCGTTTCGAACGGCCGAAGCCCCGTGACGCCGTGCTGCGCGCGGATCATGGTCGAGGCGTCGCGGATCTGGCGGGGACCGTGGCGGGGGCCGGGGCGGTTGGTGGTGCCGCCATCCCAGGGCGCGCCGATCAGACCGACCTGCACCTGCGGCAGGCGCGGATCGTCGAGCGGCACATGCGGCAGGCGCATGAAGGTGGGGATGCCGGCGAAGCGCGGCAGGACAAAACCCGATACGGGTTGGAAATCGCTCATCTTGGGCCCCTGTTCTGTCCCGCCCCTGCCCGATGGGCGGGGCGGTTCAACCCGCAGGGAAGCAGGTTGCGGGGCGATTGTCACGCCTGACAGAGGGTCAAAGGCGCGTTAACGCCACCGTGCATCCCCGCCGCGAGATCGTGTGCGAGGGCCGTCGGGATGCCGCATCAAAGGGCATGACTCGAACACGGCATCCGGACGCCCCCGTGCGCCTCGGCTCAGCGCCCGCAACACAAAACCGTCCGTCCCTTGGTGACGCCCGCAACCCCTCGCCCGGGGTCAGCCCCCTGCCCTGCGCGCGCCCTCTCGGGCCCGCAGCCGGGCCGCGCACCGTTCCGGCCGGTCAAGGCCCCGCCACCAGTTCGACTCGCCGGTTCCGCGCGCGGCCCTGCGCCGTGTCGTTGGGGAAAAGTGGGGCCAGCGGGCCGATGCCGAAGGCACGCAGCCGGTCGCGGCTCGCCTCGTGCTGTTCGACGAGTGCGGTGACGACGGCTTCGGCCTGCGCTTGCGAGCGCCGCGCGGCCTCGGCCAGATCGCCGGTGTCGTCGCTATGGCCGACGATGCGAAAGCTCTGGCGCAGGTTCTGGTCCAGGAAATGCGCGAGCGTGGCAAGAACGACCTCGCTGCCCTCGCCCAGCGCGCCCTCCGCGTCGAAGACCAGCCCGTCCAGCACCGCATGGCCGAACGTGTCCATGTTCTGTGCCAGCGCGAGCGCGGTGATCGGCGGCGGCGGGGCGGCGCGTTCGGTCTGGACATTGTCCACCAGCATGGCGACCTGACCCTCTTCGGGCTGGGTCAGCACGATCACCGTCCACAACGTGCCGACGGCGTCGTCGCGCGCGCCGATCACCACGCCCTGCGCCTGCGCCTCGTCGCCCGGGGCGACCGCCATCCCGTCGGGCACCGGATAGGTTTCCAGATAGGCGAGGATCCAGCGCCGGCTGCCGACGCCCCCGCCCGCGCGGTCCTGCGTGAAGCCTGCGGCGCGGATTTCGAATCCCTGCCGTTCCAGAACCTCGCGCTGGCGCTGATACATGGTTTCCACCCGTCGCGCCGGTCCGCGCCGGGTATAAAGCGTGCGGGTGACGAGACCATGCACGCGCAGCCAGTCGTCAATCTGTGACAGCGGACCAAGCGGCCCGACCGGGATCGGAAAATCGCGCGGTTCAGGGTCGCGGACCTGCAGGGCCAGGGTTTGCCCGTGATCGCGGATCAGCGGCAGCGGATCCTCGGCGCCCGGCTGGTCCTGCGTGGCGAGGGCCGGCAGGCTCAGCGCCGACAGGGCCAAGGCGACCCAGACCATCAGTAACCTGCAGCGGTGCATCGTTCCCTCGCTCTTCGTTGCGCCTCACCGTGGGACAGAGATGTTGATAAAACCTTTCCGCAGGCCGGGTTGCGCGCGGTTGACGCCTCCCCGCTCTCGCGCCACCCTGTCGCGCAAAGGAGACCAGAATGACGATCCTCGCCATCGACCAGGGCACGACCTCGAGCCGGGCGATCCTGTTTGACGCCGACCTGAGCGTGCTCAAGGTCGCGCAACAGGAATTCACCCAGCATTATCCCGCCTCGGGCTGGGTCGAGCACGATCCCGAGGATCTGTGGCGCACCACGCTGGAAAGCTGCGAGGCGGTGCTGGACGGCGTGGCGCCGCCCGCCGCCTTGGGGATCACCAATCAGCGGGAAACCGTGGTGATCTGGGACCGCGATACCGGCGAGGCCATTCACAACGCCATCGTCTGGCAGGACCGCCGCACCGCCGATTTCTGCGCCGAGCTGCGCGAGGCCGGGCACGAAGCCGAGGTGACCGCGCGCAGCGGTCTTCTGCTGGATCCGTATTTCACCGCGACCAAGGCGAAATGGCTGCTCGATCAGGTGCCGGGCGCGCGCGAGCGGGCGAAGGCGGGCAAGCTGGCGGCGGGGACAATCGACAGTTTCCTGATCTGGCGCCTGACCGAGGGGCGGGTGCACGCGACGGATGCCACCAATGCCGCGCGCACGATGCTCTACAACATCGATACCGGCGCCTGGGACGAGGAATTGTGCCGCCTGTTCGACGTCCCCGTCGAGATGCTGCCCGAGGTGCGCGACTGCAATGCCGAGTTCGGAGAATGCCGGCTGTTCGGCACCGCGATCCCGATCCTGGGCGTGGCGGGCGATCAGCAGGCGGCGACGATGGGACAGGCCTGTTTCCGGCCCGGCATGATGAAATCGACCTATGGCACCGGCTGTTTCGCCCTGCTGAACACGGGTGCGACGCGGGTGGCCTCGCAAAACCGTTTGTTAACGACTGTGGGTTATCAGATCGACGGCAAGGTGACCTATGCGCTGGAAGGGTCGATCTTTGTCGCGGGGGCGGTGGTGCAATGGCTGCGCGACGGACTGAAGATCATCGGCGCGGCGCCCGAAACGCAGGCTTTGGCCGAAGCGGCCGATCCGGGCCAGCGGGTGATCATCGTGCCCGCTTTCACCGGGCTGGG
Organism: Pararhodobacter marinus; assembly: GCF_003122215.1. Taxonomy (GTDB): domain Bacteria; phylum Pseudomonadota; class Alphaproteobacteria; order Rhodobacterales; family Rhodobacteraceae; genus Pararhodobacter; species Pararhodobacter marinus. Next base: position 164,405 of record NZ_QEYD01000011.1, on the reverse strand, counting down.
CGCGCCCTATTGGCGGCCCGAGGCGCGCGGCGCGGTCTTTGGTCTGACGCGCAATTCCGGCCCCGCGGAATTGGCCCGCGCGGCGCTGGAAAGCGTGGGGTTCCAGACCCGCGACCTGGCCGAGGCGATGCGCGCCGACTGGGCCGCGTCGGGCGCCGAGGCGGAGCTGGCGACCTTGCGCGTGGATGGCGGGATGAGCGCGAGCGATTTCGCCATGCAGTCGCTGGCGGATATCCTGGGCGCCCCGGTCGACCGGCCCGATGTGCTGGAAACGACAGCTCTGGGCGTGGCGTGGCTGGCCGGAAACGGCGAGGGAATGCTGCCCGATGCCGAGGGCTTCGCCGAGCGCTGGTCGCTGGAGCGCCGGTTCGAGCCGCAGCTCGACGCCGATGCGCGCGAACAGCGCTACGCGGCGTGGCAACGGGCGGTCAAGGCGACCATCGCGGCGGGGTGACGCGCCGCGGGGCGTGCGGGCCGCAAGGGCTGCCGCCCCGGGGCCACGATAACAGGGCCGCGATCAGGGCTGGCCGATCAGCGTGATCATCCGCTTCAGCCGGTCCGACGCCTTGCCCTTGACCAGCCGCATGGATTGCAGCGCCATGGTCATCATCATCGACTTGGCGGTGATATCGGCGGTCGCGTTGACCTGACAGCCATCGTCGGGCAGGTCGTAGAATTCGCAGGTGATCACGATAGTCGCCAGATCCGAGGTGATGTTCAGCACGATGGTCTCGTGCGGCACCGTCTCGGTCATCACCGCGCGGAAATTGCGCGGCGCGTCGCGCCAGTGGATCGCGCAATCCCAGGCCGGTTGCGGCGGCTCGGCGATGCGCGTGGCCTCGATCGACATCCGGCGCAGGACTTCCTCGATCCGCTCGGGCGACCGGAACTTTGCCAGCACCTTCTCGCGCGAGCGTTTGAAATCCTTGGTCGCGTCAACCTGCATTCCCGTCACCCTTTCCCTTGCCCGAGGCAAAGCCGATCTCTCCGGCCAGCCAGCGCGCCATCAATTCCTGTGCGATCGCGCCGTTGCGGGGCCGCCGGATCACCGGATGCTCGCCCGCCATCGCCTGCGCCAGCTCGTCGCGTGTCACCCATATCGCGGCTTCCAGCTCGTGGTCGAGCACGATCTCGTCGCTCAGCGCCTCGCCCATGCAGCCCAGCATCAGCGAATTGGGCCACGGCCAGGGCTGCGAGGCGACATAGGCGACGCGCCCGACGCGCACGCTGGTTTCCTCGAACACCTCGCGGCGCACGGCGGCTTCCAGCGCCTCACCCGGTTCCACAAACCCCGCCAGCGCGGAATACATGCCTTCGACCCAGCCCGGCGAGCGGCCCAGCAACACGCGCCCGTTGCGCTCGATCATCATGATCACCACCGGGTCGGTGCGGGGGAAATGCACCGCGCGGCAGGTCGGGCAGACGCGCTGCCAGCCCGCTTCGGCGCTTTCGCTGCGCGCCCCGCAACGCGAGCAGAACCGGTGCGAGCCGTGCCAGTTGAACAGCGCCCGCGCGGTCGATCCCATCGCCGCATCGACCCCGTCCAGCCGCGTCATCAGCCCGCGCAGATCGGCAAAGCGATGATCGGACGGCAGGTCGGGATGGGTGTATTCCGTCGGGTCGAAAAAGGCCGCCATCGCCGCCTCGTCCATCCCGGCCGGGACCCAGGAGGACAGATCGGCGGCAAAGCGCGCGGCGCCGTCATGTTCGCCCAGGAACAGCCAGGCCGGATCGGCATCGTCGAGCACCCGGTCCCCCGGCGAAAGCCAGGCAAGACGCGCCTCGTCCGCCCCGGCGATCAACGGCCGCCCGCGCCAGACCGGCAGCACGCGGGTGGCCGAATCATTCCGCAGCGCGGCCTGTTTTTCGGCGTCGCCACGCCACTCGGCCCGCCGGTCGTCCCATTCGGACGCAAAGACAATTTCGCGCGCCACCGCCACCCCCTGTCGATTGTGCCGGGTTTAGGCCATTTTCCCCGGGGTTGGAACAGAGTCTTCGGGCGAAGACGTTGATTTCATGTTGTGTCTCAACCGGAGGCTGTGAATAATCATACAGAACGAGCCCGCCTTTCGCCCCATTTGTGCCATCGAGTCCTCGCACCACTGAAGCAGAGTTCAGCGTCGCGACCGCCGGGTGTCCTTGACGCGACAAGAGACTGGAACCGTGATCGAACGAGGCTACGCGTTGCTTAATCCTTCAACCTTCAGTGGGTTCGCTGCCGGGCAACGGGGTGTGCATCTGCGGATCATCGAGACGACGGATCTTCATCTGCACCTGATGCCCTATGATTACTATGCCGACCGGCCCTCGGAGGGGATCGGGCTGGCCAATGCCGCGCGGATCATCGACGCGGCCCGCGCCGAGGCGGCCAACACGGTTCTGTTCGACAACGGCGATTTCCTGCAGGGCACGCCGATGGGGGATTACGTCGCCCAGGAATCGCGGCTGTCCGAGGGCGAGCTGCACCCCGTCGTCGCGGCAATGAACGCGCTGAATTACGACGCGATCACGCTGGGCAATCACGAATTCAACTACGGTCTCGACTTCCTGATGCGCACGCTGGCGCGCGCGGCCTTCCCGGTCGTGTCCGCCAATCTGGTCACGCGGCTGGGCGCCACGCCGCGCGACGACCGCACGCTGGTCAAACCCTATGTGCTGCTCGACCGGATGCTCAGCGACGACAAAGGGTTCGACCATCCGATCCGCATCGGCGTCATCGGGTTCGCGCCGCCGCAGGTGACGATGTGGGACAGCCAGAACCTTGCCGGACGGCTGGCCGCGCGCGACATCGTCGAGACCGCCCGCGCCTGGGTCCCGGAAATGCGCGAGGCCGGGGCGGATATCATCGTCGCGCTGGCGCATACCGGCATCGGCGCCGCCCGGCATGTCGACGGGATGGAGAACGCCGCCGTTCCGCTCGCCCGGACCGAGGGCATCGACGCGATCCTGACGGGGCACAGTCACCTGCTGTTCCCCTCGCCGGTCTTCTCGGCCTTGCCGGAGGTGGATGTCGCGACCGGAACCATCGCCGGGAAGCCCGCCGTGATGGCCGGTTGCTGGGGGGCGCATATCGGGCTGATCGACCTGTTGCTGACGCGCGAAAGCGGGGTCTGGACCGTTCTGGGCACCCGGTCGGAAGTGCGTGCCCTGCCGACCGACACGACCGGGACCACCCCCGACCCCCGCGTGACCGACGCCGTCTCGCCGCATCATGAGCGGACGCTGACGGCGATCCGCCGCCCGGTGGGCGAGGCCAGGGAAACGCTGCATTCCTATTTCAGCCATCTGGGCGTCACTGCCTCGCTGAAGGTGGTGGCCGAGGCACAGCGGAATTACGTGCAGGAGCGGCTGCGCGGCACGGTGCACGAGTCCCTGCCGGTCCTGTCGGCGGTCGCGCCGTACAAATCCGGCGGGCGGGGTGGGCCGCAAGGCTACACGATGGTCCCCGAGGGTCCGGTCGCGCTGCGCCATCTGGCCGATCTGTACCCGTTCCCGAACGCCATTGCGGCGTTGCGGCTTTCTGGGGAGCAGGTGATCGAATGGCTGGAACGTTCGGCCGCGGCCTTCAACCGGATCCGTCCGGGCAGCCAGGAGACGTCGCTGCGCAACAACGACGTGCCGGGCTACAATTTCGAGGTCATCCACCCGCTCGACGTGGTCTACGACCTGTCCCAGCCGGCGCGCTATGATCCGGCGGGGGCCCTGGTCGATGGACGCGCGCGGCGGGTGGTGCAGGCCTGGCTGGACGGGGCGCCGCTGGATCCCGACGGGTACTATATCCTGTGCACCAACAGCTACCGCGCCGGGGGAGCCGGGGGCTTCGCCGGGGCCGAAACGGCCAATATCGTGCTGTCGGACGCGCGGGTCACGCGGGATATCCTGCACGACCATGTCAGCCGCAACGGCGGCCTGTCGGCCGAAAAGCGGGGGAGCCTGCGCTTCAAGGCGCTGAAGGGCACCTCGGCGATCTTCGAGACGGGGCCGGAAGCCCGGCAATTCCTGTCGGATATCGACACCTTCCGCCCGGTCCAGCGCGGGCTGAACCGGGGCGGCTTCCTGCGGCTGAAAGTGGATCTGTCGGGCGGGGTCTGAGACGAGCCGCCGGGCGTCGCGGCGGCCATGGCCCCCGACACCAATGCAGGCGACCGGGTCGACGGTGCGGGTTTTCTGCACATCGCTCCGGTCACACAAAAGGGCCGCTTGCGCGGCCCTTTCCTAATCCGGGATGGTGCGTGAATCACGCACCCTACGGGCCGAACCCTCAGCCGTCCTTGCGGATCACGGCGTTGGTGGGGTCGTAGGGGCTGTCCTCGGTCACCACGGCATCCCATTCCTTCAGCTGGATCTTTACCTTCAGCTTGGTGCCGACCTCGGCCAGTTCCGGCGGAACATAGCCCATGCCGATCTGCTTGCCGAAGGCCACCGACCAGCCGCCCGAGGTCAGGCGCCCGACCTTTTCGCCGTCTTTCAGCAGCGCCTCTTTCCCCCAGGGATCGGTGTCGGACGGCCCGTCAATGAGCAGCGTCACGCATTTGGCGCGGATACCGGTATCCAGCATCGCCTGCTTGCCGCGGAACTCCTTGGACAAGTCGATGAAGCGGTCGAGACCGGCCTCTGCGGGGGTCGCGTCGCGGCCCAGCTCGGTTCCGAAGGCGCGGTAGCTCTTCTCCATCCGCAGCCAGTTCTGGGCGCGGGCGCCGACCGGCTTCAGACCGTGTTTCTCGCCGGCCTTCATCAGCAGATCCCAGAGGTAGCGGCCGAACTCGACGGGATAATGCAGCTCCCAGCCCAGCTCGCCAGTATAGGCGACGCGGATCGCGCGGACCGGGCACATGCCCAGCTCGATGTCGCGATAGGACAGCCAGGGGAAGCGCTTGTTCGACAGAACGGTGTCGGGATTCGCGTCCTTGACGATCTCGTTTAGGATCGCGCGGGCATTGGGCCCGGCCAGCGCGTAGACGCCCCACTGCGTGGTGATGTCGTGGCAATCGACATAGTCGCCACCCTCGGCGCGGAAATCCTCGATCGCCTTTTTCAGGTAATCAGCGTCGTAATCCGTCCAGGCACCGGCCGAGATCAGGTAATATTCGTCATCCTTGAGCCGCACGATGGTGTATTCCGTGCGGGTCGTCCCGGCCTCGGTCAGGGCGTAGGTCAGGTTGATCCGGCCCACTTTCGGCAGCTTGTTGCAGGTAAAGTGGTCAAGGAACGCCGTCGCGCCCGGCCCGCGCACAAGGTGCTTGGTGAAGGCCGAGGCATCGATGATGCCGCAGGTTTCGCGGACGGCCTTGGCCTCGGCCTCGGCGTATTGCCACCAGGCGCCACGCCGGAACGAGCGGCTGTTGTGATCGAAATCGGCGGGGGCGTCGAGCGGGCCGTAATAGTTCGGGCGTTCCCAGCCGTTTACCTGACCCATCTGCGCGCCCAGCGCGATCTGGCGGTCATAGGCGGGGGCGGTGCGCAGCGGACGGCAGGCTTCACGCTCTTCGTCCGGGTGGTGCAGGATGAAGACGTGCTCGTAGCATTCCTCGTTCTTGCGCGCGGCGTATTCAGTGGTCATCCACGCGCCGTAACGCTTGGGATCGAGCGAGGCCATGTCGATCTCGGCTTCGCCCTGCGTCATCAGCTGGGCGAGGTAATAGCCGGTGCCACCGGCAGCAGTGATGCCGAAGGAAAAGCCCTCGGCCAGCCACATGTTGCGCAGCCCCGGGGCGGGGCCGACCAGCGGGTTGCCATCGGGCGTATAGCAGATCGGGCCGTTGAAATCGTCCTTCAGACCCACCTCTTCCGAGGTCGGGATGCGGTGGATCATGGACATGTATTCTTCCTCGATCCGCTCCAGATCCAGCTGGAACAGGTCGGCGCGGAAGCTTTCCGGCACGTCATAGAGGAAACGCGCGGGCGCGTTGCGCTCATAGGGGCCAAGGATCCAGCCGCCGCGCTCTTCGCGGACATACCACTTGGCGTCGGCGTCGCGCAGGACCGGGTGCTCGGGGTTGCCGGCGGCGCGCCATTTCTGCAGCGCGGGGTCGGGCTCGGTGACGATATACTGGTGCTCGACCGGGATCGCGGGGATCTTGATGCCCAGAAGGCGCGCGGTGCGCTGCGCGTGGTTGCCGGTCGCGGTGACGACATGCTCGGCGCGGATCTCGAACTTGTCGTCCGAGGGGACGAGGTTGCCGCCCTTCTCGACCATGCGCGTGCAGGACACGATCCATTCGCTGCCGGTCCACTGATAGCCGTCGACCTGGATCTTGCGCTCGATCGTGGCACCGTGCTGGCGCGCGCCCTTGGCCATGGCCTGGGTCACGTCGGCGGGGTTGATATAGCCGTCCTGCGGGTGGAACAGCGCGCCTTTCAGATCGTCCGTGCGCACCAGCGGCCAGCGGTCCTTGATCTGCGCGGGGGTGAGGAATTCGTGGTACACCCCGGCGGTTTCGGCCACCGACGAATAGAGCATGTATTCGTCCATCCGCGCATCGGTCTGGGCCATGCGCAGATTGCCGCAGACCGAGAACCCGGCATTGAGCCCGGTTTCGGCTTCGAGCGATTTGTAGAAATCGACCGAGTATTTGTGAATGTGGGTGGTCGCGTAGCTCATGTTGAAGAGCGGCAGCAGCCCGGCCGCGTGCCAGGTCGAGCCCGAGGTCAGCTCGTCACGCTCGATCAGCATGGTGTCCCAGCCGGCCTTGGCGAGGTGATAGGCGATGCCGGTGCCGACCGCACCACCACCGACGACAAGGGCTTTCACATGGGTTTTCATTCCACCGGCTCCGCAAGAGATTTGCCCCGGTTTCGCAGCAATTCGCGCGGGGCGGTGAAATGCTGCCGACCGATGGGCGCGTAAAAACGACGCGCGATCATGTCGGGGCCGGGAAGCGGGGCTGACGGGAACAGCGGTCAAGGTCGCCATCGGCTTGAATATCAGCGCGTTTCGCCCTGCCGCGCCGTGCCCGGTCGCTCCGCTGTCGCGAATCGGCCCGGAACCGCTGGCGGGTCCGGGCCTTTGGGGGGGCTTCGCCACCGGATGCGCCCCGCATCGCGTGAATTTTAGCGGTCGCGGCCGAAATCCGCGGCATCGACCTGCCCGTCGCCACTGGCGTCAAGCTGGGCGAACAGGCGCGGTGTGGCCTCGACCCATTCACGGGCGGTGATCCGCCCGTCGCGGTCCGCATCGGCGAAGCCCGGCGTCATCGCGGCGTGGATCATTTGGCCCGGGCTGGTGAAACGGCGGCCGGGGCCGCGTCCTTGGCCTTGTGCTTGTCCTAGGCCGTGTCCTTGGCCCAATCCCTGGCCCAATCCCTGGCATTGCCGCTGCCCGCCGGCATGCCCCTCGCGGTTCGTCTCTTCCTGAGCGGCGATGGTCTGCGCCATGTTCGCCTGCTCGTCCGCGTCGAGGGCGCCGCTGCCGTCCAGATCGAACATCTCGAACAGATCGCCACGCCGGGTGGCGACATCGTCAGGCGTCACGCGCCCGTCGCCGTTCATGTCCCATTGCACGAGGAAATCGGCCATTTGCGGGCCGGCCTGTCCCTGCATCTGTGTCTGTCCGGAGCCGCGCCCTTGACCTTGGCTTTGGCCCTGACCCAGCCCGTAGCTCTGGGCGAAGACGGCGGTGGCACTCACGGCCAGACCGGCCACGAGAAGGGAGATCGTCGAACGTCGCATGGGGATACCTCACATTCCATGTTTCGAATGTAATACGCTGCCCGGCGGCGCTTCCGTCGCGGCGGGGCAAGTTTTCTTCCGCCCGGAGAAAGAAGCCTGTATCCGTGCACCATGCGCCTGTTGCTGATCCCCGTTCTGACCGCCTTTGCCTGCCTGATGGCCGCGCTCTACGGCGCGTTGCACAACCAGATCAGCTATTCGGTCGGGCCCGATTACTTCCATGGTTTCAAGTTCCTGCAATTCGGCGTCGGACCGGATGTCCCGCCCCGGCCGGGCGCCGCGCTCATCGGGGTGCAGGCGAGTTGGTGGATGGGGCTTGTGGTGGGCCTGCCCGTTGCCGCGCTGTGCGCGCGGGCGCCTTCGGGCCGGGCGATGGCGCGGCTTTTCCTGCGCTGCACGGCCATCGTGCTGGTGGTAACGCTGGTTCTGGGCCTGGCAAGCTTGCTGGTGCCTGTGGAAATGCTGGACGGTCTGGTGCCGGTTCCCGCCATGGCGCAGGACGCGCAGGGTTTCGCGCGGGCGGCGCTGATGCACGATACCAGCTACCTGGCCGGGATCCTCGGCATGCTGGCGGGCGGGTTCCATGCGCTGAGGCGGGCCCGGCGCTGAGCCCCGGAGCCCCGGCGGCGTCGCGTCTTGTTCCCCGTGCGGCCGGGGGGTATGACTTGCGCCACGATCACGGGGGGCTCGATGCAGGTCTTTGAGACGAAAACGGCGGTCCGCGAGGCGGTCGCCCCATGGCGCGCGGCGGGCGAGCGCACCGTTCTGGTGCCGACCATGGGTTATCTGCATGCGGGCCACATGGCGCTGGTCGAACGCGCCCGGGCCGAGGGCGACCGCGTCATCGCCTCGATCTTCGTCAATCCCACGCAATTCGGTCCGACCGAGGATCTGGCGACCTATCCGCGCGATCCCCAGCGCGATCTGACCATGCTGCGCGAGGCTGGCGTGGACGGTGTCTTCATGCCCGACGTGACCGAGGTCTACGCCCCCGGCGCGCAGACCATCGTCGAGACGACCGAATTGTCGAAGATCCTGATCGGCAAACTGCGCCCCGGCCATTTCCGCGGCGTGGCGACGGTGGTGACGAAGCTCTTCAACATCGTGCAGCCCGATACCGCCTGTTTCGGCGAAAAGGATTACCAGCAGCTTTGCGTGATCCGGCAGATGGTGCGCGATCTCGACATGCCGGTGCGCATCGTCGGCGTGCCCACGGTGCGCGAGCCCGACGGGCTGGCGATGTCCTCGCGCAATGTGCGCCTCACGCCCGAGGACCGCGCCGCCGCCGTGGTGCTGTCGCAATCGCTGTTCGAAGCCGAGGAAATGGCGAAAACCGGCATCACCGCGTCGCGCCTTCGGGCCTGGGTCGCGGCCAATATCCAGGCCAATCCGCGTGCCGACCTGCAATCGGCCGATATCCGCGATGCCGAAACGCTCGCGACGATTTCGGGCCCGCTGCAACGCCCCGCCGTGATCCTGCTGGCGGTGCGTTTCGGCAAGGTCCTGCTGATCGACCAGCGCGTCGTCACCCCCTGAGGAGGAGAACCCCCATGTCAGCCCAAGCCCCGATCCGCCGCATCACCGTGCCGCAGATCCGCGCCCGCAAAGGCGGCGAGCCGATCGTCTCGCTGACCTCGTACCATTCGCATACCGCGGCGATCGTCGACAAATACGCCGATTTCATCCTTGTGGGCGACAGCCTGGGGATGGTGATGCACGGCATGGAATCGACCGTGGGCGTGACGCTCGACATGATGATCACCCACGGCAAGGCGGTCGTGCGCGGCACGAAACGCGCGCTCATCGTTGTCGACATGCCCTTCGGCACTTACGAGGAAAGCCCGCAGATGGCCTTCCGCAACGCCGCCCGGATCATGACCGAGACGATGTGCCAGGCGGTGAAGCTGGAAGGCGGCGCGCGCATGGCCGAGACGATCCGCTACCTCGTGGATCGCGGCATCCCGGTCATGGCGCATATCGGCCTGACGCCGCAATCGACGAATGTCATGGGCGGGTTCAAGACGCAGGGCCGGGACGAGGCGACCTGGGCCCATCACATCGACGACGCCAAGGCGGTGACAGAGGCCGGTGCCTTCGCCGTGGTGGTCGAGGGCGTGGTCGAGCCACTGGCGCGCGAAATCACCGCGCAGATCGAGATCCCCACCATCGGCATCGGCGCCTCGGCCGATTGCGACGGCCAGATCCTGGTACTGGAAGACATGCTGGGCCTGAACCCGCGCCCGCCGAAATTCGTCAAGGTCTATGGCGAGCTCGGCGGCATGATCGAGCGCGCGGTCTCGGCCTATGCCGACGAGGTCAAATCCCGCGCTTTCCCCTCGGACGATCAAACCTACCGCTGACACCTTTGCGCCCGGCGCCGGTGCAAACGACGACGGAGGATGAGTATTTGGGGCAAAGTGAAAGGGCTTAACGAAAGTTTAACGCCCCATCTTTGTTCCAAATATATCCTCGGGGGGTGAATTGGCCGCAGGCCAAAAAGGGGCAGACCGCCCCCCGCCCGGCAGGTTTCTGCACGCGCGAAATGGCGCATTGGCAACGACCGATTGCCGCCCTAAAGTGAAACGACCCCTCGTCAAACAGGAAAGCCGGCCATGACCAATCCGTACAGCGACCTGCCGAGGCGCGCGTTCTGGAGATCGGGAGTGGCCGACCATTCGCCGCTGGCCTGGCCGGATATTTACCGCCCGCGCTTCGAAATCGACCGCAAGATGCGGATTAGCTGCGCCGGCAGTTGTTTCGCCCAGCATATCGGCGCGCAATTCAAGCGCCGGGGTTACAATTTCGTCGATCTCGAACCCGCGCCGCCGATGTTGGCGCGCGAGAACTGGCACAAGTTCGGCTTCGATCTATACTCCGCGCGCTACGGCAATATCTACACCGCGCGACAGCTTGTGCAGATGCTGGCGCGCGCCGACGGGTCGCTGACGCCCGCGGAACCCGACTGGATCGACGGAGCCGGCCGCGCGCGCGATCCGTTCCGCCCGGCGATCGAGCCCGACGGTTTCGCCGGTGCTGCCGAACTGGCGCGCGACCGCGACTGGCATCTGAAACAGGTGGCAACGCTTCTCGACAACACCGATCTCTTCGTCTTCACGTTGGGCCTGACCGAAGCCTGGGAATGCGTGGCCGACGATGTCGTGCTTCCGACCTGCCCGGGCACGGTCGGTGGCACCTTCGACGCGGCGTCTTACCGCTTCAAGAATTTCTCGTTCCTCGAGACGCTCACCGACATGAACCGGTTCATCGAGATCGCCCGCGCGCGCAATCCGGCGATGAAATTCCTGTTCACCGTGTCGCCCGTACCGCTGACCGCGACGGCCAGCGACCAGCATGTGCTGGTGGCGACGATGCAGTCGAAATCCATCCTGCGCGCGGTGGTGGCGGAGTTGTATGACAGCCACGATTGCGTCGATTACTTCCCCTCCTACGAACTGGTCGCCGCGCATCCGATGCGGGCCATGTCCTACATGCCCAATCTGCGCAATGTCGCGAGCGAGGGCGTGGCGCGGGTCATGGACGTGTTCTTCGGCTCGATTGGCGGGGACGAGGGGGCGGACGAGGCGCCCGGCAAGACGCAGGGCGCCGCGATGACACCGCGCCCGGCGCCGGGAGCCGCACCGAAAGCGGCTGCGCAGGACGACGATCTGGTCTGCGAAGAGGCCCTGCTGGAGGCGTTTGGCAAATGAGTATCTTCGTCGCCGGCAACTCGCACACCGTCGCGCTCGCCAAAGGCGCTCAGTCGGTTGGAGCCTCAGCCGCCGCCCTGCAGTTCTTCGGCTTCGGCTCGGGCGCAATCGAGGTGACGCCATTTTCGCGACGCGAGGGCAACAGGGTGGTCATGCGCGACCGCGATTACGCGCAGAACCTGCGCCGCGCAACCGGAGACGACGGCATCGACGCTTCGCATGTCTGGGCCATCGTGATGGGCACGCATAATTACCGGATCGTGCGCGGCCATTTCTGGGGCGAAGCCGCGCCGTCGGCGCTGGCCGGGACGCAATTGCGACCATTGTCCGACGCGGTCATCGACCAGATCATTTCAGACGATCAGGCGCAGATCCGCGCCTTCCTCGAGAACCTTCTGTTGATCGGCGCGCGGTTTCTGGTCGTGTCCTGTCCTCCCCTGCGGCGGGACACGCCGAATATCCGCGCGGGCATGCCGACCGCGTCGCTTCTCGATGTCGACCGCCGCGCACGCGCCAGCCTTCTAGACTGGCTCGACGCGCGCGACATTCCCTTCGTCGCCCCGCCCGAGGGCGTCACCGACGCGGACGGCTTCCTGCTGCCGGATTTCGCGCAAACCCATACGCCGAGCGGCACGCCCGATCCGCATCACGCCAACGCGGCCTATGGCGCGCTGATGCTGGAAAAGCTGGTCGCGGCCATCGATACCCATTTCCCCGGCGCGCGCGTCCCCGCCTGAGAATGCAGGCCCGAGGCCCGCAGGCATCTTTGTTCAGAAAATATCCTCGGGGGTGAATTGGCCGCAGGCCAAGAGGGGGCAGACAGCCCCCCCCCCGCTTCCCCGTTAGCGCAGGCTTTCACAGGGATCGGGACGGTCCACCGGCTCGGTGATCACCCACAGATCATAGGGCGCATCCGGGCCCGGATCGGTTTCTGCCTGCCCCAGCGACAGCACGCTGACCCCGGGCGCGGCCCTTTCGATCAGGGCGGGCGCACCGTGGTCGCGGCGGGCATGGCCCGAGCCCGCGATCACCGCCACCGGACCGCCGGTCTCATCAAGCGCCTGCAGGGCGGCGCGGGCGAGAGAGGCGTCGCGCAGTCGCTGGGCCTCTACCATACCCGCCATCATCTCGCGCGGCATGGCGCGGCAATGTGACTCGAATTGCGCCGCTTCGCGCTCTGCCTGCTGGTCGTCGGGCAGGGACGCATCCAGACCGAACCGCGCGGCATCCGGGCCGAACACCGCAGCCGCCCCCTCACCGAAAGCGCGCCGCGCCTCGGGGCGGGGAACCCCCGCGCCGTAATGGCGCGCCGTGCCGGCCGCGTCGATGATCTGGTAATAAAGCGCGAAGTCGGGCCAGCCGCTTTCGGCCCAGCCCAGAGCGGCCGCCAGCCCGGTCGGATCACCGCGATCCTCCGGCATTGCCGCCGCTTGTTCTGGCGTCAGCATTTCCCAGACCACGGCGGCAGGGCGCTGCGCCCGGATCGCGCGCGCCTGATTGCGGTGGTGCTGCGGGTTGTCGTGGACCTCGCCCAGCACAAGGATCTGCGCCGGGGGCAGCCGGTCGAGAAAGGATTGCGGGATTGGCTCTGCCCGGAGGAGTGCGGGCATGGCTGCGATCAGAACCGTCAGTGTCGTCGCCTTCATGCGAGGAAGGCGTAAACTCCCGGAGCGCGGGTGACAAGATCGCGTTTCATCTTGGCCAGCGCCGCTGCCTCGATCTGGCGGACGCGCTCTTTCGACAGGCCCAGCTCGGCACCCAGCGATTCCAGCGTGCGCGGCTCGTCGCCCAGTTTGCGGGCCGAGACGATAATGCGTTCGCGCGGATTGAGCGCCGCCATGGATTGCGCAAGCCAGCCGCGCAGCACACGGTTATCCTCGCGATCCGACACCATCTCGCCTTGGGCCGAGGATTCATCCTCGATCGTATCGATCCATTCGTGGCCATCATCCTCGCCCGAGGGCTTGGCATTGAGCGACAGGTCGCCACCCGCCAGCCGGCCGTCCATCATCATCACGTCATGCACGGGAACGCCCAGTCGCTGGGCCACGCGCTCCATCAGGTCCGGTCCGCTGAGTTCCTCGCCCGTCTGCCGCGCCTCGCGCTGCAATTCGGCCTGGACACGGCGCATGTTGAAGAACAGCGCTTTTTGCGACGTCGTGGAGCCGGTCCGCACCATCGACCAGTTGCGCATGACGAAATCCTGCACCGAGGCCTTGATCCACCACACCGCGTAGGTTGAGAAGCGCACACCCCGGTCGGGATCGAAGCGTTCGGCCGCTTTCATCAGGCCCAGACCCGCTTCCTGGATCAGGTCGCCCATCGGCGCGCCGTAGCGGCGATACCGCGAGGCCATGGAAATCGCGAGGCGCATATACGCTGTCACCAGCCGGTGCAGGGCCTGTTCGTCGCGCTCGTCGCGCCACGCGCGGGCAAGCTGCAATTCTGTCTCGGCATCGAGCAATTCGGCCCGCATCGCCTGACGTGCCATGCGGTCGGTTCCAGTGGTGTCCAGCGCCATCGTCGTCTCCCGTCTGTGCAGGGTTTACGCGCGAGGACGGATTTGGTTCATCCAAACATCGAAAAAAGTCATCATTTGGCGCACAAAGTTGAATTTGCCAGCCCCGGATCCTTGTGAAATCACGAACGGGTCCCAAGCCGGAGCCACGTCCATGACCTATGATCTGTGTATCGCCGACCGCGCCTATTCCAGCTGGTCGCTGCGCGGGTGGCTCCTGTTCGCGGCCTTCGACATTCCCGTCACGCTCACCGTTGCGCGGCTTTACGAGCCGGGCTTCGCCGAGACGCTCAAAGCCTTCCACCCCGCCCGGACGGTGCCGGCCCTGCGCCTTCCCGAAGGCGTGGTCTTGGCCGAGTCTCTGGCCATTGCCGAGGAACTCGCGACCCGCCATCCCGGGGCCGGCCTGTGGCCCACGGACCCCAAGGCCCGCGCCATTGCCCGCGCGCTGGTCAGCGAGATGCATGCGGGCTTCACCGCCTTGCGCACGCATTGCCCGATGAACCTGCGCGTCGCCTACGCGGATTGCGCGCCGCCGCAGGCCGTGCTGGACGACCTGGCGCGCCTGCAGCAGATCTGGGACTGGGCGCGGGCGGAAACGGGGGCGAGCGGCCCGTGGCTTTGCGGCGCCTATTGCGCGGCGGATGCCTTTTTCGCCCCTGTGGCGGCCCGCATCGCCGGCTACACCCTGCCGGTCGGGCCTCAAGCGCGGGCCTATGTCGAGGCGCATCTGTCGCATGGGCCATTCCGGCGATGGCGGGCCATGGGGCTTGTCGACGGGCCGGACCAGCCGTTTTACGACCGTCCCTGGGCCCGGCGGGCCTGGCCCGGTCCCGAACCGCTCGGGGCCGAGGCCTGCGAGGGACCGTCGATCAACGAGGCATGCCCCTATTCCGGACGGCCCGTCACGCATGTCGCGCGGTTCCGGCTCCCCGGCATGGGCCCCGGGGACACCAGAGCGGTCGGGTTCTGCAACACGTTCTGCCGCGACAAAAGCGTGGCCGACCCCGAGGCCTGGCCACAGCTCATGGCCCTGCTACAGGCGTGAGACCGCCCAGCGCGCGGCATCGGCGACGGTGGCATCGGGATCATCCGTCAGGGCCTCGGCCACGGGCCTGAGCGCGGGCTGGCCGGAATTGCCGATCGCGTAAAGCACGTTGCGCACGAAGCGGTCGCGCCCGATCCGCTTGATGGGCGAGCCGGAAAACCGCGCGCGGAACCCCGCATCGTCCAGCGCGGCCAGTTCGGCGAGCGGCGGCGCGCGCAGATCCTCGCGGGCCGCGTATTTCACTTCGGACGCCGCGGCGGCGAACTTGTTCCACGGGCAGGCCGCCAGGCAATCGTCGCAGCCATAGATCCGGTTGCCCAGCTTGGCGCGCAGATCCTCGTCCACCGGGCCATGATGTTCGATCGTCAGGTAGGAAATGCAGCGCCGCGCATCCAGCTTGAAGGGGGCGGGAAAGGCATCGGTCGGACAGGCTGTCAGGCAGGCGGTGCAGGACCCGCAGCGCTCGCGCTCGGGCGCGTCGGGTTCCAGCTCCAGCGTGGTAAAGATCGCGCCCAGGAAGAACCAGTTGCCCAGATCGCGACCCAGAAGGTTGGTGTGCTTGCCCTGCCAGCCCAGCCCCGCCGCCTGCGCCAGCGGCTTCTCCATCACCGGCGCGGTATCGACGAAGACCTTGATCTCCGCCGTCTCGCCCCGCCGCGCGGCCTCGTCGATCAGCCAGCGCCCCAGCCGTTTCAGCCGTTTCTTGACCACGTCATGGTAATCGCGCCCGCGCGCATAGACGCTGATCGCGCCGGCCTCGTGCCGGGCCACGGCCGCCATCGGATCCTCGTCGGGGGTATAGAGTTCGGCCAGCATGATGACCGAGCGCGCCTCGGGCCACAGCGCCGCCGGATCGCCGCGCCAGCGCATCCGCTCGGCCATCCAGCCCATCTGCCCGTGATAGCCCGCCGCGACAAAGGTCTCCAACCGCCCGGCCAGCTCGGGCAGCGCATCGGGCCGGGTCACGCCCATCGCCGCGAAACCCTCGTCCCGGGCGCGCGCGTCAAGGGCCGCTTTCAGCCCCATCTTTGTTCTCCAAATATCCTCGGGGGGTGAGGCGCGTCAGCGCCGAGGGGGGCAGACAGCCCCCCTTCCTCTGCTCGCGGCCGAAGGGCGGAAAGCCGCCCTGCCCGCCCCGAGCCGCTGCGCGCGCGCTCAGAAATCCAGATCGGCATAGCGCCGGGGCGGGGGGAAACCCGGGACCTGATCGGCCAGAAGCGGGCGGAAGGCCGGGCGCGACTTGATCGTCGCGTACCACGCCTTGACCGCGGGCGCCCGGTCCCAGTCCACGTCCGAGATGTAATCGAGGCAGCTCAGATGCGCGGCGGCGGTGAAATCGGCAAGCGAGAGCGCGTTGCCAGCGAGCCAGCGGCGATGTTCCAGAAGCCAGCTCATGTAATCGAGATGGTACTTGATGCGCGCCGAGCCGGTCTTGATGTTCTGGCTGTCGGGATAACCCGTGCCCATGATCTTCTTGTTCACCCGCTCGTAGAGCAGGTTCGCCGTCACCTCGGCGTGGAACTTGTCGTCGAACCACGCGCAGAGCCTGCGCACCTCGTAGCGCCCGGCGGGGTCGTCGGGCAGCAGCGGCGGCGTCGGGTGGATCTCGTCCAGGAATTCGCAGATCGCCTGGCTTTCGTACAGAAGCCGTCCCTCGTAGCGCAGGATCGGCACCTTGCCGGCGGGGTTGAGACGCAGGAATTCGGTCCCGCCCTCCCAGTAGCGTTCTTCCTTCAGCGAGAAGGGGATCCGTTTCTCGGCCAGCGTCAGCCGCACCTTGCGGCAGAAGGGCGAGAGCGGGACATGGTGGAGCAGGTGGACTTGCGTCTGCATGGGCGCATTCGTTTGGGCTTTCCCTTTCCTTCGCACGCGTCCGGGCGGCTCTGCAACCGCCTGCGGCCCGCCGCGGCGGCGAAGCGCGCGGGGTGTTACCCGTTTGCCGTGCGACAGCTGAGGCCCCGGCGCGCTCAGCCGCCGAAACAGGCCGAGCGGTCGTCGCGGGTGATGGTGGCGGCGCCGTCGCGGATGGCGCGGGCGCGACGCTCCATGAAGGCGTCGGGCCGTGCCGCGTCACGGCTTTGCGGCGCGGGCAGGACCGAGGCCAGAAGTGCTGCCTGCTGCGCGCTCAGGCCCGACGCGTCGGTGCCGAAATGGTGCCGCGCCGCCGCCTGCACGCCGAACACGCCCTCGTCGAACTCGGCCATGTTGAGATAGACTTCGAGGATCCGCTCCTTGGGCCAGAGGATTTCGACCACCGGGGTGAGCAGCGCTTCGAGCAGTTTGCGCAGCCAGTTGCGCCCGTGCCACAGGAAGGTGTTCTTCACCACCTGCTGGCTGATGGTCGAGGCGCCCCGCGCGCCGCCGTCCTCCAGCGCCAGCCGGATCGCGCCCATGTCGAAGCCCCAGTGACGGCAGAAATTGGCGTCCTCGGCGGCGACCACCGAAAGCGGCATGGCGCGGGCGACATCGTCGAAATCGACCCATTCGTGCTGGATGCCGCCGAGACGGCGCGATTCGCTCGCCATATACCAGCCGGTCGGCGGGTTCACGAACCGGTAGAGCGCGATCCAGGCGACCAGCAGGACGGCCAGTCCCAGAACCCCCAAAAGCGCCCAGCGGAACAGCCGCCGGATGCCCGAGGCCAGCCGGTCCAGCAGCCCCGGCCCCTTTGCCTTTTTCTTCTTTTTCGGGGTCGCTGCCCGTCTCGATCTTGCCATGCCGGCAGTTAACGGGTTGCGGGCCGGGGCATCAAGCGCCGCGTGCGGAACCGGGCGGGCTTTGCCCGGTTGGCGGGGCCTTGCCGAGGGCCGCTGACCGAGCGCGGGCGCGATGGACCTTTGGCGCGCAGGTGATACGTTTCGCGGCATTGCCCCATCGCCACAGGATCCGACGCCATGATGACGCTTCACCACAGCCCGACCTCGCCCTATGTGCGCAAGGTGATGGTGGTCCTGCACGAAACCGGGCAGCTGGACAGCGTGCGGCTGGTTCCGGGATCGGGCACCCCGGTTGCGCCCGCGCAATCGCTCTTGGGCACCAATCCGCTGGGCAAGGTGCCGGCGCTCGAACGCGAGGATGGCTGCGCGCTTTATGACAGCCGGGTGATCTGCCGCTATCTGGCGTCGCTCAGCCCGAAAGGGGCGGGCCTTTATCCCGCCGTGCCCGCCTTGTGGGAGGCGCTGACGCTCGAATCGACCGCCGACGGGATCCTCGATGCCGCGCTTCTGATGCGCTACGAGACGGTGCTGCGTGCGCCCCCGCAGCAAGCGGCGGACTGGGTCGAGGGTCAGTGGGGCAAGGTCACGCGCGCGTTGTCGGTGCTGGAACAGCGCTGGATGGCCCATCTGGAAGGGCCGCTGACGATCGGCGTGATCGCCACCGGCTGCGCGCTGGCCTATCTGGATTTCCGCTTTGCCGAGCGCGACTGGGCCGCGCAGCATCCGGCGCTGGCCGCGTGGTCGGTGCGGTTCGGGGCGCGCGACTCGATGCGGGCGACGCGCCCGGAATAGCCCGGCGTCCACGGAGGGCCTTTGCGACGGCCCCATGCGCGGGGGCAAAGGCGGCGGAAAGACGCGGAAACAGGCAGGACAAGGCGGAATCCCCGCGTGATTCGGATCGCGGCGCGTGTGACATTTACTCGCGTCCGTTCAGCCCATTGTATGCTGGACGCGGGCTTGCGCCCCCGTTAAAAGCGCGAGCACGGATGGGATGTGGGGGACCACAGCCCTGAACGCATGCGGTCGGGTCAACCGGCCCCAGTGACAATGGAGAAACGCTCGTGTCCCACGCAGAAGAGCACGAAGGCACCCGCCGCGATTTCCTGTATTACGCGACGGCCGGTGCCGGTGTCGTTGCCACAGGCGCGGCTGTCTGGCCGCTTGTGAACCAGATGAACCCCTCGGCCGATGTGCAGGCCCTGTCGTCGATCTTCGTCGACATCAGCGGCGTGGCTGTCGGCACGCAGCTGACGGTGAACTTCCTCGGCAAGCCCGTGTTCATCCGCCACCGGACACAGGAAGAGATCGACGCCGCCCGCGCCGTCGACCTGTCCGAGCTGATCGACCAGAACGCCGAGAACCCGAACCTGCCCGCCGGTGCCCCCGCCACCGACGAGAACCGCGCGATCGCCGGCAAGGAAGAATGGCTGATCATGACCGGCGTGTGCACGCATCTCGGTTGCGTTCCGCTGGGCAACGGCGCCGGCGATTTCGGCGGCTGGTTCTGCCCCTGCCACGGCTCGCATTATGACACCGCCGGTCGTATCCGCCGCGGTCCCGCGCCGCAGAACCTGCATATTCCGGTCGTCAGCTTCGTCGACGACACCACCATCCAGCTCGGCTAAGGGAGAGACAGAAGCATGTCCGGAATTCCCCACGACCATTACGAGCCCAAGACCGGCGCCGAGAAGTGGCTTCACCGCCGCCTGCCGATCGTCGGGCTGCTCTACGACACCCTGATGATCCCCACGCCGAAGAACCTGAACTGGTGGTGGATCTGGGGCATCGTCCTGGCCTTCTGCCTGGTCCTGCAGATCGTCACCGGCATCGTTCTGGTGATGCACTACACCCCGCATGAAGACATGGCCTTCCGCTCGGTCGAACATATCATGCGCGACGTGAACGGCGGCTACATGCTGCGCTATCTGCATCAGAACGGCGCCTCGCTGTTCTTCTTCGCTGTCTATATCCACATCTTCCGCGGCCTCTATTACGGATCGTACAAGGCCCCGCGCGAAGTGACCTGGATCGTCGGCATGCTGATCTACCTGCTGATGATGGCCACGGGCTTCATGGGCTACGTGCTGCCGTGGGGCCAGATGTCGTTCTGGGGCGCCACCGTGATCACCGGCCTGTTCGGCGCGATCCCGGGGATCGGCGAGCCGATCCAGACCTGGCTTCTGGGCGGACCGGCGGTCGGCAACGCGACGCTGAACCGCTTCTTCTCGCTGCACTACCTGCTGCCCTTCGTCATCGCGGGCCTGGTGATCGTCCATATCTGGGCCTTCCACTCGACCGGCAACAACAACCCGACGGGTGTCGAAGTGCGTCGCGGTTCGAAGGAAGAAGCCGAGAAGGACACTCTGCCCTTCTGGCCCTACTTCGTGATCAAGGACCTGTTCGCGCTGGTCGTGGTGCTTCTGGTGTTCTGGGCGATCGTCGCCTTCATGCCGAACTTCCTGGGCCACCCCGACAACTACATCATGGCCAACCCGCTTTCGACGCCGGCGCATATCGTGCCCGAATGGTACTTCCTGCCGTTCTACGCGATCCTGCGCGCCTTTACCGCCGATGTCTGGGTCGTGATGTTCGCCAACTGGATCTCGTTCGGCATCATCGACGCCAAGTTCTTCGGCGTGCTGGCGATGTTCGGCGCGATCGCGGTCATGGCGCTGACGCCGTGGCTGGACACCTCGTCGGTCCGCTCGGGCCGCTATCGTCCGATGTTCAAGTCGTTCTACTGGCTGCTGGTGATCGACTTCGTCGTGCTGATGTGGGCCGGCGCCATGCCCGCCGAACCGCCCTACTCGACGATCTCGCTGATCGGTGCGACCTACTGGTTCGCCTACTTCCTGGTCGTCCTGCCGCTTCTGGGCGTGCTGGAACGTCCGAAGACCCCGCCGGCGACCATCGAGCAGGACTTCAAGGCGCATCTCAAAGCCAAGAAGTCGGGCCCCGCGCCTGAACAGATCCCGGCCGAGTGATCGAAAGGAAAAGGTGATACCCATGTTCCGCAAACTACTCCTTTCGACCCTTGCGGTCCTCTCGCTCGGCAGCGCTCCGGCGCTGGCGGCGGGCGAAGGTGGCCATGTCCACGACTACGCCTTCTCGTTCGAGGGTCCGTTCGGCACCTATGACCGCGCGCAGCTTCAGCGCGGTCTGCAGGTCTACAACGAGGTCTGCTCGGCCTGTCACGGGCTGAACATGGTCGCGTTCCGCTCGCTGGCGGCCGAGACCGGCCCGGCGATCGAAGCCGACACGCTGCGCGCCTTCGCCGCCGAGCACGAAGTCGAGGACGGCGAAGGCGGCTACCGCAGCGCCGAACTGACCGACTTCTTCCCCGGCTCGTCGCTGGAAAACGCGCCGGACCTGAGCCTGATGGCCAAGGCCCGCGCCGGTTTCCACGGTCCCTATGGTCTGGGCATCAACCAGCTCATCCACGGGATGGGTGGCCCGGAATACATCGCGTCGTTCCTGACCGGCTTCACCGGCGAGGAAACCGAGATGGCGGGCGCGCTGTTCTACGAGAACGAAGCGTTCGGCGGCAACGTGTCGATGCCCCCGGTTCTGGTCGAGGATCTGGTCGAGTATTCGGACGGCACCCCGGCGACCGAAGAGCAGATGGCGCAGGACGTCGCGGCGTTCCTGATGTGGGCGGCCGAGCCGCATCTGCCGCAGCGCAAGATGTGGGGCTTCATCGGCGTGCTGTTCCTCGCCATGCTGGCCTCGCTTCTGTACCTGACCAACAAGCGCCTGTGGGCGCCGATCAAGAACCAGGCCAAGCAGGGCTGAGTTCTGCCGATCACAAACGTGTCGAAACGCGCCCTCCGGGGCGCGTTTTGCGTTGCGTGGTCTGGAAACGGCAATTTCCCGCCGCTAGGGTTTCCGCGCCCGTTTTCCAGACGAGACATTGTTGCCATGGTCCGACCCGCTTTCCTTGCCCTGCTGCCGCTTCTGACCCTTGCCCCCGCCCTGCCCGCACAGGCGCAATGGATCGCCGTCGGGCGCTGGGGCAACGAGACCGGGTTTCGCTATGTGCAGCCGGGCCGCTGGATGGTGCTGGAGCAAGGCGGCCGGGTCGAGATGTCGGCCGAGGGCGACAACCATCTGGGCCGCCTGACCCTGTCCTGCGGCGCGGGCGATCCGCGCGGTCGGATGATGTTCGACGCCTATCGCGGACCGGGCATGGCGCAGTCGGTGCTCTCGCCCGAGCAGCCGGGGCGCGAGACGGTGACGCTGATCGTCGATGGCCAGCCCTTTACCGGCACGTTCGAATACCGCCCCAATGACCGCTACTGGCTGGCCGATAGCGCGCTGACGCCCGACTTTCTGGATGCGCTCGCCGGGGGCGTGGGGATGGAGATGCGCGACGCCTCGGGCGAAAGCGTCACCCGCTTCCGCCTGACCGCCACGGGGGCTGCGCGCGCGGCCATCGCGCGGCTTTGCGGGATCTAGCCCAGATAGGCTTTCAGCGCGGGCGGCGGATCGGCCAGCAAAGCCTCGGTCGGGGCGGGCGGATGCGCGACACCATCGGCCACGAGCAGGATCTCATCGCACAGCCGGCGCGCATCCCCGGGGTCGTGGGTGATCATCAGCACCGTCGCGCCCGTCTCGTCCGCGATCCGCGCCACCAGGTCCAGCATCTGCCGTTTCAGCGCCGGCCCCAGCGCGGCGAAGGGTTCATCCAGCAGTATCACCGGCCGCGCGCGCAGCAGCACCCGCGCAAGTCCCGCGCGGCTGATCTGTCCGCCTGAGAGCTGGCCGGGTTTGCGGGCTTCCAGACCGTCGAGCCCGGTCTCGGCCAGCGCCTGCATCACTGCCGCGCGCTGATCGGGTTTCAGCCGCAGATTGGGATCGACGCCCAGCGCGACGTTGTCGAAGACGCTCAGATGCGGCAGCAGGTTGTTGTCCTGAAACAGGATCGAAAGCGGGCGCTTTGCGGGGGCGAGCGTGTCGATGCGGGTCTCGTCCCACAGCACCTGCCCGGACCGGAGCGGCACGAAGCCCGCCACTGCGCCGATCAGCGTGGATTTCCCGGCGCCGGAAGGCCCCATCACCGCGACCCGCGCGCCGTCGGCGATGCTCAGATCGGCCTGCAGGCGGAAACTGCCCAGCGTGATGTCGGTCTTTTCAAGCCTCAGCATCGCGGCCTCCGATCAGACGTTCGAGCGCGACGAAAGCGCCCAGAGACAGGCCCAGCAGCAGCACCGCCGCGCCCGAGGAATCGCCGCTGCGATAGGCGCCCAGGAGGCGGTGCATCTCCATCGGCAGGGTTTCGGACCCGGTCTGCGCGAACAGCACGATAACCCCCAGATCGCCCAGAGACAGCGCCGCGCCCAGCCCCAGCGCGAAACCCGCCGGACGGCGCAGGCGCGGCCACAGGACCAGCCGCCAATGCGCCAGGGGACTGAGGCCCAGCGAGGCCGAAAGCCGGGCGAAATCGGCCTCGGCCCGGCGCGCGGCGGGAATGAGGGCGCGCAGCACGAAGGGCAGCGCCATGGCGGCATTGACCAGCGCGGTGACCGGCAGGGCCAGCCGCTGGGGGTCGATCCACGGATTGACCATCAGGAACAACCCGGTGCCGATGACAAGCGGCGACGCCAACAGCGCGGACGCGCCAAGGATCTCGGGCCATGTGCGGCGCAGCGCGGCGGCGGTCAGCAGACCCGCGAAGAGCGCGAGCAGAAGGACCGAGGCCCCGGCCACCAGCAGCGAGCGCCCCGTCGCCCACCAGATCACCGGCGGCAGGCCCGCGACATAGGGCAACCCGCGCAGGATCACCAGCGTGAGGGGCGCCAGCAGGAACAAGGCAGCCAGCCCGATCGCGGTCGCGTCCAGCGCGCGCGCCAGACCGCCGGGCGGCGCCGGTGCGGGGCGGTCCATGCCGACGGCCCCGGCCTCGGGCAGGGCCAGCCGGGCGAGCAGCAAAAGCGCGGCCAGCCCGACCCCGGCCTGCACCGCCGCCAGCAAGGCGGCGCGTCCAAGGTCGAAATCGAAGCGGAAGGCCTGATAGATCGCCAGCTCCAGCGTCGTCGCGCGCGGCCCGCCGCCCAAGGTCAGCGCCACGGCGAACGAGGTCAGGCAGATGAGAAACACCACCCCCAGCGTGCCGGGCAGGATCCGCGCGAGCATCGGCGCCTCGATCAGACGGAACCGCGCCAGCCCGCCGAAACCCAGAGCCGCCTGCAAGCGCAGATGCTCGGACGGGATGCGCGCCCAACCCTGCAACAGCAGCCGCACCGAAAGCGGCAGGTTCAGGAAGACATGCGCCAGCACCACGCCATGCAGCCCGTAGATCTGCAGCCGGGGCAGCCCGACAAGGCCGAGCAGGTCATTGAGAATCCCGTTGCGTCCCAGAAGCGCCAGCAACCCCACCACGGCCACCAGGACCGGCAGGATGAAGGGCGCCCCCATCAGGACGATCAGCGCGCGGCGCCCGCCAAAGCGCCGCCGCGCCAGCGCACGGGCCACGGGGATCGCCAGCGCGACCGAGAACAGCGCAGATAGCGCGGCCTGCCAAAGCGTGAAGCGCAGCGCCGCCCAGTCAGCGCCGCCCCAGCCGGCGCTGTGCTCGGCGCGCAGGGCGACGGCCACCAGCGCGCCCAGATTGAGCGCAAGAAGAAGCGCCGCCACGAGGGCGGCGCCGGTCTTCATCCAGAGGGGCTCAGCGCGCCAGCGCATCCCGCCACACGCCAAGCGCCGCATCGCGCCGCGCCTGAGCCTCGTCCGCCGGGAACAGCAGCGAGGTTTCGGGACGGATCAGGCCCTGGAATCCCTCGGCAAGGCCCGCTTCGGGCATCACGGCCGGGTACATCCAGTTGGTTTCGGGGATGATCGACTGGAACGTATCCGAAGTCACGAACGCCATGAACTGCGCGGCCAGGTCGGGCTGGTCGGTGCCCGCCACGATGCCCGCGACCTCGACCTGCATGTAATGGCCTTCGTCGAACAGGGCAGCGGCCTTCGTCTCATCGTCCTCGGCGATGACGTGATAGGCGGGCGAGGTGGTGTAGCTCAGCACCATGTCGGCCTCGCCTTCCAGAAACAGCCCGTAAGCCTCGGACCAGCCGGGGGTGACGGTCAGGATGCGCGGCGCCAGCCCTTCCCAGATCGCCGGGGCTTCGTCGCCATAGGCGGCTTCGACCCACATCAGCAGGCCAAGGCCCGGCGTGGACGAGCGCGGATCCTGAATCACCACGCTCAGGTCGCTGTCGATCAGCTCGGCGAAGCTGGCAGGCGGGGTGTCGACGCGGGTGGTGTCGTAGACGAAGGCGAACCAACTCCAGTCGAAGGGGATGAAATGCGCATCGTCCCACGCGACCGGCAGGTCGAGATCGGGCGAAAGGCCGTGTTCCGCGATCAGCCCCGCGTCCAGCGCGGCGGCGGTCAGGTTGGTGTCGAGACCAACCACGACGTCGGCTTCGGTCCGGTCGCCGGTCAGCATCAGCCGCGCCAGCATCGCCGCGCCGTCGCCCGCCGATTCGAAGACCAGATCGCAGCCGCAGGTCTCTTCGAAGGCGGCTTCGATCTGCGGGCCGGGGCCCCATTCGGCGGTAAAGCTGTCATAGGTCAGTACGCGCAATTCCGGCACCTGCGCCGAAGCAGCAAGCGGAAGCGTGGCGGGGACGGCAAGGCACAGAGCCGAAAGCAGTCCCGTGGCAAGGGTCGGATTGGTCATGGTCTATCCTCCATTGCGACGGGCGGGGTCGGGGTGAGGAAAAACCTGTCACCTTCCCTCCGCCGGTCTTAACCGGTTCAGGTTCAACGGGTCCGCGGCCGTGCCACATCTCAGCCAGCGTTCGCCGGCCCCCCGAGGTAGGGGGCAACATAACCCTTTGCACCGCACCCGCAAGGGGGCACCATGGGGACAGCCAAGGGAGGATAACCATGCCCATTGCCATTACCCCCGATTTCGACGGACAGACCGTGGTCTCGACCTTCGAGATGACGCCGGGCACCTGCAGCGACGTCCTGGAGATGCTGACCGAGGCCTACGAGCAGGTGATCCGCCACCAGCCGGGCTTTCTGGGCGGCGCGATCCACGTGAACGACGCGCAGACCCGCATCAGCACCTATTCGCGCTGGGAGAAACGCGGCGATTTCCAGGCGATGCTGCGCACCCCCGAGATGCGCGAGCGCAACCGCGAGATCTCTGCCCTGTGTTCGCGATTCGAGCCGGTGATGTACGAGGTGGCGGCGGTGTTCTGAACACCCGGGCCGCCGCGCGGCGTCTGGCCGGACAGGTGAGTATTTTCGGCAGAATGAAGGGGCGCGCGCGCCCTCAGGCCGGCGGCTGCGCGATGCGGCCTGTGCTGATCTTCACCGCCGCGCCCGCAACGCGGACGGATTGAAGCGCGCCCTTTACGATTTCGGGCGCGACAAGGATCTGCGACGGGCGGCCCATCTCGACGCCCTGCTCGATGCGGATCGGGTTGGCGCCGTCGGACAGCAGGCCGCGCGCATGGAGCTCGGCGGCGAAGATCGCGCTGGCCGAACCGGTGGCGGGATCCTCGGGGATGCCGGCGGTGGGCGAGAACATGCGTGCGCGGTAGCCCCCGGGCGTTTTCACGTAGCACCACGCGCTGTCGACCCCGGCCTCGTCCATCAGGCGCGACCAGTGCGGTTCGATCGGGCGCGCGGCGGCAAGCGTCTCCAGATCGGGAAGCGGGATATAGAGAAAGGCCGGCCCGCCCTGCCAGATCGCGGGCGACGCGTGCCCCTGGCTGCCCAGCGTCCCGACGCCCAGCGCGGTGGCGCAGAGCGCGGGATCGGCCCTGCCCGGCGCGGCATGGGGCGTAACGGGGGCGGCGAATTCCGCCTGCACCCTGTCGCCCCTGCGCGTGATACGAACCGGCACGAGCCCGGCTTCCTCTTCCAGAACGAGGGTTTTCTCGGCATCCGGCCCCGGTTCGGCCAGCCCCGACAGGCAGATCGCGCAGCCGATGGTCGGATGGCCGGCGAAGGGGATCTCGGCGGTGGGAAAGAAGATGCGCACGCGGGCGGTATGCGCCGGGTCGCGGGGCGGCAGGACGAAGATCGTCTCTGACAGGTTGAATTCGCGCGCGATGGTCTGCATCTGCGCCACGGTCAGATCGCCCGCGTCGTGGACAATGGCCAACGGATTGCCGGAAAACGGCGTGCGGGTGAAGACGTCCCAAGTTTCGAAAGACAGCATGGCGCGGGCAGGGTCCGGGTTTGGGTCAGCCTTTGTTAACCCGGATCCCGAGCGGTGCGAAAGGGGCGGCGCCGGACAGGAAAGCAGGACAGGAAAAGGGCGCGCCCGTTTCCGGACGCGCCCTCCTTCACGCATCGGCAGCGGAGACCTCGGAGCCGCCGAGGCGTCAACGCTTACGCCGCCGAGGCATCGAGCAGGTGCTCGCCCGAGCGGGCGCTGGCGATTTCGATCCGGCGCGGCTTGAGCGCTTCGGGGATCTCGCGCACGAGGTCGATATGCAGCATGCCATCGGCATGGGTCGCGCCCGAGACGCGGACATGATCGGCCAGGTGGAAGCGGCGCTCGAAGGCGCGGGTGGCGATGCCGCGATGCAGATAGGTGCGCTGCTCGTCCTTGTCCTCGGCCTTGCGGCCCGAGACGGTCAGGCCGTTTTCCTTCATCTCGACGCTCAGTTCATCGGCGCTGAAACCGGCGACGGCGATCGAGATGCGATACGCGTTCTCGTCGGTCTTCTCGATATTATAGGGCGGGTAGGTCGGCTGCACGGGTTCGGCAGCGAGGACGCGATCCATGAGGTCGGCCATCCGGTCGAAACCGACCGAGGCACGGAACAGGGGGGTCGGGTCAAACGTACGCATGTGAGTCATCCTTCGATAAGCGATGTCTGCTTTGTTAAGCGTTGTCAGGGTCTTGCCCGCCGGAAGCTCCGGCCGGGCGGGGCACCGGACCCCAAATGGGCGCCCGGTATCAGGGATGTGGGAAGCGCGGGGCGCGGTTTCAAGGCCCGGGCAAACCACGCCAGCAGCCACGCCTCACGCGCGGATGCCTCACTCGGTTCAGGGCCGCACGAAGCGCGCCGCTCCGCGCGCGCCTTCTCCCGCGCCCGGGGCGGCGGGCAGGACACCGCCCCGGGCGAGATCCTCGGCCAGAAGCCGCACACGGTCGCCGAAGGCCATGCCCAAGGAGAGCGGTCGCTCGGTGCTTTCGACGCGCGCCGAGATCACCGAGACGATGCGGGGCTCGCCCGCCTCGACGATGAAGACGGGCGAGCCCGAGGCACCGTAATCGATATCGCAGGAAAACACGGTGATCCCGTCGCGGCGCTGCTCGATGACGTGGCAGCTTTCCTGGATAGACGGGGCCTCGGCGCGGTTGCGGGCATAGCTGATCACCGCCACCGAATCGCCGGTTTCGAGACCGCGATCGGCAAGCCGGAAGGGAAAGATCGCGGTCGTGCGGACCGGGCGGTCGAGTTCGAGAAGCGCGATATCGGCGGGCACATTGCCCAGCGCCGCCCCGGCGGCCACGTCGAATTGCGGCCAGATCGAAGCGCGCCGGATCCCACGGATCGCCTCGGCCCGTCCGGTGCGCCAGCCGGCGAGGAACTCGAGCCTGTCCTCGGACAGGCGCGCGCCGGTGCGGCGGTCGAACAGGCAATGCGCGGCGGTCAGGACCAGCCGTTCGGAGATCAGCGTCGCCGTACAGAACCCCACGCCCTGCATGTTGAGCCGGCCCACCGCCTCCCAGCCGCGGCCGGCATCGCCGGTCTGCAGGCTTTGCAGGCGACTGTCCTGCTGGGCCGAGACGGCGAGCGGAAACAGGGCAAGGAGAAGGGCGATCAGGCGCATGGTCACTCGAAGGCGGGATGGAAAGGGTGTGCCCGGCGATGGTGGCGGAATTTTGGCGGAGGGGTGGGGACGCCTCCGGCGGGAGTATTTGGGGCAGAATGAAGGGGGCGGGCGTTCAGGAGGGGAGGCCGGGACCGAGGTGAAGAGGGTCGCCTTTTGTGGTCACGGTGATGCTGTTTCACAACCGGGCGTGACGGAGGTTGTTCCCGTCGGACGGGCCATTTTTTGCGCGGCGCGCACCGACCTGGGGACGTTGCTTCGGAGCGCAATCGGAGCGCCTGGAGTCGCCTGAACCGGGTCAATGGACCGTTCCGGTCGCGATGTCGGCGGCTTGGCCGCTCCGGCGGATCAGGGCGGAAAAGACGCGCGACGGCGATCTGGGGCGCGAGCGGGGCGGCGGGGTCAGCGCAGGACCGGCACGCCCACGCTCTCACTCAGCGCCGCCGGTTTCGGCCCGCCCGTCGCCCAGTCGATCAGCTCGACCGTGTGCACCACCGGCACGCCGGTGCCCGAGCCGATCTGCATCATGCAGCCGATATTGCCCGCCGAGATCACGTCGGGCGTCCTGGCCTCCAACGTCGCGATCTTGCGGCGTTTCAGTTCGCCCGAAATCTCGGGCTGGAGCAGGTTATACGTCCCCGCCGAGCCGCAGCACAGATGGGGATCGGCGGGTTCGACAACCGTGAAGCCCAGCCGTTTCAGCAACGCCTTCGGCGCGTCCTTGATCTGCTGGCCGTGCTGCAGCGAGCAGGCGGCGTGGTAGGCCACGCGCAGGGTTTCGGGCACCGTGCCCTCGGGCTTCAGCTGCGCCAGGATCTCGGTCACGTCGCGCGCGAGACCCGCCACATGGGCCGCGTCGTCGGCCAGCGGATCCTCGCGGAACATATGGCCGTAATCCTTGACGGTGGTGCCGCAGCCCGAGGTGTTGATGACCACGGCGTCGAGGCCCTCGCCCCGGACCTCGGCCATCCAGGCGCGGATATTCCGCGCGGCGGAAGCATGGCTGAGATCCGTCTGGCCCATATGGTGGGTCAGCGCGCCGCAGCAGCCCGCGCCCCTGGCCACGACCACCTCGCAGCCCAGCCGGGTCAGCACCCGGATCGTCGCGTCGTTGATATCGGTGTTCAGCGCCTTTTGCGCGCAGCCGGTCATCAGCGCGACGCGCATCCGGCGCGGCCCCTGCGCGGGGAAGACCTGCGGCGCGTCGTTGCGGCTGACGGGCGGGATCCGTTTCGGCGCCATGGCCAGCATCGCCTTCAGCCGCGCATCGGGCATCAGGAACGCGAAGGGGCGGCCGATCTTGGCGCCCAGCAGCGCCAGCCGGAAACGGGTGGGATAGGGCAGGATCCGCGCCAGCGTCCAGCGCAGGAAGCGGTCCATGGCGGGGCGATTGTAGGTCTTCTCGATATGCGCGCGGGCGATGTCCACGAGATGCATGTAATGCACGCCCGAGGGACAGGTCGTCATGCAGGCGAGGCAGGACAGGCAGCGGTCGATATGCTTGACGGTCTTTTCATCCGCCGGGCGGTCGTTTTCCAGCATGTCCTTGATCAGGTAGATGCGTCCGCGCGGGCTGTCGAGCTCGTCCCCCAGCACCTGATAGGTCGGGCAGGTGGCGGTGCAGAAACCGCAATGCACGCAGGTGCGCAGCACCTCGTTGGCGCGCCGGATCGCGGGGGCCTTGAGCTGCTCGGGCGTGAAGGTGGTCTGCATGTCTATCCCCAGATCCAGTAGGTCAGCGGCGCCAGCAGCGCCACGGCGAAGCCCAGCGCGCGGGGCAACGGGGTGAGGGTGAGCGCCGCGCCCAGCGCGCCGCAGGAGACGCTGTAGAGCGTGACGATCAGCGAGATGAGCGCCGCCTGTCCCTGCCCGCCATAGCCCGGCGCCTGCAGCAGCAAGACGCACAGCATCGCCGCGATGGCGATGGTCAGCGACAGGGTGATGCCGCTGCCGCCGGTACCGTCGGGATCGCGGCGGCGGGTGATCCGGCGCATGAGCACGATCGTGGCGAGGCCGACCAGCGCAGGGCTGAGGATGAGGAGGACGATATCCATCCGCTCAGCCCATCAGCCCGGGATTGAGGAGCCCGCGCGGGTCGAAGCGCGCGCGCAGGCCCTTCGACAGCGCGGCCACGGGGGCCGGTTCGGGCTGGAATACAGGCAGGCGGCGCCGTGTGTCGACGCTGGCGCGGATGAGCGTGGCGTGGCCGCGGAACTCTCCCAGCCGCGCGCGCAGATCGGTACCCTCGGGCAGGCGCAGCCAGACGAGGCCGCCGCCCCAGTCGAACAGCGCCTCGCCGCCGGCCTTTTGCGCCAGCGCGGGCGCGTCCGAAGGTTTCACCGACAGCCGCCAGATATCGCCCGTGCCCTGCCCCGCCGCGAAGGGCGTGACATCGCGCACCGCCTGCCAGAGCGCCGCGCCCTCGTCGCGCGCGACGCGCACTGAACGGCCGAACCGCGCGAGCGCCTTGCCGAGTTCATCCGCGCGGTAGTCGACCGAGGCCGCGAAACCCTCGATCCGCAGGGCGGTGCGGCCGTCGGG
This sequence comes from Pararhodobacter marinus, assembly GCF_003122215.1. Taxonomy (GTDB): domain Bacteria; phylum Pseudomonadota; class Alphaproteobacteria; order Rhodobacterales; family Rhodobacteraceae; genus Pararhodobacter; species Pararhodobacter marinus. The sequence continues at coordinate 133,403 of NZ_QEYD01000011.1, read as the reverse complement.
CAGGTGGGAGGCGGCGTTCACCTCCCAGGGCAGGCCCAGGGCGGCGGACATCAGCGCCACCGCCTGCGCGGCGTCGAGCCCCTCCCAGACCAGCGTCGCGGCGCTTTCGGGGGCGGGGAGCAGCTTGAAGCTGACCTCGGTCAGCACGCCCAGCGTGCCCCAGCTTCCCGCCATCAGCTTGACCAGATCGTAGCCGGTGACGTTCTTCATCACGCGCCCGCCATTCTTGACCACGCTGCCGGTACCATCGACGAAGCGCACGCCGATCAGGCTGTCGCGGCAGGCCCCCGCCACCACCCGGCGCGGCCCCGAGGCATTGGCGGCGACCATGCCGCCCAGTGTGGGCGCGCCGGTGGTGCCCAGAAGCGCGCGGTGGTCCATCGGCTCGAAGGGCAGGCGCTGGCCCTCGGCGGCGAGCGCGGCTTCGACCTCGGCCAGCGGGGTGCCCGCGCGGGCGACGAGCGTCAGCGCGCCCGGCTCGTACAGCGTGATCCCGTCGAGACCGCCGGTTTCCAGCACCCCGCCCGGCTGGATCAGCCCCACGGGGCGCGTGCCGCCACCCCGAATCGCCATGGGCCGGGTGGCATCGCGCAGGAACCCGGCCAGCTCGGCTTCTGTTTCCGGGCGGATGACGGCGAGGGTATCGGCGGTCATCGGAGGCTCCTTTCGGCGGGCGGGCACGGGGAAAACCCCGGCAGGCCGGGGCCTGCCGGGGTCGCAAGAACGGCGCGCGGGCGTCGTGTCAGTACCAGATCACCTGCGCGGTGCAGGGGATCCCGGCGGGCAGGCCGCCCGGCAGGACATGCGGCACGAAGACCGATTGCCCCGCGCGCATTTCGGGCAGGACGGCGGTGCCACGAAACGGGCTGTTCGCGATCGACCAATTGGCGACCGCGCCCTGCGGGATGCGCATCGTCGCGGTCATCATGATGTCCTCGGGGAGATCGGCGGGCGAGCCGCCGACCATGCATTCCATGGCGGGACGCGCCCGGCGCTGCCGGCTGTGCGTCTGCGAGGGATGTCCCGCGACGGTTTCGGGACGCAGAAACGGCAGGCCCGGGACGATGCCCGGCTGAAAGTGCGGCGCGGCACCCTGCGCGGCCGGGACCGCGTCGAGACCCAGGCCCGGCCCCGAGAGCGTCAGCGCCGCCAGAAGACCGGCGGCCAGGGCGGCTTTGGAAGTGCGGCTGAGCATGGCTGTATCCTTGGTTGCGACGGATCCGTCCGGCGCGACCGAGATCGGCGCCAGAGGTCAGGGCAACGGGATGCAGGCAGGGGCTCTGGTCAGGCAAGATCATGTCCCGGTTATCGGATAACATCGGCACGGGATCAGCCCGCCCGGCGGCTTTCGCTGGCCTCGAGCGGAAAGACCTTGGCGGGGTTGAGCAGCCATCCGGGGTCGAACACGTCCTTCACGCGCATCTGCGCTTCCAGGTCCCCGGGCGCGAATTGCACGTTCATCAGGTCGCGCTTCTCGATCCCGACGCCGTGTTCGCCGGTCAGGCAGCCGCCCACCTCGACGCAGAGCTTCAGGATCTCGGCACCCATCGCCTCGCAGGTTTCCAGATCGCCGGGCTTGTTGGCATCGAACAGGATCAGCGGATGCATGTTGCCGTCGCCCGCATGGAAGACATTGGCGACCTTCAGGCCGAACTGCGCGGACAGTTCGCCGATGCGGCGCAGAACGAAGGGCAGTTCGCTGACCGGGATCGTGCCGTCGAGACAGATGTAATCGCCCATCACGCCCATCGCCCCGAAGGCCGATTTGCGGCCCAGCCAGATCTTGCGCGATTCGTCCTCGGACTGGCTTTCGCGGAATTCGACGGGATCGTGGCGCGCGGCGATCTGGCGGATGAGTCCCAGCTGCCCGTCGATCTCGGCCTCGGACCCTTCGACCTCGACGATCAGCAGCGCCTCGCAATCGGGATAGCCGGCCTTGGCGAAATTCTCGGTGGCGATGATGCAGGGCCGGTCCATGAACTCGATCGCGACGGGCAGGATCCCCGCCTTGATGATGTCGGACACGCAGGCGCCCGCCACTTCGTTCGAGCCGAACCCGATCAGCGCGGGCCGCGCGCCTTCGGGCTTGGGCAGGATCCTGAGCGTGGCCTCGGTCACGACGCCCAGCTGCCCCTCCGAGCCGCAGATCAGCCCCAAGAGGTCATAGCCCCCCGCATCCATATGCGCGCCGCCCAGTTCCAGCACCGTACCGTCCATCTGAACCAGCGTGACGCCGAGCAGGTTGTTGGTGGTCACGCCGTATTTCAGGCAATGCGCACCGCCCGAATTCATGCCGATATTCCCGGCAATCGCGCAGGCCAGCTGCGACGAAGGGTCGGGCGCATAGAAGAACCCGTCGGCCTCGACCGCACCCGTCACCGACAGGTTGGTGCGCCCGGTCTGCACGCGGATGAAGCGATTGTCGTAATCGGTTTCCAGCACCTGCGTCAGCCGCGCCACGCCCAGGATGACGCTGTCGGCGGTGGGCAGCGCGCCGCCCGCCAGGCTGGTACCCGCGCCGCGCGGCACGACCGGCACGCGCTCTTCGTGGCAGACCCGCAGAACCGCCGCCACCTCCTCGGTGGTCGAGGGCAGCACGGCGGCCAGCGGCGGGCAGCGATAGGCGGTCAGTCCGTCACATTCATAGGCGCGCGTCTCGACCGGATCGTCGATCACCGCGTCGCCGGGCAGCACCTCGCGCAGGCGACGGGTGATGCGGGCACGCCGGGCAAGAATGTCGGCGCTGGGGGCTGGCATCTGCATGGCACTCTCCTTGGGCCACTTTGGTAAGAAAACTATACCAATTGCGGGCGAAGTCCAGCATCTTGACCGGGCGTCTTGACAGCGCCCCGCCCTCGACCCAGACCATCCCCATGACGCTCGACACGCTCGCCTCGCTGCTCTCGCCCTTCGACGCCCTCGCGCTCGGGGTGATGGCATTGGGCTGGTACCTGCTGGGCTGGCGGATCGAGAAAGCGGATGCGAAAACGCCCTCGGTAACGATCCTGATGGCCGATTACCGGCGCGAATGGCTGGTGCATTTCGTCACGCGCCAACCCCGGATCTACGATGCCTCGGTGATTTCCAGCCTGCGCCAAAGCACCAACTGGCTGGCCTCGACCACGCTTCTGGCTCTGGGCGGGCTGCTCGCGCTGATCGGCAATCCCGACCCGCTGCGCGGCGTGGCGCAGGACCTCGTGCTCGACGCGCCCAGCGAGCGCGCCTTCGAGATGCGGCTCCTGCTGGCGGCCCTGTTCCTGTCGCACGGCTTCCTGAAATTCCTGTGGTCGAACCGGCTGTTCGGCTATGCCTCGATCATGATGTCGACGGTGCCCAACGACCCCGAAGACCCGCTCGCCTATCCGCGCGCGCGCCAGGCCGCCGAGATCAATATTCGTGCCGCCTTCAACTTCAACCGGGGCCTGCGCGCGACCTATTTCGCGCTCGCCTCGCTGGCCTGGCTGTTCGGTCCCTGGACGCTGCTCGCCTCGACCGCCTTCGTCATCTGGCTGATCTGGTCGCGCGAATACGCCTCGCATTCGCGCGCCGTGCTGCTCGACCCGCCGCCCGGGACCCGCGCCGAGTAACGCACGCCCTGCGCTTTCATTCTGCCGCAAATACTCATCGACGCCGCCACTGCGAGGCCCCGCCGGGCGATGTCACACCCGGTGATAGGGCGAGCCCGCAAGGATCGTCGCCGCGCGGTAAAGCTGTTCGGCCAGCATCACCCGCACCAGCGCATGGGGCCAGACCATGGCCCCGAACGACACCGCGGCATCGCCCGTATCGCGCAGGCCCGGGGCCAGCCCGTCGGCGCCGCCGATGAAGAACGCCACGTCCTGCGCGCCGGTATCGCGCCAGCGTTCCAGCTTGCGGGCGAAATCGGGCGAGGACATCACCGCGCCGCGTTCATCCAGCATGACGCGCACGGCACCCGCCGGACAGGCCTTGTCCAGAAGCGCGGCCTCGGCCTCCATCCCGCCGCCCTTGCGGTCATCGAGCTGGTGCTCGGTGGTCGGACCCAGGCCCAGCGGACGCCCGGTGCGGTCGAGGCGTTTGAGGTAATCGTCGATCAGGCTGCGTTCCGGGCCGCCGCGCAGGCGGCCCATGGCGCAGATATGCAGGCGCATGGCGCGGCTCCGTCGGTTCGCCCGGTGCCGCAGCACCGATCTTGCGGCTGGGTCTGCCGGCGGGTCTTACGGCTTGGCCGGCGAAACCTGCCACATGCGTTCAAGCTGATAGAAATCGCGCACTTCCGGGCGGAAGACATGCACGACGACGTCGCCCGTGTCGATCAGGACCCAGTCGCCGGTTTCCTTGCCCTCGGACCGGGCGGTGATGCGATAGGCGTCCTTGAGGCGCTGCAGCAGCTTTTCGGCGATTGCGGCCACCTGACGCGAGGACCGGCCCGAACAGATCACCATGTGATCGGCAACGGACGAGCGGCCGCGCAGGTCGATCTGCACGACATCCTCGGCCTTGTCGTCATCGAGCGATTGCAGGACCAGTGCCAGAACGTCGTCGGCCGAGAAATCGGGCGCCTGAGGTTCGGAAGCGGGGGCCGCCATGGCGGCCGGGTCGATGTAAGACAGAGATCTGTCCTCCTGCGTGGTCTGACACCCCCAATGTAATCCTTCGCGCGGGAAATCTCAATGGAGCGTTCGCAGCCCGCGCGCGGTCATGGCGCCCCTTTGCCGAGACCCTTTGACGAGGTGGGTCCGGAAACCTGAGAGGGGTCGAAATCGGCCCCCGAGGGGCGGTCAGGCACCGCGTCCGAGCCCGGGGCGCCGCCCGTGTCGATGGCGAGGCTGTCATTGAGCACGCGCACTTCGCGCTGGGGGAAGGGAATCGAGATGCCATGCGCCTTGAACGCGTCCCACAACGCCAGATAGACATTGCCTCGGATATTGGTCAGCCCGCCGGTCGGATCGGTGATCCAGAAGCGCAGGATGTAATCGACCGAGCTGTCGCCGAAGCCGGTGATATGGCAGACCGGCGGGCGGTGGCTGAGCACGCGGTCGACGGATTTCGCCGCCTCGACCGCGACCTTGCGCACCAGATGCGGGTCGTCGCCATAGGCGGTGCCGAAGAAGATATCCAGCCGGACGAAATTGTTGGTATGCGACCAGTTCACCACCTGCCCGGTGATCAGATCCTCGTTGGGAATCAGGTATTCCTTGCCGTCGCGGGTGACGACCGAGACATAGCGCGCGCCCAGTTCCTCGATCCAGCCGAACGTGTCGCCAAGGCTGATCACGTCGCCCGGCTTGACCGATTTGTCGAGCAGGATGATTACGCCAGACACGAGGTTCGACACCACCTTCTGCAACCCGAAACCGAGCCCCACGCCGATCGCGCCCGACAGGACGGCGAGCCCCGTCAGGTCGAAGCCCACGGCTTTCAGCCCGATGAAGAAAGCCGCGCCGTAAAGGCCGATGCGCAGAAGCTTGACCAGCAATTCCTGCACCGAGGGCGAGATGTCCCTGACCGTGCGGATGCGCCGCGAACTGGCGATGGTGAGCGTGCGTGCGGCCATGAACAAAGCCGCCGTCAGCGCCAGCGCCTTGATCACCGCCAGCGCCGACAGCCGGAAATCGCCGAACGTCACGGCAATGGCGTCGAGAGCGTCCGAGGTCTCGTCGAGCAGGCCCAGGTAATAGAGCGTCGCCCAGAGCGACAGGCCCCAGACGACGACATTGCGCAACAGCCGGTTGCGAATCAGCTGCGCGGCCAGCCGGATCGCCAGCCACGCGCTGGCGATCGTCGCAACCAGCACCAGCACGTAGCGCCGCGAGGGGAAGCTATAGAGCGCCGCGAACAGCCCCGCCGCAAGCCAGATCATCCCCACGAACAGGATAAGCGGCAGGCGACGGCGCAGGATGATAAAGGCGCGCAACTGCCATTTCGGCCGCCCTTCGAGCCCGCGCATCCAGTCTTCCATCCGCGCCCCGAGCGGACGCGCGGCGAGCCATGCCAGCGCCGCCAGTACCAGCGCCAGCGCGATCTGCTGCAGCCGCGAGGGCAGCAGCATGGTGCGTCCGAACGCCGCCAGCGCATCGACGAAATCGCCGGCGCTGGCGTGCAGGCTTGAAAGCCAGGATGCGAGTTCGCCGTCCATGGAACGAGTTTAGGCGGCGGCGCCGCAAAGTCCACGCTTATGAAGGGGTTGGGTCCCAAGGAGCGGTGCGTGCACAGCACGCACCCTACAGCGTTGGGTCTGCGGGCGCGCCGTGTTACGCTTCATCCATGCGCCTTAGTCAGACTGCCTTTCTGGTCGGGGAATACGACCCCGCCATCGCCTTCTTCCGCGCCCTCGGTTTCGCGCTGGTGCAGGATGAGGATCACGGCAACGGCAAGCGCTGGGTGGTCATGCGCCCGCCCGGCGGCGGCTCGGACCTGCTGATCGCGCGGGCGGTGGGCGACCAGCGCGCGGCGATCGGGAACCAGGCCGGGGGGCGGGTCGGGTTCTTCCTGACCAGTGCCGATTTCACCGGCGATGCCGCGCGGATCGAGGCCGCCGGCGGCACTTTCGAGGAAGCGCCGCGCCACGAGCCCTATGGCATCGTCGCCGTATTCCGCGACCCCTGGGGCAATCGCTGGGACCTGATCCAGCCCGCGGGCGTCTGAGCCGTACCTTGCCTTCGCTGGCCTTCCTTGTCCCCCCCTGCCCCGCCGCCCTCCTATTCTGTTGCCTGAGCGGGCATTCGCGCTTATGTAAGCGGCCATGACTCGCTTCTTCGACATGACCGATCACGCGCGCCTGCCGCAGCGTTTCTGCCGGGAAAACCGGTCGGTCCTCGCGCGACTTCGCGGCTGACATTCCTGTCACCTGCCCCGGGTGCCTGTGTGCGCCCCCCTGTTTCCAGCCAAATCCGAGAGATGAGCCATGACCGCTCCCAAAACGCTGTATGACAAGATCTGGGATGCCCATGTCGTCGATGAAGCCGACGACGGCACCTGCCTGCTGTATATCGACCGCCACCTGGTCCACGAAGTGACCAGCCCGCAGGCCTTCGAGGGCCTGCGTATGGCCAGCCGCAAGGTCCGCGCACCCGAAAAGACCATCGCCGTGCCGGACCATAACGTCCCCACGACGCTGGGCCGGGAAAATCCCGACCAGATGCCCGAGGACAGCCGCATCCAGGTGGCCGCGCTGGACAAGAACGCCAAGGATTTCGGCATCCACTATTACCCGGTGACCGATGTCCGTCAGGGCATCGTCCATATCGTCGGCCCCGAACAGGGCTGGACCCTGCCGGGCATGACCGTGGTCTGCGGTGACAGCCACACCGCGACCCATGGCGCCTTCGGTGCGCTGGCGCATGGTATCGGCACCTCGGAGGTCGAGCATGTGCTGGCCACGCAGACGCTGATCCAGAAGAAATCGAAGAACATGAAGGTCGAGATCACCGGCAAGCTGAAGCCGGGCGTGACCGCCAAGGACATCACCCTCGCGGTGATCGGCGCGACCGGCACGGCGGGCGGCACCGGCTATGTCATCGAATATTGCGGCGAAGCGATCCGCGATCTGTCGATGGAAGGCCGCATGACGGTCTGCAACATGGCGATCGAAGGCGGCGCGCGCGCCGGTCTGATCGCGCCCGACGAGAAGACCTTCGAGTATGTGAAGGGCCGCCCCCACGCCCCGAAAGGCGCCGCGTTCGAGGCCGCGCTGTCCTACTGGAAGACGCTGTTCACCGATGAAGGCGCGCATTTCGACAAGGTCGTCACGCTGAAAGGCGAAGAGATCGAGCCGGTCGTCACCTGGGGCACCTCGCCCGAGGACGTGCTGCCGATCTCGGCCAATGTCCCCGCGGCCAGCGATTTCACCGGCGGCAAGGTCGGCGCGGCGCAGCGCTCGCTCGACTATATGGGCCTGACCCCGGGCATGAAGCTGACCGATGTGAAGATCGACGCGGTGTTCATCGGCTCGTGCACCAATGGCCGGATCGAGGATCTGCGCGCCGCCGCGGCGGTGCTGGAGGGCCGCAAGATCGCCGAGGGGGTGCGCTGCATGGTGGTGCCGGGCTCGGGCCTGGTGCGCGCGCAGGCCGAGGAAGAGGGTCTGGCCGACATCTTCATCGCCGCGGGCGCCGAATGGCGCATGGCAGGCTGTTCGATGTGTCTGGCCATGAACCCCGACCAGCTGGCGCCCGAAGAGCGCTGCGCCTCGACCTCGAACCGCAATTTCGAGGGGCGCCAGGGCTTCAAGGGCCGCACCCATCTGATGAGCCCGGCCATGGCCGCCGCGGCCGCCGTCACCGGGCATCTGACCGATGTGCGCGAAATGATGGGCGAGATGGCGTGATGAAACCCGGCACGCTGCTGATCCTGCTGGGGATCGTCCTGATGGTTGGCGGGGGCCTTGCCCTTGCCAATCCCTTCGCCGCCTCGATCGCGGTGACCACGCTTGTGGGGGCGTTCTTCCTGCTGGCCGGCGTGTTGCAACTCTGGGTCGCGGTGTTCGATACCAGCGTTCCGCACCGGGTCTGGACCGGCTTTGTCGGGCTTCTGGGCCTGTTGGCCGGGGTCGCGCTGGTTGCCGATCCGCTGGCCGGCGTGGTGTCGCTGACGCTGCTGGTGGGAATCGTTTTCCTGATCACCGGCGCGATCCGGCTGGGCATGGCCTGGCGGCTGCGGGAAACGCCGCTGTTCTGGGTCCTGCTTCTGTCGGGCGCGGCCTCGGTGCTGATCGGCTTCCTGGTCGTCGGCAACATCGCCGCCGCCGCCACCGCCCTTCTGGGGCTGCTTCTGGGCATCCAGCTTCTGGTCGACGGCGTGGGCCTGATCGCGCTGGGACTGGCCAGCCGCCGCCCCTGACCTGTCTTCCTGCGGGCCGCCCCCGGCCCGCGCTTTGTAATCTGAGACGGCCCTGCCCGTCTTCTGGAGACCAACGATGGAAAAATTCACCAAGCTGACCGGCATCGCGGCGCCCATGCCGCTGGTCAATATCGACACCGACATGATCATCCCCAAGCAATTCCTGAAGACCATCAAGCGGTCGGGGCTGGGCGTGAACCTGTTCGACGAGATGCGCTACGACCGCAACGGCAACGAGATCCCCGATTTCGTGCTGAACCAGCCCGCTTACCGCGAGGCCGAGATCCTCGTCGCGGGCGACAATTTCGGCTGCGGCTCGTCGCGCGAACACGCTCCCTGGGCGCTGAAGGATTTCGGCATCAAATGCGTCATCTCGACCAGCTTTGCCGATATCTTCTTCAACAACTGCTTCAAGAACGGCATCCTGCCCGTGGTGCTGCCGGCCGAGGCCGTGACCTACCTGATGGAGGACGCGACCAAAGGTGCCAATGCAAGGCTGACCGTCGACCTGGAAGAACAGACCGTGACCGCATCCGATGGCAAGACCTTCTCGTTCGAGGTCGATCCGTTCAGGAAACACTGCCTGATGAACGGTCTGGACGACATTGGTCTCAGTTTGGAAAAAGTGTCTGCAATCGACGCCTACGAATCGCGCGCCAAAACGCAGTTCCCTTGGCTGTAATTTCCCTACAATCTCAAGTTGTTAGGGCGCCCGCCACAGGGCGCCTTTTTTTTGCCCTCAAGTTGCTGCAAACCTGCGACATTTCCGCCTCGGAATTATCGCCTTGATGGATCACGCTTCTGCTGAGTCTTGCGGGGTCCAACGAAAATGGGCACAATTGTGGCAAAATTGAGGCAGGCGGTCGCCCGCATCGGGCGCCGCAAAAACTCCACCGGCAATCACCGGCCGGCAAGGGGATCGAGCATGGGTGACGGCAAACGCAAATCGAACATGCCGGGTGCGCTGACGCGTGCCCTGCTGGTCGGCATGCTCGCGATCTTCCCGGCGATGGCCATCCCCTCGACCGCGCCCGAAACCGCCCAGAGCCTGATCCTGCTGGCGATCTTCGCGGGCGGGATCGTCTTTGCCGAATATGCCTCGGATTATCCCGGCCTGATCGAATTCCGCTTCGCCGCGCCGTTCAACCGGACGCGTTTCGCGCTGGTGGCGGTGATGGCGATCCTGCTGTCGCTGCTGCAGCGCAACGGGGTCGAACCGGGCATGCTGGGCGCCCTGACGGCCAGCGCGGCGCGGCTTTGCGGGCAGATCCTCGATTTCGGGCTCAGCCCCGTGAGCCTGCTCACCGCCGCCCTGCCCGACAGCGTCCCGCCCGAGCACGGCATCCTGGTCCGCGACGGCGCCGCGCTGGCGCTTGTTCTGGCCGCGACCACGGTTCTGGGCTTTGTCACCGCCATCCGGCTCAATGCCTGGCCGATGGGAACGGGGCCGTTCAACGTCTGGATCAACCTGCCCACCTTCGACCCGACCGCCGGCAACGATGTCGTCCTGCGCCTGCAGCGCCATGCCCGCATTAACATCGTGTTAGGGCTTGTGCTGCCATTCTTGCTGCCGGGGGCCATCCTTGCATCCGGGATCCTGATCCAGCCGGTCACGCTGCTGTCCCCCATGGGATATGTGTGGGGGATCGTGCTGTGGGCCTATATCCCGGCCTGTCTGGTCATGCGCGGGGTCGCGATGGCCCGCGTGGCGCGGATGATCCGCGCCAGCCGCCGCCGTTACGCCGACAGCGAAGGCAGCGCCTTCGCCGCCGCCTGACGGCACCAAATGGACACCGCGCCGCCGGATGGAGCGTGCCGCACGACAATCGCCTTCTGACGGCTTCTGACATTGTGTCAGCCTTGATACGGATCGCGACCGCCTTTCTGCTGGTCGCTTTGCTTGCCTCTCCCCTCGCCGCGCAGACATTACGGCTCGCCGTCTATCACACCGGCCTCGGCCGTAACGGGCCGGGTCTCTTGCTGCGCGACATCCGGCGCGGGGCCGAGGATGTCGTCGCCGTCACCTCCGCCATCGCGCAGCTTCGTCCCGACGTTCTTCTGCTCCTCGATATCGACCATGACCGCGACCTGCGCAGCCTGTCCGCCCTGCGCGACGCCATCGCGCAGGCGGGCTGGCCGCTGCCCCATGCCCATGCCCCGCCGCCCAATACCGGGCTTGCCACCGGGCGCGACCTCGACGGCGACGGACGGTTGGGCGAAGGCGACGATGCGCAGGGCTGGGGCCGGTTCCGCGGCGCGGGCGGCATGGCGTTGCTCTCGCGCTATCCCGTCGCCGGGACGACCGACCACTCGGCCTTTCTGTGGCGCGACCTGCCCGACGCCCGCACCCCGCGCGTCGACGGCCGGCTTTTCCCCGCGCCCGAGATCTACGAGATCCAGCGCCTGTCAACCACCGGCCATTGGGAGGTAACGCTCGAGACGCCCGAAACGCCCCTGACGATCTGGGCGTGGCACGCCGGCCCCCCCGTCTTCGGCGGCCCATACGGGCGCAACCGCGCGCGCAATGCCGATGAGACGGCGTTCTGGCTTTGGCGCCTGTCCACCGCGCCCCCGACCGGCCCTTTCGTGCTGATGGGCAACGCCAATCTCGACCCCGGGGCGGGCGATGGCGAACGCGCGGTCATCCGCGCCCTTCTGGCACATCCCGCGCTGCAGGACCCCGCCCCGCGCGCACCCTTCGATCCCGGCGGACCCGACAGCGCCGCCACCGCGCTCTGGCCCGAGCCGGAGGGGCCCGGCGCGCTGCGAGTCGATTACCTGCTGCCCGCGTCCGGGCTCAGGGTCCGCGACGGCGGGCTGACGCGGGTGCCCGGCAGCGTCCACGCGCTGGTCTGGGCCGATCTGCAATGGCCGCCCCAAGAGCCATGACACCGCCACAGGCGCAGCCGCGCGCTCCGTCGCGCCCGCGTCGCGGGGGGCTCGATGCCCCCCGCGACGCGCCCTGCCCTGACCTGACCTGACCTGACCTGAAGACCACCAAAGAAAAACCGCCCCGGAAAGGCATCCGGGGCGGCCGACCTTAAGTCAGATCTTGGATCACGCGCTTTCCAGCTCGCCCTTCACGATCGCCTCGATCTTGTCGATCGGATGGTTGGTCAGCGTCTTGTCCAGCTCGGCCACAACGCGCGCGGCGACTTCCTTGTGCAGCTTGGCGCGCAGCTCGCCCAGCACCACCGGCGGTGCGACGATCACCAGGCGCTCGAACCGACCCTTGTGCGCCTGCTTGTACAGGATCTCGGCCAGCTCGTCGGCGAATTGCTCTTTCGCCAGCTTGTGGAAATCCGTCTCGGCCAGAGCCGAGCGCTGCTGAACGCCGGTGTCGTTCATCCGCCCGGGCTTGTCCGTCGCCTGTTCGCGGTCGGCGGGGTTATCCTGCTCCTCGATCCGGATCACTTCCAGCATCGGATCCTGCGCATCCATCTCGTTGCGCAGGAAAAGCGCCTTCTGCCCGTCGGCGACCAGAACCCAGGTGCCCTGCGTGAGTTCGGTCATCACATCTTCTCCTTGTCGCCGCTATCGTCCTGGTCGCCGCCCAGCGGACGGGTTGCCCCGGCCGAGGTCTCGTCGACCCGCTTCTTTTCGTCCCGCGTGCCGATCTTGCGCTGAAGGTTGCCCCCCGCGCTGCCTTGCTGACCGGCGGGGCCGGTGCCTTCGTCGTCGTTGAGGATGGCGTCGGTGTCGCGCGTACCGTCCTGCGAGCGCAGTCGTTCAGCCATGGTGAGCCTCCTTTCATGCTGACAGGAAAACGCGCGGAACACCCCGGGGTTCCGCCGGCGGTTGCACCGGGGACGGGTCTCGGCGGAAGGGCGCAGCAACGCAAAAACCCCGCGCCTTGCGGCACGGGGTTTCAGGGCCGGCCCCGAAGGACCGGCAAATCCAGACGGGATTACAGGCGCGAGGCCACGTTTTCCCAGTTCACCAGCTTGTCGAGGAAGTTCGACAGATAGGCCGGGCGCTTGTTGCGGAAGTCGATGTAATACGAATGCTCCCACACGTCGCAGCCCAGAAGCGCGGTCTGGCCGAAGCAGAGCGGGTTCACGCCGTTCTCGGTCTTGGTGACTTTCAGCGAGCCGTCCTTGTCCTTGACCAGCCACGCCCAGCCCGAACCGAACTGACCGGCACCGGCGGCAGAGAAGTCTTCCTTGAACTTGTCGACTGAGCCGAAGCTTTCGGTGATCGCTTTTTCCAGCTCACCCGGCATGCCGGCTTCGCCCGGGCCCATCATTTCCCAGAACTGGGTGTGGTTCCAGTGCTGCGAGGCATTGTTGAAGATGCCGTTCTGCGCCACGGCATTCGCCTGGTAGGTGCCCTTGACGATTTCTTCCACCGACTTGCCTTCCCACTCGGTGCCGGCAATCAGCTTGTTGCCGTTGTCGACATAGGCCTTGTGGTGAATGTCGTGGTGGTACTCGAGCGTCTCCTTCGACATGCCGAGAGCGGCCAGCGCGTCGTGGGCATAGGGGAGATCGGGAAGGGTGAAGGACATCGCAGTACCTCTTGTTAGCGTTGCGTTGGGGCTAATAAGGGTTCGCAAAAGCCAAAGGTCAAGGCCGCGCGCGTCCTAATCCGGGGCTTCGGGCGAAGATCAGGGCTTCGGGTGATCGTCGTAATCGCCCCGCAGGATGCGCTGGCTGTCGCCTTCGGGGTCATCATACTGCCCGCGTTTCAGCGTCCACCAGAAGGCGAGCAGCCCGCCGAGGCCCAGAAACAGCGAAACGGGGATCAGCACCGCAAGGATATCCATGGATCTTCCTTATTTCAGCCGCAGCGCATTCAGAGCCACGGTAATCGACGAGACCGACATCGCCAGCGCGGCAATGAGCGGCGAGGCCAGCCCGACCAACGCGATCGGCACGGCGATGACGTTGTAGCCGAACGAGATGGCAAAATTCTCGCGGATGCGCTGCACCGCGCGTTTCGCCACGCGCTGCGCTTCGGGCAGCGGCGCCAGCGAGGCGCCCAGCAGCACGATATCCGAGGCCACGCGCGCCGCATCCAGAGCCGAGGCGGGCGAGATCGACGCATGCGCGGCGCTCAGCGCCACGGTATCGTTGAGCCCGTCGCCCACCATCAGCACGCGGTGGCCCTGGGCCTGCAGCGCGTCGATGGCGGCGGCCTTGTCTTCGGGCAGCGCCTCGGCCTGCCAATCCTCGATGCCCAGCCGCTCCGCCAGGTCCCGCACCGCGCCGGGCACATCGCCCGAGATCAGCCGCACGCTTTTGCCCTGCGCGCGGAAGGCGTCGATAGCCTCCTGCGCACCGTCGCGGAGGCGGTCGGCAAAGGCCACGGCCTGCGCCTCGCGTCCCTCGACGGACAGGTAGGTGCCGGTCACGTCAAGCGCCTCGGCCCCCGTCCAGTTCGCGCGTCCCAGCCGGACGCGCCGCCCGTTCCACTGGGCCTGCACGCCGTGGCCCGGAACCTCGGCCACCTCGGATAGCGTCGCGGGGATCACGCCGCGCGTGCGCGCCGCCTGCGCCAGCGACTGCGCCAGCGGATGGGACGAGGCGGCGCCCAGCGCGGCGGCAATTTCCAGCTCTTCGCGGCTCAGGTGGTCGAGAGAGACGGGTTCGGGCGCGCCCATGGTCAGCGTGCCGGTCTTGTCGAAGACCACGGTGTCGATTTCGGCCAGCCGTTCCAGCGCCGAGCCGTCCTTGATCAGCAGCCCCTTCCGGAACAGCCTACCGGATGCGGCGGTGACGACGGCGGGCACGGCAAGGCCCAGCGCGCAGGGGCAGGTGATGATGAGCGTGGCGGCAGCGATGTTGAGCGCATGACGGACATCCCCGCCGGTTATCCACATCCAGGCGAGGAAAGCCGCAAAGGCCAGCAGGTGGACCGAGGGCGAATACATCCGCGCGGCGCGTTCGGCGAGCGTGGTGTATTTGTTGCGCGCGTTCTCGGCCACGGCGACCAGGTCGGCCATGCGGTGCAGCGAGCTGTCCTTGCCTGCCGCGGTGACGCGCAGGGTCAGCGGTCCGGTCAGGTTGACCGCGCCCGCCGTGACGACCAGATCGGGCCCGGCAAAGACCGGCAATGTCTCGCCCGTCAGGAGCGAGCGGTCGAGTTCCGACGTGCCCGCCGTGACCACGCCGTCGACCGGGATCCGCCCACCGGGGCGCACCAGCACCAGATCGCCGGGGGTCAGGTCCTTGGCGGCCACGGTTTCCTCGGTGCCATCGGTCAGGCGGATGGCCCGGGGCACTTCCAGCGCGGCGAGTTCCTGCGCTGCCGAACGCGCGACGGCGCGGGTGCGGAAGTCCAGGTATCGCCCGGCCAGCAGGAAGAAGGTCAGCATCACCGCCGCGTCAAAATAGGCGTGGTGGCCACTGTTGAAGGTTTCATAAAGCGACATTCCGGTCGCCAGCACGATGGCCAGCGAGATCGGAAAATCCATGTCGAGCCGCCCGTTGCGCACGCCCGCCCAGGCCTTGCGGAAGAACGGCTGGGCCGAGAAGGCGACGGTCGGCACGGCGATCAGCGCGCTGAGCATGTGGAACAGGTCGCGCGTGGCGTCGGTAGCGCCCGACCAGACGGCGACGGACAGCAGCATGATGTTCATCATGCTGAACCCGGCGACGCCCAGCCGCATCAGAAGGTCGCGCCCCTGTTTGTCGGTCTCGGTCATCGACAGCTGACCGGGATCGAGTTCATAGGCCGGGTAGCCGATTTTCGTAAGCCGCTCGGCAATGGTGGCGGCAGAGATGCCCGGCTCGGCCTCGACCGAAACACGGCGCAGCGTCAGGTTCAGCCGCGCGGATTTGACGCCCGGCATCTTTTCCAGGTCGCCCTCGACCGTCTGGATGCACAGCGCGCAATGCGCGTCGGGCACGGACAGCATGATCCGCGCATCCTGCGCCGCCGCCGCAGCCTGCGCGCGCTCGACCGCCGAGGGGGTGGCGATGCAGGCCGGGCAGGCCGAGATCGAGGGCGCGTAGCCGCTGGCATAGCGGTCGTCGGTTTCGGGGTTGGTGACGGTGTCGCTCATGGCGTCTCGATCCCGGCCTGTGCGGGTTTCAGCGTTGATGGACGATGTTGACGAGATACGCGTACTCGGTCCCGTCGCCCGCCTCGGCCGAGATCCTCAGATCCCAGTTGCCGTGATCGGCGTCGACATCGGCGACGAAGGCACCGCCATCATAGCGCAGATCGGGCGTGACATCTTCCCGCGTGGTCGTGGGCCGGCCCAGCACCGCGCTGATCGTGGCGACGGGCGCGGGGCGCCCGTCCTCGGTGGTGATGCGGATCGCCAGATGCCCGTCGATCAGCGTGGCCTCGGTCGTCCAGCCCAGTGCCTGCTGCGCGGCCAGCCGTTCGTTGAAGCCCTGGCTTGCGACATAGGAATTGCGCACGACCAGCCCGGGGAAGGTGCCGACGGCGTAATAGGCCATCACCAGATTGACGCCGATGATCACCGCGAAGGCGCCGACCGTGATCGCCAGCACCTTGCGGCCGGTCAGTTCGCGCGGTTTGGACTGAGCGGTCATTGCGCCCTCCCGTTGAAGACGGTTTCGCCGTAGATCCGGTCGGTATCGCCGGTGACGGACACCCAGATGCGCACTGGCGTGGCGGCGGTGGTCGCGGCGGCGGTGCCGGGCGAGGCCACCAGATACACGCGCTGGATCAGTTGCTCATCCGCGCCCACGGTGACCAGTTGGCCCTGCACGCCCTCCATCGTCAAGGTGATCGACGGGTTGTCGGCGACGGTCAGGTAGAACTGGCGGGGTTCCGCGTACATGTTGCGAAGCCGGATGTCATAGGTGTTGCGGATCGAGCCATCGGACAGCGTGACATAGGTGGGGTTGCGGATGGGCGAGATCGACATGTCGATATCGGTGCGCAGGAACAGCGCGACCAGCAGCCCCACCCCGATCCCGGCCCAGAGCACGGTGTAGACGATGGTGCGCGGGCGGAAGACGTGTTTCCAGACCGATTTCGGCTCGTTCCCGGCGCGTTCGCGGACCTCGTCGGACAGGGCCAGATAGCCGATCAGGCCGCGCGGCTTGCCGATCCGGTCCATCACGTCGTTGCAGGCGTCGATGCACAGGCCGCAGGTGATGCAGGCCAGCTGCTGGCCGTCGCGGATGTCGATCCCCATCGGGCAGACATTGACGCAGGCCATGCAGTCGATGCAGTCGCCATGCGCGCCCTCGGGTTCGCCCTTGCGCTGCTTGCCCCGTGGCTCGCCACGCCATTCGCGGTACGAGATGGTGATCGTGTCCTCGTCCATCATCGCCGCCTGAATCCGCGGCCAGGGGCAGCCATAGATGCAGACCTGCTCGCGGAAGAAGCCGCCGAACAGGAAGGTCGTCGCGGTCAGGAAGGCCACGGTGCCATAGGCGACCGGGTGGGCGTTCAGGGTGAACAGATCGACCAGAAGCGTCGGCGCATCGGTGAAATAGAACACCCAGGCGCCGCCGGTGGCCAGCCCGATGAGCAGCCAGAGCGCCCATTTGGTGGAATACTTGCGGAGCTTCTCGGCCCCCCATTTCTGACGATGCAGGCGCAGGCGGGCGTTGCGATCACCTTCGACCCAGCGCTCGACAAGGATGTAAAGATCGGTCCAGACGGTCTGCGGGCAGGCATAGCCGCACCAGACCCGGCCCAGCGCCGAGGTGAACAGGAACAGCCCGATCCCCGCCATGATCAACAGGCCCGCAACGAAATAGAATTCATGCGGCCAGATCTCGACCATGAAGAAGAAGAACCGGCGATTGGCCAGGTCGACCAGCACGGCCTGATCGGGCAGGTTCGGCCCGCGGTCCCAGCGGATCCACGGCGTGATATAGTAGATCCCCAGCATGAGACCCATGAGCCACCATTTCAGCGTGCGGAAATTGCCTTTCACACGGCGGGGAAAGACCGGCTCGCGGGCGGCATACAGGGTTTCTGGCTCTTCGGCGGTACTCACGGAATTGCTCCTGATTGTCTGGCCTGACGGGCCGGACGTGACCGGACTCGTGTGGCTTGAGGGCTCAATCGCATGGGGGCTGGTGCGCAGCCTTGACCTGAATCAAAAACCCGGATTCGGGCCTCGGATTAAATGTGGCAAAGGCGCACACCGGCGGGACGACCGGGTGCGCCCTTGCGCAGGAAACGGCTGCACCGGCGCCGGGAAACGCGCGAACAGGATCGGTCCCGGTGCAGCCTCCGGGCCCCCGGAAGGGCCCGGATCTCTGGGTTTTACTGGCCGCCGCCCAGCTGGTGGACGTAGCTGGCCACCGCGCGGATCTGCGCGTCGCTCAGGCGATCGGCAAAGCCGGGCATCACGCCGAAATGAGCGACCTGCACCGAAGCCGTGATGTCGGCTTCCGAGCCGCCATAGAGCCAGATCGCGTTGTTGAGCGCGGGCGCCCCCTGCATTTGGTCGCCTTCGCCGTCGACACCGTGGCAAGACGAGCAGTTGAGATCGAAGACCTCGGCGCCCGCTTCGGCCAGCGCGGCATCATGCGCCTGCCCCGAGATGTTCAGGACGTGGTTGACGACCTGCGTGATCTCTTCGTCGCTCAGGATTCCGTCCGCCCCGAACGAGGGCATCTGCGAATAGCGCGCATCGGGGAAATCCTCGTTGCGGATACCGTAGGTGACGGTCTGGACGATGTCCTCGGTCGTGCCGCCCCACATCCACTCGTCATCGAGCAGGTTGGGGAAGCCCGAGCCGGGACGCAGCCCGTCGGCCCCCGCGCCGTGGCATTGCGAGCACTGAGCCCGGAAGATCGCCGCGCCGGCATTCACCGCGAAGCGCTGCAGTTCGGGATCCTCGGCGATGGCGTTGAGATCGGTATCGAGCAGACGCTGGTACCAACCTGCATTGGCCTCGTCGACGGCGACCATCTCGGCCTCGACATCCTGCCGCGAGGAATAGCCCAGCACCCCGGCGGTGGCGCCGTTGATCAGCGGCCAGGCGGGGAACAGGATCCAGTACACGACGGCCCAGATGATCGTCGCGTAAAAGGTCCACAGCCACCAGCGCGGCATCGGGTTGTCGAATTCCTCGATCCCGTCCCAGGAGTGACCCGTGGTCGGGCGATCGTGCTTCTTGTTAGGTGCGGCCATCAGCGTGCCCCCTGGCTCAGGCCATTGGAGGGGGCTTGCGCCCCGTCCCCGGCCGGTCTGTCGTCGTTGCGAAAGATGCTGTTCGCGACTTCGTCCTGCACCTTGCGGCTGCCGGGGCGCCAGGCCCAGGCGATGATGCCGACGAAGAAGGCGGTCATGAACAGCAGGTACCAGCTATCTGCAAAGCTGCGCAGAAGCGTATAGGTTTCCATGGCTTATCCCCTTACCGGCTGGCTTCGGCTTCGAAGGTGCTGAAGTCCACGAGCGTGCCGATCATCTGCATATAGGCGATCAGCGCGTCCATTTCGGTCAGTTCTTCCTGGCCATCGAAGTTGCGCACCTGTGCCGAGTGATAGCGCTCGAGCAGCCCGTCGGTATCGCCGAACGGATCCACCTGAACCGCGAAATCCTCGGGCGCGGCCTCGATCATCTCGTCGGTGTACGGAACCCCGACCATCCGATAGGTGCTCATCAGATCCTGGATGTATTCACCCGTGATCGGACGATCGAGCAGGTAGGCATAGGGCGGCATCACCGATTCCGGCACCACGTCGCGCGGATTGATCAGGTGCGCGACGTGCCATTCATCCGAATAGCGGCCGCCGAGGCGCGCAAGATCGGGCCCCGTGCGCTTCGAGCCCCACTGGAACGGGTGATCGTACATCGATTCCGCCGCCAGCGAGTAATGGCCGTAACGCTCGACTTCGTCGCGCATCGGGCGGACCATCTGGCTGTGACAGACGTAGCACCCTTCGCGGACGTAGATTTCGCGCCCCGCCAGTTCCAGCGGCGAGTACGGACGCATGCCCTCGACTTCCTCGATGGTGTTTTCGAGATAGAAGAGCGGCACGATCTGTACCAGACCGCCGATCGTCACCACCAGGAAGCTGAGGACCAGCAACAGGGTGGCATGCGTTTCGATTTTCTTGTGGTGATCGAGAATACCCATCGTTTCACCCTCCGCTTATTCAGCGGCAACCGCAGCGGTGGCAGCAGGCTTCGCTTCGCCCACCTTCCGCACGGTCATCCACAGGTTGTAGCACATGATGAGCGCACCCACGAGGAACATCGTCCCGCCGAGGCCACGGACCACATACATCGGGAATTTGGCACCCACGGTGTCGGCGAACGAGTTCACAAGGAAGCCCTGCGCGTCGACCTGACGCCACATCAGACCTTCCATGATGCCGGTCACCCACATCGACGCGGCGTAGAGCACGATGCCGATGGTCGCGAGCCAGAAGTGCCAGCTCACCAGCGACAGCGAATACAGCCGCTCACGCTTCCACAGTTTCGGCACAAGGTAGTAGAGCGCGCCGAAGGTGATCATGCCGTTCCAGCCCAGCGCCCCCGAATGCACGTGACCGATGGTCCAGTCCGTGTAGTGCGACAGCGAGTTGACGGCGCGGATCGACATCATCGGGCCTTCGAAGGTCGCCATGCCATAGAAGCCCACGGCCACGACCATCATCCGGATCACCGGGTCGGTGCGCAGCTTGTCCCAGGCGCCCGAGAGCGTCATCAGGCCGTTGATCATGCCACCCCACGACGGCATCCACAGCATGATCGAGAAGGTCATGCCCAGCGTCTGCGCCCAGTCGGGCAGCGCGGTGTAGTGCAGGTGGTGCGGACCGGCCCAGATATACAGGAAGATCAGCGCCCAGAAGTGGATGATCGACAGCTTGTAGCTGTAGACCGGCCGCTCGGCCTGTTTGGGGATGAAGTAATACATCATGCCCAGGAAGCCCGCGGTCAGGAAAAAGCCCACGGCGTTGTGGCCGTACCACCATTGCACCATGGCCGATTGCACGCCCGACCAGACCGGCACCGAATCCGAGCCGAACAGCGACACCGGGATCTGCAGGTTGTTGACGAGGTGCAGCATCGCGATGGTGACGATGAAGGACAGGTAGAACCAGTTGGCGACGTAGATATGCGGCTCGCGGCGCTTGATCAGCGTGCCCAGATAGACCAGCAGGAAGGCCACCCAGACCACGGTCAGCCACAGGTCGGTCAGCCATTCGGGCTCGGCATATTCCTGGCCCTGGGTCGAGCCCAGAACGTAGCCGGTCGCGGCCATCAGGATGAAGATCTGGTAGCCCCAGAACACGAACCACGCCAGACCGCCGCCGAACAGTCGCGCGGCGGTGGTGCGCTGAACGACGTAGAAGGCGGTCGCGATCAGCGCGTTACCGCCAAAGGCGAAGATCACCGCCGAGGTGTGCAGCGGGCGCAGGCGGCCGAAATTGCCGTAGCCCTGAAGCGCGGCGAAGTTGAGATCGGGAAAGGCCAGCTGGAAGGCGATGACGACCCCCACCAGAAAGCCCACGACGCCCCAGAAGGCGGTGGCGATGACGCCGTAGCGCACGACGCCGTCCATGTATTCGTTTTGGTTGTGAACCGCCTCTTCCATGTGACGGATCTGCCACAGGAAAGCGATGACCGCCGCTCCCATGAAGATCATCATGTGGACGAGGTAGGCGATGTCACGCGCGTGCGAGGCGGCGATCGCGGCAAGAACCGCGACGGCGGCAAGCACGATCAGCTTGACGTAATCCCACATTGTTTTGCGTCCCTTCGTTGTATTCTTGGCGTTTCCCCCGTCTCGAACAGAGTCGGGACCTGTCGCGCCATGGTCCTTATCCTGCCTGCGTGACAGCCGGACCTTGATTCAGGTCAAGTGACCTTCATGGCCATCATTTGACCAAGATCAATGCGACCAAAAGGTGTGCGTCGGAACATCGCAGGGTAGGATGACTGCAAATGACGCACGCGTAAGGAGATTTCCAAATGGCCTACGAGTCAATCGTGACCTTCGTTGCCAGTGAAGAAGAGCTTACCTCGACACTACCCGGCGTGATGCAGATCGCCGCCGCGCGCGACGCGCATCTGAGCGCGTATCTGCTGGGCGTCGACATGACCCCGGCGGGCGGGTTCTACATGGGGGCCTCGCCGCTTCTGCTGCAGGAAACGCTGGAGCGCGCGCAGACCGAAGCCGAGGACCTGCAGACCCGGGCGCGGCGGATGCTGGAGGGCGCGTCGCTGCGCTGGGGCACCGAAACCGCCGTGGTTCAGTTCGGCGGGCTGCCCGCTTTGGTCGGGCTGCGCGCGCGCTTTTCCGATCTGGTGGTGCAGTCGCGCCCCTATGGTGCCGGGACGCTTCATTCGCAGGAGGCGGTGATCGAGGCGGCCTTGTTCGAGGGGCAGGCGCCGGTTCTGGTCATGCCCGAGGGCGGGCTGCCCGCCACCTTCGGCAAGCGCGTGATGATCGCGTGGAACCAGTCGAACGAAGCCCTCTCCGCCGTCCGTCGGGCGCTGCCGCTCTTGCAGGCCGCCGATGCGGTGGATGTGGTCGTGGTCGATCCGCCGGTCCACAGCCCCGAGCGGTCGGACCCGGGCGGCTTGCTGACACAGATGCTGTCGCGTCACGGTGTGCGCGCCGAGGTATCGGTACTGGCCAAGACCCTGCCGCGCGTCTCGGACGTGCTGATGCGCCATATGGAGGATATCGACGCCTCGCTCATGGTGATGGGCGCCTATGGTCATTCGCGGCTGCGCGAGGCGATCCTGGGCGGTGCCACGCGCAACGTGCTGGAAAATGCCAAACACGCCATCTTCCTGGCGCATTGACCCGGCGCCGGGTCAGAGCGCGGTGCAGCTTTCCCGCAGCGCGCCCAGCCCGGCCCCCAGGTCCGACACGAACAGGCCGCGCCGGGTCAGCTCGTCCCGGCTGGACGCGGCGGTGTCGATCTGCGCGCAGGCGGTCGCCGTGTCGCCCAGATCGAGCCGCTCCCGGCCCAGCTGCACCGCGCCGTCATAGCGCGCGCGAAGGCTCTCGGGCGTCTCGGCGGACAACGGGCCCGAACCTGAGCGCGCAGCGCCCACGCCGCTGCCCTGCGCGTCCTCGAGCCGCACCCAATGCGCGCCCTGGCCCACCGCGATCGGGGTCGCGGCCGCCGTCCTGCTGGCCGTGCTTCTGGCCGCGCTTCCGGGGGCGGGCACCGCCGTTGCATGGGCGGCCGTCGGCAAAAGCGTCGCCGCGCCGGTCGAGGTAACGGCGCCGATATGCGCCATGCTGAGTGAGCGGTCGATGCCCTCGCCCAGATCGCCGACGCCGTTCTGCAGCGTCAGGATGCCTGCCAGACCGATGCTGCAGACCATCGCCGCGATCACGGTCCAGTCGCTGGAAACGGCGCCGGAATCGGAATCACGGAAGAACCGGAAGGAAGAACGGGAATCAAGCATGGGGCCACTGGACGGTATTGGGTCAGGTTGACCAAAAGTTAACAAAGGTTGTGTTCGCAATTGGGCCGGGTGACGGCTCAAATCGTTCCCTCTTCCGGCATCTTTTGGATCGCAAGACGTCCATATTGCGGCGCGGCATACGCTGGCCTATCCTCGGGCAACGGTCGGCAGTTCCCGAGGCGTCGCTGTCCCGCGAGGGAAGCTAAACCTGCCCGTCACACGCGAATCGCATCCCTCTTCGATGCCGCGCGTCGCAAGTCAGCGACCCCGACCCCGCAGCGGCGATCGAGGATACCATGACGCGTGACCTTATCCCCCTGACCACGCCCGATGTCTCGCATTTCGCGCGCGCCCTGTCGCGGCAGATGCCCGAGGCCGGGAAACCGTCGCATCTGGAACTGTTGAACATGCTGGCGCGCGCCGCCGGGTTCCGCAATCACCAGCATCTGCGCGCCGCCCATGCCGCGCGCACCCGGCTGGACGCCCCCGCCCCGGACGAAAGCTTCGATGCCGCCCGGGTCGAGCGCGCGCTGGGATGCTTCGACGCGGGCGGCATGCTGGCCCGCTGGCCCGCGCGGCGCAACCTGCAGATCCTGAGCCTGTGGGCGCTCTGGGCGCGGCTGCAGCCCGGCGCGGTGTTCGACGAACGGGGCCTCAACGCCGCCCTGGACGGATGGCACGCTTTCGGCGACCGGGCGCTGTTGCGGCGCGACATGATCGGTCTGAGGCTGATGACACGGTCGCCCGACGGGCGGGCCTATCGGCGCGTTGAACAGCGTCCCCCGCCCGAGGCACGCGCGCTGATCCGGCTGCTGGCGGGGCGCGGCCCGCGCTGAGCCGGTTGCCGCATTTTCGCGCAGTGTCACGGCAGCGTCACTCGCCGGCGCGATGAGAGCGCATCGCCGGCGGGGTTTCGCCGGTCACAAATTGAACCGACGGTCAAATTTGTTGCCCGAACCCCGCACCACGTTCACCATGCTCGGATCGCCGCCAGAGCGACTCGACATCCGGGAGTAGACCAATGACACGTCTCACGCGCCGCGCCTTCCTTGCCTCGACGACCGCCGCCACCAGCCTTGTGGTGCTGCATCCGTTCTCGGCCCGCGCACAGGAAGGGCAGGCTCATCTGCGCATCCTGACCACCACCGACCTGCATTGCCACGCGCAGGCTTACGATTATTACGCCGACCGCCCCGTCGACACGGTGGGCCTGTCGCGCACCGCCTCGATCGTCGAGGAAATCCGCGCCGAGGCGACGAACACGCTGATGGTCGACAATGGCGACTATTTCCAGGGCAACCCGATGGGCGACTGGATGGCCTACGAACACGGCATGAACGAGGGCGACATCCACCCGATCATCGCCGCGATGAACGCCCTGGGCTACGATGCCGGGACGCTGGGCAACCACGAATTCAACTACGGTATCGAGTTCATGGACCGGGTGAATGCGGGCGCCGAGTTCCCCATCGTCAGCGCCAACTTCGCCTCGAGCCTCGGCGACAGCCCGACCGAGGACACGCTGCACCTGCCGCCCTATGTGATCCTTGACCGGGTTCTGACCGACGGCGCGGGCAACGAGGCGCCGATCAAGGTGGGCATCATCGGCTTCCTGCCGCCGCAGATCATGCAATGGGACCGCTCGCATCTGGAAGGCGCCTATAATGTGCGCGGCATCGTCGAGGCCGCCGAAGCCTGGGTGCCCCGGATGAAAGAGGAAGGCGCCGACATCATCGTCGCGCTGTCCCATTCCGGCATCGCCGAGGGCTTCGAGCCGATGATGGAAAATGCCTCGCTGTACCTTGCCGGGGTCGAGGGGATCGACGCGGTGGTCACCGGCCACCAGCATCTGGTTTTCCCCGGTTCGAACCATGAAGGCGAAGGCATCGACGCCGAGGCCGGTACGCTGATGGGCAAACCCGCTGTCATGGCCGGGTTCTGGGGGTCGCATCTGGGCATCATCGACCTGATGCTGGTGCGCGAGGGCGACGGCTGGACCGTGGCCAGCGCCGAAAGCTCGACCCGCCCGATTTCGCAGCGCAACGAGGACCGCTCGGTCACCGCGCTGGTGGGCGATTACGAACCCGTGGCCGAGGCGACCGCCGCCGCCCATGCCGCGACGCTGGACTATGTGCGTGCCGAGGTGGGCCAGACCGAGGTGCCGCTCTATTCCTATTTCGCGCTGGTGGCCGATGATCCCTCGGTGCAGATCGTCTCGGAAGCGCAGAAATGGTATGTCACCGACATCCTGCAGGGAACCGAGCACGAGGGCCTTCCCGTCCTCTCCGCCGCGGCCCCCTTCAAGGCCGGCGGCCGGGGCGGTCCGGATTATTACACCGATGTGCCGGCGGGCCCCATCGCGATCAAGAACGTGGCCGACCTGTATCTCTATCCCAACACGCTGATGGCGGTGCGGATCACCGGTGCCGAGGTGCGCGAATGGCTGGAGCGCAGCGCGGGCATGTTCAACCAGATCACCCCCGGCGAGCAGGATCAGGTGCTGCTGAACCCGTCCTTCCCGTCCTACAATTTCGACGTGATCGATGGCGTGACCTACAAGATCGACCTCAGTCAGCCCTCGCGCTACGACAATGACGGCGTGGTGGTGAATGAGGATGCGCACCGGATCGTCGACCTGATGTTCGACGGCGCGCCGATCGACGACGCGGCCGAGTTCATCGTTGCCACCAACAATTACCGCGCCGGTGGCGGCGGCAGCTTCCCCGGCGCCGATGGCTCGACCATCGTGTTCCGCGCGCCCGATACCAACCGCGACATCATCGTGCGCTATATCGTCGCCAACGGCACGATCGCGCCGGCGGCGGACGGCAACTGGACCTTCGCGCCGATGGAGAACACCAGCGTGCTGTTCGAAACCGGGCCGGGGGCTGCGCAATATGTCGACGAGGTCAGCGCGCGCGGCGTGATGATGGAAGCGGCGGGCGAGGGCGAAGGCGGCTTCGCGCTTTACCGCATTTCTCTGTAACCGGATGGCGGGCCGCCTTTTGGCGGCCCGTTTCCTTTTCGAGTGACCTGATGGCCTATGACGAAAGTCATGCCGCGCTTCTGCGCGCGGATCTGGCGGCGCTGCCCGGCGTGACCGAGCAGCGCATGTTCGGCGGTCTGTTCTTCCTTCAGAACGGCAACATGCTGGCCGGGGCCAGCGGGCGCGGCGGCGGCATGGTCAGGGTCGGCCCCGACGCGATGAGCGCCGCTCTGCGGATCGAGGGCGCCTCGCAGGTCGAGATGGGGCGTCGCCGCATGAAGGGATTCGTGTCGCTGGACGCCGAGGCGATGGCCGATGACAGCCGGCGCCGGCAATTGGTCTCGATGGCCCGGGCCTTCGTGGCGACCTTACCTCCGAAGGCCTGAGGCTCAGCCCAGCGCACCGCCGCCTACGCTGGCGAAGAAGGTGGCGCCCATCGCGCCCTCGCGGTCGGCGCCGTAGAGATAGGTGGCGACGCGTTCGCGGCTGCGGCGGACGGCGCGTTTCTGACGACGGGTCTTGCTCATGGTGGAACCTCCTCAACTCGTACCATGTCGGGTGTCGGGGCCTCCCGCCCCTGCCCTGCACAAAATTTGCCCCGCAAGCGTGGCGGCGCTGCGGGGGAAACAAGGAGAAATTGTGTTAGGTCAGAAAGTTAGCGATAACGCGCCGCTCAGCGGGTTGCGGGCAGGCCGCGCCGTTCAACCTCGCGATGGGCGAGGAACAGCGCGTCGCGGGTAAAATCGGCGGTCGGGCTGCCGGCGTCCAGATCGCGCTGCGCGGCGCGCAGGTAGTCGATCAGCTCGGCATCGGAGAACCGCGCGATGCCTCGGCGGAAATTGTCGAATTGCGGCTGTTCATAGGCCAGAAGCCCCTCGGGCATCGGCTCGGCCAGGCCGAGGATCCCCAGCGACCAGTCGGTGAACGAGGCGAGAGAGACATCGCCACCCGCGCGCGGCACGAAGGCTGCCGTGGTGCCCAGAGCGCCCAGCATCAGCGCCACCGCGCCGGCCATCGCCCATTTCCCCGCAAAGCCATGCAGATGCGAGACGAGCGACGCGGCGCGTTCGCGCAACGACGGCGCGGCGCCGGCGGCTTCGGGCTGAAGGTCGGCGGTAGCCGTGATAAGGACCGCACGGTCTTTGACCAGATCGTCGTAATCCGCATCCCAGTTGAACATCGCGCCCTGTCCTGCCCTGTCACTCATGTTGACGGAAGCGTGCGGGGCAACCGTGACCAGAATGCGGCGCGGCGGGGGCGGAATCGCGAAGATCGCCTGTTGAACAAGGGGATCGGGGGGCTTTCAGACCCGCCGCCACGGCCCCTCAGACCAGGAAGCCACCGTCGCTGTCATCCCCCGCCTCTTCAATCAGCAGGTCGAAATCGGGAATGATGATGTGGCGCTTGCCCTCGATCTGGATGACGCCATCGCGCTTGAGCGCGCTGATCTGGCGGCTGACGGTTTCCAGCGTCAGGCCCAGATATTCCGACATCGCCTCGCGGGTCAGGGGCAGATCAACCACGACCCGCCCTTCGCTGCTTTGCAGTTTGAGCGAGGCATCGCGCCGCGCGATGATGGCGATCAGGCTGGCGATCTTTTCGCGCGCGGTCTTGCGACCCAGCAGCAGCATCCATTCCCGTGCCGCGTCCAGTTCGTCGAGCGTCATCTCCAGCAGCCGCTGACCGACATGCGGGGTGTCCAGCATGATCGTCTCGAACGGTTTCTTGCGGAAACAGCACATCACCAGGTCGGTGGTCGCCACGACGTCATAAGCCGCCGTCTCGCGCCCCGGGCGGCCCACGAAATCCGACGGCAACAGCAGGCCCACCATCTGGCGGCGGCCGTCTTCCATGGTCTGGGTCAGCGTGGCGATGCCCGAGACGACCGAGCCCACGAAATCCATCCGGTCGCCCGACCAGACGATGGTCTGCCCGGCTTCGAAACTGCGGTAATATTTCGTCTCTTCCAGACGTTCGAGCTCGTCCGTATCGCAGCGCGCGCAGACCGCACGATGCCGGATCGGGCAACTTCCGCATTGCACATGCGTGAACTTGGCGGGGGCGGCTGTGGTTTTCTGCATCGGATTGATCTGCGTCAAGGCTATCGGGCGCGGTCTGAACAAACTAGGCGAATGACTGAGGAATCGCAACTCGCCCGACTGGGGCTCTTTGACGCGCGTGTGCCGCGTTACACAAGCTATCCGACTGCGCCGCAATTCACCGACGCTGTAGGGTCTTCCCTGTTTCGTCAATGGGTTGGCGCGATCGCGCCGGGTAGCCGGATCTCGCTGTACCTGCATGTGCCGTTCTGCCGACGGTTGTGCTGGTTCTGCGCCTGCCGCACGCAGGGCACCTCGAGCGACGATCCCGTCATCGCCTATGTCGAAACGCTGAAATCGGAACTGGCGCTGTTGCGCGACGTGCTGCCCGAAGGCGTGACGCTGTCGCGGCTGCACTGGGGCGGCGGCACGCCGACGCTTCTGCCCGCCGCGCAGATGCGCGATCTGGCGCGCGCCGTGTTCGACGTGGTGCCGATGGGCGAAGGCGCCGAGTTCTCGGTCGAGATCGATCCCAACGAGATCGACGCCGAGCGGCTGGATGCGCTGGCCGAAGCGGGGATGAACCGCGCCTCGATCGGGGTGCAGGATTTCGACCCCGAGATCCAGCAGATCATCGGCCGCGACCAGAGCTATGACATCACCCGCGACGCGGTCGAGATGATCCGCGCGCGCGGCGTGCACAGCCTGAACGCCGATATCTTGTACGGCCTGCCCAACCAGACCCGCGCGCGGGTGGCGGATTCGGTGCAGAAACTTCTGTCGCTGTCGCCCGACCGCGTGGCGCTGTACGGCTATGCCCACGTGCCGTGGATGGCCCGGCGTCAGCAGATGATCCCCTCGGACGCCCTGCCCCGCCCCGAAGAACGGCTGGCGCTGTTCGACACCGCGCAGGAGCTGTTCACCTGGGACGGCTACGAGGCGATCGGCATCGACCATTTCGCCCGCCCCGAGGACGGGCTGGCCGTCGCCGCGAAAGCGGGCACGCTGCGGCGCAATTTCCAGGGCTATACCGACGACACCGCCGAGGTGCTGATCGGGCTGGGCGCCTCGTCCATCTCGCGCTTCCCGCAGGGCTATGCGCAGATGAGCCCGGCGACCTCGGGCTGGGCGAAGGCGGTGCGGGCGGGCGAATTCGCCACCGCGCGCGGCCATGCCTTCCGCGGTGACGACCGGATGCGCGCGCGGATCATCGAAGCGCTGATGTGCGATTTCCGGGTGCGCACCGACGAGCTGGTCGCGGATTTCGGCCTGACGCGGGCGCAGGTGGAGGCGATGTTTGCGCCGGTGGCCGATCATTTCGGCGCGTTCGTCGTGCACAATGCCGGCGGGCTGGCGATTCCGATGCCGGGACGCCCGCTGACGCGGATGATCGCCGCGCGTTTCGACGCCTACGCGATGGCCAAGAGCGGCCATTCCTCGGCGATCTGACGGGCTGACAGGACAGGACGGGGACCCCACGGTCCCCGTTGCCGTTTCAGGCGGTGACGCTGGCCCAGTTGCGCACGGCTTCGCCGAAAGCGGCGAAGAGCGGGCGCGACACCGGGTCCTTCGCGGCGTTGTATTCGGGATGCCATTGCACCGACAGGGTGAAGCCCGGCGCGTCCTTGACATAGATCGCCTCGGGCGTGCCGTCGGGGGCATAACCGTCGATGACGATGCGCGCACCGGGGGTCTTGATCCCCTGCCCGTGCAGCGTGTTGGTCATCACCTCGGTCGACCCCAGAAGCCGGTGGAACGGCCCGCCCTCGGTGAATGTCACCTTGTGGCGCAGGGCGAATTTCTCTTCCAGCGTGCCATCGGGCGGCATCCGGTGGTTCATCCGGCCCGGCAGGTCGCGGATCTCGGGATAGAGCGAGCCGCCCAGCGCCACGTTGACCTCCTGAAAGCCCCGGCAGACGCCAAGGATTGGCTGCCCGCGTTCGACACAGGCGCGGATCAGCGGCAGCGTGATCGCATCGCGGCCCCGGTCGAACGTGCCGTGGGCGGGGGTTTCTTCCTCGCCGTATTCCTCGGGATGGACGTTGGGGCGTCCGCCGGTGAACAGGAAGCCGTCGCAGACATCGAGCAGGTCGTTGACCGTAACGTAGCGCGGATCGGCGGGGATCAGCAGCGGGATCGCTTCCGAGACTTCGGCGACGGCGGCCGAGTTCATCGTCCCACCGGCATGGACCTGATAGGATTCGTTAAGGAGGGCGGCATTGCCGATGATGCCTACCACCGGGCGCGTGCGCGGCATTCTGTGTTCCTGCAGTCACTTCGGTGTCCAGAAGGTAATTCCCCGGAACCGGGAAGGAAAGAGGCAGCGGCGCCTAGGGCAGGGCCAGAACTGCCGCCTGCCCATCCGATGACCATCCCTCGCCCGTGGCAGAGCGTCCGCGCAGCGCCGGGCCGGCGTCGATCATCCCCTGCGCCTGCGCGCCGGCCTGTATCAGCGCCTCGACCGCGGCCGCCCGCGCCGCATCGGGCCCCGGCCCTGCGCTGGCGGGGAACGCCGCCAGCGCGGCGAAAACCGCCTGCCCGCCCGGCAGCGCGAAGGGGCTGGACCACAGGCGCAGGCTCAGGCGCTGATCGCCCTCGCCGCGCTGAAAGGTCAGATCGGTGGGACGGTCGGCCCAGAAACGCGGGGTCAGGACCGGGGTGGGATCGTCGAGCTGCTCCCACGCGGTCAGCGCGCCGCGCAGGACGGATGTCAGGTCGCGGGCGGGCGCGGGCGCCCAGCCGCCCGCTTCGAGCGCGGCACTCAGCGCCTGCCGGTCGCCCGCCAGAAGCACGATGTTCACAGGTTCCAGCGGCGTGCCGATCACCGATTCCGTCTGCGCCGGGAAGCCGGGCTGTCCGGGCAGCTCGGAGGGCGCGGCGATGGCAACGCTGGCCGGGCCGGTCCAGGGCATGGTCTGCGCCTTGTCGTAGAAGACGACGATCCAGGTCGAGAACAGCGTGGCCCCCACCAGCACAACGGCGCCGATCAGGGGCGCAGGGGATGCCATCGGCACCGGGGCGGGGCGCGTCTCGCGCCACCATTCCGCGATGACAATGGCCGCCACGAGCCATAGCGCCCCCACCAGCCAGCCGTTGAACACGTCGCTGACATAGTGCTGCGCCAGGAACACGCGGCTGCCGCCCACCAGGATCGCCATCAGCGGCGCCAGCACCAGCACCGCGAAAAGCCGCAGCCAGCCCAGCCGCCAGAGGACGTAAAGCAGCGTGCTCCAGAACGCGACCGAGATCGCGGCATGGCCCGAGGGGAAGCTGTTGGTCGATTCGACGAAGTAATGAAACGGCGGACGCTCGCGCTGGAAGATCAGCTTCAGCACGGTAACAGTCAGCGCGTTGCCGCCCACGCCGACGGCGAGCGCCAGCGCCAGTCCGCGCCGCCCCCGCAGGATCAGGAAAAGCAGCATCGCCGCGGTGATCGCCGCAACCAGCCGCGTGTCGCCCAGCGCGGTGACATGCGCCACGACCCGCAGCAGGCCGGGCGTCCAAAGCCCGTGCATCAGGTTGGCGATGCGGGTGTCGATGGCGACGATCGGCGCCGCGGTCATCCAGTCGAGAACCGAGCGCACCCAGATCGCGAAGATATAGCCGAAGACCAGCGCCAGCACGGTCGCCGGCAGGCCGGCGAAACGGTCGGTGGCGAAGCGCCCGGCAATGAGGCCCGACAGGCGCGGGTGGCGCACGATCCAGCCCCGGACCGGCGGCATGTCGAGCACCGCGCGCAGCGCCGTGGCCAGCACCGCGAGCACGACGGGCAGGAAGCGCAGGATCCGCCGCGCCAGCCAGACCAGCCCGCCCACCAAGAGCGCCACGGCGGCCAGAACCAGCGCCACGCGGGTGGCGAGCGGGCCCAGACGGGTAAACGCATCGCCCAGCACATAGCCCAGCGCCAAGTGGAACACCGTATACGGGATCGAGGCCAGCACCGACCACAGCAGGAACCGCCGGTGCGGCATGTCGGCCATAGCCGCGACCATCGGCACCAGCCCCGATACGGGCCCCAGGAAGCGTCCCAGCACGATGGCCAGCCCGCCCCGGCGCTCGAACAGCTGCTCGGCGCGCAGGAAAGCGCGCGAGCCCTCCAGCCGCCCTCGCAGGCCGCGCCGCGCCAGTCGGCCCGTCCAATAGCCAAGCTCGGACCCCAGGATCGAGCCCAGCGCAACGTACCAGCCCAGGTGGAAGACGTTGACGACGCCCTGCTGGGCAAGGATCCCGCCGGCATCGACGACGAGCGCGCCGGGCACCACCACGCCGGTGACGAACCAGCCTTCGAGAAGCGCAGCGAGCCCGATCACCCAGTAGGTCAGGACGCCCAGCGAGGCGAGGGTGGGCAGGATCTGATCGGGAGACGGGAACATCTGCGCTTAACTGGCGCGCAGGGGGAAACGGTCAAGCATGTCCAGGCGGTCTCAGGCTTCGGCCGTCAGCCCCGCCGCCTCGGCCCCGGCGACACCCGCCAGCGCGTCGTTGTCCGAGGTGTCGCCGCTGATGCCCACGGCGCCGACCAGCGCACCAGTCGCGTCGCGCAACAGAACGCCCCCCGCGACCGGCACCATCTTGCCGTCAAAGGCGCCGCCCGCCGCGGCGATGAAATGCGGGCGCTCGACCGCCATCTCGCCCAGTCTGCGGCTGGGCACGCCCATCATCACCGCGCCATGCGCCTTGCCGAAGGCAATGGCGAACCGCCCCGAGGGCGAGCCGTCCTCGCGCTCGAAGGCCAGGACATGGCCGCCCGCGTCCAGCACCACGACCGAAAGCGGTTTCATCCCCGCCTCGCGGCCCTTGGCGCGGGCGGTGGCGATGATGGTGCGGGCTTGGTCGAGCGTCAGGGTCATGGCAGGTCCTTTCGGTCAGGGGTCAGGGTTGCGCGTCGGCATCGTGCAGAAAGGCGGCAATCGCCTGCAGGATGCGATCATGGGCCTCGAGCCGGGCGTCGGGCGAGCTGCCGCACAGGTCGGGATCGCCGCCGTCGCGGGCCAGGATCTGCGGCCCGGCTTCGGTGCACAGCGCGAAGCCGTCCGTGGGCCGGGCCTGCGGAAGCGTCATCTGCACGACGCTTTCGGGCAAGCGGTCGGCGCCGGCGGGCACATCGGGGCCAAGGGTGACCATCAGCGCCGGCGCGTGGATCCCCGGCCGGGTCTCGATCACCGGCAAATATTCGGGCGCGATGGCGACGGCGGCGCGGAAGCGGGCATCGTGGCGGTCGATGCTGAGGGGCGCGGTTTCGGTCTGCGCGGGCGAGACGCCCTGCGCCTGAAGCCAGCGGCAGTCGGGATTGCCCTGCCCGGGGCTGTCGCAGGATTGCTGGTAGCCTTCGACCTCGGTGCCCAGCCCGGTCAGCGCCATAGCGGCGGTGCCGCCCAGCGCGAAGCCCACGGCGAAGACCCGCTCGGGGTCGATGCGCGCGGACCATTGCGGATGGCGCAGCAGACGGTCGAGCGCGCGACTCAGATCCGCCGGGCGGTGCCAGATTTCATTGAGCGCGGCGCGGGCATCGGCGGGGCGCGGGGCGTTGACCTCGACCGCCAGATACCCCGCACGCGCCAGCCCTGCCGACAGCCATGCGCCGCTGTCCTCGGCTGAGCGCAGACCGCCATGCGACACAAGCACAAGCGGGAAGCGTCCATCGGGCACGGGCGGGCGCGGATCGGCGCCGGGGATCACGCGGGTGGGACGGAACACCGCGTTCCCTGCGAAATCCGCCTCGTTTCCGGGATGGGCAGGATACCACAGCGTCAGCGACAGCGCGCGCGCTTCCTCGCTTGTGCCGCGGATATCCAGCGCGAAGACACCGGGCGTGCCCGCCGAGGGGACCGGCGCCGCGCTTTGTGTCGGGGCCTCGGCTGCACCGGGCGCCGCGGCGGAAGGTATGCGATGCTCGGCCCCGGCAGGCGCGGTGAACGCGAGCGAGGTAAGCGCCATGGCCATCACCAGGGCAGCCAGGCCGCCGGGTCTCATTGAACGATCATTCCCAACCTGTTGAATTGCGGGAGCGACCCGCATGTGCGCCGGCCCGTTCTTTCGCGGACACAGTCGGGCGCATCATGCGGCGCGGCGGCGCTTTCGGCAAGCTGAAAGCCCGGGGGCCTGCCGGTTCGGGGCGCCGTTCGCGAGGACGTGATCGCGCGGCAGACCACGCTACCAGCGACGCGTCCGGGCCATGTAGCGCTCGGCTTCGGGGCCGAAGGCGGCGCGCAGGGCGAGTTCCTCGGCGCGGATGAAGCGGCGGGTGATGACCGGCGGGAACAGGGCCACCAGCAGCACCGCGCTGAGCGCGCCGACCAAGAACCCGGTCCCCACAAGGCAGATCGCCATCGCGGTGTAGATCGGGTTGCGGTTCAGCCGGAAGGGGCCTTCGACGATCAGCGTGCCGGGCGTCTCGTGCGGCTCGATCGTGGTCTTCTTGCGCCAGAACCAAACGGACGACCAGCCCGCCAGCGCCAGACCGGCCCCGAGCAGGAGCCAGCCCAGCGGCCAGGCCCAGTCGCCGAAACGGATCAGCGGCAAGGCCCAGCCCAGCCCGATCTGCACCGCGAAGAAGCCCGCCGCCCAGACGGGCGGCAGGTCGGGGAAATGGCGCCGGATGCTCACCCGCGCGCGGCCTTCAGCTCCAGTCTGCGGGCATGGAGCACCGGCTCGGTATAGCCCGAAGGCTGTTCGCGACCCCTGAAGACCAGATCGCAGGCGGCCTGAAAGGCGATGCCGTCGAAATCCGGGCCCATCGGCGTATAGGTCGGATCGTCCGCGTTCTGGCGGTCCACCACGGCCGCCATCTTGCGCATCGCGGCCATGGTCTGCGCGTTGTCGATGACGCCGTGATGCAGCCAGTTGGCCAGCGCCTGCGAGCTGATGCGGCAGGTCGCGCGGTCTTCCATCAGGCCGACATCGTGGATGTCGGGCACCTTCGAGCAACCGACCCCCTGATCGACCCAGCGCACGACATAGCCAAGGATGCCCTGCGCGTTGTTTTCGATCTCGGCGGTGATCTCGTCCTCGGACCAGTTCTGACCCTGCGCGACCGGGATCGTCAGCAAATCGGCCAGCGTGCCGCGCGCGCCGCCGGCGGCGATCTCGTCCTGCCGCGCCATCACATCGACCAGGTGGTAATGCGTGGCGTGCAAGGTGGCGGCGGTGGGCGACGGCACCCAGGCGCAGGTGGCGCCCGATCTGGGATGCCCGATCTTGGCGTCCAGCATGTCGGCCATGCGGTCGGGCATCGCCCACATCCCCTTGCCGATCTGCGCGCGGCCCTTCAGCCCGCAGGCCAGACCGATATCCACATTGCGATCCTCGTAGGCGCTGATCCAGGGCTGCGATTTCATGTCGCCCTTGCGCACCATCGGCCCGGCTTCCATCGAGGTATGGATCTCGTCCCCGGTGCGGTCCAGGAAGCCCGTATTGATGAAGGCCACGCGGTGCTTCGCGGCGCGGATGCATTCCTTCAGGTTGACCGAGGTGCGGCGTTCCTCGTCCATGATGCCCAGTTTCACGGTGTTCGCGGGCAGGCCCAGAACCGTCTCGACCCGGTCGAAGATCTCGCAGGCGAAGGCGACTTCCTCGGGGCCGTGCATCTTGGGCTTCACGACGTAGACCGAGCCATGCAGAGAGTTGCGCGCGCCGCCGGTCTTCTGCAGATCGTGCATCGCGCAAAGCGTCGTGACCATCGCATCCAAGAGCCCCTCGCCCGCCTCGCGTCCTTCGGCATCCAGAACGGCGGGGTTGGTCATCAGGTGGCCGACATTGCGCACCAGCATCAGCGCGCGGGTCTTGACCGTCAGCGGCGCGCCCGACGGGGTCTGATAGGTGAAATCGTCATAAAGCTTGCGGGTAAAGGTCTTGTCGCCCTTGGTGACGGTCTCGGTCAGATCGCCCTTCATCAGGCCCAGCCAGTTGCCCCAGGCCAGCACCTTGTCCTCGGCATCGACGGCGGCAACCGAATCCTCGCAATCCATGATCGCGCTGATCGCGGCTTCGACGGCGACGTCGCTCAGCCCGAACGGATCGGTCTTGCCGACCTCGGTGGTGGGATTGATCAGCAATTCCAGCTTGAGCGCGTTCTTTTCCAGCAGGTAATGCGTCCAGCCGTCACCCTCGGCCCAGCCCAGGAACTGCGCGGGATCGGCAAGACCGACCTCTCCCGCGGGCGTCGTCGCGGTCAGCGTGCCGTCTTCGACGCGCAGCGCCGTCACCACGGACCACGACGCGCCCTTCAGCGGCACGACCTTGTCCAGATGCGCCTTGGCCCAGGCGACCACGCGCGCGCCGCGGTCGGGGTCATAGCCCTTGCCCTTGGGCAGATCGCCCATCGCGTCGGTGCCGTAAAGCGCGTCGAACAGCGAGCCCCAGCGCGCATTCGCGGCGTTGAGCGCGTAGCGCGCGTTCATCACCGGCACGACCAGTTGCGGGCCGGGCTGGGCGGCGATCTCGGGATCGGTGTTCGTGGTCTCGATGGTGAAATCGGGGCCTTCGGGGACCAGATAGCCGATCTCGGTCAGGAAGGCGCGGTAGGCATCGGCATCCTGCGGCTGACCCTTGCGGGCGACATGCCACGCATCGATCAGCGCCTGAATCGTCTCGCGTTTCTTCAGCAGGTCGCGGTTTTTCGGCCCGAAATCGCGGATCAAACCGGCCAGGCCATCCCAGAACGCGCCGGGCGTGACACCCGTCCCCGGCAGCGCCCGTTCCTCGATGAAAGCGACCATCCGGGTGTCGACCTGCAGCCCCGACTTGTCCATCCGTTGCGTCATGCCCCGTTTCTCCCGTTCCTGCGCGGTCTTCGATCCGCTGTTTTCCGGCTGTTGCGCCGAATATGGCCAAAAGTTTCCGATAGGCAACACGCATTCTTCGACGCAACCGGGGTAATCCGGCTAAGGACTTTCAAAAATAAAAAGTTAGCCATCATGCTAAGTTTTCTGTTGCCCGACTCGGATCGGACAGTTAGGCAAATAGCTAAGCAACCGAAGAGAAACCCGATGCCGCAAGGAACGCCTAGCGCATGAGCGCCGAGCCGCGCCTCGATACGCTGTTTCAGGCGCTGGCCGATCCGACCCGCCGCGCGATCCTGTCGGCCCTGGCGCGCGGACCGCAGAGCGTGAGCGATCTGGCGCAGCCTTTCGACATGGCGCTGCCCTCGCTCATGGGACATCTGCGTAAGCTGGAAGCGGCGGGGCTGATCGAAACCCGCAAGGACGGGCGCGTGCGCACCTGCGCCATCGTGCCCGAGGCGTTTGCCCCGGTGCGCGGCTGGCTCGATGAGCAGCGCGCGCTGTGGGAAGGGCGGCTCGACCGTCTGGAAGACTACGTTAACCGCCTGATGGAGGAGAAATCCCGTGACTGACGTCTCTATCGACCCCGCGACCGACCTGATCCTGACGCGCACGCTGAACGCCCCCCGCGCGCTGCTATGGGAATGCTGGACCCGTCCCGAGCACGTGCCGCACTGGTTCATTCCCAGGCCGCACCGCATCACCGCCTGCGAGATCGACCTGCGAACCGGGGGAAAGTTCAACACCACGTTCGAGGTCGATGGCAACGAGATCGCCAATAACGGCGTTTTTCTGGAAGTGATCGAGGGCCGGAAACTGGTTTTCACCGATGGTTATTCCGAAGGCTGGAAACCCGCGCCCGAGCCCTTCATGACCGCCATTGTCACCTTCGAAGACGCGGGCGAGGGCAAGACGACCTATACCGCCATCGCTCGGCACCGTTCGCCCGACGCGGCGAAAAGCCATGAGGAGATGGGATTCTCCGAAGGCTGGGGCACGGTCGCCACGCAGCTTGAAGCCTATGCGCAGGGATTGGCGGGCCAATGACCACCCGTTTCGCCACGCTGGTCTTCGACCGCGAAAGCGCCGCGCCGCCCGCCGCGCTGTGGCGGGCCTGGACCGACCCGCAGGCGCGCGCGATCTGGTCCGCCCCCTCGCCCGCCGTGACGGTCGAGTACCTGAAAGCGGAGTCCGTCATCGGCGGCGAGGAAGTGTCGATCTGCCGCGCCGAGGGCCAGCCCGACATTCGCTGCGCGTTCCGCTGGCTGACCATGGAGCCCGCCCGTCGCTCCACCAATACCGAGATCCTGTCCGCCGGGGGCACAACGCTGTCCGCCGCGCTGGTCACCGCCGAAATCGCGGCGCATGGCGACGGCGCGGCGCTGAGGCTGACCGTGCAGCTGACCTCGCTGGCCGAGGACATGGAACAGGGCTATGTGCAGGGCTTCGCTGCGGGTCTGGACAACCTTGTCGACGTGGCGCAGCGAACGATGGTGCTGGACCGCGTGATCGCCGCGCCGATCGAGGCGCTATGGCAGGCGTGGACCGACCCGCAGGCGCTGCCGGAATGGTGGGGACCGGACGGCTTTTCCTGCCGCACGCGCCGCATCGACCTGCGTGAGGGCGGGGAATGGGTGTTCGACATGATCGCACCCGATGGCACGGTCTTTCCCAATCACCACAAATACAGCCTGCATGACTGGCCCCGGCGCATCGACTACACGCTGCATTGGGGCGAGGACGGGCCGAAACATGCCGATGCGTCCGTCACCTTCACGCCCGAAGGCAGCGGCACGCGGGTTATGCTGGGAATGATCTTTGCCTCGCGCGAGGAGTGCGAGGGGGCCAAGGCCATGGGCGCGGTCGCGTTGGGACAGCAGACGCTGGGCAAACTGGCCCGGTATGTCGGGGCTTAGGACCGCCTGTCCCCGGGCGTTCCGGCCTCGGGCTTTCCGCGTCGCGACCGGGCTTCGGCCCGGCAGCGGTCCGAGCAGTATTTCACCTCGTCCCATGTCTTCGCCCAGGCCTTGCGCCAGACCATCGGCCGGCCGCATTGCGCGCAGGTTTTGACCGGCAGATCCCCCTTGCGGCGCATCTTCGCCATCACAGATCCAGTGTCATCTGCGGGCCGCGTGCGGCGCGGAAGCCGCCCTCGATCAGCGGGTCGTCGCAGGGCATCGCGCGGCTGCCGGTCCGGCCCCGCCCCGGCGCCATCCGCGCCCTGAGTGCGCGCGCCTCGCGCGCGGCGCAGGCGGGGTCGAGCACCGGTTCAGGATAACGCCCCGCCAGCGCGCGCCGGGCCTCGGGCCAGAACCACGGTGTGTGCAGATGGGCATCGGGCACGGGTTTCAGTTCGGGCAGCCAGCGACGGATGAAGGCGCCCGTCGGGTCGAGCTTGCGCCCCGTTGCCACCGGATCAAGGATCGGCCCCTGCCCCGCCCGCGCCATTTCGCGCCACAGGATTGCCGGGTCGTGATCGGTCGACAGCCGCGCCAGATGGCGCCCCACCCCGGCGGCGCCCAGACCGTGAAGCTGCATTCCCGCCGCCGCCAGAAGCCCGCGCGAGCGGTGGTCGAGCCAGCCGCTGGCGATCAGCGCCCGCATCGCCGCGTCGAGAAACGGCAGGCCCGTTTCCCCCCGCGCCCAGGCACCGGTGGCGGGCGCGCCCTCGGGCTCGGCCAAGGGGGCCGTGCGGGCGGTGTCGCGGCGTTTGAGCTGGGCCGTGAGCAGGCGCGCGGCGGAAAGGCGTTCGGGCGCGGCACCAGGCGTGTCACGCAGACGGGCGATGGCGGCGCGGATCTCGCCCGCGGACAGCACGCCGAAAGCCAGATAGGGCGACAGGCGCGCGCCCGACCGCTCGGCCTCGGGCGCGGTGGCACGGGCAGGCGGCAGGCCCTGCCCGCGCACGGCCAGATAGGTCTCGAGCATCTGCAACCCCGCCTCGCGTCCGCCGGGCTGGCGGAAGGGACAGGGGCTTGCGGTGAAGCCCAGCGCGCGGGCGCCGGGCAGAACGCCGGTGCCTTCGGTTACAGGTTGCAGCGCCGGGGCGGTACAGGGTTGCGCGCCGGTTTCGGGCAGCACCAGCCAGTCGAGCCCGCGCCCCCGCGCCCAGTCCCCGACCTGCGCCACCAGCGCGCGCGCGGCCCGGCTGCCGGTTTCGGCATGCGTGACGATACGGGTCACGCGGTGCTTGGCCACGAGCCGCGCCAGCACCTCGAGACTGTCGCCCACGCGCAGGACCAGAGGCTGACCCAGCACCGCCAGATCCTCGTTCAGCCCGCGCAGGCTTTCCCCCAGGAAGGCGATATGCCGCTCGGACGTCTCATCGGGGGCCAAAAGGACCGGATCGACCACATAGACCGGCAGGACCGGCCCCTCGGCGGCGGCACGGCTCAGCGCGGGATGGTCGTGTACCCGCAGATCGCGGCGGAACCAGACAAGGGAGAGCATGGGCGACTCGGCTCGACAACGCAGGGTGAATGTTCACCCTTCATTCTCTAACCCATCCCGCAAAGCGGTTCAATCTTTGCAAATTGCAACGCATTCTCGCAGAACGACAAGCATTTTGCGTTGTTTTCCGCAAAATCCCACGTTCCAGCCACAATCGCGCCACAAACCGACGGCTTCCTTAATCATACCAGAACCCAGAAGGATTGCTGTGATGTCCGCCCTGCAGAAAGTTGCCCTCGATCTCTTTGGCCATGCCGTGAAATTCCCGATGACCCTGTTCGGCGACGAGGAATCACGCGTGAACGAGCGCCTTGCAGAGCTGCACCGCCAGCTTCCCAGCACGCTGCCGGAAAAGCGCTTCTTCAGACATTGACCGTCACGCCGGGCAGGCGCAGCGTGGTCAGGAGATCCCTGAGTTCCTGACGCGCGGCGATGTTCGAGATATTCATCTGCTCGACGCCGGTATCGCGAAGATCCAGCAGCGTCAGGCCCCGCGGGAACAGCTCGCGGAAGATCACCCGCTCGGAAAAACCGGGCGCCACGCGGAAGCCGATCCGCTTCGACAGCGCGGTGAGCGCCTCGCCAACCCGGCGCTTGTTGTGCATCTGCTGAGCCCCCAGACGGTTGCGCAGCACCAGCCAGTCCATCGGCTTCAGCCCGGCCTGCGTGCGCAGCTGCCGGGCTTTCCATACCATTTCCGAATAGATCGACGGGCCCAGCACCTCGTTGGTCGAGGAATCGATCCGCGCGAGCAGGTCGAAATCGATGAAGCTGTCGTTCATCGGCGTGACCAGCGTATCGGCCAGCGAATGCGCCACCTGGCTCAGGCGCGTATGGCTGCCGGGGCAGTCGATCAGGATGAAATCGCTGCTTTCCTCCAGCTCGTTCAGCGCCGCCGAAAGCTGGTAATCGGTCACGCTTTCGCCCGGCGGCACGGTGGCGGGGTCGATCTCGGGCAACAGCCGGTAGGTCGGGCTGGGCAGGGTGATGCCCTGCCGCGCGCAATACTCGCTGCGGTTCTCGATATAGCGCCCGAAGGTGCGTTGCCGGACGTCGAGATCAAGCGCGCCGACGCGAAAGCCCATGCGGGCCAGCGCCGTGGCGATATGCATGGCGGTGGTGGATTTCCCCGACCCGCCCTTTTCGTTTCCGGTGACGATGACATGCGCCACGGTGTTCATCCTGCTCTGTTTGGGTGCCGTCGCCCGGGGCATGGCCAGCCGGGATCGGAGCGCCTGTTTAGAGCGGCGGGCGGTGGGGGAAAAGGGCCTGCGGGCGTTTCTTTCCCGGGTGTTGTATGCGTGTCGGCGCAGCGCCCTATTCGATCGCGCGGCCGAAGATCACGATGGCAAGACCCAGAAGCGACAGCAGGCCATAGAGCCCCGCGCGGGCCGGGCGCGCACGACGGCACCGCCACGCGGCCAGCGCGGATTGTACCGCGTAATAGGCGGCAAACGCGCGCGAGGCATAGGCGATGATGTCGAACACATCCGCCGCCCATGTCAGCGCCAGCCCCACCGCCACCGTCAGCGCGTAGGCCTGTTTCTGGCTGACGCGCCTGCGGCTCAGTTCCTGCAACAGCCCGCCCGAACCGCCGGTATCGGCGACCGCCGCCGAGAATTGCGCGGCCAAAGCGGCGGCAACCAGCACCACCGGCAGAACGGGGGAAATCACCCCCATCATGCCGACAATGGCGGTTTCGCTCAGCTCCTGCGGGGCGGGGCTGAACGTATAGGTGACCAGCGCGATGTAAACGAGGTAGATTGCCGTCGCCAGAAGCTGGGCATTGCGCATCGAGCGGATGCGGGTCCGCGCGTCGTATTCCCCGCCCAGATAGCGCGAGGTCTCGAAGCCTTGCACCGTGACGATCATGCCGAAAGCCAGTGTCAGCGCGGGCCAGCCGGTCTCGGTCGGGTCGGTGAAGACCAGCGCATCGCCGTCCAATGCCTGTCCCAGATAGACGCCCAGTGCCAACAGAAGCCCGGCGATGATCGCCAGTTTCAGCGCGACCGAGGCATATTCCATCCGTTCGAGCACCGCGAAACCCCGCGTCCAGCCGACGATCAGGATGACCGCGTAGACCGCGGTCGTGATGGCGCGCGCCAGAAGCTGCGACTGGAACGGCAGAAGCGAGACCGCGAAACTGCCCAGCAGGTTCAGGTAATAGGCGACCGAGACCATATAGGCGAAACCCAGAAGCGCCGAGGCGGTATTCTCGGCCCAGGCCGCACCGGCCTGTCCGTCACTGTCGATGGCGCGGATATTGTCGCGGATCGCGGCACCGAAGCCCCAGGCGACAAGACACAGCGCGCCCATCACAAACGGCCCCCAGAGCCCGTACGCATGGTTCAGAAGCGGCCCCAGCACCAGAAAGCCCGAGCCGATGATCGAGGCCAGCGGCGTCACCATGGCGCGCCATGTCGTCGCCCCGCGCAGGCCCGGCAGCCACAGCAGGCCCAGCGCGATCAGGATAGTTCCAAGAATGGCGGTATCGAGAAACATGCAGGCCTTGGTGTGCCGTCAAAAGGAAAACGCCGCTACGGATGTAGCGGCGTTTCCGGCATTCTGCGATACGCGGCGGCTCAGAACCCGAGGCCGGCGTATTTGTTCTTGAACTTCGACACGCGGCCGCCGGTATCCATCAGGCGCGAGGTGCCGCCGGTCCAGGCGGGGTGCACCGACGGATCGATGTCCAGAGCGATCGAATCGCCTTCGGCGCCCCAGGTCGATTTCATCTGCACCACGGTGCCGTCGACCAGCTTGACGTTGATCAGGTGGTAATCGGGATGGATCGAGGATTTCATGCTCGCGCTCCTTACTTGTCGGCCAGCGGACGGTAGTTGGTCTTTTCGGCGATACGGGCCGATTTGCCGCGACGCTCACGCAGGTAGTAGAGCTTGGCGCGACGGACCTTACCGCGGCGAACGA
Source organism: Pararhodobacter marinus (assembly GCF_003122215.1). Classification (GTDB taxonomy): domain Bacteria; phylum Pseudomonadota; class Alphaproteobacteria; order Rhodobacterales; family Rhodobacteraceae; genus Pararhodobacter; species Pararhodobacter marinus. Next base: position 90,081 of record NZ_QEYD01000011.1, on the reverse strand, counting down.
CCTCGATCGAATCGATGTTGGTCGAGTAGAGCGGGAACATACGCTCGACGCCTTCGCCGAACGAGATCTTGCGGACGGTGAACGAGGCACCGATGTTCAGGCCGCCCGAACGGGCAATGCAGACGCCTTCGAACATCTGCACACGCGAGCGCGTGCCTTCGGTCACCTTGTAGCCGACGCGCACGGTGTCGCCCGGCTTGAAATCAGGGATGGTCTTGCCAAGAGCAGCGATCTGCTCGGCTTCGATTTCGGCGATCAGGTTCATGCTGATCTTCTCCTATGATGGCTCACGGTTGTTCCGTGAAGGTCTGTGCCGCCCCAGAGCTCTGGTCTGCCACCGGATCCCGCCATCCCGTCCATCGGGGGCCGTCCGCCAGAGATTTCGGTCGTCGTTCTGTGATCCCCTCGCCGGACCGGGTTCCACCGGCGATGGTGGGGCCCAAACGAAAACGGCCCGGCGGACGATTCCGCCCCCGGACGGGCGCGGTATAGGGGCAAGCCGCACGCCGGTCAAGCCCGCTTCACATAGCGCCCCGACGGGCCGCGGCCCTTGCAAACAAGGGGTGGAACGGCCCTTCGGCGCTCAGCGGCCCAGACGCACATGCGCGGGCGGCAATGTCGTCATCGCGTGCCTGCGCTTCGGGTCGTTGTAATAGACGTCGCTGCCCTGCGGCTGGAGGATCAGCTCGCGGTCCTTCACCCCTTTGGGCGCGGTCGCCAGCCGGTAATATTCCTGCGCGATCGTATCGGGATCGAAAGCCGTGCCCGGCGCGACATGGCCGCAGATCGCCACGACCGAGACATGCACGCCCTTGGGCGCCAGTTCCTTGTACAAAGACAGGCCCAGGCTGCGCAAAGCCGCCTTGCCCAAAGCCAGCGAGGTCCATTCCGGGAACGGTTCCAGCGCCAGCCCGCCGCCGGTGAACAGGATCGCGCCCGTCCCGGCCTCGACCATCGCCGGCGCCACCTGCTGCACGCTTTGCAGCGCGCCGAGCAGGTTCACCGACAATTCGCGCTGCACCGTCTCGACCGGCGTGTCGAGCGGGCCTCCCGGCCGCTGGACCGAGGCGTTCCACACCAGCACGTCGCAGCCACCCAGCCGCCCGGCCAGCCGCGCCAGCGCTTCGCTCAGCCCCGGCAGGTCGCCCGCATCCGCAGGCTCGGCGCTGGCGGTGATCCCTTCGTCCTCGAGCCCCTCGCATAGCCGGTCCAGCGACGAGGGCGAGCGCGCAATCAGCCCGACGCTGTAGCCTTCGCGCCCGAAGCGGCGCGCGATGGCGGCCGAAACCCCTGTCCCGGCGCCGATGATGATGAGTGTCGGCACATCCGTCTCCTGTCCATTCCCGCGCGGACAGGTAATGCCTGCGCCGAAAAGAGCCATAGCAGCGGGCGGGATCCTGCCGGTGGGTCTCCCCGGAGCAAATTGCGCATCCCCTTCCCCGGACGATCTGCGCGCCCTTGACCCCGGGGGATTTCCCGCCACCATCTGCCCGTCCGATCCTGACCGGAGAGCTCCGTGAAACGCCCGATCCCAGCCCTTGCAACCGCCGCCCTGTTCTGCGCCGCGCTTGCATCGCCACAGGCGCCCGCCTTCGCCGACCCCACCGACCCCGCGATTTCGAGCGATTTCTACGCCAATTCCCGCAACTGGCTGATCGAATCGCTGCACGGTGCGCAGGTCTTCACCGGCTGCCGGGCAACGATCCCGCTGCAATCGGCGGGCCCGCTGCTGATCGAGCGGCGCACCGACCTGCCCGAAGGCTGGGCGATCTATGTCCCGACCTCGCAGGCGCCCAGCCCGGTCTTCGGCAGCGCGGTGCCCGGTCGGGTGATCGTCGACGCCACGGAAACGCCGGGCGATTACCAGATCCATCGCGGCGGCTGGGCCTCGACCGCGCTGAGCGCCGAGTTGCGCGATCAGCTCATGGCGGGAAATTACATCACCACCGCCATCGACGGCGATGACGAACGGCAATGGATCCTGAACGGATCGACCGCAGCGCTCGAGACGCTCGAGGAATGCTACGCGCAAAACGGTATCGCCTGGCGCTGAACGGCGTCAGCCGTCGCCCTCTCGCCCGTCGCCCCCCTGCCCTTCGCGATAGCGCGCCCAAAGATCGGGCCGCCGCGCGCGCGTAAGCCGCTCGGCCTGTTCCCGGCGCCAGCGGGCGATCTCGGCATGGTTGCCCGATTGCAGGACGGGCGGGATCTCGCGCCCTTCCCAGACCGCCGGGCGGGTGTATTGCGGATGCTCGAGCAGGCCGTTCGAATGGCTCTCCTCCTCGGTCGAGGCCGCGTTGCCCAGAACGCCCGGCAAAAGCCGCACGGTTGCGTCGATCATCGCCTGCGCGGCGATCTCGCCGCCGGTCAGGACGAAATCGCCAAGACTGACCTCTTCGATGCCGTAATGATCGAGCACCCGCTCGTCGACCCCCTCGAACCGGCCGCAAAGCAGCGTGACGCCGTCGCACCGCGCCCAGCGCCGCGCCGTCGCCTGATCGAAAGGCCGGCCGCGCGGCGAGAGATAGACGAGCGGCCAGCGCGCCCGCCCGGGCGTGCCGTGATCCGCCTCGTCGAGCGCCTTCGCCACGACGTCGGCGCGCAGCACCATGCCCGCGCCGCCGCCGGCGGGCGTGTCGTCGACATTACGGTGCTTGCCCTCGCCGAAGGGGCGCAGGTCGATCGTCTCCAGCCGCCATTGCCCGCGCTCCAGCGCCTTGCCGGTCAGCGACTGTTCCAGCACGCCGGGAAAGGCCGCGGGAAACAGCGTGATGATCTTGGCAGTCCAGGCGCCCTTGAGCCGCGGGCGCCCGCTGAGCAGATCCTCGGGCTGCACCGAGAGCCTGACGGCGACCCGGCCATGCGAGCGCTTGGGCCCCGGCGCGTCGCGGTCGCCGCTCACGGCCTGCCCCCGGTCGGCGCGGGGCGGCTCATTCCAGCAACCCCTCGGGCGGATCGGCGATGATCCGGCCCGAGGCCAGGTCGACCGTCGGCACCACCGCCCGCGTGAAGGGCAACAGCGCGTTGCCCTTGCCCGGGCGCTGGATCTCCAGCAGATCGCCCGCGCCGTGATTGAGCACCGCGCTCACCCGGCCCAGCGTGGTGCCACCGGTATCGAGCACCGTCAGGCCGATCAGATCGGCATGGTAGAATTCGTCATCGGGCAGCGACGGCAACTGGTCGCGCCCGGCGTAAAGCCGCGTCCCGCGCAACGCCTCGGCCTGCTCGCGCGTGCCCACGCCGCTCAGCCGCGCCGACAGCCCGTTGGGCACGGGACGGCCCAGCTTCACGGTGAAGGACCGACTGCCATCCTCGGTGAAGAGCGGCCCGTAGCCGCCGATCGCCTCGGGCTCGGCGCAGAAGCTCTTCAGCCGGACCTCGCCCTTGACCCCGAAGGCCCCGGCAATCGCCCCGACACAGACCCGATCCGACATCCCAAACTCCCCGATGCAGCGCGCCGCAACCTGTTTTCACTTTGCCCTAAATACTCGAAGACCGCGCCCTCACGACGCAATCCTTCTTCTCACGCCCCCCCTGTCACGGGCAAGGCGCGCCGCGCAAGCGGCGCGCCCGGTCGCGCGAGGGCTGAAGCCCGGAGGGCTTCCGGACGAGGGCGAAACCCCTCCCCCGGCCCCCCCCTTGGCGCAAGATTACTCTTCGGCCGGAGCCTCGGCAGCGGCGGCCTTGTCGGCGCGGGCCTTGGCGCGTTCCTGCGCCTTCTTGCCGGGCTGGGCTTTCTGCGGGTTGTTGCGGGTGGCCTTCTCGCGCAGACCGGCCGCTTCGAGGAAGCGCACGATGCGGTCCGTCGGGACGGCGCCCTTGTCGAGCCACACTTTCGCGCGCTCGAGATCCATTTTCACGCGGTCTTCGCTGTCCTTGGGCAGAAGCGGGTTATAGGTGCCCAGCTTCTCCAGGAAGCGGCCGTCGCGCGGCATGCGGCTGTCGGCCACGACGATGGCGTAGAACGGGCGCTTTTTCGAGCCGCCACGGGCGAGACGGATTTTGGTAGCCATGGGTGTATCTCCTATTGATGGCTGTTGGGACCCCGGGATCGCAGCCTGCGGCCGGGGCCAAGATGGGGATCAGTTCTGCAACTTCTCGTGGTGACGGATCACTTCCGAGATGATGAATCCGAGGAATTTCTTGGCGAATTCCGGGTCGAGATCGGCCTCTTTGGCCAACCATTCCAGCCGCTCGATCTGCCGCGCCTCGCGCGACGGATCCGAGGGCGGCAGGCTGTGCTCGGCCTTCAGCCGTCCCACCGCCTGGGTGTGGGTGAAGCGTTCGGCGAGCGTGTAGACCAGGATCGCATCGAGACGGTCGATGCTCTCCCGGTGTTCGCGCAACAGCGCGGCGGCGCGGTCGGTATCGTCGGTCATGGCGGCCTCCGGGCTGGCATCGGACGGGATGGGGGGCTTGGTGTCACGCGGGGTCATCGGGCATCCCCCGTCCCGCGCTCGGGCTGTCGCGGGGGCAGGTGGCGCCAGATCTCGCTGCCATCCAGCATCCCGTCGAACCGCGCGCCCAGCCGCCGCGCGAGATCGCGCGAGCGGGCATTGTCGGGATCGATATAGCTGACGAGCGAGGTGAAATGCAGCGTGTCGTGGACATAGTCCAGCAGCGCCTGCGCGGCTTCCTGCGCCAGCCCCCGCCCTTCGAAATCCGAGGCCAGGATCCAGCCCAGTTCCGGCTCCTCGTCACCCGGCTCGAAGCCGATCAGCACGAAACCGGCGATCTGTCCGGCGGGCAATGCCGGGTCAAGATCCGAGGCCCGGGTTTCGGCCGTCCAGACGCCGTGGCCCCGCATCAGCCACAGCCCGACCATCCGCATCCAGTCGTCCCACGCCGCCTCGCGCGTCAGGGGACCGCCGAAGCCCGCGCCGCGCGCGCCGCTCAGAAGCTCGGCGTAAAGCGCGAAATCCTCGAGCCGGGGCGCCCGCAGAAGCAGCCGGTCGGTGCGCAGCATCGGCAGGCTGGCGGCGATTGTCTCGGCCAGATCGCGCGCCGGGCCGGGAACCGGCATCTCATGCGCGAACATGTTGGGGGCGATGATCATGCGTAGGCCTCCATGCCGGCGCCCTGCCGATCGGCGGCGGGGTGACGCCAAAGGCCCGACGGACCGAACTGGGCATGGGTGAAGCCGCCCACGCGGACACAGCCCAGCCGCTGCGCCAGCGCCTCGGACCGGGTATTGCCGTCCAGGATCAGGCTGATCGCCGTGGTCCAGCCCAGCACCTCGTAGGCCCAGCCCCGCCCCGCGAGCGCGGCCTCGGCGGCAAGGCCCTGCCCCTCGAAACCCGTCTCCCACAGGGTCCAGGCGATCTCCGGCTCGGGCCAGCCTTCGGGAAACCACGGCCCCGATGTGCCGATGGCCTTTCCCGTTCCGCGGTGTTCGATGACGAAGACACCATAGCCGCGGAAGACCCAGTGCCCGGCGATATGACCGAAAGCGCGCCAGGCCTGGTTGCGGTCGACCGGCCCGCCGGTAAAGCGCGACCGATCGGATCCCAGATACGCCGCGAACCCGTCGAAATCGGAAGCGCGCGGCGCGCGCAGCACCAGCCGCGGCGTCTCGATCCGGGGGATCAGCCTGTCGAAGCTCTGCGCGAAATCCCGTGCAAGCGTCATGCCGCGCCCTCCGCCGGGTGACGCCAGGCCTGCAGCGCGGCCTCGTCGCCCGGCACGGGGGCCCGGGCATCGACCACGCAGCCCAGCCGCCGCGCCAGCGCCTGCGAGCGGGCATTGGCGGTGTCAATGTAGCTGACCGGCCGCGCCCAGCCGAGCGTGCCGCGCGCGTAGGCCCGCACCGCCGAGACGGCCTCGAAGGCAAGGCTCTTGCCTTCGGCTTCGGGCGACCAGATCGTCCAGCCGAGCTCCGGCTCGGGCCAGCCCGCGGGGTTCCACGGCCCCGCGGCGCCCAGCGCGCTGCCGTCACCCTTGGCGGTCAGGATGAACTGGCCGTAGCCGCGCAGCACCCAATGGCCGATCACATGGCCGAAGGCGCGCCACGCGGTTTCCTCGGTCAGGTCGTCGGGCCGCACGAAGCGCGAGCGTTCGTCACGCATGAAGGCCAGGAAGGCCGGCCAGTCCGCCGCTTCGGGCGCGCGCAGCACCAGCCGCTCGGTCGTCAGGACGGGGGTTTCGGTCAGGCTGACACTCATCCGCGCCCCCTGAGATCATGCACGATCACCACGTCGCCCGCGTCGATCCCCGGGCGGCGCGCATCGACGCGCCCGCCCAGCCGCAAGGCCAGCGCCAGCGAGCGTTGGTTCTTCGGGTCGATGATGTTGACGATATCGTCCCAGCCAAAGGTCTTGCGCGCCCAGTCCATCACCGCACCGGCAGCCTCGCGCGCGATGCCGCGCCCTTCGGCCTGCGGCGCGACCATCCAGCCCAGCTCGGGCTCGGGGAATTCGTCGCCGTGATAGATGCCGACCTCGCCCACCCAGTCGCCGGTTTCGCGGTCGGCGACGCGGAACGGACCATAGCCCTTGAGCATCCACAGCGCCACATCCGCCGCCCAGATGCGCCAGGCGTGGTGGCGGTGATGCGGCCCGCCCTCCCAGACCGCGCGGTCCGAGGCATGATAGGCCGCCGCGTGTTCGAAATCCGCCAGCACCGGCGCGGACAGCACCAGCCGTTCGGTCACGAGGACCGGCACGGCAGGGGTCGCGAAGGGGGTGGCGGCTTCGTTCATCGGCTCAGCGCTTCTTGCCCAGGCCCGACAGGCCGCCCGGAAGGCCGCCCATGCCTCCCATGCCGGGCAGACCGCCCATGCCACGCGGCATCGCGCCGCCCTGCATCGCGCTGGCGGCGGCTTTCATGGTTTCGGGATCGGCCATCTGCTTTTGCATCTCGGCCATGTCGGTATCCTTGCCGAACATCGACTTCATCGCCTGTTTCAGCATCCCGCCCTTGCCCATCTTCTTCATCACATCGGCCATCTGCCGCTGCATTTTCAGAAGCTTGTTCAGCTCGGACACTTCCAGCCCGGCACCCGCCGCGATCCGCTTCTTGCGGCTCGCCTGCAACAGCGCGGGATTGGCGCGTTCCTTCTTGGTCATCGACTGGATCAGCGCGATCTGACGCTTGAGCATCGTGTCGTCGAACCCGGCCGCCTCGGCCTGTTTCGACATCTTCGCCATGCCCGGCATCATGCCCATGACCGATTGCATCCCGCCCATCTTCAGCATCTGCTCGAGCTGGCTCTTCAGGTCGTTCATGTTGAACTGACCCTTCTGGAAGCGCTTCATCATGCGCTCGGCCTGCTCGGCCTCCAGCGTCTGCTGCGCCTTCTCGACCAGGGCGACGATATCGCCCATGCCCAGAATGCGGCCCGCAACACGCTCGGCCTCGAAGGTCTCCAGCGCGTCGGTCTTCTCGCCCAGACCGACGAAGCGGATGGGCTTGCCGGTCACCGCGCGCATCGACAGCGCCGCACCGCCGCGCCCGTCGCCATCCATCCGCGTGAGCACGACGCCGGTGATGCCGACCTTGCCCTCGAATTCGGTGGCGACGTTGACCGCATCCTGACCGGTCAGACCATCGACGACAAGGAGCGTCTCGCGCGGGCTGACCGCGTCGCGGACGGCCTGAACCTCGTCCATGAGGACTTCGTCGATATGCAGACGACCGGCGGTATCGAGCAGGTAGACGTCATAGCCGCCCATCGTCGCCTGCGATTTCGCGCGCCTGGCGATCTGCACGGCGCTCTCGCCCTTGACGATCGGCAGCGTGTCGACGCCGATCTGCCCGCCGAGGATGGCCAGCTGCTCCATCGCCGCCGGACGGTTGGTATCGAGCGACGCCATCAGCACGCGCTTGTGCTCGCGCTCCTTCAGGCGGCGCGCCAGCTTGGCGGTGGTCGTGGTCTTGCCCGAGCCCTGCAGACCGACCATCAGGATCGGCGCGGGCGGGTTGTCGATCTTCAGCTTGCCGGGATCCTCGTCGCCGCGCAGCGTGGCGATCAGCTCGTCATGGACGATCTTCACCACCTGCTGGCCCGGCGTCACCGACTTGGTGACCGCGGCGCCCGTCGCCTTGCCCTGAACCCGCTTGACGAAATCGCGCGCCACCGGCAGCGAGACATCGGCCTCCAGAAGCGCCACGCGCACCTCGCGCAGCGCGGCGGTGACATCCTCCGCCGACAGCGCACCGGCCTTCGTCAGGCGGTCGAAGACGCCACCAAGGCGCTCGGACAGGTTCTCGAACATGGCAGGTCCTTTCGGAACTCTCAGCGGACGCACGGGGTCATGCACCCGTGGGCGCAACGCGCTGACGGATGGCGATCCCCGCAAAAGCGAAGGGACCGGACGCGTGGGGCATCCGGGGAATTGGCTCGCAGATACGCCCGCCCCGCGCCCGAGTCAAGTATTCCGGCCCCGGGCGCAGGGATGGCTGGACAAAACCCGCCGTCTTTGTTCCTCAAATATCCTCGGGGGTGAATGGGCCGCAGGCCCAGAGGGGGCAGACAGCCCCCTGTCGCCCCGTCCAGACAGGATTGATGCCCGATGCTGCCCCTCGCCGATCACAACCCGATCCGCCATATCCGCTTCGCCTTCGTCAACTGGGCGCTGATGGCACTGTGCCTGGCGATCTTCGTGGCGCAGGTGCCGTGGTACGACTACGCCTTCACCCCGGCGACGCTGCACCTGGCGGGCGGACCGAAGGCCCCGGGCGGAACGGCCGAGATGCTGGGACAGATGGTCAGCTACATGTTCCTGCACGCGACATGGCTGCACCTGATCGGCAACCTCGTGGTGATGTGGGTCTTCGGCGACAATATCGAGGACGCGATGGGCCATCTGCGCTTTCCGTTCTTCTTCATCCTGTGCGGCATGGCGGGTGCGGGGACCGAGGCCCTGTTCACCGATCAGCCGCAGGTGCCGGTGATCGGCGCCTCGGGGGCGATCGCGGGGCTGATGGGGGCCTATCTGCTGCTGCATCCGCGCGCCAAGGTGCTGGTGCTGGTGGCGCTCAGGGTGCCGGTCCTGGTGCCGGCGGGGCTGTTTGTCGGGCTGACCGTGGCGCTCGACCTGATCTCGGCCCTGTCGCAGATGCCGGGCGAGGTGCGGGTCGCGTTCTGGGCCCATATCGGCGGCTTCGTGGCGGGCGCCGCGCTGATCCCGGTGATGCGCAAGCGCGACGTGCCCCTGTTCCAGCCGCCCGTTCCCCATCCCGAGGCCGGGTTCTTCGGCGCGGGCCGCTGGCTGCCGGATTTCGGGCGCGACCGGCCGGGCGGCTCGCGGCTGATGTTCTGGCTGAAATCGGCGCTGTTCTTCGTCACGCTGGCCTGGCTGGCCGAAAGCTTCCTTGCCTGAGCGGGCCGATTGGCGCTATGGCCCGGCCATGCTGACCATCGCCGCGCTCTATCATTTCACCCGTTTCGACGACCCGGCCGCGCTGAAAGGCCCGCTGGCAAGGCGCGCCTGCGCCGAGGGCGTGAAAGGCTCGCTCCTGCTCGCGCCCGAAGGCATCAACGGCACCATTGCCGGAAGCCGCGCGGGGATCGACGCGGTGCTGGCGCATATCCGCGCGCTGCCGGGCTGCGCGGATCTCGAATGGAAGGAAAGCCACGCCGAGGCGATGCCCTTCGGCCGTATGAAGGTGCGGCTGAAGCGTGAGATCGTGACGATGGGCCAGCCCGATGTCGATCCGCGCGCCCGCGTCGGGCATTATGTCGAGGCCCGCGACTGGAACGATCTGATCGCGCAGCCCGATGTCGCGGTGATCGACACCCGAAACGATTACGAGGTGGCGATCGGCAGCTTCGCGGGCGCGGTCGATCCCGGCACGTCCAGTTTCGGCGAGTTTCCCGCCTGGTGGGAGGCCAACAAGCACCGCTTTCACAATAAGCGGATCGCGATGTTCTGCACCGGTGGCATCCGCTGCGAGAAATCCACCAATTACCTGCTGCAACAGGGGGTGCACGAGGTGTTCCACCTGAAGGGCGGGATCCTGAAATATCTCGAGGAGGTGCCGAAGGATCAAAGCCAGTGGCAGGGCGGCTGTTTCGTCTTCGACCAGCGCGTCGCGGTGGGGCACGGGCTGGCCCCGACGGGCCATGTGATGTGCCATGCCTGCCGCCGCCCGCTGGAGCCCGCCGATCTTGCGCGCCCGGATTACGAAGAGGGCGTGCAATGCCATCACTGCGTGGGTGAATTCACCGAGGAACGGCGCCAACGCTTCCGCGAGCGGCAGAAACAGGTGGCGCTGGCCGAGGCGCGGGGCGAACGGCATCTGGGCCGGGACTGAAAGCGCCGGGAACGGTGCGTGAAATCACGCACCCTACAGTGTCGCGCTTGTAGGGTGCGTGATGTCACGCACCATGCGGTGTCCGCGTCAGCGCAGCCCGGCGAGCAGCGTCGCCGCCCAGAACAGCCCGCCCGACAGGGCCGCCGTCGCCGGCACGGTAATGACCCAGGCCGCGAGGATCGTCATCATATGCGAGCGGCGCACGACCTTGCGGCGGGTGCGCTCCTCGACCGGCAGGGTCGAGAGGTCGCGATTCACCTTGAGGATCTTCTCGTGGTACCATTCGCGGTAGAAGCCCACGCCGAAGATCCCGCCGATGGCGATATGCGTCGACGAAACCGGCAGGCCCAGCCACGAGGCGAAGATCACCACAACCGCCGCCGACAGCGCCACGCACCACGCACGCATCGCGTTGAGGCGGGTGATTTCCGAGCCGACGATATTGATCAGCCGCGGCCCGAACAGCATCAGCCCGACCGACAGCCCCACCGCGCCGGTGATCATCACCCAGTACGGGATCTGCACCCGGTCGCCCGAGGCGCCGTCCTGCACCGCATGCACGATGGCCGCGAGTGGACCGACGGCGTTCGCCACGTCGTTGGCCCCATGCGCGAAAGACAGCAGCGCCGCCGACAGGACCAGCGGGATCGCGAACAGTGCCTTGAGCGACTTGGTGCGGTTCTCCAGCCCGCGCGACTGGCGCGCGATGACCGGACGCATCAGAAGCGCCAGCGGGATGGCCACGGCGACGCCGATCAGCACCGATTCGCCCAGACCCAGATGGACCAGCTTCTTCAGGCCCTTCATTGCCATATACGTGGCAAAGACGCCGCCCATCACGCCGATCAGCACCGGCACCCAGGTCCGGGCGGCGGCGATCTTGTCCTCGCGATAGATGATGCGGTTGTTGAGGATCGCCAGGAAGCCGGCCGCGATCACCCCGCCCATGACGGGCGAGATCACCCAGCTTGCGGCGATGGCGCCCATCACGCTCCAGTTCACCGCCGCGAAGCCCGCCGCGGCGATACCCGCGCCCATCACCCCGCCGACGATGGAATGCGTGGTCGAGACGGGCGCGCCCATCGCGGTGGCGAGATGGATCCACAGCGCGCCCGCCAGCAGCGCGGCCATCATCGCCCAGACGAAAATCGCGGGTTCGGCCACCGATTCCGGCGCCACGATCCCGCGCGAGACGGTCGAGACCACATCGCCCCCGGCCAGAAGCGCCCCCGCCGTTTCGCAGATCGCCGCGATCAGCAGCGCCCCGCCCAGCGTCACCGCCTTGGCGCCCACCGCCGGGCCCATGTTGTTGGCCACGTCGTTGGCGCCGATATTGAGCGCCATGTAGGCGCCGATCGCGGCCGCGATCACCACGACCCAGGTTCCCGTCCCCGCGCCCATGATCGTCGCGGCGGCCAGTCCGGCCAGGGCGATGAACACCATGGCGATGCCCGGCGCCACCAGCGGGCGCGAGGTGAACAGCGTCGCCTGTTCCAGAAGGCCGATGCGGCCAAGGTCCTTGTCGAGGGTCTTGATCCCCTTGGCGGTGGGATCGGCTTTCAGGTCGGCGGGCGAGGACATCGCGGGCTCCGGCTGTCACAAAAGTGTCACGAAGGCCCTAAAGAAGCGCCCGGCTTACATCAACCGCCATTCTTGCCGAGGTCGCGCAAAAGCGCCTTCAGTTCCGGCTCGTCCACGGCCGATGCTGCGGCGGCGGGCGACATCCAGATCCGCTCGCGGCGGCCCTTCTCGGGGAAGGTCTTGGTCAGCGCGTCCACGCGCAGGCGGTAGACATAGCAGCGGCAGGTGACGGGAATGCCGCCGCGCACCGTCTTGCGGTAGGTGTAACTGCCCAGCGGCTCGTCGTCGATGCGCCCCTCGACCCCTGCCTCTTCCCACGCTTCCTGCTGCGCGGCCTCGGCCAGCGAGCGGCCTTCCATCGGCCAGCCCTTGGGCACGATCCAGCGCTTGGTGGTCAGGCTGGTGATCATCAGGACTTCGGGGCCCTTCGCCCCTTCGCGCGTGCAAAAGGCGGCGGCCTGCAGAAATTCGGGCCGCTTGAAAACGGGCCCGACGTAATTCAGGAACGAAGAGACGGCGCTTTGTTTCATGTCGGACTGCCCGGACCCGTTTTGGCCCGCCTTCGAAGGCGGATCTGTTTTGTATGAACCAGAATTAGGGTTGTGCTTGGATTTATCCACACTCTTCGCTCAGATATCCGGGTCGTCAACACGGCCGCGCAAAGATTTTACCGATCCGCGGCGCGTTTTCGCGTCCATGCGCCGCTGCCGGCTACCGTAGCTGGGTTTCGTGGCAATCCTGCGACGGGGCGCCACCAAAGCCTGCCGGATCAGCTCGACCAGCCTTTCACGGGCGATTTCGCGGTTGCGCGCCTGGCTGCGGGTATCCTCGACCCGCAGCACGATGGCGCCGTCCTGCGTCCAGCGGCGCCCGGCAAGCCGTTTCAGGCGGTTCTTGACCGGCTGCGGCAGTGACGGCGAGCGCTCGGCCTCGAACCGCAATTCGACCGCGGACGAGACCTTGTTCACGTTCTGCCCGCCGGGGCCCGAGCTACGGGTGAACTGTTCGGTCAGTTCCCATTCCTGAAGCGATATGTCGTCGGAAATACGCACCGGCGGACCTGTTTCGAAAAAAGAAAGGCAGGCAAGGCCCCGCCGGTATTCATGTAGCACCCGGCGCAGCGGGTGCCAGTTTGCGGATAATCGAAAGGGCCGCCCGGCTATTCGAGCGGCCCTCACGAGCATTAAGGAGATGGAGCCGGTTAGAACCAGGCCCAATCGTGGGCTTACCACTGACAGGCTGCTGTCAGCTCTCGTCCCTCCCGACTGTCCCGACACCTCTCTCCAACATCACTCTCGACACTGGACCACCTCCTTTCGCTAGGGTTTAACCGTAACTCGATGGTGGCACATATCTGGTGTTTGTCAAAAACTTTCAGACCGGATTTTGGGTCAATTTGCGCGTGATGAGTCGGAACGGCAACAGAGCGATCATCGCGAGCGACAATTTGACCATCCAATCGGCAATCGCCAGAGACACCCACAAAGGTGTCACCGGACCGACACCAAGCGCTGGCAAAGTCTCTTGCGCCCAGCTAACATCCGCCGCCGGATCGATCCAGCCAAGCGTGGCCGAGAAGGCGACGGAAAAGAACAGCGCGGTGTCGAGCGAGCTGCCCACCAGTGTGGAGATCAGCGGCGCTTTCCACCAGGCGCCGCCACGCACGGCCGAGAAAACGCCGATATCGACCATCTGCGCGACAAGGAAAGCCAGCCCCGATCCCAGCGCGACGCGCAGGGTCACCGCCGGGAATTCGTAGCCGTCGCCCTGGATCATGATCTGCGTGCCGATCAGCGAGCAGGCGACACCCACGGCAAAGCCCGCCCAGACGACGCGGCGCGCGGCCTGCGGGCCATAGACGCGGTTCATCACGTCGGTGACCAGGAAGGCGAAGGGATAGGTCAGCGCGCCCCAGGTGAGCCAGTTGCCCAGCAGGAACTGCACAAGGATATTCGAGGCCACGACAATGGCGGCCATGGCAAGAATGCCGGGAAGATAGGTTCGGGTCATGTTCTGAAACCGTTTTGACAAGGTGGTCGGGGACTTGGCCACCCTGCCGCCGGGCAATCCCCGGCGCGGGCGACGCGCCCCTCTACGCCCTCAGGCCCTGTCTGGCAAGGGGTTTGCGCGGCAGAAGCGCAGGCCGCACCGGCGCAGGACCGCCGCACGCAACATGATGCCGATGTGAAGGGGGGCGGGGACTCAGGACTTTGCGCACGGCAGATCGGTGCTATCGTTACCGTGTTTTGCCTTTGGCACGAGGATCATTTCATGACGTTGTTTTCACTGCGCAGCTCGACTGCGCTTGTCGCGCTTTCCGTATCCCTGTCCGTCGGCCTGCCACTCATGGCGCCCGCCCAGGAACCCCCCGCCGCCCAGAGCCAGAGCGAGGGCTGGCAAGAGGCCACGCAGTTCGGCCTGCGTTTCGGCCTGCCGCCGGGCGTGACGCAGATCCGCGACCTGCCCGGTCATGCCGTCTATTCCGATCTCGAAGACCGCCGCGCAAACGGCGTGGTGATCGAGATCCAGCAATTCGACAGCGCCTATTGGCAGCAACTGAACGATCTCGGCCCCGAAGGCGTGATCTCGGCCCTGAATGCGCGGCACCTGGTCGAGGTCGCGCGCGAGGAGCAGACGATCCGCGTGGGCGACCGCGATTTCGCGCTTTATCGCGGCACCGGCACGCTCGAGGACGCCTCGGGCGAGCCGGTCGAGCGCCAGGTGCTGTTCCTTGTCTCGATGGATCCCGACAGCGACGGCAACACGCTTTTGATCGGCGTGGTGGGGGTCGGGCTGGGCGGCGCGGCGTCGGGCGCGCTGGAGGCCGAGTTCATCCGCTCGCTGGACGTCGACGGTACGGAAGACGACGGCACGGACGACGAACAGGATGGCGCGCTGGAGCCGGAAGACACGGCCCCCGCGATCGCGATGGCCGAACCGGAAGCGCCGGGCGTCACCATGGCTACGCCGCAATCCGAAGGCGTCACGCTGGCAGAGGACGCCGCCGATGAGGCGGGCGAGGCGGGCGCAGACACCATGCCCGAAGCCGAAGCCGATACGGCAACGTCCGACGCAGAAAGCGCCGCGCCCGAAACGGCGGCCCCCCCGGATCCGGCCGTGGCCGCGCTGCGGGCGATCCTGGCCGAGATCGGGTCGATGCCCGGTCCCGACGGCACGCTGGCCGAAGGCTGGACCCGCCACGAGCGGTTCGGCCTGCAGATCGCCGCACCCGAAACCGCGATGATCATCGCCGACCGGGGGCCCGGCGAGCGGCGCGAATTCGTGCTGCGCGAGAACCTGACCGAGGTCGAGGGCGGCTCGCTGGAATTCGCCACGCTGATCCTGTCGCGCGACGATGTCGACGCGGTCCCGGGCGACGAGGGATTCACCGCGATCATGGCGCCCGACCATCCCGAACGCGTGGCCGAAAGCCCCCGGCGGGTGATGATCGGCGACCGCGAGATGCGGCTCTACGTCGTCGTGGGCGATCCGCTGCCGGATGGCGGGGATCCGTCCTCGGTCGAGATCTACCTCACCGACCTGCAGCCCGATGCGGGCGGCGATTTCCTGGTGCTGGGCTATCGGGCCCGGCTGACCCCGCTGGACACCGCGCTCGGCGCCTATGCGCGCTACCTGCAGGCGCTGGAGCCGGTGTCGGCCGAGGCCGCGCAGACGGAACCCGACGCACCGGAAACGGCCACACAGGACGGCGCGGCGCCCGTCAATCCCGAGGTCAATCCCGAGACCGGCCCCGACGCCCGTGCAGAGGCGCCCTATGGCACGCCCGAAGGCCTGACGCCCGACGGCTGGACCCGGATCGACCGTTTCGGGCTGAGCCTCGCCATGCCGCCCTATGCCGAGATCCGGAACGACAGGCCCGAGGGGCCCGAGCGGGGGATCAACCTGTATCACCGCGACCGCAGCGCGCGCACGCAGTTCGAAGCGGGCATCGCCATCGTCCCGGCGGCGGGCCTGCCCGGGCTTCCGGGCGACGAATCCTTCCGCGCGATGCTCGAAGGATTCGCCGATGTGCCGGTGACCGAGACCGGCAAGGTCGTGACGCTGGGTGGCGTTCCCTTCCGGCTCTACACCGCCGAGGGGATGCGCGAATACCGCAGCGATCTGGAGCGGCAGCTTC
Organism: Pararhodobacter marinus; assembly: GCF_003122215.1. Lineage (GTDB taxonomy): Bacteria > Pseudomonadota > Alphaproteobacteria > Rhodobacterales > Rhodobacteraceae > Pararhodobacter > Pararhodobacter marinus. The sequence continues at coordinate 74,108 of NZ_QEYD01000011.1, read as the reverse complement.
AGGGCTTCTACCTGGCCGGTGCGCCCGATCCCGAAACCGGCGACGTCACGCTGATCGGCGGGTCGATGCGGGGCTATGCGCCCGAAGTCGCGGTCGAGACGCTGACGGCGCTCATGCGCTCGCTCAGCGCCGGGGCAGAGGCGGCATCCAGCGCGGCGACCGATACGGCCCCTGAGCGTGCGGAACCCCCGACCGGGTCGCAAGAGGCCGCGACAGAGGAAGCCGGGGCCGAGGAAGGCACCCCCTCAGAGGCCCCCGCAGAGGCCACGTCACCGACCACGCTGCTGACCGGCGCGGTCTCGCTTGCGCTGCCCGAAGGGCTGGCGGTCACCGGAACGCGGCGCGGCGATACCAGCGTCGATATGCAACTCGGGCAGGCCGACAGTCCCGAGCTTCCGCGTGTGCGGATCGCGGCCGGCATGCTGGACCGCCCGTTGCAACGGCAGATCGCCCGGATGTTGCACTCGCTGCAGGCGGTGGTCGAAACCGAAATCGGCGGCGTGCCGGTCTGGGTGATCTATGGTCCCTCGACACGGGCGATGGATAACCGCCGCACCGATCCGGACGAGGATATCCCCGCGCGGCTGGTGATCCCCGCCGCCTGCACAGGGGACGAGCCGCCCTATCTGGTGGCGATGATGACCGCACCGGGCGACGAGGCGCTGCTCGATGCGCTGCAACCGACGCTGGCGCTGAGCGTGCCTGCGGGTGCCACGCCCTGTGCGCCCGAGCTTCTCGCGGATATCCGCGCGGCAATCTCGGCCCCCGCCGCGGCGCAGGAACCGGGAATCGCGATGCCGCCGCCGCCCACGGAACCGGGCGGTGAGGATGCGACGGGCGATGCGGCGACAGATCCGGCAACAGATCCCGGCATCGCGGTGGGTGAGCCGCATCCGGGCGGGTCGGCCTCGCTGGCGATGGCCGAGGCGCGGGCCTGGGAAGAAGCGCTGCGCATCGGGACGCCCGAGGCGGTGCTGGCCTTCCTTGCGCAGTATCCCCGGGGCCTGCATTCGGGCGAGGCGCGCGGCTGGCTTCATGCACGCGACATCTACGCCCCGGACGAGTACCGCCCGGACCCGTCCCGCCTGCCCGAGACGCCCGACGGCATCCGCGCGCCCAGCGAGGCCGAAGCCTGGACCATCGCGCTGGCCGACGGGCGGGCCGAGGGGCTGTGGACCTATCTCAAGGCCCATCCCGAGGGCGATCACGCCGCCGAGGCGCAGCTCATGCTGAGCCGGATGCTGCGCGGTCGGGACGACGGCGAGGTGGTGCGCGATCCGGGTCGTCCGCCCGCGCCCGAGGCACCCCGGCCCGATCCCGGCCCGGTGAAGCGTTGACACGGGGCGGTGCGTGAGAGCACGCACCCTACAGCCGCAGCCCGGGATGGCAGAACGCCCGCACCGGAAGGTACGGGCGCGACGCTGTAGGGTGCGTGATCTCACGCACCGTTCCGACGGTTCAGATCCCGTCGCCCACGAAGGCTTTCTCGATCACGTAATCGGCGGGCGCCGAGTTCGAGCCCTCTTCCAGCCCGAAGCCTTCCAGCACCGCCGCCACGTCCTTGTTGAAGGCCAGCGAGCCGCAGACCATCGCGCGGTCGCGCTCGGCCGTCAGCGGGCCGTCCAGCCCCAGATCGGCAAAGACCGTGCCGTTCGCCAGGTTGTCGGTGATGCGGCCCGTATAACGGCTCTCTTCCCGCGTCGTCGTCGGGTAGTAATGCAGCTTGCCCTCGACAAGTTCGCCGATCAGCGGGTCGTTCTGCAGGTCCTCGACCAGCTTGCGGCCATAGGCCAGCTCGCCCGCCTCGCGGCAGGTATGCATCATCACGACGCTGTCGAATTTTTCCCAGGTCTCGGGCTCGCGCAAGAGCGATGCGAAGGGCGCAAACCCGGTGCCGGTGGCCAGGAACCACAGCCGTTTGCCCGGTTTCAGCGCGTCATGCACCAGTGTGCCCACCGGTTTGGGCCGCAGGATGATCGGCTCGCCCACCTGGATATGCTGCAGTTTCGAGGTCAGCGGCCCGTCGGGCACCTTGATCGAGTAGAATTCCAGCTCGTCGTCCCAGGCGGGCGAGGCGATGGAATAGGCCCGCAGGATCGGCTTCCCGTTGTCGCCGGGCAGCCCGATCATGACGAATTCGCCCGAGCGGAACCGCAGGCTCTGGGGCCGCGTCACCCGGAACGAGAACAGCCGGTCGGTCCAGTGGGTGACGGCGGTGACGGTCTGCAGGTCGGGGTTGATCTGCTGGTTCATGCATTCCTCCGCAATCTTGCGCGGTAATCGTGGCCCTGCCAGTCGGCGCGGCTGAGCCATTGGTCCTGTGGCTGGCGCTCGGCCAGGTCGTCGGAAATCTCGACCTCGTCGAAACCCGCGCGCCGGGCCATGGCGTATTGGTCGGCGATCACATGTCCCGCCGCCCGAAGCCGCCCGCCAAAGCCCGCCCGGCGCAGGCGCGCGGCCAGCGTGAAGCCGCGCCCGTCGGCAAAGCTGGGAAACGCCACGCGGATGGCGGTGACACCGTCGAGCTGCTGCTCGACGGCGGCGATGTCCACATCGGGGGCAAGGTCGAACCAGTCGCCGTTGTGGCTGTCGGGCGCGAAGCCCGTATCGGTGACGATCACACTCACGAAGCCTGTCTCCTGATCACGCGGCCATCCACGATATGGATGCCGCATTCGTCCTTGTCGGTGCCGCGCCAGCGTCCGGCGCGCGGGTCTTCGCCCGGCGCAACCGGGCTTGTGCAGGGGGCGCAGCCGATCGAGGGATAGCCCTTGGCCACCAGCGGATGGCGGGGCAGCGCGTGCTCGTCCATATAGGCGCCCAGATCGGCGGCCTTCCAGCCGGCGAGCGGGTTCACCTTCAGGTGGCGAAACGCCTCATCCCATTCGAACAGGTCGATGCCCTCGCGCGCGCCGCCCTGAAAGCGCTTGCGCCCGGTGATCCACCCGTCGAAGCCCTTCAGCGCCTGTTCCAGCGGCCGCGTCTTGCGCAGATCGCAGCAGGCGTCCTGATCGCCCCGGTGCAGCATCCCGAACGGATCCTTGGCGTCCAGCGTCGCCGCCTCGGGATGGATGACGCGCAGATCGGTCAGGCCCAGCCGCTGCGCCAGATCGTGCTGGTATTGCAGCGTTTCCTCGAACAGCATCAGCGTGTCGATGAACAAGACCGGCACGTCGCGGTCGATCTCGGCCACCATGTGCAACAGCACGGCGCTGTCGGCGCCGAAGCTCGAGACCATGGCGATCTTGCCCAGCGCGCCCGAGAGCGCGACGCGCAGCGCGCCCTCGGCATCGCCCTCATATCGGGCATTGAGGCGGGAGAGATCAGGCTGCATCGCGTTCGGCCTCGTAAAGCGCGTCCTTGAAGGGCGCGAGGCCGACGCGGCGATAAGCGTCGAGGAAGGTTTCCTCGCGGCTTTCGCGGATCTCCAGATAGGCGCGCAGGATGCGCTCGATGGCGGGCACGATCTGGTCATAGGCGAAGCCCGGCCCCGTGCGCTCGCCAAGGCTCGCGTCTTCGGTACCGTCGCCGCCCAGCGTGATCTGGTAGTTCTCCACCCCCGCGCGATCGAGGCCGAGGATGCCGATATGCCCGACATGGTGATGCCCGCAGGCATTGATGCAGCCCGAGATCTTGATCTTCAGCGGGCCGATATCGTGTTCGAGCTTCAGCGCATCGAACCGGGTGGCGATCTCCTGCGCCACCGGGATCGAGCGGGCCGTGGCCAGCGCGCAATAATCCATGCCCGGGCAGGCGATGATGTCGCTGACCAGCCCGACATTCGCGGTGGCGAGGCCCACGGCCTTCAGCGCCTTGTGCAGCGCGGGCAGGTCGGCGCGGTGGACATGCGGCAAGATCACGTTCTGCTCGTGGCTGATGCGGATCTCGCCATAGCCATAAGCCTCGGCCAGATCGGCGATCACGCGCATCTGCTCGCTGGTTGCGTCGCCCGGCGTCTCGCCGTGCTTTTTCAGCGAGATGGTGACGATGGCGTGGCCGTCGGCCTTGTGGGCGTGCAGGTTGGTATCGGCCCAGGCGCGGAATACCGGGTCGGCGCTGTGGGCCGCCTGATAGGACAGGTCCGACGCGGCGCGGAACGCGGGCGCCGCGAACATCGCCTTGATGCGGTCAAGCTGCTCTTGCGTCGCGGCGGCTTCGAATTGCGGCGCGATCTCGGCAAAGCGCGCTTCGGTCAGGTCGCGGAACGTCTCGATCCCGTTCTCGTGCACGGTGATCTTGATCCGCGCCTTGTACTTGTTGTCGCGACGGCCCAGCAGGTTGTAGGTGCCGACGACCGCTTCCAAGTAGGGCAGCAGATCGGTCACCGGCAGGAAGTCGCGCAGCACCTTGCCGATCATCGGCGTGCGGCCAAGACCACCGCCCACGATCACCTCGAAACCGATCTCGCCATCCTTCGACACGGTACGCAGACCGATATCATGCGCGCGGGTGACGGCGCGGTCGATCTCGGATCCCGTCACCGCGACCTTGAACTTGCGCGGCAGGAACTGGAATTCCGGATGGTCGGTCGACCATTGGCGGATCAGCTCGGCATAGGGGCGCGGATCGGTCAGCTCGTCGGCGGCGGCGCCGGCGAAATGATCCGACGTCACGTTGCGGATCGTGTTGCCCGAGGTCTGGATCGCGTGCAGCCCCACCTCGGCCAGCGCGTCCAGCATATCGGGCACATCGGGCAGTTTCGGCCAGTTGTACTGGATGTTCTGGCGCGTGGTGAAATGGCCGTAGCCCTTGTCCCAGCGATCCGCGATCTCGGCCAGCTTGCGCATCTGGTCGGGATTGAGCGTGCCATAGGGAATGGCCACGCGCAGCATATAGGCGTGCAGCTGCAGATAAAGGCCGTTCATCAGGCGCAGCGGCTTGAACTCGTCCTCGGTCAGGCTGCCGTCGATGCGGCGCGCGACCTGTTCGCGGAACTGGCGGTTGCGCTCGGCCAGAAAGGCCGCGTCGAAATCGTCATAGACATACATGTCGAAATCCTCGGGCTTCGTGTTCAGGCGGCGTTCGAGGCCGCGGCCTGCTTGCCGTGGGCATAGTTCGAGGGGCCGCGACGGCGGAAATCCTCGCGGAAATGGGTGGGTTCGGCGCCGCGCGGGCCGTGCTTGACCTCGGCAAGGTAACAGCCGACCACTTCGGCATGACGCTTCGCGGCCTCGGCCAGGGCCGCCTCGGCAGCGAGCGGCTCGTCGAAGACCTGCGCGTCGGACAGTTGCCGGGTCCAGCTGCGATCCCCGGCCAGATAGACCACATCGCCTTCGAGCAGCGCATTGGCGGTGACGACCTGCGGTTTCGGGGCGCGGGCCTTCGGGGCGGGTTTGGCGGCGGCTTTGTTGTCGGCTTTGGTATCGGCGGGCATCAGGCGAATTCCTCGAGAAGGTCGGGCAGGACGGCTTGCGCGCGCGCGGGCGCCAGACCGATCAGGGTAATGACGGGACCGGCCAAAGCGGCCTCGGACAGGGTTTGCGGCAGATCGCCCAGCGTGGCGGTGACGATGCGCTGATCGGGGCGGCTGACATTCTCCACCAGCGTGACGGGCGTCGCGGCCTCGGCCCCGTGCATCAGCAGCCGGCCCTGCACGAAGCGCGCGGCGCGCTTGCCCATGTAGATGGCGGCGACGGCCCCCGGACGCGCCAGATCGCGCCAGTCGTGATCGGCGAAGCCCTTGGTGTCATGCGCGGTCAGCAGGCGCAGGTCGCTGTTGCGGCCCCGACGCGTCAGGCTGGCCCCGATCGCCGCGGCGGCAGCGCTGGCAGCGGTGATCCCGGGCGTGACGGACCAGTCGATCCCGGCAGCGCTCAGCGCCTCGGTTTCCTCGTCCAGGCGACCGAAGACCGAGGCATCGCCCCCCTTCAGCCGCACCACGCGGGCGCCGGCCTGCGCGTGGCGAATCATATGGGCGTTGATCTCGTCCTGCGGGGTCGACGGCGCGAAGCCCTCCTTGCCCACGGCGATGAACTCGGCCTCGCGCCGCGCCAGCTCCAGGATCGCGGCGGGCACCAGCCGGTCATGGATCACCACGTCGGCGGCATCCAGCAGGCGGCGCGCCTTCAGCGTCATCAGCTCGGGATCACCCGGCCCCGCGCCGACCAGATCGACGCGGCCGGGCTCCTGTTCTGCGTCCAGATGCTGCTGCAGAAGCGCTTCAAGCGCATGGTCGAGCAGTTCCTCACCCGCTTCGGCCAGCACTTCGGGGCCGGTGCGGAAATAGTAATCCGCCCAGAAATCGCGCCGCGCCCGCCCGAAGGGCAGCGCCTCGGCGCGCGGGCGAAACAGCTTGCCCGCGCGGGCCAGCGGACCCAGCCCGGTGGGCAGCGAGGCTTCCAGATCGGTCTTGATCGCGCGCGCCAGGACCGGCGCCGCGCCCTCGGTGCCGATTGCCACGGTCACGGGGTCGCGGTCGACGATCGCGGGCGTGATGAAATCCGACGCTTCCAGATTGTCGACCACGTTCAGCGCAACTCCCGCGCCGCGCGCCAGCCGGGCGAAGCGCGCATCGGCATCGGCCTCGCCATGCGCGGCATAGGCCAGCGCGGCGCCCTGAAGATCGTGCGCCTCGGCGGCACGGCGGTGCAGGGTGACGCCCTGCGCCGTGACGGTTTCCAGAAGATCGGCCTCGGGCTCGGGCGCGAAGACGGTCAGGCGCGCCGTGGTCTTGAGCAGCAGTTTCAGCTTCGCCAGCGCGAAGGCACCGTTTCCGGCGATGACGACCGGGCGGTCGGCAAGATCGAGGAAGATCGGGAAATGCTGCATGTCTGGCCTCCGAAGCTTCCTTGGAAAATGGAATTATTTCCCGCTTCCGGCAAGGCGGCGCGCCAAACAAGAACCATGAACGCCGCCATGCGCACCCGATGGAAGAACGTTGTTCCAGAACCCGCCCTGCGCAGGTCAATATTCCCGTTCCGGCGCGCGCCCCGGAACCGCGTCCCTGTCCCGCCGCGCCCGGATGGCCGAATCGCCCCCTTTGCGCCCCTGCCTGTAGCTTGCTAACCTCACGCGATGACCCTGCATCCGCCCCGGCCCCGCCTCGTGACCCTGCGCGCTTTCGAAGACGGGGATGCGCGGCTGCATGCGATGATCCCGCCCTCGGCCGAGATCGCCCGGATGCAGGGCGGCGGTGGCAATGCCTTTGCGGGGCCCGATCCCGAACGCTCGCAACGCTGGCTGGCGGCGATGCGCGCCGAACCCTATGCGCGCATGATCGAGACCGATGGCCGGGCCGTCGGCCATATCCGCCTGCATTCCCATGTCCGCGCCGACCGTCGCGCGCGGCTGGCCATCGCGCTTTTCACCGAAGCCGATCTGGGCCGCGGCATCGGCCGCCGGGCCATCGCGCAGGCGCTCGATCATGCCTTCGGCGCGATGGACCTGCACCGCGTCGAGCTGCGCGTTCTGTCCGGCAATACCCGGGCGATCCGCTGCTACGCCGCCTGCGGCTTCGTCCACGAAGGCACCGCGCGCGAGGCGGCCTTCATCGACGGGCGCTGGCATGACGAACGGATCATGGCGATCCTGTCGCACGAACACGCGGTCCGGACGGCCTGAGCCGCGCGCGTCTTTGTTCCCGAAATATCCTCGGGGGGTGAATTTGGCGCAGCCAAAGAGGGGGGCAGACAGCCCCCTTTCCCGTTCTCCGCCTGTCGTGCCCGCGGTCAGATGCTCAGGCAGACATATTTCAGCTCGAGGAAATCCTCGATCCCGAAATGCGAGCCTTCCCGGCCCAGACCCGATTGCTTGACCCCGCCGAAGGGCGCCACCTCGGTCGAAATCAGGCCGGTATTCACGCCGACGATACCGTATTCCAGCGCCTCCTGCACCCGCGTCACGCGGCCGACATTCTGGGCGTAGAAATAGCAGGCCAGACCGAAGATCGTGTCATTGGCGTAGTGGATCGCCTCTTCCTCGGTCTCGAACTTGAAGAGCGGCGCGAGGGGGCCGAAAGTTTCCTCCTGCGCGACCTTCATCTGTTGCGTGACGCCCGTCACGACGGTCGGCTGGAAGAACGTGCCACCCAGATCGTGGCGCTTGCCGCCGGTGACCAGCGCGCCGCCATGGTCGAGGATATCCTTGATGTGGTCCTCGACCTTCTCGACCGCGTGTTCGTTGATCAGCGGCCCGGTCGTCACGCCTTCTTCCAGCCCGTCGCCCACGTTCAGCTTTTCGACCGCCGCGCGCAGCTTCTCGGCAAAGGCGTCATAGACGCCGGCCTGCACGTAGATCCGGTTGGCGCAGACGCAGGTCTGGCCGTTATTGCGGAATTTCGACGCCATCGCGCCTTCGACCGCCGCGTCCAGATCGGCGTCGTCGAAAACGATGAACGGCGCGTTGCCGCCCAGTTCCATCGAGCATTTCATCACCTGATCGGCGGCCTGTTTCAGCAGGATCCGCCCGACTTCGGTCGAGCCGGTGAAGGTGAGCTTGCGCACCAAGGGGTTCTCGCAGAACTCCTTGCCGATATCCGAGGACCGCGACGAGGTCACGACCGACAACAGCCCCTTGGGCACGCCCGCGCGTTCGGCCAGAACCGCCATGGCCAGCGCCGACAGGGGCGTCTCGGCCGCCGGGCGGGCAACGAACCCGCAGCCCGCGGCCAGCGCCGGCGCGACCTTGCGGGCGATCATCGCGTTGGGAAAGTTCCACGGCGTGATCGACGCGCAGACGCCGATCGGCTGCTTCAGCACGGTGATCCGCTTGTCGCGGCCATGGCCGGGAATGGTTTCGCCGTAGACGCGCTTGGCCTCTTCGCCGAACCATTCGACGAAAGACGCGCCGTACAGGATCTCGCCCTTCGCCTCGGCCAGCGGCTTGCCCATCTCGGCGGTCAGAATGGTGGCCAGATCGTCGGCATTCTCGGCCATCAGATCGTACCATTTGCGCATGACCGCCGCGCGCTCCTTGCCGGTCCAGGACATCCAGTCCTTCATCGCCTTGCCTGCCGCCTCGATCGCCCGCGCGGTTTCGGCGCGACTGAGATCGGCCACTTTCGCGATCACGTCGCCGCGCGCCGGGTTGGTCACGTCGAAGGTCGCGCCGTCATCGGCGTCGACCCACGCGCCCGCGACAAAGGCGCGGGTTTCGAACAGCGAGGGGTCCTTGAGCAGGCCGCGCAGATCGGTAGTGTCGTCGAGCATGGGTTCCTCTTCCTCGTATGCCTGAAGCGGTCACACCGCTGAGAGCATGAAATACTTAACAACGCAAGCAATGGAGCCTCGATGGCCGACGATCTGAGCCAGGCCTACGCGAATGCCGACTTCATCCCCGGCGCCGGGGACCTGCCCGCGCGCTGGTCGCGCGAGGCCGCCGTCTTCCGCGAGGGTCTGGGCGATCGCGCCCGCCTCGGTCTGGCCTATGGTAACACTCCGCGCCAGAAGGTCGACCTGTTCCTGCCCGAGGGGCCGGTGGCCGGGCTGATGGTCTTCGTGCATGGTGGCTACTGGCTGGATTTCGACCCGTCGAGCTGGTCGCATCTGGCGCAGGGCGCGCTGGCGCGGGACTGGGCGGTGGCAATGCCGGGCTACACCTTGGCGCCACAGGCCCGCATCGCGCAGATCACGGACGAGGTCGAAGCCGCCATTGCGCTGGTGGCCGAGGCCGTCGCGGGACCAATCGTGGTGATGGGCCATTCGGCCGGCGGGCATCTGTCGGCGCGCATGGCCTGCACCGATCGGCATCCGGACTGGGCCGACAGGCTGGCCCGGGTGGCACCGATCTCGCCCCTTTCGGATCTGCGCCCGCTCATGCAGACCTCGATGAATGCCGATCTGAAACTGGATGCAGGGGAAGCGGCCAAGGAAAGCCCCGCGCTTCTGGCGAAACGCGGGGATGTCGATGCGCTGGTCTGGGTCGGCGGGCAGGAACGCCCGGCCTTCCTGTGGCAGGCCCGAACCCTGTCCGAGGCCTGGGATTGTCCGTGGCATGTGGCGCCGGGGCGGCACCATTTCGACGTGATCGACGACCTGTGCGACCCCGACAGCCTGCTCATGCAGCGTCTTCTGGACTGACGCGGCGGGAACGGTTCAGACGAGCGTCAGCTTGACGTCGATATTGCCCTTGGTCGCGTGCGAATAGGGGCAGACGAAATGGCCGGCCTCGACCATCTTCTGCGCGACATCGCGCTCGACGCCCGGAAGCTCGACCTTCAGCTCGACGGCGATGCCGAAACCGCCATCGTCGCGCGGGCCGATGCCGACATTCGCCGTGACTTTCGCGTCGTCAGGCACGGTGCCCAGCTTCTGCTTCGCTGCCGCCGCGCGCATGGCGCCGAGGAAACAGGCCGAATAGCCCAGCGCGAACAGCTCTTCGGGGTTATGACCCTTGCCCGAACCACCAAGTTCCTTGGGCGGGGTCATGGTGATGGTCAGCTCGCCATTGGCCAGCGCGGTGGTGCCGTCGCGGCCGCCACCGGTTGCCGTGGCTTCGGTGCTGTATTTGACGTCGACGCTCATATCATTCTCCTGTCGTTTGCGATTCTATCGTATACGATACAAATAGCGCACCACGAGTTTCTGTCAATCGCTTGCGCGTCTATCGTGCACGACTTATCTTTCGGGCATGACCATTTCCCCTGCCGATATGCTCTGCTTCTCGCTGTATTCCACCCAGCACGCGATGCAGGCGGCCTATAAGCCGCTGCTGGAACCGCTGGGCCTGACCTATCCGCAATATCTGGTGCTCAGCGCGCTCTGGTCGAACGACGGGTGCAAGGTGGGCGAGCTGGGCGGCGAGTTGCTGCTGGAAACCAACACCCTCACCCCGCTTCTGAAACGGATGGAGACAGCGGGCCTTGTCACCCGCAAGCGCGACACCAGGGACGAGCGGCAGGTGCGGGTCCATCTGACGGCAGATGGGCGCGCGATGCAGGACCGCGCGGCGCATGTGCCCGAAGGCTTCCTGCGCGCGACGGGCCTGTCGATCCCGCAACTGGCCGCGTTGCGCGATCAGCTCAACGCGATGCGCGAGACGATGCGCGCGAAGACCTGATCACAGTTTCGAGCTGATCACGCCGGTATTGAACCCGCCCATCCTGAGTTCGCCGAACAGGCGCTGATACTCGATCTTCGGGCAGCGGTTCTGGATGAAGGTCACGCCGCGCTCGGCGCACATCGCCCGCGCCTCGTCGCTGACCACGCCGATCTGCAGCCACACCACCCGCAGGTTCGGCAGCGCATCGAGCGCCGCGCGCACGATGGGCGCGACGTGCTCGGAGCGGCGGAAAATGTCGACCATATCGGTTTCGGCCGGGGCGTCCGTGACATCGGCCACGACCGTTTCCCCAAACAGCGATTGCCCTTCCAGCCCGGGATTGACCGGGATCACCCGCATCCCTTTCAGCTTGAGATAGCGCGCGACGTAATAGCTGGGCCGGATCTCGTTCGACGAGACGCCGACAACAGCCACCGTTTTCACGCTTTTCAGGATCTTGCGCAGGGTCGCATCGTCGGGGGCGTCAGGGAGGGCTTCGGTCATCTCGGTCTCCGGTTTGTCCCCAACCTATCCGCCGGACAGGGAACGGCAAGGGCCGAAAGAAAAAGCGCCCGGCACATCGGCCGGGCGCAGTTGGGAACGAGGGACAGTGGAGGAAACGCGAGAGTTCCAACTCAACGCTTCATGTGACAATATGAGCGCATTTCCGGAAAAAAAAAGCCCTGTCGCGCATTCGTGAAGATCGTGGTGAACGGCGCGCCGGGTGTCAGCTTCCGGGCGCCTGCAGGCGGGCCTGAGCGGCGTAAAGCGACACGGCAGCGGCATTCGACACGTTGAGCGAGCCGAAGTCACCGGCGAAGGGGATCCGCACCAGGTGATCGCAGGTCTCGCGGGTCTTTTCCCGAAGTCCCGGCCCTTCCGCGCCCAGTACCAGCGCCACGGGCCGCGACCCGACGGTTGCAAGCCCCTGCTCCAGCGTCTGCTCCGCCTCTCCCGCCAGGCCAAGTATGGTGAATCCCATCCGCTTCAAGCGCTCCATCGCCTCGGCCAGATTCGTCACCCGCAGATAGGGCTGACGCTCCAGCGCGCCCGAGGCGGTCTTGGCCAGCGCGCCGGTTTCGGGCGCCGAATGGTGACGCGGCGCAATCACCGCGCGGGCGCCGAAGACTTCGGCCGAGCGCAGGATCGCGCCCACGTTATGCGGATCGGTGACCCGGTCGAGCAACACGACCAGCGGCAGCCCCTTTCCGCCCGCGCAGACATCGTCGAAGGCGCCCCAGTCGAGCGGCTTCACCTCCAGCGCCGCGCCCTGGTGCACAGAATCGGCAGCGAGCGGCGCCGAGAACTTGCGCGCATCCTCGATCTCGGGCGTCAGGCCCGAGGCCGCGACCGCATCGGCCAGCCGGTCGGCGGCGTTGCGGGTCAGCAAGAGACGCAGTTTCTCGCGCCTGGGGTTGAGCAGCGCATCGCGCACCGCGTGCAGGCCGAACAGCCAGACGGTCTCGGCCGCCGCCGCGCGCTTGGCGCGTTCCTTCTCGATCACCCAGGTCGGTTTCTTCATCGTCCAGCCCCGCGCTTGCCGCCCGGCGCGCCCCCTTGGCCGCGCACCCCCTGCCCCTATCACCTTGTCGCAAATACTCAAGCAAGGCCACGACGGCGCGCGGAGATTTCCATCCGTTTCCTGTCTTGACGCCCCCCGCCGCGCCCGTTATTCCCCGCTCCAGCGTCGGGCGACGTGCTGCAAGGTGCGGCAGCGGACTGTAACTCCGCCGGGGAGACCCACGCCTGGTTCGATTCCAGGGTCGCCCACCATCACCTCATTTTTCAAATGAAATCAGGTGAATGGTGTCCCGAATAGTGATCTCCTTGAAAACCAGTGAGTTACCGGGACAGTGTCCTGCAGTCTTCAGCAGACAAGCGCGCAGCATCGAGCCACGAATCGTCGCGAATGATAACCCCCCGATTGAGACCGCGGGTCACTTCTGAAGCATCGGGGCGACCAGGATGATCGCCATGCCGGTCAGACAGAAGACTGCTCCGATGATATCCCATCGTGTCGGGATCTGCCCCTCGACGGACCACAGCCAGCCGATAGATGCAGCGATGTACATGCCGCCGTAGGCTGCATATGCGCGACCGGCGAACTCGACCTCGACCCGTGTCAGCAAGTAGGCGAACAGGGCGAGCGAGATGGCACCCGGGATGAGCCAGACGGCCGAACGGTCAAGACGCAGCCAGGCCCAGAAGGCGAAGCAGCCCGCGATCTCGGCGAGAGCCGCCAGCGCATACATGCCGATCGAGGCGAAGACGTTCGTCACCTGCGAGCCGCGCTCCATCGCCAAGGCAGAAGCTCGACGAGCCGGTTGATCTTGCGATCATGGATACGGAAGAGGATGGCGGCCACCATGGCAACTCCAGATAGGGCCCATCGCTAACGACTTCGCTATGCACGTGTCTTCGCTTGCCCAGCCTCCGTCAGGCGGGCGGCCTCAACCGGGCCGTTATCGCGAATGCACGCGAGATGCCAGATAGAAGTGCGTCTTCCACCGAAGCCCGACCCCTTGACCGAACGCAGCCCCTTGCCCGCTCTCAAACGATAATTTCACTGAGCGCTCAGTGGAGTCTGGCCTTGATGGAGAACTGCCTGCGATGCTTGGCCGCGAACGCGTATCTCCCGTTGCATCCCTGGCGAAACAGGCGGTGACCCGTATTGGATTGTCCCCGCCGCAAGAATGCTCGATCGAGCGTGCCGCTGATTTTGCCGCAGTTGACAGGCTGGATTCTGTCGGCCTGGCGTTCGCCCGCGTCGAAGCCCGGCACGACGCCGACAAGCGCGCCTGCGGACATGGATCAGCGCCTTGGAAAACAGGGGGCGGCTTTGTGAACGGTTGGTTGCGCCCTGTTATGCCTTGTGCGACCTTGACCCATGGTGAGCAACCGCCCCCCAGAGATCTTCCGCATCGATCCGATTTTTCCATGGATCCTGGCCGTCGCTGCGGTTTGCTTCATCCTGTACGGTACTTCCCTGGGCATAACAGATGACCTGGGTGTGTCCTTCGCGAGCTTTGGTGTGCTGATCGGCTTGGCGTGCATCCCCTTTTCCCGGCATGTCTTCGCGGCGCTCTACGACGATCACCTTCGCGTCGGCAGGGAAGTGGTCAGGTACCGCGATATTGTCGCCGTGCTGCATGGGGAACTTGCCCTTGGCAGAGTCGGGAGTGTCAGGGACGCCCGACAGCCGTTCCTGCTCATCCAAACCAAGCAGTCTGAAGTGCCCAAGGTCGTCCGTGTGGCGTTCGTTAAAGGCGGAGTCGCCCTGCTCAGGGAACGGCTCGAACTCAGGGTGGCGGAGGTGAAGGGGCAGGACGGGCAGAGAACCGAGCCTATGACCTGACAGTGCATATCTGAGACCCCTCAGACTTGCAGCGCGTTGTCCGGGCGGAAGCGCACCCTTGGTCGGCGTGGCCGCTTGGTGTCAGGATTCGCGTGAATTCCAAATGCATACGGCGATCCGCTCGACGGGGCGCTGACGAATGAGACACAATCCTGTCACGGCGTTACGACGAACTTGACACCGGCCGCCAAGCAGCCGCGGTCATTTCAATGGCTTACGGACATGGCAGGCGACCGAAGGTCGCTCTCCCTCCCCTGGTTTCCAAGTCCTGGCCCGCGCAGAACGCGGGGGACGAAGGTGAGCGCCCACATCCCGAAGCCCGTCGAAGCGACCCAAGCGCAGACTGTGCTCAGATGTAACGCCCGGGTTGAATGACCTCCCGCCGAATCGCCCCCGGCACCCTCGCCACGCGCGCTTTCGTCCTGCCCCTCCGGGACCGATCGCCGTCAGGTTCCGTCGATTGCAGAGCGCCTTACCCGACCGTCGGACCGAGGCGACACTTGAGCGAACGCGGGCTTCTGATGATATCCGTGCCGAACATCTCGGGTTCGGGCTCCAGCAATTCGATCCGCGGAAACGCGGCCAGCAGTTTGTGCAGCGCCGTCTCGATCAGCATCCGGGCGAGCGGCGCCCCCGGGCAATGATGGATGCCCGCGCCGAAGCTGAAATGCGATCGCACATCCGGCGCCTGACCGAAGGGACAGCCGCTTGCCGTCGCAGGTGGCGTGCCCGCGCCCTCCGTCAAACCGTTGGCCGAGGGGATATGCACCAGAACGGGATCGCCGGCCTGCAACGCCTGCCCGTCCAATGTCCCGCCTTCGCGGGCGATTCGCAGCAGGTATTGCGGGGCCCCGCCCCGCCGGATCAGGTCTTCGACCGCGTTCCGGCGCTGCAACGGGTCCGAGGGCAAGGGTCGTTGCCCCGGCTCCAGCCGCAAGACCAGCAGCAGGATGTTCGACAGCGAATGCGCCGTGGTCTGCCCCGCGATGAACAGCGCGGCGATCAGGGCGTCGACCTCGTCAGCCGTCAACTCCGTCCCGGCGGCCCGTTCAAGCAGGCCCGAGAGCGACGCGTCGCGCTGGCTTCCCGATTCTCCTCCGGCGCGCATCGCATCGAGGAACTGGCCGGCCGCGTCGTTCATCTCCCGCACACGCCGGATCGGCAGAAGAAGCTCGGACACGAAGCGGACGGTTTCGGCCCAGCCATTCAGGTTGCCCGCCTGCGCTTCCGGCAATCCGAACAGGCGGGTCATCACCCCGGCGAAGAGCGGATCGGCGAAATCTCCGGCCAGGTCGACAATCTCCGCAGACTTCAGGCGGGAAATCGCCGCGTCGATCTGTTCGTCAATGACCGGCTGCCAGGCCTCGATCCTGTCTTCCCGGAAGACCTGCAGGATGACGCGCCGCAACAAGAGGTGACGCGCGCCGCTCGAAAAGAACGGGATGCCATCGACCACGCGGATCAGCGCGTCCAGCTCCAGCCCGGTAAGAGCGGCCATGTCCCGATAATATCCCGGCAGATCCACCACGCTGAACGCCATCGACCGGCTCACCTTGCGGGCGACAGACGGGTCCGTGATGACCCGGAACGATCCTGTGCCGTCCGGTTTGCCGTGTTGCCTCTTGTCCCCCATCCGTCAGACTTCCCTTTCTGCGCCGTCGTCCTGCCATCGCGGGGCAAAGGGCCCTTCCAGACAGAGCATGCCGCCCAGCGGCCCCCTGGCGTGCGACAACGGCATCCGGTTGAGCATCGTTCCGGCGAGCCGCGGCCGCGCTGGCCGGGCCGGCGTGACCATCGCGCGGCAGGGCTGCCGGGTATCGGCAGGAGACAGGATCTCGCGCGTGGCCCTCATGGGTTTGGCTGCCTTCCGGCGCGGGTATCGTGGGGCTGGCTGGCGAACAGGTGCCGGATCATGTCGTCCAGACGGTGATCCGCCACCACCTTCGCGAAGACCGCGTGATCGGCAAAACCCTCGATGGGGATCCGCTCGACCGCCGGATGCGTGAGCCGCTTTGCCTGAGTGGAATCCTGCTCTGACAGGGCGCCGAAGACGATCGAGATATGCGGGACGACCTCGGCCCGGGCCAGTTGCACGGCCAGATCCAGCGGACCGGGCAGCGCCGTCCCGGTTTCGTTGTCCGGTCCGTCGGCAGGCAGCGTCCCGTCCTCCTGCAGGGGTTGAAGGGTCGTGGCGGGCACGAAGGCCAGAACGCCGCGAGCCTGCAGATCCGTTGCGAACTGGATCGCGGCATAGCCGCCGCCCGACTGGCCCAGACACCAGATGTTGCTTGCCCCGATCTCGGCCGCGCGGTGCCGCAGCGCGTCCAGCGTCCCGGCATAGGTGCCGCCAAGCCCCGCGACCCCGTTGAAATAGTACTGCTTGTGCGCGTCCTGAAGAAAGATGACATGACTGTCAAAGCGCTTCAGGATGCGCAGCAGCAGCGCGAGCGACACCCCGAAGCTGTGCGCCATGCCGGTAAAGACAATGATCAGGTTGGCACTGCCTTCCGCGCGCTTCAGCAGGTAGAAATCGTCGAAGCTTTCTCCCAGCAGGATGTCCCGTTCGGCCGCCTCGGACAACGCCGGATTGCCGCTGTTGTCGGTCATCTCGGCTTCTTTCAGGACTCGCCGGATGTAGCGGCAAGCCGAGAGCAGCACCGCCGTATCCTCCGCGAGCGCCTCATCGCCGGCAAGGCCCTGCAGGACGGGTTCCGCGGTGTTTATCGCCCCATGGGCTACCAAGGTCCGGCAGGCGGCCAGCCGGGTGCGGGGATCGTCCGAGCCGGCCTTCTTGAGAGCAGAGGCAAGGCGGGGAGTCGGATTGGTCATGCGGCGTCCTCGGCAAGATGTGTCCGGGCCAGGCGGTAAGGGCCAAGAATGGGGCCAACGTTGAGGCCAAGCGCTCAGCCCCGGTCGCCGGCAAGTCTTTCGCAGACGAGATCGATCGTGCGGAACTCGAAGACCAGCGCCGGATCGATCTCGAGTCCGAATTCGTCTTCAAGACTGCCGCTCAGGATCACCACCTCGAGCGAGGTCAGCCCGTAATCCTGGATCGGGGTTTCATCGTCGATCTCTTCGACCGGCCGCTTGGCGATTCGCGCGACGGAACTCCGCAGGAACGCGCGCATCGCCTGGTCGGAAACGGTATTTTCCGGCACCCCAGCATCCTTTTCTGTCGGTCTTGGGTTGGGGCGTTGGCTCTACAACCGGAAACGGCATGATACCAGCCCTGCTTGGTATCCAAGTTGTTTCCGATCTCTATTTACCCGACATTCCGCCTAGTGGACCTGCGGCGAAATCGGTGTTCCGGCCCCGAAGGCGGGGCGTGAGGCGACGTCGAAACGCGGGCACCGGGGCAGGATGGCAGATCCGGCCCCGGGGCCCGCGTCACAACCGCTTCCGCGCGCTTGCGGGGCGCGTCAGCCCGCGTCGCCCAGCCCTTTCAGCGCGGCCAGCAACTGGGCCACTTCCTGCTCGGTGTTGTAATGACACAGCGAGATCCGGATGCAATCGGACAGGCCCAGCGGATCAAGCACGTTGCCGCTGTAATGATCCGCCTTGCGGGTATGCGTGCGAATGCCCTGCTCGTTGAGTAGCCGCACGACGTCGGGCGAGGGCATGCCCTTGACCACGATGGACACAAGCCCCTCGCGCGCCGGGTTGTCCTGCCCGGCGATGATCTGCACATGCGCCATGTCCTTCAGGCCCGGCAGGTTGCCGATGCCGTGGATCATGCTGTCGGTGAGATGCGTCTCGTAATCGTGGATCGCCCGGCCTGCGGCCTCGATCCGGGCGCGGGGATCGGTTTCGTCCGAGACCTCGCCGCCCAGCCAGTCGAAATAGGCGACGACATCCGACAGCGTGGCATAGGCGCCGGTATCGCGCGTCCCGAATTCCCAGCCCGTCGCCGGGGCATTGATCAGCATGTCATGCGGCATCGCGCTCAGCCGGTCCGAGATCCAGGCCATGCCGTAACCATGGCGCGAGAACATCTTGTAGGGCGAGATGACGTAACCATCGACGTCATACGCGGCGAGGTCGATCTGGCCGTGCGCCGCGTGCTGGATCCCGTCGACGATGATCACGCAATCGGGCGCCACGGCGCGGATCGCCTTCGAAATCGCCGCCACATCCATTCCCATTCCGGTCACGGGCGAGGCATGCAGGATCGTCGCGACCGCCACGTCGGGCGTCATCAGCGCGGCGTAATCGGCCGCCGTCACCGTTCCGGTTTCGTCGTTATGGGGCACGTTCACATAATCCAGCCCGGCGATTTCGGCCCAGCGGCGCGCGGCGCTGCGCGAGGCGGGATGCTCGATCGACGACCCGACAAGCTTGGCGCCTTTCGGTGCGTTCACGCAGGCGGTGCGGATCAGGCGGAACAGCAATTCGGTGCCGCTTTCGCCCATGAAGAACTGCCCCGATTTAGCATTCATCAGCAGCGCCATATCGGCCTTGGCCGCGTTGATCTTGTCCACCAGCGCATGGGCGGCGACGTTGTCGCGGCCCTGATTGTCGGGAATGCCCGCGAAGAAGGCCGAGGTTTCGACCACCGATTTCAGTGTCAGCGCGCCGCCGGCATTCTCGAAAAAGATGCGCTCGCCCTGGAAGGGGCAGGTGTCGACATTGGCGAAGCGGTCGCGGATGGCGGCGATCAGATCCGAATTGCCCGTTATGGTGCCTGTATTCATGCGAAATGTCCTGTCGTGCGTGGGGCTGGCATGGCAGCGGACAGAATGCGTCACAGACAGGGAAGCCGCAACGCGATGATTGCGGTTCCTGTCTGCGCCGCGTTCCGGCCTGTCACCCCTCGCCCGCGCTCAGACGCCGCCGCATCGACAAAGGCTCGCGGCCCCGGCGCGCCGACCACAACCCCACCAGCCCGCCGGGCAGCGCCAGCGCGAAAGCCACCGACAGCGCCCCCACGCCGAACAGGTACCAGGCGCCGAAATCGCCGAACGCTTCCTGCAGGCCCATCAGCAGGACCGCGCCGACGACCGGTCCCAGAAACGTCCCCAGACCGCCGGTCAGCACCATGAACAGCATGAACACGGTCCATTGGATGCCGAAGCCCGTTCGTGGCTGGAAGGTGATGGCGCTGGCCAGCCAAAGGGTTCCCGCCAGCGCGCAGCCTGCCGCCGCGGCGACGAAGATCAGCCGTTTCACGCGGAAGGTGCTGACCCCGACCGAGGCCGCCGCCTCTTCATCGTCGCGGATCGCCTGCGCCTCGGCGCCCAGCCGCCCGCGCAAAAGCACGAAGCTGCCCGCCAGCGCGGCCGAGGCCGCGACCAGAGACAGAAGGTAGATCGCCAGCCGCCGCGTGTCGGCGTCGATGGCATTGAGCGCCAGAACCGAGGTGCCGGTCTCGCCCTGCACCAGGGGGTCGAACATGACCAGCCCGCGAAACACCTCGGCGATGACCCACATCGCGATCGCGAATTCTCCCAGCCGGAGGCGCAGCACGAACCACGCAAGCGGCCAGGCCACCAGCGCCACCAGGAAAGGCGCCAGAACCAGCGCGGGAAAAGGGCCCAGCCCCGCCTCGACCAGCCGCACCATGGCATAGCCGCCAAGCCCCACGAAGGCCTGCTGCCCGACCGAGACCAGCCCGGCATAGCCTGCCAGCAGGTTCCACATCACCGCGAGCAGGACGTAGATGCCCAGTTGCGTCAGCTTGTCGATGGCCTGCGCGGGGGCGACCAGCGGCAGAAGCGCCAGCAGGATCAGCAACGCCCCGGCAGACAGGATCAGGCGGCGGTCGCCTTTCGGCATCGGAAGAAGATGGGGCTCAGTCATGGGAAGGTCCTTTCACGCGCATCAGCGCTATCCAGCCGCCGCGCGCCGCCGCCTCGTCGCGCAGGACGCGCCAGCCCAGCACCGCGAGCAGCACCAGATGCCCCGCCAGAAGCGAGACCTGCGCCGAGATCGTGCCGCCCAGCGTTTGCGCCAGTCCCAGCACGATGCCGCCGATCAGCGTGCCCCACAGGCTGCCGATCCCGCCGATGACCACCGCCTCGAAGGCGAAGATCAGCTGCGGCGGCCCGGCAAAGGGCGTTACCTGCGCGCGCATGGCCAGCAGCACGCCACCCAGCGCGGCCAGCGCGAAGGCGATGGCGGCGGCGGCACGGTGAACGCGGCGGGCATCGACGCCCGAAAGCTCCGCCGCCCCCGGATCCTGTGCCGTGGCGCGGATCGCGCGGCCCAGCGGCGTGCGGCGCAGCATCAGGTGCATCAGTCCCAGCACCGCGATGGCCAGGGTGAAGGTCAGGACC
Organism: Pararhodobacter marinus; assembly: GCF_003122215.1. Classification (GTDB taxonomy): domain Bacteria; phylum Pseudomonadota; class Alphaproteobacteria; order Rhodobacterales; family Rhodobacteraceae; genus Pararhodobacter; species Pararhodobacter marinus. The sequence continues at coordinate 53,504 of NZ_QEYD01000011.1, read as the reverse complement.
GGCAGCGTCCCCACCCTGAGCCCGCCCGGCAGGCTCCAGCCCGACCAAGACAGATCGCCGATATGCGCGCCGAGCGAGCGGGTATTCGAGCCGAAAAGCCCGAACATCCCGTTTTGCAACGTCGCGCCCAACCCCAGCGTGACAAGGATCGGCAGAAGCGGCCCGGCCGCGAGCGCGCGTTCGAACATCAGGCGCTGCAGGGCCCAGCCCAGCGCGGCCATCAGCGGAATCACCGTGGCAACGGCCAGCCAGACGGGCCAGCCCAGAGCCTCGACCGCGATAAGCGCCAGCATCGCGCCCAGCACCAGAAGATCGCCATGCGCGAGGTTGATGAACCGCACGACGCCGAACATCAGCGACAGCCCGGCCGCGACGATCGCGTAATAGCCGCCCAGCAGGACCCCCTGCACCAGCGCGTTGAGCAGGCTCTCAGACATGCGTCACCTCACCCTGCGACAATCCGAAATAGGCGCGGGTGATCGCCGCGCGGGTCAGGTCGGCGGGCCGGCCCTCGAGCACGGCCTCGCCCTCGGACAGGCAAATCACCCGGTCGGCGAAAGACAGCGCGCGGGTCAGGTCCTGTTCGACCACGATCATCCCCATCTTCCCCCCGCCCCGCACCTGCGCAAGCGAGGCATAGACCCCCTCGACCGCGGCGGGCGACAGGCCCAGCGAAACCTCGTCCAGAAGCAGGAGGTCGGGATTGGCCATCAGCGCGCGGCCGATGGCAGCGGCCTGACGCTGACCGCCGGAAAAGCCCCCGGCAGGCTGGTCGAGCAGCGGCTTCAGCGCGTCGAAAGCGTCGAGGACGCGCGTCAGGGTCCAGTCGCCGCGCCGCCCGTTCTCGGCGGCCAGCATCAGGTTCTCGCGCAGGGTCATGTCCGGGAACAGGCGCCGCCCTTCGGGCGCCAGCGCGATCCCGGTCCGCACGCGGGCAAAGGCGCTCAGCGCGGTCATGTCCCGTCCGTGCAGCCGCACCGTCCCGGTGGCAGCGTGATGGGCCCCGGCGATACAGCGCAGAAGCGTCGACTTGCCCGCGCCGTTGGCGCCGATAAGGCACAGGACTTCGCCTGCCTCGACGCTCAGCGACACGTCGCGCAGCGCGGTCAGCAAGCCGTGCCGGGCGGTCAGGGTTTCGACGGATAGCAGCGTCATTCCGGGTCGCTCCCCAGATAGGCGGCGCGCACCTGCGCGTCGGCCATCACGGTCTGGGGGGCGCCCTCGGCCAGAACGCGGCCCTGCGCCATGCAGACCAGCCGGTCAATCACCTGAAGAAGCGCGTGCAGGATATGCTCGATCCAGACGATGGTCAGACCCTGCGCTTTCAGCCCGAGGATCAGCGCGACCAGCTGTTCCAGCTCGGCCTCTGTCAGGCCGCCGCCGATCTCGTCGAGCAGCAGCACGCGCGGCTGCGTCGCCAGCGCGCGCGCCAGTTCCAGCCGCTTGCGGTCCAGAAGCCCCAGCGCCCCGGCGGGGCGGTTGGCCAGATCGTGCAGGCCGGTGCGGGACAGGATCCCCGCGGCAGTCCCGACCGAGGCGTCGGCATCCAGCGCCCCGCCCGCGCGCGCGGCGACCTGCACGTTTTCAAACACGCTCAGGCCCAGAAACGGGCGCGGGATCTGGTGCGTGCGGGCGATGCCCAGCGCGCAGCGGCGCGCGGCGGGCAACGCGGTGATCGCGGCGCCGTCCAGGCGGATCGTGCCGGCGCTGAGCGGAAAGGCCCCGGCCAGCGCACCGAACAGCGTGGTCTTGCCCGCGCCGTTGGGGCCGACGATGCCCAGCGCCTCGCCCGGATGGACGGCGATATCGACGCCGTCCACCGCGCGCAGGCGACCGAAGGACTTGACCAGCCCCTGCCCCGAAAGGAGTGCCTGCATCGGATCTCAGCCCCCCAGCCGGTAGGCGGTCATCGCCGCCGTGGTCGGCACCGACGGGTGATCGGCATTCGACACGACATCGAGCTGATACCCCCAGGGACCGCTGGTTGCGCGGTTCCACTGCACGCCCACCAGATGCGTTTCGGCGCAATTGGGCACCGGGCCATTGGCGAAATCGACGGGTCCGACCGCCGTGTCGCATTGCAGGCCCGACAGCGCCGAGGCGAGCGCGGCCTTGTCCTTGGGCGCCCCCGACGCACGCAGCGCGGCCAGCGTGGCGTCGAGCAGGCTGGCCGTCGCGCCGACCTGCTGGTTCCATTGCTGCCCCGTGGCGGCCTCGTAGCCCTGGGCGATTCCGGCGCTGCTCAGCCCCACGGCGGTCGAGGCGAAGGGGAAGACCGGGTGCCAGTAGGCGCCGGCATGCAGCCCGTAGCCCAGACTGCCCATCGCATCGAGTTCGGCGGCGAACAGCCCGGCCTTGGCCATCTGCATGACCTTGACCTGCTGGGCCAGCCCCTGCTGCGCGGCCTGACGCCAGAAGACGGGGAAATCGGGCGGGAAAGGGAAGGCGTTGACGATCTCGACCCCGGCGGATCTGAAGGCTTCGATATGCCGCGAGAAATCGCTCGACATGTTCTCGTAGGGGCCGGGGTCCAGAATGTCCCAGCCCGCCGCCGACAGCGCGGGCAGAAGCCCCGCGCGGATCGCGTTCCCGTCGGCATCGTTCGGGGCCAGAATGCCGACCTTGCGGTTGGTGTCGACCTGACGCCACTGGTCATCATAGAGGGTGACGAAATTCCCGGTCCCGAAACAGAAGTGATAGGTCCAGCGGAAGGGCGAAGGTTGTCCGGGACGCCCGCCCCGCCCGAAATAGAAGCTCTCCCAGGGCGCGGTGGTCGACAGGCAGGGCATCCCCGCCGCCTCGCAGGCATCGGCGACCGGGTTGACGGTTTCGGGCGTCGAGGCGGTGATGACGATGTCGGGCGCCTGCCCGGTGATCAGGTCGCGCGTCACAAGGCTGCCGCGCACCGGGTCGGACTGGGTATCGACCAGCACGATCTCGACCCCGTAGCGGCGCCCGCCGATCTCGATCCCGTCCGCCTGCGCGCGGTTGAAATGCTCGACCAGAAAGGCGTCGCCTGCGCCGAATATGCCCAGAGGCCCCGATCGCGGCCCGACAAAGCCGATGCGGATCGTGTCGGCATCCTGCGCGCGCAGGCGCCGGGCCATCGCCGGCACGACCAGCGCCGCCCCGCCCAGTGCGGTGAAATGCCGGCGCGTCAGGGCGCCGGGTTGGTGGGTTTTCATGTTTGCTCCTCCCTTGTTGTCTGCGCGGCCTGCGGCGGCCGCGCGGCTGTGTCAGGTCCTCACGCCAGATGGGCGCGCAGGAACGCTGCGGCGCGTTCGATCGAGTCCATCCCCTCCTCCAGGACGGGCGCGAAAAGCTGGTGGTTGTGGCACATGCCGTCCCAGAGGATCATCTCGGCACGGCCGCCCGCGGCCACGACGCGCTCGACCAGCGTCACGCTGTCGTCGCGCAGGAACTCCCGGCTGCCGACCTGCACCTGCATCGGCGGCAGACCGGACAGATCGCCGCAAAGCGGCGTCACCCCAGCGTCGCGACGGTCGCGCGCGCCGAGATACGCCGCAGTGAACATCTCGGCGAAGGGCCGGTTGACCAGCGGCGCCTCCCGCCATCTCGACATGCGATGCGCTGTCATGGGCGAAGTCCAGCGCCGGGGACAACAGCGCCAGCGCGGCGGGCAGCGGCAAGCCCGCATCGCGCGCCCGACAAGCCGTGCCCAGCGCCAGGGTGCCACCCGCTGAATCCCCCGCCAGCGCGACGGTGCCCGGCGCGTGGCCCCTCTCCAGCACCCAGCGCCAGATCGCCATGAGATCGTCGGGCGCGGCAGGATAGGGATGCTCGGGCGCCATGCGGTACTGCGCCGACAACACGGGAATCCCGCTGGCGCGGGCCAGATGGCTGGCGATGACCCGGTGCGAGCGTGGTGAGCCGAAGACGAAGCCGCCGCCATGAACGTAGACGATCAGCCGGGTATTGGTGCCCGGGCCGGTTCCGTCGCCCGGGCCGTCGGGCCACAGGAATTCGCAGCCGTTCCCGGCGATCTCGACCGGTTCGACCGCGACAGTTCCGGCCACCGGCATGGGCGCCATCATCGCCTCGAACCATTGCCGCAGGGCGGCGGGACCTTGTGTGACCGGAGGCGGGTTCTGCGCCCCGGCCTCGAGCACGGCGTCCAGCTGTTCAATCGACATGGCGCGGCTCAGGTATACATCGCGTCGATGCCGCCATCGACGGGCAGGTTGATCCCCGTCACCCAGCGCGCGGCATCCGAACACAGGAAGAGGACGGGCGGCGCGATCTCGTCGGGGATGGCGGGGCGCTTGATCCTGGCGGCATCGGCGGCGACCCGCTCCTCGCCCAGCATCTGCACGAATTCCCCAAGGATCGGCGTCATCACCGGCCCCGGCGCGACTGCGTTCATGCGGATGTCGTGCTGCATGAACAGCGCGTAGCCGCGCAGCTTGGTCCAGACGATCAGCGCTTCCTTGAAATACTGGTAGCAGGTTTCGGGCGGGACCGGGTTCACCTTCAGCCACGCTGCGCCCGAGTCGAAATCGGCGGTGGCGGCCAGCGCCTTGTGCGCGTCCAGTCTCCGGGGCCATTCGACGCCCAGGATCGAGGCGACATTGACCACCGCGCCACCCTTCAGATGCGGCACCAGCGCTTCGGTCAGGTGGCGCAGCCCCAGATAGTTGATCCGCGCCACGAGGTCGGGATCCGCCATCCCAGAGACCCCCGCGCAATTGACCAGCGCGTCGATACGGCTGGGCAATTCGTTGACGGCCGCCTGGATCGAGCCGGGATCGGCCATGTCGACCGTCACGAAACCATCGAGCGACACCATCGGGTCATTGCGGTCCATGCCGATAACGCGCGCGCCGTGAAACCGCGCCAGCCGCGCCACTTCCGAGCCGATCCCGGACGAGGCGCCGGTTACGACGAGTGTCTTGCCTTGCAAATTCATGGTCTTGTCCTTTGTTCAGGTCAGCCGGGGCCACCCGCCCCGCCGAGGGGGCGGCCGCCGGTCCGAAGGCATGAGGGGTCAGAACGGGTAGCTGCGCGCCTCGGGCAGGGTCGTGACCCAGACCCATTGGGTGAATTCCTCCCAGATCGCCGGACCCGAGATCCGCGTCCCGTTGCCCGAGCGCCCGCGCCCGCCGAACGGGGCGAAGGGGCTTGCCGTCACCGTCTGGTCGTTGATGTGCAGATGACCCACCTTAAGCCGGTCGCCAAGCGCCCGCGCGCGGCCCAGATCCGTGCCGATGATCCCGGCGGCAAGGCCGAACTCGGACAGGTTGGCCAGACGCACCGCGTCGTCATCCCCGTCATAGGCGGCGATAACCGCGACCGGGCCGAAGATTTCCTCGTCGAAAGCGCGCATCCCGGGCGTCACATCGGTCAGCACCGTGGCGGGGAACATCGTGCCCTCCGCCGTGCCCCCGGCCAGCAGTCGCGCGCCCTTGGCGACCGCGTCCTGCACGATCCCCTCGATGCGCCGCGCCTCCTGTCCCGAGATCAACGGCCCCAGCGCCACCTGCCCGCGGGCCGGGTCCCCGACCGGCAGATGCTGGGCCTTGGCGGCAAGCCTGTCCGCCAGATCCGCGGCCATGCCCCTGGGCGCAAGGATCAGCCCCGTCGCCATGCAGATCTGCCCCTGATGCAGCCACGCGCCCCAGGCCGCGTTGGACGCCGCCCGCTCAGGGTCGGCATCCTCCATGATCACCAGCGCGTTCTTGCCGCCCAGTTCCAGCTGCACGCGCTTGAGGTTGCGCCCGCAGGCCTCGCCGACTTTCGAGCCCACTTCGGGCGAGCCGGTGAAGCTGACCATGGCGATATGCGGGTCCTCGCACATCGCCGCGCCGACATCGCCGCCGCCCGGCACGATATGCAGGCAATTCGCGGGGAGGCCCGCTTCCTCGAAGATCCGGGCGATGATGACACCGCCGGTGATCGGCGTGCGCGGATCGGGTTTGTGGACCACGGTGTTGCCGGTGGCGAGCGCCGCGGCGATGGCGCGGATCGACAGGATCAGCGGGAAGTTGAAGGGCGAGATCACGCCGACCACCCCATGCGGCACGCGCAGCGCTTCCTCGTGGCGGCCATCCGGGCTGGGCAGGATACGCCCCGCGGGTTCCAGCGCGGCGCTGGCCGCGGCCCGAATGAAACCCGCGCTGTGCTCGATCTCGATCCCGGCCTTGGGCGGGATCGAGCCGGTTTCGCGGATGATCCACGGCATGAGTTCGGGCCCGTTGGCTTCCAGGATGTCGGCGGCGGCGCTCAGGATCTTCGCGCGCTGCTGGGGCGGCGTGGCGGCCCAGCCGGGCTGCGCCTGCGCGGCGGCGGCGGCGGCGCGCGCCAGATCGGCGGCACTGGCCTTTCCGACCCGCGCGACGAAGGCGCCGTCGGCGGGCGCCGTCACCTCGGACTGGGCCTCGGTCGCAGTCCAGCCGCCGGAATAGATGCGCCCGCTCCACAAAGCTTCGCTCAGGAATGCCCCTGCTGATCCGTCCATATGATGTCCTCCCGTAGACGCCCGGCTCCTCACCGGGATGCGGGGCAAGTTGGGGGATCGGGTAAGAATTTGCGCAAGACATAATCGCGACGGCGCGAAAATTTAAAACAAGCCTCTGTTTTAAATCAATTTTCACGAGAGCATTGCAGACGCAGAAATTTCATGTCTTGATGAAATCCATCTTTCAGCTTCATCAAATTCTGCATGTCCCGTCGAATCTCGCTGACCGAAGCCTCGCGCCGTGCGCCGCGCATCCTGTCGCGGGGCGATTCAAAACTGCTGGACGAAGGGGCGCCGCCGACGCTGTCCGACCTTGCCGGCGCGCTGCAATTCGCGCTGGGGGACGGGCGGATCTGGCTGAACGACGACCGCATGGTGATGATGCAGACCGCCTCGCTGGGTCATCTGCGCCACGAGATGATCGAGGCGATGGGCATGGACCAGACGCGCCGCATCTTCCGCCAGGTCGGCTGGAACCAGGGCATTCACCTGGCCGACGTGATCGCGCAGCGGTTCCAGCAACAGGACCTGACCGCCGCGCTGGCCGCCGGCCCGCGCATCCACACCATGGAGGGTTTCGTCAAGGTCACCACAAAGCGGTTCGAGTTCGACGTCGCGCGCGGGCATTACCATGGCGAGTTCTACTGGCACGACAGTTCCGAGGCGATCGAGCACCTGTCGCATTACGGCGTCTGCGACTGTCCGGTCTGCTGGATGCTGATCGGCGTGCCTTCGGGCTATACGACGCGGCTTCTGGGGCATCCGGTCATTTTCCGCGAAGTGGAATGCACCGGGATGGGCGCCGAGCGCTGCGTGATCATCGGGCGCCATGCCGAGGCCTGGGGCGACGATGTGCCCGAGCTTGCGGAGTTCGGGCTCGATACGCCGCGCGGTCGAGGGAAACCGTGGAAACCGCCCGTCGATCTGCCCAAGGCCGACGAGGACAGCGCCAGCACCATTCAGGGCCGCTCGCCCGCGATTATGCGGGCGCGCCGCCTGATCGAGCGCGTCGGCGGCTATGACGAACCGGTGATGCTGCTGGGCGAGCCGGGCACGGGGAAAGAGCTGTTCGCGCGCCGACTGCACGAAATCGGGCGCCGGCCCTCGGGGCCTTTCGTGGCGGTGAACTGCGCCATGTTCGACGCCGAGGACACGCAATCGGCGATGAAGACGCTCGACGCCCAGATCGAACGGGCGCGCGGCGGGACGTTGTTCTTCAACGATCTTCTGGCCCTGCCCCGCGCCCTGCAGGGCCATCTGGCGCTGCGGGTTCAGCCGGTCGAGGGCGTGCGCAGCGATTACCGGATCGTGTCGACCTGTTCGGGCCAGCCGCGTGCGGCGGTGCAGTCGGGCGCGTTCCGCGCCGACCTGTTCTATCGTCTGTCGCTGCTGCCGGTCATGCTGCCGCCGCTCCGCGAAAGACGCGACGATCTGCCGATGCTGATCGAGCATTTCCTCGCCCGCCATTCCCGACGCCACGGCCGTCCGCTGCGCAAGATCGGCGGGCCGGCACTGGACCTGCTGTTGCGCTACGATTATCCCGGCAATGTTCGGGAATTGTCGAACATGATCGAGCGCGGGGTCATCTTTGCGGAACCCGCCGGGGATCTGGAAATCTCGCATCTGTTTGCCGGGCTTGAAGAAATGCCCGAGTTCATCGAGCGCCTGCATGCCAGCGGCAGCATCATGCGCAGCACCGCCAGCGGGCATGTCGAGGGGCGCACGATGCAGCAGATCGAGACGGACGCCTATTCGCGCGCCCTGAGCGCGGCTCGGGGCAATGTCTCGGCGGCCGCGCGCGACCTGGGCATGAGCCGGGCGCAGCTGGATTACCGGCTGCGCAAGCTGGGGCTGACCGGGCAGCGCGACACCGGCCCCGTGGCGGGCGGCACGCGAGGCGACCGGAACGGGCGTCCGCCATCCTGAGCCGTCGGCCAAGAAAAGAGGCGCCCGAAGGCGCCTCTTTTGAGTTCTGGGGATGATACCTCACTCGCCCGGGACGGCTGCGATCTCGGCCTCGTCATGGTGGTGATGTTCCTTCACCGGACGCATGAAGAGGTTGGCGAAGAACGCCACGACCAGAAGCGCCGCCATGCAATACATCGTCGTATTGTACAGGCTTGGCGTCGGATCGACGGTGCCCGCCGGCGCGATCTCCATCAGCCGCGCGATGGTGACGGTATGCGCGTCGACCAGAGCCTGAAGCTGGGTGATCGGCGCACCGAAGGTCTCGGCAAAGACCGCCGGATCGACGCGCGCGGCGAGATCCTCGATCGCGCTCGTCACCGACATCTGCCGCAGCGAGGTGATCGCCAAGGGCCCCAGCACCCCGGCCAGCGACCACGCTGTCAGCAGGCGCCCGTGGATGCCGCCCACATGCATGGTGCCGAACATATCGGCCAGATAGGCCGGGATCGTCGCGAAACCGCCGCCATACATCGAGAAGATGATCATCGTCGCGACATAGAAGCCGATCAGGTAGATCAGCGCCGGGTTGGTGGCGACCGCGCTGGCGAAATACGGGATCGACAGGTACAGCACCGTCCCCAGCGCGAAGAAGCAGGTATAGGTGGCCTTGCGCCCGATGTAATCCGAGGTCGAGGCCCAGAAGAACCGCCCCACCATGTTGAAGACCGAGATCATCAGCACATAGGTCGAGGCGAAGGCGGCCGTGACCACCAGCGGCATGACCGAGCCGAAAATCTCGCTCATCATCGTCTTGGCGACGCCGATCACGCCGATACCGGCGGTCACGTTGAAGCACAGCATCACCCAGAGCTGCCAGAATTGCGGCGTCTTCAGCGCCTGATCGATATGCACGTTGTTGCGCGACACCAGCCCCGAAGCTGCGGCGGGCTTGGGCTCCCACCCTTCGGGCTTCCAGTTCGCCGCGGGCACGCGGTACTGGAAGGCGGCGATGATCATCACCACGAAATAGACGACGCCCAGCGTCAGGAAGGTGGCCGCCGCGCCGGTATCGCCGGTGCCCACGACATAGACGCCCGCCTGACCGCCCAGTTCGGCCGCCTGCGTGGCCGAGGCGATCACCACCTCGACCTGACCGGCGGCGGTTTCGGCGAAGACACGGCCATTCTGCACGACAGTCTGAACCGCGTCCTGCGCCCCCAGATAGTCGGGAGCGCGCTCGTACAGGTCCAGCAGCCAGCCCTTGACCGGCGCAGCGATCATCGCGCCGCCGCCGAAGCCCATGATGGCCATGCCGGTGGCCATGCCGCGACGGTCCGGAAACCAGCGGATCAGCGTCGAGACGGGCGAGACATATCCCAGCCCCAGCCCGCAGCCGCCCAGCACGCCATAGCCCAGATAGACGAGCCAGAGCTGGTGCATCGAGATCCCGACCGAGCCCAGGATGAAACCGCCGCCCCAGAGGAATGCGGCGACGACGCCGACCATGCGCGGGCCGACCTCTTCCAGCCATTTGCCGGCGAAGGCGGCGGCAAGGCCCAGGAAGACGATGGCGACCGAGAAGATCCACACGACCGAGCTGAGGCTCCAGTCGCCGGCGGCGGGCGCGACGACGCCCAGCTGCCGGGTCAGCGGCGGGTTGAACACCGACCAGGCATAGACCGAGCCGATGCAAAGGTGGATGGCGATGGATGCCGGCGGCACGCGCCAGCGGTTGAAACCGGGTTGCGCGACGATGTTCCGCTTGTGCAGAAAACCGAACGCACCGCCGCCTTGGGCGTTGCTCATGGTGGTGTCCTCCCTCTGTCGTCGGACCCTGTGCCGCGCGGCCTCTCCCCAGGATGCGCGACGGGTCGAACCGGCATGCGACGGCATGCCACAGGGATGTTCTCGACAAGGTGTCACCCTTGTGTCAAACGAATTATTTATTGTGAAACAACGACTTATGTGACAATCTGACCCTATGTGAACGCCCCCTGGGCGGGTTCCGGGACATCCTGTCCAGGCGCCATCGCGGAAGCCCGCGAAACCGGGACATTTTGTCCTTTTCAGCGAAGATCGGTGACGGGCAGAAAAATCGTGAAGCGGCTGCCCTGGCCGGGTTCGGACCGCACCTCGATCCCGCCGCCCGCGCGACTCACCAGCGTCTGGCTGATCGACAGGCCCAGCCCGGTGCCCTGTGCCTGCTTGGTGGTAAAGAACGGATCGAAGATCCGCCGCAGCGTCTCGGGCGGGATTCCGGTGCCGCTGTCCTGAACCTCGATGGCGATACGCGGCGGGTCCCCGACGTCGCGCACCCGGAAGTGCAGCGTGCCGCCCTCGGGCATCGCATGGACCGCGTTCAGGATCAGGTTGACCATCACCTGCTGCAGCTCGGTCCGGGCCATCAGCACGCGCTGATCCGAGGTGATGTCGACCTGTGTTTCGATCCCGTTCGCCTCGATCTGATGGCGCGTCAGCACCAGACAATCGCGCACCACCTCGCCCGGCGAAATCACGTTGGCGGCGCCGGAATACTCGTCGGGCCGCGCGAATTGCAGCAGTTTCGAGACGATGACACCGATGCGATAAACCTGATCGTCGATCAGGCGGAACTCGGTCTCCACGGCGTCGGCCTTCTCGGCCAGAAGGCTGCGGGCGACGTCCAGATTGCCCTGAATCACGGCAATGGGGTTGTTGATCTCGTGCGCGACCGAGGCGGTGATCTCGCCCACGGCGGCCAGCTTTTCGGACATGATCAGCCGCTCGGTCGTCTGTTCCAGCTTCTGGTTCGCCGCGCGCAGATCGGCGGTGCGTTCCTCGACCTTGGCTTCAAGGCTGTTGGCCCAGTCGCGAAGCTGGCGGTCGCGTTCCTGGATCGCGTCGAGCAGGTGGTCCAGATGCCCCGCGACCTGCGCGATCTCGCCCCGGTCGCCGGTATCGCCGTTGCGCGCCTGCAGATCGCCCGCCTCGACCCGCGCGATGGTCTGGGTCATGCCTTCGAGCGGCCGGAAGATCCGCCCGGCCCAGCGCAAAAAGATAGGCACCGAAACGACAGCGATCAGCAGGAAGACGGCCACCACCGACAGGACCGACAGGGTCTTGGCCTGTCTGAAGGGGCGTTCCAGAAAGCCCACATACAGCATCCCGACCCGCGCGCCGAAACTGTCGACGATGGGCTGGTAGGCCGATATATACCAGTCGTTCACCACGAACGCGCTGTCCAGCCGGACCGCGCCGTCATCCAGCACGCGCCCGCGCACGGCGGCAGAGACACGGGTGCCCAGCGCGCGAACGTCTTCGAACAGCCGCACATTGGTCGAGATGCGCACATCGTCCAGGAACAGCGTCGCGGTGCCGCGGCTGCCCTGGGGCAGGCTCTGCTCGCGGTAGACCAGCGCGTTGATCGTGTCGATGAAATCGAGATTGCGGTTCAGCAGCCGCCCGCCGACCAAAGCGGCCCGCCGCCCGTCGGGCAAGGTGACGGGAGCGGCGGAATGGATGATCATGCCGCGGGTCTCGACCGCGCGGTCGGTGGGCACGGCGGCCACGGTCTGCACCAGCGGGATTGCGGCGATGGCGGCAAGGCCGGGCGCCAGCCGGTCAAGCGCTACGCCCGACAGGATGTCGATGGCGCTTTCGGCCCGCCCGTCAAGCGCCGCGCGCACCACCGGCCAGTCGTCGGGCACGAAGCCGCGCGGTCCCGTATCGCCCGTGGTCAGGTAGAGAAAATCGAGCTGCAACGCCTCGCGCCGCTCGGTCAGCAGCGCGTCCAGCCGGCCCGCCCCGTCCAGCGCATCGCGCAACGTGACCGATCCCGCCACGGCATCCAGCCGCTCGCCCGACAGCTCCATCAGCCGGGCCAGATATTGCTCGGCGATGGTCAGGTCGCCATTGACCTTGCTGATCAGGATATCGTCGATCTTCCCCGACCAGCGCAGCATGGTCGAGCCCAGCATCAAGGGCATCAGAACCAGCATCGGCAACAGCGCGATCACCATCAGCCGCACGCGGACCGAACGCAGAACGGGCCAGCGTCTTGCCATGCCTCAGAGCCCCCAGGCCGCGCATTTGCGGTCGATGGTCTTGCGCGACACGCCCAGCCGGCGCGCGGCCTCGGTCCGGTTGCCGCCGACGGCGTCCAGCGCGCGCAGGATCTCGCGGCGTTCGACCTGATCGAGCGGCTCTATCGGCGCGGCGCGTCCGGGCTGGCTGCCCAGCGTTTCCAGCGGGAAATGCCCGAAGATGAGCGACCGCTCGATGAAATTGCGCAGCTCGCGGATATTGCCGGGCCAGTCGTGGCGCAGCATCGCCGCGCGGGTGGCCGGGTCGATGGCAAGCCGCGAAAGGCCCAGACGCTGCGACAGGTCGCGCAGGAACATCTCGGCCAGTTCGATCACGTCGGTGCCGCGATGGGCGAGCGGCGGCATGTGGATGTTCAGCACGTCGATGCGGAAGAACAGATCGGCGCGAAACCGGCCTTGCGCGACCTCGGCATCCAGCGATTTCGACGTGGCGAGAACGAAGCGTACGTCCAGCTGCTGACTGCGCGCGGTTCCGACCGGGCGGACCAACCCGTCTTCGAGCACGCGCAGAAGCGCCGATTGCGCGGGCGGCGAGAGTTCGGCCACCTCGTCGATGAAGATCGTTCCGCCCTGCGCCGAGGTCAGAAGCCCCTCGCGCGCGGTACTGGCGCCCGGGAAGGCGCCGGCGGCGTGGCCGAACAGCTCGACCTCGATCATGTCGGCGGGGATGGTCGCGCAATTGACCGGCACGAAAGGCTGTGCGGCCCGTTTCGAGATCGCGTGCAGATGGCGCGCGGCGACCTCTTTGCCGCTCCCCGAGGCGCCGGTGATCAGCAAAGGCGTCGACACATCCCTTACCCTTTCCAGCGTGGCGCGGATCTCCGTGACCTCGGGCGAGGCCCCCAGAAGCGTGCTGCGCTGGCGGCGGCCCAGGTCGGACTGGTCCAGTTCCCGCCGCAACAGCCGGTTCTCGCGCCGCAGCATCGCCGTCTGCTGGCAGCGGCGCACGGCGTTGAGCAGCTGGTTGGTGCGAAACGGCTTCAGAATGAAATCCGATGCCCCCGCCCGCATCGCCTGAATCGCGGTTTCCAGGTCGGCATAGGCGGTGACCATGATGACATCGGTGACGCCGCCGGTGACGGTCTGGTCCGCCAGCCAGTCGAGCCCCTTGCGCCCCGGCATCATGTTGTCGAGCAGCATGATGTCGAAATGCTGCGCGGCCAGCCTGGCCTCGGCTTCGTCGGCATTGGCGGCTTCGTCGACGGCGGCGCAATGGGGCGCCAGCGTCTTGACGAGGAAATTCCGCATCCCCGGTTCGTCATCCACGACCAGCACGCGAACCGGCGCCAGAAGCGCGGTCAGCTGCGGATCGTGGGGAGCGCCAGTCTCGCTCACCGGACCCTCCCTGTCCTCCCGCAATCGGCGGCATCATGGCGGATCAGGCGCGCGCGTCTAGGGGAAAGCGCCACCAAGAGGGGATCAGGCCGAACTGTCCGCGCCGCGCAGCGAAGCGACCCGGGCGCACAAGTCAGTCACATAGGGGTCGTCGAGATCCAGCATCGCCAACCGGTTGCGGGTCTCGGTCAGGTATTCGGCGTTCGTGCCCAGCATGCCCTCGGCCTTGGCAATCATGCGCGCCTGTTCGTCCACCGGGATCGTGGTGTCGATCCGGTCGCTGCTGTGATCGGCGGCAAAGGCCAGCGCCTCGATCCGGCCGATCACCGTATCGAGCTGCAGCCAGACCGGACGATAGGCGTGGCTGATCATCTCGCGGCGAAACAGCACGAAGGTCTCGTGGTCGATCCTGTCCGCCTCGATACGGAAGGCGAGCCCGTCGCAGCCCCGTGCCGCACCCGCGACGTCGTCGATGGCCAGTTGCAGCGCCGGATGCTCGACCGAGCCGCGCCCGCCCGTATCGATCAGGCAGAAGCGGCGTTCGTAATCTTCGGTTCGCCCGCGCAGGACTTCGGCGAATTCCATCGCCGGGTCCCACATCAGCGATCCGAACGCAAACACCCACAGGTCCCGGTCCCAGCGCCCTTCGAGCACGTTGTGCCGCTTCGCCTCGCGCTCGGCATCGGGGGTGCGCCAGTCCTCGGGCATCCCGTTCTCGGCGATGCGGCGGTCGAATTCTTCCAGGTCGAGATCGCGGAAGAACGACTCCGCCGCGGGCCGGATCTTGCCGCGCAGACCGGGATGGTGGCGGTAGGGGTCATTCGGGGACATGCGCGCGCCTTCTGTTTCGCGCCGCCACAAGGCCCGAACACGCCCGCGGGGTCAATCCCGCGCGCACCGTTCGCGCGACGTCAGGCCGCGGGTTTCAGGAAGCCCGCGAAGAACGCCGCGAGCGCCTCGCGCGCCGAAAGCGGCAGGACCTGCGCGACATACTGGTCGGGACGCACCACGACGAGGCAGCCCTGCGCCTTGTCGATGCCGCGCACGTCGAAGATGTTCGCGCTCTTGTAATCGACGCTGAACACCTTCTCGTAGTCGCACAGCCCGTATGTCCCCTTGTGCGGCCGCAGCAGCGCCGGCATCGCCCCGTAATCCAGATCGCGGAAACCGGGCTGGAACACCGCGCGGACATCCAGCACCGCGTCGGGATCGTCGTCGGGCCGGGTATGGACGCGCAAGGGCGAGGTGGGGTCGTTCTGCAGCCAGTCGCACAGATCGGCCACCGCGCCACCGGGCTGCCCCCTGTCGCCGTCGGGCGCGAACGCGAAGAGATGCCACGCGGTGCCTGCCTCGATCGCGTGACCCAGTTCCATCGGCTTGGCATCGGCGACGCGGATCACCGGCGCGGAATGAAACCGCTTGCCCAGCTCGAAGCCCGGCGCAAGCGCCTGATGCGCGGTGTCGCCGGTCAGCGCCGAGGGCTCGTATTCGATGGTCAGCCCGCAGGTGAAGGGCAGGTTGCGCACGAAGGTCTGCGCGACCACCGGTAATTCGCCATCGACATCGGCATGGGTCTTGGCCCCGACGACGCGGGACCATTCGTGGTCGAAATCGACCAGCCCCTTGGCCGCCGCGCGCCGCTCGGCGGTATAGGTATGCAAAAGCGAGGGATCGGCCCGCCCGGTCAGAACCGAGCGCAGTTTCCAGCCCATGTTGAACGTGTCGCCCATCGACACGTTCATCCCCTGCCCTGCCTTAGGGCTGTGGGTGTGGCAGGCGTCGCCCGCCAGCATCACGCGGGGGTTGCGGGTGGCGATCTGGTCTTCGGGCACGTCGTCGAACTTGTCGGTCAGCCGGTGCCCGATCTCGTAGATCGACCACCAGACGACCTCTTTCGTGTCGAGACTGTAGGGCTTCAGGATCGCCTGCGCCTTGGCGATGATATCGGCGTCATCCATGCCGCGATCCGAGGCACGCTCGTCCTCGCCCAGACGGTCGAGTTCGACATAGAGCCGGACCAGATGCCCGCCCTCGCGCGGCAGCACCATCAGCGTGCCCGCCTCGGCCGAGCGAACGAAGCTCTTCATCCGCCAGTCGGGGAAATCGGTGACCGCCAGAAGGTCGATCACCCCCCAGGCATGGTGCGCCGCATCGCCATGCAGCGTCCCACCGATGGCGCGGCGCACGTTCGAGCGCGCGCCATCGCAGCCCACGACGTAATTCGCGCGCACCGTCTCGGTCTGCCCTTCGCGCCCCGGCGCGGTGTGTTCCAGCGTGACGGTGACGGGGTGGTCGTCGGTGGTAGTGTCGATCGACAGGTCCCGCACGCGCAGGCCGTAATCGGGTTCCAGCCGGGTGGGCGAGCGCTTCATGATGTCGAGATACATGTCATGGATGCGCGCCTGATTGATCAGGACGTGCGGCATCTCGGAAATCCCCTCGGGCACGTCGTCGACACGCGCGGCGCGGGTGATCCCGCCCTCGCCCGGCGTCCAGAAGGTGGTCTCGTTGATCCAGACCGATTCGCGCTTGATCTTGTCGGCGAAACCGAAGGCCTGGAACATCTCCATTGACCGGACCGAGATCCCGTCGGCCTGCCCCTTTTCCATCGGCCCCATCTTGGGCTCGACGATCATGGTGTGGATCCCCGGCTCCATCGCCAGCTGCGCGGCAAGGCACAGCCCCGCCGGCCCGCAACCGGCGATCAGCACGTCGACCTTTGCCGGCAACCCGGTCGAGCGGTCGTGCACGCGCGCGGCAGGCGGAAAGACATCGGGGTCGCCGGGGTGGAATCCGTTCAGGTGGTATTGCATCGCTCTCTCCCATGTCGCGCCGGAAACCGCGCCTGCGCGGCGCCGTCAGCAATTAGTATCTGTACTTATCATTTTGCGTCAACAAAAAAGTAAGTATACATTTTATTTCTTGGAAGCTATTGTTCCGAAAAGGGGAAAAGGCAGAGATCCGGTATGATGGAAGCCTATGGCATGGCCGGCCACCTGATCCGGCGGCTGCATCAGCTGTCGACGCAGGTTTTCACGCAGCACGCGAAGGAGGCCGGGTTCGACCTCACCTCGGTCCAGTTCGCGGCGATGGACGCGATCCGCGCCCATCCCGGCATCGACCAGGCCGGGGTGGCGGGACTGATCGCCTATGACCGCGCGACGATCGGCGGCGTGATCGACCGGCTGGTCGCCAAGGGGCTGGTCGCGCGGGAGATCAGCCGCCGCGACCGCCGCGCGCGCGAGGTCCGGCTGACCGACGAGGGCGAGCGCGTCTTCGCGGCGATGCTGCCGGTGGTGCGCGGCGTTCAGGACGCGATTCTGTCAGAATTGTCGGAAGACGAGCGCGGGATTTTCCTGTCGCTGGCCCGCAAGTCGCTGCACGCGCCCGAAGCGTGACGCATGAAGGCTTCCGCCAAGGCGCGCCCTCGCCTAGCCTGTCCGCGAAAGGACACCGCCCATGCCCGAAACGCCCCCCGTCCCGATCCTGCGCCCCGCTGGCCGGGACGCAAAGATCCCGCCCCTGCGCCTGACCCGCGCGCTGGTCGACCGCCTTCCTGCCCGCGTGGACGAGGAAGGGCCGGTCATGGGCGACCCGGTCCCCGACAGCTATTACACCGAGATGACCGCGACATTGCTGGCCGAGGCCGATCCGGGCGGGCTGTGGGTCTTTGCCTCGGGCAGCCTGATCTGGAACCCGCGGATGCCGGTGATCGAGCGGCGACATGCGCTTGTGCATGGCTGGCACCGTTCGTTCTGTCTGGGCCCGTCGCGGCGCAACCGGGGCTCGCCCTCGCGGCCCGGGCGGATGATGTCGATGGATCGCGGCGGCTCTTGCCACGGGATCGTCCAGCGCATGACGCCCTGCAACGAGGCGGCGGATCTGGAGGCGCTGCTGCGACTGGAACCGCCCTGCCCGCCCGTCTGGGTGCGCGGCAAGACGCCAAGCGGCGTGGTGCGCGCCATCGCTTTCACCGCGCATCCGTCCTATTGGGGTTACAGCCCGGAATGCGGCATCGACGAGCTGGCGGATATCCTGGCCAGTTCGGTCGGCACGCGGGGGACAATGGCGGAATACCTGCTCAATACCTGCGAACATCTGGCCGAGGCAGGCATCCATGACCGCCATCTGTGGCGCCTGCAGGCGATGGTGGCCGAGCGGCTGGAGCGCTTGCCGGAACACGCCGTTCAGGAAGCGGCGGACGCTGGGCGGCCTTAGCCCTCGACCGTGAAAACCGGCTCGATGCCGACCGGGAAATTGACAGAGCGGGCGATGAAACAGACCTCGTGGATCTGGTGGTGGATCGCCTCGGCCCGTGCCAGATCGGCACCCGGTTTCACGGTGATCTTCGGCCGCAGCACCACGCGGGCGAACCGCTGCGCACCACCCGGTCGCCCCTCGGCAACGCCTTCGGGGTCGTCTTCGTAAGCGGTGACGACGATCCCCGCCTCCGAGGCCAGGTGCAGAAACCACAGCATGTGGCAGCCGGCCAGTGCCGACAGCAGCATGTCCTCTGGGTTCATCAGCCCGGGATTGCCGCCAAGGGCCGGATCGTTGGAGCAAGGGATCTCGGGCTTGCCGGGGACGGCCACCGCCCAGTCGCGGGTATAGGCGCGGTAATGCGCGGTGCCGTCGCCGGTATTGCCGGTCCAGCGGATGCGGCTGGTAAAGCTGTGTGGCATCGTCCCCTCGTGCAATGGTTCCCTCAGCCGATCGCCTGCAAGATCAGCGATGCCGCGATCAGCCACATGATACACCCGATCAGCGCTTCGACGACAACCCAGGCGCCGGGCCGGGCCAGCACCGGCGCCAGCAGCCGCGCGCAATAGCCCAGCGCGGAAAAGAACAGCACCGATCCCAGAACCGCGCCCAGACCGAACAGAGCCTCAAGCGGCGCGTATTGCGCGGAAATCGCGCCCAGAAGCGCCAGCGTGTCCAGATAAACGTGCGGGTTCAGCCAGGTCAGCGCCAGACAGGTCAGCACCACGCGCCGCAGGGGCACCGGCTCGAACGCGGCGGCGGCAAGCGCCTCGCCGCCCTTGAGCGCCGCGCGGAACCTGAGCGCGCCATAGACGGTGAGGAACGCCACCCCGCCCCACAGCATGACCGGCTCCAGCCAGGGCAGACGCTCGGCCATGGTGCTGAATCCCATGACGCCCGCTGCGATCAGAAGCGCGTCTGACCCCGCGCAGATCGCCACGACGATGCCGACATGCTCGCGCCGCAGACCCTGCCGCAGAACGAAGGCATTCTGCGCACCGATTGCGGCGATCAGCGACAGGCCGGTGAAAAACCCGGCAACGAGCGTGAGGGTCGAGGCATAATCCATGCGGCTTTTTGAATCGGTATGCCGCGCAAAGTAAAGAACGGGCGCGCACAAGAGGTCCCGGAACGCTGAAAACCCCGCCCACCCGAAAGGGTAGACGGGGCGCCGGGTCACGCGGGCGGGATCAGCGCAGAACGCGGGTCGTAGCGGTCCGGGCGGGAACACCGGCCATCAGGCGCTGGAAAGCCTGCGGCGAAATCGCGGGTCCCGTGCGCCGCGCGGGCGCGCGCAGGGTCAGGGTGGGCGAGGCGGCGGTATTGCCGAACTCGTCATCGCAATCGCTGAGCCCCGACGCGTTGCCGCATTGGTCGGCATGGTCGGGATAGGTTTCGACGCACCAGTTGATCACGGCGGTATAGCATTCCTCGAGCGTATGGATCGGCGCGGCACGGGCCGGGGCGGTGGCCGAAGCGGCAATCCCGAGGGCGGTGATGGCGAGGGGCAGAAAGCGGGTCATGAAAAGTCGTCCTTGATTGAAAATGACGCCCCCAAACGGGGCTTTCCTATGTCGCTCCGCCCCCGTCGGCGGTTCATTCGCAACGCCATCTCCCGGGCCCGGAAAAGACGCACGGCGCGCCCGGCAGCATCAAGGTGGCGCGGCGGCCAAGGCGATCGGGAGCCAAGGCGTTCGGGCCCGGCGACATCAGGAATGCGGCGCGTCTTCCTGTGCCGGAGCGGTATTCTCGACCTCAATCCGGGCCAGTAGCACGGCCTGTTCAAGGTGAAAGCTCAGCTCGGTCAACTGGTTCATCCGGGCATAACGGCACAGGTCTTCGAGCGTCTTGATCAGCCAGGCATGCGGCACCGCGGGACTCCTTTTCCTTGTCCCCCGACCCTGCCGCCGCAGAGTTAACAAATCTTTCGCGCCTCCTGCCCGCAGAGCAGCGGGCAGCGAAAAAAGGTCTCGGTGCGGAACAGCCCCGGCAGTGCTGAGCGGTTGCGCTCTTGTCCTTTCGGTTTCTTTATCGGGCGGCATTGATTGCCTGAGCGCACGAGACAGGGACCTCCCGGTCACCATGGCGCAGACGGCATGACCTATAATGGACCGTTGATCGCGCGCAGCCGATCGTCGATCACACCGGCTTGCGGCGCCGTTTGGCCGTCAGCCGCAACCCGTCGCGCATGTTCAAGCCCAGCAGCGTCAGGTTAACCGCGCCCGCGCAGAGTTCGACGACCTGAACGACGTAGAACGCGGTATCAAAGGCCCCTGCCTGTGCCTTGAACGACAGGTAGAGCGCCGAGGGGATCAGGATCAGGATACCGTTGGCGGCAATGAACGGCATCCGTTTCGTCTTGGCCGTAATCAGCGGGCCGCGCATCTTTCGACCGAGCCGGAAACCGGACCCGCCGACCGCCATCAGCGCGGGCACTAGCACAAGAAAGCCCCACGGGATCAGTGACTTGACGGTCACGATGGTCGCCGTGCCCGCGAAGAGTTCCGACAATACGGTTGCGAGCCAGAAGGTCAGGATCGTGAGCAGGGCAATCGCGCCCGCTATGGGATGAAGGATCTTGGTCATCGGGTTTCTCCTTATGCGCCACCATTTGTATAGCTAGCTATGTATTGTTGTATAGCTTGCTATGCAAGTGCTAATGAGACGCATGGAGTTCACCAAGGATCAATCGCAGGGCTATCTCGCCAACCACGTCGCCCGCATCTTCGCGCGCGGCCTGACGGCGCGCATCAGGCCGTTGGGCCTGACCACCGGCACGTTTCCGGCGTTGCTGGAATTGTGGGAAACCGATGGCATGACCCAGAAGCAACTGGTGGCAAAGCTGGATATCGAGCAGGCTACCATGGCCAACACCCTCGCACGGATGGAGCGCGACGGCCTCATCATCCGCAAGAAAGACGCAAGCGACGGTCGGGTGCAGCGGGTCTGGCTGACTGATCGCGCCCGCGCCTTGCGCGGCCCCGCGACAGCGGCGGCGATGGATGAGAACGCGGCCTCCCTTGCCTGTCTGACCGAGGACGAGCAACAACAATTCACCACGCTGATGCAGAAGATCATCGCTGCGAACCGATACCGGGCCGACTCCCCGTCCGAATAAGCCGGCCCGACCGAACGCAAAGGGGCCGTCCCGATGGACGGCCCCTTCTTTATCCCCGTGGTTGCAGGCTCAGCGCTTGCCGGCTTCCAGCGTATCCTCGAACGTCCGAAGCCCGGTACGCGGGGCCTGCACCAGCACCGCCATGTTGCCGGGCTTGTGCTCGTTTCGCAGCATCTTCATGTGGGCCGCCGGGATCTCGTCCCACGGGAAGACCTCGGACATGCAGGGATCGAGCCGGCGCTCGCACATCAGCCGGTTGGCCGAGGCCGCCTGCTTCAGGTTGGCGAAATGCGACCCCTGCAGGCGCTTCTGGTGCATCCACATGTAGCGCACGTCGAACGTGCAGTTGAACCCCGAGGTCCCCGCGCAGATCACCACGATGCCCCCCTTCTTCACCACCAGCGTCGAAACCGGGAAGGTCGCCTCGCCCGGATGCTCGAACACCATGTCCACCGAGACGCCCTTGCCGGTGATGTCCCAGATCGCCTTGCCGAACTTGCGCGCCTCTTTCAGCCATTCGTTGTATTCGGGGCTGTTGACGATGGGCAGCTGACCCCAGCAGTTGAAATCCTTGCGGTTGATCACGCCCTTGGCGCCCTGATCCATCACGAACTGGCGCTTCGATTCATCCGAGATCACGCCGATCGCATTGGCGCCCGCCGTGTTCGCCAGCTGGATCGCGTAGGATCCCAGACCGCCCGAGGCGCCCCAGACCAGCACGTTCTGCCCGGGCTTCAACTCGTGCGGGTGATGGCCGAACAGCATGCGGTAGGCCGTGGCCAGCGTCAGCGTGTAGCAGGCGCTTTCTTCCCAGGTCAGGTGCCTGGGGCGCGGCATCAGCTGCTGGGCCTGCACGCGGGTGAACTGCGCGAAGGATCCGTCGCCGGTCTCGTAGCCCCAGATCCGCTGGCTGGGCGAGAACATCGGATCGCCGCCGTTGCATTCCTCGTCGTCGCCGTCATCCTGGTTGCAGTGGATCACGACCTCGTCGCCCACTTTCCAGCTTTTGACGGCCGAGCCCACTTTCCACACGATGCCCGAGGCATCCGAGCCGGCGATGTGGTAATCCTGCTTGTGCACGTCGAAGGGACTGATCGGTTTGCCCAGCCCGGCCCAGACGCCGTTGTAGTTGACGCCCGCCGCCATCACCAGAACCAGCACCTCGTGGCTGTCGATCTCCCAGGTATCGACCACCTCGACCTTGAACGACTGGTCGGGCTCGCCGTGACGCTCGCGGCGGATGTTCCACGCGTACATTTTCTTCGGCACGTATCCCAGAGGCGGCATTTCGCCGATCTCGTAGAGATCCTTCTCGGGCGCGTCGTATTGGGCGATTCCGGCGTTCACATCGAGGGCCATGACTCTCTCCTGACTTGGGCCCGCCGCGATGCAGAATCCATGCGGCAGTTGCAGCATGGATAGAATCGGTCGCGCAACAATGCAACCCCTGAAACGCCTCTATTGTAATTTTATGTCCCGGTGACTTCCGGGATCACCCATTCGCGGCGCGGCGCCCCGGGCTCTGAGACGCCCTCGGGCACGCCCGGCAGCGCCTTTTCCTCCAGTCGTTGCAACACCGAAGCCGCGTAATACCCCAGCGTCGCCTCCTCGCCCGGCCGCAGACGCAGCCCGTCGCCATCCCGCCGGATCAGCCCGTGGCGCGCCATCGCTTCGGTGGCGAAATCGACGCTGGGTTCGATCGCGCCATTGACCAGATGCATCTGTGCGCCCAGCGCCGCGGCTTCTTCGACCAGTTCCCGCATCTGCGCCGCCAGATCCGCGCGCGACACCCCGGCGCCGCCCGTGACGCCCAGCCGCACCAGCGACGCCGCCGCCAGAGGCACCGGCAAGAGCGGCACCGCGCCCCGGATCCGCGCCATCAGCTCGTCGGCCAGCGTATCGGTGCCGTTTTCGGGCCGTTCGTCCAGATAGGCCCGCAGCGACAGCGGTTCGCCGAAGGACACCGCCGCGTGCCCATAGGTCGAGGTGCGGCGCAAGAGCTTCTGCCACAGGATCCAGATCAGCCATCCCAGCGCCTCGAAGATCCGCAGCCGGAAGCGCCGGTCGCCGGTCTCGCCCGCCTTGACCAGAACCTCGTCCTCGAGCACCCGGTCATAGTTCAGCGCCACCGGCACGAAGACCACGTCCTTTTCCTTGCTGGGGTCGAAATCGCGCACGATATAGGTCAGAAGCCCCTTGCGCGCGCCGCCCACCGCGCCCGTCAGGCTCAGCCCGCCTTCGGGGAACATCGCCTGCGTGACCCCCTCCTGCACCGACATCTGCACGTAGCGCGCCAGCACCGCGCGATACAGATCGGTCGAATAGCGCCGCCGGATGAAATAGGCCCCCATCGCCCGGATCAGCGCCTTGAGCGGCCAGACCCGCGCCCACTCGCCCACCGCGTAGGACAGGGTCGAGCGCCGTGCGGCCAGCCAGGTGACCAGCACGTAATCCATGTTCGAGCGGTGATTCATCACGAAAACCACAGCCGAATCGGGATGGATGTCGCGCAGCGTCCGCACCGTGCCACGGTTGAGATGCACCTTGTAGAACAGCCGGCTCAGCCCCCGTGCGACGCGGATCGCAAAGCCGAAATAGGTGGCGGTGGAAAAGCCCGGCACGATCTCGCGCGCATAGAGCCGCGCCTTTTCATGCGCCACCGACAGCGGGATCCCCTGATCGCGCGCGTAATCGGCCACCGCCTGCATGACCTGCGGATCATAGGCCAGCCGGATCACCTGATCGTGGCGCCGCATCAGGTTGAAGGGCCGGATCGGCCGTTCGAGCCGCTTGTTCAGCTCTTCGACCGCCCGCTCCATCCGCCGCCTGAGGAACCAGCGCACCGAGGGAAACAGGAAATGCGACAGGAACGCCACCGCCGCGAAAAGCAGGATCAGGATCAGAAGCCACAGGGGCAGGTCGACGCGCTGGAACATCGTTCTTATGTGGCACCTTCGCCGGGCTCCGACAATGCTGCGTCAGCGTCGCGCCCGCCCGCCCCCGCAAGTCCTGCGCCTCTTTGTTCCACAAATATCCTCGGGGGGTGAGGCGCGGCAGCGCCGAGGGGGGCAGACAGCCCCCCTTGCCCGTCCTCCGCCGCTACCTGACGTCAACGTCATCCTGTGACGCAGCGTCGTGACTTACGTTAACGTCAAGCTTTCTACACACTCTCCCCGAAAGCGCTATGTGAGTCCCGCCGGGCAGGGTTCCGGCGAGATGAGGTATGCCATGGACAACGATCTGATGACGATCCGCGAGATGTGCGAGGCGTTCGACGTCACCCCGCGCACCCTGCGGTTCTACGAAGCGAAGGAACTGATCAGCCCCATCCGCGACGGCCAGAAGCGGCTCTATACCCGGCGCGACCGGGGCCGGCTGAAGCTGATCCTGCGCGGCAAGCGCTTCGGCTTCGCGCTGGAAGAGATGCGTCAGCTTCTGAACCTGTACGACCGGGGCGGCGCGAATGAAGAGCAGCTCAAGCGCACCATCGTCGCCGCGCGCGAACGGCTCGCGCAGATGGAGCGCCAGCGCGACGAGCTGAACGAGGCCATCGACGAGCTCAGAAGCCAGCTCGAGAACGGCGCCGAGATGCTCGCCGCTTTCCGACCCGCCGCCGAATAGGCCGGGGCAAGGATTTCACGATTGCAGGCCCGCCCGGTCAGGCGGCGCCCCAGCCCCAGAGGAGAGACCGATGCCGACCTATACCGCGCCCGTCAAGGACATGCAGTTCCTGCTGCACGAGGTCCTCAACGCCACCGCGACCGGGATCCCGGGTTATGACGAGCTCGAACCCGATTTCACCGCGGCGATCCTCGAAGAAGCCGGCAAGCTGGCCGAGGGCGTGCTGACGCCGCTCAACGCCGTCGGCGACGCCGAGGGCTGCCGGCTGGAAAACGGCGTGGTCTACACCCCCACGGGCTTCAAGGACGCATTCGCGCAGATCCGCGAAGGCGGCTGGAACGGGCTCGACCTGCCCGAGGAATATGGCGGTCAGAACCTGCCCTATGTCCTTGCCACCGGCGTGGGCGAGCTGTTCGTGTCCTCGAACATGGCCTTCAACATGTATCAGGGCCTGACCCACGGCGCGATCAACGCGATCCTCGCCGCTGGCTCCGATGAACAGAAGCAGACCTACCTGCCGAAGATGACCAGCCTGGAATGGACCGGCACGATGAACCTGACCGAGCCGCATTGTGGCACCGATCTGGGTCTCATCCGCACCAAGGCCGACCCGCAGGACGACGGCAGCTACAAGATCACCGGCCAGAAGATCTTCATCTCGGCGGGCGATCACGACCTCGCCGAGAATGTCATCCATCTGGTGCTGGCCAAGGCGCCCGGCGGTGGCGAGGGCACGAAGGGCATCTCGCTCTTCATCGTGCCCAAGTTCCTCGTGAAAGAGGACGGCTCGCTGGGCGAGCGCAACGGCGTCTCGGTCGGCAAGATCGAAGAAAAGATGGGCATCCACGGCAACGCCACCTGCGTGATGAACTATGACGGCGCGACCGGCTACCTTGTGGGCGATCTCCACAAGGGGATGCGGGCGATGTTCGTGATGATGAACGAGGCGCGCCTGGGCGTGGGCCTGCAGGGCTATGCGCAGGCCGAGGTCGCCTATCAGAACGCGCTGGCCTATGCCAAGGACCGGCTGCAGGGCCGGGCGGTGACCGGCACCGAGAACCCGGGCGGCAATGCCGATCCGCTGATCGTGCACCCCGATATCCGCCGGATGCTGATGGACCAGAAAAGCTTTGTCGAAGGCGCCCGCGCCTTCACCCTGTGGGGCGCGCACCTGATCGACCGCGCGCACCGGCTGGGCGACAAGCAGGCCGAGGGCCTGATCTCGCTGCTGACGCCGGTGATCAAGGGCTTCCTGACCGACAAGGGCTTTGCCATGACCGTCGAGGCCCAGCAGGTCTATGGCGGTCACGGCTATATCGAGGAATGGGGCATGTCCCAGTTCGCTCGCGACGCCCGGATCGCGATGATCTACGAGGGCGCGAACGGCGTGCAGGCGCTCGACCTCGTGGGCCGCAAACTGGCCGCCGAGGGCGGCAAGCCGGCCATGGCTTTCTTCGAGATGGTGAAGGGCTTCCTGAAGGAGAACGCGGAGAACGAGGCGCTGAAGGACGGCTTCCTCGACCCGCTGAAAGCGGCGTCGAAGGACCTGCAATCGGCGATGATGTTCTTCATGGAGAACGGCGCGAAGAATCCCAATGCCGCGCTCGCCGGGTCGAGCGACTTCATGCACCTGTTCGGTCATGTCTGCCTTGGCTACATGTGGGCGCTGATGGCCAAAGCCTCGGACGCGGCCTTGAAGGCCGGCACGTCTGACGCCACGTTCCACGAGACGAAGCTGAAAACCGGCCGCTACTATATGGCGCGGCAGCTTCCGGCCACCGGCATGCATCTGGCGCGTATCCTGTCGGGCGCCGCGCCCGTCATGGCGCTGGAAGCCGAGGCGTTCTGAACCCGCGCCCGCCGGAGCGCCCCGAAAGCGGGCGCCCCGGCGGCACGCGACCACGACGGACAACCGCAGGGGAGGCGGAGATGACCAGCAGTACAGGTGCCAGGCCCGCCGCATGCGGCATCAACGCCGCCCGGGCTGTCACCCGGCCGGGCCGCGCCCGCGTCACGCCCTTCGCGGGGACCTGATGCCCAAACGCCTGCGCCTGACCCGCCGATTTCCCGTCGCCATGAGCGAGGACGGCTATCGCCGCCTGAAACGCTTCGCGCATGACGCCGGGCTGGATGAGGGCGAAGCGCTGTCCTTCCTGTTCGAGAATTTCGACAGCGTCACCGATCGCGACAATCTCACGCACCGGCTGCGGCTGTTCAATTCTGAGCTGGAAGCCCGCAAGAAGTAACGGTTCCGAAGCCTTGGGAGGGGCTTTCCGATGACGTTCCCGATCCTGCCCTCGCCCTGGATGAAGGACGACCACCAGATGCTGGCCGAGATGACTCGCGCCTTCATCGCGGAAAAATGGACGCCGCATGTCGACCGTTGGCGCCGGAATGGCCAGATGGATCGCGACACCTGGAACCAGGCGGGCGAGATGGGCCTGCTCTGCGCCTCGATCCCCGAGGAATATGGCGGCGCGGGCGGCGATTTCGGCCACGAAGCGGTGATCCTGATGGAAGCCGCCCGGCTCAACCTGGCCAGCTGGGGCGCGGGCATCCATTCGGGCATCGTCGCGCATTACATCCTCGCCTACGGCACCGAAGAGCAGAAGGAGCGCTGGCTGCCGAAAATGGCCACCGGCGAGATGGTCGGCGCGCTGGCGATGACCGAACCTTCGGGCGGTTCCGACGTGCAGCGACTGAAAACGCGCGCGGTGAAGGACGGGAATGTCTACCGCGTGACCGGCGCCAAAACCTTCATCACCAATGGCCAGCACGCCGATCTGGTGATCGTCGCGGCCAAGACCGATCCGTCGCAGGGCGCGCGCGGCGTGTCGCTGGTCGCGGTCGAAACCGACGGCGCCGAAGGCTTCACCCGCGGACGGAACCTGGACAAGGTGGGGCTGAAGGCTGCGGACACGTCCGAACTGTTCTTCGACAATGTCCCGGTTCCGCCCGAGAACATCCTCGGCGGCGCCGAGGGACAGGGCTTCTACCAGATGATGCAGCAATTGCCGCAGGAACGGCTGATCATCGGCGTCGGCGCGGTCGGCGCGATGGAAGGCGCGGTCGAGCGCACCATCGCCTATTGCAAGGAACGCGAAGCCTTCGGCAAACCGATCATCGACTTCCAGAACACCCGGTTCAAACTGGCCGAATGCAAGACCAACACCGTGGTCGCACGCAGCTTCCTCGACCAGTGCATCACCGCGCATCTGGCGGGTGCCCTGACGGTCGAGATGGCGGCGATGAACAAGTACTGGCTGTCGGACCTGCAATGCCGGGTGCTCGACGAATGCGTGCAGCTGCATGGCGGCTACGGCTTCATGCAGGAATACGCGGTGGCCGAGATGTGGACCGACGCGCGGGTGCAACGGATCTATGGCGGTACGAACGAGATCATGAAGGACCTGATCGGGAGGTCGCTGTGAGGGCTCCCGCCCGTCGCTCGCGGATCTGTCGATCCCCTCGCTCCCGTTGGGCCGGGCGGGGGGCTGCCGCCCCCCGCACCCCCCGCGAGTATTTCCCGCAGAATGAACGATATCCCGCGAACAGGGGCACACCCCTCCCCGCCTGTGCCAGCGATCATCTCGGCGGCTCTCGGGAAGGGAGCGATGGCTTCACTCTGCACGGTCATCGGCTCTCCAGCCTGTACCGTGTGACAAGGATGGAGGGCGAAGGGTTAAGAAACCCTGACCGCGCCCCTTCATTCTGCTTCAAATACTCACTTTCCGCCCTTCCCACCCGCGCCCCATTTGAAAGGATCGCGCCATGACCGCACAGCTCTATTGCTTCGGGGAATCCGGCAATGCCTACAAGGCGGCGCTGACGATGACGCTGGCCGGGTACGATTGGGCCCCGCGCTATGTCGATTTCTTCGGCGGCGAGACGCGGACGCCGGACTACCGCGCGCTCAACGTGATGGGCGAAGTGCCGCTGCTGGTAGAGGGCGACAGCCTGCTCAGTCAGTCGGGCGCGATCCAGCTGCATGTCGCGCGCGCGACCGGCAAGCTGGGCGGTGCTGCGGGCGACGAGGACGAGGTTCTGCGCTGGATCCTGTGGGACAATCACAAGTTGTCGAGCCAGGCGGGCATGACGCGGTTCCTGATGAATTTCCTGCCCGAGGACAAGCGCCCGGCCGAGGTGATCGCCTTCATGCAGGGGCGCCTGAAGGCCGCCTATGCGACGCTGGACGCGCATCTGGAGGGCCGCGACTGGATCGTCGGTCGTGACGTCACCATCGCCGATTGTGCCTGTTGCGGTTATCTCTACTACCCGGAACCCTTCGGCTTCGACCGCAAGGACTGGCCGAATATCGACCGCTGGCTGGCCAATATCGCCGCTTTGCCCGGCTGGAAACATCCCTACGACATGATGCCCGGATCGCCCGCCGACCGGGCCAAGGCCTGAGGAGAGGATCTCATGACCGACGCCTATATCTATGACGCCGCGCGCACGGTGCGCGGCAAGGGTCGCAAGGACGGCGCCCTGCACGAGGTCACCGCCGCCCGGCTTTCGGCCATCGCGCTCAATGCGCTGAAAGATCGCAACGATCTGGACACAAGCGCGATCGAGGACGTGATCTGGGGCAATGTCACCCAGATCGGCGAGCAGGGCGCGTGTCTGGCCCGCACCGCCGTTCTGGCCTCGGAGTTCGACGAATCCGTGCCGGGCGTCAGCGTCAACCGGTTCTGCGCCTCGGGGCTGGAGGCCGTGAACATGGCCGCCAACCAGGTGCGCGGCGGGGCTGGCATGGCCTATGTCGCGGGCGGCGTGGAATGCATGAGCCGCGTGCCGATGGGCACCGATGGCGGCGCCATCGCCGTTGACCCGCAGATCGCCTTCGACAATTACTTCGTCCCGCAGGGGATCAGCGCCGATATCATCGCCACCAAATACGGCTTCACCCGTGACATGGCCGACGCGATGGCGGTGGAAAGCCAGAAGCGCGCCGCCAAGGCGTGGGAAGAGGGCCGGTTCGACAAGACCGTGGTGCCGGTCAAGGACATCAACGGCCTGACGATCCTTGATCGCGACGAATACATGCGGCCGGGCACCGACATGCAGAGCCTCGGCGCGTTGAAGCCCAGCTTCAAGGATATGGGCGAGGTGATGCCCGGCTTCGACAAGATCGCGCTGATGAAATACCCGGAACTCGAGCGGGTGAACCACATCCACCATGCCGGCAACTCGTCGGGCATCGTCGATGGCGCCGCCGCGATCCTGATCGGCAACAAGGAATTCGGCGAGAAATACGGCCTGAAGCCCCGCGCGCGCATCCGCGCCACGGCGAAGATCGGCACCGATCCGACCATCATGCTGACGGGTCCCGTTCCGGTCACGCAGAAGATCCTGCGCGAAAGCGGCATGGATATCTCGGATATCGACCTGTTCGAGGTGAACGAGGCTTTCGCCAGCGTGGTGCTGCGCTTCGAGCAGGCTTTCGGCGTCGATCACGACAAGGTCAACGTGAATGGCGGCTCGATCGCCATGGGTCACCCGCTGGGCGCGACGGGGGCGATCATCCTGGGCACGCTGCTGGACGAGCTGGAGCGCAGCGGCAAGGGCACGGGCCTCGCCACGCTGTGCATCGGTTCCGGCATGGGGGCTGCCACGATCATCGAGCGGGTGTGATGCCGAAGATCGACATCGACAGCGCGCCGCTGAAGACGGGTTCGGTCTATCCCGAGCCCTATAACGGCCAGATGGCCGGTCGCTCGTCGCACCGGCTGGGACAGGCGGCGGGGCTCTCGCAGTTCGGGGTGAACATCGTTTACCTTGAACCGGGCGCCGTGGCCTCGTTGCGCCACTGGCATCTGCGCGAGGACGAATTCGCCATGGTGCTGACGGGCGAGCTGATCCTGTCCGAGGATACGGGCGAGACGGTCATGCGGCCGGGCGATTGCGCGGCGTGGAAGGCGGGCGAGCCGGTGGGGCATCGCTTCGTCAACCGCTCGGACGCGCGGGCGTCGTTTCTGGTGGTGGGCTCGAAAGCCGATGCCGAGATCGCGACCTATACCGAGGTCGACATGAAACTCCACATGCAGGGCGGTGACGCCCGCTTCACCTATCACGACGGCAGCGTCTGGGCCGGGCCCCGCGATCTGCCGAAGGGAGACAAGCAATGACCGAATTCCATTACGATGTGGACAGCGACGGCGTCGCCGTCATCACCTGGGACGTGCCCGGGAAGTCGATGAACGTGATGTCCTTCGAGGGGCTTCAGGAACTCGACGCCGCCATCGACAAGGCCCATTCCGACGCGGCGGTGAAGGGGATCGTCATCACCTCGGGCAAGGCCGATTTCGCCGGGGGCATGGATCTGAACGTGCTGGCCGACATGCGCAACAATGCGGGCGACAACCCGGCGCAGGGTCTGTTTGACGGGATCATGTCGATGCATGCCCTGCTGCGGAAAATCGAACTGGCGGGCATGGACCGCAAGACGCAGAAAGGCGGCAAGCCCACCGCCGCCGCCCTGCCCGGCACGGCGATGGGGATCGGCCTGGAACTGCCGCTGGCCACCCACCGGATCTTTGCCGCCGACAACCCTAAGGCGCAGATCGGCCTGCCCGAGATCAAGGTCGGCATCTTCCCCGGCGCCGGTGGCACCACGCGGTTGTCATGGAAGCTGGGCGCGATGGCCGCCGCGCCGCTGCTTCTGGAAGGCAAGGCCAACACCCCCGAAAAGGCCCGGAAAGCGGGCGTCATCGATGAGGTCGTGCCGGCGGACGAATTGCTGGCAAAGGCCAAGGCCTGGGTGCTGGGCGCCAAGGACGCGGACCTGGTGAAGCCCTGGGATACCAAGGGCTACAAGATCCCCGGCGGCGCGCCCTATTCGGCGCCGGGTTTCCCCACCTTTGTCGGCGCGTCGGTGATGGTGCATGCGCAGACCTGGGGCGCCTTCCCGGCGGCCAAGGCGCTGCTCTCGGCGGTGTATGAGGGGATGCAGGTGCCCTTCGACACCGCGCTGAAGATCGAGGCGCGGCATTTCGTCAGCGTGTTGATGAACCCCTCGTCCAGCGCGATGATCCGCTCGCTCTTTGTCAACAAGGGCGCGCTGGAAAAAGGCGCGAACCGGCCTGACGTCCCGGACGAGAAGGTGTCCAAGGTTGGCGTTCTGGGCGCGGGCATGATGGGCGCGGGCATCGCCTATGTCTCGGCGAAGGCCGGCATCGAGGTGGTGCTGCTCGATTCGGCGCTCGAATCGGCGGAGAAGGGCAAGGCCTATTCCGCCGGAATCCTCGACAAGGCGATCAAGCGGGGGCAGTCGACCGAAGAGAAGAAACAGGCGCTTCTGTCGAAGATCAGGACGACCACGGATTACGCCGATCTGGAAGGCTGCGACCTGATCGTCGAAGCCGTGTTCGAAGATCCCAAGGTCAAGGCCGATGTCACCGCAAAGGCCGAAGCCGTGATCCCGGAAACGGCGATCTTTGCCTCGAACACCTCGACCCTGCCGATCACCTCGCTGGCGACGGCCTCGAAGCGGCCCGAGCAGTTCATCGGCATCCACTTCTTCTCGCCCGTCGACAAGATGCTGCTGGTCGAGATCATCAAGGGCGCCAAGACCGGCGAACGGGCGGTGGCCAAGGCGCTGGACTACGTGCGCCAGATCCGCAAGACGCCGATCGTGGTGAACGACGCGCGCTTCTTTTACGCCAACCGCTGCATCATCCCCTATATCAACGAGGGGATGCGGCTGGCGGCCGAGGGCACGCCGATGCCGATGGTCGATCATGCCGCGCGGCTTCTGGGCTTCCCGGTCGGGCCGCTGCAACTGGTCGATGAGACCTCGCTCGATCTGGGCAAGAAGATCGCCGTGGCGACCAAGGCGGCGATGGGCAACGATTATCCCGACGACGCCGTGGACGAGGTGGTGTTCTGGATGGTCGACGAGGGGCGCCTGGGCCGCAAATCCAAGGCCGGGTTCTTCGAGTATGACGAGGCCGGCAAGCGCGGCGCCTATTGGCAGGGCTTCAACGAAAAGTTCCCCGCCAAGGAAGGCGCCGAGCTGGACGAGGTGCAGAACCGGCTGATGATGGCGCAGGTTCTGGAAGCCGTCCGCGCGCTGGAAGAGGGCGTGCTGGAAGACATCCGCGAGGGCGATGTGGGTGCGATCCTGGGCTGGGGCTTCGCGCCGTGGTCGGGCGGCCCGTTCGGCTGGCTGGACATCATCGGCGCCGACAAAGCGGTCGAGATCTGCGACCGGCTGGAAGGCAAGTTCGGCGCGCGGTTCCGGTGCCCGCAGCTTCTGCGCGACATGGCGGCGAAGGGGCAGACCTTCTACGGCAAGAACCGGGTTCAGGTCGCGGCCTGATCCGCGGACGGTGAGAAATGAAAACGCCCGCCCCTGAAAGGGGGCGGGCGTTGGCCTGTCCGACGGGCGGAAAGCGGGTCAGCCGCGCGGATAGGGCGGCGCGTCCATCGCGACGATGAGCTGTCGGCCCTGCGCCTCGGACAGGCGCGGATACCCGGCGGCGGCACCCTCCCCGCCGCATTGCGCCAGCAGCGTGCCGTCGACATAGATCACCTCGGCCCCGTCGAATACCAGCGTGACGATGGAAATCTCGTGGTCCGGCTCGACCGGCGCGATGCCGTTGTGGCCGTCCAGAACGGCAGCCGGGACAAGCGTGAACGCATCGCCGAACAGGGCCTCGGCGGCGTCCGATTCGATCAGCACCGCCTGACCGGGCAGCACCCGCAGCGCCGACCGGTTGCCCAGCGCCCCCGCCGGCAGCGACAGGGGCCAGACCGAGCGCGGCGCGCCGGCGATATCGGTATGCAGGCTGGACACATGCACCGCCCTCAGCGGGCGCATCCCGTTGTCGAAGGTCGCAACGCGGTCGCCCGCGCGCAGCTCTTCCACCGGCAGCCAGCCCATATCGGTCGCCACCCGCGTCCCCGCAATCAGCCCGCCCGCCAGCGCCAGGCCGTCGTCACAGGCGACCGTGTCCCGCGCCATGGAAACGCCCGCGCGGGCGTTGTGCGCCAGGGGCGGCTGGCGATTGGCGGTGCTCTTGCGGTCGATGAGATGCTTCGGCATGTCCGATCCCTCCCTGATGAAGCGGGGATGCTTCCTGCGCTCATTCAATCCTCCGGCGATGGCAAATGCGCGGACCAATTGCGTCATAATTCAGGCATTTCAGCCCGCCCCCGCGCCGCGCCCTTCACATCGCAGCCCCTTCCCCAGCGCCCGACTTGTCGCCAATATGGCCCGCAGGGAGCGTCAGCGAGGGAGTGCGACGAATGGGATGGTTGGCCGATGAATCCGGGCTGGAGAAATGCGCCGCGAATTATGTGCCGCTGACGCCTCTGTCGCATCTCAACCGCGCCGCCGACCTGTTCGCCACGCGTGAGGCGCTGGTCTACGGGACCGAGCGCTGGACCTATGCGCAATATCATCAGCGGGTGACGAAGCTGGCCTCGGGCCTGGCGAAGCTGGGGGTCGAGCCCGGCCATGTCGTGGCCGTCCTTCTGCCCAACGTTCCCGCCCATGCCGAGGCCCATTTCGGCGTGCCCGTCGCGGGCGCGATCCTCAATTCGATCAACACGCGGCTCGATCTGGATACGGTCGCCTATATCCTCGAGCATGGCGGCGCCAAGGTGGCGATCGTCGACAGCGCGCTGGTGGAACTGGTCGAGCGGGCCTGCATCGTCATCGGCGGCGGCCCGAAGATCGTCGAGGTGCCGGACCCTCAGGCAGGCGTCGCGCCCAGCGGGCGGCACTTGGTCTATGAGGACCTGATCGCCTCGGGCGACGATGCGTTCGCGTGGATCATGCCGCAGGACGAATGGGAATCGCTGGCGCTGAACTATACCTCGGGCACCACCGGGCGGCCCAAGGGCGTCGTCTATCACCATCGCGGCGCCTATCTGTCCACGATGTCCCAGCCGATCAGCTGGCGCATGACGCTTTACCCGCGTTACCTGACCATCGTGCCGATGTTCCATTGCAACGCGTGGTGCCATCCGTGGATGATCCCTGCCCTGGGGGGTGCGATCATCTGCCTGCGCGAGATCACCGCCCGGGGCATCTATCAGGCCATCGCCGACGAGGGCGCCACCCATTTCGGCGGTGCGCCCATCGTGCTGAACACCATCATCGGCGCAAAGGATGACGAGCGGCGGCCCTTCGATCACGTCGTCGAGGTCTTCACCGCCGGTGCCCCGCCCCCCGCCGCGACGCTGGCCGCGATCGAGCCGCTGGGTTTCAACGTCACGCAGGTCTATGGCCTGACCGAGACCTACGGCCCCGCCACGGAATGCACATGGCACGAAGGGTTCGACGCCCTGCCGCAGGATCAGCGATCCGCGGTCAAGGCGCGCACCGGGGTCAAGATGCCGTTCATGGAGGACATCACCGTTCTGGACGAGGCGATGACTCCGGTCGCGCGCGACGGCGCGGCCCTGGGCGAGATCATGCATCGCGGCAACGGCGTGATGAAGGGCTATTTCCGCAATCCCGAAGCCACGCGCGAAGCGTTCAAGGGCGGCTATTTCCGTTCCGGCGACATCGCCTTCATGCACGAGGACGGCTATATCAAGATCGCCGACCGCTCGAAGGACATCATCATCTCGGGCGGCGAGAATGTCAGTTCGGTCGAGGTCGAGGGCGCGCTGGCCCATCACCCCGCCGTGTCGCTCTGCGCCGTGGTGGCCAAGCCCGACGACAAATGGGGCGAGGTGCCCTGCGCCTTCGTCGAGCTGAAAGCGGGCGCCGAGGCGACCGAGGCCGAGCTCATCGCCTTTTGCCGCGAGCGTCTGGCCGGGTTCAAGACACCCAAGCGGGTGATCTTTCACGACCTGCCCAAGACATCGACCGGGAAGATCCAGAAATTCGAGCTTCGCGCGCTGGCCAGAACGATGTAACGGGGACCGTCCCGGACAGCCACTGGCGCCAATCCCCGCGCTCGGTTAGACTGGCTGCGACCCGATTTCATAAAAACCACGGGCGGTAGTTGAGGCATGACGGCGCTTGAGAAATACGCGCGGCTCGAAGGAGCGGGCGTCTGGCGGGCGGGGCCTGAGGCCCAGCGCCGCGATGTCGTCGTGTCCTTGGGCAATGCCAGCCTTGTCATCGCCGACGGCAAGAGCGGCGCGCCGCTCAGCCACTGGTCCCTGCCGGCGGTTCAACGTCTGACGCGGGGCCAGAAACCCGCGATCTTTGCCCCTCTCAGCGACGATACCGGCGAAACGCTGGAACTGGACGATCCGCTGCTGATCGAAGCCCTGGACACGATCCGCGCTGCGCTCAGCCCGCGCCGGGGTTTCGCGCGGCTGCGCATGGCGGTGGCGGCTCTGGCCGTACTGGCGGTGCTGATCGGGCTGATGATGCTGCCGCGCGTGCTGGTCACGCGCACCGCCGCCATCGTGCCCCCCGCCGCCCGCGCGCAGATCGGGCGCGACGCCATCGACGCGATGCTGGAAAGCGCGGCGGGCGAAAGGATCTGCGCCGATCCCGAGGGACGGCAGGCGATGGCGACCTTGCGCAATCTCGTGCTGGGGCCGGATTGGCGGGTGATGGTGATCGCGGGCCTGCCCGGGGCGCAGGCGGCGCATCTGCCCGGACGGCTGATCGTGCTGGGCGAAGAGCTGATCACCCGGCTCGACAGTGCCGAGGCGCTGGCCGGCTGGATCCTTGCCGAAGCGCAGGACGCCCGCGCGCGCGACCCGCTGCTCGACGTGTTGCACCATGCCGGGACCGGCGCGACCGCGGGGCTGCTGACCACCGGCGCCCTGCCCGACGACGCGCTGCGCGGCTATGCCCGCGCACGCCTGACGCAGGCCCCGGCGCGCCCCGACCCCGCCGCCATCGCCCAGTGGTTCCGCACCGAGGCGCTGTCGCCGCTGCCCTATGCCGCGTCACTGCCCGCCGAGCGGCAGGACATCGCGCAGGCGCTCAACGCCGGCGAGCCGGGCTCGCTGCGCGACGCCCCGCTGCTGAGCGACGGCGAATGGCTGCAGCTTCAGGCGATCTGCACCCAGTAAGCCGGCCCCGGCTTCAGCCGCGCCCCGTGAAAGGGTTGAAAAAGCGACGCGCCGGTGGCATATGCCCGGGCGTGAGGACGACCTCCCCTGACGGACGCCCGGCTGCGTAGCAGCCTGACGGGCCGCCGAAGGACCAGATGGCCGGGACGACCCGGCGGCTAATCCCGAGGTTGCCATGCGCTCTCCGCTCGACCGACTCCGCCATGCGCTCAGTTTCGAAATCATCGCCCTTGTGGTGATGATCCCGTTGGGCGCGCTCGCCTTCGGCATGCCGATGCACGATATCGGCGTCGTGGGCATCGTCGCCGCCACGCTCGCGACGCTGTGGAACATGCTCTACAACCTGCTTTTCGACCATGCCTTGCAGCGGCTGCGGGGCACAACGCTGAAGACGGGACCGGTGCGTGTGCTGCATGCCGTGCTGTTCGAGATCGGGCTGCTGATCGCGCTGATGCCCTTCATCGCGTGGTATCTGGGCATCTCGCTGTGGCACGCGCTGGTGATGGACGTGTCCTTCGCGCTTTTCTACATGCTGTATGCGCTGGTCTTCAACTGGGCCTATGACCGGCTGTTTCCGCTGCCCGAATGGCAGGCCGCGCGCTGACGCGGCCTGTCCCGGGATCGCCGGCGTGGCTTATCGGATGAACGCGTCCGAATAGCCCATCGCGCGCGCGTGCTGCAAAGCCGCGTGCAGCTGCCCCGGCGAGCTGAACGGCCCGGCCAGCACGATCTGGTATTCCGACCCGCCCGACACCGCGCGCCCCAGCGCCACCGGGAACCCGCTCGAGCGCAAATGGCCGATGGCAAGCTGCGCGTTCGAGGTCGTGCCATAGGTGCCGACCTGCACATATTGCCCCGCCGTCATCCGCCCGCCGGATGCCGGCTGCGCGGCGGCGGCCTGCGCATGAGCGGGCCGCGCGGGTGCCGCCACAGGCTCGGGCGCCGAAGGACGCGGGACGTAGCCGGTCGGGTTGGTGGCGATCTGGCCGTGCAGATAGGCGTCCTGCCAGCGTGAATCGCGGTCGCGGCCCATGACATGCCCGTAACCCGGGGCGCCCCGGCGCGGGTTCAGCCCGTCCCATGCCGCCCAGTCGCTGCGATAGCGCCGGCCCTGCACCGCGGTGTCCGAGGGCACCACCATGGGCGCGGTGATGCGGGGCACGGGCGCGGCGGCGGCCCGTGCCGCGGCGCGCGAACGCGACGCGGCGGGATAGCTGGGCGTCTGGCTGGGCGGGGTCTCCATCACGCTGGTCGCGGTGCGCACCCGCACGCGCGAGGTCGTGCCCTCGGGCGCGGCGACGGTCACGGGCGGCGGCGCGGGCGCAAGGGGAGCCGCCTGCGCCGGCGCAGCAGAGGCCGTGGTTCCGCCCTCGGGCGCCTGGGCGGCATCGGCAAGAGGCGCCGGGCCGCCATTGGTGGGCGCATAACCGCACATCGGCTGGCGGTTCGCGTCGAAGCGCGGCACCCAGCTGACGCTGCCGTTGAAGCCCGCGCGCACGAAGACGCAGCCATTGGAATCGATGTATTGCGAGGCGCCGTAATCGGCCGGGGGAAGCTCTGCCGGGACGCGCCCGGACTGCGCCCCGGCGCTGCCCGGCACACCCAGCAGGACGGCACAGGCCAGCACCGCGAACACCGAAAGTCCCGCCGTCGAAACCGCTCTGGCAACCATCTGTGACCCCCTGTTACCGCGCGCCAAGGATGCCCCGGTGATTCGCCCGAGTAAAGGGACAAGCGGCGCACCCGCGCGCATCACTTGTGGACAAACCGCAACAGTTTGGGACGGGTTCCGAAGCCGGCCCCTTATTTGGTGCCGAACATCCGGTCTCCGGCATCGCCCAGCCCCGGCACGATATAGCCGTGGTCGTTCAGCTTTTCATCCAGCGCGGCGGTGACGATGCGGACATCGGGATGCGCCTCTTTCATCCGCTGCACCCCCTCGGGCGCGGCCAGCAGGCACATGAAGACGATATGCCTGGCGCCCGCCTTTTTCAGCATGTCGACCGCCGCGGCCGAGGAATTGCCCGTGGCCAGCATCGGGTCGACCACCACGGTCCAGCGCTCTTCCAGTTCCGAGGGCAGCTTGCAGTAATATTCGACCGGCTGCAGCGTTTCCGGGTCGCGGTAGAGCCCCACGAAGCCCACCCGCGCCGCCGGGATCAGTTCCAGCACCCCGTCCAGCAGACCATTCCCCGCCCGCAGGATCGACACCAGCGCCATTTTCCGGCCCTGCAGCATCGGCGCGTCCATCTCGCAGATCGGCGTGTCGATCTTGACGTTGACGGTCGGCAGCTCGCGCGTGGCTTCGTAGGCCAACAGCATCGAGATCTCGCGCAGAAGCTGGCGGAACTTCGAGGTCGAGGTCGACTTGTCGCGCATGATCGACAGCTTGTGCTGCACCAGCGGATGGGTGACGACCGTGAGGTGGGGAATGGTGGCGTTGTCGGACAAGGGTCTCTCCGCGTAATTTCTCGTGTCTCTATCGTCCGGCATTCCGCGGCTCAAGAGCCGGGTCCGGTCGCTGGCGGGCCACGAGAGCCTTCGGCTTATCGTCGCTCGACTGACGCTGAAGCGATGCGATCTTTGCGTCAAGCTGTTGCCCGCCTCCGAACACGTCGCGCAGGGTCTGAAAACAAAAAAGAGCCGCCTCGGAATCGCCCAGACGGTCGAGCCGATGCGCCTCACGCCGCCAGGCGTCCGCTCCCAGTCGCTCGGCCTGCTCGCGCAGGAAGGCGCAGCTTGCGGCGTGGTAAAAACCCCAGACCGGCTTGTCATCGGCCAGAAGCAGATCAAGCCCGTCCTCTGCAAACCCGTGTGTCAGGAGCGCGTGTCCCAGGCTCCGACGTCTGGCAGGCGTATCGGCAAGCGGCAGGATCTGCGCAGCGAAATCCGGGCCGGGCGCGTCATGGAAAGCGGCGACAAGCGACCGGAATTCCAGCGTCCTCACCAGCGTAGCGGCGCCGACTTCGGTCAGCAGCGCCGCCCTGTCTTTTGTCGTTCCGGTGACAAAGCGGTGCTCCCACCCCTGTTGCAGCACACCATTCAGGGCGTCGAGTGTGCAAGCCGCAGACCCGTGGTCGCGGAGCTCGTGCGCAATGTCACGCACCAGATCGCCAATCCCGGCTACCCTATTGACGATCCGGGCCGGATGGTGCCAGCCGCCGCGCACCTCGACCCCTTTGATCCGGGTCCGCTCGACGATGGTCGCGACATGGTGCGCGTCCTGGGGCTGCGCCGGATCGAACAGCGCGACACCCTGCACATCCCGGCACAGGCCCGCGCGGATGTGGTCGCGACGGAAAACAGGGACGCTGTCGGGCCAGCGAGTATCACCGATGCCGGCCATGTAGCTCGGCTCGAGTGAAGCCTGTGGCGCGACCGCCAGCACGTAATCGGCGCCGATCAGGGGGCCAAAAGACACCGATGCGTGCCCGCCCATACTGATCCCATAGCTTATTACGACGCTCTGGCTGGTGCAAAAATGCCGTATCGCGTCGGTGATCTCGTCAATTTCAGGGCCCTGAAACCAGTCGTTGCAGCGGGTATCGATGGTGATGCTGTTCAGCCCGCGCCGTGTCGCAAAATCTGCCGCTTGGATACCAGGAAAAGGTGACGGAACCGTAGCCGAACGGAGATAGATCAGCGGCGGCCAATAAACGACGGTGAGGTCGCTCGGCTCGACCGGACGCTTAAGGACGGCGCGGAACCGCGCGTTCTCACAAAGGATTTCCACCACAGCGCGTCCGTTCCCAGCACCAAACGACCAAGAAAACCGGGCGGAGAAGACCAAGGCACCGGCACGCTGATCGTCACCTCGTGAGGCGGTCGAGAAGCGATCGTTTCGTTGCTTCGTCGCAGAATGCCGCCTTCAGGGCGTCGGCGTTGATAGACCGGAAATCCGCCTCTGTCCAGCCGAAGGTCCGCGCGAGCGTCTCG
The DNA here is from genome assembly GCF_003122215.1 of Pararhodobacter marinus. GTDB lineage: Bacteria > Pseudomonadota > Alphaproteobacteria > Rhodobacterales > Rhodobacteraceae > Pararhodobacter > Pararhodobacter marinus. The sequence continues at coordinate 12,778 of NZ_QEYD01000011.1, read as the reverse complement.
TATTCCTGCACCAGGGTGGTGCGGAAAAAGGGCGGATCGTCGGTCGACAGGGTGATCTTTACCTCGCGTTCGCGCAGGCGGTCGACGGGATGGTCGCGGAAGCTGGGATAGACGCCCAGGAACACGTTCGAGCCGGGGCAGACTTCCAGCACGATGCCGTCCTCGGCCAGCCGGTCGACCAGCGCCAGGTCATCGATCGCCTGCACGCCGTGGCCGATCCGCTCGGGCCGCAGATGGTCGAGCGCATCGCGGACCGATTGCGCGCCGCCCCATTCGCCGGCATGGGCGGTCAGCCGCAGCCCGGCTTCACGCGCGCAATCGAAGGCCCAGGCGAAATCCTTGGGGTGGTGCATCTTCTCATCGCCCGCGATGCCGAAGCCGGTGATGAAATCCCCCTTGGTCTCGGCCGCGCACAGGGCGATGGGGCGGGCTTTCTCGGGGCCGAAATGGCGGATGCAGGTCACGACGCCCTTCAGCGTGATGCCCATCGTGTTCTGCGCCTGCTCGGCGGCTTCCTCGATCGCGTGCAGGTATTCCCGCCAAGCCCCCAGATCGCCGCCGCCGCAGAAATCGGGCGAGACGAAGGTTTCGGCATAGATCACGCCGTCCTCGGCCCTGTCTTCCAGCACGGCCAGCACCAGGCGGCGAAAGTCCTCAGGCGATTGCAGGGTCGAGGTCGCGGCCTCGTAGACTTCGAGGAAATGCCAGAAGTCGCGGTAATCGTAGCCACCGTCCTCGGCGAAGATCCCCGAGATATCGAGGCCCTTCTCTTTCGCCAGCCCGCGAATGAAGGCGGGCGACGCCGCGCCTTCCAGATGCAGGTGCAACTCGACCTTGGGCAGGGCGGGGTCGATCAACTCGCTCACGGGAAACTCCCTTGCAGAAAGGACTGGCCGGGGCCGGTTTCGGACAGGCCCAGATGGGTGGCGACCGAGGCCGCGATATCGGTGAAGGCGCACAGCCCGATCTCGCCCGCGCCCGCGCCATGCACCAGCACGGGCACGCGTTCGCGGGTGTGATCGGTGCCGCGCCATGTCGGATCGTTACCGTGGTCTGCGGTGAAGAGGGCGATGTCGCCGGGACCGAGCTTGTCGAGAAACGCGGCGGCCTGCGCGTCGAAGCTTTCCAGCGCGCGGGCATAGCCCGACACGTCGCGCGGATGGCCGTAGAGGCTGTCGAACTCGACAAGGTTCACGAAGGTGAGCGAGCCGTCCTCGGCCTCGTCCGCCAGCCGCAGCATGTGATCGACCAGATCCGCGTCGCTCTTGCCCTTGTGCAGATGGCTCACGCCGCGATGGCTGAAAATGTCGCCGATCTTGCCCACCGCATGAACCACGCGTCCATCCGCCTGCGCCCAGTCCATCAGCGCGGGTTCGGGCGGCGCGATGGCATAGTCGCGGCGGTCGCCGGTGCGCTTGAAGGCGCCGGGCGTACCGATGAAGGGCCGCGCGATGACACGCCCCACCTTGCGGGCATGCAGGAACGGCGCGAGGTCTTCGCAAAGCCTGAGCAGCCGCTCGAGCCCGAACGCCTCTTCATGCGCGGCGATCTGGAACACGCTGTCGGCCGAGGTGTAGCAGATGGGCCAGCCGGTGCGCAGATGCTCTTCGCCCAGCCGCTGCATGATCGGGATGCCCGAGGCGTGGCAATTGCCCAGGATCCCCTCGGTGCCGGCCAGCTCGCAAACCTTGGCCACCAGTTCATCATCGAAGGCAGGCTCGGTTTTCGGGAAGTAGGTCCAGTCCCACGGCACCGGCACGCCGGCCAGCTCCCAATGCCCCGAGGGGGTGTCCTTGCCGCGCGAAACTTCGGTCGCGGCGCCCCAGCGGCCCTGCGGCGCGGCGCCCAGGCCCGGCGCGTCCAGCCCCGAGGCCAGCGCTACCGCCCGCCCCAGCCCCAGCGCGTCGAGCGTCGGCACCTGCAGCGGGCCGCTGCGCCCGTCCTCGGCGCGTCCTTCAGCACAAGCCTGCGCGATATGGCCCAGCGTGTTGGCGCCGGTATCGGGCGCGCCCGCATTGAAGAACTGCTCCGCGTCGGGCGCGCCGCCGCAGCCCACGGAATCCAGCACGATCAGGAAGGCCCGGGTCATGTCACATGCTCCTGCACCAGCGCCGCCGCGGCGGGCGCGTCGCCCAGCCGGTAGGCGGCCTGAAGCGCGGCGATGGCGGCCTCGGCGCCGGCCTTGTCGGCCGCATGAACGCGGGCAATCGGCGCACCGGGCCCGACCCTGTCGCCGGGCGCGGCCAGCGCGGTGAACCCCACGCGCGGATCGACCCTGTCGCCGCCCTTGAGCCTTCCGCCGCCCAGATGCACCACCGCCGTGCCCACCGCGCGGGTGTCGATGGCAGCGACCGTGCCCGTGCCGCGCGCGGGCACGTCGCGGATTACCGGCGCCTTCGGCAAATGCCGGTCATAGGCGGCAAGGAAATCGGCCGGTCCGCCCTGTGCCGTGACCATCTCGCCGAACCGCTCGGCCGCGCGCCCGTCCTCCAGGACCGCGCGGATCTTCGCCGCGCCCTCGTCGCGATTGCGCGCCAGCCGCGCCAGCACCAGCGCCTCGCCGCCCAGCGCGCAGGTCAGGTCCACCAGACGGGGCGTGGCCGCGCGGCCGGTCAGGGTGTCCATCACCTCGGCCACTTCGACCGCGTTGCCGGCGGTCAGGCCCAGCGGGCGGTCCATGTCGGTGATCAGCGCCGTGGTGCGGCACCCGGCCCCGTTCGCGGTATCGACCAGCGACCGCGCCAGCGCGCGGGCCTGTTCGGCATCGGGCAGAAAGGCGCCCGAGCCGACCTTGACGTCCAGAACCAGCGCGCCCAGCCCGGCGGCCAGCTTCTTCGACAGGATCGACGCGGTGATCAGATCGAGGCTCTCGACCGTGCCCGTCACGTCGCGGATCGCGTAAAGCCGCTTGTCGGCGGGCGCCAGACGGTCCGAGGCGCTGACGATGGCGCAGCGGGTCTCGTGCATGAGCGCGCGCAGCCGCGGTTCGCTGACATCGACGGTAAAGCCGGGGATCGCCTCCAGCTTGTCGAGCGTGCCGCCGGTATGGCCCAGCCCGCGCCCCGAAACCATCGGCACATAGGCGCCACAACAGGCCAGAGCCGGGGCCAGCAGCAGGCTGATGGAATCGCCCACGCCGCCGGTCGAATGCTTGTCCACCACCGGGCCGGGCAAATCCCAGCGCAACACGTCGCCGGTATCGCGCATCGCCCGCGTCAGCGCGACGCGGCTTTCTTCGGACAGGCCGCGCAACAGAACCGCCATGGCAAAGGCGCCGGCCTGCGCATCCGTCACGCGGCCGCTTGCCAGCCCCTTCGCGAACCACGCCAGATGGCCGGGTTCCGCCCGTCCATCGCGCACCGCCTCGATGACCGAGCGGGCATCCGGGCGGGCGTCTGGCGCCCCGGCCTCCATCAGGCGCGGTCCATATGCGACTTGGCGAAGGCGCCGGGCAGCAGCGCCTCCATCGTCATCGTCAGCGAGCGCCCGTCGAGCGTCAGCATCGTCACCGTCACATCCGGCCCCGCAAATTCGCGCAGTTTCTGACGGCAACCGCCACAGGGCGGGGTCGGATCGCAGGAATCGGCGACCACCACGACCTCGGCGATCTCGGTGTCGCCGCCCGCCACCATGGCCGCGATCGCGCCCGCTTCGGCGCAGGTACCCTGCGGATAGGCGACATTCTCGACATTGCAGCCGGAATAGACATTCCCCGAGACCGCCCGGATCGCCGCGCCCACCTTGAAGCGGGAATAGGGAACATAAGCCATCTTCTGGACGGCGATGGCTGCCTCGGAAAGGGACATGGCGGGGCCTGTGCTGAATTGACCAATTGATCCAGCTTTGCGCAGCGCGCGGGGCGATGCAAGGGCTGCCGGATCCGCCCCGGCGTCACCCTGCCAGAGCGCCGCGAGCCGGTTCGCAGGCGGCGTCCGCGCTGTCACCGGTTTGACCGACGCAACAGTCGCAACCAACGCAACCGCGCGCGCGATTGCGACAATCGTGGTATCTACGGGCTTCGAATCCGGAAAGACCGAACCGATGGAACCCAGAACCCGCGCCACGTCCAGATCCGGCACCCTGTCCGCGCCATTCCGGCGGGCCGTCAGGCTGCACCGGACGGAACGCGGAGGACGATTCGGCGGCGCCGTGGCCGAAGGAAACCTCGGGGCGGGGATTCGGGCGCGGGGCCGGACCGGAGGGGTGGAGACGATGATCCCGGCCCTGCTGGCATGGGCTCAATCCGGGCGGGAGGCCCTGTCCGCCCCTTTAAAATGCAGGCTTCCGCCGATCAGGATTGGCGGCGCGATGAAAGTGGTTTAATACTGAACAAAATTTCGAGGAGGGGTCGATGAGCACTCAGATGGACGACGAAGCGAAACAGACTCTCCGCTCGGCGGCGCTGTTCTACCATGAGCATCCGAAGCCCGGGAAACTGGAAATCCGCGCCACCAAGCCCCTGGCCAATGGCCGCGACCTGAGCCGCGCCTATTCCCCGGGCGTGGCCGAGGCCTGCCTTGAAATCAAGGCCGATCCCGCCAATGCCGCACGCTATACCAGCCGCGGCAACCTTGTCGCGGTGGTGTCGAACGGCACCGCCGTGCTGGGGCTGGGCAATATCGGCGCGCTGGCCTCGAAGCCGGTGATGGAGGGCAAGGCGGTGCTCTTCAAGAAATTTGCCAATATCGACTGTTTCGACATCGAGCTGGATCAGCCCGACCCCGAGAAGCTGGCCGAGATCGTCTGCGCGCTGGAGCCGACCTTTGGCGCGATCAACCTTGAAGACATCAAGGCGCCCGATTGCTTCATCGTCGAACGGATCTGCCGCGAACGGATGGGCATTCCCGTCTTTCACGACGACCAGCACGGCACCGCCATCGTCGTCGGCGCCGCCGCGACCAACGCGCTGCACATCACCAAGCGTAAATTCGAGGACATCAAGGTCGTGTCCACGGGGGGCGGCGCGGCGGGAATCGCCTGCCTGAACATGCTGCTGAAGCTGGGCGTGCGGCGCGAAAACATCTGGCTGTGCGACATCCACGGGCTGGTCTACGAGGGCCGCGCCGAGGATATGAACCCCGAGAAAGCCGCCTTCGCGCAGGCCACGGACCTGCGCACGCTGGGCGAGGTGATCGACGGCGCCGACCTGTTCCTGGGCCTGTCGGGCCCCGGCGTTCTGACCCCCGACATGGTCGCGCGCATGGCGCCCGAACCCATCGTCTTCGCGCTGGCCAATCCCACGCCCGAGATCATGCCCGACGCGGTTCAGGCGGTGTCACCCGGCGCGATCGTCGCCACCGGCCGGTCCGATTACCCCAACCAGGTCAATAACGTGCTGTGCTTCCCGTTCATCTTCCGCGGGGCGCTGGACGTGGGCGCGACGCAGATCAACGACGAGATGGAAGTGGCCTGCGTTGAAGGCATCGCGCGGCTTGCGCGTGCCACCACCTCGGCTGAAACGGCGGCCGCCTATCAGGGCGAGACACTGACCTTCGGACGCGACTACCTGATCCCCAAGCCCTTCGATCCGCGCCTGATGGGTGTGGTGGCAAGCTCGGTCGCGCGCGCGGCGATGGAAACGGGTGTGGCCATGCGCCCGCTCGACGATCTGGATGCCTACAAGAGCAGCCTCGATCATTCGGTGTTCCGCTCGGCCATGCTGATGCGTCCGGTTTTCCAATCGGCCCGTGCCGCCTCGCGTCGGCTGGTCTTTGCCGAGGGCGAGGACGAGCGCGTTTTGCGCGCGGCGCAAGCGGTGCTGGAGGAAACCACCGAGGTGCCGATCCTGATCGGCCGCCCCGAAGTGATCGAACGCCGGCTGGAGCGCTACGGCCTGCCGATCAAGCCGGGCCGCGATTTCGAGGTGGTGAACCCCGAAAACGACCCGCGCTACCGCGATTACTGGGAGACCTATCACGGCCTGATGGCGCGGCGCGGAGTCACCCCCGACACCGCCCGAGCGATCCTGCGCACCAACACCACCGCGATCGGCGCGATCATGGTCCATCGGGGCGAGGCCGACAGCCTGATCTGCGGCGCCTTCGGTCAGTATCTGTGGCACCTCAACTATGTGCGGCAGGTTCTGGCCCGCGACGGGTTGCGCCCGGTCGGCGCGCTGAGCCTGATGATCATGGATGAAGGCCCGCTCTTTATCGCCGATACGCAGGTCAACCACGAACCGACGCCGCAGCAGGTGGCCGAGACGGTGATCGGCGCCGCCCGCCATGCCCGCCGCTTCGGCGTGGTGCCGAAAGTGGCGCTGTGCTCGCATTCGCAATTCGGCACACTGGATACCGAAAGCGGGCGGCGGATGCGGGGCGCGATGGAGATCCTCGACCAGATGGGGGTCGATTTCGAATACGAGGGCGAGATGCATGTCGATGCCGCCCTCCTGCCCGAGGTCCGCGCGCGCCTGATGCCGGAATCGCGGCTGGACGGGGCGGCGAATATCCTCGTCTTCGGCTCGACCGACGCGGCGAGCGCGGTGCGCAACATCCTCAAGACCCGCTCGGACGCACTGGAAGTGGGGCCGATCCTGATGGGGATGGGCAACCGCGCGCATATCGTCACCCCGTCGATCACCGCGCGCGGGCTGCTGAACGTGGCAGCCATCGCCGGAACCCCGGTTTCGCATTACAGCTGAGTCGCGATGGCCCGGGCTGCAAAGAACGGGGGCGGCGGATTTGCAAATCCGTCGCCCTCGGCACAGGAGCCGTCAAATTCCTGATATTTTGCAAAGATTTGCTGCGACGACACGCCGCATTCTGCAAATTTCTGCGCCTGCATCCTTCTTGTCCGCCGGTAACACAGTTGCGCGGCGGGCCTTGCGCGGCGTAACTGACGCTAAGGACGAGGAGGAGGACCCATGAGCTACGCAGACGTGTATCGCCGCTCGATCGACGACCCCGAAGGCTTCTGGATGGAACAGGCGCAGGCCATCGACTGGGTCGCGCCGCCTTCGAAGGCCCTTTTCGGCGATAACGCGCCTTTGTACGAATGGTTCAAGGACGCCCGGGTCAATACCTGCTGGAACGCCGTCGATCGCCATGTCGAGGCCGGGCGCGGCGATCAGCTGGCGATCATCCATGACAGCCCGATCACACATTCGACCAAGGGCATCACCTATCGCGAATTGCGCGACCGGGTGGCCAGCCTTGCGGGCGCGCTGCGGGCAAAGGGCGTGGAAAAGGGCGACCGCGTCATCATCTACATGCCGATGATCCCCGAAGCGCTGGAAGCGATGCTGGCCTGTGCCCGGCTGGGCGCGGTGCATTCGGTCGTGTTCGGCGGCTTCGCGGCGCATGAGCTGGCCGTACGGATCGACGATTGCCAGCCCAAGGCGATCATCGCCGCCTCGTGCGGGCTCGAACCCGGGCGGGTGGTGCATTACAAGCCGCTGCTTGACGGCGCGATCGAGGCGGCGCGCCACAAGCCCGACTTCACCGTCATCTTCCAGCGCGAGCAGGAAGTGGCGAAGCTGACCGAAGGCCGCGACGTCGCGTGGCATACGTTCCAATACGGCGTCGAACCGGCGGAATGTGTGCCGGTCTCGGGCGATCACCCGGCCTATATCCTTTATACCTCGGGCACGACCGGGCAGCCCAAAGGCGTCGTTCGCCCGACGGCGGGCCATCTGGTGGCGCTGAACTGGTCGATGAAGGGCCTCTACAATGTCGAGGCCGGCGACGTGTTCTGGGCGGCCTCGGATGTGGGCTGGGTCGTGGGGCATTCCTATATCTGCTACGGCCCGCTGATCGCCGGCTGCACCACCATCGTCTTCGAGGGCAAGCCCGTCGGCACCCCCGATGCGGGCACTTTCTGGCGCGTGATCCAGAACCACAAGGTGAAGAGCTTCTTCACCGCGCCGACCGCCTTGCGGGCCATCAAGCGCGAGGATCCGAATGGCGAGTTCCTGAAGGATTACAACCTGAAGAACCTCCAGACCCTGTATCTGGCCGGCGAGCGGGCCGATCCGGCGACGGTGGAATGGGCGCAGGAAAAGCTGGGCGTGCCGGTGGTCGACCATTGGTGGCAGACCGAAACCGGCTGGGCCATTGCGGGCAACCCGATGGGGATCGAGCCGCTGCCGGTCAAGGTGGGCTCGCCCACCGTGGCGATGCCGGGCTACGACGTGCAGGTGCTCGACGAGGGCGGCCACCCCCTGCCCCGCGGCGAGCTGGGTGCCATCGCCATCAAGCTGCCCTTGCCGCCCGGAACGCTGCCGACGCTGTGGAATGCCGAGGCGCGGTTCCGCAAATCCTATCTCGACCATTTCCCCGGCTATTACGAAACCGGCGACGCGGGCTATGTCGATGCGGATGGTTACATCTACATCATGGCGCGCACCGATGACGTGATCAACGTCGCGGGCCACCGACTGTCGACCGGCGCGATGGAAGAGGTGCTGGCCGCGCATCCCGATGTCGGCGAATGCGCTGTGATCGGAGTGAGCGACCCGCTGAAGGGTCAGTTGCCGATGGGCTTCCTGTGTCTCAACAAGGGGTCGAACCGCGCGGCCGAGGATGTTGTCCGCGATTGCGTGGCGCTGGTGCGCGACCAGATCGGGCCGGTCGCGGCGTTCAAACTGGCCTGCGTCGTGGACCGGCTGCCGAAGACGCGGTCGGGCAAGATCCTGCGGGCGACCATGGTCAAGATCGCCGATGGCGAGGATTTCAAGATGCCTGCGACCATCGACGACCCGGCGATTCTGGATGAGATCGCCGAGGCGCTGAAAGCGGTCGGTTACCCGAAACGCTGAAATTACGCATGTTAACCGGCTTCTTCGAGCCCCGTCGGCCTGCCGGCGGGGCTCAATGCGGCTCGGAGGCCAATTCGCCTCTTGATTGTGTCAACGTTACGCCGCAATCTCATGCTCAGGTACGGAGTGTTCAGGTTTTGACCGTGAATAAACAACAGCATGGATGACATTTACAGGATGGGCGTGCCCAGACCATCGACACCGGCGATGGACCTCGAAGTCCTTGAAAGCCTGTTCTCGATGGGCGGGGACGAGTTGCGCGCCGAGCTGTGCGCGCAGCTGATCACCGACTTCAAGCGCATCGCCGCCGAGCTCGACTCGGAAGAAGGCAGCAAGATTGCCCGCGCCGCGCACGAGCTGAAGGGGCTTGCCGCGACTGTCGGCGCGGCAAGGCTGGCGGACATGGCGCGCAGCGTGGATCAGGTCGCCGAGGGCATGGCCGCGCCCGCGCTGATCGTCGTCACGCGCCCCCTGCGCAGCGAGATCGACACCGTGCTCTACCACCTGAAACAGGCCGCGACGGGCGGTCCCGACGCGCGCGCGCCAGGCAAGACGCCCGAGGCCTGATGCCCAGATCCAATTCCGACACGCTGCTGCTGATCGAGGATACCCCGTCACTGCAGATGATCTACAAGGCTGCGCTCGCCCGCGCCGGCTATGACGTGGAATGCTACGGCACCGGCGCCGACGGGCTGTCGGCCTTCCGGCGGCTGCGGTCGTCCATTGTCCTGCTCGACCTGATGCTGCCCGACCGGGCGGGGCTGGACGTCATGCACGACATCCTGCGCGACGAGCCGCAGACCTGCGTGATCGTCATCACCGCCAACGGGTCGATCAACAAGGCGGTCGAGATGATGCGCGCCGGGGCGCATGAATTCCTGGTCAAGCCCTTCGACGATCAGCGCCTGATCGGCGCCATCGAGAACGCGCGCAAATCGCTGCGACACCGACCTGCGATTTCGCTGGTCGATCTTGACGCGCAGGTCCTGCCGCCCTTCATCGGCCGCTCGCAGCCGATGCTCAACGTCTATGACAAGATCCGCTCGGTCGCGCGCTCGATGGCGACGGTTTTCGTGACCGGCGAAAGCGGCACCGGCAAGGAATTGTGCGCCGAGGCCGTGCACCAGACCTCGGCGCGCGCCTCGGGGCCGTTCGTCGCGCTCAATTGCGGCGCGATCCCGGTCGATCTGCTGGAATCCGAGGTGTTCGGCCATCTGCGCGGCAGCTTCACGGGGGCGATCAACGACAAGATCGGTGCCGCCGCCGCCGCCGACGGGGGCACGCTGTTCCTGGACGAGGTCTGCGAGATGGACCTCAACCTGCAGACGAAGCTGCTGCGATTCCTGCAGACCTCGACCATCACGCCGGTCGGCGCGACGAAGCCGCGCAAGGTGAATGTGCGCATCATCTGCGCCACCAACCGCAACCCGCTGGAAGAGGTGCGACAGGGCCGCTTTCGCGAGGATCTGTATTACCGGCTGCATGTCGTGCCGATCCACCTGCCGCCGCTGCGCGACCGGGGCGACGACGTGAACGAAATCGCCGAACGGCTGGTCATCCAGATGGCGCGCGAGGAAGGGCAGTCCTTCTCGGGCCTGTCGCCGCGCGTGCGCGAGCTGTTCCGCACCCTGCCCTGGCCGGGCAATGTGCGCCAGCTCATCAACGTTTTGCGCAATGTCGTCGTGCTGAACGAAGGGCCGCTCGTCACCGTCGAGATGCTGCCGCCCGACCTGCTGGCCGACCGCCCGGTCCATGTCGATATCCCCGCCGAGCCGCAGGGGCTGGGCCTGCAATCGCTGCGCGGGCGCACGCTGGCGGAAATCGAACGCATGGTGATCGAGGACGCGCTGGAGCGGCACAACAATTCGGTGCCCAAGGCTGCGCGCGAGCTCGATGTGTCGGCCTCGACCATCTACCGCAAGCGCGATGCCTGGGAGAAGGCGGAAGGCCAGAAATGACCGCCGCAAGCCGGTCGATCCTGATCACGGGATGTTCCTCGGGGATCGGCCATGCCGCCGCGCATGACCTGCGCGCGCGGGGCTGGCGGGTCTTTGCCGCCTGCCGCCAGCAGGCCGATTGCGACCGCCTGCGCGCCGACGGGTTCGAGAGCCCGCGGATCGACTATACCGACGCGGACAGCATCGCCTCGGGCCTGTCCGAGGTGCTGCTGGCCACCGGCGGCACGCTGGACGCGCTTTACAACAACGGCGCCCACGCGATCCCCGGCGCGGTCGAGGACCTGCCCACCGACGCCCTGCGCGCAATCTTCGAGGCCAATGTCTTCGGCTGGCACGACCTGACACGCCGGGTGATCCCCGTCATGCGCGCGCAGGGCCATGGCCGGATCGTCAATTGCTCCAGCGTGCTGGGCTTCGTGCCCTATCGGTGGCGCGGGGCCTATGGCGCGTCGAAATACGCGCTCGAGGGGCTGACGCGGATCCTGGCGCTGGAAATGGCCGATACGCCGATCAAGGTCGTGCTGCTGCAGCCCGGCCCGATCGGCACGAAGATCCGCGTGAACTCGATCCCGCATTTCGAGCGTTTCATCGACTGGAAAAACAGCGCCCGCCGCGCGCAATACGAAACCGACCTGCTGAACCGGCTCTACCAGCCGCCGGCAAAGAAAGACCGCTGGGAACTGGGCCCCGGGGCCGTGTGCAAGGCGCTCAACCGCGCGCTCGACGACCCCGATCCGCGCCCGTCCTACAAGATCACCACGCTCACACGGGCGATGGGTTGGGCAATGCGCCTGTTGTCCGAGCGGCGGGTGGCACGGCTGCTGTCGCGGCTTTGACCCGCGACGCTTTGGGGGCTGGCATCATCGGCCGCAGGCGCTAAGTAGAAGGCCTAACCCGGAGGCCGCCATGCTGCTGAGAGACCCGCTGTTCATCGTCATCGCCCTTGTATCCCTGATCGTTCTGGGGATCCTGATGTTCGGCGTCGGCACCTTCGCCAAGGGCGGCGAATTCAACAAGCGCAACGCCAACAAGATCATGCGCTGGCGCATCGGCGCGCAGTTCGTGGCGGTGGTGCTGATCGTGCTCTTCGCCTGGCTCCGCTCGGGCGGCTGACCGTCCCCTTCCCCTCACCCGCTATTCTGGGAGCTCAACCATGGTCGTGCTCAACAAGATCTACACCCGCACCGGCGACAAGGGCGACACCGCGCTCGGCAATGGCAACCGCGTGGCCAAGGACGACCTGCGGGTCGAAGCCTATGGAACCGTTGACGAAACCAATGCCAGCGTCGGCATGGCCCGGCTCCACGCCACGGGCCAGATGGATGTCGCGTTGATGCGGATCTCGAACGACCTGTTCGATCTGGGCGCCGATCTGTGCCGCCCCGATCTCGACGGCGACGCGCAGGCCGAATACCCGCCGCTGCGGATGGTCGACGCGCAGGTCGAGCGGCTGGAATCCGAGATCGACGCGATGAACGCGGCCCTGCAACCCCTGCGCAGTTTCGTCCTGCCCGGCGGCTCGGCGCTGGCCGCGCATCTGCATCTGTGCCGCACCGTCAGCCGCCGCGCCGAACGGCTTGCCGTGGCTCTGGCCCGGCAGGGCGACGTGAACCCGGCGGCGGTGAAATACCTCAACCGGTTGTCGGACTGGTTCTTCGTCGCTTCCCGCGCGGCGAATGACAACGGCGCGGGCGACGTGCTGTGGGTGCCGGGGGCCAATCGCTGAGCGCGTTGCCGCTAACGCGGCGCCCGACGCGGCGTCGGCATGACTGAAGGTGTCGTTTTTTCCCTGTTTTCCGGTTCCCGGAGGGGCTAGGAAACAGGCAACATCCAAGTGCCCACAGGTCCAGTCGGCCCACGGGCAAAGAGACAAAGGGAGACAAACGCCCATGAAGGTTCTGGTGCCCGTGAAGCGGGTAATCGACTACAACGTGAAGGTCCGCGTTAAGGCGGACGGGTCGGGTGTTGACCTGGCGAATGTGAAGATGTCGATGAACCCGTTCGACGAGATCGCGGTCGAGGAAGCGATCCGCCTGAAGGAGAAGGGTGTCGCGAGCGAGAT
>NZ_QEYD01000010.1 GCF_003122215.1 Pararhodobacter marinus | reverse complement strand
TACTGCGACCCAAGTCGTGGGAGAGTAGGTCACCGCCAAACCTGATAAGAAACAAAAAAACCTCATTCTATACGATGATACTGAACAGACCGAATTGTCGCGGGGTGGAGCAGCCCGGTAGCTCGTCAGGCTCATAACCTGAAGGTCGTAGGTTCAAATCCTACCCCCGCAACCAAATTCCTACGCGTTTCCAAACGCTTAAACGCCGCCCTCCGGGGCGGCGTTTGCGTTTCCAACACCCGTGGAAGCACTGTGGAAGCAAGAGGGGCCGAAGTCCTTCATATCGCTGCGTATTCTATGAATCCGACATAATGGCTGGTCTCGGCTCGAGGCGAATTTGCAGGTCGCCGAGCATCGAGCCATCCATACCAGCACCTATGATATGCTGCAGATACTCCAGAAGATCATCCTGACGGGGCTGGCCGAAGGCCAGGCGATACACTGTCAGGCTGCGCTTGAGCCAAGCCAAGCGGGTTACCTCCCGGCTGAACGGCAACATCGGCACGCGCCGTTCGACCCTCACTGAGCCCTCATAGATCCAATAGGGGATGAGATCGGTGTCTACTGGCGCCTCGGATCGGGCGCGTTCGAACATCAGTCTCCACGGATCGTCAGGAGATCGCCCGCCGCCCCTGATGGCGTCGGCCTGCCGTTCGGCAAGATTGAGGCGCACTGCGTGGCTCTTGAATCGGTGAACGCGGCCTTCACGCTGTTCGAGGTCAACCGGGTTGCTCGGCAAGTTCCAATGGTAGACGCGATAGCAATAGGGATGAAAATCCAGCCCCTCCTGTCCGACCGAGGTCGTGGCGAGAACAAACGGCCGAAACGGTGAGTTAAACGCTTCGCGGACGCCTCCGAGCCGTGCAACGGCGCCATCCTCATCTTTGTAGTCGGCGAGCCGCATCGCAAAGCGTCCGCGCATCTGGAACTTGCTGATGGCGAGGGACTCGCCGTCGACATGCACATCATCGACGTCGATCTGCGAAGGGCGAATGGCGAGGGCATGGGCCATCGCATGAGCGACCCCTGTGGCTCGTTCTTTGGCTGGACGGGTCCCGAGGCCTTCTGCGTCGACGAGGTAGTGGGCGTATTCGTCGAGGACGGCCTGAAGATTGTGCTGGGCCCCATAGACCAGAACGCGCCGCCAGTAGTGGTCGTCTGTATCCCGTCGAAGCAACGCGACCGCGTCATGCTGATTGAACAACGTCCGGAATGACCAAGCGACTTCAGCGGCAGCGCTGAGTAGGCATGGATCGTCCCAAGCCAGTTCGGAGGCGATCCGCTTGAGGGCGCGAAGCGCGCAGACCGCCGGGCTCCCCAACGCCACGTCGACAAGCAGTTCCGAAATATCAGCCGGCAAAGCGCCAACGTCACGCGTCGTCACCGCGGCCGCTAACTCACGGACATGATCCTGATAAGCGTCCTCGCTCGCCAGGGCGCGCATGCCTAGGGGAGACTCCAGCCATGTGCGGGACCGTGCGCCAAGGAGGTCATCGATCACTGCGGGAGCGGCCCACTCCGCGCTGCCGGTATCGTGCCGCGCTTCGACTTGTTCGTTCAGACCATCGAGGACGGGCTTGAGGCGGTCGCCTATCACGGCGCGCATCCCCTCCTGCGACAAGAGAGTCTCGGTTTCGCGGAACACCATCAGCGGATCAGCCAGTTCCGCCAGCTTCGGTGATGGATAGATCAGCAGCAGAGCGCGCAGACCTGCAAGCCGACCGTGGTCGTGCCGGAACTGCAACGGGCGCAGGCGATGCTGTTCGAAATAGCGCCGACCGGATTCGCCGACGCCCATGCGCCGTTCGGCCTCGTAGGACAGCAGTGCTGCAATCGCGTCTGGCACCATAGACCAAGAGGAGAACAGCAGCGCCTTGGTCAACGGCGCGCCGGAACGTGGCTCGCCGTAATAAGGCATAGCGGGGGGTATCCAGAGGTTCTGTTCAAGGTTCTGGCCGAAGATGTCGTCCATGATCGCACGCATGCGGCCATTGGCCGGGTCCAGAGGCGCGTAGGCATCGATGGCGTCGTGATCGAGCATCGTCGCGCGCGCTGACTGAATTGCGGCGCGGAGCGCAGCCGAAGGAGCGTCCACCTGGTTCTCGAGCAGCCGTTTCAGACTGTAGTGACGCATGAAGTTGAGTAGGTACGGTGAAGACTTCCAGTACTCGATGATTTCCGGAGCATCGAGTATGCGCGCCACTTGGGAAACGGCGGATGCCTGCGCGAGATCGGCGGGCGCGACCGAGACGCTGATGGCCGGCTCACTCATCATTGAGTCGCGATCGACTGTGGACGCCACCCGCTCGGTTCGAGCGATCACCTGCCGAAGGCGCTTTTCAATGGCCTCGCGGCTCGCGACCGCTGGCGCGTGAGATTGTGGCAGGGCATGAAGGAGCCTGCGGAAGTCGCGCATTTCGCGCGCAAGCGTCGCCGCTACCTCCGGTCCCTTTTCCCGGCCATAGAGGAAACTGATGGTCTCAAGGAAGTCCTGGTAGTGGTCGCCTTCGTCAGGCTCGTCGCCGTTGAGTGTGAGCATCCGGTAGGGCGTGGCGGAAAGCAGCAATGTGCGGGCTGCGTGCCCATCGCTGCCCGAGTAGTCGAACAGCTCTCGCGCTAGGATCGCTGCGTCGCTGTCGCCGTGCAGTAGGTCCCGAAACCGCTGAAACTCGTCCATGATGATCAGGTCGGGTTGCAGTGCATCCACGCAGGCGTGGGACAGCTTTGCGCGGAGCCGTGCGACCAAGCTGTTGCGGGGCTGTGTGATCTCCGGGGGATAGAAGTCCCTGCGGCGTGGGAAGAGTTCGCAGACCCGCTCAAGTTCCTCGAAGAGATTGTGATCTGCCTGTACGTCGCGGCGGAAGCGATCGATTATTCGCTTGTCGACCCCTTCGAGGGTGAGATCGTGCACTGCGCGGTTCCAGCCGTCCACGCCGGCCGTGACCTGCAGCAGGTTGTGTAGGCCCCGTGGGCGCGCAACGAGATCGCGCAGGAGATGGCACAGCAGGGCGCGTTCCTGCGCAACTCCCGTTGAGGAGCGCAGATCGAATGTCGTGCCCGGCGTCAGACTGATGAAGTTCACCTTGTTGGCATCGAGACCCACTTGGCCGCGCAGTTGCAGAGGAACGAGAGTCATGCGGGTCGGCAGGGCGAGCTCCCGCCGACCGAGGACATTTAGCCGATTGAGGTTCTGGGCTGCGATCGCCTGGTTCGAGCAGATGTAAAGGATGTCGATCCGTTTGGTGCTGTCCCACAGATGCTCGATCATGCGAGCGATGACTCCGCGCGCCACCATCGTCTTGCCGAGGCCGACTTCGTCGGCGACCAAGAACTGGCGGACAGGATCGTCCTCGCCGTAGAGCCGATGGAAAACATAATCGACGGTGCGTCGTTGAAAGACCTTAAGAGGAGCGAGCGCTGAGTCGGCGCGGAACCGTTCATTCACCATGCACGGTATCCTGCGAAGCAAGCGCAATTCGGAAGGTGTTCCAGAGCGCGCGGAACTCGGCGGGGATCGGGTCGGTATCGGTACCGTCGCCGGTTCCCAGGCGTTCGATGAGGCGTTCTATGGCGCGGAGCTGGTCGCCGCCTTGGCAGAACGCCCGGACCATCTCTTCGAGGATTGGAGCGTCGTCGCTTGCCGCGCGCCAGGCACCTTGACCGGACCCGTCCTGCGCCGCCAGAGCGGCGGCGAAGGGATCGCCCAATTCCGAGAGTAGAAGCCGCAGGTAGCGAAAGAAAGCGTCCCTGCTATCGATGACCCAGCGAAGGATGGCGGCGTGGCGTTCTGCGGGGAGCCCATCCATCATGAGCCCAGTGCTGAACAAGATAGAGAGATTTTCCTTTTCGTCGGTCAGATGACAGGCGAGGAATCGGGTGAGGTCGACCAACGGCATCGTGCCAAGGTCAGCCGGCTGTCCTTGCCGAAGCAGCTGTAGCACGAAGTGCGCATGCCCTTCGCCCCGAGTGATTGGCCAAACGCGCAAAGCGCCAATCCCAGCAAGCGGCATCGGTTCGGGTGGTACAAGCCAGACCCGCCACGTCGAAGCGCCTTCATCGGTTGGCTCGCCACGCTCGCAACGGAGCTTGAGGCCCGTTCGGCATATCTCGCGCCGCGCCAATTCCAAGCGCGCCTCGGCTGCCCGTTGCGCCGCATCGGCTGCACTCATCTCGTTGCGGACGAAAGGCCGCGTCAGCCTGCCAAACCCCTTCTCGCCAAGGATTTCCTCGATGCTCCCGACCCGCGAGCGCTTCCCCGTCAGGGTGGCGAAGATCTCTACATTCTTTCCGGTCAGCAGCGCTGGCCGCGTTGCGTTTCCCGAACCGATCGTGATCGCGGTGTCCCAGCCGCGCTCGGCGATGAACGCCTTGGCGTGAAGCCCTTGCAAGGCCGTGGCATCCTCCTCCTCGCCATCTTCCGTGGTCGCCATTTCATCGAGTACCGCAACGCGGGCAAAGCCATCCAGCGTGACATCCGAGACTTGTGCGAGTTCGTCGGACCGGCCGATGAAGATGGGTTTTCCGGCGCTGGTCAGGCCGCCGAGCATCGACAGGGTCTGATCATCGCAGAAGGGTGAAACCACGCCCAGCCGCGCGCAGGGTTCCGGGCGCCAAGGCTTCCCGCCGAGTCCGTTGACCGAGAAAGAGACGCTCTGGAACGGCTCGGGCAGAGTCCATTCGGCGCGCCGGATGTCTGCGGCGAGTTCATCGACGAGTGTGTTCACGCCCTCGGGAGCGCCTGCGGTCGTGATGCCGGGAAGCTGACGGAGAAATTCGGCGATCGGGCGGTTGATGGCTTTGGGCTGCTTGGTGACCACGCCGTCGAGGGTGGCCGCAAGATCCCAGGAACGATCACGTGTCAGGTTCCGAGATAGGATGAGTAGGCGAACGCGCGCTGGGTCTTCGGGTCTTAGCGGTGTGAAACGAAGCGCCCACATCTTGGGATGGAAGGCTCCGCCTTTGGGTGCTGCCACCTCGACCACAATGCGTTCGAGCAGCGAGCAAAGGCGGGAGTGCGGTCGGGCACTCGCCTGAATGTGGCCCGCGTCGGTGAAGACGACGAGCCGGCCCGCGATGCGCTCGGCACCCTCCAGCAGCGCCAAGGGGTGAGAAAGTATGTCGTCGCGATTTTCCGCTGCAAAGAGCGCCAGACTTACCGGCACCGCGAGCGCGGTCTCGAAGTCGAGCGAGAAGGTCGTGGCGACCGCCGCGTCGAAGACATAGCCTGCGGGCGGCTGAAGGTTGGCGCCGTATAGTGTTCGCTGCTCGGGATCGAGGCTGCGCCTATTTAGCATTCGCGAGATCCCGGAGATGGGATTTGGCCTGCGCCCAGCGGAAGCTGAGGCGTTCTGCGCCCGATGCACCGGTCCAGCGGTCGCGCACGGCATGATTGGCGTAGCGGGACTGGCTGGTCTTGAGCCGGCGTTCACGCTCCTCGACAAGCTGTCGCCCCGCGGGCGACGTAACCACTTGTTCTGTCCCCGCTAGAACCAGTTCTCGCCACTCGGTCACGAAGCGCTTTGCGGCTGGTCGGACGGCGTGCGCCGGATGCTCCACCACGTTCCAGAAATCATCGAGCGACCACGCACGGACGGCGCCGAGATCGAGTTCGTCGCTCCAGGCTTCAAGCCGCTCGCGATAGGTGTCGATCCAATCATCGCGCTGGCGCAGCTCGCTGAGCGCGAGGTTGTAGAGCAGAGCCGCACCGTGCATCAGATGGGAGAAGATTTCCCCATGTTGGACGAGGCGCCGAGCGGCGGCCGGAAACGCCGCTAGATGAGGATGCGTCCAGATCTGGTCGCAGTCCGCGTCGATGCCTTCGCGCGCCAGCATCGTGAGCAGTGAGTTCGGTTGACTGGCGACCAGCCGATCGATGAGAAACTGCGCCTCCTCAGCGGTCAGGTGGAAGACGGCGCGCTCGAGCAGGCCGCTTGGCATCTGCGGCAAGGCTGGATTCCAGACGGTGGGCGCCTGGGCGCCGGCCATGGCTTCTTCACCGCTCGATGTGACGTGCGAACGGCCTCGGCGGCGCAACGCGACGAATAGGCTGTCAAGGGAACCGGGGAAAACCCGAATCCCCCATGCGCCGAGCCCGGCCCAATACACCGAACTCGGAAGTCGCTGGAGACGCGGCCCGGCATCGCGGCCGATGATGCCGTTGGACTCGCCGCCGGCTTTCAAGGCGTCGGCGAGCCGGATCTCCGCGTCGCGCGCCTGAGTGCGCAACTGCGCTTCGGGAAGGTCGCGCTTTTCCAGATCCCGATAGAGCCACGGAATGAACAGCATGTACCGCAGCCGCGTCTGGATCGTGCTCGTGCCGGGGAAGAGGTGATCGGCGATGGAGTCCCGGATCGCGCCAAGCCCCAGCTCATCGCGGGTCTCGCGCTCTTGGAACAGCGCCGTGATGCGCTGTGCCCGCTGACGCTCTGCTTCATCAAAGTCTATCCAGGCAAGCGACGACATGTGTTCAGGCGCTTCGTGGCTTGCGTCCGTTCCGTGAAGGACCAGTCGCGCGTTCAACTGCCTGCATCATGTACGGCCGCCTCCGCATGGGCCGGTCTCCTTCACTGTTGATCCCCTTGTGGATAAGGCGTAACAGTTCGCATATCCGCGAACAAGCGGATTGACAGGGAGATGAAGCGATGAACCGGCCATGTCCGCCGACGGTGTGACCTTCGGCCAGGCGATTTCGAAGGCCCGCAAGGCACTCGGTCTCAGCCAGAAGGAGCTCGCAGCGCGCGTGATGAAGGAAGAGGGTGGCGGGTCGATATCCCCGCAGTACCTCAACGACATCGAGCACGATCGACGCAGCCCCAGCTCGGGGCACCTGATCCGCCAGTTCTCCGGCATCCTGAACATACCGGAGGACTACCTGTACGCACTTGCAGGCCGGCTGCCGGATGATCTGCGACCTGGACGAAAATCGGTCTGAACAACACCGACTACAACGACCAAGGCGCGTTCGACGCCACGAACAACCGCTTCGTGGCGCCCGCGAACGGCACCTACCTCTTTGGCGCGACGCTGCTCTACAAGATCAATGCCAGCACTTCGGCGCGGATGAGCGGGCGGCTCGTCCTGAACGGCGCGACGGAAATCCGCGGCTCCCTCGGCGAAATGTCCGCCACCCACGTTTCGCTGGCCACCGCCATCTGGCTGCAGACCATGGTGCCGCTCACCGCGGGCGATACCGTCGAGCTGCAGGGGTATTTCCGGGTCGCGGACGGGTATTTCGCCGCCGACCACACGTCCTTTTGGGGCTGCAAGGTCGGCTAAATTCTCGGCACGCTGACGGTACCGTTCCCCGGGCCGTCGCAACCTTCAGAATTGGCCTGACGCATCGCCCGCCGCATCTTGGTTTGCCTCCCAATCCGCGTAATTGCGTCCGTCTGGGAGCTTCCAGAGGATCCGGCCATTGGCGCTCGCACCAATGACGGCCGCAGCTGCGGCAGAGGCAGATGTGAAGCTGTAGGCGCTTGTGAAGACAAGAAAATCACCTTCCTCGCGGAGGACGCCCTTCTCGACAAGGGTGTTCCGGAGCGTGACCGTCCCTCTCGGTATCGTTCGCGTCGTCCGTACCCTTGCCCTCGAACCTGCTGTGACGACGAAATCCCCGGAGGGCCCGATCTCCATCTCTGCCGCGAAGCCGTCGCCCCGGAAGAAGAACCGAGGGCTTTCATGGAGTTCAGCCTTTGGCAGTTCTTGCTCCGCGATCTGCTCCGGCGCACGACCGCGGACTTCTCGGAAGAGATCCCAGCCAAGGGCCCCAACCAGAGTTTTCGTCTGATCCACGAACTCGTCCATGGCTGCGCGGTCGGGGAGCGGTAGCTTGCCCGCGTCGTCGGACGGCGTGCGCGTGTTGGGCAGGGTCCAACGGGGATTGCTGACGACCCCCCGGATCAGACAAGCTTCGACATAGCGCGCGTGGCTCTTGGTCAGGTTCTCGTCCTTGCTTATCAGCACGACCGTGTCGGTCCAGAAGCCTTTGGCATCGCGACCGGCCTCATTCGAGTTGTGATACGACAATCGAGCGCCGACGCCTTCGGACTCGCCGATGTAAGCCAGTTGCCGGTCCTGCGCATCTTCATCGGCGCCGATCAGGATGTACACGCCTGGCCGTTCGATTTCGGGGAAAGCCTCACGGACCCGGCGGAGCTGATTGCGCCGGAAGGCGATCGCTTGGATCGTCGACATCGAGATTTGTGCCACCCGTATGCCATTCGGATCGCCGTCGAGCAGGAAGATATTGATCGAGCGGGGCTTCATCACGCCGCACGCCCGACCAAGTCCATTAGCTTCCCGTAGTCGGTCACAACATCGTATTTCACGCGATCTGTGGTGATACGCTTGCTGATCTCGTCGAAGAATTTGCGGGCGCACTCAATCTTCGTCTTCTCGATTTCGCGCAATTTCATGCTGGACATCGTGCCCTTCGTCTCGGCCACGAAGTAAATGTGCCGTACGCTGCCAGCCTTAAAGGATATCGCCCAATCTGGGTTGTAGTCGCCGACTGGAGTCGGGATCAGGAAACCCCGTGGGAGTTTGGCATAGACAACGACCTCGCTGCTTGTATCCAGCTCCTTCACGAAATCTCTTTCGACATCGGAATCGGTAATCGCATAGTCGTAGACGTGGTTCTTGAGCTGCTTCGTGGCTCGGGAAAAATCTTGGCCAGTCTGGTTCGCGGTGAAAATGTCCACGTCGTACCGCTCAGCCTGACGCGGCCGCCATGCGCCACCTCGAAGATCAGCGGAAAGGGGATGGCCTTGTCGATGGCGCGCAGCACGTCACGGTCGAGCGTCGCGGTGCGCGCGGTGATGCGGAAGACCTGTATCTCGGCCACCTGCTTCGTCGCCGCCAGATTGACCGTCTCGGGCGCCAGCTTGTGCGACCAGACGATCTGATCGACCTCGCGCACGAAGAGGTCCTTGAGGCCCGTGTTCGCCCCGGCGTGCTCGTAGATCTTGGTCTTGGGGATCACGCGCCCGAAGGCGGCGGCGCGGGGCCAGTCGTAGAGGGTCATTCGCTGCCCCCTTCGATGACCAGGAAGGCGATCAGCTCGAAATCGTCCAGCCCCTTGATGGTGTGAGTCAGCGCCGTGGTGCGCCCGCCGCTGAAGAGGCTGTCGATATCCTTCTCTTCCTTCACCTCGATCATGGAACGGATCACGCTGGAGAGCAGGTCGGAGTAGCGGCCCATCTTGCGCCCGTCTTCGGTGCGTTCGTTGAAGACGCGGCAGACGTCGTGAATGGGCTCGATCCGCCCTTTGCAGCTGGATCGGATCAGATCGAGCAGGCGCTTGACCTCGGTATGGTCGGCGACGATCTGCCCGTCGTCGTCGATGTAGACCAGGTAGAAGGGGTGCAGCCGGTTCTGCTGGTTGACGTTCACGCTGTCGTGGATGTTCTTCAGCGCGAAGATGACGCCGGGCGCCAAGCCCAGCTCTGGCTGGGCGGGGACCACGGCGTGCATCCCGAAGGGCACGTTGTCGAGCTCGCCATGCTGTTTGACGTAATTGAGCAGGTCCATCCGGAAGTCGTTCAGCCCGAGATCGGTGATCGAGATGCCCGCTTTTGCGTCCTCCAGCTCGATCACCTCCTCCTGCATCCGCCTCAGTTGTTCCTTGCGGTAGGCGATGTCGTTGGACTTGGCGGTGAGGACGTTGTCGTCGCCGGTGGCAGTGACGTCGGCGATCACCATCCGGTTTTCGACGCGTTCCTTGAGGTTGATGTACTCGTCGAGCGAGATGTCGGGCCAGTAGTTGACCAGCTGGATCTGGCTGTTGGGGGAGCCAATCCGGTCGATCCGGCCGAACCGCTGGATGATCCGCACCGGGTTCCAATGGATGTCGTAGTTGATCAGGAAGTCGCAATCCTGAAGGTTCTGGCCTTCCGAGATGCAGTCGGTGCCGATAAGGATGTCCAGCTCTCCCGGCTCGTTTGGAAGGACGATGGCCTTCTCCTTTGACCGCGGGGAGAACAGCGTCAGGACGCTCTGGAAATCGTAGGACTTCTTGAGCGTCGTTTTGGGTGCGTCCGACCCGGTGACCTTGCCGACATGCAACCCGAGCTGCTGTGCAAAGGGCGCGAGATTATCGAAGAGGTAGTTTGCCGTGTCCGCGAAGGCGGTGAATACCAGCACCTTCCGGTTTCCGGGGTTCAGCGGCTCGTCCACTTTCTGCCTGATGAGGGCAAGCAGGTGCTGGAGCTTGGCGTCGTCCGCCGGTTTGACCTTCTCCATCGAGGCGATCAGCTCTTCGATGAGAACTATGTCAGCGGCCAGGTCGTGCTTCCAAGACGGCAGGTCCATGTCGGCTAGGCTGATCTGGACCTTCTTCCCGACCGTGAACTCGTCGAGGCCGGAGAGGTCATCGTCCTCCGGGTCAAAATCGCTCACGTCGGCAAGGTAGTCACTGACGCTCTCGCTGCGTCCCGTTCTCTCGAAATCGTCGATCGCGTCGATGGTGCGCGAGATGTTTGCGCCGAGAGACCGAAGCGTAAGCCGGAACGCTGCGACCGAGCTCTCCAAGCGTTTCAGGAGGTTGGTCGTCATCAGCGCCTGAAGGCTGCGCTCACGATCGGCCTGTCTGAGCTTGCCCCGTCCGCCCTCGACCTGCGTGTCGTAGATCTCCTCATACTTCCGCAGACGGCTGGGCAGGATGTAGCTGATCGGGGCGTAGACCGCGAGCTTCAGCACCGAAAGCTGGGTGAAGATGTCGTTAAACCCCATCACGTCCGACCGCTCGGTAATCGGGCGGTGATAAGAGAGCGGCTTGCGCCTTTGCCCCCATCGACGGGGCGGATAATCGTCGCCATGACCCTCACACCTTCAGCAGATCGAGCAGCGGATCAAAGGCGTACATTGCCGCACGTCGTCCGGAAGCCGGTTCAATGGTGCGCAGCATGCCCACCTCGACCAGCCGTCGGGATAGCGCGCGCGCCGAGGATGGTGGGATGCCTGAGCGTTCGACGAAGCGGTCGTTGCGGAAGATCAGGCTTGCGAAGACCAAGTCCAGCGCCTGATCATGGAACTGTGAGTTCAGGACTTCGCGGAACCGCTCCCGCATCTCGCCGTGCAGGCGGAAGATCGCGTCGGCCGTCTGGATGTTGACCGTCGCCTGGGCGTGCATCGCCTGGAGGAAGAATACCACCCAGCCGGTCCAATCGCTCTTGGCGGAAACGGCTCGCATCCGCTCGATGTACTCGTCCTTGTTGGCCTCGAAGTAACCCGACACGAAAAAGTTCGGCTGATGCAGGACGCCGAGCTTCCACAGCATCAGGGTGATCAGCATGCGGCCGATCCGACCGTTACCGACCTCGAACGCATGCAGCGCCTCGAATTCGACATGCGCGATGGCGGTGCGGATCAATGGCCGCATCGTGCTTTCGTTGATGTAGCGGACCAGTTCGCCCATCGCCGGGCCCAGCTGATCCGGGGCAATCGGAACGTAGTAGATCCTTCCCTGCCGTTCATCCCCGATGTAGTTCTGCTCAACCTTGTAGCTGCCGGGGCGCTTGCGGGCTCCCCGGCCAAAGGACAGCAGCTGCTGGTGGGCAGTCCGGATCAGGTGTTCGCCAAGCGGGGCGCCGTCGGCGAGGGCTTGCTGGGCATTCCGCAGTGCGCGGGAATAAAGGTAGGTCTCGACGTCGTCGTTGCGCGCTTCCCGATAAGGGTCGGCGCTGCCCGCGTCTTCTTCGGCTTCAAGGCGGTAGAGCTCTTCGTTCCATCCGAGACGAGGTAACCGCATCCTGGCGACGCAGGGGGGCGAGGAACAACTCGCTGTTCACCATTCCCGACATCTCGGCATCGTATCGGGCAAGGGAGGCCGCTGCCTCTTCAAAGGGTCCGAGAAACACCTCGTAGTCGAGTGAGCCAGGGGGAAAGTCGCCGGTGTGATAGGGAACGGCATCTGTCAGATCGTAGGGTTTTGATGATCATGCAGGCACTGATTCTGTCGTCAACGAGCGTTGCTGCGAACCGAGTCACAGAAAATGCGCTTGGCAACAGAATATCGCCCGATACTAGCATCAAAGGGCGTTGTCGCCAGCGGTCTGCCGCCAAGAAGGTTTGGTGACAGAAACTGGCAGGAAAACGGTATCAAAGCATGATCCCCTGTCATTCGCCGCAACTGATGCGGAGAATGGGGGTTCTAATCTCCGCATGAACATTGTGGCGACTTGTTTCCTGAACGACTGGGCGGGGTGGCGCCCAGCCGCTCCCCTGCATGTCAGGAGCCCCCGGACGATTTCTGTTCCTGTCCGAGGTCTTGCAACACAAGCTCGCGCGCAGGACAATCGGTACATCTGTGCCGCCGCTGCTCCGGCAGTCGCTCGGCCATGATCAGGATGGTGATCAGCACTGCATCCGAATGTTGCGCGAGCCGGATCAGATGCTCTCCGCTAGGCCCGCGTTCGCCAGACAGCCAGTACTTGGCCGTCCGCTCACTCGCTCCGGTCCAGCGCATCACCGTTTTGATGGCCTGATGCGTCGGCCCCAGTTCGCGGCGCAGGGCATCGGCAATGGCCGTGCGATACGCGGTCTGATCGGCGTCTAGGTGCACAGTTGTGCCCATTTTCGGCACAGATGTGCCCATCTTGATCCGCATCGCGGCGTCCTCCTCCGGTAAACCTGTGGAGAAGACAACACAGCGGCAGATTCCATTTTGCGCCCCAGCCAATACCCCGGGTCCGACCAGACGGAGACGCCTGCATGAACTGATCTGGAGACGGGCATGGCAGGCAGAGAGCTGCCCTCAAGAAAAGAACCGGCGAACTCCCCGCCAAAGCGCCGTGCGGCTGAATACGTCCGCATGTCGACGGACCATCAGAAATACTCGACCGAAAACCAGTCGGACGCGATCCGCAAATACGCGGAGGAACGCGGCTTTGAATTGGTCCGTTCCTATGCCGATGCGGGCAAGAGCGGGCTCAGGATCGAGGGTCGCGAGGCGCTGCAGCAGCTGATCCAGGATGTGCAGGACGGCACCGCGGATTTCGAGGTGATCCTTGTCTATGACGTCAGCCGATGGGGCCGTTTTCAGGACGCCGATGAATCCGCCTATTACGAATACATCTGCCGTCGCGCCAACAAGCAGGTCGAGTATTGCGCCGAGCAATTCGAAAATGACGGAGGTCCGGTTGCCACAATCGTCAAGAGCGTCAAGCGCGCGATGGCGGGGGAATACAGCCGGGAACTTTCCAACAAGGTCTTCATCGGGCAGTGTCGCCTGATCGAACGCGGCTTCCGTCAGGGCGGTGCGGCAGGTTTTGGCCTTCGCCGGGTCCTGCTTGACGAACGGGGTGAAGTGAAGGCCGAGCTGAAGCGCGGTGAGCACAAGAGCTTGCAGACAGACCGGGTGATCCTGGTGCCAGGACCCGACGCTGAGGTGCAGACCGTGCGCTGGATCTACAGTCGGTTCCTCAAGAACGGCCGTTCGGAAAGCGAAATCGCCAGAGAATTGAATGAGCGCGGGATCCTGACCGATCTCGGCCGGGCCTGGACCCGCGCCACCGTCCATCAGATCCTGACCAACGAGAAATACATCGGCAACAACGTCTACAACCGGCGCTCCTTCAAACTGAAGCAGAAGCGGGTCGCGAATGGTCCGGAGATGTGGATCCGTTCGGAAGGGGCGTTCGATGCCATCGTCGAGCAGAAACAGTTCCGACAAGTGCAGGCGATCATAGCCGCCCGGAACCGCCGGTTCTCGGACGACGAGATGTTGGAACGGTTGACGCGGCTGTTCCAGCGCCACGGCTACATATCCGGTCTGGTGATCGACGAGGCCGACGGGATGCCGTCCAGCGGCGCCTATGCCCACCGGTTCGGCAGCCTGATCCGGGCCTATTCCCTCGTTGGCTTCACACCGGACCGGGACTACCACTACATCGAAGTGAACCGCTTGCTGCGGCTGTTCCACGGCGACGAGGTGGAGCGTGTGATCCGCGAGATCACCCGTCTCGGCGGCACCGTGACGCGCAATCCGGCGACCGACCTGCTGACGATCAATGGCGAATTCACCGCCTCCGTTGCTGTCGCCCGCTGCCGCGAAATCTCCACCGGCGGCCTGCGCTGGAAAATCCGTTTCGACACCGGCCTCGTGCCCGACATCACCATCGCCATCCGGATGGACCGAACGAACACCGCCGCGCTCGACTATTACCTGCTGCCCCAATTCGAGATGCGAACAAGACCCCTGGGGCTTGCCGAGGAGAATGGCCTGATGCTGGACGCTTTCCGATTTGAAACGCTCGATTTCTTCTTCGACATGGCCCGCCGCGTACCGGTTGCCGAGGTGGCACCATGGTGAGCGAAGTCGAGTTGCGGGACGAAGTGCAGATCATCCCGATTTCAGCCATCACGGTGGAGAACCCGCGTGAACGCTCGGACAAGACCTTCCGCGCGCTTGTCGACAGTATCGGCAAGGTCGGGCTGAAAAAGCCGATCACCGTCGCCCGGGTCGATGAAGAGGCGGGAGTGTCCTATCGTCTGGTCTGCGGTCAGGGTCGGATGGAGGCTTATGTCGCCCTTGGGGAAACCCAGATTCCGGCCATCGTCGTGGATGCGAGCGAGCCCGAGCGACTTTTGCGCAGCGTGATCGAGAATATCGCCCGCCGTCAGCAGCGGCCGCTCGAGCTGTTGCAGGACATCGCCATCCTGCGCGACCGAGGCTACTCTGATCATCAGATCGCCGACAAGACGGGGCTTTCCTTCGCCTATGTTCATGAAATCGGCGAGTTGATCGCCAACGGAGAAGAACGCCTGCTGATCGCGGTCGAGACCGGGCAAATGCCGCTCAGCGTCGCGCTCTACATCACGCGGGCCGAGGAGAAGGACGTGCAGAAGGCGCTCGAGGCTGCTTATGCCTCCGGTGAACTGCGCGGAAAGAAATTGCTGGAGGCGCGGCGGCTGGTTGAGTTGCGCCAGCGCCACGGCAAGCAGCGAGGCGGCGCGCGGAACACACAGGCACGAGCGCGAATAACTTCTGCCGCGCTGGTCAAAGCCTATCGCGCCGAGGCCGAGCGACAGCAGGACATGGTCCGCAGGGCGCAGTCGACGCGAAGCAGCCTGCTGTTTCTCGATGCGGCGTTTCAGTCTCTGCTGAAGGACGAGAACTTT
Source organism: Pararhodobacter marinus (assembly GCF_003122215.1). GTDB lineage: Bacteria > Pseudomonadota > Alphaproteobacteria > Rhodobacterales > Rhodobacteraceae > Pararhodobacter > Pararhodobacter marinus. Next base: position 196,194 of record NZ_QEYD01000010.1, on the reverse strand, counting down.
CTGACGCTGCTCCGTGCCGAGGGTCTCGACAGCCTGCCGCGCATCATCATCGACGGGTTGCGGGAGCCAAGAGCATGACACAGACAGGGAGAATGCCTCCGCCGAAGAGCCCGGGATTTGAAGCGAACCTGCGCACGATCCCGATCGATGCGATCCTGCCGGTCAAGCAGTTGCCAGTCACCGTGACCAAGAGTCAGAAATATGGGCAGATCGCCGCGACGATCCGTGAGGTCGGGCTGATCGAGCCGCCGGTGGTCGCCCGCGCGGCTGGGCAGGACGGATCCTTCATCCTTCTGGATGGCCATGTTCGGCTGCATGTTCTGAAGGAAATGGGCGAGACGACCGTCACCTGCCTGGTGGCGACCGACGACGAATCCTTCACCTACAACAAGCGCATCAGCCGCCTCGCCACGATCCAGGAGCACAAGATGATCCTGCGCGCGGTCGAGCGCGGCGTATCGGAGGCCCGTATCGCTGCAGCCTTGAATGTGAACATCGCGCTGATCCGACAGAAGCGGACCCTGCTGAACGGCATCTGTCCGGAGGCAGCCGAACTGCTGAAGGCCAGGCACTGCCCGATCAACAGTTTCCGGTCCCTGCGGAAGATGAAGCCCCTGCGGCAGATTCAGGCGGCGGAACTGATGATCGCGGCTAACAACTACACGGTGCCCTATGTCGAGGCGATCCTCGCAGCATCTGACGCCACAGACCTGGTTGACCCGGCTCCAAAGAAGCCACCTGCTGGCGTAACGCGCGAACAAGCCGAGCGAATGAAGGCCGAGATGGCCAACCTGCAAAAGAACATAAAGCTGATCGAAGGCACCCTTGGACCCGATCACCTTCGGCTGGTTGTGGTCGGTCGCTATGTCGAGCGGCTTTTGCAGAATGACCGTCTCGCCCGCTACCTCGACAAGAACCACGGTGAAATCCTCGGCGAGTTTCGCCAGATCGTGGCGGGCCTCGTGCAGCCTGCGTCCACGACGGAAGCGAGGAGGAGCGAGACCGAGTAGTTCGGCAACTGTCCTTCTTTCGACGATGGGGACCTGGACCCGAAAGCGCGGGGACCGCAGGAGGCGCCGGACAGAGGGCCGGATCAAGTGCGGTGGCGGGGATGGCGGCGAACCCGCGCGGAGCCCGCCAGGCTGGATTGAGTTTTCACCGGCCCAATGGTCGGTGTCCGGCCATTGAAACAAGCGGGCGCATTCGCCGCCGAAGGTGAATGCGCTCGTTCATCATGGCGAAGCCCTTAAATTTCTCGTTCCACCGGAACCCGAATCCTCTGAGCAGACGGAGTCGCATTCGCTCAGCTGTTTGGAACAGCTTTCACCGGCACGCCCGCGCCTGATCGCGCAACACGGCGTAGTCGGCGAGCATCCTGACGATGACGGCCCCTTGCGGCAGCGCTTCGACCTCGTCGGCGGCGCGCGCTTGTTCGGCGCTGGTGTATTCAACCATGGGCGGGCACGGCGCGCGGGCGTCAGAACCTGCCATCGCGCAGCCGGTCAGCCAGAGCATCGCAATCAGGAGGGCGGCGGGCGGCAGCGTCGAGCATCTGGCGGTGGATCGCATCGTTTCTCTCTCGGTTGTCCAACCCTTCGGCGGCGCGCCCAGCGCGTTCACCGGCGCGGCGCGCTTTCCGCGCCGGGCCATGGGTGAGGAGCCAACCCATCACCGCTGGCCCTCTTCCAGTCGTCCAGCCGGGCGTGGATGGTGACGGCGATGCCGATCAGGGCGATGGCGATCAGCACCCAGCGCAAAGTGTCGAGATACGGCACCAGTGGCTGGATCGTGGACTGGGTTTCGGCGAGGACGTCCTGTAGCACTCCACCCCGGCCGCGCCGACAGTGGCATTCCCAGCCGCACCCCCACCGCGCAGGGTGCGGCTTTCCGACAGGACTTCGCGCGCGGGCGGTAGTTCCGGAGCGAAGGGCACGGGCCGGGCCGGGAAGGCATCGCCCCAGGGCCGGGCGGGGCCAAGGTCGATGGGCATGAAGCCGGAGCGGGGATAGTATCCAAACCCCAGGAACCCGACCGCTCGCGCCGCCGCCTCGAAAGCCGCGGGATCGTGGTTCGACATGGCGATGTCGAAAGCGGTCCCCTGCATGTGCTTCGAGCCCGGGGCCCCGCCGACGGCGCGGTTGTGCTCCGGACTGCGATAGGCCGACCGCACGATCAGCGGCTTGCCGAGGCGGTCGCGCAAGGCCTGCAGCTTGTCCATCGCCTCGGTGTTGATCTTGATCGCGCCGGTGCCACGGCAGCGATCTCGGTGGCCGAGAAGTCCGGCCAGCGCCAGGTGTTCGCGGGCGCTTCGCGCCAGTGGGGGTAGGTCAGGGTCGGCATAGGATCATCCAAATGAAAAAACCCGCCTTCGGGGGCGGGGGACGTGGCAGTCGCAATAGGGGTTCACGTCAGGCGGATCCGCCGCGCTGGACCGCGTCGAACAGCATGTCGCGCATCGAGCGGATGTCGGTTTCGATCCGGTCGAGACGGTCGCCCTCGGCCTTGCGATCCTCGCTGCGCTGACGGTCGATCCGGTCCCGGTCGGGGCGGTGCAGAAGGGCCTCGTTCGTGAAGGTCTTCCTCGTGATCGCCGCGATCAGCGCCATGGTGCCGCCGATCAGCGCGGCGGTGATCCCGTGGTCCCGAAAGGCCTGCGCGACCTCCCCGGCGATCGCGATCACGATAACCGTTGCGCTGTGCCAGCCGCTCAGGGCTTTTCTCACCGTAGCCGGTGCTGGTCTTGGCGCCAACCTCCAGCTCCATCAGACGTTCGGCGGCAAAGCCAATCATCTCACGCAGAAGGTCGGCATCTCCGCTCTTCTCCACCAGGGCTCGGAGGTCCATCATAGGTTTGGTCATCGGGTCTATCCCTCGGTTCAGGTTGGTTGTCGCAACCCGACCCTACCGAGAAACCGATGGCCACCGACACCTACACCACCAAACGGGACGTCACCCTACTGGGGCCATGTCGCCGCTCGGTTTCTCGTCCTCTCGCATGAAGTCGCGCGTCCGTACCGCTCGCTCGTAAATGCATCGCTCGCGCCGTTCTCCGCGCGGGTGAAGAGCCACAAGATGATTTCCTGGGCCTTCCGGGGTGCTCCGTCGGAAGATCGGTGCTGAAAGGGGCGAGACGTGCCTTCACCTCATGAACGTCATGGGTAAATCGTTGGAGTTCGTACCACCCGCCGAGTGTCCGGCGCTCGATGCCGACCGCCGTTTCTGGTGCGTCGATCTCACCATCGCCGCATGCCACTGTGCCGATATCAACCGTGCCGATGGCGCAAACCTGCATCCCGCGTTCTCGCTCACGCTCCAAGGGAGTACGAGAACCACGCGACATCGTCAGCCGCTCAGTCGCGCAACCCAATCATGGTAGTGCTGCAATGCCGGCTCATTGCGGCCGAAGACGAAGGCTTCGTTGGCTTTCGAGCTCAGCGTTTTCTGGATCTGGAAGCCCATGTTGTAATCCTCATCCCGAACGGCCCGGAGGGTCATCTGGCTGAACCCTTCCGTGGCGGCCTTCTCGGCATCGGTCTCGGGCTTCTTCGCACAAAGGATCGACTGGCGGGTCAGCGTGCTGTCCGGGTTGGGGCCGGGGAACACCTGGCTGACCAGCGCATGATCGCCGACCACGCCAGAGATTGAGGTGTTGGGAAACACGGAATGGATCAGGCGGATATGTTCGGAGGGGTCTGCCCAGGCGGTTTCAGGCTTGCGCGCAATTTCCTTGAGGGATTTCCGCCCGAAAACAATGCGTTGATGGGGACCATAGGTGTCGTGCAGCATCAGATTGCCGACGGTGTACTTGCCCACCGTTTCAGCGTGCAGGGTGTTGTGGTGATAGGCTTCCAGGTAGCCGTCCCATGCCACTTTCCAACCCGGCCCCGGCAGATCACGCTGATCGTAGAGATACCAGTTGCCCAGATCGAGCGTTTCGAGCTCGGCGGCGAAATCACCGAGCCATTCGTCAATGTCGAAGCTCTTGCCCGGCGTCAGGCAAACCCACACCAGTCCTGCCTTCTCGACACAGGGTAATTCGCGCAGGCCCATCTTTTCGATATCGACATCGCCGAACGTCTTGCCGCCATACATGCTGACCAGCGCACCCTTGGTGTCATAAACCCAGGCGTGGTAGGGGCACGAGAATTGCCGCGCTTCTCCGCGACCGTCGGCGCAGACCGGCGCGCCGCGATGACGGCAGGCATTGAGGAAGGCATGGGCCTTGCCCTCTCCGTCGCGGGTGACGATCACAGGCGTGCCGCAAACCTCGGTGGCGCGGTAGGAATTCGGCGTGGCAATCTCGATCGACAAGACAAGCGCGAGAGGCTGTTCTCGGAAGACCCGCTCCACCTCATGCCGATACCGGTCGGGATCGGTATAGGCCGAGACATCCAGCGCATAGGTATCCGGCGCCTGATCAGTGGTCCGGTTGACGTAATGGGTGACGGCGCGGCGCGCCAGGTCCATCGTTTCTTCGATCGGTCGTGTCATGGGGTCCTCCCTGTCAGATCGTTCGGCCGGTTACCGGGACCGGGCCGCGTTCCGCCGGGCCTCGAACCCGGCATAGCTGGGCAGCGGTTCGGGGATATCGGCATCAACCCGCTTCGCGCCAAGAACGACGCGATCCGTCTGTGTCAACGCACCGGGATATTCTGCGGCCGGAACATAATAGAAGAACCGGATGGCACGGTGGGCGATACGCCATGCACCGTCTTCGATCCGGTATTCGTCTTCATACTTCAGGGCTGCGAGGCTGTGGTTGCCGTTGGGCGTGGTCTCGGCGTGACCGAAAATGGTGCCGGCGGCCCGATCGTCGCCGGTGAAGCGTATGATATGATCATGGGTCCAGTGGAACCCCGGGCCGCGGACGGCCAGAACCTGTTCGAACATCGCGCTGATCCCTTCGCGCGTCTCCGCACGCATCGAGCCGTTCGGCGTATCGAAGACGGCGTCCTTGGTGAACAGGCTAGCCAGCAGGTCCAGGTCCCGCTCGTCACAGGCAATGGCGTAACGGGTGACCAGCTCCGAAATCTCGTGGCGAGCCTCAAGGCGGGCAAGCCGGGTTTCGATGTCGAGTGACTCACGCATCGCAATCCTCACTGTGCGTAGAAGAGATCGGGAAGCCAGGTCGCAAGCCCGGGCTGCCAGATCAGAAGAACGATCAGCGCCAGCATCGCGGCCAGGAACGGCGCAGCGCCGATGCAGACGTCGCGGAAAGGCGCGCCCCGGGCGCGGATGCCCTGCACGACGAACAGGTTCACACCGATGGGTGGCGTGATCAGCGCCGCTTCCATCAGCAGCACGACGACAACACCGAACCAGACCGGGTCGTAGCCGACGGAAGTCACCAGCGGGAAGACGATTCCGATCGTCGTCAGCATCATCGAGAAGGTTTCCATGAACATGCCGATCACCAGATAGAAGACGACGATCAGCGCCATGAGCTGCCAGGGTTCGAGCCCCAGCGCGCCGACCATCCGTGTCGCCGCCTGAATCGCGCCGAAATAGCCGACGACGATGTTCAGAATCATCGCGGCCAGAATGATGAGCATGATCATCGAGGTCGTACGGACGGTTCCTTCGAAACTGGCGAGCAACATGCGGCTGTTCAGGGTCCGGTTCGCCGCCGACAGGATCAGCGAGAGAACAACGCCGATGGAGGCGGCCTCGGTCGGCGTGGCGATCCCGGCATAGATCGTCCCGATAACGCCCAGAAAGATTACCATCGGCGGCACCAGATCGGTCAGGGCGCGGAGCCTGTCGGCCCAGCTGGCGCGTACCGGGCTGCCCGACAGCCCCGGACGCAACAAGCAGAGCCCCAGCACCGTCAGCGAGAACAGGGCCGCCAGCAAGGCGCCCGGGACAATACCGGCCATGTAGAGCTCCGGCACCGATGTCTGCGTCAGCACACCATAGACGATCAGCGTGACCGAGGGCGGGATCAGGATTCCCAGAGTTCCCCCCGCCGCGATCGAGCCCAGAAACAGCGGCTCGGAATAGCCGTGCCGGGCGATTTCGGGATAGGCGACGGTGCCGATCGTGGCCGAAGTGGCAACACTGGAACCCGATGTCGCGGCAAAGATGGTCGAGGCGCCGATATTGGCATGCATCAGTCCGCCGGGCAGCCACCCGATCCACTTCGCCACCGCGTCATACATCCGCGCCGCGATGCCCGACCGCAGGTTGATTTCGCCCAGGAGGACGAAGAGCGGAATGGAGAGAAGAAGATACTGGTTCGACTTTTCCCACAGGAAGCCGCCGAAGGTGCGTTGCAGCCGGCCATTGTTCCAGAACTGGTCCATGACGATGGCAATGTCGCCAAGGATCGCTGCCACCGGCAGGGACAGCGCCAGAAGGGCTAGCAACCCGGCAAGGAACCCCATCGCTTTCATTGCGCGGACCCTCCGCGCGTCGCGGCGGCCCCGGGAGCGGTGCCGCCGTGCTGGGCGACATGCGGAATGCCCGCAATCGTACCCACTTCGGCCGAGCGGCCCCGCAGGATCAGCAACAGAACATAGGTGGACAGGAAAACGAGGCAGAGCAGAAAATAGGCCAGCCCGGCCAGCCACAGGGATTGCGGGATCCAGAGCGGGGTTTGCAGCGCGGTCCGTGCGCGCGAATCGAACAGCAGCGTTTCGTCAAGCGTCAGCCACGCGCGCCAGGTCAGCACGGCCACGAAAAGCGTCAGCGCCAGAAGCGCCAGAAGGTCGGCCAAGGCCCTCAAGCGGGGCCCCAGCGCCTGATACACCACGTCGATACGGACATGCGCGCGCTCGAACAGGACAAAAGCGAAGCCCCATGTCGTCGCCACGGCGAAAATATAGCCCGAAACTTCGTAGACGGCCGGCGTCGAGATCGAGAAAAGCCAGCGCATCAGGACATCCGCCGTCGTCGCGAGTGCGATCGCCAGATAGCCCGCGCCGAAGATCCAGACGCTGAGACGCGACAGGCGATACAGGAAGGAATGCAGCTTCTGCATGAAGGTCTCCGTGAGCCCGGCCCTGATGCGGGCCGGGTCAGTGCAGGTCAGAGTGTCGCCGACGGCGCTGAATCAGGGCCGGGCCTCGAAGCCGAGCAAGGCCCCGATCGTTTCGTTCCAGGCTTCCGCGCAACCGGGAGAGCGCGCCTCGCAGCGGGTAGCCCAGGCGCCGATCACCCCGGTTTCAACACTGTCCCGGAGGGCTTCGCGTCCGGCATCGGTCATCGTCATCTGCTGCAGTCCGCCCGGCTCGCCGCGTGGGCAGGGACCGTCGGAAAGACAGGCGATACCCTCGGCATCCTCGCGTGCGGTCGCTTCCCAGGTCTGGTCTTCCAGCAGCGCGACCTGTTCCTCGATCAGTGCGCGATCCTCATCCGACAGCGCGTTCCACGTGTCATTGTTCACGGCAAGGAACGACGCCGTGTAGCCCAGAGCGACCTGCAGGTCATGCGTGGTGCCCTGTTGCCAGCTGCCAGAATAGGCCGAAAGCACGCCGGTCGCCCCGCAATCCAGCGCGCCCCGTTCGAGGCTTGGCAGAACCTCCCCGAAGGCGACGGCGACTGGCACCGCGCCAAGCGAATTGGTGATGAATTCGTCAGCCGAGGCCCCGAAGCTGCGCACATGCCGGCCCTCGAAGAACGACAGATCGACCTCGGAGGGGGTGTCTTCGGGGAAGTTGCAGATCAGATGCGTCTGCGGCCAAGCGTAGAGCATCAGGATATGGGAATTGAACAGCCGCTGGAATTCGCCCTCAAGCACGGGCCGGTAGACGTCCATCACCTGCCGGAACGTGGCAAGGTCCGGCGTAACACCAACCAGATCCGCGCCCTCGATCACCGGGCTGTCGGCCGCGACATACAGGAACACGCCATGCGCGAAATCGAACGCGCCCGAGCGCAACTCGCGCATCACGGTGGTGCCGTCCATGCCAAGCTCAGTCAGCGGGCGGGCCGTGGCCGTCAGGCGGCCGTCGGACGCGGCCGGCAACGTTTCATTCCAAAAGACCGATTCCCGATCCATCCAATGCGCCAGCTGCCCCCAGGTGCCGACCACCGCGAAATCGTGGCTTTCCTGAGCGACAGCGCCACCGGCGATACCCGCGGCCATCGCGAGGCCCAAAGCGCCTTGCTTTAATGTCATCATCGTCTCCTCCCCGGACGTGGTGATGGCACCCGACCCTCCCCGGCCGGGTGGCGAGTCTCGTTGCGACTCCTCCCACCATGCTATATTATATCGATATCAATACAATCGAAAACACTATAATTTTGCCCTGTGTCGATCTTGGGAGGAAAGCACATGGATCTAGGTTTGAAGGGGCGCAACGCGATCGTCTGCGGCTCGTCAAAAGGACTCGGTCGTGCCTGCGCGGCCGAGCTGATGCGCGCGGGCGTGACTGTCGTGATCAACGGACGCGATGCCGTGCGGCTAGGCGCGACGGCAGAAGCGCTGCAGCGCGAAACCGGGGGAACGGCGATTCCCGTTGTGGCCGATCTCGATACCGAGGCGGGGCGAGATGCGCTTCTCACCGCCTGTCCCGAGCCGGATATCCTGGTTAACAACAATGGCGGTCCGCCCTTTGCGGATTTTCGAAGCCTCGACCGGTCGGCGATGGAAAAAGGCATCGGCATGAACATGCTGACGCCGATCCAGCTTGTGCAATCGGTGATTGACGGCATGGCAGACCGGGGATTCGGGCGTATCGTCAACATCACCTCCGTGACGGTGAAGATGCCGGTTTTCGGTCTCGATCTCTCCAGCGGCGCGCGCGCAGGTCTGACGGCCTTTCTGGCCGGTGTTGCGCGCGACGTTGCCAGCAAGGGTGTCACGATCAACCAGATTCTGCCCGGCTATTTTCGTACCGAACGGCTGCAGCAGGGCTTTGCGGCGAATGCCGCCGCCAGTGGACGGGAAACCGAAGCGGTCGCCCGCGACTGGGAGGCGCAGGTGCCCGCCGCGCGGCTGGGCGATCCGGAAGAGTTCGGCAAGGCCTGCGCTTTTCTGTGCAGCGCCCATGCCGGTTACATCACGGGGCAGAACCTGTTGCTGGACGGCGGCTTGTTCCGCGGTGCCTTCTGAGGAGCGAAAAGATGATCGTCGAACAACGCACCTATCGCTTCCGTCCCGGCATGATCCCGCAGTTCATGGCGCTTTATCAGGCGGGCCCGCTGGCGTTGCAGCGCCGCGTTCTGGGCAATCTCATCGGCTATTTCGTCACCGAACTGGGGCCGCTGAACGAAACCGTGCATCTGTGGGGCTATGACGGCCTCGATGACCGGGCGCGGCGGCGCGCCGCCCTCATGGCTGAACCTGAGTGGCGGCGATTCCTGACCGAGATCCTGCCCCTGCTCGAGACGCAGGAGAGCAAGATCCTGCTGCCCACGGACTTCTCGCCGTTTGGCTGAGTCCGGCCTGTGGGTCAGTGGAGCTCTTCGATCGCCGGCGGTTCGGGCGGTGTTTGCGGCCCGAACGCCACGTCGCGTGTCAGGCGTCGGCCGCCCATCGATGCCAGCCGCCATCCCGGAATCGGGCGGCGCGGAGGCAGGGGTGAAAGGTCCTTTTCCTTTCCGTCGATCAGCACATGGCGCATGTTGTCCGGATCACCGAGCAGGGCCAGATCCTCGTCGACCCGGCCCTTCACGCAGATCACGTCGGCCCGATAGCCCGGGGCGATCACCCCGACTTCGCCCGGCATCCGGATGCCGAAGGCGCTTTTCTGTGTCGCGCACTGGATCGCCTCGAGCGTCGACAGGCCGAAGTATTTCACAAAGACCTCCATTTCGCGGTAATGCCAATCGCCATAGGGCACCAGCGCAAAGCCCGCCTCCGAACCGGTGAGCAGGGGCACGCCGGCGCGGTGGGCCTCGGTCATGGTGTCGATGGAATCGGTGATCTCGCGTTCGAAGAGCTTGATCAACTCGGCCGAGGTGCCCAGCGCCGGGCCGAAATCGACCATGTTTGCCTGGAAGGTCAGGGCGGGTGCGATCGGGATCTTGCGATCAACGACCGCCGTCAGCGCGGCCTCGTCCATGCCGGTCGCATGGAAGATCAGGTCAAACCCCGCGATGGCGGCGCGGCGGGTCGCCTCTGCGCCCCGGCAATGGCCCATCACGGGGGTCATCAGTTCGTGCGCGGTGTCGCAGATCAGCTTCAGCTCATCCAGTGTCCAGACGCACATCTCGCCGCGCCGCGCCTGCCGCGGCACGATCCCGGTGACATGCACCTTGATCCAGTCCGCGCCATACTTGATCTGGCGCCGCACCTCCGCCACGATCTCGTCGCGCGAGTTGACTGGCTTGTAATAGCCGGTGACGCCCTCATCCGCGATCATCCGTCCGGCCGTGCCGCCCACGCCGGTGATCAGGGCATAGGCGCCGCAGGACATGCGAGGCCCTTCGACGATACCGGCTTCGATCGCATCGCGCAGATCGATCATGTTCTCGAAGGTGGAATCCGGGTCGAGCAGCCCCGTTACCCCCGCGCGCAGAAGCTTGCGGGCGTTATAGGATGCCACCAGAGCCGACAGCGCGTTCCGCCGTTGGTGGAAGATCTCGGCATTCGAAGCGGCATCGTCGAAAGCCAGATGGCAATGGGTATCGATTATTCCCGGCATCACCGTGCAGCCCGTGGCATCGATCCGGCGCAGCCCCGGTCGGCCCGCCGCGCGCGACTGCGCTTCGGCGCCCAGCGCAGCGATTGCCCCGTCTTCGATCAGGACGGCAGAGTCAAAGGCCGGCGCCCCGGTGCCGTCGATGACGCGGCCATTCTCGATGATCAGGTCGGACATGGGCGAACTCCTCGGTCAGGGGCGGCGCAGAAGACGCCGCGCGTTGTCGGCAAGATGGGCGGGCGGTGTGTGTGTCCCGAGATCTTCGGGCGCGTCCCAACCGGCGAAATTGGTGCCGAAAACAAGACGGTCCTCACCAACCAGATCGGTTAGCAGCGACAGGGATTCCGCGCGGTTCAGATGATTGTCGAACCACAACCGGGCGAGGCGCTCTTCGAACGCACCGTCCTTGCGATGATCGGGCGGGGACCACGGACGTTTGCGCATCGCCTGCGCCATGCGCCCGGCAAGGAAAGCCGTCGACCCGCCACCATGGCTGAGACAGATGTCGAGCGCCGGATGCCGGTCCAGAACCCCGCCGAAGATCAGCCGCGCGACAGCCAGCGTTTCCTGAGCCGCGAAGCCGATCACCACATCAAGATCATAATCCTTCAGATTGGGATCCCCCGCCGGGCCGTCGATCCCGGCAGGACCGGGATGCAGGAACAGCGGCACATCCCGGGAGACGCACGCGTCATAGAGCCGGTCCATCCCGGCATCGTCCAGCCGGTGCGGCATATCTGTGCCGATCGCGGCGCCCCACAGCCCGAGATCCCCGACCGCCCGGTGAAATTCTTCGACCGCCGCGCCGATATCCTGCATCGGCAGGGCGGCAAGTCCCGCGAGACGCTCGGGATACGCGGCGACCTGGCATGCCAGGGCATCGTTGTGGATCCGACAGAAGCGGATCGCGACGGCCGCAGGGACATGATGCAGATAGGTCAGCGGGTTGGGCGAGAGCACCTGAAAATCGATCCCTGCCGTCGCCATGCGTGCAAGCCGCAATGCCGGATCCATGAATGCGCTGCCCGCGTAACGTACCCCGTCAAGACGGTACTCGCCCACGCGGAACCAGGGGGCATCGCCATCCTGCCCGCCCATCTCAGGACCCAGTGTGCCGGCCGCACCAAAAGTCTCGGCCAGCACGACATGCGCATGAACGTCGATGACGCCGGCTGTCTGTACACCTGCCACAGGCTCCCCCCTCGGACAGATTCATTTCGATATAAATATAATCGAAATCGATCTATACTGTCAAACTTGGAAAGCGGCCCGAATGATGGCAAAGCCTTGGGGTGAAGAGCGCAGGGACCGAGCAGATGGCGAAAGCAGCACTACCCCGGCTGGAAAACCGGGTCACCTTCCTCACGCATCGGATCAATGCCCGCCTGCAGCAGGTCAGCACGCCGGTTATCGCGCCGGTGGGGCTGGATCTGTATTCCTCGCGGATCCTGTTCGCGCTGGATCAGAACGGGCCGATGAAGGTCGGTCAGCTGGTCGACCTTATGGCGCTGCCGCAATCGACGATCTCGCACCAGCTGAAACGGATGGAAAAGAACGGGCTCTTGCAGCGTGTCCGCTCGGACCTGGACAACCGCGCGGTCGAGGTATCCCCGACCGAAGCTGGCCGGCAGGCGATCCGTATCTGCACCGCGCTCAGCGATGCGATCGCAGAGAAACTGTCTTCGGCTTTCTCGCCCGAAGAGATGACTACGCTGATAGACGGACTCAATCGTGTTTTCGAGGCACTTGGCGAAATGCCGACCTTGGCCGAGCGGACCGCGGAGCTTGCCGGAAATCGGTGAAACCTTGCGCCCCGGCGCAACGAGCGGTGTCAGGGACGGGCCAGCCCGCTCCGGTGGACGCGTTTACCGGGGGCTGTGGGGGGGCCTTCGTCGACGCGACGAGCCGTGCAGAACCGAATGGTCTTCAAGAGCCTTCGCGCAAAGCTGTCTCGAAGCGCCCCTCAACGGCGCGGCAATCGCTCGTGTCCGCTTCGGCAAAGAACCCGTCTTTTCGACAAAGCGTTGCGACGAAACTTCCCGTGGCTGAGGCCGGATCGTCCAGCGAAAGCGTGTCGAGCGTGACTTCGGCCGTGCCGCCTTCGTCGCTCTGGAAGAACGGCGCGTTCATTCCCTCGGGCCACCAGCTTACCGAAGGCGTCATCGGGTTCGGCGCCCCTCCGGCCCCCATCAGCATGAATTCCACAACCATTACGTCTTGCATGACGCTTTCGGCCTCGGTGGCATGAGCCTGTATCGACACTGACATGACCGGGCCTGTAGCCCGGAATTCTGCGGTAGAGGTACCCTGTGACGGGATGTCGATCGTTTGCCCGGCATAAGCGTCGCCGTCGATGGCTGCGGTCATTGTGCCAACGGCAACACTCTCCTGCGCAACGACGGTCTGGCCGAAGAACGACAGCAGCAAGCACGAAATGGCGCCTGCACGGAGCTTGTTATGGCTCATCAAAGATATCCTTCCTGTAATGCCCGGGATTCCCAGAGCTTTGCTTTCGCACTGAAATCGCTTTTGAACGACTTGGATCGGCACGGCTGGGCCGCAGCCCGATTTCATCCCGGTGTTGGACTGAATAGAGCCAACAGTATCCGCGTGACGCAAGTCTACCGGCGCAGAAGCATGACCAAACCGGGCATCGTTCCCGCAAGTCCGCTGATCGGCAGCCGCCCTTTCCATCAACTGCAAACAGGCGGGAGCCTAACAAGTCCCCTGCAATTGGCCACTCACAGCCATGTGACATTTGTTAAGGAGTCGGGCCCATCCTGATCGAAGAACGCGAAGATGATCGTTCGCGACCCGAAACATTCAGAGCACCCATCCGGGTGCCAGATGTCTACTCGGGCGATCTGTCCAGCCGTGCAGCATCTATGGCTGCCGCGCCGGCGACATCGGGCGGCAGCGCCTCGGCCGGCGTTCGGGCCACCGCCATCTGACGCCGCCAGTTGCGGCCGCCCGCCTCGACCCGCTGGCTCAGCCTCCGCGTGACGGTGCTTGGGCTCTCCGGAAAGGGACCGCCAAGCTGAACGGCAAGCGTATCCACCGTGCCGGTTTCCGGTCCGGCCCAGAGACAGGAAAGGCTTTCACCATCCCACAGGATCAGGGCCTGCTCGTTGCCGAGTGTCAGGAACGCCCCGTTCTCCTGCAGGGCGCCTTCGACCGCATCGGTGAGCTGACCCAGCAATCCGATCTGCGCCTCGGCCGGATGATCTGGCAGAAACGACCACAGATGTGCAGCCGTGAGCGCCGTCAGCGCAGGGCGTCGCCCGGCGGTGTCGGGCTCGGACCAGCCGCGCCCGCGCAGCCCTGCGACGATGGCGTCCGGCTGCGCCTCGGTCGGGGTGCAGGCCGCCATCAGGGCCGAAACTTCGGGCGGCGGGGTGATCGTGATCTGAGCAAGGGCGGGTGTCGACGCGCCGTAAAGAAGAATCGACAGGGCAAGGGAAAGCGGATTCATGAAACTCTCTTTGCGGATCATAACTCATTGGGCGTCGGGCACCGGTTGCCACATTTCGGCGGCGATCAGCCAACCATCCTCGACTTGCTCGAGAAACAGCAGCGTCCGGCCGTTCAGTGTGGCGATCGCGCCCTGTTCGGGACGATGCCGCGCGGTCCAAAGGTAGACACTCGCGGCGGCGTCGGTGCGGCGTCGGTCTTCGGGCGTACCGATCCGCAGATCCGTGAACCCGTCTGCAAAAGCGCGGCGCCATTCGGTTTTTATCCGGTCGCGCCCTTCGACTGCTGGCTGGCCCGGGATCAACAGAAGCGCATCTTCGGCATAGAGGCCGGCCATGCCCACGGCGTCCGCAGCCGCTGTCGCGGCCATCATCCGATCAACCGCCTCCTGTGGCGTGGCGAAGGGTTGGGCGAAGGCGGAAGAGGCAAGGGCACAAGCCAGCAGCGTGGGGGCGAGCGCAGGGGTAGAAATCATGTGTCACTCTTGCGGCCTGTGCCGTTTCATGCGGTCAGGTTCACCACGGGCGTCAAGATCTGACTGTGGCCGCCAGACGTTTTCACTCTCGGCACGCGCCAAAGCCAGCAACAAGACCTGACCCGCCAGCTCGTTGTTTTCCCGCGCGAGCGCTTCGCGCAGATAGGGCTCGGCTGCTCGCCGGTCCAGCGTGTCGAGCGCGAGCGCCACATGGATGCGGGTTTGCCATTCGGCGCTCTTCAGGCCGGCGGCGACGGTTCCAAGATGGTGGCGGGACACGCGGGCAAGGATCCGGTGCAGCGCGTCCTGTTGTTGAAATATCCCGGTCAGCGCGGGACGATCCCAATCCTCGACCGCGCAATGATCGCGTGCCAGGTTGTCGAGCCAGACTATGGCCGCTTCGATCTCGATCCTTCCGCATTGCGCCCCGATCAGTCTGACCCGCTCGCCGGAGAGCCGGGCGAGCGGTTTCAGGTCCGAGAGGGCGCGGTTGACCATAGTCTGCAATCGCGAAACGGGTTCCGGCGCCGGGCCCGCCGACTGGAAGTCCTGTTCTTGAAACATGATTTGCGCCCTTCGTCCGTCGTGCTGTGCAACGAGCCGTGCGGAGCGCGAGACTACAGGGTTGCGCATGCGGGGCACCCCCCTGTTCAGGGGGGCCGGGGCCATGAGATCTGGCACTCGACCCGCACTTATGATCCTCTTTCGCCGGATCGGTCTGGTCTTCTGCCCGTCGCTGCCGGCAGCGGTCATCCAGCCCGACGACACCCGGCTGTCGAGGGATCATGGCGGCGAAGCCAGGCCAATGCACGGAAAGACCGAAATCCGTTCCCGGGCGGACCGCGGTGCTGCCCTGGCGTCTGGCGCCGGGCATCGCCCTTTTCGCAGCCGTCGCATTAAGCATGATCTTCGCCGGATCGATGCTGGGGCTTGCCATCAGCCGGCCCTGGCTCGGCCTGGGGCTGAGCCCGTTCGCGCCCGTTGCCAAGCTCCAGGACGAGGGGGCGCTCTGGCTGACCGCGGTCGAAGGTCCGGCCGCACGCGCCGGGATTCCGCCCGAACCCGCGCGGATCCTGAGTATCGCGCCCCTTGGTCCCGGGGCGGCCGGCGGTGCCGTCCTACTGACGGGCGCCGATATCATGGAAGAGCCGGACGTCTTGCCGAGCCATGCCGGCATGGCCGCCTATTTTGCGCGTCAGAACCAGCTGGCCGGCCTGATGGCAGAACCCGTCGAACTGCATATCGCCGCGCTTGAGGAAGCGGGGTCCGATACCCCTCCACCGACAGCTGTTTACCGGATAACGCCCGAGCGAAGACGCCCGCTGACCAGTCTGCCCGCCGCGTTCTGGATGCAGATTGGGGTCGGATTGTCGGGCTTCTGGATCGGTGTCTGGATCTGGACGCTTCGCCGAGGCGACTGGGCTGCGCGGTTCCTGGCGGTCGCGGGAACGGGGTTGATGGCCTCGGCTTTCCCGGCAGCGGTCTATTCCACCCGTGAACTCGCGCTGCCCGATCCGCTTTTCTGGGCACTCTCGTCACTCAATGCGACGGGCTCGCTGACCTTTGGTGTCGGTATGATCGGCCTGTTCCTGATCTATCCGCGGCGGCTGGTGCGCAATCAGTTTCTGTTCGTGCCTGCTCTCGTTCTGGGTCTGTGGCGACTGGCCGACATGCTGGAATGGATCGATGGGCCGGCCCTTGGCCGCCACCTTGCGATCCTGACGGCGATGGGGGCGATCATCGTGCTTGTCGGGCTGCAATTCCGGGCCACAAAGGGCGATCCGCGCGACCGCGCCGCGCTGACCTGGCTGGGGCTGGCGGTCATCATCGGGGCGGGCGCCTTCGTGACGACCGTGATCCTGCCCGTCGCGCTTGGGGTTTCGGCCGTGGTGTCGCAGGGGCAGGCATTCCTGTTCTTCCTGTTGATCTATGGCGGCATGGCCCTGGGTGTGGCCCGGTACCGGTTGTTCCAGCTGGACGAGTGGGCGTTTCGCATTCTTTTTTATGTCACGGGTGTGCTGCTCTTGCTCGTGCTGGATGCCATCCTGATTGTCACGGTGATCGACGAGCGCGCACCTGCCTTCGCCCTGTCTTTGCTGGTGGTCGCCTTGCTGTGGTTGCCATTGCGGGACATGCTGGGCCGGCTTGTCCTGCGGCGCAGGGAACCGCAACGGGGTGCGCTGTTCCGGCAGGTGATGGATGTCGCGCTGACCCCGCCCGGCCACGATCAGCGCGCGATCTGGGCGGCCCTTCTGGAGGGGCTCTTCCAGCCTCTGACCCTGAGCCCGCTGGAAAACGCAACGCAATCGAGCATCACTGACGAGGGGGCCGGACTTGTGGTCGGTGGCGTCGGGGGGCTCCCGGCTTACAGGCTCGACTTTGCGGATCAGGGACGCAAACTTTTCGCCCCGGCCGATGTCGCCCTTGCAGACGAGTTACGGGCGATGCTGACCAATGCCCTCGAAAGCCGCGCGGCTTATGAAAAGGGCGTGGCCGAGGAACGGCTGCGCATCGCGCGCGACATTCACGACAATATCGGCGTTCAGCTCATGGGGGCGCTGCACAGCCTTGAGCCGCGGCGCAAGGATCAACTGATCCGCGAAACGCTGACCGATTTGCGGGATATCGTGAACAATGCCAGCAATCCGGAACTCTCGTTTGACGAAATGCTGGCCGATCTGCGTGCACAGATCTCGGAACATGTCTTTGCAGCCGGGATGCGCATGGAATGGGTGGTGGAGGGCGGAGACTCGGTGATCCTGCCGCTTGCCAATGCGCATACGCTGCGCTCGGTGGTGCGCGAAGCGGTTCAGAACGCGCTGAAACATGCCGATGCGGGCCTGGTGCGCATCGTCATAAGGCAGGGCGATGACGCCATCTTCGCCAGGGTCGAAGATGACGGCAAGGGTTTCGATATCTCGGCCGATTATCGCGGCAACGGGCTTGAGAACATGCGCGCGCGGATCATTGCCCTGGGCGGCGATCTCTCGATGATCAGCGGTGCTGGCGGCACACGGATCGAGGCCAGATTTCCCTTTGGAGCCGAACGGAGACGTCGATGACACGGATCCTGATTGTCGAGGATATCAGCGAAACGCGCCGATGGCTGGTCGAGATCGTCACCACCGCTTTCCCCGGTTGCGAGATCCGCGAAGCCGCCAGCATGCGGGCCGGTATTGGCGAGGTAGCGGCGCAGGATTTTGATGTCGCGCTGATCGATCTTGGTCTGCCGGACGGCTCGGGCCTGGATGTGCTGCGCAATCTGCGGCTTCTGCACCCTGAAACGATCTGCGTCGTCACAACGGTGATGGGGGACGATGCATCGATCGTCGGCGCGCTTTCAGCCGGGGCGCAGGGCTATCTGCTGAAGGAACAGCCTCAGGATCTGCTGACCCGGCAGCTTCGGCAGATGGCCGAGGGGTTGCCGGCGCTGTCGCCCTCGGTCGCGCGCCGGATCATGGAGCATTTCCGCCGCACCGGCCCCGCGGCGCCCGACAATGACATGACGGGCCGCGAGCGCGAAGTGCTGGGATTGATCGGCCGGGGTCTTCGCAACGCTGAGGTGGCCGTGCAGTTGGCCATCTCGGAGAACACGGTCGCCGGCTACATCAAGTCGATCTATCGCAAGCTGGGGATTTCCTCACGCGCGGAAGCATCCTGGCACGCCTCCCGACTGGGATTGAGCGATGATTCAAAAGGGAGCCGCCGATAGTCGGGCCGTTGGGCGCGCACGGAACAGCACGGAGCAGATTGATTGCGCAGGCCGCCTGATGGCGGTGCTTGGCCCCCTTGCGGGCCGCGACCGGGGGCGATGACGCGGGGATCGCGCGCGGTATGGTCTGGCACCCGTTCGAACCGCCCGGCTGGGCCGATAAAGGCAAGTCCCTGCGCGAGCTTCTGACCGCCCCGTCCGGCAGGACGCCCCGGAATTTCTGCAAGACACCGTCGCTGGGGCATTCCGTCCCTTATGCCGAGGACCTGCGCCCCGGGGAAACCCTCCGCACCCGTCGGCGGATCCGCTGGTCGCCGAGGCAGCCGGAACATTACTCTGCCGCCCGGGACGTGCCCGCGACGCGGCATGTGGCAAAAAGGATCGCCCGGCGGGAATGCCGGGCGACCGGATTCCCGCTGCGTCAGACCTCGACCGCGACCTTGCCGATCGGGTGGGAACAGCAGGCCAGAACGTAGCCCGCGGCGATGTCCTCGTCGGTGATTCCGCCATTGTGAACCATGTGCACCTGGCCCGAGGTTTTCCTGATCTTGCAGGTGCCGCAGACGCCGAAGGTACAGCCCGAGGGAATGTTCAGCCCCGCCGCCCGCGCCGTCGCCAGGATCGTGTCCGTTTCCGTGCAGCTCTGCGTGACGCCGGAAAGGGCGAAATCCACCTCGGCCTGCGCGGCCCCGTCGGGGATCACATCCCCGGCCTCGGGATCCGCGGCCTCGGCGGCAAGCGAAGGCTGGAAGCTTTCCTGGTGATAGCGCTCCATGTCGAAGCCAAGCCCCGCCAGCGCTTCGCGAACCGCCTGCATGAAAGGGGCGGGGCCGCAGCAGAACACTTCCCGTTCCAGGTAATCGGGCGCCATGAGGCCCAGCATGAGCTGGTTGAATATTCCCTGATAGCCGGTCCAGGGCTGGAAGCGGTCGCCTTCCTCGACCACGAATTTCAGGTCGATCTCGGGGAAGCGGCTGGCCATGTGTTCCAGCCGTTTGCGGAAGATGATCTCGGACGGACGCCGGGCACAATTGACGAAGACAAGGTCGGCGGGCCGTCCCATGTCGAACATCCATGTCGTCATCGACATCATCGGCGTGATGCCCGAACCGGCAGAGATGAACAGGTACTTTCCGGCCGGATGGTGATGGCTGGAAAAGGTTCCCGCGGGCGCGGTCGCCTTGATGCGCATCCCCGGTTTCAGGTGATCCAGCATCCAGCGGGTGCCGAGGCTGCCCTTCTGCGCCTTGACCGTGACCGAGATCGACATCGGACGCGAGGGCGACGAGGATATGGTGAACGTCCGGTAAAGCGGCCCCCCCGGCACCGGCAGTTCAAGCGTCAGGAACTGGCCCGGCACATACGAGAACAGCGCGCCGGCGGGGGATTGGAAGCAGAAGCTTGCGACATCGGGCGCCTCGGGGATGACCGAGACGCATTCCAGCATTTCCGTCCCGTCCCAGACCTGGACGGGATGCGAGATCGT
Source organism: Pararhodobacter marinus (assembly GCF_003122215.1). Classification (GTDB taxonomy): domain Bacteria; phylum Pseudomonadota; class Alphaproteobacteria; order Rhodobacterales; family Rhodobacteraceae; genus Pararhodobacter; species Pararhodobacter marinus. Next base: position 176,464 of record NZ_QEYD01000010.1, on the reverse strand, counting down.
CGGCTGCGGGATTCTCATTCTGCGGCCACCCGGATCGGATCGAGCCGGCCGGCGAGCGTGTCGCAATACCAGTCGACGAATTGCCGCACGCCGCTTTCCTGGATCGGGGAATACGGCCCCGGCTCGTAGGCGGGGGAATTGATGCCGCGCTGGTTGTCCTCGACCACGCGCCGGTCCTCGTCATTGGTCGCTTCCCAGACCTCGGTCAGGGTCTTCAGATCGTAGTCCACGCCCTCGACCGCGTCCTTGTTGACCAGCCATGTGGTCTGGACCTCGGTCTGTTGCGGGCCGATGGGGGTTACACGGAACGTGATCGCGTGATCGGGCAGGAAGTGGTTCCAGGTGGTCGGATAGTGGAATTTCAGCAGCGATCCCGCATCGGCGAAGGGAACACGCCCCAGCCAGCGCCGCACGGCGATATCGCCGCTCATGGTGTAGCTTTTCGCGCCCACTTTCAGTGGCATCCGTGCCAGCCGGTACTGCCCCGTCTGGGAGAGATGAAAGCGCGACGGCAAGCCGGCATCTTCACAGCGGCTGAAATGCGCCATCAGATGTGCCGGTGTCGCGCCCCCTTCGATGCCGCTGACAGCCGGATCCTCGGGGAAGGTGCGGCACAGCGAGGGGTGGTTGCCGCCGCAATGATAGCACTCGCGGTTGTTTTCCCAGACCAGCTTCCAGTTGCCCTCTTCGATGATGGTCGACTGGTGCGCGATCTTGGCGTTGCTCAGGTCGTGCGGGGCCAGATAGGGCGCGGCGCGTTCAGCGAAATCGTCGAAATCGGGCGCCTGCTGGGCCAGGCAGATATAGACCAGCCCGGCCAGTTCACGGCAATGGACCTCTTTCAGGCCATGCTTGCTGGCATCGAAATCGGGGCCCATGTCGCGCGCCCAGAGCAGCTTGCCGTTCAGCTCGTAGGTCCATTGGTGATAGGGGCAGACCAGCTTGGGCACATGACCCGACGCGCCCTTGCACAGGATCGAGCCGCGGTGACGGCAGGTATTGTGGAAGGTCCGGATCACGCCGTCCTGACCGCGCACCACGATCAGACTGTAGGCGCCGACCCGGTGGGTGACGTAGCTGCCGGGCTTGGGCAGCGAACAGGCCGGCATGGCATAGAGCCAGTCGCGGTAAAAAATCCGCTCCAGATCCAGATCATAAAGATCGGCATCGGTATAGAATGCCTGTTCAAGGGAATGGCCCGGCTGGCGCCGGTTCAGAAGGTCGCGTGCTCTGGCCTCTGGACGCATGGCCTGTACTCCGTTGCCGGGATGGATGCCGGCAGTCTCTGTGGCGGGCGCGGAAGCAAGGATCAATGCCGTGCCGGGAAGTCGGCACAGCGCATGATCGCCCCCACCGCCTCCCGCGGTTTGACGTCATGCCGGGCTGGTTTCCGGACTTGGAACGTGTGGCTTTCACCCTGTGACCGGCGCCTTCCCGGGGGATACCTCCTTCCCCAGTGGCCTGTGCCGGACCTTGTCGTTCCCTACCGTTGCGGGGGCAGTGCCGGCCTTTCACCGGCTTCCCAATTATCGGACGCTGAAGCTTCAGCACCCGCACCTGACATGTGCCCTCAACTTATCGTCGCGCGGTGGGGGCGATCCATTGTTTGCGACACCAATCGCCCTGAAACAGACCATCAGAGTCGGGGCGCGGACAAACCGGCCCGGCGCCCGCAAACGGGGCGCGCCGGTCAGGACCAGCGAAGGGATCGGGACCGGATCTGACGGGCGCCGCTCGCGATCAGCCGAACGGATCGATCAGGACCTTGCACTGGGTCGTGCGCTGTCTCAGGGCCTCGAAGGCGGCGGGCGCGGCATCCAGCCCGACCACGTCCGACACCAGGCCCTGCGGCGCGAAACGGCCGGTATCCAGCGCTTCGATCGAGGTGCGGAATTCGTGCATGTCGAAGAAAACCGACATGATGATCGTCACTTCCTTCGAGATCGCGCGAAAGCTGTCCATCCGGTCGGTGCCCGTGCACAGGCCCAGAACACAGACTGTCCCGCGCGGGCGCACCAGCTCGATGCAATGGTCGATCAGGCCCACCTTGCCCACGCATTCGAAGACGATGTCGGGCGCTCCGCCGCAGGCCTCGGCCACGCGCGTTGCCATATCGGGCCCCGATTGCACGAAGCCCGTGGCGCCGAGGGAGCCGGCGCGCTCTTCCTGATGGCGGGCCAGATCGGCCGCGACCACGGCCTGCGCCCCCAGCCGCCGCGCCCAGTAGACGACGGCAAGCCCGATGGCCCCGGCGCCCACCACCAGCACGCGGTCGCCGGGTTTCATGCCTGACCGCATCACCCCGTGCAGCGCCACTGCCAGCGGCTCGGCCAGGGCGCCGTCGGCAAGCGACAGGCCCTGTGGCATCTTGCGCAGCTGGTGATGCGCCAGCGCGGTGTATTCGCCATAACCGCCGCCGATCAGCGTCATGCCGTTTTCGCACCATGCCGGTTGTCCCGCGCGGCAGGGGCCGCATCGTCCGCAGCCCCGGATCGGCGCGGCGGCCACCAGGTCGCCGGGTTTCAGCGTGGTGACATCGCGCCCGGTTTCGACAACCTCGCCCGCGAATTCGTGGCCGATGACCTCGCCGCCCTGCAGGCCGAAGGTCTCGTCCTCGGTCATGTGCAGGTCGCTGCCGCAGATGCCGCAGCGGCAGACCTTCAACACCACCTCGTCGGCGCCGCAGGTCGGGTCGGGGATCTCGGTGGCGCGCAGGGGTTTTCCGAACCCGTCGAAGACCAGGGCTTTCATGCGTTCTCTCCTTCCTGCCGGATCAGGCGGCGTCGGGTCGGGAACCACGGCGCCTCGACCCAGCGCGACCAGAAGCCCCACAATCCGCCGCGGAAATAGAGCGCGCAGGCCAGCGTCAACAGGCCCAGCACGATCAGGTAGCTGGCGCCGTACTCGCCGAACCAGCGGTCGGCGAAGAAATAGATCACCGCGCCGATCAGCACGCCCTCGATGCTGCCGATGCCTCCCACCATGACGATGAAGATCGCCAGATTCGCCCAGTTCGCATCGAAAGCCGAGGGTGGGGTAATGCGCAACTGCGCCATGAAATATACCGCGCCGGCAAAGCCCGTTCCCACCGCCGTGGCGATGAAGATGAGAAGCCGCAGCCGTCCCACGTCGACGCCCTGGCTGGCCGCCGCGACCGGGTTGTCGCGCATTGCCGTCAGTGCGATCCCGTAGCGCGAGCGCAACAGCAGGTAGCTGCCGCCCAGCGTCACCAGCAGCAGGGCGGCGGCCAGCAGGGACGAGGCCACGGCCCGCTCATGCGCCGAGAATTGCGTCATGACGCGCAGGCTCATCCCCGCGCCGCCATTGAGCATCGGCATGTTGGTGGCGACAAGGCGCAGGGCCTCGGCCACGACCCAGGTGCCGATGGCGAAATAGGCGCCTTCGAGCCGGTGAAGGAGTCCGTAGATCGGCACGGCCAGGATCGCCGGCGCGATCAGCCCCACGAAGACCGCGACGAAGGGGTTCATCCCGAAGGTCTGGGCAAGCACGAACATCGCGTAGGCCGAGACGCCGACAAAGGCCTGCTGGCCTACCGAGACGATACCGCCATAGCCCGCCAGCATGTTCCACATCTGCGCGACGGCGATATAGCAGGCCAGCGTGACGACATCGCGGATAAGCCCCTGCGACGCCCACCAGGGCATGGCGACGATCCCCAGAAGGGCCGCGCTGAACAGGATCAGCGCCAGCCGCCCCGACAGGGTCATGCGCACGACACGGTATTTGGACATGGCGGCCCCCATCAGGATTTGCGCTTGAAGATGCCTTGCGGGCGGATCGCCAGCACGGCCAGAAAGACAAGATGCCCGGCAAGGATGCCGAAGCCCGGCGAGATGCGGAAACCGATGGCCTGGCTGATGCCCAGGATCATCGCCCCCGTGAACGCGCCCCAGATCGAGCCCAGCCCGCCGATGATCACCGCCTCGAAGGCAAAGATCAGCTGGAACGGGCCGTCCGCCGGCGCCACGGTCGAGCGCATCGCCTGGAAGGTCGCGGCAAAGCCCAGGATGCCCACGGCGATCGCGGTGGCGGCGGCGTAGACGTTCCTCGGGTTGACGCCCACCATGGCGGCGGCCTCGACATCGGCCGAGGCCGCGCGCAGCGAGCGGCCGAAGCGGGTGCGCCGCATCACCGCGTCCAGCCCGCCGGTCAGGAGCGTCGCGCAGATCAGCACGATCAGCGGCAGCACGCCGATGAAGATCGGGCCCAGCGAGATCGAGGCCTGCTGGATGCCGCCGCCCGGAAGCGACCGCGTATCGGCCGACCAGATCACCAGCATGGCGTTCTGAAGCGCGATGGACAGACCGAACGTGGCGATGAGCGAGGGCAGCGGGTCGTCGCCCACCACCCGGTTGAGCAGCGCGCGCTGCAGCAGCCAGCCGATGGCCGCCCCGATCGGAACCAGCGTGGCCAGCACCGCCCAGGGGCCCAGCCCCGCGACATTGGCCAGCGAAATGCCGATCAGCGCCAGCAGGATGACCAGGTCCCCATGCGTGACGTTGACGATCTTCATCACGCCGAACATCAGCGCCATGCCGAGCGCGTATTGCGCATAAAGGCCGCCCAGAAGGACGCCTTGGACGATACCGTCAATCCAGTGCATGGCTGGCTCCGAAATAGGCGGCGGAAATCGCATCGCGCGCGATCTCGCCGGATTGCCCGTGCAGGGTCACGCGCCCTTCCAGCAGGCAGTACAGACGTTGCGAGGCGCGCTGCGCCAGGCCGACATCCTGTTCGACCAACACCAGCGCCGTGCCATTCGCGCTGATCTCGGGCAGGGCGGCATAGATTTCGCGCACGACCTTGGGGGCCAGACCCAGGCTGATCTCGTCGCACAGAAGAAGACGCGGCTGGGCCAGCAGGGCGCGCCCGATGGACACCATCTGCTGCTGGCCGCCCGACAGGTTCTCGACCGAGATGCGGGCCTTTTCCTTCAGGATCGGGAACAGCGCATAGACCCGCTCCAGCGTCCAGGGTTCGGCCACGGGATCGGCCGCGTGTTCGCTGGCGACGCGCAGGTTTTCCTCGACGCTCATCCCGGTGAACAGGCGGCGTCCCTCGGGGACGATGGCCAGCCCTTCGCGCACCATCCGGTGCGGGGCGCTGCCGCCCACCGGCTTGCCGTCCAGACGGATCATGTCGGGCGCGACGGGCAGAAGCCCCATGATCGCCCGCAACAGGGTGGATTTGCCCGCGCCGTTCGCGCCGATCAGCGCCACCGTCTCGCCCGGATCGACCCGCAGGTCGATCCCGTGCAGCGCGCGCATGTCGCCATAGCCTGCGATCAGGCCATGGGTTGAAAGAAGGGCGCTCATGCTTCGACCCCCATATAGACGCGCTGAACGTCGGGATCCTCGATCACCGCGTTCGGCAGGCCCTCGGCGATCTTCTCGCCGAAATTCAGCACCAGCAGCCGGTCGGCCACGGCGAACAGCGCGTGCAGGACATGCTCGATCCAGACGATGGTGATCCCGGCATCGCGGATGCGGCGTATCAGCGCGACCAGCGCGCGGCCCTCGTCTTCGGTCAGGCCGCCCGCGATCTCGTCGAGCAGCAGCAGGTCCGGTTTCGACGCCAGCGCCCGGGCCAGTTCCAGCCGCTTGCGATCCAGAAGCGTCAGCGACCCGGCCTCGGTATTCGCGCGCGGCGCCAATTCGCACTCCTCAAGGATCCCGGCGCAATGGTCGTAAGCCTGCGCCTCGGTCAGGCCGCCGCCGAAGGTCGCTGCGACGAGCAGGTTTTCGAACGTGGTCATGCCGGCATAGGGCCGCGGGATCTGATAGGTGCGTCCGATCCCCGCCCGCGCCCGGCGGAAGGGGGGACCGGCCAGAGGCCGGCCCCGGAAACGGATCTCGCCCGCATGGTCGCGGATCTCGCCGCTGACGAGGTTGAACAGCGTGGTCTTGCCTGCCCCGTTGGGGCCCAGGATGCCCAGAACCTCGCCCTGCCGGACCTCGAAATCGAGATCATGCAGGACCCGGACCGCCCCGAAGGACTTGCCCAGCCCGCGCGCCACCAGAAGCGGCGCGCTGTCTCCGTTTCTTTCCATCACCGTCAGACCTCAGACCGACCAGGGCAGCGGAACCATCGCCTGCTCGGGTTCGAACAGGGGATTGACCGTGTTGTCGACGATCTTCAGCTCGAAGGGCCATTGCTCGCCGCGCACCCATTGCCCGCCGAAGATCGGCGTGGTCGACACATTGGGATGCGGACCCGAGCCGAAATCGACCGGCCCGATCAGCGTTTCCATCGAGGTGGTGCTCAGCGCGTCGCGGTTCGCGGCGCGGTCCAGCGGATCGGCCGAACGCTTCAGCGCGTCGATCGCGACTTCCCAGATCGCGTGGCTGTAGCCCAGCGGCTGCGTCCACTGGCGGCCCGTTTCGGCCTCCCATGCATCGGCGACATCGCGGCTGTTCTGGCCGGTGATCGACGACTGGAACGGAAAGGCCGGCGTCCACCAGACCTCGGACGACATGCCCACGCCCAGATCGCCCAGCGCCTCGATCCCCGACGGGAACAGCAGCGCGGCGGCGACGGTGATCGCCTTCGGGTGGAAGCCCTGCTGCGCGCACTGGTTCACGAAGGTGGTCAGGTCGTCCACATAGGTGATGCCGCCGACGATATCGGCCTCGAAATTCTTGAACGACGAGATGATCGACGAGAAATCGTTGGTGCGCGGCTGGAAGAAGCCCGGCATGTTGGTCTGGAACCCGGCCGCCTGCGTCGGCGAGGGCAGGCCGTAATCGGTGTTGCCCCAGGTTTCGCCATCGGCGTTCTGCGGGAACAGCATGCCGACATTGCGATTGGTCTCGAGGCTGTTCCACAGGCCCACGAAGGTATTGAGCGCCTCGTCCAGCCCCCAGAAGAAGTGATAGGTCCACTGGAAGGGCTGTTCGGCCCCGCCCCGCGGAAAGACGATCGCCTGCCACGGCGCGGCGGTGGACAGGCAGGGCACGCCGAACAGTTCGGCCTGATCGGCCGCGGGATTGATGATGTCCGTGGTCGACGCGGGCAGCAACATGTGCACCTCGTCGTTCAGGATCAGGTCGGCGGCAACTTCGGCCGAGCGGTTCGGATCGGACTGCCCGTCGCGCACCAGGATTTCCAGGTCATAGGTCCCGGCGGCGGTCTCGATCCGACCGCCAAGCGCTTCGCGGATGCGGTCGACGGTGAAGCCGTCGGTTTCCCCGAACAGCGCCAGCGGGCCGGTGGCGGGCGTGATGAACCCCACCTTGATGGTGCCCGCGCTTTGTGCCCGCACGATCGAGGGCGCGGACAGGGCCGCCACGCTGGCCCCCATCCCCTGCAACACGGTCCGCCGCGAGGGCGTCCAGATCTTGGTCTTGCTCATTCCATTTCCTCCCTGGGAAAAAGCGATTGCCTTGATTTGCCTTGAAAGGGCGCGGGTCCTCTCCTTCCCGCGCGGTGGATGCGGTTCACCCCCTGAGGGACGACCCGCCGTCGATCGTCATCTGCGCCCCGGTCACATAGGCCGAGGCGGGCGAGGCCAGGTACAGCGCCAGCCCCTTGATTTCGTCGGGATCGGCGATCCGGCCCAGAAGCGATTGCGCTTCGAAAGCGGCGCGGTCGGCCGGGTTCTTCAGGCGCCCGCCGCCGATATTGGTCACGAAGGGACCGGGCGAGATGCAGTTCACGAGGATGCCGAAGGCGCCCAGTTCCATCGCCGCGTTCCGCACGAGATGATCCACCCCGGCCTTCGCGGGCATGTAGGGCGTGCCCACGAAGCTTTCGTTCACCCGCGCCGCGACCGACGAGGTGACGATGATCCGCCCGCCGCCCGTGGCCTTCATGTGCCGCGCCGCGTTGCGGATGGTCGAAAACACCGCGTTCAGGTTGACGTCGATCACCCGGTCCCAATGGGCCTCGGGCAGGGCGTCGATCTGGCCTTCGGGGTCACGCTCGCCCTCGGGGGTCAGGAAACCCGGCCCGGCATCGACCCCGGCATTGGCGAAGACCACGTCGATACGCCCGTGCCGTTCGGCCACCGTGTCGAAGGCCGCCGCCAGGGCGGGCCGGTCGCTGACATCCAGCGGATGTCCCCAGACCGTGCCCGGCCAGCCCTGCGCCGCGATCCCGGCCACGGTTTTCTCCAGCCCGCCGGCATCGAGATCCAGCACGCAGACCCGCGCGCCCCTCTCGACCATGATCTCGGCATAGGCGCGTCCGATGCCCGAGGCCCCGCCGGTGACGATCACCGACTTTCCCGTCACATCGAACATCGTCTCAAGGGACATGCGCGTTCTCCTCCTGGCATCCATCCGAGCCGGGCTCAGATGAACATGTCCTTGTTGACGGCGATGCCGTTGGCCTCGCAGTAGCTGACGTAATGGTCGATGAACCAGAAGACGTCGGCGGTGAAATCGTACTTGCCGTTGTCGTCGAAGAACTCGATCGCACCGTTGAGCCAGAACAGCGCCTTCATGCCGTTCGGATCGTCGGAGTAAAGCGTGTGCGCGGTGCCCGGCAGCTCGTAGACGAAATCGCCGGGACGGGCGACCCAGTCGTATTCGTAATAGCCCCAGGACCCTTCCAGCGTCACCGCCGAGACGACGCCCCGGTGCTTGTGCGTGCCGATCCGTCCGCCGCCCTTCACCCACAGGATGTTCGCGGCCGAGTTGTTGCGGATATCGAACGCCAGATGCTTGATCGCCGCCGCGTCACCGAACGGCACCCAGGGGTTGTTGGTATCGTCGCCGGGAATGAATGCGCCTTCCTTGCCGAAGCGCTTGATCATCGCTTCATGCGGTTCGGGCGGCAGGGCGGTAATGTTCTCGGGCTTGGGCATCTGGTCCTCCTCTGACCTGGCCTTTGTGACCATCCAATCGGACAGGCGAGGGGCGAAATCCGTCAAACGGAAAAAATCGCTCTGCGCTGCAGAAAGCGGGATCGGCGCCGGGAGTTGCCCGTGAAATCGAGGGGATCGGGGCGGAAAAATCTCTTCGACGCGGGGCTGGGCCCGCCCTGGCCCGGCGGTCTCGCTGCGCCGCGGCTTTATCATTTGGTGACAGGCGGATGACTATATGATGAAGTGTCGCGCATGAAGACCGACAGCGCCCAGAACGATCTGCTCACCCGCGGGGGTCGCCCGACCCTGCGCGACCTTCTCGACCGGCTGGAATTCAACCCGGCGAAAGGCTCGATCACGCTCAACGGCGAGCGGATGCTGCTGACGCGCGCCAGCTTCGGCAGCGACATCCGCGACCAGCTCACCCGCCGTTATTCCGAGCACGAGGCGATGGTGCTAATGCTGCGTCTCGGTTTCCGCTCGGGGCGCGAGGATGCCGAGTTCATCCGCCAGTCCTGGCCGACGCTGGACCCGGGCGACGCCTTTACCGCGGGCACCCGGCTGCACATGGTGACGGGCACGGTCAAGGTGGAAACCCTGTCCAACGATTTCGATTTCGACAGCGACCGCTTCTCGGGCGATTTCCTGTGGCATGAATCGGTCGAGGCCGGCGCCTATCACAAGCGTCATGGCCGGGCGACGCGTCCGGTCTGCTGGCTGCAGACCGGCTATGCGGCTGGCTATGCCAGCGTCTTTTTCCGCAAGCTGGTGATCTACAAGGAAATCAGCTGCTCGGCGATGGGGCACAAGGCCTGTCGCGTCGTCGGCAAGACCGTCGATGCCTGGGGTCCCGGCGATCCTTTCGTGCAGATGTTTCTCGACGAGGTGCTGGGCACCGTGCCCGGCCCCGCGCAGCCGGCGGCGCATGTTCAGCGTCTCAGGGCGCCCGAGGATCTGGACGCGCTGATCGTGGAGCCGGTGCGCGAACGCCTTCTGATCGTCGCGCGGTCGGGCGCTCCGGCGCTGATCACCGGCCCTGCGGGGGCCGGGCTGCGGTCTGCCGCGCGCTGGCTGCATCGGCAACATTCGGCAGAGACGGCGCTGAGCATCGTCCATGCCCAATCCGCCGAGCTGGCCGAGAGGCTGACCAGCCTGCGCCAGACGCATGGGCCGCGCCGGGCGCCGGCTCCGTTGCTGGCGATCTCGGATATCGACGCGCTGCCGGTCGACCGTCAGGCCATGCTTCTGGATCTGCTGACGGCGCGCAAAGGGCGGCCTCCTCAGGTTGCGGCGCTGTCGAATTGCCGGCCCGAAAGCCTGTTCAACCGCCCCGATTTCCTGCCCGAGCTTGCCTATGCGCTGAATGTGTTGCCCGTCGCTTTGCCGCCCTTGGGCGACCGGCGGGCGGATATTCCTGCGCTGGTTCAGGCCTTGCTGCTGGCGATGCCCGGCAGCGACGGGGGGAAGGTCCCGGTCGTGTCCGACGAGGCGCTGGCGCTGCTGGGCCGTATCGATCTGCCCGGCAACATTCCTCAGTTGCGCATGCTGATCCATCGCGCCGCCCTGCTGGCCGAGACGCCGACGACGATAACGGCCCGCGATCTGGCATCCGCGCAGGCCGTCACCGGGCCCGCTTCCGCCCCGGATCCCGCGGGCGATCCCTGGGCGCTGTTGCGATCCCGGTTCACCGACGGACAGCTGACGCTCGACAGCCTCAACGCCGCCCTGTTGCGCGGCGCGCTGGGCGAGGCCGAGGGCAATGTCGCCGCCGGCGCCCGCCTGCTGGGGCTGTCCCGCCCGCAAATGGCCTATCGGCTGGGGCAAGCCGACCGGTCCCCCGGCGAAGGAGCCGGGACGAGCGATCAGCAAGGCGGGGCGTCTGAGGGCCCGCGGCGCGGGTAGGGCGCGCCCCTGTCACGCATCGATACGAAGGCCCGGTTGCGTGGCCATGGCGCAGGCAGGGCGCTGTGCCAGCCGTATTCTGATTGCGGCGGCAGATAAGCGCTTGGCGAGTGTGCCGGCGTTCTGGATCAACCCAGAGGGCAGCATAGCTGCACAAATTTTGTGCGCTTAGCGTATCTGCCGTCCTGAACCCTGAAATATCACCAAATTCTTTCAAGTAAGAAGAATACTGTTGCGCGGCGATCAAGGATGGTTTTCCTTGTAAACACGATTCCAGCATTCCGGTTTTGATCGTTCGCAGTCAGCCCATCCAAGGAGATTCCGATGCCTTTTCGTCGCAGCCTGATCGCCACAAGTCTCGCCCTATTGGCGGCTTCTCCCACTTATGGGCAACAATCAGAGAATACTGTTCGTTTCGCCTATGGCCAATCGCTCGAGAATCCGAACCCGTATTTCACCACCCTTCGCCTTGGTGTGATCCTGGGCCGGAACGTCTGGGATACGCTGGTGACCCGGGACCTGGAAACGGGCGAGTTCGCGCCGCTTCTGGCGACGGAATGGCAGTGGATTGACGAGACAACGTTGGAAATGTCGCTGCGTGAAGGGGTAAGCTTCCACGACGGCAGCAGCTTCGAGGCCGAGGATGTTGTCGCCACGCTGAGCTATGTCGCCGATCCCGACAACCGGATCGTTTCGCAACAGGTTGCGTCCTGGATCGAGAGTGTCGAGCAGGTCGATGAGTATACGGTTCTAATTCACACGGCCGGCCCCGCGCCTTCGGCGATGGAGTTCCTGTCGACGCAGCTCGCGATCTTCCCGGCCGAATACTTCACCGGCCCGGTGGGCGAAAGCGATGCGCCCCTGCCGGTCGGCACCGGGCCTTTTCAGTATACGGAATACACCCCGGGCGGCGATATCGTGTTGTCCCGCTTTGCCGATTATTTCGCCACCGATGCCAAGGGCGCCGCGTCGCTGGACCGGGTCGTGATCCGCACCGTGCCGGATGTGCAGACTCAGGTGGCCGGGATGCTGTCGGGCGAGCTTGACTTCCTGATAGGCCTGCCGCGTGATCAGGCCGATCAGCTGGGGACGCTTCCTTCGGTCAATGTCGAAAGCGGCGAGACGATGCGCATCGTCTTTTTGCAGATCAACACCACCGAAACCGGCCCCAACGCCGCTTTGCGCGACCTGCGCGTGCGTCAGGCCCTGAACTACGCCATCGACAAGGAAGCGATTTCTTCCAATCTTGTCGGTGAGGGCTCGACGCCGATCAACGCGGTCTGCTTCATCGACCAGTTCGGCTGCACCGAAGAGGGCATCACCGCCTATCCCTACGACCCCGAGCGCGCACGGGAATTGCTGGCCGAGGCAGGCTATGCCGACGGGCTGACCATCGAACTGGCCGCCTATCGCGACCGCAACCTGTCCGAGGCGATCATCAACTATCTGGGCGAGGTCGGCGTGACCGTGACCCTGAACTACCTGCAGCCCGCAGCGCTGCGGGACGGGATGCGGGCGCATACGACCGAACTGGTGCAGATGGCGTGGGGATCGTATTCGATCTACGACCTGTCGGCCTCGACCCCGGTCTATTACGGGGGCCAGCCGGACGACAACAACATGGACCCCGACCTGATTGCGATCCTCGACCAGACGGCGCAGACCACCGATCCCGAGATCCGCGCCGGGCTCTTCCAGCAGGCGCTGGCCCGTATCGCCGATCAGGCTTACGCGGTGCCGATGTTCTCGCTGCCGATCTATTACGCGGGGGCCGAAGGGCTGCGCTACGAGACCTATCCCGACGAGATCCTGCGCTTCTGGAACTACGGCTGGGAGTAATCGCCCCGCCGCGCGGGCCGGTGTCGCAGCCGGCCCGCGCGATCGCCACGTCCGACCGACGGAGCCCCCATGCTCATCTACCTTTCCAAGCGCCTTGGCCTGTCCGTGCTGGTTGCGCTGTTTGCCTCGATCCTGGCCTTTTCCCTGCTGCGCTTGCAGGGCAACGCCGCCTCGGCGCTGGCCGGTGAAGGCGCCCGGCCCGAGGATATCGCGCTGATCATCCAGACATACGGTTTGGACCGTCCGCTGGTGGTGCAATACCTGTCGTGGCTCGGGGACGTGCTGCAGGGGGATTTCGGCACCTCGTACTTTTTCCGCAGCCCGGTTGCCGATCTGATCCTGGCCAAGGTCGGCAATACCGTGATCCTGGCCTTGGCGTCGCTGAGCATCGCGCTTTGTCTTGCCATTCCGCTGGGCGTTCTGGCGGCGGTGTATTCGGGCACGTGGATCGACCGGATCTGCGTGCTGATCTCGCTCATGGGGCAAGCGCTGCCGTCTTTCTTTCTGGCGCTGTGCCTGATCATGGTCTTCGCGATCAAGCTGCGCTGGCTGCCGGCCTCGGGCGATGCAAGCTGGCGGCATTTCGTGCTGCCCGCGCTGACGCTGGGCTATTATATAACACCGCCCTTCATGCGGCTGGTCCGCGCGGGCATGATCGACGCGCTGGGCAATGACTATGTCCGGACCGCGCGCGCCAAGGGGCTTCCCGGCTACCGCGTCGTGACAAAACACGCGCTGCGCAACGCGCTGGTTCCGGTCGTCGGGCTGGTCGCGGTGCAGCTGGGTCTGCTGATCGGCGGCTCGGTGGTGATCGAAAGCATCTTTGCGCTCGATGGGCTTGGCTATCTTGCCTATCAGTCGATCGGCTATCGGGATTTCCCGGTCTTGCAGGCCGTCGTGCTGCTGCTGGCCGTCGTCTACGTCGTGCTGGTGCTGCTGGCCGATCTGGTCAACGCGTGGATCGATCCGCGCCTGCGCGTGAGCTGAGGACTTCCCATGACTGATCTCTCTCCCCCAGCCACGCCCGGCCGCTATTCGTGGTCGCGCATCAAGGAGCATCCGTCGCTGGTGATCGGCGGCGGCATGGTGTTGCTGATCGTGCTGATGGCGGTCTTCGCGCCCGTCATCGCACCGCATGACCCGCTTGCCCAGAACATCACCGCCCGCACCATCCCGCCCGTCTGGTATGAAAACGGAAGCTGGGAGCATATCCTGGGCACCGATCAGCTGGGCCGGGATTACCTGTCGCGGCTGATCTACGGGGCGCGGGTATCGCTGTTCATAGGCTTTGCCGCGGTATCGATCGCCGGCGTGATCGGCACCGTGCTGGGTCTGCTGGGCGGCTATTTCGGCGGACGGATCGACAGTTTCGTGACCTTCGTCACCACGATCCGCCTGTCGCTGCCGGTGATCCTGGTGGCGCTGGCCGTCGTGGCGGTGTTCGGCGGCTCGATCACCATCGTCGTGATCGTGCTGGGCCTGTTGAAATGGGACCGCTTCGCCGTGGTCATCCGCGCCACGACCGCGCAGATCGCGCGGCTGGATTACATCCGTTCGGCGCAGGCGGCGGGGGCCTCGACCTTCTACATCCTCACGCGCGAGGTTCTGCCCAACCTGACGCCGCAACTGATCGTCATCGCGACGATCGAAATCGCCTCGGCCATCCTGATGGAGGCGGCGTTGTCGTTTCTCGGGCTCGGGGTCCAGCCGCCCACACCCAGCTGGGGTCTGATGATCTCGGAAGCCAAGGCCTACATGTTCTTCTCGTTCTGGCTGATCGCGATTCCGGGGCTCGCCCTGGCCACGCTGGTCTTTGCCATCAACATGGCGGGGGACGGTCTGCGCGACCTCATCTCGCCCGACCGGAGGGGCTGAGCATGACGCTTCTGACCGTGGACAAGCTGAGCGTGGATTTCGGCCGGGGGGCAACGGCGCTTCATGCGGTGCGTGATCTGTCCTTCTGCGTGGCCGAGGGCGAGACGCTGTGCATCGTCGGTGAATCCGGCTGCGGGAAATCGATGACCTCGCTGGCGATCATGGACCTGCTGCCACGCATCGCCCGCCGCTCGGTCGCAGGGATGACCATGGGTGAGACGGATCTGACCCGTCCCGGCGGCATCCGCGCCGTCCGCGGCAACCAGATGGCGATGATCTTTCAAGAGCCGATGACCGCGCTGAACCCGGCCTTTCCGATCGGCGACCAGATGACCGAGGCCTATATTCACCATAGCGGCGCCACGCCGGCCGCCGCGCGGGCCCGCGCCATCGAGATGCTGAACGAAGTCGGCATCGCCTCGCCCGAAAAGCGGCTGGGGCAATATCCGCACCAATTGTCGGGCGGGCTGCGTCAGCGCGTGATGATCGCGATGGCGCTGATGACCTCGCCGAAACTGCTGATCGCGGACGAGCCGACGACGGCGCTGGATGTGACGATACAGGCGCAGATCCTGCGGCTGTTGCGCGATCTGCAGAAACGGCTGGGCATCGCCATCATTTTCATCACGCATGATCTGGGCCTCGTGTCGCGGATCGCCGACCGGGTGGTCGTGATGTATGCGGGCACCCGCGTCGAGGAAGGCAATGTGGCCGAGATTTTCGACAATCCCCGCCACCCCTATACCCGCGCGCTGATCGATTGCATTCCCCAGCCCGGCAAGACCGAGCGGGGCGCGATGCTGGGGACGATCCCGGGCGTCGTGCCGGCGATGATCGGCGATGTTCGCGGCTGTGCCTTTCGAACCCGCTGCGCGCTGGCGACAGCGGGCTGCGAAGGCGTCATTCCCACCCATGGCACGGGCAGTCATCAATGGGTCTGCCTGCACGAAACCACGCTTCAGGAGGGCACGACATGAGCCAGCCGATCCTGGAAACCGTCGATCTGCACCGCCGTTTCACGGTGAGCCAGGGCGTGTTCAAACCCAAGGCAACGCTGAACGCCGTGAACGGTGTCGATCTGCGGGTCCATCGCGGCGAAACCCTGGGCATCGTCGGTGAATCCGGCTGTGGCAAATCCACGCTGGCACAGATGTTGCTGAACCTGCTGCCGCCGTCCGAAGGCGCGGTGATCTTCGACGGCAAGCCCATGGCGCAGACCAGCCGCGCGGCTTTCGCCCGCCGGGTTCAGCCGGTGTTTCAGGACCCGTTTTCATCGCTCAATCCGCGCAAGACGATCCTGGATATCGTCAGCGTCCCCCTGCGGGTTCACGGTCTCGGTTCGCGCGCCGAGCAGGAAAGAACCGCGCGCGCGATGATGGACCGGGTGGGCCTGCCCGCGCGCTTTGCCGACCGCTATCCGAAAGAGCTGTCAGGTGGTCAGCGTCAGCGCGTGGCTATCGCCCGCGCTCTAGTCATGCGACCAGATCTGGTGATCTGCGACGAACCGACCTCGGCGCTTGATGCCTCGGTCCAGAGCCAGATCCTGAACCTGCTGATGGAGCTGAAGGCCGAGTTCAACCTCACCTACGTTTTCATCTCGCACAACCTGTCGGTTGTCGAACATATCGCCGACCGCGTGGCGGTGATGTATCTTGGCCGGGTGATCGAGATGAACACGACCGACCGGATCTTCGACGCGCCACAACATCCCTATACGCGCGCCCTGCTGGATTCGGTGCTGACCGTCGCGCCGGGGCAGGGGGTGCCGGATCTGGCGCTGGGCGCCGGTTTCCCGGACCCGCTGCATCCCGCACCGGGTTGCACGTTTCATCCCCGCTGCCCGCTGGCCTTCGAGGCCTGCCGCACCCGCGTCCCGGCGCCGGTGACGGCCACGACCGGCGGCGCCTCCTGCCTTCTGACCGAAACCGAGACCGCCCATGCCTGACATCCGAACCCGCGACACCGCCATTGCCAACGCTCTGGCGTCTTTGGAGTCCGGTCGCTTCGAGGCCGACCTGCGCCGCCGGGTGGCGATGCCCACGGAATCGCGCAATCCCGACCGGAAAGCGGAAATCGAGGCCTATCAGACGGCCGAGATGATCCCGCTTTACGAAAGGCTAGGCTTCACCTGCCGCCTGTTGCCGCATGACGCGGCGCCCGGTCCTTTCCTGCTGGCCGAGCGGATCGAGGACCCGGCGCGTCCCACGGTGTTGATGTATGCGCATGGCGACGTCGTGACCGGCATTCCCGAACAATGGTCGCCCGGCCTGTCGCCCTTCGACATGACCGAGCGCGACGGCCGCTGGTACGGGCGCGGCACGGCGGACAACAAGGGGCAGCATTCGGTCAATCTTGCCGCGCTGGAGGCGGTGCTGGAAACCCGTGGCGCGCTGGGCTTCAACCTGAAATACCTTGTCGAGATGGGCGAGGAATCGGGCTCGCCCGGGCTGGATGCGATCTGCGACACCTATCGCGCCGATCTGGCCGCCGATCTGCTGATCGCCTCGGACGGACCGCGCATGACACTGAAGGATCCGACGATCTTTCTGGGCTCGCGCGGGGGGATCGACATCCATCTGGAGCTGATCGCGCGTGAGGGCTATCACCATTCGGGCAATTGGGGCGGGCTTCTGGCCAATCCGGGCGTCGAGCTGGCCCATGCCATCACCGCGCTGATCGGGCCCAAGGGCGAATGCCTTGTGCCCGAGCTGACCCCCGGAACGATTCCCGCCAATGTCCGCGCCGCGCTGAAGGATTTCGTCATCCAGACCGCGCCGGGCGACCCGGATCTGGACCCGTGGTGGGGGGCGCCGGGCCTGTCGCAGCCCGAGCGGGTCTATGCGTGGTCGACGCTGGAAGTGATGGAGATCGAGGTCGGCAACATCGCCAACCCGCTCTACGCGATCCCTCCGACGGCCCGCGCGCGATTGCAGCTGCGCCATCCGGTCGGCGTTGACCAGTCCCGCGTGAAGCCTGCGATTCAAGAGGCGCTGGATGCCGCCGGCCATGGCCGGGTGCGCGTGGTGATGGACGATACGCCTGGCTTCCCGGCCAGCCGTTCGGACCTGGACGGGCCCTGGGTGCGCTTCATCGCGGCGTCGATGGAGCAGACCGCGGGGCGGGCGCCGGTGATCCTGCCCAATCTCGGCGGCTCACTGCCCAATGCGCTGTTTACCGATACGCTGGGCCTGCCGACCATCTGGGTGCCGCATTCCTATCCCGGTTGCCGCCAGCACGGCGCGGACGAGCACCTGCCGCTTTCCATCGTGCGCGAGGGGCTGGCGCTGATGGCCGGGATCTTCTGGGATCTTGGCCAGGCGGGTCACCCCTGATCGTGGCTCTTGTTGTCGATATTCTGCGCCCGGTAGCTGGCTTCGCCCGCAAAGACATAGCGCAGGGTGCAGTTCGCGGCTTCCAGCGCGTCCTTGCGGATGATGGCGTCCAGAAGCGCCTTTTGTCCCGCGATGACGGCGCGATGCGCATCGGGGTCGCGCATGGTGAGCAGGCGCACGGTCTGCACCTGCCCCGACAGCCGGTGGATCGCCGCGCGCAACTCGGGGTTCGGCACTTCGGCCAGCCACGTGTTGCGATAGAGTTCCGAGGCGCGCAGGAACGGCTCGAACTCGCCCGTTTCCAGCGTCGCGGCCGAGGCCGCGACCGCCTCTTTCATCTTCGCCAGCGCCTCTTCGCTGCGCGACTGGGCGGCGCAGGCGGCGGCGTGCGGCTCGAGCAGACGGCGCAGGAGATAGATGTCGAGCACCCGCTCGTGCGAGAGGCTCGGCAGAGAAAATCCGCGCGAGGTGCCTTCGAGATACCCTTCGCTGACCAGTTGCATGAGCGCTTCGCGCACGGGCATTCGCGAGACGCCCATCTCTGTGGCGATGACGGTATCGACCAGGCGGTCTTCGGGGCCGATCTCGGCCCTGAGAATGCGGGACCGAATGGTATCGTGGATGCGCTGACGGTGACTGGTTCGGGACATTCCGGGGCTTTCCTGTCTCAGGGCGGCGGTTAAATCGTATACTATTATTCGCAAGTCCCATGCACAACCAGGCATTTATCGCAGATTAATCAACGATTATGTGCCATGGATCCAAAGATTCACCCCGATTCGCGTTGACAAAAGAATACTGTTTCGTAGTTTCGCGAGCATAAGTCGCAACCGCCACGGCACGGGAACTTCCGGTCGGCTGCGAGACGACGGCCCGAAGCGGGCACCGTGACAAAAGGACAGGGCATGACCCGCAATACCAAGGCCGCCGGCTACTTCCTATATCATTCGATCGGGATGTATCCCGGCAAGGAGGAAGACCTCGCGCGGGCGATGGCCGAATTTGCCGCGATCTGGGCCGAACCTGAAGACCGGCAATGGGGGTATGTGATGCGGAAGCGGCAGGAGTATCTGGATGCCTGGGGGTCTCTGATCGGCGCGCCCAGGGGCTCGGTCACGCATGTCGACAACGTGACCGAAGGGATGCACAAGCTGATGCGCGCCCTGCCCGAAGGTCTGCTCAAGGGCAGGAAAGTACTGGTCGGCGCCGATTGCTTTCCATCCCTGCATTTCCTGCTGACCGGTCTGGCCGAGAAAATCGGCTTCACGCTGGTGACGGTGCCGCGCTCGGACGGCAAGTTCTGGGCCGAGACGGAAGATTTCATCGCGCAATGGGACCGCGATGTCGCGCTGTCGCTGCTGACCTGGGTGACGTCGACGGCCTCGGCGCGCATGGATTATCCCGCTCTTGTCGCGCATGGGCGGGCCATGGGGAGCCTGATGGTGGCGGACATCACCCAGGCGGCGGGGCTCTTGCCCTTTGATGTCAGCGCGCCGCGCGTGGATTTCGTCATCTCGACCAGCCTGAAATGGCTTTGCGGAACACCCGGGGCCGGGATCCTCTATGCCGACAAGGGGCTGCTGGACGACCTGCAGCCCGAAGCGCGCGGCTGGTTCAGCCAGAACAACCCCTTCTCGTGGGATCTCGACAGGTTTCAGTACGCTCCGGACATGCGGCGTTTCGACAGCGGAACGCCGGGATCGGTCGCGGCGATCGCGTCGCTGCCCGCCCTTCGCTGGTTCACCGCGCAGGACCAGACCGCCATTGCCGCCCGCAATCGCGCGATGGTCGAGCATATCATCGATCAGGCCGACGCGCTGGGCTTGCCTCTCTTGTCCCCGCGCGAGGCCGGGCGCCGGGGCGGGGCGGTCATGCTGCAGATGCCCTCCGGGGCCGAGGCGGCGGCGGTGGTCGGCGCGCTGGGGGTCGAGGGTTACTCGGTCGATTGCCGCGATTCGATCCTGCGGCTTTCGCCCGGGATCGTCACCGAAGAAAGCGCCATCGAAACGGTGTTCGACATCACCGGGCGCACGATGGATCGCCGTCAGTCCCGTTTTGCCGGGCAGGGCATCACTCTGGCACGGGACGACATGACGGCGGATATCGCGATGGACGATCTGCGCGGCCTCGGACAGGCGCTGCTGAGCGGAGCCATCCGCATTGTCGATTGCACGGCGCCGCTGGGTCCGGATACCCCGTTGCTGCGCCTGCCCGAGGATTTCGCGCGCAACACGCCCGGGGTTAAGATCCACAAGATCAGCGCATACGACAAGAACGGCCCGTACTGGGCGTGGAACTGGATGGAGCTGGGCGAGCATTCCGGCACCCATTTCGACGCGCCGCATCACTGGCTGAGCGGCAAGGACCTTCCCGACGGCGCCACCGACACGCTGGATGTGCAGCGGCTGATGGCGCCCGTGAACGTGATCGACTGTACCGCCGAGGCCGCCGCCGATCCCGATTTCCTGCTGACCGCGCAGCGGGTCAAGGAATGGGAGGCCAGCCACGGCGAGATCGGACCCGGTGAATGGGTCGTCATGCGCACCGACTGGGACAAGCGGATGCAGGACGCCGACCTGTTTCTCAACATGGACCCCGATCCGGACCACGGGGGCGCCCATACGCCCGGCCCGTCGGCCGATTGCATGAATTACCTGCTGTCGAAGGGCATCGTCGGCTGGGGCACGCAATGCGTCGGCACCGATGCGGGGATGGCCGCCAGTTTCAGCCCGCCCTTTCCCGCGCATAACTTCCTGCACCGGGACAATTGCTTCGGGCTTGCCAGCCTGTGCAATCTCGACCAGCTTCCTCCCAAGGGCGCGATCCTGATGGCAGCGCCCTTGAAGATCGAAGGCGGAACCGGCTCGCCGATCCGGGCGCTGGCCCTTGTAGGGCAGCCCTCAGTGAGACAGACCCCGCAGCCGCGCTAAGATCCTGAACGCTGCCCCGTCCGATGCCAGAGAGAACCCATGACCGACCAGAAGATCCTTGCCGAAATCGTCGTCCCGACGCAGGAGCTGCGCGACGACATTCCCTTCTTTACCCGAACCCTGGGCATGCGGCTTGAGAACATCTATCCGGCTGACAGCCCGGCGGTCGCCAGTTTCTCGGGCCACGGGCTGCGGGTGCGCGTGGAAAAGGGGGCTCCGGTCGCGCCCGGCCTGATCCGCATTCTTACCGACGACCCCGACAGCTTCGCGCAGGGGCAGCGCCGGCTGACCGCCCCGAACGGCACCGAGGTTCAGATCGTGCCGCTGACGCCCGCGGTCGAGCCCATCACCACCGAGCACGCCTTTGCCGTGCAGCGCCTGCGCGACAATGCGCCCTGGGTCATCGGTCGCGCGGGCATGCATTATCGCGACCTGATCCCGACGCGCCTGGGCGGTTCGGTCATCGCCAGCCATATCCGCATTCCCGATGGTGGCCCGGTGCCGGACATGGTGCATTACCACACCGTCGGTTTTCAGCTGATCTTCTGCTATCGCGGCTGGGTCGATGTGCTTTACGAGGATCAGGGCGAGATGATCCGCCTGCATGCCGGCGATTGCGTCAACCAGCCGCCGGGCATCCGTCACCGGGTCGTCCATGCCTCGCCCAATATCGAGGTGATCGAGATCGGTGTCCCGGCCGAGCATGTGACGACCATCGACCACGAGATGACCCTTCCCAACGGCAAGGGCGATCCGGCGCGCGAATGGGACGGGCAGAGATTTGTTCATCACCGGAAGGACGAGGCCGTCTGGGCCCCGTTTCGCGTGCCGGGCTTCACCGCGCGCGACACGGGCATGAGCGCCGGGACCAAAGGGGTCGCCGGTATTCAGGTCATCCGCAGGGGCGAGGGACAGCCCCGGCCCTACAGCCATGACGCCGACATCCATTTCACCTTCGTGATGGACGGCACCATGCGGCTCAGCGCCGACGGGCAGGAGCCGCGCGATCTGGAACCGGGCGACGCCTTCGTCATCCCCCCGGGCCTGACGGTGCGATACGAGGCCGCGTCCGACGATCTGGAGCTTCTGGAAGTCGCCCTGCGCGGGGATTTCGTCACCCGGCTGCAGGCCTGACCCCCCGGTTGCCGCGCGGGGGGGCGTCGCGGCGGGGCCTGTCCCCCGGCCGCCCCCGGCCTGCCCGCGGGACTTGCCAAAACGGGTCCTGCCCGATAGGCAGGAGGCGTCGGTTCCCGCAAGGGATCAAAAGGGAATTCGCCGCCGGTCCGCCGGCGAACCGAAACTGCCCCCGCAACTGTAGGCGGTGAGCGCGCAGCGATGAGCCACTGTGATCCGGTCCGCCGGTTCATGGGAAGGCGCTGCAAGCCACGATCCGCCAGTCAGGAGACCTGCCGACATCGTCAGCAACGCGGCCCGGGCGGGGTGTCCGGGGAGGTGTCTCATGGTGTTTTTCCCCGCGCGCGCAGCCCTGCGCGCCATCGCCAGCTTCCGATCCTTTGCCCCGCGGGCAAAGGCCGGGGACAGCTATCGGGCAGACCCGGTTCTTTGCCCTCTCCTTCCTGTCTCCGGTCGCCCTTTCAACCGGAGCTTTCCCATGCCGTTCCCCCTCTCCTCCGCCCTGCGCGGCGCCGTGCTTCTGGCGGCCCCCCTGTTCTGCGCGTTTCCGGCGCTGGCGCAGACCGAATACCCGCTGCACCTGTCCAATTGCGGGGTCGATCTGACCTTCGACGCCGCGCCCGTTCGCACGGTGACGGTCGGTCAGGCCGCGACCGAGATCCTTTACGCGCTGGATCTGGGCGACCGGGTGCTTGGCACGTCGGTCTGGTTCTCGGCCGTCCTGCCGCAATTCGAGACGGTGAATGCCGGTGTTCCGCGTCTGGCCGACAACGATCCCAGCTTCGAAAGCGTCGTCGCCCTGCGCCCCGATCTGGTCGCCGTGCAGTACGAATGGCATATCGGGCCGCAAGGCAGCGTCGGCACCCGCGACCAGTTCGCCGACCTTGGCATCCCGACCTACACGCTGCCCTCGGATTGCGAAGGCAAGGACAATTCCGTCGGCTCGGACGGCACCCGGCTTGCGCCCTATTCGATCGAGAGCCTGTATCAGGGCATCGACGAACTGGCGCGGATCTTCGATGTGCCCGAGCGCGGTGCCGCGCTGCTCGATGACCTGCGCGCGCGCGAAGAGGCGGCGATCGACGCCGCGCGGGCGCTCGACCTGGGCGATGCGTCGGCGGTGTTCTGGTTCTCGTCTGCCGAGATGGATATCGACCCCTATGTCGCCGGGCAGGGGGGCGCTCCGGCCTACATGATGGAGGCGCTGGGCCTGCGCAACATCATCGACAGCAACGAGGAATGGCCCGTCGTCGGCTGGGAAACCATCGCGCGCGCCAATCCCACGGTGATCGTGCTGGCCCGCATGGATCGCCGCCGCTTCGAGGCGGACGATGTCGAGCGCAAGCTGGACTTTCTGCGCACCGATCCGGTGGCAAGCCAGATGGACGCGGTGCGCCACAACCGCATCGTCGTTCTGGACGCGCATGGCATGGACCCGTCGATCCGCAATATCGACGCTCTGGAAACCCTGTCCGCCGCCTTGGCCGGGCTTGACCTGCAATGACGCGCCGGGCGGCGCTTGTGGCGCTGACGCTGCCGGTGCTGCCGCGCGTGGGGCTGGGGGCGGTGCTTCTGGCGCTGGCGGTTCTTGCCGGCGTCATTGTCGGCGAGACGGCGCTGCCCCTTCGGCTTGTGGGTGACGTGCTGGCGGTGAAGCTCTGGGGCGCCGAGCGCGCGCTGGACCCGATCGACGCCGGGATCCTGTGGAGCTATCGCCTGCCGCGCACGCTGGTCGCCGCCGCCTGTGGCGCGGGGCTGGCGCTGTCGGGGGTGGTGTTGCAGGCGCTGGTGCGCAACGCGCTCGCCGATCCGTATCTGCTGGGCGTGTCCGCCGGCGCCGGTGCCGGTGCCGTGTCCGTGGCGCTCTTGGGGATCGGCGGCGGGGCCATCGGCCTGTCCGCCGGTGCGTTCGGCGGCGCCACGGCGGCCTTCGTGCTGGTGGCGCTGCTGGCCCGCGCGGCGGGGGGCGGTCCCGCGCAGCTGGTTCTGGCCGGGATCGCCGGATCGCAGCTGTTCAACGCGCTGACATCCTTCCTGATCGCCAAATCCGCCAATGCCGAACAGGCGCGGGGGCTGATGTTCTGGTTGCTGGGCAACCTGTCGGGGGTACGCTGGCCGGATGTGACGATGGCGCTGCCGGTCGTCGGGGCGGGCTTTCTGGTCTGTCTGGCCCATGTCCGGCCGCTGGATGCGTTCTCGTTCGGCTCGGGCGCGGCGGCGGCGCTGGGCATTGCGGTGCGGCGCGTTCAGCTTGTGCTGATCGCGGCTGTCACGCTGATGACCGCCACGCTGGTCAGCCTTGTCGGGTCGATCGGTTTCGTCGGTCTGGTGATCCCCCATGCCGTGCGCCTGCTGGTCGGTCCCCGCCATGCCCGGCTGGTCCCCGCCTCGGCGCTGGCCGGGGCGATTTTCCTGATCGCCGCCGACATCGCGTCGCGCGTGCTGATCCCCGGGCAGGTCGTGCCCATCGGGGTGGTCACCGCGCTGGTCGGCGCGCCGGGTTTCGCGCTGATCCTCATCCGCAACCGGAGGCGCGCATGAAGATCGAGGCCCGCGATCTGGGCTGGCGCAACATCGTGCGCGGCGTTTCCTGCGAGATCCGCCCGGGCGAGACCTTTGGCCTGATCGGACCGAACGGATCCGGCAAGTCGACGCTGCTGAAACTGCTGGCGGGCCTGATGCCCCGCGCGGCGGGCGAGGTGCGGCTCGATGACGTGCCGCTGGGGCAGCTCACCCGCCGCCAGGTCGCGCAGCGCATCGCCATGGTCGAGCAGTTCGCCGATACCGGCGAAGCGCTGAGCGTCCGTGACGCGGTCGAACTGGGCCGCACGCCGTGGCTGTCCCCGCTGTCCCCCTTTGGCCCCGAGGACACGCGGATCGTCGACGAGGCGCTCGCGGCCGTCGACATGACCGGCATGACAAAACGGCCATGGTCGACCCTGTCGGGCGGCGAGAGGCAGCGGATCCATATCGCCCGGGCGCTGGCGCAACAGCCCCGGGCGCTGATTCTGGACGAGCCGACCAACCATCTCGACATCCATCACCAGCTGGCGCTTCTGGGACTGGTGGCGGCGCTGCCGGTCACGGTGGTGATGGCGCTGCATGACCTCAATCAGGCGATGATGTGCGACCGGCTGGGCGTGATGTCCGAAGGCCGGATGGTCGCCTGTGGCGCCCCGTCCGACGTGCTGACGCCCGATACGCTGGGCCGGATCTTTCGCGTCCGCGCCATGCCGATGACCGATCCCGAGGACGGCTCCACGCTGTTCCGCTTCCTGCCGATGGAGGAACCTCGATGAGCCTCCTGCCTCCGCTGGCCCGGATGGTCGCCGCGCCACCCAGCCCAGCCGCGATAGCGCGCGGCTAGTCGCCCATTTTCGCCTCGCGCGCGAAGGCCACGAACTTCTTCGCCATGCGTGACAAGGGCGCCCGGCGACGGTGCACCACGACGACCTGCCGGTCGAGCGGCGGATCGACCAGGGACACCATGCGCAGCCCGTAGATCGGCAGCATCGGCTGCACATAGCGCGTCATCACCGCGATCCCTTCGCCCGCCGCGATCAGCGCCAGCGCGCTGGTCCCATGTGCGACGCGCTGATGCGGCAGGGTCAGGGCAATGCCGGCCTCGGCCAGATTGTGGCGCAGTTTCTCTTCGCGCCCCAGATAGATGATGTTGTGACCGGCAAGCTGCGACCACGCGATCTGCGGCAAGCCGGCCAGCGGATGCGCGGGCGCCATCACCACGCACAGCGCCGAGCGGAACAGCGGCACCGCTTCCAGCGTCTCGTCGCTTTCCACGTCCAGATAGACGCCCAGATCCGCCTCGCCCGAGCGGACTGTCTCGATCACGTCGTCGATGGCGCTGTCGATCAGCTGCAGCCGCGCCTCGGGCTCGGCGGTGCGAAAGGCCTGAAGCAGGGGTGGCAGGGTGGTGCAGGACAGGAATTGCGTGGCCGCGATGCGCAACGTTGCGTTCTCGGCCTCGCGGCGGCGTCGCACGAAGGTCTCGGCGCGCTCCATCTCCAGCAGGATACGCTGCACATGCGGCAGGAACTCGGCCCCGGTATCGGTCAGGCCAAGCGAGCGCGTCGTGCGCTCGAACACGCGGAACCCGATTGAGGCCTCGGTCTCGCGGATCATCGCGCTGAGCGCGGCGGCCGAGACGTTGAGCTGCCGCGCGGCAGCGGCGAAACTGCCGCAATCGCTGATGGTCTGGATCGCCCGCATCTGGCGGATGGTGAGGTTCAGCATTGCCGCACAGGCCCGTTATTATAAAGGGTTATCTTGATAGTTATCAATCAGAATTTTCTTGTGGTTGTCGAGAATAATTTCAATGCTCTGCCCAGTTTTCGGCGGTGGCTGCGGGCC
Source organism: Pararhodobacter marinus (assembly GCF_003122215.1). Lineage (GTDB taxonomy): Bacteria > Pseudomonadota > Alphaproteobacteria > Rhodobacterales > Rhodobacteraceae > Pararhodobacter > Pararhodobacter marinus. The sequence goes on along the minus strand of NZ_QEYD01000010.1, from coordinate 150,257 downwards.
GGAAGACATGAGGAAATCCTTTCCAATAGCCGCCGCGATCAGGGAGAGAGATCATGAAAAGACTGTCCATTCTTCTGGCCGGAACGGGGCTTGCGCTGATGGCGGGGGCGGCCCAGGCCGACCAGCTTGCCGAGATCCGCGACGCCGGGGTTCTGGTCTGCGGCGTGCCCTCGAACTATGTGCCGTTCTCGTATCTTGAAAGCGACAATGACCGCACGCCGGTCGGCTTCGACGTCGAGGTCTGCAACGCCATCGCCGACCATCTGGGCGTCACGCCCGAACTGCGCTATGTCACCGGCGCGTCGCGGATCCCCGACCTGACGGCGGGCCGGATCGACATCGCCACCGCGGCGCTGACCATCACGCCCGAACGGGCGCAGCAGGTCGATTTCTCGATCCCCTATTTCCGCACCGGCGTGCGCGTGTCCGTCCCCAATGACAGCGACATCACCGAAATGGACCAGCTCAACGGCCACCGCATCGCCGTGCCGGAAAGCGGCATGGCCTCGATGATCGTCGAAGAGCGCTTCCCCGACTCGGCCGCCGTCGGCTTCCCGACCCCGGCCAACACCTTCCTGGCGTTGCAGCGCGGCATGGTGCAGGCGATGGCGGGCGACGAGACCACGCTTCTGGGCCAGATGAGCGGTGCGCCGGGCGAATATCACCTGCTCGACGGTTTCCTGACCGATGACTGGCTGGGCGTCGGCGTGCGCAAGGGTGAGACCGCGCTGCTCGAGGCGGTGAACGAGGCGCTTCTGGGCATGGAGGCCGACGGCTCGGCCCTGGCCAGCTTCAACCGCTATTTCGGCGCCGAGACGCCGATGGGGATGGAGCGCAACTTCACCATCAACACCGACAACCTGCCGGCCGAATAAGGACCGGAAGCGTGACCCTGATCGAGTTTCTGAGCGGTCGATACGGCGAGCTGTTGCTCAAGGGATTGATCGTCACCCTGCAACTGAGCGGGGTCACCCTGGCCGCGAGCTTCGTGATCGGCGTCGTGCTGACGCTGATCCGCCTCTCGCCGCTCTGGATCGTCCAGCAGGCCGTGGGTCTGCTGGTCGATGCCATCCGCTCCGTGCCGCTGCTGGTGCATGTGATCTTCTGGTATTTCGGCGCGCCCGAGCTTCTGCCCGACGGGCTGCGGATGTGGCTGTATGCGCGCGATGTGAATTTCATCTGCGCCGCGGTGGCGATTTCCATCTATGCGGGTGCCTTCATTTCCGAAGACCTGCGTTCGGGGCTGCGGTCGATCCCGCGCGGGCAAAGCGAGGCGTCGCTGTCGTTGGGGTTCTCGGGCTTCGAAACCTTCCGCTACATCATCCTGCCGCAAGCCTTCCGCATCACCGTGCCGCCGCTTCTGGGGCAGGCGATGACGCTGACCAAGAATACCTCGATCGCGCTGATGATCGGCGTGCCCGAACTGGTCTATCAGGCCCGCCGCATTCAGGACATCACCTACGAGCCGCTGATGCCCTATGCCTCGGCCACGCTGGTCTATGTGGTGATCTGCGCGCTTCTGACGCTGGCCAGCCGCGCCTATAGCCGCACCGCGCTGTCGCATCGGACCGAGCCCGAGCGCACACCCGCCACGCGGGAGCAGAGCGCATGATCGAGATCCTGCAGACTTACGGGATGCAGCTGCTGATCGGCGGTTTCCCCCACACGCCGCTGGGCGGGCTGGCGCTGACCGTGATCCTGGCGGTGAGCGGGCTGGTTCTGGCCATGCCGGTGGGCTTGCTGATGGCGGTGCCGCTGCGCAGCCGCTTCCGCCCGGTCAAGGCGCTGGCCGAGCTGATCGTGTTCTATATCCGCTCGGTGCCGCTGCTTTTGCATGTGCTGTGGGTCTATTTCCTGATGCCCGCGATCATCGGCGTATCCTTTCCGCCGGCGATCACCATGCTGATCACGCTGGTGCTGTTCAACGGCGCCTATATCTCGAAGATCGTCGTCGCCGGGATCGACGCCCTGCCGCGCGGCCAGACCGAGGCGGCCTTGTCGCTGGGTTTCGGCCGGGTGCAGACCATGCGCCACATCATCCTGCCGCAGGCCTTGCGCAACATGCTGCCCAGCCTTGTCAGCCAGCTTTCGCTGCTGATCAAGGAAACCGCGCTGGGTGCCGCCATCGGGGCGACCGAGGCCACGCAGACCTTTCTGGATCTGGCCGACAACCTGCCGGGGCAGGCGATCCAGGTCTACGCGCTGCTGGCGCTCGCCTATTTCGCCCTGTGCTACCCGCTGTTGCTGATCGGCCGCCGACTGGAACGGTGCGTCGGCAAGGCCCAGAAAATCGCGACGGAACCCGCCTCATGATCACGATCACCCATCTCGACAAGCATTTCGACCGGCTGCATGTCCTGAAAGACATCTCGCTGAACGTGAAGCCCGGCGAGGTTCTGGTGCTGTGCGGGCCGTCCGGGTCGGGCAAGACCACTCTGCTCCGCACGATCAACGGGCTGGAAACCATCGACAGCGGCACGATCACCGTGGATGGCGAGACCGTCGATCCCAAGTCCCGCGAGATCCGCAGGCAGCGGCAGGGGATCGGCTTCGTGTTCCAGCAGTTCAACCTGTTCCCGCATCTGTCGGTGATCGACAACATCACGCTGGCCCCGCGCAAGCTGAAGGGCCTGACCCGGGACGAGGCCGAGGCGAGGGCGATGCAGCTTCTGGACCGCGTCGGCCTGCGCGACAAGCGCGACGTGCATACCGACACGTTGTCGGGCGGTCAGCAGCAGCGCATCGCCATCGCCCGCGCGCTGGCGATGGAGCCGCCGGTCTTGCTGTTCGACGAGCCGACCTCGGCGCTGGATCCGGAAATGGTGGGCGAGGTCCTGTCAGTCATCCGCGAACTGGCGCAGGACGGCATGACCATGCTGTGCGTCACCCACGAGATGGGCTTTGCCCGCGACGTGGCCAGCCGCATCATTTTCATGGCCGATGGCCGCATCGTCGAAGATACCAGCCCCGGCCAGTTCTTTTCAGCCCCCGAAAGCGCGCGGGCACGCGCCTTTCTGCAAGACATCCTCGGACACTGAAAGGCCCCGACATGACCCTGAGTCCCCCCGAACGCGCCGCGCTTGCGGACGTGCTGGACCCGCTTGGCCTGCCGCTGGCCGATCTGCGCACCCGCGCCGCCCATCACGGCGACGAGCCGCCGCTGGACACCGATCTGGCGCTGGGCCTTGCCGCGCGGACGGCGGTTCTGGCGCAGGCGGTCGCGGCGGCGGAACTGGGGGCGCTTCGGGGCGGACCCGTGCAATCCGTCAGCCTTGACCGCAACGTCGCGATCTACGCGCTGTGCTGCGGGCTGTTCCAGTCGTGCTACGGGCAGGACATGACCATGGCCTCGGGCGCCGCCGCGCCGCTTAGCGATTTCTATCAGGCGAAGGACGGGCGCTGGTTCCACCCGATGGGCACCTATCCCGGCCTGCGCGACGGCGCGCTGGCGCTGCTGGATTGCGCCAACAACCCGGAGGCCATCGCCCGCGCCGTGGGCACCCGCGACGCGCTTGACTGGGAAGAGGCCTTTGCCGCGGCCAATCTGGCCGGGGCCATGGTGCGCAGCCGCGCCGAATGGGAGGCGCATCCGCAGGGCAAGGCGCTGGCCGCCGCCCCGCTGGTCACCGTCGAGAAGATCGCCGAGGGAACGCCGCAGCCGCTGAGCAAGGGCGCGCGCCCGCTTTCGGACCTGCGGGTGCTCGATTTCACCCATGTGATCGCGGGCCCCATCCTGACCCGCACGCTGGCCGAACAGGGCGTCGATTGCCTGCGCATCAGCGCGCCCGCCCATGCCGATCCGCAGGCTTTCCTCTTGGAAACCGGCTGGGGAAAGCGGGCGGCCTATCTGGATTTCCATCGCAAAGGCGATCTGCAACGGATGCGCGATCTGGCGCTCAAGGGCGATGTCTTCGTGCAATCGTGGCGCCCCGGCGCGATGGCGGAATTCGGTCTTGGCGCCGAAGATCTCGCCGCCGCGCTGCCCGAAGGGCATCCCGGGCTGATCCATGTCAGCGTTGACAGCTGGGGCCGCACCGGCCCCTGGGCCGGGCGCAAGGGGTTCGAGCAGCTTGCGCAATCGGTCACAGGCGTGGCGCTGGACGAAGGGCAGGGCGGCAAGCCGCGCTATGTGCCGACCGGGCTTCTGGCCGATTACCTCGCCGCCTATCTGGGGGCTGCCGGCACCATCGCCGCGCTGATCCGCCGTGCCCGCGAAGGCGGCAGCTACCGCGTCCACGTCTCGCTTGCACGCGTGACCATGTGGTCGCAAACCCTTGATGGCCCCGGCCGTCAGCCCGGCGCACCCTTTCCCACCGAACAGGGCCTGCCGCCGTCGGTCGAGCGCGACAGCCCCTTCGGCCTGTTGCGTCACCTCGCGCCCTTCGCGCAATTCTCGGCCACGCCGGGCGACTGGGCGCTGCCGCCCTGTCCGCCGGGACGCCACGATGCGCGCTGGCTCGACCGGGGCGGCCGCGTATGAGCCTCGAACCCATGGCGCTCGACGCGCTGCACCGCAAGCGCAACGCGAAATGGAGCACCTTCGCCCCCGACGTTCTGGGCATGGGCATCGCCGAGATGGATTATCACCTCGCGCCCCCGATCCGCGCGCGCCTTGCCTCGCTGCTGGCGGACGAGCGCACGGGCTACCCGATGCGCGGCCCGGTGGGCCTGATGGCCGATGTCTCGGACAGCTTCACCCGCCGGATGGCGCGTGTCTTCGGCTGGCGGGCGGATCCGGCGGGCAACGTGCTGTGCGTCGATCTGCTGCAGGCGATCTCGGCCTGTCTTGCCGCGTTCAGCGATCCCGGCGACGGCGTGCTGATCCAGACGCCCTGCTACCCCGCCTTTCTGATCGCGCTCGATCAGGGGCGCCGGGTGCTGCATGATGTGCCGCTTCTGGACACCCCGACCGGCTTTCGTGCCGATCCTGACCCCGGGGCCAGCCTCGCGCGGCGCGGCCTCAGCCCGCGGATCCTGCTGCTGTGCCAGCCCCATAACCCCACGGGCCGCGTTTTCTCCCGCGACGAACTGGCCCCCTATATGCGGCTGGCCGAGGCCCGGGACATGGTCATCGTCTCGGACGAGATCCACGCCGATCTGGTCTTCGCCCCGGCCCGCCATCAGCCGCTTGCGCAGATGTTCCCCGAAGCGGCAGAGCGGATCGTCACGCTCTATTCCGCGACCAAGAGCTTCAACACGCCCGGCCTGCGCTGCGGCATGATTCATTTCGGCGCGCCCGCGCTGCTGGAGCGGTTTCGCGCACGCGTGCCCGAATGCCTGCTGGGTCTGCCCAGCACCGGCGCGATGGAGGCCACGCTCGCCGCCTGGGAGGAATGCGACGACTGGCTGGCCGCGCTCATGCACCGGCTCGATACGCAGCGCCACCGGCTGACCGACACGTTGCGCGCCGCCGATCCGCGGCTGCGTTGCCACCTGCCCGAGTCGACGTATTTCCTGTGGCTCGATGCGCGGGATGCCGGTCTGCCCGGCGGTCCGGCGCGGTTCCTGCTTGAGCGCGCGAAGCTGGGGGTCAATGACGGCGCGGCCTTCGGGCCGGGCTGGGACGGCTTCGTGCGGTTCAACTTTGCCACGACCCCCGCCCTGTTCGACGACCTCTGCGCCCGCTTGACACGGGCCCTGACGGAGAGTTCATGACCGCCCCCCTGATCCGCTACGACGACGAGGACGGCGTGGCCGTCATCGCGCTGGACCGCCCGGAGAAGCGCAACGCGATAAACAAGGCGATGGCTGCCGAGCTGGACGCGGCCTTTCAGCGCTTTGCCACCGGGCCGGCCCGCGTGGCGGTGCTGACCTCGACCGCGCCGGACCTCTTCTGCGCGGGGGCGGATCTTTACGACCCGCCATCCGAGGCATGGCGCGCCCTGCCCGAGATCGGCTTTCACACGGACAAGCCGATTGTCGCGGCGCTGGGCGGCAAGGTGATCGGGCTTGGCTTCATGCTGACGGCGATGTGTGACCTGTGCGTCGCGTCCGAGGATACCGAGTTCCACTTCCCCGAGGCGAAGCTGGGCTTCTCGATGGCGGCGGTCAGCGCCGCGGCCACCCGGCTGCCGCTGCGCATGGCGATGGAGCTACTGCTGCTGGGTCGTCCGGTCACGGCGCGGCGGGCCTTTGATGTTGGCTTCGTCAACGACATCGTGCCGCCGGGGACGCAGCGCGCCGCCGGGATCGACATGGCGCGCGCGCTTGCCGCCAATTCACCCGATGTGGTCGGCGCCCTGAAGCGGCTGACGCTGGACGTGCTGGGCGAGTCACCCGTGCAGGCGCATTATGCCGTGAGGCGGCGCGAAGAGGCGATGATGCTCGGTCCCGATGCGCAAGAAGGGTTGCGTGCCTTCCGCGAGAAGCGGCGCCCGGATTTCACGCGGTCCTGACGACCCTACGCGCCCGGTCGGGACGGTGCCGGGCGTCGGCGCGGCCAGCGCCGGATCGCCGCGCTGGCGACCACGGCGCTGGCGATGATCAACGGGCAGGCGATGACGAAGTTCCAGCCCGGGACCTCGGCGAAAAGCGCAAGACCCAGCAGCACCGACCACAGCACCGAGAGATATTCGAACGGGGCAAGGGCGGCGGCCTCGGCATGGCGGAAGGACAGCGTCATCAGGATATGCGCCACGCCGCCCGCCAGTCCCGCGCCGATCAGCAGCGCCCATTGGCCGGGCGTGGGCCAGACCCAGCCGAAGAATGCCGTCGCCAGCCCGCACAGCGCCGAGACGACGGCGAACCAGAACGCGATGGCGCCCGCTTTTTCGCCCGCCTGCGTCAGCCTGCGGACCTGCAACAGCGCAATCGCGGTGAGCAGCGCGGTCGTCAGGCCCGTGACCAGCCCCAGCCCGGCGCCCTCGGGCAGGGTGCCCGAAAAGGCGGGCACGACCAGCGCGGCGCCGCCCGCCAGACCCAGAAGAACCGCGGCGATCCGGCGCGGACCCAGGCCTTCGTGCAGGAAGGCCCAGCCCATCAGCGCCAGGATCACCGGCGAGAGGTAGGACAGCATGTTCGCCTCGGCCAGCGGCAGCAGACGCAGCGTCGCGAACGAGGTGAACATTGCCGTGGCGCCGGCGAGGCAGCGGACGATATGGCCCAGCGGGCGGGTCGTCGACAGGCCGCGCCACAAATCCCCGCTCCACCAAAGAAAGCAGATCAGCGGGATCAGCGCCAGCGCCGAGCGGAAGAACACGACCTGTCCCAGCGCGACCTCGGATCCCAGCGCCTTGACGCAGACCACCATCGCCGCGAAGGCCAGCGTCGAGCCGATGCGCAACAGGATGCCGACGGGTTCGCGCGGGATGAACGGAGCAGGCGGAACCGGGATCGCGGCGGGGGTGGTCATGTCGGTGTACTCAGGCGCCGGGCGCCCCGGTGAAGCGGATATGCGGGCGGGGATCGTCGCTGACCTCGGCCTCGACCCGGAACACATCGCGCAAAAGTTGCGCGGTGACAACCTCGCGCGGGGTGCCGAGCATGACCAGCCTGCCATCCTTCATCACCGCGATCCGGTCGCAGAACATGGTCGCAAGGTTCATGTCATGCAGCGCGATGATGCTGGTCAGATCGAGCGCGCGCACCATGCGCAGGATCTCGATCTGGTGATGGATGTCCAGATGGTTGGTCGGCTCGTCCAGGAACATGATGCGGGGTGCCTGCGCCAGCGCGCGGGCGATATGCACCCGCTGACGCTCGCCGCCCGAAAGGGTCTGCCAAGGCTGGTTGGCGTGGCCCGTCATGTTGACCCGTTCGAGCGCGCTGGCGACGATGTCTTCGTCGGCATTGGTCCAGCCACCCAGCGCCGAGCGGTGCGGTGTGCGGCCCAGCCGGACGACATCGCGCACCGAGACATTGGTGTCGGTAGCGGCGCTCTGCTGGACGAAGGCGACCTGCCGCGCCAGCATCCGGCGCGGCACGCGGGAAATGTCCTGCCCGTGGATCTGGACCCGGCCCGAGGCCGGACGCTTCAGCCCGGCCAGAAGCCGCAGGAGCGAGGATTTGCCCGATCCGTTCGGCCCGATCAGACCCAGCGTTTCGCCCGGCGCGACGCTCAGCGAAACGCCCGACAGGACCACCCGGCGGCGCACGCCCCATTCGAGATCGGTTGCGACGACGCTCATGTCTGGGGCCTTGCGCGATACAGGATGACGGCGAAGAAAGGCACCCCCACCAGCGCGGTGACAACGCCGATGGGGATCGTCTGTTGCGACACAAGAATGCGCGAGACGATATCGGCCAGCACCATGAAGATGGCGCCGGTGATGGCGCAGGCGGGCAGGAGTTTCAGGTGGAGGGGGCCCACGATGTAGCGGGCGGCGTGCGGCACGACCAGCCCGACGAAACCGATCGCGCCCACCATGCTGACGATGGCTGCGGTGATCATCGCGGTGACGCCGAACAGGATCAGCCGGATGCGACCCACCGGCACGCCGAGTGCGGCGGCATCCTCATCCCCGAAGGTGAAGGCGTCGAGCGAGCGCGCCATCCACAGGCAGATCGCCAAGCCCAGAGCGGTGACCGCGAGAAGAAGGAAGAAATCCGGCCAGCGCACGCCCCCGAAGCTGCCCAGAAGCCAGAACATCACGTCGCGGGCCTGCTGGGCATTCCCGGACGTGGTGACGATGTACGAGGTCAGCGCGTTGAAGAGCTGCGCGGCGGCGACACCGGCAAGGATCGTGTGGTTGGGGCCGCTGGTGGCCCCGTTCGACAGAAGCGCGACCAGCGCGAAAGCCGCGAAAGCCCCGCCGAACGCGCCCACCGACAGCGACAGCCCGCCGCCGCCGATGCCCAGAATGATCACCGCCACCGCCCCGGTCGAGGCCCCGGCCGACACGCCCAGAACGAAGGGTTCGGCCAGCGGGTTGCGCAAGAGCGCCTGCAGGATCGCGCCGCACAAGGCCAGCCCGGCCCCGGCAAGCGCCGCGACCAGCGCGCGGCTGAGCCGCAGATCCCACACGATGCTGAACTCGATCCGCGAGATTTCGGCCGTGCCGAGGCCGATCCCGTTCCACACGGCCAGAAAGACCGTGCGCAGCGGAATGTGGTAATCCCCGATCGCGGTCGCCAGCGCCACCGCGAAGACAAGGATCACCAGACAGGCCCCGAAATACACGAGGGCAAGGCCGCCCTCCCGGTGACGACGCGCCGCGCGTTTCACGGCAGGTCGTAGCGGCGCAGTTGTTCGGCCAGTTCCTCGGCCCCGTAGATCGTGCGGATGCTGGGATTCATCGCGGCGCCGGCCATCACGGCGATCCGGCCCTCTTGCACGGCCCGCATCTGCGACACGGTCGGATCGGATGTCAGGAACTCGGTCTTTGCCTCGGCGGTATCCAGCTCCCAGCGGTTGCGGTCGACCTGCGCGACGACGATCACCGTCGGATCCGACGCCATGATGCCTTCCCAGCCCAGCGTCGGCCATTCGGATTCGGTCTGAAGCGCGTTGGTGCCGCCCAGAATGTCGGCGATGAAGGCCGAGGTCCCGTTGCCACCGGCCAGATAGGCATCGTCAGAGGGCGAGGGGCTCGAAAACCAGAACAGGAAAGTCAGATCGTCGCGCGGCGCGAATTCCGCGCGCAGGGCGGCTTCGCGCTCGCGGAAATCCGCGATCAGCGCGTTCCCGCGATCCGCGACATCGAAGATCCGCGCCAGTTCCGAGATTTCCTGGTAGACCAGTTCCATGTTCCAGAGCTCGGCGCGATTGCCGTAGATGTCGTTCGGGTTCTCGGTCGTGCTGCAGGCGCTGGGCGACAGGTAGGTGGGGATGCCGAGCGCGTGAAAATCCTCGCGCTTGGCGACGCGGCTGTCAGGGCCCAGCAGCGTGACCAGCATCGCGGCGACCATGTCGGGCTGGACCGACAGCACCGATTCCAGCGTCGGGAATTCGACGGTCAGCGTTTCGACCTGCGCATTGGCCTCGGCCAGTTCCGGAAGCACGGCGTTCGGCCAGAAGGCGGTGGCGCCCATCCGGTCCTCGAGCCCCAGCATCAGCATGATCTCGGCGCTGTTCTGTCCCAGCGCCACGGCATTTTGCGGCGCGGCATCGAACGTGATGCTGACGCCGCAATTCTCGATCGTGAGGGGATAGGCCGTCGGTTCGGCGTGCAGGCTGGTGGCGAGCCCGGCGGCCACAAGACCGGCGAGAGCGGCGAAAGACGTCTTTGACATAGGGGCACCCGTGCAGTCATCGAAGGTGCCGCCTTCTAAAGATGCCGGACGACCGATTACAAGAGTAATTTTGTCGGGAATGTCTGGGCGAAGCCCGCGGACCGCCGGAACGGGCGGTCCGCCGCTTTTTTTTCGCAGGCTTATTCCAGCGACGCCCTGGTGTCCGCCACGGTGGCCGCATCGACCGCCGCCGCGCTGTTGCCCCAGCCACTGCGCAGGAAGCTGGCCAGCGCCGCGACTTCCTCGTCATCGAGCCTTTGGCCGAAGCCCGGCATCTGCAGCCGGTAGGGACGCAAGGCCGTCGACGGCAATTGCGAGCCGCCGAGGATCATCGTCAGCAGGCCGCGCGGGCTTTCCGCCGTCACCAGCGAGTTCCCCGCCAGTTCCGGGAAGACCTCGTCCGCGCCGCGCCCGTCGACGAAATGGCAGGCGTTGCAATTGTCGATGTAAAGCCGCGCGCCAAGCCCCATATCGGGCGAGGCCGAAGCGAGCAGGCGCTCGGTTTCGGTTTCGCCCGGGTCCTCGGCGACGGGTTCCACGTCGTCGTTCAGGCCGACGAGAAAGGCCGCGACCGCGCCCAGATCCTCGTCGGTGAAGTATTGCGACGAATCGCGGGCCACCAGCTGCATCTCGCCGTTGAGCGCGGCATGGGCATTGCGCCCGGTGCCAAGGATCATCGCGATGTCTTCCTCGCTCCATCCGCGCACCGCGCTTTGCGGGCCGCGCAGGGGCGGGGCCGTCCAGCCGGCGATTTCGCCCCCGGCCAGGAATTCGGGATCGCCCGCCTGAAGCCCGGCCTGCGCCATGACGGTGTTGCGCGGCGAGTGGCAGGCCGAGCAGTGACCCGGGCCCTCGACGATATATTCACCGCGCGCCAGCACCGGGTCGTCGTATTCCGGGACGAAGCCGGGATCGTCCAGCGCCACCCATTTCCACAGCCGCAGGCCCCAGCGCTGATCGAACGGGAAGCTGAGCGCGGTTTCCTCGACCTGCTGGTTGACGGGTTCGACCTCGTTCATGAAGTAATCGTACATCGCCCGCACGTCTTCTTCGGTGATGTGACGAAAGTTCTCGTAGGGCATGGCGGGGTACAGGTGCGTCCCGTCCGGGCGCACCCCGTCATAAAGCGCCGCGCGGAAGTCCGCGAGGCTCCAGCCGCCGATGCCGGTTTCTTCGTCCGGCGTGATGTTGGTGGAATAGATCGTGCCCAGCGGGCTTTCGATGGCCCGATTCCCGGCAAAGGGCTCGCCGCCCTCCTCGGTATGGCAGGCCATGCAGTCGCTCAGCCGCATGGCGTATTCGCCGTGGCCTTCCTCGGGCTGCCAGTCGTCGGCCAGCGCGGTCTGCGCCGGGGTCCGCTGAACCGGGACAAAGATGATGGCCAGAAGCGCGATGATGCCGAGAACGACCAGACCGCCGATGACTTTCAGAAAGGTGCGCATGGTTCGTCCTCCTCAGACCAGCGGCCGCGGATCGGGCAGGTAATCGTTGACGATCGCGTCCGCCGCCCAATAGGCCAGCGCCCCGACCGCGCCGGTCGGGTTGTACTGGATGTTCTGCGGGAAGGCCCCGGCGCCCAGCACGAAGACATTGTGCTGACCCCAGGCCTGCAGATAGCGGTTCACGGCCGAGGTGTTGGGATCCGTCCCCATGATCGCGCCGCCCACATTGTGGGTGGTCTGATAGGGACGGATGTCATAGCGCGCGCCCTCGGATTTGTAGCTCGAGCGCCAGCTGTCGGGATTCATCGACTGGGCGATAGGCTCGATCTGCCGGCGCATGAACTGCGTCATCCGGATGTCGTTGGCTTTCCAGTCGAAGGTCATCCGCATCAGCGGGCGGCCATGACGGTCGGTATAGGTCGGATCGAGATCGAGATAGCAGTCGCGATAGGCCATGTTCGACCCGTGCGAGCCGATCGACATCGAATGTCCGTACCACTCGCCGATGGCCTGTTTCCATTCCGCGCCCCAGCCCGGCGTGCCTTCAGGCAGCGAGATACCGCGGATCGGCTGGCCGTTGGACAGCCCGGCGGTGATGTAGCTGCCGCCGATGAAGCCCTCAGTCGCGAAATCGATCTGGTTGATGGCGAAATCGTCGATGCTGACGCCCGACGAGCCCGCCGCAGCGAAGGGATTGAAGTTGTGGTCGCGGAAGAACAGCGTGGTGCCGCCGTTCATCTGGTAGGAATAGTTCTTGCCCGTGACGCCCTCGCCAGTCTGCGGGTTATAGGGCTCGCCGATCCCCGACAGCAGCATCAGGTGGACATTGTGCAGCTGATAGGCGGCCAGAATGACCATGTCCGCCGGCTGGGTGACTTCTTCTTGCGCCTCTTCGTCCCAGTAGGTCACGCCCGTCGCGGTCTGGCCGTCGGCCGCCAGATTGACGCGCAGAACCTCGGAATTCACCCGGTAGCTGAAATTCTCGTACCGCTTGAGCGCGTCCAGGATGCAGGTCTGGGGCGAGGACTTGGAATAGTTGATGCAGCCATAGCGTTCGCAGAACCCGCAATAATTGCAGGGGCCCAGCTGCATTCCGTATTCGTTGGTATAGGCTTGCGTCGCGTTCGCCGCCGGGCGCGGGAACGGGTGATACCCCATCGCCGAAGCGGCCTCGCGGAACAGGCGCATGTCGGTCTGTTCGGGCATCGGCGGCATCGGGTAGCCGCGGCTGCGCGGCGCTTCGAACGGGTTGCCGCCCGGCTGGATCTCGCCGTTGATGTTGCCCGCCTGCCCGGCGATGCCGGCCATGTATTCGAAGCGGTCGAAATAGGGCTCCAGCTCTTCGTAACTGACACCCCAGTCCTGGATCGTCATCTCCTCGTCGATCAGGTCTGCGCCGAAATTTTCCTCGACATAGGACCGAAGGCGGAATTCCTCGGCCATCGGGCGCCATGTCTGGCCGTTCCAGTGGATCCCCGCGCCGCCCACGCCATCGCCCGGCAGGAACGAGCCCAGCTTGCGCATCGGCAGCGCGGTTTCGTCCAGCGTGCGGCGCACGGTGATGGTGGAATTGCGCGGCTTCTGCATGAAGCCGTAACGAATGCCGTATTTCAGCTCGTCGATGACGTTGGGATACTGGAAGTCCGGCACGGTCGAACGGTCGGGACCGCGTTCGAGCGCGAGGATATCCAGCCCCTCTTTCGCCAGTTCGATGCCCAGGATCGAGCCGGTCCAGCCCAGACCGACGATGACGACTTCTTTTTTCGGATCGGTGCGTGCCATGGTTCAGGCCCTCTCGCCGGCGATGTTGACGGGACCCAGCGGATACGGCTCGTCGCGCCCGATCCATTCAAGGTAATTGGCGCGCGCGCCGGGATAGCCGATATAGATCCACGACTGCATCCCGGCATTGCCGCCATACATCGGGTCGGCGAAGTAACCCTCGCGCGTATTCTGCAAGAGCAGCGACCAGAATTCGCGCAGTTCGGGGGCAAGGTCGGTGTCGCCATCCGCCAGCGCCTGCAGCGCGGAATCCTGCGCGTCGGTATCGAGGTCGTGGAACGCCGCGCCCGCGTTCCGCTGGCACCAGTCGTCGAAGGCCGGAATGCCTTGCCGGTAAATCTCGGCGGGCGTCAGCGGGCTCTGGATCCCCAGTTGCGGCGTCGCGTCAGGGACGAACGGCCCCTCCATGTAGAGATCCGCCGCCGTGCCGAATTCCCCGGCGAGCTGCCGGTCGATGAAAATCGGCACGCCGGTTTCCAGCGCACCGGGGCCGTCGCCTTCGGACGGAATGATCCGCGCGGTCGCGGCCAAGAGGAAGGTCCATTCGGCGGCGCTGAGAAACTCGGGCGAGTAATCGTCGAGCGGGACCGCCTGCGCGTCAGGCCGCGTGTCGGGCGACTGCGCGAGGGACGAGAACCCGGCCAGCGCGGCGGCGCCGGCCGTGCCGCCCAGAAATACACGCCGGGTCGTTTGGGGCGTTTTTGATGACATCTGGCTTCTCCCTCAGACTGCCGAGAATGCTGGATTCCAAGCGGCAGGCATCAGCGGGAACTGCTGTGGGGCAGGGGTCTCCGCGACTGCGAGCGCAGTGTTCTGGAAGTCGTAAGGATCTGATATGAAATGATTTCATCGGTTCCCTGCGAGGCCAAACCCTGAAAAAATGCCTGACGCTGTATCGGGTTAACGGCCAGGCGGGGCAGATGTTCCTTAGTTTTTGATAACATTTGACCGGAGCGGTGAGCGGACTCACAGCTGAACTCTCGGGCACCACGACGCGGAAACCGGCTGATGGCGCCGCGGCCCGGAAACGTCCTGGGAACCTTGTCGCGCCGCAGCAGTTGCCCTGCAGAGCCGCCGACAGCCACCCATGGGCGGACACTGTCATCTTTCATCGCCATGTCTTTCATCGCCATGTCGCCACAGGAGCCCCTATGCAGATCACCCTGAACGTGAACGGCGTATCCCGCGCGCTGGATCTGGACACCCGCGTCACCCTTCTGGATGCGCTTCGGCATCATCTGAGGCTGACGGGGTCGAAGAAAGGCTGCGATCACGGGCAATGCGGGGCCTGCACCGTGCTGGCCAACGGGCGCCGGATCAATGCCTGTCTGAGCCTCGCGGTGATGCATGACGGCGATGCGATCACCACGGTCGAAGGGTTGCACGAGGCAGACGGGGCCGGGTTGCAGCAGGCCGTCATCGACCATGACGGGTTTCAGTGCGGCTATTGCACCCCGGGCCAGCTGTGTTCGGCCATCGGGATGCTGGACGAGCTGGCGCAGGGCTGGCCCAGCCACGCGAGCGACGGTCTTGAGGGGCCGTTCACCCTGACCCAGGCGGAAATCGCCGAGCGGATGAGCGGCAACCTGTGCCGCTGCTCATGCTATCCCGGCATCAACGCCGCGATCCGTGACGCCGCCAAGACCGGCACCGGCGCGACGGAGGCTGCGGAATGAGGCCCTTCGATTACCACCGCGCCCGCGACTTGCAGGATGCGCAGACCGATTACGTCTCTGGCGCGGCCTTCATCGCCGGCGGCACCAATCTTCTGGACCTGATGAAACTGCAGGTGATGACGCCCGAGCGGCTGGTCGATATCTCGCGTCTGGGGCTCGACCGGATCGAGGATGACGGCGACGGGCTGCGCATCGGCGCCACCGTCACCAACAGCGACCTGGCCGCCGATCCGCGCGTCCGCCGGCGCTGGCCGGTCCTGTCGCGTGCGCTGCTGGCCGGGGCGAGTGGCCAGTTGCGCAACAAGGCCACGACCGGCGGCAACCTGCTGCAGCGCACGCGCTGTCCGTATTTCTACGATCCCGATACGCCTTGCAACAAGCGCGATCCCGGCTCGGGATGCGCCGCGATGGGCGGGGAATTGCGCAACCACGCAGTGCTGGGAACCTCGGCGCATTGTCTCGCGCTCAGCCCCGGCGACATGCCCGTCGCCCTGCGCGCCCTCGATGCCGTGATCGAGATCCGGGGCACCGACGGCCGGACCCGCGCGCAGCCGATGGAGGGTTTTCACAGGCTTCCCGGCGACACGCCCGAGCGGGAGACGGTGCTTGACCCCGGCGAGCTGATCACCGCGGTGCGTCTGCCGGCGCCGCGGGGCGACCGGCAGGTCTATCGAAAGGTCCGGGACCGCGCATCCTATGCTTTTGCGCTGGTTTCGGTCGCGGCGGTGCTGCGGCTGGAGGGCGGGGTCATTTCCCACGCCGCGCTGGGCTTCGGCGGGCTGGGCACGGTGCCATGGCGCGACCCCGAGGTCGACGCTCTGCTGACGGCCGAGCGTCCCTCGGCGGCCTTGTTCGACGAAGCGGCGACGCTGTTGCTGCGTGGCGCCGAACCGCGCGAGGGCACGGCGTTCAAACTGCCCCTGGCGCGCCGCGTGCTGCGAGCCGTGCTTGAGGAGGCGACACAATGACCATCACGCTGAAAGTGGACGGCAAGAGCCCCGACCGCATTCCCGATATGAAGCAGGGACTTGTCGGCACCGAGATCGCCCGCCCCGAAGGCCCGCTCAAGGTGACGGGACAGGCGCCCTATGCGGCCGAGGATCTGCCCGAGGGATGCGCTTTCGGCACTCTCGTCCGGGCGCCGCGATGGGGCAAGGTGAACCTGCGCAACGAGGAACGGCTGGCGGCGATGCCGGGGGTTCTGTCGGTGCTGCGCGATCCGGCGATGATCCGGCGCACCGCGCAGGGCGGGGCCGGCAAGGCGCCCGCGCAGGGAATGGACGAGGCCGATTTCGCGGGCCAGTCCGTCGCGCTGATCGTGGCCGAAAGCTTCGAGGTGGCGCGCGATGCGGCGCGGGCGGCCGTGGTTGCGGTGGATGGCCCCGCGCCCGCTGTCGACCCGGACCAGCAGGAGACCGAGGGCGAACCCGACAGTCACGGCGATCTTGAAGCGGCGATGCGCGGCGCCGCGCATGCGCTGGACGTGACCTATACCACGCCCTCGATGGCCGCTGCCGCGATGGAACCGCATGCGGCCGTGGCATGGTGGGACGGCGATGGCGTCACGGTTCGGACCTCGCTGCAGATGCTCAAGCACAACCGCAAGGAGCTGGCGGATTGCCTGGGGATCGACCCGTCCCGGGTCCGGGTGCTGTCGCCCTATGTCGGGGGTGGCTTCGGCTCGAAACTGGGGGTATCGCCCGAAGCCGTGGCTGCGGCTCTGGCGGCCAAGACGCTGGGGCGCCCGGTCTGCGTGGTCCAGGAACGCCGGCAGGTCTTCGAACTGGTCAACCGCCGCTCGGAATCGCGTCAGCGTATCCGGCTGGCGGCGGATGAAGACGGGCGGCTGGTCGGCCTTGGGCACGAGGCACTGGTTTCGAACCTGCCGGATGAAGGGTTCTCCGAGCCGGTGACGCAGGCCAGCCATTTCGCCTATGCGGCCGAGAACCGCCTGATCGGCAACCGCGTGGCCCGGGTCCGGCGTCCGAATGCCGGGTCGGTCCGCGCACCGGGCGAGGCCATCGGCGTCACCGCCTTCGAATGCGCGATGGACGAGCTGGCCTCGGCGCTGGATCTGGACCCGATCGCGCTGCGTTTGCGCAACATCCCCGACGCGCACCCCGAGACCGGCCAGCCGTTTTCGTCGCACAAGCTGGCCCAGGTGCTGACCGAAGGGGCGGAACGCTTCGGCTGGCAGGATCGTGATCCCGCGCCCCGGCAACGACGCGAGGGCGAATGGTGGATCGGCACCGGCGTCTCAGCGGCGTTCCGGGTGAACCTGCTGACCGAAGCCGAAGCGCGCATCACGCTGACATCGGACGGCGCACGGGTCGACACGGACATGACCGATATCGGCACCGGCACCTATGCCATCCTGACCCAGATCGCCGGCGAGGCGCTGGGCCTGCCCCAAGGGCGCGTGACGGTGCGGCTGGGCGATACCGACCTGCCGCCGGGCTCGGGCTCGGGCGGGTCGTTCGGCGCTGCCTCGACCGGCAGCGCGGTATGGCTTGCCGCCCTGGACCTGCGCCAGCAGCTGGCCACGCGGCTGGGCTGCGACGAAGCGGATCTGACCTTGCAGGACGGCGAAGCGCGGGTTGCGAATACCCGCCAGCCGATCACGGAGATCCTGAAAGGCGACACGCTGACGGGCCACGGCCATGTTCAGAAGGGCGAGGCCGCGCAGAAGGTACGGCAGGCCACCTATGGCGCCCATTTCGCCGAGGCTGCGGTCAACGACGTGACGGGCGAGGTGCGGGTGCGCCGGATGCTGGGCAGTTTCGCCGCCGGCCGGATCCTGAACCCGCGCACCGCGCGGTCGCAATGTCATGGCGGCATGACGTGGGGGATCGGCATGGCCTTGACCGAGGGGCTGGTTTTCGACCGCCGTGACGGCCATGTGGTCAATCGCGACCTTGCGGAATACCACGTTCCGGTCAATGCCGACGTGCCGCCGCTGGATGTGCATTTCGTCGATGAACACGACCCCTGGACGGGCCCCCTGTTGGCCAAGGGAATCGGAGAACTGGCGATCTGCGGTGCGGGCGCGGCGGTGCTGAACGCGGTGCATCACGCCTGCGGCGTGCGGATCCGCGACTGGCCCGCGACGCCCGACAAGGTGCTGGCGGGGCTGGACGGGTGGCCTGTCCCGGCCACTGCGGGATCGGATTGACGCTGAACCTGCTCTGAAGTCCGGACCTTGCTGACGTCTTCGCAGCGCGTGAGACCGCTGAGCGTCTTGAGCCGGCGAGCGTGGTTGCAGGTTGCGGAGGTGCCGGCGCCGTCGCGCGTCGAAGAGGCTTGCACCGTCATCCGGATGAGGGGCCGCCGGCTCCGGCGAAGAGCAACACGCGCGGCGAAAGCGGGCTTGTCCAGCTTCAGCCGATGGTCAGCAACCAGCCCCGGATCAGGACGGCCGCGTGGCGCGGTCGCAATCCCTGGAGCGTGCCGACGATCAGGCGGCGGTTCAGCCAGTCCCATCGGCCTTGCGGGGCGGTCACCTCGATGCGCGACATCGCGTAGCGCGGCCCCTCGACCGTTTCGTCGATGATAACCCGGTTGCGGATCGTCAGCAGGGCCCCGTCCGCAACCCGCATTTCGTAGAGGGCGTCGAGCTCCTTGGCACCGTCGGGACGCAGCAACTGGCGATCTGCGCCCCCAGCTTCGACCACGCCGTGAAAATCGGCCTGATCCCCGCCCATGCCGGGGCCCCCGCGGAACTGCCCGCCCAGAATGGGCACGATGCCCCGCGCGCCGCAGGGTCCCGCGCCCAGGTCCTCGCGCTCGCCTATGTCGACGACGGCTTCCCACAGCAAATGCGCCCCCGGGGCCGAGGGCGGGAACTCTGCCAGGATCTCGATTGTCTGCGCTGCGCTCAGCATGCTCTTTCCTTTTGTCAGGCCGAGGCCCGGCGGATCAGCGTGAAGCCCACGTCGATGACCGATCGGGACGGCGTTGCCCCGTCGATCCGGGTCAGAAGCGCTTGCGCCGCGGCGCGGCCCAAGGCCTCGCGGTTGACGCGAACCGTGGTCAGGGCGGGTTCGACCGCATCGGCCAGTTCCTGATCGCCGAACCCGACCACGGCAAGGTCGCGCGGCACCGACAGGCCACGCGCCGCCGCCTCGATCAGCACACCCTGCGCCAGAACATCCGAACTGCAGGCGACCACCCCGCCCGTGAAACCGCGCTTGTCGATCAGTTGGGTCAGCAGCGCCCGTCCCGACGCGAGGTTGCCGCGTTCGGTTCGGGCCACCGGGACGTCCGTTCCGCTGAGCGTGCCGAAGCGTTCGGCGAAGGCGGACAGGCGGCGTTGCGCGCGTTCGTCGCCCGCGCAAATCCCGGCGGCCTGCCGATATCCCGCGCCGTGGGCGAACTCCGCCACCGCCCGGCCCGAGGCCGCGTGCGAGAAGCCGACGCACAGGTCGATGGGTGTTTCGGTGATATCCCACACCTCGACCACCGGGAGATCGGCGCCCAGCAACATGCGCCGGGTCCGCGCGGCATGATGAACGCCGGTCAGCAGCATCGCGTCTGGCCGGCGGGAAAGATGCGCTTCCACGGTGGCGGCTTCTTCCTCCGGGTCGAAGCCGGTTTCCGACAGCAGGATCTGGTATCCCCGGCTTTTCAGTTCGTCACTGAACGGCGCGAGCATGGTGGCGTAGACGATATTGGTGATCGAGGGCACGAGAGCGGACACCATCATGCTTCGGCGCGACGCCAGGGCGCCCGCCAGCGCATTGGGTACGAAGCCTGTAACGGCGATTGCCTCGCGGATGCGGGCCATCGTTTCGGGCGACACTTTCGACGGATCGGACAGCGCGCGAGAGACGGTCACCTGGCTGACCCCGGCCATACGGCCCACGGCCTCCATCGTCACGCCGCGCGGGTTGCGCTTGCGGGGTATCGGGGCGGGATCGTCACTCTGGTTCATGGTGCCATTCTTTCCGGCGAAACGCGACAAAGGCAATCCTGATTCGCGATGAATGCGAAACCATTACTGTCTCTCTTGATCAAATATGAGTTCGTATACATAGGCGGTATGTAAAGATTATTTAAGAAATGACGGCATATTGCGGAGGATAAAACCGGTAGATCACCCAGTTGACAGGTCTTGATGTATGCGCATACATATGAGTCACTCAGGAGGACCCCATGACGCCAAGACCCCGCAAATCGCCTGCGCAACTGCGCTCTGCCCGGTGGTTCGCTCCCGATGACCTGCGCAGCTTCGGCCATCGCTCGCGGATGATGCAGCTGGGCTATTCCGAGGCCGATTTCATGGGGAAACCGCTGATCGGAATCCTCAACACCTGGTCCGAGCTGAACACGTGCCATGCGCATTTCCGCGAACGCGCGCAGGATGTGAAACGCGGCGTGCTTGCGGCAGGCGGCTTCCCGGTCGAGCTGCCGTCGCTCTCGGTCGATGAAAGCTTCACCAAGCCGACCTCGATGCTCTATCGCAACATGCTCGCCATGGAGACCGAGGAGATGATCCGCTCGCACCCGCTCGATGGTGTGGTGCTGATGGGGGGCTGCGACAAGACCACGCCGGGTTTGGTGATGGGCGCGATCACCGCGGGCGTGCCGATGATCTACCTGCCCGCCGGCCCGATGCTGCGGGGAAATTACGCGGGTCAGAAGCTGGGCTCCGGTTCGGACGCGTGGAAATATTGGGACGAGCGGCGCGCGGGCAATATCTCGGCCGAGGAATGGCAGGGCCTGCAGGGCGGCATCGCCCGTTCGGCAGGGGTCTGCATGACCATGGGTACGGCGTCGACCATGACGGCAATTGCCGATGCGATGGGGCTGACCCTGCCCGGCGCATCGTCGGTGCCGGCGGTCGATAGCGGCCATCAGCGCATGGCGGCGGATTGCGGTCGGCGCATCGTCGACATGGTCTGGGAAGACCTGACGCCGGACCGGATCATCACCGAAGGGGCCGTCAAGAATGCCGCCATCGTCGCCATGGCCACCGGCTGTTCGACCAACGCCGTCGTCCACCTGATCGCCATGGCGCGGCGCGCGGGCGTGGACCTGACGCTCGATGATCTCGACGCCCTGGGCCGGGTCACGCCGCTCATCGCCAATGTCCGGCCGTCGGGCAAGGACTACCTGATGGAGGATTTCTTCTACGCCGGCGGCCTGCGCGCGTTGATGGCGCAGATCAAGGAGCGGCTGGATCTTTCCGTCCTCACCGTCACCGGCAAGTCAATGGGCGAGAACCTCGACGGCGCGAAGGTCTTCAATGACGACGTGATCCGCCCGCTGTCGAACCCGGTCTACAAACAAGGCTCGCTCGCCGTCCTGCGCGGCAATCTCTGCCCCGATGGCGCGGTGATCAAACCCGCCGCCTGCGATCCGAAATACCATGTGCACGAAGGTCCTGCGCTGGTGTTCGACAGCTACGCAGAGATGAAGAAATTCGTCGATGACGAGAATGCCGAGGTCACCCCGGACCATGTCATGGTCCTGCGCAATGCCGGTCCCCTGGGCGGGCCGGGCTTTCCGGAATGGGGGATGTTGCCGATCCCCAAGGCGCTGATCAGGCAGGGCCACCGCGACATGCTGCGCATTTCGGACGCCCGGATGTCGGGTACCTCGTACGGCGCCTGCGTTCTGCACGTCGCGCCGGAAAGCTATGTCGGCGGCCCGCTGGCGCTGTTGAAGAACGGTGACATCATCCGCCTCGATCTGGACGCCCGTCGCCTCGACATGTTGGTCCCCGAGGACGAGCTGAAAGCCCGCGCCGCCGCCTGGCACGCGCCCGAGCCCCGGTTCGAACGCGGCTGGGGCTGGATGTTCTCCAAACACGTCACGCAGGCGGACAAGGGCTGCGACTTCGACTTCCTCGAGCGCGACTTCGGCAAACCCGCCGGTGAACCGGATATCTACTGATGACCCTCACCCTCGACCAAACGCTGACCGGCATTTCCGGCATCCTCGTCACCCCGTTCGACGACAAGGGCGACGTGGCGCCCGCCCGTCTCGCGCCGATCCTCGACCGCGCGCTGGGGGCCGGGCTGCACATGCCCGTCGTCAACGGCAATACCGGCGAGTTCTACGCGCTGACGACCGATGAGGCCGTGACGATGGTGCAGGAAGTGGCCGGCATGGTCGCCGGCCGTGCGCCGCTTCTGGCCGGCGTCGGCCGTGGGTTGCGCGACGCGCAGCGGCTGGCCAAGGCTTCGGCCGAGGCCGGGGCGACCGCGCTGATGATCCACCAGCCGCCTGATCCCTTCGTCAGCCCGCGCGGCATCCTCGACTACCTGAACGCGGTGTCGGATGCCTCGGGCGGGCTGCCGATGATGCTGTATCTGAGGAACGACGCCATCGGTACCGGGAACATCGCCGCCCTCTGCGCCCTGCCGACCGTCAAGGGCGTGAAATGGGCGACCCCCAACCCGATGAAGCTGGCCGAGGCCAAGGCCGCCTGCGACCCCGCCATCGTCTGGGTCGGCGGCCTGGCCGAGGTCTGGGCGCCGTCCTTCTACGCGGTCGGCGCGCGGGGCTTCACCTCGGGCCTGATCAACGTCTGGCCGGAACGCTCGCTGGCGATCCATGCCGCGTTGGAGGCCGGGGACTATACCAGGGCGAACGCCCTGATCGCCGGGATGCGCGTGTTCGAGGACATCCGCGCCGAGGAGATGGGCGGCACCAACGTGACCGGCGTGAAATCCGCGCTGATCGCCCAGGGCTATGATTGCGGCCCGACCCGCGCGCCTTCGGCCTGGCCGCTGACCGAGGGCCAAAGCGCCCGCATGGCCGGGTTTCTCAAAGACAACCGACTGATCTGAGGCAGATTATGACCGAATACACGCTCTCCGACGCCACGCGCGAGAAACTGAGGAAGGTCTCCACCGCCTCGGTCGCGACCGCCCTCTACAAACGGGGCCTGCGCAACCAGTTCATCCAGGGCGCGCGGCCCGTTCAGCCCGGCAAGGGCACAATGGTCGGCCAGGCCTTTACCCTGCGCTACATCCCCGCGCGCGAGGATCGCAACCCGATCACCATCTTCCGCGACCCCGAGCACAAGCAGCGCGTCGCCATCGAGACCTGCCCGCCGGGCTGGGTTCTGGTCATGGACGCCCGCAAGGACGCGCGCGCCGCGACCGCTGGCTCGATCCTGATCACCCGGCTGGCGCTGCGCGGCGCCGCGGGCGTGGTCTCGGATGGTGGCTTCCGCGATGTGACCGGCATCGGCGCGCTGGACATGCCGTCTTACTGCGCGGGCCCCTCGGCGCCCACGAACCTGACCCTGCACGAGGCCATCGAGATTGGCGGCCCCATCGCCTGCGGCGACGCCGCGGTGTTCCCGGGCGACGTGGTTCTGGGCGACAATGACGGCGTGATGGTGATCCCCGCGCATCTGGCCGATGAGATCGCCGAGGAATGCACCGGCATGGAAAGCTTCGAGGATTTCGTCCTGGAACAAGTCAACGACGGTGCCGGCGTGATCGGCCTTTATCCCGCTACCAAGGAAGAAAACCTCGCCAAATACCAGGCGTGGCGCGAAAGGACTGGCCGATGAGCTATCAACCCCATGGGAAACACCTGATCGCCGGCGACCGCATCGCATCCGAGCCAGGCTGGGCATCCTCGCCGTCGTCGGGGCCGTCACATCGGTTTTCGACGGGCTCGCCCGCGCTGATCGCGCAAGCCTGCGAGGCCGCCGAGCGTGCCTTCTGGAGTTTCGGCTATTCCTCGCGGGCAGAGCGCGCGGCGTTGCTTCATGCCATTGCCGACGCGATCGAGGCCCGTGGCCCGCAGATCACCGAGATCGGCTGTCAGGAATCCGGCCTGCCCGCTGCCCGCCTGGAAGGCGAGCGCGGGCGCACGACCGGACAACTGCGGCTGTTTGCAGACCATATCCTGAAGGGTGACTATCTCGACCGGCGGGTCGACGCTGCCCTGCCGCACCGGCAGCCCGCGCCGCGCCCGGAATTGCGGATGATGCAGCGGCCGATCGGTCCGGTCGCCGTCTTCGGCGCGTCGAACTTCCCGCTGGCTTTCTCGGTCGCGGGCGGGGACACGGCAGCGGCGCTGGCGGCGGGATGCCCGGTCGTGGTGAAAGGTCATTCCGCCCATCCCGGCACCGGCGAGATCGTCGCCGAAGCCATCGCCGAGGCCGTGGCCGCACAGGGCATGGACCCCGGCGTGTTCAGCCTGGTGCAGGGCGGCAAGCGCGACGTGGGCGAGGCCCTCGTGCAGGATCCGCGCATCCGGGCGGTGGGCTTCACCGGCTCTCTCACCGGCGGCCGCGCCTTGTTCGACCTCTGCGCCCGTCGCCCCGATCCGATCCCGTTCTTCGGCGAGCTGGGTTCGGTCAACCCGATGTTCCTGCTGCCCTCGGCCATGGCCGCGCGGGGCGAGGCCATCGCACAGGGTTGGGCCGGCAGCCTCAGCATGGGGGCCGGCCAGTTCTGCACCAATCCCGGCATCGCCGTGATGATCGAGGGACCGGAGGCGCAGGCTTTTTCTGACGCCGCGCGTGTTGCGCTGGGGGCGGTCGGGCCGCAGGTCATGCTGACCGACGGCATAGCCGATGCTTATCGCAAGGGGCGCGACCGCGTGCGCGGTTCAGCCGGTGTCCGAGAGCTGCTGACCTCGGTCTGCGACCGGCGCAACGCGACGCCTTACCTGTACGAAGTTTCGGGCGATGACTGGCTTGCAAACCACGCGCTGGGCGAAGAGGTGTTCGGCCCGCTGGGTATGATCGTTACCGTGCGCGATGCCGGGCAGATGGAACAGATCGCCCGCGCGCTGGACGGGCAGCTGACCTGCACCCTGCATCTCGACGAAGGTGACACGGCTTTAGCGCGGCGCCTGATGCCGGTCCTGGAGCGCAAGGCCGGGCGGCTTCTGGCCAACGGGTTCCCCACGGGCGTCGAGGTCTGCGACGCGATGGTGCATGGCGGGCCTTATCCGGCCTCGACCAATTTCGGCGCGACGTCGGTCGGCACGTTGTCGATCCGCCGTTTCCTGCGTCCGGTCTGTTACCAGAACCTGCCCGAAGCCCTGCTTCCCGCCGATCTGGCCTGAGCGCTCAAGGCTTCTTGCGCAGGTCGGTCAGGCCCTGCGCAAGAAGCCGGATCGCCGGCGTCGCCGCTTCGGGTTTCCAGTAGAACCCCATCGGTTCCAGAGGCGTGTTCACCCGGAAGGGAAGCTCAACCAGCGTGCCCTCCTCAAGGCGCGGCAGGGCTACGCTGCGGGGTGACAGGCAGACCGCCGTGCCCTCGCGCAGCATGGACCACATGACCTCGGGGATCCTGGAAATTATGTTGATTTCCTGCAGGTTGTCCAAGCCGTGCTCCTCGCGGAGCGCGTCAAAAGCGTGCCGCGCAAGCGTCGCGACATGGTTCTGCAGCCAGATGCATTGCCTCAGGTCGGCGGCCATCACCGCCGCTTTCGTGGCCAAGGGATGGCGCTTGCCCGCCACGATGACCGACCTGTCGTCAAAGCAGGGGACGAAGGTCCAGCCTTCGGGAACCACGTTCAGGCGGCGGCAAAGGACGATGTCGTAGTCCTCGGCATTGAAGGACGCCGAAAGGCTCAATCCCATCACCGTCTCGACCATCAGTTGCAGCGTCGGCTGCGCGCGGCTGAGGTCGGGCAAAAGCCGGTTCAGAAGCGCCCCGACCGCCGCCACGGTCGCTGCCACACGGATCGGTCCGCTGTCGCGGCGGATGCGTGTGGCAACGGCTTCGGCCCCTTCCTCCATCGCTGCGAGGATCCGGCGGGCGACGGGCAGCAGGTCCTGGGCAACCGGCGTCGGGTCCACGCCGCGCGAATGACGCAGGAATAGCGTGGTCTCCAGCAACTGCTCCATTTCTGCCACGAGTTGGGTCATCGCAGGTTGCGTCATGCCCATCGCCTGCGCCGCGCGCGTCATCGAACGCAGGTCGTCAAGCATAACCAGCGCCTGCATGTGACGCAGCCGTGCGCGGGTGGTCAGGCGGGTCAGAAGGGTCTGCGCATTCAGAGCCATGCCAAAAGCATTCCTTATGGCTAGATGCAAATAGCAATTTCCGAAACTGCCCCCGTGTCAATACCTTTGAGGGCAGAGGAGAGTTCTGGGAGGAACGAACATGACGAATCACCTGAACCGCCGCGCGATGCTGGCCCTGGGGACCGGCGCGCTGATGATGGCATCCCTTCCGGCGATGGCGCAGTCCGAATGGCCCTCGGGGTCGGTGCAGCTTGTGGTGCCGGCGCGCGCCGGCGGCGGCACCGACGGTGCCGCGCGGATCGTCGCCGCGGCCCTGCAAGAGCAGACGGGTCAACCCTTTGTCGTCGTCAACAATCCCGGCGGTGGCGGCGTTGTTGCGGCGGAAACCGTGCGCAGCGCGGACCCGGACGGCCAGACCCTGCTGTTCTTCCACTCGGGCATCCTGGCCATGCATCATACCGGCGCGATCGAGGCCGATCCGCTGGAAGACTTCACCACCGCCGCCGCGATGGCCGTGGGCGGCACCTACGCCCTTGCTGTTGCCGCCGATTCCCCGTGGCAGAACGTGGCGGACCTTGTTGCCGCGGCCGAAGCCGATCCGAACGGCGTGACGCTGGGCGTACAGATCCGCGGCTCGACGCATTTCATGGCGGGGCTGCTGATGATGGATTCCGGCGCGGAGTTCCGCATCGTCGATGCCGGCAGCGACGCGGACAAGCTGGTTCAGCTGCAGGGCCATCAGATCGACGCCGCGATGATCAACACCGCCGGGACGCTGCAATACGTGGAATCGGGCGACCTGCGCATCCTGGGCACCATCGCGGGCGAAGCGGGTCGCGACCCCGCAGCGCCGGACATCCCCTCGGTAGCCGAACAGGGCTATGAGAACGTGCTCTATGGGCTCGACTTCCTGATCATGGGGCCTGCGGGGATGGACGACGCGACCATCGACGCGATCAACGCCGCGTTTACCGACGTCGTCTCGGATCCCGAGGTTGCGGCGCAGTTCGAGACCATGCGCATGCCTCTGACCGCGATCCCGGCTGAAGAAACGCGTGCGCGTCTCGAGGCCACCGATGCCCGCGTTGAGCAGACCGCCGAGCTGCTTGGTCTGAACTGAGGAATCCCTTCTGAACATACCCGAGCGGGGCGCCGCGGCGCCCCGCCCTGTCTTGCACAACCGAACATCCAGGAATGACCCGATGGCCCGCCGTCAATTGCCGCCCCTTCCCTCCGATCCGCTGGAATGCCTGAAACAGGGCTGCGAGCGTCCCTGGGAGGTCGCCGTCGATCCGTTCCCGGTAGCCCCGCGCACCTGGTATGTCGGCAACAACTGGGTCGGGGCCTATCTGCTGCAATCCACCGAGGGGCTGATCCTGATCGACACGACGATGCAGCCGCAGGTCTATCTGGTGTTCGAGTCGATCCGGAAGCTGGGTTTCGACATCACCGACCTGAAGCTGATCCTGGTCAGCCACATGCATTACGACCATCTTGGCGGCGTGCGTCCGCTGGTCGAGGCCTCGGGCGCCAAGGTGATGATGAGCCGCGAGGATTGGCAGTTTCTGTGCGACCGCCCCGACCAGCTGCTCGACAATGGATATCCCTGGGGACCGTTCGAACCCGATGATTTCTATTCCGACAACCAGCCTGTCGTGTTCGGCGACCGGGAAATCCGGACCGTTCTGACCCCGGGCCACACCCCCGGAACCACCAGTTTCTTCTTCGAGGTCGAGGAGAACGGTGAGACGCTGCAGGTCGGCATGCATGGCGGCATCGGTCTGATCACCGTCACGGACGCGTATCTTTCCGAAAACAACCTGCCCTTCTCGTTGCAGCAGGATTTCCACGATTCGCTGGTGCGTCTGCGCGCCATGAAGGTCGACATCACGCTGGGATCGCACCCCGCGCAGGTCGGGATGATGGACCGGGTCGATGCCATCCGCGAAGGGCACAATCCCTTCCACGACCCCGAGGTCTGGCCGCGGCTGATGGATCAGCGCATCGCGGGGATCCGCAAGATCCTGGACAAAGTCGCTTGAGCACCGCGCTGCCCGAATTTGCCCTGTCGCAGGCTGAACGGCTCGAACTGGCCGCGCAGCTTCGCGGGAGCAATCTTGTCGAGACGAAACTCACGCCCGCCCTTGAAGCCGATCTCGACCTCTGCACGGCCGAGGAACGCTTCATCCCGACTCGCGCGGGTGACACCCGGGTGGTCATCGTGACGCCCAAGTCCCCTGCCAGGGCGCCGCGCCCGCTGTTCCTGAATATCCACGGCGGCGGTTTCGTGCGGGGCTATCAGCGTCGCGACACGGTGTTCTGCGCGCATCTGGCCAGCCAGCTGGATGCGGTCGTGGTGGACCTGGATTATCGTCTTGCGCCCGAACATCCGTTCCCGACCGCGCTGCATGAGGGCTACGACATTGCCCGCTGGGCGGTGGCCAATGCCGGTGCGCTGGGGGCCGATCCGAAGCGTTTCGCGCTGGGGGGGCATTCCGCCGGGGGCAACCTGACCGCAGCGATCTGCCTGATGGCCAGGGACAGCGGCGATTTCACCCCGCTGGGACAACTCATGTCCTATCCGTTCCTCGATGGCATCACGCCCGCCGAGGACAAGCTCGAGCCGCATTCGATCTTTCCGCCAGCGCGACTGCGCGCGTTCAGCGCCTGCTACGCGGGCGTCGAGGAAAACCTGTACAACCCGCTGCTCTCGCCGATCCTCGCCTCGGACGAGGCGCTGACCGGCCTGCCACCGGCGCTGATCCTGACAGCCGGGCTCGACCCGCTGCGCTTCGAGGCCCGGAAGTACGCAGCGCGGCTGATCGCCCAAGGCAACGACGTAACCGTCCGCCAATACGCCGATGCCGATCACGGCTTCCTGATCGCGTGCCACACCCGCTTTGCCGAAGCTCGCACCGAGATCGTGCGCTGGCTTTCGGCGCTCTTCACAGACTGCGTTTCATAGGGAGGAAAAGAAGATGACCATGACCAAGACCCTTGGCCTTGCGCTGTCACTGGCGCTTGCGGCCACCGGCGCCCAGGCCGCCGACTGGCCCGGCGGCCCGATTCAGCTGATCATCCCGTCGCGTCCGGGGGGCGGCACCGATATCATGGGCCGGATCTTTGCGGATTACCTGCAGCGCGCAACGGGCAGTTCCGTGGCGGTGATCAACCAGCCCGAAGGGGGCGGTGTCGTCGCGCAGGAGACAGTGCGCAACGCCGATCCTGACGGCCAGACCCTGCTGTTCCAGCATACCGGCATGCTGGTCGGTATCCAGACCGGCCGCTACAACCACGATCTGGACGAATTCAGCGTGTTGGGCATCGCGCAATCCTATCCGCCGCAGGTCTATGCCGTAGCCCCCGATGCGCCGTGGCAGAACATGCGCGAGTTCATCGATGACGCCCGCGCCAACCCCGGCCAATACACGGTCGGCGTGTCGATGGGGCAGACCACGCATTTCATCGCGGGCACCATCATGATGAACGAGGATATCGACCTGCGACTGGTCGAAGCCTCGGCCGAAGTGGACAAGGTCGCGGGCATCCAGGGCGGGCATATCACGCTGGGCAACCTGGGCGCGGCCTCGGCCCGCCAATTCGTCGAATCGGGTGACATGCGCGTGCTGTGCATGGTCGACCCGACGCCGGACCCCGACTATCCCGAATTCCAGACCTGCCTCGATCAGGGCGTCGACGTGTCCTGGATCGCGCCGCTTCTGGTGCTGGGCCCGGCGGGCATCGACCCCGAGATCGCGACCGAGATCAACGCCGTGATCCAGGCGATGGGCGAAGACGAACAGGTCGCCGCGGCGCTGGAAACAGCCGATAGCAGTTTCGTGCCGTATTCGCTGGAAGAGGCGAACGAGATCGTTCAGCAGGAAAACGACCACATCGCGGCGCTTACACAACACCTTGGCCTCGCCCCCAACTGACCCACGCAGAGGGCGCGGCACCGCGCCCTCTCTTCCGGCAGGAGAAACAGCATGAACACCGAACGCCCTCTCGGCGCAGCGCTTCTGGCCCTCGGCGCAGGTGGAATCGCTCTGGCTTCGCAGCTGAGCGTGCGCACCTTCAACAACGATCCCGGACCAAAGCTATTCCCGATCTTCGCCTGCGTGATCCTGGTGATCTGCGGGCTGGGCCTGATCCTGCAACGCCCGGCAGGCGATGACCGCCCGTTGGAGCGCGAGGCCGTGATCCGGGGGGCTTCAATGGCCGGCGCGTTGGTGTTCTTCGCCGTGGCGCTCTGGCTTGTGGGTTTCTACGTAGCCAGCATCGTTTCGGTATTCGCACTCTACTGGATCATCGCCGGGCGCGAGCGCCGCGTCTGGTGGCGTGGTCTCGTCTATGCCGGGATGGTGACACTGGGCGTCCACCTTCTGTTTTCCACCGCGCTTGGGGCGTTCCTGCCCCATGGCCTCCTGTTCTGAGGTTCGTGATGCTCGATTCCCTTCTTGCCCTGTTCGAGCCGACCACCTTCCTGGTGATCCTGCTCGCGACCTCTCTCGGGATTATCCTGGGCGCCATTCCGGGCCTCTCGGGCGGCCTTGGGGTGGCGCTGCTGTTGCCCATCACTTTCGGGATGGATCCCCATGTGGGCCTCGCCATGCTGGTGTCGATCTGGGTCGGCGGCGTTTCGGGCGGCATGATCGGCTCGATCCTGCTGGGCATTCCCGGATCGCCCTCATCGATTGCGACCACCTTCGACGGCTACCCGATGACCCGCAACGGGCAGGCGGTGAAGGCCCTCGGCGCCGCCATCGTCGCCAGCTTCATCGGCACCGCCTTCTCGATCCTGATCGCCATGTTCTTGTCGCCGGTGATGGCCCGGCTTGCCCTGCAACTGGGACCGTGGGAATACTTTTCGCTGGGCTTCTGCGCCATCGCGCTGGTCGCGGCTCTGGCTCGCGGGTCCATCTTTCACGGCATGGCCGCCGCTGCGCTGGGGCTGCTTCTGTCCTGCGTGGGCTTCGCCCCCATCGACGGCAACGCGCGTTTCACCTTCGGTTCGATCTACCTGTCGGGCGGGATCGACCTTGTGGCGCTGATGCTGGGCCTCTTCGCGCTCAAGCAGATCGTGCAGGATCATGCGCGGGGCGAACAGCAGATTCCCGAGGTCGATGTGCGCGACATCAAGGGTTTCGGCGTCAGCCTGAAGGAATACACCGACAACGCCTGGAACATTGTCCGGTCTTTCGTAATCGGGCTCTGGATCGGTTTCCTGCCCGGCATGGGGGCGGCGCTGTCGAACCTGGTGGCCTATGCGCAGGCGAAATCCGCCTCGAAGCACCCGGAGAAATTCGGCAAGGGCTGCGTCGATGGCGTCTTCGCGTCCGAAACCTCCAACAATGCTTCGGTCGGCGGCTCTCTCATCCCGATGGTCGCGCTGGGGATTCCGGGCGACGGGACCACCGCGATCCTTCTGGGCGGTCTGATGATCCACGGCATCCAGGCCGGCCCGCTTCTGTTCGCGAACAACCCGGACATTGTGTATGCGTTGTTTCTGACTGCGCTTCTGGCCTCGGTGCTTGTGCTGCTCTTGCAGTATTTCGGGATGCGCCTGTTCCCTGCGATCCTGAAGATCCCGTATCACTATCTGTATCCGGCGATCGTCGTACTGGGCTTCATTGGCGTCTTCGTGGGTTCGTCGACCGCGTTCAACTATGTCTTGCTGCTGGGCTTTGCGGCCACCGGCCTCTTGATGGACCGCGTCAAACTGCCGGTCGGCCCCTTCATCCTGGCCTTCATCCTCGGCCCGATGCTGGAACTGAACCTGCGGCGCGGGATCACCTACACCGACGAGGGCGTGCTGCCTTTCTTCACCCGTCCGGTCTCGGCTCTGCTTCTGCTGGTGGCACTGTTGAGCATCGTCTGGCCCTATCTGTCTCCCTGGCTGAAAGCGCAACGCAGAGCGAGGAACGGATAGGTCAAGCCGGTTCGCCATTCGCCTTGCCGCGCACGTCGAAATCACCGACCGGGCTCGGGTCGTCGCGGGATGAAAGGGTTGCGTCAGCTGCCGAAACGCCCGGCTGGTGACTGAACGGCGAGGACGTTACCGGCAGCGCGCTGTCGATTGCCGGGGAATGACGGTCGGCGTTGCCTTGCGGATTTCGCCTTGGGCAGCGCCGCCGGCATGGGCAAGCAAATCCAGCGCCTCGAACGCGATCTGGTCGAAAGGCACTCGGACCGTCGCCAGCGGCGTTGGCAAAAGGCTGACCAACGGAATGTCGTTGTAGCCAATCAGCGAGACATCCCCGGGCACCGTCAGCCCGCGGCGCAGGATCGTCGACATGGCGCCGATCGCCGTATTGTCGTTGACGGCGAAGATCGCGGTCGGTGGTGCAGGAAGCGAGAGCAGTATCTCCGCTGCTTCGGCGCCCGATTCGATGCCGAAAGTGGACGCGACGACCAGCTCTGGATCCGCATCGTGCCCGGCCTCGGAAAGCGCCTGCCGATACCCTTCGGCACGCAGGCGCGAACTCGAGGCAAAGGCCGGTCCTGCGATCAATCCGATCCGCCGATGCCCAAGATCCAGCAGGTGCCGCGTCGCCAGGTAGCCGCCCAACTGATCGTCGCCCACCGATGAGGGACTATGTCCGTCGGTTCTCAGTGCGAGCACGAAGGGAACGCCGCGGTCCTGCAATTCGGCGGTGAAATCGTCGTCGTCCCGTGCGGTGGCCAGGACCAGTCCATCAACGCCGCGCCTCAGCAGCGAATCGGCCGCCGTCCGCACCGCGTCCGGGTTGTCGTCGGTCGTGGCGACGATTGCGAACCGACCGACCCGAGAGCAGGCGCGCGCCAGGGATTCGTAAAGCATTGCCATGACGGTGTCGGTCAGGCGCGGCACGATCACACCGATGGTCAGGCTTTGCCCGCGCCGAAGGTTGGCGGCGGCGACGTCGCGCATATAGCCCAGCTCGGTTGCAACCTGGCGCACCCGGTCCGCGGTGGGGTTGTTCGCGCGCGGCAGGCGTTCGTCGAGGATCCGCGAGACAGTGGACTTGGACACGCCAGCGGCGGCGGCCACGTCGTGCAGTGTCACGCGTCCGCCTCGCTTGGGGTCTTCGGTCTCGCTGGTCATTCGATGCGCCTTCACTGTGGTTTCCTGTCATATCCCGCGTTGAGCGCGAGGTCACGGGGGTGATGATTTGTCTTGACGAGCGGCCGCTTCCAACACTAAATGGGAACGTTCCCACAATCGTTCTCACACACCGGTCCGTTCGCAGCAAGCAAAAAGCACACCCGCAAATGGGAACGTTCCCAAAAACCATGCAAGACAGGAAGACCCCCATGACCCCCATGACCCCGATGAACCTCCGTGGCCTCAGCCCCGCCCCCGTCACCGCGTTCAAGAAGAACGGCGACATCGATTTCGACGCCAATGTGCGCATCGCCAAGTGGCTGGCCTCGTTCAAGGATGTCACCTCGCTGGTGATTCTGGGCCACGCCGGCGAAGGCACGTTCCTCACCGAGGGCGAGCGTCTCGACCTGATCCGGGCCTATGCCGACGCGGTCAACATCCCGATCATCGCCGGTATCACCGGTGAGGGCACCAAGGTCGCCGCCGAGGAAGCCCGGAAATGCAAGGACGCCGGCGCGACCGGCGCGCTGGTCTACCCGAACCACGGCTGGCTGCGGTTCGGCTTCCAGAAGGGCGCCCCGCAGGACCGCTACAAGGCAATCTGGGAGGCTTCGGGCCTGCAGGAAATCCTGTTCCAATATCCCGATGCGACCAAGGCGACCTACGACCTGGACACGCAGCTGGAAATCGCCGCGCAACCCGGCGTCGTCGCCACCAAGAACGGTGTGCGCAACATGAAGCGCTGGTATGTCGAGATCCCGCAACTGAAGGCGGCCCAGCCCGACCTGCAGATCCTGTCGTGCCATGATGAATGGTTGCTGCCGACCATGTTCGACGTTGACGGCCTGCTGGTCGGCTACGGCAACATCGCGCCGGAACTGCTGATCGACCTGATCAAGGCCGGCAAAGCACAGGATTACCCCAGCGCCCGCGCCATCTTCGAGCGCCTGCTGCCCGTGACCCGCGCGGTCTATCACCGCGGTTCGCACATGGAGGGCACCGTGGCGCTGAAGCTGGGCCTGGTGAAGCGCGGCGTGCTGGATCACGCAACGATCCGCGAGCCGCTGAAGAACCTGGGCGCCGCGGCAGAAGCCGAGATCTTCGCTGCCTTCGACGCCGCCGGGATCGGCCGGGTCGAGAACCTGATGGCCGCCGAGTGAATCGTTGCCCCCGCGCATTGCGCGGGGGCATACCAATTGCAATGGGAGGAGAGACCATGCTTAACGTCATCAAGACCGGCCTGCGTGCTGCGGCCTTCGGGTTGACCGCACTCGCCGTCACCGCGACGACCGCACCGGCCGAGGACATCCGTATCGGCGCGATGCGCGAAGGTACGTCGTGGTATGTGTTCGCTGCCACGCTCGAGCAGATGATCGAGCCGATCTTCGGCGCCAATACGGTTGAAGTCGTCGCCCGGGGCGGCGGCGTCGCCAACCCGATGGTGGTTCAGAACGGCCGCGCCGAGATCGCACTGTCGAACGTCGCGACCGCCGTCTGGGCCTTCGAGGGCTCGCCGGTCTACGAGGGCGCCTCGGCGCCGGAGATCCGGGCGTTGGTTGGCGGGCTGAACAACGTCTATGTCGGCGTGATGGCGCGCCAGGCGTTTCTCGACGAACGCGGCACCACCGATCTGGCCGAGATCCTTGCGTCCGATGCGCCGGTGCGCATCCTGATCAAGCCGGTCGGGTCCAGCGCCGTTCCCGCCGCCGAGATGATCCTTCAGGGCCTGGGCACCAGCGTCGACGAGATCCGGGCCAATGGCGGCGACGTGATCCAGGTCGACACGCCGCAGATCCCCGACATCCTGCGCAACGGCGACGCGGACATCTATATCGACACCATCATCCGCGGCCATCCGACCATCACCGAGGTTACCCTGACGGCCGGGATGCGGTTCCTCGACATCCCGCAGGAAGCGATGGACGTGCTGACCGCGAACGGCCTTACCGCTGGCACCTATGGTCCGTGGTTCGACGGTCAGGAGAGCGCGAATACCGGCGCCAATCTCGGAACCGTGCTGATCGCCAATGCCTCGCTGTCGGAAGAGGCCGCGTACCAGATCACTCGCACGCTGATCGAGAACGCCGCCGCCATGGGAGAAGCGCACGCTGCCTGGCGCGCATTCAACCCGGAAACCGCCTGGCAACCCGCGCAGGTCGGAATCCCGCTGCACCCGGGTGCGGAGCGCTACTACCGCGAACGCGGCTGGATGTAAGCGCCCCCGGGCCGGCGCGTGCGCGCGCCGGCCTGTCCCCAGCCGATACGAGGAGGAGTCCCCATGACCGCCGCATCCCCCGATAAGTCCGTTTTGTCCCCGAAGTTCCTGCTCGGCGTCGGGTTCGTCCTGTTTCAGGTCTGGATCCTGCTCAATCCGCAGCAACCGCTGTTCGAACGGCCCGTGCATCTTGTCTTCGCCCTCTTGCTGTTGTTTCTCTACCAGCCGCTGTCCTCGGAAAGCCTGTCCCGGCCGGTGCGCATCGCCATCGACGCGGCGATGATCGTCGCAACCCTGGGGGTCGGCGCCTATTACCTTCTCGAATTCGACCGCCTGACCACCCGGATGGAGAACGTCTCGCCGGTCTTCGACCTGGACATCTGGGCCGGTGTGGTGCTGGTCGCGCTGTTGCTGGAAGGCGCGCGTCGGGCTGTCGGCTGGATCCTGGTCGGCGTGCTGGCGGTGTTCATCGCCTATGCCTTCTGGGGCAACCTTCTCCCTGGCTGGCTGTCTTTCCGGGGCTTCGGCCTTGATGCCGCGATCGAGATATCGACCATGACCACGGCGGGGGTGCTGGGCATCACCACCTCGACCTCGGTCAGCTTCATCTTCTACTTCATCATGTTCGGCGCCTTCTATTCGGCAGCGGGTGGCGGGCAGCTTTTCATCGACCTTGCCGTGCGCGTCGCCGGTCGCGCCACCGGCGGCACGGCGAAAGCGGCCGTCATCTCGTCATCGCTGATGGGCTCGATCTCGGGCTCGGCGGTGGCCAACGTGGTCTCGACGGGCGTGCTGACCATCCCGTTGATGAAGCGAACCGGCGTGCCCAGCCACCGCGCCGCGGGGATCGAGGCCATTGCCTCGACCGGGGGGCAGCTGATGCCGCCGATCATGGGCGTCGCCGCCTTCATCATGGCCGAGATGCTGAACGTTCCCTACGCCCGCATCGCCCTGGCGGGCCTGATCCCGGCGGTCGCCTTTTATCTGGCGCTGCTTCTCGTCGTCGATCTGACCGCCCGGCGCGACGGCGTGCGCGCGATGACCGCAGAAGAAGTCGCCGCCGTCGACCCGATCTTGCCGCGCCTTCACCTGCTCCTGCCGCCGCTGATCCTGATCGGTGCGCTGGTCTCGGGCTATTCGGCGGCCTATTCCGCCGTGATCGCCTCGGTCAGCTGTTTCGTGATGCCATTCCTTCGGCGCAACACCTGGATCGGCTGGTCGGCATTGATCGACGGGCTGCGCGAGGCTCCCAGGCAGGCGGCCGAGGTCGCCGTGCCGATCGCCTCTATCGGGCTGGTGATCGCCGTTGCCGTGCAGTCGAACTTGGCGCTCAAGTTCGCGGGCTCGCTGGTGGCGCTGGCCGAAGGGTCGATCTTCCTGTCGCTGGCGCTGGCCATGGTCGGCTGCATCATCATGGGCATGGGGCTGCCGACGGTCGCCGCCTATATCATCGGCGCTGTTCTGTTCGTCCCGGCGATCCAGAACATCGGCGTCGACCCGTTGGCCGCGCATTTCTTCATCTTCTACTATTGCGTGCTGTCGATGGTGACGCCGCCGGTCGCGCTGGCGTCCTTTGCCGCCGCTGCCGTGGGCGATGCGCCGGTGATGAAGACCAGCTGGTCGGCCTTCGGTCTCAGCCTCGTGGCCTTCTTCGTGCCGTTCAGCTTCATCTTCGACCCTGCAGTCCTGTGGCAGGGCACGGCAATCGAGATCCTGCTTGGAGCGCTTGCCATGCTGACCTCGACGGCACTCTGGGCGATTGCCTTCGCGGGCTGGTGCGGCCGCTCGCTGGGTTGGACCGCACGGGCCGTGATCGGGGCATCCGGGCTTGTGGCGGTGATCGCCCCGGCCGGATCCTTTGCCTGGACCATCGGCTTCGTCACGGGCTGGGCGATGGCGCTGGCGGTGTTCCTGGCAGCCCGCCGGCGTGCTCCGCTGACCGCGAAATTGGCGGACTGACGCCCATGCCATGGATCGAAATGGCGGCCGAGGGGCGGATTGTTGAAGAGAGCGACCAAGGCGTCGTTCGGCAGGTGACAACCCACCCCTCTCTCCACCATCACCCGTTTTTCTTCGTCGATGCGTGGGATGACGCCATGCGGGCGTTGGTGCTGATCTCGCACCGCACGGGAAGCCCGCAGATCTGGATGGAATTGCAGGACGCCGGTACGCTGGTGCAGCTGACCGACGAGCCTGACCTCGCGGAATGGTCCGTGATCCCCTCCAGGGATGGCGCGTGGATCTATTTTGTCGCCGGCCAAACAGGGAAGCGGGTGTCGCCCCGGACGGGCGACATCGAAACGCTTGTCTCGTTTGGCGCGGCCGAGATGCGGGAAGCGGGTATGGTCGGGGCGGCGATGGGGACGACCGCGCTGTCAGCAAGCGGACGCTACTGGGCGGTGCCGGTCAAGTCCGGTTCGGTCAGCCGCTTCTGGCTGATGGATACCCTGCGCGGCACGGCCGAGACCTTCCTGGAGGCCCCGACAATCGGTCACCCGCAATTCTGTCCCGACGACGATGACCTTATCCTGTTTGCGGGGCCGATGACCGACCGGGTCTGGGTGACGGACCGGGCCGGCAATGCCCGCCGGATTTTTACCCGCGCGCACGATTTGCAGTGGATCACCCACGAGGTCTGGCGTCCGGGGCATCGCAGCGTCCTGTTCGTGGACTGGTCGAACGGGATGAACGAGATCGACATCTCGACCGGCGCCGTCCGGCCGGTCACCGGGTTCCCGGTCTGGCACGGTGCCCCCGACGCGACCGGCTCGTGGCTGGTCTGCGATACCAACTTTCCGGACCGTGGCCTGTTCCGGTTGGACCTTGCCGGGGCTGGTGAGCCCGACTTCCTGCACGCGCCCCGGGCCTCGTCGCAGGGCGCCCACTGGGCGCACCCGTTTCCCTACAACAACGGTCCCGTCAAGGTTCATGCCCCGCAGCATACCCACCCGCACCCGCGGGTTTCACCGGACGGTCGGCATGTCGTGTTCACCTCGGACCGGAGCGGCGTTGCGCAGGTCTATGTGATGACCTTGGCGCGGTGAGCCGGTGGCGGGCTCGGCGGGCGTGATGCCGGACATGATGACCATGGCCAAGGGCCTGACCTCGGGCACGGTGCCGATGGGGGCGGTGTTCACCACCGCCGAGGTGCACGACGCGTTCATGACCGGCCCCGAGCACATGATCGAGCTGTTCCACGGCTATACCTATTCCGGCTCGCCCATCGCCTGCGCGGCGGCGCTGGCGACGCAGGAGGTCTACCGCGAGGAGGGGCTGTTCCAGCGCACGGCCGAGATCGCGCCCTATTGGGAAGAGGCGCTGCATTCGCTGAAGGGCACGAAGCACGTCATCGACATCCGCAACCTGGGGCTCATCGGCGCCATCGAGCTGGAGCCGATCGCGGGCGAGCCCACGAAGCGCGCCTTCAGCGCGTTCCTGAAAGCCTATGAGATGGGCATCCTGATCCGCACGACGGGCGACATCATCGCCATGTCGTCGCTGTCGCCGCTGTTGCCGCGCCACGGGGCGACAGACCGCCGATCATGAAGCCGGCACCGCCGGAAACCGGGCCAGAAACAAATTGCGCCGCACCGCTTTTTGGTCTTCCCTGCCAGGCCAGCGAAGGTGGAGCGGTTATCCAGACCAGCAATTTCCAGAAGCAGATCAGTCTCCGGCACCTGCGGGTGATTGCCGGCATGGGGGAGTTCAAGCTGGTGGCGCGGGTGGCGCAGGCGTTGAACGTGACCCAGCCCGCCGTTTCCAAGCAGCTTAACGAGTTGGAGCGCATCGTCGGCGCTCCCATCGTCCGGCGCGAGCGCAATCGCCTTTTCCTGACCCCGGTCGGCGAACGCCTTGCCGAACAT
Organism: Pararhodobacter marinus; assembly: GCF_003122215.1. Taxonomy (GTDB): domain Bacteria; phylum Pseudomonadota; class Alphaproteobacteria; order Rhodobacterales; family Rhodobacteraceae; genus Pararhodobacter; species Pararhodobacter marinus. Next base: position 111,080 of record NZ_QEYD01000010.1, on the reverse strand, counting down.
GCCCGCATCGTCCTGAGACAGATCGACAGGGCGGCTTTCGATCTCGAGGCGATGGCCAGCGGCGCGGCCGGGCCGGTGCAGGTCGGCGTCGTCTCGTCGGTGGCGCCGATCCTTCTGCCGGGGGCGATCAACCTGTTCAAGCGCAGCGCGCCCCGTTCGAATGTGGTGGTCACCGAAGGGCATTTCGTTTCGCTTTTCCCGCTGCTGGAGGCTGGCCAGATCGACCTGCTGATCGCGCGGATCTGGCAACCCACCGAGCTGGAAGGCATCGACCAGAGCGTGCTGTTCCAGGAACCCGTGGTGGTTGTCGCCGGGCGTGATCACCAATTGGGAGCGATCGAGGCGATGACCTGGGCCCGGACCGTCGGCTGTTTGTGGATCATGCCCCAGGTGAACTCGGTGGCGAGACGGGCCGTGGATGCGATGTTCGCGGGGCAGGGGTTGGCGTCGCCGACGAATATCGTCGCCTCCTCGGCCCTGTCGCTGAATACCGAGATCCTGCGCCAGACCCAGGCGCTGGGACTGTTCCCCAAGAGCCTGGCCCAGGCGCATGCGGCGCGCGGGGATCTGGTCATCCTGCCGCTCGACACCGAGGGCCTGCTGTCCGAGGTCCGTTGCTTCTGGCGCGCGGGAGGCGACGAGGCGAACGGCACCGTGACCCTCTTCCGCAAATGCCTGGCGCAAGCGGCGGAGCAGCGGCAAACCATTCCCTCAGGTTAAGGTTCGCGCGCCAGAATTCATTATTCGCCCCCGTTTCCTTTCTGTAACCTTACCGCAGGTTCCTGATGGAGCAGGCCGGCGGGCCGGGGGAGGACGCGGATGATCTATGGGGATCCTACCGAACTGTCGGCACGACAGGTCATCGCCGCCTTTGGCGACAGAAGCCTGACGCCCAGCGAATACCTCGATGCCTGCATGGCGCGGATCTCGGCCCTGAATCCCGCGATCAACGCGCTGACCGCCTTCGACGGCGAGCGCGCGGTCGTTCAAGCGGCCGCGGCCTCGCGTCGCTGGCACGAGGGCCGGCCGGCCGGGATCCTCGACGGCTTGCCGGTCGGGGTCAAGGATCTGCAGGAAACCGCGGGACTTCTGACCACGCATGGCAGCCCGCGCGCACGCGGTCACGTGCCCCGGACGGACCTGCCGATGGTCGCGCGGTTGCGCGCCGCCGGGGCGATTGTCCTGGCCAAGACCAACGTCCCCGAACTGGGGGCCGGCGGCAATACCCGCAACCCGGTCTGGGGCGCCACGGGCAATCCCTTCGACCCGCGACTGACCGCCGGCGGTTCCTCGGGCGGGTCGGCGGCGGCGCTGGCGGCAGATCTTCTGCCCCTGTGTACCGGATCCGACACCGGCGGATCGCTGCGCCTGCCCGCCGCGCTTTGCGGCGTGGTCGGCTTTCGCCCCTCGACCGATGTCATCGCCCATCCCACCGGCCCCTGGGCTGGTCGGCGATCTCGGTGCTGGGACCCATGGCCCGCGAGGTGGATGACGTGCTTCTGATGCTGCGGGCCTGCCAGGGATTCGACGCGGGCGATCCGCTGTCGGCGCCCTCGGACCCCGCCCGTTTCGACGTCCTGCCTGAAAAACCGCTCGCCGCGCTGCGCCTGGGGTTCAGCGAGGATTTCGGCGGCGCTCCTGTCGATCCGGACATCCGCGCCACCTTCCGGGCGCGGCTGGCGGTCCTGGCCCCGCAGGTCGCCGAATGCCGCGAGGTCGATCTCGACCTGGGGGCGATGGACCGCGCTTTCGACATCCTGCGCGCGGAAAGCTTCGTTGCCGGCTTTGCCGAGGCGATCCGCGAAGCGCCCGACGATTTCGGGGTGCATATCCACCGCAATGTCGAGCTGGGCCTGTCCCTGACGCTGGCCGACCGCGCCTGGGCACATGCCGAACAGACCCGCATCCTGCGGGCTTTCAACGCCCGTATCGCGGGGCTGGATGCGATCGTTTTGCCGACATCGCCGGTGTCGCCCTTCGCGTGGACAGAGCCTTATGCCCGACGCATCGACGGGCAGGAGATGGACATCTATTACCGGTGGCTGGCTCTGACCTATCGCGGCTCTCTCGGCGGCGGGCCCGCGATCACGCTGCCCAGCGGGCGCGACGGGGCGGGGATGCCCTTCGGCCTGCAATTGCTGGGGCCGGTGCGGGGCGATGCCGGGCTCCTGGCCGCCGCACGCAGTATCGAGACCTTCCTGGCGCAGGACCCGCAAACCGCCCGCCCACGACCCGACAGCAAAGCCCTGACGCGCAGCACTGTCGATCTGCGCAGCATCGTCACCCACCCGCCCCTGCAGGGCACGCAGGCCGCGCAAGGCCTGAGAACCGTAGTCTGAGAGGCCGAGCATGTGGCTGATCCCCTTCATCTTCGTGCTGCTCCTGCTCAGCGGCACGGCCTTTGCCTATCTCATGGGCGCGGTTTCGATCCTGTCCTTCGTGATGGCGGACAAGACGCAGTTCCTGTCGATCCTGCCGCAACGCGTCTTCGCGCAGCTCGATGTCTTCGCCTTCATGGCGATGCCGCTCTTCATCCTGACGGCCGAGATCATGACCCGCGCAGGCGTGACCCGCAGCCTGATCGATTTCGCGCTCTCCATCGTCGGCCGCTTCCGGGGCGGGCTGGGGCATGTGAACATCCTGACCAGCGTGTTCTTCGCCGGCATCTCGGGCTCGGCCATCGCCGACAGCGCGGCCCTGTCGCGTACCTTCGTCCCCGAGATGGTCGAGCGCGGCTACAATCCCTACTACGCCGGGGCGATCACCGCGGCCTCGTCGATGATCGGCCCCATCATTCCGCCATCCATCATCATGATCCTCTATGGCGGCCTGACCGGCGCCTCGGTCGCGGCGCTGTTCGCCGCCGGGATCGTGCCGGGCATCCTGCTGGCGGTTGCCTTGATGGTGCTCAACGCAGTCATGGCGCGCATCGGTAACCATCCCGGTGGCACCGCGGCGACGGTTCCGTCCTTCTGGCCCAGCCTGCGCCGGGCGGCGCCGGCCTTGCTGTTGCCGGTGGTGATCCTCGGGTCCCTTGTGCTGGGACTTGCAACGCCCACCGAGGGGTCTGCCATTGCCGTCCTGTTCGCGTTGATCGCGGGCCAGTTCTATACCGGCCTGTCACGGCGCATGCTGTTCGACGCGCTCGAAGCGACGGCGCGCCTGACGGGAACGATCTTCATCATTCTCGCGGCGATCTCCGTCCTGGGGTTCCTGGCCGGGCAGATGGGCTGGTCGCAAGCGCTGGCCGATTGGGTCGACTCGATCGGTCTCACCGGCACGCGCTACCTGTTCTTCCTGGTCGGTATCTTCCTGATCGCCGGCATGTTCATGGACACGCCCGTCGCCCTGACGCTGCTGATCCCGCTCTTCGTGCCGCAGGCGCTGGCGCAGGGGGTGGATCCGGTGCATCTGGGGATCGTGTTGTGCTTCAACCTTTGCGTCGGGCTGATCACGCCGCCGCTTGGCAAGTGCCTGGTGGTGGTCGCGGCGCTGACCGGGCTCAATTACTGGCGCATGGCGCTGGCCGCGCTGCCCTTCATCGCCGTCCAGCTGCTGCTGCTTCTGGCGCTGGCCTATTGGCCGGAACTCAGCCTTGCCGTGCCGCGTCTGGCCGGCTTTTCCGTCAACTGACAGGCTTCATGGGAGGAGAAGAAATGACATTGAAAGCCCTAGCCCTCGCGGCGCTTATGGCCTCGGCGACATCGGCCGCGGCCGAGGTGAAAATCGCGCTCGATACCGCGCCGGACCTTGCGACCTCGGGTTCCTACAACTGGGCGGCGGCCTTTGGCGCGGCGCTGACCGAGGCCGGGTTCGAGGTGCGCGAGATGCCGCGCGGCTCGGTCGGCAACGAAGCCGAGATGTTCGACCAGGTCACCACGGGCCTTCTGGAAATCTCGCTCTCGGACATCCGGTCGGTGGCGCAGGTCGATCCCTTCATCTACGGTATCCGCCTGCCCTATCTCTTTGACGATGCCGCGCACATGCAACGCGCCCTCCAAGAGGGCGGCGTGTTCGAGCGGGTGAACGCGGCGCTGGGGACGCAGGAAGCCCTCCTGCTGGCGGTGGTACCGCTGGGTCCGTCCTCGGGCATCATCACCACCGATACCGCGGTGCGCTCTCCCGCGGACATGGCCAGCCTGCGCATGCGCGCCCTCGATGACGCGCAGATCGCGATGTACGAGGCCTGGGGCAGCAGCGGCACCATCGTGCCTTGGGGAGAGGTCCCCGCCGGGCTTCAGACCGGGGTGATCGACGGCTATCTGAATTCGCCCTTCGTGCCGATCATGTTCGGCCAGACGGATTTCGTGCGGAACTTCTCGGACGCCGGGGTGATCATTCCGGCCCGTGCGGTGCTGGCCTCGCGCCAGTGGTACGAGGAGCTCAGCGATGACGAGCGCGCTGCCGTGGATGCCGCGGTCGAAGCCGCCGATGCCGCCACCGCGGCCTGGCTGGCCGAAGTCGCCGAGACCTCGCTGACCGCGCTGGAGGAGGCGGGCGTCACGGTGCAGCGCCTGACTGACGAGGAAAGGGACGCCTTCCGCGAACGCTCGCTGGCGGTCTATGACTCGGATCTCATGCCGTCGGACGACGTGGCGCGCTGGCAGGACATCGCCGCCGCGAGCCGCTGATACCATCGGCGCGCCCCGCCGTCGCGGGGCGTGCCGGATCCTCCGGAGGAAAAGCCATGCGCAAATTCGTGCTCGGCCTGAGCAATGCCCTCGATACCCTTGCCCGCTCCGTCGCCGTGGCGGCCGTTGCGGGCATGTTCGTTACCGTGATGATTCAGGTCATCGCGCGCTATGGCTTCGCCTCGCCTCCGGTCTGGACCGAAGACGTCGCGCGTTACATGATGGTCTGGACGGGCCTTCTGGGCGCCACGCTGTCCTTCAAGACCCGCTCGGATGCCGTGCTGATGACCAGCGTCTTTCCCGCGCGCCCGCATTGGCTGGGGCTTCTGGCCGAAGCGATCCACAGCGCCGCGGTGCTGACCTTCGTGCTGCCCGTGGTCTATTTCTGCTTCGTCGGGCTGCGCGGCGGCTTTGCCCGCGGCTATCTCGCGCGGCAGGCGGCGCTGACCATGGACACGCTGGGCATTGCCATGGTCTGGGTCGCCTCGGTGGTGCCCATTGCGATGATCATCATCCTGATCCACCTTGCCGCGCGCTGGGCCGAAGTCCCTGCACCGGCACAAGCCGAGCCGCAGACAAGCCTCGACTAGGCCTTTGGCCCCCAGCTCTGTTGGTGCGGTCGTTTCTCACGAAACGATGGAAACCTTGCGCGATGGGTTCAGGTCGCCGCCGGGGTCGCTATTGCGCAAGGCTGCGGGCGATGACCAGGCGCTGGATGTCGCTGGTGCCTTCGTAGATCTGGCAGACGCGGACATCGCGCCAGATACGCTCGACCGGGAAGTCGCGGGTATAGCCGTAGCCGCCGAAGGTCTGGATCGCCGCCGAGGCCACGCGCTCGGCCATTTCCGACGCGAACAGCTTCGCCATCGAGGCCGCTTCCAGCGCGGGCTGCCCCGCATCCTTCAGCGCGGCGGCATGCAGCACCATCTGGCGCCCGGCTTCGACCTGCGTCGCCATATCGGCCAGCCGGAAGGCGACGGCCTGATGGTCCATCAGCGTCTTGCCCATGCTCTCGCGTTCCCTGGCATAGGCGACCGCCGCCTCCAGCGCGGCGCGGGCCATGCCCACGGATTGCGCGGCAATACCGATGCGCCCGCCTTCGAGGTTCGACAGCGCGATGCGGTAGCCCTGGCCTTCCTCGCCCAGAAGCGCTTCGGCGGGCAGTTTCAGATCCTCCAGCGCGATCTGCGCGGTATCGGACAGATGCTGGCCCGTCTTCTTCTCGATCGAGGCGACGCGCCAGCCTTCGGTTTTCGTCGGCACGATGAAGGCCGAGATGCCCTTCTTGCCCGCTTCGGGATCGGTGACGGCGAAGACGATCGCGATATCGGCATTCTTGCCCGAGGTGATGAACTGCTTCACCCCGTTCAGCACCCAGCCGTCATTGGTACGCGTCGCGCGGGTTCTCAGCGCCGAAGCGTCGGAGCCCGCATGCGGTTCGGTCAGGCAGAAGGCACCCAGCAGCGCTCCCTCGGCCATCGGCTGCAGATACTCCTGCTTCTGCGCCTCGGTTCCGAAGCGCAGGATCGGCACGCAGCCGACCGAGTTATGCACCGACATGATGGTCGAGATCGCGCCGTTGCCCGCAGCGATTTCTTCCAGCGCGCAGGCATAGGCCACGGCATCGGTCATCGCGCCGCCGAAGCTTTCGGGCACCAGCATCCCCATAAGCCCCAGTGCGCCCATCTCGGCAATCACCGCGCGGGGGAATTCGCCGGTCTCGTCCCAATGGGCCGAGTTCGGGGCCAGCCGTTCAGCGGCAAAGCGCCGGGCCATGTCGCGGATCATGGTCTGATCGTCGTTCAGGATCATCGGCGTCTCCTCCAATCGGCCCGGTTCGGCAGACATGCGTCTTGCCGCTCCGTTGATACCGACCCCGAAACGAACGGTGCAACCGTCTTCATCGAACCGCCGGGGTTTCCGTTACGGTTCGGCGTGCCACAATTCGATGAAGACATGGTCGGGATCGCCGGCAGGCGCGAAGGCGGTGCCGAACAGCATCATATCGGCAAGCCCCGCCCACGGCCCTTCCGACACTTCCAGCTGCGCCCGCGTCCGGCCGTGATAGCTGCCATCCGCTTGCGGCACCATGCGCCCGGCATTGTGGACCATCACCAGCGTGCCGTCCGTCAACGCCATCAGGTAGCGCGCCTCGACCTCGTAGGTGCCGTCGGGCAGGCGGCGCGCGAAATCCGCGCCGCCGGGCAGCAGGCGCGCGGTCCAGCCCGCCCCGGCCGCCTCGCCGCCGGTGATGGGGAACAGCGCGCGCCCGTGGCCCCGCGTCGTGTCGAACTCGGTCGGCTCCGCGATATCTGCCCGGATCGCGCAGACCCGTCGCAGGCGCGGCATGCCCGGCGACAAGGGCGCGCCCAGACGGGTGATGTCAGGGCATTCATGCGTCATGGGTGATACGTCCGTCGCAGATCGTCAGCGCGATGCCCATCTGCGCGATCCGGTCATGCGGCGTCGCTTCGATATCGCCCGACAGAACGGTCAGATCGGCCTTCATCCCTGCGCGCAGGGTGCCGGTTTCCGTCTCCATGAAGCCGACATAGGCCCCGTTGCGCGTATAGGCGGCCAGCACGTCATGCAGTTCCAGCCGCTGATCGGGCAGGCCGTCGATCCAGTTTTCGCGCATCATGGCGGCCTGGATGCCCGCCAGCGGCGAAATCGGCACGATGGGCCAGTCCGACGAGAACGCCACCACGGCGCCGGCGTCGTGCAGGTCCCGCCAGACATAGGCCTGCCGCGCCCTGTCCGGGCCGATGCCCGCGGTCGTGCCGCTTTCGCCCTGCGGCGCATGGGGCGGCTGCATCGAGGCGACGACGCCCAGTTTCGCCAGCCGCGGCACGTCCTCGGGCGCGATCATCTCGATATGCTCGATCCGGTTGCGCCGGTCGCGCGGGCCGTTCGCCTGCGCCGCCGCCTCGTAACCGTCAAGCGCCAGCCGCACCGCCGCGTCGCCGATGGCATGCACCGCGATCTGCAGGCCCCGGCGGTCGGCTTCGGTCGCGGCGGCCAGAAACGCCTCGCGGGTGAACAGCGTTTCGCCGCGATGACCGGGACGGTTGGCATAGGGGGCAAGCATCGCGGCGGTGCCGCTTTCGATCACCCCGTCGAGGAACATCTTCACATAGCCCGAGCTGAGCGTCAGCCCGGTGAAATCGCGCGTCATGGCGCTGGCCCGGTCCAGTTCGGACAGATCCATCTCGGGCGTCAGGTGAAAGGGCACCCGGACCCGCGCGATCAGGTCGCCCTCGGTCTCGATCTCGCGCAGGACCTCGAGCATGTAGCGGTTGCCGTCCATGTTGTGCATCGCGGTGATGCCATGACGGGCCGCATGGCGCAGGCCCAGCTTCAGGAAGGCGCGGTCATCAGCGCGCTCCTTGTCGCTCGGCGGCACGGGCGGTTCGATGCCCGACATGCCCAGCATTTCGCGCCCGCCGGTCGTGCGCAGGTCCAGAACCGGCAGGAAGGCGTGTTTCTCGTGCAATTCCCCGGTGGCCAACCCGTCCTTGCCCATCACTACCTCGTTCCCGGGCGGCAGGGCGCGACCCTGCAAAAGACCCGCGGCTTTCAGCGCGGCGGTGTTGGCAAAGGCCGAATGGAAATCATAGGCCATGACGATCAGCGGGCGGTCGGGACAGATCGCGTCCAGCGTGTGACGATCCAGCATCCGGTCGGGACCCAGCAGCGCGTAATCCGCCCCCTGTCCGAAAAGAAGCGGGGTATCGGGATTGGCGGCGGCGAATCCGTCGACCGCGCGCTTGAGCGCGTCGAAACCCTTTACCCCGGCCAGTTGCAGAAGCGTTTCGCCATACGCGCCCGAAAACAGGTGCAGATGCGATTCGACGAAGCCGGGAAGCAGCGTTGCGCCGCCCGCGTCGCGACGCCGGGTGTCGGGGCCGGCCAGGGCGCGGATGTCGTCGTTCCTGCCCACGGCTAGGATCCGGTCGCCCGCGATGGCGATGGCCTCGGCGCGCGGATTGTCCGGATCCATGGTCAGGATGCGGGCATTGGTCAGGATGAGGTCAGCGTCCATCGGGGGCTCCGGATCTGCGAAGGCGGGGAGAGGCCAGGCTTTCGTCGTCGAAAACCAGCGAAAGGACCGGCAGCACGCGCCGTGCCACCAGCGCGTCATGCTGCGCGATCGTCATCCCCGGATCGGTGATCAGGCTGATGAAACAGGGCATCCACAGATCGTGCAGCATGGTGGCAAGGTCATGCGGATCCAGCGGCGCGCCCTGCCGGGTTGTCAGCGCGTAGGCACCCAGCGAGGCGGCGATCGACTCGACCAGCAGGGTTTCGATCTGCCGATAGGTATTCGACAGCTCGGTATGGGGGTGGCGGATGATCGAGGCTTCGGCATAGCGCCACACCCGCTTCGGGGCGACGTCCAGCGTCTGCGACGAGATCCGCGAGAACAGCGCCCGGACGACATCGGGCAGGGACACGCCTTCGGGGCGGGGCAGGCGGGTTTCGTTGTCGCGTCCGCGCCGGGCGCCTTCGTCGATGATCGCCATCAGGAGCCCGTCCTTGGACCCGAAATAGTTGAACACCGTCGGCACCGACACGTCACAGGCTTCGGCGATGTCGGCCATCGTCGTCGCGTCGACCCCCTTGTTGCCGAACAGCGTCGTCGCGGCCGCGATCAACGCGTCGCGCCGGCGTGCCTTTTTCCGGTCCCGCAGGCTTTCAGCGGCAATGTCAGCAGCCATTCTTACCATCGTTTTTTAGTCTGATAAAAAATTTGTATTGACTAAATAAACTTTGTCAATAGCGTTGCCGAAACCAGAGACGAATGGACTCCGATGCTGGAAATTAAGTCCCTATCCAAGACTTTCGGGGCCGGTGTGGCCGCCTATCACGCCCTCCGGTCGGTGGATGTCACCGTCGCGGAAGGCGAGTTCTTCACGCTGCTCGGCCCCTCGGGATGCGGCAAGACGACCCTGTTGCGGCTGATCGCCGGGTTCGAGCAGCCCACGGGCGGCCAACTGGTGCTCGACGGGCAGGACATCGCCGCCATCCCGCCCAGTCGCCGCCCGGTGAACACCGTTTTCCAGAGCTACGCGCTGTTCCCGCACATGACCGTGGCGCAGAACGTGGCCTTCGGGCTCGAGGCGCGCGGCACGGCGCCGGGGGATGTCGCCCGGCGGGTCGACGAGATGCTGCAGCTGGTGCAGATGGATCACCTGCGCGACCGCAAGAGCGCCGCGCTGTCGGGCGGGCAGCAACAGCGCGTGGCGCTGGCGCGGGCGCTGGCGCCGCGGCCCCGGATCCTGCTGCTCGACGAGCCGCTATCGGCGCTGGACCTGAAACTGCGCAAGGAGATGCAGGCCGAGCTGAAGCGGCTTCAGCGCGAGATGGGCCTGACCTTCATCTTCGTCACCCACGATCAGGACGAGGCGCTGACCATGTCCGACCGGATCGCGGTGATGGAGGGCGGGCGCCTGCAGCAGGTGGCGACCCCGCGCGACCTGTACGATCACCCGGCGAATCGCTTCGTGGCGGGTTTCATCGGCGAGACGAATTTCCTGCCCGGCCGGGCGGCGGAGGGCCAGCTCCGTCTCGACGGCTTCGCCCCTGTCGCGCTGGCCGAGGCCAAAGCCGTCAACGGGGCCGTCACGGTGATGATCCGACCTGAACACATCATCGTCGGGCGGGAAGCGCCGGATTGCGTGCAGACAAGCGGCCAGATCGACGAGCTGGTTTTCTTCGGCACCGACACCCATGTGAAGCTGACGCTGCCGGGCGGCGCCAGCCTGACCGCCCGTGCGCAGAACAGCCTGCATTCGGCAACCGACCTGAACCCGGGGCAGACCGTGCCCCTGTCGTTGCCTTACGACGCCCTGCGCATCCTGCCCGACGAGGCCGCGCATGCTGTCTGAGGCTTCCAACGGCGAGGCGCTGCTGCGGCGCGCCGAGACGCGCCGGCGCTGGTCGCTGGCGATGCCCGCCCTGATCGTGATCGCGCTGTTCTCGATCCTGCCGCTGGCGGTGATGGTCGTCTATTCGTTCCTCACGCCGGGCACCTACGGCAATGTCGTGTGGCAATTCTCGCTCGACGGCTGGTTCTCGGTCGTGTTCGAGCGCGACCTGTTCGACGACACGCTGGGGCTTGCCGACGCGCATCTGTCGATCCTTGGCCGCTCGGCGCTGCTTGCGCTGGCGACCACGGGGCTGACCATGCTGTTCGGCCTGCCGACCGCCTGGTTCATCGCGACCCGGCCCGTGGCGACGCGCGCCTATTGGATGTTCCTGATCACCGTGCCGTTCTGGACCAACCTTCTGGTCCGCACCATCGCCATCCAGGAAGTGATCCGCGCCGACGGCACGATCAACCGGCTGCTGCTGGGCCTGGGCGTGATCGACGCGCCAATCCAGATGATGTTCACCAATGGCGCGGTGCTGCTGGGCATGACCTATGTCTATCTGCCGCTCATGGTTCTGCCGGTCTACGCGGCGATCGAGAAATTCGATTTCCGGCTCGCCGAAGCGGCTTACGATCTTCATGCTTCGCGCTTCTATTGCCTGCGCCGGGTGATCTTTCCGCTGATCCGCCCCGGTATCGTTGCCGGGTCGATCCTGGTCTTCATTCCCGCGCTCGGGGCCTATGTCACGCCGCGGCTGATGGGCGGCGGCCGGGCGATGATGTGGGGCAACCTGATCGACCTGCAATTCGGGCAGGGCCGTAACTGGCCGCTGGGCGCCGCGCTGTCGGTGTCGCTGACGCTGCTGGTGATGATCGCGCTTGTCCTGAGCGTCCGGCGCTTTGCCGGCGGAGGGCGGTCGGATGTCTAAGCGCAAGTTCTCCGTCCGGCATGTGCCCGGTGCCGCGCCGATCGCGATCGTCACCTTCGTGGCGCTCTACGCGCCGGTTCTGATCCTGATCGCCAACGCCTTCAATGCCGGGCCGGTGATCGGCCGGTGGGAAGGCTTCTCGGGGCGGTGGTTCGTCGCGGCGATCGGGAACGACGCCTTTCGCAATGCCGCTCTCAACTCGCTGATCGTGGCCGCGCTGGCCGCGTTGATCTCGACCTCGCTGGCGACGATGGCGGCGCTTGCCATCACGCGGGGGCGGCGGCTCAGGGGCGAGGGTGGCATCTTCGTCGTGCTGAACCAGCCACTTCTGGTCCCCGAGATCGTGCTGGCCATCGCGCTGATGATCGTGCTGGCGCAGATCAAGCAGGCGACCGGCTATCACGGCCTGGGTTACCTGATCGTCGCGCATTCGACCTTCTGCATTCCCTTCGCCTTCATGCCGATCCGCGCGCGGCTCGAAGGCATGGACCTGACGCTGGAAACGGCGGCGATGGACCTCTATGCGGGCCGTTTCTACACGTTCCGGCGGGTCACGCTGCCCTTGCTCGCGCCGGGCATCCTCGCCGGGTTCATGCTGGCCTTCGTGGTGTCGCTCGACAATGTCGTCGTCAGCAGCTTCGTCAAATCGCCCGGGCAGGAAACGCTGCCCACCTACCTGATGGGCGAATTGCGCCGCAATCTCAGCTCGGAAATCTACGCCATCTCGGCCCTTCTTCTGTTTGCCAGCGTGACCGTCGTCGCGGCCTCGTGGCTCATTACCAGACGCAAACCGTAACCCACCAAGCCTTGACCAACCAAGAAACGGTCCAACAACGGAGACATAGACATGAAACGGAACGCCTGTTTTCTGGGGACGGCCGCGGTCGCGGCGCTGATGGCCCAGGGCGCCCTGGCCGAAGGGCAGCTCAACATCTACAATTTCGGGCTCTACACGCCGCCCGAGTTGCTGGAACGCTTTTCCGAAGCCTATGACGTCGAGGTATCGCTGACCGAGTTCGCGGCGAACGAAGAGGCCATCGCGCGGATTCAGGCGGGCGGTCACGGGCTCGACGTGGTGCTGGTCAGCGGGTATTTCATCCCCGCCTATCTCGATCAGGGGCTGCTGATGGAAAGCCGTCCGAACGAAATGGAGAATTTCGGCAATATCGCCCCGGAATGGGCGTCGATCACCGGCGATCCCGAGCGCGCCTATACCGTTCCCTGGGTCTGGGGGACGACGGGGGTGATGGTGAATACCGGCCTTTATGACGGCGATATCAACACCGCCGCCATCTTCCTCGACCCGCCCGAGGCGCTTCGGGGCACGATCAATCTGGTGCCGTCGATGAACGATGTGATCGACATGACGCTGCGCTATATCGGTGCCGAGCCCTGCACCAGCGACCGCGAGGCGCTGAGCGCCGCGCGCGATCTGCTCACCTCGGCCCGCGAGCACTGGGCCTCGATCGACTACGCGTCGTTCGAGAAATTCGTCAACGAGGATCTCAACGCCTCGGTCTTCTGGAGCGGCGCGGCCGGGCGTATCCGCGAGGCCAATCCCGACTTTGCCTATGGCTGGCCGGAAACCGGCTATATCCAGTGGATGGACAATATGGCGATCCTGGCGGATGCGACCAATGTCGAGAACGCGCGCCTGTTTCTGAACTTCATCATGGACCCGGAAAATGCTGCGCTGATCTCGAATTACACGCGCTATGGAAACGGGATTTCGGGGTCCGACGCGTATATGGATGCGGGGCTTCTGGACTCGCCCGAGCTGCAGGTGCCCGAAGCGCTGCAAGGCGCCGCGATCGATCAGCAACTCTGCGCGCCCGAGGTGCAAGAGCTTTATACCCGGATCTGGACCGAGCTCACGCGCTGACCCATGGATCCCCGCCGCCGGCTGAGGCGGCGGGGGTCGGCTTGTGGGACGGGGCCCGCTTCCTGATCGGGTCCCGTTTTGTCCGGGGCTTTCCCTGACCGCCGTATCGGCGGGCGCCCTCGGCCTTCGCCGGCAACTTGCGGTTTTCCTGTCGGCTGGATCCTGTCCACCGTCGGCCGAGGCGCGGAGCTTTCGTTGTCCGACATGGCAAGGATACCTGCTCATAACGCGTCTCAGTGAACTACGAGATCGGCATGCAAGGCGCCGGCGGCGTTGATCGTGTTCAGGATGTCGATCATGTCACGCGGCCCGACCCCCAGCGCGTTCAGGCCCGCGACCACTTGCGCGAGGGACGTTCCGCCCTGCAACTCGGCCAGCCCGATACCGGGTTCGGGCGCGATCTGGGCATTCGTTCGCGGCACCACGACCGTCTCTCCCGGAGAGAAGGGGTTGGGCTGGATCGCCTGCGGCGTCTCGTCGACCCGTAGCGTCAGCCCCCCCTGCGCCACGGCCACCCGGCTGATGCGCACGTCTTCGCCCATCACGATCGTTCCCGACCGCTGGTCGATCACGACCCGCGCACGGGTTCCGGGCGCGATGGGAAGATTTTCGATCCGGCTCAGGGCGTGGGCGGCGGTCGGCGCCCGGGTCGCGGCAATGTCGAGAACCACGGTGCCGGCATCCTGCATTGCCGCGACCGCCTGTCCGAAATGCGCGTTGATGGCCCTTTCGATATGCAGCGCCGTGGTGAAATCCGCCTGCCTCAGCGCAAGCCTCACCCGCGACAGCGACGCGAGCTGGAAGTCGACTTCGCGCTCGACCCGTGCCCCGCCGGGGATCGTGCCCGAGGTTGGCACGCCTTCGACCACCTGGGCGGCATCGCCGCGCGCGGCCACCCCGCCGGCGATTACCGCCCCTTGCGCCACGGCATAGATCTGGCCATCCGCGCCGTTCAGCGGGGTCATCACCAGCGTGCCGCCGAACAGCGAGTTCGCATCGCCGATCGCCGAGACGGTCACGTCGATCCGGGATCCCGTTCGCGCAAAAGCCGGCAGTGTGGCAGTGACCAGCACCGCCGCGACGTTGCGCGGGCGGAATTGCTCGCCCGTGACATTGACGCCCAGCCGTTCCAGGATGTTCGTCATGATGTCTTCGGTGAAAGGCGCGTTGCGCAATCCGTCGCCGGTTCCGTCCAGTCCGACGACCAGCCCGTAGCCGATCAGATCGTTCCCGCGCACGCCATCGAATTCCACCAGATCCTTCAGCCGGATCTGCGCGCTGGCGGTGTGGCAGGCGAGCGCCAGGAACAAGCCGAGCCAGAGCGCGATCCGCATCAGAGATACTCCGTCAGCGACAGCCGCGCGGTTCTGGCGGTGAAGGCATAAAGCGTTTCGAGCCGCGCCTGCACGACTTCCAGCTGTCCCGCCACCTCGTAGGGGTCGGCGCCGATCAGGGACTGGCGGGCCAGCCGCAGCGTGTCGCGTTCGCCCACGAGCCGGGCTGAGACGTCTTCCAGCTGCGCCTGCGTGTGACCCAGATCACCCTGAAGGATGGCCGTGCCGGCGGCGCTGGCCATCAGGGTTTCGGAACCCGCGCGCGCGAGGGCGCGGCGCTGGCCCTCCGACAGGCTCAGGCTGTCCGACCCCGCCAGCGCCGATATCACCAGCCCGGCCATGACCTGGCGCAGGGCCGGGTCGGCGGCGGTGGGCAGCGCGTCGGCCGTCACGCCGCGATCGATCGCGGGCCCTGTCGCCGGCGCGCCGCCCAGGTAGAGCGTGCTTTCGAAGATGCCGCCGGGATCCATGAAGGCCGACATCACGCGGGCGGCGATGTCGTCGGTGCTGGACCAGCCGGCAAGCGACGGGAGGATGGCGCCGATCATCGTCCCGGCATCGGGCAGCGGCGGCGTGTCGCTTGCGATGCCCGAGAACACCGCCCTGCCGGCGAAGCGCTGGCCAAGGGCGGCGCTCAGATCGTCGAGCGCCCCTTCCGCGGCGCCGGCGGCTGCGCGGAGGGTCGGGATCGCGGTTCCGTCCGACGAGACCGCGAGCATGCGCGATGCCGTATCCGAGGCACTGTCCGCGACACGCTGAAGGATGGCTTGCGCGAGGTCGGCGGCGCCGGAGGCGAGCGCGTTGGTTTCCAGGAAGGCTCCGATGCCGGTCAACCGGGAGTCAATCGCGTTGAGCGGAGACAGGTCGCCGTTGAGGACCTTCTCCGGTCTTGCCACCTGGCCCGTCGTCAGTTCCGTCCCCAGACGCGAGACATGATCGCGAAGGGTGACGGCGTTGCGGTTCAGTTGAAAGGGCAGCGCAAGACTGCCGAGGGATAGCCAGGTCATCGATCAGATCTCCAGCAGGGTGCGGATCATGGCGTCGGCGGTCTGGATGACGCGGGCATTGGCTGCATAGGCCTCTTCGATCAGCAGCAATTTCTGCATTTCGGCATCGGTATCGACGCCCTGTTCCAGCATCGCCTCGGTCAGGGTGTCGAGCCGCGTCCTTGCGGTGGTGGCGCCGTTTTCGGCCAATTGGCGTTCGGTCGAGATATCGGTCAGGATCGCCCCCAGCGTGGTGGCGGAATCCTGCAAGGGGGCGCCCGGCCCGGAGGAAATCACGCGTTCGAGCGCGCCGAGCATCGCGTTGATCCGCGTCGCGTCGCCGACGGGGCCCGCCACCGCGGCGCCGATTCCGTCACGCAACCGCCAGAGCGCGCCGCCATTCGCCGGATCGACGAGGCTGTTCACGCTCAGCCGTCCGGCAAGGCCCGGCAGGCCGGTATCGGGGGCGTCATTATCGGTAAAGAACCCGACCGCACCGGCCAGCGTGGCATCCGTCGCCGGATCGGCGAAGCGGGCGATCAGGTCGCGGGCATAGCCGTCGATCTGCGATTGCGCCGAGACGGCGTCGATATCGCGCGCGGTGAAGGCGGCGGCAAGCCGCCCGCCGCCCAGTGGCCCGGTTTTCGAGGTCGAAACGGCCTGTCCGTTGATGGTGAGGCCCGACAATTCCACGCCGACGCTCATCGAGGCGTCGATCGCCACGGTCGGGGAGAATGCGAGCGTGGCGGGTTGCGTGTCGAGCAAAAGGCGGCCCGAGGCGGAATAGATCATCACCCGACCGTGGTCGCGCGGATATTCCTTGATCGGCACGATCTCGGACAGGCGACCGATCAGGGCCTGGCGTTCGTCTTCCAGACCCAAGGTGGACTGGCCGCTCAGGCGCATCTTGACGATCTGGTCGTTGAGTTTGTCGATCTCGACAAGACCATTGTTGACGGTGTCGACATCGCGCGCGATCTGCGCGTCGGCCTCCACCCGCAGGGTCTGCACGCGATCTTCGACCGTCGCCAGAGTGCTGGCGAGCGCCGCGCCGGTTTCGACGATGCGCGAAAGGCGATTGTCCAGATCCGGCCGTTCCGAGGCCGAGATCAGCGCGCCTTCAAAGGCCGAAAGCGCGGCGGAGACGCCCTTGTCGGGAAGCCCCATCGCGGTTTCGACGCTTTGCCAGAATGTCTGCGCATAGGTGCTGGCCGCGGTCGAGGCGCCGGCATCGCGGTGCAGGCCCAGGACGACGGGATCGACGATCCGCGTCACGCCGGCGATCCGCACGCCCGATCCCGCGCCGCCGAGCGATGACGAGGCGAGATCCAGGCGGCGCGCGGCGTAGCCCGGTGTCAGCACGTTGGCGACATTGGCCGATGCGACCTGAACCGCCCGCGCCGTGGCCGTCAGGCCGGTTGTCGCGTTGTGGAGCGAGCTGGCGATGCTCATGTCGGCCTCCTGTCAGGTCAGCGTTTGATGTTGGTGGTTTCCTGCAGCATCTCGTCGACGGTCTGGATGACCTTGGCATTCGACGAATAGGCGCGCTGCGTCTGGATCATGTTGGTCAGCTCGGCCGCGACATCGGTCGAGGATTGTTCCTGCGAGAAGCCGAGGATCTCGCCGGTCGGACCGTCGCCGGCATTCCACAGGAACATGGCGCCGGAATTCGGCGAGACGCTGTAGGTCTGGTTGTCATGCGAGGCCAGGCCGTTGGGGTTGGGCACGTCGACCAGCGGGATCTGTCCGATGGTGCGGATCAGGCCGGAATCGTAATACGCCTTGACCATGCCCAGTTCATCGACCTGCACGCCGACCAGCGATTGCACGGGCGAGCCGTCGCGATCCGAGGAAACCGGGATGAAACTGTCGGCCATCTGGGTGATCGAATCCTCGCTTGCCGGCATGCCGATATTCAGCGCGATGTCCTGCCCGCTATCGGTGGTGACGGTGAATTCGCCGGTCAGCGGGTCATAAGGGCCGCCGGCCGCACCGGGCGTGACGCTGAGGATCCGGCCGCCATTGGGGGGCACGTCGTCGAAGACGATGGTGTATTCGCCGATCAGGGAACCCGTCGTCGGATCGGTGACGGTGGCCGTCCATTCGTTCGACTGGCCCGTCGCCGGAACGGTTGGCGTGAAGGTCATGGTCAGCGTATCGGTGGTGCCGAGCGGGCTGTAATATTCCAGCGCGATGTCATGCGACGCGCCGTCGGAATCAGCGCGCGTGCCGGTGGCGGGCAGGTTCGCGCGGACTTCGATCCGGGTGGTCGGGTCCGAGGCGAACTGGTTCGAGTTGATGCGGATCGGTTCCAGCCCGCCGATCGTGTCGCGCGGGAAGGCGGGGATCGTGCCGTCGGGATCGGCCGGCCAGCCCAGCAGGATCAGCCCTGCGGGATTGCGCAACAGCCCGTCCTGATCGGCCCGGAACGAGCCCGTGGTCGTGAGCAGAAGCGGCAGCGTGCCGGTGCGTTCCAGCGCCGAGGCATTGGTCACGGGCAGAAAACCGCGCCCGCTGACGGCAAGGTCGGTGGCGTTCGAACTGGCGACCAGCGCGCCGCGTTCGTCGATCAGCCGCATCGTCGAGGCGCGGACGCCGCCGGCGATATAGGGTCCGTAATTCGACCCTTCGCCCATCACCATCGACTGGAACGAGGCGATGACGCGCTTGTAGCCGAGCGTGCCGGTATTCGCGATATTGTCCGAGATCGCGGCAAGCCGCGTCGCGTTCGAGTTCAGGCCGGCGATACTGGCATTGAACGAGGAATAGAGCGTGGACATCGGGGCAGACCTTTCGTGCTGGTGCGGAGCGATTTCCGCCGACACTGACCGAGTCGCGTTAAAGTGTGCCTAACGCGCGACCGATCCCCCGCACGCCCGAAAGGTCGCCGTCAGGTCCGCCGCAGCAGGATCAGCTCCAGCCGGTTGTTGCGCACCGCCATCGGGTTCGGATCCGCCGGGCGCCGGTCGGCATGGCCCGTCACCCGCGAAATCCGCGCCGGATCGTACCCCGCCGCGTCGAGCAGGCGCCGCACGCGGTCGGCGCGCGCCGCGGACAGCGTCCAGCCGGGATCGTTGGCCTGCACGACCGGATAGCTGCGCGTATGCGCCTCGATCGCGAGCGGGTTGACCACCATCGGGAAGATCTGCGCGACCACGTCGATGATGCGCCGCGTCACCGGCGTCGGTTCGTCGGTTTCGGGGACGAAGAGCGGCGCGTCTGGCAGATCGAAGATCTCGATCACCAGCCCTTCATCGGTGAGCCGCGTGACGACATGGCGCAAGGCTTCGTTCAGGATCGCGCTTTCGCCGCCCATCCCGGTCAGGCGCTGCTGCAGATCCTCAAGGCTTTCGGTTTCGGCCTGCGTGTCGATCCCGGTTTCGGTGTCGCTGTCGTCGGGCGTGGCCGGCGCAGCCTGATCCGCGGTTTCGATATCGGTGCCGCCGAACATCCCTTCCCCGCCCGAGGCGATCCGGTGCACCGGAACCGAGGGATTGAAGTAATCCGCAAGCCCCCGTCTTTGCGATTCCGTCGTGGCGCCCAGCAGCCACATCATCAGGAAGAACGCCATCATCGCGGTCACGAAATCGGCATAGGCCACCTTCCAGGCGCCACCGTGATGACCGCCGCCGGCGATCACCTTTTTCCGTTTGACGATGATGGGCGCGGCATTGTTCTGCCGGCTCATACCACCACCTCTTGCTTTCACCCGTCTCCGGGATAGCGCGCAGAAGTGAAGCCGGGGTTAAGCCGCGCCGGGCCGCAGCGGGACTCGCCCCTCGTCTGTCAGCACGAAAACCTCGCGGCCCTCGACGACGATGGCGGTGAGCGGTCCGTCATAGCCCGCGCCGGTATCGATATCGATGCGGTTGCCGTGATGTTCGGGCGTCTTGCAGGTCGTGTGGCCATGGATGACAAGCCAGGGATGCGCGCCGGTGAAATCGAGAAACGGCGCCCGGATCCAGACCAGATCGTCTTCGGTCTGATCGTCCAGCGCGACCCCGGGGCGGATGCCGGCATGGACATAGAGTACCTCGCCCATCCGGTGATAAAGCGGCAGCGAGGCGATGAAATCGCGATGGGCCTGCGGCACGGCGGCGGCGACGCGCGGCGCCGGAAGCTCGGGGTCGAGGCCGTAGCTCTGCAGCGTCCGCCGCCCGCCGATGCGCGGATCGAGATAGGTCAGCCCCGCGCGCAGCGCCGGGTCGCGTCGGCCGTCGAGATGATAGCCGAACATGCGGTCGTGGTTGCCCTTCAGCACGATCCAGGGCTGGCCGGACAGCTGGCCTTTCACCAGATGGTCGATCACCCCGCAGGAATCCGGCCCGCGATCGACCAGATCGCCCAGATGGATCACCGGCGCTTCGGCATCGCCGGTGCGGGCGCGGTCGGCCATGATGCGCGCATGGGCGGCGTGCAGCTTGTCGAGCTGGCCGTGAATGTCGCCGATGGCATAGCTGCGCAGGGTCATGCGGGCTCCGTTTTTTGCTGCGACCTTGTGGGCCGAAACGGCGCCGGTTTCAACGCCGGCCCGGGTTGCAGAATAAACCGTGCCGCTTCCGCCACGGCAAGAGGCGGGAAGCGCTGGGGAAATTGGAAGATCCGCAGCGAATGCTGTTGCCGATCGCGCCGCGGTGGGTAAAGTCAGGCATGGCAACGCGCCACATCAGCGGGTTCGGCACGGCACGGGAGGCACCTGAGACAGACGAGACCGGCGCCACGACAGCGCAAGACCGGGTCAACCGCGCGAAAGACGCGGCAGGACAGACGGGCAAGCGTCGCCGATTTCACATCTCACGGGCTTCGAAGCCGCCCGCGTTTCAAGATCCACAGGGAAGGATATCCAATGAAAAAGCTTCTTCTGACCACGGCCCTCGCCGGGTTTGCCGCCGGTGCCGCGCAGGCTCAGGATGTGCCGGTCGGCATCATTCTGGGCTTTACCGGCCCTCTGGAGACGATCACGCCCACCATGGCGGACGGGGCCGAGCTGGCGCTCTCGGAAGCCAACGAATCGGGCAATTTCTCGCTGGGCACGCTGACCCCGGTGCGCGCGGACTCGACCTGCATCGATTCGGGCGCGGCGGTGGCCGCGGCCGAGCGTCTGGTGACCTCGGACGGTGTGGCCGGCATCATCGGCGCCGATTGCTCGGGCGTGACCGGCGCCATCCTGCAGAACGTCGCGCGTCCCAACGGCGTGGTGATGATCTCGCCCTCGGCCACGTCGCCGGCGCTGTCGACCGCCGAAGATGACGGCATGTTCTTCCGCACCTCGCCCTCGGATGCGCGCGGCGGGGAAATCGCCGCGGAAGTCCTGCGCGACCGCGGTGTCGAGACGGTGGCGATCACCTATACCAACAACGATTACGGCGCCGGCCTGGCTGAAAGCATCCGCGCCGCGTTCGAAGAGCAGGGCGGCACGGTGACGCTGGTCGCCTCGCACGAGGAAGACAAGGGCGACTACACCGCCGAAGTCGGCGCGCTGTCGTCGGCCGGGGGCGATGTGCTGGTCGTTGTCGGCTATGTCGATGGTGGCGGTGCGGGCATCATCCGCTCGGCGCTGGATCTGGGCGCGTTCGAGACCTTCTACCTGCCCGACGGCATGATCGGCGACTCGCTGACCGAAACCTTCGGCGATGAAATCGACGGCTCGTATGGCGCGCTGCCGGGCACCGACAGCGAGGGCGCGTCGCAATTCGCGGAAATGGCCTCGGCGGCCGGTTTCGACGCGACCTCGGCCTATGCCGGCGAATCCTATGACGCCGCGGCGCTGATGATCCTGGCGATGGCACAGGCCGGTTCGACCGCCCCGGCGGATTATGCCGAGCATATCATGTCGGTGGCCAACGAGCCGGGCGAGCAGATCTATCCGGGTCAGCTGGGCCGCGCGCTGGAGATCATCGCCGAGGGTGGTGAAGTCGACTATGTCGGCGCGACCGCCGTCACGCTGATCGGGCCGGGCGAAAGCGCCGGGTCGTACCGCGAAGTGGTCGTCGAGGGCGGCGCGCTCGAAACCGTGCAATATCGCTGATCGCCACCTGGCGGCATTTTCGGGCAGTCCGGCCATCCCGGGCTGCCCATTCGCACAGGGTATCGCATGATCCGCGTTGAAAACCTGCACAAGCATTTCGGCGGCTTCCATGCCGTCGACGGTGCCAGCCTGACCATTGCCGAAGGGTCGATCACCGGCCTGATCGGTCCCAACGGCGCGGGCAAGACCACGCTGTTCAACGTCATCGCCGGGGTTCTGAAACCCACATCGGGCCATGTCTTCATGGCCGGCGAGGACATTACCGGCCTTGAGCCGCACGAGCTGTTCCACAAAGGCCTGTTGCGCACGTTCCAGATCGCGCATGAATTCCACTCGATGACCGTACGCGAGAACCTGATGATGGTTCCGGCGCGTCAGGCGGGCGAGAGGCTGATGTCCGCGTGGTTCCAGCGCGCCAAGGTCCGGCTCGAGGACGAGGAAATCCGCCGTCGTGCCGACGAGGTGCTGGAATTCCTGACCATCGACCATATCGCCGACCAGAAGGCCGGGCAGATTTCGGGCGGGCAGAAGAAGCTTCTGGAACTGGGCCGCACGATGATGACCGACGCGCGGATCGTGTTCCTCGACGAGGTCGGGGCGGGCGTGAACCGCACGCTTCTGAACACCATCGCCGACGCCATCGTGCGCCTGAACAAGGAGCGCGGCTATACCTTCGTGGTGATCGAACACGACATGGATTTCATCGGCCGCATCTGCGACCCCGTCATCTGCATGGCCGAGGGCAAGGTTCTGGCCGAGGGCACGCTCGACGAGATCAAGGCCAATGAGCATGTGATCGAGGCCTATCTGGGCACCGGCCTGAAGAACAAGGTAACGGCGGAGGGCGGCCATGTCTGAGCATCCCGTGACCCCCAATCCCGATGCCGTTCTGATCGGCGAGGGCATGACCGGCGGCTATGGCGGCGCCGACATCCTGCACAATTGCACCATCGCCGTGAACAAGGGCGAGATCGCGGTGATCGTCGGTCCCAACGGAGCGGGCAAATCCACCGCGATGAAAGCCGTGTTCGGCATGCTGAACCTGCGCGAGGGTCAGGTGCGGCTGGACGGCAAGGACATCACCGGGCTGACACCGCAGGCGCGGGTCGGCATGGGCATGGGCTTCGTGCCGCAGACGCGCAACATCTTTCCGTCGATGAGCGTCGAGGAAAACCTCGAAATGGGGGCCTTCATCCGCCACGACGATATCCGCACGACGATGGAGCAGGTCTATCACCTGTTCCCGATCCTGAAGGACAAGCGCCGTCAGGCGGCGGGGGAATTGTCGGGCGGTCAGCGTCAGCAGGTGGCCGTCGGCCGCGCGCTGATGACGAAACCCTCGGTGCTGATGCTTGACGAGCCGACCGCCGGGGTCTCGCCCATCGTCATGGACGAACTCTTCGACCGGATCATCGAGATCGCCCGGACGGGGATTTCCATCCTGATGGTCGAACAGAATGCCCGGCAGGCGCTGGCGATTGCCCACAAGGGCTATGTGCTGGTGCAGGGCGCCAACCGATACACCGACACCGGGCAGGCACTTCTCGCCGATCCCGAGGTCCGGCGTTCGTTCCTGGGGGGCTGAGGGATGCGTATGCTTCTGCCGCTTCTGGCGGCCACCGCCGCCGCCCTGTCCGTCCTGCCCGCGCTAGCCGAAAGCCAGCGCGACGCGTTCGATTGCGCGGTGCTGCAAAGCTGCGCCCCCGGGGGCGCCTGCACCGAAAGCGCCCTTGCCTTCGAGTTGGCCTTCCTGGGCGGCGGGATCGAGCTGTCGATGGACGGGCAGCTCCATGCGCCGGTCTACGATGGCGATCTGCGCAGCGCCGCATGGCGCCATGACGGCACGATCTATCAGCTGCGCTTCACCGGCGACGGCGCCGGGGTTCTGACCGTCACGCCCGAAACCGGGGATTTCACCCAAGCGCGGCTGGAATGGCTGCACTGCTCGCCGCAATGAGGTCCGCGATGCCCGAGACATTCTTCCGCTTCGCCCGCGACGCGCAGATCCGAAAGGTTCCGACATGGATGTGCTGAACGCGCTTGTCCTTCTGTCCAACTTCGTGCTGCTTCCGGCCGTGTCCTATGGCAGCCAGCTGGCGCTGGGTGCGCTGGGCATCACGCTGATTTACGGGATCCTGCGGTTCTCGCATTTCGCCCATGGCGACGTGATGGCCTTTGCGACGATGACGGTGATCCTTGTGACCTGGTGGCTGCAGGGGATGGGGGTGTCCATCGACCCGCTGCCCACCGCGCTGCTGGCCCTGCCCGTGGGGATCGCGATCACCGCGCTGCTGCTTCTGGGCACAGACCGCGTGGTCTATCGCTTTTACCGACGGGTCCGCGCGGCGCCGATCGTGGTGGTGATGGCCTCGCTGGGGGTGATGTTCGTCCTCAACGGGCTGGTCCGCCTGATCATCGGCCCCGACGACCAGTATTTCGCCGATGGCGCGCGCTTCCTGTTCACGGTGCGCGAGTTCCGCGACTATACCGGCCTTGAAGAGGGCGTCGGCCTGCGCGTTTCGCAGCTGATCACCATCGTCGTGACCCTTGTCGTCGTGGCCGTGCTGTTCTGGTTCCTCAACCGCACGCGCACCGGCAAGTCGATGCGTGCCTTTTCGGATAACGAGGATCTGGCGCTGCTCTCGGGCATCAACCCCGAGCGCGTCGTCACCGTGACATGGCTGATCGTCGCGGTCCTGGTGACCGTGGCGGGCACGCTTTACGGTCTGGACAAAAGCTTCAAGCCCTTCACCTATTTCCAGCTTCTGCTGCCGATGTTCGCCTCGGCGATCCTGGGCGGACTGGGCAACCCGCTGGGCGCGGTCGCCGGCGCCTATGTCATCGCGCTCAGCGAGGTGGGCGTGACCTACGCGTTCCGCAAGTTCCTGCAATACCTGCTGCCCGAAAGCCTTGAGCCCTCGGGCCTCGCGCAGCTTCTGTCCACCGATTACAAATTCGCGGTGTCCTTCGTGCTGCTGGTGCTGGTGCTGCTGTTCCGCCCGACGGGCCTGTTCCGGGGACAATCGATATGAGCCTGAAACACGCATCCTATTTCGCGATCATGGCGGTCCTTCTGGTGCTGGTCGGCTGGCTGCAAAGCTGGTCGGTGGCGATGGGCCTGTTCAACATGTGCCTGATCTCGGCGATCATGGCGCTGGGCGTGAACATCCAGTGGGGCTATGCCGGGCTGTTCTCGGTCGGCACGATGGGCTTCGTTGCCCTGGGCGGCCTGGCCGCCGTGCTGACCTCGATGCCGCCGGTGCCGGCGGCCTGGTCGGCGGGCGGTTTGCGCGTTCTGGCGGCGCTGGCGCTGGGCGCGGCGGTGATCCTGGTCTCGGTCCTGATCTATCGGAAGATGGCCAAGGGCGTTGGCCGTGCCGTCGCGCTGACAATCACCATCGTCGTGGGCTTCTTCGTCTACCGCGCGGTGCTGGACCCGGCGGTCGACGCGATCGAAAGCGTCAACACGGCGGCCGAGGGTTATCTGGGCGGCATGGGCCTGCCCATCGTGCTGAGCTGGGCCGTGGGCGGTCTGCTGGCCGCGGGCGCGGCCTGGGTGATCGGCAAGATCAGCCTGGGCCTGCGGTCCGATTACCTGGCCATCGCCACGCTGGGCATTGCCGAGACGATCATCGCCATCCTGAAGAACGAGGAATGGCTGTCGCGCGGCGTGAAGAACGTCAACGGCCTGCCGCGCCCGGTCCCTTACGAAGTGGACCTGCAGCAAAGCGCCGATTTCCTGGCCTGGGCCGAATGGCTGGGGCTGAACCCGGTCGAGGCGTCGTCGCTTTTCGTGAAAGCCTGCTACGCGGTGATCTTCATCGTCGTGCTGGCGCTGATCATGTGGCTGTCCGAGCGCGCGTGGAATTCGCCCTGGGGCCGGATGATGCGCGCGATCCGCGACAATGAAACCGCCGCGCGGGCGATGGGCAAGAACGTCACCAAGCGCCACCTTCAGGTGTTCATCCTCGGCTCGGCGGTCTGCGGGATCGCCGGGGCGATGCTGACCACGCTGGACGGGTTGCTCACGCCCGGCACCTATCAGCCGCTGCGCTTTACCTTCCTGATCTGGGTGATGGTGATCGTTGGCGGGTCGGGCAACAACTGGGGCGCGGTGCTGGGCGGGTTCCTCGTATGGTTCCTGTGGATCGAGGTCGAGCCGATCGGGCTATGGCTGATCACCAACCTGACCTCGACCATGGCCGAGGATTCGGCGATCCGGCTTCACCTGCTCGACAGCGCGGCGCATATGCGGCTGCTGACGATGGGGGTGATCCTGCTTCTGGTGCTGCGTTTCGCCCCCCGCGGCCTGATCCCCGAGCGGTAAGCTCGCGCAGGCTTGAGGGCGCGCGCCGGACCCGGGCGCGCGCCCTCGGAGTTGTCTTCCCTGATGTGAAAAAAGGGAAGTCCGATGTCCGACACCATTACCACCGTGAATCCGGCAACCGGCGAGACGCTGGAACGCTACACGCGGATGAGTGGCCGCGAGGCCGCCGACGCGGTCGAAGCCTGCCACAAGGCCTTTCTGGACTGGCGCCACCGCCCGCTGAAGGAACGCGCCGATGTCATCCGCGCGATCGGCAAGGAGTTGCAGAACTCGAAGGACGCGCTGGCCCAGCTGATGACCGACGAAGTCGGCAAGCTGCTGAAAGACAGCCGTCAGGAAATCGACCTGTGCGCCGCGATCTGCGATTTCACCGCCGAGAACGGACCCAAGGTTCTGGCCGACGAAGAGCGCAAGATCGACAACGGCACCGGCGTTATCACCTATGCGCCCGTGGGCGTCATCTATGGCATCCAGCCGTGGAACTTCCCCGCTTACCAGGCGATGCGCTACGCCATTGCCAACCTGATGGCCGGGAACGGCGTGCTGCTCAAACACGCGTCCAGTTGTACGGGCTCGGGCCTGATGCTGCGCGACATCTTCGAACGCGCGGGATTGCCGAAGAACCTGTTCACCGTGCTGCTGATCGATCACGACACGTCGGACGCGATCATCGCCAACCCGCTGGTTCGGGGCGTGACGCTGACGGGTTCGGACAAGGCGGGCAAGCTGGTCGCCGAAAAGGCGGGCGCGGCGCTGAAGAAAACCGTGCTCGAACTGGGGTCCAACGACGCCTATGTGGTGCTCGACGATGCCGATCTGGAACTGGCGGTGAAGACCTGCGTGGCGGGCCGGATCTACAACAACGGTCAGACCTGCGTGAACGCCAAGCGTTTCATCGTGACCGAGGCCAATTACGACGCCTTCGTCGCGGCCTATACCGAGGCGATGCAGAAGATCGAGCCGGGCGATCCCACGGACAAGGCCACCAAGCTGGGCCCCATGTCGGATGCGGGTCTGCGCGACGATCTGCACAAGCAGGTCGAGCAGAGCCTGCAAAAGGGCGCCCGTGCGCTGTGCGGAGCCAAGGTGCCCGACCGTCCCGGTGCGTGGTATCCCGCGACCGTTCTGGTCGATGTCGCGCCCGGGCAGCCGGCCTATGACGACGAATTGTTCGGGCCGGTCGCCTCGATCATCCGCGCGCGCGATGACGAAGACGCGATGCGGATCGCCAATGACAGCCGGTACGGGCTTGGCGGCGGGATCTTC
Organism: Pararhodobacter marinus; assembly: GCF_003122215.1. Classification (GTDB taxonomy): domain Bacteria; phylum Pseudomonadota; class Alphaproteobacteria; order Rhodobacterales; family Rhodobacteraceae; genus Pararhodobacter; species Pararhodobacter marinus. Next base: position 83,825 of record NZ_QEYD01000010.1, on the reverse strand, counting down.
TCGAAGGACGTGGCGCGCGCGCGCAAGCTCGCGTGCGAGCATTTCGATACCGGGATGGTCTCGGTCAACGGCTACAACGTGGCCAAGCCGAACATGCCGTTCGGGGGCGTCAAGGATTCGGGCTATGGCCGCGAACATGGCGGCTTCGGCATGAAGGAATTCGTCAACGCGAAATCCGTCTTCCTGACCGACGCCTGACCCCGGGCTGCAGAGTGACCCGCGCCGCGCGGGTCACTCCTCGTCGTCGGTGTCGTCCGGAGTGGTGAAAGCCGGCATGCTGAGCGTCAGCCGCAAGAGCTCGTCCGACACGTCGCGCTTCAGATCGGCGCCCAGCTGCATGACCGACGCCTGCACCAGCCGCGACCCGAATCCCGGCCCCGTATCGCTTTCTTCGAAAGCTTCGATGCTTTCTTCCCAGACGATGCGGAATTCTTGGTCCCCGTTCGTCCAGTCGACCTTGAGCGTGCCGTTGGGATCGGACAGCGCGCCGTACTTGGCCGAATTGGTGCTCCATTCGTGCAGGATCAGCACCAGCGGCGTCAGCTCGCGCACAGGGACCAGCGTATCGGGACCCTCGATGCGGATCGTCTGGCCGCCGCGCGCGGGCTCCAGCACCCGGTCCAGCAATTGCAATAGCGGGATCGGCGCGCGCATGTTGTCGCGCAGCATCAGCGCGTGGGCCCGGTCCAGAGCCGAGATCCGCCCGCGCAGGTTCTTCGAGAAATCGCGGGTCGACTCGCTTTCACGCTCGACGCTGGAAATCATCGCCGAAACCACCGCGAACAGGTTCTTGATCCGGTGATTCATCTCGGCCAGGTGCAATTCGCGCTCTTCCAGCATCCGGTGCTCGGCGCTGATGTCGAAGGTCACGCCCATCACCCGCGGATCGCCGTCGCGCAGCACGAAGCGGCCCAGCCCGCGCAGCCACCGTGTTTCGCCGGTCTCGTCGGTGACGCGGAAGCTTTCGTCGAAATTCCGCTTGTTCGCCGCGGCATCGGTCAGCGACCGGGTCACGGCGTCGCGGTCTTCCTCGTTCACGCGGTCCATCAGCTTGGCCAGATCGCTGGGCTCGTCGTCGCTAAGGCTGAAGAATTCGCGCTCGGTCTCGTCAAGCTCGGTGTAGCCGGTGATCGGGTTGTACGACCAGATCCCCACCTTCGCGACCTCGATCGCCAGCGCCAGCCGCGCGCGTTCGTCTTTCAGCGCGCGTTCGAGCGACAGCGAGGCGGTGATGTCGGTAAAGATCAGCGTCGCGCCGTCCTGCGCCCCGTCGAGCAGTCGGTAGGGCATCACGCGCACCGCGAAATCGAGGCCCCGCTGTTCGTCGCGCATCCGGTCTTCGATGGTCTCGCCGGTTTCGGCCACCTTGCGCGCATGGTCCAGATAGCGCGTCGTGCCCAGCGGCGAGGTCACATCGGCCAGGGACCGGCCCCGGTCGCCGGGCTGGAACGGAAACAGCGTCATCGCCGCATCGGTGAAGCTGCGGATCTGCATGTGGCGGTCGACCACGATCACCGCAAGCTGGGTCGAGTCGAAGAAATTCTTCAGGTCCGCATTCGCCACGGTCAGCTGATCGACCTTGGATTTCAGCTCGTCGTTGACGGTGGTCAGTTCCTCGTTCGTCGATTGAAGCTCTTCGTTCATCGACATCATTTCTTCGTTCGAGCTCTTGAGCTCCTCGTTCGCGGTCTCCAGCTCTTCGACGGTCGAGCGCAGGCGATGACGCATCACCCGCAGCTCGTTCTCCATCAGGTGGACCTGGCTGTCGCCGTCGCGCAGTTCGACGTAATCTTCCTCGCCATTGGTCTGAAAGCCGCCGGTCTCGCGGATGACGATCAAGAGCGCGTTGTCGCGGACCGGCTCGCAGATCACGCGCACCGGCTGCGTGCCGAAATCGGCACGGACGGTGACATCCTTGACGATATGCGCCCGGCGGTCGCCCGAGGTCTGGCGCACCAGCGGCCCCAGCACGTCGCGCAGCCCGGGCTTGGCCAGCGACGGCGCGTATTGCCGGCGCTCGCGTTCCGAGGGGAAATCGAAATAGCGCCCGACCGGCCCCCACGTGTTGATGATCCCGCCCGCGCTGTCGACCAGCAGGGTCGGCGGCGCGTAGCGCTGGGTCATCTGCTGCAGCGCTTCGCTTTCCAGCCAGTCGAGGCTCTTGGTATCCCGTTCCTGCTGCGGACCGGGCGCCTGGTTCCGCCGTGTGCCGCCGTTGGGCAGGTTCAGCGGATAGCTCAGCCGCACCGACCGGCGCCGGAACAGGCGGTGCCGGTGATTGACCTCGTCGAAGAGATCGTCGAAGCGGCCGATGGTTTCGGACGAGCCCAGGAACAGGTAGCCATCCTGCCGCAACGCGTAATGCATCAGCGGCATGACCGCGCGCTGCAGATTTTCATCAAGATAGATCAGCAGGTTACGGCAGGATACAAGATCGATGCGGGAAAACGGCGGATCCTTGATCAGGCTGTGCGCGCTGAACCGCACCATGTCGCGGATCTGCGGCACGATGCTGAAATGATCGCCCGACGCGGTGGTAAAGCGCGTGCGGAAAGGCTCGGGCACATCGGCGAGGGCGGACAGCGGATAGGTCCCCTCGCGGGCGATGTCGAGCATCCGTTCGTCGATGTCGCTGGCGAAGATATTGACCACGGGATAGCGCTTGTGGCGCGTCATCGCATCGCGAAACAGCATGGCGATGGAATAGGCTTCCTCGCCGCTGGAACAGCCCGCCACCCAGATCCGCAGCTCGTCGGAATCGCTGGCTTCGCGCACCAGCGGGTCGATGGCGCGCTCGGCCAGCGTGGTGAAGGCTTCGGAATCGCGGAAGAAGCGGGTGACGTTGATCAGCAGGTCGCGAAACAGCGTCTGGCACTCGGCCGGATCGCTGCGAACGCGGGTGACGTAATCGCCACCCTCGGCGATCCCCAGCACCTGCATCCGGCGCTGGATCCGGCGTGACAGCGTGCTGCGCTTGTAGCCGGCAAAGTCATGGCCGGTGGCGTCGTTCAGCGCGATGCACAGATCGTCGATGTAATCGGCCACCTGCGCGGTCGGGTCGGTGACCGGGTTCTCGGCGTCGTGGCGGAAGAAATTGCTGATCACCGACAAGAGGTCGCGCGCGGGGCGGACAAAATCGACCAGCCCGGTCCCCTCGGCCGCCAGCGGCATCCCGTCATAGCGCGCGTCGGCCGGTTCCTGCACGACCGCCAGACCGCCATGTTCCTTGATCGCGCGGATGCCCCGGCTGCCATCGGCGCCGGTGCCCGACAGGATCACGCCCGCCGCGCGGCGCCCGTGTTCCACGCCGAGGATCTCGAAGAAATCGTCGATCGGCCGGCGCATTCCGCGCGGCGCGTCGAAGTCGTGCAGCTCCAGCACGCCGTTGCGGATGCTCAGGTTGCGGCCCGGCGGGATCACGTAGACGTGACCGGGTTCGACCCGCTCGCCGCCGCTGATCTGCGTCACCGGCATCGATGTGTAGCGGTCGATGAGCTGCGCCATCATCGATTCGTGATTCGGGTCGAGATGCTGAATCACGACAAGCGCCATCGCGGCGTCGCCCGAAAAGCCTTCGAGCATGTCGCGCAGCGCTTCAAGGCCGCCTGCGGAGGCCCCGATGCCGACGATCGGAAAATCAGGTCGTTGGTCGTTCATGGCAGAGAGGCGGCAAACCCGGTACGGAAGCAGTTCCGCACATTAACACCGCATTAGTTTCACTGTCCAGAAGTTAACGGCCGGCGGCAAGAGGCCTGCCTAGTCGAGCATCAGGTCGCCCTTGCCGTACAGATAGGCCGGATCGAAGCCGCCCAGTTCGATCAGCGCGTCCGTGTCCATGATCGTGACACGGCCCCGGGAAATGTCGGCGATACCGCTTTCGCGCAGCTTGCGCACGACCCGGTTCATGTGGATCGCCGTCGTGCCGCAGGAATCGGCGAGTTCCTGCTGGGTCAGCGGGAACGAGAAACCGCTGGGATCGGCCATGCCCACGAAATCCAGACGCTGCCAGATCTCGGCGATCAGATGCGCCAGACGGCCATCGGCGCTGAGATGTTCGAGCTTGAGGATCCATTCGCGGTGCATCGCCGCGTCGAGCAGGGTCGAGAACCACAGCATCCGCGCCAGGCGGGGGCGCGTTTCAAGGATTTCTTCCAGCTTCGTATGCGGCGTGTAACCGACCAGAACCGGACCGATCGACACGATGGAATGATCCAGCCGCTTCAGCGCAAAGGCGTGCAGGTCGACGAAATCGCCGGGCACATGCAGCGCCAGGATATGGCGGCGGCCATCCTGCTTGATGACACGGGCGATGAAGCCTTCGATCAGCAGCGTGCTTCGGCTGACGACGTCGCCGCGCTCAAGCACCGAATGGGCCGAGGTGAAACGCTCGACATCGGTGATCATCTCTTCGATCGTGCGCTGATCCTCGTCGTCGAGCCTGTGCCGGGCGCGGCCCAGCAGAAAGCGGTGCGACAGGGGATAGAGCGTCGACGTCACTGGTTCGCTCCTCGGGACTGGGCGATGAGGGCGGTGCTGGTCGCAAGGGCCTCGATGCTGCCATACATCAGGAAACCCGTGTCGCCCGCGATGACCGATAGCTGACGGACATCGTCTTTCAGCGCGGAATCATAAAGCGTGTCGTTGCGTCCGTCGATCCGTGCGGCATCGAATTGCGAGCCCAGCACGAAAACACAGGTCTTTCCGTGGAAAATCTTCGTCATATACAGGACGTTGACGAAGGGGGTGCCGTCCTTTCGGCGGTTGGACAAAAGAAAGCGCTCGGTCGTGTTTGCATCATTGGCCAGGTAAGCCCGGATCCGTTCGCGCACCGGACCGGCGCCTTCGGGCGGTTGCAGGAACCGGCAATTCTGACCGATCACCGACTCGGGCCCGTAGCCCGTCAGCTTGCAGAATGCATCGTTCACGAAGAGCAGCGGGAAATCTTCACTCGTCGCATCGGCAAGCGTCAGCGCGACGCCGCTCTGCTTCAGGAACGATAGCAAGGGGGCAGGGACAGTTGCAGTCATGGTGCTTATTCGGCTTCCGGCGGCGCCAATCTGCACTAACATAGGTTAATGCACCATCGCAAACCTCGTGGAAGATTGCGATTTCATTGGAAAACCAACGTAAACCGAGTCTGTTCCACGGGGCTATCGGAAAATTCGTCCGACGGGGCGGCGCGGCTCTTCCGGGCTGTTGCATGCCAGCGCGTGTGTTGCGGCGCAGGTTTTGCGGTTTCCGGTCCGATGGTGCAGTATGCGGACCGATCCCGGCGAAACCGCCCATCCCCAACCCGGACCGAACCATCCCGCGCCCCATGTTGCAGCGCCCATGACCCTGACACCCCCGAACCGGGCCCCGACGCCGCCCCGCTCGTCCCGCACGGCCCCGCGCCGCTCGCGGCCCGTTCGCGTGGCCGAAGAGATCAAGGACTGGGTGGTCGAGCGGAACCTGAAAAAGGGCGACCGCCTGCCTTCGGAAACCGAGCTGATCGCGCAGTTCGGCATGGCCAAGGGGACGATCCGCGAGGCGATGCGCATACTCGAGGCGCAGGGCCTGATCGAAACCCGCACCGGGCCGGGCGGCGGCAGTTTCATCGGCGAGGTGACGGCGGACCGGGCCAAGGCACTGCTGGCCAACTACTTCTACTTCACCGAGCTGTCGGTCGCCGATATCTACCAGCTGCGCAAGGCGCTTGAGCCGGAACTCGTCGCCTCGCTGGCCGGCAAATTGGACGCGGCGCAGATCGCCGAACTGGAAGCGGTCATCGCGCAATATCCCGAACCCGCGCAGGATGCCGAGGAAGAGCGCGAGCAGCACATCGCCTCGCTGGTCTTTCACCGGCGGCTGGCGAATTTCTCGAACAATCCGCTTCTGGCCTTCGTGGTCAGCTTCATGGCCCGGATCCTGACCGACCTGACGGTGTATCGTCAGCTTTATGATCCCCCCAACCGCGAGCTTTACGAAAAGGGCACGGCCTATCAGAAGGACCTGATCGCCGCGCTGAAAGACGGCCGCGCCGAGGATGCGCGGGCGATCATGCGGGCGCATATGGAGACCGCCGAGGCGCTGATGCAGTTGCAGGAAGCGAAGGTCCTGCGCCGGTTCATCGCGGAATAGAGGCGCTGTCGAACAGGCGCTTGTCGTCCTCGGTCGGCGCGCGAAACGGATCGTCCGTCACGGGCACGACGCGCAGCCAGCCGTGATAAGGCTCGGCCGTCGCGCGGGCATGAAGATCGGCCAGCGCGGCCAGCGGATCGGCGGCATGGTCGATGCGCAGCGTGAGGGGCGGAATATCCCGCCCGACGACCAGCAGGGCCGCCGACTGGTAGCCGCGCACATCGCCCCCCTCTCTCGCCGAGGCCCCAAGCGCGGCCATCAGACGCTCGGCGAAGGGCAGGGGCGACGTCAGGAAGGCGTCGAGCGCCGCTTGCAGCACGGCGGGCCCCGTCAGCATGTTGCCCGCCACCACCACGCCCGGCGCCGTCACCGCGCTGGCATGGGGGACGCTGTTGTCGCCGGTGAAATGCGCGGTGCCCCGGTTCAGGTCCAGCGCCGCCAGTTGCCGTTCCGCCCGCCCGGTATCGGGATCGGTCATCGCGCGCACCGCGTCCTGGGCCGAGGCGCCCTCTTTCATCCGCGCCAGCACCCCCTCGCCCCACAGCGTCGAGGGCGCCGATCCCTGGCTTGCCGACAGGCCCGATTCGGCGTGACCCCGCAGCACCCATCCCCCGACGCACAGGCTCCCGGTCGCGGCGGCGCCCCCGAGGCGGCCCGATTTTTCATCAAAAGCAAGGATCGAGATCGTCACGCGCAAACCTCCGCAGCAAGGCCCTTGCATTTTTCATGATAATTTGCGGTCATGCAATTCATAATGAAAAATTCGGTTGTCCCGACAGGAGAGGTAACACCCATGAAACTTCTGACCCTGACACGACGCGCGCTGATGGCCGGGGGCGCGGCCCTTGCCCTGGGCGTGTCGTCGCTGGCGCCGGCGATGGCGCAAACCCCGCCGGGCGTTCTGATCGTGGGGCAGGTTGCCGAACCGCAGGCGCTGGATCCGGCGGCGGTCACGGCGGTCAACGATTTCCGCATCCTGATGAACGTCTATGACGGGCTGGTGCGCTACGCCTCGGGCACGCTCGAGGTCGAGCCGGCGCTGGCCACGGATTGGGAGATTTCCGAAGACGGCACCGTCTATACCTTCACCCTGCGCGAGGGCGTCACCTTCCACGATGGCACGCCCTTCGATGCCGAGGCCGTGGTGTTCAACTTCGAGCGGATGCTCAACGACGACCACCCCTATCACGACACCGGCCCGTTCCCGCTGGCCTTCTTCTTCTCGGCGGTCGAGACGGTCGAGGCCGTCGATGACATGACGGTGCGGTTCACCCTGAACGCGCCCTATGCGCCGTTCCTGTCGAATCTGGCCTATCCCACCGGGCTGATCGTCTCGCCGCAGGCGGTTATGGATCAGGGCGCCGAATTCGGCCGCAACCCGTCGGGCACCGGGCCTTTCCGCTTCGTCGAATGGCGCTCGAACGAGGCCGTGGTGATCGAGGCCAATCCCGATTACTGGGACGGCGCGCCCGAGCTTGAGGCGGTCGTGTTCCGCCCGATCACCGACGCCAATACCCGCGTGGCCGAGATGCTGTCGGGCGGGATCGACCTGATGGTCGAGGTGCCGCCCGTCGCCCTGAGCGAGTTTCAGGGCGATGCGTTCAACATCGTCGAACAGGCCGGGCCGCATCTGTGGTTCCTGATCCTGAACATGCGCGAAGGGCCGTTCACCGATCAGCTTGTCCGTCAGGCCGCGAATTACGCAATCAACAAGACCGCTTTGGTCGAAGAGGTGCTCGAAGGCACCGCCGCCGTGGCCGCCGGCCCGACGCCGCCCGCCTTCGCCTGGGCCTATAACGAGGATCTGGAACCTTATCCCTACGACCCCGACCGCGCCCGCGAATTGCTGGCCGAGGCGGGGGTCGAGAACCCGTCGATCACCTTCTATGTCACCGAGGGCGGTTCGGGGATGCTGGACCCGGTCGCCATGGGAACCGCGATTCAGGCCGATCTGGAAGCGGTGGGTTTCGACGTGACCATCGAAACCTATGAGTGGAACACCTTCCTTGGCCGCGTGAATCCGGGGCTCGAGGGCGAGGCCGACATGGCCGAGATGGCGTGGATGACCAACGATCCGGACACGCTGCCCTACCTGGCGCTCAGGACCGATGCCTTCCCCGATGCGGGCGGCTTCAACTCGGGCTATTATTCGAACCCCGAGGTCGATGCGCTGCTGGAAGAGGCCCGCACCGCGACCAGCCAGGAGCGCCGCGCCGAGCTGTATCGCGAGATGCAGGCGATCGTGCAGGAGGACGCCCCGTGGGTCTTCGTCGCGAACTGGGTGCAGAACGCCGTGACCTCGGACCGGGTCGAGAATTTCTCGCTCGAGCCGTCCTTCTTCCTGCTTCTCGACGACGTGGTGAAGAACTAACCGGAAGACCGGCGGGGGCGCTTGTCCGCCCCCGCCGTTGCGGTTTTCAATCCCGCAGGTTGCCGGGGCGCGTGATGTCCCGTCCGTCCTCTCCGTGAAAGGGACGCGATGCTTCGCTTCATCCTGAACCCCTACATCCTGAAACGGCTGATTTCGGCGGTGCCGGTGCTTCTGGGCATCTCGGTCATCGTTTTCGCGATCATGGCGCTGATCCCGGGCGACCCTGCCACCGCCATTCTGGGAAGCTACGCGACGCCCGAAAACGTCGCCGCCCTGAACGAGGATCTGGGTCTGGATAAGCCCTTGGTCCAGCAGTATTTCATCTGGCTCGGAAATATGCTGCAGGGCGATTTCGGCCGCTCTTTCGCGCTCAATCGCCCGGTTCTGGACGAGGTTCTGGAGCGCTTCAACGCCACCCTGATCCTTGCCGGGACCAGCTTCGTTCTGTGCTCGATCCTCGGGATCATCGCGGGGGTCGTCTCGGCCGCCAATCAATATGGCTGGGCGGACAAGGCGATCACTTTCGTCGTGCTTCTGGGCATTTCGATCCCGTCCTTCTTTCTGGGCATGATGATGATCCTGACCTTTGCGGTGAACCTGCGCTGGTTCCCGGCCTCAGGCATGTGGCCGATCTACGGGTCGCGCGATATCTGGGCGCTGATCGACCACCTTGCCATGCCCGCGCTGGCGCTGTCGGTCGTCGCCACCGGAGTCATCGCGCGGTTGTCGCGCTCGGCCATGCTGGAGGTGCTGCGGCAGGATTTCATCCGCACCGCGCGCGCCAAGGGCGTGCATGAACGCGGCGTGATCTGGCGTCACGCCCTGCGCGCCGCGATGGTGTCGATCATCCCCGTTCTGGGCGTGCAGGCAGGCTTCGTGCTGTCGGGCGCGGTCTATATCGAGGTGGTATTCCAGTGGCCGGGCCTTGGCCGGATGCTGGTCGATGCGATCCTGCGCCGCGACATCCTGCTGGTGCAGGGCGGGGTGGTGTTCGTCGCCGCCTGCTACGTCTTTTTCAACATCGTCGTCGATGTCGCGCAGTCCTATCTGGATCCGAGGATCAAGACATGAGCTTCCTGTCTCTCCTCGCCCGCAACCGTCTGGCGCTGGCCGGGCTCATCGTGATCGGCATCGTCGTGCTACTGGCGCTGCTGACCCCGTGGCTGCCGCTGAAGCCGCCCAACGTCACCGACACGTCGAACCGGTTTCAGCCGATTTTCTCGGACGGCGCGCTTCTGGGCACCGACCATCTGGGCCGCGACCTGCTGAGCCGGCTGATGTGGGGCACGCGGCTGAGCCTCGCCGTGGGCTTTGCCGCGGCCCTGGTCGCCGCGACACTGGGCGCGGCCATCGGGATCGTCGCGGGGTATTACGGCGGGCGCACCGACAACATCATCATGCGCGGCGTCGATATGCTGATGGCGTTTCCCTATATCCTGCTGGCGCTGGCCATCGTCGCAGCGCTGGGTCCGGGACTGCTGAACGCGCTGATCGCCGTGGCCGCCGTCAACATCCCGTTCTTCGCGCGCAATATCCGCGGAATTACAGTGGGCATCGCGCACAAGGAATTCGTCGATGCGGCGCGGCTGTCGGGGATGTCGAATACGCGCATCATCCTGTCCGAGATCCTGCCCAACGTGATCCCGGTGATCGTCATCGCCATGTCCACCACCGTGGGCTGGATGATCCTTGAAACGGCGGGTCTGTCGTTTCTGGGCCTCGGCTCGCAGCCACCGGTGGCCGATCTGGGCTCGATGCTGGGGGAGGCGCGCTCGGCGCTGATCACCAATCCGCATACCTCGGTCGTGCCGGGGGTGATGATCCTGATCATCGTCATGGCGATCAACCTTCTGGGCGACGGCGTGCGCGACGCGCTGGATCCGCGTCTGAAATCCGGCGCGCTCAACCGTCCTCTGCCGGCCACGATGGTCGCCCGCGACCGTCAGCCCGCTCCGGCGCAGGCCGAGGGCATCCTGACCCTGTCGGACCTGCAGACGCAGTTTCACGTCAAGGACAAGGTCTACCGCGCGGTGGGGGGCGTGTCGCTGTCGGTGAAACCGGGCGAGTGCCTGGGCATCATCGGCGAATCCGGGTCGGGGAAATCGGTGACGGCGTTGTCGGTGATGGGGCTCGTGGCCTCGCCGCCCGGCGTGATCGCGGGCGGGTCGGTGCGCTATCAGGATCAGGAGCTGATCGGCGCGCCCTATGGCACGCTGCGCAGTCTGCGCGGGCGCGAGGTCGCCTATATCTTCCAGGACCCGCTGGCCACGCTGCACCCGCTCTACCGCGTCGGCGACCAGCTGATCGAGGCGATCAAATGCCATCGTCCCATCGGCCGCGCCGAGGGTCGGCGCAAGGCGATCGAGCTGCTGGAAGCCGTGCGCATTCCCAACGCGTCGGCACGCATCGACGATTACCCGCACGAGATGTCGGGCGGGATGCGCCAGCGGATCGGCATCGCCATGGCGCTGGCCAATGACCCCGAGGTCATCATCGCCGACGAGCCGACCACCGCGCTGGACGTCACGGTGCAGGCGCAGGTTCTGTCGCTGCTCGACGATCTGCGGCGCGAACGCGGGCTGGCCATCGTGTTCATCACCCATGATTTCGGCGTGGTCGCGCAGCTTTGCGACCGGGTGGCGGTCATGTATGCGGGCCGGATCGTCGAAGAGGGCGCGACGCGCGCCATCCTTGACGCGCCCCGCCATCCCTATACCGCCCGGCTCATGGCCTGCGTGCCCGAACTGGGCGGCGGCAAACGCCGGCTCGAAGCGATCCCTGGCCTGCCCCCCGTCGTCAGCAACCTGCCCGAAGGCTGCGCCTTTGCCGAGCGCTGCACCCGCGTGCAGGGCGATTGCCGGAAGGGCGAGATCCCGCTGGAGAACGGCGTGCGCTGCCTGCACCCGGTGACGTATCAGGAGGCCCCGGCATGAATGCGCCCGCTCTGCGCCTGACCGACCTTTCCAAGACCTTCCCGCTGGGGCGCAAGATGTTCGGCAAATCGGGGCCGGGCGTGCGCGCGGTGCATCCGGTGACGCTGGACGTGCCGCAGGGCGAAACGCTGGGCATCGTCGGCGAATCCGGTTGCGGCAAGTCCACGCTGGCGCGGATGCTGGTGGGGTTGCTGGACCCCACGACCGGCACGATCGAGATCGAGGGCGAGGCGCTCGACAATGCCGATCCGGCCTTGTTCGGCAAGCGCATCCAGTATGTGTTTCAGGACCCGATCTCGTCACTGAACCCGCGCAAGACGATCCGCCAGATCATGGAGGCGCCGCTGAAGCTGCTGCACGGGATGAACCGGGCCGAGCGGGCCAAGCGGATTTCCGAGATCTTCGATACCGTCAGCCTGCGCGAGGAATTCCTCGACCGTTATCCGCATGAATTCTCGGGCGGGCAGGCGCAGCGGATCGGCATCGCCCGGGCGCTGGCGGCGCAGGCGCGGATTTTGATCCTGGACGAGCCGGTCTCGGCGCTGGATGTCTCGGTGCAGGCGCAGGTGCTGAACCTGCTGGCCGATCTGAAGGCGCAGCTGGGCCTGACCTATCTGTTCATCAGCCACGATCTGGCGGTGGTCGAGGCGGTCTCGGACCGTATCGCGGTGCTGTATTTCGGCTCGGTGGTCGAGCTTGGCCGCGCCGAGGACGTGTTTCGCGCGCCCCGGCATCCCTATACCCGGCTGCTGGCGAATTCGGCGCCGGTGGTGGGTCGCGCCCTGACCGCCCCCGAAGGGCGCGAGACCGAGCTGCCCGATCCGCTCGACCCGCCCAAAGGCTGCGCCTTCCGCGCGCGCTGTCCCTTCGCGACCGAGATTTGCGGCACGGCGCCGCCCCCCCTGGAAGACAAGGGCAGCGGTCATCTGGCGGCCTGCTATCACCCGCTCGATGCGGCTCAGATCTGAGCGCTGGTGCGGCGCAGGATCCAGAGCCGCCGCAGGAAGGCCAGCACGAACAGTGCGGTCAGGATCAGGATGATCGTCGGCGCCGGTGCGCTGTCGAGAAAGAAGCTGGCATAAACGCCCGCCATCATGGACAGCAGGCAGACAGCCACCGCCACCGCCAGCATTCGCCCGAAGCGGCGCGTGACCAGAAAGGCGATGGCGCCGGGCGCGATCAGCAGCCCCACGGCCAGGATCAGCCCCGTGGCCGACATCGTCGCGACGATGGTCAGCGACAGGATCGTGAGCAAGCCGTAATGCAGCCATCCCACCCGCAGGCCGGAGGCCTGAGCCTGCGCCGGGTCAAAAGCGTGCAGCATCAGGTCTTTCCATTTGAGCAGCAGCAGTCCCGAGACCAGCACCGAGATGATGCCCGCGGTCCACAGGTCCTGCGCGTCGATGCCCAGCATATTGCCGAACAGGATATGGTCCAGATGCGCGTCCGACCGGATCGAGGTGAACAGCACGATCCCCAGCCCGAACATCCCCGAGAATACCACACCCATCACGGTGTCCTGCTTGACCCGGCTGTTGGCCGACAGATAGCCGGTGGCCAGCGTCGTCACCATTCCCGCGACAAAGGCGCCGATGATCAGCGGAATGCCCAGGATATAGGCCAGCACCACGCCCGGCAGGATCGCATGGCTGACCGCGTCGCCCATCAGCGCCCAGCCCTTGAGGACCAGAAAACACGACAGCAGCGCGGTCGGCACCGCGACGATGGCCGCGATCAGGAAGGCGTCGCGCATGAAGTTGAATTCGAACGGGAAGAGCAGTGTCTCGATCACGGCTGCACCTCGTCCGTCAGCGCCGCGCGGGCCTTGGCGCGGGCGGCGAGCAAGCCATGCTTGGGCGCAAGCACGAAAACGGCCAGGAAGATCAGCGTTTGCAGGCAGACGATCACCCCGCCCGTCGCGCCGTCGAGGAAATAACTGAGATAGGCGCCCACGAAGCTGGTTACCGTCCCGATGGCGACCGACAGGGCGATCAGGCGCGGGAAGCGGTCGCAGAGCAGATAGGCGGTGGCGCCGGGCGTCACCACCATGGCGATGACCAGAAACGCACCCACCGTCTGCATCGCCGCCACCACGCTGGCCGAGAGCAGCATGAAGAACACGCCCTTCAGAAGGCCGGGCCGCAGCCCGATCGTGCGCGCGTGGTTCTCGTCGAAGAACACGACCATCAGGTCCTTCCATTTGAGCAAGAGCACAGTCAGCGACACCACACCGATGATCACCAGCTGCAGCGTATCCTCCGGCGTGATCGCCAGGATATTGCCCATGGTGATGGTCTGAATCGATACCGCCATCGGGTTCATCGACACCATGAACAGCCCCAGCCCGAAAAAGCCGGTGAAGATGAGGCCGATCACCACGTCGACCTTCAGCCCTGAACGGTCGGACAGGAACAGCATTGCGGCGGCAGCCAGCCCGCCCGACAGGAACGCCCCCAGCGCAAAGGGCAGGCCCAGCATGTAGGCGCCCGCCACGCCCGGCACGACCGAATGGGACAGCGCGTCGCCGATCAGCGACCAGCCTTTCAGCATCAGATAGGCCGACAGGAACGCGCAGACCCCGCCCACCAGCGCCGAAACCCACATCGCGTTGGTCATGTAATGATAGCCGAAGGGTTCGAGCAGCAGGTCCATCAGAGTTCCTCGCGCGTGCGGGTCTGATCGCCGTATTGCACGAAGGGCCGCTCGTCATCGGTGAGGATGCTGATATGGCGGGGGTCGTCATCGTCGTGTAGATGCTCGCCGCCCAGCGTGAAATGCCGAAGCACGCCACCGAAGGCGCGCTCCAGGTTCTCGCGGGTGAAGGTCGTCTCGGTCGGCCCGTAATTCAGCACCGTGCCCTTGACCAGCACTACGCGGTCGCAGAATTCCGGCACAGAGCCCAGGTTATGCGTCGAGACCAGCATCACCCGCCCCTCGGCACGCAATTCGCGCAACAGGGCGATGATCTGTTCCTCGGTCTTCACGTCGACGCCGGTAAAGGGCTCGTCCAGCAGGATCACCTGGCCGTCCTGCGCCAGCGCGCGGGCCAGGAAGACGCGTTTCTTCTGCCCGCCCGAGAGTTCGCCGATCTGGCGGTGCCGGTATTCGGTCATGTTGACCCGCGCGAGCGCGGCCTCGACCGCCGCATGGTCCGCGGCTTTCGGGCGGCGCAGGAACCCCATATGCCCGTATCGGCCCATCATCACCACGTCCTCGACCAGCACGGGAAAGGACCAGTCGACCTCTTCCGCCTGGGGGACATAGGCCACGAGGTTCTGCTTCAGCGCCTCGCGCACGCTCAGTCCCAGAAGCCGGATCTCGCCGCCTGCGGCCGGAACGAAGCCCATGATCGCCTTGAACAGCGTGGATTTCCCCGCGCCGTTCACGCCCACCAGCGCCGTGACCGTGCCGCGCGGGATCTCGAAACTGGCATGGCGCAGCGCGGTCATGCCGTTGCGATAGGTGACGGTGACGTCCTGCGCGGTGATGCCGCTGCCTGCGTCCTGCGGGATGTCGTGCGGCTGTGTCATGGGGTTACTCGGTCCCTGTCAGTCCGTTGACCACGGTCTCGGAGGTGACACGCAGAAGGTCCAGATAGGTGGGCACCGGGCCGCCCGGTTCGGACAGGCTGTCGACATAGAGCACGCCGCCGAACCGCGCGCCGGTCTCGCGGGCGACCTGTTCGGCGGGGGCGGTGTTGACCGTGCTTTCGCAGAACACGACCGGAATGTCGTTGTCGCGGACCCCGTCGATCACGCTGCGCACCTGCCGGGGTGTGCCCATCTGGTCGCTGTTCATCGGCCACAGATAGAGCTCCCGCAGACCCAGATCGCGCGCGAGGTACGAGAACGCGCCTTCACATGTCACAAGCCAGCGCTGCTGTTCGGGCAGACCCTCCAGCTGGGCCGCGATGGGTTCCAGTGTCGCGCGCAGCTCGGCCTTGTAGGCTTCGGCATTGGCAAGGTAGGTCTCGGCGTTGTCGGGGTCGTGTTCGGCAAAGGCGCGGGCGATGTTGTCGACATAGATCTGCGCATTCGCCAGCCCCATCCAGGCATGGGGGTTCGGCAGCCCCTGGTAATCGCCGCCGGCGATCGAGATCGGGTCGATCCCGTCGGTCAGCGTGACCGAGGGCACGTCGCCCAGATTGTCGAGGAATTGCGAGAACCACAGTTCCAGATTCAGTCCGTTCCACAGGATCAGGTCGGCGCCATGCGCGCGGACCAGATCGCGGGGCGTGGGCTGATAGCCGTGGATCTCGGCACCCGGCACGGTGACCGAGACCACCTCGGCCGCGTCGCCCGCGACGTTGCGGGCCATGTCGGCAAGGATGGTGAAGGTGGTGACGACCTTCATCGGTTCGGCGCCGGCGGCTGTGGCGCCAAGGCCAAGCGCGGCGGTGGTGGCAAGAAGACGGGCGATGCGACCGGGCATGAGCGTTCCTGTCAGGTTCAGATGCGAAGGATTCGCAAAAAGGGATCTGTCGCCCAGAACCCTAACAGGAAGATTGCAGGTTTCAACTGCGAATTAGTCGCATTAAAGAAACCCCGTCGTCGTGACGCCGCCGGGACCCCGTGCTAAGCTGGGGCCCAAGGCGCTCCGGCGCCCCGGAAGACCAGCGAGTGCGATGTCATGACCCAGACGGCCCCGTCCATCCTTGCCCGGCGCATACAGGAGGCGGGCCTGCGGCTGACGGCGCCGCGCCGGGTGATCCTGCAGGTGCTCGACAGCGCCGACGATCACCCCGATGTCGAAGAGCTGCATCGCCGCGCGCAGGCGATCGAGCCGGGGATTTCCATCGCCACGGTCTACCGCACCATGAACGCGCTGACCGAACATGGCCTGATCGAGCGGCAGCGATTCGACGACGGGCGCATGCGCTACGAAGCGGTGCCCGAAGAGCATCACGACCATTTCATCGATGTCGAAACCGGCGAGGTGGTCGAGTTCCGCTCGGACGAGATCGAGCGTTTGCAGCAGGACATCGCCCGCGCGCATGGTTTCGAAATCGTCAGCCACCGGCTGGATATTTTCGTCCGCCGCAAGCGCTGAACGGGTTGCACCCGCGCGCCGCGCGTCATAGGCAGCGCGCCTTGCGATTTCGGGATGACGCACATGACCACGCTGGCGATTGACTTCGGCACGTCGAACTCGGCGGTTGCTGTGCTTGAAAATGGCCGGATCCGGCGCCTGCCCATCGAACAGGGCTCGGACACGCTGCCCACCGCCGTGTTCTTTCCGGCGGGAAGGGGCGACATGCTGATCGGCGCGGCCGCGGGCGAGGCGCTGATCGCCGGCGAGGAAGGCCGCTACATGCGCGCGCTCAAAAGCGTGCTGGGCACGTCGCTGTTGCACGAATCGCGGCTGATCGGCGGCAAGCGGCGGACCCTGTCGGACATCGTTACCGAGTTCCTCAAAGCCTTGCGCCAGCGGGCCGGTGCCGCGACCGGGGTGTCGCATACCCGGGCTCTCTCGGGGCGTCCGGTGCATTTCCACTCCAACGATCCCACCCGCGATGCGCAGGCCGAGGCCGATCTGCGCGCCTGCTATCACGCCGCCGGGTTCACGCAGGTCGATTTCCTGCCCGAACCCGAAGCCGCCGCGCTGGCCAGCCACGGGCTGAGCGGCGAGACCGGCCTCGGGCTGATCGTCGATATCGGCGGCGGGACCTCGGACTTCACGGTGTTCCGCAATGACAAGGGCCAGCCGCGCATTCTGGCCAGTCACGGGATCCGGCTGGGCGGGACGGATTTCGACCATGCCGTGTCCATGGCCCACGCGATGCCGCTTCTGGGGTTGGGCGGCGCCTTGCGGCGCGAGATGGGCGAGGGCGTGCTGCCCGTGCCGCGCGCTCCCTATCTTGACCTGTCGACCTGGGCGAAGATTCCGTTTCTTTACGCGCCCGAGACCCGGCGCATGGTGGCCGACATGGTCAAGCTGGCGGTGGACCCGATGCCGATGGCGCGGTTCCAGACCGTGCTGACCGAGGAACTGGGCCACGATCTGGCCTTCGCCGTTGAACGCGGCAAGATCGCCGCGAATGGCGCGGCGGGGCAGGGCCGGATCGACATGACCGAGATCGAGCGCGGGCTTTCGGCGCAGGTCACGCAAGAGAGCCTCGATGCGGCGCTGAAAGGCTACCGTGACGATCTGCGCACGGCGGCGGCAGAGACGCTGGCCATGGCCGATTGCGCGCCCGGGACGCTGGACAGCGTCATCCTCGTCGGTGGTTCGTCGCTGATGCAGCTTGTCACCGACGAGATGCGCGCGCTCTGCCCCGGCGCCGAGATCCGCACGAGCGAGGCTTTCACCGCCGTGGTGGACGGGCTGGCGCTGGCGACGGGCGAAAGCTGAGGGGCGTCAGTCCGTCAGCCAGCCGAAAGCGCGCCTCAGGACCTCTTGTGCCTCCGCGGTTACGGGGGTGCCGTGCGCCATCACGACGCGCTGGGCGGGCCATGACAGGATGTGGCGGGCGGCCTGCTTTGCCGCGTCACGGTCCCTCAGCGCCAGCCGGAACTTGCGCGGCATGGTGGGCCGGGCTTCGGTCATCCGGTCCAGCCGCGCGATCAATCCGCGCCAGCCGCGATGCCAGCCTGCCGGGAATTGCTGGATGAAATCGGTCAGCAGGACCGTGCTGCTGGGTCGATGGAAGAACACCACCTCGTCGGTGATCGCGCTGCGCAACACGACCTGATCCATCTCTTGCGCCCAGGCAGGCGGGGCGCGGTCGCCAAGCGTATCGGCGAAGGTCAGATCGGGATGCGCGCGGGCGATTCCGGGCGCTGGATGCAGAACCGCCTGCGGAAAGGCCGCGGCCCAGCCGGCAAGGAACGTGTCGTGCAGGCTGTTGGGCGCGATGACATGCCCGACGGGGCCCAGCCCGGCCAGAGCGGCGCGCAGGGCGTCCGTCAGCGCGACGGGCGACCAGACGACCAGATCGCCACCGCCAAGCCGGATAACCGCCATCCGCGTCGGATAGCGAAACCCCAGCGCGGCCGTCAGCACGGGACCGTCGGAAAGCCAGATCTGCGGGCCGAAAGCGGTGAGCATGAAAGGTCCTTTCTGTCGGAAAGGATAAGCGCTGGCATAAAATACACAAGTGTGTAAATTCGGGCCATGAACCGCCGCGTCCGCACCCGATCCGCGATCCTTGATGCCGCTGAGCAGGCGTTCCGCGATCAGGGCTATGGCGCGACCTCGATGGAGGATATCGCGCAACGCGCGGGCGTGGTGCGCAAGACGCTCTACAACGCCTTCGCCTCGAAAGAGGACATCGCCGGGCATCTGGTCCTGCGCGCCGAGGCGGCCTCGGAACCGCGGTATCGCCACCGGATCGACGCGGGTGAGAACGCGCTGGACCTGCTGGCCGTCATGTTGGCCGACAGCGCCGGCTGGTGCCTGCAATTCCCTGAGCTTGCGGCCTTCGCGCTGTCGCCGCGGATCCGGCCCGCCCTCAGCCCCCCGCCTGACCGGCCGTCTTTCCAGCGCATCATCCGCGACACCCTCGCCGCCGGCCAGGCGCAGGGCGTGATCCGGCGCGACGAGGACGCGGATTTCCTGGCCCTGATGCTGCTGGGGATCTACGCGCAGCACATGACGTCGGTCCTGGCCGGCGCGGCGTTCGATCCGGGGCAGATCCGGCGCATCCTCAGGCTGCTGGTCGAAGGGATCGGCGCCTAGAACCGGTCGCGCGCGGCGATCTCGACCAGCCAGTCCAGGAACGCCTGCGCCCCGTGCGAGAGCCTTTGCGCCGAGGTGACGTAATAGGCCGTGCCCACGTCGATCGCGCCCCCGGGCCATTCCTTCAGCGCGCCGTCGATCACCAGCTTCGCGGTGATCGAGCGCCAGCCCAGCATCAGCCCGCGTCCGTCCAGCGCCGCCTGCGCGCCTTGCACGTAATTGTTGAAGCTCTGCCCGCCCAGCCGCTGGCGGGCGATCCCGCGCTGGGCGAGGTAATCCTCCCATCCGGCCCAATGCTGATTGTTGGGACTGCGCACGTGGATCAGCGGCGCATGATCCAGCCCGGTCCCGGCCGCCAGCAGGCGCTCGACCAGCTGCACCGTGCCGACCGGGCAGATTTCCTCGGGGAACAGCATCTGCGTCACGCCTTCACGCCAGCCGCCGCTGCCGTAGCGGACGGCGATGTCGATACCGGGCGCCAGCGTCGGCAGGTCGCTGGGCGGGGCCTGCACGTTGACGGCGATATCGGGATACCGCGCGTAGAAATCCGACAGCCGGGGCATCAGCCAATAGGTCGCCATGCCCAGCGTGCAACTGACGGTGACGTGGCGGTCCTCGTTGCCGCTCAGCGCGCGGATATCCTCGATCGCCGCCGCGATCTGCCCCAGCCCGCCGCGCACCGCGCGCGCCAGCAAATGGCCCGCATCGGTCAGGCTGGCCGGGCGCGTGCCGCGGTTGAGCAGCTTGGCGCCGACATCGTCTTCCAGCATCTGCAGTGCCTGGCTGACGGCGGGCTGGCTGACATTCAGCACCGCCGCCGCCTCGCGCATCGAACCCAGCCGCGAAACGGCCTCGAAAGTGACGAGCAGGCGCAGAGGGGGCAAGCGTTCCATGGTTTTTCCGGACGGTGTTTACGCCAGCCTGTCGCGAAAAGCCGGGCGGCGAAAGGGGCAAGATGCGCGGGCCCAAGGAGGCGCATAGGCCGGTGCGCCGGAAGGGTCAAAGGTTAAGCCAGGACTTAACTTATCTTCAGCCGATCCCGCCTGTTTGTCCGGCAGGTCGCGTGGGATGGTGGCACCAACCGGCTTCGGCCCCTGCCCAGCAACCCCTGACGACCGAGACCCGCATGAACATCATGACCGCCCCCCAGATCCCCGTCGACGTGAAAGAGACCGGGGTCGAAATCCGTCTGAGCGACGGCGCGATGCATTATTTCAATGCCTATTGGCTGCGCGACAACGATCCGACCTCGTTCAGCCCGGTAACGCGCGAACGCAGCTTCGACATCTTCCATCTCGACACCGCGCCGATGGTGAAAAGCGCAATGGTGGACGGTGACGCTCTGGTGCTGCACTGGACGCATGAGGATCACGTCACGCGGATGCCGCTGTCATGGCTGGAAGGCTTCCGGAACGGCGCGCGGCGCCCCGATCCCGCCGATCTGCCCCGCCGCGCATGGTATTCCGACCATTACCCCGCGATTCCGCGGTTCAGCCATGCTGCGCTGATGGCAGAGCCCGGGCAGCGCGCGCGCTGGCTGGAGGCGCTGATCGTCGAAGGGCTCGCCATCGTCACCGACATGCCCGACACGGACGAGGCGCTGACCCAGACCGTCAACCTGATGGGCGCGGTGCGGCCGACCTTCTTCGGCGATTATTTCGACGTCTATACCCACATCAACCCGACGAACACGGCCTATACCGCCGGCCCGCTGGAGCTGCATACCGACACCCCGGCCGAGGAATTCGCGCCCGGCATCCAGTTCCTGCATTGCCGCCGGAACTCGGTCCAGGGGGGCGAGAGCATCTATTCGGACGGCGTCGCGGTCGCCAACGATTTCCGCAAACGCGACCCGCGCGGGTTCGAACTGTTGTCGACCATCGACGTGCCGTTCTTCTGCGAGCATGACAGCTACGACATGCGCTCGCGGCAGACGGTGATCGAGCTGGACCGCTACGGCGAGGTCTCGGGGCTGACGATCAGCCAGCACATGCTGGACCTGCTGGATCTCGATCAGCACCTTCTGGACGAGTATTATCCCGCCTTCTGCCGGTTCGGCAAAATGCTGCAGGAAAAGAAATACATGATGCGTTTCATGATGAAGGCGGGCGAGTGCATGGTGTTCGACAATCACCGCATCGTGCATGGCCGCGCCGGCTACGTGGCGACCTCGGGCGAGCGGTTCCTGCGCGGCACCTATGCGGATCGGTCGGAAATGCGCTCGACCTACCGCGCACTGGTCAGCGAGGGGCGGTTCAAGGCATGAGGGACATGATCGCCTCCGAAGCCGCGTTGCGCGACGACCTCGCCGCTGCCTTCCGCATCACCCACAGGCTGGGCTGGAGCGAAAGCGTCGGCAACCATTTCAGCGCCGCCTTGTCCGAGGACGGCAAGCGGTTCCTGCTGAACCCCCGCTGGCAGCATTTCGCCACGATCGGCCCCGACGACCTTCTGGACCTGCATTCCGACGATACCGGCGTGCTGGACCGGCCCGACGCACCCGATGCCTCGGCCTGGTGCATCCACGGCGCGATCCACCGCGCCCTGCCGCGCGCGCGGGTGATCCTGCATGTCCATTCTCCCTATGCCACGGCTTTGGCCTGCCTGGCCGATCCCACCATGCTGCCCCTCGACAACAATACCTGCCGGTTCTTCGGGCGCGTGGCCTATGATCTCGATTTCGGCGGCATTGCCGATGCCGAGGAAGAAGGCGCGCGCATCGCCGGCTCGCTGGAGGACAAGGACGTGCTGCTGATGGGCAATCACGGCGTGACGTTCATCGCGCCCACTGTCGCCGCCGCGTTCGAAGACCTTTATTTCTTCGAGAAGGCCGCGCAGACGATGATCCTGACCCGCTCGACCGGGCAGAAACTGGCCGTCTTGTCCGACGCGGTCGCGCAGCACACGGCAGAGGGATGGCGGTCCTATGCGGGCATGGCGGATCGCCATTTCGCCTGGCAGAAGGCGCAGGTCCCGCTCTGATTCGGACCCGGGCGCGCGGATCCGGCCTGATGGCGCGTGAATTGCCCCTTGGATCACAAGGCCCGTGATCGCATATAGGGGGCAACACAACGCTGAGAGGATGCCATGCTGGGCAATTTGGATGCCGCGCCGCAAGCGGGCGACTGGATCAAGGACACAAGCGAAGCCACCTTCATGGCCGACGTCGTCGAAGCCAGCCAGGAAGTGCCGGTCATCGTCGATTTCTGGGCGCCGTGGTGCGGCCCCTGCAAACAGCTTGGCCCGGCGCTGGAAGCCGCCGTCACCGCCGCCAAGGGCAAGGTGAAGATGGTCAAGGTCAATGTCGACGAGAACCAGAACATCGCGGCCCAGCTGCGCATCCAGTCGATCCCGACGGTCTATGCCTTTTTCCAGGGCCAGCCGGTCGATGCCTTCCAGGGCGCGCTGCCGCCTTCCGAGCTGAAGACCTTCGTCGAGAAACTCGCCGCGATGGGCGGGGATGACGGGCTGGGTGCGGCGCTGGACGAAGCCGAGACGATGCTGTCCGAAGGCGCGCTGGCTGATGCCGCCGAAGTCTTCGCCGCCGTGCTGGCCGAAGAGCCCGAGAATGCGCGCGCGCTGGGCGGGCTGGCCCGGGTGCAGATCGCCGCGGGCTCTCTGGATCAGGCCGAGGCGCTGATCAACAACGCCCCCGCTTCCATCGCGACGTCGCAAGAGGTCGAAGCGGCCCGCGCCCAGCTGGCGCTGGCCCGTCAGGCCGAGAATGCGGGCCCGGTGGACGAATTGCGCGCGGTTCTGGCCGACCAGCCCGACAACCATCAGGCCCGTTTCGACCTGGCGAAGGCGCTGCATGCCAAGGGTGATGTGGCCGGGGCGATCGACGAATTGCTCGACTTGTTCCGCCGCGACCGTGACTGGAACGAGGGCGCTGCAAAGACACAGCTTTTCACGATCTTCGAGGCGCTGAAGCCGAACGATCCGCTGGTATCGAAGGGCCGTCGCCGCCTGTCGTCGATGATCTTCGCATAACCGCGCCGGACCCTTTGCCGGATGCCGGGCGCGCACTATGTCAGGGGGATGCTCACCGCGACCGACCTCCCCGAAACGATCGCCCTGTTCCCCTTGCCGGGCGCGCTGCTTCTGCCGCGCGCCAAGCTGCCGCTGCATATCTTCGAGCCACGCTACCTGCAGATGATCGAGGATTGCATGGCCACGCGGCACCGGCTGATCGGCATGATCCAGCCGCGCCCGACGCCGGGCGGGGCTGGCGAGCGGCTCCATGCCATCGGCTGTGCCGGGCGCCTGACCGCGTTCTCGGAAACCGAGGACGGGCGCTACATGATCACGCTCACCGGCATCAGCCGGTTCCGCGTCCGGGCCGAGCGCACCGAGACCGCCATGCCCTACCGGCAGGCGCAGGTGGACTGGTCGGATTTCGGTCCGGATCTGGGCCATGCCGAGCGTGATCCCGCGCTGGACCGCGACGGGTTCATGGCGCTTCTGACCCGCTATTTCGAAGCGATGGCGCTGTCGACCGAATGGGACAGCCTGAAAGAGGCCGAGGACGAGCTGCTGATCAACGCGCTGGCCATGCTCTGTCCTTTCCCGCCCGAGGAACGCCAGGCGCTTCTGGAAGCGCCGTCGCTGACGACCCGGCGCGAGACGCTGGTCACGCTGATGGAATTCGCCATGCGCGGGGCGCGCGGCGGCGACAGCAACGACAGGATGCAGTGATGGGTGAACTGGGTGGTGCCGCGCAGGACAAAGGCCCCCGGGCCGAGCGCCACATGCTGGAATCGCTGGTCTGCCCGGTGACGCAGGGCCAGCTCAGCTATGACGCCGATGCGCAGGAGCTGATTTCGGCCACCGCGCATCTGGCCTTCCCGATCCGCAACGGGATTCCCATCATGCTGGCCTCGGAAGCGCGCGAGCTGGAGTAAGCGTCAGCCGAAGCGCGTGCGCCAGGCGGGCAGCACATCGCCCGGCATCGGGCGTGCGGCGTGGATCGCCCGCGCGATGGCCCGGCTCAGCACCAGAGCGGCCGCATGGCCCAGCTCCAGCGCCGCGCCATCGGGCAGATCCCGCTGACCCGTCGAAACCGCGAAAACCAGATCCCCGTCATGGGGCGTGTGCGCCGGCACGATGGCCCGCGCCAGCCCGTCATGCGCGGATGTGGCAAGCCGGGTCGCCTGCGGCTTGGTCAGTGCCGCGTCGGTGGCGACGATGGCGATGGTCGTGGCCTCGCCCAGCCGCTTGATCGGCGGCGGCATCATGGCGGCGGGCGTGGTCTCGATGCCCAGACCGCCGAATTCGGCGCCGATCTCGAAGGGCGCGGCCCAGAAGCGCGGGCCCTCGCCGACCGTCACGCTGCCAAGCGCATTGACCGCGACCAGCGCCCCCACTGTGACGCCCGACGACAAGACCTGCGAGGCCGATCCGAGCCCGCCTTTCAGGCCCGCCACCAGCGCGCCGGTGCCCGCGCCCTCGGATCCCAGCGCGAAGTCGCTGCCGCAGGCGGCCAGCGCGCCGCGCCCGAGACGCGGATAGGGGTTTTCCGTCCAGGCCTTGTCGCCGCCATTGATCAGGTCGAACAGGATCGCCCCCGGTACGATCGGCACGCGCGCGGGACCCACGGCAAAGCCGCGCCCCTGTTCGGCCAGCGCGTCCATCACCCCCTGCGCCGCAGCCAGCCCGAAGGCCGAGCCCCCCGACAGAACCACCGCATCCACGGCCTGCACCATCTTGTCGGGCGCCAGCAGATCGGTCTCGCGCGTGCCCGGCGCGCCGCCCATGACATGCACGCCCGCCACCATCGGTTCGTCGCCCAGAAGCACCGTCACCCCGGTCTTGATCCGGTCGTCGCGGGCATTGCCGACGCTCAGGCCGGGCACGTCGGTGATCAGGTTCCGGCGCCCGGCGCGGGGGCCGAGATCGTGCTGAATGCGTTGCGTCGTCATCCGAGCCTCCTGTTTGTGCAGCCACGCTATGCCTGCTTGCCTTGGGCGTAAACGTCTAGGCACGCTCGGCAATCTGCGATAGCGTCCGGTTTTGATCAGATTGTCGCGGATCCCATGGCCTCGAACGACCCTGTCGCACCGGGAACGCCCGGAAAGCTGCCCGAACACGAGGCCACCTATCGCCGCCTGCGCGACATGGCGATGTTCGGCGAGCTGGTGCCGGGACAGAAGGTCACGATCCAGGGGATCACCGCGCAGCTGGGGGCGGGCATGACCCCGGTGCGCGAGGCGATCCGGCGCCTGACCGCCGAGGGTGCGCTGGTCCTGCACGAGAATCGCCGCGTCTCGGTGCCCCGGCTGACCCCGTCGCAGGCGGACGAGCTGGCCTTTGCGCGGCTGGCGCTGGAGCCGCGTCTGGCCGAGCTGGCGCTGCCGCGTCTGGATGCCGGACAGATCGACGCGCTGGAGCGCATCGATGCCGAGATCGACGCGGCCATCGCCGCGGATGACGTGCGCGGATACCTGGCGGGGAATTACCGCTTTCACTTCCGGCTCTACGAGGCGGCCGAGGCGCCGATCCTGACCTCGCTCACCCGCTCTCTGTGGCTGCGCTTCGCGCCTTCGCTGCGGGTGGTGATGACGTCGGAGAACGAGATCGGGCCGGACCGGCACAAGGACGCCATTGCCGCTTTGCGTGAGCGCGACGCGGCCGCGCTGGCGCGGGCCATCGACGGCGATATCCGGCAGGGTATCGAGCGGGTTCAGGCCGAGGCGCGCTTGCAGGGCTGAGAATGGCGGAAAGCCGCGGGGGAGGGGTTTCGCCCTCGCCCGGCAGGGCTGCGCCCTGCAGGTCTCGGGCGACCGGCCGGGGGCTCTGCCCCCGGACCCCCGGGATATTTCCGGAACGAAGATGGGCAGGCATGCGGGCCTTCGGGGTGCGCGATGGGAAGGCGCGGGGAGCGTGGGCGCCGGGAGCGGAAGCCGCCTTCGGATTAATTTGATCAAATTCCATTGCGCGTTCCGGTCCGGATGCGTATCGTGCAGCGAATCCCCCGCCTTCGCGGGGCAAAAGGAGGTTCCGCCATGCGCACGATCACCAACCATATGCCCACGGCCGAGCTGCAAGCGCTCGACGCGGCGCATCACATGCACCCCTTCACCACCAATGCGCAGCTGGGCAAGAAGGGCGCGCGGATCATCACCCGCGCCAAGGGCGTGTTCCTGACCGACAGCGACGGGCACGAGATCATCGACGGCATGGCCGGCCTGTGGTGCGTCAACGTGGGCTATGGCCGCGATTCGATGGCCGAGGCCGCCGCGCGCCAGATCCGCGAGCTGCCCTATTACAACACCTTCTTCCAGACCTCGCATGTGCCCGCCATCGCGCTGGCGGCGCGCATCGCCGAACTGGCGCCCGGGGATCTGAACCATGTGTTCTTCGCCTCGTCGGGGTCGGAGGCGAACGAGACCAACATCCGTCTGGTGCGCCATTACTGGGCGCTCAAGGGCCAGCCCGAGCGCTCGGTCATCATCTCGCGTATGAACGGCTATCACGGCTCGGGGATGGGCAGCGCCAGCCTCGGGGGGATGGTGTCGATGCACGAGCAGGGCAACCTGCCGATCCCGGGCATCGTCCATATCGGCCAGCCGCACTGGTACGCCGAGGGCGGCGACATGACGCCCGAGGAATTCGGCCTGAAGCGCGCGCGCGAGCTGGAGGAAAAGATCCTGGAAATCGGCGCCGACAGGGTCGGGGCCTTCATCGCGGAACCCGTGCAGGGCGCGGGCGGCGTGATCATCGCGCCCGACAGCTACTGGCCCGAGATCCAGCGCATCGTCGACAAATACGGCATCCTGTTGATTGCCGACGAGGTCATCACCGGGTTCGGCCGCACCGGCAACTGGTTCGGCAGCCAGACGCTGAACATCATGCCGCATATCATGACCATCGCCAAGGGCCTGTCCTCGGGCTATGCGCCGATCGGCGGCTCGGTCGTGTGTGACGAGGTCGCGGCAGTGATCGGTTCGGACGAGTTCAACCACGGCTACACCTATTCCGGCCACCCGGTAGCCGCCGCCATCGCGCTGGAAAACCTGCGCATCATGGAGGAAGAGGGCGTGGTCGAGCATGTGCGCGACGTGGCCCATC
Source organism: Pararhodobacter marinus (assembly GCF_003122215.1). Lineage (GTDB taxonomy): Bacteria > Pseudomonadota > Alphaproteobacteria > Rhodobacterales > Rhodobacteraceae > Pararhodobacter > Pararhodobacter marinus. Next base: position 56,657 of record NZ_QEYD01000010.1, on the reverse strand, counting down.
CGCATCTGGCCGAACGCTGGCACGCGCTGGGCGATCACCCGCTGGTGGGCGAGACGAAGCTCATCGGCATGATGGGCTCGCTGGCGCTGACGCCGGAAAAGGGCAGCCGCGCGCGGTTTGCCGCCGATGCGGGCACCGCAGGCTACATCACCCGCGAGCGTTGCTTCGCCAACAATGTCATCATGCGCCATGTCTATGACCGCATGATCATCTCGCCGCCGCTGGTGATGACCACGGACGAGATCGACATCCTGATCGATCGGGCTACACTGGCGCTGGATGAAGCCTATGCGCAGCTCAAATCCGAAGGGTTGCTGAAAAAGGCGTCCTGATCGGAATAGGACCCCATGGACCTGCTGACCGCCAATGACACGCCGGGGCATTACCCGGCGAGCTGGTACGCCGCCAGCACCGACCCTCTGCTGCCCTTCCCGGCCGCGCAGGGCGCGCTGAGCTGCGATGTCTGTGTCATCGGCGGCGGCTTTACCGGGCTGTCCGCGGCGCTGCACCTGGCCGAGCGGGGCTATGACGTGATTCTGCTGGAAGCGCAGCGCGTGGGGTTCGGGGCCTCGGGGCGCAATGGCGGGCAGGTCGGCACCGGCCAGCGGCTGGACCAGGAAGCGCTGGAAGGCATGGTCGGCAAGGAGGCCGCGCGCAGTCTTTGGGACCTGTCGCTGGAATCGGTGGACCTGACGCGCTCTCTGGCCGAGGCGCACGCCCCCGATGCGGGCTATGCGCCGGGCATCATCCATGCCGCGCACAAGGAGCGCTACGTCGCCGAGTTCCACCGCTATGCCGAGAAGATGGCGCGCGAATACGGCTATGATCAGATCCGCCCCCTGGACCGCGACGAGATGCGCGCGATGGTCGGCTCGCCCTGCTATCACGGCGGGGATATCGACCTGGGCGGCGGGCATCTGCACCCGCTGCGCTACGCGCTGGGGCTGGCGCGCGCGGCTCAGGCGGCGGGCGTGCGGATCTTCGAGCAGTCCCGCGTCGTGTCCTATACCAAGGGCGACCCCGCCCGCGTCGAAACCGGCGCGGCGCGGATCACCGCGAAGTTCCTTGTGCTGGGGGTGAACGGTTATGCCGGCCGGCTGGAGCCAGAAATCTCGGCCCGGGTGATGCCGATCAACAATTTCATCGCCGCCACCCGGCCGATGAGCGACGAGGAGCGCGCCGGGATCATCAGGGAGAACCACGCGGTCGCGGATTCGAAATTCGTCATTAACTATTTCCGGTTCTCGCAAGATAACCGGCTCTTGTTCGGCGGCGGCGAATCCTATGGCTACCGGTTTCCCGGTGATATCGCCGCGAAGGTTCGCAAGCCGATGGAAGAGATCTTTCCGCAGCTCAAGGGTATCGAGATCACCCATGCCTGGGGCGGGACGCTGGGCATCGCCTTCAACCGGATGCCTTATGTCGACCGGCTTTCGGGCAATGTGCTGAGCGCGGCGGGGTTCTCGGGCCATGGCGTGGCGATGGGGACGCTGGCAGGCAAGCTGATGGCCGAGGCGATTGCCGGTCAGGCCGAGCGCTTCGATGTCATGGCCTCGGTGCCCAGTCCGATCTTCCCCGGCGGGGCCACGCTGCGTTGGCCGCTGATGGTGCTGGCAATGGTCTGGTTCTCGTTGCGCGACCGGCTCTGACGCGGCGCTGATTCGCTGCTGCCCGGGAAGGGAGCACACGCATAGCGGGAATTTAGGGCATGGGCGGTGTCCCGCCGATGCCGTCCGGCTTGCGCCACGCGCCGTGAGTCCGTCGCGAAAGCGGCGAAATCCCCATGTTTTGTGGCATTTGCGTCGCATGATACGCGCCAAACGACAGGTTTGACGGATTCATCCTTCCCGCCTGCAGGGCGGCTTCGTAGGACTCCGAAAGCTGCCAACACAACTGTCGGGGGACAGTGTGACCAATCAAAACCGACGGACTTTCATGTCCGGGCTCGGGGCGATGTGCCTTGCCGGCACGGCGTCTGTGGGCCTGTCTTCGACCGCGCAGGCACAAAGCGTGCCCGCGGTCCCGCAACCGCCGATGCCGCGCCTTGCGCGCACGCATGAGGTGGTGTCGCTCAACGCCGTTCAGACCACGCGCCCGCGCGTCGCGCTGACCTTCGATGACGGACCGCATCCGCAGAACACGCCGTGGCTGCTGGATATCCTGGCGCAATACAACGCCAAGGCCACGTTCTTCGTGATCGGCCGCAACGCCCAGCGTTACCCCGAGATCATGCGCCGGATCGTCGCCGAGGGACACGAGATCGGCAATCATACGCTGACCCATCCGGTGCTGGCGCAGTTGGGCGACGGCAATGTCCTGCGCGAGATCGACCGAACCCAGCAGATCGTCTGGGACACGGTCGGCGCCGTGCCGGTGACGATGCGCCCGCCATACGGCTCGTTTTCGCACCGGCAGATGAACATGCTGTTCCAGCAGCGCAACCTGTCCACGGTGGTCTGGTCCGTCGATCCGCAGGACTGGCGCCGGCCCGGCGTGTCGGTCGTGGCCGACCGCATGGTGCGCGGCGCGCGTCCCGGCGCGGTGATCCTGGCGCATGACATCCACGGCCCGACGATCCGCGCCGTGCCGCAAGCCTTGCAGGGGATCCTGGCGCGCGGGCTTGAGCCCGTGACCATGTCCGACCTGCTGGCCTGGCCGCATTGGGGGCCGCGCGGGCTGCGCTATGTGAGCGCCTCGGGCCACCAGCATCGCGGCTGAGCACCGGCAAGACCGGACCTGAAACGGCGCGGCCTCTCGCGGGGCCGCGCTGTTCGCGTTTCGCGCCTTTGTAAAACGGGTCCGGCGCGCGGGATGTGACAGCGAGACGTCGAAACATTTTCGGTTTCCGTCATATACCCTTCACAAACGAAGAATATCGCAGCAAAGTGCTGAAATTCGCGCCCGCGGGACCGTGGGGAGCGGTTTCGCGAACCCGTGCGCAATACTGACGAAACCAATGGGGGGACCCCTGATGTTCAAGCAAAGCCTGATGGCCGCCACGGCCATGGCCCTTGTCGCGCCTGCCGCGGCCATGGCCCAGACCGAAATCCAGTGGTGGCACGCGATGAGCGGCCGCCTTGGCGAGCTGGTCGAAGAGACGGCGGCGACCTTCAACGAATCGCAGTCCGATTACGTCGTCGTGCCCAGCTATCGCGGCACCTATTCCGAAGCCATGAACGCCGCTATCGCCGCTTTCCGCGCCGGTGAGCAGCCGCATGTCCTGCAGGTCTTCGAGGTCGGCACCGGCACGATGATGGCCGCCGAGGGTGCGATCATCCCGATCTACCAGCTGATGGCCGAGCACGACGTCGAATTCGACCCCGAAGCCTATATCCCCACCGTCGTGGGCTATTACACCGATCCCGACGGCAACATGCTGTCCTTCCCGTTCAACTCGTCGACGCCGATCCTGTATTACAACAAGGACGCGTTCGAAGCCGCCGGTCTGGACCCGGAAACGGCGCCCGCCACCTGGGCCGAGGTCGAGCAATTCTCGCAGCAGATCATCGATTCGGGCGCGGCGACCTGCGGTTTCACCACCCGCTGGCCGTCCTGGATCCAGCTTGAAAACTTCCTCGCGCTGCACAACCTGCCGCTGGGCACCCAGCAGAACGGCTTCGCCGGGTTCGACGCCGAGCTGGTCCTGAACCAGCAGGAGCCGCTGATCCGTCACTGGGAAAACCTGGCGCGCTGGCAGTCTGAAGGCATCTTCAAATGGGCCGGCGGCAATGATGGCCCCGATGCGGGTCCGACCTTCTACTCGGCCGAATGCGCGATGATGATGGAAAGCTCGGCCGGCCGCGCGGGCGTGATGGCCAACGCGCCGTTCAACGTGGGCTACGCGATGCTGCCCTATTACGACGATGTCGAGGGCGCGCCGCAGAACTCGATCATCGGTGGCGCCACGCTGTGGACCCTGTCGGGCCATGACGAGGGCGATTACGAAGGCGTCGCGCGCTTCTTCGAGTTCCTCTCGACCCCCGAGCAGCAGGCGTGGTGGCACCAGAACACCGGCTACCTGCCGATCACGCAGGCGTCGTACGAGCTGTCGCAAGAGCAGGGCTATTACGACGCCAATCCCGGCGCCGATGTGTCGATCATGCAGATGAACCTGAACCCGCCGACCGAGAATTCGCGCGGTCTGCGCTTCGGCAACTATCTGCAGATCCGCGACATCATCTCGGAAGAGATGGAAGCAATGCTGGTCGGTTCGGTGTCGGCGCAGGAAGCCGCCGACAACATCGTCGAGCGCGGCAACGCCCTGCTGCGCGATTTCGAATCGTCGATGCAGTAAGCTGACGGATTTCTGACGCGCGGGACGGACGGCAACGCCCGTCCCGCATTCACGACCCGCGACCGGAGCCCGGCCCATGCAAACCAAGCGCATGACCTTTTCCAGCCGATGGCTGCCCTACGCGCTGCTGGCGCCGCAGGTGCTGATCACGCTGGTCTTCTTCGTCTGGCCCGCCAGCCAGGCGCTGTGGCAGTCGATGCTGCGCGAGGATCCGTTCGGGCTGCGCTCGACCTTTGTCTGGTTCCGGAATTTCGAACGTCTCTTCGCCGACCCGCATTATCTGGACGCGATGAAGACCACGGCGATCTTTTCGGTCGCCACCACCTTTCTGGCCATGGCCGTGTCGCTTCTGTTCGCGGTGATGGTCAACCGGATGCTGCGGTCGCGCGACTGGTACACCACGCTTCTGGTCTGGCCCTATGCCGTGGCCCCCGCCATCGCCGGCGTGCTGTGGTGGTTCATGTTCAACACCTCGGTCGGGATCGTGCCCTACATGCTGCAGGGCTTCGGCTATGACTGGAACCACCGGCTGGACGGGACCGACGCGATGATTCTTGTGGTGATCGCCGCCGCGTGGAAGCAGATCAGCTACAATTTCCTGTTCTTCCTGGCCGGCCTGCAATCCATCCCGCAATCGCTGATCGAGGCGGCGTCCATCGACGGCGCGGGCCGGATCAAGCGGTTCTGGACCATCGTCTTCCCGCTGCTGTCGCCCACCACCTTCTTCCTGATGGTCGTCAATGTCGTCTACGCGATGTTCGACACGTTCGGCGTGATCCATGCCACGACCGAGGGCGGCCCCGCCCGCGCCACCAATATCCTTGTCTACAAGGTGTTCCGCGACGGTTTCGTCGGCGGCAACCTGGGATCGTCGGCGGCGCAATCGGTGATCCTGATGGCCATCGTCATCGTCCTGACCGTGATCCAGTTCCGCTGGATCGAACGCCGCGTCAATTACTGAGGGTCCCGCGATGGTACAGAACGACCGCTTCGGCACCTTCCTTGCACATCTGATCCTGATCCTCGGGGTGGGGATCGTGGTGTTCCCGGTCTATGTGGCGGTGATCGCCTCGACCCATGCGCCCGGCACCTTCCTGCAGGGCGTGATGCCGCTTCTGCCCGGCAGCCACGCGATCGAGAATTACAGCGAGGTGATTTTCCAGGGCCGCTCGACCGCAGGCGCGCCGCCCATCGGGCTGATGTTGTGGAACAGCTTCGTCATGGCGATGATGATCGCCGTGGGCAAGATTGCCATCTCGCTGCTGTCGGCCTTTGCCATCGTCTATTTCCGCTTCCGCTTCCGCATCTTCTTTTTCTGGATCATCTTCATCACGCTGATGCTGCCGGTCGAAGTGCGGATCGTGCCCACCTTCGAGGTCGTGGCGAATCTCAACCTTCTCAACACCTATGCCGGGCTGACGATCCCGCTGATCGCCTCGGCCACCGCGACCTTCCTGTTCCGGCAGTTCTTCATGACCGTGCCCGAGGAAATGCTGGAAGCCGCGCGCGTCGACGGGGCGGGTCCGATGAAGTTCTTCCGGGACATCCTGCTGCCCCTCAGCGTCACCAACATCGCGGCGATGTTCGTGATCATGTTCATCTATGGCTGGAACCAGTATCTCTGGCCGCTTCTGATCACCAGCGACGAGGGCTATTACACCGTCGTCATGGGCATTCAGCGCATGGTGACCGGCGCCGACAGCGAACCGCTGTGGCATCTGGTCATGGCCACCGTCGTGCTGGCCGCGCTGCCGCCCATTCTGGTGATCCTGTTCATGCAACGGCTCTTCGTGAAGGGCCTGACCGAGACGGAGAAATAACATGGCCCGCATCGTGATGGACGACCTGCACAAGGTCTATCCCGGGGGCGTGAAGGCGGTGACGGGCATCAGCCTGGATATTGCCGACGGCGAGATGATCGTGCTGGTGGGCCCGTCGGGCTGCGGCAAGTCCACGCTTCTGCGCATGGTCGCGGGGCTTGAAACGATCACCGGCGGCACGCTGAGCATCGGCGACCGGGTGGTGAACACCCTCGAACCCGCCGACCGGGACATCGCCATGGTGTTCCAGAACTACGCGCTTTACCCGCATATGACGGTCTACAACAACCTCGCCTACGGCCTGCGCAATCAGGGCGTGGCGAAGCCCGAGATCGAGCGCCGCGTTCAGGAGGCCGCCGCGATGCTGCAGATCGGCGATTACCTTCAGCGCAAGCCGCGCGCCCTGTCGGGCGGCCAGCGTCAGCGCGTCGCGATGGGCCGCGCGCTGGTGCGCGAGCCCTCGGCCTTCCTGTTCGACGAGCCGCTGTCGAACCTCGACGCCAAGCTCAGGGTGCAGATGCGTGTCGAGATCCGGCAGTTGCAGAAACGGCTGGGCACGACTTCGCTTTACGTGACGCACGATCAGCTTGAAGCGCTGACGCTGGCTGACCGGCTGGTGGTGCTGAACGCGGGCCGGATCGAGCAGGTCGGCACCCCGATGGAGCTGTATCAGCGCCCCGAGACGCTGTTCGTCGCGGGCTTCATCGGGTCGCCCGCGATGAACATGATCGAGATGGGCTATCTGCGCGACCGGGGCGCGGCACCCTCGACCCTGCCTGCGGGCACGGATCTGGTCGGGATGCGGCCCGACGACATGCTGCTGAGCGCCCCCGCCGAGCCGCATCTGTCCCTGAGCGGGCGCGTGATGCTGCTGGAACCCGCGGGCGCCGAAAGCCACATCTACGTGTCGCTCGACGGCAACGATCAGCCGATCACCGTTCGCATTCCCGGCCTGCCGACGATGCAGGAAGGCGCGGCGATCACGCTGCATGTCCCGCTTGGCGCGCTGCACCCGTTCAACACGGCCAGCGGCCGGCGGGTCAGCGGCTGAGCAGCCCGTCCGTGCCCGTCCGGCCCAAGGCGGCGAATTCGTCATAGAAGCCCGCTAGCGGCAGACCGAACGCCTCGGCAAAGGCGCTGTCGAAGTGGCGGCCTTCGCCCATGCGCTCGTACAGATTTCCCAGCGCGCGATACCCGCCATGCCGGGCGATCAGGTAAGACACCGCCACCGCGCCGCCCAGATAGACGCCGTCGTAATCGATCTTCAGCCCCAGCCGCGTCTCCAGCTGCCGCAGATCGGGCCAGTCGCGGTTGTCGAAGGTGGAAAGCAGGCGCCGGTCGGCGGTGCTGACGGCGCTTTGCGCGGGATAGCGGCCTTCGAGGATCACCGCCGTGCCCTCGGCCATCCAGATCGGCAATTCGTGCGGATCCCAGCCGGGCGTTTCGTTGATCCGCCGCACCCGCAGCGCGGAAACCTGATGCTGGATCAGGTGCACCGCCTCGTGCCGCAGGGCATGGCGCAGGTCGCGTTCGGAAAACGTCTCGCCCAGAACGGCGTCGTTGCGCAGGCAGAAGATCGTCAGTCCCGACACCGTCCAGCCGCCCAGCCGGTTGGTGCCGGTGCAGTGCCGCTCCATCGCCTGCGCGAAGAACGGGCTGTCCCCGGCACCGCGCAGCGCCTGCATACGGGGCAGCGATTCACGCCAGGTTTCGTTGCGAACCACGATCACGTCGTCGGTCGCGGACAGATCCAGCCCCAGGAGCGCGCTGAGCGAGCGGATCTCGGCCTCGAGCCGGTTTTCGACCCGCTCGGCAAGATCGCGGGGAATATCATGCGCGATCGACAACGCCACCGGTCTCCGGGCCGAGGGCCAATAGGCGCGCAGGGCCGGATCGTTCAACCCGAGCCGCCGGCACCATGTCACCGCGTTGTCCGAGGTCAGCTCGGACCGGATCTGCAGCCCGTGATCCCGCGCGAAGTTTTCCAGCGCCCCGCGCGTGGTGTCCTCGACCTGCCCGTCGACCGGCCCGTCGCGATAGCCCGCGGCATTCAGCTGATCCTGCAGGCATCGCACATGCGCGGACAGCGCATGGACCGGCGACGAAAAGACCACCGGGGACACAACAAGGCCCAGGATCGTCAGGGACAGAACGGAGACGAGTTTGCTTACCATGCCCCGTATTTTCGGCATGCAGGCGGCGTTCTGTCTACCGTCGTAATGCGTCGCTCACCGATTATTGCGTCAGATGCCGCAGGCCCTGCGTCACATCGGTGCGAATCGCCAGCCGAAGCCCCGGTTCGTCCCCCGCTTTCAGCGCTGCCAGGATCATCCGGTGATGCGGCGGCGGCGTGTTGCGGCGCAGGCGGCCATAGAGCGCCCGCATCGTCGGCCCCAGCTGCAGCCACAGCGTTTCGACCATGGCCAGCATCGCCGGCGATTGCGCGCGCAGATAGAGGGTCCGGTGGAATTCCAGATTGGTGCGCACATAGGTCACCGCATCGCTGCGCAACACGGCATCGGTATTCGCCGAATTGATCGCTTCCATCCGGTCGATCAGCGCGGAATGCGCGCGGGGCAGGGCGCGGCTGCCCAGTTCCGGCTCCAGAAGCGCGCGGATCGTCGCCAGTTCCTCGATCCGCTCGTTGCCCAGTTCCGGCGTCTGCACGCGGCCCGATCCCGACATCGTCAGCGCGCCCTCGGCCACCAGACGCTGGATCGCCTCTCGCGCGGGGGTCATCGACACGCCGAATTCGCGGCCGATCCCGCGCAGGGTCAGCGGCTGCCCGGGCAGCAATTCACCATGCATCACCCGCGTGCGCAGCGTGCGGTAGACGCGGTCATGCGCCGAGAGGGACGAGGCATCGGGGCCGGGGCGGGCGGGAACTTCCATGTCCGAAGCGTGATCACAAATCCGCACGGGGCGTCAAGATGGACAAGAGAGCGGGCTCAGACCATCGGCTCGAAGCGATAGCGGTGCAGCCCCGCGCCGTCGGTCTTCAGCCAGCGCCGCGCCTCGTCATGGGCGGGAAACAGCCTGTGCACCTGTGCCCAGAAAGCCGCCGAATGGTTCATTTCGACCAGGTGCGCGACCTCATGCGCGGCGACGTAATCCAGGATCCGCGGCGGCGCCATGATAAGTCGCCAGCTGAACATCAAATCGCCCGTCGCCGTGCAGGACCCCCAGCGCGAGCGCGTGTCGCGCAGGGTCAGCTTGCCCGCAGGGCGCCCCAGGACGGCGCTGTGGGCTGCCACGCGCCCTGCCAGCCGGTCGCGGGCCTGCAACCGCAGGAAGGCCAGCGCGGCGGCTGCCGGGCGCTGGCGCGGCACCAGCAGGTGCGCACCCTCGATCCGGGCGGCGCGGATCGGTGCCGCTTCCAGCGTCAGCATCCGCCCCTCGACCGGGATCGCCACGCCCGGTGTCACTGCAAGCGGGGACTCGGTCCCGGCCACGGCCTGGTCCAGCCAGTCGCGGCGTTCGGTCAGAAAGGCCATCGCGTGGCGCATCGAGGCCCGCGCCGGTACGGTCAGCGTGATTGCCCCATCCAGCCGCGAGACGCGCAGCGAAACCCGCCGGGCCTGGCGTGAGCGTTTCAGCCGTACCGAAAGCGGCGGATCGCCGGGCAATTCGATCGTCTCGGTCTGGGCGGGCATGGATCTTCCTTGCGTCAGGCAGCAGGCAGGACAGAGTCGGGGCGGCGACCCCCGGGGCCGGCACCCCGTGGCACCAAACATCGCCCGAAAGGCTTTGACAAGGCAATCCAACTATGGCAACGGGCGTCGATCCAAAGCATGGGAAGGATTGTCAATGCCCAAGGAAGAATGGGGCGTAAAGCGCCTTTGCCCGACGACGGGCAAGCGATTCTACGACCTGAACAAGACGCCCGTGATCAGCCCCTACACCGGCGAGGTCGTTCCCACGGAGCAGCCGGGCCGCAAGGGCGTCACCGCCGCCACCGAATCGAACAAGTCGAAATCCGCTCCCAAATCCGATTCCGAGAGCGAAGACGTGTTGCTCGACGATGATGACGATGTCGCGGTGGAGACCGACGACGAACTGCTCGAGGACGAGGACGACGATACCGTGTCGTTCGACGATCTGGGCGATGTCGCCGACGACAGCGAAGACGACAGCTGAGCCCCGGACGCTCAGCGCAGAGAATACGGGCGCCCCGTCACGGGCGCCCGTTTGCGTTCTGGCTTCGGCGTGGCAGGTACCGGGGCCGCTCGCGGCGTGCGCCGCCTCGGCCCGATCCCGCGGCGCGCGACGAGATTCGTCCGCGCGTGCATTTTTCCTCTTGATCTGTACCGCGCGAACCCATACACCGCCCCTCGCAGCCCGATGGGATGCACCTCGGTGGGGCCATAGCTCAGTTGGGAGAGCGCTTGAATGGCATTCAAGAGGTCAGGGGTTCGACTCCCCTTGGCTCCACCAAACTTACCAAGCACCTCGTGCCCAGAAGGCCCCGCCATTGGCGGGGCTTCTTCGTTCGCGGTATCTGCAGGACCCGCCTCGGCCTAGGGACGGAAGCAGCAGAGCGAATGGCCAGAACCACGGGCCTGCTCCGCCGGACCCCCGTGACCACGTGATTCCGCATCGGCATCGATGAAATACCCTGCAGAACCGCTTTAAGGGGCTTGTCGCTCCCGACCCCCGCGCTCTTGGTGATGCGGGATAAGCGAAGCGGTGCGAAACTCGACGCGAGCAACTTTCTACACTATGTGCATGTTTCGACTTTTTGTAGACTCTCATGGATCCATGTGTAAACTCCCCAAGAGGGCAGGCGCGTTCTCAATGCGCCCAGTGTCGGGAAATACATGTCTGAGACCATTGATACTTTGGATTTCCGTCGGGACTTTCCCCATCTGGATCGGTGCATCTACCTGAACACCGCAGCGACCGGGCTGGCCGCGCCGGGCACCGGGGAGGCCGCAGCGCGCATGTATGGTGAACTGCAGTCACGCGGTTACGACGCTCAGCCGCTTTGGATGGCCGAGCGCCGGCGCGTCCTCGGCCTTCTGGCGCGTCTCTTGAACGTGGAGGCGGACTGGATCGATTTCGCGTCGAGCAGTACGGATGCTCTGACACGGGCCCTTCAGGCCCTGCCGTTGAAGGCGGGTGAGCGGGTTGTCGTGCCGGACGACGACTTCCCCTCGGTCAAGGCTGCTCTGGAAGACCTGAAGTCCCGGGGTATCACGGTCGCCCGGGTGCCGATTGCGGACGAGGCGCAACGGACCGAAGCGCTGATCGACGCCCTTCCGGGGGCCAGCCTGCTGGCCGTCTCGCATGTGCATTGGGAGACCGGCACGCGGGTGGATCTGGCACGATTGTCTGCGGCCTGTCGGGCGCGGGGCACCCTTCTGGCCGTCGATGGGGTCCATGCCGTGGGCGCGATCCCGGTCGATGCGTCCTTGGCCGATGTCTACGTGACGTCGTTCTTCAAGTGGACGCTTGCCGGCTTCGGCCTTGGGTTGGGCGTGGTCCGGCCCGCCCTGAGGGAGCGGCTGGAGCCGCGGCAAAGGGGCTACGCGAATCTCGCGCCGTCCCGGCTGCTTGCCCATTCTCATGCCAATTATCCGGGCATCTTCGTGCTCGGGGCTGCGCTCGATTATCTGGAGAAGCTGGGCCATGCGCGGATCGAGAACCGGGTGGCCAAGCTGCAGGCGGAGCTTTCCGCGCGCCTGATCGCGGATGGCTTTGCCGTCGCGACCCCGCCGGAGGCGGCGGCAGGGATCGTCGCGCTGAAGGTTCCGGACCCGGAAGGGCTGGCGCGCAGTCTCGATGAACGCGGCATCCGCACCAGCCCGCGCGGCGCAATGCTCAGACTGTCGCCGCATTTCTACAATTCATCTGACGACCTCGCTGCCTGCTGTGCCGCGCTCGTCACCCTAGCCGGACAGGACGCATGACTCCCGAAGACCGACTCTCCTTGCTGGGCCTGACATTGCCATCCGCTCAGGCGCCGCTGGCCTCCTATGTTCCGGCGCGCCAGCATAACGGTATTCTGCATCTGTCAGGCCAGGGGCCGCTGAAAGACGGAGCGCCAACGATCACCGGGCAAGTTGGGGGCGACGTCACCCTCGAACAGGGAATCGCGGCTGCCCGTCTCACGGCGCTGAATGCGCTGGCGGCGCTCAAGGCGGCACTGGGCGACCTGTCCCGCATCGTCGCGGTGCAGAGCCTGACGGCTTATGTTGCGTCGGCGCCGGGGTTTCACAGCCAGCATCTAGTGATGAACGGCGCCTCCGACCTTCTGGTGGAGGTCCTGGGCGAGGCGGGTCGTCACGCACGGGTTGCGGTCGGGACCAATGCTTTGCCGATGAATCTTCCCGTGGAGCTCTCTATGATCGTGGCGGTCACTCCATGACGGTGATCCTGAACCAGAAGCGCGAACCCTTGCATCCCACCTCCGATCCTATCCTGATACCGTCGACGGCCCGTGAACGCGCCCTCGTCATCTCAACCCTGAAATGGGTGGTCAACCACACGTCGGCGCTGCTGGGGCCGGATCTGGAACTCGTGCTTCACGATCTTTCACGACCGGACGCCTCGGTGGTCGCCATCTCGAACGGCCACATCAGCGGGCGTGGGATCGGCAGCGCGATCATCTCCGGGCCATTCGACGACAAGGCGCTCAAGGTGCTGATCGAGAATGGAGAGGTCGACGAGGCGTGTACCGTGATCGCGGATTACCACACGCGCGTTCCGGACGGGCGTACGCTCGACTCGCTGACGCTGATGTTCCGCGATGACAAGGGGCGGGCGTTCGCCGCCTTGTGCGCCAACGCCGACCGCGCGCGCCTGGTACAATTGCGCCAACTTGTGGACGGCCTGTTCGCGCAGCCGGTTACCTCGGCGAATGGCGATGACGATTCCACGGTCTCTGTGGATACGATGGTGCGCAAGATCATTGAGGAAAGCATCGCTTCGGTATCGACCACGCCCAACAGCCTCAGTCGCGATGAGCGTGCTCAGGCGGTACGATTGATGAACGAGCGCGGCTTGTTTCTGGTTCGCTCCAGTGTCGAGATGGCGGCGGAACGGCTGGGGGTGACCCGCCACACGATCTACAACTATCTCGACAAAACGTAGAATTCCCGGGCTTGATGCGACTTGGAGTCGAAAATTTGTTGACCGCAGGGTTTGCGTATGCAACGTTTCTACAAAAAGTAAAATTGCCAACAAAAATTACTTAAAATGTCGAATCTCGGATGGTCCGGATCGACTGGCACCAGGGAGGGACTTCCATGCCACTGAAGACTGGAAAGATCACTTTGACGGCTGCGCTCGCTGGCGCGGGAACGCTGTTGGCGGCGATCAGCGCGTCGGCACAGACCACCTCGCCCACCCTGGAAGCCGTGCGCGAGCGCGGCGAGCTTGCCTGTGGCGTTATCGGCAGCAGCTTCGGCTTTTCGCTGCCCGACTCGCAGGGTGTAATGCAGGGGATGGATGCGGATTCGTGCCGCGCCGTCGCGGCCGCAGCTCTCGGGGATGCCAATGCCGTTCGCTGGGTCCCGCTGGTTCCGGCGCAGCGCCTGACCGCCTTGCAGACCGGCGAGGTCGACGTGCTTTTCGCGCAGCTGACCTGGACCATGTCGCGCGAGACGGACTCGGGCGTGCAGATGACCTCTACCAACTATTTCGACGGCACGGGCTTTCTGGTGCCGACCGCGCTTGGCGTCAGCTCGGCGACCGAGCTCGACGGGGCGAATGTCTGCTCGATTCAGGGGCCGGGCGAGGTCACGGCGCGCGACTATTTCACGTCGCAGGGGATGGAGTTTACGCCGGTCCTGTTCGCTGAGGGTGAAGAACTGCGGGCGGCCTTTCTGGCAGGTCGCTGCGATGTCTACATGATCGACCAATCGGCGCTTATCAGCTTCCGGGCGTCGCTGGGCGACAATGCCGGGAATTTCACCGTCCTGCCCGAGATCATCAGTGCCGAACCGCTCAGCGGCGCCGTGCGCAAGGGGGATCCGCTGTGGTTCGATATCGCGCGCTACGCTCATATCGCGCAGGTCAATGCCGAGAATCTCGGCATCACCTCGGAGAATGTGGACAGCTTCGCCGATGACGCCAGCCCGGCGATCCGGCGTTTCCTCGGCATGGACGGCACGCTGGGCCAGTCGCTCGGTCTCGAGCCGAGCTGGGCGCATGACATCATCGCGCAGGTCGGCAATTACGGCGAGATGTGGGAGCGTCACTTCGGCCAGACGGGCGCAGACCGCGGCGCCAACCGTCTGGCGGGCGACGGGGGGCTGCAATACCCCTATCCGATGCGCTGATCGGTGAGGGGCCGGATGGCGATGGCGAAGCTCCCGTCGAGATGGCGCACCGCCGGGGCGCAGGCATTGGTCTTTGCCCTGGTCGGATTGAGCCTGATGTGGATCTTTGCCGTCACCGGTGCCGAGTTGCGCAGCAGGGGCATCGAGACGGGCTTCGCCTTCCTGACAGAGCCGGCGCGGACCGCTCTGGCCAACGCCCCCTTCGCCTTTACGGCGGGTGAGGACAGCAATGCCCTCGCCCTTCTGGCCGGCGCGGTGAACACGCTGAAAATCTCTGCGCTTGTGATCGTCCTGGCCAGTCTATTGGGGTTGGGACTTGGGCTTGGCAGGCTGTCGCGCAACCGCTTGTTGCGCGGCACTTGCCTGTTCTACATCGAAATGGTGCGCAACGTGCCGGTGCTGATCCACATCTCGCTGTGTTACGCGCTGGTGCTGGCACTGCCCGCGCCGCGGGAATCGCAGCCCGTGCTGGGGATGCTCGTCACCAACCGCGGTCTCTTCCTGCCCACGCCCACCGCCGAGCCTTTGTGGCTGATCTCCGGCGCTTCCGGGATCGTGACCTGCCTGATCCTTCTGGCGATCCGCCGCCGTGGCGGCGGGTGGATGGCCGGCAACCTGGTGCTTACCCTTTTGACCATAGCGGCGATGGCCCTGCCCTGGCTTCTGAGCGGGCGAAGCCCGGCGATGTCAGTGCCGCAGATCGCGGGATTCCGGGTCAATGGCGGTCTCTCGCTGTCGCCGGAACTGGCCGCCATCGTCGTCGCACTGACCCTCTATACCGCGACGTTTCTGGCCGAGATCATCCGCGGGGCGATCCAGTCCGTGCCGCGCGGCCAGTGGGAGGCCACGATGGCGCTGGCCCTCCCCGGCGGAACCGTCCGCCGCTCGGTCATCTATCCCCAGGCCATCCGCGTCGCGCTGCCCGCGATGTCGAATGAATATATTGGCGTCATCAAGAACAGCTCGCTGGCCGTCGTGATCGGCTATCAGGAGATCGTCGGGATCGGCAACACGGTGCTGTTCGATACCGGACAGGCCGTCGAAGTGATGGCGGTGCTGGCCGGTTTCTTCATTGTGGTGTCGCTGGGCTTCAGCGGATTGATGAACCTCATCAATGCCCGTCTGAGCTGGGGGGACCGCTGATGTCCCGTTACCTTGCCGCGACCGAAACCGATGCCCGGCCGGCCCCCGACCGCCGTCGCACCTTGCGCCAGATCCTGATCGAGGATTTCTTCTACGGGCCCGGCGCCATCCTGTGCACGCTGCTCCTGTGCGCGCTTTTGGCGATTGCCGCGTGGAAGCTTCTGGACTGGGCCCTGCTGGACGCGGTCTTCGGCCCGACAGAGACGCTCGACGCCAGTCAGGCCTGCCGCGCGGAGGATACAGAGGGCGCCTGCTGGGCTGTGATCGGGGACAAGCTGCGCCTGATCCTGTTCGGCCTCTATCCCTATGACCTGCAATGGCGACCCGGCCTTGCCTGCGTGCTGATGATCGCGCTCTATGCCCTCTCGGTGCAGCGCGCTTTGTGGCGGCCTGCACTGGCGGGAATATGGGTCGTTTTCCTGGTCGCCGTTCTGATCCTGATGCGCGGCGGGATTGCCGGGCTCGAGCCGGTCGGGGACGATCAGTGGGGCGGTCTGCCCGTGACGCTGATCCTGTCGACGTTCGGGCTGGGTCTGGCCTTCCCGGTGGCCATCGCCCTGGCACTGGCCCGCCAGCAACGACGCTTTCCGATGCTTCAGGCGGCCTCGGTCGGGGTGATCGAGTTCGCCCGTGCCGTTCCGCTGGTGGTCGTGCTGTTCATGGCCAGCGTAATGCTGCCACTGTTCCTGCCGGCCGACTGGCAGGTCTCAAAGCTGTTGCGCGTGCTGATCGCGTTCACGCTGTTCGGCGCGGCCTATCTGGCCGAGGTCATTCGCGGCGGGCTTCAGGCCATCCCGCCCGGTCAGTACGAAGCCGCCTCGGCCCTGTCACTCACCTATGCCCAGTCGATGCGCGACGTGATCCTGCCGCAGGCCCTGCGCATCGTCATTCCGGGGATCGTCAACATCTTCATCGGCTTTTTCAAGGCGACGGCGATCGTCGTCGTGGTGGGGATCTTCGACCTGATGACGGCTGCAAAACGCGCGGTCGCCGATCCGCTCTGGCAGGGCTTCGGGATCGAGGTCTACCTTTTCGCCGGGCTCATCTATTTCGTTTTCTGCTTTTCGCTCTCGCGGTTCAGCGCCCGGCTGGAACGCGACCTCGCAAGGGATCGCGCATCATGACCCACAAAGCCGAAACGCCGCTCCTGTCCATCACGGGCCTCAACAAGTGGTTCGGGGCCTATCACGCCCTTCGCGATGTCGATCTTCAGGTCGCGAAGGGCGAAAGGATCGTGGTCTGCGGTCCCTCGGGATCGGGCAAATCGACGCTCATCCGCTGTATCAACCGCATCGAACGTTTCGAGGAAGGGCGGATCGTGCTGGACGGTCTGGGATCGGCGGCCCGGGGCAGGGCAGGGCAGCGCGAGATCGAGGAGATCCGCCGACAGGTCGGCATGGTGTTCCAGCATTTCAACCTGTTTCCGCACATGACGGTGCTGCAGAATTGCATCCTCGCACCGATGCGCAGCCTGCGCGAGACCCGCGCCACGGCCGAGGCCCATGCACGCGAATTGCTGGCACGGGTCCGCATCGCCGATCAGGCGGACAAGTATCCCGGCCAGCTTTCGGGCGGACAGCAGCAGCGGGTGGCGATCGCCCGGGCCCTGTGCATGCGCCCGCGGCTGATGCTGTTCGACGAGCCCACATCGGCTTTGGACCCCGAGATGGTGCAGGAAGTGCTCGACACGATGGTTGCCTTGGCCGAAGACGGCATGACCATGATCTGCGTGACCCACGAGATGGGCTTTGCGCGTCAGGTGGCGGACCGCGTTGTTTTCATGGATCGCGGCCAGATCCTGGAAGTGGCGCCGCCGGCCGATTTCTTCGATAGCCCGCGCCACGAGCGCAGTCGCGAGTTCCTGGGCCGTATTCTGGCGCATTGAACGCCTCGATCACAGCGGGTTGCGCAGAGCCTCCGGTCGTTAAGCCGGCCGAACAGGAGGGTGTCTGTTCGCTGAGCCCGTCGCCCGGCGGGCGAGGGGACGCACGCCAGACGGCCAAGGCGCCATTGTCAATTTTTCCCTGAAAGAGATGTCAAACCTTTGCAGGTTTGCGATAAAATCCCGCCGCGCCATACTCCGTGCGAACCCCAGTTCTCGGAGTCCCCATGTCCGCAAGTTACTACGCCCCGCACGGAGGGCTTCCTGGCCAGGACCAGCTCTTGACGGATCGCGCCGTCTTTACCGACGCCTACGCGGTGATCCCCAAGGGCACGATGCGGGACATCGTCACCAGCTTCCTGCCCGGTTGGTCCGGTACGCGTCTTTGGGTTATCGCCAGGCCGATGACCGGCTTTGCCGAAACCTTCAGCCAGTACATCATGGAAGTTCAGCCCGGCGGGGGCTCGGACGCGCCCGAGCACGAAGCTGGCGCGCAGGGCGTCCTTTTCATCGTCGAGGGCAAGGCGACGCTCACCGCCAACGGTGAGACGCATGAGCTGACGCCCGGCGGCTATGCCTACCTTCCGCCTTCTGCCGAGTGGACATTGCATAACCGGGGCGAGGCGACGCTGCGCTTTCACTGGGTGCGCAAGATCTGGCAGCCCGCGCCCGGGCTTGCCGAACCCGATGTGCTGATCCTCAACGAGCAGGACATCGCCCCGACGCCGATGCCCGACACCAACGGCGCCTGGGCCACGACCCGCTTCGTCGACCCGCAAGATCTGCGCCACGACATGCATGTGACCATCGTCACTTTCCAGCCCGGCGGCGTCATTCCCTTCCTTGAAACGCATGTCATGGAGCACGGGCTTTATGTCCTGGAAGGCAAGGCTGCCTACCGCCTGAACACCGACTGGGTCGAGGTCGAAGCGGGCGATTTCATGTGGCTGCGCGCCTTCTGCCCGCAGGCTTGCTATGCCAGCGGCCCGGGCAGGTTCCGGTATCTTCTTTACAAGGACGTGAATCGCCACATGCCACTGCGGCTCGGCACGGCTGGCCGATAGGTTCAGCCCAACCTAGCTCAGCGCCTGCCGAGGCTCGCCGCCGATCGACTGCGTCAGGGCGCGGGCCGCCTCCATCACGGGGCGGCTCAACCCCTCGACGGCATCCACGGTCACCCGGCTGGTCGGCCCGGAAACAGAGATGCCCGCCACCGCCTCGCCGGTGACGCCGAATACCGGGGCCGCGATGCATCGCATGCCGATGTTGCGCTCTTCGTCGTCAAAGGCGAAGCCGCGCGCCCGGATCAGGGCAAGGTCGGCCATCAGCGCGTCCTGCGTGACAAGGGTGCGCGGCGTAAATGCCTGCAATCCGCGCGCCAGCCGCTGCGACAGGATCTCGGAATCCAGCTGCGCCAGCAGCGCCTTGCCGATGCCGGATGCGTGCATCTCCGACAAGGTGCCCGGCGGAAAGAAGGCCCGGATATTGGCGTGGGTTTCGACCTGGCTGACGAACAGGACCTTGCCGTCACGCTCCATCCCCAGATTCGCGGTCTCGCCCGTGGCCTCCATCAGCTTGCGCATGATCGGGCGGGCCCGTTCCACCAGGCTGGTGCGTCGAAGAAATCGGGACCCGATGATGAAGGCGCGCGGCCCGATGTGCCACAATTGTTCCTCGGCATCGAATTCAACCAGATCGCGCCCCTCCAGGGTGACGAGGACGCGATAGACGGTCGAGGCCGACTGCCCCATTTCGTCGGCAATGGTGCTTAACGCCATGCCTTGCCGGGCGCTGATGTATTCGAGCACCTCCATCGCCCGGTCCAAGGATTTGATCGTGTTCTGGGATGTCTTGTCATCCCAGTCCCGAGGCCGTCCGCGCGCACGCCGCTTGCGGGATTCCGGATTGTCTTGAGATTCCATGAAATGTCTTCGGACTTCCGCTGAAAATATAGTTCACGATATGAAAAACTCAAACACCTGTAAACACGTGATTTTTCGTCGCCCCGCCCGGAAAAGACGGCGCGCGCGAAAATATATCCCCGTGTCGGGTCCCGCACTAACCTTCTGCGAACGACCCGAAGGAGACCGCCATGAGCTTTCAGAATCCCGTTTTCATTCCGGGGCCGACGAATATCCCCGAGCATTTGCGCAAGGCCTGCGACATGCCGACGATCGACCACCGGTCGCCTCTGTTCGGCAAGATCTTGCACCCGGCGCGCGCAGGCGTCCGCAAGGTTCTGAAAAGCGAAAGCGCCCATGTCTTCATCTTTCCTGCGACCGGGACGGGGGGCTGGGAAACCGCGTTGACCAATTGCCTCTCGCCCGGCGACAAGGTGCTCGCCGCGCGGAACGGCATGTTCAGCCGCCGCTGGATCGACATGTGCCTTCGCCACGGGCTTGAGGTCGAGATCGTCGAAACCCCGTGGGGCCACGGGCTGCCCGCCGACCGGTACGAGGAAATCCTGACTGCCGATACCGGCCACCGGATCAAGGCGGTCCTGGCGACCCACAACGAAACGGCCACCGGCGTGAAATCCGACATCGCCGCCGTGCGCCGCGCGCTCGATGCCGCCGGCCACCCGGCGATGCTGTTTGTCGACGGGGTCAGTTCCATCGGCTCGATGGATTTCCGCTTCGACGAATGGGGCGTGGACGTGGCGGTGACCGGCTCGCAAAAGGGTTTCATGCTTCCGCCCGGGCTTGCCATCACCGGCTTCTCCGACAAGGCCATGGCCGCGACGCAGATTGCGACGCTGCCGCGGACCTATTTCGACGTGAAAGACATGGAAAAGGGCTACGCCAACAATGCCTATCCCTACACCCCGGCCGTGGGGCTGCTGAACGGGCTGAACGAAGCCTGCACCATGCTGCTGACCGAAGGGCTGGAGAACGTCTTTGCCCGCCATCACCGCATCGCCGAAGGGGTCCGCGCTGCCGTCCGCGCATGGGGGCTTGACCTCTGCGCCGCATCGCCGGCGGTGTATTCCGACAGCGTCAGCGCCATTCGCACGCCCGACGGCTTCAACGCCACCGCCATTGTCGAACATGCCGCGCAGACCTACGGCGTGGCCTTCGGCACCGGCCTTGGCGAGGTCGCGGGCAAGGTGTTCCGCATCGGGCATCTCGGTTCTCTCACCGACGTCATGGCGCTGTCCGGCATTGCCTGTGCGGAAATGTGCATGGCCGATCTTGGCCTGAACATCCCGCAGGGCATCGGTACCGGCGCGGCGCAGGACTATTACCGCGCCAACCCCGCGCAGGTTCAGAAGGTCGCCGCCGAATGAAAGACGCAGCCATGGACATCCCGACCTACGAGGACATGCTCGCCGCGCATGAGCGCATCAAGCCGCATATTCGCCGGACGGAGGTCCGCAGCTCGGCCTATCTCAACGAGTTGAGCGGCGCGGAGCTGTTCTTCAAATGCGAGAATTTCCAGGAACCCGGGGCCTTCAAGGTGCGCGGCGCCTGCAACGCGGTCTTCGGGCTCGATGACGAACAGGCCGCGCTCGGTGTGGCGACGCATTCCAGCGGCAACCACGCGTCCTGCCTCAGCTACGCGGCCATGCGTCGGGGCATTCCCTGCAACGTGGTCATGCCGCGGACAGCGCCGCAAGCCAAGAAGGACACGGTGCGCCGCTACGGCGGGGTCATCACCGAATGCGAACCCTCGACCTCTTCGCGCGAGGCGACCTTTGCCCAGGTGCAGTCGGCGACCGGGGGCGACTTCGTCCACCCCTACAACGACCCGCGCGTGATCGCCGGGCAGGGCACCTGCTCGCGCGAGTTCATGGAGCAGACGGACGGGCTGGACATGGTCGTGGCCCCGATCGGCGGCGGCGGCATGATCTCGGGCACCTGCCTGACGCTTGCCACGCTGGCCCCCGAATGCCAGGTCATCGCCGCCGAACCCGATCAGGCCGATGACGCCTATCGCAGCTTCAAGGCCGGGCACATCATCGCCGATGATGCCCCAAAGACCATTGCCGACGGTCTGCTGGTGCCGCTCAAGGACCTCACCTGGCACTTCGTGTCGACCCATGTGAGCGAAATCTACACCGCCTCCGAGACCGAGATCGTGGATGCGATGAAACTGGTCTGGAAACACCTGCGCGTGGTGATGGAGCCGTCCTCGGCGGTGCCCATGGCCTGCGTGCTGAAGAACCCCGAAGCGTTCAGGGGCAAGCGCGTCGGCATCGTGCTGACCGGCGGTAACGTCGATCTGGACCGCCTGCCCTGGATGGTCGGCTGAGCCCAGAAACCCGAAAGGATCCGAGAGATGAAAGACATGACCAACCTCGACGCCTATGATGTGGGCTACGACATTCCCGCCAAGCCCGGCATGGACGAAGCGGACATCCAGACCCCGGCGCTGGTGCTGGACCTCGACGCGCTGGAGCGCAACATCCGCAAGATGGGTGACTATGCAAAGGCTCACGGCATGCGCCACCGCGTGCATGGCAAGATGCACAAGTCGGTCGACGTGGCCAAGCTGCAGCAGGATATCGGTGGCGCCGTCGGGGTCTGCTGCCAGAAAGTGTCCGAAGCGGAAGTCTTTGCGCGCGGCGGTATCAAGGACGTGCTGGTGTCGAACCAGGTGCGCGACCCTGCCAAGCTCGACCGCCTGGCCCGGTTGCCCGAACTCGGCGCGCGCATCATCGTCTGCGTTGACGATATCGACAACGTGGCCGAGCTGTCCGCCGCCACGCAAAGGCACGGCACGCGGATCGAATGCCTGGTGGAAATCGATTGCGGGGCGGGCCGTTGCGGCGTGACCACCACCGAGGCCGTCGTCGAGATCGCCAGGGCCATCGTGGCCGCGGACGGGCTGCGCTTCACCGGCATCCAGGCCTATCAGGGCGCGATGCAGCACATGGACAGCTACGAGGACCGCAAGGCCAAGCTCGACATCGCCATCGCGCAGGTGAAAGACGCCGTCGACGCGCTGAAGGCCGCGGGCATCGAGTGCGAACTCGTCTCGGGCGGCGGCACCGGCTCTTATTACTTCGAGTCGAACTCCGGCGTTTACAACGAATTGCAGTGCGGCTCGTACGCGTTCATGGACGCGGATTATGGCCGCATCCTCGACAAGGACGGCAACCGCATCGATCGGGGCGAATGGGAGAACGCCTTTTTCATCCTGACATCGGTGATGAGCCACGCCAAGGCCGACAAGGCCATCGTCGATGCGGGGCTCAAGGCTCAGTCGGTGGACAGCGGCCTGCCGGTGATCTTCGGTCGCGATGACGTGGAATATGTGAAGTGTTCCGACGAACACGGCGTCGTCATGGACCCTCACGGCGTGCTGAAGGTCAACGACAAGCTCCGTCTCGTGCCCGGTCACTGTGACCCGACCGCCAATGTGCACGACTGGTATGTCGGCGTGCGGGGCGGCAAGGTCGAATGCGTCTGGCCGGTTTCCGCCCGCGGCCGCGCCTACTGATCGCGGCGTCCTCTTGCCCGCCCGGGGAGGGGCGCGGCAAGACACCACCCGCGCAGGCGCCTGCCCTTTTGCCCATGCAGAGCGAAGGGCGGCGGCTGCGCGACAACCAGGGAAGGCCCGGAAAGAGGCCATGAACACACGACAAAAGGGAGAGAGACATGACGGATGTCGTAGGTCAGGCTGCAAGCCAAACCGACACGGGAGCCCATACCGCGCTTGATCCGGTCGCACCGGAAGAAAAGACCTGGGGATGGTTCGCCATCTTCAACATCTGGGCGAATGACGTGCAATCGCTGTTTGGCTATTCGCTGGTGGCCTCGCTGTTCATCTCCTACGGGGTGAGCGGCTGGACCGCCTTTGCCGGGCTGATCGCCGCCGGCCTGTTCACGATGTGGATGGTCAACCTGTCCGGCGCCCCGGGCGAGAAATACGGAATCCCCTACCCGGTCCTGGCGCGCGCCAGCCTGGGCACGCAGGGGGCCAAGCTGCCCGCCATACTGCGCGCCACCGTCGCGGTGTTCTGGTACGGCGTGCAGGTCTATTTCGCCTCGACTGCGGTGGCGTTGCTGATCCGCTCGCTGACCGGGATCACGGGCGGGACCGAGGTGCTGGGCCTGACCGGCATCGACTGGCTGTCCTTCGTGCTGGTCTGGGCTTTCCATATCGTGATCTTCTGGCGCGGCATGTCCTGGGTGGAAACCTTCCTCAACATCGCGGGGCCGTTCGTCTATCTGGTGATGCTGGGGCTGGTGATCGTGCTCTGGCAGAAATCCGACGGCCAGCTGCTTGCCGCCACGCAGACGATCTTTGCCAACCCCGACGGCACCTTCCTGACCGAGTTCAACGGCTTCGTCGCCATCGTCGGCACCATGGTCGCCTATTTTGCCGCGGTGATGATCAATTTCAGCGATTTTTCGCGCTATGCACGCAGCAAACGCGCCATGGTAAAGGGCAACCTGATCGGGTTGCCGTTCAACATGATCCTGTTCTCGGCGCTGGCGCTTCTGACCACCGGCGGCGCGGCCGTCGTCTACGGCGAGGCCATCATCAACCCGACCGAGATCGTCGAGCGTACCGACAGCATCCTGCTGAGCGTGATCGCTGCCGTGACCTTCTTCGCGGCAACGGTGGGCATCAATCTGGTGGCCAACTTCATTCCCGCGGTGAACGGCATCGCCAACCTTGCGCCGGATCGCATCAGCTTCCGCGCCGGCGGTCTCATCACCTCGGTCTTCGCGCTGGTGATCGGTGGTTTCTGGACCAGCTTCATCAGCGAATTCGGCATCGGCGGCTTCGTCAACACGCTTGGCGCCACGCTGGCCCCGATCTTCGGCATCATGATCGTGGACTATTACTGGCACCGCAAGGAAACGCTGGACCGCAAGGCGCTCTATGACCTCGAGGGCGGCGCGTACCATTTCGGCAATGGCTGGAATGTTCCGGCGGTCAAGTCCTTCGCCATCGCTGCGCTGTTCTCGGTGGCGACCGTCTGGGTGCCGGCGCTGAGCTTCCTCAACGGCTATGCCTGGGTGATCGGCGCGGTGCTGGGCGGGCTGATCTACAACTTCCTTACCAAGGGACGCGTGCCTGCGTCCTGATCAGACCCCGGGCCGCCACGCCCTGCGGCGGCCCGCCCTTTCACGGAGAGACTTCATGCTGATCGTGCCCGAACGCGACATCGCGGACCTGATGACCCGGGCCGCGGCCTTTGATGCCGTCGA
The DNA here is from genome assembly GCF_003122215.1 of Pararhodobacter marinus. GTDB lineage: Bacteria > Pseudomonadota > Alphaproteobacteria > Rhodobacterales > Rhodobacteraceae > Pararhodobacter > Pararhodobacter marinus. The sequence goes on along the minus strand of NZ_QEYD01000010.1, from coordinate 32,073 downwards.
AAAGGTCTTTGCCGCCATGGCGGCGCAAGAGGCCTACAACTTCCCCGTGGTGCGCGAGGCCATCGGCCACGAGGATGCGCTTTACGGCTTCAAGGGCGGTTTCGACCGCGCCGGGCTGACGCTTGGCCTGAAGGCCGGCGGGTATTGGCCCAACAACCTGGAAAAGCGCGGGCTCATCAATCACCAGTCCACCGTCTTCCTGTTCGACCCCGATACCGGCAAGCCCGCGGCCATGGTCGGCGGCAACCTTCTGACCGCGCTGCGCACCGCCGCGGCCTCGTCGGTGTCCATCAAGCACCTCGCCCGCGCGGATGCCAGGGTCATCGGCATGATCGGTGCGGGGCATCAGGCGACGTTCCAGCTGCGCGCCGCGCTGGAGCAGCGCAAGTTTGACAAAGTCATCGGCTGGAATTTCCACCCCGCGATGCTGCCCAATATCGAGAAGGTCGCCACCGAGGCGGGCGTACCTTTCGAGCCGGTCGCTCTGGAGGGCATGCAGGAGGCCGATGTCATCATCTCGATCACCTCGGCCTTCGCGCCGTCGCTGATGGCGGATCACGTCAGCCCCGGGACCCACATCGCCTGCATGGGCACCGACACCAAGGGCAAGCAGGAGGTCGAGGCGGCCTTGCTGGCGCGCGCCACGGTCTTCACCGACGAGGTCGCGCAATCCGTCAGCATCGGCGAGGCGCAGCATGCCGTGGCCCAGGGCCTGATCGCCGAGACCGACGTGCAGCAACTGGGCGCCGTCATCAACGGAACCCATCCGGGTCGCACCTCGCTGAACGAGATCACCCTGTTCGACGGCACCGGTGTCGGTCTTCAGGATCTCGCGGTCGCGGCGGCGGTCGTCGATCTGGCCGTGGAAAAGGGAATCGCGATAGAGGTCGATTTCTGACCGTCGTTGATCCTGATGTCCGTGCAGAAGCCGGCGCTCAGTCTTCGATCCTGTAGGGCATGTCGAACCAGTGCTCCTGCAGGTTGTCGCCCTCTCCGATCCGGTCGATCACCGCGAACAGACCGGACCCGGAGAGCGGCGTCAGTACCCCGTGCCAGGTATTGCGGTGGTAGTTCACGCCCTGTCCCGGGGCGGTCCTGAAAGCAATCGGTGTGCCGGGGCGCCCTCCCTCGTCAGGCGCGACCACCACAAGGAAGCCATCCATCGACATCGGCAGGAAGGCCTGGCTGCCCAAAGGATGCCGTTCCATCATGTCGAGAAGGTGGGGCAGCTTGCGCAGCTCTGCCTGGAACAGGCTGATGCCCGCCGTGCCCCCTTCGATGAAATCGAGCGTCGCCCGATCATGGAAGCGTTTGCAAAGGCCCTGGTTTATCAGTTTGTCCGCCGGGCCGGCGGCATCGATTACCTCTCCGAAGGGCGCGAAGGCTTCGGCGGTCAACGGCTGGATCCGGATCGTGGTCATGCGCGCATCTTCCCGGCCAGGCGACGTTCAGCGATGCGCTCCGCCTGGGCGCAGGCCTTGGCGATTTGTGTGGGCGCGGCGTTGGACCACCGGGCGTCAGGCGTGTCGGGGCCGTGGCCGGCCATGTCTCTGGGATAGCGCTGCAAAATCTTGACCCTCCGATCTTGGCGCAGGGTAAACGATAAGATCCCGGCGTATTTTCAAAAAATAGGCGAAAGAACCTTCGGTATCCGCCCGTTTGCCTTGCGGCGACGGGTCAGCGCCCTAATCGAACGCGGCTCTGATCCGTTCGATCATGAAGTCCATGAAGATCCGGGTTTTCGGATCCTGCCGTCGCCGATGCGTGAACAGACAGGCCATCTGGATCGGCTCGGGTGGCGTCGCCTCGGCCACGGTGACCAACGCCCCCGAGGCGAGATGATCGGCAACCTCGAACCGTGGCTTCAGCACGATCCCCTGTCCGGTGAGCGCCCAGTCGGTCAGCACATCGCCGTCATCGCTTTCGTAATGTCCGCTGACGGCAAAGCGCCGGGGCCCATTTGGCGTCGACAGCCGCCACCGGGGCTCCTGGGCACCCGGAAAGCGCAGGTTCAGGCATTCATGCTGACCCGAAATCAGCGCGTCGCCGTCCTCTGGCATCCCTCGCCGTGCGACGTAATCCGGTGATGCGCAAAGCACCCGTTCCACATCCGCGATCTTGCGCATCCGCAGGTTGCTGTCCTCCAGCTGGCCCAGGAAAAACGCCAGGTCCAGCCCCTCGGCGGTCAGGTCGACCTTGCGATCCGAAAGCCGCAAGCGGACGCTGACATCGGGGTACTGCTTCAGGAAGTCCGGCACCCGCGGCGCGATCAGCCGCCGCCCGACCCCCAGCGGCGCGGCCACGTAGAGTGGTCCCTTCAGGTTCTCTGTGACGTTGACGATATGCGCTTCGGCCTTTTCGACCGCGATCAGGATCTCGGACGCGCCGGCGTAAAAGCTGTGGCCATGCTCGGTCGGGGACAGACTGCGCGTGGTGCGCTGGAACAGGCGAACGCCAAGGTGTTCTTCCAGCTGCGAAATCCGCGACGATGTCACCGCCGACGAGATGCGCAGATCCCGCCCCGCGGCGGACATGCTGCCCAGTTCGTAGACCCGGATGAAGGTACGAATATTGTCGAAATAGCTCATCGGGCCACCCGGTTCTGGGGCGTGCGGGCGGGAAGAAAATGTCCGTCACGCGGCACGGTAGGGCGCCGTCGCGACCGCGCCGGATTGCCTTGCCATTTTTGATACTGAACCGGCTTTATCGCGATGCGCGCGAAAATCAAGCCTTGCCTTCACGCCGCGCGCCCTCGGGCGCGGTCTTCTCAGACCGCCTGAGAGGGGTCGCGCCACGGGGCCAGCTGATCCTCGAGCGTCAGCTTTGCACGGGGTTTGTCATCGAAATTCAGGCCCGCTTCCAGGTGCTCAAGATGGCTGGTGGTCAGCGACACCAGCGCCTCGCTGTCCGCCCGTTCCAGCGCGTCGACGATGCGGGCATGTTCGTCCTCGGCGCAACAGGATGACCCCTGCGGCGAATAAAGCCCGAGGATCAGGGTGCTGCGCATGGTCAGTTCGGACAGGAACCGTTCAAGCACATCGTTCCCGGCGATCCGCGCAAGCCGCAAGTGGAAGTCGCGCGAGGCGCGCAGCTCGCCCGGTTTGTCGCCGGTGGCTTTCGCCTGCGCTTCTTCGGTGATGTTGCGGCGCAGGAAGGCGATGTCCTCGGGCGTGCTGCGACCGGCGGCTTCGCGGGCGATCGTGCGCTCGATGGCGCGGCGTGCCTGGAACACGTTGCGCGCTTCTCTCGGCGAGGGCGTCATGACGTAGGCGCCGCGATTCGGTCGCAGCTCGACGACATGCTGGGCGGCCAGCGTGGCCAGAGCCCGCCGGACATTGGCGCGGTTGCAGCCAAACAAATCGCTAAGCGCCTGTTCGCCAAGCTTTGTTCCGGCCGGCAGTCGCTGTTCGGCGATCGCGTCCAGAACCGAACCGACGATTTGGTCTTCGGGCAGTCCCGGCATCACGCTCTGCAAAAAGTAATCGCTTGTTATGAGTAACTTAGGCGGCGCGTCGGTGCATTGCAACACCTGCCGGCGGCAGAACGCTTGACGTGTCATCACAGATTGTTAACAATTTATGATGACAAGAGGAGGCGGTATGAAAATTCTGGTCGTGAACCCGAATTCCACCAAGGCAATGACCGACAAGGCCGTCGTGGCCGCGCGCCGGGTTGCGCATCCGGACACCGAGATCCTGGGCGCGACCGGCACCGGCCCGGCCAGCATCGAAGGGCATTTCGACGAGGCGATGTCCGTGCCCGGGCTCTTGGCCGAGGTCGCGGCCGCCGAGAAGGCCGGCATCGACGGCATCGTGGTGGCCTGTTTCGACGATCCCGGCATCGGCGCCTGCCGCGAAGTGGCCAGCGGCCCGGTGATCGGCCTCTGCGAGGCTTCGGTGAAGGCGGCGAGCCTGCTGTCGACCTCGTTCTCGGTCGTCACCACGTTGCCGCGCTCGATCCCGGTGATCGAGCGCCTGATCCACGGCTATGGCCTGTCGCATCTGTGCCGTCGCGTCCGCTCGGCGGCGATCCCGGTGCTGGCGCTGGAGGAAGAGGGCTCGGACGCGCGAGAGAAGGTGCGCGACGAGATCCTGCGCGCGATCGCCGAAGACAAGTGCGAAGCCGTGGTCCTGGGCTGCGCCGGCATGGCCGACCTGACCGACTGGCTGAGCGAGGAAACCGGGGTGCCAGTGATCGATGGCGTCACCGTGGCCGTGAAGATGGTCGAGGCGCTGGTCGGCGCCGGTCTGAAGACCAGCAAGATTTCGGGATACGCCACGCCGAACGAAAAATAGACTTCATGTCCAGGGAGGAGAGGACAATGACAATGAACGCCGAAGCGGAGATGGGCGGAGGGGAGACCGCCGATCACGTCGGGAAAGGCCTTGGAGAGGAAAGCCTTGCCCCGCAGGAAACCCGCATCATGGACCCCTGGTCCTATCTGTTCGCCTGGCTGGGGGGCTGCGTGTCGATCGGCACCTTCACCATCGGGTCGGGCCTGGTCGGCACGCTGAACCTGCTGCAGGTCGTCGTCGCCATCGCCATCGGCTGCCTGGTGATCGGCACCGCGCTGATGATCAACGGCCAGGCCGGCCACAAATACGGCATCCCCTTCATGGTGCAGGCACGCTCGGCCTTCGGCTTTTCCGGCACGCGGCTTCCGGCGCTGGTCCGCTCGGTGCCCGCCATCGTCTGGTTCGGCTTCCAGAGCTGGATCGGCGCGGGCGCGCTGAACCTCGTGTCCGAGACGCTGTTCGGCTATTCCAACATCGTGGTCTTCTTCGTGGGCTTCCAGTTCCTGCAGATCGGCCTGTCGGTGCTGGGCTTCCACGGCATCAAGTGGCTCGAGAACATCGGCTCGATCTTCATCATCGGCTCGCTGATCTACATGTTCTTCAGCGTGATCGGCAAATACGGTGACGAGATTTCGACCAACCTGGTGAATGTCGAAGGCACCTGGGGGGCACCGTTCTGGGGCGCGACCATGCTGTTCTTGGGCATCTATTCCACGATGATGCTGAACGTCTCCGATTACTCGCGCGAACTGCGCCGCAATGTCGGGCCGATGCGCCAGATCACCATCTACGCGAACTCGATCCTGCCGGCGACGTTGTTCATGGGCCTGATCGGCCTGATGGTCTCGGGCGCGACGGGCCAGGTCGATCCGATCCGCGTGTTTTCCAGCGCGGTGGACAACAAGCTGCTTCTGGTCATCACGCTGCTGTTCATCGCCTTCGCGCAGGTCACGACCAACATCCTCAACAATGTCGTGCCGCCGGCCTACGCGCTGATGGACGTGTTCAAGGTCAAGTACAAGACGGCCGCGGTGCTGGTCGGCCTGCTGGCTTTCGCCACCTTCCCCTGGGAACTGGTCAAGGACGAATCCGCCGCCGGCCTGAACCTGTTCATACAGATCTATTCGGCCTTCCTGGGTCCGATCTTCGCCATCCTGGTGGTCGACTATTTCGTGCTGCGCAAACAGGAACTGGACCTGTCCAAACTCTATGACGCGGACGGCCCCTATCGCGGCGTGAACTGGGCCGCGGTGATCGCCATGGCGATCGGCGTGGTCGCCGCGCTGACCTTCTCGGGCGTCAGCTGGTATGCCAGCCTGCTGCCCGCCGGCATCAGCTATTACGTGCTGATGCGCAGCCTGCCCTCCGCGAAACGGTTCATGGCGTAAGCCTGTCCCCGCTCACAACCGTCTTGCGGTGACGCCGCCCCGATCCAAGGGGCGGCGTTTTCGCGTCTGTCGGTGCCGAGGGACGGGGCCGGCCCAAGTTTTGGGGAACGGGTCCGTGCCCGGAAGGTGCCGCGTCAGGCCAGCAGGCCGGACGCTCCTGCAATCGCGTGGAAGCCCTGGAACTGCGTCACGCCTTCGTAGCCGAAATTCCGACCGATGCCGGATTTCTTGAAGCCACCGAAAGGCGCCAGGCCGTCGTTGGCCGAGGGGCCATGCGCGTTGATGAAGCTGTAGCCGGCCTCGATCCGGCGGGCGAGGGCGATGGCCCGCCCGGTATCGGTTGACCACACCGACGAGGCCAGCCCGAACTGGTCATCATTGGCCATGGCGACGGCCTCGTCTTCGCTGTCGAAACTCAGGATCGGCAGCACCGGGCCGAATTGCTCCTCGCGCACCACCGACAGCGCCGGATCTGCGCCGATAACCAGAGCCGGGCGCTGGAAATGGCCCTGTGCATACAGCTCGGTGTCGGGAACCTGTCCCAGTTCCAGAACATTGGCGCCGCGCGCGCGGGCCTCGTCGATCATGCCGGTGACGGTCCTGAGCTGCCTCGCGTTGTTCATCGGGCCCATGGTCGTCTCGGGCAGCAAGCCGTCGCCGACGACCTGCGCATCGACCACGGCGCGCAGACCGTCCACCAGCTCGTCGAAGCGCGAGCGGTGCACGTAGAGCCGCTTGAGCGCGTAGCAGATCTGGCCGGTCGACATGAACGCGGCGCGGTAGAGGTTCTCGAAGGTCTGGGGCGACAGATCGGCGTCGCTCAGAACCAGTCCCGCGTCATTGCCGCCCAGTTCCAGCGTGACCGGGGTGATGTTCTCGGCCGCGACCTTCATCACGTGGCGGCCGACATCGACTGACCCGGTGAAATTCACGAAGCGCACCAGGGGATGACCGATCAGCGCGTCCCCGATCCGGCTGGCCGAGCCGGTGACGATATTGACCACGCCCAGCGGCAGCAATTCGGCGATGCGGTGCAGGCTCAGCGTGGGGGCCAGCGCGGAATTGGCCGACGGTTTGACCACCACCGTATTGCCCGCCATCAGCGCCTGCGGCAGCTTGGCGCCCAGGATTGCCAGCGGCCAGTTCCACGGCACGACCAGCGCCGCAACGCCGCGCGGCTGGCGCGTGACGATGGTATCGTTGCGGGTCGCGCGGATGATCTCGTCCTGCGCCAGGCGTTCGGCGTAATCGGCCGATTGCACGAAACGCTCGCCCAGACGGCTGATCTCCAGATGCGTCTCGCGCAGGATCTTGCCGTGCTCGCGGGTGAAGATCCGTGCGCGGGCCTCGACGGCGGCGGTGTCTTCGGTCAGGGCAGCGGCGACCTTGCGCAGGATATCCGCGCGCTCTGCATAGCTCAGCGCGGCCCAGGCCGGAAAGGCAGAATGCGCGGCCCGGACGGCGCGGTCCACATCGTCCGCGGTGCCGGCGGCGGCGTGACCGACCAGCTCGGACGGGCGCGCCGGGTTGTGGATTTCGTATGTGCCGCCATCAGAGGCGCGGCAGGCGGCCCCGTCTATGTACAGATGAGTTTCAATAATCTCGGTCATGGTCAGGTCTTTCTTAGCGCATCGCGTCCGGCAGCAGCGTCGCGATCTGCGGGATGAACAGGATCAGGACCCCACCCAGAACCATCGCGGCGATATAGGGCAGGACGCCAAGGAAAATCGCTTTCAGCGGGATCTCGGGGGCGACGGATTTGACGGTGAAGACATTCATCCCGATCGGCGGCGTGATCAGGCCCAGCTCGATCACGATGATCACCAGAATGCCGAACCAGATCAGGTTCACGCCCAGCAGATCCAGCGACGGCAGGAAGACCGGGATGATCAGCAGCAGGATGCCGATGGATTCGAAAACCATGCCCAGCACGACACAGATCGCGCAGATCGTCAGCACCAGACCCGTGGGGCCCAATCCCATCTCGAGCACCAGCGCGCGCAGTTCGTAGGGCATACCGGTCAGGTTGACGAATTGCGCGAGGACCAGCGCCGAGAAGACGATGGCGAAGATCATGGCCGAGGTGGTCACGGTCTCTTCGATCACGCCGTAAAGGCTGGCACGGTCGCGGAAGTGACCGCGCAGAACGCCCATGATGAAGGCCCCTGCGCAGCCGACGCCCGCGGCCTCGGTCGGGGTGAACAGCCCGACATAGATGCCGATCAGCACGATGGCGAACAGGATGATGACGGGCCATGTCGAATAGGAGGCGCGCAGCGTTTCCATCAGGCCCATTGCCCGCCCTTTGGGGCCGATATCGGGACGGATCGCCGTGACGATCAGCACGGCCAGCAGGAACAGCACGACCAGCAGCATTCCCGGCAGGATACCCGCTATGAAGAGCTGACCGATGTCTTCGCCCGCGACGATGCCGTAGATCGCCAGCGGGACCGAGGGGGGGATCATGATGCCCAGCGTGCCGCCGGCGGCGATGGTCCCGGCCGAGAAGCCGTCGTGATACCTGAACCGGCGCATCGACGGCACCGCGACGCGGGTCATCGTCGCCGCCGTGGCCAGTGACGAACCGCAGACCGCCGCGAAGCCGGCGCAGGACATGACCCCGGCCAGCGCCAGCCCGCCCCGGAAGCGGCCAAGCCACGCATAGGAGGCGGCATAGAGGTCGCCACTGATGCCAGAGCGGTGGATCAGCGCGCCCATGAACACAAAAAGCGGGATGATCGAGAAATTGTAGTTGATCGAGGTATCGACAATCCAGCTTGACGAGGCCGCCAGCGCGGCATCGAGCCCGCGCAGGTACATCAGGCCGAAGAAGCCCACGGCGAGCGTGGCAAAGGCCAGCGGCACGCCCAGAAAAGCGAGAAGCAGCAGGATGGCGAAACCGATCAGGGTGAGGGTCATGGAGCGGCTCTTACGCGTCGGGGGATTGCGAGGCGCCGTGCCGACGCATCGCGGCAAAGGCACCCAGGATGGCCAGGACTGCCAGGGCGGTCATGCCCCCGACGATCCACAGCATCGGCAAGCGTAGGACGACCGTTGTTTCGGGATAGGACATCAGATCCCGGACCCGCCAACCCAGGATCACTGCGATCGAGCCGACACCCAGCACGCTCATGATGTTGAAGGTGAGGTGGTACAGACGGGGCGCATGTGCGCGGAAAAAGGGCTCGAACAGCGAGACCGTGACATGCGAGCGCTCGCGCGCGACGGCGAACATGCCGGCGAAGACGAGAAACCCCAGCAAGATCTGCACCATTTCCGCCGCGCCGAAGATCGGGTGGCTGAAGGCATAGCGCATGACCACTTCGGCGCAGGTGATCAGCGCCATGGCGATCAGGCAAAACCCGCCCAGAACGACGGTGCCTTTCTGAATAAGGGTCATGCGGTCCTCCCGGTGGGGGCGGGGCGGCCCGCGATCGCGCCGCCCCGGTCAAGGGTCAGGGCTGCGAGGCTTCCGCGACGCGGGCGCGGGTTGCCTCGAGGATGGCGCGGCCGTCGAGCCCGTAGGCATCATCGATCTGGTCGATCCAAAGCTGCGCCACCGTGCCCGAAGCGTCGCGCATTGCCTGCAGCAGATCGGGATCGATCGGCGCGAAGGTCACGCCCATCGCCTCAAGCTGTGCGCGGGCTTCGTCATCGGCGATATCGGTCGCCGCGCCCAACCTGCGGGCCAGCGCCGAGCCGGAATACTCGGTGATGACGGCCCGGTGGTCGTCCGGCAGCCGATCCCAGACCCGCTGGTTGAAGAAAATCGAGAAGCTGGCCGACAGCATGTGCGGCGACATGTCGACGCAAGACTTGGTATAGGGACCGATGCCGAAGGCAATCGTCGTCTCCATGGTCTGTCCGAAATGGGCGTCGACCGTATTGCGCGAGACCAGTTCTTGCAGGTTGACGGCGGGCGACGCGGTGATCGCAAGGTCCATCGCGGCGAACGTATCGGCGATCGTGCCCGGCAGGGCCCAGATGCGACGGCTGCGCAGATCCTCGAGCGTGGTGATCGGCGTGTCGGTGGTCGAGCACAGATAGGTCGGACCCAGATGGAAACCCGAAACCATTTCCACGCCGCGGATCTGCTCGACCTCGCCGAAGACTTCCTCGTAGCTTTCCCAGAACGCCACCGACATCGCCTCGGAATCGCCGAGGTCGATGAACGGCATCTGCGTCAGCATGGTGCCCGGCGCGGAATGGGCGAGAAACCCGTTGAAGATGAACCCGCCATCTGCAACGCCATTGCGCACCGCATCGACGATGCCCGGCGGTGGGGCGACGGATTGCGGCGGGAAGGTGATCCGCACCTCGCCATCCGTCGCTGCCGCGATGTCCGCGGCCCAGGACTCGAACACAGGCCAGGCGAAATGGTTCTGCGGAATGAAAAGGTTGAAGGTCAGATCGGTTTCCGCGATTGCCGGTGAGGCAAGAACGGCGGCAAACAACGTTGCCACGAACGGTTTCCTTGGTGTCATAAGCTCCTCCCACGGGCCAGCAGCAACGCTACCAAGGCGTTCCTACTGCCGTGCCGCGATAATGAGCAGCGCCAAATTTCAAATCGCGATAGGCAGGGAGTATCGCTTACAGTGAGGTCACGCGGCGGCGGATGCACATCGCCAGCGCATCGGCGGCCGGGGTCAGCGGATGCCCGGCTCGGGTCATCATCGAAATGCGCAGGGGTTCGATGGTCTCGCGGATGGGGATCCGCGCAATGCGCCAGGTTTTCTGCACATCGCCCAGCAACAGGGCCGGAAAGGTGCAGACCGCGCCAAGGCTCTCGATCAGCGACAAAGCGCCGTAATACGATTCCGACGTGGTGGTCGCGTGCGGCGGGTTGAAGCCATGGTCTTCGAAGGGTTTGCGAAAGATGTCGCCCGGCCCCCCGGGGCCCCCGATCATGATCCATTGCGCCTGTTCCAGATCCCGCAGCGATCGCGCGGCCAGAAGGGGTGACTCCGAGGCCGTGATGATGTGGATCGGTCCCTCCATGAGGTATTCGACCGCGATCTCGCGGATCATGTCGGGCGGCGGGGCCGGGCCGATGACAAGATCGGTAGCCCCTTCGCGAAGCGGTTTCAGCGCACCGGGGAACAGGCCGCTCGACAGGTGAACATCAATCTTCGGATGCGTCTTGCGAAAGGCCGCAATCGCGCGCGGCATGATCCGCGCCGCCGCAAAAGGCGACACGCAGACATGCACCGCGCCTGTCAGCTCGCCTCGCAGCTGGTTGACCTCTTCGTCCAGGCGATTGATCTCGGAGGTGATCGTGCGGGCGCGCAACAGGACACGCTCGCCGATATCGGTCAGAACCACCCCGCGCGATGTCCGCACGAAGATCGGCAATCCGAGATCGTCTTCGGCCTGACGCAGGGCCTGGGTCAGGCCCGGTTGGGACTTTCCCAGCGCCTTGGCCGCTGCGCGCAGGCTGCCATGTTCGGCAATGGCGACCAGAACCTGAATGTGTTGCACCTTCATGGCGATACGCTTTGCTTATACATCGCGCTTTTTCAAGACTGTTCGTGATTGCCCGCTTGGGGGATCTATCACCCCGAAATGCGGGGGAGACTGACATGACGCAGCGTGTATATGCCGTGACCGGCGTGGCCAGCGGGATCGGTGCCGAACTTGCGCGGATCCTGAAGGAACAGGGGCATCGCGTGATCGGCTTCGATATCCACCGGACGCAGGCCAATCTCGACCATTTCATCGCTCTGGACCTGAACGATCCGGGCTCGATCGCCGCGGCCGCCGCGCAGCTGGACGAACCCTTGGACGGGCTTTGCAACAATGCCGGTCTGCCGCCGCGTGCGGGGTTGGAAGAGACGATCCTTCAGGTGAATTTCCTGGGGACGCGCGCCTTTACCCGTGCTTTGCTGGACAGGCTGCGGCCGGGCGGTTCGGTGGTGAACATGGCCAGCCGTGCCGGTCAGCAATGGCGTGAAAACACAGCCCAGGTCAAACGGCTGGCGGCGCTGAACGCAGGAGACGACCTTCGGGCCTTCATCGCGCGGGAGAACATCGACGCGACGCGATGCTACAACCTGACGAAAGAGGCGATCATCCTCTGGACCATCGCCGAAACCGAAGCGCTGCTCGGTCGGGATCTGCGCATGAACACCCTCAGTCCGGGCGGCGTATCGACCGGGATCTTCGGTGACTTTCAGCGGGCCTTCGGCGAGGCGGTCGACCGGAATGTCCAGCGGGCCGGCCGCGCCGGGAAACCCGAAGAGATCGCCCAAATCGCCGCGTTCGTTCTGTCGCCCGAGTCGAACTGGCTCAAGGGGGCGGACATTGCCATCGACGGCGGGATGGGAGCTTTCAACCTGGCCGATGCGCTGGATCTTCACGACATCCGCTAAGCCGTGATCCATGCGCCGGTCCGCCTGTCGCCGATCGGTGCCAACGTCGCAAAACCGCGCCGGGGCCGAAGCACGCCTTTGCGCGCGGGCCGGGTTGTGATGCTTCCCGGGCATGGATCGGCAAGCTCTACAGGCCAAGACCCTGCAGAGTGGCGAAGGCTGCGACGCCCAGAACCATGGTCGCGATCACATGGTTGGTAAGCACCGCGACGCCCAGCGCGAGCGCGGCGGCGATCCATGTCGCGGTGGGCTCTCCGGCGAGCGACGACGCCACCAGACTGACCACGATCAGACCCGGCAGCGCCTCCAGGATCCAGGCATGGCGCGACGCGCGGATGCGGCCTCCGGCGATCAGCCCGGCGACGCGGATCACGAACGCCGCGAGCGCCAGCAAGCCGATCACCGCCCAATGCGCGCCGGTCATCGGACCGCTCCCTGCGCCCGGCGTATCAGGCCCGTGACGACCAGTCCGCACACGGCGCCCGCGACGATTCCATAGGCCTTGGGCGCGCCCAGCGTGACGACGACCATCGTGGCCCCTGCCGCGACGGCCCAGGGAAGCGCCTGCGCCCGGCCGCGCCACAGGCCGCGCGCCATGGCGATGAAGGCTGCGGTAAAGGCGAAGCCCAGCCCGAAGCGTTCCAGATCCGGCAGCACCGCGCCCATCGCCGCACCCAGCCCGGTCGAAACCGTCCAGACCGAGATCATCACCAGCCCCGATCCCACCAGGAAAGGCGCGCCGGTTTCGGGAAAGCGCGCGCGCCGCGCCATGGTCAGCGCCCAGTTCTCGTCGCCGGTGACATGGATTGCCAGAAGTCTGAGCCGCAAGGGAAGGCTGTCGAGCATCTCGGACAGCGAGGCCACGATGCCGATATAGCGAAGGTTCAGCGCGGCGCCGGCCAGAACCGCCCCCAGCACCGCGCCGGTCGAGGCGAATTGCTCGACGGCGACGATCTGCGACGAGCCGGCATGGACCAGCGCACTCATCAGTCCGACGCTCCACCACGCGAAGCCGACCTGCGCGGCCAGCAGCCCGAACGCGAAGCCGTAAACCGCCGCGCCCAGCGCGAGGGGCAGGATCGCGATCGCCCCGTCTTTGATACCCTGTTTCATGGGCTTGACCTTAGGCGGTCAGGTTGATGGATTCGACGCAGAATTTTGGCTCAAAGTGATCTGATACGATCACTCAGGGGATGAAAACAGCGCAAGGGCCTCATGGATCCGACGGACAGGAAGCTTCTCGATCATCTGCAAAGGAATGCCCGCATCTCGACTCAGGCGCTGGCCCAGGAGACCGGTCTGTCGACGGCCTCGGTTCAACGACGGCTGCGGGCGCTCAGGGACAACGGCACGATCCGCCGCGAGGTGGCGCTGCTCGATCCCGCGCAGGTGGGGCTCGGCATCACCGCGATCGTCGCGGTCGAGCTCGAACGTGACAGGCTGGACCAGATCGACGCGTTCAAGCGCAAGGCGCGTCAGGACCGGCAGGTCACGCATTTCTACTGCATCGCCGGAGAGGCGGATTTCATCCTCATCGTCATGGCGCGCGATATCGCCGATTACGAGGCCTTCACGCACCGGTTCTTCTTTGCCGACAGGAACGTGCGCAAGTTCCGGACATCCATCGTGGTATCGACCGAAAAGGCATCGCCGGAAATCCCGCTCTGACGGGGCGCGCGTCGGCCGCCGTCAGAGCGGGCTTTGGCGCAGCGCAGGCAGGCGCGTAAGACCGGCGAGGATCACGGCCTTGGCAACGAAGATCGCCGCCGCCGTCCAGAACAGCACCGGCAAGCTCGCCTGCGCGATGATCGGCTGGGACAGAAGCGGCGAGGCGAATTGCCCGAGGAAAATGGCCATCGTCATGATCCCCGAGGCTGCGCCCCGCCGCGCGGGCGGGATGAAGGCGAACATCCACGCGATGATGGACGGCAGGACAGCGGCGAAGCCGGCCCCGATCAGCGCCGCGCCGAGGGCTTGAAAGATCAGCGCCTCGCCATAGGCGACCGAGGCGAAGCCCAGGGCGATGATCGTCTGGCCCGCGACCATCGACCAGAGCGGTCCCGCACGCTCGCGCGCCTTGCCCGAGACCAGCGCTCCGACCCCGCCCGCCAGCGTCAGCAGGCCCAGCATCAGGCCCGCGACCGCCGGGTCCGATCCAAGCACGTCCTGCAGGTAGAACGGGAATTGCGTGGGCATGATGTAGAACACCGCCATGGACAGAAACGCCAGCAGGCTCAGGCCGCTCAGGGGTAGGATCCACGGCTGCGGCTCGGCCGTGGACGAGGTCGGAGCCTGTCCCCGGGCCTGCGGAGCGGCGGCGAAGACCCGCCAGAAATATGGCAGCATCAACAGCGCCAGGGCGTAGATCGCGAACGGGAACCGGAACGAGAACGTGGCCAGGAACCCGGCCAGCGAAATCGCCGCGAAGCCGCCGAAATTGGTGGCTGCGATCTGGTAGCCCATGAAGGTCGCGCGGTCCGGCCCTTCGAACAGGTCGCCGATCAGCGCGGATTGCGCCGTCATGATCAGCGCAACCCCTGCGCCAAGGAACAATCGGCTGACGAAGATCGCCTCGAGGCTGGCAAGATACAGACCGCCCGCCCCGGCGATGCCATAGATCAGCGTCCCCAGAAGCAGGACGGGCTTGCGACCCACCCGGTCGACGACGATACCGGCCACCGGCGCCAGCACGGCCACGAAAAGCGCAGGCGCCGTCACCAGCAGGCGCGTCAGCAACTCGGCGTCCGGGTTGTCGCGGAACGCGGCGGCGATCTGCGGCAGGGCGGGGCTGATCGTCGCGTTCGACAGGATCGTCAGCGACGCGGCCATGAGCAGCGCGACGGTGGTCGGCGTGAATTTGACGGCCATGGGGGGCTCCTGCAGGATAGCGGCCAAAGGGATTGCTTATCGTTGGTTTCACCAACTATAATTATGTTGGTTAGACCAACTATGTCTGGAGATGTCAATGCCCGGATTCGAGCAGACGACGCCCTATCTGAAGGCACTGCCCACGCGGCTTCTGGCGATTGCTGGGGTCAGGGGGTCGTCGATAAGCCGCGCGGCGCTGGCCGAACACGGCTCGGGCCAGTTCGAGTTCTCGGTCATGGTGACGCTGGCCGAATACGGTGCGGTCAGCCAGGCCGAGCTGTGCCGCCGCACGGGACTCGACCGCAAGGATGTCGCGACTGTTGTCCTGACGCTGGAACAGGCGGGTCATGTCGCGCGCACAGCGGATGCGGGCGATGCGCGCCGGAAAATCGTCTCTCTCACCGCCGAGGGGCAGAGCCGGTTCTCGCGCCTCAGGCAGGTGGCGGATGACAGTCAGGACCGGGCGTTGGCGATGTTGTCCGAGAGCGAGCGCGCGACGCTCGTTGCCCTGTTGCAGAAGATCCTGGCGGCGGATTAGCGGCACGGTCCTTCGGACCCGGGATCGTATCGGCTGATGCAAAGCGCGAACGGGGCGCTCCGCGAGGCCCAGGATGTCTTCGCGTTTCGCGAAAGCTGCCTTGCCGGATCGGGCTCTTCCCCGGAAAGCCCGGCGCCCCTTAGGGTTGCGGGGACGGGCTCCGGACAGGGGCCGAACGCGACAAGGGGGATACAATGTCCGACGACAAGCCGAAGGTTCAGGAAATCCGGCAAAGCGAGAACCGATTCCTGGGCTCCGACATTTTCGAATCGGGCAAGTATGTCTTCTCGGCCCGCAACGGGCGCGGCAGCGTGACCGAGGCCGCGCGCGACGTGCCGGTTTATCACGAATGCGACGTGCTGGTCGTGGGCGGCGGCCCTGCAGGGACCGCTGCGGCGCTGGCCGCCGCGCGCACCGGCGCCGATGTGGTGGTGATGGAACGCTACAATCATCTGGGTGGGCTTTCGACCGGCGGCGTGGTGATCTGGATCGACCGCATGACGGACTGGTCCGGCAATCTGGTGATCAAGGGATTCGCCGAAGAGGTGCTGGCCCGCCTCCCCGATGAAGGCAAGGCCGGCCCCGACCGAGCCCTCTGGGGCCGCCGCGACGATGCGCTGGCGAAATACTGGCGCCTGCGGACCTCGGCCTTTCACGGCATCGTCACCTGGGCCCCGACCATCGACCCCGAGCGGCTGAAGCTTACCAGCCAGGAAATGCTGATCGAGGCGGGCGTGCGCATCGTCTATCATTCCTGGGCTGCGGTTCCGGTGGTCGAGGACGGTGCCGTGAAGGGCGTGATCTTCGAATCCAAGGAAGGCCGCCAGGCGTTGATGGCCAAGGTCACGGTCGATTGCACCGGCGATGGTGATGTGTTTGCCCGCGCGGGCGCCGGTTTCGAAACCGATATCGAAGAGGGCGACGTTCACCATTCGATGAATACCGGCTTCATGCTGGGCGGTGTCGACATGCAGACATGGCTGGATTTCCGGCTCAACGACGAAAAGGGCTTCTCCGAGATCAACCAGCTCGGGCGCGAGACGCTGGGTTTCTTCCAGGCGCCCTATGTGTCCTGGCGCGATGACATTGCCCTGTTCCTCGGCCCGCGCCAATCGGGTCTGAGCGCGCTCAATGTCGATGACATGACCGAGGTCGAGATCCGCTCGCACCGTTTCATGCAGGCGCATTGCGAGTTCTTCCGCCGACACGCCCCCGGCTTCCAGAATGCCTATATGCTGCTCAGCGCCCCGCAGCTCGGGGTGCGCCATACGCGGCGCCTGGGCGGGCTGGGCCGGATCGAACGCGGGCAATGGAGCTCGGGTCAGGCGCTGCCCGATGAGGTCGGCGTCTCGCCTTCGATGTCGCCGAAATTCCCGGTCATCTCGGTTCCTTACTCGGCGCTGGTGCCGGCGCGGCTGAACGGTCTGCTGGCGGCCGGGCGGCATGTGTCCTGCGATGCCAACAGCCACGGCTTCATGCGCGAGATCCCGCAATGCTGGCTGACCGGCCACGCGGCGGGGGCGGCGGCCGGTGTCGCGGCCAACCGCGGCGTCCATGCGCGCGATGTCGATATCGCCGAGCTGCAGGCCACGTTGCGCAAGCAGGGCGTCTATATCCGCGATGCCGCCGAGGCCCCGGCCCGCGCGCTGGACGCGCCCGTCGCTGGTTGAGCCGCGCCGCCCGGCAGAGCCGCGCTTGACAAAGCCCGGCCTGCCCGGCACCGCTCTGGCATGGATTTCATCGTCAACCTCCGCACCTTTCTGGCGGTCGCGCGCCTGGGCAGCTTTTCCGCCGCCGCGCGCGAGGCCGGAACGGTGCCCTCGGTTGTGTCGAAGCGCGTGTCGCAGCTCGAGCATATGTGCCGCGCGCAATTGTTCGAGCGGTCGACCCGGGGGCTGGAGCTGACGGCGGTCGGACGGACCTGCCAGCAGAAATTCTCGGAACTGCTCAGCGAGATCGAGGCGACGATCCAGTCGGGCCCGGCGCGGAACCGGCTGACCGAGCATCTGCGGATCAAGTGCCCGACGACGATGTCGATCATGCATTTCAGCGACATCCTGTGCGATTTCCAGATCGCGCATCCGGGCGTGCGGCTGGATCTGAACCTCGTGGACCGCTCGGTCAACCCGATCGAGGAAGGCTATGACATCGCCATCGGCGCCTTGCCGACGACCTATCCGCAGGTGCAGGAAATCGCCCTCTGCACGTTGCCGCGCAAACTGGTCGCGGCGCCTTCCTATTTCGACAACCGTCCGGTCCCGACCCATCCGCGCGACCTGAGCCAGCTTGACGCGCTGGTGTTCCGCGCCTCGGGGAATACCTGGGCGCTGAGCGGTCCCGCGGGCGAGGTCGCGGTCGAAGTGAATCCCGTCTTCACCGCCTCTGATACGCGGCTTCTGTGCCATGCGGCGATCCGCGGGCTTGGCGTCACGCTGATCGCCGAGCCTCTCACACGCGACGCCTTCGCGGCGGGCGAACTGATCGAGGTCCTGCCGGACTGGCGCGTGCCCGAACTTTACCTGAAAGCCATGGTGCCCGAGCGCCGGATGCAAAGCCCCGCCGTGCGCCTGTTGCTGGACACGCTGGTGGCGGCCACGCAACCGCTTCCGCCCTGGGACCGCGCCTGACGGCTGCCTTCGGGCCGACGCGGCTGGCCCGCGCTGCGTGACAGCCAGGTCTTGAAGATCTTCAGATCCGCGCGGGTCGAGGAGCCGGATTGCAGAGGGCCGGCGTCTACGACCACGTCTTGAA
This sequence comes from Pararhodobacter marinus, assembly GCF_003122215.1. GTDB lineage: Bacteria > Pseudomonadota > Alphaproteobacteria > Rhodobacterales > Rhodobacteraceae > Pararhodobacter > Pararhodobacter marinus. Next base: position 13,865 of record NZ_QEYD01000010.1, on the reverse strand, counting down.
AGGGATCGTCTCCACTCAGGCGACGTTCGACCTCGCGGAAAGAACGCTCCATGACGCGGGGGAGCGTCGCGCGGGTCAGGCCAAAGAGGAACGTCTTCGAACCAGAGCGAAGCAGATCGACCGTGAGGCAGACACCGCAGAGGCTTATGCGCGTCGGGCAACGGAGCTGCAGTCCGAGAATGCTCGAACTCGCGATGCGTTTCTCGCGAACCCTCATGAAAGTCGGAAAGAATGCAGCATCGTCGTCGGCCGGTATTTGCAGGCGCTCTGGTGTTCAGCTGAAAGAGGGCTTTCGAACTGCCGAAACGACCTTTCCGTTCAAGGTCTTGCACTGCTCTCGGGAACGGATTCTAGAATTGTGCCCAGGGCGGATCACGTAATGCAATTATTTCAATGGCTTACTCGCAATCCCAGGAGGAATCTAACGCTGGTGTAACAGTTTTACGCCCGATTTTCCCTGGCCAAACTCATGTCCGAGTACGACACGGTTTGTCACCGTGCCCATGCCAGGGATGGTGCACCGGCCCGTTTTGTGCGGCAGGTGTGAAAGGGAGAGATGCGATGAGCGGACGGGTGATCAGGATCGAGCGGGTGGCGCCGCGGGACGGGCTGGTGGAAGAGCCGGAACTGACGGCGAAGGGCTATCGCCTCGGCGATCCGCGCCACGGGGCGAAGAAACATCACGCGGTGAATTCCGTCTATGTCCGCAGTCTTGACGAGGCGGCGGAGCTGATCGCGCGTGGCTTCTCGCTGTGGATGGGCGCGAAGGGCAAGCGGCCGTCACTGGTCTCGCCCGCGTCGCTGAGAATCCTGCGCGCGGCCTGAGGCCGGACGCCCGCGTCAGGGCATCGAGCTGAAGTCACTGCGCCGGTGGTCATGGACCATCGCGCGCAGGCCTTCGGGGGCCAGAACCTCGACCTTGTCGCCCCATTGGTACAGGTGCCACGTCATTTCCAGCCAGCCGGCGGCCTCGAAGCGGACGGTCAGGCTGCCGTCGGGCTGCGGCTCCAGCCTCTGGGTCGGATGGAAGCGGAACTCGGCGGCACGCGTGGCGGCCTCAGGCGAGAACTTCCAGACCACTTCGCCGAACTGGTCCGGGTCCTGCCAGATGCCGAAAGATTGCGCCGCATATTCCGCCATGCTGAACCCCTCGGCCTGCGCGAAGCTTTGGTCCAGAACCTCGGCCGATTGGATCAGGTCCATGCGATAATTTCGGATCAGGTCATCCTTGGCCGGATCGCGCGCCACGAGATATCTGCGATGCCCCATCACGACGCCAATGCGGCTCCAGTATGCGCTTGCGGCCATCCTTGCCATAGGCGAGGCCTGCGCGGATGTCGAGATCATCGGCTGGCTCTACCAGTTCTACATCTCGGAGAAGAAGGATCAGGTATTCGCGGGCCTCAAGAAGAACCAGAAGATCACGGCCGAGAACATCCCCGCCGCGACACAGCTGTTCACCCCGCACTGGATCGTCCGCTACCTGGTCGAGAACTCGCTGGGGCGGCTCTGGCTGCTGAACCGCCCGGGCAGCCGTCTGGCGGAGCGGATGGACTACTACATCGCGCCCGAAGAGCCCGAGACGGATTTCCTGAAGATCACCCGCCCCGAAGACATCCGCATCTGCGATCCGGCGGCAGGCTCGGGGCACATGCTGACCTATGCCTTTGACCTGCTCTACGCCATCTACGAGGAAGAGGGGTATGACCCGACAGAGATCCCCTCGCTGATCCTGACGCACAACCTGACGGGGGTGGAGATCGACGACCGCGCGGGCGCGCTGGCAGCCTTTGCGCTGGCGATGAAGGCGGCGGCGCGGCTGGGGCGGCGGCGGTTCCTGCGGATGGAGGCAAAGCCCGACATCTGCGTGTTGCAGAACGTGGCCTTTACGCCTGCCGAGATGCAGGACGTGGCCGCCGTGGTGGGCAAGGATCTGTTCACCGATGAGCTACGCGAGACGCTGGGGCAGTTCGAGCAGGCCAAGAACTTCGGCTCGCTGATCGTGCCGAAACTGCGCGATCCGGCAGAGACGCTGCGGGTGGTGGCGGCGCGGGATTTCGGCTCCGACCTGCTGCTGAAGGAAGTGCAGGACCGGATCGTCGCCGTGCTGCGCATGGCCGAGGCGCTGTCGCCGAAGTATCATGTGGTTGTGGCCAATCCGCCTTATGCTGGGGCAAAAGGACTGAACCCCGCTCTGAAATCTTGGCTCGAAGACAAGTATCCGACTTCTAAAGCTGATCTTATGACCTGCTTTATGGATCGAGCAACGATCTTGACACGAAAAAACTCTTTCTGGGGCATGATCAATCTACCCAGCTGGCTATTCCTCTCCTCATTTTACGAACTCCGCAAATATCTGTTGGTGAAGTCAACGATTTCGTCTCTACTCCAACTCGGACGTGGCATATTTGGCGCGGATTTCGGAGCAGTTGCTTTTGTTGTTCGCACATCTCGGTCTACGGATGGAGAGAAAGGGTATTTTCGACGCCTTTTTGACAAGCATGTGGAAGTCAGAAATCCTGATGCCATCGAAGCTCGATTTTTGGACAAATCTGATGGCGTCTATTGGGCCGATCCAATCGATTTCACGAATATCCCTGGCGCACCGATTGCCTATTGGGTGAGTGAAACGGTTAGAGGTTTGTTCAATGCCGAACCTTCCTTGGGCGACAAACTTGAAGCGAAGCAAGGTGTCGCTACGGCGGACAGTGGACGTTTCCTGCGTCAATGGTGGGAACCAGACTCGACCAATTGTATGCTTGATGCATCGTCGCAAGACCAAGTAGAAGTAAGCGGCTCAAAGTGGGTGAGTTACAACAAAGGTGGTGAATTTCGACGCTGGTATGGCAACCAAGAGTTTGTCGTGAATTGGGAGAACTCTGGCGAAGAACTCTATGCGTTCCGACCGAAGTCAGTGATCCGAAATCCCGATTATTATTTCCGCCGTTCGGTATCGTGGTCAGACGTAACCAGTGGAGGGTCAGCCTTCAGGCTATATCCGAAGGGCTTCATCTTCGATTCGACGGGTCACTCCGCGTTTTGCACCTCCGCGTATTCAGAAAACCAGGTTCTGTGTTTCGCCAACACGAAGATCGCGCAAGATCTGTTTAATATCATAAACCCTACTATCCACCTTCATGTGGGCTACTTCAAATCCCTTCCTGCACTCAAAATTCCCGACGAAGATGCACGGCGAATTGCGACGAAATGTGTAGCCTTCGCCTGCTCCGACTGGAACGCCTACGAAACCTCCTGGGATTTCACCACGCTCCCGCTGCTCTCCGAGGGTCATCGTTGCGAGACGCTGGCGGACAGCTATGCCACGCTGCGCGGCCATTGGCAGTCCATGACGGACGAGGTGCAGGCCTTGGAGGAAGAGAACAACCGCATCTTCATCGACGCCTATGGCCTGCAAGACGAGCTGGCTCCCGAGGTGCCGATCGAGGAGATCACCCTCACCTGCAACCCCGCCTATTCCATTGGCGGGGACAAAAGCGACGAGGACAGGGAAAAGGCGCTGCTTGCGCGGACCATGGCCGAGTTCCTCAGCTATGCCGTGGGCTGCATGTTCGGGCGCTACAGCCTCGACGCGCCGGGCCTGATCCTCGCCAATCAGGGCGAGCGGCTGGAGGATTACCTCGCCCGGCTGGCGGAACGGGGCATCCCCGAGCCGCGCTTCATGCCCGATGCGGACAACGTGATCCCCGTGCTCGACGGTGACTGGTTCGCCGATGACATCACCGAGCGTTTCCGCCTGTTCCTGCGCGTGACCTTCGGCGAGGCTCATTTCCGTGAGAACCTGCGCTATGTCGAGGAGGCCTTGGGTAAAGACATCCGCAAGTATTTCACCAAGGATTTCTACGCCGACCACGTGAAGCGGTACAAGAAGCGCCCGATCTACTGGATGTTCTCCAGCCCAAGGGGACGTTCAACGCGCTGATCTACATGCACCGCTACCGCGCCGACACGGTGTCGGTGCTGCTGAACGACTAAGCTCAACGCTACTCCAGCAAGAGCGCAAAGGCGAGCTTTCTGGTCACGGCACGCCTATGCTCGTATTCGTCATGCATGAACCGGATCAGGCACATGGGGTCACACGCGGCGGGAACATATGCGGATATTTCTGTGCCCGAACGACCTCTTTAGCTATCGCGAATTCCCAAGCCAGCCGCTCCATCGCAACGCTCTCGCCCATTGTGTCGAGAGCGATCTGCAAATCTCTGGTGCTTCTGAGTAGCAGAAACTGTAGCAAATTGCTGTAGCAAGTGGCTGCAGGCCGCCGACGAGCATCCTGAAAGTCAATTGAATTTCAAGAACTTGGGCGATCTCTGTCGAAGAATAATGGTGCCCGGGGGCGGAATCGAACCACCGACACGAGGATTTTCAATCCACTGCTCTACCCCTGAGCTACCCGGGCACGGGTGAAAGCGACGCTTTCGGGTGGGCGTGTCTTAGGCGAGGGCGCGGGCGGTGTCCAGAGGGAAATTTGCGCCCGCTCTCGTCTTGCGCGCGGTGAATCCGTGTCTCGCCCTTGCGCCGCTTAAGTCCGGAGATTTGCCCGGTTTCGTTTCCGGCCCCGCCCTTGCCGCGCCGCCGCATCGGTGGGAGACTACGCCACAGGCGCAGGTGCCAATCAACGGGCCGGCACAACGCTGGCAAAACGGCCTGACAGGCGGGCAGGGGGCGGGCATGCGACCGATCCGGGGTATCCTCTACAAGCTGATCTCGGTGACCTGCTTCATCGCGATGTCGAGCCTTGTGAAATCCGTCTCGGACACGATCCCGCCGGGCGAGGCGGTGTTCTTCCGGTCGCTTTTCGCGATCCCGGTGATCTTTGTCTGGCTCACGATTCGCGGCGAGGTGCGGACCGGGCTGAAGGCCACGAAACCCCTGGGGCATTTCTGGCGCGGGCTCGTCGGCACCTCGGCCATGGGAATGGGCTTTGCCGCGCTGGCCTTCCTGCCGCTGCCCGAGGTCACGGCGATCGGCTATGCCGCGCCGCTTCTGGTGGTGATCTTCGCGTCGATGTTCCTGGGCGAGGAAGTCCGGCTTTTCCGCCTCAGCGCCGTCTTCGCGGGGCTGACCGGGGTGATGATCGTGCTGTCGCCGCGACTGTCGGTTGGCGCGGATGTCTCGACCGCCGAGGCGCTGGGCGCGATGATGGCGCTGACCGGCGCGGTCTGCGCGGCGCTGGCGCAGGTGACGGTGCGCAAGCTGGTGGCGACCGAGCAGACCTCGGCCATCGTCTTCTGGTTCTCGGTCACCGCGACCGGGCTGTCGCTTCTGACCATTCCCTTCGGCTGGGTTCTGCCCTCGCCCGGACAAGCCGCGCTGTTGGTCCTGACCGGGCTGATCGGCGGGGTCGGGCAGATCTTCCTGACCTCGAGCTATCGCGAGGCCGATGCCTCGCTGGTGGCGCCCTTCGATTACGCGTCGATGCTGATGGCGCTGGCGATCGGTTACTGGGTGTTCGATGAGATCCCCACCCGCACCATGCTGATCGGCGCCTCGATCGTCGTCTCGGCGGGCATCCTGATCATCTGGCGCGAGCGGCAACTGGGAATCGAGCGGTCGCGGCAACGCAAGGTGATGACGCCCCAGGGATAGGGCCTGCGCAGCACGAGACGCGCTCGCCCGTGGGCGTCCGGGCCCGTACTAACCGGCTCTCATACCTGGAAACCGCGCTTGAACCTTCCGGCGTCCCGCGGGACTGTGGCGCAAAGTCCGGGGGCTGTCGTGCATCATCTGAAATCTCTGGGTCCCGCCGTCGCGCGTGTCTCCGGGCTGGAAGCCTTTCGCGCCGGGTTGGGCGCCCTGATCGGCCTGGGCCTTGCGGGGCTCTTCGTGCTGTCGCCGCAGGGCGATCCCCGGCTCGGCCTTTATCTGGTGGCCCCCTTCGGCGCGACCTCCGTGCTGCTCTTCGCGGTGCCCAACAGCCCGCTGGCGCAGCCCTGGTCGGCGGTGGTGGGCAACACGGTCGCGGCGCTTGTCGGCGTCGCGGTCTGCCTGACCGTGCCCGATCCGACCCTGCGAATCGCGCTGGCGGTGGGGCTGTCGGTCACCGCGACCATCCTGTGCCGCGCGGTCCATCCGCCCGCGGGCGCGGTGGCGATGACGGCGGCAATGTCGCCCGACGCCATCGCGCATCTCGGCTTCTGGTTCGCGCTGACCCCGGTGGCGCTGGGCACCGTCGTCCTGGTGCTGCTGGCCACGCTCTACGCGCGCCTGACCGGACGCCGCTATCCGTTCCGGCAGTTTGACGAACCAAGCCGCCACGGAACCGGGGACCGCGACCCGGTCGAACGGCTGGGCCTGTCGGAAGACGCGCTGATCGCCATTCTCGACCGCTACAGCCAGTCCTTCAACCTGGGTGTCGAAGATCTGGCCCGGCTGATCGGCGCGGCGGAACTGCAGGCGGCGGCCGCGTCCTCGGGGCCGCTTGCGGCGCGGGACATCATGTCGCGCGACCTGATCACGGTGACGCCCGACACGCCGCTGGATGCCGTGGCCGATCTGTTCCGGGCGCATCGCTTCACCGCGTTGCCCGTGATCGGCCCCGAAAGCCGGTTCCTGGGCGCCATCTTCCAGATGCACCTGATCGACCGCGCGCGGTCGGAGCCACGAGGGCCGGGGCGCGGCGTCGTCGCGGTCTTGCGCGGATTTCCGGGCGCCCGGAAGCAGACCGCGCCGAAAGCCGGGGATATCATGGACGCGCAGGGCCCGCGCGCGGCCCCGGACACACCCGTTGCCGCGCTTTTGCCGATGATGGCCGGGGGCGATACCGACGCCGTGCCCGTGCTCGACCGCGACCGGATCGTGGGGATCGTCACCCGCACCGACCTGATCGCCGCGCTGGCCCGCGAGGCCGCCCGCGGGCCCCGCTGAGGCCCGGCTGACGCATCCCGCTACCGACCGCGGAACAGGCTGCCCAACACCCCCCGCACAAGGGCGCTGCCGGCGCGAGTGCCGATCGAGCGGGCCATGGACTTCGTGAACGCCTCGGTCACGCTGTCACCGCGGCGGCTGGCCGAGCGCGGGGCGCGGGGTTTTTCCGCGTCCTCGACTCGGCGCGCGCGCGACGAACCGGGAGAATAGCGCCGCGCGCGGGTGAAACCCTCGTCGCGCTCTTCCTCCGCACCCGCCTGCCGGGCAGCCGTTTCGGCCCGCCGCGCCAGCATCTCATGCGCCGAATCGCGGTCGATGGACGTGGCGTATTTGCGCCCCAGCGGCGAGCCGGCGATCAGTGCGCGGCGCGCGTCATCGGGGCAGGGGCCCATCATCGACGCGGGCGGGCGGATCAGCGTGCGCTCGACCATGCCGGGCACGCCCTTGGCCTCGAGAAACGAGGTCACGGCCTCGCCCACGCCCACCTCCCGGATCGCCGTTTCGGTCTCGAAGCGCGGATTGGCGCGGTAGGTCTGCGCGGCGCGCCGGAGCGCCTGCTGATCGCGCGCGGTAAAGGCCCGCAGCGCATGCTGCACCCGGTTGCCCAGCTGGCCCAGGATATCCTCGGGCACGTCGTCGGGATTTTGCGTGACGAAATACACGCCCACGCCTTTCGAGCGGATCAGCCGCGCCACCTGCTCGACCTTCGCGACCAGCGCCCGCGGGGCGCGGTCGAACAGCAGATGCGCCTCGTCGAAGAAAAACACCAGTTTCGGACGGTCCGGATCGCCAATTTCGGGCAGGTCTTCGAACAGCTCGGACAGAAGCCACAGCATGAAGGTCGCGTAAAGCCGGGGCGTCTGCATCAGCGTCGCGGCATGCAGGATATTGACCTGACCGCGCCCGTCATGGACCTGCATCAGGTCGGCGATCTCCAGGGCCGGCTCGCCGAAGAATTGCGCCGCGCCCTGGTTTTCCAGCACCAGAAGCCGCCGCTGGATCGCCCCGATCGAGGCGCTGGTGACATTGCCGTAGCGCGCCGACATCTCGCGCTGGTTCTCGGACAGGAATTGCAGCATCGCCCGCAGATCGTCCAGATCGAGGATCGGCCAGCCCTCTTCATCCGACAGCCGGAAGGCGACGTTGATCACGCCTTCCTGCGCCTCGGTCAGCTCCAGGATCCGGCTTAGCAGCAACGGCCCCATATCCGAGATCGTCGTGCGCACAGGGTGGCCGTGCTGGCCGAACAGGTCCCAGAACGTGACCGGCATCGCCTCGTGCACCATCGGTCCCAGCCCGATCGTGTCCGCGCGCCGCTGGAACGCCTCGCGCGGCGCGCCCGCGACCGCCATGCCGCTGACATCGCCCTTGATATCGGTCAGAAAGACCGGCACGCCCGCGCGGCTGAATTCCTCGGCCATGATCTGCATGGTGATCGTCTTGCCGGTGCCGGTGGCGCCGGCGATCAGCCCGTGCCGGTTGCCGTATTTCAACAGCAGATCCTGCGGTTCCCCGTAACCCTCGCCGCCGCCGCCGATGAAAACGCTGTCCGTCATGCCCCGATCCCCATAGCCCGATCGCCACCCGATCGCCTGAAGGGACGCAACCGCGCGCCCCTTTCACTTTGCCTCAAATACTCCACGGGGGTGCGGGGGTGTGAAACCCCCGCTTGCCCGCGCCCGCCGTCGAAAGACCGGCCGGGTCGACGGCTCAGATTGCCGCGAAATCCTCGGCCGCGTAACCCTGCAAATACAGAAGCGCGGTCAGGTCGCCGTGGTTCACGCGCAGCTCGCATTGCGCCGCGACCGAAGGCTTGGCATGCAGCGCGACACCCGATCCGGCCAGATGCAGCATGCCCAGATCGTTGGCCCCGTCGCCCACCGCAATCACCTCGGCCGGTGTAATGCCCAGCCGGGCGGTGATCTGGTTCAGCGCGTCGATCTTGGCCTGTTTGCCGAGAATCGGCTGCGCGACCTCGCCTGTCAGCGTGCCGTCCCGCTCCAGAAGGGTGTTCGCGCGGTTTTCGTCAAAGCCCAGCTCGGCGGCGACCTTCGCGGTGAAGGCCGTGAACCCGCCCGAGACCAATGCTGCGTGGCCGCCATGCGCCTTCATCGTGGCGATCAGCACCTTGCCGCCGGGCATGTAGGTGATTCGCTCGGCCAGCACCTGGTCGATCACCGAGACCGGCAGATCCTTCAGCAGCCCCACCCGTTCCGTCAGCGCCGCTTCGAAGTCCAGCTCGCCATTCATCGCCCGCGCGGTGATGCCCGCGACATGCGCGCCGACGCCCGCCATATCGGCCAGCTCGTCGATGCATTCCTGCTGGATCATGGTCGAATCCATATCCGCCAGCAGCATCGCCTTGCGCCGTCCGGCAGTTGTCTGCACGCACAGGTCTATGCCCAACTCCTGCAGGTTTTCCCAGCTTTCCCAGCGGTTTGCGGGCAAGGCGGCGATCTCGAACTCGGCGGCGATCCCCCGGTCCAGCCAGCGCGCCGCACCACCGCCCCAGGCATTGCGCAGGTTTTCCACCAGCGGGCTATCCAGAACCGGGTTGGCGGGATTGGTGAGAAGCGTGACGGTGAACATGGCGCGGGTTTCCGATGGTGAACCTGAAGGGTCGCTTTCGAGGGCATTTCCGCCGCATTAGGCCAATTTTCCCGCTTGTGCCAGTCACGGCGCGGGCCTATGTCCGTCGGCGGGACACCTCTCCCCAACGAGAGGCATCTATCTGGAAGGGTACTATGTCTGCACCTGCGACCCCGGCCACGCGGCCGGCCAATCCGCGTTTTTCTTCTGGCCCCTGTGCCAAGATCCCCCACTTTTCTCTGGACATGCTGGCTGACGCGCCTCTGGGCCGGTCGCACCGCGCCGCCATCGGCAAGTCCAAGCTGGCCGAGGCCATCGACCTGACCCGCGAGGTTCTGGGCGTGCCCGCCGATTACCGCATCGGCATCGTGCCGGGCTCGGATACCGGCGCCGTCGAGATGGCGATGTGGTCGATGCTGGGCGCCCGCCCGGTCGAGATGCTGGCCTGGGAAAGCTTCGGCGAAGGCTGGGTCACCGATGTGGTCAAGCAGCTCAAGCTCGATGCCGAGGTCAAGAAAGCCCCCTATGGCCAGATCGTCGATTTCGCGACGGTCGATTTCGACAAGGACGTGGTCTTCACCTGGAACGGCACGACCTCGGGCGTGCGGGTGGCCAATGGCGACGCGATCCCCGCCGACCGCGCCGGCCTGACGATCTGCGACGCGACCTCGGCCGCGTTCGCGATGGAGTTGCCCTTCGACAAGCTCGATGTGGTGACCTTCAGCTGGCAGAAGGTTCTGGGCGGCGAGGGTGCGCATGGCGTGCTGATCCTGTCCCCGCGCGCCGTCGAGCGGCTGGAAAGCTACACCCCCGCCTGGCCGCTGCCGAAGATCTTCCGCATGACCAAGGGCGGCAAGCTGAACGAAGGCATCTTCAAGGGCGAGACGATCAACACGCCGTCGATGCTGGCGGTCGAGGATTACCTTGTCGCGCTGAAATGGGCGCAGTCGCTGGGCGGCCGCAAGGCGCTGATCGCGCGGGCCGAAGCGAATGCCAAGGTCGTGTGGGATTTCTGCGCGCAGAAGGACTGGCTGGAAAACCTGGCCCGGGACGCGGCGAATGCCTCGACCACCTCGGTCTGCCTGAAATTCGTCGATGCGCGCATCACCGATGGCGCCGCTTTCGCCAAGGCCGTGGCCAAGCGGCTGGAGAAGGAAGGCGTGGCGCTGGATATCGGCGCCTATCGCGATGCGCCGGCCGGTCTGCGGATCTGGTGCGGCTCGACGGTGGAAACCGCCGATGTCGAGGCGCTGATGCCGTGGCTGGAATGGGCTTTCGAAGCCGAGATCGCCGCGCTGGCGCAAGCCGCCTGAGACCCGGTAGCGGTGCGTGACATCACGCACCCTACAGCCTTCTTCCCCATGACAGGCGCGACGCTTCGCGCCATCCCCCGATTTTTCAGGAGCCCAGACCATGGCTGCCCAGACGAAACCCCGCGTTCTCGTTTCCGACAAACTGTCCGAAACCGCCGTCCAGATCTTCCGCGACCGCGGCATCGAGGTCGATTTCGAGCCCAACCTCGGCAAGGACAAGGACAGGCTGCTCGAGGTGATCGGCCAGTATGACGGCCTTGCCATCCGCTCGAACACCAAGGTGACCGAGAAGATCATCGCCGCTGCGACCAATCTGAAGGTCATCGGCCGCGCCGGCATCGGCGTCGACAATGTCGACATCCCCGAAGCCTCGAAGAAGGGCATCATCGTGATGAACACGCCCTTCGGCAACTCGATCACCACCGCCGAACACGCCATCGCGATGATGTTCGCGGTCGCCCGCCAGATCCCGGAAGCCAATGCCTCGACCCATGCCGGCAAGTGGGAAAAGTCGAAGTTCATGGGCGTCGAGCTGTATAACAAGACGCTGGGCGTGATCGGCGCGGGCAATATCGGCGGCATCGTCTGCGACCGCGCGGTCGGTCTGAAGATGAAGGTCGTGGCCTACGATCCGTTCCTGTCGGAAGAGCGCGCGACGCAGCTCGGCGTGACCAAGGTCGAGCTGGACGAATTGCTGGCGCGGGCCGATTTCATCACGCTGCACGTGCCGATGACCGACAAGACCCGCAATATCCTGTCGCGCGAGAACATTGCCAAGACCAAGAAGGGCGTGCGGATCATCAACTGCGCCCGGGGCGGCCTGGTCGACGAGGACGCGCTGGCCGAGGCGCTGACCTCGGGCCATGTCGCCGGTGCCGCGCTGGACGTCTTCGCGGTCGAGCCCGCGACCGAGAGCCCGCTTTTCAACATGCCCAACGTGGTCTGCACGCCGCATCTGGGCGCCTCGACCACCGAGGCGCAGGAGAACGTGGCGCTGCAGGTGGCCGAGCAGATGTCGGATTACCTGCTGACCGGCGCCGTGACCAACGCGCTGAACATGCCGTCCGTCACCGCCGAGGAAGCCGCCGTGATGGGCCCGTGGATCAAGCTGGCGGGCCATCTGGGCAATTTCGCGGGCCAGATGACCGAAGAGCCGGTGCGCGCGATCAACGTGCTTTATGACGGCGCGCCGTCGCGGATGAACCTGAAGGCGCTGGATTGCGCGGTGATCGCCGGGATCCTGAAATCGGCGAACCCGGATGTGAACCTTGTTTCGGCGCCGATCGTGGCCAAGGAGCGCGGGATCAAGCTGTCCACCACGACGCAGGAAAAGGCCGGCGCCTTCGACGGCTATATCAAGATCACCGTGGTGACCGACAAGCGCGAGCGGTCGCTGGCCGGAACCGTGTTCTCGGACGGCAAGCCGCGCTTCATCCAGATCAAGGGCATCAATATTGACGCCGAGATCGGTGAGCACATGCTTTACACCACGAACGAGGACGTGCCGGGCATCATCGGCCTTCTGGGTGCGACGATGGGCAAGAACGGCGTCAACATCGCCAACTTCACGCTGGGCCGTTCGGGCGTGGGCCAGGACGCGATCGCGCTCTTGTATCTCGACCAGGCGCTGGACCAGAAGGTCGTCGAGACGCTGGAAGGGACGGGGATGTTCCAGCAGGTCCGTCCGCTGAAGTTCGAGGTCGCCTGAGCGTGCTTCCGGCTCATCGCATTGCAAAAGGCCCCGCTCGCGCGGGGCCTTTTCGCTGTGGGCGGTGCGTGCGAGCACGCACCCTACAGGCGCGGCCACGGTTGTTCCGGGGGGGGGTGCGCATGCCGTCCGGGTGCGCCTGCCCGAGAGGCGGTCTTCCGGCAGACCGGTCGCCGTGAGTATTTGTGGCAAAGTGAAAGGGCGAAGGGCAGCGCGCCTTACCGGGCAAGCCGTGCGCCGCCATGGCCGGTCGAGCTGTCGGGGGTGTTATGGGTGCGCGAATGGACCTGGTAGCGTTCGCAATAGCTGGCATGGCACAGATACGAGCCGCCGCGGATCACGTAGCCCGGTCCCTCGGCCGGCCCCTGCGGGTCGCGCGGCGGCAATCTGCCGGGATTATGCGGCAGCGGTCCGAATTTCGTCGCCGTCCATTCCCAGACATTGCCGGTCATGTTGTGGAAGCCATAGGCATTGGGCGGGAAGTGATCGGCGGGGCAGGTGCCGGTGAAGCCGTCCTCGGCGGTGTTGGTCTGAGGGAACTGCCCCTGCCAGGTATTGTGGCGGTGCCCCGATGCGGGGACGAGGTCGTTGCCCCAGGGAAAGCGCTTGCCCTTGAGCCCGCCGCGCGCGGCGAATTCCCATTCGGCCTCGGTCGGCAGGCGGGTTCCGGTGAACTCGGCCAGCGCCTGCGCGTCGAACCAGCTCAGATGCACCGCCGGGTGGTCGGGCCGGTCGTGCCAATCCGAGCCCGGTCCTTCGGGCGCGGCCCAGCTGGCCCCCGCGACGGCGCGCCACCAAGGGGTCTGCGGCGGATGCTCGACCCAGCCCAGCGGGTCGTCCAGGAACAGGTGGAAGACAAAGGACCAGCCCTCGGTTTCGGCAACGGTGCGATAGCCCGATTCGGCGGCGAAGGCGGCGAAGAGGCGGTTGGTGACGCTGGTACGCCCGAGCGAAAAGGGCGAGACGAAGACGCGGCGCGGCGGGCTGTCGAGATCGTCGGGATAGCGGCCGATCGTGGCCCCCATTTCGAAGAACCCGCCTTTGACGGGAATCAGGCTGTCCGCGACCATGGCGCGCAACGTGTCCGAGGCGCGGCGCGCCAGCGCAGGGGACGCGATCACCCGCCCCGGTCCCTTGGGGGCGCAGCAGCTTTTGCCCTCCATCCTGTTCTCCCTTCGCCACGTCGTGGCGTCAGGAATGCACCCTTGGCGCGCGAAAGGCAACGGACGGCCCCGGCGGGACCGTCCGTACCGAAAGGTGGCGCCTGTCCCTCACCATCCGAACTGGACGGTGAGGCCGGTCTGTCCGCCGGTCTGGCTGACATGGGAGGTGGTGTTCTGGCCGAACTGGAAGAGGCCATAGGCGTTGTG